>NZ_CP173360.1:0-3015000 GCF_044999035.1 Kitasatospora griseola | reverse complement strand
TGATGCTAAGCCCGTGAAGCCGGCCCGGAGTCTTCGGACAATGGGACGTGGTGGAGCCGGTGACCCAACGGGGTAGTAGGTGAGCGATGGGGTGACGCAGGAAGGTAGTCCAGCCCGGGCGGTGGTAGTCCCGGGGTAAGGGTGTAGGACGTTGCGTAGGCAAATCCGCGCAACACGTAGTCTGAGACCTGATGCCGAGCCGATTGTGGTGAAGTGGATGATCCTATGCTGTCGAGAAAAGCCTCTAGCGAGTTTCATGGCGGCCCGTACCCCAAACCGACTCAGGTGGTCAGGTAGAGAATACCGAGGCGTTCGGGTGAACTGTGGTTAAGGAACTCGGCAAAATGCCCCCGTAACTTCGGGAGAAGGGGGGCCATTGCTGGTGATGGGACTTGCTCCCTGAGCTGGTGGTGGCCGCAGAGACCAGCGAGAAGCGACTGTTTACTAAAAACACAGGTCCGTGCGAAGCCGTAAGGCGATGTATACGGACTGACGCCTGCCCGGTGCTGGAACGTTAAGGGGACCGGTTAGTCCGATTTCGGTCGGGCGAAGCTGAGAACTTAAGCGCCAGTAAACGGCGGTGGTAACTATAACCATCCTAAGGTAGCGAAATTCCTTGTCGGGTAAGTTCCGACCTGCACGAATGGCGTAACGACTTCTCGACTGTCTCAACCACAGGCCCGGTGAAATTGCATTACGAGTAAAGATGCTCGTTTCGCGCAGCAGGACGGAAAGACCCCGGGACCTTTACTATAGCTTGATATTGGTGTTCGGTTCGGCTTGTGTAGGATAGGTGGGAGACTTTGAAGCCGTGACGCCAGTCATGGTGGAGTCGCCGTTGAAATACCACTCTGGTCGTGCTGGATGTCTAACCTGGGTCCGTGATCCGGATCAGGGACAGTGTCTGGTGGGTAGTTTAACTGGGGCGGTTGCCTCCTAAAGAGTAACGGAGGCGCCCAAAGGTTCCCTCAGCCTGGTTGGCAATCAGGTGTTGAGTGTAAGTGCACAAGGGAGCTTGACTGTGAGACTGACGGGTCGAGCAGGTACGAAAGTAGGGACTAGTGATCCGGCGGTGGCTTGTGGAAGCGCCGTCGCTCAACGGATAAAAGGTACCCCGGGGATAACAGGCTGATCTTCCCCAAGAGTCCATATCGACGGGATGGTTTGGCACCTCGATGTCGGCTCGTCGCATCCTGGGGCTGGAGTAGGTCCCAAGGGTTGGGCTGTTCGCCCATTAAAGCGGTACGCGAGCTGGGTTTAGAACGTCGTGAGACAGTTCGGTCCCTATCCGCTGTGCGCGTAGGAGTGTTGAGAAGGGCTGTCCCTAGTACGAGAGGACCGGGACGGACGAACCTCTGGTGTGCCAGTTGTCCTGCCAAGGGCATGGCTGGTTGGCTACGTTCGGGAGGGATAACCGCTGAAAGCATCTAAGCGGGAAGCCTGCTTCGAGATGAGCACTCCCACCTCCTTGAGAGGGTAAGGCTCCCAGTAGACGACTGGGTTGATAGGCCGGATATGGAAGCCCTGTGAGGGGTGGAGTTGACCGGTACTAATAGGCCGAGGGCTTGTCCTCAGTTGCTCGCGTCCACTGTGTTGGTTCTGAAACCACGAACAGAATCCCGCCCCGCTCTTGTGGGGTGTGTGGGTTCCGGTTCGACAGTTTCATAGTGTTTCGGTGGTCATAGCGTGAGGGAAACGCCCGGTTACATTCCGAACCCGGAAGCTAAGCCTCACAGCGCCGATGGTACTGCAGGGGGGACCCTGTGGGAGAGTAGGACGCCGCCGAACAATTTTTCAGGGAAAGCCCCTCGCCTTTACGGCGGGGGGCTTTTTCGCGTTCCCGGTATCGGCCACCACCAGTCGGGGTGGACTTAGGTCCACCTGAAAGACGGGTGGCACGGCCAATGTGCTGGCGTGGGGGTCAGGGAGAGACTGAGAGCGTTCTTGGGGACGGCGATCAACTCTCGGGGAGTGGACCTTGGCGACGACAACGTGGTTCGACGGTGGGTCCGTCAGGTCCGTTGTGGGGGAGCGGGCGCGGGCGGCGGTGCAGGCCTTCGGGCAGGGCTTGGTGATGACGGCAGCGGCGGCCGCGGGGCCGGCGATGCCGTTTATGGCGGCGCTGTTTGCGGGGCTGGTGGTCTTTCGGCTGTTCGACGGGGGCCCGCTGGCGCCGTTCGTTGCAGTGCCGTGCGTGGGTGTGGCCGGTGCGACGGCGCTGTACTGGATCGTGCGTCACGGAGCAGGGTGGGCGCGGCAGCGGGTGGAGCGCGCCTCGGGGGAGCCCTGGCGGGTGGTGTATTCGACGCGGGAGGCATTGGAGCAGGACGCGCGCGGGTTTTGGTGGACAGGGGTGTCGTACCACCGGAAGCAGGAGGTGGCGCGGCTGGTGCAGTTCGTGCAGTGGGCGGTGCGGGACAGGCAGGTGCAGCGGGAGGGGCTGTGGCTGCTGGTGAATCCGGCAGGAGTGGTGGCGCTGCTGGGTGTGCCGATGGTTCTGGTGTGGGGCGGGCTGGTGTTCATACTGACCGTGCAGGTGGATCGTCGGCAGTTCTTCGGGATCTACAACCATCCGACGAATGTGCTGATCAGTCTGTTCCTCGGCGGTGTCGCGGTGGCGGTCGGGATGCTGGCGATGCCGTGGGCGGTGCGGACGCACAACGAGCTGGCGTGCCGGGTGCTGGGTGGCGCGCCGAAGCCGAGCCGCGCTCAACTGACCGAGCGAGTCGCGCAGCTGACGGAGACCCGGGCGGATGCGGTGGACGCCCAGGCGGCGGAGCTGCGGCGGATCGAGCGGGATCTGCACGACGGCGCGCAGGCGCGCCTGGTGGCGATCGGGCTGACGCTGGGGACGATCGAGCACCTGATGACGAGTGACCAGACGGCGGCGCGGGAGTTGCTGGCGGAGGCGCGGGAGTCCTCGGCGAAGGCGCTGCAGGAGCTGCGGGATCTGGTCCGGGGCATACACCCGCCGGTGCTGGCGGAGCGCGGTCTGCCGGATGCGGTGCGGGAGTTGGCGTTGACGGCGGTGGTGCCGACGGAGGTGACGGTCAGTCTGTCGGGCCGGCCGGAGGCGTCCTTGGAGACGGCGGTGTACTTCAGCGTGAGCGAGTTGCTGGCGAACGCGGCGAAGCACGCGCGGGCCTGGCAGGTCTGGGTGGATGTGCTGCACCGGGCGGGCCGGCTGCGGGTGGTGGTGACGGACGACGGGCACGGGGGCGCGCGGATGGAGACGGGCGGTGGGTTGCGGGGGATCGAGAAGCGGTTGGGTACGTTCGACGGAGTGATCTCGCTCGACAGTCCTGTGGGCGGGCCGACCACCATCACGATGGAGCTGCCGTGCGCGTTGTCCTCGCCGAGGATCTCTACCTCCTTCGCCAAGGCCTGACGCGGCTGTTGGAGGTCCACGGGTTCACCATCGCGGCCGCGGTGGAGACCGGGCCGGACCTGCTGGCAGCGCTGCTGTCGGAGCGGCCGGACGTCGCGGTGGTGGACGTCCGGCTGCCGCCGACGCTGACGGACGAGGGGCTCCAGGCGGCGCTGGCGGCGCGTCGGGAGATACCGGGCCTGCCGGTGCTGGTGCTGTCTCAGCACGTCCAGCAGTTGTACGCACGGGAGTTGCTGGCGGACGGCACCGGCGGGGTGGGCTACCTGTTGAAGGACCGGGTGTTCAACGCGGACCAGTTCGTGGACGCGGTGCGCCGGGTGGCAGCGGGAGGGACGGCGATGGATCCGGACGTGATCGGCCGGCTGCTGCAGCACAACGCGGGTTCGGAGCCGTTGCAGCGGCTGTCGCCGCGGGAGCGGGAGGTGTTGGGGCTGATGGCGGAGGGGTGCTCGAACTCGGCGATCGGCGCGCGGCTGACGATCAGTGACGGGGCCGTGGCCAAGCACATCGCCAACATCTTCGGGAAGTTGCAGCTGTCGCCGACGGAGGACGGCAACCGCCGGGTGCTGGCGGTGCTGGCGTACCTGAATGGTGCGGCGGAGCGGCCGGCCGCGGGGTGACGCGCCCGGCGGGGAGCGGTGTGCACGATGGTGTGGACCAGTGGAGGAGTGGTGCCGGTCCGGCCTGGCGACGGGGGTGAACGCCCGTGCGAGTAGTATCCGGTGGGCCGAGTCTGTCAACGGCGCATCAAGTCCGTGGTGTCCCGCGGTCGTGCGCCCCGGGCGGGGACGTGTACTCGGCGGCTACAGGTCCTACGGCAGCTGCCGAGTCCCAGGGGTTGATCATCGAATGGCACGTCCTTCCCTTACCCGCGCGCACCGGGCTCTGCTGGGCGTGGTGGCCGTCGGCGCCTGCGTGATCTCGGGCATCGGTTTCGCCGGCTCGTACAACTCGGTGCGGGACCTGGCGATCGAGAAGGGCTTCGGCGCCTTCGCCTACGCGTTCCCGATAGGCGTCGACGCGGGCATCGTGGTGCTGCTCTCGCTGGACCTGGTGCTGACCTGGCTGCGGATCCCGTTCCCGTTGCTGCGGCAGACGGCGTGGCTGCTGACGGCGGCGACCATCGCGTTCAACGCGGCGGCGTCCTGGGGCGACGCGCTGGGCATGGCGATGCACGCGGTGATCCCGGTGCTGTTCGTGGTGGTCGTCGAGGCCTCCCGGCACGCGGTGGGGCGGATCGCGGCCATCACCGCGGACCGGCACATGGAGTCGGTGCGGCTGATGCGCTGGGTGCTGTCGCCGGTGCCGACGTTCCGGCTGTGGCGGCGGATGAAGCTGTGGGAGCTGCGCTCGTACGACGAGACGGTGCGGCTGGAGCAGAACCGGCTGGTGTACCGCGCGCAGCTGCGGTTCCGGTACGGGCGGGGCTGGCGGCGGTCGGCGCCGTTCCAGGCGCTGCTGCCGCTGAAGCTGGCGAAGTACGGAGTGCCGCTGGACCCGACGGTGCTGGACCGGATCGACGGCCCGCTCCAGGTGCCCGGCGCCGCGGCGGCCGAGGTAGAGGCCGAGGAGACGGTGCAGGCGGAGCGTTCGGCCCCGGCGGGCGGCCGGGTGACGCAGGGTCGGCCGGCGGCGCTCGACGCGCCGGCCCAGGCGCAGGTCGCCGCCGAGCCGGCCGCGCAGCCGCAGCCCAAGCCGCAGCAGGCGGCCGCGCAGTCGCAGTCGGCGGTGCCGCCGGTGTCGGCGGCGGTCGCGGTGCCGACGCTGGCGAAGCTGGCCGCGGTGCGGCTGCGGGACCAGCAGGACCCGGAGGCGGCGCAGGCCGCGCCGGTGGTGGACCGGTCCGCGGAGCTGAACGTGTGGACGGCGCGCCCGGTGCGCTCGCACGTGGCGGAGGCCGACCAGGTGCACACGGCGCGGGTGCCGGGCCAGGCGTCGCCGTGGTTCAAGGCCCCGCGCCCGCCGGACGCGGAGGCGCCGGACCGTCCCCAGTCGGGCTACCAGCCGGCCGACGGCTACCCGGAGCAGGACTTCCCCGAGCAGGGCTTCCCGGGACAGGGTTTCCCGGAGCAGGAGTACGCCGAGCCGGGGTATCCGGAGCAGGGCGGCTACCAGGAGGGCTACCGCCCGGCCGGGGCCGAGCAGCACCGGGTGCCGGCGAACGGGCCCGGCCCGGCCCGTCCGCAGGGGCCGCAGGCGGCGCACGCCCCGCAGCAGGTGCCGGTGGACCCGAGCGGCCGTCAGCCGGTGCAGGACCAGGAGGCCGAGCCGATCCGGCTGGGCGGTCGGCCGCTGCGGCTGGACGCGATGATGGAGGCGGAGACGCTGCCCTTCGACGGGGCGGAGGAGGCGCCGGCACGCCGTCCGTTCGCGGGCGGGGCGGAGCCGCTGGACCCGGACGAGTGCTTCGCCGCGCTGGTCGGCTACATGGAGGAGAACCAGCGCCACCCGGACGAGCGCCGCTTCGCCGAGTACCTGTCGCAGCGCGGCGTTCCGGGTTCGCGTCCGGACGGCGGAGTGACGGTGAAGGACGTCGAGAAGGTCTGGGACCAGCTCCAGGAGCGGTACATGGAGTCGGGCCGGGAGTAGTCACCGCTGCCCCCGGCGCAGTTCGGGCTCGCCGATGCGCCGATGCGCCGAGTCTCGTGCCATGGCCGCCCGCCGGGGGAACCGGCGGGCGGCCATTGACGCTTCCGCGGGGCCGCACTACGGTCGCCGGACCGTCCCTCGGTCCCGCGCGGTGAGTGGAGGAGCCCCGGATGTCGCAGCCCGCCCAGGCCGGACCCGCCCGGCCGGTCTCGTTCTCGGACGCCGCCCGGGCCGCCGTGGAGGCGCTGCTGAGGCCCGTGGACGCGGAACTGACACGCCGTTACCCGGGTGAGCGGTCCGCCCGGCAGCCGGTGCACACCGTGTACGTGCCGGCCGACGCGTACGGGGCGCACACCGTCCGCACGTGGGGCGCGCAGGCGCTCGCCGTGTTCGACGAGCACGCCGGGACGCCGGCCCGGCTGGCGCAGGCGCTCGGCGTGGCCGACGACGAGGTGCTCGCGGACGTGCACGCCCGGGTGCGGGCCAAGCTGGCGCGCGAGCCGATCGAGGACCTGCGGATCGACTTCGAGGACGGCTACGGTCCGCGCCCGGACGCCGAGGAGGACGCCGAGGCGGTGCGGGCGGCGAAGCTGGTGGCCGCGGCGGTGGCCGACGGGAGCGCGCCGCCGTACTTCGGCATCCGCACCAAGTGCCTGGAGGCGGCCGTCCGGGCCCGCGGTATCCGCACCCTGGAGCTGTTCCTGGGCAGCCTGCTGGCCGAGGGCGACCTGCCCGACGGCCTGCTGCTCACCCTGCCGAAGGTCAGCCATGCCGCTCAGGTCGCCGCGCTGGCAGGGCTGTTGACGGACTTCGAGCAGCGGGCCGGGCTGCCGGCCGGGCGGCTCGGGTTCGAGATCCAGATCGAGACCACCCAGGCCGTGCTCGGCCCGGACGGCCGGGCCACCGTCGCGCTGCTGATCGGGGCCGCCGAGGGCCGGGCCGTCGGACTGCACTACGGCACCTTCGACTACAGCGCCGCCTGCGGGGTCGGCGCGGCCCACCAGAGCCCGGACCATCCGGCCGCCGACCACGCCAAGGCCGTCATGCAGGTCGCCGCGGCCGGCACCGGCGTCCGGCTCTCCGACGGTTCCACCAACGTGATCCCCACCGGCCCGGCCGAGCAGGTGCACGCGGCCTGGCGGCTGCACCACCGGCTGGTCCGCCGCTCGCTGGCCCGCGCCTACTACCAGGGCTGGGACCTGCACCCGGCTCAACTGCCCACCCGCTACGCCGCCGTGTACACCTTCCACCGCGAGGGCCTGGACGCCGTCTGCGCCCGGCTCGCCGGGTACCTCGCCAAGGCCGGCGGCGCCGTGCTGGACGAGCCCGCCACCGCCCGCGCGCTCAGCGGCCAGTTGCTGCGCGGCCTGGACTGCGGCGCCCTCGACCCCGTCGAGGTCACCGCCCGCACCGGCCTGGACCGCGCCGCCCTGCACGCCCTGGCGGGCCGCTGAGCAGGAGCGGCCCGACGGAGGCCCTAGGCTGGGCGGCGAGACCGGTGCGCGGCACCGGGTGGAGAGAGCGACAGCGGAGAGCACCAGCGTCATGGCCGAGCCGAGCCCGAAGCCGTACCTGACCGTCCGGGGCGATGGCAGCCACGAGTTGGAGATCAAGAAGTCCCGGTTCATCTGCCACCTGGCCCGGGTCGCGGACGAGGAGGCGGCGCAGGCGTTCATCGCGGCGATCCGCAAGCAGTACTGGGACGCCCGGCACAACTGCACGGCGTTCGTGGTCGGGGAGGAGCAGCCGCGCGAGCGGTCCAGCGACGACGGTGAGCCGGCCGGGACGGCGGGGGTGCCGATGCTGGAGGTGCTGCGGCGGCGCGGGGTGACCGACACGGTCGCGGTGGTGACGCGGTACTTCGGCGGGATCAAGCTGGGCGCGGGCGGGTTGGTCCGGGCGTACGGGGCGTCGGTGTCGGAGGCGCTGGACGAGATCGGGCTGCTGGAGCGGCGTCCGGTCGCGCTGCTGTCGGTGGCCGTGGACCACACCCGGGCGGGGCGGCTGGAGAACGACCTGCGGGCGGCCGGTTACACGGTGGCGGGGCTGGAGTACCTGGCGGACGGGGTGCGGATCGAAGTGGGCGTCCCCGAGCCGGAGGTGGCGGAGTTCCACACCTGGCTGGCCGAGGCGACCGGCGGTTCGGCGAGTGCGCAGCCCGCCGGGCGGACCTTCGTCGAGGTCGAGGTCTGAGCGGGCGGCAGTCCGGGTCGGGGGCCCGGCCGGCAGGCGGGTTTCGGCCAATTTTCCGGTGCCGGCGGGGTGTTGGGGTGCTGCATCAAGCGGCGGCGGGCGGGTAGCAGAGGCGGCGCGGGCGGAGTTCCGGTTGCCGTCGGATGACACCCGAACGAAGGAACCCGCACCGGAGAAGGAACTTTCACTCCGGGTCGCTTCGTCTCCTGGACAGGACACGCGATTCGGCACGGCACCGGAAGGAGGACTCGCAGACCGCAGCACCGCACCTCGGGAGGTTCCGCGTATGCCCACCGACCACGCCCAGCCGCCCTATCGGCTGACGGCCGCGACACCACGCCCGCACCACGACACGACCGCCCTCGTCGACCACCAGCTCGCCGCCTGGCTGAAGGCGGAGGGCCACGACGAGCCCCCGCCCCGCGAGCACGGGGCCCCGCCGGAGCGACTACGGCTCGGCGACCGGGTGCTGCTGGACCGCGACGGCGGACCACTGCCCGGCCGCGGCCCCGGAGCCCGCTACAGTCGCCGCCGACTGCGCACCCCCGCCCTCAACGGCATCGACCAACTGACCCTCACCCTGGCCTCCGAGGACGCCGACGGCCCGACCCGGCTGCGCGTCGAGGCCGAGTACCTGCCCGCCGGGCCCGCACCGACCGGCCACGGCCGGGTCCCCGTCCCGGAAGTCGTCCGCCGGCTGCTGCCGTTGCTGGACGCCACCGAGGGCCCGGTGCCGCTGGCGGTCGCGCCGCGCCTGCTCGGCCCCGCGGACCTGGACGGCCTGATCGACGAACTGTGCGACCCGGAACGGCAGTTGCCGACCGTCGTGGCCAGCGTGCCGCCCGCCGTGCCGATCGAGCAGTGGCAGGAACTGGTGCTCGGCCCGCTGCTGCGTCAACTCCCGGGCCTGGCCTCGATGTACGTGCTCGGGCACAACGCGCTGCCGCGGTTCAACCTGGCCATGGAGTACCACAAGGTGTACGGCGGCGCCGTCCGCACCTTCCTGCCCGACGTCGACCCGGCGTCCCGCGCGGACGCCGCCCGGCACCCGGTGCTGCCGCGTCAGCGGATCGACGAGAACCTGCGGCGCGCCGCGGCCCTGCTGGCCCGCGAGCCGCGCCGGGTGGCCGCCGAACTCGCGCCGCCCGCCCCGCTGGACGCCGTCCCGGCGCTGTGGCTGCCGCCCGAGGCCCGCAAGGCCCCCGAGCGCCCCGCGCACCCGGCGGTCCGGCTGGAGCGCTGCCGGCTGCGGATCGAGCCGCCCCGCCCGCCGCGCCGCCCGCACTGCGGCACCGGCCCGGCCAGCTTCGGCGAACTGGTCGACCGTTTCGGCGAGTTCCCGCTGCTGGAGTTCACCGGCGACAGCAAGGAGACGCTCGCCCTGGACGGCCAGGCCGACGGCCCCGGCTGGGCGCGGCTCACCTGGGACGGCCTGACGGCGCTCCAGGAGTACGCGGACGCCGCGGTGCGCGGTGAGGCCGGCGGCGACTTCAAGCAGTGGTGCGAGCACACCCCGCCCGGCTGCCACCGCTTCCCGCCGCGCAAGGCGGTCCGCGGCGAGTCCCGCACCGTCGCCAGCCACGGCAAGTGGAAGCGCCAGCGGATGCTGCCCGTCCCCGCCGTCGTGGACTCCTCCTGCCGCGCCTTCATGGGCGCCCACCTGCGGATCGGCGGCGGCGGCACCGCCCCCCGGGTGCACTACCTGGACGACTGTTCCGGCAGTGGCCGGATCTACGTCGGCTACATCGGGTTGCACCTGACCAACACCCGCACCAACTGACCCGCCCGATCCGGATCCCCCGGGGCCGACCCCGCGTCGGCCCCCTCCGGGCCCGGTGGGCGGCCGATCCTGCGTCAACGGTCGGCCAAACCCGGGAGGTTGGCTGACCCGGAGCGCCGGACGGGGGACAATGCAGATCGGGTCCGCCGACGGCGGCCCCCGACGTGCGCCGGACGAGCAGGGGGAACGACCGCCGATGCAGCATCCATCCGAGGGCCGCGCCGACGGCGCCGCCACGGTGCTCCAGCCCGGGTTCCTCGCCTCGCTGTTCCGCGACCTCGGCGCCGACGAGGACGAGCCGCCCGTGCTGGACGCACCGCCCGTCGCGCAACCCGCACCTGTTGCCGCCCCCTTCGTTCCCGCACCGGCTCCCGCCCCCGAGCCCGCCGTCGTCCCCGAACCCGCGGTCGCCGACGACCCGGTGACCGCGCACGGCCGGGCCGCCGCGCTCACCCACCACCGCACGCTCGCCGTGCAGGCCGACCACGAACGCTTCGCCGACCTGCTGCGCCGCGCCGCCCAGCCGGTCTCCGCGATGGACTTCGAGAGCCAGCTGCGCAGCTACCGGCCCAAGCCGTACCCGGACGCCGCGCCGGACACCGAACCCGAGCCCGCCTGGGCCGACTTCGCCCCGCCGGAGCCCGCCGACGCCGACCCCGACCAGCCCCGCTCGCGCCGCCTGCTCGACTCCGGCTACCAGCGCGAACTCGCCCAGGCCCGGCTGCTCCACCAGCGCGCGCTGCGCGAGTGGCGCACCCGGCAGGCCGACCTGGTCGACAGCGGGGCGGTCGCCGCCCGGCAGGCCCACGAGGAGGCCGAACAGGCCCGGGCCCGGGCCGTGCAGGAGTACAACGACAGCCTGGAGGAGTGCCGCCGCGCCTACCGGCAGGCCGAGCCGGCCGCCGTCGAGTCGCTGCTGGAGCGGGCCCTGGCCGCCGCCGACGGCTCCACCCGCGACCTGCCCGCGCCCTGCCGCGCGGTGTTCCGGGCGCTGACCCGCACCGCCGTCCTCGACCTCGACCTGCCGCCGCTGGACACCGTCCCCGCGCTGTCCGGCTACCGGCTCACCGAGGACGGCACGGTCGAACCGGTCCGCCGCCCCGACGCCGACGTCCGCGCCGACTACCTGCGGCTGGCCGCCCGCCTCGCGCTGCGCGCCCTGCAGGCCGCCGACGCCGTCGACACCGACGACGTGCTGGCCGGCGTCGTGCTGAACGGCTGGCTGCGGCTGCCCGGCCGCCCGCCGCGCTGCCTGCTCAGCGTGGACGCCGACCGCGACGCGCTGGCCCGCACCCGGCTGGTCCCCGACGCCGGGCACCTCGGCGACGACGGCGTGTACGCGGACGCCGAGCACGACGAGTCGCTGCTGCGGCTGCGCGCACTGGCCGCCGTGATCACCCCTGACCCGTACGCGGACGAGGCGGTGGTGCCGTGGGGCACCGCCGACGCCGCGGTGCCCGCGCTCGGCGAGCTCTCGCCCGGCGAATTCGCCCTGCTGGTGCGGTCGGTGCTCACCGCCGGTGGCCTGGAGGACTGGAGCGTGCGGCTGCGCGGCCCGGCCGGACTGGTCGCCACCGCTGAAGGACAGCCCGGCAGCCGGCTGCCCGGCCGCTGGGTGGTGTGGGCCTCCCGCGGCCCCGCGCCCGTCACCGCCGAGGAGATCGCCACGCTGTCCGAGGCCGTCCGCGAGGAGGGCGCCGACCGCGGCCTGCGGATGACCTGCGGCCAGTTCGGCGACGAGGCGGTCGACCTGACCACGGAGGAACGCCACCGGCGGATCCACCTGGTCGACGGCCAGGGCATCCGGGAACTCGCCCTCACCCACCTGGCGCTGCCGCTCACCGTCTGACGGGCCGTCGGCGGCCCCGGCGGGTCCCGACGGGCCTTCTGCCGCTGAGCCGTTGGAGGTGACAGGCTTGGGCCGTGGAGAACGGACACTTCGGCGGCCGGCACGACCGGCGTCCGGCCGAGCACGCAGACCGGCGCCTCGTCGAGCAGGACCGCGAACGGGCGATGGCCGAGATGTACGCCGAGTGCGGCCTGCTGCGCGAACTCGCCGACGCCGCCGGGGTGCGACTCGACGACACCGTCGACTCGCTGACCGCGCTCGACCAGCTGCTGCCCCGCTGGCGCGACGACCCGCAGGTCTCGCAGTGGCTGGGCACCGACGCGGGCCTGTACCTCGGCACGGTGATCCGCCGCCGGATCCCCGGTTCGACCTGGCGGCTCGCCCCCGACGGCCGCCCGCTGATGGTGCTGGCCACCGGCTTCGAGCTGGACGTCACCGCCCTCGGCGCCGGCTGGGCCGAGCAGGGCGCGCCGCAGCTCGCCGCCGTCTACCGGGCCGCCGGGGACGGCTGACCGAGCCTCAGGTGACGCTCGGTCACCCCGACGGGTCCGCCGGGCGGCGCGACGCCGGCACGGCCCGCACAGTGGGGTCCAGGGCCCGGCACCGTCCGGCCCGGGCCGGACGACTGGGCAGCCGTGGGCAGCGGTCCGCGCAGCCGTCCGGCCCTCGGCGTCGAGTCGCGGGAGGCCGGAACTGACCGCCGTGCTGGTCGCCGCGGGCGCCTTCCTGATGACGCTGATCGGCGGCTTCGTCGCGCAGCGCACCGGCGACCGCCGCCACCTGGTGCTCGGCTTCGCCGCCGGACTGATGCTCGGCGTGGTCGCCTTCGACCTGCTCCCCGAGGCGATGGAGCAGGCCCCCGAGAAGCTCCACGGCGTGCCCGAGGCGCTGCTGATGTTCGCCGCCGGGTTCCTGCTGATCCACGTGGTGGAGCGGGCCGTCGCCATCCACCGCGGCCACGAGGGCGAGTACGCCGCGCACAGCCACGCCCACGGGCACACTCACGGACCCGGGCACCGGCACCGCGAACAGGGCGTCGGGCTGGCCGCCGCGTCCGCGCTGGTGCTGCACAGCGTGATGGACGGCTTCGCGATCGGCGCCGCGTTCCAGGCCGGCGCCACGGTCGGCGCGGTGGTCGCCGTCGCCGTCGTCGCGCACGACTTCGCGGACGGCTTCAACACCTACACGCTCACCCGGCTGTACGGGAACAACCGGCGGCGGGCGCTCGCCCTGCTGGCCGCCGACGCCGCCGCCCCGATCGCGGGTGCCGCGATCACGCTGCTGTTCACCATCCCGGAGCACCTGCTCGGGCTGTACCTGGGGTTCTTCGCCGGTTTCCTGATGTACCTGGCGACCTCCGACATCCTGCCCGAGGCGCACAGCCCGCACCCCTCGCGTACCACCCTCGTCTGCACCCTGCTGGGCGTCGGATTCATGTGGCTGGTGGTCGGGCTGACGTAGCGTCAGGGGGTGCTTCGGAGGTCCAGGGCGTCCCAGCGGCGGCGCAGCACGTCCAGGGCGGTGGTGATGGCCGGGCGGCGCGAGGTCTGGGTGCGCCACAGGGCGTACACCCGGCGGAACGGCCGCGGGGTGACGGGGCGGGCCGCGACCCCCGGAGGCAGTGGGCCGCGGCCCAGGCGGGGGACCAGGCCGAGACCGAGGCCGGCCGCGATCAGCGCGATCTGGCTCTCGAACTCGCCGACCTGGTAGCGGACGTCCGGCTCCTCGCCGATCTCCCGCATGGTGTGCAGCAGCCAGTCGTGGCAGATGTTGCCCGGCGGCACGCTGGTCCAGCGCTGTCCGCGCAGCTCCGTCATCGGGACGGCGTCGAGCGCCGCCAGCGGGTGGGTGACGGGCAGCAGCAGATCGACCGGGTCGGTGCCGAGGTCGAGCCGGTCCACGCCGGCCTGCACCGGCAGGGGCACGGACGCCCAGTCCTGCACCACCGCCAGGTCCACCTCGCCCCGGGCCACCAGCTCGGCCGCCGGGTACGGGTCGCTCTCCAGCAGCCGGACCTCCAACTCGGGGTATTCGGCGTGGAGTTCGGCGAGCACGCCGGGCAGCAGGCCGCGCGAGGCGGTGGCGAAGGCGGCGACCAGCAGCCGCCCGGTGGCCCGGCCGCGCTGCTCCTCCAGCGTCACCTCGGCCTGCTCGACCAGGGCCAGCACCCGCTGCGCGGTGTCGGCCAACCCGCGGGCCGCGTCGGTGAGTTGGATGCCGCGGCCCTGGCGCTCCAGGAGTACGGTGCGGGTCTCGCGTTCGAGTTTGGCGATCTGCTGGGAGATCGCGGACGGGGTGAAGCCGAGCGCCGTGGCGGCGCCGCCGACCGAGCCGTGCACGGCGACCGCGTGCAGGGCGCGCAGGCGTCCCAGATCCATCATGCAGCAATGCTAAACGGTCGGGTTGAGGAACTGTCGCTGGTGCTGAACGGTCGTCGCGGGCGATCCTCGATCCATGCCCTCCTCCTCCGCTCCGTCGTCCGTCTCGTCCGCCATGAGGCCCCGTCATGTCGCGCTGGCCGTGCTGGTCGCCGCGGTCTGGGGCCTGAACTTCGTGCTGATCGAGGTCGGCCTGCACGACTTCCCGCCGCTGCTGTTCTGTGCGCTGCGGTTCGCCGTGGTGGCGCTGCCCGCGGTGTTCCTGGTCGGCCCGCCGCGGGTGGCGTGGCGCTGGGTGCTCGGGGTCGGGACGGTGCTCGGGGTGGTGAAGTTCGGGCTGCTGTTCCTCGGCATGCACGCCGGAATGCCGGCCGGACTGTCCTCGCTGGTGCTGCAGGGCCAGGCCGGGTTCACCGCGCTGTTCGCCGCCGGGATGCTGCGCGAACGACCCGCGCCGGTGCGCACCGCCGGCCTCGCCCTGGCCTTCGCCGGCATCGCGCTGGTCGCCGTCGACCACGGCGTGCACGGCCCGGTCGGCGGGTTCGCGATGCTGATCGGCGCGGCCGCGGCCTGGGGCCTGGCCAACGTGCTGACCCGCAAGGCCGCCCCGCCGGACGCGCTGCGTTGGATGGTCTGGGTCTCCGCGGTGCCGCCGCTGCCGCTGCTCGCGCTGTCCCTGCTGGTCGAGGGCCCGACCGCGGACTGGGCCGCGCTGCGCGGCATCGGCTGGCCGGGCGTCGGCGTGGTGCTGTACGTCGGGCTGGTCTCCACGCTGTTCGGGTTCGTCGCCTGGAGCCACCTGCTGCGCCGCTACGACGCCTCGGTGGTGGCCCCGTTCTCGCTGCTGGTGCCGGTGTTCGGGATGTCCTCGGCGGCGCTGCTGCTCGGTGAGCGGTTCAGCCTCTCGGCGGGTGTGGCCACGGTGCTGGTGATCGCCGGGATCGGGCTGGGCGCGGTGCCCGCTACGGCGTGGTCCCGGCTTCGTACGCCTCCTCGGCGTGCCGGAGCGCCCGCAGCAGGGAGTCCTGCTCGGCAGGGCTGACCGGGCCGAAGTACTGCTGGGCGACCTCGTGCCGGACCTGGGAGATCCGCTCCAGCGCGCCGTGCCCGGCGGTGGTCAGCACCAGGCGCACCGCCCGGCGGTCGGCCGGGTCGGGGGTGCGGGAGACCAGGCCGGCCTCCTCCAGGGCGTCCACCACGGTGGTCGCGGAGCGCGGCGCGATGCGCAGGCGCTCGGCGAGCTCGCTCAGCCGCATGGTCTCGGCGCTCTCGCAGCCGGGCGCGTGGGCGAGCGTGCGCAGCGCCCGGGCCTGGGCGGGGGTGATGCCGTACGGCTCCAGCCGCTGCATGGTCCGTCGGCGGATCCGCTTCATCGCCCGGGTGAGGGCGTCGGCGAGTTCCGCGGCGGTGTCGGCGGGGCCGGGGGAGGTCATGCGCACAGGGTAGCGGGCGGCCGGTCGGCGGCTCCGCGGGCGAGGGGCCCGGCGGGAAAGATGTTGAGCTTGACTCACTAATCGAGTAGCTTAGGGCAGCCTAAGTCGTCCGCGCTTCGAGGAGTTCCGTCATGGCCCGCTCCACCGCCCGTGTCGCCACCGACCGTCCCGGTCGCTACGCCAAGCAGCTCGCCGCCCACATGGGCCGCAAGGTCCCCGCCGAATGGTCCGAGGAGACCGGCCGCGGCACGCTCGCCTTCGGCGCCGGACGGGCCGAGCTCACCGCCGAGGACGGCGCGCTGCTGCTCGCCGTCGAGGGCACCGAGGAGAACCTGCCTCAGCTGGAGGACGTGGTCGGCCGCCACCTGGTCCGCTTCGGCACCCGCGACGAGCTGGTGGTCGCCTGGCAGCGGGACAGCGGCGAGGCCGGCACCGTCCAGCGCCTGACCGGCGAGGACGGCTGACCGGCCCGCGCGGCCGTCGTCGGCTCAGCTCTGCCGCAGCGGCGGCATCGGCGCCGGTACCGAGAACGCCGTGGCCCCCGCCCCGACCCCGCCGGCGCAGCCGTTCGGCGGCACGGTGGTCACTCCCCGGGTGGAGGGCTTCTCGGCCGCCCAGAACATGAAGCCCAGCAGGCCGGCGCTGCTCCCCGCGCCGTTGGGTGCGGCGTTCTGCACCCAGCTGCCGGTGGCGCGCTGCACCGAGTTGGCGAAGTCGGTGCACTCCGGGCGGACCTGCGAGCCCTCCGCGATGTACAGGCTGCCGGTGAACTTGGCGGGCGCCAGCGGCGGGATCAGCGGGCTGTACGTCGGCTTGCCGTCCAGGTGCTCCTGCCAGTCGGCGGTCGCCGTGGACGCCGAGGGCCGCTTGTTCGGCACCATCGCGTTGGCGTAGTCCAGCACCGGGTTGCCGGTGGTCAGCCAGTGCGCGGTGGCGTACTGGTCGATGCCGCTCAGCCAGCGGTCGCCGGCCGCGACGTCGATGGTCAGCCGGGCGGTCGGGTCGGCGCCCGAGGCGTCGTACGGGTGGGCCGACCGGTAGGCGTCCACGAAGGCCTGCAGGCCCGTCAGGTTCGGGCTGCTGCTGTTCTCGTAGTCGATCTCGATGCCCACCCCGAGCTTCGACGCCAGCGCCGCCGCCTTCTGGCCGAGCAGCCCGCCGCTCTGCGCCAGCGCGGAGTCCCAGTCGCCGGTGTAGGTGATGCCGCCGATGGAGAGCATCACCCGGATCCCGCGGGCCGTGAAGTAGTCCACCACCTGCTGGTTCATGCCCACCGGCACGCCCGCGGCGTCCCCCGCGTCGGTGGTGCCGTTCAGCAGCCGCAGCGGGTTGACGAAGCTCAGCACCACCACGTTCACCGAGGGCCGGCCGTCGCCGCGGTCGACCAGCCAGTGGTTGGCGGCGTCGAACTCCGCCATGTCCCGGACCTTCGCCCAGGTGCAGGCGTCGTTGCCGCAGTGTCAGGCGCCGTAGACCTGCATCGGGGCGGCCGCCGCCGTCGCGCTCTGCGCCGGCAGCGCCGTGGCCGCGACGACGAGCAGTGAGGCCGCCACCGCGAAGCGCGTCATGGGCATGACTGGAGAACGCACATTCGCCTCCCGGCGATCGCGTGCGGATGGGTGGGGAACAGGGTGCGCGCGAGCTGGGGAGGCGTCAATGGCCCTGACCGGATCGCGAATTGACGCGGCGTCAGACGTGGGTGTCCGGCAGCAGGCGGGGCAGCAGCCGGTGCAGGCCGAGCAGTAGCAGGCCCGAGAGGCACCAGCTGGCGACCACGTCCAGCAGCCAGTGGAAGTCGCTCCACACCAGCCCCGCGCCCACCCCCAGGCAGACCGCCGCGGTGGCCCACCCGACCCGCCGCGCAGGCCGCACCCGGGCCAGCAGCAGCGCCGCCGTCCCGTAGGCGATCGCCGAGGTCGCGGTGTGCCCCGACGGGTACCAGCCCCACTGGTCCGCGGCCAGCGGCAGATCGAACGGGCCGGGCCGGGCGAACCAGGCCTTGGCCGGCACCACCAGCAGCGGGATCAGCACCGCCGCCGCCACCGCCACCGGCACCGGAGTCCACCAGCGCGGCCGGCCGTCGCGCCGGGCCAGCCAGGCCGCCAGGCCCGCGCAGCCCAGCAGCACCGGGACGGCCGGCACCCCGCCGCCCAGGTCGGACAGGGCGACGCCCAGGTGGTTCAGCAGCGCGGAGTGCAGCGTGCGGCGCAGCTGCCGCACCGCGTCGCGCACCGCCGGGTCGATCCCCAGCAGTGGCCCGTCCACCGCCACCTGCCAGGAGATCACCACCAGCAGCACCGCGAGCGTCATGGGCAGGACAGCAAAAGTCGGCCGCCCCGGAGCAGGGGGGAGAGCTCCGGGGCGGCCAAGGCGATCGCCGCGCCGTGCGGCCCGGGGGGTGTGGGCGGGACGGCCGGTCGATCGGTCCAGTGCGTCCGCCTCGACGGCGGACGGCGGTGTGGGCAGTGCTTGAGGTTCGCTGTCCATCTGTGATGACAGTACGTCAAAGCCGGGGCGCGCCAACGGCCGACGGGCTTTCGTGCACAGCATCTTCACCACCGGCGGGGCAACCTCCACCCAGGGCTCGAACAGCAGAACGCGCGAGGGCCGGACGGGATCCGCTTCCGTCCGGCCCTCGCGCCGCTCAGGGGGTACTGCCCGGGACTCAGACGCCCGCGAAGGCCGACTCCAGGATGTCCAGGCCCTCGACCAGCAGGTGCTCCGGCATCACCAGCGGCGGCAGGAAGCGCAGCACGTTGCCGTAGGTGCCGGCGGTCAGCACCACCAGGCCCTCGGCGTGGCAGGCCTTCGCGATGGCCGCGGTGGCCTCCGCGTTCGGCTCCTTGCCGCCCGGCTTCACCAGCTCGACGGCGATCATCGCGCCGCGGCCGCGGACCTCGCCGATGATCTCGAACTTCTCCTGCATCGCCCGCAGGCGGCCCAGCATGATCTCGCCGATCCGCTGCGCCTTGCCGTTGAGGTCCTGCTCCTTCATGGTCTCGATGGCGCCCAGCGCGGCCGCACAGGCCACCGGGTTGCCACCGTAGGTGCCACCCAGACCACCGGTCTGCGCGGCGTCCATGATCTCGGCGCGGCCGGTCAGCGCCGACAGCGGCAGACCGCCCGCGATGCCCTTGGCGGTGGTGATCAGGTCCGGGACGATGCCTTCGTCCTCGCACGCGAACCACTGGCCGGTCCGGCAGAAGCCGGTCTGGATCTCGTCCGCGACGAAGACGATGCCGTTCTCCTTCGCGAACTCCACGATCGCCGGCAGGAAGCCCTTGGCCGGCTCGATGAAGCCGCCCTCGCCCTGGATCGGCTCGATGATGATCGCGGCGACGTTCTCGGCGCCGATCTGCTTGTTGATCTGGTCGATGACCTGCTTGGCAGCCTCGGTCGCGGCGTTCTCCGCGCCCGTCAGCCAGCGGTACGGGTAGGCCACCGGCACGCGGTAGACCTCGGGGGCGAACGGACCGAAGCCCTGCTTGTACGGCATGTTCTTCGCCGTCAGCGCCAGGGTCAGGTTGGTGCGGCCGTGGTAGCCGTGGTCGAAGACCACGATCGCCTGGCGCTTGGTGTAGGCGCGGGCGATCTTCACCGCGTTCTCGACGGCCTCGGAGCCCGAGTTGAACAGCGCGGTCTTCTTCGCGTGGTCGCCCGGGGTCAGCTCGTTCAGCTGCTCCGCAACCGCGACGTAACCCTCGTACGGGGTCACCATGAAGCAGGTGTGGGTGAACGCGGCCAGCTGCTCGGTGGTCTTCTCCACCACGGCGGCGGCACTGTTGCCCACGTTGGTGACGGCGATGCCCGAACCGAAGTCGATCAGGCTGTTGCCGTCCACGTCCTCCAGCACACCGCCGCCGGCACGCGACACGTACACCGGCAGCGTGGTACCCACACCGGCAGCCACCGCACCGAGCTTGCGAGACTGCAGCTCCTGCGACTTCGGGCCGGGGATCGCGGTGACCAGGCGGCGCTCCTGCGGGAGCGGCGTTGCAGCGCTCATCAGTGATTCTCCAAGTTCTCAAGGCGCGGTAGTCGCAGGCTACGACCGGCCCCGTTCGGCGGGCATGCGCCACTCGGTACTGCTGCGCCGTACGAATTGTCCTGCGCGGCCAGTGGCCGAAGATCGGCCGCCGCCCCCGCTCCCTCCACTACATTGGCCCCGGGTGTGTCGGTGGGACGGCGGAGCGGGTCTGGCACCGCCGGCAACGTAGGAGGGGCCCCGAAGTGGAACTGAACGACGCGCGAACCCAGCACACCCCCCTCCCGCCACCCTGCGCCCCCTTCCACCTCCCCACCTGGGCCACCGCCCCCCGCCCCCAGGCCCCGCCCGGCATCTACCGCCAGCACCACACCCCGTACGACCCGAGGGCGGCGGGGGACGGGGAGACGGCGGCGGGGCCGCTGCTGTTGCGGGCGGCGCTGAACCTGGTGGTGGCGTGGCTGGTCTTCATCTACGGCCGCGGCTTCGCGCTCTCCGGTCTCGGCATGCTCGGCCTCGGTGACCTTCCGGCGACACCCACCATCGTGCTCGCCCTGCTGGTGAATCTCCTGGTCCTTGCGGCGGTCATAAGAATCTTCGGCCGAATGGGCCGCTGGCGCGAAGTCGGCCGCCGCTTCCTGCTCCCGCTGGTCTCGCACACCGTCACCGACGTCCCGCCCGAGCCCGAGGACGTGCCCGTGGTGGACGTGTGGGCCGAGTTGCGGCCGGCCGGGGAGGTGGTGCGGCGGCTGGAGGGCGAGCAGGTGGGGGATGTGGACTATGTGCGGCTGCACCAGGCGTGGCGGAGCGCCGGTGCGGACGCGGCCGGCCGGCAGGAGTTCGCCGCGCAGGTGGGCAGTCGCGGTGCGGCCGCCTGCGCGCACCCGTCCGAGCAGCGCGACCTGCCGGGCGGGCGGCGGGCGCGACACGACCTGATGGTGCGTCAGGTCCGTTTGGGCACCGCGCAGGACGTGCCGAAGAACCCGGCGACGCACCGGAGCGCGGGCTTCGCGCTGGAGCCCGCGCTGCTCGGCACCTCGCTGCTCGCGGTCGGCCCGGCCGGGACCGGGAAGACGGCGGCGCTGGCCCGCCCGGTGGCGGAGGCGCTGTGCCTGCAGGCGCTGGCGGGCGCGGCCTGCGCGGTGGTGGTCGGGGCGTCCGACGCGTCCCTCGGCCCGGACGACTGGTACGACGTGGTGATCGCCCCCGGCGACCCGTCCGCGCCGTACGGACTGGACCTGTACGGGGCCGCGCCGAACCCGGACGAGGCGGCGGCCCGGTTGGCCGATGCGCTGCTGCCGGACGAGCTGGCTCCGCGGGCGGAGAGTGCCCGGACCTCGATGCAGCAGGTGGTGGGGCCGTTCCGGGCGGCGTACGGCCGCTACCCGGGGGTGCGGGAGCTGCGCGGGCTGCTGGCCGGTGACCGGGACGGGTGGGCGGAGCTCGCGGAGCAGTTGCAGAAGTCGGGTCGGCGCCCGGAGTTCGAGGCGGACCTGCAGCAGCGCGAGCGGATGCACGGCCGGGTGGACGACCCGGGCGCGCTGCTCGCCGACCGGCTGGCGCTGCTGGACCGTCCGGCGCTCGCCCCCGGGTTCTCCGGCGGCCCGGACGCCAAGCCGGCGTTCGCGATGCGCGCGCTGGAGCATCCGCTGCGGGTGCGGGTGAAGCTGCCCGAGCGCAGCCACCCGGAGGCCGCCCGGATGCTGTCGCGGCTGCTGCTCGGCCAGTTCACCCAGGCCGCCGCCGACCGCGGTGACCGGGAGCTGTTCGCGGGGCTGGTGCTGGACGACGCCACCGCCGCCGTGGACGCGCAGACGATCCGCGGGATCCAGCGGCTGCGCGGCGCCAACGCCGGCGTGGTGCTGCTGCTGCGCACGCTGTCGGACCTGCCGGAGGCGCTGCGCGCGCCGTTGTTCGGCGCGGTCGGCAACCGGATGGCCTTCCCCGGCATAGCGCCCTGGGACGGCCGGCTGTTCTCCGAGGCCTGGGGCACCCACCTGGTCCGGGAGACCGCCGTGACGCACACCCCGGACACCTCGGGCGGCACGATGCGCCGGGCCGGCCGGCTGGTGCGCAAGGCGCTGTCGGGCACCACCGCGCAGACCGAGTCGGTGACCACCCGGGACGTCGAGCGGCACCGCTGGTCGCCGTCCGACCTGGCGCACGCGCTGCCGTCCGGGCACGCGGTGGTCTCGCTGACCTCGGTGACGGGGGAGCAGGTGCCGCCGCTGCTGGTCGACCTCCGGCACTGATCGCTCCGGGGGCGGTCGCGGGGTGGTCAGCATTGGGTCACGGAAGGTACGGACCGGCGGATTTCGGCACTCCGGCTTGTCCGGAGCGTCCATAATGGGAGAAGAACCCTCACTCGCCCGGTCGCAACGACGCGACCGGGTCGAACCATCGAAGGTGCCATGCCCCCCACACTCGCCTCCGTCGTCCGCACCAGCACGCTCCATCTGACGGTGCTGGCAGGCGCGGACCATCTGGAACGCCCGGTCCGCTGGGTGCACACCAGCGAGCTGGACGACCCCACTCCGTTCCTGGAGGGCGGTGAGCTGCTCCTCACCACCGGCATCAAGCTGGGCAAGAGCGCCGCCGGTCTGCAGGCCTACGTGCACCGGTTGGCGGACGCCGGCGTGGTCGGGCTCGGGCTGGGGGTCGGCCTCTCGCACACCGAGGTGCCGCAGGCGCTGGTGGACGCCGCCGCGCAGCGCGGGCTGCCGCTGCTGCGGGTGCCCGAGGCGACGCCGTTCATCGCGATCTCCAAGACCGTGTCCGCCGCGCTGGCCGCCGAGCAGTACGAGGCCGTCACCACCAGCTTCGAGGCGCAGGAGGAGCTGACCCGGGCCGCGCTCGGCAAGGACGGCACCACCGCGATCGTCCGCCGGCTGGCCGCCCGCCTGGGCGGGTGGGCCGCGCTGTACGACGGCTCCGGCGCGCTGTCCGCAGTCGCCCCGGACTGGGCCGCCCGCCGGGCCGGCCGGCTGGCCGCCGAGGTGGACCGGCTGCGCCGCCGCCCCGCGCCGTCGAGCGCCGCGCTGCAGGGCCGGGCCGGCACCATCGACACCGCCGACGAGGACTACGTGGTGGTCCAGTCGCTCGGCGCGGACCGCCGCCCGCGCGGCTTCCTCGCGGTCGGCACCGAGGACCGCATCACCCCGACCGAGCGGTACGTGCTGAACGCCGCCGTCGCGCTGCTCACCCTCACCCTGGAGCGCTCCCGGGAGCTGCGGCAGGCCGAGGAGAAGATGGGCGCGGCGCTGCTGCGGATGGTGCTGGCCGGTGAGGTCGGCACCGCCCGCCAGATCGCCGCGGGGCTGTTCGGCGGCCTGCCCGAGGGCACCGTCCGGGTGCTGGTGGCCGCGGCCGGGCCCGGCCCGGAGGCCGCGGAGGCGCTCGGCGAGCTCGGCGACCGCGCCGAGCAGGCCGGCGGCAAGGTCGGCGAGAAGCTGCTGGTGGCCCGCGAGGACGGCGCGCACGGGCCGCGCCTGATGGTGCTCGCCATCGACAACGGCTCGGTGCACCGGGCCTGCCTGGGCGCCGTCGAGGAGCACGAGGGCCTGGCGCTCGGCGTCTCCGCCCCGGCCGCCCTGGAGGAGGCCGGCACCGCGCACGCCCAGGCCGAGCGGGCGCTGGCGGTCGCCCAGCGCGGCGGCCGCCGCACCGTCGACCACGAGGAGGTCGGCGCCGGCTCGCTGCTCCCGCTGCTCGGCGAGGAGGCCGTCACCGCGTTCGCGGAGGGCCTGCTGCGCCCGCTGCGCGAACACGACCGCACCGCCCGCGGCGACCTGGTGGCCTCGCTGCGGGCCTGGCTGTCCCGGCACGGCCAGTGGGACGCGGCGGCCGCCGATCTCGGCGTGCACCGGCACACCCTGCGCTACCGGATGCGCCGGGTCGAGGAGCTGCTGGGCCGCTCGCTGGACGACACGGACGTCCGGATGGAGCTGTGGCTGGCGCTGCGGGCGGGCGAGGACTGAGCCCCGCCCCGGACGGGCCTGTCCTGTCCGTAGAAATCGACCGGCTGCTTTCCACCCGTCCGTCCAATCGGAAAGCCGTCCCCCTCCGCCTACCGTGAACGGGAAAGCGAAGTCTTCGAGGGAAGGGGCCGGTGCGACCGTGACCACCACGTACGAGTTCTGGTTGGCCGGGCAGCGGGCGAGCGGCGAGGCGGACTTCGAGGTCCGTCACCCGCACGACAACAGCCTGGTGGCGAAGGTCAGTGTGCCGACCGACGCGCAGGTCGAGGAGGCCGTCGCGGCCGCCGCCGCCGCTGTTCCGGTGTTCGCCGCGACCCCGGCGCACGTGCGCGCGGCCGCGCTTGACCACGTCGCCAAGCGGCTGACGGAGCGCACCGAGGAGATCGCCCAGCTGATCACCGCCGAGAACGGCAAGCCGATCAAGTGGGCGCGCGGCGAGATGGGCCGTGCCGTGTCGGTGTTCCGCTGGGCCGCCGAGGAGGCCCGCCGGACCAACGGCGAGACCATGCGGCTGGACACCGACCCGGGCGGCACCGGCCGCTACGCGCTGGTGCGCCGCTTCCCGCGCGGCGTCGTGCTGGGCATCGCGCCGTTCAACTTCCCGCTGAACCTGGTGGCCCACAAGCTGGCCCCGGCGATCGCGGTGGGCGCGCCGATCATCCTGAAGCCCGCCCCGGCGACCCCGCTGTCCGCCATGGTGCTGGGCGAGATCCTGGCCGAGACGGACCTGCCGGTGGGCTCCTGGAGCATCCTGCCGGTGGAGAACGCCAAGATGCCCGCGCTGGTGCAGGACAAGCGCCTGCCGGTGATCTCGTTCACCGGTTCGGACAAGGTCGGCTACCAGATCATGGACTCGGTGCCGCGCAAGCACGTCACCCTGGAGCTCGGCGGCAACGCTGCGGCCGTGGTGCTGGCGGACTGGAGCTCCGAGGCGGACC
This sequence comes from Kitasatospora griseola, assembly GCF_044999035.1. Classification (NCBI taxonomy): domain Bacteria; kingdom Bacillati; phylum Actinomycetota; class Actinomycetes; order Kitasatosporales; family Streptomycetaceae; genus Kitasatospora; species Kitasatospora griseola. The sequence continues at coordinate 2,990,490 of NZ_CP173360.1, read as the reverse complement.
TGGACTGGGCCGCGAGCCGGATCGCGCTGTTCGCGAACTACCAGGGCGGCCAGTCCTGCATCTCGGTGCAGCGGGTGATCGCCGACGCGACCGTCTACGACCGCCTGGTCGAGAAGGTCGTCGCCAAGGTGCAGGCGCAGGTCACCGGTGACCCGCGCGACGAGGCCACCGACGTCGGCCCGCTGGTGGACGAGAACGCCGCCAAGCGCGTCGAGTCCTGGGTCGACGATGCCGTCGCCAAGGGCGCCAAGCTGCTCACCGGCGGCAAGCGGGACGGCGCCGCCTACGCGCCGACCGTGCTCGCCGAGATGCCGGCGGACGCCATCCTGGCGAAGTCCGAGGTGTTCGGCCCGGTGATGTCGCTGCACAAGGCGTCCTCCACCGACGAGGCCTTCGCGATGGTCAACGACTCCGACTTCGGCCTGCAGGCGGGCGTCTTCACGCACGACGTGCAGACCGCCTTCCGCGCGCACCGCGAGCTGGAGGTCGGCGGCGTGGTGATCGGCGACGCGCCGTCCTACCGCGCCGACCAGATGCCGTACGGCGGCGTGAAGGACTCCGGCGTGGGCCGCGAGGGCGTCCGCTACGCGATGGACGACTACACCGTCGAGAAGGTCATGGTGCTGACCGGCCTCGACCTCTGAGCAACCCCTTCGACGCCCCGTCACCGCAGCAGCGGCGGCGGGGCGTCGGCCTGCCTTGACGCGCTCCGGTACCGGGCGTAGGCCGGGAGGCAGGAAGGAAGGAGGCCCGTCATGCTGGGCGACCTCATTGCCGAGGAACAGGGCCGGATCACCGGTCGGCGGGTGCTGCCGGGGGAGCACGGGCTGCCGCCCACGGTGGAGACCTCGTACGCGGCGAGCGGCACTCTGCTGGGCGTCCCGGTCCAGGACATGGGCACCTACACGGCCCGGCTGCGCGACGACGGCACGCTGGAGGGCGGCGGCCAGGGCGTGCTGATGGGCCCGGGCGGCGCGCACGCGAGCTGGCGCGGCCACGGTGTCGGCACGTTCACCGAGAGCGGCGGCAACAGCTTCCGCGGCTCGGTCGTCTACGAGACCGACTCGCCGGAGTTCGCCGGGCTGCGCGGCGTCGCAGGCGTGTTCGAGTGGGAGAACTCGGCGGACGGCGAGGTCGCCGGGAAGCTCTGGGCATGGCGGTGACCACCGGGTAGCACAGGCCACAATGGGGGGCATGAATTCGCTCGCCCATCCGCAGCTGCGCTTCACTCCGACCGTCGCCGACCCGGACGGGCCGCGGGAGTTGGTCATTCTCGGCTCGACCGGCTCGATCGGCACCCAGGCCATCGACGTGGTGCTCCGCAACCCCGGCCGGTTCAAGGTGGTCGCGCTGTCCGCGGCCGGCGGCCGGGTGGAGCTGCTCGCCGAGCAGGCCGTCGCGCTGGGCGTGCACACCGTCGCGGTGGCCGACCCGGCCGCCGAGAAGCCGCTGCGCGAGGCCCTGGCGGCCAAGGCGCAGGGCGCCCCGCTGCCGCGGGTGCTGGCGGGCCCGGACGCGGCGACCGAACTGGCCGCGGCGGAGTGCCACTCGGTGCTGAACGGCATCACCGGTTCGATCGGCCTGGCGCCGACGCTGGCCGCGCTGCGGGCCGGCCGGGTGCTGGTGCTGGCGAACAAGGAGTCGCTGATCGTCGGTGGTCCGCTGGTGAAGGCGGTGGCGCAGCCCGGCCAGATCGTGCCGGTGGACTCCGAGCACGCCGCGCTGTTCCAGGCGCTGGCCGGCGGCACCCGCGCGGAGGTCCGCAAGCTGGTGGTGACCGCCAGCGGCGGCCCGTTCCGCAACCGCACCCGTGAGCAGCTGGCCGGCGTCACGCCGTCCGACGCGCTGGCGCACCCGACCTGGGCGATGGGCCCGGTGGTGACGATCAACTCGGCGACCCTGGTGAACAAGGGCCTGGAGGTGATCGAGGCGCACCTGCTGTACGACGTGCCGTTCGACCGGATCGAGGTGGTGGTCCATCCGCAGTCGGTCGTTCATTCGATGGTGGAATTCGTGGACGGCTCGACGCTGGCCCAGGCCAGCCCGCCGGACATGCGAATGCCGATCGCGCTGGGCCTCGGCTGGCCGGACCGGGTGCCGGACGCCGCCCCCGGCTGCGACTGGACCAAGGCCGCGACCTGGGAGTTCTTCCCGCTGGACAACGAGGCCTTCCCCGCGGTCGAGCTGGCCCGCGAGGTGGGTACGCTCGGCGGGACCGCCCCGGCGGTCTTCAATGCCGCCAACGAGGAATGTGTGGACGCTTTCCTGAAGGGCGCACTGCCCTTCACCGGAATCGTGGACACTGTGGCGAAGGTGGTCGCCGAACACGGCACACCGCAATCGGGAACTTCGCTCACGGTGGAGGACGTACTCCACGCGGAGAGCTGGGCCCGGGCCCGGGCCCGTGAGCTGGCGGCCGGCTGAGGCAGTAGGACGACGGAGGCGACGCGGTGGAAATGCTGATGTGGGTGCTGGGCGTCCTGATCTTCGTGGTCGGGCTGCTGTTCTCGATCGCCTGGCACGAGCTCGGCCACCTCTCCACCGCGAAGCTGTTCGGGATCCGGGTGCCGCAGTACATGGTCGGCTTCGGGAAGACCGTCTGGTCGACCAGGCGGGGCGAGACCGAGTACGGGCTGAAGGCGATCCCGTTCGGCGGCTACATCCGGATGATCGGGATGTTCCCGCCCGGGGCGGACGGCCGGATAACGAAACGTTCCAGCTCGCCGTGGCGCACCATGATCGAGGACGCCCGGTCCGCCTCGTACGAGGAGCTCCAGCCCGGCGACGAGACCCGGATGTTCTACACCCGGGCCCCGTGGAAGCGCGTCATCGTGATGTTCGCCGGCCCGGGCATGAACCTGATCCTGGCGATCGGGCTGTTCCTCACCCTGTTCATGGGGATCGGCGTCACCCGGACCACGCCCACCATCGCGACCGTCAACGAGTGCGTCGTCCCGGTCGGCGAGAAGACCGACACCTGCAAGCCGGACGCCGAGAAGTCCCCGGCCAACGCGGCCGGCCTGCGGGCCGGCGACACCGTGCTGGCCTTCGGCGGGGTGAAGATCCACGACTACACGCAGCTGCAGGGCCTGATCCGCGATTCGGCCGGCAAGCACGTGGAGATCGACGTCCGGCACCAGGACGGCACCCTCGCCACGCTGCCCGCCGACATCAAGGCCAACACCCTCGCCGCGATCGACAAGGACGGCTACCCGATCAAGGGCAAGACCGTCACCGCCGGCTTCCTCGGCATCACGCCGGCGATGGGCGTGCACCACATGTCGTTCGGCGAGAGCACCGACGAGATGGCCCGGCTGGCCGGCCACGGCGTCGAGTCGCTGGCCCAGCTGCCCGGCAAGATCCCCGGCCTGTGGCACGCCGTCGTGGACGGCGCCCCCCGCGACCAGGACTCCCCGGTCGGCATGATCGGCGCGGCCCGGCTCGGCGGCGACGTGTTCGCCGCGGACCTGCCGCTCAGCGTGCAGCTGACCGTCTTCGTGCAGATGCTCGCCTACCTGAACTTCATGCTGTTCCTGTTCAACATGCTGCCGCTGCTCCCGCTGGACGGCGGCCACATCGCCGGCGCCCTGTGGGAGTCGCTGCGCCGCGGCCTCGCCAAGGTGCTGCGCCGCCCCGACCCCGGGCCGTTCGACGTGGCCCGGCTGATGCCGGTGGCGTACGTGGTCGCCGGCATCTTCATCTGCTTCACCGGCCTCGTGATGGCCGCCGACATCGTCAACCCGGTGCGCCTGAACTAGCCGCACGCCACCCACGGCCGGGTGTGCTCCGCCATCCGGCCGTGCCGTACCGTTGGACGCCGGGCGCGCCGGTTGCAGTGCGCGTCGGCTCATCGAATTTCTGCAGAGGAAACACTGCGCACATGACCGCGATCTCGCTCGGTATCCCCTCCCTGCCGCTCAAGCCGCTGGCCAAGCGCCGGTACTCGCGGCAGATCATGGTCGGCAACGTACCGGTGGGCGGTGACGCGCCGGTCTCGGTGCAGTCGATGACCACCACGCTGACCTCCGACGTCAACGCGACGCTCCAGCAGATCGCCCAGCTGACCGCCTCGGGCTGCCAGATCGTCCGGGTCGCGGTCCCCTCGCAGGACGACGCCGACGCGCTGCCGATCATCGCGAAGAAGTCGCAGATCCCGGTGATCGCCGACATCCACTTCCAGCCCAAGTACGTGTTCGCCGCGATCGACGCCGGCTGCGCCGCGGTGCGCGTCAACCCCGGCAACATCAAGGCGTTCGACGACAAGGTCGGCGAGATCGCCAAGGCCGCCAAGGACGCGGGCGTGCCGATCCGGATCGGCGTCAACGCCGGCTCGCTCGACAAGCGCCTGCTGGAGAAGTACGGCCGGGCCACCCCCGAGGCGCTGGTGGAGTCCGCGCTCTGGGAGTGCTCGCTGTTCGAGGAGCACGACTTCCGCGACATCAAGATCTCGGTCAAGCACAACGACCCGGTCGTGATGATCAACGCCTACCGGCAGCTCGCCGCGGCCTGCGACTACCCGCTGCACCTGGGCGTCACCGAGGCCGGCCCGGCCTTCCAGGGCACCATCAAGTCCGCGGTGGCGTTCGGCGCGCTGCTCGCCGAGGGCATCGGCGACACCATCCGGGTCTCGCTGTCCGCCCCGCCGGCCGAGGAGATCAAGGTCGGCAACCAGATCCTGGAGTCGCTGGGCCTGCGCGAGCGCGGCCTGGAGATCGTCTCCTGCCCGTCCTGCGGCCGCGCCCAGGTGGACGTCTACAAGCTCGCCGAGGAGGTCACCGCCGGCCTGGAGGGCATGGAGGTGCCGCTGCGGGTGGCCGTCATGGGCTGCGTCGTCAACGGCCCCGGCGAGGCCCGCGAGGCCGACCTGGGCGTCGCCTCCGGCAACGGCAAGGGCCAGATCTTCGTCAAGGGCGAGGTGATCAAGACCGTGCCCGAGTCGAAGATCGTCGAGACCCTGATCGAGGAGGCCATGAAGCTGGCCGAGCAGATGCAGGAGGAGGGTGTCGAATCCGGCGCCCCCGTCGTCGTGGCCGCCGAGTGACGGTCTGAACTCCCCGGCGGGGCCGCCGCGTTCGGCGGTCCCGCCCCTGCGAGAGGTGACTCCCGTGCTCGATCGAGGTGTGATGCTGCCCGGCCCGTTCCAGGTCGCCCGGGCGCTGGCCGCAACCCGCGTGCTGGAGACGCCCGACCTCGACGAGGCGCTGGAGGTCCTGCACCGCGACCCCGTCGCCAACGCCTTCGTCGCCACCCGGGTGGAGGCCGTCGGCCTCGACCCGTGGCGGCTCGGCGGCGAGATGTGGGGCTGGCACGACGCCGACGGGCGGCTCGACGCGCTCTGCTACGCGGGCGCCAACCTGGTCCCGGTCAACGCCGGCCCGGAGGCCGTCCGGGCGTTCGCCGAACGCGCCCGCCGACAGGGCCGCCGCTGCTCCTCGATCGTCGGCCCGGCCGAGGCCACCGCCGCCCTGTGGGCGCTGCTGGAGCGCTCCTGGGGCCCGGCCCGCGAGGTGCGCGGCCACCAGCCGCTGATGGCCACCTCCACGCCCGTCACCGACGTCGCCCCGGACCCGCTGGTGCGCCGGGTGCACCGCGGCGAGATCGAGGCGCTGATCCCGGCCTGCGTCGCGATGTTCACCGAGGAGGTCGGGATCTCCCCGCTGGCCGGCGACGGCGGCCTGCTCTACCAGGCCCGGGTCGCCGAACTGGTCTCCTCCGGACGGTCGTTCGCCCGCTTCGACGCGGACGGCAAGGTCGTCTTCAAGGCCGAGATCGGCGCCGTCACCGCCGGCGCCTGCCAGATCCAGGGCGTCTGGGTGGCCCCCGAGCACCGCGGCAAGCGGCTGTCCGAGAGCGGCATGGCGGCGGTCGTGAACACCGCTCTCGCCGAGGTCGCCCCCGTGGTGTCGCTGTACGTCAACGACTTCAACCTGCGGGCCCGCGCCGCCTACCGCCGGGTCGGCTTCCGCGAGGTCGGCGCGTTCATGAGCGTGCTGTTCTGACCGAGCGTCAGGGGCGGGCCGGGTCGCGCAGCGGCAGGTGAGCGCCCATCACCGCGTACGGCCGCGCCGTGTTCGGGAAGCGCACCGCCGGCGCCAGGTCCCGGTAGCCGAGCGAGCGGTACAGCCGGCGGGCCGGGGTCTCCGCGTCGATCGCCGACAGGATCGAACGGTCCAGACCGGAGCGCTCGCACAGGGTGCGGATCAGCCGGGTGCCCACCCCCTGGCCCTGGAGCTCCGGCAGCACGTGCAGCTCGGTCACCGCGAACACCCCGTCCAGCCAGCTCTCGTGGCCGCGCGCCGCCAGGTACGGCTCGATCACCGTCGACCACCAGTGGGTGCGCTGGTTGGGCATCCCGTAGCCGAACCCGACCAGCCGGCCCTGCGCCATCGCCCCCAGCGCGATCACCCCCGGCTGCAGTGCGTGCCGACCGACGATCGGCAGCCGCACCGCCACCTCCTGCGGACCCAGCCCGAACGCGACCGCCTGGACCTCCAGCACGGCAGGCGCCCACGCCGCCAGGTCGATGGCCTCGATCGTCACCCCGGTGAGCTGCTCCATGAAGCGGGACGTTACTACCTGCCGTCCCGGGCGTCCGCGTGGCCCGTCCTCACAGCCAGGCCGCGAACTCCAGATGGAGCTCCATGCCTGCCGCGTCGCCCCCGGCCAGCGCCGCCAGCGCGATGTCCACCGCCCGCAGCAGCGCCCAGGCCCGCACCCGGTCGGCGGGCAGCTCCACCGCCTCCGACAACTGCGCGAGGCGCCGCCGGGCCGCGCCGCGCGGGCCCGGCGCGGCCGCCAGGGTCTCCGCCCGGTCCAGCACCAGCCGGGCCAGGTCGTACGCCCGGTCGCCCACCACCGGCCGCGGCCCGACCGCCAGCCACGGCGCCCGGTCGGCGGCCAGCACCCGCCCGTGGTGGAAGTCCCCGTGCAGCAGCCACCCGCCGCCGTCCGCGGCCAGCGCCACCGCCTCCAGCGCCTCGTCCACCAGCGGCCCCGCGTCCGCCGCGCCCGGCAGCGCCCGCCGCTCGGCGATCCGCCGCTCCAGCTCCCCGGCGCGCTCGACGAGGGTGGGGAACGCATGCCCGGCGGGCGGCTCCACCCACAGCCGGCGCAGCAGGCTGGTCGCCTCCAGCGTGGCCTTCGCCTCCGCCAGCGAACGCAGCGGGATCTCGCCGTGCAGCCGCTCCAGCAGCAGCGTCCGGTCCGCCTCCGCCAGCAGCAGCACGGCCCCGCGCCCGGCCCAGACCCGCAGCGCGGCCGCCTCGCCCACCGGGTCGGCGCCCGGGCGCAGCGCCTTCACCGCCACCGGCGTGCGGTCCTCGGCGCGGTACGCGTAACCGACCACTCCGCTGCGCCCGCCGGGCTCGGCCACCCGCTCCAGCACCAGCCCCCAGTCGGCCAGCCGCTCCGCGAACCGGGCCGGCAGCGCGGCCGACCACTCCGCCTCGCCCGGATCACCGCCCGCCCGGACCGACTCGGCGAGACGCTCGGGGACGGTGAACTGCGCGGGCTGTGCGGACATACCGTCCATCATCGCGCAGCGGACCCCGGGGACGGTGTTACGTCGCGCTCGCGGACGGCGCGGGGTCGGCGGCGGCGAGGCCGGGGAGGGCGGGCAGGTCGGCGCCCCAGTGGGCGGCCCGCAGGGCGCATTCGCGCAGGGCGGCGGCGGCCTGGGCGCGCAGGGCGGTGGTGGCGCACAGGTCGGCGTAGGCGGCGGTGAGCTGGGTCTCCAGGTGGGCGGCGAGCCGGCCGGCGGTGGCCGCGTCCTTCACCTGGAACGGCAGCCGGTAGCCGGGCGCGGCGGCGGTCGGTGAGGTGCCGCCGGTGGTGAGCAGCCGCTGCCAGGCGTCCCGGCGGGCCTGGTGGGCGGCGTACGCGGCGCGCCCGTCCTCGCGCTGCGGGCCGACCGGCAGGAACGCGCCCACCACGCCGTACCCGTAGACGGCGGCGTGTTCGGCGGCGAGCGCCGCCTGGAGGGCTTCGACGTCGGCGGCGCGCATCGCCGCGGGCGAGGCCGAGCCGGAGGGGGCGGCGGAGGCAGTGGGGGAGGGCGAGGGCGGCGGGCCGTCGTCGGCGATCGGCCCGGTGTCGCCGAGGGCGGCGGCGTGCGCGGCGCCGGAGGCGGCGACCGAGGCGAGCGTCCTGGCCAGTGCGGGGGAGGCGTCGGCCAGGTCGGCGAGCCGCCGGCCCGCGGTGCGGCGCTCGGACGCGGCCAGTTCGGCGACGGTGCGGGCGGCAGCCGTGCCCGCGCTCGCGCTCGCGGCGGGCGAGGAGGCGGGCAGCGACCGGGCGAGCGCCTCGCGGTGCTGGAGCACGTCGTCGCGCAGGTCGCCGAGCCGGTCGGCGTCGGCGGGGCTCGCCGCGATCACCGCGTCGTAGTCGGCGAGCAGCGCGTCGGTGGCGGCGAGTTGACGCTGCCGCAGCGGCCGGTCGGCGTCCTCGGCGGTCGGGCGCGCGTTCTTGTCGTGGTCGTCGGTGCAGCCGCAGACGGACAGCAGCCCGCCGAGCGCGCCGAGCGCCAGGAAGGACCGCCGGGTGGGCGCGGGCATCGGCACTCCAGCGTGTTCGTGGGGCCGGGCGGCCGCCATCGGGAGAATCATGACCGGAGCCGGGCGCTCCCGGCGGGAGCTTGGACGGTACCGGGTGGCTGTGACATTGCTCGCAGCGGGGTGGCCCGGCCGGGGGTGTCTCCCGGCCCCCCTGGGGGCTGGGGGGAGGGTCGGAATCGGCGGTTCGGGGGTTGACCGGATAGGCTTCGCGAAGAGTTAGCACCTCCGACAACAGCAGACGCGGCCGAGGAGTCACCCGGATGAGCACCACCCCCACTGACCGGCTGCGCACATTGCTGGAGCCGCTGGCCGCCGAGGCAGGGCTGGATCTCGAAGAGGTCAAGGTGACCCAGGCCGGCAGCCGCCGCCAGGTGCAGATCGACGTGGACGCCGACGGCGGCGTCGACCTGGACGCGATCGCGGAGTTCTCCCGCCTGGTCGGCCAGGCGCTGGACGAGTCGAACCTGATGGGTGACGCCCCGTATCTGCTGGAGGTCGGTTCGCCGGGCGCCGAGCGCCCGCTGAGCGAGCCGCGGCACTGGCGTCGGGCGACCGGTCGGCTGGCCGCGATCAAGCTGGTGGACGGCGCGGAACTGACCGCGCGGGTGCTGGAGAGCGACGAGGACGGCGCGCTGGTCGAGGTGCAGCCGGTGAAGGGGCGCGGCCGCCCCAAGGAGCGCCGACTGGAGTTCGCGGAGATCGCGCGGGCCCGGGTGCAGGTCGAGTTCAACCGCAAGGACGAGGAACTGCTCGACGCCGCCGCCGACATCGCGGACACGGACGAAGAGGAAGAGGAGGCGTAATCGTGGACATCGACATGAGTGCCCTGCGCGGGCTGGTCACCGAGAAGGGCGTGCCGTTCGACCTGCTGGTCGAGTCGATCGAGTCGGCCCTCCTCATCGCGTACCACCGCACCGAGGGCTCGCGCCGCCGGGCGCGGGTGGAGCTGAACCGCAAGAGCGGCCACGTGACGGTGTGGGCCCTGGAGGACGCGGCCGAGCTGGACGAGGGCGTGGAGCCCAAGGAGTTCGACGACACCCCGAGCGGGTTCGGCCGGATCGCCGCGTCCACCGCCAAGCAGGTCATCCTGCAGCGGCTGCGGGACGCCGCGGACGACCAGACCTTCGGCGAGTACGCCGGCAAGGAGGGCGACATCGTCACCGGTGTCGTCCAGCAGGGCAACGACCCGAAGAACATCCTGGTCGACATCGGCAAGCTGGAGGCCATCCTGCCGCCGCAGGAGCAGGTCCCGGGCGAGGACTACCGGCACGGCACCCGGCTGAAGTGCTACGTGGTGGGCGTGCGGCGCGGTGTACGCGGCCCGTCGGTCACCCTGTCGCGGACCCACCCGAACCTGGTGAAGCGCCTGTTCGCGCTGGAGGTCCCGGAGATCGCGGACGGTTCGGTGGAGATCGCGGCGATCGCCCGCGAGGCCGGCCACCGCACCAAGATCGCGGTGTGGTCGCGCCGCCAGGGCCTGAACGCCAAGGGCGCCTGCATCGGCCCGAACGGCATGCGGGTGCGCGGCGTGATGGCCGAGCTGCACGGCGAGAAGATCGACATCGTCGACTGGTCCGAGGACCCGGCCGAGATGGTCGCCGCCGCCCTGTCGCCCGCGCGGGTGACCAAGGTGGAGATCGTCGACCTGGCCCAGCGGTCGGCCCGGGTGATCGTGCCGGACTACCAGCTGTCGCTGGCGATCGGCAAGGAGGGTCAGAACGCCCGCCTGGCCGCCCGTCTGACGGGCTGGCGGATCGACATCCGCCCGGACATCGAGGCCCCGGTCGAGGGTCAGTAATCGAGCGTCGCCCAGCAGTGGGCGCTGTCCCAAGCCTCCGGAGATCTACTCGGCGGCGGCGAGTCCCTTCGGAGGGGTAGACTTGAGCGTGTCTGGCCGGACGCATGCCCGTGCATGCCCTGAACGCACCTGCGTGGGCTGCCGCAAGCGGGCGGCCAAGCACGAGCTGCTGCGTGTCGTGGCGGGCGAGGGCGAGTGCGTCCCCGATCCTCGCGGCACACTGCCGGGCCGGGGCGCGTATCTGCACCCCGTACCGAACTGCCTCGACCTCGCGGTCCGCCGCCGGGCGTTCCCGAGGGCCCTCCGGGTCCAGGGCACGCTCGAACCCGGCGCCCTGCGGGAGTACGTCGGGGCAGGAGCAAGTCCGGCCGACGGTCAGTCGGCCCGCTGACGGGCCTCGTGCCCGGCAACACGCACCAGCGCACGGCAGTGGGTACATCGCCGTGCGCCACAGTCAGGTACCTCGCGAGATGGAAGTAGGTCGAGATTGCGATGAGCACTCGATGAGTACGCGATGAGTACGCCCATGAAGTAGCGACAGTCCGGCGGACGACACCCCGGACGTATAGACAGGAGCGAAGTGGCTAAGGTCCGGGTATACGAGCTCGCCAAGGAACTTGGTTTGGAGAGCAAGGCCGTCATGGCCAAGCTCACCGAGTTGGGTGAGTTCGTGCGTTCGGCGTCCTCGACGATCGAGGCGCCGGTCGTGCGCAAGTTGACTGACGCTTTGGGAGCGACCCCGCCGTCCGGCGGCGCGTCCTCCGCGAAGCCTGGCCCGCGGAAGCCCGCGGCGCCCCAGCCGACCGGCGGCGCCGGTTCGGCTGCACCCAAGCCGGGTGCCCCCACCCCCGGCCCGCGTCCGACCGTGACGCCGGGCCCCCGTCCCACCCCCGCGCCCGCCGCGGGCTCGGCCGCGCCGAAGCCCGCCGGGGCGCCGACCCCGGGTCCGCGCCCGGCGGCCCGTCCGGCCGCTCCGGCCGCGCCCGCCCCGGCGGCCGAGTTCTCCTCCCCGGCTCCGGCCGGTGAGGCTCCGGCGCGTCCGGCCGCCCCGCGGCCGGCTCCGGCCAACCCCGCGGCCCGTCCGGGCCCGCGTCCGGCCGGTCCGCGTCCGGGCAACAACCCCTTCACCTCCGGTGGCGCGTCGGGCATGGCCCGTCCGTCCGCTCCCCGCCCGGGTGGCGGCGAGCGCGGCCAGCGTCCCGGTGCTCCCGGTGCCGGTGCGCCGCGTCCGGGCGGTGCCCCGGCCGGCGAGCGCGGTCCCCGTCCCGGTGGCGCTCCGCGTCCGGGCGGTCCGGGTGCCGGTGCGCCGCGTCCGGGCGGTGCCCCGGCCGGCGAGCGCGGTCCCCGTCCCGGTGGCGCTCCGCGTCCCGGTGGCGCTCCGGGTGCCGGTGGCGCCCCGCGTCCCGACGGCATGCCGCGTCCGGCCGGTCCGCGCCCCGGTGCGCCGAGCCCGTCCGGCATGCCCCGTCCGAACCCCGGCATGATGCCGCAGCGTCCGGGCCCGCGCCCGGGTCCGGGTGCCGGTGCGCGTCCCGGTGGTCCCGGTGCGCGTCCGGGTGCTCCGGGTGGCGCCCGTCCGGGCTTCCAGGGCCGTCCGGCCGGTCCGGGCTCGCGTCCGGCCGGTGGCGGCTTCGGCGGTCCCCGTCCGGGTGGCGCCGGTGGCGGCGGCGGCTTCGGTGGCGGCGGTGCCCGTCCCGGCGGCTTCGGCGGTCGTCCCGGTGGCCCGGGTGCCCGTGGTGGCACGCAGGGTGCGTTCGGTCGCGGCCCCGGTGGCCGTCCGGCGCGTGGCCGGAAGTCGAAGCGCGCGAAGCGCCAGGAGTACGAGGCCATGCAGGCCCCGTCCGTCGGCGGTGTGATGCTGCCGCGCGGCAACGGTTCGACCGTTCGCCTGTCGCGCGGTGCGTCGCTGACGGACTTCGCGGAGAAGATCAACGCCAACCCGGCCGCGCTCGTCTCCGTCATGTTCAACCTCGGTGAGATGGTCACCGCCACCCAGTCGGTCTCCGACGCCACGCTGCAGCTGCTGGCGGACGAGATGGGCTTCGTGCTGGAGATCGTCAGCCGGGACGACGAGGACCGTGAGCTGCTGGAGTCGTTCGACATCGACTTCGGTGTCGACGAGGGCGACGAGGAGCAGCTGGCTCCGCGTCCGCCGGTGGTGACCGTCATGGGTCACGTCGACCACGGTAAGACCCGACTGCTGGACGCGATCCGCAAGACCAACGTGGTCGCGGGCGAGGCCGGCGGCATCACCCAGCACATCGGTGCGTACCAGGTGGCGACCGAGGTGAACGGCGAGGAGCGCCGGATCACCTTCCTCGACACCCCGGGTCACGAGGCGTTCTCCGCCATGCGTGCCCGTGGTGCCAAGTCCACCGACATCGCGATCCTGGTGGTCGCGGCCAACGACGGCGTCATGCCGCAGACGGTCGAGGCGCTCAACCACGCCAAGGCCGCCGGTGTGCCGATCGTGGTCGCGGTCAACAAGATCGACGTCGAGGGCGCGGACCCGACCAAGGTCCGTGGTCAGCTGACCGAGTTCGGCCTGGTGGCCGAGGAGTACGGCGGCGACACCATGTTCGTCGACATCTCCGCGCGCCAGGGCCTCAATATCGAGGAGCTGCTGGAGGCCGTGGTCCTGACCGCGGACGCCTCCCTCGACCTGCGCGCCAACCCGGAGCAGGACGCCCAGGGCATCGCGATCGAAGCCCACCTGGACAAGGGCCGCGGCGCCATGGCGACGCTGCTCATCCAGCGCGGCACCCTGCGGGTCGGCGACTCGATCGTGGTCGGCGACTCCTACGGCCGCGTCCGCGCGATGCTGGACGAGAACGGCAACAGCCTCTCCGAGGCCGGCCCGTCCCGTCCGGTCATGCTGCTCGGTCTGACCTCGGTGCCCCGCGCCGGCGACAGCTTCATCGTCGTCGACGAGGACCGCACCGCCCGCCAGATCGCCGAGAAGCGCTCCGCCCGCGACCGCAACGCCTCGATGGCCCAGCGCCGCGTCCGCGTCTCGCTGGAGGGCTTCGAGGCCGCGCTGGCCGCCGGCAACATCGAGAAGCTCAACCTCATCATCAAGGGTGACGTCTCCGGTTCCGTCGAAGCCCTCGAGGACGCGCTCGTCAAGCTGGACGTGGGCGAAGAGGTCGAGCTGCGGATCCTGCACCGCGGTGTGGGTGCCATCACCGAGTCCGACGTGGACCTGGCGATGGGCTCGGACGCCATCATCATCGGCTTCAACGTGCGCGCCGAGGGGCGTGCCCGTACCGCGGCCGAGCGCGAAGGCGTCGACATCCGGTACTACTCGGTCATCTACCAGGCGATCGAGGAGATCGAGGCCGCGCTCAAGGGCCTGCTCAAGCCCGAGTACGAGGAGGTGCGCCTCGGCTCCGCGGAGATCCGCGAGGTGTTCCGCTCCTCCAAGTTCGGCAACATCGCCGGTGTCATCGTTCGCGAGGGCATCATCCGCCGCAACACCAAGGCCCGCCTGCTGCGCGACGGCAAGGTCGTGGCGGAGAACCTCAACATCGAGGGTCTGCGCCGCTTCAAGGACGACGCGACCGAGGTCCGCGAGGGCTTCGAGGCCGGTGTCACGCTGGGCTCGTTCAACGACATCAAGGTCGACGATGTCATCGAGACCTACGAGATGCGCGAGAAGCCGCGCGCGTAACGGCTGCTGACCGGGGTCGGTCGACGGGGTGCAGTTATCCCGTCGACCGGCCCCGGCCGCGCTGTTAGGGTCCTGGCTGTCGGGAATCCTTCGAGGCCACCAGGCCGGCCAGGCCTGTCACTGAATGTATGTAGGAACTCTCACTTTCGACCTGCTCCTCGGCGACGTGCACTCGCTGAAGGAGAAACGGTCGATCGTTCGGCCCATCGTGGCCGAACTGCAGCGCAAGTACAGCGTGTGCGCCGCAGAGGTCGGGAACCAGGATCTGCACCGCAGGGCCGAGATCGGCTGTGCGGTGGTGTCCGGCGACGCCGGGTACGTCAACGAGATCCTGGACAGCTGTGAGCGGCTCGTCGCCGGCCGCCCCGAGGTGATGCTGCTCTCCGCGAGGAGGCGGCACCACCACGACGACGACGAATGACCTGCGGGCGTCACCACCGTCACACCCGCACCGAACCGAGAGCGCCCACAAGGCTGGGCGCGGGCGGGTACGTTGGGGAGAGGGCCCCACCGGGTCCAGGTCATGACCCGGGTACCGCGCCTACTGCACGAGGAGGCAAGGCAACGTGACCGACACCGCAAGGGCGCGCAAGCTCGCCGACCGCATTCAGGTGGTCGTGGCGGAGACCCTGCAGCGCCGGATCAAGGACCCGCGACTCGGGTACGTCACCATCACGGACGCCCGGGTGACGGGTGACCTGCGCGAGGCCACCGTCTTCTACACCGTCTACGGCGACGAGACCGACCGCGAGTCCAGCGCGGCCGCGCTGGAGAGCGCCAAGGGCATCCTGCGCTCCGAGGTCGGCAAGCAGACCGGGGTGCGGTTCACGCCGACCCTGACCTTCGTCGCCGACGCGCTTCCGGACAACGCCCGGAACATCGACGACCTGCTGGACAAGGCCCGGGTCTCCGACGCCGCGGTCCGCACCGCGGCCGCCGGGGCCACCTACGCCGGCGAGGCCGACCCGTACAAGGCGGCCCGCGACGACGACGAGGACGAGTGACCACGGCCGGGAAGCCGGCCGAGTCCGGCGCCGCGGGGGCGGTCTCCACTGTTGAGGTGGAGACCGCCCTCGCGGTGCTTCCGGGCCCGCGCAGCGGGTCGTCGCCCGAACCCGGGGCGCAGGGCGGCGACGGTCGTTTCGAGGCCGCGTGGGAACGCGCCCTGGAACTGATCGCGGGCGCCGACGAGATCGACCTGATCTGCCACATCTGCCCGGACGGCGACGCGCTGGGCTCCGCGCTGGCCGCCGCGCAGGCGCTGCGCGGTCTCGGAAAACGGGTGCGGGTGTCCTTCGGCGAGGACCCGCAGATCATCCCCGAATCGCTGTCCTTCCTGCCCGGGCAGGACCTGATCGTCCCGGCCGCCGCGGTGCCCGCCGCGCCCGCGCTGGTGCTGGCCTTCGACGCCGCCTCCGAGGAACGGCTCGGCCTGCTGCGCGACAAGGCCTTCGCGGCCGGCGCGCTGGTGGTCTTCGACCACCACGCCTCCAACCCGGGCTTCGGCGACGTCCGGCTGATCGACCCGTCCGCGCCCGCCACCGCCGTGCTGGTCGACGAACTGCTGCGCCGGCTGCGCGTCCCGCTGGACCAGCCGATCGCGACCTGCCTGTACACCGGCATCGCCACCGACACCGGCTCGTTCAAGTACCGGGCCACCACGCCCGCCACGCACGAGATGGCCGGGCGGATGCTGGCCACCGGGATCCGGCACGACCTGATCTCCCGTCAACTGTGGGACACCACCTCGTTCGGCTACCTGAAGGTGCTCGCCGGGGCGCTGGACCGCGCCGTGTTCGAGCCCGAGCAGGCCGGCGGGCACGGGCTGGTGTGGACCTGGGTGCCGTACCAGGACCTGGCGCTGTTCGGCGTCACCGTGGAGGAGATCGAGGGCCTGATCGACGTGCTGCGCAAGCCCGCCGAGGCGGACGTCGCGCTGGTGCTCAAGCAGGACCCGGACGGCACCCTGCGCGGCTCCTGCCGCTCCCGGGGCGCGGTCGACGTGGCCGCGGCGTGCGCCCGGCTGGACGGCGGCGGGCACGTCTTCGCGGCCGGATTCTCCGCCCGGGCCGGGGTGCCGGAGACCGTCGAGCGGTTCCGGGTGGCGTTGGCGGAAGAAAGCGCGCGCTAGGCTCGTCCGGTTCGGTGGACGGTCGCGGCAGCGGCAATGCAGGGAATGAAACGATAGAGCGATGAAGCGTAAAGGGACGGGCCCCGACGGGCTGGTCATCGTGGACAAGCCGGAAGGCATCACCTCGCACGGCGTGGTGGCCAAGCTCCGCTGGCTGGCCGGCACCCGCAAGGTCGGGCACGCCGGCACCCTCGACCCGATGGCCACCGGCGTGCTGGTGATCGGCGTCGAGCGGGCCACCCGGCTGCTCGGGCACCTGATGCTCACCGCGAAGACGTACGACGCCACCGTCCGGCTCGGCCAGACCACCATCACGGACGACCGGGAGGGCGAGATCACCGCCTCCGCCCCGGCCGACGCGGTGGCGCGGGAGGCGATCGACGCCGAGATCGCGAAGCTCACCGGCGAGATCATGCAGGTGCCGTCCAAGGTCAGCGCCATCAAGATCGACGGCAAGCGCTCGTACGCCCGGGTCCGCGAGGGCGAGGACTTCGAACTCGCCGCCCGGCCGACCACCGTGCACTCCTTCACGGTGCACCAGGTGCGCCCGGCGGTCGCCGAGGACGGCACGCCGGTGCTCGACCTCGACGTGACCGTGGAGTGCTCCTCCGGCACCTACATCCGCGCACTCGCCCGCGACCTGGGCGCCGCGCTCGGCGTCGGCGGCCACCTGACCATGCTGCGCCGCACCAGGGTCGGCCCCTACTCGGTCGAATCCGCGCACACCCTGGAGCAGTTGGAGGAGAAGCTCGAGGTCCTGCCGATCGCCGACGCCGCCGCGGCCGCGTTCCCGCGCTGGGACATCGACGCCGAGCAGGCCAAGCTGCTCTCCAACGGCATGCGACTGCCCGCTCCCGGCCTCGGCGTGGACGGCCCGATCGCGGTCTTCGACCCGGACGGACGGTTCCTGGCGCTGGTGGAGGAGCACGCCGGGAAGGCCAAGCCGGTCGCGGTGTTCGTGGGCTGACCGACGGTCAGGGCGCGTGCGCGATTCCGCCCTCGGCTCGCCGCTGATCGGCCTCCGCCCCGGCCTCGCCGGTGCCGGTGTCGGGGGACGTCGGCTGCGGTGCAGCCGGTGATGGTGCAGGCGGGCGGCGCGGGCGCCGGGGGTTCGCCGGCGTCGACCGGTGGGGGTGACGACGCGTTCGCGGTCGCCCGGTCGGGGGTGGGCGCGGTGGCGCTCGGCGGTGGGCTGCCGGTGGCGGCGCGGCGGCGGAAGGCCGGCCCGCGCCGAGTTCCGGCAGTCGGTGAACGGCCCCGGTGGAGAGCTTCTCCGCCGGGGCCGTTCGGCGTCTCAGCGCAGGGCGAGGCGCCAGTCGTTGCTGTGCAGGAACCGCCCCGAACCCCGGGGGTACTCGAACTCGCACGGGCCCGCGTCGGTGAAGCCGAGGCGGGCGCACAGGGCGTTGGAGGGGGCGTTGTCGGTGGCCGGGAAGGCGTGCAGGGCGCCGGGGGCGGTGCGGTCCGCGGCCGCCACCTCGCGCAGGGCGGCGAGCATCAGGCGGCCGGCGGCGAGCGCCAGGCCGTGGCCCTGGAACTCGGGCAGGACGTTCCAGCCGGTCTCGTAGATCTCCTCGCCCTGCCAGTCGCGCCGGTGGTAGGCGATCGAACCGGCGGGGGCGCCGTCGGCCAGCACCGCGTACATGACGCCGCCCAGCGCCGGGAGTTCGAGGTAGCGGCGGTGGCGGTGCAGCAGCTGTTCCGGGGTCTCCGGGCCGCCGACATGACGGCGCATCAGCGGCGTGTTGATGCGCTCCAGCAGGGCGAAGCGGGAGTCGGACCAGGGGTCGAGGCGGACGTCCATGCCCGGATGCTGGCAGACCGCCGCCCGCCCGGCCCACCGGTTTTCCGGGGGCGGCCGGGGCGGTGCGCGGCGTGTCGCCGGGGGCGCGCGAGGTGAACGGGTGTGGTGAGCGGGGCGCGCGGGGTGCTGTGGGGCTGGTGGGGGGCAGGCTGACCGGCGGCCGGAACAGCGGCCGCAGAGCGGAGGGAGGACCGGCGGGATGGGCGAGGGCGCGAGCGCCGGCTTCGCGGGAGACCCGGCGCACGGGCTGCTGCGCATCCGGGACGTGCAGGGCCGGCTGTGCGGGCTCGGGTTCGTCGCCGACCGGCAGGGCACGGTGGTGACCGCGCACGAGGCGGTGGCGGGCCTGCCCAGGCTGGTACTGCACACCCCGGGCGGCCAGTCCAGGGTGCTCGGGCCGGAGAGCGTCGACCTGCTGCCGGAACGCGGTCTGGCGCTGCTGCGGACCACGGCGGTCGGCGGCGTGCCGGGCCGCGCGCTGCCGATCGGGCGCGGCGAGGTCGGCGGCCCCGTCGTGGTGCCGCACCAGCGCCGTGAGGACGGCACGCCCGCGCTGGCCCGCGGCGGCCTGCTCGGCCGGGAGAACGGCCGCTGCGGGGACGGCGCGCAGACCCGGACGGTCCCGGGCGTGCTGCTGCTCGACCTCCCCGCGGCGCCGGTGGCCGGCGCGCCCGTCCTCGACCCGGACACCGGGGCCGTGCTGGCCGTCGTCGCACCCCGGGTGCGCACCGCCGGCGGGTCCGGGGTGGCGGCCGTTCCGCTGTCCGTCGACGTCCCGGCGGGGGACGGCCCGCTCGGGCTGCTGCTGGCCCGCAACGCCGCCGGCGTGCCCGCGTTCGGCCGCGCCCTCAACCTGGCCGGCGGGCTGCGCCTGACGGCCGCCCAGCTGGACGCCGCCACCGCCGGCCCCGGCCGGATCACCGAGCTTGCCGCCGACCGGGTCGACCGGCCCGACGGCCTCAGCGGCGAGGAGCCGCAGGACACCCTGACGGTGCTGCTCGGCGAGGCCGGCAGCGGGCGCACCACCGAACTGGCCGCGCTGGCCGTCCGCCGGGCCGGCGCCGCCGAACCGCTGCCCACGCTCTGGCTGCGCGGCGCCGACCTGGCCCTGGGCGACCGCGCCCTCGGCGACACCCTGCACCGCCGACTCGTCGCGGCGGCACGGCAGTTGGGCGTCCCCGAGGTGGGCCCGGCGGAGCTGGCCGAACGGTGCGCGGACGGCGGCCGCCCGCTGCTGGTGGTGCTGGACGGGCCCGAGGAGGCCCCGCTGGCGCTCTCCGCGCGCTGGCTGACCGGCGCCCTGGAGTGGCTGGGCGCCCACCGCGCCCGCGCCCTGGTCGCCTGCCGCCCCGACGGCTGGCAGCAGCTCGGCCCCTGGCGGTCCGCCGCCCGGGCGCTCTGGCTGGGCCCGCTCACCGACGACGCGGCGGCTCGGGCCGGGCGGCGCTACGGGCTGCCCGAGCCCTTCCTCGGCCCCGCCGACCGCGGCCACCCGCTGGCGCTGCGGCTGGCCGGCGACCTGCGCGGCGCGGGCGTGCACGGGCCGGTCGCCGACCGCGGCGAGCTCTTCGACGGCTGGCTGGACCTGGCCTGCCTGACCGTCGCCCGCCGGATCGCCCCCGTCGCCGGCGGCCAGCGCCGCCACCGGCGCGGCGGCCCCGTCCCGCCCGGCGAGGACGCCAGGCAGCTCCGCCGGCTGGCCGTCGTGGTGGCCGGCCGGCTGCACGAGGCCGCCCGGCTGATGCTCGGCGCCGGCGACGGGGCGCTGCCCGCCGCGGAGTTCGACCGGCTGTTCCCGGCCGCGGGCGGCTGGGCGCGGGCCGTCCGCGAGGAACACCTGCTGGTCCCGGCGGGCGCCGGGCACCGGGCCGCCCACGAGGAGTGGGGGGAGTGGCTGCAGAGCCTGCACCTGGACCTGGACGCGGCGCTGCGCCTGCTGCTGGCGGAGGAGGACGCGACGGCCGACGCCCCCGGCGACCCGACGGCCCGGAACGTCCTCGCGCCCGCGGCGGTCGGGGTGAAGGGCCGTCAGGGCGCGGTCGGCCGGGCCCGGGTGGGCGTGGTGGCGGGGGCGCTGCGCCGGGTGGGGGCGGCGCGCGGCGCGTGGGCGCTGGACGGCTGGCTGCACCGGATCCGGCTGGCGCTGGAGCGGGCCGAGCCGGGCGGCGACCCCGACTGGTGGGCGGGCCGGCTGCTGGCGGCCGGGATCGCCGGCAGCCCCGAGCCCGGCGCGCACCGGGAGCTGCTGGAGTCGCTGGCGGCCCGGGCCGGGCGGGACGAGCGCTTCGGCCCGGCGTTCTGGGTCGCCCTGCCGCTGCCCGCCGCCGACCGGGTCGCGCTGCTCGGGCGGCTCGCCGGCGACCCGAGCGGCCCGAGCGGCCCGGACGGCGGCCCGAGCGGCGGTCCGAGCGGCGGCCCGAGCGGTCCGGGTGGCCCGGGCGGCCGGGCGGAAGCGGTGCGGGAGGCCGTCGCGGAGCTGCTGGCCGCCGACCCGCACACCGTGCTGCCACTGCTGTGCGGCTGGTACGAGCACGCCGGGCCGGCCGCCGCCGACCTCGCCGACGCCCTGCTGTTCGAACACCGGGCACTGGCCCTGGACGAGTTGACGGAGGCTCTGGTCGCGGCCGCGCACCCGCGGGCCGACGCGCTGCTCGGGCGGCTCGCCGAGCGGGAGCCGTCCGCGCTGTGCCGGGCCGTCGACCGGTGGAGCCACGACCCGCGCCCCGAACGGCACGTCGCGGCCGCCGTGCACGCGCTGCGCACCGCCCCGCACGCGGGCGGCTCGGGCGCGCAGCTGCTGCGGCTGGCCGCCGGCACCCTGCTCGCCAGGGACGACGAACCGGCGCTGCACGGCGCGGCGCTGGCGCTGCTGGTGCGCGACCCGCAGACCCGGGCCGAACACCTGCCGGCGGCGCTGGCCGGCTACCGCGCGGGCGACCCGTTCCTCACCGAGGAGGTGCTGGGCGACCTGGTCGAGGAGTACCCGGCCGAGGTGCTGGCGGCGGTCCGCGAGCGGTCGCGGCTGCCCGGGGCGCGGGCCGGCGACGGGCTGCGGGCGTTCGACCGGGCGGCGGACCCGGCGGTGGTGCGCTCCGGGGTGCTGCTGGCGGCCGAGCTGCTGCGCGAGCGGCCCGAGCGGGCCGGGCAGATCGCCGACCACCTGGACCGGCTGCTGGACGCCGGGCGGGACGGCCGTCCGCTGCTGCCCGCGGTGCTCGCCGCCGGGGCCGCGGCCCGGGCCCGCTTCGCGCCGGTGCTGGCCGCCCCCGGCGCGGGCCGTGGAGGGCTGCTGGACGCCCTGTTGGCGGCCGAGCGGGATCCGGTGGTACTGGGCGCCGTGGTGGAGGCGCTGGCGGCCCGGCACGCCGGTCACCCGCCGTCCCGGGTGCGCGAGTTGCTGCGCCGGATCGCCGGCGGCTGGCCCGGGGCGGACGCCGTCCTGGTGCGCTGCGCGGGCCGCTGGGCGGGGTTCGCCCGGCTGCTGGCGGACTGGCCCGCCGACGCCGCGCCACCGCCTGCCGGGCCCCGGCTGACCAGAATGCGGACGCTCACGGCGGCCGGCCGCGACCCGCAGTACGCCGCCGCGGAGGCCGAACGGCAGGTGGACCGGCCCGGCGGCCGTCTGACCGGTCACACCGGAGGCCTTCCGGTACCTGGACAGGGGCGGTCGCATGGCACGCTATAGGGGTTCGGTTTCGGTCTTTCGAGTGCACCGGGTGTGCACACCGTAGGAACAAGGAGCGGTCAGGTGCAGCGCTGGCACGGCCTGGAGGAGATCCCCGGGGACTGGGGGCGCAGCGTCGTCACCATCGGATCGTTCGACGGGGTCCACCGCGGACACCAGTTGATCATCAATCGGGTGGTCGAGCTGGCCGGGGAGCTGGGGGCGAGGTCGGTCGTCGTCACCTTCGACCCGCACCCCAGCGAGGTGGTCCGCCCGGGCAGCCACCCGCCGCTGCTCGCCCCGCAGCCGCGGCGGGCCGAACTGGTCGAGCAGCTCGGCGTGGACGCCGTGCTGGTGCTGCCGTTCACCGCCGAGTTCTCGAAGGAGTCGCCGGAGTACTTCGTGCAGTCGGTGCTGGTCGACGCGCTGCACGCGAAGGCCGTGGTGGAGGGCCCCAACTTCCGCTTCGGGCACCGCGCGGCGGGCAACGTCGAGCTGCTCGCCGAGCTCGGCCGGGCCGACGACTTCGCGGTCGAGGTGCTCGACCTGCAGGTGCGCGGCGCCGCCGGCGACGGCGAGCCGTTCTCCTCCAGCCTGTGCCGCCGCCTGGTCGCGGCCGGCGACATGGCGGGCGTCGCCGAGGTCCTGGGCCGCCCGCACCGGGTCGAGGGCGTGGTCGTCCGGGGAGCCCAGCGCGGCCGCGAACTCGGCTACCCCACGGCCAACGTGGACACCGTGCCGTACTCGGCGATCCCCACCGACGGCGTGTACGCGGGCTGGCTGACCGCCGACGGCGAGACCATGCCCGCCGCGATCTCGGTCGGCACCAACCCGACCTTCGACGGCACCCACCGCACCGTCGAGGCGTACGCCATCGACCGGGTCGGCCTCGACCTGTACGGCAAGCACGTCGCCGTCGACTTCCTCGCCTGGCTGCGCGGCATGGAGAAGTTCGACAGCATCGACGCCCTGCTGGAGCGGATGGCCGAGGACGTCAAGCGCGCCCGGGACCTCACCGAGCGCCCCTGACCCGCCCGGCACCGGGAAGCCCCCCGCGAAGAACCTCTCGCGGGGGGCTTCCTGATGTGCGCTCAGCAGCGCGTGCGCCCGGTCGTCCCTGCGCCCGGCCGTGCCTGCGCTCAGCCGTGCTGCGGCGGGTAGCCGTAGCCGGGCGGCGGGGCCTCGTGCGGCGGCGGGTAGCCGTAGCCGGGCTGCGGCGGACCCTGCGGCGGGTAGCCGCCGGGCTGCTGCGGCGGATACTGCTGCGGCGGCTGCTGCCACGGCTGCCCGGCCGCCGGGTAGCCGCCCTGCTGCGGGTACTGCGGCGGGTACGGCTGCTGCTGCGGCGGGACGCCCTGCTGCTGGGCCTGCCAGCCGCCCTGCTGCTGCGCCTGCCAGCCGCCCTGCTGCTGGGCCCGGGCGATGTCCTCGCCGACCAGCGCCGCCAGCTCGAAGTAGGCGTCCCGGACCTTCGGCCGCATCATCGCCAGGTTGACCTCGGCACCGGCCGCCAGGCTCTCGTCGAACGGCACCACCACGACGCCGCGGCAGCGGGTCTGGAAGTGCGCCACGATGTCCTCGATCTTGATCATCTTGCTGGTCTCGCGCACTCCGGAGACCACCGTGATCGACCGCTGCACCAGGTCCGCGTAGCCGTGCGCGGACAGCCAGTCCAGCGTGGTGGAGGCGCTGGACGCACCGTCCACGCTGGGCGTCGCCACCACGATCAGCTGGTCCGCCAGGTCCAGCACGCCGCGCATCGCCGAGTAGAGCAGACCGGTGCCGGAGTCGGTCAGGATGATCGGGTAGTGCTGCCCGAGCACCTGGATGACCTGGCGGTAGTCCGAGTCGTCGAAGGTGGTGGAGACCGCCGGGTCCACGTCGTTGGCGACGATCTCCAGGCCCGAGTTCGGGTCCTGCGAGGTGAACTGACGGACGTCCATGTAGCTGCGCACGTGCGGGATCGCCGTCACCAGGTCGCGGATGGTCGCCCCGGTCTGCCGCTTGATGCGGCGGCCCAGGGTGCCCGCGTCCGGGTTCGCGTCGATCGCGATGACCTTGTCCTGCCGCTCGCTGGCCAGCGTCGCGCCCAGCGAGGTGGTGGTCGTGGTCTTGCCGACGCCGCCCTTGAGGCTGATCACCGCGATCCGGTAGCAGGTCATCACCGGGTGCCGGATCAGCTCCAGCTTCTGCTGCTTGCCGGCCTGCGCCGACTTGCCGCCGAACTGGAACCGCGACTGCTTCTGCACCTTCGGCTGCCCCCGCAGCAGCCGGTCGGAGGAGAGCTCGACCGCGGCCGTGTACCCCAGCGCAGCGCCGTGCGCCGCCGCCTGCGGACCGGGCTGCTGGAACTGGGCCGGGGCCTGCGGCGCGTTCTGCGGGCCCGAGTGCTGCTGGTACGCCGGGCCCGGCCCGGCCTGCGGCCAGCCGCCCGCCCGCGGATCCACCGGCGGCTGCCCGCCCCACTGCTGCTGGCCCTGCTGCGGCGGGTACGGCTGCTGCTGCACGGGCGGCTGCTGGCCCTGCTGCGGATACACCGGCGGCTGCGGCTGGTTGGGCCACGGCTGCTGCTGCATCGGCGGCTGCTGCATCGGCGGGTGCTGGCCCTGCTGCGGGTACACCGGCGGCGGCTGCTGCTGCATCGGGGGCTGCTGCTGCGGGACCTCCTGCACCGGCTGCGGCGCGGCCGCGAGCTCCACCGGCGGCGCGACGGGCACGCCCTGCCCGTGGGTGGCCGGCCCGGGCTGCTGCTCGGGGCCCGGCGCGACCGGAGGCTGCGGGGCCGCGTCCGGCGCGCCCGTCACCGGTGCGGTGGTCGGCGGAACCTGCGCCTGCACGGGCTGGGGCTGAGGCTGGTGCGGTTCCGGCGCGGGCGCCGGCTGCTGGACCTCCGGCTGCACCGGCTGCTGTTGCTGCTGCACCGGGGGTTGCTGCACCGGCGGCTGCTGGACCGGGGGTTGCTGCACCGGGGGCTGCTGCTGGACGGGCGGCTGCTGGGCCGGGCCGGGAGCGGCGCTCTGGGTGTACCAGGACGGAGCAGTGTAGTCCGGGGCATCGGACCAGTCATCGTCGTCCTCGGCCGCGTTGTCGCCGACGTAGACGCCGTCCCGATCGCTGCTCACTGGGGCTCCCTCGTTCTCGCCGACGACGCGTCGGCGGTTGCCTTCGGGCAACAAGACTAGGCCGTGCAGGCGCATCCGCTGAAGGCGGAGCACGACCTGACGGCGGATCGGAGCGGGTCGGCCGACCGGTCCGTCCCTCGGGGAACACCGGCCCCACGGGACGCACCGGCCGGCCGGCCCGCGCGACGCGGCCCGCCCGGCCGCACCGCGTCAGTCCATGCGGCGCGGGCCGCCCAGCACCTGGGTCTCGGCCTCGCCCGGGTTGGTCATCACGTACTGACGGCGCATCCGGGTCGCCCACAGGGTGATGTGGTCGGGCATCGTCGGCAGCGTGTTCACGTCGCCGGGCGACAGCGACAGCAGCCGGCCCACCAGCTCCGACTCCTGCGGCGACACCCGCTGCAGGCCGACCAGGTCGGCGGCGTTCAGCACCCGACTGGCGTTCGGACCCAGGTAGGGAAGCACCGTCAGCGTGGTCTGCCACGGCGCCGCCGACAGCCGGCTGCGCGACGGCCGGGCACCCAGGTCGCGGACCACCAGGACGGGTGACGCCACCGACGCGCCCTGCGCGCCCAGGCGGCCCACCTGGTGGATCGTCACGCACGGCTGCCCGCCGCCCGCGGCCTGCGCCATCGGCGCCCAGGCCTGCGGACGGCCGGTCTCCACCGCGATCCGGGCGCCGGTGGCGGCGGCGCGCAGCGCGATCAGCTGCGCCGTCCACATGCCGCCGACCAGCACCACCTCGTACTGCGTCGGCCGGAACAGGCCTATCACGGCGGGCTGTTGCTGCTGGTCCAGGCCGATCACCACGCCGTCGTCGCCGACCGGGAAGGCCAGCGCCGCCAGGTCGTCGACGGTCAGCACGTGCTTCTCCCGGCGCGGACCGCGCAGGCCGAAGCCGGGACGGACCCGCACCCGGGGCAGTTCGGCAGGCTGCGGGGCCTGGCCGGAGTAGGTCTGGTAGGCCATCAGGACGTCCCTCCCAGGGGCAGCGTGGCGAGCAGGCCCGGGCCGTGCTCCTGGTCGAGGCGGGTCAGCGCCGTGCCGCTGTGCTGGGCGCGGGACTCCACCAGGCGGCCCACCTGGGCGATCTCGCTCTCGCTGCGCGCGGTCAGCCGGACGTGCCCGCTGAGCGCCACCGAGCCGCCCATCGCGCGGGTCGCGGTGACCGAGAAGGTGGAGGCGAACGCCGCCGGGGTGCTGGTGAGCTGGTTGACCAGCTCCGGCGCGGCGACCCGGCCGCCGCCGGCGCCCGGCCGGGTCAGCTCCGGCCACTTGGAGATCCAGTAGGTGGCGTGCCAGCGGTCGTCGATCCGGCAGAACTTCGCGGACTCCTGGGCCCGGCGCACGCCGACCCCGCCGCCGCCGGAGCCCTGACGGCCCGCCACCGCCACCGGGTTGGCGCACACCGAGATGGCCAGCGCCGCGATCAGCTCCCGCTCGTCGAGCACGGTCGCGGTGAAGCCGGCGCTGTTCAGCCGGCCGGCCAGCTGGTCGGTGACCCGCTGGAGGGCCTTGCGGGCGCCCTCCTCGCCGCCGCCGCGGGCCAGCACGGCGGTGGAGGCGCGCTCCGGGTCGAGCTTGACGGCGACCCACGTCAACCGCAGCGCAGGAGTGTTCACTCCTCCGGGTGCCTGCTGGTAGGCGCGCGCGGCCAGCGAGTGCTCCGGCAGGTGCGGCGCGGGCGCCGGCTGGGTGTGCTGG
Source organism: Kitasatospora griseola (assembly GCF_044999035.1). Lineage (NCBI taxonomy): Bacteria > Bacillati > Actinomycetota > Actinomycetes > Kitasatosporales > Streptomycetaceae > Kitasatospora > Kitasatospora griseola. The sequence continues at coordinate 2,964,045 of NZ_CP173360.1, read as the reverse complement.
ATCAGCTGCACCGACTCCAGCGGGATGTCGTCGACCTGCAGGACCGAGCAGATCAGGTCCAGCGGCAGCGAGGAGTTGGCGCGGCCCGGGCGCAGCGGCTGGTCCTTGGACTGCACCAGCAGCACCGAGGTGAAGAACGTGCCGTCGCCGACCATGCCGGTCTCGCGACGCAGCGGCCGCCCGTCGCCGAGGTCGGTCTCGATCGCGTGGGTGCAGGTGCTCAGCGCCGGCTCCAGCTCCATCACCGGCGCCAGCGCCGGGTCGGTGCCGGGCGGCGGAACGTTGTACTTGGCCTCCCGGCGGCGGGAGTTGTACGCGGAGCGCACCCCCATCGCCTCGCCCGTGGTGCGGCCGCCGAGGCGCAGCAGGGCCACCACCACGAGGACCACCGCGGGCACCGCGAGGATCGCGGCCACCAGCTTGTCGATCGACCAGCCGACCGCCACCAGGGCGACGGCGACCTCGAGTTGGACGATTTGCTTGAGCTCCAGGCGGCGGGCGAGCAGCCCGGGCCTGGGCAGCAGCCGCAGGCCGACCGGCCCGGTGGGCGCCGCGACCGGGGCGGTACGGGCCCGCCGCCCGCCCTGGGCGTCCGGCCTCCGACCCTGCGAGGTGGAGCGTCGTCGTGCTGGAGCGGACTGGCTTGGCATCCCCCGAATTGCCCTCTCTGCTTCAGATGTGCCGTCAGATCCCCGTGCGGCTGCGGCCATCAGGGCCACCGGCCGCGGGCCGGGTCGACGGCCCGGATGGCGGACCGTCGGAGCCTACCCGTTACCGTACTCACCGTCTGCTGCCGCATCGTAGAGGGTTGACCGTTCCGGACGCCCGTCGGGTGGCAGACTCACGCACAGCACAAGCGCGTTGACACCCGCAGGTCGGGTCACACAGGGGAGACGGGGACGAGCATGGCATCACGCCGGGACGAGCTGAACGCCTACACCTTCGCCCGCAAGCGGATGGTCGGGGCCTTCCTGCAGCCGGGGGGCGGCGGCAACGACGAGGACGCGCCGCGTCCGATCCGCGCGGTGCTGCCGAGCTTCGTGATCGGCGCCGTGGTGGTGGCCGGCTTCGGCATGTGGGGTGTCATCAAGCCCAGCGCGCCGCCGAACTGGGACAGCGGCAAGTTCATCCTGCAGGGCAAGTCCTCGACCACCCGCTACGTGATCCTGCCCGACCCGAAGACCAACCAGCCGACCCTGCACCAGGTGCTGAACATGTCCTCGGCCCGCCTGGTGCTGTCCGAGGGCGCCACCGTGCAGACGGTCGCCGACGACGTGCTGGACAAGTACCCGCGGCGCGGCCCCGCCATCGGCATCCCGTACGCGCCGGACAAGCTGCCCAAGGGCGACGACGCGGGCAACGCCAAGCTGTGGTCGGTCTGCGACAAGCAGGGCAAGGACAACAAGCCTTCCTCGGTCGGCCAGTCGGTGTTCGTCGCGGCCGGGGCGGACGCCAAGACGCTCCAGGGCGACCGGATGCTCCAGGACGGCCAGTCCCTGTTCATCCAGGTGCCCGACGTGACGAACCAGTCGGGGCCGGACACGCCGGGGTCGAAGTACCTGGTGGACAACCACGGGGTGATCCACGCGATCGGCGTCGAGGAGACCGGCCCCAAGGAGAAGAGCGACCTGGTGACCGCTCTGTTCGGCCCGAACGCGACGCCGCAGCGGGTCACCAAGGAGTGGTTCGACACCATGGCGTTCGGCGACCCGATCGTGTTCCCCCGGATCCAGAACATCCCCGGCAACTCGTCGGGCGCCTCCTCGCTGGAGCTGTCGCAGGCCTCGGAGAAGAAGGTCGGGCGGCTGATGAAGTTCCAGGACCAGTACTACGCGGTCGGGACGAAGCAGCTGTACAAGATCACCGACTTCCAGGCGAACCTGATGTTCAACGACCCCAACACGCAGGCGACGGCGTACGACGGCAAGCCGCCGGCCTACGGACCGCTCGGCGCGGGCGACCTGAGCAAGCTCGACAGCAAGATCGTCGCGGAGCTTCCGGGGCAGCCCAAGGACTGGCCCACGCACAACTCCCCGGCGGTCAACGTCGGCGAGAAGGACCCCCGCACGGTGATCTGCTCGACCTTCAACGGTTACGAGAACGACCAGATCAAGCGCACGGTGTGGGCCGGCACGACCTACCCGGCGGACATCACCTCGGACTCGGCCAGTGCGCACGTGACGCCCGGTCACGGCCTGCTGTACCGCTCGCTGGACGGCCAGAGCAAGCCCGCCGACGGCGGCACCGGCAGCGGCTTCCTGATCACCGACTCCGGCCTGCGCTACTCGCTGCCCGCCAACAACGACGGCGGCAACGCCACGGCGGGGGCCAGCCCGAACCCGCAGGGCGGCGACAAGAAGAGCACCAACGAGGCCCAGGCGCGGCTGGGTTACAAGTCCGTCAACCCACAGTTCGTGCCCGACAAGTGGTCGCAGCTGGTGCCGGCCGGTCCGGTGCTCAACACCAACACTGCACTTCAGGCCCAGAACGCCTGACGGATCGTCAATGCCGGTACGGGAGTTCAGTGTCATGGTCTGGTAACTACCCGCTACCCGGTGTTGGGTCGGGCGCGCTTGGCCGTTACAGTGCTACAGAGCACCACGCCATGTGGTGCCCGTGCGGGTGCTCGCCACAGGGGTGCCCGGACGAAGTCTGTCTCATGGGGGACGGTGGATCATGGCAGGTCAGTTCACGACGACCGCGGAAGAAATGACCGCGTTCGCTAACCGCATCAGCGAGGTCAACCAGCAGGTCCAGGGCGAGATCAACCGCCTGAACAACCTGGTTTCCGAGATCGCTTCCGGCTGGAAGGGCGCGGCGGCGACCGCGTACCAGCAGATGCAGTCGCGAGTCACCGAGGACGCTTCGGCGCTGAACAAGATCCTCGACGAGATCCGTCAGGCGATCGAGGCGACCACCAAGCTCTACTCGATGACCGAGGAAGAGCAGCGCGCTGCCGTCGGTGGCATCTCCGGCTGACGCCGGGCCCGGTAATCGTCATTCCGCGCCCTCGCGGGGGCGCGCCGTGCATCCATCGACAAGGAGACATCAATGTCCGACGGCGGAATTCTCGTCAATTTCCAGACCATCCAGAACGCGGGCTCGGAGGTGCGCCAGACTGCGGCGCGCGTCCAGGGCCAGCTGGATGACCTGAAGGCGGGCGTGCAGCGCATCGCTTCTTCGTGGCAGGGCTCGGCCCAGGAGGGCTACCAGGCCCGCCAGGCGCAGTGGGACGCCAAGGCTGCCGACCTGCAGCAGGTGCTCTCGCAGATCGCCTCCGCGCTGGACAACGCGGCGCAGAGCTACCAGCAGACCGAGAACCAGAACGCGCAGCTCTGGGCCTGAGTATCCCTCTCGGGACTCTGCGCGTAAGCGCTCTCTTTCAAGGGCGGGCGTCCCACGGGGCGCCCGCCCTTCGCGCGTGGCACGGGGCACGCGCCCAACACGGGTGGAAGCAATGAGGGGTGGACTTCAGGTGTCGTCAGGATCGTTGCGCCGGGCCGGCGCGGTGCTGCTGGTGCTCGGGGTGGTCGGCACTGCCGCCGGGGGCCCCGCCTACGCCGAGCCTTCGCCCTCGGCCTCCGGGGGATCCACGTACCGACCGCCGGTGACCATCGCGGCCTCCGGCGACTGCGCCAACAAGGACGTCGAGGCGGTGCCGTGGGCGCTGCAGCGGGTCGTCCTGAACGAGCTGTGGGGCGTCGACAAGAACGGCCTGGCCACGCACTCCGGCAAGGACGTCACGGTCGCCGTCATCGACACCGGCGTCGACACCGCCAACCCGCAGTTGACCGGCAAGGTGATCGACGGCCCGGACCTGCTCGGCGAGTCGATGGCGTCGGGCGGCACGCAGCGACCGGCCGGCACCAGCACGACCGACCCGGTCGGGCACGGCACCAAGGTGGCGGGCATCATCGCGGCCGCGCAGCGGGACAAGGTCGGCTTCGTCGGCCTGGCCAAGGACGCGAAGATCCTCTCCATCAGGCAGAACGACGCCGAGGGTCACGGCAGCGTCAACACGCTGATCAAGGCCATCGACAAGGCGATCGAAGCGGGCGCCGGCGTCATCAACATCTCGCAGGACGTCCGGGTCGAGATCGACCCGAACAAGCCCCTCGACTCGCCGTTCCAGGAGGAGCCCGACCTGAAGCGGGTGCTGGACAAGGCCGAGTCGAAGGGGATCGTGGTGGTCGCGTCCTCCGGCAACGACGGCGCCGAGGGCCCCACCTACCCGGCCAAGTACGAGACCGTGCTGGCCGTCGGCGCGTCCGACCGGAACAACGAGCGGGCCACCTTCTCGCAGTACGGCGACTTCGTCGACGTGGTCGCGCCGGGCGTCGACATGCTCTCCACCGTGCCCGGCGCGGGCCAGTGCACCGACAACGGCACCAGCTTCTCCGCGCCGTACGTCTCCGGCCTGGCCGCGGTGCTCAAGAGCGAGCACCAGGGCTGGACCGCCCAGCAGATCCGCACCGTGATCGAGCAGACCGCCCAGCGGACCGAGCACGGCCGCAACAAGTGGATCGGCTGGGGCGTGGTCGACCCGGTCAAGGCGGTCTCGTTCTCGGGCACGCCCGAGGCGTCCCCGCACCCGGACCCGCCGACCAAGCTGGACTCCAACCAGCTGATCGCGCAGCCCGCCGGTCTGGAGGAGACCCAGGCCGACCGGGACCGGCGGACCGGCACCTACGTGCTGGGCGCCGGTGTGCTGCTGGTGGCCTGCCTGGCCGGCGGTGCGATCGTCGCCCGCGACCTGGGCCGTCGCCGCCGCAGCTGACCGCTCGGAACCCGTCCGAGGGGCCGACTCCGGAAACGGGTCGGCCCCGCCGGTCGGGGGGAACCGGCGGGGCCGAGAGGGAGCGGCCTGCAGGGGGGTCAGACCCGCTCGTCCTCGGGAAGGGTGATCACCCAGCGGGTCGCCTGGCGGGGCCGCAGGTAGAACGCCCAGTACAGGCCGGCGGCGGCGGTGATGCCCAGGGTCCAGTAGAGGCCCGGGCCGGCGAGCTTGAAGAGCGTGAAGCCGAGGGCCGCGATCACCAGGATCGGCAGCGCCGGCCACAGCGGCTGGCGCCAGGCGGGGGCGTGCTTGTGCTCGCCGCGGCGGGAGAACAGCGAGCCGACGGCGACCAGCAGGTACAGCGCGGCGACCGCGACACCGGTGATGTCGATCAGCAGGGTCTGCGGCACGAAGCAGAGCACCGCGCCGGGGATGCCGACCGCCAGGGTGGAGACCCACGGGGCGCTGAACTTGTTGAGGGTGCCGAAGGCGTTGTTCACCGGCTCCGGCCAGGCCTTGTCGCGGCCGGAGGCGAACAGCACCCGCGAGTTCTGGATGACCATGACGATGCCGGCGTTGATGATCGCCAGCGCGATGCACAGGCTGATGAAGGTGCCGACGCCGGTGTTGCTCCAGCCGATCACCAGCTGCGAGATGTTGCCGTCGGTCAGCGCGGTCAGGTCGGGCGCGCCCATGGTGATGGCGGCGACCGGGATGACGATGATGGCGACCGACAGGCCCAGCGTCCACAGCACGGTGCGGGCGACGTTCTTGCGCGGGTTCTCCAGCTCCTCGGAGAGGTAGATGGCGGTGGAGAAGCCCTGGGTGACGAACAGCGCGGTGCCCATCATGGCCAGGATCCCGGCGAAGCCCACGCCGGAGGTGGCGCCCGCCGCATCGGCGACGGTGCCGTGCAGCATGGTGTCCGCGCCGCGCTCGGTGTGGGTGAAGCCGAGGAAGGACACCACGGCGCAGGCGATGACCTCGAGCACCAGGAAGATGCCGGTGATCCAGGCGTTGGCCCGCAGGTCGAGCAGACCGGCGACGGTGGCCGCGATCATCACCACGGCGCCGGCGATCTTCGGGTCGACGTGGATGATCGGTTCCAGGTACTCGGCGGTGCCCATCGCGATGATGGACGGCACGATCATCACCACGATCAGCGACTGGATGAAGACCAGCCAGCCCGCGAACTTGCCCGCCAGGGTGCCGACCATGGCGTACTCGCCACCCGCGGAGGGCACCAGGGTGCCGAGCTCGGAGTAACAGAACGCCACCGCGATGCAGATCACCGAACCGATGGCGATGGCCATCATGGTGTAGGTGCCGAGGCCCTGGAACAGCTCGGGGACGAGCACGAAGAGGGAGGAAGCCGGGGTCACGCAGGAGAGCGTGAGCAGCGTGCCGCCCACGACGCCGAGCGATCGGGCGAGCTTCTTCGGGGCGTCCGCGCCGGTGGCGGCGCCCGGGGCGGGGGCCGCTGCCTGCGGGGGGAGCGTGTCGGTCATGGGGCATCCGATCGGCTGTTCGGCGGTGTGACTGGGGGTGGGAGCGGTATCGCCTCCGAAACACGTAATCGCGGGTCTGGTTCTCCATCGCTCCCGATGCGCCAGGTTGCCTGGGTGAAAAGGCTCCGTCAACGCGCCAGCAGCTGCGGAATCCGTTGCCGAAACCCGGGTTTTCCTACGGAACGCAGCTCCCGGCGGGCGGGGCGCATGTTTCCACCGCGGCAACTCCGGTGAACTGCAGTTGAATCGAAGGTGAAGTGATCTGCGCAACTCTGATTCAAAGGCATTGTGCCGACCCGGCCGGAGGCCTGAAAACCCAGGCCGACCGGCCGTCCGGGTACGGGAACCGAAGGAGGGGGCCGGAAATCGAAAGATAACGTTATGGCACCGTTCGGCCCCTGGGATGCCAGAGGGCCGGGTCCCGTTCGGAACCCGGCCCCATTGGTCACGGTGCGTGACGTCCGCCCCGGCTACTGCTGGATCGGCAGCCAACCGGTCTGCACCGTCTGGCCCGCCTGGATCCGGCGGGAGACGAACACACCACGGCCCGGCGGCAGCGGCTGCGGCTTGACCGTGCCCAGCAGCGCGCCCTCGCCCTTGTCACCGGACATGATCAGACCCTGACCGCCCAGCTCGCGCATGCGCTGCATCACCGGCTCGAACAGCGAGCGGCCGGCGCCACCCGCGTTACGGGCGATGATCAGACGCAGGCCGATGTCACGCGCGAACGGCAGGAACTCCGCCAGCGGCGCCATCGGGTTGCCCGACTGAGTGGCGACCAGCTCGTAGTCGTCCACGATCACGAACATGTCCTTGCCGCTGTACCAGCTGCGGTTGCGCAGCTGCTCCGGCGTGACGTCCGGACCGGGCAGACGACGCGAGCAGGCGCCGCGCAGCATCTCCACGATCGCCGACATGGCGGGCGCGGCGGCCGCGTACTCCACCAGGTACTCCGGCGGAACCACGCCCAGCAGCGAGCGGCGGAAGTCACCGATCACGATGCCGGCCTGGTCCGGGGTGTACCGCTCGGTGATCTGCTTGATCAGCATGCGCAGCATCGCCGACTTGCCGGACTCGCTCTCACCGAAGACCACGAACAGCGGGTCGCTGTCGAAGTTGATGAACACCGGCGCCAGCTCGACCTCGTCGACGCCGAACGCGACGCCCAGCTCGGGGTGCTCGAAGCCCTTGGGCAGCGAGTTGCCGTCGAGCACCGGCGGCAGCATGCGCACCTGCGGGGCGCGCGGGCCGGTCCAGGCCGAGTTGATCTGGGCCACCATGTCGGCGACGCCGTCCACCAGGTCCTGGGTCTCGCTGGAGCCGTCGATGCGCGGCAGACCGGACAGGAAGTGCAGCTGCTCGTGGGTCAGACCGCGACCCGGGATCGCCGGCACGTTCGCGGCGACCTTGCGGGCGATCTCCGACTCCATCGAGTCACCGAGCTTCAGCTCGACGCGGTTCTGCAGCTGGTCCTTCAGCGCCGGGCGGACCTCGGCGTAACGGGCCGCGGTGATCACCACGTGGACGCCGTAACCGAGACCGCGCTGCGCGATGTCGGCGATGACCGGCTCCAGGACCTCGAACTCCTGCTTGAAGGTCAGCCAGCCGTCGATGAACAGGAAGACGTCGCCGAACTGCTCGTCCGGCAGCTGCCCGTTGGCCCGACGGGTGCGGTAGGTGGCGATGGTGTCGATGCCGGCGGAGCGGAAGAGCTCCTCACGGCGGTTGAGCACCCCGTGCACCTCGCTGACCATGCGGCGGACCTTCTCGACGTCCAGTCGGCCCGCCACGCCGCCGACGTGCGGCAGGTCGGCCAGCGAGCCGAAACCGCCACCGCCGAAGTCGAGCAGGTAGAACTGCGCCTCCACCGGCGTGTGGGTGACCGAGAAGCCCGTCACGATGGTGCGCACCATGGTCGACTTCCCGGACCGCGGGCCGCCGACGATCATGCCGTGGCCGGCCGCGCCCGAGTAGTCCAGGTACATCACGTCGCGGCGCTGGTCGCGCGGCTTGTCGACGATGCCGACCGGGACGACCAGGTTGCCCTGGCGGATCGAGGCCGGGGTCAGACCGCGCTCCGGGCTGACCAGCAGCGGCTCCAGCAGGCTGTCCACCGAAGGCGGCGCCTCCAGCGGGGGCAGCCACACCTGGTGGGCCGGCGGGCCCTGGCCGATCATGCGCTGGACGAACACGTCGAGCATGGTGTCCAGCAGCGCGTCGTCCTTCTCCTCCTCCTCGGTCGGGTCGGGGAGGACCTCCTCCACCTCGGGCTCGATGATCTCGACCTCGGCGGCGGTGAACAGCACCGGCTGGGCGGTGACCACCCGGCCGCCGACCGCGCGCTGCTGGCCCGGCGGACGGTACTTGCCGGACACGTACGCGGCCCGGAAGCGCTCCATCACGTCGGAGCCGAACTTGAGGTAGCCCACGCCGGGGATCGGCGGCAGGTGGTAGGCGTCCGGCACGCCGATCGCGGCCCGCGACTCGGCGGCCGAGAAGGTGCGCAGACCCAGTCGGTAGGACAGGAAGGTGTCCAGACCGCGGAGCTTGCCCTCCTCCAGTCGCTGCGAGGCGAGCAGCATGTGCATACCGAGCGAACGGCCGATACGGCCGATCTGGATGAACAGGTCGATGAAGTCCGGCTTGGCGGTGAGCAGCTCGGAGAACTCGTCGATGATCATCAGCAGCGAGGGCAGCGGGTCGAGCGGAGCGCCCGCGGTACGGGCCCGCTCGTACTCGTTGATGTTCGCGTAGTTGCCCGCCGCGCGCAGCAGCTCCTGGCGGCGGTTCATCTCGCCCTCGATCGCGTCGCGCATGCGGTCGATCAGGGTGGCTTCGCCCTCGAGGTTGGTGATCACGGCCGCGGTGTGCGGCATCTCCGCCATGCCGGCGAAGGTCGCACCACCCTTGAAGTCCGCGAGGACCAGGTTCAGCACCTCGGAGGAGTGGGTGACCGCCAGCGCCAGCACGATGGTGCGCAGCACCTCGGACTTGCCGGAACCGGTCGCGCCGACGCACATGCCGTGCGGGCCCATGCCCTCCAGCGAGGCTTCCTTGATGTCCAGCCAGACGTACTCGCCGTTGCTGCCGACGCCCAGCGGGACGCGCAGCTTCTCCCGGATCGGCTTGGGACGCCAGTGCCGGGCCGGGTCGAAGGAACCCGGGTCGCCGGTGTGCATCATCTCGGTGAAGTCCATCGAGACCAGCGACGGGTCGCTGTCGTCGCCGCCCGCGGACGCCCGGAACGGCGCCAGCTGACGCGACAGCGCCTCGGCCTGCCAGCTCGACAGGGTGTCCGGCTTGCCCGGGTAGCTGGCGCCGGAGGCGGCCTCCAGCAGCAGCTCGTGCTTGCCGACGGTGATCACCAGGTGGCCGTTCGGCTCGTCCAGGTCACCCGGGACGACCTCGATCACGGTGACGCCCTGGACGCCCTCCGGACCGGCGATCAGCGAGTCGACCGGCACCGAGGCGCCGTCCATGATGACCACCAGGTGCGGCTGGTCCGAACTCGGCGTGCTGTCACGGGAGAAGCCCTTGCGGCCGGCCAGCTCGTTGGCCAGCAGCTCCTCCAACTCGCCCAGCCCGTTGGCGATCAGGCGCCGCGAACCGGCGCCGTCGTTCTCCTTGCGGTGCTGGGTGTGCGGCAGCCACTTCGCCCACTCCCACTCCTCCACCGCGCCGGGCGCGGCGGCCACGCCGATCATCAGGTCCTCGGGGGAGTGCAGGGTCGCCAACTGGGCCACCATCGCGCGCACGTTGCCGTACACCGAGTCCGGGTCGCCGCACACGGTGATGTGGTAGAAGGCGCGCAGCGACACCGCCAGCGGCAGGTCCTGCAGGGTGCCGTGGGTCTTGATGAAGGTGCCCATCGCCTCCGCGGCGAGCGGCTCCAACTCGTCCATCGGCGCGGTCTGCGGCGCCACCAGCGGCGTCGACAGCTGCAACGGGCCCAGGCCCACCCGGATCTGCGCGAAGTCCGGATCGGTCGGCCGGCGCTCCCACAGTCGGCGGCCCTCGGCCACGATCGACCACAGCTGGTCGGGCTCCGGGTGGGTGAACAGCAGCGCCCCGCGCTGACGTTCGGCCGTGCGACGCACCTCGCGGCGCTTCTGCTGCAGGTACTTCAGGTAGTCCCGGCGCTCGTCCGAGGTCGCCGCACTACCGCCCTTGCGCGCCTTGACGATCTGCGCCACCGCCATCGCGGCGGTCGACGCGACCATCAGGACACCCATCATCTTCATCGGGCCCTGTGCGCCCGGAGAGAAGAAGAACGCCGCCGAGCCGCCCATGCCGAGCAGCGGCAGCAGCGACATCATCCAGTCCTCGCCACCGCCCCGCGGCAGCTCCGGCGGCGGAACCAGCTCGACCGGTTCCTCCGACACCGGAGGCGGGAACGCCCGCGGCGGGCGCTTGACCGTCACCGAACTCACGAGATCACCCCGCCCCCGTCGACAGCCGCAGCGCGCGACTCCCCGTCGTCAACGGTGCGCCCTCCCCGGGCACAGGGTCGGGGGCACCCCCATCGCTCGCTCACAATCCGCCCTCACGCATCTGGATACGTACGGTGAGGGCGCCCCGTGTGATGACGCCGCCCCCGCTCCGCCGAACCGCAGGCGCGCGGGGCTGTCGCGTCTTCGATCGCCGCCCCCGTACGCCGTGCGCAGGGGCCGATCCTACTGCGCGAGCCAAGCCGTTCGTCCACGGGGTCGGCCACCCGCAGAGTACTGACCCGGCGTCAACACACAACCCCCGGCGCACCTGTACACCGCCTTCATCCCCGCGCGCCGCCCGGGAGGCCTCCGCGCCCCCGCCGCAGTGCGCACTTGCGCCGAGGGGGTAGGGTGACGCCGCGCCAACTCTCGTTCGGACCGTGACAGTTCCGGAGCCGGTCGACGAGTGGTCAGCAGACTTGCCGACACAGCCAACGAGGGGGAGAGGGCCGGTGAGCACAAACGCTACGACCGGTTTCTGCCGGGTCACCGTGGTGGCACCGGACAGCCGGATCGACGTCGCCCTGCCGGAGGACGTCCCGCTCGCCGACATCTACCCGGAAGTGCTGCGGCTCTCCGGGCAGACCCAGGTGGACGGAACACCGACCGGCTTCCATCTGGTGCGGCGGGACGGCACCGTGCTCGACAGCGGACTTCCGCTGGTGGCCCAGCAGGTGCGCGACGGCGACCTGCTGAGCCTGCGCCCGTTCTCCGAGTCGCTGCCGCCGGCCGTCTACGACGACGTCGCCGACGCCATCGCCTCCGCGGTCGAGGCCGACCGCAGGTTCTGGAGCCCCGACCTGATGCGGGCCTTCGGCCTGATCGCCGGCACGGTGCTGCTCACCCTGCTGGCGTTCGCGCTGTGGTTCTCCGACCTGCGGCACAACATGTTCGGCCTGCCGGGCATCCTGTCCGGCGTCACCGCCGTCGTGCTGGTGGCCTACGCCGCCGTCCGCGCCCGGGTCTACGACGACCACGTCGCCGCCGTCGCGCTCGGCCTCGGCGCGCTGCCGCACGCCATGCTGGCGGGCTCCGGCATCATCGACGTCCCGCACGTCGGCGACGGCCCCGGCCGGCTCCAGTTCCTGGTCGGCTGCGTCACCGTGCTGGTGGTCTCCGTCCTGCTGGTCGGCCTGCTGCCGGAGAAGGACTCGGTGTTCGTCGCCGCCGCGTTCGTCGCGGCCGCCGGCACCCTGGCCACCTTCGCCGCGGTGCTGATGTCCGGCACCGCGATCACCGACATCGCCGCCGTCACCGGCGTCGCCGCGGTCGCCGCGGTGGGCTTCCTGCCCGCGCTGTCCGCCCGCTTCGCCCGCCTGCCCGTCGGCTTCAGCGCCCCCGGCCAGGCCCGCACCCGCGGCACCGCGTACGGCGAGGAGAACAGCAGCGCCGAGACCGTCCAGTACGAGCGGATCGCCGCCCAGGCCCGCCGCGGCCACGAGGTGCTGGTCGGCCTGGTCGGCGGCGCCGCCACCACCATCGTCGGCGCCTGCACCGTGCTGGGCTTCAGCGACCGCTCCTGGGCCGAACTGCTGGCCCTGGCCATCGGCGTCTCGACCATGCTGCGCGCCCGGCTGTTCCGCTACACCGCGCAGGTGTTCGCGCTCACCATCGCCGGCCTGGTCGGCCTGGCGCTGCTGATCCTGGGCCTGGCCCTGCACACCCCGCTGCACCTGGCGATGGCCGCGGCCACCGGCGGGAACGGCGGCGGCGACCTGCGCACGGTGTGGCTGTCCACGTCCATCGCGGCGGGCGCGGCGATCATGATCGCGATCGCGCTGATCGTCCCCCGCTCCGGAGTGTCCCCGTTCTGGGGCCGCATCCTGGACATGGTCGACAGCCTGATGCTGATCGCCCTGGTGCCGCTGGCGCTGGCCGTGCTCAACATCTACAACGTGGTGCGCGGCGCGACCGGCTGAGCCGCGCTGGTATCGTTGATCCGTCCGAGTCTTGTCAGGTCCTGTGCTTTCGACCAGGACCGCTCGGCCAAACCGAAGGAGATGCCCGTGGCCCTCGCCGCTGACGTCAAGAAGCAGATCATCGCCGAGTTCGGCCAGAAGGAGGGCGACACCGGCTCTCCCGAGGTTCAGGTGGCCATGCTCTCCCGCCGCATCTCGGACCTGACCGAGCACCTGAAGTTCCACAAGCACGACCACCACTCGCGTCGTGGCCTGCTGATCCTGGTCGGCCAGCGTCGCCGCCTGCTGCAGTACCTGGCCAAGAAGGACATCGAGCGCTTCCGTACCCTGGTGGACCGCCTCGGCATCCGCCGCGGTGCCGCCGGCGGCGCCCGCTGACACCGCTCGTAGGGGCGGCTCCCCTCACCGGGGGAGCCGCCCTTCGGCGCTTTCCGCGCCACCCCGCGACCACGCCCCGCGAACAGCCCGGCTTTAAAGCCGCGCTCGATAGGGTGTGAATTTGTAAGGTAAAGGGCATGCCCGCCCTTGCGGGCCGACAAGGCTTCAAACGGAAGCCGCCCGCACCGCAGGAGCGTCCACACGCCGACCGCCGCACGCCGAAAGGCGCCGGTCCTCGGTAGTGGCCGCCGGAACCCCCGACACGCGGGGACGGACCCGGTGGCTTCGATCGAAGACCGGCCCAACTGCCCGGGCCACGGCAGGCAAGCGCAGGGGCGCTCCTGGGGAGACGTACAAAAGAGGAGATCTTCCAGGTGGAAGAGAACGTTTTCTACGCCGAGGCCGTCATCGACAACGGCAGCTTCGGCACCCGCACCATCCGCTTCGAGACCGGCCGTCTGGCCCGTCAGGCCGCCGGCTCCGCCGTGGCCTACCTGGACGACGACACCATGGTGCTGTCGGCCACCAGCGCCTCGAAGCAGCCCAAGGAGCACTTCGACTTCTTCCCGCTGACGGTGGACGTCGAGGAGCGGATGTACGCCGCCGGCCGCATCCCCGGCTCGTTCTTCCGCCGTGAGGGCCGGCCGTCCGAGGACGCGATCCTCACCTGCCGCCTGATCGACCGCCCGCTGCGCCCGTCCTTCGTCAAGGGCCTGCGCAACGAGGTCCAGGTCGTCGTCACCGTCATGGCGCTGAACCCCGACCACCTGTACGACGTGGTGGCCATCAACGCGGCCTCCGCCTCCACCCAGCTGGCCGGCCTGCCGTTCTCCGGCCCGATCGGCGGCGTCCGCGTCGCGCTGATCAACGGCCAGTGGGTGGCCTTCCCGACCCACTCCGAGCTGGAGTCGGCCGTCTTCGACATGGTCGTCGCCGGTCGCGTCCTGCCGGACGGCGACGTCGCGATCATGATGGTCGAGGCCGAGGCCACCGACAAGACCATCAAGCTGGTCGAGGGCGGCGCCGACGCGCCGACCGAGGAGGTCGTCGCCTCCGGCCTGGAGGCCGCGAAGCCGTTCATCAAGGTGCTGTGCGCCGCGCAGGCCCAGCTCGCCAAGCAGGCCGCCAAGCCGACCGGCGAGTTCCCGCGCTTCCTGGACTACCAGGACGACGTGCTGGCCGCGCTGACCGCCGCCGTCAAGGACGAGCTGGCCAAGGCGCTGACCATCGCCGGCAAGCAGGAGCGCCAGAACGAGCTGGACCGCATCAAGGCCGTCGCCGCCGACAAGCTGCTCCCGGAGTTCGAGGGCCGCGAGAAGGAGATCAGCGGCGCCTACAACGCGCTGACCAAGAAGATCGTCCGCGAGCGCGTCATCAAGGACAAGGTCCGCATCGACGGCCGCGGCGTCACCGACATCCGCACCCTGGCCGCCGAGGTCGAGGCCATCCCGCGGGTGCACGGCTCGGCCCTGTTCGAGCGCGGCGAGACCCAGATCCTGGGCGTCACCACGCTGAACATGCTCCGCATGGAGCAGCAGCTCGACACGCTCTCCCCGGAGACCCGTCGTCGCTACATGCACAACTACAACTTCCCGCCGTACTCGGTGGGCGAGACCGGTCGCGTCGGTTCGCCGAAGCGCCGCGAGATCGGCCACGGCGCCCTCGCCGAGCGCGCGATCCTCCCGGTCCTGCCGACCCGCGAGGAGTTCCCCTACGCGATCCGCCAGGTCTCCGAGGCGCTGGGCTCCAACGGCTCCACCTCGATGGGCTCGGTCTGCGCGTCCACCATGTCGCTGCTGAACGCCGGTGTGCCGCTGAAGGCCGCCGTCGCCGGTATCGCCATGGGCCTGATCTCGCAGGAGATCGACGGTGAGACCCACTACGTGACGCTCACCGACATCCTCGGCGCCGAGGACGCGTACGGCGACATGGACTTCAAGGTCGCCGGTACCCGCAACTTCATCACCGCCCTGCAGCTGGACACCAAGCTCGACGGCATCCCGGCCTCCGTGCTGGCCGCCGCGCTGAAGCAGGCCCGGGACGCCCGCCTGCACATCCTCGACGTCATGAACGAGGCCATCGACTCGCCCGACGAGATGTCCCCGAACGCGCCGCGGATCATCACCATCAAGATCCCGGTGGACAAGATCGGCGAGGTCATCGGCCCCAAGGGCAAGATGATCAACCAGATCCAGGAGGACACCGGCGCCGAGATCACCATCGAGGACGACGGCACCATCTACATCGGTGCCGCCGACGGCCCGGCCGCCGAGGCCGCCCGCTCGACGATCAACCAGATCGCCAACCCGACCATGCCGGAGGTCGGCGAGCGCTACCTGGGCACCGTGGTGAAGACCACCACCTTCGGCGCCTTCGTCTCGCTCATGCCGGGCAAGGACGGTCTGCTGCACATCTCGCAGATCCGCAAGCTGGCCGGCGGCAAGCGCGTCGAGAACGTCGAGGACGTGCTCGGCGTCGGCGCCAAGGTGCAGGTCGAGATCGCCGAGATCGACCCGCGCGGCAAGCTGTCGCTGATCCCCGTCATCGAGGGCGAGGAGGGCGGCGACGCCGCCGCCTCCGAGTGACACCCCGGTAACACCCTGCGGCCCGCACGCCCCATCCGGCGCGTGCGGGCCGCGCCCTGTTCGTGAAGTCCGTGCAGTTCATGCAGTCGATGCAGCTCGTGCGGTTCGTGTAGCTCCCCTCGTGAAGCAGTAGTTGGAAGGAACACCCGTGGCCCAGGCCTCGGCGGCGAAGCAGCGCCCCGGCACCACCCGGACCCTGCTCAAGGGCACCGAAGGCGGCGCGGGCACCGTCCGCCGCACCGTGCTCCCCGGCGGCCTGCGGGTCGTCACCGAGACCCTCCCGACGGTGCGCAGCGCCACCTTCGGCATCTGGGTCGGCGTCGGCTCCCGGGACGAGACCCCGGTCCTGAACGGCGCCACGCACTACCTGGAGCACCTGCTCTTCAAGGGCACCGCCCGGCGCGACGCGCTGGAGATCTCCGCCGCGCTGGACGCGGTCGGCGGCGAGATGAACGCGTTCACCGCCAAGGAGAACACCTGCTACTACGCGCGGGTCCTGGACACCGACCTGCCGCTGGCCATCGACGTGGTGTGCGACATGCTCACCGGCTCGCTGATCCGCCCCGAGGACGTGGAGTCCGAGCGCGGCGTCATCCTCGAGGAGATGGCGATGGCCGAGGACGACCCGGGCGACGTGGTGCACGACCTGTTCGCCAAGGTGATCTTCGGGACCGGCCCGCTCGGCCGCCCGATCCTGGGCACCCAGGAGACCGTCTCCGGGCTGAGCCGCGACCAGATCGCCGGCTTCTACCACCGCCGCTACAAGCCGGAGAACCTGGTGGTCTCGGCGGCCGGCAACCTCGACCACGCCAAGGTGGTCAAGCTGGTGCAGAAGGCGTTCGCGCCGATGCTGGCCAAGTCCAAGGGCCACCCGGCCGAGGTCCGCCAGGGCGTCAAGGCGGTCCGCACCTCCGGGAAGGCCGCGGTCCTCAACCGGCCCACCGAGCAGGCCCACCTGGTCCTCGGCGTCCCCGGCATCCCGCGCCACGACGAGCGCCGCTGGGCGCTGGGCGTGCTCAACGCCGCCCTCGGCGGCGGCATGAGCTCCCGGCTGTTCCAGGAGGTCCGGGAGAAGCGCGGCCTGGCCTACTCGGTGTACTCCTACTCCTCCTCGTACGCCGACACCGGTCTGTTCGGCATCTACGCCGGCTGCCAGCCCAAGCGGGTCGAGGAAGTGCTGAAGATCTGCCGCGAGGAACTCGCCCGGGTCGTCGAGGAAGGCATCACCGAGGAGGAACTGCGCCGCGCGATCGGCCAGATCTCCGGCTCCACCGTGCTCGGCATGGAGGACACCGGCTCCCTGATGAACCGCATCGGCAAGGCC
The DNA here is from genome assembly GCF_044999035.1 of Kitasatospora griseola. Taxonomy (NCBI): domain Bacteria; kingdom Bacillati; phylum Actinomycetota; class Actinomycetes; order Kitasatosporales; family Streptomycetaceae; genus Kitasatospora; species Kitasatospora griseola. The sequence continues at coordinate 2,947,064 of NZ_CP173360.1, read as the reverse complement.
GAGCTCTCCTACGGCCACCACCTGTCGGTGGACGAGATGCTGCAGAAGATCGCCGAGGTCACCCTGGACGACGTGCACGCCGTCGCCCGTGATGTGCTGGGGGCGCACCGGCCCTCGCTCGCGCTGATCGGCCCGATCAACGACCGCCGGGCCGCCCGGTTGGCCGACCTGCTCGCCTGACCCGTCTGAGAGGACAACAGACATGACGCTGCGCGTCGCCGTGATCGGCGCCAAGGGCCGGATCGGCTCCGAGGCCGTCAAGGCCGTGCAGGCCGCCGACGGCCTGGAGCTGGTGGCCGCCCTCGGCCGGGACTCGAAGCTCACCGAACTCACCGACGCCGGGGTCGACGTCGTCGTCGAACTCACCCACCCCGACTCGGTGATGGGCAACCTCGACTTCTGCCTGCGCAACGGCATCCACGTGGTCACCGGCACCACCGGCTGGACCGAGGAGCGCCTGGAGACCGTCCGCGGCCTGCTCGCCGAAGCCCCCGGCCTCGGCCTGCTGATCGCCCCGAACTTCTCCATCGGCGCGATCCTCGGGATGAAGTTCTCCCAGCTGGCGGCCAAGTACTTCGAGTCCGTCGAGGTGCTCGAACTCCACCACGACCGCAAGGCCGACGCCCCGTCCGGCACCGCCGCCCGCACCGCGCAGCTGATCGCCGCCGCCCGTGCCGAGGCCGGCCTGCCCCCGCAGCAGGACCCGACCACGCACGGCCTGCCCGGCGCCCGCGGCGCCGACGTGGACGGCGTCCCGGTGCACTCGGTGCGGCTGCGCGGCCTGCTCGCCCATCAGCAGGTGATGTTCGGCGACACCGGCGAGACCCTGACGATCCGTCACGACTCCATGCACCACAGCAGCTTCATGCCCGGCATCCTGCTCGGCGTGCGGAAGATCGTCGACCACTCGGGCCTGACCTTCGGCCTGGAACACTTCCTGGACCTGTGACATGACCTCACGCATCGGCTTCTTCGTCCTCTCCGGCATCCTGCTGCTGGTCAGCGTGGTCTGCATAGGCGAGGGCGTCCAGCTCGTCGCCACCGGCAAGCCGCTCGGCATCGGCATCGGCGTGTGCGCCTTCGTCATCCCGCTGATCGGCGTCTGGTTCCTTCGCCAGACCGTCCGCTTCGGCCGGGCCAGCGAGCGGCTCGCCCGCCAGCTGGAGGCCGAGGGCGGTCTGCCCGTGGACGAGCTCAGGCGCACCCAGGGGGGCCGGATCGACCGGGCCTCCGCGGACGCCGTGTTCACCCGACGCAAGGCCGAGGCCGAGGCCGACCCCACCGACTGGCGGAACTTCTTCCGGCTCGCCGTCGCCTACGCGGACGCCGGCGACGTCCCGCGCGCCCGCAAGGCCATGCAGCACGCGATCAAGCTGCATGGCCGGGACGCCGCGGCCACCGCCGTAAACTGACTCGTACCGCCCCCAACAGCCAGGAACATCACCCATGCGCGCAGTCGAACCCCAGGTCCACCTGATCGCCCGCCCCGAGCTCGACTACGACGAGGTCGCGGCCTACCTGCAGGACGTCGGCGGCGAGAGCTGGCTGGAGCGGGTCGACCGCGGCGACCTGGACGACGCCCAGAACCTCGCCGAGTTCGCCGGCCGGATCTGCTACCGCTCGTGGAAGCCGGGCCTGAACCCGAACGTCACCAAGGTCCGCACCGACCAGGACGTCTACCTGAAGAACATCCTGGCCAGCGCGCACGGCTCGGTGCTGGAGCACGTCTCCTTCACCTTCGTGCTGCACAACGTCAGCCGCGTGGTCACCCACGAACTGGTCCGCCACCGGGCCGGCGTCGCGGTCTCCCAGGAGTCGCTGCGCTTCGTCCGCCTCGACGACATCCCGTTCTGGTTCCCCGAGTGGGCCCAGCAGGACGAGGAGCTGATGGGCCGCGCCACCGGCCTGATGCAGCAGATCGAGGAGTTCCAGCACTGGATGGCCGACCACTTCGGGCTGGACGAGGAGGGCGTCAAGTTCCACGAGAAGAAGGAGAAGACCTCCTTCATGCGCCGCTTCGCCCCCGAGGGCCTGGCCACCGGCCTGGTCTGGACGGCGAACGTGCGCACCCTGCGCCACGTCATCGAGAACCGCACCGCGCCGGGCGCCGAGGAGGAGATCCGGCTGCTGTTCGGCAAGATCGGCGAGCTGATGGTCAAGGAGGCCCCGTCGCTGTTCGGCGACTACACCGTCGAGGACGGCGCCTGGGTCCCCGGCTGGCGCAAGGTCTGACCTCCGGTACCCCCGACCGGGATCTGACGGACCGTCGGATCCCGGCCCGGCCCGCTCACTCGTGCGGCGTTCCCGCCGGCGGCCCCGATCCGGCCGCTGACCTGCGCCGACGGGCAGATGGACGGACCGCGGGAGATGTCCGGATTGCGGCATTCTCGGCCGCTCCATACGCTCAGGACACGGATTCCGGTGCTGCGTGAACCCCCGAGCGCGCAGCACCGGAATCCCATGTCGGGCCCGGCCCAAGGCCCTCAGGACTGTCCAAACCCTGGACCTGCGTGGCTGTCGACCACCGCCCTACGAGTAGTTTTGGACCCATGGCTCCGACCTCCACACCGCAGACCCCCTTCGGCCGGGTCCTGACCGCGATGGTCACCCCGTTCACCGCCGACGGCGGGCTCGACCTCGACGGCGCCCAGCGCCTCGCCGCCCACCTGGTGGACTCCGGGAACGACGGCCTTGTGCTCAACGGCACCACCGGCGAGTCGCCCACCACCACCGACGCGGAGAAGGCCCAGCTGGTCCGGGCCGTGGTCGAGGCGGTCGGAGACCGCGCCCACGTCATCACCGGCGTCGGCACCAACAACACCCACCACAGCGTCGAACTCGCCCGCCAGGCGCAGTCCGCCGGCGCCCACGGCCTGCTCGCGGTCACCCCGTACTACAGCAAGCCGCCGCAGGAGGGCCTGTACCGGCACACCGTCGCGATCGCCGACGCCACCGACCTGCCGGTGATGCTGTACGACATCCCCGGCCGCGCCGCCGTCGCCCTCGAGCACGACACCCTGGTCCGCCTCGGCGAGCACCCGCGGATCGTCGCCAACAAGGACGCCAAGGGCGACGTCGCCGCCGCCTCCCGGGCCATCGCCGACTCCGGCCTCGCCTGGTACTCCGGCGACGACAACCTGACCCTGCCGCTGCTCTCGGTCGGAGCCGTCGGCGTGGTCAGCGTGGTCGGCCACGTCGTCGCCGCCGAGATGCGTGCCATGATCGAGGCGTTCGTCGCCGGCGACCACGCGAAGGCGCTCGCCGTCCACCAGTCCCTGCTGCCGGTGTTCACCGGAATCTTCCGCACCCAGGGAGTGATCCTCTCCAAGGCGGCGTTGAACCTGCAGGGACACCCGGCCGGTCCGCTCCGGCTGCCCCTGGTCTCCGCCACGGACGCGGAGATCACCCGGTTGAAGGAGGATCTCGCCGCCGGCGGGGTACACCTGTAACCAACAACAGACGTGCGCGCCCCCGGCTCGCCGGACCCCACCGGGTCCGCCGCTGGACCGGGACCGACGGCGCGCGGCAATCGGCAGTCAGGTAACCACGATGGACGCACGCCATATGTCGCCGGGGGAGGAACCCCTCGGGCATATGGCGTGCGTCGTGAGGAGAGTCTTTTGAGCCACCCGCACCCCGAACTCGGCGCTCCCCCCGCACTCAAGGAGGGCGCCCTCCGCATCACTCCGCTGGGCGGTCTCGGCGAGATCGGCCGCAACATGACGGTCCTCGAGTACGGCGACCGCATCCTGATCATCGACTGCGGCGTGCTCTTCCCCGAGGACGAGCAGCCCGGCGTCGACCTGATCCTCCCCGACTTCAGCTACATCCGGGACCGCCTCGACAAGATCGACGGCATCGTCCTGACCCACGGCCACGAGGACCACATCGGCGCCGTCCCCTACCTCCTCCGGGAGAACCCGGACATCCCGCTGATCGGCTCCAAGCTCACCCTCGCCCTGATCGAGGCCAAGCTCGCCGAGCACCGCATCCGCCCCTACGTCCTGGAGGTCGCCGAGGGCGACCGCGAGCGGATCGGCCCCTTCGACTGCCAGTTCATCGCGGTCAACCACTCCATCCCCGACGCGCTGGCCGTCGCCGTCCGCACCCCCGCGGGCATGGTCGTCGCCACCGGTGACTTCAAGATGGACCAGCTCCCGCTGGACGGCCGCCTCACCGACCTGCCGACCTTCGCCAAGCTGGCCGAAGAGGGCATGGACCTCCTCCTGGTGGACTCCACCAACGCCGAGGTCCCCGGCTTCATCCCGCACGAGCGCGACATCTCCGCCGCGCTGCGCAACGTCTTCGCCAACGCGGAGAAGCGCATCATCGTCGCCTCCTTCGCCAGCCACGTGCACCGCATCCAGCAGGTCCTGGACGCCGCACACGAGTACAAGCGCAAGGTCGCCTTCGTCGGCCGCTCGATGGTCCGCAACATGGGCATCGCCCGGGACCTCGGCTACCTCAAGGTTCCCGGCAACCTGATCGTCGACGTCAAGACCCTCGACGACCTCCCCGACAAGGAGGTGGTGCTGATCTGCACCGGCTCCCAGGGCGAGCCGATGGCCGCGCTGTCCCGGATGGCCAACCGCGACCACCAGATCCGCATCGTCGAGGGCGACACCGTCGTCCTCGCCTCCTCGCTGATCCCCGGCAACGAGAACGCCGTCTACCGGGTCATCAACGGCCTCACCCGCTGGGGCGCCAAGGTCGTCCACAAGGGCAACGCCAAGGTGCACGTCTCCGGCCACGCCTCGGCCGGCGAACTGCTGTACTTCTTCAACATCTGCAAGCCGAAGAACCTGATGCCGGTCCACGGCGAATGGCGCCACCTGCGCGCCGCCGCCGACCTCGGCATCGCCACCGGCGTCCCGCGCAACCGCGTGGTCATCGCCGAGGACGGCGTCTGCGTCGACCTGGAGAAGGGCGTCGCCCGGATCGCGGGCAAGGTCCAGGCCGGCTACGTCTACGTGGACGGCTCCTCGGTCGGCGACATCACCGAGGCGTCGCTCAAGGACCGCCGGATCCTCGGCGAAGAGGGCTTCATCTCGGTCTTCGTGGTGGTCGACTCCACGAACGGCAAGATGGTCAGCGGCCCCACCATCCAGGCCCGCGGCTCCGGCATCGACGACAGCGCATTCGCGTCCATCACCGGCAAGCTGGAGGAAGCCCTCGTCCGCTCCGCCGGGGAAGGCGTCCTGGAGGTTCGCCAGGTCCAGCAGCTGGTCCGCCGGACCGTCGGCAAGTGGGTCGCCGACAACTACCGGCGCCGTCCGATGATCCTCCCGGTCGTCGTCGAGGTCTGACCGACCTGATTTGACCTGGGGCAGCCCGGTGCGTAATGTTCTCCGGGTTGCCCCACGGTCGTGCGGCTTCGCTCCGGATTCGAATTCATTCGAATGGGGCGGGGAAAACAGGCCGAGAAACTCTGATAGAGTTCGGGAGCGCCGAAAGGCAAAAGCAAGTCGGACTGAATGAAACTCCGGAAAGCGGAGCGGAAAACATCTGATAAGCTGGAAACACGAAAGAACGAAGCGCCCGGAGGGCCGGTCGGAAGGCCGCCTGAAGGAAGTGTCCGTTCCTTGAGAACTCAACAGCGTGCCAAAAGTCAACGCCAGATATGTTGACATCCCCGGCCAGCCGATATCGGTTGGTTGGAGATTCCTTTATGAAGTATCACTAGCGAGGACGCAGTGCGCAGGGCCGCCTTATTCCGGTGGTTGCTGTGCCGCTCTTTCGTGGAAGCATTCACGGAGAGTTTGATCCTGGCTCAGGACGAACGCTGGCGGCGTGCTTAACACATGCAAGTCGAACGGTGAAGCCCTTCGGGGTGGATCAGTGGCGAACGGGTGAGTAACACGTGGGAAATCTGCCCTGCACTCTGGGACAAGCCTTGGAAACGAGGTCTAATACCGGATATGACCTGCTCCTGCATGGGAGTGGGTGGAAAGCTCCGGCGGTGCAGGATGATCCCGCGGCCTATCAGCTTGTTGGTGGGGTAATGGCCTACCAAGGCGACGACGGGTAGCCGGCCTGAGAGGGCGACCGGCCACACTGGGACTGAGACACGGCCCAGACTCCTACGGGAGGCAGCAGTGGGGAATATTGCACAATGGGCGAAAGCCTGATGCAGCGACGCCGCGTGAGGGATGACGGCCTTCGGGTTGTAAACCTCTTTCAGCAGGGAAGAAGCGCAAGTGACGGTACCTGCAGAAGAAGCACCGGCTAACTACGTGCCAGCAGCCGCGGTAATACGTAGGGTGCGAGCGTTGTCCGGAATTATTGGGCGTAAAGAGCTCGTAGGCGGCCTGTCGCGTCGGATGTGAAAGCCCGGGGCTTAACCCCGGGTCTGCATTCGATACGGGCAGGCTAGAGTGTGGTAGGGGAGATCGGAATTCCTGGTGTAGCGGTGAAATGCGCAGATATCAGGAGGAACACCGGTGGCGAAGGCGGATCTCTGGGCCATTACTGACGCTGAGGAGCGAAAGCGTGGGGAGCGAACAGGATTAGATACCCTGGTAGTCCACGCCGTAAACGTTGGGAACTAGGTGTTGGCGACATTCCACGTCGTCGGTGCCGCAGCTAACGCATTAAGTTCCCCGCCTGGGGAGTACGGCCGCAAGGCTAAAACTCAAAGGAATTGACGGGGGCCCGCACAAGCAGCGGAGCATGTGGCTTAATTCGACGCAACGCGAAGAACCTTACCAAGGCTTGACATACACCGGAAACTGGTAGAGATATCAGCCCCCTTGTGGTCGGTGTACAGGTGGTGCATGGTTGTCGTCAGCTCGTGTCGTGAGATGTTGGGTTAAGTCCCGCAACGAGCGCAACCCTTGTTCTGTGTTGCCAGCGAGTAATGTCGGGGACTCACAGGAGACTGCCGGGGTCAACTCGGAGGAAGGTGGGGACGACGTCAAATCATCATGCCCCTTATGTCTTGGGCTGCACACGTGCTACAATGGCCGGTACAAAGGGCTGCGATGCCGTGAGGCGGAGCGAATCCCAAAAAGCCGGTCTCAGTTCGGATTGGGGTCTGCAACTCGACCCCATGAAGTTGGAGTTGCTAGTAATCGCAGATCAGCATGCTGCGGTGAATACGTTCCCGGGCCTTGTACACACCGCCCGTCACGTCACGAAAGTCGGTAACACCCGAAGCCGGTGGCCTAACCCGTAAGGGGAGGAGCCGTCGAAGGTGGGACCAGCGATTGGGACGAAGTCGTAACAAGGTAGCCGTACCGGAAGGTGCGGCTGGATCACCTCCTTTCTAAGGAGCGCATAGCCAGATCCGAGCGAACGTCTCGGATTGGTTGCTCATGGGTGGAACGTTGACTATTCGGCACACACGGTGATGACCGCAAGTACTGCCCCTCGGGGTGTGGAACGCGGGTTCGGAGTCGGGTGTGTCGGGCACGTTGTTGGGTCCTGAGGGAACGAGTGATCGTTTCTTCTGGGATGCCGGCCTCATGCGAGGCGCCCGCAAGGGTTGCCGAGTTTGGGTGTCTGGTCGTTGTTTGAGAACTGCACAGTGGACGCGAGCATCTGTGGCCAAGTTTTTAAGGGCGCACGGTGGATGCCTTGGCACCAGGAACCGATGAAGGACGTGGGAGGCCGCGATAGGCCCCGGGGAGCTGTCAACCGAGCTTTGATCCGGGGGTGTCCGAATGGGGAAACCCGGCAGTCGTCATGGGCTGTCACCCGCTGCTGAACACATAGGCAGTGTGGAGGGAACGCGGGGAAGTGAAACATCTCAGTACCCGCAGGAAGAGAAAACAACCGTGATTCCGGGAGTAGTGGCGAGCGAAACCGGATGAGGCCAAACCGGCATGGTGTGAGACCCGGCAGGGGTTGCCATGTTGGGGTTGTGGGAAAGTTCTTCAGTCGTCTGCCGGCGGCTGGGCGAGTCAGAAACCGTATGGGTAGTCGAAGGACATGCGAAAGGTCCGGCGTAGAGGGTAAGACCCCCGTAGACGAAATCTGTACGGCTCGCTTGAGCTTCTCCCAAGTAGCACGGGGCCCGAGAAATCCCGTGTGAATCTGGCGGGACCACCCGCTAAGCCTAAATATTCCCTGGTGACCGATAGCGGATAGTACCGTGAGGGAATGGTGAAAAGTACCGCGGGAGCGGAGTGAAATAGTACCTGAAACCGTGTGCCTACAAGCCGTGGGGGCAGCCTTCGGGCTGTGACTGCGTGCCTTTTGAAGAATGAGCCTGCGAGTTTGCGGTGTGTAGCGAGGTTAACCCGTGTGGGGTAGCCGTAGCGAAAGCGAGTCCGAACAGGGCGCCAGAGTTGCATGCCCAAGACCCGAAGCGGAGTGATCTAGCCATGGGCAGGTTGAAGCGCGGGTAAGACCGTGTGGAGGACCGAACCCACCAGGGTTGAAAACCTGGGGGATGACCTGTGGTTAGGGGTGAAAGGCCAATCAAACTCCGTGATAGCTGGTTCTCCCCGAAATGCATTTAGGTGCAGCGTCGTGTGTTTCTTGCCGGAGGTAGAGCACTGGATAGGCGATGGGCCTCACCGGGTTACTGACCTTAGCCAAACTCCGAATGCCGGTAAGTGAGAGCACGGCAGTGAGACTGTGGGGGATAAGCTCCATGGTCGAGAGGGAAACAGCCCAGAACACCGACTAAGGTCCCTAAGCGTGTGCTAAGTGGGAAAGGATGTGGAGTCGCAGAGACAACCAGGAGGTTGGCTTAGAAGCAGCCACCCTTGAAAGAGTGCGTAATAGCTCACTGGTCAAGTGATTCCGCGCCGACAATGTAGCGGGGCTCAAGCACATCACCGAAGTCGTGTCATTGCAGCAATACTCCCAACGGAGGCTGTGATGGGTAGGGGAGCGTCGTGTGCCGGGTGAAGCAGCCGAGGAATCGAGTTGTGGACGGTTCACGAGTGAGAATGCAGGCATGAGTAGCGATACAAGAGTGGGAAACTCTTGCGCCGATTGACCAAGGGTTCCTGGGTCAAGCTGATCTGCCCAGGGTAAGTCGGGACCTAAGGCGAGGCCGACAGGCGTAGTCGATGGACAACGGGTTGATATTCCCGTACCCGCTTTGAAGCGCCAACGCTGAACCTCTTGATGCTAAGCCCGTGAAGCCGGCCCGGAGTCTTCGGACGATGGGACGTGGTGGAGCCGGTGACCCAATGGGGTAGTAGGTGAGCGATGGGGTGACGCAGGAAGGTAGTCCAGCCCGGGCGGTGGTAGTCCCGGGGTAAGGGTGTAGGCCGTGAGGTAGGCAAATCCGCCTCACATCAAGGCTGAGACCTGATGCCGAGCCGATTGTGGTGAAGTGGATGATCCTATGCTGTCGAGAAAAGCCTCTAGCGAGTTTCATGGCGGCCCGTACCCCAAACCGACTCAGGTGGTCAGGTAGAGAATACCGAGGCGTTCGGGTGAACTGTGGTTAAGGAACTCGGCAAAATGCCCCCGTAACTTCGGGAGAAGGGGGGCCATTGCTGGTGATGGGACTTGCTCCCTGAGCTGGTGGTGGCCGCAGAGACCAGCGAGAAGCGACTGTTTACTAAAAACACAGGTCCGTGCGAAGCCGTAAGGCGATGTATACGGACTGACGCCTGCCCGGTGCTGGAACGTTAAGGGGACCGGTTAGTCCGATTTCGGTCGGGCGAAGCTGAGAACTTAAGCGCCAGTAAACGGCGGTGGTAACTATAACCATCCTAAGGTAGCGAAATTCCTTGTCGGGTAAGTTCCGACCTGCACGAATGGCGTAACGACTTCTCGACTGTCTCAACCACAGGCCCGGTGAAATTGCATTACGAGTAAAGATGCTCGTTTCGCGCAGCAGGACGGAAAGACCCCGGGACCTTTACTATAGCTTGATATTGGTGTTCGGTTCGGCTTGTGTAGGATAGGTGGGAGACTTTGAAGCCGTGACGCCAGTCATGGTGGAGTCGCCGTTGAAATACCACTCTGGTCGTGCTGGATGTCTAACCTGGGTCCGTGATCCGGATCAGGGACAGTGTCTGGTGGGTAGTTTAACTGGGGCGGTTGCCTCCTAAAGAGTAACGGAGGCGCCCAAAGGTTCCCTCAGCCTGGTTGGCAATCAGGTGTTGAGTGTAAGTGCACAAGGGAGCTTGACTGTGAGACTGACGGGTCGAGCAGGTACGAAAGTAGGGACTAGTGATCCGGCGGTGGCTTGTGGAAGCGCCGTCGCTCAACGGATAAAAGGTACCCCGGGGATAACAGGCTGATCTTCCCCAAGAGTCCATATCGACGGGATGGTTTGGCACCTCGATGTCGGCTCGTCGCATCCTGGGGCTGGAGTAGGTCCCAAGGGTTGGGCTGTTCGCCCATTAAAGCGGTACGCGAGCTGGGTTTAGAACGTCGTGAGACAGTTCGGTCCCTATCCGCTGTGCGCGTAGGAGTGTTGAGAAGGGCTGTCCCTAGTACGAGAGGACCGGGACGGACGAACCTCTGGTGTGCCAGTTGTCCTGCCAAGGGCATGGCTGGTTGGCTACGTTCGGGAGGGATAACCGCTGAAAGCATCTAAGCGGGAAGCCTGCTTCGAGATGAGCACTCCCACCTCCTTGAGAGGGTAAGGCTCCCAGTAGACGACTGGGTTGATAGGCCGGATATGGAAGCCCTGTGAGGGGTGGAGTTGACCGGTACTAATAGGCCGAGGGCTTGTCCTCAGTTGCTCGCGTCCACTGTGTTGGTTCTGAAACCACGAACAGAACCCCGTTCATCGAACGGGTTCCGGTTCGACAGTTTCATAGTGTTTCGGTGGTCATAGCGTGAGGGAAACGCCCGGTTACATTCCGAACCCGGAAGCTAAGCCTCACAGCGCCGATGGTACTGCAGGGGGGACCCTGTGGGAGAGTAGGACGCCGCCGAACAATTTTTCAGAAGAAGCCCCCTGACGGGATGTCAGGGGGCTTCTTCGCGTTTCCGGACCGGAAATTTCCGGATACCCTTCGCCAATGCAGAACCTGACCTTGACCTGGCAAACCTCGGCCGCTGCCTCCGCGGCACTGTACGGGGCGGCGTTCGCCGCCGGGCGGGTTGCTGCGAGCCGGGCCGGCAGTGGGCAGCGGAGGGGGCGGGTCGCGGCGGACGTGCTGCGGGAAGCGGGGACGCTGCTGGCGCTGTTCGCGCTGTGGCAGGTGGTCGGGCACCTGTCGTTGATGGGGACGGACAATGCGTTGGACCGGGCGGCGTGGATCCACCGGACGGAGCTGGATCTGGGGTTGCCGGACGAGGCGTCCTGGCAGCAGGCCGTGGTGGGGCATCCGTGGCTGGTGCAGGCGGCGAACTACTACTACGCGACGATGCACTTCGGCGTGATGCTGGTCGTGCTGCTGTGGCTGTTCCTGCGGCACCGTGAGCGGTACGCGTGGGTGCGGACGACGGTGGTGGCGACCACGGCGGTGTGTCTGCTGGTCCAGTTCATTCCGGTGGCGCCGCCGCGGATGCTGCCGGGGAACGGGTTCGTGGACCTGGCGGCACAGTACGGGCAGTCGGTGTACGGCAACGCGGTCGCGGGGGTGGTGGCGGACCAGCTGTCGGCGATGCCCTCGGTGCACGTGGCGTGGTGCGTGATCACGGCAGTGGCGGTGATCGTCGTCGCACGCGGGCCGTGGCGGTGGCTGATGGTGCTGCATCCGCTGGTGACGGTGTGGGTGGTGGTGGTGACGGCCAACCACTTCTGGGCGGACGGGGTGGTGGCGCTGGCGATACTGCTGACGGTGTACCTGCTGCAGGCGGTGCTGACGGGATGGCGTCGGCCGGAGCCGGGGGATGCCGCGACGGCGCGTCCGGAGGAGCGGGAGCCCAGCGCCGTGCAGAGCTGAGGGCGACGGGGTTCAGGCGGGTTCAGCCGGGCTGGGCGGAGAGCAGGGCTTCGGCGAGGGCGGTGCGGTAGTAGCGGCCGGCGGCGCCGGAACGGGCGTGGGAGACCAGGCGGGCGTCGAGCAGGACGGTGAGGTGGTCGCCGACGGCGGCGGGGCTGAGGCCGGTGAGGGTGGCGAGCTGGACGGTGTCGCGCGGGCGGTCGAGGCCGGCGAGCAGTTCGGCCCGGGCGCTGCCGAGCAGGCGGCCGAGGCTGGCGGGCGGGGTGCGCGGGGTGGGGACGGGCGCGGCGGAGATCGGGTAGATCACGGCGACGCGGGTGGTGTCCTGGGCGATCCAGCCGTGGCGGGCGCCGGTCGGGACGAAGAGCAGTTCGGCGTCCGCGGGCTCGTCGGGGACGGTGAGCTGGAGCCGACCGGTGGACAGCCAGCGGTGCCGGGGGCCGAGCGCGGGGAGGGCGGCGGGCCAGCCGTGGTGGTCGGCGAGGCGGCGGCGGGCGGTGGCGTCGGCGCGGAGGGTGCGCAGGCGGGCCGGCCACTCGGGGTGGACGACGTGCTGCCAGGTCCAGTCGAGGAGTTCGGCGAGCGCGGGGGCCAGGCCGAGCCCGGTGAGGTCGAGTCCGTGCGGGGCGGCGTCGGGGTCGGGCGGGGGCAGCCGGAACTCGGTGGGCCAGCGGGCGGCCGTACGGGCGCGCAGCCAGTCGTCGAGGTGGGGCGCGGCGGCGAGGTGCTGCTGGAATGCGGGCCGGTGGGTGGCGAGCCAGGCGCGGCGCCAGGGTTCGGGCCTGATCTCGGTGAGGATGCCGAGGGTGGCGACGGTCTCGACCAGCGGCGAGAAGGCAAAACGGCATGCGACGAGCGCCTCCGTGCTCACCTGCCACTGACCCATGCGTCTCCTCCGATCGGAGACAGTAGCAATCGGCCGGTGGGACGGGAGGGGATTGCGGGATCACTCGCCACCCGACCGGGTGGTGTGGTGGCCGTAAGGTGACGGTGCGGCCGAAGCCAGTTGCGTTGGCTTCGGCCGCACCTGAATGTCGATCAGCCGAGGCGGCGGTGCAGGCCCCAGGTGGTGAGAGCGGTCAGGGCAGCGGTGAGGGCGAGGAAGATCGCGGTCTCGATCCACTGGAACGGCCAGTAGCGGTCGGCGGGCTGGTAGTCGACGGCGACGTGCAGGTTCGCGTGGGCGAGGCAGTCCTCGGACGGGACGTCGTGGCTGTTGTTCGCGCACGGCTGGGTGCCGAAGGTGAGGACGCGTTCGGAGCTGTCGCGGATCGGCGAACTGTCGGAGAGCATCCACGCGTCGGGCACGGCGAGGCCGGCGACGAAGGTGGCGGACGGCCCGTGGGAGCCGGTGAAGCCGAGCATCTTGGTGGACCTCAGGGTGGCGGCGTCCAGTGCGACCACGCTGTGCACGGGCTGTTCGAGGTGCGGGCGGACGGCGAGCGGGACGAGCACCTGGACGGCGGCGAAGACGGCCAGGGTGACGGCCATCGCGGCGACGGTGCGGCGCAGGAACAGGCCGAGGCAGGTGCCGAGGGCGACCGCGAACGCGGCGTAGCCGAGCGGGACGATGCCGCGGGAGGCGAACAGCAGCGGGGTGAAGCGGTCGCGGTTGAGGTGGTCCAGCGGGGAGGCGAACCAGGTCACCAGCAGGCTGAGCAGCCCGGTGACGGTCACCGCGGTGACGCCGACCAGCAGCAGTTTGACGGTCAGCCAGCGGCCGCGGCCGATGCCCTGGTTCCAGATCAGCCGGTAGGTGCCGGTCTCCAGTTCGCGGGCGATCAGCGGCGCGCCCCAGAACGCCCCGATCAGGGCGGGCACCAGCAGGACCAGGGCGCTGCCGGTCCAGTAGGGGAAGGCGTAGATGTCGAGCAGTTGGCTGCCGTCGGCGCAGCCGCCGTCGGGGCAGCCGGCCGTCAGGTCCTGGTACTTGTCCCGCAGGTCCAGGCCGGAGATCAGCAGGTAGGCGGTGGCGGCGACGAGTACGGCCGCGGCCACCAGGAACTGGGCGCGGAACTGACGCCAGGTCAGCCAGGTCATCGCTGGGGCTCCAGGGCGGGTCGGGAGTCGGCGGAGGGTTCGAGGTGGGCGAGGACGAGGTCCTCCAGGCCGATCGGGTCCATCACCCAGGACGGGTCGTCGACGGCGGCGTCGGCGCGGACCACGAAGGTGCTCTGGCGTTCGGTGTGTTCGGCGTGCACGACCCGCATGCCGGCCGGCAGGGTGTCGGCGTCGCGGCGGGCGGTGGTGAGCCGGAAGTGGGTGGCGAGCAGATCGTCGATCTCGCCGTCGGCCCGGACGCGGGAGTCGGCCAGCACGATCAGGTGGTCGCAGACCCGTTCCAGGTCGGAGACCAGGTGGGAGGAGAGCACCACGGTGGCCTGCGACTCGGATTCGGCGACGAACTCCATCAGGCTCTGCAGGAAGGCGCGTCGGGCCAGTGGGTCGAGGGCGGCCACCGGCTCGTCCAGCAGCAGCAGTTCGGGCCGTTTGGCGACGGCGAGGGTGAGGGCGAGTTGGGCGCGTTGGCCGCCGGAGAGGCGCCCGGCCCGCTGGGCGGGGTCGAGGCCGAGCTGCCGGATGCGGCGGTCGGCGAGTGCGGCGTCCCAGTCGGGGTTGAGGCGGGCGCCGAGGCGCAGGTGGTCGGCGACGGTCAGGGTGGCGTAGGTCGGGGTGTCCTGGGCGACGAAGCCGACCCGGGCGAGTTGGGCGCTGTCGGCGGCCGGGGGCCGGCCGAACACCTCGACGGCGCCGCTGGTGGGGGTGAGCAGGCCGCAGGCGAGCTGCAGCAGGGTGGACTTGCCGGCGCCGTTGGGGCCGACCAGCCCGACGACGCGTCCGGCGGGGACGGTCAGGGTGCAGTCGGCCAGCGCGGTGCGGCGGCCGTAGCGCTTGGTCAGCGCCCGGGTTTCGACGATCGCGGTCATCGCTCCTCTTCGACGGTGGTTCGGAAGGTCTGCTGGAAGAGGGCCTCGATGGACTCCTGGTCCAGTCCGGCGGCCCGCGCCGAGGCCAGCCAGCGGCGCAACTCCTGCCGCAGCGGCTCGTGTTCGGACGTGGCGGGGTCGCCGAGGGTGCCGGTGACGAAGGTGCCGACGCCGGGCTTGGGGGAGACCAGGCCCTCGTTCTCCAGTTGGCGGTAAGCCTTGAGCACGGTGTTGGGGTTGATCGCGACCTTCGCCGCGACGTCCTTGACCTTCGGCAGCCGGTCGCCCTGGTGCAGCAGGCCCAGTCGGAGGGCCTGCCGCACTTGGTGGACCAGTTGCAGGTAGGGGGCGACACCGGACCGGGGCTCGATGTGGAACTCGATCACCGCAACCTCATTTATCTAGCTTCCTAGCACTATAGAACTGATGATCCGACGGACCGTCAAGTAAAGGATTGCGCAAGGGCGTTGACCAGCAGAGACGCGAACGGGCGCAGACATGCCGAGGCCCGGGCGCCGTGGGGGTGGCGTCCGGGCCTCGGGGACTGCGGCGGTTACTTGACCGGGAGTGCCACCCGGCCCCAGCGTCCGCCGGTGAGGGTGGCGGTGGCCCAGTACCAGGCGGCCAGGCCGGCCAGGGCGGCGAACCAGCTGCCGACCTTGCCCCAGCCGCCGGAGCCGCTGAGGACGCCGACGGCGTTGAGCACCAGGGCGAGGGTCAGCAGGCCGTACACCGCACGGGCGAGCAGGCCGGAGCCCCAGGCGGCGGCGGTCAGGGTGAGCGCGAGCAGCGCCCACAGCAGCAGGAACAGGCCCGCGGTGTGCCGGCCCGCCGGGCCGGCCGCCGCCCAGGTCGCCCAGAAGGCGCCGAGGGCGGTGAAAGCGGTGCCGCTGAAGCGGTCGCCGCCGCGGAACTGCCACAGGCCGGCGACGAACAGCGTCACCCCGCCGACCAGGTGGGCCAGCGTGGCGGCGCTGCCGGTGGTGGTGCCGCTGAGGACACCGGTGCCGAGCAGGCCGTACGCGAGGAGGGTGAGACCGAGGGCCAGGTAACCGAGCGGACCCGCGTCAGCGGATCGGGCGTTCGCCCCGGAGGCGTCATTGCTCACCGGAGGCTCCTTTCACTCTGCGCCAGGGCATGGCGAGATCGCGGTGAAGGGTGGGGTGTGCGAGGTGGTGCCGGGTGCCGGGTCGTGGGCGCACCGAAGAAGGGTGCGGCGGCTGCGGCGAGATGAGAGAACCGGCGGCTCAGCCACCGGTCGGTGCCCTCCGGGGTGGAAGCCCCCGGCGCCTACGGTCTACCCGGCCCCCGGGACTTGTACCCTTGTGAACCGCCCTGAGCGAGCAAGTGTGAGCAAACCGTGACTAGTTGAGCCGCTGGGTCGGAATGCGCAAGGTCAGGATCGCCATGTCGTCGGACGGCGGCTCGGGTGCGAAGCGCTCCACCGCGCGGTGCACGCGGGCGGCGACGGCGCCTGCGGTGAGGCCCGCGCAGCCGGTCAGCACCTCGATCAGGCCGTCGTCGCCGAGCATCCGGCGGCCCTCCCGGCGTTCGGTGACGCCGTCCGTCACGCACAGCAGCACCTCGCCCGGGGCGAGCACCAACTCCTCGGCGGTCAGATCGAGTTCGTCCATCACGCCGAGCAGCGGCTGCGGCGAGGCGGCCTGGTCGACCTGCCCGTCGGTACGCAGCCGCAGCGGCAGTGGGTGGCCGGCGCAGACCAGCGACAGCGCGGTCGAGCCGTCCTCGCGGGGCGTCAACTCGCCGTAGAGCAGGGTGAGGAAGCGGGCCCGGCTGCCCTCGTCGAGGATCGCCGCGTTCAGTCGGGTGAGGACCTGCGGGGCGCTCAGGCCCTCGCGGGCCAGCAGGCGCAGCGAGTTGCGGGCCAGGCCGGTGACCGAGGCGGCCTCGGGGCCGGTGCCGCAGACGTCGCCGATGGCGAAGCCGTAGGTGCCCTCGCGGATCGGGAACAGGTCGTAGAAGTCGCCGCCGACCTCGTTGCCCTCGCCCGCGGCCTGGTAGAACACCTCGACCTCGACGCCGGGGATCTTCGGCAGCTCCGGCGGCAGCAGGGCGCGCTGGAAGGCCTGCGAGGTGGCGGTGCGCTCCGAGTAGAGGCGGGAGTTGTCGAGCGCCAGGGCAGCCCGGCGGGACAGGTCCTCGCCGAGTTCCAGGATCTCCTGGCGGAACCGGACGCCGCGCCGGGTGCCGAGCACCAGCAGGCCGATCACCCGGTTGCGGGCGGACAGCGGCAGCACCACCGTCTCGCCGAGCAGGCCGGCCAGTTCGGGGCTGTCGGCCAGGCCCAGGGCGCGGGCGGTGTCGGCCGGCGCCGTCCACGGGCAGGCCCCGGGGCTGAACTCCGCCTCCGGGGCGGGGGACTTGTCGAGCAGGGCGCGCAGCGCGTCGATCCGGTCCTCGTCCTCGTGCAGCACGAAGGCGAGTTCGGCGCCCGCGGCGGCGTCCGCGGTGGTGTAGACGGCGCACCAGGACGCCAGGGTGGGGATCGCCATCTGCGCCATCAGGGCGAGCGTCTGTTCGTGCTCCAGGGTGCCCGCGAGCAGGTCGGAGGCCTCCACCAGGAAGGACAGCGAGCCGCGCCGCAGCCGCTCCAACTCGCCGAGCCGGGCGCTCTCCAGGGCCAGCGCGATCCGGTCGGCGGCGAACTGCAGGCGCAGCGCGTCCTCGTTGTCGTAGCGGCCGGGCGGGGCGGCGGCCACCCCGAGCGAGCCGGTCAGCCGGCCCTCGACCTTCAGTGGGACGGTGATCAGCGAGCGCAGGTCGGTGCCGGCCAGCAGCGGCGCGGCGCCGGGCCGCACCGCCAGGTCCTCGTGGACGGCCGGGAGCCGGGCCGAGTCGAAGCGGCCGCCGCCGCCGTCGATGGGCAGCCGGGCGAAGCGGCGGGCCGGGCCGGCCAGGCCGGTGGCGGCGCGCAGTTCGAACTCGGTCTCGTCCTCGCTGGTGAGCATCAGGTAGGCGGCGTCGGCGTCGAGCAGGTCGCGGGCGCGTTCGACGATCCGCTGCAGCAGGCTGGACAGGTCGTCGGGGGAGACCGGGCCGACCAGCAGGTCGAGCGGTTCGACGGCGGTGGTGACGGCCTCGGTGGACGCGGTGGCGGTGCCCGGGGTGCGCAGCACCGCCCGGTCGGACTCGCGCACCAGCAGGCACAGCACGATCGGCGCGCCCTCGCTGTCGCGCAGCCGGACGTGGGTGCCGTACACCTCGCGGGCGGAGCCGTCGCCGCCGCGCACCGTGTAGCTGCCCTCCCAGCGGGCCAGCCGCAGGGTGTCGCCGAGCCCGAGGCCGGGGGTCTGCGGCCAGACGGCGAGCTCCGCCCAGGGGCGGCCGAACACGGCGTCGGCGGGGCGGTGGAAGAGCGATTCGGCGTCGGCGTTCCAGTGCCGGATCCGGCCGTGGTCGTCGAGCTGGACGACGGCGACCCGCACCGGCCCGTCCGCGGCGGGCAGTTCGCCGCCGGGCAGGCTGGGCAGCGCGTACCGGGTGCCGGGCTGCTGCTCGGGCAGGGTGAGGCGGAACCACACGGTCTTCCGGCCGGCCGCGTACTCGACGCCCCAGCTGCTGGACAGCGCCGAGCACATCAGCAGACCGCGGCCGCCCTCGCCGTCCGGGTCGGCGTACCGGTCCGAGTTGAGCGTCACATTGGCGAAGGAGTCCTGGCCGCGCTCCGGGTGCCGGTCGCTGACCTCGATCCGGACGGTCTCCTCCTCGCGCAGGCAGGCCACCTCGGCGGCCGTCCCGGCGTGCACCACGGCGTTCGTGACGAGTTCGCTGACCAGCACCACGGCGTCGTCCACCACCTCGGGCAGGTCCCACCCGAGCAGGGCGTCCCGGACGAAGCCGCGGGCCGCGGCGGCCGACCGGTCGACCGGTTCGAAGGTGGCGGCTGCGCGCGCGGTGACCACGGCCACGTCTCCTCTGCTGCTGGTACGGCGGGTGGATGAGGTCCTGCGGCGGGCCGGGGCGGGGGTCGCCTCGGCACGGTGCGGCCCTCCACCCTACTTTCCGGTTGGTACCCCGCGGGGGCGGGGCGCTGAAACAAGCCCCTGGGGGTGATTTCCTTCACGACTTTCCCCGGTCGTTCCCCTGGTCGCCCGGGGAAACCCTCCGCAACCGGTCCGACACCGGGTGCCAGTGCTGTCACACTGGGGGGTCCGTGTGCCGTCGCCCACCGCAGTACGGTCGAGGGGACGGCGGGGAATCGACGGGCCGTTCGCCGGCCCTTCCGCCGCGGTGACAGTGAGGACCTGGGAGGGCCCCGTTGAGTTCGGCGACCAAGGACGTGTCCGGTACCACGACGGCCGCTGCGCGCGGCACGCGGTCGGCGCCCCCCTCGCGGGCCGGCGGCCGGCGCCAGGGCCCCGGGCGCGGCGCGGAGCCCGCGGAGCTGCGCAAGCTGCTGGCCGCGCTCACCGCGATGCGCGACGGCAACTTCCGCCGCCGGCTGACCTTTCCCGGTGACGGCCTGCTGGCCGAGATCGCCGCGGTGTTCAACGAGGTCGCCGAACGCAACCAGCACCTGACCGGTGAACTGGCCCGGGTGCGGCGCGCGGTGGGCCGCGAGGGCCGGCTGTCGGAGCGGCTGGAGACCGGCGTCGGCGAAGGCGCCTGGATGGCGGCCGTCGACAACTGCAACGCGCTGATCGACGACCTGGCCCGGCCGATGGCCGAGGTCGGCCGGGTGCTGTCGTCGATCGCCGAGGGCGACCTGACGCAGACCATGGAGCTGCGCTCGGTGCACACCACCGGCGCGAGCTACCCGCTGCGCGGCGAGTTCCTGAAGGTCGGCCGGACCGTGAACGGACTGGTCGACCAGCTCAGCGAGTTCACCGAGCAGGTGACCCGGGTGGCGATCGAGGTCGGCACCGAGGGCAAGCTCGGCGGGCAGGCCCGGGTGCGCAGCGTCTCCGGCTCCTGGAAGGACCTCGCCGACTCCGTCAACACCATGGCCGGTCGGCTGACCGCGCAGGTGCGCAACATCGCCGAGGTGACCACCGCGGTGGCCCGCGGCGACCTGTCGCGCAAGGTCACCGTCGACGTCGACGGCGAGATGCTGGAGCTGAAGAACACCGTCAACACCATGGTGGACCAGCTCAACTCCTTCGCCGCGCAGGTCACCACGGTGGCCCGCGACGTGGGCACCGAGGGCCGGCTGGGCGGTCAGGCGCAGGTGTCGGGGGTCGCCGGCGTGTGGCGCGACCTGACCGACTCGGTGAACTTCATGGCCGCCAACCTGACCGCGCAGGTCCGCAACATCGCGGAAGTGACCACCGCGGTCGCCAAGGGCGACCTGTCGCGCAAGATCGAGGTCGACGCGCGCGGCGAGATCCTCGAACTCAAGAACACCATCAACACCATGGTCGACCAGCTGTCCGGCTTCGCCGAGCAGGTGACCAGGGTGGCGCGGGCGGTCGGCACCGAGGGCATCCTCGGCGGGCAGGCGCAGGTGCCGGGCGTGGCCGGCGTCTGGAAGGACCTGACCGAGAACGTCAATTCGATGGCGAACAACCTCACCTCGCAGGTCCGCGGCATCGCGCAGGTGACCACCGCGGTGGCCAAGGGCGACCTGTCGCAGAAGATCCAGGTGGACGCGCGCGGCGAGATCCTGGAGCTCAAGAACACCATCAACACCATGGTCGACCAGCTCTCGGCGTTCGCCGACGAGGTCACCCGGGTCGCCCGGGACGTCGGCACCGAGGGCATCCTCGGCGGCCAGGCCAGCGTGCCCGGGGTCTCCGGCACCTGGAAGGACCTCACCAACTCGGTGAACCTGATGGCCAACAACCTGACCAGCCAGGTGCGTTCGATCGCCGAGGTGACCACCGCGGTGGCCCGCGGCGACGTCTCCAAGAAGATCACCGTCGACGCCAAGGGCGAGATCCGCGAGCTCGTCACCACCGTCAACACCATGGTCGAGCAGCTGTCCGCGTTCGCCGACGAAGTCACCCGCGTCGCCCGCGAGGTCGGCACCGACGGCATGCTGGGCGGTCAGGCCCGGGTCTCCGGCGTGTCCGGCATCTGGCGCGACCTGACCGACAACGTCAACCTGATGGCGTCCAACCTCACCTCCCAGGTGCGAA
The DNA here is from genome assembly GCF_044999035.1 of Kitasatospora griseola. Taxonomy (NCBI): domain Bacteria; kingdom Bacillati; phylum Actinomycetota; class Actinomycetes; order Kitasatosporales; family Streptomycetaceae; genus Kitasatospora; species Kitasatospora griseola. Next base: position 2,926,232 of record NZ_CP173360.1, on the reverse strand, counting down.
ACATCGCCGAGGTGGCGTCCGCGGTGGCCCGCGGCGACCTGTCCAAGAAGATCGCCGTCGACGCGGCCGGCGAGGTCGCGGCGCTCGCCGACACCCTGAACACCATGGTCGACCAGCTCTCGGCGTTCGCCTTCGAGGTGACCCGCGTCGCCCGCGAGGTGGGCACCGACGGCATGCTGGGCGGCCAGGCCGGAGTGCCGGGCGTGGCCGGCATCTGGAAGGACCTGACCGAGAACGTCAACCTGATGGCCAACAACCTCACCGGCCAGGTCCGCAACATCGCGCTCGTCATCACCGCGGTGGCCCGCGGCGACCTCTCGCAGAAGATCGACGTGGACGCCCGGGGCGAGATCCTGGAGCTCAAGACCAGCATCAACACCATGGTCGACCAGCTGTCCGCGTTCGCCGACGAGGTCACCCGGGTCGCCCGCGAGGTGGGCACCGACGGCCGGCTCGGCGGCCAGGCCCGCGTCCCCGGCGTGGCCGGCACCTGGCAGGACCTCACCGAGTCGGTGAACGAACTCGCCAACAACCTGACCCGGCAGGTGCGCGCGATCGCCCAGGTCGCCACCGCCGTCACCAGGGGCGACCTGTCGCTGCGGATCAACGTGGACGCGTCCGGCGAGCTCGACGAGCTCAAGGACAACATCAACCAGATGATCGCCAACCTGCGCGAGACCACCCGGACCAACAAGGAACAGGACTGGCTGAAGTCCAACCTGGCCCGGATGTCCGGCCTGCTGCAGGGCCGTCGGGACCTGTCCGCCGTCGCCTCGCTGATCATGAGCGAGCTCACCCCGGTGGTCTCCGCCCAGCACGGCGCGTTCTTCCTCGCCCAGCCCGCCGGCCGCACCGCCGAACTCGTCACCGAGGACGACGACGAGAACGACATCGTGCTGCGCCTGATCGGCTCCTACGGCTACCACCGGCGCACCATGCCCACCACCTTCCGGCTCGGCGAGGGCCTGATCGGGCAGGCCGCGGTGGAGAAGCGGCCGATCGTGCTGAAGGAGACCCCGCCCGGGTACCTGAAGATCTCCTCCGGCCTCGGCGAGTCCTCCCCGGCGCACGTGGTGGTGATGCCGGTGCTGTTCGAGGACCGGCTGCTCGGCGTCATCGAACTCGCCACCTTCTCCAGCTTCACCACCGTCGCGCTGGACTTCCTGAACCAGATCGCCGACCAGATCGGCGTCACCGTCAACACCATCTCGGTCAACACCAAGACCGAGGGCCTGCTGCTGGAATCCCAGCGACTCACCGCCGAACTGTCGATGCGCTCCGCCGAACTGGAGGCCCGGCAGGAGGAACTGGAGCGCACCAACGAGGAGTTGCAGGAGAAGGCCGAGCAACTCGCCCAGCAGAACCGCGACATCGAGATCAAGAACGGCGAGATCGAGGAGGCCCGGCAGATCCTCGAGGAGCGCGCCGAACAGCTCGCGCTGGCCTCCCGCTACAAGAGCGAGTTCCTCGCCAACATGTCGCACGAGCTGCGCACCCCGCTCAACTCGCTGCTGATCCTGGCCAAGCTGCTCTCCGACAACAACGAGGGCAACCTGTCCGCCAAGCAGGTCGAGTTCGCCGAGACCATCCACGGCGCGGGCAGCGACCTGCTCCAGCTGATCAACGACATCCTCGACCTGTCCAAGGTCGAGGCCGGCAAGATGGACGTCCGCCCGGCCCGGATCGCCCTGGTCCAGCTGGTCGACTACGTGGAGGCCGCGTTCCGGCCGCTCACCGCCGAGAAGAACCTGGACTTCGCGGTCCGGGTCTCCCCGGACCTGCCGATCACCCTGCACACCGACGAGCAGCGCCTCCAGCAGGTGCTGCGCAACCTGCTGTCCAACGCGGTGAAGTTCACCGACGCCGGCGCGGTCGAGCTGATGATCCGCCCGGTGTCCGGCCCGGACACCCCCCAGCACGTGCGCGAGCAACTGCTGGAGACCGGCACCATCGGCGACCCCGACGAGCAGCTGATCGCCTTCTCGGTCTCCGACACCGGCATCGGCATCCCCGGCAACAAGCTGCGGGAGATCTTCGAGGCCTTCAAGCAGGCCGACGGCGGCACCAGCCGCAAGTACGGCGGCACCGGCCTCGGCCTGTCCATCAGCCGGGAGATCGCCCGGCTGCTGGGCGGCGAGATCCACGTGGCCAGCGAACTCGGCGGCGGCTCCACCTTCACCCTCTACCTGCCGCTGCGCAGCGAGGGCCCGGAGCCGGTGGCCCTGGAGCGCGGCGCCGTGCCGCGCGCCCTGGAGCCCTCCCGCACGCCCGCCGAACAGTGGACCCAGGAGGCCCGCGGGCTGGTCGAGGAGCGCCGCCGCTCCACCCTGGAGCGCCGCCGCGCCGCGCGCCCCGAGGAGGCCCCGCGCCCGGCCGAGGAGACCATCCCGCGCCAGGGCGAGCCGGTCCGCACCAACACCGGCGCCCCGATCCGCTTCGACGGCGAGCGGGTGCTGATCGTCGACGACGACATCCGCAACGTGTTCGCCCTCACCAGCGTGCTGGAGCAGTACGGCCTGACCGTGCTGTACGCCGAGAACGGCCGGGAGGGCATCGAGATGCTCGAACAGCACGAGGACGTCGCCCTGGTGCTGATGGACATCATGATGCCGGAGCTGGACGGCTACGCGACCACCGAGCAGATCCGCCGGATGCCCCGGTTCGCCGGGCTGCCGATCATCGCGCTGACCGCCAAGGCGATGAAGGGCGACAAGGAGAAGAGCCTGCAGGCCGGCGCCACGGACCACATCACCAAACCCGTGGAGACCGACCACCTGCTGGCGGTGATGCGCCAGCACCTGCCCGTCAGGTAACCGCCGCCCGACGGGGCCGCCCGCGCTGGCGGCCCCGGCCGGGAACCCGGTAAGGTCACCCGTCGTTGCCAACAGTGACCGGACGGTGACGCCCGGCACCGGGCCTGTGGCGGGCAAGGGGGTACGGCTAGCATGACCGGGGCAGTGATGGGCGGCACGAAGGTGCCCGCTCTGGGGAAACAACCGGCAGGAGGGCGGGTCCTGGTGCAGAAGGCGAAGATCCTCCTGGTCGACGACCGTCCGGAGAACCTGCTCGCCCTGGAGGCGATCCTCTCCGCGCTCGACCAGACACTGGTGCGCGCCTCCTCCGGCGAGGAGGCGCTCAAGGCACTTCTCACCGACGATTTCGCGGTCATCCTGCTGGACGTCCAGATGCCGGGCATGGACGGCTTCGAGACCGCCGCGCACATCAAGCGTCGCGAGCGGACCAGGGACATTCCGATCATCTTCCTGACCGCGATCAACCACGGTCCGCACCACACCTTCCGCGGCTACGCGGCCGGTGCGGTCGACTACATCTCGAAGCCCTTCGACCCGTGGGTGCTGCGCGCCAAGGTGTCCGTCTTCGTCGACCTCTACCAGAAGAACACCCAGCTCAAGGAGCAGGCCGCGCTGCTGCGCCTGCAACTGGAGACGGACGAGGAACCGGCCATCGGCGGGGCGCTGCTCGGCGAGCTGTCGGCCCGGCTGGCCGCCGTCGAGGAACAGGCCGAGGCGCTCACCAAGCAGCTCGACGCCACCGCCGACAGCGCCGGAGCCGCCGCGACCGCCGCCCACCTGGAGCGCAAACTGGTCGGCCTGCGCCGGGCCCTGGACGCACTGCGCCCCGGCGCGAACTGAGCGGCCGTCAGCGTCACTCGTCCGGGTGGTTCACGGGCCGCTGACGGCGCGTCGACGGCGCAACCCGCCGAAGTGCTCCCGCGCATGTCCGGGGCCGGGTTGCGCCGGTAGGCTGCCCTCCATGGCCACACGAACGCCCGGAAGCGCCGCCGCACGCACCAGCAAGCCCGGGCCGGCCAAGAAGACACCGGCGAAGAAGGCCGCCGCGGCCAAACCGGCCGCCAAGAAGGCCCCGGCGAAGAAGTCCCCGGCCAAGAAGGCGGCCGCGGCACCCGCGCCGCCGCCCCGGCCGATACTCTTCCGGGCCGTCCGACGGATCTGGCTGGGCCTGGCCAACGCCATCGGCGCGGTCTTCCGAAGTTATGGGCACGGCGCCCGCAACCTGCACCCGGAGCACCGCAGGGACGGCGTGGCGCTGCTGCTGCTGGCGCTCACCCTGGTGACCGCCGCCGGCACCTGGTTCACCCCGCAGGGCTGGTTCGGCGAGGCCGCCACCGCCGTGGTCTCCGGCCTGTTCGGCCGCCTCGACGTGCTGGTGCCGTTCCTGCTGGGCGCCATGACGCTGCGGCTGATGCGCCACCCCGACATGCCCGAGGCCAACGGCCGGATAGTGATCGGCCTCACCGCGCTGGTGGTCGCCGTGCTCGGCCTGGTGCACATCGGCTGCGGCGCGCCCGCCATGGGCTCCGGCGCCACCCGGATCCGGCAGGCCGGCGGCCTGATCGGCTGGGCCGGATCCACCCCGATGATGGCCGCCGCCGGCCCGCTGCTGGCCGTTCCGCTGCTGCTGCTGCTCGCCGTCTTCGGCCTGCTGGTGGTCACCGCCACCCCCATCAAGCGCATCCCGCAGCGCCTGCGCCTGCTGGGTGTCCGCCTGGGCGTCGCCGAGCCGCTGCCCGGCGAGTTCGAGGACGCCGAGCCGGGCGCCGACGACCGGGAGTACTCCACCGCCCCGCCGGAGGACGCCGACCCGGACGCGCTGCCGATCACCATCGAGGACGACGACGCCCGCCCCAGGCGCCGCCGCCGCAAGCAGGCCGAGTCGGACGCGGCGGAGTCCGCGCCGGTCTCCTTCGAGAAGGACCCGTACCAGACCCGCGACCTGGCCGCCGGCGTCGCCGCCGACCTGGTGGACGGCGCGCTGCTGTTCGGGGTGGCCGGCTCGCCGGCGGTGGCCAGCGTGGTCGGGCAGGTCAAGGACAACACGGTGCCGCCCGAGGAGCCCTGGCCGTCCGAGGCGCCCGCCGACCGGGCCCCCGACGGCCACGGCGAGGCCCCGGCCCGGATGGAACAGCTCCAGCTGGCCGGCGACATCACCTACGCCCTGCCGTCGCTGGACCTGCTGGAGCGCGGCGCGCCCGCCAAGGCCCGCTCGCAGGTCAACGACGACATCGTCGCCCAGCTCACCGGCGTGTTCGCCGAGTTCAAGGTGGACGCCAAGGTCACCGGCTTCAGCCGCGGCCCGACGGTCACCCGCTACGAGGTCGAGCTCGGCCCCGCCGTCAAGGTCGAGCGGATCACCGCGCTGGCGAAGAACATCGCCTACGCGGTGGCCACCCCCGACGTGCGGATCATCTCGCCGATCCCCGGCAAGTCCGCCGTCGGCGTGGAGATCCCCAACCGGGACCGCGAGATGGTCACCCTCGGCGACCTGCTGCGCTCGCGCAGTGCCGCCGAGGACACCCACCCGATGGTGGTCGGCATGGGCAAGGACGTCGAGGGCCACACCGTGATGGCCAACCTGGCGAAGATGCCGCACGTGCTGGTGGCCGGCGCCACCGGCGCGGGCAAGTCGTCCTGCATCAACTGCCTGATCACCTCGGTGCTGGTGCGCGCCACCCCCGACGAGGTCCGGATGGTGCTGGTCGACCCCAAGCGGGTCGAGCTGACCGCCTACGAGGGCATCCCGCACCTGATCACGCCGATCATCACCAACCCGAAGAAGGCCGCCGAGGCCCTCCAGTGGGTGGTGCGCGAGATGGACATGCGCTACGACGACCTGGCAGCCTACGGCTTCCGGCACGTCGACGACTTCAACGCCGCGGTGCGGGCCGGCACCGTGCAGCCGCCGCTGGGCAGCGAACGCGAGCTGACCCCCTACCCGTACCTGCTGGTGATCGTCGACGAGCTGGCCGACCTGATGATGGTCGCCCCGCGCGACGTCGAGGACTCGGTGGTCCGGATCACCCAGCTGGCCCGCGCCGCCGGCATCCACCTGGTGCTGGCCACCCAGCGCCCCTCGGTGGACGTGGTCACCGGCCTGATCAAGGCCAACGTGCCGTCCCGGCTGGCCTTCGCCACCTCGGCGATGGCCGACTCCCGGGTCATCCTCGACCAGCCCGGCGCGGAGAAGCTGATCGGCAAGGGCGACGCGCTGTTCCTGCCGATGGGCGCCTCCAAGCCGGTCCGCATGCAGGGCGCGTTCGTCACCGAGGCGGAGATCGCCAAGATCGTCCAGCACTGCAAGGACCAGCTGGCGGCCCGCTACCGGGACGACGTGGTGGTCGGGTCCGGCCCGAAGAAGGAGATCGACGAGGAGATCGGTGACGACCTCGACCTGCTGGTGCAGGCCGTCGAACTGGTCGTCACCACCCAGTTCGGCTCCACCTCGATGCTCCAGCGCAAACTCCGGGTCGGCTTCGCCAAGGCCGGCCGACTGATGGACCTGATGGAGTCGCGCGGCATCGTCGGCCCCAGCGAGGGCTCCAAGGCCCGCGACGTGCTGGTCAAACCGGACGAACTGGACGGCGTGCTGATCACTCTGCGGGGGTGAGCGACGGGTGGTCCCGATGGCCGGAGAGCGAGGTGACCACCCGTCAACTTCAGTAGCAGAACTGTGGCACGTTCGGGCCCCCTCCGGTTGAGAAACGTTACGGCACCACCCCTAGACTGGTTCCTCAGCAGGTGGCCTCCGCTCGAAAGGCGTGCCCAGTGACCATCGGCAAGTCCCCCCGCCGTTCCGCCCCCGGCCCTTCCGCGCCCGGCTCCGCCGCTCCGGAGCACCCTGCGGAGCAGCGTCACGCCGCCGACGGGCCGAGCATCGGGCGGCTGCTCGCCAGGGCCCGGATCGACGCCGGCCTGACGGTCGACCAGGTCAGCACCCGCACCCGGATCCGGGTGCCGATCGTGCACGCCGTCGAGGACGACGACTTCGACCGCTGCGGCGGCGCCTTCTACGCCCGCGGCCACCTGCGGCTGCTGGCCCGCGAGGTCGGCCTGGACGGCGAGGCGCTGGTCGCCCGCTACGACGCCGAGCACGGCGGGGGCGGCGCGTCCGCCACCCGGCTGTTCGACGTCGGGCCGGTCACGGTCAAGGACCACCGCCGCCCGAACTGGACCGGCGCGATGGTCGCCGCGATCGTCGCGGTGGTCGTGCTGATCGGCTACAACCTGGTCGGCTCCTCGTCCCCCGCCGGCAACGGGCCCGGCGCGGCCAGCGCCCCGCTGCCCTCCGGCGTCTCCGCCCCGGCCACCCTGGAGGCCTCCGCGCAGCCGCCCGCCCCCGAGGCGGGCGCCGGGGCGGTGGCCGGCGCCCCCGCCGACAAGGTCACCGTCAAGCTGGTCGCCGGGCAGGACAAGAGCTGGGTCACCGCCAAGGACGGCAGCGGGAAGTCGCTGTTCTCCAACAACCTGGAAGCCGGCCAGGACCAGACCTTCACCGACCCGAAGAAGATCACTCTGGTGATCGGCAACGCCGGGGCCGTGCACCTGTTCGTCAACGGCAAGGACCTCGGTCCGGCCGGTCAGGACGGCCAGGTGGTGCACCTCACCTACACCCCGGGCGACCCGCAGGCGGGCTGATCCGGCCGCTCGATCGAACCGCGCGCCCTCCGGGGGGAACTCCACCGGGGGGCGCGCGTTAATCTTGGCGTCATGCCTGAACCCCGCACTGTCGCCCTGGTCACGCTCGGATGCGCCCGCAACGAGGTCGACTCCGAGGAACTCGCCGGGCGACTGGAGGCCGATGGCTGGCGGCTGGTCGACGACGCCAGCGAAGCCGATGTCGCCGTCGTCAACACCTGCGGGTTCGTCGAGGCCGCCAAGAAGGACTCCGTCGACGCCCTGCTGGAGGCCAACGACCTCAAGGGCCACGGCCGTACCCAGGCCGTGGTCGCGGTCGGCTGCATGGCCGAGCGCTACGGCAAGGAACTCGCCGACGCCCTCCCCGAGGCCGACGGCGTCCTCGGCTTCGACGACTACGCCGACATCTCCACCCGCCTGAACACCATCCTCTCCGGCGGCCACGTCGAGGCCCACACGCCCCGTGACCGCCGCAAGTTGCTCCCGCTCACCCCCGTCGAACGGCAGGCCGCCGCGGCCGAGGTCGCCCTGCCCGGCCACGGCACCCCCGAGGACCTCCCCGAGGGCCTCGCCCCCGCCTCCGGCCCGCGCACCCTGCGCAAGCGTCTCGACGACGCCCCCGTCGCCTCGATCAAGCTGGCCTCCGGCTGCGACCGCCGCTGCTCGTTCTGCGCCATCCCCGCCTTCCGCGGCTCCTTCATCTCCCGCCGCCCCAGCGACGTGCTGAACGAGGCCGTCTGGCTGGCCGGCCAGGGCGTGCGCGAGGTCGTGCTGGTCTCCGAGAACAACACGTCCTACGGCAAGGACCTCGGCGACATCCGGCTGCTGGAGACCCTGCTCAGCGAGATCGCCGCCGTCGAGGGCATCGAGCGGGTCCGGGTCAGCTACCTGCAGCCCGCCGAGATGCGCCCCGGTCTGATCGACGTGATGACCGGCACCACGAAGGTCATGCCCTACTTCGACCTGTCCTTCCAGCACTCGGCGCCCGCCGTACTGCGCCGGATGCGCCGCTTCGGCTCCACCGAGCAGTTCCTCGGCCTGCTGGAGTCGATCCGCGCCAAGGCCCCCGAGGCCGGCGCCCGCTCCAACTTCATCGTCGGCTTCCCCGGTGAGACCGAGGAGGACTTCGCGGAGCTGGAACGGTTCATCACGCACGCCGGCCTGGACGCCATCGGCGTCTTCGGCTACTCCGACGAGGACGGCACCGAGGCCGCCGGCTACGACGGCAAGCTCGACCAGGACGTGGTCGACGACCGCGTCACCCGGCTCTCCAAGCTCGCGGAGGAGCTCACCGCGCAGCGCGCCGAACAGCGCGTCGGCAGCGAGGTCACCGTGTTGGTCGAGTCGATCGAGGACGGCGTGATCGAGGGCCGCGCCGCCCACCAGGCCCCCGAGACCGACGGCCTGACCACCCTGCTCGGCGCCGACGACGCCGAGATCGGCCAGTTCTACCGGGCCACCGTGGTCGGCACCGAGGGCGTCGACCTGGTCGCCGAGGCGATCACGCTGCTCGGAGCCGACGTATGACCAAGGGGCCGGGGGCCCCGGCCGAGACCCGGCCGACCCCGGCCGCCGTCCCGCCGCAGCCCGGTCTGTGGAACATCGCCAACGTGCTGACGATGTTCCGGCTGCTGCTGGTGCCGGTCTTCGTCGCCCTGCTGTTCGCCGACGGCGGGCACGACCCCAAGTGGCGGGCGTTCGCCTGGGCGGCGTTCGCCGTCGCCATGATCACCGACGTCTTCGACGGGGCCCTGGCCCGCAGCAAGGGCCTGATCACCGACTTCGGCCGGATCGCCGACCCGATCGCCGACAAGGCGATCATGGGCGCCGGCCTGATCAGCCTGTCGATCCTCGGCGACCTGCCCTGGTGGGTCACCGCGGTCATCCTGGCCCGCGAACTCGGCATCACCCTGATGCGGTTCTGGGTGATCCGCTACGCCGTGATCCCGGCCAGCCGCGGCGGCAAGCTGAAGACCCTCACCCAGGGCATCGCGGTCGGCATGTACGTCCTGGTGCTCACCGGCCCGCTGGCCACCGGCCGCGCCGTGATGATGGCGATCGCGGTCGTCCTCACCGTCGCCACCGGCCTCGACTACGTGGTCCAGGCGATCCGGCTGCGCCGCGAGGGCATCGCCCGGGAGCGCCGCGGTGAGTGAGCTCGCCGCCCGCCTGCTCGCGGCGCTCGAGGCCGACGGCGCCACGCTGGCCGTCGCCGAGTCGCTCACCGGCGGCCTGCTGGCCGCCACCCTGGTCGACGTCCCCGGCGCCTCCGCGGTGTTCCGGGGCTCGGTCACCGCGTACGCCACCGACCTCAAGGCGTCCGTGCTCGGCGTCGACGAGGGCCTGCTGGACGTCCGCGGACCGGTCCACCCCGTGGTGGCCCGGCAGATGGCCGAGGGCGTCCGGAACCTGCTCGGCGCCGACTGGGCGCTGGCCACCACCGGCGTCGCCGGGCCCGACCCGCAGGACGGACAGCCCGTCGGCACCGTGTACGTGGGCCTCGCCGGGGTACGGGGAACAGAAGCCCTCCCGCTCCGGTTGTCCGGTGGGCGTGACAGGATCCGACACCAGTCCGTGGAAGCCGCGCTCGACCTGCTGCTGCGCCGGCTGACCGGACCGGACACCGACCGCTGAGCATCACCGAGCGCCGGCGGCCGCGGGCCGAAACCCGCGAACCCGCCGCACCCGATGGAGGAACGTGTTAGACCGGATGCTCCGGCCGGGACGACCCCGGTCGGACCGCCCCCGCGTCGACCGGGAGTCGACCGGGCGTCCGGAGCCGGACATCTGCCCGTCACGGGTGGTTCGACGGCCCGGAACGGGAAGAACAGGGGAGGGGACGCCTTGCAGCCCAGAGTGAACACGACCCCGGTCCCCGCACGGGACACGGACAAGGCGGTACGGTGGGGTCGTGACATCTCGATCCGCAGTCCGAGGAGGGAGGCACCGATGATTCTGCTCCGTCGCCTGCTGGGCGATGTGCTGCGTCGGCAGCGCCAGCGCCAGGGCCGCACACTCCGCGAGGTGTCGGCAGCCGCCAGGGTTTCGCTCGGGTACCTCTCCGAGGTCGAGCGGGGTCAGAAGGAGGCGTCCTCCGAGTTGCTCTCCGCCATCTGCGACGCGCTCGACGTGCGGATGTCCGAGGTCATGCGCGAGGTCAGCGACGAACTGGCGCTCGCCGAACTTGCGGCGATGGCCACCCTCTCCGAGGGTGATCTGCTGAGGCCGGTGCTCGAACCGGTTCCGCTGCCGGCCCCCGGTGTCGACCGGTCCGGATCCATCTCGCCCAAGGCGGCGATGGACGTGGTGGCGGCCTGACCGGACCTCGACCCGCCTCCCGTTCCCGGGGGGCGCCGGGCGAAGGAGGGTCGCAATGCGCGCGATGCGCAGTGCGCTGCTGCTGGGCACGACGGCACTGGTCGGCCTGGGTCTGATACTGCTGCTCACGGGCGGCACCGCGATTTCCGGCGGTGCCGCCCTCGGCATGCTCGCGGCGGGCTGGTGGGGGATGGGGCTGATTCCCGTGCACGCACGTATCGAGGGGCGGACACGAGAACAGGGGCGCGGGGAACTGCGCGCAGCGGAAGGCACCCCACCGCAAGATCGCGACGCAGGAGAATGACCTGCACTTGATCGCGACCTTGCGGACGTGCTTTTGCGCTGGTCGCGCAGTTCTCCCCCAGCCCTGGCGGGCCGGGAGGTACCCCCACGCGCCCCTGTTCTCGTGCTTGCCTGCTCTCGTTCTACCTGATCCGGTAGCCCTTCGGGGTGGCGTGGAATCCGGCCGCTTCCAGGTGGGGGCCCAGGGGACTGGTGAGGGCCGGGTGGCCGTTGACGCGTTCGATGGTGAGGGGTTGGGCCAGGGCGGCGAGGGCTGCGGTGACGGCGGGGCCTTCGGTGGACCAGGTGAGCAGGGACTTGCCGCCGCGTTCGAGGTAGAGGACCAACTCGCCGTCGACCAGTGCGACCAGTGAGCCGGCCTTGCGGGCCGGGCGGTGGGCGGCGGTGGTGTCCTCCGGGGGCTCCGGCCAGGGCAGCGCCGCGCCGTACGCGTTGGCGGGGTCGGCGGCGGCCAGTACGACGGCCTGCGGGCTCTCCGCAGGAGAGGTCGCCGACCAGTCGCCGTTCGCCCGCTCCAGGCGGGAGTTGACCGAGCGGAGGCGGTCCGCGGCGCCCTCCATGGCGAACTGGGCGCCGCCGAGGCCTTCCACGAAGTAGCCGCGGCGGGCCTTGCCGCGTTCCTCGAAGGCGGCCAGGACGCGGTAGACGCCGGCGAAGCCGCCGGGGATCCGTTCGGCGGAGACGGTGCCGCGGGTGAGGATGCCGTGCCGGTCCAGCAGGGCCTGTGCCTGGGCTGCGGCGCGTACGGTCGGTTCGCCGCCGAAGGCGGGCAGCAGCGACCAGCGGCCGGCCGCCGTCGGCGGGCCGGAGCGGGAGCTGGGGCGGGCCAGGCCGCGGGCTGCGCCGCCGTAGCGGCCGCGCGGGGTGGAGCGCGGCGCCCGGTGGGCGGTCGCGCCGGCGGTGCGGCCGGAGCCGAGGAGGTTGCGCAGCGGGGCGAGGGTGTCGTTGGTGACGTAGCCCGCCCAGACCAAGTCCCACAGGGCTTCGACGATCTCGGCGTCCGGGGTGTCGGGGACCCGTTCGGCGAGCTGGCGGAAGAACGCGCCGTAGCCGCCGGTGAGGGCCTCCAACAGGGCGGTGTGGATCGGGCCGGGGGTGAGCGGCAGCGGTTCGGGGCGCAGCAGGTGGGCGTTCTCCGGCAGGTGGAGGCTGATCCAGCCGTCCTTGCCCGGCAGTGCGCCCGCGCCGGACCAGCCGATCTCGCCGGCGGCCATCAGTTCGTCCAGCAGGCCGGGGGAGTAGTCGGTGAGCCGGGCCGGCAGGACCAGTTTTTCGAGGGCGGAGGCGGGCAGGGCGGTGCCCTGGAGTTGTTCGACCACCCGGTAGAGGCCGTCGGCGCCGCGCAGGCGGTGTCCGGCGAGGTGCTGCCACTGCGGGAGGAACGCGGCCAGGGCCTTCGGCGGGACGGCTTCGACCTCGTGGCGCAGGGCGGCGAGGGAGCGGCGGCGCAGGCGGCGCAGGACGTCGGCGTCGCACCATTCGGGGGTGGTGCCGGTGGCCTCGGGCCGGAACTCGCCCTGGACCAGGCGGCCGGCGGCGGTGAGGCGGTGCAGGGTGCCGGTGACCACGGCGGTGCCGAGGCCGAAGCGTTCGGCGGCGGCGTGGGCGGTGAACGGGCCGTGGGTGCGGGCGTAGCGGGCCAGCAGGTCGCCGAGCGGGTCCTTGACGGGTTCGGTGAAGGCTTCGGGGACGCCGACCGGCAGCGGGGTGCCGAGGGCGTCGCGGAGCCGGCCGGCGTCCTCGATGGCGGACCAGCGCAGTTCGCCGCCGATCCGGACCTGGATGATCCGGCGGGCCGCTTCGAGTTCCAGGGCCCACAGCGCTTCGGCGCCGCGGTCGGTGAGTTCGCCCTCGCTGAGCGGGCCGAGCAGGCGCAGCGCGTCGGCGACGCCCTCGGCGTCCTTGATGCGGCGCTCGGGGGTGCGGCGCTGGAGTTCGGCCTCCAGGTCGGCGAGCACCGCGGGGTCGAGCAGTTCGCGCAGTTCGGCCTGGCCGAGCAGTTCGGACAGCAGCTGGGAGTCCAGCGAGAGGGCGGCGGCGCGGCGTTCGGCGATCGGGGAGTCGCCCTCGTACAGGAACTGGGCGACGTAGCCGAACAGCAGGGAGCGGGCGAACGGGGACGGCTCGGGGGTGGTGACCTCGACCAGGCGGACGGCGCGGGTCTCCAGGTCGCGCATCAGCTCGACCAGGCCGGGCACGTCGAAGACGTCCTGCAGGCATTCGCGGACGGCTTCCAGCACGATCGGGAAGGAGCCGTACTCGGCGGCGACCTCCAGGAGTTGGGAGGCGCGCTGGCGCTGCTGCCAGAGCGGGGTGCGCCTGCCGGGGTTGCGGCGGGGCAGCAGCAGGGCGCGGCCGGCGCACTCGCGGAAGCGGGCGGCGAACAGGGCGGAGCCGCCGACCTGGTCGGTGACGAGCTGTTCGATGTCGCCGGAGTCGAAGACGGCGGCGTCGGCGCCGACCGGGGCCTCCTCCGGGGGCGGGGCGGTGATGCCGGAGGGGAAGTCGGCCAGCAGGTCGGCGTCGGGCAGGCGCAGCACGATGCCGTCGTCGGCGTGCATCACCTGCGGGTCGAGGCCGTGCTTCTCGCGCAGTCGGGCGCCGATGGCCAGTGCCCACGGGGCGTGCACCTGCGCGCCGAACGGGGAGTGGACGACGATCCGCCAGTCGCCGAGTTCGTCGCGGAAGCGTTCGACCACGATGGTGCGGTCGTCGGGCAGGTGGCCGCAGGCCTCGCGCTGCTCGGCGAGGTAGGCGAGCAGGTTGCCGGACGCCCAGTCGTCCAGGCCGGCCTGGCGGAGCCTGGCGGTGGCGGCGGCGGGCTCCATCGCGCCGACCTCGCGGACGAACGCGCCGACCGCGCGGCCGAGTTCGAGCGGGCGGCCGAGCGAGTCGCCCTTCCAGAACGGCAGCCGGCCGGGGATGCCGGGGGCGGGGGTGACCAGCACCTTGTCGTGGGTGATCTCCTCGATCCGCCAGGAGGTGGTGCCGAGGGTGAACACGTCGCCGACCCGCGACTCGTAGACCATCTCCTCGTCCAGCTCGCCCACCCGGCCGCCGCCCTTTTTCCCCGTTTTTGAATCGGATCCAGTGGCGCCGACGATGAAGACGCCGAACAGGCCGCGGTCGGGGATGGTGCCGCCGGAGGTGACGGCGAGGCGCTGGGCGCCGGGGCGGCCGGCGACGGTGCCGGCGACGCGGTCCCAGACCACCCGGGGGCGCAGCTCGGCGAAGGCGTCGGACGGGTAGCGGCCGGCCAGCATGTCGAGGACGCCGTCGAACGCGGACTGCGGCAGGGTGGCGAACGGTGCGGCGCGGCGGCAGACGGCGAGCAGCTCGTCGACCTCCCAGGTGTCCAGGGCGGTCATAGCGACCAGCTGCTGGGCGAGGACGTCCAGCGGGTTGCGGGGGACGCGCAGGGCCTCGATGCCGCCGGTGCGCATCCGCTCGGTGACCACGGCGGACTGCACCAGGTCGCCCCGGTACTTGGGGAAGACCACGCCGGTGGAGACCGCGCCGACCTGGTGCCCGGCCCGGCCGACCCGCTGCAGGCCGGAGGCCACCGACGGCGGTGACTCGACCTGCACCACCAGGTCGACGGCGCCCATGTCGATGCCCAGTTCCAGGCTGGAGGTGGCGACCACGGCGGGCAGCCGGCCGGCCTTCAGCTCCTCCTCGACCAGGGAGCGCTGCTCCTTGGACACCGACCCGTGGTGCGCCCGGGCCAGCAGCGGCGGGGCGCCGGCGGCCGCGCCGGAGCCGCCCATCAGTTCGGCGGGGGCGTGCGACTCGGGCAGCGGGGCGCCGGTGGCCCGCTCGTAGGCGATCTCGTTCAGCCGGTTGCACAGCCGCTCGGCGAGGCGGCGGGAGTTGGCGAACACGATGGTCGAGCGGTGCGCCTGCACCAGGTCGACGATCCGTTCCTCGACGTGCGGCCAGATCGAGGACTGCCGCTGCGGGTCGCTCTCCTCGGCGGGGGTGGCGGGCAGGTCGGCGAGGTCGGGGACGGGCACCACCACGGACAGGTCGAAGCGCTTGTCGCTGCCGGGCTGGACGATCGCCGCACCGCGCTGCGGGCTGAGGTAGCGGGCGACCTCCTCGACCGGGCGGACGGTGGCGGACAGGCCGATCCGGCGGGCCGGGCGGTCCAGCAGTTCGTCCAGCCGCTCCAGGCTGAGCGCCAGGTGCGCGCCGCGCTTGGTGCCGGCCACCGCGTGCACCTCGTCCAGGATCACCGTGTCGATGCCGCGCAGGGCCTCCCGGGAGGCGGAGGTGAGCAGCAGGAACAGCGACTCGGGGGTGGTGATCAGGATGTCCGGCGGGTGGGTGGCGAACTTGCGGCGGTCGGCGGCGGAGGTGTCGCCGGAGCGGATGCCGACCTGCACCTCGGGCTCGGGCAGGCCGAGCCGGACGCTGGCCTGCCGCAGGCCCGCGAGCGGGGCGCGCAGGTTGCGCTCGACGTCCACCGCGAGGGCCTTCAGCGGGGAGATGTAGAGCACCCGGCAGCGGCGCTTGGGGTCGGCCGGGGGCGGGGTGGAGCTCAGCCGGTCCAGGGCGGACAGGAAGGCCGCCAGGGTCTTGCCGGAGCCGGTCGGGGCGACCACCAGCACGTCGGTCTCCAACCGGATCGCCGACCAGGCCCGGGACTGGGCCTCGGTGGGGGCGGCGAACGCGCCGGTGAACCAGGACCGGGTGGCCGGGGCGAAGCCGTCCAGCGGGTTGGGGCTGCCGGGCGCGTCGGGGGTGGAGGTGGCCATGCACCCATGGTGCCCCGACGGGCTGACAGGCCGGGGGACGGTCACCGTCTGCCGCAACCCGCACAGCAAATCGTACAAATCGCTCATATGGTGAGGAATCGGACCCACCCACCACGGGACTCCGGCCCGGCCGACGAGCGGAGAACACGCGATGGAGCAGGTGAGCCAGGCCCCCGACAGCGCCCCCCGGCGCCGCAGCGTCCGCGTGTTCGGCGCGACCCTGCTCTGCGGACTGCTGCTCGGCGGAGCCGTCCCCTACGTCACCGGCACCGACGGCACCTACCTCAGCTACCTGGTGCTGGACGAGCGCGCCGACGCCCAGGGCGCCGACCACGCCGCCGAGCAGGTCCGGGCGGCCGGCGGGCAGGTCGTCCAGGCCTATCCGCAGATCGGCGCCGTGCTCGCCTACGCCGGCGGCCGGTTCGCCGAGAAGCTGCGCGGCCGGCCCGGGACCGCCGCGGTCGGCGCCACCCGCACCGTCCCCGTGCCCTCCCCGCCCCGGCCGCTGGCCGGCGCGGCGTTCGGCCCCGGGGCCCCGGCCGCCGACGTCGCCGAGGGACAGGAGGACAGCACCGCCACCGTCCCCGACCCCGGCGAGCACAACGACTGGAACCTCGCCATGATCGGCGCCGTCGAACGCCCGCCCGGCCGCGCCGCCCTGCTGCACCCGCCGCTGGACCGCCCGGCCGACCGCTCCGCCGACCGCACCGGCGCGCTGCCCACCGCCCAGCAGCTGTCCCAGGTCACCGTCGCGGTGCTCGACTCCGGCGTCGACGACACCCACCCCGACCTGCGCGCCGCCGTCGACCCCGCCGCCTCCGCCTCCTGCGCCGACGGCCGCCCCGATGCCCGCAGCGGTGCCTGGCGGCCCGACGAGGCCGTCAACGAGAGCGGCCACGGCACCCACGTCGCCGGCATCGTCGGCGCCGCCCGCGACGGCCACGGCGTCACCGGCGTCGCCCCCGGCGTGCGGATCGCCGCCGTCCGGCTGCTCGGCCCGCTCGGCCAGTACTACGCGGAGAACATCGTCTGCGGCATGCTCTGGGCCGCCGACCACGGCGCCCGCGCCATCAACGACAGCTACTTCGCCGACCCGTGGAAGTACAACTGCCCCGAGGACGCCGACCAGGCCGCGCTGATCGCCGCCGTCGGCCGCGCCGTCGCCTACGCCCAGCGCAAGGGCGCCGTGGTGGTCGCCTCGGCCGGCAACGACGCCCAGGACCTCACCGGCGCCCGCCCCGACCACCGCAGCCCCAACGACCGCACCAGCGGCCCCCCGCAGGACCGCGAGCTCGGCACCGAGTGCATCCGGCTGCCCGGCGAGCTGCCCGGCGTGGTCACCGTCGGCGCCGTCGACCGCAACGGCCTGCCCGCCTCCTACAGCAACTACGGCCGCGGCCGGATCTCCCTCAGCGCACCCGGCGGCGACCCCGACGGCGGCGCCGACGGTGCCGTCGTCTCCGACTGGCCCGGCGGCAAGTACGCCGCCCTGGCCGGCACCTCGATGTCCGCCGCCCACGTCACCGGCGCCGTCGCCGTGGTCGCCGCCCAGCACCCCGACTGGGACCCGGACCGGATCGCCGCCGCCCTCGCCAAGGCCGCCGACGGCAACTGCGTCCAGACCCTCCCGATCGGCTGCCAGGACCGCGACTACTACGGCGCGGGCATCCTCGCACTGCCGCGCTGATCCGCCGGTGCCCGATACTGGGGCGCATGAGGCTGACCGAGTTCTGGCGACGGATGTACCTGCACTTCGGCGAGACCTACGCGGAGTCCTTCGCCCAGGACCACGTGATGGCCGACCTCGGCGGCCGCACCGTCCGCCAGGCGCTGGACGCCGGCTGGGAGGCCAAGGACGTGTGGCGCGTGGTCTGCGTCACCCAGGGAGTGTCAGATCGGCTGAGGTGACCCGATTCGCCAGCCGGTGGGTGAGACTTGGCCGGTGTCCAGCAGTGCAGAAACCCCCGACCGACTGTCCGAAGAACACCTCCCCACGAGCCCCGAACCGGGCCGGCAGAGCGGCGGCGACACCGCCGACCCCGGCGCCCGCCAGCTGCGCCGCAGCGCCGCCGGCAGCGGCGCGATGCCGCGCTGGCTGCCCAAGGCGATGCTGCTCGCGCTGGTCGGCGTCGGCCTCTTCCAGCTCGCCGACTGGGCCTTCCACCAGCTGATCGACCTGTTCGTGATGCTGCTGGTCGCGTTCTTCCTGTCGCTCGCGATGGAACCCGCCGTCGACCGGATGGCCGCCCGCGGCGTGCGCCGCGGGCTCGGCACCTTCCTGGTGTTCATCGGTGTCGGCCTGGCGGTCGCCGCCTTCCTCACCGCGCTCGGCACCCTGATGGTCGACCAGGTCACCCAGGTCGCCGGGAAACTGCCGCAGATGCTCCACGACCTGATCGACTGGGTCAACCGCACCTTCCACACCGAGCTGTCGCTCGACCAGCTCCAGCACCAGGTGCTCAAGGACTCCGGCACCATCGAGAAGTACGCCCAGCAGGCCGCCGACAACGTCTGGGGCGTCACCGGCACCGTCGTCGGCGGGCTCTTCCAGGCCTTCACCGTCGGCCTGTTCACCTTCTACTTCACCGCCGAGGGCCCCCGGGTCCGGCGCACCGTCTGCTCGATGCTGCCGCCCTCCAAGCAGGCCGAGGTGCTGCGCGCCTGGGAGATCGCGCTCGCCAAGACCGGCGGCTACCTGTACTCGCGGGCCGTGCTGGCGCTGGTCTCCTCGCTCGGACACTGGGCGTTCTTCACGATCATCGGACTGCCGTACGCGGCCGCGCTCAGCGTCTGGGTCGGCGTCATGTCGCAGTTCGTGCCCACCATCGGCACCTACCTGGCGGGCGCGCTGCCCGTCCTGGTCGCGCTCACCGGCCGACCGGTGGACGCGGTGTGGGTGCTCGGCTTCGTGATCGTCTACCAGCAGATCGAGAACTACCTGCTGCACCCGCGGATCACCGCCAAGACCGTCGACGTGCACCCCGCCGTCGCCTTCGGCGCGGTGATCGCCGGCGCCGCGCTGCTCGGCGCGGTCGGCGCGCTGATCGCCATCCCGGCCGCCGCCACCCTGCAGGGCTTCGTCGGCACCTACGTGCGCCGCTACGAGGTCGAGGACGACCCGCGGATCGACCGCGGCGAGGAGCGCCGGGCCCGGCGGCGGGACGCCGTGCGGCGACTGCGCCGGATGGTGGCCGGCGGTTCGACCGACCCGGCCGGGGCGCAGGCCGGACGGGAGGAGCAGCGGGCCGAGGACTGACGGCCGCGACCCCGCCGCCGGCCCCACCGGCGGCGGGAGTAAGCGGTTTGCCCCACCGCCGGGCTCTTGATGGGCGAGGAGGTGTTCATGGGTGACAAACAGCTCGGCCCGGACGACGAGTTCCGGGCGTTCATCGTCGGCGCCTGGCCCTGGCTGCTGCGCACGGCGTACCTGCTGACCGGCGACCAGCACGCGGCCGAGGACCTGGCCCAATCGGCGGCGGAGCGGACCTGCGCGGCCTGGTCGAAGGTGCGCCGCGCCGACGACCCGCACAGCTACGTGCGCCGCATCATGATCAACCAGCACGCCCGCCGCTGGCGGCGCCGGGCCCCCGAGGTGCTGGTGGAGTCCGTGCCGGACACGGCCGGGCGGGAGGACGGGTACGCCCGCTCCGACCAGCGCCGGGTGCTGATGGCGGCGCTTGCGACACTGCCGCCCCGGCAGCGTCAGGCCGTGGTGCTGCGGCACTGGGAGGACCTGACCGACAGCCAGGCGGCCGCCGCGATGGCCTGCTCGACCGGGGCCGTGCGCAGCCACGCGGCCAAGGGGATAGCGAGACTGCGGCACACCGCGGGGCTGAAGGAACTGACGGACATGACACATGTGGGGGGTGCGGTATGACCGCGGGGAACAACGAGATGCCGGGCGGGGACATGGCGGTCGAGCTCGGGCTCGCGGCAGCGGCGGCGGACGTGAAGATCGGCTCGGTGCCGGTCGAGGGCATCCTGGCCGGCGGGCGGCGGATCCGGAACCGCCGCCGCACGGTGGTCGGCGCGCTCGCGCTGGCCTCGGTGGTGGCCCTGGGCGGCGGCACCGTGGCGGGCCTGAACGGCTTCGCCGGGAGCGGCTCGACCGCGCAGGCCCTGCAGGCCGGCGGCAGCGGCGGGGCCCTCCCGCTGGTGCCGGGCGCGGAGGCGTCGGCCGCCCCGGGCGCCGCGGCGACGACGACGGCGACCGGCGTGCGGGACCCGCTCAAGCCGGTCCGGGTGGTGATCGGACAGGGCACCGTCGACGGCAAGGAGTGGCAGCTCTGGGAGGCGCTCTGGCCGGTCGCCCCGAAGGAGCAGGCGTACGCGCAGGCCCTGGCGGTCTGGGAGGAGCGCCACGCGGTCGACCCGTCGATCGAGAAGCCGACGGAGGCGTTCGTCCAGCAGTACTGGCAGCCCACCGAGGACGTCGTCAACACCTACGCCACCCTGGACGGGGCCCGGCAGAAGTACGACAGGCAGGGCAGCTACCCGGCGCCCGGGCACCTCGACCCGCGGATGGCGAACACCTTCAGCGGCGGCGTCCTCGGGCCCTCCGCCAAGTCCGGCACGCCCGGCCCGCTGCCGATCAGGCTCGCGGTGCTGGCCATCGGCCCGGACGTCGGCAAGGTGGTGGTGAACTGGTCGGACGGCGGTGTCGCCGAGCCGAAGCCGGTCGTCGTCGAGGACTCCCCGTACCGCATGGTGGTGGTTCCGGAGCGGGCCGGCCTCAAGGTCGCCGCCTGGCACTTCTTCGACAAGAACGGCGTCGCGCTGCCGGACGCCGGCACCAGGCTGCTGAGCGAGTAGGCGCCCGAAGCGGTTCCCGCGGCCCCGTTCCCGGTCCTCCGGGGGCGGGGCCGCGGCGTGTCGGGTGGCCTTCGACTGGATTCGAACGTGTGTTCTTTGTACGCTTCGGCGCAGAGTTTTCCACAGGCCGAGCCCGTCCGGGGCCGATTGTCGGTGGGACGCGCTAGCGTCGATGACGATGAAGCGCAACGCACAGAACCCGAGGGTGGAAGCCATGGCAGGAACGGATCGCGAGAAGGCCCTGGAGGCCGCACTCGCCCAGATCGAACGGCAGTTCGGCAAAGGCTCGGTGATGCGCCTCGGCGAGAAGGCGAACGAGCCGATCGAGGTGATCTCCACCGGGTCCACCGCCCTCGACGTGGCGCTGGGCGTGGGCGGCATCCCGCGCGGCCGAGTGATCGAGATCTACGGCCCGGAGTCCTCCGGCAAGACCACCCTGACCCTGCACCTCGCCGCCAACGCCCAGAAGGCCGGCGGCACCGTCGCCTTCGTCGACGCCGAGCACGCGCTCGACCCCGAGTACGCCAAGAAGCTCGGTGTGGACACCGACGCCCTGCTGGTCAGCCAGCCGGACACCGGTGAGCAGGCGCTGGAGATCACCGACATGCTGATCCGCTCCGGCGCGATCGACCTGGTGATCATCGACTCGGTGGCCGCGCTGGTGCCGCGCGCCGAGATCGAGGGCGAGATGGGCGACTCGCACGTCGGTCTGCAGGCCCGCCTGATGAGCCAGGCGCTGCGCAAGATCGCCGGTGCGCTGAACCAGTCGAACACCACCGCGATCTTCATCAACCAGCTGCGCGAGAAGATCGGTGTGATGTTCGGCTCCCCCGAGACCACCACCGGTGGTCGGGCGCTGAAGTTCTACGCCTCGGTCCGCCTCGACATCCGGCGCATCGAGACGCTGAAGGACGGCACCGAGGCGGTCGGCAACCGCACCCGCGTCAAGGTGGTCAAGAACAAGGTCGCCGCGCCGTTCAAGCAGGCCGAGTTCGACATCCTCTACGGCGTGGGCATCAGCCGCGAGGGCGGCCTGATCGACATGGGCGTGGAGCACGGCTTCATCCGCAAGTCCGGCGCCTGGTACACCTACGAGGGCGACCAGCTCGGCCAGGGCAAGGAGAACGCCCGCAACTTCCTGCGCGACAACCCGCAGCTGGCCGACGAGATCGAGGCCAAGATCAAGGGCAAGCTGGGCATCGGCCCGAAGCCGGCCGAGGCCGAGGGCGGCGCCCCTGCGGTGGAGATCCCGGCCGCGGCCGCCCCCGCCAAGGCCGCCGCCAAGAAGACGGCGGCCGCCGCCAAGGGCTGATCCGTTGACTCACCGGCACCACATCGACCACCCGGCACCGGGTCCGTCCGAGGACGGGCCCGGTGTGGGCGTATCGGGAGAAGAACAGCACGACGCCTTCGGCCCGCCGGACTGGTTCGCGGCCGTCGCGGAGGAGGACGACGCCCCGGGCCCGCCGGACTGGTTCGCGGCGGTGGCCGAGGAGCCGT
Source organism: Kitasatospora griseola (assembly GCF_044999035.1). NCBI lineage: Bacteria > Bacillati > Actinomycetota > Actinomycetes > Kitasatosporales > Streptomycetaceae > Kitasatospora > Kitasatospora griseola. Next base: position 2,904,088 of record NZ_CP173360.1, on the reverse strand, counting down.
CCGCAGAGCTCCCGGTGGAGGAGCTGCCCGGGCTGATGCGGGCGTCCGAACTGGCCGGGGGGCGGCGCCGGCGGCGCAGCGCGCTCGGTGAACTTCCGGTCGCGGCACCGGCCGAGGAGAAGCCCCGGCCGAAGCGGCGGGCGAAGGCCGAGCGGCCGGCGGGCGAGCCGGAGCGGACGGCCGAGCCCGGGGCGCGGGGCAAGCGGCGCGGGCAGGGGGCCGCCGCCGAGCAGGGGGACCCGGCGGACCGGGCCCGGGACATCTGCCTGCGGCTGCTCACCGGCGCCGCCAAGTCCCGCAAGCAGCTGGCCGATGCGCTGCGCCGCAAGGAGATTCCCGACGAGGTCGCCGAGCAGGTGCTGTCCCGGCTGGAGGAGGTCGGGCTGATCGACGACGCCGCCTTCGCCGAGGCGTGGGTGGAGTCCCGACACGCGGTGCGCGGACTGTCCCGGCGGGCGCTGGCCCAGGAGCTGCGCACCAAGGGCGTCACCGGGGAGACCGCGGAACGCGCCCTGCTCCAGGTCGACGCCGACGACGAGACGGACGCCGCCCGGGCCCTGGTGGAACGGAAGTTGCGCTCCACCGCAGGGCTGGACCGGGACGTACGGATGCGCCGACTGGTCGGAGTGCTGGCCCGGCGCGGCTACTCGGAGGGCCTGGCGTTCCGGGTGGTCCGGGAGGCGCTGGACGCGGAACCGCAGGAGGAGGGCGACGACTGGTAGGTGAACTGACGGCGGGCGATGACTGCTGATCGGATCATCGGAGCCAATTCTCGATCGCATCTTGACCGTTTCGTAACCTCCGCCTAGCCTCGCACTCAGTGGCTGGACGATCGCGGAGGTCACCTCGGCGGCAGCGTGCGCAGGACGGGGAGTGCCCGGATGGGGATCGCTCAGAACACCGGAACGGGTTCCTCCCTGCTGCTGGCCGCCGGCATCCTGATCGCCGCCCTCGGCCTGGTGCTGGTCGCCGCGCTCCGGATGCTCCGTCAACGCCGCGCCGAACTCGACCGCCGCGAGGAGCGGTTGACCGCCGAGCTCCAGCGCCTGCACCTGCACGAGGACGAACTCGCCGCCCGCGCCGCCGAATCCGAGCGGATCCGCGGCGAACTCGCCGAACAGAGCGCCGAGAGCCGACTGCTGCTGGAACGCACCGCCGGGCTGACGTCCGCCCAGGCCCGGGACGAAGTGGTCCGTGCCGCTGAGGCCGAGGCCCGCCGCGAAGCCGCGCTGACCGTCCGGGAGATCGAACGGCGCGCGGTCGTCGAAGGCGAGGGCCGGGCCCGCGAGATCATCGCCTCGTCCGTCCAGCGACTGGCCGCCGAACACACCGCCGAGACCGTGGTCACCACGCTCCGGCTGCCCAGCGAGGACATGAAGGGCCGGGTGATCGGCCGGGAAGGCCGCAACATCCGCGCCTTCGAGGCCGTCACCGGCGTCAACCTGATCGTCGACGACACCCCCGGGCTGGTCCAACTCTCCTGCTTCGACCCCGTCCGGCGGGAGAGCGCCCGACTCACCCTCGAATCGCTGCTCACCGACGGGCGGATCCATCCCGCCCGGATCGAGGAGGCGCACGAGCGCAGCCGCAGCGAGGTCGAACGGCTCTGCGTCCGGGCCGGGGAGGACGCCCTGCTCACCGTCGGCATCGGCACCGCGGACGGGATGGCGCCCGAACTGGTCCGCACCCTCGGCACGTTGCGCTACCGCACCTCCTACGGGCAGAACGTGCTCGGCCACCTGGTGGAGTCCGCTCACCTCGCCGCAATGATGGCCGCGGAACTGGGCGTCGACCCGGAGCCGGTGCGCCGCGCCGCGCTGCTGCACGACATCGGCAAGGCGCTCAGCCACGAAGTGGCGGGCAGTCACGCCCTGACCGGCGCGGAGTTCGCCCGCCGGCACGGGGAGTCCGCGGAGGTCGTCCACGCAATAGGCGCCCACCACGGCGAGATCGAGGCGAAGACCGTCGAGGCCGTCCTCACCCAGGCCGCGGACGCCTGCTCGGCCGGCCGGCCCGGCGCACGCAAGGAATCCGTGGAGGCGTACGTCCGCCGGCTCGAACGCCTGGAGGAGATCGCCCGGGCCCACGACGGAGTCACCAAGGTCTACGCCATGCAGGCCGGACGCGAAGTCCGGGTGATGGTGCAACCGGAGAAGGTCGACGACCTCCGCGCCCAGGAGATCGCCCGGGAGGTGGCCCGGCAGGTCCGCGAGGAACTGACGTACCCGGGGCAGATCCGGATCACGGTGGTGCGGGAGTCGCGCGCGACGGAGTTCGCGCGGTAGCAGGCGAGCGGGCCCGCGCCCCTGGTTGTGCTCTCCCTGCTCTCTGGTCGGCGCCCCTCCGCTCGCGCCTGATTCAGCCTGCGGCTCCCTGTTCCAGGCCCGGCGCGGCCGACAGCGGGGCCGTGAGGGTGTGGAGGGTTTCCGGGTGGAGGCCCGGGGTGGTGCCGAGGAGGTGGCCGTCGGGGCGGACGAGGAGGACGGTGTGGGGGGTGGCGCCGGGGTAGGCGTCGGTGACCAGGACTTCGGTGGGGACGGGGAGGGCGTCGGCGAGTTCGGTGAGGCGGGGCATCAGGCCGGCGCCGAGCCAGTGCTCGGCGGACCAGACGGTGGTGCCGGGGGCGACCAGGACGAGCAGGAAGACGGTGCCGAGGCGGGCGCGGAGGGTGTCGGCGGTGCCGTCGGCGGTGACCACCGGCAGGTCGGGGACCTGGACGCCGGGGGTGGTGGGGGTGAGCTGTTCGGTGAGTGAGGTGCCGCGGCCGGTGCCGCGTTGCTCGGGGACCCGGACGGCGACGCCGGCGGGCGTCGCCGGGTAGGCGGGGGCGCCGCCGAAGCGGCCGGTGCCGAGTTGGCCGTCGGCGAGCAGCGGGGCGTGCTTGCGGAAGGAGCCGGAGACGAGCGAGCGCCGGGTCTGGGCCCAGCCGCGCAGGGGGCGGAGCAGCGGCATGGTCTGGTCGACGGCGCGCAGTCGGGCGCCGACCGCGCCGCGGCGTTCGCTCTCGTAGCCGTCGAGCAGGGCGCTCTCGGCGGGGGCGCCGCCGGGCGGCAGGTGCCAGGCGAGGGCGAGCCGCCAGGCGAGGTTGTCGGCGTCGCGCAGGCCGTCGGCGAGGTTCTGCATGCCGAGGGCGCCGTGCAGGTGGGCGGCGTCGCCGGCCAGGAAGCAGCGGCCGGTGCGGAAGCGTCCGGCGAGGCGCTGCTGGTAGGTGTGGTCGGCGGCGGCGAGCAGCTGGTGGGGCGGGAGTTCGCCGCACCAGCCGGTGAGCGCGGAGGTGACCCGGGTGAGCAGGGTGTCGCCGGTGACGATGCCCGGCCAGGTGGCGTGCGGGTCGACCGGTTCGGTGGGTTGGGGGCGGCCGGGGGGCAGCCGCCAGTCGAGCCGCCACAGGCCGTCGGGCAGCGGGCGGGCGGAGGCTTCGCGGTCGCCGCGCCACGGGGGTTCGCGGTGCAGTCGGGCCTCGCCGGGGAAGGGCAGGTCGACGCGGACGGTGGCGACGGCGTGCCGGTCGACGGCGGGTCGGCCGGGGAAGCGGATCCTGAGGAGTTTGCGGACGGTGGAGCGGGCGCCGTCGCAGCCGACCAGGTGGCTGCCGTGCCAGCGGTTCTCGCCGTCGGGGGAGGTGGTGCGGACGGTCACGCCGTCGGGGTCCTGGGTGAGCTCGACCACCCGGTGCCGCGGAGTGAGGCGGATCAGCGGGGTGGCGGTGGCGGCGTCGCGCAGGCCGCGCTGGAGGCGGTGCTGGGCGAGGTGCAGGACCGGCTCGTCGTCCAGCGGCAGGCGCAGCACCTCGGCGCGGCGGCGCCAGATGGTGAAGGCGTCCCAGCGGGCGGCGTCGGAGCCGACCCGGGTGTAGCCGATGCGGGCGAGGAAGGCGGCGGTGTCGGCGCCGAGGACGACGGTGCGGGGGCTCTCGGGGCAGACGCCGGCGCCCTCGTCGAGGACCACGCTGGGGACTTCGTTGCGGGCCAGGGCGAGGGCGAGGGCGAGGCCGACCGGCCCGGCCCCGACGATGATCACTGGATCCATGTCGGGGCCTTCGAGCCGGGATCGTCGGCCGTTGCGTCAGCTGCCGGGTGGGAGCTCCCAGGTGGTGTCACGAAGAGCAATGCAACAGATCACCTGGGTGTCCGTCAAGCAGCGGTTGTGCTGCGCCGGGTCGCGCCGCGGCGGCCCCGGGACTCGATCCAGCGGGCGAGGCCGCCGAGGGCGAGGCACAGCGCGATGTAGATCGGGGTGCCGACCAGGACCACCGGGATGTACGGGTAGCCGTCCGCGTTGGAGGCGATCAGCTTCATCTCCCAGAGCAGTTCCGGGTAGGTGATGATGTAGCCGAGCGAGGTGTCCTTGAGGGTGACCACCAGCTGGCCGATGATCGCCGGGAGCATCGAGCGGACGGCCTGCGGCACCAGCACGATGCCCATCACCTGGGTCTTGCGCATGCCCAGGGCGTAGGCGGCCTCGGACTGGCCGCGCGGGACGGCGTTGATGCCGGAGCGGATGATCTCGGCCTGCACGGCCCCGTTGTACAGGGCCAGGCCGATCACCAGGGCCCACATCGGCTGGGCGCCGAACGCCGCACGGTACAGCGCGAAGATCATGATGATCAGCGGCATGGCCCGGAAGAACTGGACCACCACGGTGCTGACGATGCGCACCGGGAAGTGGTCGGAGAGCCGTCCGGCGGCGAGCAGCGAGCCGAGCACCAGCGAGCCGGCCGCGGCCAGCCCGAAGGCCTCCAGAGTGGACAGCACGCCGTCGAGGATCCGCTGCTGCACGGCCGTGTACTCGAACGGCGACCAGAGCGCGGCCTCGAACTGTCCGGCGTCGGAGAGGCTGCTGATGATGAACCAGAACAGTCCGGCGATGCCGATCAGGCCTGCCACGCCGAGGATCAGGTTGCGGGTCCGGGCCCGGGGGCCGGGGACGTCGTACAGGACGGAGGCGGTACGCATGCTCATCGGGCCACCGCCACGCGACGCTCCAGGGCGGAGAAAGCCGCGTTGATGGTGAAGCTGATCGCCAGGTAGGCGAGCGCGATCCAGAAGAAGATGGCGAAGATGTCGTAGGCCTTTTCGCTCAGGACCTTCTGGAAGCTGAACAGCTCGGGCACGTTGAAGGCGCCTGCGATGGCCGAGTTGCGGGGCAGGGCGATGAACACCGAGCTCATCGGGGAGATCACCGAGCGTGCGGCCTGCGGCAGCACCACCAGGCTCAGGGTCTGGCCGAAGCCCATGCCGAGCGAGCGGGCCGCCTCGGCCTGGCCCATCGGCACGGTGTTGATGCCGGCCCGCAGCACCTCGCAGACGAAGCTGCCGGTGTAGGCGCTGAGCGCCATCACCGCGAGCGTGAAGCTTTCGAAGTGCACGTCCAGCGACGGCAGGATGAAGGTCACCGCGAAGAACAGCAGGGTCAGCGGGGTGTTGCGGAAGACCGTCACCCAGGCGGTGCCGAACCACCGCAGGACGGGGACGGGCGAGACCCGGAAGGCCGCCAGCACGAAGCCCAGCAGCAGCGCGAACAGGGCGCTGAGCGCGCTCAGTTCGATCGTCCGCAGGAACCCTTCGGCGAACGCGGAGAAGTTGCCGTCCTCGAATATCAGTCCCATGCCGGCGGCCCTCCTTTCTCAGTAGTGGGTGTGACCGGGCGTCAGCCGGCGATCGGGTCCAGGGCGGGGATGCTCGGCGCGGCGGAGCCGGACAGGCCGAGGGTGGCGTCGTACGCCTTCTTCCAGTCGCCGTTGTCCTCGTGCGCCTTCAGGGCGTCGTTGATCGCCTTCTGCAGCACCGCGTCGCCCTTGTTCAGGCCGACGCCGTAGCGCTCCTCGGAGAAGGGGTTGCCGACGACCTTGAGCTTGCCCTGGTTCTTCGCGGCGTAGCCCTTGAGGATCGAGTCGTCGGTGGTGACCGCGTCGACCTCCTTGGTCAGCAGCTTCTCCACGCACAGCGAGTAGGTGTCGAACTGGGTGACCTTGGCGCCGTACTTCTGGATGTTGGCGATCGAGGTCGAGCCGGTGGCGGTGCAGACCGACTTGTCCTTGACGGTGTCGGAACCGGTGATGTCGGTGTTGTCCTTGTTCACCAGCAGCGACTGGCCGGCGATGTAGTACGGGCCACCGAACGCGACGCCCTTGTCCTTGCGGCCCTGGGTGATCGAGTAGGTGCCGACGTAGTAGTCGACCTGGCCGCCGGTGATCGCGGTCTCACGGTTGGCGGACGCGATGGTGGAGAACTCGATCTGGTCGGCCGAGAAGCCGAGGTCGGCGGCGATCATCTTGGCGATCTCGATGTCGAAGCCGCTGCGCTTGGTGGTCTGCACGTCCTCGAAGCCGAGGTACGGCTGGTCGGCCTTGGCGCCGATCTTCAGCTTGCCGCGCTTCTTGGCCTCGGTCCACGCCGGCGAACCGTCCAGCTTGACGTCGGTCTTGACGGTGTAGGTCGGCAGCTGCGGGGCGGCCGAGCCGTTGGGGGCGGTCTCGGCCGGGGAGCCGTCCTTGCCGCAGGCGGCGACGGCCGTCAGGGCGAGCACGGACAGGGCAGCGGCAACAGTGCGACGGGCCTTCATGCGGTCGTTCTTCTCCTCAGGTGGGGGCCACGGCAGGCTCCGGGCCACTGCGAATTGACGCTACTGACGCTTGATCGGCTGGGGGAGTCAGTGCTGCAGGATCTTGGACAGGAAATCCTTGGCGCGGTCGGAGCGCGGCGCGGTGAAGAAGGCGTCGGGGGTGTTCTCCTCGACGATCCGGCCGTCCGCCATGAACAGCACGCGGTTGGCCGCGGAGCGGGCGAAGCCCATCTCGTGGGTGACCACGACCATGGTCATGCCCCGCGCGGCGAGCGAACGCATCACCTCCAGCACCTCGTTGACCATCTCCGGGTCGAGGGCGGAGGTGGGCTCGTCGAAGAGCATCACCTTCGGGTCCATCGCCAGCGCACGGGCGATCGCCACGCGCTGCTGCTGGCCGCCGGACAGCTGCGACGGGTACTTGTCGGCCTGTGCGCCGACGCCCACCCGCTCCAGCAGCTCACGGGCCGTCCGCTCGGCCTCGGCCTTGGCGACCTTGCCCACCTTCACCTGGGCGAGCACCACGTTCTCCAGCACGGTCTTGTGCGAGAACAGGTTGAAGGACTGAAACACCATGCCCACCTGGGCACGCAGCCGGGCCAGTTCGCGGCCCTCGGCCGGCAGCGGCCTGCCGTCCACCTCGATGGTCCCGGAGTCGATGGTCTCCAGCCGGTTGATGGTGCGGCACAGCGTCGACTTGCCGGAGCCGGACGGGCCGATCAGCACCACGACCTCACCCTGGGCGATCTCCAGGTCGATGTCCTGCAGCACGTGCAGGGCGCCGTAGTGCTTGTTCACCCCGCGCAGGGCCACCAGCGGCGCGGTGTCGCGCAGCTCGGCACTGTTCTCGGTCATCGCCGTCCGCTCCCTCGTCCTCCGAACCCGGGGCCAACTCGCTTGGTCCGCAGAGCCGGTGATGGTCCGTCTCATGCTCGGGGGCCGGAGCCGGCGGAGCCCTCGGCCCCCGAACGGGGCGACTTTAGGCAGGTACACGCCGCCCCGTCAGCCGATCTGAGCTGAACTTGAGCATCACGGTTCGGCTACGCCGGGTAGTCGTGCACCGCGAATACCGGAGCGGTAACGGACCGGCCGATGCGGTTGACCTGGAGCCGTCGGATGGGAGTGGATGCCAGGATGGCCCGGTTCCGCGTCGGACCCGCGCCATGCCGACCACCCGCCGACGGCGACCGCGCCACCGGCCCGTACGCATCCCGACGAACACCGCAGGAAGGAGCCCGATGCGCCTGCTCCTGGTCGAGGACGACGACCGCGTCGCCGCCGCCCTGGTCGCGGTGCTGGGCCGGCACGGCTTCCAGGTCCGGCACGCCCGCAGCGGCCACGAAGCCCTGGACGCGCTCGTCCCGGACGGCAGCGAGCCCTACCGGGTGGTGCTGCTCGACCTCGGACTGCCCGACCGCGACGGCTTCGAGGTGTGCAGCCGGATCCGGGCCGGCAGCGGCGTCCCGGTCATCATGGTGACCGCCCGCGCCGACATCCGCTCCCGGATCCACGGCCTCAACCTCGGCGCCGACGACTACGTGGTCAAGCCGTACGACATGGGCGAACTCCTGGCCCGCATCCACGCGGTGGCCCGCCGCGGCACCCCCAGGGCCGGCGAGGACGGCGGCAGCCCCGAGCCGGACGGCCCGCTCGCCTCCCGCGGCGTCGAGATCGACCGCGAACGCCGCCGGGTCAGCGTCAACGGACGCGATGTGCCGCTCACCCGCAAGGAGTTCGACCTGCTGGCGCTGCTCGCCCAGAGCCCCGGCGTGGTCTACCGCCGCGAGCAGATCTTCAGCGAGGTCTGGCGCTCCGGCTGGGAGGGCAACGGCCGCACCCTGGAGGTCCACATCGGCTCGCTGCGCACCAAGCTCGGCCTGCCCGGCCTGGTCGAGGCCGTCCGCGGCGTCGGCTACCGGCTCATCCCCGACAACCCGTCCGCCGACGACGCCGCGGAGCGCTGACCGCCCGTGCGCAACCGCCTGCTCGGCATCCTGATCGCCCTGATGGCCTGCGTGCTCGCCGCCCTCGGAGTGCCGCTGGCCTACCTGATCGCCTCGTCCGAGCAGTCCAAGGTGGTCGTCGACCGGATCGACGACGCCGCCCGGTTCGCCCAGGACCTGCCCACCCAGGGCCGTGCCAGCGCCACCGCCGTCAAGGGCGAACCGGAACCCGGCCCCGGCGACGGCGGCCGGCTGCACGCCCTGTCCAGCGAGGCCGCCCGCTACCGCGAGCTGTACGGCGCCCGGATCGGCGTCTTCCAGCGCGACGGCAGCGCCGTCGCCGTCGCCCCCGACGACTGGCGCGCCCCCGCCGAGGGCCCCGGCGGCCAGGCCTACCGGGAGGCGCTGGCCGGACGCCGCAGCCACAACCCGCCCCAGGTGTGGCCGTGGACCGCCGACCGCACCCTCACCGTCGCCCTGCCCGTGGTCCGCGACGGCGACGTGGTCGCCGTGGTGCTCACCGAATCGCCCACCGGGCCGCTGCGCGCCCGGATCCTGCACCGCTGGCTGGTGCTGGCCGGCGGCGAGGCGCTCGCCATGATGGTCGCCATCCTGCTCGCCGTCCGCCTCACCGGCTGGGTGCTGCGCCCCGTCCGCACCCTCGACCGGGCCACCCACGACATCGCCACCGGTCGACTCAACGCCCGGGTCGCGCCCAGCGGCGGACCGCCCGAACTGCGCCGCCTGGCGCGCTCGTTCAACGACATGGCCGACCACGTGGTGCTCGCCATCGACCAGCAGCGGGCCTTCGTCGCCGACGCCTCCCACCAGCTGCGCAACCCGCTGGCCGCGCTGCTGCTGCGGGTCGAGCTGATCGGGATGGCGCTCCCCGAGGGCAGCGAGGAGGAGATCGCCGCCGTCCGCGAGGAGGGCGCCCGGCTCGCCCGTGTCCTGGACGACCTGCTCGGCCTGGCCACCGCCGAAGGCTCCCGGCCCGAACCCGAACCCGTCGACCTGGCGGCGCTGGTCCGCACCCGGACCGACGCCTGGCAGCCGCTCGCCGACCGGCGCCAGGTCCGGCTCCACTGGCAGGGACCGCCGATGGCGCACGCCTGGGCCGACCCGATCGGCTTCGGCAGCGCGCTGGACGCCGTCCTCGACAACGCCCTCAAGTTCTCACCGGCCGACAGCACCGTGCGGGTCGGCCTGACCATCACCAAGGACGAGGTCACCGCCATCGTCACCGACGCCGGACCGGGCCTCACCGAGGAGGAGCTCGCCCGGGTCGGCGACCGGTTCTGGCGCTCCTCCCGGCACCAGAACGTCGACGGCTCCGGCCTCGGCCTCTCCATCGCCCGCACCCTGCTGCTGGCCGGCGGCGGCGACCTCCGCTTCGCGCCCGCCGAACCGCACGGGCTGCGGGTGCTGCTCACGGTGCCCCGCCGGAAGCGGAACTGACGTCAGGGCTTGACCGACTGGTAGTAGCGCTTCGCGCCCTCGTGCAGCGGCAGCGGATCGGTGTACACCGCGGTCCGCAGGTCCACCAGCTGCGCCGCGTGGACCTCGCCGCCGATCCGGTCCCGGCTGTCGATCACCACCCGGGTCAGCGCCTCCACCAGCGCCGGGTCCACGTTCGCCCGGGTCACCAGCAGGTTCGGCACCGCCACCGTCGCCACCGCCGTCCGCTCCGGCTCCACCAGCGGGTACGCGTCCGCCGGGATGGTCGCCGCCCGGTAGGCGTCCATCCCGCCGCCCTCCAACTGGTGCAGCGGGTCCGACAGGTCGCCCATCGGCACGATCCGGATCGGGGTGTGCTCCGACAGGTCGGTCAGCGCCGCCGTCGGCAGGCCGCCGGACCAGAAGAACGCGTCCAACTGCTTGTCGCGCAACCCGTTCGTCGCCTCCAGCACCCCCAGCGGCACCGGACGCACGTCCTTGTCCGGGTCCAGGCCGGCCGCCTCCAGCAGCCGCCGGGACACCAGGTTCACGCCCGACTTCCCCAGCCCCATCCCCACCCGCAGGCCGCGCAGGTCGGACACCTTGTGCACCGGCGAATCCGCGGGCACCACCAGCTGCATGTAGTCGTCGTACAGCCGGGCGATCGCCCGCAGCTCCGACTTCTGCGGATTCTTGAAGCTGGCCACCGAGTCCGCCGTCGCTATCGCGAAGTCGTCCCGGCCCGACAGCACCCGCTCCAGGTTGTCGAACGAACCCTCCGAGTTGTCCAGCCGGACCTTCACCCCGGGCATCGCCGACCGCATCGAGTCCTTCAGCAGCACCCCGTACCGGTCGTACACCCCGCGCGACACCCCCGTCGCGAACGCCGCCTCCCCGCGCAGCCCCGACCCGGCCCGCGCCGAGGACGCCCACCAGCCGCCCGTGCCCCCCGCCACCAGCAGCAGTACCACGACCACCCGCACCAGCGGACTGCGCACCGCGGAACGCAGCACGGCACCGGCACGGGGCGGATCGCTCGAAGCAGCCATGGCAGGGATACTGCCAGCCCCGACCGCCCGGCGGGAGGCCCCTGCCGCTGCCCGTACCCTTGTGCCCTGTGGGTATGGAGGAGAGCTTGCGAACTTACAAGGTCGTCACGTACGGCTGCCAGATGAACGTCCACGACTCCGAGCGCCTGTCCGGGCTGCTGGAGGAGGCCGGCTACACCAAGGCCGCCGCCGAGGCCGACCCCGACCTGGTGGTCTTCAACACCTGCGCGGTCCGCGAGAACGCCGACAACAAGCTGTACGGCAACCTCGGCCGGCTCGCCCCCGCCAAGCAGGCCAACAGCGGCATGCAGATCGCCGTCGGCGGCTGCCTCGCCCAGAAGGACCGCGAGACCATCGTCCGCAAGGCCCCCTGGGTCGACGTCGTCTTCGGCACCCACAACATCGGCCACCTGCCCGCGCTGCTGGAGCGTGCCGCGATCGAGCGGACCGCGCAGGTCGAGATCCTGGACTCGCTGGAGACCTTCCCCTCCACCCTGCCCACCCGGCGCGAGTCCGCGTACGCGGCCTGGGTCGCCATCTCGGTCGGCTGCAACAACACCTGCACCTTCTGCATCGTCCCCGCCCTGCGCGGCAAGGAGGAGGACCGCCGCCCCGGCGACATCCTCGCCGAGGTCGAGGCACTGGTCGCCGAGGGCGTCGTCGAGGTCACCCTGCTCGGCCAGAACGTCAACGCCTACGGCTCCGACCTGGGCGACCGGCAGGCGTTCTCCAAGCTGCTGCGGGCGTGCGGGGAGATCGAGGGGCTGGAGCGGGTCCGCTTCACCTCGCCGCACCCGAAGGACTTCACCGACGACGTGATCGCCGCGATGGCCGAGACGCCGAACGTGATGCACCAGCTGCACATGCCGCTGCAGTCCGGCTCCGACACCGTGCTGCGCGCGATGCGACGCTCCTACCGGCAGGAACGCTTCCTCGGGATCATCGAGAAGGTCCGCGCCGCGATGCCCGACGCCGCCATCTCCACCGACATCATCGTCGGCTTCCCCGGCGAGACCGACGAGGACTTCGAGCAGACCCTGCACGTCGTCCGGGAGGCCCGGTTCGCCAACGCGTTCACCTTCCAGTACTCGAAGCGGCCCGGGACGCCCGCCGCGGAGATGGACAACCAGATCCCCAAGGCCGTGGTGCAGGAGCGCTACGACCGGCTGATCGCCCTCCAGGAGGAGATCTCCTGGGAGGAGAACAAGAAGCAGGTCGGCCGCAGGCTGGAGATCCTCGTCGCCGAGGGCGAAGGCAAGAAGGACGACCGCACCGACCGTCTCTCCGGCCGCGCCCCGGACAACCGGCTCGTCCACTTCAGTCGCCCCGAGACGGGCGTGCGCCCCGGCGACGTGGTGACCGTCGAGATCACCTACGCCGCCCCGCACCACCTCCTCGCGGAGGGCCCCGCCCTCGGCGTCCGCCGCACCCGGGCGGGCGACGCCTGGGAGAAGCGGCAGGCCGCGCCCGAGACGAAGCCGGCGGGCGTCATGCTCGGGCTTCCGTCGATCGGCGTCCCGGCACCCCTGCCGAGCGCTGTGGGGTGCGAGACCGGGGGCGCGGGGAACTGCGCGAGCAACTAGTGAACGTCCGCAAGGTCGCGATCAAGTGCAAGTCATTGCCTTCGTCGCGACCTTGCTGTTAGGCCCTTCCGCTCCGCGCAGTTCCCCACGCCCCTGTTTTCGCACCGCGTAGAGTGATCGACATGCTTGTTGCCGCCGCCGTGTGCCCCTGTCCGCCGTTGCTCGTGCCCGAGGTCGCGGTGGGGGCCGCGGGGGAGGCGGAGGCGTTGCGGGGGGCGTGTCTGGACGCGGTGCGGGGGCTCGCGGACGTGGAGCTCGTCGTGGTGGTGGGGACGGGCGATCGCGCCGGGGTGTGGACGGAGGGCGGGGCGGGGTCGTTCCGCCGGTACGGGGTGCAGAAGGCGGTGAAGCTGCCGCTGGGCGGGGTGGACGGCCCGGAGCTGTCGCCGGCGTTGACGGTGGGGGCGTGGCTGCTGGAGGAGGCGGGCGTCCGGGTGCCGACGCACGCCGTCGCGGTGCGGCCGGACACGGCCGCCGAGCGGTTGCTGGGCCTGGGCCGGGGGTTGGCCGAAGTCGCCGATCGGGTGGGCCTGCTGGTGATGGGCGACGGCAGTGCCCGGCGTTCGGTGAAGGCCCCTGGGTACCTGGACGGGCGGGCCGAGGGCTACGACCGTGCGGTGGCGGGGGCGCTGGCCGCCGCGGACGCGTCGGCGCTGGCCGCGTTGGACGCGGACCTCTCGGCGGAGCTGCTGGTGGAGGGCCGGGCCCCCTGGCAGGTGCTCGCGGGTGCGGCGGAGGGCGCGACGCTCGGTGGCGAGCTGCGGTACGAGGACGCCCCGTACGGCGTCGGCTACCTGGTGGCCTCCTGGCGCTGAGTGCGCCAGCAGACCACCGGGCCGGTGGTCGCGGTCAGTCGTCCTTCGGCTTCGCGGCGAAGTCGTCGCGGGCGTGCTTGGCGGCCGAGGCGCCCTTCTCGATCTTGTCGCTGTACTTGTGCTTGGTGACGTTGTCGATGGTCTCGCCGGCCTTGTCCACCAGGTTGTCGATCTTGTCGCCGTGCTTTCCGGCCAGTTCGCTGGCCTTGTCCTTGAGTTCCTCGGCCTTGCCCTTGAGGTTGTCCATCAGGCTCATGGGGTGCATTCCTCGCTTTTCCCGTCAGATCGGTACCAGACATAGCTGATCTTCCCCGGTGAACGAGGCCGCGACACGAGAGGTGCCCGGGTTTTGCGAGACTGGTGGGGTGAGCGGTTCCTCCTCTTCTTCTTCTGTACGTCCGCGCCGGGTGGTGTCGGTGGTCGGTTCGACGGCGGCCGGCAAGTCCGATCTGGCGGTGGCGATCGCCCGTGAGCTCGGCGGGGAGGTGGTGAACACCGACTCGATGCAGCTGTACAAGGGCATGGACATCGGCACCGCCAAGCTGACCGAGGCGGAGCGCGGCGGCATCCCGCACCATCTGATGGACATCTGGGAGGTGACCGAGGCCGCCTCGGTGGCCGAGTACCAGCGCCTCGCCCGGGCCGAGATGGACCGGCTGCTGGCGGCGGGCCGGGTGCCGGTGCTGGTGGGTGGCTCGGGGCTGTACGTGCGGGCGGCGATCGACGAGATGGAGTTCCCCGGCACGGACCCCGAGGTGCGGGCCCGGCTGGAGGAGGAGCTGGAGCAGGTCGGCCCGGGGGTGCTGCACCGGCGGCTGGCGGAGCTGGACCCGGCGGCCGCGGAGGCGATCCTGACCAGCAACGGGCGGCGGATCGTCCGGGCGCTGGAGGTCATCGAGATCACCGGACAGCCGTTCACCGCGAACCTGCCGACGCAGCGCGCGGTGTACGAGGCGGTGCAGATCGGCGTGCAGGTGCCGCGGCCGGAGCTGGACCGGCGGATCGAGCTGCGGGTGGACCGGATGTGGGAGGCCGGCCTGCTGGACGAGGTGCGGGCGCTGGAGCGGGTCGGCCTGCGCGAGGGCCTGACCGCGAGCCGGGCGCTGGGCTACCAGCAGGTGCTGGCGTTCTTCGCCGGGGAGTGCACCGAGGACGAGGCGCGGGAGGAGACCGTGCGGGCCACCCGGCGGTTCGCCCGGCGCCAGGAGTCGTGGTTCCGGCGGGACGCGCGGATCCACTGGCTGGACCGTCCCGAGGGGGCCGATCCGGTCGAACTCCTGGGCCGCGCAATGGAACTGATCAATCGCCCGGAACGTCCCGGCGACACCGGCTGACCGGCGGATTTCGGCTGCCCGGGGGCGTGATCCGGCCAGCCGCCCGGGCAGCTGCACCGGCAGACGCAGGTGCAGGAGGTACCGGCGGTCACGACCGGATCACGTCCTGGCATCGGATCACCCGATCACCCCGTGGGACGCCCTGTCCGGGTCTTGCCACGTGCCATCATCGGTAGCACCGAGGCCCGGCACGCGGGCCGGCCTCACCGCCCGCGAGCTCCGGAGCTCGTGTCGAGCCATCAGGGGAGGCCGCGTGTCAACGGGTACCGGCCCCGAAACCGATGAGCTGCTGGGCGACGTGTCCGACGGTTCCGAGACGCTGCCCGAACTGGCCGTCCCCACCACCTCGTACGCGGTGGCGCTGCCCGCGATCGACGATCTGGCCGCCGCACCCGGCGTGGTGCACGAGCGGGACATCCGGCCGCGCCGTCGGCTGCGCTGGTGGCAGATCCTGCCGATCGCCGCGTCGGTGATGTTCGGCTCGCTGATGTTCGCCTTCCCGCTGGCCTTCGGCAGCGAGGGCGCGACCGCGATGATCGGGATGCTCGGCCTGCTGATCACCGCCGCCTCGGTCGGCTGGGGCGCGATGGCCGCCCGCCGGGCCGGTTACAAGTGGCCGGGCGTGCCGCGCCGGGGCAGCTCCGAGCGGGCCGGCTGGAAGGCCATCGTGCTCTACACCCTGGTGGTGGCCGCCGTCCTGGCGCTGGCCGTCTGGCGGGTCGTCCACCTGCGCGGTTAGCCCTCGCCGGCCACTACCATCGGCGGTGTGAGCGAGCGCAGCGGAATCAGCGGAACGGCCTTCCTCAAGGGGCACGGCACCCAGAACGACTTCGTGATCGTCCCCGACCCGGACGGCGAACTGGAGCTGTCGGCGGCCACCGTCGCCGCCCTGTGCGACCGGCGGGCCGGGATCGGCGCGGACGGCGTGCTGCGGGTGGTGCGCTCGGCGGCCGACCCGGTGGCGGCGGGGATGGCCGAGCAGGCCGAGTGGTTCATGGACTACCGCAACGCGGACGGCTCGATCGCCGAGATGTGCGGCAACGGCGTGCGGGTCTTCGCCCGCTACCTGGTGCACGCCGGGCACGCGAAGCCGGGCGAGCTGTCGGTCGCCACCCGGGCCGGGGTGAAGCGGGTGCGGATCGCCGAGGACGCCGCCGACGGCACCCCGGGCGGGATCACCGTGGACATGGGCCGCGCGCTGCTGCCCGGCCCGGACGACGTCACCGTCACCGTCGACGAACGCAGCTGGCCCGCGCTGAACGTCAACATGGGCAATCCGCACGCGGTCGCGTTCGTTGCGGACCTCGCGCACGCCGGGCACCTGTACGACGCGCCGGCCACCGCGCCGGCGGGCGTGTACCCGCAGGGCGTGAACGTGGAGTTCGTGGTGGACCGGGGCGAGCGGCACGTGGCGATGCGGGTGCACGAGCGCGGCTCCGGCGAGACCCGCTCGTGCGGGACGGGCGCCTGCGCGGTCGCGGTGGCCGCGATCCGGCGGGCCGGACTGGACCCGGCGGACACCGGACGGGCCGTCAGCTGGACGGTGGACCTGCCCGGCGGGCGGCTGGTGATCGAGGAGTTCCCCGACGGCCGGATCGAGATGACCGGCCCCGCGGTGATCGTCGCCGAGGGCGTGCTGGTGTAACGGCTGGTCAGCCCGACGAATCGTCAGCTCCCGCTTCCCAGCCCGCTGTCCGGCTAATCCCCCCGTTCGGGTGATGCCGATGGCAGAGCCGAAGTGGGGGCTCGCCGAACGTGCTGTGCTCGGTAGCATGGACCACCGGGTCGGCCGTCGCTCCGGTGTTGCTGCCGGAGGTGCAGATGACCATCCGCTCCGAGTTGGCGGGCTCGCCGTCCAAGCAGCAGGCGAGCCGCTTCAGCCGTGCGGCGCTCGGCCGGGCCGGCCGGGCGGCGCTGCTCGCCACCGGGCGGACGCCCGTCCCCGACGCCATCGAACCGATCGTGCAGGCGCACCGGGTGCACCACCCGCAGGCTGACCTGGCGCTGCTGGCCCGCGCCTACCGGGTCGCCGAGGAGAGCCACCGCGGGCAGACCCGCAAGAGCGGCGAGCCGTACATCACCCACCCGCTCGCGGTCACCATGATCCTCGCCCAGCTCGGCGCGGACACCACCACGCTGGTCGCCTCGCTGCTGCACGACACCGTCGAGGACACCGAAGTGACGCTCGATCAGGTCGCCGAGGACTTCGGTCCGGAGGTCGCGTACCTGGTGGACGGCGTCACCAAGTTGGAGAAGGTCGACTTCGGGGCGGCGGCCGAACCCGAGACCTTCCGCAAGATGCTGGTCGCCACCGGCGACGACGTCCGGGTGATGGTGATCAAGCTCGCCGACCGGCTGCACAACATGCGCACCATCCGGCACATGAAGCCGGCCAGCCAGGTGCGGATCGCCAACGTCACCCGGGACGTGCTGATCCCGCTCGCCGAACGGCTCGGCATCCAGGTGGTGAAGGCGGAGCTGGAGGACATCGTCTTCGCCACCCTGCACCCCGAGGAGTACGAGCGCACCGGCGCGGTGGCCGGCGGCTGGACGGACGGCGTGCTCGCCCCGTTCGCCGCCGAGCTCGGCCGCCAGCTCGCCGAGGCCGGGATCTCCTCCGCCGTCACCGTCCGCCCCCGGCACCTGGTCTCGCTGCACCGGGTGATGATCAAACGCGGGGCCGGCCCGGACGGCGCGGGGCTGCGGCCCGCCGACTTCGGGCGGCTGCTGGTGGTGGTCGAGGAGAACGCCGACTGCTACGCGGTGCTCGGCGAACTGCACACCTGCTGGACGCCGCTGCCCGGCGAGTTCAAGGACTTCGTGGCCGCCCCCAAGTTCAACCTGTACCAGTCGCTGCACACCGCGGTGGCGCTGCCCGGCGGCGAGGTGGTCGAGGTCCTGGTGCGCACCCGGCGGATGCACGAGGTGGCCGAGACCGGGGTGGTCGCGCTCGGCGACCCGCGCACCGACCGGCAGGGCGCCGCCGAGGACCCGGAGGACCGCACCGACCCGGCCCGCCCCGGCTGGCTGGCCCGGCTGCTGGAGTGGCAGCAGGACACCCCCGACCCGGACGCCTTCTGGTCCGCGCTCACCGCGGACCTGCGGGACGACCGCGAGATCACCGCCGTCACCGAGGACGGCACCACCCTGCACCTGCCCGCCGGGGCCAGCTGTCTGGACGCCGCCTACCTGATCGGCGAGGAGACCGGCCACCGGTGCATCGGCGCCCGGATCAACGGCCGGCTCACCGCGCTCTCCACCGAACTGCGCGACGGCGACGTGCTCGGCCTGCTCACCGCCCCCGTCGGCGAGGACAGCGGCCCCGACCCGGAGTGGCTGGAGTACGTCCGCACGCCCGCCGCCCGGCTCGCCATCGAGCGCCGGCTGGCGGCCGGCCCGCTGCCCGCGCCCGCCGCCGAACGCCTGCCCGCGGCCGGCGCCCCGGTGCCCGCAGCACCGCCCGCGCCACCCGCCGCCGCGCCCGCCGACGCACCGGAACTGCCGGGCGCCGCCGTCCGGTTGGCGCGCTGCTGCACGCCGGTGCCGCCCGACGAGGTGACCGGCATCGTGCTGCGCGGCGAGGTCGTCGCGGTGCACCGGGCGGGCTGTCCGACCGGCACCCGGATGCTGCGCGGCGGCCGCCGGGCGGTCGCGGTCCGCTGGCTACCCGGCGGCGCCCCGCAGTGGGGCTACCGGGCCACCCTGCACGCCGAGGCGCTGAACCGGCCCCGGCTGCTGGCCGATCTGACCGCCGCGATCTCCGGCGAGGGCGTGTCGATCTTCTCCGCCGACGTCGAGCCGCCCCGCCAGCTGCGGGTGCGGCACAGCTACACCCTGGAACTCGCCGACGCCGCCGCGCTGCCCGCGGTGATGCGGGCGATGCTCCGGGTCTCGGGCGTGTACGACGTGTACCGGCCGGGCGGGCCCGAGGAAGTGCCGGTCCGGGCGGCGGCCGCGCCGACCGGGGCGGAGCCGGCCGTGCCGGGGCCGGTGACGGGGGCCGCCGGGGCGGCTGGTAAAAGGGATGACTCGGGCACAGCGGGCGTGCGACCATCGTGGGGAATTCACGGCGGCTCCGCCGTGTTGTCCGAGAGCACCACCCGATCTATCCAAGGATGAAATGACCTCCACGTTCGACAGCCGCACCCGATCGAGCGAGTCGGCCAACCGCCTCGCCGACCTCAAGGCGGAAGCCCTGATGGACGAGGACCTCGCGGCGATCGACGAGGGCCTCGGAAACTACGACGGAGAGCAGTACGACCGCTCCGAGCGCGCCGCGCTCCGACGCGTGGCCGGCCTCTCCACCGAACTCCAGGACGTCACCGAAGTCGAGTACCGCCAGCTCCGCCTGGAGCGCGTGGTGCTCGTCGGCGTGTGGACGGACGGCACGCTGGAGGAGGCGGAGAACTCGATGGCCGAGCTCGCCGCGCTCGCCGAGACGGCCGGCTCCGAAGTCCTGGACGGTGTGATCCAGCGCCGTGACAAGCCCGACGCGGCCACCTACATCGGCTCCGGCAAGGCCCAGGAGCTGCGCGACCTGGTCGCCTCCACCGGCGCCGACACCGTGGTCTGCGACGGCGAGCTGACGCCCGGTCAGCTGATCCACCTGGAAGACGTGGTGAAGGTCAAGGTCGTCGACCGCACCGCGCTGATCCTGGACATCTTCGCCCAGCACGCCAAGTCCCGTGAGGGCAAGGCGCAGGTCTCGCTCGCGCAGATGCAGTACATGCTGCCGCGCCTGCGCGGCTGGGGTCAGTCGCTGTCCCGGCAGATGGGTGGCGGTGGCTCCGGCACCTCGGGCGGCGGCATGGCCACCCGTGGTCCCGGTGAGACCAAGATCGAGACCGACCGGCGGCGGATCCGCGAGAAGATGGCGAAGCTCCGCAAGGAGATCGCCGAGATGAAGAAGGGCCGCGACACCAAGCGGCAGGAGCGGCGGCGCCACCAGGTGCCCTCGGTGGCCATCGCCGGGTACACCAACGCCGGCAAGTCCTCGCTGCTCAACCGGCTCACCGGCGCCGGTGTCCTGGTGGAGAACGCCCTGTTCGCCACCCTGGACCCGACGGTCCGCCGGGCGCAGACCCCGAGCGGCCGGCTGTACACGCTGGCCGACACCGTCGGCTTCGTCCGGCACCTGCCGCACCACCTGGTCGAGGCGTTCCGCTCCACCATGGAGGAGGTCGCCGACGCCGACCTGATCCTGCACGTGGTGGACGGCTCCCACCCGGAGCCGGAGACGCAGCTCGCCTCGGTGCGCGAGGTGATCGTCTCGGTCGAGGCGCAGAACGTGCCCGAGATCGTGGTGATCAACAAGGCGGACGCCGCGGACCCGGCGGTGCTCCAGCGCCTGCTGCGCCGCGAGCCGCACGCCATCGTGGTCTCCGCCCGCAGCGGCCTGGGCATCGACGAGCTGCTCGCCCTGATCGACGAGGAGCTGCCGCGCCCCGCCGTGGAGGTCCGGGCCCTGGTGCCCTACACCCGCGGCGACCTGGTCTCCCGGGTGCACGCGGAGGGCGAGCTGCTCTCCGCCGAGCACACCGCGGAGGGCACGCTGCTGCACGCCAAGGTGGCGGCGGTGCTGGCGGCCGAGCTGGAGCGGTACGCGGTCGTCACCGCGTAGCCGCCCGCGGCACCGCGCAGAACGCCGAACGGCCCGAGGAGGGAGACCTCCTCGGGCCGTTCGCACGTCCGGACTACTGCTGCCCGCCCTTGCCCTGGACGAAGGCGTCGAACATCCGCTTGGCGTCCGGGCCGAGGTTGGGGCCGGCCATCCAGGAGTCGTTGCCGATCGAGTTGTCGGAGAACAGCACGGTCTTGCCGTCGTGCTTGGTGAACCAGCCGCCGCCGGAGGAGCCGCCGGTCATGGTGCACCCGATGGCGAGCATCGGCGGCCGGGAGGCGTCGAAGACGAACGGGGTCGGCTTCAGGGCGGAGTCGCAGTGCTCCAGCTCCTCGCCGTCGAACGGATCCGCGGCCGGGTAGCCGTACGAGGAGGGCGAGGTGATGTCGCCCGGCTGGGCGCCGAACCAGATCGGCATCGACCCGCCCACGGTCTCCTCCAGCGAACGCTTGGAGCCGTCCGACGCGGCCACCCGGACCACCGCGAAGTCGAACTGGCTGGCCGAGCTGCCGTGCTCGCCCTCCTTCTGGAGCCACTGCGGCATCACCAGCATCCCGCGGGCCGCCCAGACGCCGAGCGGCGCGACCTGTTCGAGGGTGGCGTCCTTGCCCTTGCTGGACGCGCCGCTCTTGTTGTAGGCGGGGACGAACGCCATCTTCTGGAAGTAGTCCTTGCCCTTGCCCCCGTGGGCGCAGTGCGCGGCCGTCCACACCAGGTTGCTCTTACCGGGGTGGGCCGGGTCGCTCACCACGGTGCCCGAGCACTGGCCCTCGCCCTCCGGGGTCTGGATGAAGATCTTGCCGACCACCGCGGTGTCCGCGGAGTACGGGTGCGGCTGGGGCTTGGCCGCGATGGCCTTCGGGAAGTTCACGTCCGCCATTGACGGCCACTTCTTGGTGTCCGGCTTCTCGATGTCGACGCCCTTCGCGCCGGAGAGCCTGCCCCGGTCCCAGAACGCCTTGATCGCCTGCAGGTCCTCCGGCTTGAAGCCGTTCTTCTCGGCCCAGTCGGCCCAGTCGTCGGCGGTCCAGCTGGAGACCTTGGCGAGCGCGCTCTGGATGTCCTTCACGTCCACGCCCGGCTTCGCGGCGCCGCTACTGCCCGGCGGCGCCGGGTTCGGCTTCGGGCTCTGGCTCTGGCAGGCGGCGGTGGTGACGGCGAGCACCGTCACCAGGGCGGCCGCGGCGGCGGAGCGTACGCGGCGCGCCGTCCGGTGCTGGGTGGTCATGGGCAGTTCCCCCGTGGTCGTCGGTCGA
Organism: Kitasatospora griseola; assembly: GCF_044999035.1. Classification (NCBI taxonomy): domain Bacteria; kingdom Bacillati; phylum Actinomycetota; class Actinomycetes; order Kitasatosporales; family Streptomycetaceae; genus Kitasatospora; species Kitasatospora griseola. Next base: position 2,882,487 of record NZ_CP173360.1, on the reverse strand, counting down.
ATGGAGAGTCGCGGGAGGTGACGGGCGGTCACTTCCGCGAGATGTAGTCGAGGGCCTGGCGGGCCACGCCCTCCAGGTAGGGCCCGTTCAGGGCGGTGTGCGCCTGGGTGCCGATCGAGGTGTTGCTGACCAGCCGCTGGCGGCCGTCCGGGCCGTCCGCGAACCAGCCGCCGCCGGAGGCGCCGGCCGTCATGGTGCAGCCGATCACCAGCATCGACGGGCGGGCCGCGTCGAAGCTCCGGGAGCCCGGGCGGCCGGAGTCGCAGCGCTCCAACTCCTGCCCGTCGAACGGCGCGACGGCCGGATAGCCCCACGCCTGGATCGCGAGCTGCTCGCGCGGCGCGTCGAACCAGACCGGCACGGCAGTGCCGATCACCTCTTCCAGCGAGCGGCTCTCGCCCTCCGGGCCGCGCACCTTGATCACCGCGAAGTCGTACTGGTTCGCGGCGTCCCCGCCCCTGGTGCCCTCGGTGGTCCACAGCGGCGAGGTGATCACCTTGTCCGCCCACCACTGCCCGAGCGGGGCGACCTCGGCGAGCTTCGCCCGCTGGTGGTCGCTGGCCGCGCCCGAGCTGTTGTACGCGGGCACGAAGACCAGGTTCTTGTACCAGTCGCCGCCCTTGCCCTCGTGGACGCAGTGCGCGGCCGTCCACACCAGGTTGCTGCGGCCCGGGTTCGCCGGGTCGGCGACCACGGTGGCCGAGCACTGGCCGGTACCGCCGTTCGGGGCGGTCATGAAGACCTTCCCGGACGCCGGATAGCTGGTGTACGGACGCGGCACCGGCTGCGCGGCCACCGCGGGCGGAGCGCTCGTGGTGGACGGTGCGCCGCTCGCGGACGGCTCACCGGCGGCCGGCGACGGCGCGGCCGGTGTCGACGCCGACGACGAGTCGGGCGCCGGCGCGGGCTGCTGCGGCGGCGCCTGGTCCATCGTCTCGGCGCTCCACACGCCCGCCACCGCGGGATTGCGGAAGTCGTGCCGCTTCGCCCAGCGGTCCCACTCGGCGAACCCCCAGTGCTTCAACTCGGCGAAGCTGTGCGGGTTCCCGTCCCCGCCCGGGTCGCCGGTCGACCCGCAGGCGGACACCCCGCCCAGCAGCACGGCCGCGGTCAGCGCGGCCAGTACCCCCCGTGCCCTCACCCTCAACCCCCCTGAAACAGTCCGTTCCCCCGGGGACAGTCTTTCATCCGGGCCCGGGCCACCGGCGGGCGGTGCGGTCCTGTTGGCGTCCGGTCATCGAACCGTGATGGTGACGGTCCGTCAGGATCCCAGCCGGCCCGCCGGTACGGGGACGATCGGCAGAAGCTCACCGGAACGAGTGAGCCGATCTTGTGTCCGCACCGAAGGGATAGGTAACCCTTACCCGAAGGCAATCGCGCGGCTCAAGGAGCGGATTTGGCCACCATCCTCACCGACGTTCTCCCGGTCGCCCGGCCGTCGGCCGGACACCTCAGTACGGACCCGCTGCTCCACCCCGACCCGGCCGTCGCCGCCGAACACGCCGCCACCGAGAGCCTGTTGCGCTGCTGGGCCCGGGAGACCGCCGCCGCACGCCCCGACGGCGACCTGCTGCGCATCCCGGTGCTCGGCGGCGCCGCCCAGCTCTCCGCGCCGGTCCGTCACTGGTCGGCCTGCGGCTGGCACCGGTTCGGCCCCGCCACCGTCTCCACCGGCGCCGCCGAGCACCCGGTGGACGCCGTGACGGTCGCCGCCCTGGTGGCCGGCGCCACCGGCCGCCCCGAGCCCGGCCAACTCGCCGACCTCACCTCCCGGGTGGCCGACTCGGTCGGCCGCACCGCGGAGATCCTCGCGCACCGCCGCCGGACCCCCGCGGCCCCCAGCGACCCGTTCCTGCGCGCCGAGCAGTCGCTGCTGCTCGGCCACCCGCTGCACCCCACCCCGAAGAGCCGCGACGGTCTCGGCCCCGCCCAGTCCGCCGCCTACTCGCCCGAACTGCACGGCTCGTTCCGGCTGCACTGGTGGGCCGTCGACCGCAGCCTGCTCGCCGCGGACTCCGCCGTCGGCGCCCCCGCCGAACGGCTCACCGCCAAGCTGTACGGCCGCCCGCTGCCCGACGGCGCCGCCGCGCTGCCACTGCACCCCTGGCAGGCCCGGGAGCTGACGCTCCGTCCGGCCGTCGCCGAGCTGCTGGAGCGGGGCCTGCTCACCGACCTCGGCCAGCACGGCGAGCCCTGGCACCCCACCAGCTCGGTGCGCACCGTCTGCCGGCCCGGCACCCCGTGGATGCTCAAACTGTCGCTGGGCCTGCGGATCACCAACTCCCGCCGGGAGAACCTGCGCAAGGAGCTCCACCGCGGCGTCGAGGTGCACCGCCTGCTGGAGGCCGGGCTGGCCCGGCGGTGGCAGGCCGCCCACCCCGGCTTCGACATCGTCCGCGACCCGGCCTGGATCGGCGTCGACCACCCCGCGCTGGGCGACCCGAACGGCCTGGACACCGTGCTCCGGCAGCTGCCGTTCGGCCCCGCCGACCGGGCGCTGTGCGTGGCCGGCCTGGTCGCCGAACAGCCCGTCGACCCGGCGGGCTCGCAACTCGCCCAAGTGCTCGGCGAACTCGCCGCCCGCACCGGCCGCCCCGCGGCGACCGTCGCCACCGAGTGGTTCCTGCGCTACCTGGACGCCGTGGTGCTGCCGACCCTCTGGCTGGACGGGCAGGCCGGCATCGCGCTGGAGGCCCACCAGCAGAACAGCCTGGTCCTGCTCGACGCGCAGGGCTGGCCCACCGGCGGCCGCTACCGCGACAACCAGGGCTACTACTTCCGCACCTCGCACGCCGACCGGCTGCACCGGATGCTGCCCGGACTCGGGGCGCACAGCGACACCTTCGTCCCCGACGCGGTCGCCGACGAGCGCTTCGCCTACTACCTCGGCATCAACCACGTGCTCGGCCTGATCGGCGCCTTCGGCTCCCAGCAACTCGCCGACGAACAGCTGCTGCTGGCCGCCCTGCGGCGCTTCCTGGCCGGCCCCGCCGCGACCGCCACCGGCTCCGCGCTGCCCGCCCTCCTGCTGGACACCCCCACCCTGCGGTGCAAGGCCAACCTGCTGACCCGGCTGCACGGCCTGGACGAGCTGGTCGGGCCGGTGGAGACCCAGTCGGTGTACGTGGAGATCGCCAACCCGGTGGCCGGGGCGTGACACCCGAGCTCCGCATCCCCACGGCGGCCGGCGGACTCGTGCTGCGCACCGTCCGGCCCAGCACCGACCTGGAGCTGCTCACCGACTGGATGAACGACCCGGAGACCGACCGCTGGTGGGCCCTCGCGGGCCCGCCGGAGACCACCGCCGCGCACCTCGCCGGGCAGCTCGACGGCGACGGCCGCAGCCGCCCCGTCCTCGCCCTGCTCGACGGCGAACCCACCGGCTACTTCGAGCTGTACCGCGCCGACCTCGACCCGCTGGCGGCGCACTACCCCGCCCGCCCGTACGACCTGGGCGTGCACCTGCTGCTCGCCCCCGCCGCCCGCGGCCGGGGGCTGGCCGCCCTGCTGCTCGACGCGATCGCCGCCCGGCTGCTGCGGGACGAACCCCGCTGCACCCGGGTGCTCGCCGAACCCGACGTCCGCAACACGCCCTCCGTCCGGGCGTTCACCGCCGCCGGATTCACCCGGGCCGCCGATCTCGACCTCCCCGACAAGCGCGCCGCCCTGATGATCCGCCCGCGGCCCGAGACCTAGGACGCCATGACTCCCCACGACGACACGACAGGCCGGCAGCCCGAGCCGTACGACCTGATCGGCGTCGGCATCGGCCCGTTCAACCTGTCGCTGGCCGCGCTCGCCGACCGGGCCGACACCGTCGGCGCGCTGTTCCTCGACGCCCGACCCGAGTTCCGCTGGCACCCCGGCATGCTCGTGGACGGCGCCCGCATGCAGGTCCCGTTCCTCGCCGACCTGGTCTCGCTGGTCGACCCCACCAACCCGTGGTCGTTCCTCAACTACCTGCGCGAGCAGCAACGGCTGTTCCCGTTCTACTTCAGCGAACGCTTCCAGCTCCCGCGGCGCGAGTACGAGCACTACTGCCGTTGGGCCGCCGACCGGCTCCCCAACTGCCGCTTCGACAGCCCCGTCGACGCCGTCCACTGGGACGCCGACCGGCGGCAGTACCGGGTGCACGCGGCCGGCCGGACGTACCCGGCCCGGAACCTGGTGCTCGGCGTCGGCACCGAGCCGGCCCGCCCCGCGGCGTTCGCGGCGCTGCGCGACCACCCGGCGGTGCTGCACTCGGCCGACTACCTGACGCTGCGGCAGAAGCTCGACGGGGCACGGGACATCACCGTGGTCGGATCCGGCCAGTCCGGCGCCGAGGTGTTCCTCGACCTGCTGCGGCGGCACGCCGGCGACGGCACCCGGGTGCGCTGGCTCACCCGGACCAGGGCGCTCGCCCCGATGGAGTACTCCAAGCTCGGCCTGGAGCAGTTCACCCCCGACTACACCCGCTACTTCCACGGCCTGCCCGAGCCGGTCCGGGACGCCCTGGTGCCCGCGCAGTGGCAGTTGCACAAGGCGGCCAGCGCGGAGACCCTCGCCGAGATCCACGACCACCTGTACGAGCGCACCGTGGGTCGCCCGATCGACGCCGAACCGGTGGAGATCCTCCCCGGCACCGCCGTCACCGAGACCGCCCCCGGCCCCGGCGGCGGCATCGAACTGCACTGCCGGCACGCCGACTCCGGCCGCCGCCACTCGGTCCGCACCGACGCCGTGGTGCTCGCCACCGGCTACCGGGCGGTCCGGCCCGCGCTGCTCGACCCGATCGCCGAGCTGATCGACTGGGACGAACAGGGCCGCTTCCGGGTCGACCTCGACCACCGGGTCGCCACCCGGCCGGAACTCACCGGGGGGCTGTACGTCCAGAACGCCGAGTTGCACACTCACGGAGTCGGCACCCCGGACCTCGGGCTCGGTGCGCACCGCGCCGCCGTGATCCTGAACGCCGTCGCGGGCAAGACCCTGCACCCGCTGCCCCACCGCACCGCCTGGACCACCTTCGCCCCGGAGCCCGCCACGGCCCCGGTGCTCCCGCGACCCCAGGAAGGGAACGAGCGTGCCGCAGCCGGCCGTTGACACCGCACTCCACCTGCCGCCCCAGCTCACCACCGGGCACTGGCGGGCCGCCGCACGCGCCATGCTGGCCAAACTGCTCGGCGAGTTCGCCTACGAGGAACTGCTGCACCCCCGGCCGGAGGGCGACCACTACCTGCTCGAACTCCCGGACGCCGACTACCGGTTCACCGCCCGCCGGGGCGCCTACGGCAGCTGGCGGGTCGACCCGGGGTCGATAGCGGGCGGCGACGATCCGCTGCGGTTCCTCCAACAGGCCCGACACACACTGAAGTTGAACGGCGACACCACCGGCCACCTGGTCCGCGAGCTCACCGCCACGCTGATCGCCGACGCCCACCTGCGGGCCACCGCGCTGAGCGCGGCCGAACTCGCGGACCTCGACCACGTCGCGCTGGAGGGCAGACAGACCGGCCACCCGTGGATCGTGGCCAACAAGGGCCGGCTCGGCTTCTCCGCCACCGACGCGGCCGGCTGGGCCCCCGAGGCCCGGCTGCCGCGCACCCTGCCGTGGCTCGCCGTGCACAAGAACCTGGCCGCCTTCCGCGGCGACGAGACCATCTACGACACCGAGCTCGACCCCGCGTTCCGCGCCCAACTCGGCGAGCGCGCCGCCGAGTTCTGGCTGCTGCCGGTGCACCCCTGGCAGTGGGACGAGACCGTGGTCGGCCTGTTCGCGCCGTGGATCGCCAGCGGCGAGATCATTCCGCTGCCCAGCGACGGCGACCTGCGGCTGCCCCAGCAGTCCATCCGGTCGTTCTTCAACCTGAGCAGACCCGACCGGTGCACCGTCAAACTGCCGCTCGCCATCCTCAACACCCTGGTCTGGCGCGGCCTGCCCACCGAACGCGCGCTCGCCGCGCCCGCCGTCACCGCCTGGATCCAGCGGCTGCGCGACCAGGACCCGTACCTGCGCGACGAGTGCCGGGTGATCCTGCTCGGCGAGATCGCCTCCGTCACCGTCGAGCACCCGCTGTACCGGGACCTGCCCGACGCTCCCTACCAGTACAAGGAACTGCTCGGCGCGATCTGGCGCGAACCCCTCGGCCGGCACCTCGACGACGGCGAACGCGGCCGCACCCTGGCCGCGCTGCTGCAGACCGGCTCCGACGGCCGTGCGCTGGCCGCCGAGCTGGTCGCCCGCTCCGGGCTGGACGTCCGCAGCTGGGTCGACCGGTTGTTCGCGGTGATGCTGCCGCCGCTGCTGCACTTCCTGTACCGCTACGGCCTGGTGTTCTCCCCGCACGGCGAGAACGCGATCATCGTCTTCGACCAGCGGGACGTCCCGGTCCGGCTCGCCGTCAAGGACTTCGTCGACGACGTCAACATCAGCGACCGGCCGCTGCCGGAACTCGCCGACCTGCCCGACGGGATCGGCGAGGTGCTGCTGCGGGAGAACCCCGACTACCTGTGCCAGTTCCTGCACTCCGGGCTGTTCATCGGCGTCTACCGCTACCTGGCGCCCCTGCTGGAGGAGCAACTCGGCCTCCCCGAGACCGAGTTCTGGGACCTGCTGGCCGAGCGGATCCGGGACTGCCAGCGGCGCTTCCCGGAACTCGCCGACCGGCACCGGCTGTTCGACCTGTTCACGCCGCGGATCGACCGGCTCTGCCTGAACCGCAACCGGCTGCTGCTCGACGGCTACCGCGACCGCCCGGACCGTCCGCACGCCGCCGTCCACGGCCAGGTCGACAATCCGCTGCACAGCACCGCGCACCTCCCGACCCGACAGCACCGGATTGTCACCCCGGCCCCGTAGGCTGGGAATGTCATGACGAACGACACCGCACCCCTGCCCGGCGGCCCGGACGCGTCGGCGCCTCCCGTCCCCGCCTCCCGTATCCCGGAACTGCTGCACGCCGCCGTCGACGCCGTCGGCGGCGTGGAGCGGCCCGGGCAGGTCCGGATGGCCGAGGCGGTCGCCTCCGCCGTCGACGAGGGCGAACACCTCCTCGTCCAGGCCGGCACCGGCACCGGAAAGTCCCTCGCCTACCTGGTGCCCGCCCTCGCCCACGGCGACAACGTGGTGATCGCCACCGCGACGCTCGCCCTCCAGCGCCAGCTCGTCGAACGCGACCTGCCGCGCACCGTCGACGCCCTGCACCCGACGCTGCGCCGCCGCCCGCTGTACGCGATGCTCAAGGGCCGCTCGAACTACCTGTGCCTGCACCGCGCCAACGAGGGCACCCCGAGCGACGAGGGCGAGGGCCTGTTCGACCCGGTCGACGCGCTCGGCGGCCCCACCGGCAAGCTCGGCCAGGACGTGCTGCGGCTGCGCGACTGGGCCGACGAGACCGAGACCGGCGACCGCGACGACCTCACCCCCGGCGTCTCCGACAAGGCCTGGGCCCAGCTCTCCGTCACCTCCAAGGAGTGCCTGGGCGCCTCCCGGTGCGCCTACGGCCAGGAGTGCTTCGCCGAACAGGCCCGCGAGCGCGCCAAGTTGGCGGACGTGGTGGTCACCAACCACGCGATGCTGGCGATCGACGCGATCGAGGGCGCGCCCGTCCTCCCCGAACACGGCCTGCTGATCATCGACGAGGCGCACGAGCTGGTGAACCGGGTCACCGGCGCCGCCACCGCCGAACTCACCGTCGGCGCCGTCAACCGGGCCGTCAAGCGGGCGGCGAAACTCGCCAACGAGAAGGCGGTGGACGCGCTGCAGGCCGCCGCGGAGAACTTCCACGGCCTGATGGAGACCGCGCAGCCCGGCCAGGTCGAGGAGCTCCCCGAGTACCTGGGCTACGCCGTGGCCGGCATCCGGGACGCCTGCCGCCAGGTCATCACCTCGCTCGGCGAGACCCGCGACAAGGGCCTCAGCGACGAGGACGCCGTCCGCAAGCAGGCGATGGCCTCCGCGGAGACCCTGCACGAGACGGCGGACCGGCTGCTCACCGGCTCCGAGTACGACGTCGTCTGGATCGAGCGCAGCGACCGCTTCGGCCTGGGCACCGCATCGCTGCGGGTGGCCCCGCTGTCCGTCTCCGGGCTGCTGCGGGAGAACCTGTACAAGGACCGCTCGGTCGTCCTCACCTCCGCCACGCTCAAGCTCGGCGGTGACTTTCTCGGCGTCGCCGCGTCCCTCGGCCTGCCCGGCGAGACCAGGCTGCCCGACCACCGCACGCCCGACGGGCCGAGCGCCGAGACCGGCGAGGACGCCCCGCCGTACTGGCGCGGCCTGGACGTCGGCTCCCCGTTCACCTACCCCAAGCAGGGCATCCTCTACGTCGCCAAGCACCTGCCGCCGCCCGGCCGGGAACCCGACCGGCCGGAGATGCTCGACGAACTCACCGAGCTGATCGGCGCCGCCGGCGGCCGGACCCTCGGCCTGTTCTCCTCGATGCGGGCGGCGCAGGCCGCGGCGGAGGCGCTGCGCGAGCGCCTGGACGTGCCGATCCTGCTGCAGGGCGAGGACACCCTCGGCGAGCTCATCCGCACCTTCGCCTCCGACGCGCAGACCTGCCTGTTCGGCACGCTCTCGCTCTGGCAGGGCGTCGACGTCCCCGGCTCGGCCTGCCAGCTCGTCGTCATGGACCGGATCCCGTTCCCGCGCCCCGACGACCCGCTGATGAGCGCCCGCCAGAAGGACGTCGAATCCCGCGGCGGCAACGGCTTCATGGCGGTCGCCGCGACCCACGCCGCCCTCCTGATGGCCCAGGGCGCCGGCCGCCTGGTACGTGCGGCGGACGACCGCGGCATCGTCGCCGTCCTCGACCCGCGACTCGCGACCGCCCGGTACGGGAGCTTCTTCCGCTCCTCCATGCCGGACTTCTGGTACACCACCGACCGCAACCAGGTCCGCCGGTCCCTCGCCTCGATCGACGAGTCGGCGCCGCCGGTCCGTCCCCGGTAGGCAGCGGGCATCCAACAGCAAGGTCCGGCCGAGGACGGGACTCCCGTCTTCAGCCGGACCTTGCTGTGCGTCGCCTTGCTCGCGCCCCCGGTTTCGCGCTCGCCTGCCTTCGTCCTACAGCCGGCGCAGGACCGCCACGACCTTGCCGAGGATGGTCGCGTTGTCGCCGGGAATCGGCTCGTACGCCACGTTGTGCGGCATCAGCCAGATCTTCCCGTCCTCGCGCTTCAGGCGCTTCACCGTCGCCTCGCCGTCGATCATGGCCGCGACGATGTCCCCGTTCTCGGCGACCGGCTGCCGGCGGACCGTCACCCAGTCGCCGTCGCAGATCGCGGCGTCGATCATCGAGTCGCCCTTGACCGTCAGAGCGAACAGCTCGCCCTCGCCGACCAGCTGACGGGGCAGCGGGAAGACGTCCTCGACGGTCTGTTCGGCGAGGATCGGGCCGCCGGCGGCGATCCGGCCGACCAGCGGCACGTAGGAGGTGGAGGGCCGGCCGGAGGTCTCGGCCGCGGCGGGGCGGGCGACCTCGACGCCGCGGACCTCGTAGGCGCGCGGGCGGTGCGGGTCGCGGCGCAGGAAGCCCTTGCGTTCCAGGGCCATCAGCTGGTGGGCGACCGAGGAGGTGGAGGACAGGCCGACGGCCTGGCCGATCTCGCGCATGGACGGCGGGTAGCCCCGGCGCTGCACGGAATCGCGGATGACCTCGATGACGCGGCGCTGGCGCTCCGTCAGACCGGCTTCGTCGGTGCGGATGCCTGGCGGTCGGCCGGGGAGGGCGCGGACGACGGGGGTGGGCACACCGAGCGGGGACTCCTCGATCGGCTGACTACGGCTCATGGTCTGATCCATGCTCTCCTGGTCAGTGGTGCGCGCGGAACGCTCCTGCACCGGGATGGCGGTCTTGGCTTCTACGGTGTGCATGACGCTTGCGGTGCTGGGGGTGGACATCGCGGGCGACCCTCTCGACTGGTGCTCCAACTGTCCAGCTCAACTGGCGCCTCTATCGAAAGGTTGCGCCAAACACACGTTCGAGTGAATTTATTCGAGGTTGCCGGACGTGATCAAGCCTCCGGGTGTAAGTCGATTGCATGTTCGACTCGAACAGTCTATGGGGTCCCGGCCTGCGATGTCCTCGGCTCTCACCCGTTCGCCCGGCGTGGCGCGGCGTCCGCCACTAGATCTAGTGGCTAGTGTCCTCGATCGGGCACAGGTCTTGTGTTTCGAGTCGGGTAGAGTGGTTCGAGTCGTTCGCCGTCGGTCGCAGGGAGGGAGTTCCAGGTGCACTGCCCCTTCTGCCGGCATCCGGACAGCCGAGTCGTGGACAGTCGGGCCAGTGACGACGGTTGCTCGATCCGCCGTCGCCGGCAGTGCCCGGACTGCAGTCGCCGGTTCACCACCGTCGAGACCGCCACTCTGATGGTGATCAAGCGCAGTGGCGTCACCGAGCCCTTCTCCCGCGAGAAGGTGATCTCCGGCGTCCGCAAGGCCTGCCAGGGCCGCCCGGTCACCGAGGACGCGCTGGCCCAGCTCGGGCAGCGGGTCGAGGAGTGCGTGCGGGCCAGCGGCAGCGCCGAGCTCTCCACCCACGACGTGGGCCTGGCGATACTCGGCCCGCTGAAGGAGCTGGACGTGGTGGCGTACCTGAGGTTCGCCTCTGTCTACCGGGCGTTCGACAACCTCGAGGACTTCGAGGCCGCGATCGCGGAGCTGCGCTCCGAGCGGCCCGCGGCCCCGGTTCCGGTGCCCGTGCCGTAACGGCCGGGTCCCTTTCACTTTTTTCATTCAAGTCACCGCAGTACCCGTGTGCCGTGGCCGGGCTTCCGCCTGCCCGCGCACCAGGAGAACGAACCAGTCGTGCCCGGACTTTTCAGGGCACTTCGGGCGTTTGCCCAGGAGGAGGAGCAAGGCATGACAGACACCACGAGCGGTTCCGCGCGCGGGTCGAAGTCGGAGAAGGCCGGGAAGGGCGCCAAGGCCCCCAAGACCGGTCTGCGGCTGGAGCGGATCTACACCACCCCTGGGGTCCACCCGTACGACGCGGTCACCTGGGAGCGCCGCGACGTCGTGATGACCAACTGGCGCGACGGGTCCATCAACTTCGAGCAGCGCGGCGTCGAGTTCCCCGACTTCTGGTCGGTGAACGCCGTGAACATCGTCACCAGCAAGTACTTCCGCGGCGCGGTCGGCACCCCGCAGCGCGAGTGGAGCCTGAAGCAGATCATCGACCGGGTGGTGCTCACCTACCGCGCCGCCGGCGAGAAGCACGGCTACTTCGCGTCCCCGGACGACGCCGAGATCTTCGAGCACGAGCTGACGCACGCCCTCCTCCACCAGGTGTTCAGCTTCAACTCGCCGGTCTGGTTCAACGTCGGCACCCAGCAGCCGCAGCAGGTCTCCGCCTGCTTCATCCTGTCCGTCGACGACTCCATGGAGTCGATCCTCGACTGGTACAAGGAAGAGGGCATGATCTTCAAGGGCGGCTCGGGCGCCGGCCTGAACCTGTCCCGGATCCGCTCCTCCAAGGAACTGCTCTCCTCCGGCGGCAACGCCTCCGGCCCGGTCTCCTTCATGCGCGGCGCCGACGCCTCGGCCGGCACCATCAAGTCCGGCGGCGCGACCCGCCGGGCCGCCAAGATGGTCGTGCTGGACGTCGACCACCCGGACGTCGAGGCCTTCATCGAGACCAAGGTGAAGGAGGAGGAGAAGATCCGCGCCCTGCGCGACGCCGGGTTCGACATGGACCTCGGCGGCGACGACATCGCCTCCGTCCAGTACCAGAACGCCAACAACTCGGTCCGGGTGAACGACGAGTTCATGACCGCGGTCGAGAACGGCACCGGCTTCGGCCTGCGCGGCCGGATGACCGGCGAGGTCATCGAGACCGTCGACGCCAAGGGCCTGTTCCGCAAGATGGCCGAGGCCGCGTGGGCCTGCGCCGACCCGGGCATCCAGTACGACTCGGTGATCAACCACTGGCACACCTGCCCCGAGTCGGGCCGGATCAACGCCTCCAACCCGTGTTCCGAGTACATGCACCTGGACAACTCCAGCTGCAACCTGGCCTCGCTGAACCTGATGAAGTTCCTCCGCGACGACGACAGCTTCGACGCGCAGACCTTCGCCAAGGTCGTCGAGCTGGTCATCACCGCGATGGACATCTCCATCTGCTTCGCCGACTTCCCGACCGAGAAGATCGGCGAGACCACCCGCGCCTACCGCCAGCTCGGCATCGGCTACGCCAACCTCGGCGCGCTGCTGATGGCCACCGGCCACGCCTACGACTCCGAGGGCGGCCGCGCGCTGGCCGGCGCCATCACCTCGCTGATGACCGGCACCGCCTACCGCCGCTCCGCCGAACTGGCCGGCGTGGTCGGCCCGTACGACGGCTACGCCCGCAACGCCGCCCCGCACCAGCGGGTGATGAAGCAGCACGCGGACGCCTCCGTCGCGGTCGCCCCGCTGGACGACCTGGACGCGCCGGTGTGGGCCGCCGCCAACACCGCCTGGGCCGACGTGGTCCGGCTCGGCGCGCAGAACGGCTTCCGCAACGCGCAGGCCTCGGTGCTCGCCCCGACCGGCACCATCGGCCTGATGATGGACTGCGACACCACCGGCGTCGAACCCGACCTGGCCCTGGTCAAGTTCAAGAAGCTGGTCGGCGGCGGCTCGATGCAGATCGTCAACGGCACCGTGCCGCGCGCCCTGAAGCGCCTCGGCTACCAGGACGAGCAGATCGAGGCGATCGTCGCGCACATCGCCGAGACCGGGAACGTCATCGACGCGCCCGGCCTGAAGGCCGCCCACTACGAGGTGTTCGACTGCGCCATGGGCGAGCGGTCGATCTCCCCGATGGGCCACGTGCGGATGATGGCCGCGATCCAGCCGTGGATCTCCGGCGCGATCTCCAAGACCGTCAACATGCCGGAGAACGCCACCGTCGAGGAGGTCGAGGAGATCTACTTCCAGGCCTGGAAGCTCGGCGTCAAGGCGCTCGCCATCTACCGCGACAACTGCAAGGTCGGCCAGCCGCTCTCGGCCAAGACCAAGGCCCCGGCGGCGGTCGCCACCCCGGCCCCGGCCGCGGCCCCCGCGGTCGAGAAGGTCGTCGAGTACCGTCCGACCCGCAAGCGCCTGCCCAAGGGCCGTCCCGGCATCACCACCTCCTTCACGGTCGGTGGCGCCGAGGGCTACATGACCGCCAACTCCTACCCGGACGACGGTCTCGGCGAGGTCTTCCTGAAGATGTCCAAGCAGGGTTCGACCCTCGCGGGCATGATGGACGCCTTCTCCATCGCCGTCTCGGTCGGCCTGCAGTACGGCGTCCCGCTGGAGACGTACGTCGCCAAGTTCACCAACATGCGCTTCGAGCCGGCCGGCCTGACCGACGACCCGGACGTGCGGATGGCGCAGTCCATCGTGGACTACATCTTCCGCCGCCTGGCCCTCGACTTCCTGCCGTTCGAGACCCGCTCCGCGCTCGGCATCCACTCCGTCGAGGAGCGCACCCGGCACCTGGAGACCGGCTCCTACGAGCCGATCGAGGAGGAGCTCGACGTCGAGTCGCTCGCCCAGTCCGCGCCGCTCGCCGCCGAGAAGCCGCACGTCGCCCTCCCGGTCGTCGAGCAGCCCAAGCCGGCGCCCGCCGCGCACAACTCCACGGAGCTCGCCGAGATCCGCCTCGGCCTGAACGCCGACGCGCCGCTCTGCTTCTCCTGCGGCACCAAGATGCGTCGCGCCGGCAGCTGCTACCTCTGCGAGGGCTGCGGCTCCACCAGCGGCTGCAGCTGACGGTCGCTCAGGAACCGTCCTGAGCAGCTGACCTGACAGGGCGTCCCCCCGGATCCTCCGGAGGGGCGCCCTGTTCGTGCTGCGGCGGACCGCTCACTGCATGGCGGCGTGGTGCGGGTGGTCGAACGAGGTGGGGCAGACGTAGAGCTGCAGGGTGTAGCCGCGGCCGATCTGCACCATCGGCGGGTCCGACGGCCGGCGGTGCCCGACCGGGTCCGGCGGGGGCCGGCGGTCCTCCAGCGGGATCCAGCTGCCGCTCCCGCCGTCCCACTCCCCGGAGTCGACGGTGAACAGCGGCCGGTACGCGGCCCCGCAGTCCGCGCACTCCATCGGCCAGGGGTCGCAGAAACTCCACGGGCCCCAGCCGCCGACCTTCCAGCCCGGCGCGACCGACAGCTCGTACTGGTAGTACGCGCCGCCCGGGCCCCGGTCGCCCTCCGGGTGCTGCGCGGCCTCGCCCCACGCGTACAGGCGGTCCGCGAGTTCCTTGGGCAGTTCGAGCGGCGCCGGGTACTCCGTCACCGCCTCCGGGTGCAGCGCGCACGGCTCGGGCACGTAGTGGCCGTAGTGGTCGACGTCCAGGGGCGCCGGTGGATCGGCGAGCAGCGCGCCGACGCCCGTGGAGTCGCGCCAGACCAGGTGGGCGGCGGGCAGCGCGTCGTCGTGGTCCAGCGGGCACACAGCACCTGCAGCAGGTCCGCCCCCTCGGGGCCGGTGAGCCCGGGGACGTCGCGCAGGTACAACTGGGCGACGGGAAGCAGCGGATTGGGCCCGGCGTGGGGCGGGTGCCCGGCCCGGAGCCGGTCGAGCAGGTCCCGCTGCGCCGGGTCGAGCAGGTTCTCCCCGGCCTCGCGCGGGCGCAGCCACTGCGCCTCCAGCACGGCCCGGCTCCGGCGGACGTCGTCGAGCGAGACGGGCGGGCTCCAGTGGTCGTGCGGCCGCGTGCAGACCGGCCACTGTTCGTCGGCCGGCCACAGCAGCGGGCCGCCCACCGAACTCTCGTGGACGCCCGGCTCGCCCGGCCGCGGGTGCAGGCGCACCGCCTGCCGGGCCAGCGGCGCCAACTCCGGGAACAGGGCCGCGATGTCGACCGGCCGGGGCGGAGTGGTTCTGGCCATGGGAGTCCTTCCGCAGCTGCTCGTCCGTACCGGCGGGCACTCTATGCGGCCGCGCCCACAGCGCCGCCGTCGCCCTTGCCGGGGCGAACTCGCTTGCCGGGACGATCAGTTCGCCCTCCTGCACCTGCCGCCGCCGCTCGGGTGGCCGGAGGTGCGGGGAGCCGGCGCCGGACGCCGGGGTCCGACCCCGTTCCCCCGGGTGCGTGGGCCGGGCTGCCGGAGGCGGGTGGCGCGGGCAGGCTGGGGGAGGAGAGGGGTGACGCGATGCGGCAGATCGTGGTGACGGGCGGGACGGGGACGCTGGGCCGGGTCCTGGTGCGCCGGCTGCTGGCGCGCGGGTGCCCGGTGCGGGTGGTGAGCCGGCAGGCGCACACGCCGGGGGAGCACGGCTGGGCGGTCGCCGACCTGGTGACCGGGCGCGGGCTGGGCGCGGCGTTGACGGGCGCCGGCACGGTGGTGCACTGCGCGACCACCAACGGCAGGCGGGACGTGGACGCCACCCGGCGGCTGGTCCGGGCCGCCCGCGAGGCCGGCGTCCCGCACCTGGTGTACGTGTCGATCGTCGGTGTGGACGCGGTGCCGCTCGGCTACTACCGGGCGAAGGCGGAGTGCGAGCGGCTGGTCGCCGAGTCCGGTCTCGGCTGGACGGTGCTGCGCGCCACCCAGTTCCACGACCTGCTGGTGCGGATGCTGGACGGGCTGTCGAAGGCGCCGGTGCTGCTGCTGCCGCGCGGCGTGGCGTTCCAGCCGGTGGACGTGCGGGACGTCGCCGAGCGGCTGGCGGACCTGGCGGAGGCCGCCCCGGCCGGGCGGGTGGCGGACTTCGGCGGCCCGCAGGTGCGTCCGGTGGAGTCGCTGGCGGAGGAGTTCCTGCAGGCCAGGGGCCGTCGGCGGCCGGTGCTGCGGGTGCCGATGCCGGGCGGGGCGGTGAAGGCGCTGCGGGCGGGCGGGAACCTGGCTCCGGAGCACGCGGACGGGCGGATCACCTTCGCGGAGTACCTGGCGGAGCGGTACTGATTTCCGTCAACCAGGGTTGACGCACCGATCGGTGTCAACCTATGTTGACACCATGAGCGAGACGAGACAGCTCGCGGCCGACGCGAGCAGCGGCGACCCGGCGATCGGCCTGCGCGCCGTCCGGGCCCTGCGCGACCTGGCCGACCGGCTGGAGGAACTCCAGGTCGGCAACGCCCGGGGCAAGGGCTGGTCCTGGCACGACATCGCGGTCTGCCTGGGCGTCACCAGGCAGGCGGTGCACAAGAAGTACGCCAAGCGGACGACGGAACGCGGAGGGGACTGAGATGTTCGAACGGTTCGCGACGGAGGCCCGTCGCACGGTGACGCTGGCGGGCGACGAGGCGCAGCGGCTGGGCCACCGCCACCTGGGCACCGAGCACCTGCTGCTCGGCCTGCTGGCCCAGCCGCAGGATCCGACCGCCCGGCTGCTCGGCCGCTTCGGCCTGGACCTGGACGCCGGCCGGCTCGCGGTGGCCCGCGCGCTGGGCGGCCCGGACCCCGAGCGCGACGGCGCCGCGCTGGCGACGATCGGCATCGACCTGGCGGCGGTGCGCGAGGCCGTCGAGTCGACGTTCGGCCCGGGCGCGCTGGACGCCCCGCCGGCCGGCGGGCGCTCGCGGTGGAGCGGGCCGCGGTTCACCGACCGGGCCAAGCGGGTGATGGCGCTGTCGATGCGGGCCGCGGCCGACGGGCGGGTGCGGCGGATCGAGACCGGCCATCTGCTGCTCGGCCTGATCCGCGAGGGCGGCGGCATGGCCGTGCGGCTGCTGCGCGAGCGGGGTGTGGACCTGGCGGACCTGGAGCGGGAGGCCGAGGCGATGGCGGCGGACGGTCGGGCCGAGGCCTCGTAGCACAGCGCGGTCACAAGTGGGGCGCCGGTCGATGAAGGTCGAACGCGCTCCTTGGCGTGGGGTGACCCGTGGGTTAACGTCTTTGAGCCAGCGATCAGCTGGGTACACCCACATCTCCGGTACAGCGCAGTGTTGTGTTCGTCTTACGGCTGGCATGTCCATGCCCTGGCAAGGAGGACCGCATTGACCACCCCTGTGACCACTGGACGCCGGCGGCTACTGGCTGTCCCGGCCGTTCTGGCACTGGCACTGACAGCCGCCTGCTCCAACAGCTCCTCGTCCGGCGGCGGGAGCGGCTCGTCGGCCGCCGCGCTCACCGGTGACTGCGCCAAGTACCAGGCGTACGCGGGCCATTCGGGCACCAAGGTGTCGATGTACGCGTCGATCCTGGCGCCGGAGTCGGACTCGCTGGAGAAGTCCTGGGCCGACTTCAGCTCGTGCACCGGCATCAAGATCGTCTACGAGGGCTCCAACGACTTCGAGTCGCAGCTGCCGGTCCGGGTGGCCGGCGGCAACGCCCCCGACCTGGCGATCATCCCGCAGCCCGGACTGCTCGCCCAGATGGTGAAGAGCGGCAAGGTGGTCAAGCCCCCGCAGCAGACCGTCGACCAGGAGAACAAGTGGTCGCCGATCTGGAAGACCTACGGGTCGGTCAACGGCACGTTCTACGCGGCGCCGATGAGCGCCAACATGAAGTCCCTGGTCTGGTACTCCCCGAAGGCGTTCAAGGCCGCCGGGTACGAGGTCCCGAAGACCTGGGCCGACCTGATGGCGCTCAGCGACAAGATCGCCAGGGCCGGGGCCATGAAGCCCTGGTGCGGCGGCATCGGCTCCGGCACCGCCACCGGCTGGCCGGCCACCGACTGGCTGGAGGAGGTCGTCCTCGGCAGCTACGGCGGCGACGTCTACGACCAGTGGGTCAGCCACAAGGTGAAGTTCTCCGACGAGAAGATCACCACCGCGATGAAGACCGTCGCCGACTGGATGCAGAACCCGGCCTGGGTCAACGCCGGCTTCGGCGACGTCAAGTCGATCGCCACCACCACCTTCCAGGACGCCGGCACCCCGATCCTGCAGAACAAGTGCGGGATGCTCCAGCAGGCGTCCTTCTACCGGGCGCAGTGGCCCAAGGGCACCGACATCAGCCCCGACGGCGACATCTTCGCCTTCCGCCTGCCGGCGGTGAACCCGCAGGTCACCAGCCCGGTCGAGGGCGGCGGAGAGTTCGCCGCCGCGTTCTCCGACCGGCCCGAGGTGCAGGCCGTGCAGAACTACCTGTCCAGCTCCGACTGGGCGAGCAGCCGGGTGAAGGTCTCGCCCGGATGGGTGTCCGCCAACCAGGGCGTCGACAAGAGCCTCTACACCGACCCGATCGACAAGCTGTCCGCCGACGCGCTCACCGACCCGGCGGCCACCTTCCGCTTCGACGCCTCCGACCTGATGCCCGCCGCCATCGGCGCCGGCGCCGAGTGGAAGGCGCTCACCGCCTGGTTCGCCGAGGGCCAGTCGATCCAGAAGACGGCCGCCGACATCGACGCCGCCTGGCCGCAGTAGCCCGGGAACCCCGGGCAGCGCGGGCGGAGCCGTCCGCCCGCGCTGCCCTCCCCACGCCCTGCGGCCACCCGAACGCCCTGAGATCACCAGGTCTTGAGGAAGGACCCCGCGCATGCCCACCGACACCCGGCTCGCCGGGCCGGCGCTCCACCTCGCGGACTCGCTCTGGCAGGACGCGGCAGTCAAGTTCGGCAACACCGCCGGCGCCGTACTGGGCTTCGCCGGCCTCCTGCTGGCCGTCTTCTTCGCCGCCGGCCGCGCCACCGGACGGTTCTCCCGGCCGCTGGCGATCGTGCTGATGCTCGGCCCGGCGATCGTGCTGCTGCTCACCGGCCTGGTGGTGCCGCTGCTGCGCACCGTCGCGTTGAGCTTCCTGGACGCCGACAGTGCGAAGTTCGTCGGCGGGAAGAACTACGGCTGGGCGCTGACCAGTTCACCCATCCACGGGGTGCTGCTGAACACCCTGCTGTGGCTGGTGATCGCCCCCCTCGCGGCCACCGGGCTCGGCCTCGCGCTGGCCCTGATGGTGGACCGGATGCGCGGGCAGGCGATCTACAAGTCGCTGATCTTCATGCCGATGGCGGTCTCCCTGGTGGCCGCCTCGATCGTCTTCAAGCTGGTGTACGAGTCGCGCGGCGCCGGCCAGAACCAGGTCGGCCTGCTCAGCCAACTCGCCGTCGCGCTCGGCTGGGACGACCCGCCGAACTGGATCCTGTCCCAGCCGCTGAACAACTTCCTGCTGATGGCCGTCCTGGTCTGGGTGCAGACCGGCTTCGCCATGGTGGTGCTGTCCGCCGCGATCAAGGCCATCCCGGACGAGATCACCGAGGCCGCCCGGCTCGACGGGGCCACCGGGCTGCGGCTGTTCCGACACGTCACCGTGCCGATGATCCGCACCACGCTGGTGGTGGTGCTCACCACCATCATGATCATCACGCTGAAGGCCTTCGACATCGTCCGCACCATGACCGGCGGCAACTTCGGCACCCAGGTGCTCGCCAACGAGATGTACTCGCAGAGCTTCGAGCAGTACAACTACGGCCGCGGCAGCGCCCTCGCGGTGATCCTCTTCCTCGCGGTGGCCCCGCTGGTGGTCTACAACATCGCCCTGCTGCGCAAGGAGCGTGCGACCAGATGAGCGCCCAGCCCGCCCTGGCCCCCACCGAGGCCGCGAAGCCCGAACTGCCGCCCGCGAAGGCCGTCCGACGGTCCTTCAGCAGCCCGCTGGCGAGCGCCCTGGTGGTCGCCGTGACCGCCCTGTGGACCATCCCGACCGTCGGCCTGCTGGTCACCTCGCTGCGCCCCAAGGGCGACGTCGCCGCCACCGGTTGGTGGGAGGCGTTCGTCCACCCCGACCTCGGCCTGGAGAACTACCGGTCGGTGCTGTTCGACAACTCCTTCGGCACCTCCGGCGGCCTGATGCCGTACCTGGTCAACTCGGTGGCGATCAGCATCCCCGCCACCGTCTTCCCACTGGTGCTGGCCGCGATGGCGGCGTACGCGCTGGCCTGGGTGCGGTTCAAGGGGAGCGACACCCTGTTCTTCGTGATCTTCGCGCTGCAGATCGTGCCGTTGCAGATGGCGCTGATCCCGCTGCTGCGGCTGTTCTCCGGCGGCGCCCACCTCGGGTCGGTGACGGTGATCCCGGCACTCAACCTGAAGGACACGTACCTGCCGGTGTGGCTGACCCACACGATGTTCGCGCTGCCGCTGGCGATCTTCCTGCTGCACAACTTCATCGCCCAGCTGCCCCGCGACCTGATGGAGGCCGCCGTGGTGGACGGGGCCTCGCACTTCAAGATCTTCCGCTCGATCGTGCTGCCGCTGAGCGCCCCCGCGCTGGCCTCGTTCGCCATCTTCCAGTTCCTGTGGGTGTGGAACGACCTGCTGGTGGCGCTCACTTTTGCCGGCGGCAATCCGACCGTCGCACCGATGACCTCCCGGCTGGCCCAGTTGTCCGGCTCGAACGGCAGCCGCTGGGAACTGCTGTCGGCGGGCGCCTTCCTGTCGATGGTGGTGCCGCTGGCGGTGTTCTTCGCGCTCCAGCGCTACTTCGTCCGCGGGCTGCTGGCCGGGTCGGTGAAGGGCTGAGCCGTTCATTCAGGTGTTGAACACATTGAGCTGTGTTGAAGGTGTGCAGACATACTGGTCGGATGCGGAGCGTTCGCGTTCGAGTTGGCCGGAAGTCGTGGCTGTGATGTGAGGGTTCTGCGGACGCGCCGGGGTTGGAGCCGATAGGACGGAGGACGGCACTTCTGCCGTTCATCCGGTCATCCGACCTTGGGGGGTTGGCGTGAGGTTCAGAAAACGGCTCGCCGGGCTGCTCGTGGCCCTGCTCGCATCCACCGGACTGATGGCGGGGCCCGCGGCACACGCGGACACCACCGCCGTCCTCGGCAACAACGCCACCGGCACCGCCACCGACTCCGGCGACTCCAACTACATCAACACCTCGCGCTTCGTGACCGGCGCCGGCGGCGGAACGGTCAACAGCGTCAGCGTGTACGTGGGCGCCGTCGGCGCCACGCCGAACGACCAGTACCAGGTCGCGGTGTACGGCGACGTCGCCGGCAAGCCCGGCCCGCTGCTCGGCGCCTCCACCTCCGGCACGCTCACCGCGCACACCTGGAACACCCTGCCGGTCGCCGCCACCCTGGCGCCCAACACGCCCTACTGGCTGGCGTACAACTCCAACGGCGTCTCCGCCGCGGTCAACAACCTCAACTACGCCACCGGCGGCCAGAGCGGCTACTCCACCGGCGGCCAGGCCTTCGGAACCTGGCCCAGCAGCTTCGGCGCCGTCTCCACCGGCAACCTCAACTACTCGATCTACGCCACCTACACCCCGTCCGGCGGCGGCAGCACCACGCCCGGCAGCGGCCCCGGCAACGAGGGCCCGATCCTGCTGGTCACCGACCCCGCCAACCCGTACACCTCGTACTACGGCGAGATCCTCAAGGCCGAGGGCCTGAACTACTACAAGACCGCCGACATCGGTACCGTCACCGCCGCCACCCTCGCCTCCTACGACGTGGTGCTGCTGGCGGAGAACCAGCTGACGGCCGCCCAGACCACCATGTTCACCACCTGGGTGAACGGCGGCGGACGGCTGGTCGCGATGCGGCCCGACAAGCAGCTCGCCGGGCTGCTCGGCCTCACCGCCACCACCGACACGCTGGCCGACTCCTACCTGAAGATCGACACCACTGCCGCGCCCGGCCTCGGACTGACCTCCGACACCATCGGCTACCACGGCACCGCCGACAAGTACACGCTGAACGGCGCCACCGCCGTCGCCACCCTGTACAGCGACACCGCCGTGGCCACCACCAACCCGGCCGTCACGCTGCGCACCGCCGGCACCGGCCAGGCCGCCGCGTTCACCTTCGACCTCGCCAAGTCCGTGGTGCA
The DNA here is from genome assembly GCF_044999035.1 of Kitasatospora griseola. NCBI lineage: Bacteria > Bacillati > Actinomycetota > Actinomycetes > Kitasatosporales > Streptomycetaceae > Kitasatospora > Kitasatospora griseola. Next base: position 2,860,810 of record NZ_CP173360.1, on the reverse strand, counting down.
GACCCGCCAGGGCAACATCGCCTGGGGCGGCCAGCAGCGCGACAACGTGGACGGCATCGAGGCCAGCGAGATGTTCTTCGGCACCGGGGGACAGCTCAACTGGAACAACCTCGACAAGGCGCAGATCCCGATCGCCGACGAGCAGCAGCGCCTGCTCGCCAACCTGATCACCACCATGGACGCCGCCAAGAAGCCGCTGCCGAAGTTCTGGTACTTCCCCCGCGACGTCAAGGCCGTCGTGGTGATGACCGGTGACGACCACGGCATCGGCGGCACCACCGGACGCTTCGACGGCTACATCGCGCAGAGCCCGGTCGGCTGCAACGTCGCCAACTGGGAGTGCGTGCGCGCCTCGTCCAACGTCTACGCCAGCGGACCGATGACCGACGCCCAGGCCAAGGCCTACTCCGACCAGGGCTTCGAGATCGGCACGCACATCACCACCAGCTGCACCCCGTGGGGCACGCCCACCGACCTGGCGAACGTCTACACCACCCAGATCGCCGCCTGGAAGGCCAAGTTCCCCTCGCTGCCCAACCCGGACAGCACCCGCACCCACTGCGTCGAGTGGGACGACTGGGCCAGCCAGGCCAAGACCAAGCTCGCCAACGGCATCCGGCTGGACACCGATTACTACTACTACCCGGGCAGCTTCGTGCAGGACCGGCCCGGCTACTTCAACGGCACCGGCCTGCCGATGAAGTACGCGGACACCAACGGCGCCACCATCAACGAGTACCAGGCCACCACCCAGCTCACCGACGAGTCCGGGCAGTCCATGCCGGGCACCGTCAACACGCTGCTGGACAACGCCTACAACGCCAAGGGCTACTACACCGTCCTGACCGCCAACATCCACACCGACTACGCCGCCTCCACCGCGTCCGACCAGGTCATCGCCGCGGCCAAGGCGCACGGAACCCCCGTGGTCTCCGGCCGGCAGCTGCTGAACTGGCTGGACTTCCGCAACGGCTCCGCGTTCTCCGGGATGGCGTGGAACGCGAACACGCTGAGCTTCAGCATCACCGGCGGCGCGAACGGCCTGCGGGCCATGGTCCCGGTCAACTCGGCGGGCGGCACCCTCACCGGCATCAAGCAGGGCACCACGGCCGTCAACTACCGGATCGAGACCATCCACGGCATCACGTACGCCTTCTTCGACGGCAACGTGGGCTCCTACACCGCGACCTACGGCACCGACACCGTCCCGCCGACGGTCACCGGCTCCGTCCCGGCCAACGGCGCGACCGGCGTCGCCGCCACCGCCCCGGTGAAGGCCTCCTTCAGCGAGCCGGTCCAGGCCGCGACCGTCACCTCCGCCAACGTCACCCTGAAGACCACCACCGGTGGTACCGCGGTGGCCGGCACCGTCGCGCTGGACGCCGCGACCAACACCGTCACCTTCACCCCGACCGCGGCCCTCGCGCTCAACACCGGCTACACGCTGGGCATCGCCAACGTGAAGGACCTGGCGGGCAACACCCAGGCCGCCGCCTACTCCGCGGCCTTCACCACCGCCGGCGCCCCGCCGCAGACCATCGGCAACAACGCCATCGGCACCCAGCTCGACGACACCAACTCCAACCACCTCAACGGCTCGAAGATCACCACCGGCGCCGCGCCGATCGCGCTCACCTCGCTGAACGCGCACATCGGCCAGACCAGCGCCTCGCCCAACAACCAGTTCCAGATCGCCGTCTACAGCGACAACGGCGGCTCGCCGGACGCCCTGCTGGCCACCAGCTCGGTCGGCGTGCTGAGCTCCAACGCCTGGAACAGCGCGACCATCAGCTACACCCTGGCCGCCAACACGACCTACTGGCTGGTCTACAACTCCAACGGCACCAGCTCCACCGTCAACAACATGCACTACAGCTCCGGCCCCGCCGGGTCCGGCGTCTACAGCAGCGCGAGCGTCCCGTTCGGGACCTTCCCGGCGAGCTTCGGAACCGCCGTGAAGGACAACCTCGTGTACTCGCTGTACGGCACCTACTGATCGGCAGCTGTTGATCGGCGCTTGCTGATCGGCGCTTGCTGAGCGGGACCTGCTGAGCGGGACCTGCTGAGCGGGACCGTTGTCCCTGGCTGTACTCCCGCTGCCGGGGCGGTTTGTGTCACAACTCTGTGACCAAGCCGCTCCGGCGGCTTTTTGAACCTGTTCAGAAGTGGTGCCCGGGTCCTAGAGTCACCGGCACGAACAGGCGTGCGGCTGGCCGAAGGTCGGCGCGCGCCCGCATTCTGAGGGGGTTTCATGTCGCAGTCGTCCGACTCCAGCGACAGCACCGGTTCCGGAGGATCGGGCGGCACCGCCGGCGTTGGTGGCCCTGGCGGCACTGCCGGTGTTGGTGGCCCTGGCGGCACTGCCGGTGTCGGCGGCTCCGGTGGTTCCGCCGGTGTAGGCAGCTCCGGCAGCTCTGGCGGTTCCGGTGGCCGGCCGCAGTCCGGGGCGGGGGCGAGCGGGGGGCCGCGGCCGTTCGACCCGTTCGCGCCGCCCCCGACAGCCGGAGTGGGAGCGGTGCCGCGGCCCGGGGCGTTCGCGAAGGGAGCACCGGTCGGGGCTGCTGCCGGGCCTGTGACAGGCGGCAACCCGTACCAGTACCGGCCGGTGGATCCGCTGCCCGAACCGGAGTGGCTGCGGCCCAGCAAGCCCCGGGCCGCTGCGCCCGCCCGTCTGCGGGTACTGATCGCGGCCGCGGTGTCCGGTCTGGTCAGCGCGCTGGTGCTCGGCGACGGACTCGGCATCAACCTGCTGCTCTGCGCCGCTGCGGGCGCGGCCGGCGCCGGGATGACCGCACTGGGCACCGGACGGCGGATCAAGCCGTGGCACCTGGTGTTCGCCGTGGCGGCGCTGCTGCTCTGCGTGGTGCCGGCCGTCAGCGGTGCGGACGGGGCGGTGATGCTCGCCGTGCTCTCCGCGATCTGCCTCGGCTCGCTCACCCTGCACGGCGGCGCCCGCTGGATCGGGGTGGCGATGGGATCCATCGGACTCTGGGCGCACTTCATGCCCGGGCTCGCCTGGGGACTCCGGACGCTGAAGGAGCGCCGCTTCCCGGCCAGGGCCCGCGTCGGGCAGGTGGTCAAGGCCGTCGGCGTCTCGCTGCTGCTGCTGGTGGTCTTCGGCACGCTGTTCGCCGGCGCCGACTCCACCGTCGCCGACCTGCTCGCGCACCTCGTCCCCTCGGTGGAGCCCGGGGAGACCCCGCTGCGCTTCGTGTTCTTCGCCGGCGGAGTGCTGCTGGCCCTGGGCGCCGCGCACGCCGCCGCCGCCCCGCGCCGCTGGGACCGGACCGAGATCCGCGCCGGCAAGGAACGCGGACGGCTGGAGTGGGCGATGCCGCTGGCGGTGATGAACCTGCTGTTCGGCACCTTCGTGGTGGTGCAGCTGGTGGTCCTGATCGGCGGCTACGGCTCGATCATGCGCCGCACCGGGATGACCCCTGCCGCGTACGCCCGCCAGGGTTTCTGGCAACTGCTCTGGATCGCCGTGCTCACCCTCGTGGTGGTCGCGCTCGCCAAGTACTGGGCGCCGCGCAGCAACGCGGGCGACCGGCGGCTGGTGAAGGTGATGCTCGGACTGCTCTGCACACTCACCCTGGTCGTGGTCGGCACCGCGCTGGTCCGGATGAGCCTGTACATGGACGCCTTCGGACTCACCCGCCTGCGGGTGAACGTCGCCGCGGTGGAGATCTGGCTCGGCCTGGTCTTCCTGATGGTGCTGTGCGGCTCGGTGCTCTCCTCCCGCCGTTGGCTGCCCCGTGCGGTCGTGCTCAGCGCGGCGCTGGCCGTGGCGCTGTTCGGCCTGCTGCGGACCGACGGCCTGATCGCCGAGCAGAACGTCGACCGCTACCGCACCTCGGCGGCCCGCCTCGACCTCGCCTACCTGCGCGGCCTCTCCGTCGATGCCGTGCCCGTGCTGGACCAACTGCCCGACGACCTGCGCACCTGCGCGCTCCAGCCGATCGCCGCCGAGCTGGCCGACGAGCCCGCGCCCTCCTGGTACGCCATGAGCCGGGCCGAGGCCCGCGCCCGCGAGATCCTCGCGGCGCACCCCGTGGTCTGGGACCGCGGCCAGGCCTGCCGACGGGTCGGGCTGGTCGAGGCGGGGAGCGAGTACCGCTGACGGTCGGTGGCGGTGGGAGGGTGGGGGCCGGTTGGTCGGCTGGCTCGGCTTGGCGGTTGGTGGCCGCTGCTTGGCGGGTGCTGACTGCCGGTGCCGGGCGCGGGCGCTGACTGCCGGTGCCGGGCGCGGGTGCCGGGTGCGGTTGCGGGTGCCGAGCGAGGGCGGGGGAGGGGCTGAGCTCCGCCCCCACCCTCCGGGGCGTCAGCCTGATCGGCGCGGCGTCATATCGCTATTCCGGCCGGGGTTTCGGCGGGCAGGTCGGAGGCCTTCGCCTTGACCACGAACAGCGCGGACAGCAGCGCGACGGCTGCGAACGCCACACCCACCACGAAGGCGTGCGAGACGGCGTAGGCCAGCACTTCGTTGGCCCACTTGCTGCCGGGCGGGAAGGTCTGGTGCTGCTGGGCGTACTGCAGGTCGGTCGGGGTGGCGTGGGCGAGGAAGTCCGGCTGTTGGCGGTTGCCCTCGGAGGTGGCGGCCTTGGCGAAGACCGTGGTGAGTATCGACAGGCCGACCGAACCACCGATCTGCTGCACCGAGTTGAGCAGGCCCGAGGCGGCGCCCGTCTCGTGGGCGGCGACCCCGGAGACCGCCATCAGCATCACCGGGACGAAGATCAGACCCATGCCGAAGCCGAAGGTGACCGTCGGGCCGAGGACGCCGAGCAGGTAGCTGCTGCTCACGTCGGTCTGCGTCAGCCAGCTCAGCCCGATCGTCACCAGAACGCTGCCGGTGGCCAGGAACGGCTTGGGCCCGAGCCTCGCCTGGAAGACCGAGGCGAGTTGCGCGGCGACGATGATCGCGACGCTGATCGGGAGGAAGGCCACACCCGCCTTGAGCGCGCTGTAGCCGAGGACGCGCTGAACGAAGAGCGTGACGTAGAAGAAGATGCCGAACATGGCCGCGGCCAGGCAGAGCATCATGATCAGGCCGCCGGTGCGGTTCCGGTTCCGCAGCAGCCGCAGCGGGGTGATCGGTTGGGCGGTGCGCTGTTCGATCACCGCGAACGCGACCAGCAGGACGGCACCGACGGCGAACGAGCCGATCGTCACGCTGTCACCCCAGCCGGCCTTCGGGTCTGCGGCGTGGATGAACCCGTAGACCAGGCTGACCAGACCGAGGGTGGAGGTGAGGGCGCCGGGCAGGTCGAACGTGCCCGGGTGCCGCTCGGACTCGTTGATGTAGCGCGGTGCGGCGATGGCGATCAGCACGGCGATCGGCACGTTCACGAAGAACACCCAGCGCCAGTTCATGTACTCCGTGAGCACACCGCCGGCCAGCAGACCTATCGCGGCACCCGAACCGGCCACCGCCGAGAAGACACCGAAGGCTCGGTTCCGCTCCGGCCCCTCCTTGAAGTTGGTGGCGATCAGCGCGAACGCCGTGGGTGAACAGATCGCACCGCCGATGCCCTGCAGTGCGCGGGCGGCCAGCAGCATGCCGCCGTTCTGTGCGAAACCGCCGAGCAGCGAGGCCAGGCCGAACAGCACCACGCCCACGACGAACACCCGCCGACGGCCGAGGATGTCACCGGCCCGGCCGCCGAGCAGCAGCAGGCCGCCGAACGTCAGCGTGTAGGCGTTGATCACCCAGGACAGGTCCGTGGTGGAGAACTTCAGCGCGTCCTGGATGTGGGGAAGCGCGATATTCACGATGGTCGCGTCGAGGACGACCATGAGCTGAGTGGCCGCGATGACCGTGAGCGTGATGCCCTTGCGTTGGTCGCGACCGGCCCCCGGCGGAGCCGACTTGCTGAGCGTGTCGGAGATAGCCACTGTTGTGCCCCCTGCTGGCTACTGCTATCGGTTGCTGTTTCGGTAAGGTGCTCGGCGATGCAGATAGTGAACGGTCTCGTTCACTGCGGGGGACATTAGTCGGCACCGATAGTGAACGCAACCGTCTTTTAGGGTGGATGACGATGGATCAGCCGGACCGGCGACAGTCGGCCGACGGCCCCGCGGGGGGAGCTCCGCTGCGCAGGCGCGGCAAGGCGCTGGAGGCCGCGATCTTCGAGGCCGCGCTCGACCAGCTCACGTCCGGCGGGTTCGCCCGGATGACCATGGAAGGGGTGGCCGGCGCCGCGCAGACCGGCAAGGCCGCGCTCTACCGGCGCTGGGCCTCCAAGGCGGACTTGGTGATGGACGCGCTGGTCGCCGCCATGCCGCCCCCCACCGGCATCCCCGACCTCGGCTCCGCGGAGGCCGAGCTGCGGCACGTCGTCCAGGGCTACATCGTGGTGCTGAACTCCCGACTCGGTGCGGCCGTTCGCACCCTGATGGGTGAACTCGACCACGAGCGCGCCGAGTTCTTCAAGGGCTTCCTGCACGAGCGGGTGGTCGAACCGACTGCCGCAGGCATCCTCGGCATCCTGCGCCGCGGCGAGGCCCGGGGCGATGTCCGCAAGGGCGCCGCGGTGTCGACGGTCGCCGACGTGATGCCGGCGATGCTGCTGTACCGGGCCAAGTTCTGTGGTGGGGTGTGCGACGAGGAGTTCGGCGAGGAGCTGCTCGGGCAGGTGCTGCTGCCGATGGTCAGACCGTAGCGCGCACGGGGTGGAGCAGCGCGGGCGCGGCCGGGCGGTGAGCCTCGGGTCGGTCGGCACCGGCTCTGGGGCCTGTGTGGGGCTTGCGCGGGCCCTGCCCGGGTTGTGGCTCGGGTCCTGCGCGTTCTGGCTCTTCGCGGGCCGTGTGTGGGCCCTGCTCGGGCAGGTCGGGGCGGCCAGGCTGTCCGGGCGGCGGCGTAGGCTGAAAGCAGTCGGGGCGTGCTCGTGCGCGGGCCCGGCTGTCGATCTGTCCAGTGAAGGAACCTTCGATGCCGTACGACCCTCCGACGCACTCGGTCGAGCGTTCCCTGCGCCGGGCCGGAGCCGGCCTGGTCGTCGGGCTGGACGAGGTGGGCCGTGGTGCCTGGGCCGGGCCGGTCATGGTCGGTGCCGCCGTCACCGGGCTGCGCCGCCCGCCGGAGGGGCTCACCGACTCCAAGCTGCTCACCGAGCGGCGTCGGGAGGCGCTCGTCCCGATCCTGGAGGACTGGGTGACCGCCTACGCGATCGGCGCCGCCTCGCCCCGGGAGTGCGACGACCTCGGCATGACGGCCGCGCTGCGGCTGGCCGCCGTCCGCGCCCTGGAGGCGCTGCCGGTGCAGCCCGACGCGGTGATCCTGGACGGCAAGCACGACTACCTGGGCGGCCCGTGGCGGGTTCGCACGGTGATCAAGGGCGACCAGTCGTGCGTCTGCGTGTCCGCCGCCTCGGTGCTGGCCAAGGTCCGGCGGGACGCGCTGATGGCCGAACTCGGGGTGGACCACCCGGCGTTCGCGTTCGAGGAGAACGCCGGCTACCCCTCGCCGACCCACCGTGCCGCACTGGAGGAGCTCGGTCCCACCGAGCACCACCGCCTCTCCTGGGCCTACATGGATGCCCTGCCGCGCTGGAGCCACCTCAAGCGGCAGCGGGTCCCGGTCGATACCGGCGAGCAGCTCTCGCTCGGCTTCTGACCGCTTTCGGTGTCGCTCGCGGCGCGCCCTCGGTTTCGCGCCTGCACCATCGGCCCCGTACTGCGGCCCGGGCGTCTCTGCGCGCCGTGCACTCCGGCGGCCCAACGCGCCCTCGCGCGGTCGAACAATCCGATGGTTCGCCGTGATTCTCGGGAGTCCCCCACGGGCCTCCTGGGGCTCGTGAGGGTAGCCTCCTCTGCAGTTTCTGACGGTTCGTCAACATTCATCCATCCGTCACTCGAACGTTGTCGTGTGCCCGCGTGCGGAGGGCCAGACTTCCAAGTGGTGGGGTGCCCGTGCGCATCCGACCGGCATTTGATAGGAATCCGGGTATGCCTGTCTTCCCCGAGGAGCCGGAGATTCACGAGACGATCCCGGGCCCCGGCGTTCCCCTTCCCCACAAGTCGGACGCACCTGCCCCCCGTATGCCTTCCTCCACCGCCGTCGCCGCTCCGGTCCCGGGCCCTCGCCCCGGTCCGCCGCGCCCCACGCCGCCCCGTGCGGACCGCCCGATTCCCGGTCAGCGGCCCGCACCCCGACCCAAGCCCGGCCCCGCGTCGCGCCCGGGCCGGCCGACCGTCCAACTCCTGTCCGTCGCCGTGACCGAGGCACTGGACCGTGCCGACGAAGCGGTCGACGCGCTGCTGGAGTCCGGCCGCCGCCCCGGCGACGTGCTGGTCCTGACGGTCGGTGCCGCGCACCCCTGGCAGGAACACGAGCTGAGCTTCGGCGAGGAGAGCTACTGGGCTCAACTCGCCGACGGCGGAGACGTGTTCTACGCCGACGCCGCCACCACCCGGACGTTGCGCCGGGACGTGGTGGTGCTGGTGGTCAACGAGAACCACACAGGGCGGGTGACCGCTGCGGCGCGCAAGGCGCTGGAGCGGGCCGCGAAGCTGCTGGTGGTCTGCGGAGAGACGGACACCGTCGCCCCGCTGTTCGCCTGACCGTCCGCCCGTCGTACCGGTCCGGCTCCGCCTACGGGCGGGGCCGGGGCGTAGCCGTGTCCTGATGTCGTCGTGCCGCGGCGTCGGAGTGCCTTGGCGCCTACGGGGCGCTGGGGTGTTCGTGTCGCGGGCCTGGAGGCCCGGCCGTCCGGTTCGGCGAGTGGTCGCTGTGGACGAACGACTGCTCAGCGGGCGGCGGTTCGGCGGATCGCCCGGTTGTCGCGGGCGGCCTCCAGGGCGCGGATCGCCTCCAGAGACGTGACCGGGGCGACCGGCGGCTCCGACGGTGCCGATGGCGCTGACGGTATCGCCGCGAGCGACGATGCGGATCGCTCGGACTCGGAGTCGGTGTCGGACGGGACGCGCGGCGGCAGTTCGGTGACGGTGTGGACCGGGCCGAGCGCCCACGACCCGGAGTGCGGGTTGCGCCCGCGTCGGCCGTCGCCGAGGGACCGCCAACCGGCGGGAGTCAGCGTCAGGTAGGAGCCGCAGCGCAGCCCGTGCAGTTCGGCGGCGGCGCGCAGGGCCCACATCCAGGCCCCGTCCTGTTCGGTCCAGTCCGGCCCGCCTTCCCGGCAGCGCAGCAGGACGGCGGTGCGACTCGGCGATATGCGCTTCAGGTCGTGCGGGGTGACCCGGCGGAGGTGGCCGAGCAGGGCGTTGCGGTGGTCCCAGCCGTCGCTGAACTGCGGGCGGACGCCGAAGGAGGCGGAAGCCACCACCCGGTGCTCGGGGTCGAGCACCGCGACCACGGTGGTGCCCGGTTGCGGGAGGTGCCGCTGGTGAAGTTCGGTGACGAACTCTCGCGGTGCGCGAAGGAGGGGTACGCCGAGGCGCTCCCACTCCTGCAACGTGATGGTCCGGTGGCCGTCGTAGTGGGAAGGACCTCGGTCGATGCCGTTGATCACGATCCTCCTTCCCGTGCCCGCGCTCCCGAAGGTGTGCGGGCGTACGCCGAAGGCCGGGTCCGACGGACCGGGCGCTGGATACCTTCCAATTCTCGGGCGCGAGCGGCCGAGCGGCAATGATGAAGTGACAAACGCCGCCCGGAACCCGCCTAACTGCCGGATATGTCCCGACCTTGAGGTGGAGCCATCCGGCTGACCTTGCGGTGTACGTGGCATGTACGGGCAGAAACCGTCCGGTGAACGGAACCTGGCGTCCAGGCCTGCCTGTGCGCCGCGCCTGGCACTGAGCTCGACCGAATCGCCCTCACCCCCGGACGGCCAGGACGAGGGGGAGCACGGCGGTGGCACCGGCCTGACGGAGCAGGTGGGCCGCGACCGTCAGCGTCCAGCCCGAATCCACCAGGTCGTCGACCAGGAGGACCGGGCCGGGGGCTGCGGCCAGCGCGTCGGCCAGCCCTGGGGAGAGCACGAGCGCACCGGCGACCGAGCGCAGTCGCTGGGCGCTGTTGCTGCGCGGCCCGTGCGGGGGCTCCCCGGTGGCGTACTGGACCCGGCCGAGCAGCGGCATCCGGCCGATCGAGGCGAGGCCGCCGGCGAGGTCGGACAGCAGCTGTGGGCGGGTGGAGGACTCGAGGGCGACCACGCCGACCGGGCGCTCCAACCGGGTGCCGTCCGGACCGGCCGGCCCGGCCCAGCCGCCCGGGCCGCGTGCCCAGTCCGCCACCACGCCGACCACGGCGTCCAGTACCTCGCGCGGCAGCGGGCCGTCCGGGGAGCGTTCGTCGAAGAGGGTGCGCAGCCGGCTGCCCCAGCCGATGTCGGAGAGCCGGCCCAACGCGCGCCCCGGCTCGGCCTGCTGGGTGGCAGGGATGCGTCCCCTCAATGGGATGCCGAGGGACTCCATGCCGGTCGGCCACATCCGCCTGGTCTCGAAGGAGACTCCGGGGCGGCCGAGGGCGGCGCGGGCCGCACCGGTGGCTTCGGCCGACACCTCGGTCGAGTGCCGGGCATGGGTGCACCGGTCGCAACGGCCGCACGGGGCCGCCTCCGGGTCGTCGAGCTGGCGGCGCAGGAACTCCATCCGGCAGCCCTCGGTCGCGACGTACTCCCGCATCGCCTGCTGCTCGGCCTCGCGGGCCCGGGCGACCTTGGCGTACCGCTCGGCGTCGTATCGCCATGGCTGGCCGGTGGACTCCCAGCCACCGCGCACGCGGCGGACCGCGCCGTCCACGTCGAGCACCTTGAGCATGGTCTCCAGCCGGGTGCGGCGGAGGTCGACCGAGGTCTCCAGCGCCGCCGTGGAGAGCGGGCGGCCGGCCTCGGCCAGTGCGGTCAGAGTGCGACGGACCTGCTCCTCGGCGGGGAAGCCGACCGAGGCGAAGTACCGCCAGATCGCCTCGTCCTCCCGGCCCGGGAGCAGCAGCACCTCGGCGCGGTCGACGCCACGGCCGGCACGGCCAACCTGCTGGTAGTAGGCGATCGGGGAGCTCGGCGAGCCGAGGTGGACCACGAAGCCGAGATCCGGCTTGTCGAAGCCCATGCCGAGCGCGGAGGTGGCGACCAAGGCCTTGACCCGGTTGCCCAGCAGGGCGGCCTCGGCCTCGCGGCGTTCGGCGTCCTCGGTCCGGCCGGAGTAGGAGGCGACCGGATAGCCGCGCTCGCGCAGGAACTCGGTGACCTCCTCGGCGGCGGCGACCGTCAGGGTGTAGATGATGCCGGATCCGGGGAGATCGGCCAGATGGTCGGCCAGCCAGGCCAGGCGCTGCGCCGGGTCGGGCAGCGACAGCACCGAGAGGCTGAGGCTCTCCCGGTCCAGCGGGCCGCGCAGCACCAGGGCCTGCGCGTCGCCGACGCCGGTGCCGAGCTGATCCGCGACGTCCGCGGTGACCCGGGCGTTCGCGGTCGCCGTGGTCGCCAGCACCGGGACGCCGGGGGAGAGCTCGGCGAGCATGGTGCGCAGCCGTCGGTAGTCGGGCCGGAAGTCGTGGCCCCAGTCGGAGATGCAGTGCGCCTCGTCCACCACCAGCAGGCCGGTGGAGGCGGCCAGTTTGGGCAGCACGTGGTCGCGGAAGTCGGGGTTGTTGAGCCGCTCCGGGCTGACCAGCAGGACATCGACGCGGCTGTCGGCGACCTCCTGCTGGATCTCCTCCCACTCCTCCGGGTTGGCCGAGTTGATCGTTCGGGCGTGGATGCCCGCCCGGGCGGCCGATTCGACCTGGTTGCGCATCAGCGCCAACAGGGGCGAGACGATCACCGTCGGGCCGGCGCCGCGCGCGCGGAGCAGTGCCGTGGCGATGAAGTAGACGGCGGACTTGCCCCAGCCGGTGCGCTGCACCACCAGGGCGCGGCGACTGTCCACCACCAGGGCCTCGATCGCCTTCCACTGGTCCTCGCGCAGCCTCGCGGCGGGCCCGGCGAGGTCGTGCAGCACCGCTTCCGCGGCGGCCCGGACGGCGTCGCGGTCGGCTGGAGTGGTCAGGTGGAGTTCGCGCGTCTGCATGAGGTCATGGATACCGTGCTCCACGGACGGACCGCGAATGCCAGGCTGTGGACAACCTGGCTTTTATCCGGTGATATGCCTCCGGATCGCGCTGTTCGGGCCAGAATTGTCCGCCATTCGGGGGAGCTGATGCTGAACCCCCCGGTTTATCCACAGGGCAGACGAAATATCCGCAGTGGTGGCGGAATCGGGTCCAGGCTTTCCGCCATGACCGCAGACGACCGCACCACCAAGCACTCCCCGCTCCCCGGCCACCTCCCGGTCCGGCTGCGCGGCCCCGCCGACATGGCGGAGATGCTCCCCTACCTGCTGGGCTTCTTCCCCGACGACAGCATCGTCGCGGTGGGCCTGCAGGGCCCCTCGCTCGACCAGGGCGGGGTGATCCGGATCGACATTCCGACCGATCCGGAGTCCTGGGAGCGCACCGCCGAGGAATCCGCCCGGCTACTGGTCGAGCTGTCCGAACAGCGCGACCGCCGCCCCGTTCAAGTCCTGCTCTACCTGTGCCGGGATCCCGCCGACGGCACGCCCGCGCCCGAGGGCGCTCAGGCCGTACTGGCGGAGCTCCGCCCACTGGCGGCCGCACTCACTCAGGCCTTCCAGAACGAGCAGGTGATCGTCAAGGAGGCGCTGTGCGTCTCCGCGAGCCGCTGGTGGTCCTTCCTGTGCACCGGAGTCGACTGCTGTCCGCCGGACGGCACTCCGGTCCGCGCTGCCCACCAGCCCAGCTCGCTCGCCGTCGCGGCCACCTTCGCGGGCCTGGCCCCACGGGGCAGCCGCAAGGCGATCGTGGCCGGCCTGGCACCGGTGGGCCCGCCGCTCCGAGAGGTGCAGCGTCGCGCCTTGGAGGACGCCGGGCCGCCGTTCATCCGTGAGCTGGCCGGCCCCGACGGCCGCCATGCGGCGGTAGAGCGTACGGACGAGCTGCTGGCCAGCGCGATGGCCGAGTTCCGCAACGGCGCCCGGGAGCTCGACACCAAGCGCACGGCCCGTCTCCTGATCGGCCTGCAGGACAAACTGGGCCGCGATCGCGCCGCCGAATACGCCGAACCGCACGAACTCGCCACCGCTCAGAAACTGTGGCGCTATCTCATCCAACGCTGCGTCGACCCGTTCGAGCACCTGGCCGCCCCGCCGATGACGTTGCTGGCCTGGACGTCCTGGTTGGCCGGCGACCCCGCCACGGCAAGGGTCGTGCTGGCCAGAGCACTGGAACTGGATCCCGGTTACACCCTGGCCCAGCTGCTCTACGAATCGCTGAACTCCGGAATCGCCCCGGAGGCTCTGCTCCGGGTGGTCCGGAGCGAACGCACCACCCGGTTGCGCGGGGCGGGGCTCCCGTCGGCCCCCGAACTCCCGCCGCCCGGCGGGCGGACAGGAGCCGAACGGCCCGGCGGCCCCTCGGGAGCACCCGCCGTCCGGCCCGGGCCCACACCCCGCGACAGTATCGAGCCGGTGCGAGCCGCCGAGGCGGGGCCGGGCGAACCCGGGCCGGGCCGGGAGTGCTCCGAGCCCGGGCCGGGCAGTTCCGAGCCCGGTGAGGACGGCAGCCCAGGCGGCGGTCAGCCGACCTCCGCGCCCGACGCAGCGTCAGCCGCTTTCGGCCGACCGGGCGGTGAGCACCGACGGCGCGCGCTCGGGGCCGCACCGCCACGAATCCCCAGGGCCCGCAGCAGAGCACCCCGACACCAGCAGTTCCTCGGAGGCTGACATGCGTACGTTCATCCCCCGCCCGCGCGGCGAGCGGCTAGATCTCGCCCCGCGCCATTCGCATCAGACGGTCCAGCACCCGGCGGCCGCTCACCCGCACCCCGTCGTGCTCCCACTCGTTGGTGATCCACGTCCGCACACCGGCCACCGCGTCCGCGGTTTCCAGCGAATGTGCCGTGTCCACGTACATGTCGTCGTGGTACACCGCCGCGTACACCGGTACCTGGTTCGTAGCCAGGCGCTGCGGGTCGTACAGGTCGGGCCAGTCGGTGCGCTCGGCCAGCAGCTGAGCCGTCTCGCGCAGCGGCTGCAGCGACGGGTCGGTCTCGAACATCCAGGGGTAGATCATCTCGCCGGTGAGCAGCACCGGTCGGTCCGCAGCCAGCGCCGCCTCGGCGTCGAACTCGGGAAACTCCTTGCGCACCCGCTCCGCCGACCAGTCGGTGGCGCCGGAATCGACCGAGCGCTGCCCGTAGATCGACTCGTGCAGCACGGCGTACAGCGGCCCCTGGGCGAAGGACAGGTGCGTCTGCGCCCCCGCCAGGAAGGTGTCGGAGAGTTCCGACCCGTCCGGCCCCTCCACCCAGGCTTCCTCCAGCAGGTAGTGCAGGACGTAGGAGCCGGTGCCGCTGCCCAGCATCATGCCCAGCGCCTGGAAGGCCTGGACGGTGAGCACCCCGCCGTCCGGAAGGGTCGCGGGCTGCTCGATCAGGTGCGCCGCGATTCGCCGTACCGCCGCCACGTCCTGGGGGAATCGCGCGTAGTGTCCGGCGTTCTTGCGGGCGACCCGCGGGTACGCCGCGCGGTAGACCTCGTCCGCCGAGCGCCGGAGACCGGCGAGGCCACCGGTGACGAACGCCTCGCGCAGGCCCTCCGGGGCCAGCGAGAGGTAGGTGAGGGTGCAGAAGCCGCCGAAGCTCTGTCCCAGCAGGCTCCACCGGCCGTCCTCGCCCAGCAGTTGGCGGCGGATCAGCTCGGCGTCCCGGACGATGGAGTCGGCGCGGAAGTGCGCCAGGTAGTCGGCCTGCCGGCGGGCGTCGCCGCGCCGGGCGAGCGTCTGCCGGTTGGCGGGGGTGGAGCGGCCGGTACCGCGCTGGTCCAGCAGCAGCACCCGGTGGTCGTCGAGCGCCCGGTCCAGCCAACCGTCCCGGCCGAGCGGCCGGTTGGCCTTGCCACCCGGTCCGCCCTGCAGGTACAGCAGCCACGGAAGGTCGTCGTGCTCGCGTCCGGCTGCGACCACCTCGCGGGCGTAGACCTTGATCGCCTCGCCACTCGGAGTGCCGTGGTCCAGCGGCACCCGGAAGACATGGTCCGTGGTGACGATCCCGGGGATGCGGCTGAGGGAGGACATGCAACTCCTAGGTGTGAGCTGGTCACAGGCTGGTTGCGGCGCAGATCACCGAGGTCACCGGTGGTTCCGTCGTCGTGCTCGCACCGTATCCTGACGGCGGACAGGAGCCGCCGGGGGCCGTCCGTCACATGCGGAGAACCCCGAACGGCGCCACGACACAGCGGGCACCCCGGGTGTCGGCCGCAGACCGCCGAAGGGACGGCGGTGCGTGGCCGCATTCGACCGGAGGTCCGCCGGACAGGCGTGACCTGGGACAGGTGTGCTGCGTTCAACTTGCGGAACGCCGCCATTCGAACCGGCACCGCCGGGCCAGTAGCGGCCAGGGCGACCGTGTCGGGCACCGGTCACGTGTCGCTCGACCCGGCGCGACCGGGCCACGGGCGACCTTGGCGTCCGGGCCGGGACACCACCCCGGCCGGGGCGGGGCACCAGCAGTCGGGTCCTGCCCAGGTCAGAGCCGCGTGTTCCGGCGGCAGAGCAGCACAGTCCGCGATCGAGCACGCTCGCGGCCGGCCGGGCACGCAGCCGTCGGCCGACCGAGGGGAGGAGAGCCTGGTGACCGATTCAAGGCCACCCCACGCAGCGTCCCACCCGCTGCCGCCCACCAACCCGCCCGCACCGGGCGGCACTCCGGCACCCGCCGGAGCATCGGCTCCCCCTGTTCCCCCACACCCGGCCGGCCCATCGAACCCCCGTCAGGCCACGCCCCCGTACGGCACCCCCACCGGTGCGCCGACACCCACCGGCTACGCCCCTGGGGCGCCCGGCGCGGGCCCGGTGGTTCCCGGTGCCGCTGCCCCCGGCATCCATGGGCCCGGAACCCCGGCGTACGGCACACCACTTGCGGGCGCCGTTGCCCAGCCGCAGGGAGTGCTGCTCGGCACACCTCCGTACGGCACGCCCACCGCGCCCACGCCGTACGCGCCGGGGGCCACCCCGCCGTACGGCACCCTCACCACGCCCACGCCGTATGCCCCAGGGGCTGCTCCGTCCCACGGTGCCGCGACTCCGCCGTACGGCACCCCGACCCCGCCGTACGGGACTGCCACGCCGCCCTACGGAACCCCGACCAGGCCGGGCCCAGGGGCGCCGGCTCCGGGGCGGGGCGGAGCAGCGCCACGCGCCGACCACCCGTCAGCTCCCCCCGGAGCGTCGCCCGGTGGGCCGGGTGCTCGGTCGGAGCAGGTGGCCGGTGCGGCCGCGCCGGTGACGGCCCGTCAAGCGGCTCCGGCGGCGGTGCCGCGGCCGCAGCCCTCGGCGGCGCACGACATCCTGTGCGTCAACGCCCCGGGCATGGCGGCGTCCGGCCCGGACGGGCAGCTGCGGGGCCAGAACCTCCACGGCTTCTTCCGGCACGGAGTGCGGACTCTGGCCAGGATGGAATTGCGGCTCGGTGGCATGGAACCGGTTCCGCTCCAGGGCACCTTGACGTCCGCGGCGGCGGCGCGCTTCCTCGGCTCGGTCCGGGTGCCGGGCGACCTCGATCCGGATCCGGCGCTGACGGTCGAACGGCTGCGGCACGCGGACGGTGCGGAGACAGTGACGGTTCGGAACACCGGTGCCCGGCCGGCCCGGATCCCGCTGGAGATCGCCCTGGGCACCGACCTGGGCCAGCTCACCGACATCGCGGCGGGCCGACGTTCGGCCGACCTGCCGGGCCAGGTCCAGTCCTCGGGCCTGCGTTGGGCCGGGCAGGGTCGCGCGGCCACCGTCAGCGCTCGCCCGTCGCCGCACGCGGTGCTGGCCGGCGCGGGCGTGCTCCGGTGGGACTTGGAGGTTCAGCCCGGGGCCCGCTGGTCCGTGGACCTGCAGGTGGAGCTGGAGAGCCCGTCGACGGGTCGTCCACCGACGGGGCGCGGCCCGGGTGTGCCGCTGCCCTGGTCGGAGCCCGAGGTCCGGGCAGACGACCGTCGCGCCGCCCGCCTGGTCGGCCGTGCCCTGGACACACTGAGCGGGCTGCTGCTCGCGGACGCGGACCGTCCGACCGATCTCTACACCGCCTCGGGCGCACCATGGCGTTTCGGCCTCACCGCCGCGGATGCGCTCTGGGCGGCCCGGATGACGCTGCCGCTCGGCACCCGGCTCGCCGCCGGAACGCTCCGCGCAACGGCTCGTCGCCAGCACCTCGCACCCCAGCAGTCGGCGGGTGCCGCCCGGACGACCGAGGGCGCCATTGCTGATGGTGCGTCAAGTCTGTCGCCGGTCGGCCCGTCCCAGGCCGGGAGCCCGGCGGGAGCCGGTGGGTCGTCCGGCGGCTCGGGCGGCGTTTCGGCAGCGCAGCCCGGCTCGGCCCAGGGAGCGGGCAGTTCGCCCGCTCCCGGTGCGGAGAGCGGCACGGCGGCGCAGACGATGGACGGTGTGATCCCTGGGCCGCTGCGGCACGGCGGTCCCGAGCTGCCGGCGAGTTGCACGGCCACGGAGGCGACCCTGCTGTTCGTCACCGTGCTGGCGGAGGCCTGGCGTTGGGGACTGCCCCGGGCCGAGGTCGCCGAGCTGCTGCCGGCCGCGGAGCGCGCCCTCGGGGCGCTGCGCGCGGCGGTGGCGGAGGGGCCGGACGGACCGGTCGGGTTCGTCACCGACCTCGGCCGTTCGGCGGAGGAGCGGGCCGCGCGGCCCGGTCCGGCCAGGTGCGAAGTTCAGGCGCAGGCGCACCGCGCGGCGCTTCAGGGTGCGGACCTGCTGGAGGCGTTCGACCGTCCCGGAGCGGCGGAGTGGCGGGCCTGGGCGGCCGAGTTGAGGGAACGGTTCCGCGCGCAGTTCTGGATCGACGACCTGTCAGGAGGCCGCCCGGCGGCCGCGCTGCTGGCGTCGGACCGGCCGGTGCCGGCCCTCGCCTCCACCCTGGTGCACCTGTTCGACGTCGGTCTGGCCGCCGAGGGCGAGTTGCACGAGGGCCTGCTCGACCGGGAGCAGACCAGGCTGCTCGCACAGCGGCTGGTGGCACCCGAGCTCGACTGCGGGTGGGGCCTGCGGACGTTGAGCGCGAAGTCCCCACGGTTCAACCCGCTCGGCCACCGCAGCGGTGTGGTGCGGGTGCAGGAGACCGCGCTCGCGGTGAGCGGGCTGGTGGACGCGGGCTTCGAGCGGGAGGCCGAGATCCTCCTGGAAGGCCTGCTGGAGGCGTCCGCGCACTTCGAGTACCGGCTGCCGGAGATGTACGCGGGTGAGCAGAAGGTCGCCGACTGCCCACCGGTGCCGCACCCGGCGGCCTGCCGTCCGGCCGCCATGTCGGCGGCCGCCGCCGTTCACCTGGTGCTCTCGCTGGCCGGTGTCCGGCCCGACGTCCCGTCCGGGCGGGTGGCCACCCGCCCGGCGAGCACCGCACCCCTGGGTGCACTGGAACTGACCGGCCTGCGGGTGGCCGGCGAGCCGTTCTCGGTCCGGGTCAGCCGGATCGGTGTCGCAGTGGTGGAGGAGGCTCCGTCGTTCCTGCAACTGGCCGCCAGCTGACGATCTGCGGGCGGTCTACGGACGCGGTCTACGGGCAGTCTGCGGGCGGTCTACGGACGCGGTCTACGGGCAGTCTGCGGACGGTCTGCGGGCGGTCTACGGGCAGTCTGCGGACGGTCTACGGACGGTCCGGCGGGCGGGAATGGGGACGGGAAGGAACGCCGGAGGAGACGGGAGCAGGGCTGTGGTCTGTGTTTATCGTCAGAGAGACGACTAAGATCGGCGGCATGTCGCGTTATGACCCGTCGGCCTTCCCCCCGTTCGCAGTCACGGTTGACCTCGTGGTGCTGACGGTGCGCGACCATGAGCTGTGCGCCCTGCTGGTGAAGCGTGGCGAGGCGCCGTTCCAGGGCTACTGGGCGCTGCCCGGTGGGTTCGTGCGGCCGGACGAGGGTCTGGCCGAGGCGGCGTCCCGGGAGTTGGCGGAGGAGACCGGGCTGCGGGCACAGTCCGCGCCGGGCCAAGTGCTGGCCGGGCAGAATCCGTTCGGTGCGCACCTGGAACAGCTGGCCACGTACGGCCACCCGCAGCGTGACCCCCGGATGCGGGTGGTGAGCGTCGCGTACCTGGTGCTCGCCCCGGACCTGCCCTCGCCCCGTGCGGGCGGTGACGCCAGCAGTGCCCGTTGGGCGCCGGTCAGCGAGCTGTTCGGTGTGGACCGGAACGACGGCGAGTTGCTGGCTTTCGACCACGGCCAGATCCTCGCGGACGGCGTGGAGCGGGCCAGGTCGAAGATCGAGTACTCCTCGCTGGCGACGGCCTTCTGCCCGCCGGAGTTCACCGTCGGCGAGCTGCGCCGGGTGTACGAGGCCGTCTGGGGCGTGGTGTTGGACCCGCGGAACTTCCACCGCAAGGTCACCGGCACCCCGGGCTTCCTGCTGCCCTCCGGCGACACGACGACCCGTCAGGGCGGCCGTCCCGCCCAGCTGTTCACCGCCGGCGGGGCGACGGTGCTCAACCCGCCGATGCTCCGCCCCGAGGCCTGACGCCCGAGTTCGGCGGGGCCGTACCCGCCGTCGCCGAGGACGAGTTGCTCGTGAGATGAGATGGGCCGGTTCCGTGCGGGCGGGACGGCGACGGCTCATGGGGGAGGCGTCAGTGGCGTGAGATCACTGTCCCCTGTTCGGGTGAGCTAGGCGCTAACACCGTCCACGATGCATCCGGAATGCCTGGTTTCAACGCTTCCGCGTCCTACTGTGCAGGCTCAGGCCTGGCGGACGAACCCCGGTCTGTCGGCGGGCGAGGGAGCGGGCGGCGATGATCCAAATCACCGGACTGACCAAGACGTACCGAAGGGGCCATCCCCCGGCGGTGCTGGACCTGACCTTCGAGGCCCGGCCGGGGACGGTCACCACGCTGCTGGGGGACGAGGGGGCGGGCAAGTCCACTGCCTTCCGGCTGATGGTGGAGCTCGAACGCGGCCGCGGCCTGGCCCTGTTCGGCGGCCGCACCTACCGGCGGATCCGGCGTCCGGAGCGGGAGATCGGCGTCCTGGTCCCGTCCGGCAGGCCGGAGGCCGGGCACCCCGGCCAGCGGGCCCGGGCGCACCTGCGGATGTTGGCGGGGGCGGTCGGCGTCCCGGTGCGGCGGGCCGACGACCTGTTGGAGCAGGTCCGTCTGGCTCCCGTCGCCGACCACCGGATCGGCACCTTCTCGCCCGGCATGCACCGTCGGCTCGCCCTGGCCGCCGCCCTGCTCGGCGATCCCACGACGCTGCTCCTGGACGCCCCGACCGAGGGCCTTTCGCCGCGCAGTGAGGAGTGGCTGCACGGCTACCTGCGGTCCTTCGCGCTGACGGGCGGCACCGTGCTGATGTCCACCCGCAGCCCGGAGGAGGCCGCAGCGCTCGCCGACCGGGTGGTCACCCTGGACGCCGGTCGACTGGCCGCCGACCAGCCCGTGGTGGAGTTCCGCCGCACCCGGCTGCACCCCGAAGTCCTGGTCCGCGGCCCGCAGATGGCCCGCCTCGCGGACCTGCTGGTCGCCCAGGGCGCGCAGGTCCGGCGGGAGGGCGGAGCCGGTCTCGCGGTGAGCGGCATCGGCCGCACCGAGATCGGTGAACTCGCCTACCGCAACGGCGTCCTGCTGCACGAGCTGGCCGACCGGGTGGTGCAGCGCCCGATCTCGTTCCCGGCCGCTCTGCCCAGCGGCTCGGGCCGCTCCGGAGAGGTCGTGATCCGGACGGTCCGTCAGAACACCGGTGAGCGGCCCCGGATCGCCCCCGCCCCTGGAACCGGCCCTGTTCCCGCCCTCGGCCCGGCAGCAGCCCCGGCCCCGGC
The DNA here is from genome assembly GCF_044999035.1 of Kitasatospora griseola. Lineage (NCBI taxonomy): Bacteria > Bacillati > Actinomycetota > Actinomycetes > Kitasatosporales > Streptomycetaceae > Kitasatospora > Kitasatospora griseola. The sequence goes on along the minus strand of NZ_CP173360.1, from coordinate 2,840,050 downwards.
CTCCGACACCCCGAGGCCCGCCACCGTCGGCCGCCCGGCCGCCGCACCCGACGCCGAGCGCCGGACCGGCGAGCACCGCACCCTCGACCACCGCGGCCTGCAGACCGGTCGCTGGGCTGCCGCCGCCCTCGTCCCCGACCCGCCCGCGCCACCCGCCCCGTCCGCTCCGGCAGAGGCCCCCGTCGACCTCATCCGCCGGACGCCTCGGGGTGCCTCCCCACTTCGCCGGGTGCCCCTCGAGCGGTCGGTCGCACCCGCCGAACCCGCGCCGGTCGCGCCCACGCCGATCGTGCTCGACGCCGAGCAGTTGGCCGCCAACCCGACCGACGCGGAGCTGCTGACTCCCGCCCGGATCACCGGAGTTGGTCACGCCTCGGCTCCCGGACGGGCCGCCGGACGAACACCCGCGCAGCCGCAGCCGCAGCCGCAGCCGCAGTCGCAGCAGCAGGCGCAGCCGGAGCCGGTGCCGGAGCAGGGGCGGTCGCATGTGCGTCTCCGGCCGGTCCATGCCGCGGAGTTGCGTTCGGCGGGCCAGGCCAGGCCGGTCGGGCCGGCGGTGGGTCGGACGCAGGTGGTGGCGGGCGAGAGCGGGGCGAGTCCGGTGCGCAGGCGCGCCGTCGGCGACGAGAACGGGAGTGAGTGAGACCGTGCGGTTGGTGGTTTGTGAGGTGCGTCGGCTGCGCGGGGTGCGCTCCACGTGGGTGGTGGTCGCGGCGGCGGTGCTGCTGAACGCGGCGCTGGCGGCGGTGGCGGTCCAGCGTTTCCCGGCAGGGAAGTTGGCGGTGCCGGGGGCGATGCGCGCGATGGCCGGCGTGGTCCCGTGGCTGCCGCTCCCGCTGACCGCGCTGGCCGCGGCGGCGCTCGGCGCGCTGGCGTACAGCAACGAGATGCGCTGGCCGGGCCTGGCCGCGTCCCGGGTGCGCCTGGGACGCCGGCTCGGTGCGCTGGCCGCGAAGCTGGTGGTGGTCGGGGCGGCAGCGGTCCTGCTGGCGGTGCTGACGCTGGTGGTGAACGCCCTGCTGGTCCGGTTCGCGCTGCCCGGCACGGTGGACCCCTCGACGGTGTTCGCACAGCCGCGCCCCGCGGATCTGGCGGCCCTCCCGGGCCTGGCGCCCGCCCCGGCGGCGGGTCCGTTCGCGGTGGGCGGGATCGGTCGCCCGCTCCCGGCGTACCTGGCGCTGGTGGTGGCCGGCGGCTGGGCCGGCCTGCTGCTGGCGGCGTTGGTGCGCAGTGCCGTCGTGGGGTTCCTGCTCACCTGCGCGACGCCCGCTCTGCTGGAGCCCACCGCCGGTCTGCTGCTGCACCACTTCGGCCGGAACTGGCCGCTCTGGGTGGGGGAGTTGCTGCCCTTCCAGTACGGCCTGAACCTGGTCCACGAGGCCACCGACCGGACGGCGGCGGCACTGGACAGAGTGGTCGTCGTCGCCCTGCTGGCCCCGGCCGCCCTGTTGGTGCTGGCCGTACTGGCGGCCCAGCTCCGCCGCCGCGCACTGTAGTGATCCCCGCAGCCCCGGACCCCGGCGTGCCTGCGCACCGCAAGCACCGCAAGCACCTCACGCATCGCAGGCACCTTCCGCAAGCACCTCACGCACCGCAGGCACCTCCCCCAGGCGCCTCGCACACCGCGGAATTCGGTGACCGGCGCTGACGGTGCGACAAGCTCCGCCGACCCGGCGTCAACCCTCACGCCGGGGCCGTGAAGCGCGGTCCTGAACCGTCGCCGAATTCGGGTCGGGATGAAGCCGGGATGACCGATATGCGCATTTCTGGCTGATAAGAAGTCAATTATCCAGACACTGCCGATCACCCTTTCGTGTGCTTTTCAGGAGAATGCTCAAGACGGCTCCGCCGATCGCCGACAAAGGATGGCGTGAGTACCCTTGCGCACCCCACCGTGACCGCCGCTCGCCAGGCCGAGTCGATCTCCGCCTCCGAGCTGGACCGCTTCCCGTACGCCGACCGCCCGATGCCACCCGCCCCCCGCTGGGAGGGGGCGGAGAACGAACTCGCCCGGGCCGGTCGGAAGACCACCAGCAGCCGCGGCCGCGGCCTGCACGGCCAGCTGGTCCAGCAGCTCGGCCAGATGATCGTCTCCGGCGACCTGGGCGCCGACCGCCCGCTGGTGCCGGAGGAGATCGGCCAGCGCTTCGAGGTCTCCCGCACCGTGGTGCGCGAGTCGCTCCGGGTGCTGGAGGCCAAGGGCCTGGTCTCGGCCCGGCCGAACGTCGGCACCCGGGTCCGTCCGGTCAGCGACTGGAACCTGCTGGACCCGGACATCATCGAGTGGCGCGCCTTCGGCCCGCAGCGCGACGAGCAGCGCCGCGAGCTGTTCGAGCTGCGCTGGGCGATCGAGCCGCTGGCCGCCCGTCTCGCCGCCGGCCACGGCCGGGAGGACGTCCAGCACCGGCTGGTCGAGCTGACCGAGATCATGAGCCAGGCCGGCAGCCAGGGCGACCTGGTCAGCTACGCCCGCGCCGACGCCGAGCTGCACGGCCTGGTGCTGCAGATGGCGGGGAACCGGATGCTGGAGCACCTGTCCGGGATCGTGGCCGGCGCGCTCCAGGTGTCCGGCGGTTCCGGCACCACCTGCGAGCGCCCGTCCGAGTCGGCGGTCGGCCTGCACACCCGGCTGGTCGACGCGCTCGGCACCGGTGACGGCACCGCCGCCGAGGCCGCCGTCCGCGCGCTGCTCACCGTCCACCCGGACGTCGAGCACGCCGTCCCCGCCCCGCGGGAGCACTGAGCGGTCCAGCCCAGCCCGTTCCGAACGGATGGCCCTTCTGCTGCTCCACCCGCAGCCGGGGGGCCATCGGCGTGTCGCGTCCCACACAGTTGCCCGCGCCACACCCGTCGCCCACCCGGGCCGACCCGAGCGGAGAGGCTCGAGCTGGCCCGAGCGGACCCGCCCGGGCCGGGCGCGGACCGGCTAGTGAGCGGCCGCAGAGGCCCCGAAAGGCCGATGGCGGGCGGATGGCGGGCCGGTGGCAGATCGGCCCGCGAGCCGGTCGGCGATAGGCCGCCCGGGGCAGCCCGTACCGGCCGCCGGGTGGTGTGACGGGCGCCACGACGGGCATGCGTAACACTTGAGTGGCGGCAGCGATGTGTACGGAGCGGAAGCAGCTCCGGAATACCACCACAGACCAGACGGCTGTGTTGGTGCGCGGCGCTGCTGCCGTCCTGCAGACCCCGGTCACCGTCCAGCCACCCGAGTTCCTCGGGCGGTCGGTGCGGGATCGTCCACTCATCGTCCGAGAGGTTGTTCGTGTCGGCCAGCACATCCCGTTCGCTTCCCCCCGAGATCGCCGAGTCCGCGGCACTGCTGGCGCTCATCGAGCGGGGCAAGGCCCAGGGGCAGATCGCCGGTGACGACGTGCGCCACGCGTTCGAGGCGGACCAGATCCCGGTCACCAAGTGGAAGAACGTCATGCGCAGCCTCAACCAGGTGCTGATTGAGGAGGGGGTGGAGCTGATGGTCAGCGCGGCCGAGCCGGCCGGCGCCAAGCGCAAGAGCGTCGCGGCCAAGAGCACCACCAAGCGCACCGCGACCAAGGCGGTCACCACCCGCACGCCGGTCGCCCAGACCAAGCCCCCGGTGCGGATCGCCCCCAACGCGACCGTGTCCCCGTCGGTGGCCGTGGCCGCCGCCGTGACGACCGGTGAGGTCACCGTCGTCGAGACCATCGGTCTCGCCGAGGCCCGGACGGCTGCCAAGAAGGCCGCTCCGGCGAAGAAGGCGGTGGCCAAGAAGGCCGCCGCTCCCGCGAAGAAGACCGCCGCCAAGAAGACCGCGGCCGGCAAGCCCGGCGCCAAGGGCGACGAGGACATGGTCGGCGAGGAGGAGCTCCTCGAAGACGTGGCCCTGCCCGGCGACGGCAAGGAAGAGGGCCCCGAGGAGGAGTCGGACCAGGGCTTCGTGCTCTCCGACGACGACGAGGACGACGCTCCGGCGCAGCAGGTCGCGGTGGCCGGCGCCACCGCCGACCCGGTCAAGGACTACCTGAAGCAGATCGGCAAGGTCCCGCTGCTCAACGCCGAGCAGGAGGTCGAGCTCGCCAAGCGCATCGAGGCCGGCCTGTTCGCCGAGGACAAGCTGAGCCAGGCCGACAAGCTCGCCCCGAAGCTCAAGCGCGAGCTGGAGATCATCGCCGAGGACGGCCGCCGCGCCAAGAACCACCTGCTGGAGGCCAACCTCCGCCTGGTGGTCTCGCTGGCCAAGCGCTACACCGGCCGCGGCATGCTGTTCCTGGACCTGATCCAGGAGGGCAACCTCGGTCTGATCCGTGCGGTCGAGAAGTTCGACTACACCAAGGGCTACAAGTTCTCCACCTACGCGACCTGGTGGATCCGGCAGGCGATCACCCGCGCCATGGCCGACCAGGCCCGCACCATCCGCATCCCGGTGCACATGGTCGAGGTCATCAACAAGCTCGCCCGCGTGCAGCGCCAGATGCTCCAGGACCTGGGCCGCGAGCCCACCCCGGAGGAGCTGGCCAAGGAACTCGACATGACCCCGGAGAAGGTCATCGAGGTCCAGAAGTACGGCCGCGAGCCGATCTCGCTGCACACCCCGCTCGGCGAGGACGGCGACAGCGAGTTCGGTGACCTGATCGAGGACTCCGAGGCGGTCGTCCCGGCCGACGCGGTCTCCTTCACCCTGCTCCAGGAGCAGCTGCACTCGGTGCTGGACACCCTGTCCGAGCGCGAGGCGGGCGTGGTCTCGATGCGCTTCGGCCTGACCGACGGTCAGCCGAAGACGCTGGACGAGATCGGCAAGGTCTACGGCGTGACGCGCGAGCGCATCCGTCAGATCGAGTCGAAGACCATGTCGAAGCTGCGCCACCCGTCGCGTTCCCAGGTGCTGCGCGACTACCTGGACTGATCCTCCGTCAGCCCGAGTCACCTGGACGGGCCCCTTCGCCACCGGCGGAGGGGCCCGTTCGCATGTCCGGGCGTCGCCCGATGGAGTGGCCGGTGCGCGCATGCGCGGCACGTTGGGTGATCGGATGACTACGCTGGGCAGGTTGTCGCACTCCGACCGGTGCAACGTCCCACGCCTGCCCGCCGAACCCCTGGAGAACCGGTGCCCATCCTGGACCCGTCCGCGCCTCGGCTCCGCCGCCGGGCGGTCGCGCTCGTCGCCGTGGCCGCCCTGCCCGTCCCGCTGATCGCGCTGGGTGCGGCCGGCCAGGCCGTCGCGCAGCGGCGGATCGTCGGGGGGACGGGCGCGAGCACCGGTGACCATCCGTGGATGGTGGCGCTGTCCAGCCGTCCGCAGTTCGGCTCGGCCCGTTCGGGGCAGTTCTGCGGTGGGGCGCTGGTCACTCCGACCAAGGTGGTGACGGCCGCGCACTGCTTCTACGACGAGAGCACCGGTCGGCCGACCCAGCGGCCCTCGCTGCGGGTGATCGTCGGTCGGGACGACCTCCGGGGCAGCGCGGGGCGGGAGGTGGCGGTCAGCGGGGTGTGGATCGAGCCGAACTACAGCTTCGCCGCGAACAGCCGCGATGTGGCGGTGCTCACGCTGGCCGAGCCGCAGAACGACCGGCAGGTGCTGGAGATGGTGGCTCCGGGCGAGAGCCGGCCGTACGCGGCGGGCACGCCGGCGACGGTGTTCGGCTGGGGCGACACCCGGGGCACCGGCAACTACTCGAACACGCTCCGGCAGGTGACGGTGCCGATCATCTCGGACGCCGACTGCGGGCACGCCTACCCGGGCGGCCGGGACAGCGCGTACGACGCGCGCAGCATGGTGTGCGCGGGGGAGGAGCGCGGCGGCCGGGACGCCTGCCAGGGCGACAGCGGCGGCCCACTGGTGGTGGGCGGGCGGTTGGCCGGTCTGGTCTCCTGGGGGGCGGGCTGCGCGGAGGCCGAGCACCCCGGGGTGTACACCCGGATCTCGGCGGTGGCGGAGTCCGTGCAGAACGTGCTGTGACGTGCCCGACACGACCTGCCGCGGCGGCCGGGAAAACGCCACGGCCGGGCGGCCCACCCCGAAGGGTGGGCCGCCCGGCCGCTCAGGCAGCTCGGGGTTCGAGCGGGAGCGTCAGCGCTCGCTCTCGGCAGCCGTTGCCGCGGTGCCGGAGAGGCGGTCGCTCTCGTCGTGTATCTCCACGGCGATCTTCTTGAGCTCGGGCTCGAACTTACGCCCGTGGTGGGCGCAGAACAGCAGCTCTCCGCCGCTGGAAAGGACGACGCGCAGGTAGGCCTGAGCGCCGCAACGGTCGCAGCGGTCTGCCGCGGTGAGCGGGCTCGCAGGGGTCAGAACAGTAGTCACGTCGCCTCTTCTCTAGCTCGACGAGCTGTGTACCAGGATCAACATCCAACCAGGTCGAATTCGTTCCCGCTCGTGGCTTTTCTCTTTGAGGATTCTGCTGTCTCGTTGATGAGGGCGTGCCCCGGGCACCGGTGGTTCATGCGTACCGATTCCGATGGTCTGCCAATCACCTCGAACGCCCGATCGGGCCGGGGTGCGAGGTCCGCGTAGCATAATCCTCCGCTGGGTTGGAGCATAAGCCCCGTCCCGGACCCCGTTTGACCGCATCACAGCAGCTCCGCCGCCCTCTCCGGCCGCCCCGGTCCGCCAGGACCCGTGGTGTCGGCAGGAGATGGCAGGGTGGGGGCCGCGTCCGCGGTGGGAGTCGTGTTCGCGCAGCGCGTACAAGGCGCGCGGGCCTCGGCGGCCGAAGTCTCAGTTGCTGAGAGCATGCGGGGTGTCCGTCAACATCATGGAGGAGTGCAGAGCGTGAGTGGAGAAAAGACCGTCCCGTCCTCTCTGGTGACCGGTGAGGGCGGGTCCGACTACACCGCGCGGCATCTGCTCGTCCTCGAGGGGCTGGAGGCGGTCCGCAAGCGGCCGGGCATGTACATCGGGTCGACCGACAGTCGCGGTCTGATGCACTGCCTGTGGGAGATCATCGACAACTCGGTGGACGAGGCCCTCGGCGGCTTCTGCGACCACATCGATGTGCTGCTGCACCAGGACGGCTCGGTCGAGGTGCGGGACAACGGCCGCGGCATCCCGGTGGACGTGGAGCCCAAGACCGGGCTGTCCGGCGTCGAGGTGGTGATGACCAAGCTGCACGCGGGCGGCAAGTTCGGCGGCGGCTCGTACGCGGCCTCCGGCGGTCTGCACGGCGTCGGCGCCTCGGTGGTGAACGCGCTGTCCGCCCGGCTGGACGTCGAGGTGGACCGGTCCGGCACCACGCACGCGATCAGCTTCCGGCGCGGCACCCCCGGCGCGTTCGCCGAGGACGGCCCGGACGGGAAGTTCACGGCCGGCAGCGGCCTGACCAAGAAGGGCCGGTTCGCCAAGACCCGCACCGGCACCCGGATCCGCTACTGGGCGGACCGGCAGATCTTCCTCAAGGACGCCAAGCTCTCGCTGGAGTCGCTGCACGCCCGGGCCCGGCAGACCGCCTTCCTGGTGCCCGGCCTGACCATCGTGGTCCGTGACGAGCGGCTGACCGAGAGCGAGCAGGTCCAGGAGGAGACCTTCCGTTTCGACGGCGGCATCAGCGAGTTCTGCGAGTTCCTCGCTCCCGACCGCCCGGTCTCCGACGTGCTGCGGCTGCGCGGCGAGGGCACCTTCAAGGAGACCGTCCCGGTGCTCGACGAGCTCGGGCACATGACCCCGACCGAGGTCACCCGGGAGCTCGGGGTGGACATCGCGCTGCGCTGGGGCGCCGGTTACGACAGCACGCTGCGGTCCTTCGTCAACATCATCGCCACCCCGAAGGGCGGCACCCACGTCAACGGCTTCGAGCGGCAGCTCGCCAAGACCGTCAACGAGGTGCTGCGGTCCAGCAAGCTGCTGCGGGTCGCCGAGGACGACATCACCAAGGACGACGCGCTGGAGGGCCTGACCGCGGTGGTCACCGTCCGGCTGGCCGAGCCGCAGTTCGAGGGGCAGACCAAGGAGGTGCTGGGCACCTCGGCGGCAAACCGGATCGTGGCGGCGGTGGTGGCCAAGGAGTTGAAGAACTTCCTGACCTCCGCGAAGAAGGACGAGAAGCTCCAGGCCCGGGCCGTGCTGGAGAAGGTCGTCGCCGCCGCCCGGACCCGGGTCGCCGCCCGGCAGCACAAGGAGGCGCAGCGCCGGAAGACCGCGCTGGAGACCTCCTCGCTGCCCGCCAAGCTGGCCGACTGCCGCAGCGACGACGTGGACCGCAGCGAACTGTTCATCGTCGAGGGCGACTCGGCGCTGGGCACCGCCAAGCTGGCCCGCAACTCCGAGTTCCAGGCGCTGCTGCCGATCCGCGGCAAGATCCTGAACGTCCAGAAGGCCTCGGTGAGCGACATGCTCAAGAACGCCGAGTGCGCGGCGATCATCCAGGTCATAGGAGCAGGCTCCGGCCGCACCTTCGACATCGACCAGGCCCGGTACGGCAAGGTCATCTTCATGGCCGACGCCGACGTCGACGGCTCGCACATCCGCACCCTGCTGCTGACGCTGTTCCACCGCTACATGCGGCCGATGGTCGAGCAGGGCCGGGTGTTCGCCGCGGTGCCGCCGCTGCACCGGATCGAACTGACCAACCCCAAGCGCGGCCAGGAGAAGTACCACTACACCTACTCGGACGCCGAACTGCGGCGCACCCTGCTGGAGTTCCAGGGCAAGGGGCTGCGCTGGAAGGACCCGATCCAGCGCTACAAGGGGCTCGGCGAGATGGACGCCGACCAGTTGGCGGAGACCACCGTGGACCCGCGGCACCGGATCCTGCGCCGGATCAACCTGGGCGACCTGGAGTCCGCGGAGAAGACCTTCGACCTGCTGATGGGCAACGACGTCGCGCCGCGGCGGGAGTTCATCGTGGACTCGGCGGCCACCCTGGACCGCTCCCGGATCGACGCCTGAGCGAGCCGCGCGGAAGGGCTCTCCACCCACGGGTGGAGAGCCCTTCCGGCTTCGGGTTCCACCCTCGCTCCGAGGAGTCGGCGGCCGGTTCTCCGTAGCGTTCGGGGTGTCGAAAGAACCCCGTCCAGGAGGCACCCGAAATGACCGCCCTGTCCAACGTCCTGATCGCCGTCGCCGTGATCGTCCTGGTGGTGGGCCGGCAGCTGCGGGCCCGTCGGCTGGACACCGAGCGTCGGTTCTGGCTGCTGCCGGTGATCCTCGCCGCGGTGGCGCTGCGCGACCCGGTGCTGATCGACCCGGCCCACAAGGGCGCCGCCGCGCTGATCCTGGCCGGTTCGCTGGTCACCACGCTCGGCATGGGGTGCGCCTGGGGCTGGACCATGCGGATCTGGCGCGACGGTGACGGCGCGCTGTGGACCCAGGGTTCCACCGCCACCGTGTTCGCCTGGATCGGCGCGATCGCGATCCGGATCGGCTGGTACGCGCTGGGCACCGCGCTGCACGTCCACCAGTCCACCAGCGTGCTGATGCTGTCGCTCGGCCTGCTGCTGCTGGTCCGCTCGTCGGTCGTCGGCTGGCGGGCCCACCGGCTGGACGACAAGCACGCCCTGGCCGCCTGACGGAGCGTCAGCACCGTGCCGCCGACCCCCATCGGGTGCCGGCGGCACCGGCATTGCGAGAGGATCATCCGGTGAGCACCCTGGAACGCTGGACCCGTTGGCCGGCCGGAGACGTCCCGATCCGGGAGAGCCGCTCGCGGGCCCGGATGGCGCTGTGGTTGTTCGGCCGGATCGCCCTGCTGTCGACGGTGGCCTTCGGCACCTTCGCCGAACAGCACTACACGGGCTGGCGGCTGCTGCCGCCGATCCTCTGGATCGCCTCCGCCGCCGGGCTGTTCACCGGCTGGTACGTCACCTGCCGGGCGAGGAGGCTGTGGCCCGCACTGGCCTGCGCGGCCGGGCTGCTGGTGTTCGCCGAACTGGCCGACGAGGGCGGGGCCAGGACCCTGGCCTCGGTGATCTGGTGCGGCCTCGCGGTGCTCGCGGTGATCCGGCTGCCGCTGGCCGCGGGCCTGGCCACCGCCGCTGCGGCGCTGGTCGGTTACGGCCTGCGGTCGGGCGACTCGCTGCTGGTGATGCTGGCCGTGGCGGGCGGGCTCGGGCTGCTCGGCTACCTGCTGCGGCTGGACAGCCAGGCCCGGTCCGCGCAGCGCGCCCTGCTGGCGCAGGAGCGGGCCGCGCAGGTGGCCCGGGCGGAGTCCGCGGCGCTCGCCGAACGGGCCAGGATCGCCCGGGAGATCCACGACGTGCTGGCGCACAGCCTGTCCGCGCAGCTGGTGCACCTGGAGGCGGCCCGGCTGATGCTGGACGCCGGCGCCGAGCGCGCCGAGATCCGTGAACGGGTGGTCGCCGCCCGGCGGATGGCCCAGGACGGCCTGGCCGAGACCCGGCAGGCGCTGTCCGCGCTGCGCGGCGAGTTCGCCCCCGTCGCCGAGTTCGTGGCCGAGCTGGCCACCCAGTCCGGGGCCGAGCTGACGGTGGACGGGGTGCCCCGGCCGGTGCCCGCGGAGGCCGGGCTGGCGGTGCGCCGCACCGCGCAGGAGGCGCTGACCAACGCCCGCAAGCACGCGCCGGGCGGCCGGGTCGCGGTCCGGCTCGGCTACCTGGACGGCGCGGTGGAGCTGACGGTGCGCAACTCGGGCGCCCCGCGCGGGGCGGACCCGATGCTGGGGGACAGCGGAAGCGGGTACGGTCTGCTCGGGATGCGCGAACGCGCGGAGTTGCTCGGCGGCGAACTGCTGGCGGGCCCCGAGGACGGAGGGTGGCGCGTGCTGCTGCGGGTGCCGGCGTGACGGGTTCGGAGATGACGGGCGGGCCGATCCGGGTGGTGGTCGCCGACGACCAGACCGTGGTCCGCGAAGGCATCGTGATGCTGCTCGGCCTGCTGCCGGGCATCACGGTGGTCGGCTCGGCGGCGGACGGCGAGGAGGCGGTGCGGCTGGTCGCCGAACACGCCCCCGACGTGGTGCTGATGGACCTGCGGATGCCGCGCTGCGACGGGGTGGAGGCCACCCGCCGGGTCCGTGCCGAGCACCCGGGCACCGAGGTGGTGGTGCTCACCACGTACGCCGACGACGACTCGCTGTTCTCCGCGCTGCAGGCCGGGGCGCGGGGCTTCCTGACCAAGGACGCCGGCGCGGAGGAGATCGCCCGCGCGGTGGCGGACGTCCGCTCGGGTGCGGCCGGGCTCTCCCCGCAGGTCCAACTGCGGCTGCTGGAGCGGCTGTCGGGCGCGCCGGCGGCCGCCGAGCCGGCGCAGCCCGTCGCGGAACCGGGGCCGGCGGTGGCCGCCGCGCCCGCGAAGCCCGAGGCCGGGCGGCCGGTTCGGGCGGCGCTGCCGGACGGGTTGACCCAGCGGGAGGCCGAGGTGCTGGCGCTGATCGCGTCCGGGCTGTCCAACGCGGAGATCGCCGAGAGGTTGTTCGTCAGCCCCGCCACGGTGAAAACCCATATCAACAACCTGTTTGCCAAGACGGCGGTCAGGGACCGGGCGCAAGCCGTCGCATACGCCTTCAAGCATGGAATTTCGGAAAGTTGGTAGGCGTACAGCACTGTTGATTGCTGGGGAGAACGTTTCTCCACGGGTTTCGTTGTGTGGTTTGTGACACTCCATCATGGTTCGGTCGGAGTGACCGAAATGATGAGGTGTCGGCAAAGTGGCGCAGCAGGAGAGAGTCGACTGGTGGGTCGGGGCGCCCCCCCAGCCCCGGGTGGTGGCGCCGCGGCGCAGCGTGGAAGCGGAAGCGGCGCCGCCGGAGGACCGGATCGGCGGCGCGGTGTACCGGAAGGTCCAGGAGAGCGAGGCCTTCCGGGAGATCCGGCGGGGCTACCGCTCGTTCGTGTTCCCGGCCTGCGCCGGTTTCCTGGCCTGGTACCTGCTGTTCGTGACGGCCGAGGCGTTCATGCCCGACCTGCTGGGCCGCCGGATCGCCGGGCCGCTGAACGTGGCCTGGGCGCTCGGCCTCGGCCAGTTCGCCTCGACCTTCCTGCTCACCTGGCTCTACGCCCGTAATGCCCGCACCAAGCGCGATCGAGCCGCCCTCGAACTGCGCTGGGACACCCAGGACCAGCTGCGATGACTGCTCACCACCCCAACCACGGCCTCGCCGTCGCCCTGTTCGCCGTCGTCGTCGCGGTGACGCTGACCATCACGGTCTGGGTCGGCCGCCGCGGCCACGCCGCCGAGGACTTCTTCGCCGGCGGACGCGACTTCTCCCCGTTGCAGAACGGTTTCGCGCTGTCCGGCGACTACCTGTCGGCCGCCTCCTTCCTCGGCGTGACCGGCCTGATCGCGCTGTACGGCTACGACGGCGTGCTCTACAGCATCGGCTTCCTGGTCGCCTGGCTGGTCGTGCTGATGCTGGTGTCCGAACTGGTCCGCAACGCGGGCCGGTACACGCTGGCCGACGTGCTGGCGCTGCGGATGCGCCAGCGGCCGGTGCGGGCCGCGGCCGGTCTGTCGTCGATGGTCGTCACGCTGATGTACCTGATCGCGCAGATGGTCGGCGCGGGCAGCCTGGTCGCCCTGCTGCTGGGCACCAACAGCGGTGCCGCCAAGGCATGGACCATCATCGCGGTCGGCGCCCTGATGATCGTCTACGTGACGGTCGGCGGGATGCGCGCCACCACCTGGATCCAGATCGTCAAGGCCTTCCTGCTGGTGGGCGGCTCGGTGCTGCTCACGGTGCTGGTGGTGGCCCGCTTCCACGGCGACCTGGGCGCGCTGATGGAGACCGCCGCACGGCGCAGCGGTGCGGGCGAGGCGTACCTGCGGCCGGGCCTCAACTACGGCTCCAGCGCCCTCGACCGGCTGGACTTCGTCAGCCTCGGCCTGGCGCTGGTGCTCGGCACCGGCGGCCTGCCGCACATCCTCAGCCGGTTCTACACGGTGCCGACCGCGCGGGCCGCCCGGCGCTCCACGATGTGGGCGATCGGCCTGATCGGTTCCTTCTACCTGATGGCGATCGTGCTCGGGCTCGGCGCGGGCGCGGTGGTCGGCGGGCACGACCTCCGGGTGTCCAACTCGGCGGGCAACACGGCGGTGCCGCTGCTCGCCCTGGACCTCGGCGGCGGCGACGGCTCCACCTGGGGCCTGCTGCTGTTCGCGGTGATCTCGGCGATCGCGTTCGCCACCATCCTGGCGGTGGTCGCCGGACTCACCCTGGCCTCCTCCGCGGCCTTCGCCCACGACCTGTACGCCCGGGCCTGGCGGCGGGAGGGCGGCCGGCAGGTGTCCGAGCGCGAGGAGGTGATCGCGGCCCGGGTCTCCGCCGTGGTGATCGGCGGCCTCGCGATCGTGCTCAGCCTGTACGCGCAGCGCCTGAACGTCGCCTTCCTGGTCGGCCTGGCCTTCGCGGTGGCCGCCTCGGCGAACCTGCCGACGCTGCTGTACTCGCTGTTCTGGAAGCGCTTCTCCACCCGCGGCGCGGTCTGGTCGGTGTACGGCGGCCTGATCCCGGCGGTGGTGCTGGTGCTGTTCTCGCCGGTCGTCTCCGGGTCGAAGACCTCGGTGCTGCCCGGCATGGACTTCCACTGGTTCCCGCTGGAGAACCCCGGCCTGGTCTCCATCCCGCTCGGCTTCCTGGCCGGCGCGATCGGCACCTGGCTGGACCGGGAGCCCGCCGACGAGGACGGCTACGCCGAGCTGGAGGTGCGCGCCCTGACCGGCGCCGGAGCCGCCTGACGGAGCGTCGCAGGACGGGCCCCGCACCGGGTGGTGCGGGGCCCGTCCCGTTCATCCGGCGAGGGCCTCAAGGGCGGTGACGTCCATCCGGGACGGGGTGCCCGGGGCCTTGCCGCAGCTCTCGGGCCGGGGCGGCTCGCTCGCGGACTCCGCCACGGTCGCCCGCCAGCGGCGGCCGTCGGTGTGCGCCACCTCGACCGTCCAGCCGTCGCCGTCCGGGACCTGACGCATGGTCAGCGCATCGGCGGCGGCCTCCCCGGTCAGTTCGCGGACGGCCTGCTCGGCGGCCTGGGACGGGCGGGGCCAGTACGAGCGGCCGCGCGAGTGGGCGGGAGTGGTGTGGCCGGCGGCGGTGGCGGCCAGCACCTCCTTGGCGGACTCCGCGGTGAGCCGGCCGTACGCGTAGCCGTGCGGCAGCACCAGCATGGTGGGGGAGAAGCGGTGGCCGCCGAGGTGGGTGACCTCCCAGACCTCGCTGTGGCCGGCGGAGGCCAGGTCGGCGGCGAGCGGGCGGCCGAGCAGCGCGCAGCAGCGGTCGCGTCGGCCGTTGGTGCACACCAGGGCGATCGGGCCGCCGACGTGCTCGGCGCCGAAGCCGTCGTGGCGGCCCGCGCCGAGGGCGGCGAAGTCGAGGTCGAGCAGCGCGGCGGGGGAGTCCAGGCGGGCCCGGCGCACCCACGGGTCGGCGGGCGAGGTGTGCGCGATCAGCACCTCGTGCCGGGCTGCGGTGTCGGTGTCGGCGTGCCGGCCGGGTCGGCGGATCAGCGCGATCCGGACCCCGGTGCCTTCGACCGCCCGGTCCAGCGCGGCCCCGAGTTCGGGGTCGAGGTGGCTGGCCGTGAGCGCCTGGGCGCCCCACGGGCCGGGCTGTTCGAGCAGCAGCCAGGTGGTGGCGGTGGCCGCGGTGGCGGTCAGCGGCTCGGTCAGTTCGTGCGACAGCGTCGTACAGGTGCTCACCTGCCCCACCCTAGTGCGAGCGGGTTTCCCGGCCACCGAGGGCGGCCCGGCAGGTCGGGCAGCGGGTTCGAGGGGCGGTGAACGGCGGGAGCGGGCGGAGGTCGGCAGACCGCAGGAGTGGCCGGACGGTGCAGCCGATCGCGGGCCGGGCGCACCCTGGTCCGGTGGTCCGGCGCGTCGATTCGGGGTGCTGCGTTGCCGGCCCCGCCGGACCCATCGGCCCCGCCGGACCCATCGGCCCCGCCGGACCCGCCGATGGCAGGTCGGTTGGCGTCGGGCTGGATCCCGCCGTGCCACGCCAAGCCGCCCTCACCGCTGACCCTCGCCCGCGAGACCTCCGGCCGGTGCGGCAGTGAACGTCGTCGCGCCGACTCGCCGATCCGGTCGGTGGCCCGGAACATGCGGAGCGGCGGGGACTCTCCCAGGAAAGTCCCCGCCGCTCCGACCGGCTGACGCACTGTCAGGCGGGTCTCACATCCGGCCGCCGACCGCGGCGATCTGCGCCGACACCGGGGTGCCGGAGCCGTCGCGGCGCGGGTCGCGCTCCGGGAGGGTGACGGGCTGGCCGTTGGCGGTGGCGCCCAGGGCGGGCACCGGGCCGACCCAGGCGAACGCCAGGCCGTCCTCACCGCGCAGGAAGCGCTGGCAGCGGACGCCGCCGGTGGCCCGGCCCTTGCGCGGGTACTGGTCGAACGGGGTGAGCTTCCAGCTGGTCTGCTGCTCGCCGTCCAGCGTGCCGGTGGCGGCGGCCACCGAGAGCACCACCGCGTCCTCGGCGGGGTCGACGGCGGTGAAGGACAGCACCCGGGCACCGTCGGCCAGCTTGATGCCGGCCATGCCGCCGGCCGGGCGGCCCTGCGGGCGGACCTGGCCCGCCGGGTAGCGCAGCAGCTGGGCGTCGGAGGTGAGGAAGACCAGGTCCTCCTCGCCGGTGCGCAGCTCGATCGCGCCGATCACGGTGTCGCCGTCCTTGAGCGCGATCACCTCGAACTCGTCCTTGTTGGCGGGCCATTCGGGCACCACCCGCTTGACCGTGCCCTGCACGGTGCCGAGCGCCAGGCCCGGCGAGGACTCGTCCAGCGTGGTCAGCGCGAGGGCCTTCTCGTCCGCCTCCAGCCGGAGGAACTCGGAGACCGCGGCGCCGCCGGACAGCGCGCTGGTGCCCGGGGGCAGCGCCGGCAGGTCGATCACCGGCAGGCGCAGCACCCGGCCTGCCGTGGTGACCACGCCGACGTCGCCGCGGGCGGTGGCGGGGACGGCGGAGGCCAGCACGTCGTGCTTGGCCCGGGACGGCTCCTCGGTGACCGGCTCCAGGTCGAAGGTGCGGGCGAGCAGGCCGGTGGAGGACAGCAGCACCCGGCACGGGTCGTCGGCGACCTCCAGCGGCACCGACAGCGCGGCCGACGGCACCGATCCGGCCTCCAGCAGCACGGTGCGCCGCTCGGTGCCGAACTGCTTGGCCACCGCGCCGAGTTCGGAGGACACCACGGAACGCAGCCTGGTGTCGGACTCCAGGATCTCGGTCAGCTCGGCGATCTCCTTGAGCAGCTTGGCCTGCTCGGCCTCCAGCTCGACCCGGTCGAAGCGGGTGAGCCGGCGCAGCGGGGTGTCCAGGATGTACGCGGTCTGCGTCTCGGAGATGCCGAAGCGCTCCATCAGGCGTTCCTTGGCCTGGGCCGCGTCGTCGCTGCTGCGGATGAGCGCGATCACCTCGTCGATGTCGACCAGGGCGATCAGCAGGCCCTCGACCAGGTGCAGCCGGTCCTGGCGCTTGCGGCGGCGGAAGTCGCTGCGGCGCTTGACCACCGTGAAGCGGTGGTCGACGTAGACCTCCAGCAGCTCCTTCAGACCGAGCGTCAGCGGCTGGCCGTCCACCAGCGCCACGTTGTTGATGCCGAAGGTCTCCTCCATCGGCGTCAACTTGTACAGCTGCTCCAGCAGTGCCTCGGGGACGAACCCGTTCTTCACCTCGATGACGAGGCGCAGGCCGTGCTCGCGGTCGGTGAGGTCCTTGACGTCGGCGATGCCCTGGAGCTTCTTCGCGTTGACCAGGTCCTTGATCTTCGCGATCACCTTCTCCGGGCCGACCGTGTACGGCAGTTCGGTGACCACGATGCCCTTGCGGCGGGCGGTGACGTTCTCGATCGTGGTGGTGGCGCGGATCTTGAAGGTGCCGCGGCCGGACTCGTACGCGTCGCGGATGCCGGACAGGCCGACGATCCGGCCGCCGGTCGGCAGGTCGGGACCCGGGACGAACCGCATCAGGGTTTCCAGGTCCGCGTTCGGGTGCTTGATCAGGTGCCGGGCGGCGGCCACCACCTCGGACAGGTTGTGCGGCGGCATGTTGGTGGCCATGCCGACCGCGATGCCGGTGGCGCCGTTGACCAGCAGGTTCGGGTACGCCGAGGGGAGCACCTGGGGCTCCTGCTCGGAGCCGTCGTAGTTCGGGCCGAAGTCGACGGTGTCCTCGTGGATCGACTCCACCATGGACATCGAGGCCGCCGTCAGCCGGGACTCGGTGTAGCGCATCGCGGCCGGCGGGTCGTCGTTGCCGAGCGAACCGAAGTTGCCGTGACCGTCGATCAGCGGCAGCCGCATCGAGAACGGCTGCGCCAGGCGCACCACGGCGTCGTAGATCGAGGCGTCGCCGTGCGGGTGCAGCCGGCCCATCACCTCGCCGACCAGGCGCGCGCACTTGACGTGGCCGCGCTCCGGGCGCAGGCCCATCTCGTTGGCCTGGTACAGGATCCGGCGGTGCACCGGCTTCAGGCCGTCGCGGGCGTCCGGCAGGGCCCGGGAGTAGATCACCGAGTAGGCGTACTCCAGGAACGATCCCTGCATCTCGTCCACGACATCGACATCGAGGATGCGCTCCTCGAAGTCACCGGGCGGCGGGGTGGGCGAACTGCGGCGGGCCATCGCTGCGGGGCTCCCTTGCGGTACTGGGGTGGGCGGGCGGACGCGGGCGTGAACGCCCCCCATTGTGGACCCTCGGTGGGACACCGCCTGTCACCCGGGCCGCTTCCGCCACCGGCGAACGCGCCTGCCACCCGGACACCTGACGGCGGCTCGGTGCGTTGCACCACAATGGGGGACGTCACAAGCCCCCGGCCCGGACACTCCGGAACCGACGACGGGAAGGACCCCCGCATGGCCAACCCCGGCCCCGCCAGCGGCCTCGCCATCACCGAACACCGCCTGGCCAACGGCCTGCGCGTCGTGCTCTCCGAGGACCACCTCACTCCGGTCACGGCCGTGTGCCTGTGGTACGACGTGGGCTCCCGGCACGAGGTGAAGGGGCGCACCGGACTCGCCCACCTCTTCGAGCACCTGATGTTCCAGGGTTCGGCGAACGTCTCCAACAACGGGCACTTCGAACTGGTCCAGGGCGCCGGCGGCTCGCTCAACGGCACCACCAGCTTCGAGCGCACCAACTACTTCGAGACCATGCCCGCGCACCAACTGGAGCTCGCGCTCTGGCTGGAGGCCGACCGGATGGGCTCGCTGCTGGCCGCCCTGGACGACACGTCCATGGAGAACCAGCGCGACGTGGTGAAGAACGAGCGCCGCCAGCGCTACGACAACGTGCCCTACGGCACCGCGTTCGAGAAGCTCACCGCGCTGTCCTTCCCCGGCGAGCACCCCTACCACCACACCCCGATCGGCTCGATGGCCGACCTGGACGCCGCCACGCTGGAGGACGCCCGGGCGTTCTTCCGCACCTACTACGCGCCCAACAACGCGGTGCTGTCGATCGTCGGCGACCTCGACCCCGAGCAGACCATCGCCTGGGTGGAGAAGTACTTCGGCTCCATCCCCGGCCACGACGGCAAGCAGCCGCCGCGCGACGGCTCGCTGCCCGAGACCATGGACGCCGAGGCCCGCGAGCTGGTCCTGGAGGACGTCCCGTCCCGCGCGCTGATGGCCGCCTACCGGCTGCCGCACGACGGCACCCGGCAGGCCGACGCCGCCGACCTGGCGCTCACCATCCTGGGCAGCGGCGAGTCCTCCCGGCTGTACAACCGGCTGGTCCGCCGCGACCGCACCGCCGTCGCAGCCGGCTTCGGCCTGCTGCGGCTGGCCGGCGCGCCCTCGCTGGGCTGGCTGGACGTCAAGGCCGGCGCCGGCGCCACGCTGGAGCAGATCGAGACCGCCGTCGACGAGGAGCTCGCCCGGTTCGCCGCCGAGGGCCCCACCGCCGAGGAACTCGAGCGCGCCCAGGCGCAGATCGAGCGCGAGTGGCTGGACCGGCTCGCCACGGTGGCCGGCCGCGCCGACGAACTCTGCCGCTACGCCGTGCTGTTCGGCGACCCGAAGCTGGTGAACGAGGCACTCCCGAAGGTCCTCGACGTCACCGCCGAGGAGGTCCGCGAGGTGGCCGCCGCCCGGCTGCGCCCCGACAACCGGGCGGTGCTGGTGTACGAGCCGACCCCCGACGACAGCACCGACGACGACAGCTCCGAGAACGAGGAGGCGGCGGCGTGAGCGACACCCCCGCGAAGTACACCCCGGCGATGGACTTCCACCCGCAGCCGCAGCCCGGCACCCCCACCCCGTGGGCGTTCCCGGCGCCGGAACGGCTCACCCTGGCCAACGGCCTGACGGTGCTGCACTGCCACCGGCCCGGCCAGCAGCTGGTCGCCGTCGACGTGGTGCTGGACGCGCCGCTGGCCGCCGAGCCCGAGGGCCTGGACGGCGTCGCCTCGATCCTGTCCCGGGCGATCTCCGAGGGCACCGACACGCTCACCGCCGAGGAGTTCGCGGCCGAGCTGGAGCGGGCCGGCGCCACCCTGGACACCCACGCCGACCACCCGGCGCTGCGGGTCTCGCTGGAGGTCCCGGCCTCCCGGCTGGAGCGCGGCCTCACCCTGCTGGGAGACGCCCTGCGGGTCCCGGCGCTGCCCACGGAGGAGATCGAGCGGCTGGTCGCCAACCGCCTCGACGAGATCGTCCATGAGCAGGCCAACCCGTCCCGGCGGGCCGCCAAGGCGCTGTACGCCGCGTTGTTCGCCGACGACGACCGGCTGTCCCGGCCGCGGGCCGGCTCCACCGACAGCGTCAAGCGGATCGACCGGGACGCGGTGAAGGCGTTCTACGACGCCCACCTGCGCCCGTCCACCGCCACCGCGGTGGTGGTCGGCGACCTCACCGGCGTCGACCTGGTCGCGCTGCTGGAGTCCACCCTCGGCCGGTGGACCGGCGAGAGCGTCGAGCCGTCGGTGCACGGCCCGGTGGTCGCCGACGACACCGGCCGGGTGGTCATCGTCGACCGGCCCGGCTCGGTGCAGACCCAGCTGCTGATCGGCCGGATCGGCCCGGACCGGCACGACCCGGAGTGGGCCGCGCAGGTCCTCGGCATCTACTGCCTCGGCGGCACGCTCACCTCCCGGCTCGACCGGGTGCTGCGCGAGGAGAAGGGCTACACGTACGGCGTCCGGGCGTTCGCCCAGCCGCTGCGCTCCGCCGCCGACGGCTCCGGCCGCGGGCTGCTGGCGATCAGCGGCTCGGTGGACACCGAGTCCACCGCGCCCGCGCTGCAGGACACCTGGACCATCCTGCGCACGCTGGCCGCCGAGGGCCTCACCGACGCCGAGCGCGAGGAGGCCGTGCAGTTCCTGGTCGGCGTCGCGCCGCTGAAGTACGAGACGGCCGGATCGGTCGCCGCCACCCTGGCCGACCAGGTCGAGCAGTACCTGCCCGACACCTACCAGGCCGAGTTCTACCGGCAGCTGGCCGAGCTCGACACCGACGCGGCCGCCCGCGCCGTGATCGCCGCCTTCCCGCCGGACCGGCTGGTCACCGTGCTGGTCGGCGACGCCTCGGTGATCGCCGAGCCGGTCAAGGCGCTCGGCATCGGCGACGTCACGGTCATCGCCAACTGACCGCGCTGCTCACGAGGGTCCGACGGGGCGTCAGCTCCGCCGGGCCCTCGGCGTTTTAATCGATTGCACGGCCGTCGCCGGGTGTGGGTAGATGTCCCCGGCCGAGCGAGAGACGCGCGGTCGCGACGAATGCGGAAGGAGGCGGTCACCATGCGGGTCGAGCCACGACGCTCCCCGAGGCTGCCCTTCCGTTGTTCGTACCGAACTGCCTGAGCAGTCGCCGCGCGGCACCGTCTGCCGCCCGCGGTCCCGCCCTGCCGGGCCGCCCCCGATCTTCCCCGCCGCCGCACCGGGCGTCTTCGTGCGGCACCCTGGAAAACAGCGACCCAGGAGGTCGAATCACCATGTCGTACACCGAGATCCCCGGCGTCCGGGTGCCGATCCGGATGTGGGCCGACCCGGCCACCGTCGAGGGCCAGGCCATGCAGCAGCTGCGCAACATCAGCACCCTGCCCTGGCTGCGCGGCCTCGCCGTGATGCCGGACGTCCACCTGGGCAAGGGCGCCACCGTCGGCTCCGTCATCGCCATGAACGGCGCGGTCTGCCCGGCCGCGGTCGGCGTCGACATCGGCTGCGGAATGACGGCCGTCAAGTCCTCGCTGACCGCGAAGGACCTGCCGGACGACCTGTCGCACCTGCGCCACCGGATCGAGCAGGCCATCCCCGTCGGCCGCGGTCTGCACAAGGACCCGATCGACCCGGGCAAGCTGCCCGGCCGGTCCACCGCCGGCTGGGACGACTTCTGGCAGCGCTTCGACGACATCGCCCCCGACGTGCGGTGGCGGCGCGAGCGGGCCGCCCTGCAGATGGCGACGCTCGGTTCCGGCAACCACTTCATCGAGCTCTGCCTGGACGACGACGGCGCGGTCTGGCTGATGCTGCACTCCGGCTCGCGGAACATCGGCAAGGAGCTCGCCGAGCACCACATGACGATCGCCCGCTCGCTGCCGCACAACCAGGGCCTGATCGACCGCGACCTCGCGGTCTTCATCGCCGACACCCCGCAGATGGCCGCCTACCGCTCCGACCTGTTCTGGGCGCAGGAGTACGCCAAGCACAACCGGGCGCTGATGATGGCCCTGTTCCAGGACGCGGTCCGCCGCGAACTGCCGAAGGCCGGGGCCACCTTCGGCGAGATGATCTCCTGCCACCACAACTACGTCGCCGAGGAGCGCTACGACGGCGTCGACCTGCTGGTCACCCGCAAGGGCGCGATCCGGGCCGGCTCCGGCGAGTACGGGATCATCCCCGGCTCCATGGGCACCGGCTCGTACATCGTGAAGGGCCTCGGAAACGCGGCCTCCTTCAACTCGGCCTCGCACGGCGCCGGCCGCAAGATGAGCCGGACGGCGGCGAAGAAGCGCTTCACCACCGCGGACCTCGTCCAGCAGACCGCGGGCGTCGAGTGCCGCAAGGACGCCGGCGTGGTCGACGAGATCCCGGGTGCGTACAAGCAGATCGAGAAGGTCATGGCCCAGCAGCAGGACCTGGTCGAGGTGGTCGCCCACCTCAAGCAGGTGATCTGCGTCAAGGGCTGACGCAGCGTCAGAACCCTGGTGGTGCCTGGAAGCCGGGCGCCACCAGGCCGGACTCGTACGCGATCACCACCGCGTGCGTCCGGTTCTGCGCGCCGAGCTTGGTCAACACGTTCCCGACGTGCGTCTTCGCCGTCTCGGTGCTCACCGTGAGCACCTCGGCGATCTCCGGGTTGGACAGGCCGGTGGCCATCAGCCGCAGCACCTCCTCCTCCCGCGCCGTCAGTGCGGCCCGCGGCAGTGCCTCGGCCGAACCGCGCGGGCGGGCGGTCACCATCCGGCGCAGCGCCGCCGGGAACAGGATCGCCTCACCCGCCGCGACCACCCGCACCGCCTCCGCGATCTGCCCGACCGGCAGCCGCTTGAGCACGAAGCCGCTCGCCCCGGCGCCGAGCGCCCCGGTGACGTAGCCGTCGTTCTCGAAGGTGGTGATCATCACGACCTTCGGCGGGTCGGCCGCCCCGGCCAGCAGCTGCCGGGTGGCCTCGATCCCGTCGCAGCGCGGCATCCGGACGTCCATCAGCACCACATCGGGCCGCAACCGCCGGGCCTGCTCGACCGCCTCGACGCCGTCGGCGGCCTCGCCGAGCACCGCGAGGCCCGGCTGCGCGGCGAGCAGGACGCGCAGGCCGCTGCGGGTGATGGCGTCGTCGTCCGCGATCAGCAGGGTGACGGGCCCGCCGGAGCCGGTCACGCCGACCACCGCACGGGCAGCCGGACCGCCAGCCGCCAGCGCTCCGAACCGTCCGGGCCGGCCTCGAACTCGCCGTTCAGCAGCCGGACCCGCTCGGCCAGCCCGGGCAGGCCGTGCCCGGAGGTCGGGAAGGCCCGGGCGCCGACTGCCGTCGCCGCACCGGTCCGGTTCACCACCGCGAGCTCCAACAACTCCCGCCCGGCCGCCACCCGGACCTCGACCGGCCCGCCCGCGCCGTGGCGCAGCGCGTTGGTCAGCCCCTCCTGGAGGATCCGGTACGCCGCCCGGGACAGCGTCCCCTGGAGCCGCGTCAACTCGCCGGACAGCTCCGGCTCCAGCACCGCACCGGCGTGCCCCAGCCGCTCCAGCAGCTCCGGCAGGTCGGCCAGCGTCCGGGCGGGGGCGGTGCCGGGCTGCTCCTCGCGCAGCACGCCCAGCACGTAGTCGAGATCCTCCAGCGCGGCCCGGGCGGACTCCTCGATGCTGCGCAGCGCGGCCCGCGCCGCCACCGGGTCGGCGGCGAGCACCTCGCCGGCCACCGCCGCCTGGATGGTGGTCGCGGTCAGCGTGTGCCCGATCGAGTCGTGCAACTCGTGGGCCAGCCGGTTGCGTTCGGCCAGCCGCCGCTCCCGCTCGGCCGACAGCGCCAGCCGCTCCGCCGCCGAGGGCCCGAGCAGCGGGAGCGCCAGCCGGCGCAGCCCGCCCGACACCGTCGCGCACAGCACCGGGACCAGCAGCAGACAGACCGCGGCGACCACCCAGCTCCAGACGCCGGTCACCTGCACCGACCGGCCGGACCAGCTCAGCCGGGCCTCCCCGCCGAGCCAGTTGCCCGGCAGGCTCACCCCGGCGACGAACAGCAGCAGGCAGCCCAGCCCGCCGATCCAGCCCAGCGCGACCTGCGCCACCAGCCACAGCGGAGTCCGCCAGCGGCCGCCGCCGGCCGGTCCGGCGGGCACCTCCGGCAGCGGCACGGCGAGCAGCCGCCGGGCGCCCACCGTCAGCGCCCGCCGGGTGATCCGGGGCAGGCCGAGTGCGGCGACCAGCGCCGCCCAGAGCAGCACGGTGACCGCCGCGCGGGCCCCGTACGGCGCCGAGCCCCAGACCGTCGCCGGCACCACGGCGATCGGCAGCAGGACGAGGCTCGCCGGCGCGGCGCAGAACGCGAACAGCGCGCCGGAGTACGTGGAGCCGCGCAGCAGCGGCCGAAATCCCCAGGTCATGGGCGCAAGTATGGCCGGGCCGCCGAGGGCGGACCTCCCCCGACCGGGGGAGCCGCAGTTCCCCTGTTCCCGCGATGTGCGCGGGTCGTCCCCGCCGCCAGGATCGGACCCGACCCGAACGAGGAGAGGACGACGATGAACACCCACCCGACGACCGCACCGAACACCCGCAGCCCCCGGCCGGCCGTGGCCGCCGTGGTGCTCGGCACCGTGGCGCTGCTGACCTCCCCGGTGGTGGTCGGCGGCGCGCTCGGCGTGATCGGCCTGGTCCTCGGCCCGTTCGCGGTGCGGACCGCCCGCCGGACCGGCGCCGGCCGGGGCATGGCCCTGACCGGCACCGTGCTGTCCGCCCTCGCCGTCGTGGCGGCCGCCGTGACAGCGGTCTTCGCCGTGTGGTTCGCGGACCTGACCCGGGACTGCTACGAGTACCGCGAGGTCGGCCAGTGGACGCAGTGCGTCCAGCAGCAGTTCGACCGGCGCTGACCGGCGGCCCGGCTCACCGCGCGTCCGAGGCGACCAGCGCGCGGTAGCGGTCGTCCCACAGGTCCTCGCGCGCCTCCGGCAGCAGCAGGACCCGGTCCGGGCGCAGCGCGCCGAGCGCGTCCGGGTCGTGGGTGACCATCACCATCGCGCCCGGGTACTCGGCGACCGCGCGCAGCACCTCGTCCCGGGACGCCGGGTCGAGGTTGTTGGTCGGCTCGTCCAGCAGCAGCACGTTGGCGCCCGAGTGCACCAGGCAGGCCAGGGCCAGCCGGGTCTTCTCGCCGCCGGACAGCACCCCGGCCGGCTTGTCCGCGTCGTCCCCGCCGAACAGGTACGACCCGAGCACCGAGCGCACCTCGCCGTCCGTCAACCTCGGTGCGGCGGCCGACAGGTGCTCGAACACGGTGCGCTCCGGGACGAGGGTGTCGTGCTCCTGCGCGAAGTAGCCCAGCCGCAGGCCCGGCCCCGCCACCGTCCGGCCGCCGTCCGGGAGTTCACGGCCCGCCAGCAGCCGCAGCAGGGTGGTCTTGCCGGCCCCGTTCGGACCGAGCACCACCAGCCGGCTGCCCCGGTCCACCGCCAGGTCCACCCCGGTCAGCACCCGGTGGCCGCGGTACTCCTTCGCCAGGCTGATCGCGCCCAGCGGGATCCGCCCGCACGGCGCGGGCTCCGGCAGCCGGATCCGCGCCGTCCGCTCCGCCTTCCGCACCGGCTCCGTCCCCGCCAGCAGCCGGTCCGCCCGCTTGGCCATCGACTTCGCGGCCGAGGCGGTGTTCGTGTTCGCCTTCATCCGCTCCGCCTGCGCGTGCAGGCTGGACGCCTTGCGCTCCGCGTTCGCCCGCTCCCGGGCGCGCCGCCGCTCGTCCGCCGCCTGCTGCGTCAGGTATGCCGACCAGCCGGTGTTGTGCACGTCCAGCGCGGCCCGCCGGGGATCCAGGTGGAACACCCGGTTCACCGTCGCGCCGATCAGCTCCAGGTCGTGGCTGATCAGCACCAGCCCGCCCCGGTGGGACGCCAGGAAGCCGCGCAGCCAGGCGACCGACTCGGCGTCCAGGTGGTTGGTCGGCTCGTCCAGCAGCAGCGTGTCGTGCCCGGCGAACAGGATCCGGGCCAGCTCGACCCGCCGCTTCTGGCCGCCCGACAGGTCGCCGACCGGCTGCTCCAACAGCCGCTCGGGCAGGCCCAGGCCCGCCGCGACCCGGGCCGCCTCGGCCTGTGCGGCGTACCCGCCGGACCGCTCGAACGCGGCCTCGGCGCGGGCGTAGGCGCGCAGCGCCCGATCGAGCGCCGCCCCCTCGGCCGTGGCCATCGCGGCCTCGGCCGTGCGCAGCGCCCGCTGCGCGTCGTCCGACCCGCGGGCGGACAGGATCCGGTCCAGCACCGGGACGGCCGGATCCGCGACCCGGGAGTCCTGCGGCAGGTACCCGGTCGAACCGGCGTGCGCGACGGTGCCGGCGGCGGGCTCGGCGAGGCCGGCCAGCGTGGAGAGGAGGGTGGTCTTCCCCGCGCCGTTGCGGCCGACCAGGCCGACACGGTCGCCGGGGGCGAGGTGGAAAGAGACATCGTGCAACAGCAGGCGCGCGCCGATGCGCACGTCGAGACCACAGACGGTGATCATGAAAGGACGCTCCGAAACAGCAAGAGGACACACGGGTGGCGTGGAAGCTGGTCCTCTTGCTAGGACATACGGGGCGTCGACATGGCGCCGACGCTACGCCGCCGCGCGGGCCGCCCGCATCCGAATTTCCGGCCCCGTCCCGTCTCCGCAGGTCAGGAGAGGTGGAGCGCCAGCATGTAGACGGCCGTCCCCGCGACGATCGACAGCAGGGCACTGCGGCGCCACAGGTGCAGCCCCAGCGTCGCGGCCAGGCCGGCGGCGGCCGGGCCCGCGCCGGAGGGCGGGACGTCCCGCAGGGTGTAGACGGTGAGGATCACCATCACCCCGGCCGGCATGGTCGCCGCCAGGAACCTCAGCAGCCCGGACTCCCGGACCCGGCCCAGCAGCACGAACGGCGCGGCCCGCAGCAGCACCGTCACCGTGAACATCACCAGCAGGCCGGCCAGCACGTACCGCCACTCAGGCACGACGCCCCCTCAGCAGGTAGCGGACGGTCAGCGCCGCCACGTACAACCCCAGTGCCACCACCAGCAGCTGGCCCTTCGCCACCAGCAGCGCGGCCAGTGCGCTCAGCAACGCGAGGATCGGCCCCGGGACGTCACGGGTGGCCCGCCAGCCGTCCACGGCGAGGACCGCGAACAGCGCGGTGAGCGCGAAGTCCAGCCCCCGGACGGTGCCCGGCAGGGCGGCCCCCAGCAGCGCCCCCGTCACTCCGCCCAGCACCCAGTACGCCTGGCAGAACGCCTGGATCGCCACGATCCGCCGACCCGTGAGGTGCGGGCGGGCGGCGGCCAGGGCGTACGCCTCGTCGGTCAGCGCGTAGACGCTGTACGCCTTGGCGGCGCGACCGCGAACCCGGTGCAGCGGGAAGGAGAGTCCGTAGAAGACGTGCCGGAAGTTCACCAGGAAGGTGGTGACGGCGACGGACGCGAGCGGTGTCACCGCGAGGAGCAGGCCGATCGCCAGGAACTCCAGCGAGCCCGCGTAGATCAGCGACGAGAACACCGGCGCCCACCACCAGTCGAACCCGCTCTGCACCAGCAGCACGCCGAACGCGACGCCCAGGGGGTACAGGCCCAGACCCACCCCGAGAGTGTCCGCGGCGGCGGACCTGACAGCGTGCGGGTTTTCGACGTCGGTTGAGATCACCACACCGGGACATTAATGCAGGCGGGAGGCCTGTCGGGGGCACGTGAGTGCGAATTCGGCGGGCTCGGGGATGCGGAGGGTCAAGAACGGGGACCGAAGAGTCACGCAGCCGGGAGCTCGTCCAGGCCTTCCTGAACCATCTTGGCGACCCGGTCCAGCGCGGCTTCCGCGCCCTCCGCGTCGGCCGAAAGGATGACGGTCTCGCCGCCCTCCGCGCCGAGGGCGAGCAGCCCGAGCATGGAGCCGGCGTTGACCGGGGTGCCGGTCTCCTTGGCGATGGTCATGGGGACGCCGGTGGAGGTGACGGCCTTGACGAAGATGGAGGCGGGACGGGCGTGCAGGCCCTCGGCCCAACCGATGGTGACGCGGCGCTCAGCCATGAGAGGTGCCTTTCAGGTGGTGCAGGGTGGTGCAGATGTTGTCTAGACCAGTGTTGCACGCCGGTGTGTCTGCGACCCGGCGCGAGCAGGGCCAGCGTGCCGTGCCCGGCAGGGGCGGCGCCATCAGGCTCGCCGACGACTACCCTGACGACCGTGGAGCACGACACCGTCAAGCACGCCATGGCGCGCGAAGAGGCCGAGCACGGTTATCCGCAGCACTGGGAGGCCGACGTCCTGCTGCGTGACGGCGGCACGGCCCGGATCAGACCGATCACCGCGGACGACGCGGACCGGCTGGTGGAGTTCTACGAGCAGGTCTCCGACCAGTCGAAGTACTTCCGCTTCTTCGCTCCGTACCCGCACCTGTCCGACAAGGACGTGCGCCGGTTCACCCACCACGACTACGTGAACCGGGTGGGTCTGGCGCTGGTGGTGCGGGACCGGTTCATCGCCACCGTCCGGTACGACCGGATCGACAAGGCGGGCATGCCGTCCACCACCGGGACGGACGCCGAGGTGGCGTTCCTGGTGCAGGACGCGCACCAGGGGCGGGGCATCGCCTCCGCGCTGCTGGAGCACATCGCGGCGGTCGCCCAGGAGCGCGGCATCCGCCGGTTCACCGCCGAAGTGCTGCCGGAGAACCGGAAGATGGTGAAGGTGTTCACCGACGCCGGCTACACCCAGCGGCGCAGTTTCGCCGACGGCGTGGTGCACCTGGAGTTCGACCTGGAGCCCACCGCCGCGTCGCTCGCGGTCATGCGGGCCCGTGAGCACCGTGCCGAAGCCCGGTCCGTGCAGCGGCTGTTGACCCCCCGGTCGATCGCCGTGATCGGCGTGTCGCGCAACCCGCAGTCGGTCGGCCGGGCGCTGCTGCGCGACATCCGGACGGGCTTCGACGGCCCGGTGTACGCCGTGAACCGCACCGTCGAGCCCGGCACCGAGCTGGACGGCGTCCCCACCCACCGTTCGGTGCTGGACATTCGCGGCCCGGTCGACCTGGCGGTGATCGCGGTGCCGGAGCCCGCCGTCCCCGCCGTGGTCGCCGAGTGCGGCGCGCACGGCGTGCAGGGCCTGGTGGTGGTCACCGCCGGGTACGCCGAGACCGGCCCGGACGGGCGTGACCGGCAACGCGAGCTGGTCCGGCAGGCCCGGGCCGCCGGCATGCGGGTGGTCGGCCCGAACGCCTTCGGGCTGATCAACACCGACCCCGAGCACCGGCTGAACGCCTCGCTCGCACCGGTGCTGCCCGGCCGCGGACCGTTCGGCGTGTTCTGCCAGTCCGGCGCGATCGGCGTCGCCCTGCTGGAGGCCGCGCACCGGCGCGGCCTGGGCGTCTCCTCGTTCGCCTCGGTCGGCAACCGGGCCGACGTCTCCGGCAACGACCTGCTCCAGTACTGGGAGGAGGACGCCGCCACCGGCGTGGTGCTGCTGTACTTCGAGTCGTTCGGAAACCCGCGGAAGTTCACCCGGATCGCCCGGCGACTGGCCGCCGCCAAGCCGGTGGTGGTGCTCAAGGGCGCCCGGCACACCGGCAGCCTGCCGCCCGGCCACGCCGTCCAGCCCGCCGCCACCCGGCTGCGCGACGCCACCGTGGACGCACTGTTCCAGCAGGCCGGCGTGATCCGGGTGGACACCATCACCGAACTCTTCGACACCGGCGAACTGCTGGCCGGCCAGCCGCTCCCGGCCGGCGGCCGGGTCGCCATCGTCGGCAACTCCGACTCGCTGGGGCTGCTCACCTACGACACCTGCCTGGGCTCCGGCCTGCGCCCGCGCACCCCCGTCGACCTGACCACCGGCGCCAGCGGCGAGAACTTCCGGATCGCGCTGGACACCGCACTCGGCGACCCGAAGGTGGACGCGGTGATCGCCGTCGCCATCCCGCCGATCGGCGTGCAGGGCCCCGAGTCCGCGCCCGAACTGGTCGAGGACGCCCCGGAGATCGCCCAGGCACTGCTGGACGCCGCCGAGCGCGGCCGGGAGCTCGGCAAGCCGCTGCTGCTCGCCCACCTCGCGCTGCCCGCCCTGGTCACCCGGCTGCGCACCGGGGGAGTGCCCGCCTACCCGGCCCCGGAACGCGCCGTCCACGCGCTCGCCGACGCCGTGCGCTACGCCAAGTGGCGACGCCGCAGCGCCGAGGCCGAGGAGACCGCCCGGGTCCCCGAACTGGAGGGCATGCACGAGGGCGCCGCCCGCGACCTGGTCGAGCAGGCGCTGGGCAGCCGCGAGGCGGTCGCCGCCCGGCTGCAGTCCGGCGGGGCCCGGGTCACCCTGCCCGACCTGGACGCCGCCGCGCTGCTCGCCCACTACGGCATCGAGGTCAGTCCGACGCTCGCCGCACCCGACGAGAGCAGCGCCGTCAAGGCGGCGGCGACGCTCGGCTACCCCGTTGCGCTGAAAGCCACCGCCGAGCACCTGCGCCACCGTCCCGACCTCGGCAGCGTCCGCCTCGACCTCACCAGCGAGGCCGAACTGCGCCGCGCCCACCGCGAGCTGGACGCCCTGCTGGGCGGCGCCGCGCAGGCGGAGCTGGTGGTGCAGCGGCTCGCCCCGCGCGGCGTGGACACCGTGATCGGCGCCGCCGTGGACCCGGCGGTCGGCACCATCCTGTCCTTCGGCCTGGCCGGCGCCCCCGCCGAACTGCTCGGCGACGTCGCCCACCGGCTGGTCCCGGCCACCGACCGGGACGTGGCCGAACTGATCCGGGAGGTCCGGGCCGCGCCGCTGCTGTTCGGCTGGCGCGGCGCGGAGGCGGTGGACACCGGCGCGCTGGAGGAACTGCTGCTCCGGGTCTCCCGCCTGGTCGACGACCTGCCGGAGATCGCCGCCGTGGACCTGGAGCCCGTGGTGGTCGCCCCGCACGGCCTGACCGTGCTGGGCGCCCGGGTGCGGATCGCCCCGCTGCCGGTCCGCACCGATCTGGGACCGCGCGCCATGAGCACGCTGTAATCTTGCGTGGTTGCCCGCCCGGCAGGAGCGGGCAGCCGCCGGGCCCGGCAGCAGGACGACGGGCCGGGCGACCCGGCGCAGTGCCACCCGCCGGAGCGGCGGGACATGCCAGGATGGAGATATGGCGAAGACCGGTACCACCACGCAGGACCTGCGGTCCGCGATCGAGCGCAGCGGCTACTACCCGGCGCTGGTCTCCGAGGCGGTGGAGTCCGCGGTGGGCCCCGAGCCGATCAGTTCGTACCTGGTGCACCAGGAGACCACCTTCGACGCGAACGAGGTCCGCCGGCACGTCACCGTGCTGGTGCTCACCGCGTCCCGCTTCGTGGTCAGCCACACCGACGAGCAGAACGGCGACGCGGCCACGCCCGTGCCGTACGCCACCACCTCCACCGAGACGGTCCGGCTGGACCGGATCAACTCCGTGGTGATCAGCCGCATGGTCGCCAACCCCGAGACGTACACCCCCGGCACCCTGCCCCGCGAGGTCGTCCTCACCATCGGCTGGGGCGCCGTGCAGCGCCTCGACCTGGAGCCGGCCGGCTGCTCCGACCCGAACTGCGAGGCGGACCACGGCTACACCGGCTCCGCCACCGCCGACGACCTGTCGCTGCGGGTCAGCGAGGCCGGGGACGGTCCGGAGACGGTCGCCCAGGCGCTGGTGTTCGCCCGGGCGCTGTCCGAGGCGACCGTGGCCAACGGCTGAGCCCGGTATGCATCACGGTTACGACGCGTTCCACCCGCTCGACCCCGCCGACGCACCCGCCCCGCGCTACGGCTGCGCCGCCCTCTCCGACCTGCTGCCCACCCTGGCGGCGGGCCTCGGCGTGCCGGGCTACCGCGCCACGCTGCCGCTGGAGCCCGCCGACCGGGTGTGCGTCTTCCTGGTGGACGGCCTCGGCTGGGAGCTGATCCGCCGCCACCCCGACTGGGCGCCCTTCCTGAACTCGCTGACGGCCGCCGGCCAGCCGATCACGGCCGGCTTCCCGTCCACCACCGCCACCTCGCTGGCCTCCGTCGGCACCGGCCTGCCGCCGGGGCAGCACGGCCTGGCCGGATACACGGTGGCGATCCCCGGCCGCGGCCAACTGATGAACCAGCTGCGCTGGCAGCCGCCGGTGGACCCGCACGGCTGGCAGCCGTACCCGACCGTCTTCGAGCAGGCGCACCTCGCGGGGGTGGCCACCGCCCAGGTGTCCTCCCCGCTGTTCGCCGCCACCCCGCTCACCCAGGTCGCGCTCTCCGGCGGCACCTTCCTCGGCCGCACCACCGGCGAGGAGCGGATGGACCGGGCGGCCGCCTGGCTGGCCGAGCACGACCGCGCCCTGGTCTACACGTACCTGAGCGAACTCGACGCCGCCGGGCACCGGTTCGGCGTCGACTCGGACGAGTGGCGGCTCACCCTGTCCACCGTCGACCGGCTCGCCCGCCGCCTCGCCGAACAGCTCCCGCCGCGCTCCGCGCTCTACGTCACCGCCGACCACGGCATGATCGACGTCACCCCGGAGAACCGGATCGACTTCGACGAGGACTGGGAGCTCTCGGCCGGCGTCGCCCTGCTCGGCGGCGAGGGCCGCGCCCGCCACGTGTACGCCCACCCCGGCGCGGCCGGCGACGTGCACGCGGTGTGGAGCGAGGTCCTCGGCGAGCAGATGTGGGTCGCCACCCGCGACCAGGCCATCGCCGCGGGCTGGTTCGGCCCCGACGTGGACGAACGGGTCTACCACCGCATCGGCGACGTGGTGGCCGCCGCGCGCGACGACATCGCGATCATCGCCAGCCGCAACGAGCCCGGCGAGTCCCAGATGATCGGCCTGCACGGCTCGATGACCCCCGTCGAACAACTCGTCCCGCTGCTCGAAGTCCGTGGCTGAGACCGGCCCGTCAACCACCCACGCCCGAAAGGCTGACGCTCCACCCATGGCTGAACTGGTGTTCTTCTCGGGCACGATGGACTGCGGCAAGTCGACGCTCGCCCTCCAGATGGACCACAACCACACCGCCCGCGGCCGGCAGGGCATCATCTTCACCCGCCACGACCGGGCCGGCGCCGCCACCATCTCCAGCCGCCTGGGCCTGCGCGCCGACGCGGTCGAGGTCGGCGACGAGTTCGACTTCCAGGCGTACGTGGTCCACCTGCTCTCGGCCGGCGGCAAGGTCGACTACCTGATCTGCGACGAAGCCCAGTTCTTCTCCGCCGGACAGATCGACCAACTCGCCCGCATCGTGGACGAGTTGGGCATCGACGTGTTCACCTTCGGGATCACCACCGACTTCCGCACCAAGCTGTTCCCCGGCTCCCAGCGACTGATCGAACTCGCCGACCGGGTCGAGGTCCTCCAGGTCGAGGCACTCTGCTGGTGCGGCGCCCGCGCCACCCACAACGCCCGCACCGTCGGCGGCGTCATGGTGGTCGAAGGCGCGCAGGTCGTGGTCGGCGACGTCGCCGTCAACGAGGACGAGATCGGCTACGAGGTGCTCTGCCGCCGCCACCACCGCCGCCGCCTCACGGCAGCCACCGCCCGGGTCGCCGTCCTCTCCCCGGACGTTCTTCCGTTCGAAGGCTGATGCCGCGTCAGGTCGGTTGCCGCCACAATGGCAGCATGACCTCGCCGCTGATCACCGCCGCCGAACTCGCCGCCGCGCTCGACTCCCCGCACCCGCCGGTGCTGCTCGACATCCGCTGGCAGCTCGGCGGCCCGCCCGGCGCCGAGGAGTACGCCAAGGGCCACCTGCCCGGCGCGCA
Source organism: Kitasatospora griseola (assembly GCF_044999035.1). Taxonomy (NCBI): domain Bacteria; kingdom Bacillati; phylum Actinomycetota; class Actinomycetes; order Kitasatosporales; family Streptomycetaceae; genus Kitasatospora; species Kitasatospora griseola. Next base: position 2,806,837 of record NZ_CP173360.1, on the reverse strand, counting down.
CTACCTCGACCTCGACCAGGAACTCGCCGACCCGCCCGGCACCGCCGGCCGCCACCCGCTGCCCGGAGTCGAACGCCTCACCACCGCGCTGCGCCGGGCCGGCGTCACCACGAGCCGCCCCGTCGTCGCCTACGACGCCGGACCCTCGCTCTCCGCCGCCCGCGCCTGGTGGCTGCTCCGCTGGGCGGGCCACCCCGACATCCGGGTCCTCGACGGCGGCCTCGCGGCGTGGCTCGCCGCCGGGCAGCCGCTCAGCCTTGAGACGCCCGCCACCGGGAACGGGGACTTCAAGGTCGACCCCGGCCACCTGCCCACCGTCGACGCCACCGGCGCCGCCGAACTCGCCCGCACCGGACTCCTGTTGGACGCGAGGGCCGGTGAACGCTACCGCGGCGAGACCGAACCCATCGACCCCCGGGCCGGCCACATCCCCGGCGCGGCCTCCGCCCCCACGACAGAGAATCTCGCGACGGACGGACGCTTCCTCCCTGCTGCGGATCTCGCGTCCCGGTTCGCGGCCCTCGGTGTCACCGACCCCACCCGCACCGCCGTCTACTGCGGCTCCGGCGTCACGGCGGCCCACCAACTCCTCGCGCTCGAACTCGCCGGCCACCAGGGCGCTGCGCTGTACCCCGGTTCCTGGAGCGAGTGGTCCGCGAACCCGGAGAACCCGGTCGCCTAGGCAGGTAGGAGGGACCAAACCAGGTGCCCCCACGGGCCCCTGACGGGGCCCTCCCGGATCTCTTACTCGGGCTTCTTGCGGCGCGAGCCGAAGACGATCTCGTCCCAGCTCGGCACCGTCGCCCGCCGCCCGGGTCGGACGCCGTCCGCCTCGGCCTGGCGGTCGGTCGCGCCGACCATGCGGTCGCGGTGCGGGGAGACCGACCGCGGCATCAGGATGTCCGCGTACGCGGAGCCCGCGCCGACGCTCGCCGCAGGCGCACTCGCGGGTTCCTCGATCTCCTCGGGCTCCTCGGTGACCGTGGTCTCCACGCTCGGCCCGACCGGCGTCAGGTCTCCGCGGTAGGAGGGCACGACGTCCAACAGGCTGGTGAGGGAGTCGCGTTCGGGGGAGACCGCGGCGACCGCCTCGCGGTGCATGATGCGGTCGGCGGAGGGACGCTCGATCATCGGGCGCGCCGGGCGATCGTGGGGCAGCCGGGCGATCCGCGGGATGAACGGGAAGACCGAGTCCTCCTCGCGTTCCACGTTCTCGCCGATCAGCGCGCGCGCCTCGTCGTCGTTCGGCTGCACCAGCCGCCGCGGCGGGTCGTACGACCAGGCGGCACGGCGGTGTTCGCCCTCGGCGCGGTAGGTGAGGATGACTTCCCAGGTGCCGTCGTCGCGGCGCCAGGAGTCCCAACGTTCGGTGTCCTTCTCGGCGCCGCGCAGCGCGAGCCGCTCGGCGACGGCCTCGCCGAGCTGGGGGCCGGTGGACTCGCCGTGGCGGCGGATCGCCGTCTTGCGGGCCCGCTCGGCCATGAAGGCGCGCTCCGCCAGCACGGGACCCTCGAAGCGGCGTACGCGGTCGACCGAGATGCCGGCGGCCTGGGCGACCTCCTCGGCGGAGGCACCGGCTCGTATCCGCGCCTGGATGTCGCGCGGGCGGAGGTGGCTCTCCACCTCGATCTCGATCTGGCCCAGCCGCGGCCGGTCACCCCGGACGGCGGCGCGCAGCCGCTCGTCGATCGGAAGGGTGTACTCCGTGCTGTCGGCAGCCTTGAGCACCAGCCGTGTGCCGTCGTTGCTGACGGCCACGACGCGCAGTTCGGGCACGGTTACCTCCCGGGTGGTGCCTGCCGACGTCACCTGCGTCGCTGCTCCCGTACTGAGTGTGGCCTGCCCGCTGGCGAGTGGCCACAACCTTGCAGAGTTACCCGGCGTGTCGGGCTTTCACCCGGGCGCGCCGCTGTGGCACGGTTGCCTGTTTGCCACGTCGCCGTCGACATCGCACCCGGGCGCCCGGGCCGTCGTCTGACGGAGTGTCGACAGGCGGGACCGAAGGCTCAGGCTCCACGAACAGTACTCCATTCGTGGCATCCAGAGGGGCGGCTCGCCGCTCAAGTCTCCCGCGAATCATCGGAATCTCAAGAGTGTGCACCCCATAGGACGTCCGGTGATCGGCGGACGGTGATCATCTTCACATATATCGACCGGGAGGAACCGGATTTTCGACCCTTGTGTCCTTCTTTGGGCAAGATGGAGAGACTTGTTCGAAATTCCGACACGCCGACCGAGGGACAGTGATGCCGCAGCAGAGGGAGCAGTTCGCGCACGGAGCGGCCGGTGCCGAGGAGAAGGGCGAGCGCAAGCGGCTTGATCTGACGATGACTCAGGTCGCGGCGAGCGCGCTGGCGACGGTGGTCGGCGCGGTCCTCGCCTCGGAACTCGGAGTGTACGGAACGATACTCGGCGCGGCCGTCGTCTCGGTGGGGGCGACGACCGGAAGCGCGGTCTTCCAGCACCTGTTCAAACGCACCGGGGAACGACTGCGCAATCGCGGCGCCGAATCCGCGCCCGCCGAACCTCCCCGGCCGGCTCCGGCGGGCGGAATCAGCCAGGACTGGAACGCGCCGCAGTTGGTGCGGGCGAAACGTCGGTGGACCTGGAAGTCCTACACGGCGGTATCCGCACTGGTGTTCGTTATTGCGATGGTGCCGATCGTCTCGGTGGAACTCGCCGCCGGAAAACCGCTGCACGACATCACCACCGGCCAGGACGGCAGCGGCACTTCGTTCAACCCGTCCCGCCCGTCCGTCGGCGGTGGCGACAAGGGCGTCGACGGCGGCGGCAAGGACGACCGGCAGCAGCCCGCCCCGGCGCAGTCGCCGAGCAGCGAGCCGTCCCGGCACTGGCCCAGCGACCGCCCCTCGTCCGGGAGTTCCGGCTCGCCCGCGCCCAGCACCTCGGCCCGGCCGTCCACCACGCCCGAGCCGACCGCGTCGCCCAGCGCCGGCGGCTCCCCGGCGGCCACCGGCGAGGCCCACCCCGGCCCAGCCCCGGCCGGCACGGCCGGGCCGGACGCCGCGCCCGGCGCGGGCGCGGGCGCGGCGGGCTGACGGGCGGTCAGGCGCCGAGCACCCGGCGCAGGTAGTCGTTGGCGAACCGGCGCTCCGGGTCGACCTTGTCGCGCAGCGCGGTGAAGTCGCCGAAGTGCGGGTAGACGGACGACAGGTACTCGGCGTCCCGGGTGTGCAGCTTGCCCCAGTGCGGACGACCCCGGTGGGCCGTCATCAGCTTCTCCACCTCGGTGAAGTAGCCCAGTTCGCGGGTGCCCCGGTACAGGTGGACGGCGATGTACACGCTGTCCCGGCCGTTCGCGGTGGACAGCCACAGGTCGTCCGCCGGGGCGGTCCGGACCTCGACGGGGAAGCTGATCCGCCAGTCGGAGCGCTCCACCAGCGCCTTCAGCTCGCGCAGCACGGTGGTGGCCGCCTCGCGCGGCACCGCGTACTCCATCTCCACGAAGCGGACCTTGCGGGGGCTGGTGTAGACCTTGTACGCCTGGTCCGTGAAGCGGCGCTCCGACCAGGCGCGGCTGGCGACCTGGGCGATGGTCGGGATCGAGCCGGGGAACGTCCGGCCCACCCGGCAGACGCCCTCCCACACCGTGTTGGAGACGAAGTCGTCGTCCAGCCAGGCCTTGAACTTCGGCAGCGGCGCGGCCGGTCCCTGGCTGCGGTTGTTGCGCTTGGTCGAGCAGCGGTCGGTGTGCGGGAACCAGTAGAACTCGAAGTGCTCGTTGACGGCGGTCAGTTCGTCGAAGTCGCCGAGCACCTCGTCGAAGCCCATCGGCTTCTCGTGCGCGCTGAGCAGGAACATCGGCTCCACTGCGAAGGTCAGCGCGCTGATCACGCCCAGCGCGCCCAGGCCGAGGCGGGCGCCCTGGAAGAGCTCGGGGTTCTCGGTGGCCGAGCAGGTCTGCACCGAGCCGTCGGCGAGGACGATCTCCACCGCCCGGATCTGCGCCGCCAGCGAGCCGGAGTCCCGGCCGGTGCCGTGGGTGCCGGTGCTGGTGGCGCCGGCCACCGTCTGCACCTCGATGTCGCCCATGTTGGTCAGCGACAGGTCGGCGGCCGCCAGCAGCCGGTTCAGCCGGTGCAGCGGCAGGCCCGACTCGACGGTGACGGTGCCCGCCGCGCGGTCGATCCCGCGCACCGCGGTCAGCCGGTCCGGGCGCACCATCACGGCGTCGCCGGCGGCGGCGATCGCGGTGAACGAGTGGCCGGAGCCGACCGCCTTCACGGGGCGGTCGGCCTCGGCGGCCGCCTTGATCGCCGCCGCGAGCTCCTCGACCGAGCCCGGCGCCGTCACCTGCGCGGGCCGCGCACTCTGGTTCCCCGCCCAGTTCCGCCAGACCTCGGTCATCTCCAGAGCCCTCCCGCTCGCACGTACCGCCTGCCGGTTCTACCGGCGGGTAGGGGGAGCGTAGTCACTGCCTGCGTGCAGGTCCATGGTCCGAAGGACCCAACATGAGGGCGGCTCACATCGTGGACGTCAGGAGGCGACGGACTCCGCCGGCACGGCCGGCTGCTCGGCCGCGGCCAGCTGGTGGCGCAGCCGGGACATGCCCGCGTACGCGGCCAGTGCCCCGAAGCCCGCGGCGGCGACCGGCACCCAGTAGCCGTTGGCCGCGCCACTGGCGTCCACCACCAGGCCCGCCGCCGAGGAACCGACCGCCACGCCCAGCGCCATGCCGGTGGTGGTCCAGGTCATGCCCTCGGTCAGCTGGGCGGCCGGGACCAGGCGCTCGACCAGGGCCATCGCGGTGATCAGGGTCGGCGAGATGGCCAGACCGGACAGGAACAGCGCGGTGCCGACGCCGATCAGCGCGGCGGTGCCGTCCATCAGCTGGGCCGCGAGGATCAGCGGCACCATGCCGACGGCCATCACCGTCACCCCGATCAGGAACCGGCGGGCCATCGAACCGGCCGGCTTCAGGGTGCCGAACACCGCGCCGGCCAGGCAGGAGCCGAGCGCGTAGACGGCCAGCACCGGGCCGGAGGCGCCGGTGTGCTGCTGGGCCTTGGCGAACGCGACAGTGACCACCTCGACCGAGCCGAACACGCCGCCGGTGGCGACCAGCGTCATCACCAGGATCTGCAGGCCCCGGTTGGCGATCACGCTGGGCCCGGCCTGATGCGCGGCCGGATGCACCGGCGGCTCGGTGCGCCGCTGGCCGGTGAACAGCAGGACGCCGACCACCAGGAAGACCGCGGCCAGCAGCACGCCGGACTCGGGGAACACGGTGGTGGCCAGCGAGACCGCGAGTATCGGGCCGACGATGAAGCAGATCTCGTCCGCCACCGCCTCGAAGGAGTACGCGGTGTGCAGCTTCGGCGGCTCGTTCCGGTACAGGTGTGCCCAGCGGGCGCGGACCATCGACCCGGTGCTCGGCATCACGCCCATGCCGGCCGCGAACACGAACAGCGTCCAGTCCGGCAGGCCGGTCCGGGCGCCGAGCAGCAGGCCCGCCGCCGCCAGGACGGTGCCCAGGGTGGCGGGCAGTGCGATCCGGCGCTGGCCGTGCCGGTCGACCAGCCGGGAGATCCACGGGCCGAGGATCGCCGCGGAGACCGCGAGGGTGGCGGACAGTGCGCTGCCGAGCCAGAAGGTGCCCTTCATCTCGGCGAGCATGGTGACGGTGCCGATGCCCGTCATCGAGATCGGCAGGCGGGCGATCAGCCCGGAGGAGGAGAAGGCCAGACTGCCGGGAGCGGCGAATATCTGGCGGTAGCTGGACAGCACGGGGTGGCTCCGTCGGACGGGGTGCGGCACGGATGGGCGGTCGAGAGACAGCGGTAAGGCACAACTATCGCCCGGACAGCTTACGAACCGTGATCCATCATCCGCACCCGGGATAATCCGGACACCGTGCCGCCGACAGCCGTGCGCGGGCCGCACCGTCACGGGTGGCAGGATCGGAGCCATGCCCGACACGCGCACCCTCACCGACCCCGCGCCGTACGACGCGCTGCTGCTGCTGTCCTTCGGCGGGCCGGAGGGCCCCGAGGACGTGGTGCCCTTCCTGGAGAACGTCACCCGGGGACGCGGCATCCCGAAGGAGCGGCTGATCGAGGTCGGCAAGCACTACTTCCTGTTCGACGGGATCAGCCCGATCAACGGGCAGAACCGCGAGCTGCTGGCCGCGCTCCGCAAGGACTTCGCCGACCACGGCCTCGACCTGCCGGTCTTCTGGGGCAACCGGAACTGGGCGCCGTACCTGGTCGACACCCTGCGGGAGATCGCCGACGACGGGCACCGCAGGGTGCTGGTGCTCGCCACCAGCGCCTACGCGGGCTTCTCCGGCTGCCGGCAGTACCGGGAGAACCTGGCCGACGCGCTGGCGCAGCTGGCCGCCGAGGGCCGGCCCGAGCTGACCGTCGACAAGCTGCGGCACTTCTACAACCACCCCGGCTTCGTCCGGCCGATGATCGACGCCACCCTCGCCGCACTCGCCGAACTCCCCGACGGAGCACGGGAGAACGCCCGGCTGGCGTTCACCACGCACTCGATCCCGACCGCCATGGCGGAGACCTCCGGCGCCCCCGACGACCCGGCCCGCGGCACTCCCGGCGGCGCCTACGTCGCCCAGCACCTGGACGTCGCCCGGCTGATCGTCGAGGCGGTCGCCGAGCACACCGGCGTCACCGACCGGCCCTGGCAGCTGGTCTACCAGAGCCGCAGCGGCGCCCCGCACGTCCCGTGGCTGGAACCGGACATCTGCGACCACCTGGAGGCCCAGCACGCCGACGGCGCCGCGGCCGTGGTGATGGTGCCGATCGGGTTCGTCTCCGACCACATGGAGGTCAAGTACGACCTGGACACCGAGGCGGTGGCCAAGGCCGCCGAACTCGGCCTGCCGGTCGCCCGGGCCGCCACCGTCGGCGCCGACCCGCGGTTCGCCGCCGCCGTCCGCGAACTCGTCGTGGAACGGGCCGCCGCCCAGCGCGGCGAGCCGGTCACCCGCTGCGCGCTGGGCGCCCTCGGCCCCAGCCACGACGTGTGCGCCACCGCCTGCTGCCCCAACCCGCGCGCACCCCGCCCCGCCGCCGCCGAAGCCTGAAGGATCGAAACGTGGAACTGCTGGACGACCTGCTCGCCACCGCCGTCGAGGCCGCCACCCGCGCCGGTGAACTGCTCCGCGACGGCCGACCCGAGGACCTCGGCGTCGCCGCCACCAAGAGCAGCCCGGTGGACGTGGTGACCGAGATGGACCTGGCCTCCGAGAAGCTCGTGCTGGAGCTGATCTCGGCCCGCCGCCCCGACGACGGCTACCTCGGCGAGGAGGGCGCCGACCGCCCCGGCACCAGCGGCGTGCGCTGGGTGGTCGACCCGCTCGACGGCACGGTCAACTACCTTTACGGGCTTCCCTCCTGGGCCGTCAGCGTGGCCGCCGAACTGGACGGCGAAGCAGTGGTCGGCGTGGTCTCGGTGCCCGCCCGGGGCGAGCTGTTCCAGGCGGTGCGCGGCCGCGGCGCCCAGCTGAACGGCCGCCCGCTCGCCGTCCGCCCGGCCCCCGTCTGGGGCCAGGCACTGGTGGCGACCGGCTTCGGCTACCTGCGCGAGCGGCGGGTCCACCAGGCCGAGGTGCTGCACGCGCTGATGGGCGAGGTCCGCGACATCCGCCGGGCCGGTGCGGCCGCCGTCGACCTGTGCGACCTGGCCGCCGGCCGCTTCGACGGCTACTTCGAGCGCGGCCTGGCCCCCTGGGACCGGGCGGCCGGCGTGCTGATCGCCCGCGAGGCCGGCGCGCTCACCGGCTCCCGCCCGGGCCTGCCCGCGGACGGCGAGCTCACCGTCGCCGCCCCGCCCGGCGTGTTCGAGCCGCTGCAGGCCCGACTGGAGGAACTCGGCGCCTGGCACGACTGAGCCCCGGGCGCCCCGGACAGCGAAAAGCCCCGGTACGGGAGACCGTGCCGGGGCTCGCTGGTGCGTTGAAGGTGGGATCAGGCGGCGGAGCGGTGCGTTCCGAGCATCGGGTCCACGCCGTGTTCGGCGGCGAGACGCTGAAGGTCTTCCAGCTCGGACTGCTCGACCTCCGCCAGGAACTCGTCCCCGGATTCGATCGCGCGGTGCAGATCCTGCTCGGCGTTCTGGATCCGCTGAAGGATTCCGGCGGTGAAGGCGTCCATACGGGCCCCCTTTTCCTGTGTCGGACGGGCACGGTCCCGAGCAGCCCCCCGGCACGGAATCGGATGAACCCCGGACGGACACCTGACGACCGGTGCAGGATCCGGTCGGGTGCTCGGGCGGCGCGCGGGCCGCGACCCGGTGGCTCTCGATTCACTGCCGGTGCGGATGGGGCACTCGGCGGGTGGTGGCCGTGAAGAACCGCCACGGGGCGGCATCACGGTGTGCACGTGTCCTCCCCACCCCCAGGGCCGGGAAACCTCAACTCGCCGGAAAGTTGCCCGAGTCACAGTCCAAGCGGCATCCGGCGCCTCCGGTTTCGCCGTCGGCGCACCGGGCTTATGACTGCTTTACCGCGCGACCAGGCAGGATGGAGGCACCGTCGGATCCGCATGCCCGGATCCGCGCCCGGCGCATCACGGCCCGCACGGGCAGCACGGCCTGGGCCGCTCCAGGAGAAGGGACACCACCGTGCGGGTACTCGTCGTCGAGGACGAGCAGCTGCTCGCCGAGGCCGTCGCCACCGGTCTGCGCCGGGAGGCCATGGCGGTCGACGTCGTCTACGACGGGGAGGCCGCGTTGCAGCGGATCGCCGTGAACGACTACGACGTGGTGGTGCTCGACCGGGACCTCCCGCTGGTGCACGGCGACGACGTCTGCCGCCGCATCGTCGAGCAGGGCCTGGCCACCCGGGTGATCATGCTGACCGCCTCCGGCGACATCAGCGACCGCGTCGAGGGCCTGGAGATCGGCGCCGACGACTACCTCCCGAAGCCGTTCGCGTTCAGCGAGCTGGTCGCCCGCGTCCGCGCCCTGGGCCGGCGCGCCACCGTCCCGCTGCCGCCCGTGCTGGAGCGCGCCGGGATCAGCCTCGACCCGGGCCGCCGCGAGGTGATCCGGGAGGGCAAGCCGGTCCAGCTCGCCCCCAAGGAGTTCGCCGTACTGGAGGTCCTGATGCGGGCCGGCGGCGCGGTGGTCTCCGCCGAGCAGCTGCTGGAGAAGGCCTGGGACGAGCACACCGACCCGTTCACCAACGTGGTCCGGGTCACCGTGATGACGCTCCGCCGCAAGCTCGGCGACCCGCCGGTGATCGTCACCGTCCCCGGCTCCGGCTACCGGGTCTGACCCGCCCCGTCGCAACCCCCACCGCCGTCTGAGAGGACTTCCGGCCATGACCACCCCGCCACCGCCCGGCGGGGCCCCCGGCGTGCCCACCCCGGGCCCGGGCCAGGTGCCCCCGCGTCCGAACCACCCCCCGCGCCGGCCCGGCCCCGGCCGGGACGACGACGCCTACCGTCCCGGCGACGGTCTGTTCGCCTGGCTGTCGCTGCGCCCCACCATCCGCATCCGGCTCACCCTGCTGTACGGCGGGATGTTCCTGATGGCCGGCGTGGTGCTGCTGCTGCTGATGTACTACTTCGTCCGCTCGGCCTTCCAGGTCGACCTGGTGCCGCACTTCACCCTCGGCCAGGGCGTCACACTGCGGGCCTACGACGGCACCAACCTGACCAACCAGGCCGACCTCGACCGGTGGCTGGCGAACTTCCAGTCCACCCGGAGCAACGAGGCGCTCTCCGCGCTGCTGCGCAGGGCGCTCACCGCGCTGGTCTGCCTGGCCGTGATCGCGTTCGCGGTCGGCTACACGGTGGCCGGCCGGGTGCTGCACCCGCTCGGCCGGATCACCCGCACCGCCCGCGAGGTGGCCGGCTCCGACCTGCACCGCCGGATCAACCTGGACGGCCCGGACGACGAGCTCAAGGAACTCGCCGACACCTTCGACGAGATGCTGGAGCGCCTCGACCGCGCCTTCGACTCCCAGCACCGGTTCGTCGCCAACGCCTCGCACGAGCTGCGCACCCCGCTGGCGATCAACCGCACCCTGCTGGAGGTGCAGCTCTCCGACCCGAACACCTCGCCCGACCTGCAACAGCTCGGCAAGACCCTGCTGGCCACCAACGAGCGCAGCGAACAGCTGGTGGAGGGCCTGCTGCTGCTGGCCCGCAGCGAGAACGAGCTGACCGAGCGCCGTCCGGTCGACCTCGCCGAGGTCGCCCAGCGCGCGCTGGAGCAGATCCGCCCGGAGGCCGGCAACCGCGAGGTGGAGCTGCGCCCCGAGCTCGCCGCCGCGCCCGCCCACGGCAACGGCGTGCTGCTGGAGCGGATCGCGCTCAACCTGGTGCAGAACGCCGTTCGCTACAACAGCCCCGGCGGCTGGGTGGAGATCACCACCGCGGCGGTCCGCGGCGGGGGCGGCGAGCTGGTGGTGAGCAACACCGGCCCGGTGGTGCCCGGTTACGAGCTGGACCACATCTTCGAGCCGTTCCGCCGGCTGAAGAACACCGACCGCACCCGCAGCGACAAGGGCGTCGGTCTCGGCCTGTCGATCGTCCGCTCCGTGGTGCGCGCCCACGGAGGCACCCTGGAGGCCACTGCCCGCCCCGGAGGAGGCCTGCGCATCCAGGTCCGCATCCCTTAGTCGCCGGACCGCCCTCCGGGCCGCCTGTGCCCGCCCACGGCGTTTTCCGGTGCCGGGACGCCCTCAGCCGCCCCTGCTCAGCCTTTGTCGGAACGACATAAGCGCTGGACAGGGGCGGCTTGTCATTTGCGGGCGCGACAACTTACGGTGTCGTAACCTACGCAGCCGTAGGTCCGCCCGCACATCAGCAGGAGCAACGCCGTGACCATCGCCCCCGTGCAGCGCACCGCAACGACCGCTTGGACCGACGCCAGGCTGATCCTCGCGCTCGAAGAGGTCGTGGAGACCGAGCTGAATCGTCACCTCAAGGCGGCCAAGGAGTGGATGCCGCACGAGTACGTGCCGTGGAGCCGGGGGCGGGACTTCGACGGCGTGCTCGGCGGCGAGGCCTGGTCCCTCGACCAGTCCAAGGTCACCCCGCTGGCCCGGATCTCGCTGGTGGTCAACCTGCTGACCGAGGACAACCTCCCCAGCTACCACCACGAGATCGCCAGCATGTTCGGCCGCGAGGGCGCCTGGGGCACCTGGGTGCACCGCTGGACCGCGGAGGAGGGCCGGCACGGCATAGCGATCCGCGACTACCTGCTGGCCACCCGGGCCGTCGACCCGGTCGAGCTGGAGCGGGCCCGGATGGCGCACATGTCGGAGGGCTTCGAGTCCGACAACGCGCACAGCATGCTGCAGTCCGTCGCCTACGTCGCCTTCCAGGAGCTGGCCACCCGGATCGCCCACCGCAACACCGGCCACCACTCCGGCGACGAGCTCTGCGACCAGCTGCTGGCCAAGATCGCCAACGACGAGAACCTGCACATGGTCTTCTACCGGAACCTGCTGAAGGCCGCCCTGGAGATCGCCCCCGACCAGGCCATGCGCGCCGTCGCCGACGTGGTGCTGAACTTCCGGATGCCCGGCCACGGCATGCCCGGCTTCGAGCGCTCGGCCGCCCAGATCGCCATCGGCGGCATCTACAACCTGCGGATCCACCACGACGACGTGCTGCAGCCGGTGCTGCGCCACCTGAAGGTCATGGAGATCACCGGCCTCGGCCCGGTCGGCCAGCACGCCCAGGACGAGCTGGGCGCCTTCCTGGACGGTCTGAACGCCCAGGCCACCCGCTTCGACGAGCGCCAGGCCGCACTGCTCGCCCGCCGGGCCGCCGCGGCCGCCGCCCGCGCCTGAGCCCGATCGCCGCCGGGGCCGAGTCCGATCGCCGCCCACGCCCGAGCGTGGCCATCGGAACACGGAACGCTTCCGTTCGATTCCGGTCGGTATGCGGACAATCCGACCGCGCACGACCGGGTCGAAAGGCCCGTTTTCACGGGAAACGCCCGCACTCGCGCCAGATGTGACGAACATCACACCTCGCCGGGCGGCTCGATCGCGCCACTCGTCGGGGTGATCACCCGTTCGGGTTGGTCGGTAGCGGTGAGTCACCATTCGGGGCGATCCCCGGCAGCTCGAACGATCGTCAAGAACCTTTACTCCCCGTCGAGTTGTCACCCCGGCCGCCGGACGGTCGCCACCCACCGTCACGATCAACGGTCCGCGGCTCCGACCGGTTCACTCGCGCGGTGGACCGCGTTCGGACCCCGTTCGATCATCCCAACGGGCCTCGGGCCGGGTGTCGATTGAGTAACAGGGCTTGAAGTAAGGCACAATCTCGGCCTCGGGTCGGGCACAAGACCGGCCCCCCAGGCGTTACGTGCGCTGGAGATACCGCACACACCCAAAGGGGGAGAGCGAAACATGGCAACGGACTACGACACCCCACGCAAGACCGATGACGACCTCAACGAGGACAGCATCGAGGAACTGAAGGCCCGCCGGAACGAGAAGGCTTCCGGTTCCGTCGACGTCGACGAGTACGACGCCAACGAGGGTCTGGAGCTCCCCGGCGCCGACCTCTCCAACGAGGAACTCTCGGTCCGCGTGCTGCCCCGGCAGGCCGACGAGTTCACCTGCATGAGCTGCTTCCTGGTTCACCACCGGAGCCAGCTCTACAGCGAGAAGAACGGCCAGCCGATCTGCCGGGACTGCGGCGCCTGAAAACGGCGCGGCACTGGCCCGGGCGGGCGAGACCCCTCCGCCGGCCCGGTACGCCGCCCCGTCCGGCCTTGAGCAGCGAGGCCGGAGGCAGAAGCAGCGACCGTCCCGAGCGGTCGCACCCGGCAGAGCGCGAACCGCGCGCCTGCACCCGCAGTGCACGCAGACAGACCGAAAGGGACGGCCCCACCACAGGGGCCGTCCCTTTCGGTCTGTTCGTGCTCTCGCGTTCTCCGCGCTCTTCGCGCTCGCCGTGTGCCCGGGTTCGTCGCGCGGGTCTGCCGCGCCGCAGCCCCCGGACCGGTCAGCGGCTCCGGCTGCCCGCCGCTTCGCCCAGGGCGTCCGCCAACCGCTGCGGAGACCGGGTCGACAGGTACAGGTACGGCGTCGGGTCGGCCGGGTCCGTCACCGCGACCTTCAACGCCGTCGGGACGTAGCTGCGCAGCAGCATGAAAGCCCGCGGGTCGGCCTTCACCGAACGCCAGGCCACGGCCTCCTTCGGGTTCAGCACCTCGGCCTCGCCCAGCGCGCTCACCGGGATCCGGGCCTGCCCGGCCACCAGCGACCCCTGCACCACCCGGATCCGGGGCGAGCCGTAGCTGCTCAGGGCCGCCGCCCCGGCGGCCACCCCCACGACCAGCCCGATCAGGGCGCCCAGCCCGCTGAACCGGAGCAGGATCAGCCCGAACGAAAGCCCGAGCGCCACGGGCAGCAGCCACCAGGACCGCGGGACGGTGAGACGTTCCTCGTACATGCCTCCCATTGTGGGCGCAGCACACGCCGGGCCCGGTGGCCGGGGCCCCTCGGCGCGCCTGTCCCGGGAAGCTACCGGCAGGTAGGGTCACCGCTGTGAACGGACCCACCCCCACCACCCCGCCTGCGGACGCCGTCCTGCCGCCCCGCTCCCCGCTCGCGCCCGCACCCGGCACCGTCATCGGCTCCCACTACGACGGCTGCTTCGGCTGCGGCCCGCACCACCCGCACGGGCTCCAGCTCGTCGCCGTCGCCGGCGAACAGCTCGACGTCACCGCGCAGTTCACCGTCAAGGCGGCCCACCAGGGCGGCCCCGGGCTGGCCCACGGCGGCGTCCTGGTCAGCGCCATGGACGAGACCCTCGGCACGCTCAACTGGCTGCTCGCCGCCCCCGCCGTCACCGGCCGCCTGGAGACCGACTTCGTCCGCCCCGTCCCCGTCGACTCCGTGCTGCACATCCACGCACAGGTGACCGGAGTCCACGGCCGCAAGGTCTACAGCGCCGCCGAAGGCCGGATCGGCGGCCCCGACGGGCCGGTCGCCATTCGCGCCCAGGCACTGTTCGTCCAGGTGAAGCTGGAACACTTCACCACGCACGGCCGTCCCGAGGACGTGCAGAAGGTCCTGGACGACCCGGACCAGATCAAACGCGCCCGAGCCTTCGAGGTGAACCCGTGACCGACCCCGTCCGCCAGCCCGTCGACATCCTGATCCGCCGCCTCGACCCGGAGATCCCGCTCCCCGCGTACGAGCACCCCGGCGACGCCGGCGCCGACCTGCGCACCACCGAGGACGCCGTACTCCAGCCCGGTGAGCGCGCGCTGCTCCCCACCGGCATCTCCATCGCGCTGCCGGACGGCTACGCCGCGTTCGTCCACCCCCGTTCGGGTCTGGCAGCCCGTTGCGGAGTTGCACTGGTGAACGCCCCAGGGACGGTCGATGCCGGGTACCGTGGTGAGATCAAGGTGATCGTCGTCAACCTGGACCCTCGGGAGCCGGTCAACTTCAAGCGAGGCGACCGAATTGCTCAGCTGGTCATCCAGCAGGTCGAGAAGGCCCGCTTCCACGAAGTGGGTGAACTCCCGGGTTCGGTCCGGGCCGAAGGCGGGTTCGGCTCGACCGGCGGTCACGCCGCGGTCTAGCATGCGCCGCGGTCTCGGCTCCGCCGAGCAGCACGACGAACGGGTGGAAGCGATGCACGATGCAACGATTTTCGGCCGGTCCAGTGGGTAGCAGGTAGCAGATATTCGCGTTCGGTCTTGGATTCGGTCTTGGACCGGGAAGGACAGTGACCGTGTTCCGTCGTCGCAAGAGCGAGGACGCTGTCGAGCAGCTCGCCGAGGACGCCATCAGCGCCGACGAGACGGCCGATGACGTCGAGGATTCCGTCGAGAACGAGAGCGACACCGAACTCGACCCGGCCGACCGCGTCGGCCTCCCGCCGGCCCCGCGCCCGGACGGGCCGTGGGACATCTCCGAGCTGGAGAATCCCGCCGAGGGCCGCGTCGACCTGGGTGGCCTGCTGGTCCCCGGCGTCGAGGGCATGGAGCTCCGGGTCGAGGTGGCCGGGGACGCGATCGTCGCCGCCACCCTGGTGCTCGGCAACAGCGCCATTCAGCTGCAGGCCTTCGCCGCCCCCAAGTCGGAGGGCATCTGGGGCGAGGTCCGCGAGGAGATCGCCAACGGCATCACCAGCCAGGGCGGCGCCATCGAGGAAGAGGAAGGCACCCTCGGCTGGCACCTCCGTGCCCAGGTCCCGGTGCAGCTCCCCGACGGCACCCAGGGTGTCCAGCTGGTCCGCTTCATCGGCTGTGACGGCCCGCGCTGGTTCCTGCGCGGCGTGATCTCCGGCCAGGCCGCGGTCCAGCCCGAGATGGCCGGCCTGCTCGAAGAGGTCTTCCGGCAGACCGTCGTGGTCCGTGGTGAGTCCCCCATGGCTCCCCGCGACCCGATCGTCCTCAAGCTCCCCGAGGACGCGCAGATGGTCGCCGACGGCGCCGCGGCTCCCGCCGACGCCGAGTCCCCCTACTCGGGTGGCTCCATCGACCCCTTCTCGCGCGGCCCCGAGATCACCGAGGTCCGCTGACCTTCCAGACGTCCCGCGCCCCCTTCCGCCCCCGCACCGTTCGCGTGCGGGGGCGGATTTGCTTTGCGGACGCCGATCCCCGTACAGTTCCGGAGTCGCACCGAGAGGGGCGAACGAAAGCAAGTCGGACTGAATGAAACTCCGGAAAACGGAGCGGAAAACATCTGATAAGCTGGGAACACGAAAGAACGAAGCGCCCGGAGGGCCCGCAGAAATGCGGCTCGAAGGAAGTGTCCGTTCCTTGAGAACTCAACAGCGTGCCAAAAGTCAACGCCAGATATGTTGACATCCCCGGCCGGTCCTTCTGGATCGGTTGGAGATTCCTTTATGAAGTATCACTAGCGAGGACGCAGTGCGCAGGGCCGCCTTATTCCGGTGGTTGCTGTGCCGCTCTTTCGTGGAAGCATTCACGGAGAGTTTGATCCTGGCTCAGGACGAACGCTGGCGGCGTGCTTAACACATGCAAGTCGAACGGTGAAGCCCTTCGGGGTGGATCAGTGGCGAACGGGTGAGTAACACGTGGGAAATCTGCCCTGCACTCTGGGACAAGCCTTGGAAACGAGGTCTAATACCGGATATGACCTGCTCCTGCATGGGAGTGGGTGGAAAGCTCCGGCGGTGCAGGATGATCCCGCGGCCTATCAGCTTGTTGGTGGGGTAATGGCCTACCAAGGCGACGACGGGTAGCCGGCCTGAGAGGGCGACCGGCCACACTGGGACTGAGACACGGCCCAGACTCCTACGGGAGGCAGCAGTGGGGAATATTGCACAATGGGCGAAAGCCTGATGCAGCGACGCCGCGTGAGGGATGACGGCCTTCGGGTTGTAAACCTCTTTCAGCAGGGAAGAAGCGCAAGTGACGGTACCTGCAGAAGAAGCACCGGCTAACTACGTGCCAGCAGCCGCGGTAATACGTAGGGTGCGAGCGTTGTCCGGAATTATTGGGCGTAAAGAGCTCGTAGGCGGCCTGTCGCGTCGGATGTGAAAGCCCGGGGCTTAACCCCGGGTCTGCATTCGATACGGGCAGGCTAGAGTGTGGTAGGGGAGATCGGAATTCCTGGTGTAGCGGTGAAATGCGCAGATATCAGGAGGAACACCGGTGGCGAAGGCGGATCTCTGGGCCATTACTGACGCTGAGGAGCGAAAGCGTGGGGAGCGAACAGGATTAGATACCCTGGTAGTCCACGCCGTAAACGTTGGGAACTAGGTGTTGGCGACATTCCACGTCGTCGGTGCCGCAGCTAACGCATTAAGTTCCCCGCCTGGGGAGTACGGCCGCAAGGCTAAAACTCAAAGGAATTGACGGGGGCCCGCACAAGCAGCGGAGCATGTGGCTTAATTCGACGCAACGCGAAGAACCTTACCAAGGCTTGACATACACCGGAAACTGGTAGAGATATCAGCCCCCTTGTGGTCGGTGTACAGGTGGTGCATGGTTGTCGTCAGCTCGTGTCGTGAGATGTTGGGTTAAGTCCCGCAACGAGCGCAACCCTTGTTCTGTGTTGCCAGCGAGTAATGTCGGGGACTCACAGGAGACTGCCGGGGTCAACTCGGAGGAAGGTGGGGACGACGTCAAATCATCATGCCCCTTATGTCTTGGGCTGCACACGTGCTACAATGGCCGGTACAAAGGGCTGCGATGCCGTGAGGCGGAGCGAATCCCAAAAAGCCGGTCTCAGTTCGGATTGGGGTCTGCAACTCGACCCCATGAAGTTGGAGTTGCTAGTAATCGCAGATCAGCATGCTGCGGTGAATACGTTCCCGGGCCTTGTACACACCGCCCGTCACGTCACGAAAGTCGGTAACACCCGAAGCCGGTGGCCTAACCCGTAAGGGGAGGAGCCGTCGAAGGTGGGACCAGCGATTGGGACGAAGTCGTAACAAGGTAGCCGTACCGGAAGGTGCGGCTGGATCACCTCCTTTCTAAGGAGCACATAGCCAGATCCGAGCGAACGTCTCGGATTGGTTGCTCATGGGTGGAACGTTGACTATTCGGCACACACGGTGATGACCGCAAGTACTGCCCCTCGGGGTGTGGAACGCGGGTTCGGAGTCGGGTGTGTCGGGCACGTTGTTGGGTCCTGAGGGAACGAGTGATCGTTTCTTCTGGGATGCCGGCCTCATGCGAGGCGCCCGCAAGGGTTGCCGAGTTTGGGTGTCTGGTCGTTGTTTGAGAACTGCACAGTGGACGCGAGCATCTGTGGCCAAGTTTTTAAGGGCGCACGGTGGATGCCTTGGCACCAGGAACCGATGAAGGACGTGGGAGGCCGCGATAGGCCCCGGGGAGCTGTCAACCGAGCTTTGATCCGGGGGTGTCCGAATGGGGAAACCCGGCAGTCGTCATGGGCTGTCACCCGCTGCTGAACACATAGGCAGTGTGGAGGGAACGCGGGGAAGTGAAACATCTCAGTACCCGCAGGAAGAGAAAACAACCGTGATTCCGGGAGTAGTGGCGAGCGAAACCGGATGAGGCCAAACCGGCATGGTGTGAGACCCGGCAGGGGTTGCCATGTTGGGGTTGTGGGAAAGTTCTTCAGTCGTCTGCCGGCGGCTGGGCGAGTCAGAAACCGTATGGGTAGTCGAAGGACATGCGAAAGGTCCGGCGTAGAGGGTAAGACCCCCGTAGACGAAATCTGTACGGCTCGCTTGAGCTTCTCCCAAGTAGCACGGGGCCCGAGAAATCCCGTGTGAATCTGGCGGGACCACCCGCTAAGCCTAAATATTCCCTGGTGACCGATAGCGGATAGTACCGTGAGGGAATGGTGAAAAGTACCGCGGGAGCGGAGTGAAATAGTACCTGAAACCGTGTGCCTACAAGCCGTGGGGGCAGCCTTCGGGCTGTGACTGCGTGCCTTTTGAAGAATGAGCCTGCGAGTTTGCGGTGTGTAGCGAGGTTAACCCGTGTGGGGTAGCCGTAGCGAAAGCGAGTCCGAACAGGGCGTTTGAGTTGCATGCCCAAGACCCGAAGCGGAGTGATCTAGCCATGGGCAGGTTGAAGCGCGGGTAAGACCGTGTGGAGGACCGAACCCACCAGGGTTGAAAACCTGGGGGATGACCTGTGGTTAGGGGTGAAAGGCCAATCAAACTCCGTGATAGCTGGTTCTCCCCGAAATGCATTTAGGTGCAGCGTCGTGTGTTTCTTGCCGGAGGTAGAGCACTGGATAGGCGATGGGCCTCACCGGGTTACTGACCTTAGCCAAACTCCGAATGCCGGTAAGTGAGAGCACGGCAGTGAGACTGTGGGGGATAAGCTCCATGGTCGAGAGGGAAACAGCCCAGAACACCGACTAAGGTCCCTAAGCGTGTGCTAAGTGGGAAAGGATGTGGAGTCGCAGAGACAACCAGGAGGTTGGCTTAGAAGCAGCCACCCTTGAAAGAGTGCGTAATAGCTCACTGGTCAAGTGATTCCGCGCCGACAATGTAGCGGGGCTCAAGCACATCACCGAAGTCGTGTCATTGCAGCAATACTCCCAACGGAGGCTGTGATGGGTAGGGGAGCGTCGTGTGCCGGGTGAAGCAGCCGAGGAATCGAGTTGTGGACGGTTCACGAGTGAGAATGCAGGCATGAGTAGCGATACAAGAGTGGGAAACTCTTGCGCCGATTGACCAAGGGTTCCTGGGTCAAGCTGATCTGCCCAGGGTAAGTCGGGACCTAAGGCGAGGCCGACAGGCGTAGTCGATGGACAACGGGTTGATATTCCCGTACCCGCTTTGAAGCGCCAACGCTGAACCAGGTGATGCTAAGGCCGTGAAGCCGGCCCGGAGTCTTCGGACAATGGGACGTGGTGGAGCCGCCGATCCAAGTCTGCAGTAGGTGAGCGATGGGGTGACGCAGGAAGGTAGTCCAGCCCGGGCGGTGGTAGTCCCGGGGTAAGGGTGTAGGCCGTGAGGTAGGCAAATCCGCCTCACATCAAGGCTGAGACCTGATGCCGAGCCGATTGTGGTGAAGTGGATGATCCTATGCTGTCGAGAAAAGCCTCTAGCGAGTTTCATGGCGGCCCGTACCCCAAACCGACTCAGGTGGTCAGGTAGAGAATACCGAGGCGTTCGGGTGAACTGTGGTTAAGGAACTCGGCAAAATGCCCCCGTAACTTCGGGAGAAGGGGGGCCATTGCTGGTGATGGGACTTGCTCCCTGAGCTGGTGGTGGCCGCAGAGACCAGCGAGAAGCGACTGTTTACTAAAAACACAGGTCCGTGCGAAGCCGTAAGGCGATGTATACGGACTGACGCCTGCCCGGTGCTGGAACGTTAAGGGGACCGGTTAGTCCGATTTCGGTCGGGCGAAGCTGAGAACTTAAGCGCCAGTAAACGGCGGTGGTAACTATAACCATCCTAAGGTAGCGAAATTCCTTGTCGGGTAAGTTCCGACCTGCACGAATGGCGTAACGACTTCTCGACTGTCTCAACCACAGGCCCGGTGAAATTGCATTACGAGTAAAGATGCTCGTTTCGCGCAGCAGGACGGAAAGACCCCGGGACCTTTACTATAGCTTGATATTGGTGTTCGGTTCGGCTTGTGTAGGATAGGTGGGAGACTTTGAAGCCGTGACGCCAGTCATGGTGGAGTCGCCGTTGAAATACCACTCTGGTCGTGCTGGATGTCTAACCTGGGTCCGTGATCCGGATCAGGGACAGTGTCTGGTGGGTAGTTTAACTGGGGCGGTTGCCTCCTAAAGAGTAACGGAGGCGCCCAAAGGTTCCCTCAGCCTGGTTGGCAATCAGGTGTTGAGTGTAAGTGCACAAGGGAGCTTGACTGTGAGACTGACGGGTCGAGCAGGTACGAAAGTAGGGACTAGTGATCCGGCGGTGGCTTGTGGAAGCGCCGTCGCTCAACGGATAAAAGGTACCCCGGGGATAACAGGCTGATCTTCCCCAAGAGTCCATATCGACGGGATGGTTTGGCACCTCGATGTCGGCTCGTCGCATCCTGGGGCTGGAGTAGGTCCCAAGGGTTGGGCTGTTCGCCCATTAAAGCGGTACGCGAGCTGGGTTTAGAACGTCGTGAGACAGTTCGGTCCCTATCCGCTGTGCGCGTAGGAGTGTTGAGAAGGGCTGTCCCTAGTACGAGAGGACCGGGACGGACGAACCTCTGGTGTGCCAGTTGTCCTGCCAAGGGCATGGCTGGTTGGCTACGTTCGGGAGGGATAACCGCTGAAAGCATCTAAGCGGGAAGCCTGCTTCGAGATGAGCACTCCCACCTCCTTGAGAGGGTAAGGCTCCCAGTAGACGACTGGGTTGATAGGCCGGATATGGAAGCCCTGTGAGGGGTGGAGTTGACCGGTACTAATAGGCCGAGGGCTTGTCCTCAGTTGCTCGCGTCCACTGTGTTGGTTCTGAAACCACGAACAGAAATCCCGCCCCGCCCTTGTGGGGTGTGCGGGTTCCGGTTCGACAGTTTCATAGTGTTTCGGTGGTCATAGCGTGAGGGAAACGCCCGGTTACATTCCGAACCCGGAAGCTAAGCCTCACAGCGCCGATGGTACTGCAGGGGGGACCCTGTGGGAGAGTAGGACGCCGCCGAACAATTTTTCAGGGAAAGCCCCCCGCCTTTACGGCGGGGGGCTTTTTCGCGTTCCCGAGCAGCGGTGTGGAACGAGTCCGGTCTGTGATCGGCGGGTTGTTGTCTGGGCGCGAGGTTGGCGGCAGACTGCCCGGCATCGAGATTGGTCCAGACCATCGGTGGACGGGAAGGCTTCGGGGGACATGGGAGCGGACGGGTGGGGCTCGCCTGCGGGGGTCCGGCGGGCGGGGCAGCACGGGGTGGTGCTGGGTGCGGCTGCGGTGACGGTGCTGGTGGCGGTAGCGGTGTTGACCGCGCTGACAGCACTGACCGGGAGTTCGGTGACGCAGGGGATGCGGCACCGGTTGGCTGGGGATCCGCGACTTTCGGTCTCGTTGTCGGGGCGGTACGTCGAGGGCGGGGACACGGCGGCGGATGCACCGGCGCGGGCGGCGCTGCACCGGGCGTTGCCGGGGATGCCGACGGAGATCGATCAGGTGCTGCACGGGTCGATGCCGGTGCGGACGCCGCTGCCGAAGGCGACCGCGCCGGGGACGTCGTCGGGGCTGGCGATGGTGCCGTTGGCGGTGACGGAGCCGCAGCGGGTGGCGGAGTTGGCGCAGGGCGCCTGGCCGGCGGGGTTGTCGCAGGTGGCGGTGTCGGAGTCGGCGGCGCGTTGGCTGGGGGTGTCGACGGGGGCGGACGTGCCGTTGGCGCTGCCGGGCGGCGGGACGTTGGCGGTCACGGTGAGCGGGGTGTACCGGGAGCTGCCGGAGGCCGAGAGGTTGTGGCGGGCGTGGCGGGCGACGTCGCCGGTGGAGTCGTCGGTGGGGTTGCTGTTGGCGTCGCAGGAGTTGCTGCGGACGCATCCGCTGCTGCACGACCAGGTGGACGTGGAGTGGACGGCCCTGCCGGAGCCGGGGCAGTTGCAGCCGGAGGGCCTGGGACTGCTGCGGGAGCGGGTGGAGCGGCTGACGGGGGGTGACGTGGTCCGGGCGGTGTTCCGGGGTGCGGAGCCTTCGGTGCAGGGGTTGCGGGCGTCGAGCGACCTGCCGGCCGCGTTGGACGATCTGCGGTCGCCGATGATGGTGGCGCGGTCGGGGATGCTGGTGCCGGTGACGATGCTGGCGGTGCTGTCGGCGGTGACGATGGTGCTGACTGCCCGTCAACTGACCGAGTTCCGGCGGGCGGAGCTGCTGTTGCAGTTGGCGCGGGGTGCGGGGCGGGCCCGGCTGCTGGGTGTCGCGGCGGCGGAGTGGGCGCTGTGCACGGTGCCGGCGGCGCTGCTGGGTGTGTGGGTGGCGGGGCCGTTGCTGCGGCTGCTGGAGCGGCTGGGGCTGCCGGTGGACGGGGCGGCCGCGGAGGCGTCGGGTGCGGCGGCGTGGGCGGTGGCCGGGGTGGCGCTGGTGCTGCACGGCTGTGCGGCGTTGCTGCCGGTGGCGTGGACGGCGGACGGCGGTGAGCGGGAGGTGTCGTCGCGCAGTGCGCGGCGGGCGGTGGCGCAGCGGGCCGGGGCGGACTTGGTGCTGGCGGCGGTGGCGGTGCTGGCGTATCTGCAACTGCGGCAGTACGAGGGGTTGTTGAGCCCGGCGTCGAGTGCGGTGGGGTTCGATCCGGTGCTGGTGGCGGCGCCGGTGGTGATGACGGTGGCGGCGGCGTTGCTGCTGTTGCGCCTGTTGCCGCCGCTGGGTCGGGCGTTGGAGTCGTTGGCGCGGCGGGGGCGGGGTCTGGTGGCTCCGTTGAGCGGTTGGCAGGTGAGTCGGGGCCGGGCGGGTCAGGCGGCGCCGGTGCTGTTGATGGCGTTGGCGTTGGCCGTGGGGGCGTTGACGACGACGGCCATCGCGGGTGAGGGGCCGAGCGACCGGGACCGGGCGGCGTTCGACCTGGGGGCGGATCTGCGGGTGACGGGCGGGGAGTTGCCGGCGGGGGCGCGGCGGGCGGCGTTGTCGGCGGTGCCGGGGGTGGCGGCGGTGACACCGGTGGGCGAGGTGGCGGGCCGGATCCAGGGGTCGCAGGTCTCGGTGCTGGCGTTGGACACGTCGGCGGTGCGGCCGGTGGCGACGTCGGAGCGGATGGCGTCTGGGGCCTGGACGCATGCAGTGCCCGCGGTTCGGTCGGATCTCGAACCGGGCTCGCTGGACGGGCAGTTGGCGTTGTTGCGGAAGGACCTGCCGGTGCACGGGATGCCGCTGGAGGGGCGTCCGTCGGAGCTGCGGGCGCGGGTGTCGGTGTCGGCCGCGGACCGGGTGGGCCGGGTGTGGCTGGTGGCCCAGGTGGAGGACGCGAGCGGCCTGGTGACGCAGGTGCAGGCGGAGTTGACGGCGGACGGGGTGGCGCGGACGGTGTCGCTGCCGTTGGCGTCGGGGTCGTTGAACTACCCGCTCCAGGTGACGCAGTTGGGGTTGCGGAGTGCGGCGCGGGGTTTTCCGCGGGCGACCTTCCGGCTGACGGTGTCGGGGATCGAGGGGGCCAGTGTGCCGTCCGGCGCGAGCTGGGTGAACGTCACGCGCGGGGAGATCAGGGTGGCTGGTCTCGGGTGTCCGGGTGTGCCGGACGACGGGCCGCAGCGTGCCGATGCGGGGGTGTGCGAGGTGTCGAAGGCCGACGGCGGGTTGCTGTCGGCGGTGGTGCGCGGGTCGGATCCGTTGCAGGGCGACGGTGCGGACGGGGTGTCGTTCGGGCTGGTGCCGGCGGGGACGCCGAAGCGGGTGGCGGGGATGCCGGTGGCGGGGTACCTGGTGCCGGCGCTGGTGAACGAGGCGTTCGTGCGGAAGGTCCGGTTCGGGATGGGCGGCGAGGTGCGGCTGATGGACACCTCGGAGGACCTGTTCGGGCTGCGGGTCGTCGGGGTGCTGCCGGAGTTCCCGGGCGGCGGGGACCGGGACCAGCCGCAGGTGCTGGTGGATCTGCCGGCGCTGTCGGCGGCCCGGTCGGGGTTGGGGCTGCCGCCGGTGACGGACACGGCGTGGTGGCTGGCGGCGCAGTCGAAGGCGGGGATGGACCGGGCGGAGCGGGCGGTCGCGGCGGATCCGCGGCTGGGCCGGGTGGAGAGCGTCCGGTCGCGGGCGGCGGCGCTGGCGGCGGATCCGTTCCGGTCGGGCCGGCGCAGTGCGCTGGTGCTGTCGTTGGTGCTGTCGCCGGTGTTCGCGGTGGCCGGGTTCACGGTGCACGCGGTGGGTTCGGCGCGGTCGCGGCGGCGGGAGTTCGCGGTGCTGCGGGCGATCGGGGTGCGACGTCGGCAGTTGGCCGGCGTGCTGCGGCTGGAGCAGTTGGCGGTGGTGGGTTTCTCGGTGCTGCTGGGCGGGGCGCTGGGGGTGGCGCTGGCGGCGGTGGTGCTGCCGTTGATCGTGGTCGACGGCAGTGGCCGGGCGGTGTTCCCGTCGCTGGAGTTGACGGTGGGCTGGGGTTGGACGGCGATGGTGGTGCTGGCGACCGGCCTGGGGGTCGGCACGGTGGTGCTGGTGCTGTCGCGGATGTTGGCGCGGGTCGATCTGGCGCGTGAGCTGCGGGCGGGGGAGAACGGATGAGCGGGCTCGGCGGGTTCGGGGGGTGGCGTCCGGCGCTGCGGGAGGCCCGGACGGGGTGGCCGGTGCTGGTGGTGCTGGCAGTGGTGTCGGCGGTGCTGACGGTGGTGTCGCTGCTGTGGCCGCCGGTGTTCGACGGTCTGTCGACGAAGGAGCTGAACCGGCGGCTGGCGGCGGCGCAGGTGGACGGGCCGCTGGTGACGGCGCGGGCGACGGTGCACGCGCCGCGGAACTTCTACGGCCAGTCCACGGCACCGCAGTTCGGCTCGTTGGACAGCGACCTGACGCGGGTCGGGGAGAGCATGCGGCAGGGGTCGTCGGGGGAGTTGGCGCACACCCTGGTGCGGGTGTCGGGCTGGGCGCAGAGCGACGGCATGGACCTGTCGGGGGCGGGCGTGGCCCGGCCGCACGGCAGGGCCGGGTCGGTGTCGCTGGCGTACGCGCAGGACGCGGCCGACCGGGTGCGCTGGGTGGCCGGCCGGGCGCCGGGGCAGCCGGACGGAGCGAAGCAGGCGCCGATCGAACTGGGCATGTCCCGCAAGGGGTTGGCGCAGTTCGGGCTGGCGGTCGGACAGCGCGTGCAGTTGTCCGGGCAGACCGGGGCCACCGAGGCGGTGGTGGTCGGCGAGTTCGAGCCGCTCGACGGCGCGGACGACCTGTGGCGCGAACTCCCGCTGCTGAACGAGCCGTTGGACGCGGCGGTGCCGGAGGGGTACATCCGGTACGGGCAGGCGCTGGTGGCTCCGGCGGGGTTGGAGGCGATGGAGGCACGCGGGTCGTTGTCGCTGTCGGCGACCTGGGCGTTCGGGGTGGCGCAGCAGCCCTGGGGGAACGGTGGCACGGCCGCGGGCGTGCGTGAACTGGCGTCCGGGGCAAAGGGGTTCAAGCGGTCGGCGGTCGACCGGGTGTGCGGCGAGATCGTCTCGGACGCGGCGCCGTGTTCGGCGGGAGTGCGGACGGTGACGCCGCCGCAGGTGCAGGAGCGGCTGTCGGCGCTGGTGGACCGGTTCGCGGAGCAGCGGGCCCGGACGGTGTCACTGCAGTCGTTCGCGCTGGCGGGGCTGTTGGCGATCGGGGTGTCCACGGCGGTGGCGGCGGCCCGGCTGGGGGCGCGGCGCAGGGAGGGGGTGCTGGCGCTCCAGCGGGCGCGCGGGGCGGGTGAGCCCGCGTTGGCGGCGGTGCGGCTGCTGGAGGCCGCTCCGGCGGTCCTGGTGGGGGTGTTGGCGGGTCGGGCGGTGTCCGGTCCGTTGGCCGGGGAGCGGCCGCTCGGCGCCTGGTGGCCGGCGGTGGCGGCGGCCGTGCTGGTCGCGGGCGCGCCTGCGGCGGCGGTGTGGTGGCAGGGCCGGGCGGTGCGCCGCGCGGGTCGGGAGCCGGTGCAACGGCGGGGTGTGAAGCGGGCGTTGGGGCTGTCCGGCCGGTTGGTGCTGGAGGGCGCGGTGCTGGCGCTGGCGGCGATGGGCGTGCTGCAGTTGCGGCTGCGCGGCGCGCTGGCTCCGGGGACGGCCGATCCGGATCCCCAACTGGCCCTGGTGCCGGTGGTGTTGGGTCTGGCGGCGGTGGTCGTGGTGCTGCGGGTGTACCCGGTGCCGCTGCGGGTGCTGACCGGTTGGGCGCGGCGGCGGCGCGGCACGGTCGCGCTGGTCGGCCTGTCGCAGGCCGGGCGGCGTTCCGCGGCGGCGGCGACCGCGCTGCTGGTCCTGGTGCCGGCGCTGGCCTGCGCGGTGTTCGGCGCGCTGGTGTCCGGGACGGTGCGGCACGGCCGGGTGGAGGCTGCGCAGTGGCGCACCGGCGGGGACGCGGTGGTCCTCGGGCCGTCGCAACGCCCGTTGCCGCTGGAGGAGTTGGCGAAGGTGCCGGGTGTCGGCGGGGTGCTGCCGGTGCGCGGCGGGGTGGCTGCGCTGACGGCCGACGAGGACGGTTCGGTGGTCAAGGGCGTGGGCCTGGTCGGGGTCGACCAGGCGGCGCTGGCGGGGCTGGAGCCGGGCTCCCCGGTGGCGGCGGCGCTGGCCGCGGCGGGCCTGTCCGCGCCGCTCGTCGCGGGCGCGGAACTGCCCGCGCTGGCCGACGCGGGGACGGCGGCGCGGTTCCCCGACGGGTCGTTCGACGCGGACGCGGGGGCGAGCAGGTTCCGGGTCCGGATCGTCGGCGTGCTGCCCGCCGGGGCGGACCGGGACCGGGCGATCGGGCCGGTGGTCGGCGAGGTCGGCGGCGGCCCGCTGCTGGTGTTCGGCGGGCCCGCCGCGGAACGCCTCCCCCGGCAGACCGGTCAGCGCAACGCGGCGGTGCTGTTCGCCGAGCCCGGCCGCGCGGGCTCGCCGGCCGGCGCGCAGCGGATCGACGGGGCCCGGCTGCGGTCGGTGGTGGCGGCCTCGGCGGCGACCGCGGGCGCGGGCGGCGCCGGGGCGGCCGGTGGCGCGGTGCTGCGCGGCGCGCCGGTCGAAGTGCGCGACCTGGCGGGCCAGTTGAGGGAGTCGGCGGACGACGGTCTGGTGTCCGCGCTGGAGCTGGCGTTCCGATCGGCGGCGGCGATCGGCCTGCTGCTCGGGCTGGCGGCGGTGGTCCTGGAACTGCTGCTCGGCTCCGCGGAGCGCGGCCGGATGCTCGCGTACCTGCGGACCCTGGGCCTGGGCGCCAGGGCCGCAGCGGGCGTCCAACTGGTCCAGCTGCTCCCGGTGATGGCCGCGGCCGTGATCGGCGGCACCCTGCTCGGCCTGGGCCTGCCGTGGCTGCTCGGCCCGGCCCTGGACCTGCGCGCCTTCACCTCCGGCCCGGGGGCGCCGGCGTTCGCGCCCGACTGGGCGGCCATCGCCGTCGCGGCCCTCGCCCTGCTGGTGCTGGTGCCGTGCGCGGCGGCGTTGGAGGGGGTGGCGGGGCGTTGGCGGGTCCCGCAGCTGCTGCGGCTCGGCGAAGGGGCGCAGTAGTCGGTCGGACAGTGCAACGGGGTCGTGCGTCGTCGGCGCACGGCCCCGTCGTGCTCGGTCGCGGCAGTTCCTCCGCCCGGGGCAGGGGTGTCGGTGGCTCGCGGTAGGTTCGTCGGTGCGATGTGTCCTGATTGGGTGTGAGGTGTCCGTTGCAGCTTGCGCAGGTGGAGGGGGTCCTGGAGCGGATCACGTACGCCAATGAGGAGACGGGGTATACGGTCGCGCGGGTGGACACCGGGCGGGGGGCGAACGACCTGCTGACGGTGGTGGGGGCGCTGCTCGGGGCGCAGGTGGGGGAGAGCCTGCGGTTGTTCGGGCGGTGGGGGTCGCATCCGCAGTACGGGCGGCAGTTCACGGTGGAGAACTACACGACGGTGCTGCCGGCCACCGTGCAGGGCATCCAGCGGTACTTGGGCTCGGGGTTGATCAAGGGCATCGGGCCGCGGTTCGCGGAGCGGATCGTGGAGCGGTTCGGGGTGGAGACCCTGGAGGTGATCGAGAACGAGCCGAAGCGGCTGATCGAGGTGCCGGGCCTGGGGCCGAAGCGGACGAAGATGATCGCCAAGGCGTGGGAGGAGCAGAAGTCCATCAAGGAGGTGATGGTCTTCCTGCAGAGCGTCGGGGTGTCGACGTCGTTGGCGGTGCGGATCTACAAGCAGTACGCGGACGCGTCGATCGGGGTGGTGAAGAATCAGCCGTACCGGCTGGCGTCGGACGTGTGGGGCATCGGGTTCCTGACGGCGGACCGGATCGCGCAGGCGGTGGGGATTCCGCACGATTCGCCGGAGCGGGTGAAGGCGGGCCTGCAGTACGCGCTGTCGCAGTCGACCGATCAGGGGCACTGCTATCTGCCGGAGGAGCGGCTGATCGCGGACGGCGTGAAGCTGCTGCAGGTGGACGTCGGGCTGGTGATCGACTGCCTGGCGGAGCTGGTCGCGGCGGAGGGCGTGGTGCGCGAGCGGCTGCCGGGCGGGGACGGCCTGGAGATCACCGCGGTGTACCTGGTGCCGTTCCACCGGGCGGAGATCTCGCTGGCGGGCCAGTTGCTGCGGCTGCTGCGGACGGGCGAGGACCGGATGCCGTGGTTCCGCGACGTGGACTGGCCGGCCGCGCTGGGCTGGTTGGCGAAGCGGACGGGTGCGGAACTCGCCCCGGAGCAGGAGCAGTCGGTGCGGCTGGCGCTGACCGAGAAGGTCGCGGTGCTGACCGGCGGCCCGGGCTGCGGCAAGTCGTTCACGGTGAAGTCGATCGTGCAGTTGGCGTTGGCGAAGCGGGCGAAGGTGGTGCTGGCTGCGCCGACCGGGCGGGCGGCGAAGCGGCTGGCGGAGCTGACCGGCGCGGAGGCGTCCACGGTGCACCGGCTGCTGGAGTTGAAGCCGGGCGGGGACGCCGCGTACGACCGGGACCGGCCGTTGGACGCGGACCTGGTGGTGGTCGACGAGGCGTCGATGCTGGATCTGATCCTGGCGAACAAGCTGGTCAAGGCGGTCGCGCCGGGTGCGCACCTGCTGTTCGTGGGGGACGTGGACCAGCTGCCGTCGGTGGGCGCGGGCGAGGTGCTGCGCGACCTGCTGTCGGCCGGCAGCCCGATCCCGTCGGTGCGGCTGACCCGGATCTTCCGGCAGGCCCAGCAGTCGGGCGTGGTGGTGAACGCGCACCGGATCAACGAGGGTCTGCCGCCGCTGACCGAGGGGCTGCCGGACTTCTTCCTGTTCGCGGAGGACGACGCGGAGCGCGCGGCCGGCCTGACGGTGGACGTGGTGGCCCGGCGCATCCCGCAGCGGTTCGGGCTGGATCCGCGGCGCGACGTCCAGGTGCTGGCGCCGATGCACCGCGGCCCGGCGGGGGCGGGCGCGTTGAACACGCTGCTCCAGTCGGCGGTCACGCCGGCCCGCGAGGGCCTGCCCGAACGGCGTTTCGGCGGGCGGACGTTCCGGGTCGGCGACAAGGTCACGCAGATCCGCAACAACTACGAGAAGGGGCGCAGCGGCGTCTTCAACGGCACAGTGGGCGTCGTGACCTCGCTCAGTGTGGACGACCAGAAGCTGACGGTGATGACCGACGAGGACGAGGAGGTGCCGTACGACTTCGACGAGCTGGACGAGTTGGCGCACGCGTACGCGGTGACGATCCACCGCTCGCAGGGCAGCGAGTACCCGGCGGTGGTGATTCCCGTCACGACGTCGGCGTGGACGATGCTCCAGCGCAACCTGCTGTACACCGCGGTGACGCGAGCGAAGAGGCTGGTGGTGCTGGTGGGGTCCCGGAAGGCGATCGGGCAGGCGGTGCGGGCGGTGAGCGCGGGTCGGCGGCACTCCGCGCTGGACCACAGATTGGCTGCGGGGCACGGGTCAGGGGGTACGGTACGTCCAGAGGTTGTCTTGACGTGAAGAGATTTAGGGCGGAACCTGGTCTGGTGCCGATCTTGTCCGGTTCGCACCGGCTGCGGCAGCAGAGTTTGTAGGCCCTGGTCCTTTCCGGGGTCACCCCCGGTGCGCGGCCGTCCTTCGGGTGGGGGATCGTTGAGACAGTCAGGGCAGTCGGATGAGGATCAAATTTCGTCGGTGAGGAAGACGTGAGCGACAAATCGGTAGTACTGCGGTACCAGGACGGCGAGTACGAGTACCCCGTCGTCGAGAGCACTGCGGGCAACGCCGGCTTCGACATCTCGAAGCTGCTTCCGCAGACCGGCCTGGTCACCCTGGACAACGGTTTCGGCAACACCGCCGCCAACAAGTCCGCCATCACCTTCATTGACGGTGACGCCGGCATCCTGCGTTACCGCGGGTACCCGATCGAGCAGCTGGCCGGTGAGGCCAACTTCATCGAGACCGCCTATCTGCTGATCAACGGTGAACTGCCGAACGCCGGCCAGCTGGCCACGTTCAACAACGAGATCACCCAGCACACCCTGCTGCACGAGGACGTCAAGCGCTTCTTCCAGGGCTTCCCGCGGGACGCCCACCCGATGGCGATGCTGTCCTCGGTGGTCGGCGCGCTCTCCACCTTCTACCCGGAGAGCCACAACCCGTTCGACGCGGACCAGCGCCACCTGTCGACGGTGCGCCTGCTGGCGAAGCTGCCGACAATCGCGGCGTACGCGTACAAGAAGGCGGTGGGCCAGCCCTTCGTCTACCCGCGCAACGACCTCGGCTACGTCGAGAACTTCCTGCGGATGACCTTCGCCGTCCCGGCCGAGGACTACGAGCTGAACCCGGTCGTGGTCAACGCCCTGGACAAGCTGCTCATCCTGCACGCCGACCACGAGCAGAACTGCTCCACCTCGACGGTGCGCCTGGTCGGCTCCTCGCACGCCAACCTGTTCGCCTCGATCTCGGCGGGCATCTCGGCGCTCTGGGGCCCGCTGCACGGCGGCGCCAACCAGGCCGTGCTGGAGATGCTGGAGCAGATCAAGAACGACGGCGGCGACGTCGACGCCTTCATCCGCAAGGTGAAGAACCGCGAGGACGGCGTCAAGCTGATGGGCTTCGGCCACCGCGTCTACAAGGCGTTCGACCCGCGCGCCGCGCAGGTCAAGGTGCTCGCCCACGAGGTGCTGGCCCAGCTCGGCAAGTCCGACGAGCTGCTGGAGATCGCCCTCAAGCTGGAGGAGCACGCGCTCAAGGACGACTTCTTCGTCTCGCGCAAGCTCTACCCGAACGTGGACTTCTACACGGGCCTGATCTACCGCGCCATGGGCTTCCCGACCAGCATGTTCACCGTGCTGTTCGCGCTCGGCCGGCTGCCCGGCTGGATCGCCCACTGGCACGAGATGATCAAGGACCCGACCAGCCGGATCGGCCGCCCGCGGCAGATCTACACCGGCGTCGAGATCCGCGACTACGTGCCGCTCGACGCGCGCTGAGCGAGTCGCACCCACGCGGAAGGGGCCCGGCCCCCTGCCACCCGATGAGGGAGGCGGGGGCCGGGCCCCTTTTTTGAGTCTGTGAGAGTGGGGCGCACGGCGCCCGGGACGACCCCGGGTGGGGAACGGCCGCTCAAAGCAATCCCCGGGCTCCCGGATCCGGCCCGGCGCCGTGCGCGAGGGCCGTCGACGAATCGACGACCGTCCGGGGCCCGCCGGAGCCCCGCTCTACAAAAGGTAAGACGTAACAGGGGGCGCAGAGTTACGCCAGGGGGGTGTGAGTTGCCTCTCTCCACTCTCCGTGTGCATCTGCGCACCCGTACGGCGGAGCGCATATCACACCGCACGGCGAGCGCGCGGCGTCACCCACCCCGCAGACACCGCAACCCAGCGTGATAAGAATCGTGGCAATCCGGTACGGACCGCCTGCCATCCGCGGAGCGGTGAACGGTCAGGGAGGGAGTGCGCCATGGCCAGGAACGTTGTTGTCACCGGTGGAGGCACCGGCATCGGCTTTGAGGTGGCCCGGCGCTTCGCCGAGGCGGGCGAGCGGGTGGTGATCGTCGGCCGCCGCCCCGGGGTCCTCGACCACGCCGCCGCGGAACTCGGCCCCAACGTCACCCCGCTGGTGTGCGACCTGGCCGACCCCGACGCCGTGGAGGCCGCGCTGGCCGCGCTGCCCGCCCGGATCGACGTGCTGGTCAACAACGCCGGCAGCCGGGAGACCGTGTTCGGCGCCGGCCCGCACGCCGTGCTGGCCCGCTGGCGCGGCGACTTCGAACGCAACGTGCTCACCGTGGTGCTGCTCACCGAGTCCATCCGCGACCGGCTCACCCCCGGCTCCGGCCGGGTCGTCACCGTCTCCTCGATCGCCGCGCTGCGCGGCGCCGGCTCGTACGGGGCGGCGAAGGCCTCGCTGCACGCCTGGAACAACTTCCTGGCCGCCCAGGTCGGCCCGTCCGGCATCACCGCCAACATCGTGGCGCCCGGCACGGTGGCGGGCACCGAGTTCTTCGGGCCGCGCCTGGACGAGGCGGAGGTCGCCCGCCGCTCGGCGCGCACCCTGCTCGGCCGGATCGGCGAGTCCGGGGAGGTCGCCGCCGCGGTGTGCTTCCTCGCCTCCGAGGAGGCCGGCTTCATCACCGGCGAGATCCTGCACTGCAACGGCGGCGAGCTGCTCGGCCGTTGAGGCCCCCGGCCGGTCGGTCAGGCCGGTCGGAACTTGCGCAGCCGCAGGCTGTTGCCGACCACGAAGACCGAGGAGAAGGCCATGGCCGCTCCTGCGATCATGGGGTTGAGCAGGCCGGTCGCGGCGAGCGGCAGGGCCGCGACGTTGTAGGCGAAGGCCCAGAACAGGTTGCCCTTGATGGTGGCGAGGGTGCGGCGGGAGAGGCGGATCGCGTCGGCGGCCGAGCGCAGGTCGCCGCGTACGAGGGTGAGGTCGGCGGCCTCGATGGCGGCGTCGGTGCCGGTGCCGATGGCCAGGCCCAGGTCGGCCTGGGCGAGGGCGGCGGCGTCGTTGACGCCGTCGCCGACCATTGCGACGGTGCGGCCCTCGGCCTGCAGCCGCCGTACGGTGGCGACCTTGTCCTCGGGCAGTACCTCGGCGATCACGTCCTCGGCGGGGATGCCGACCTCGGCCGCCACCGACTCCGCCACCAGCCGGTTGTCACCGGTCAGCAGCACGGGGCGCAGGCCCAGCGCCCGCAGTTCGGCGATCGCCTCCGCGCTGGTCGGCTTCACTGCGTCGGCGACCTCCAGGACGGCCCGCGCCGCGCCGTCCCAGCCGACCGCGATCGCGGTCCGGCCGGCCCGCTCGGCGGCGGCCCCGGCCTCGGCGAGGGCGGGCGGAAGGGGTGTGCCGACGAGCAGCGCCTCGCGTCCGGCGGCCACCGCGTGGCCGTCGACGGTGCCGCGGACGCCCAGGCCCGGGACGTTCTCGAAGCCGTCGACCGGCTCCAGCGTGCCGAACCTCTCCTGTGCGGCGGTGGCCACGGCCTGGGCGATCGGGTGCTCGGAGGCGTGCTCCAGCGCGCCGGCCAGCCGCAGCGCCTCGTCCTCGGTGGCGTTCTCGGCGGTGTGGACGCCGACCAGGGTCATCCGGCCGGTGGTCACGGTGCCGGTCTTGTCCAGCACGATGGTGTCGACCTTGCGGGTGTTCTCCAGGACCTCGGGGCCCTTGATCAGGATGCCCAGCTGGGCGCCGCGTCCGGTGCCGACCATCAGGGCGGTCGGGGTGGCCAGGCCCAGGGCGCAGGGGCAGGCGATGATCAGCACCGCGACGGCGGCGGTGAACGCCTCGGTGGGGCTCTCGGTGGCCAACAGCCAGACGACCAGGGTGCCGAGGGCGATCAGGATGACGGCGGGCACGAACACGCCGGAGATCCGGTCGGCGAGGCGCTGGGCGGCGGCCTTGCCGTTCTGGGCGTCCTCGACCAGCTTCGCCATCCGGGCCAGCTGGGTGTCCGCGCCGACCCTGGTGGCCTCGACCACCAGCCGGCCGCCCGCGTTGACGGTCGCGCCGGTGACGGGGTCGCCGACGGCGACCTCGACCGGCACCGACTCGCCGGTCAGCATCGAGGCGTCCACGGCGGAGCTGCCCTCGACGACCGTGCCGTCGGTGGCGATCTTCTCGCCGGGACGGACCACGAACCGGTCGCCGACGGCGAGTTGATCGACCGGGACACGGGTCTCCCGGCCGCCGCGCAGCACCGCCACGTCCTTGGCACCGAGGTCCAGCAGGGCGTGCAGGGCGGCGCCCGCGCGGCGCTTGGAGCGGGCCTCCAGCCAGCGGCCGAGCAGGATCAGGGCGGTGACGGCGGCCGCGGTCTCCAGGTACAGGGTGGAGGAGGCGCCGGTGCGGTCGACGGTGAAGCTGAAGGAGTGCCGCATGCCGGGCATCCCGGCCCGGCCCCAGAACAGGGCCCACACGGACCAGCCGAAGGCGGCCAGGGTGCCGAGCGAGACCAGGGTGTCCATGGTGGCGGCGCCGTGCCGGGCGTTGGTCCAGGCGGCGCGGTGGAACGGCAGGCCGCCGTACACCACGACGGGGCCGGTGAGGGCGAAGGCCAGCCACTGCCAGTTGTCGAACTGCAGGGCCGGAAGCATCGAGAGCAGCACCACCGGGAGGCTGAGCACGGCGCTGATCAGCAGCCGGTCCCGCAGCGGATCCCGGGGGGCCTCCGACGCGGGTGCCTCGGGCTCGGGGGCCGGCGGGGGCGGGAGTTCGGCGGTGTAGCCGGTCTTCTCCACACCGGCGATCAGGTCGGCGACGGTGACGCCGGGGCCGAAGTCCACCCGGGCCTTCTCGGTCGCGAAGTTGACGCTGGCCTCGACGCCGTCGATCCGGTTCAGCTTCTTCTCGATCCGGGCGGCGCAGGAGGCGCAGGTCATGCCGCCGATCGCCAGTTCGACGCGCTCCCGGGGACCGGCCGGGGCGGCGGGATCGGTGGTGGTGCTCATCGGCTCGTTCTCTCTCGGCGGCGCGGGGGGCGGCCCGGACGGGCCGGACCGTCCCCGCGGGCGGGTCAGGCGGTCCGGCCGACCAGCTCGTAGCCCGCCTCGTCCACGGCGGCGGCGATCTGCTCGTCGCTGAGCGGGGACTCGGCGGTCACGGTGACGGTGCCGGCCTTGGCGTCGGAGGCGACGGCGGTGACGCCCGGCAGGCCGGAGACCTCGCCGTTGATGGCCTTCTCGCAGTGGCCGCAGCTCATGCCGCTGACGGTGTAGGTGACGGTGCTGGACATGGTGGCCTCCGGGCGCTCGCTGCTTGTACCGACGACAACAGCATACCCCCCAGGGGTATTCCTTCCAGGGGTGGACGACATTCTCGACCGGCGGGGCCCGGCCCGCCTTTGAGCCTAGTCCGCACGGGCCGCCCGCCCGCAACGACCGGCGGCCCGCCGCCCGACCGGCCCCCGCCCCGCTGCTTCGAACGGTCGGGCCGCCCGGCCGTCGCCCGCTTCGTGGGGCGGGGCAGGGCGGACGAAGGTCCGATATGTTCGAAACGTGCCCATTCGACGCCGGGATCGCGCGGCGGCCACCGGGAGCGACGACGTGCCGTCCACCCGGCGTCGGGGCGCGCTGCTCGCCGCCGACCTGCAGGACGTCTCCCCGCTGCTGCGGGCCGCGCCCGCGCTGGTGGCCATCGGCCTGGTGACGCTGGCCGACCTGCTGGCCGGGTCGGGCACCTATCTCGCGCCGCTGATGGTCGTCGTGCCGTCCGTCGCCGCACTCACCCTCAGACCGCGCGAGCTGCTCATGACCTGCCTGCTCGGCCTGCTGGTGATGTTCGCCCTCAACCGCTACTACGACCGGGTCACCGTCCCGTCCGACAGCCGCTTCCTGTTCGGCGCGACGATCAGCTACATCGTGCTGAGCGCGTTCAGTGCCTTCGTCGCCGAGCTGCGGATGCGAAGAGCCGCGGCCTTCGCCGCCGTCAGCTCGGTCGCGGAGGCCGCCCAGCGGGCATTGCTGAGCCAGCCCGACCCGGTCGTCGGGCCGCTGCGGCTGTCCGTGCGCTACGTCTCCGCCGCGGACGCCGCCCGGATCGGCGGCGACCTGTACTCCGTCCTGGACACCCCGCACGGCACCCGGGTGCTGGTCGGCGACGTCCGCGGCAAGGGCCTCGGCGCGGTGCAGACCGCCGCCGTGGTGCTCGGCGCGTTCCGCGAGGCCGCCTACGACGAGGAACGGCTGCCGGACGTCGCCGCCCGGATCGAGGCCAGCATGCACCGGCACGTCGCCGACGGGGAGTTCACCACCGCGCTGTTCGCCGAGTTCCACGCCTCCGGCCCCGTCGACCTGGTGCACCTCGGCCACGTCCCGCCGATCCGGGTCCGCGCCGACGGCCGCGCCGAGGAACTGGAGGCCGCCGACCCGTGGCTGCCGCTCGGCCTCGGCGACCTCGCCACCGACGGCGCGCCCTGTTCCACCGCCGTCCCGTTCGGCCCGCAGGAGGTCCTGGTGCTGTGCACGGACGGCGTGATCGAGGCCAAGGGCCGACGCTCCGGCGCCTTCTACCCGCTGGCCGAACGCGTCGGCCCGCTGGTCAAGGACGGCTGGCGCTCGCTCACCGACCTGGACACCGCCGTCGCCCGCCTGTACGCCGACCTGCTGGCGCACACCGGCGGCGGACTCGGCGACGACGCGCTGCTGCTGCTGATCACCCGGCCCGCCCCGTCCGCGCGGTGAGCGCGGCGGCGGTCACTTGGCGTCGCCGTAGCAGTCGACCACGGCGGTGCTGAGCGGGAAGCGGACCGGGGTGTCGCCGAAGACCAGGGCGGCGGCCTCCTCGGCGGCCGCGGTGACCTCGGCGGACACCGCGTCGGCCAGGTCGGCGGGGGTGTGCACCACCACCTCGTCGTGCTGGAAGAACACCAGGTGCGGGCGGTCCGGGCCGGAGTGCAGCGCGGACAGCCGGCGGCGCAGCGCCGCCAGCAGGGCCAGCGCCCAGTCGGCGCCGCTGCCCTGGATGACGAAGTTGCGGGTGAAGCGGCCGCGGGCGCGGGCCGAGCGACCGGCCGCCTCGCCGGGCTCCGGGGCCTCGGTGAGGTCCAGCCAGTCCGCCGAGGGCGGCGGGCAGACCCGGCCGAGGCGGGAGGAGACCACGCCGCCGTCCTCGCCGGTGCGGGCCGCGGCCTCCACGTAGCCCATCGCGGCCGGATAGCGGCGGCGCAGCGTGTTCAGCAGCGGGCCGATGCCGCCGCCCGTCTGGCCGTACATCGCGCCCAGCAGGCCCAGCTTGGCCTTCTCCCGGTCGCCCTGGAAGGCGCTGGCGGCGAGCGCCGCGTACAGGTCGCCGCCGGCGGCGGTGCGGGCCAGGCCGCGGTCGCCGGACATCGCGGCCAGCACCCGCGGCTCCAGCTGCGCGGCGTCCGCGACCACCAGCAGCCAGCCCGGGTCGGCGACCACGGCGCGGCGCAGGGTGCGCGGGATCTGCAGCGCGCCGCCGCCGCGGGACGCCCAGCGGCCGGTGACCACGCCGCCCACCACGTACTCGGGACGGAAGCGGCCGCCGCGCGCCCACGCCGCCTGCCAGGCCCAGCCGTGCGCGGTGTGCAGCCGCGACAGCTCCTTGTAACGGGCCATCAGGGCGGCCGCCGGGTGGTCGATCGCCTTCAGCTCCCGGGAGCGGGTGGAGGACAGCTGGATGCCGCGGTCGGCGAACGCCTTGATCACCTGGGTGTGCGAGTCCAGGTTGAACGGCCGGGCGCCGAGCGCCTGTTGGACCTCCACGGCGAGCTCGGACAGCCGCCCGGGCAGGGTGCCCGGCATGGTCGGGCGCGGGCCGAGCAGCTCGGTCAGCAGCGCGTCGTGCACGTCGGCCCGCCACGGCAGCCCGTCGTACGCCATCTCGCAGGCCAGCAGCGCCCCCGCCGACTCGGCCGCCACCAGCAGCCGGAACCGGGACCGGGCCGCCGGGTCGGCGATCGCCGCGAGCCGCCGCAGCTGCTCCGCGTGGACGGCCACCGTGGCCTCCAACGCGTCGGTGCCGGGCGGGAGTTGGAGCCGGTCCGGGGCGAACAGGCCGTCCTCGTCGGGCAGCGCGCCCTCCGGGAGGTCGGCCGGCACCGGCAGCCCGCGCAGCCGCGCCCAGGCCGCGCCGAGCGAACGCGGCGCGCCGAACCGGCCCTCGTGGCCGAGCAGCAGCGTCTCGGTCAGCCGCAGGTCGTGGCAGCGCGCCACCCGCTCCGGCAGCCCGGCCAGCAGCGGGCCGTACGCGGTGTCGGCCGTCGGCCACACCCAGCGCGGCGCGTGCTCGGCCTCCACGGCGGCCACCGCCTCGGCCAGCCTCGGCACCTGCACGGCCGGCCCGAGCGGGGCGCCGTCCTCGGCCAGCGGGCGCAGCCGCCCGCCCGGGCCGTGCGGGTCGGGCACCAGGGCGTATCGCACGGGCGGGGGCTCCTTCCGGTTCGGGACGGGGGTCGTTCGGGGTCGTGCGGTGGGGGACCTGTCGACGGTAGCCGGTGCCGGTGACAGTCGGCACGCGGCCCGCAGGTGGGGGTTCGGTGTTCCGCCGGGGCCCGGAGACCCGTAGGGTCGGCGGACATGAGCGACAACCCCTTCTTCTCGCCCAGCACCCTGGTGTTCGAGCTTCCGCCCTTCGCCGAGATCCGGGAAGAGCACTACCGTCCGGCATTCGAGCGCGGCATGGCCGACCAGCTCGCCGAGATCG
Source organism: Kitasatospora griseola (assembly GCF_044999035.1). NCBI lineage: Bacteria > Bacillati > Actinomycetota > Actinomycetes > Kitasatosporales > Streptomycetaceae > Kitasatospora > Kitasatospora griseola. The sequence continues at coordinate 2,768,358 of NZ_CP173360.1, read as the reverse complement.
CCGCGATCGTCGCCGACCCGGAGCCGCCGACCTTCGACAACACCGTGGTGGCGCTGGAGCGTTCCGGTGCGGTGCTGCGCCGGGTGAGGGTGGTGTTCGAGAACCAGGACGCCTCCGACACCACCCCCGTCGTCCAGGAGCTCGACGCCGAGATCAGCCCCCGGCTGGCCGCGCACCACGACGCGATCCACCTGGACGCGGCGCTGTTCGCCCGCCTCGACGCCCTGCACCACGACCGCCACGAACTCGGCCTGGACGCCGAGTCGCTGCGCCTGCTGGAGCGCCGCCACACCGCGTTCGTCCGGGCCGGCGCCCGCCTCGACCAGGACGGCCAGCAGCGACTGCGCGAGATCAACACCCAACTCGCCGCCGACGCCGCCGCGTTCCGCAGGAACACCCACGAGGCCTCGCTGGCCGGCGCGATCGTCGTGGACAGCGCCGACGCGCTCGACGGGCTGCCCGCCGGCGCGATCGCCTCCGCCGCCGAGAACGCCCGCGCGCTCGGCCACGACGGCCGCTGGGTGCTCAGCCTGAAGAACTTCTCCAACCAGACCGAACTCGACCAGCTCACCGACCGGGCGCTGCGCGAGCGGCTGCTCACCGCCTCGCTGCGGCGCGGCCTGGACACCAACGGCCCGCTGGCCGCCCGGATGGCCGCACTGCGCGCCGAACGCGCCGCGCTGCTCGGCCACGCCAGCCACGCGGCGTACGTGGTCGCCGACGAGACCGCCGGCACCGTCGAGGCGGTCGGCGCGATGCTCGGCCGGCTGGTCGGGCCCGCCGTCGCCAACGCGCAGCGCGAGGCCGCCGAGCTGGCGGCCGCCGCGGCCGCCGACGGGGTCGCCGAACTCGCCGCCCACGACTGGGCGTTCTACGCCGAGAAGGTGCGCGCCGAGCGCTACGACGTGGACACCGCGGCGCTTCGCCCCTACTTCGAGCTGGAGCGGGTGCTCCAGGACGGCGTGTTCTTCGCGGCCGGCCTGGCCTACGGCCTGCGGTTCACCGAGCGGCCCGAACTGACGGCCTACCACCCCGACGCCCGGGTTTTCGAGGTGACGGACGCCGACGGGTCCGCCCTCGGCCTGTTCATCGGGGACTTCTACGCCCGCGAGTCCAAGCGCGGCGGCGCGTGGATGAACGAACTGGTCTCGCAGTCCCGGCTGCTGGGCCAGAAGCCGGTGGTGGTCAACAACCTCAACATCGGCCGCCCCGCCGCCGGGGAGCCGGCGCTGCTCAGCTGGGACGAGGTGCGGACGCTGTTCCACGAGTTCGGGCACGCGCTGCACGGCCTGTTCTCGGACGTGCAGTACCCGCTGTTCGCGGGCACCGAGGTGCCGCGGGACTTCGTCGAATTCCCGTCCCAGGTCAACGAGATGTGGATGACCCGCCCCGAAGTGCTGGCCAACTACGCCCGGCACCACGTCACCGGTGAGCCGCTGCCCGCCGAGACGGTGCAGCGGATGCTGGCCGCCGAGAACTACGGACAGGGCTTCCGGACGGTCGAGTACCTGGCCGCCGCCCTGCTCGACTGGGCGTGGCACTCGCTGCCCGCCGGGGCGACCGTCGAGGACGCGGAGGCGTTCGAGGCGCAGGCGCTGGCCGAGGCGGGCGTCGCGATGGCGACGGTGCCGCCGCGGTACCGCACCGGGTACTTCAACCACGTGTTCTCGAACGGCTACAGCGCTGGGTACTACGCGTACATCTGGTCGGAGGTGCTGGACGCCGACACGGTGGAGTGGTTCGGCGGCAACGGGCGACCGGTGCGGGAGAGCGGCGAGCTGTTCCGGGCCGAGCTGCTGTCGCGGGGCGGCAGCCGGGACGCGATGGACTCCGTGCGGGCGGTGCTGGAGCGGGAGCCCTCGATCGAACCGCTGCTTGCTCGGCGCGGGCTGAAGTAGGCCGTCCGTCACGGGGCCGCTGCGAGTCGGGCGGACCTGACCGACGACGCCCTGCCGCTTCGCAGGTCCCCGCGCCCCGGACGGGGCGCGGGGACCTGCGCGGGCAGCGGGGCCGAGGGCATGCGGGTACGTGCCTGCGCGTCCTACGGCTTTCCGTCGAAGACCGGTTCGTAGCCGGGGGCCGGACGGCCGGTGGGGGTGAGGGCGCAGTAGCCGCCGGTGCCGCGGCACCAGTACCACATGGTCCAGGCGGCGGCGAAGCCGTTCATCGCGGTGACCTGACGGCGGATCAGTTCGGCGTTGCCGGGGGTGGCGGCGCTGGGCGGGCCCCATTCGCCGACCAGCACGGGGAGACGGTGGGCGCGGGGGTAGGCGGCGATGGCGTCGGTGTAGGCGTCGATGAAGCCGCCTGCGGGGTCCCAGTCCCGGCCGGCTTCGACGGCGGTGTCGTAGAAGTGCGGGGCGTAGCCGATCCGGTCGGCGCCCGGGCGGGGGTCGGCGAAGGCGGGGAGCCGGGTGGGGACGCCCTGGCCGACCAGCACGGTGGGTTCGACGAACAGCCAGGCGTCGCGGTCGACCTGGCGGACCGCCGAGATCAGGCGGCGGTACATGGCGGGGAGCCGGCCCTGTTCGAGGGCGGCGGCGGAGGCGGCGAGGACGGCCGGGTCGGTGGGGTCGCCGTCCACCGGGCCGAACGGCTCGTTGAACAGGTCGTAGCCCAGCAGGGCGCGGTGGCCGCGCAGTTCGCGGGCGACGGTGGCGTACAGGTCGGCCTGGGCGCGCTGCAGGTCGCGGTCGTCGTAGAGGTGGCGGAAGGCGGCCTGGACGGCGGGCTGGAAGTAGCCGGCGAACCAGTCGTTCGGGTCGGGCGTGAACGGCAGGCCGTCGTCGCGGGTCGCCCAGGAGGGGGCGCCGCCGTCGCCGCCGCCGAAGTACTGCCCGTAGACGTCCTGGTGGAAGTCGACGACGGCGTACAGGCGGTACTTCTCGGCCCAGTCCAGGATGCGGTGCAGCCGGGCGAGTTGGGCTCGGTCGTAGCGGCCGGGGGCGGGTTCGAGGCGGGCCCAGGAGACGGCGACGCGGATCAGCCGGAAGCCGTGCGCGGCGAGGTCGCGCAGGTCGGCCTCGGTGGTCTCGTCGTACTTGTCGAGGTTGAACCCGCGCAGGTCGAGGACGCGGCCGTGCCGGTCGGTGAAGGCGGTGCGGCCGTCGGCGAGGGTGGTCGCGGAGACCTGGCGGGCGTCGAACCGGTCGGCGTGGTCGGCGGGCGGGCCGGCCGAGACGGTGCCGAGGACGGCGACGGCGGAGAGCAGCAGGGCGGCGGCGGAGCGGCGGACGCGCACGGGGCACCTCGCGGCGGGGTGGGGGAGGGGTGGGGTGCGCCGATCCTGCCGGAGCCGCCCCCGCCGCACAAGAGGTGAGACGTGCTCATGTTTGATGGAGGGTCAGGCCTCCGGGGCGGCGAGCATCGGCGGCAGGTCGGCGGCGGCGGACAGCCGGCCCCACAGCAGGTCGGCGAGCGCCTGCACCATCCGGGCGCGCGGGCACGGGCGGGTCTCCAGCCACCAGTCGCCGGCCGCCAGCACCATGCCGGTGATCGAGCGGCCCCAGGTCTCGGAGAGCAGCGGTCCGTCCTGGCCGAGGTCGATCTGCTGCTGGATGGCGCGGGTGATCTCCTCGGCGATCTGCCGCAGCGCGGGCGCCAGCGCGTTGCCCGCGCCGGTGGGGTCGCCGGGTTCGGGGTGGGTGAGCAGCCGGTACACCTGCGGGCGGGACTCGATCGCGGCCAGGTAGACGTCCAGCACGTGCTCGACCCGGTCGCGGCGCTCCAGCGGCTCGTTCAGGGCGGCCCGGACGGCGGCCAGCAGGCCGGCCGTGTGACGTGCCGTCAACGCGCCGATCAGGCCGTTCCGGTCGCCGAAATGCCGGTACAGGATGGGCTTGGTGATGCCCGCCTCGGCGGCGATGGCGTTCATGCTGGCGCCCGGGCCCTCGCGCTGGACGACCCGGTCGGCGGCGTTGAGCAGTTGTTCGCGGCGGGGTTCGGAGGTCATGCGCTGCTCCTCGTGCGGGTGGGGCCTGAACGGGCGTTGACACCGGTTACCTATCGGTAGCAGACTCGCCGCCATGTTACCGGAGGTAACAGCGCAGTGGCGCGGACACTCCGACCCGCAACCCCCGTCTCCTGGAGGCCGACCATGACCACCTTCTCGCTCGACCCGGGGCCGGACCAGATCGCCGTCCGCGACTGGCTGCACGGCTTCGCCGCCGACGTCATCCGCCCGGCCGCGGCCGAGTGGGACGAGCGCGAGGAGACGCCCTGGCCGATCATCCAGGAGGCCGCGAAGATCGGCATCTACTCGCTCGACTTCTACGCCCAGCAGTTCTTCGACCCGTCCGGCGTCGGCATCCCGATCGCCATGGAGGAACTGTTCTGGGGCGACGCCGGCATCGGCCTGGCCATCACCGGCACCACCCTGGCCGCCGTCGCGGTGCTCGCCAACGGCACCGACGAGCAGATCGGCACCTGGGCGCCGCAGATGTTCGGCACCCCCGACGACGTCAAGGTCGCCGCGTTCTGCTCCTCCGAGCCCGACGCCGGCTCCGACGTCTCCGCGCTGCGCACCCGGGCCGTCTACGACCGGGCCAAGGACGAGTGGGTGATCAACGGCACCAAGACCTGGGCCACCAACGGCGGCATCGCGCACGTCCACGTGGTGGTCGCCACCGTCGACCCCGAGCTCGGCGCGCGCGGCCAGGCGTCCTTCCTGATCCCGCCCGGCACCAAGGGCCTGAGCCAGGGCCAGAAGTTCAAGAAGCACGGCATCCGCGCCTCGCACACCGCCGAGGTCGTCCTCGACGACGTCCGGATCCCCGGCCACTGCCTGCTCGGCGGCAAGGAGAAGCTGGACGCCCGCCTCGCCCGCGCCCGCGAGGGCGCCAAGGGCGGCGGCAAGAACGCCGCGATGGCCACCTTCGAGGCCTCCCGACCGGCCGTCGGCGCGCAGGCCATCGGCATCGCCCGGGCCGCGTACGAGGTCGCGCTCGACTACGCGAAGACCCGGGTCCAGTTCGGCAGGCCGATCATCGAGAACCAGGGCGTCGCCTTCCAGCTGGCCGACATGAAGACCCGGATCGACGCCGCGCGCCTGCTGGTCTGGCGCGCCTCCTGGATGGCCGTCAACAACCGGCCCTTCACCAACGCCGAAGGCTCGATGTCCAAGCTGTACGCCGGCGAGACCGCCAAGTTCGTCACCGCCCAGGCCATGCAGATCCTCGGCGGCAACGGCTTCACCCGCGAGTACCCGGTCGAGCGCATGCACCGCGACAGCGCCATCTACACCGTGTTCGAGGGCACCAGCGAAATCCAGCGCCTGGTCATCGCCCGAGCCATCTCGGGCGCCCCGATCCGCTGACGACCCGCCGGCCGCCGGTCAGCGGGCGGACCGGAAGGCCAGTCCGGCGGCGGCAGCCCCCACCAGCGCGCCGACCACCGTCCGGGCCCGGGTGTGGTCCCGCAGCACCACGCGGGACACCTTCGAACAACCCCGGGCCGCCGGGCCGCTCAGAACTCCGGCTCGCGTCGTTCCAGGAACGCCGCCAGGCCCTCGCGGACGTCCGGTGCGGTGCGGGAGGCGCGTTCCCAGGGCTCCAGGGCAGCTGCGGCGCTCTCCGGGGCGGCGGCCAGGGCGGCTTTGGCCGCGCCGATGGTCTGGGGCGAGCGGTGGGTCAGCAGGCGGGCGAACTCGCGGGCGCGGGCGTCCAGTTCGGCGGGCGGGAGGACTTCGTCGAGCAGGCCGAAGAGTTCCGCGCGGGCGGCCGGGACGAGGGCCCCGGAGAACAGCAGGTACTTGGCGCGGGCCGGGCCGACCAGGGCGGCCAGGCGGAGCGTCGGCACCGCCGGGTACACCACGCCCAGCTTGGCCGGGGTGATGCCGAGGCGGGCGTCCTCGGCGGCGAACCGCAGGTCGCAGGCGACCGCCAGCTGGCAGCCGCCGCCCACGCAGGCGCCGTGGATCACCGCCAGGGTCGGCCGGGGGAACGCCGCCAGCGCCTCCTCGGCCGCCACGTTCAGCGCGTGGTAGGCGTCCGCGGCGGCCGGATCGGCGTACACGTCGGCGAGTTCGGCGATGTCCGCGCCCGCCGAGAAGGCGCCCTCCGCGCCGGTCAGCAGCAGTGCCCGGACGTCGGCGCGCGCGCCCAGCTCGGCCAGCAGGCCAGGCAGCGCCCGCCACATGGCGCCGGTCACCGCGTTGCGGCGCTCGGGCCGGTCCAGCAGCACCGTCGCCACCCGGTCCGCGCCCACCCAGCAGCGCAGGCCGTCCACGCCGGTCGGCAGCTCGGTGTCCCCGGGGCCGGGGCGGTCGAGCGGAACGGTGCTCGCGGACATCACGGCCTCCGGGAAGGTGGAGAAGGGGACTGGTCGTCAGCCTTCCACAGCACGCCGGGCGTTCACCAGGTGATCAGGATCAAGCGGAGGCGCCCTGCGCCCGCCACTCCGGGGCCAGCATCGACCAGACCTCCAGGTCGAGGCGCTCGCCGAGGTGCTCGGTGGACTGGCGCATCGTCCCGTCCAGCGTCATGCCGAGGCGCTGGGCGACCGCGCGGCTGGCCGGGTTCACCGTGGAGTTCCACCACTCGGCGCGGTGCAGGCCGCGCTCCAGGAACGCGTAGTCCAGCAGGCGCCGGACCGCGGCGGTGACCAGGCCGCGGCCACGACCGGCCGGCTCCGTCCACGCGCCGATCTCGCACACCCCGGTCCCGGTCTCGAAGCGGACGAACATCACCCCGCCGACCAGGGCGCCGCCGAGCCAGATCCCGTAGATCCGGCCGGAGTCGCTGCTCTGCCGGTCGGCGTACCGCTGCAGGGTCGCGCGGGCCGACTCCAGGTCGGTGCTGAAGGTCGCCCACGGGATGAACGGGTCGACGGTGGCCCGGGCGCGGTCGATGTGCGCCAGGAACTCCTCGGCCTGCCAGGGCTCCAGCGGGCGCAGCTCGGCGTCCTCGGCCAGTGCGACGGTGTACATGGGCAACCCCTCCGGCGGTCCGACATACATAACAAACGTTTGGTAGGTACCCTAACGCGCATGACACCACCCGCCCGCGGAGACCACGAAGCACGCCGCCGGGACGTCTCCGAGGCGGTCTGGCGGGTGCTCGCCGCCCGCGGCTTCGGCGGACTCACCCTGCGCGCCGTGGCCGCCGAACTCGGCGCCTCCACCGGGCTGCTCACCCACTACTTCCCGAACAAGCGGGCGCTGGTCGCCCACGCGCTGGACGTCCTCGACCGGCAGGCCGCCGAACGCCGCCGCCCCGCCACCGAGGAGGCCGCCACCGCCCGCGGTCTGGCCGTGCTGCGCGCCGCCCTGCTGGACATCCTGCCGCTGGACGGCGCGGGCGCGGCCGGCAACCGGATCTGGGTCGGCTCCTGGGACGCGGCGCTCACCGACCCCGGGCTGACCGCCGAGCACGCCGAGCGCTACCGCCGGGCGCGGCGGCGGATGACCGAGCTGTGCGCCGAGGCCCAGGAACGGGGCGAGCTCCCCGCCGACCGGCCGGCCGCGGACCTCGCCGCGCTGGCGCAGTCCTTCGCGCTCGGACTGGTGGTGCAGGCCCTGTTCGCGCCCGCCGAATTCCCGCCGGAGCGTCAACGCGCCCTGCTGGACGGCTTCCTGGCCGCCCTGGTGACGGGGGAGCGGCCGGACCCGGTCGGAAGCTGACCGGGGCGGGGGTGGGGCTCCTCGGCGGGTGCCGGGTCGGAGCCTGGTGTGCCCCCAGCAGGATTCGAACCTGCGACCTACCGCTTAGAAGGCGGGTGCTCTATCCGCTGAGCTATGGGGGCCGGGTGTGACGTCGGCCCGCTTGCCGGGCCTGGGCACCGGGACGGGATGTTCCGGGACAGGATACGGGTGTTCAGTTCTGCCACCTGGACTTCGAAGACCGGACCGGGGTGTGTCGGCCTCCACGGGGCGGTCCGATAATCGCAGGTAGTGCTCTGGTGCGCAGCGTTCTGCGGCGTCCCGGAGCCGGACGTTGTGCAGTCGTTACGGGGCTGCCGCCCCACCCGTTATGCATTCGGCGCGGCAATCCCCCGGGCGGGCCCGCGGGTGGGGGCATGTTTTGGGGTTCGTTCAGGTGGATGACATGGACGGGGCGAGTTGACGCCCACTCGTTCGGGGTTTCGGCGGTGGAGTTCAGGTGTCCTGCAGGTGCACGACCCTCTTTGTCGTGGACACGCCCTGCGGTCGTCACGTCGCGTGATCGATTCCGAACAGGAAATTACCGATATTTCACTCCTGCGAGTTACCCCGGTTTTCCACAGGGCCGAGTTTTCCACAGGGGAAGGGAAGTCGCCGGTCCGAATTCACCGGCAGGTGGAGGATCTGTCCGCGGCGGAAAATCCCGTCGGCGAATAGCGGACCGGCCGGTGCGGCGGCCGGAGAACGGAGGCAGGGAAATGGACGGCGCGCTGGTGACGATGGTCGGCAATGCGGCCTCGAATGTGACGTACCGGGAGACGGCCGGCGGGGTGGCCGTCGCCACGTTCCGGCTGGCCGCCACCGAGCGGCGCTACGACCGGGAGCGCGGCGACTGGTCGGACGGCGAGACCACCTGGGTGACGGTGGTGGCCTGGCGGCGGCTCGCGGTCAACCTGGTCGGCTCCGTCAGCAAGGGGGACCCGGTGCTGGTGAGCGGCCGGCTGCGGGTGCGCGAGTGGGGGGAGGAGGGCAGCCGGCGCACCGAGGTGGAGATCGACGCCCGCGCGGTGGGTCACGACCTCGCTCGCGGCACCTCCCTCTTCAAGCGCGCGGTGGAGGCCAAGGCGGCGGCGGTGCAAGGGAGTTCGGCGGCCGAATGGCCGGCGGGCCCGGCGCGGGGCGGGTCGCGGGCGGTGCGACTGGTGGAGGAGGCGGTGCCGGAGTGGATCGTCAAGGCGGTGGCGGCCCGCCGGGAGGCCGAGGCGGCGGCGGGCGCGGCGGGCGGGTCGGCGGGCGGCCCGGCCGGTGGGGGCGGCGGGCCTGCGGGGCCGGAAGGTTCGGATGTGACGGAGGAGGTTCTGAACTGACGGATTCTGGGCACCTGAGGCACCGATCGGTGCAATCCTGATTGCCGCGGCGGGCGCCCCGTGACTTTATGTCGACTCATCAACTCCCGTTGACAGCCTGCTCTTTGATAACGAAACAGCCACGATATCGTCCTGATTTGCTACGGCCCCCAGGCGCTCGGGCCGCGTCAATAGGATGCGTCTGGTCCACACACGTGCAGCGGCGCCACAGGGGGTGCCGCTTTGCAGGGGGCGGGTTGCCACCGGCACGTCGCCGCCCGGAGGGATCGCACATGTTCCACAAGCAGAGGCGGGCTGTCTCCCGCGTCGTCGCTGTCATGCTCGCGTCGGGGCTGGTCGTCGGGTCGGGGCTGCTCGCCACCGGCACGGCCGCCGCCGCCGACGGTCCGTCCTCGGGCGTGACCGGGAAGCTGCAGGGCAACGTCCTCTACGGACAGAAGACCGAGTCCGAGACCCGCCCGGGCCACTGGCTGCCCGTCACCGCGGGGCAGCTCACCCTCGGGGTGACCGGTACCGAGTCCACCCTGGCCGTCTACTGCATCGACCTGCTCAACGACACGATCAAGACCGCCACCTACCACGAGACCGACTGGGCCTCCACCTCGCTCTCGCAGCCGGAGAAGGTCAAGGCCAAGGCCGGCCCGAAGATCCAGTGGATACTCGAGAACTCGTTCCCGAACATCGACGAGGTCGCGCTCTCCAAGTCGTCCGGGATCGACGGCCTGACCAAGAGCGACGCCGCCGCGGGCACCCAGGTCGCGATCTGGCACTTCTCCGACCCGAACATCCCGGTCCGGATGGCGGGTGACTACCCGAAGACCGAGAAGCTCATCGCGTGGCTGATCGCCCAGGCCGAGGCCAAGGGCGGCGCCGAGGAGCCCAAGCCCTCGCTGGCGCTCAACCCGGGCTCGGTCGCGGGCAAGAGCGGCGAGCTGGTCGGCCCGATCACCGTCACCACCGGCGGCGGCGCCGCCGACGTCACCGTCGCGCTGGACAAGAAGGGCACCGACGCGGGCGTCAGCCTGGTCGACAAGAGCGGCGCCCCGGTGAAGACCGCCAAGAACGGCGACCAGCTGTTCGCGAAGGTCCCGGCCGGTGCGGACGCGGGCACCGCCACCATCACCGCGGACGCCACCGCCACCGTCAAGCTCGGCCGGGCGTTCGTCGGCGACGACAACGGCAAGCACAGCCAGACGCTGATCCTGGCCGGCAGCAACAAGGTCAAGGTCAACGCCCTCGCCACCGTCGCCTGGGCGCCCGCCGGCCCGATCCCGACCGCCACCGGCAAGGTCGACTGCACGCAGGGCGCGCTGGTCCTCACCGTCTCCAACAAGGGCGACCGGGACTGGAACTTCACCGTCGGCGGCAAGAACGTCACCGTGAAGCCCGGCGCCACCCAGGACGTCGTCCTGCCGGTCGCCGAGGACACCGCCTACAACTTCACCGTCACCGGCCCCGGTGGCTTCTCGCAGACCTTCAGCGGCGTGCTGAACTGCAAGACCGACAGCAACACCCTGCCGCCGGTCACCCCGACCCCGTCGCCCACCCCCACCGGCCCTGAGCTGGCCTCCACCGGTGGCGGCATGGGCACCGGCGTCACCGCCGCGATCGCCGGCGTCCTGGTCGTCGCCGGTGGCGCCGCGGTCTACGGCCTGCGCCGCCGCGGCCGCCACAGCCGCGCCTGACCCGCACGCTGACCCTCCCCGGCCGCCCGCCGGGGAGGGGCGGCCCCGCCCCCGCGCCGTGGGGGCGGGGCCGTTCGCGTGCCGGGCCGCCGCAGCCTGCGGCCCGGCCGGTCGCCGCCCGGCCCGAAGGGCGTTCGGGGCGGCATCGGCCTTACGGCACAATGGAAGGCTGCAAGCCGATTACTCGACGACGACGCCGGAGCGATCTCACGTGGCGGAATACATCTACACCATGCGCAAGGTGCGCAAGGCACACGGCGACAAGGTCATCCTTGACGACGTGACGCTCTCCTTCCTCCCCGGGGCGAAGATCGGCGTCGTCGGCCCCAACGGCGCCGGCAAGTCCACCGTGCTGCGCATGATGGCCGGCCTGGACCAGCCCTCCAACGGCGACGCCTTCCTCTCGCCGGGCTTCACCGTCGGCATGCTCCAGCAGGAGCCGCCGCTGGACGAGACGAAGACCGTGCTGGAGAACGTCCAGGACGGCGTCAAGGAGACCAAGGGCAAGCTCGACCGGTTCAACGAGATCGCCGAGCTGATGGCGACCGACTACTCGGACGCGCTGCTCGAGGAGATGGGCAAGCTCCAGGAGGACCTGGACCACGCCAACGCCTGGGACCTGGACGCCCAGCTGGAGCAGGCCATGGACGCGCTGGGCTGCCCGCCCGGCGACTGGCCGGTCACCAAGCTGTCCGGCGGCGAGAAGCGCCGCGTGGCGCTGTGCAAGCTGCTGCTGGAGCAGCCCGACCTGCTGCTGCTCGACGAGCCCACCAACCACCTGGACGCCGAGTCGGTGAACTGGCTGGAGCAGCACCTGGAGAAGTACCCCGGCACCGTCGTCGCCGTCACCCACGACCGGTACTTCCTGGACAACGTCGCCGAGTGGATCCTCGAGCTCGACCGCGGCCGCGCCTACCCGTACGAGGGCAACTACTCCACCTACCTGGAGACCAAGCAGACCCGTCTCAAGGTCGAGGGCCAGAAGGACGCCAAGCGCGCCAAGCGGCTCAAGGAAGAGCTGGAGTGGGTCCGCTCCAACGCCAAGGGCCGCCAGGCCAAGTCCAAGGCCCGCCTCGCCCGTTACGAGGAGATGGCGGCCGAGGCCGACAAGATGCGGAAGCTGGACTTCGAGGAGATCCAGATCCCGCCGGGCCCGCGTCTGGGCAGCGTCGTCATCGAGGTCGACCACCTCAACAAGGCCTTCGGCGAGAAGGTCCTGATCGACGACCTGAGCTTCACCCTGCCGCGCAACGGCATCGTCGGCATCATCGGCCCGAACGGCGCGGGCAAGACCACCCTGTTCAAGATGCTCCAGGACCTGGAGACCCCGGACAGCGGCACGGTCAAGGTCGGCGAGACCGTCAAGATCAGCTACGTCGACCAGACCCGCTCCAACATCGACCCGAAGAAGACCCTGTGGGAGGTCGTCTCCGACGGCCTCGACTGGATCAACGTCGGCCAGGTCGAGATGCCGTCCCGCGCCTACGTTTCCGCGTTCGGCTTCAAGGGCCCGGACCAGCAGAAGCCGGCCGGCGTGCTGTCCGGCGGTGAGCGCAACCGCCTGAACCTGGCGCTGACCCTCAAGCAGGGCGGCAACCTGCTGCTCCTCGACGAGCCGACCAACGACCTCGACGTCGAGACGCTGTCCTCGCTGGAGAACGCGCTGCTGGAGTTCCCCGGCTGCGCCGTGGTCATCTCCCACGACCGCTGGTTCCTGGACCGAGTGGCCACCCACATCCTCGCCTACGAGGGCGACAGCAAGTGGTTCTGGTTCGAGGGCAACTTCGAGTCCTACGAGAAGAACAAGATCGAGCGCCTGGGCGCCGATGCGGCCCGCCCGCACCGTGCGACCTACAAGAAGCTCACCCGCGGCTGATCCGCGGACGCACCGGCGGCCCGGCAGCCCACCCCCTCGGGGCGGACTGCCGGGCCGCGGCCCGTAGGCTTCCTGCGGGTCCACCTGATCTGAGGAGAACACCGTGGCACGTCACATCTACGCCTGCCCCCTGCGGTGGTCGGACATGGACGCCTTCGGTCACGTCAACAACGTGGTCTTCCTGCGCTACCTGGAGGAGGCCCGGATCGACTTCATGTTCACCCAGGCCGCCGAGGCCGGCGCCGGGGAGTTCGCGGGCGGGTCCGTGGTGGCGCGCCACGAGATCGACTACAAGCGCCCGCTGGTGCACCGCCCCGAGCCGGTCACCATCGAGACCTGGGTGACGAAGATCGGCGGAGCCTCGCTGACCGTCTCCTACGAGATCAAGGACGTCGCCGAGGACGGCACCGAGACGGTCTACGTCACCGCCTCCACCGTGGTCGTCCCCTACAACCTGGCCGAGGGCCGCCCGCGCCGGATCAGCCCGGTGGAGCGCGAGTTCCTCGCCCGCTTCATGGACGAGCAGCCCGCCGCCGTCTGACCGGCCTCTGCCGACGTCGCACCGAGACCGCCGCACTGACGAATCGAGCTGAACCCCGGTGACCGCGAACCCCCGCCTCGACCTCGCCGACCAGGGCGAGGCCGCCGACCTGGCGGCCTTCCTGGGACGGCTGCTCCGCTTCGACCGGGCCGCCGCGGTCCGGCTGCAGGCGGTGCCGGGCGCGGACGGCGGCGGGGTGCTGGCCGTGTTCGGGCGGCTGCCGCTGGGCGGGTCCGCGGTGCTCGCGCTGCGCACCGTCCGGCCGGCCGGCGAGGTGGCGGCGGCCGATCTGACCGTCTCCGCCGGGCAGTTGCTGGAGTCCGTGGACGAGCCGGGCGCCCGCCTGACGCTGCCCGCCCCGGTCACCGGCCCGTCCTGGGCGGGCCTGCTGCCACCGCGCTCCGGCTGGCAGCCGCTCGGGCAGCCGCCGGTCGACCTGGTGATGGACGAAGTGCGCGCCGCCGTCGCCGAGTTCAAGCGGCGCACCGCCGAGGTGCCGGAGCACCACCGGAGCCGGGAGGTGGTGGACGCGCTGGCGGACGAGATCTGGTCCCGGCCGCTGGGCGCCGTCGAGGGCCTGCCGCTGCGGGCCGCGCACGCCGCCCACGCGATCGGCTTCCTGCGGCCAGGCGCCCCGCTGCAGGCGCACCGGGCGGGCCCCTGGCTGCGGCTGGACGCCCCCGCCGGCTCGGTCGCCCTGCGGACCGGCGGCGCACCGGGCGCGGGCCTGGGCCTCAGCCCGCTGCGGTAGGCACGGGAAGGCCTCAGCCCGCCGTGTTGATCATCGCGGCGGCGGCGTACGTCATGTAGTTCCACAGCTCGCGGTCGTCCTCGGCGGGCAGCGCGAGCCGGTCGAGGGCGGTGCGCATGTGCCGCAGCCAGGCGTCGTGGGCGGCCCGGTCGACCTGGAACGGGACGTGCCGCATCCGCAGGCGCGGGTGGCCGCGGCGATCGCTGTAGGTGCGCGGGCCGCCCCAGTACTGCATCAGGAACAGCGCGAAGCGCTCCTCGGCGGGGCCGAGGTCCTCCTCCGGGTACATCGGGCGGAGCAACTCGTCCTGGGCGACGCCCTGGTAGAAGAAGTGGACCAGCCGGCGGAAGGTCTGCTCGCCGCCGACGCGGTCGTAGAAGCTCGGCTCCTCCTCCGCCGCCGTCGTCTGCACGGTCTCCTCGTGTGCGGTGTCGCGCCCGGTGTCAGTCACCCGTCCATGGTCGCAGACGCCGACAGGGGCCGTACACCGGGACTTTCGGTGTACGACCCCTGTCGCGGGGAGGGTACGGACGGCTACGCGTCGTCCCAGTTGAAGAAGCGCCAGGCGATGGCGCTCAGCACCACCGTGAAGCCCAGCAGGATGCCCATGCCGGGCAGTGCCTCGGCGATGCCGCCGCCCTGGCTGAGCACCGACTTGGCGGGGTTGATCAGGTAGCGCAGCGGCAGGGCCCTGGAGACGTCCTGCAGCCAGCTCGGCGCGAAGTCCAGCGGGATGAACGCGCCGCCGAGGAAGGACATCGGCAGGATGATCAGCTGGTTCATGCCGTTCGCCGATTCCTCGGACTTCGCCAGCGAACCGGTGAGCAGGCCGATCGACATGAAGGCCAGGGTGGCGCAGATCACCAGCGGGATCACCAGCCACCAGTTGCCGGTGAGCTTGAGGCCGAAGAAGTCGAGCTGCGCGACCGCGAGGAACAGCGCGGTCTGGGCGAGCGCCACGATCACGCTGACCACCACCCGGGCGGCGACGATGGTGCCCGCCGAGATGGGCGCCAGCCGCAGGCGGCGCAGCACCCGCTTCTTGCGCCAGGTCACCAGGGTGAACGAGGCGCCGTAGACGGCGCCCATGGAGACCGCGTAGGCGAGCAGGCCGGGCGTCAGGTACTGGATCGGCTTGGTGGAATCGTCCTCGACCTTGGAGGCGTCCAGCGTGTACGCCGGGGTGGCGTGCGAGGACAGCTGGTTGGCCGTCTGCACCAGGGAGTTCACGATGCCCTGCACGGTGCCGGCCTTGACCTGGTCGGCCTGGCTGAACCGGAGCACCACCTTGCCGTCGGGGCCCTCGGACACCAGGCCGTCGAGCTCGCCCTTCTTGACCTTGGCGAGCGCGGCGTTCTCGTCGGTGAAGGTGGTGATCTCCAGGACGGACAGCGGGCCGTCCTTCTGGTCCTTCAGCTGGTCGAGCAGCTTGACCTGGCCGACCTCGGCGACCTTGACGTGCGAGGTGCCGCCGCCCTTGTAGAGGACGCCGAACAGCACCAGGAACATCAGCGGCAGCGCCAGCGTGAAGAACAGGGTGCCCTTGTCGCGGACGAAGCCGAGCAGCATGACCCGGGACAATCCGACGAAGGCGTTGGCCTTCTCCCGTCCGCCGTCGACGGCGGGGGAGGTGCGGGCCTGGTCGGTGGCGGTCATGCCCGGTACTCCCGTCCGGTCAGCTGGAGGAAGACGTCCTCCAGGGTGGCGCCGCGGACCTCGAGGCCGCGCAGCGCGTTCTCCTCGGCCAGCATGGAGAGCACCGGTCCGGGCGCGTGGGTCGACAGGGCCAGGGTGGTGCCGTCGTCCTCCAGGTTGCTGAACGCGGCGCCCGCGGTGGTGAGCAGGTCACGGGCCCGGTCGGCGGTCAGCATTCCGGATTCCACCCGGATCCGGACGGTATCGTCGATCTCGCGGACCAGGGCGGCGGGCGCGCCGGTCTTCAGCACCTTGCCGTGGTCCATCACCGAGACGCGGTCGCAGAGGATCTCCGCCTCGTCCAGGTAGTGGGTGGTGAGGACGACGGTGCGGCCCTCGGCGTTGATGTCGCGCAGCAGGTCCCACAGGTTGCGGCGGGCCTGCGGGTCGAGGCCGGTGGTCGGCTCGTCGAGGAACACCAGCTCCGGGTCGTGCACCAGGGCGCAGGCGATGGACAGGCGCTGGGCCTGGCCGCCGGACATCTTGTCGGTCAGCACGCCTGCGGACTCGGTCAGGCCGACCCGCTCCAGCATCGCGTCGGCGGCCTTCGGGCCGATGCCGTAGAAGGAGGCGAAGGTGCGGATGGTCTCGCGCGCGCTCAGCTTGTTGAAGAACGCCGACGCCTGGAACTGCACGCCGATGCGCGGCAGCAGCTTGGCGTTGCGCGGCCACGGCGACATGCCGAGCAGCTCGACACGGCCCTCGTCGGCCTCCCGGATGCCCTCCAGGATCTCCAGTGTGGTGGTCTTGCCGGCCCCGTTCGGCCCGAGCAGGCCGTAGAACTCGCCAGTGCTGACGGAGAGTGACACTCCGTCGACAGCCTGGACATCCCCGTACCGCTTCCGGATCCCGTCCGCGGTTATTGCTTCAGTCATGGGGCGAAGCGTAGGGGGTGCGCGGGGCGCCAACGAACACTTTGGTGTGAATTTTTGATCGTTCGGTGATGGATCGCGCACACCGCGGACCGGCGGCGGGAGCGGTGAACGCCCCGCCGCCGGAGCGGTGATGACAGGCCGTCAGGGCGAAGGCCCCGCTGACGTGCGGTCAGGCCCGGTGCACCGTGATGGTGGTCCAGGCGCCGATGTGGATGCGGTCGCCGTCGTTCAGCGGGATCGCGGTGTGCGGCGGCAGGGTGTCCGGGCCGCCGTTGAGGGTGGTGCCGTTGGTGGAGTCCTGGTCGACCACCACCCAGCCGCCGTCCGGCTGCTCGGCCAGCAGGGCGTGCTGGTGCGAGGCGCCCGGGTCCTCCGGGGAGACCGACAGGTCGATCTCCGGCACGGTGCCGCGCTGCTGGCTGCGCCGACCGATCCGCAGCTGGCCCCGGCCGGTCAGCGGGATCCGCCGCTCCGGGGTGTACGGCGGGAAGGCCAGTCCGGCCGCCTCCGGGCCGCTGCGCGCCATCATGTCGGCGAAGTAGTCGTGGTCGGCGGCCACCACGGCGAACCAGCTGGTGCGCTGCGGAGCGGCGGCCGGCGGCCGGCCGTGCCCCTGCTGCCCGGGCGGGGTCAGCCGGAACGAGGTGCCGAAGTCGTCGTCGCTCTGCTGCGGGGGACGCTGCTGGTGTCCCTGCTGCGGGCCGGACGGCTCGGCGTAGACCGGGCCGGGGCGCTCGTAGTCGCCGTCGGGGAAGGCCGCCGGCGGCTGCTTGTCGAACGACGGCGCGGCCGGTCCGCCCGGCGCGGCCGGGTAGCCGGGCGCGGGCTGCTGGTAGCCCGGCCGCTCGTACGGGGACTGCGGCTCGAACGGCTGCTGCGGCCGCTCGAACGGCGTCGGCCGTTCGAAGCCGGCCGGCGCGGGTGCGGCCGGTTCGAACGCGGACGGCTCGAATCTGGACGGCTCGAACCCGGCGGGCGCGGCCGGCGGCGGGAAGCCGTAGCCGTGCTGCGCGGCCGGCGGGGCCTGCGGGGCCCGGCCCGGCTCGGGGCGGCCGTGCGGGCCGCCGACGGGCTGCGGAACGGGCGGCGGCTGGTGCCCGACCGGGGCGGGGCCGCCCGGCGGGCGGGCCGAGGTGGCCAGGTTGTAGTCGTACCCGCACTCCTCGCAGTACCGGCCGGTCTGCGGGCTGCGGCAGATCGGGCAGGTGGCCGCCGCCGCGGCGGGGGCCGCCGGCGGTGCGCCGTACGGGCCGGGCGCCGCGGGCGCGCCGCCGCCGGGGGCGGGGGCGAGCGGGGTGCCGCCCGCCGGGGTGGCGGGGCGGCGCGGCTCGAAGTAGCCGCCGCCCCCGGCCGGGGTGCCGGACGGCGGGGTGCTGCCCGGGCCGGCCGGCGGGTACCCGCCGCCGTACGGGGCCTGCGGCGCGGCAGGCGCGCCGGGGCCGCCGGGCTGGGCCGGCGCGGACGGGAATCCGGGGATCGCCAGTCCGGGCGGCGGGGTCATCGGGAATCCGCAGTAGTCGCACCAGTCCTCGGCCTGAGACTCGTGTCCCCTAGGGCAGATCGGCATCAGGTCCCCCACACTCCAGCAGGTTCGGGTCCGGCGGGTGTCCGGCTCACTTCTTCACGCGTACGGTCTTGGTCGATCGGGTCTCGAGTGTCATCGAGTCGGCCTCGCTCACGTTCTTACGGAACCGAACGGTACCCTCCCTGGCGTCGACCACGTCCACCACCTTCTGCAGCAGCTTGAGCGTGCCCTCGTTGCCGCCCGCGTGGGCGAGGCGGACGGCGGCGCCGAGTTTGGCGGTGGCGCGGTCCAGGTCACCGGCCCGGTGGGCCTCCATGCCGTCGCGGATCGACTCGGCGAGTTCGGCCTGGCCGGTGTAGTGCGCGACCTGGGAGTTGATCCGGGTCGAGGAGGCCAGGTCGTCGGTCCACACGGCGCGCACCAGGCCCTGACCGAGCACCTCGGCGGTGCCGTCGGGCTGCGGCAGCACCAGGCTGACCCGGGCGGCCAGCATCTCGTTGCCGACGGCGGCGGCCGGGACCTCCACGCACACGTGGTAGTCGCGGGACTCGTCGCCCCACGACCCGGTCGGGTAGTCCCCGGCCCGGGGCCCGGCCGCGGCGCGGCGCGCGGTGAGGTCCTCGACGGCGGGTGCGACCTGCTTGACGAACTTCACCTGCGCGTTGGCGGGTGTCCACACCCGCAGCGCCACGTCGGCGACCTGCTTGTCCATGGTGTCGGCCATCATGGCGCGGAAGTCCTCGGCGAGGCCGGAGGGTTCGGCGACGATGTCGACGGTGCCGAGCAGCGCGGAGGATATCTTCCGCAGTTCGGCGACGTCCCAGTCGGTGCCGACGCCCCGGCAGTCGGCGGTGAAGGCGCCGGTCGCCGCGTCCAGGGCGCGCTGCAGGTCGGCGGGCTTCTCGTGCTCGTTGCGGCCGTCGGTGAGCAGGACGGCGTGCCGGATCGACGCCTGCGGGTGCGAGTCGAACAGCTGCCGGGCCTTGCTGATCCAGGTGCCGATCGCGGTGCCGCCGGACGGCTTGAGGCGGCGCAGCGCCTCCTTGGCGTGGCCGCGGGTGTACTGGTCGACGACGGCGAGCCGGCCGTTGCCGGGGAAGACGTCGACGGCCTCGTGGGTGCCGGCCACCACGGCGAACGCGACGCCGTCGCGCAGCGTGTCGATGGCGGCGGCGGTGGCCTCCCGGGCGTGCCGCATCTTGGTGTTCGGGTGCTCCATCGAGCCGGAGCAGTCGATCACCAGCACCACGGCGGCGTCCGTCCCGGCGGCCGCGCCGAGCGGCCGCCCGCCGGAGGTGCCGCCGCCGGTCGCGGTCACCGTGACGATCGCGTTGACCTCCCGGGATCCCTGGGCCAGGTACTCGTTCTGGAAGACGTCGACGTCGAATCTCGGCGTGCCGGGCTTGGACAACGAGGCCATGCGGTGGGCTCCTGTCGGACGGTCGGAAGTCGGGCAGTCGGAAGGCAGGCAGTCGGAAGTCGGACGATCAGAAGTCGGACGGTCCGGAATCGGGCGGCCGGCGAGGCGATCGGGAGCCGGTCGGCGGGAGGGGTCAGTTCGCGGCCGGTTCGGCGGCCCGGCGCAGCGGCACGGTGGCGTCCTCCTCGGCGGCGCGCGGCAGCGGGACGTCGAGCAGGGTGGCGTCGTGGGCGGCGGTGGCGACCGGCGGGTCGATCGGCAGCACGGCGACGGTGATGTTGTCGTGCCCGCCGCGTTCGACGGCGAAGCCGACCAGCGCCCGGGCGGCGGCCAGCGGTTCGGTGCGGGCGTCGGCGCGGACGAAGAACGCCAGGTCGGTGGCGGCCTCGGCGTAGTTCCACAGGCCGTCGGTGCAGATCAGCAGCACCCCGGGGACGTGCGGGGTGAAGCTGACGGTGTGCGGGTCGAGGTCCTCGGCGTCGGCGCCGAGCCAGCCGGTGATGGCGTGGGCGCGCGGGTCGGCGTACGCCTCGGCCTCGTCCATCAGCCGGGCGGCGACCATCCGGGCCGCCCAGGAGTCGTCCTCGGTGAGGCGGTACGGCTCGGCGGACTCCCGGTCGTCGGGGATCCAGTAGGCGCGGGTGTCGCCGACCCAGCCGATGGTGACCAGGCCGGCGGCGCTGACCGCGCTGACGTAGGTGCAGGCGGGCGCGTTGTTGTGGCGGCCCGGTTCGGCGGGGGTGCCGTCGTGGGCGAGCGCGGTGACGGCCCGGTTGGCGGCGCCGATCGCCTCCCGCATGGCCTGGCCGGGGTCGCGGCCGGCCTGCAGTGCGGCGAGCAGCGAGTCGGTGGCGGCGGTGACGGCGGTGGCGGACGCCTCGTCGGGGCGGGCGGAGGAGGAGACGCCGTCGCAGACCACGGCGACCACGGCGGGCGTGCCGTCCGGTGCCTCGGCGGTGGCGACGCCGAACGCGTCCTCGTTGCGGTGGTGGCGCAGGCCGCGGTCGGAGACCGCGGCGACGCCCGTCACCTCGCGTTCCTGGTGGTCGCGGGCGCGGGGCTGGGCGTGCCCGCAGCCCTGGCACCAGCCGTCGGCGAGCTCGGTGGAGCCGCAGTTCGGGCAGCTGGGCACCACCGGCAGGTCGCGGAGGGTCGGCGGCCCGGTCAGGGCAGTGCCGCAGGCCCCGCAGAAGGCGTCCTGGGGCCCCAGCGGTTCGGCACAGGTCGGGCACTCGGTCTGCTGCGGCATGTTCACACCCACGTCCGGGGGCGGGCCCGGTTGGCCCGTTCCACCCACTCGATCCTTTTCTCGGCACGGTCGGTCAACCGAGCCAACACCCGGTAGGAGTGTTCCAGGGCAAGCCGCAGTTCCCGTTCCGCGGCGGGATGTCCCAGCACGGTCAGCGTGGCGGGCTTCCCCGCGGCCCCGGCGAGCACCCAGTCGAGGGCCGTCTCCAGCACCTCGGCGGCGAGTTCCGCACGTCGCCGGGCGTCCAGCGCGAGGGCCGTCAGCTGGGCGGAACTGTCGGTGAGTTCGGCGGCCAGCGCCTCGGTCGCGGCGCGGCCGCGCAGCCGGGCGCGGACCGCGCCGATCCGGGCCGCGGTGTGGTGCGTGGAGCTCTCCGGCACCGACTCCAGCGCGGCGACCGCGCCCGGCCGGTCGCCGGCCCGCAGCCGGACCCGGGCCAGTCCGAACGCGGCGCCGACGAACGACCGGTCGGCGCCGCCGACCAGCCCGTAGTGGGCGGCGGCCCGCCCGTTGTGGTCGAGCAGTTCGGCACAGACCGCGAGCGCCAGCTTGGGCGCGGCCTCGCCCGGGAAGGCGTCGTACACGGCGTCGAAGGCCTCCGCGGCGGCCTCGGCCCGGCCGGCGGCGAGCGCGGCCAGTCCGCGGTACCACACCACCCGCCAGTCGCCGGGGTGTTCGGTCTCCAGGGCGGCCAGCGCCTGGCCGGCGGTGTCGTCGTCGGCGAGTTCCAGGTAGGCGCGCACCACCCGCAGTCGCAGCTCGGGGGAGTCGGCGCCGGCCGCGCGCAGTGCGGTGAGGGCCTCGGCGGGGTCGGCGGCGGGCAGCGCGGACAGGAAGCCGGCGTTGGGGTCGGCCGGGTCGACCAGTGGCGCGGGCAGGGCCAGCGCGGCGGCCCGGGCGTCCGTCGGCTGCTCGCCGAACTCGGGGTCCACGACCCGCAGTTCCGGGCCGAACAGGGTGGAGACGGCGGGCCGGGGCCGACCGTCCTGGCGGCTCAGCACCTCGCGCAGCACGCCGGTGAGCTGGCCGGCCATCTCCTCGGCGGAGGCGAACCGGCGGGCCGGGTCCGAGTCGGTGGCGCGCAGCAGGAAGCGGTGGAAGGACTCGTGGCGGGCGAGCAGCTCGGCCTCGTCCGGGCCCGGCAGTTCGTGCCGCCGCCGGTCGGTCCAGCCGGGGAAGTCGAGGGTCAGCACGGCCAGCGTGCGGCCCACGGTGTACAGGTCGGAGGCGGGGGAGGGCCCGTCGGTGGCGATCTCCGGGGCCTGGTAGCCGACCGTGCCGTAGATCGGCCCGTCGTCGTCGTGCCGGCGCACCGCGCCCAGGTCGATCAGCTTCAGGGTGTCGTCCGACTGGATCACGTTGTCGGGCTTGAAGTCGCAGTACACCAGCCCGCGGGCGTGCAGGTGGCCGAGCGCGGGCAGTGCCTCCAGCGCGTACGCGACGGCCTGCTCGACCGGCAGCGGCGCCCGCCGGCCGTCCGGGGTGCGGCGTTCGGCGGCGATGTCCTTGAGCGACTTGCCGCCGACGTACTCCATCACGATGTAGCCGTCGGCGGCGGCCGTGCGGGCGTCGGGGTGCTCGACGAAGTTGATGATCCGGACGATGTTCGGGTGGTCGACCTCGGCCAGGAAGCGGCGCTCGGCGATCGCCACCGCCAACGCGTCCTCGTCGCCGCTGTCCAGCAGGCCCTTGAGCACCACCCAGCGGTCGTTGACCCGGCGGTCGACCGCCAGGTAGATCCAGCCGAGCCCGCCGTGCGCCAGGCAGCCCATCACCTCGTACTGGCCGCCGACCAGATCGCCGCGCACCAGCTTCGGGGTGAACGAGTACGGGGTGCCGCACTTGGTGCAGAAGCCCTCGGGGCGGCCGGGGACGCCGTTCTTCTCCCGGCCCACCGGGTGGTCGCAGCGCGAGCAGAACCGCCGGTTCTCGGGGACCTGCGGGTCCGTTAGTACGGCCTTCGACGGGTCGGCGGTCGGCACCGGCGGCACCGTGACCAGGCCCGCGCCGAGGTTGCCGCGCCGGCCACTGGCGCCGGTGCCGCTCCGGGAGCCGCGCACCGAGACGGAGCGGCCGGAGGAGGTGCGCGGCGAGGAGGCGGACGCCGTGGACGCCGGGGCCGTGGCGGTGCCGGCGGTGGTGGCGGGGGCCAGGCCGCACTCGGTGCAGAAGCCGTCGGCGTCGATCTCGCCGTCGCAGTCGGGGCGGCCGCACGGCCCGCCGACGGCGGGGGCCGCGCGCGGGGCAGGGACGGGGACGGGCGCGGCGGGGACGGGCGCGGCGGGGACGGGCGCGGCGGCGGTGGTGCGGGCGAGTCCGCACTCGGTGCAGTAGCCGTCGGCGTCGATCTCGCCGTCGCAGCCGGCCCGGCCGCAGACTGCGGATGCGACGGATGCGACGGATGCGACGGATGCGACGGATGCGACGGACGCCACGGACGCCGCCGACGCCGCCGACGCCGCCGACGCCGCCGACGCCGCCGACCCCGTGGTGCCGGTGGCGGCCGGGGCCAGCCCGCACTCGGTGCAGTAGCCGTCGCCGTCGATCTCGCCGTCGCAGCCCGGACGGGCGCACGCCTCAGCCATCGGTTTCCTCCCCCTCGGCACTGTCCTCGGTCTGCGGTGCGGGCTGCCGTTCCGGTGCGCGCAGCGCCTGCTGGAAGCGGGCGACGGCCTCGGCGCCGGCCCGCAGGTCGCAGGGGGCGCTCCAGAGCAGCCAGCGGGCCTTCTCGAAGCGTTCGACCACCTCGGGGTCCTCGGCCAGGCCGAGCCGGGCGGCCATCGCCTTGTACGCCTCCAGCCGGCCGCGCAGCTCGGCCCGGACGGCGAGCGGCTGGGCGACCTCGGTGAGCGCCTGCCGGGCCCGGCCGAGCTCCTTGGCGGCGGCGTTCTCCAGGGCGTCCAGCAGCGGGCCGAGCCGGTGCCACTGGCCGGTCTGCTGGTAGTCGACGGCCTGCCCGATCGCCTCGCGCAGCGCGGACGCCGGGCCGGGCACGGCGGGCACCTCGGTGGCGGCGATCTTCGCCAGCACCTCGCCGCGGGCCCGCCGTGCCTCGGCGAGCGTCAGGTCGGCGCGCTGGAGCAGGTCGGCGACCTGCTGGAGGCGTTCGTGGGACTCGTCGCGCAGCCGCAGCAGCCCCTCCAGTTCGACCCGGACGTCGTCCAGGGCACGACCCATCCGGTCGAAGCTCCCGGTGTCGACGGCGCCGGTGGGGGAGGCCCAGGCAGCGTCCTCGGCGCCCCGGCCGCGCTGCGCGGGGACCCGGCTCGGCCGCCACAGGGACAGCGGGTCGGCCACCACCTCGGCCCGGAGCGCCGTCAACTGCCCGGCCAGCTGGTCGAGATCGTCGGCCAGCGGGTGCGCGCCGGAGCGCACGCCGACGGAGAGCGCGAGCATCTGCACCCGGCCGAGTTCGGCGAGCAGCAGGTCGATCCGGGCGGGCAGGGCCGACCACACCGCGTCGACCGCGCTGACCACTTCGACCACCACGGCGTACCAGCCGTTCATCCGCTCCAGCAGCTCGGTCAGCGTGACGCGTTCCACCAGCCGGGCGGGCACGCCGAGTTGACCGGCCGCCTCGGGGAGCCGGCCGCCGGAGACGGCGACCGCGCGGCCGGAGAGCAGTTCGCCGAGCTCGGCGAGTTCGGCGGCGGTGGGCCGGGTGCGGCGCGAGCGGACCGCGCGGGCCGAGGCGAGCGCCTCCGCGTACCGGTCGAACAGCGCCCACAGCAGGGCCAAGCCGCCCTCGGCGACCGCCCAGCGCTCCCGGGTGCGCCCGGACAGTTCGGCGCCGGTCAGCAGCCGCAGCCCGGGGTGGTCCTGGAGCGCCAGCAGTGCCGCCTCGACCGCGTCGCGCTCGGCGCCCAGCTGCGCCAGCGCCCGGTCCACCTGCTCACGGTTCATCACCGGGCGGGTCCCTCCGGCCATCGCGGTTCCTCCTCTCGGCCACGCATGCGGTGACGGGGCGTCGGCCCGTCGGCGGCAAGTCTCCCCGACGCCCGGTGCGGTGCGGACGGCGGTCCCCCGACGTCGCGCCGGGCGGGTCACGGCAGGTACGGGTCCGGGGCCCCCATGGTGTCGCGCAGCCAGTGGTCGTAGGACGCCCGCCAGCTGCCGTCGGCCTGCCGGTCGGCCAGCACCTGGTTGACCCAGGCGATCAGGTCGGTGTCGTTCTGGTTCATCGCCACCCCCATGTACGCGGGCAGGAACGGCTCGCCGACCATCTCCACCATCGGGTCCTGGGCGACCTGGGCGGCGGCCAGCTCGATGTCCGTCAAAGTGGCGTCCACCTCGCCGAGTTGCATCCGCACCAGGCAGTCCAGCTGGCTCTCCAGGGCGAGCACCGAGACGGTGCCGTGCGGGTTGCGCTTCAGCTCGGCCTCCGAGGAGGAGGTCTGCGCCACGCACGCCCGCTTGCCCTTCAGCGCGCCGTCCAGCGTCGTCGCGTGCGCGGCCTTCGGCACCACCGCCCGCTGGGCGACCCGGAAGTACGGGACGGAGAAGGCGATGTCCTTCTTGCGCTCGCAGGTGATGGTCATGGTGCGGGCGATCAGGTCGACCTCGCCGTTCTTCACCGCCTCGACCCGACGGGGGGTCGGCACGGTCTTCAGGGTGATCCGGTCGGGGTCGCCGAGCAGCGACTTGGCGAGGGCGTGCGCCAGGTCGAGGTCGAAGCCCTCGATCCGTCCGGTCTGCGGGTTGCGGAACCCCCAGTGGTAGCTGTTCTGGTCGACGCCGACGATCAGCGTGCCGCGCTCGCGGATCTTGGCGATCTTCGCCCCGACGGTCTGCCGGGGCGGCAGCGAATCCGTCGGGTCGCAGGTGTCGGCGGGCGCCGCGGGGGCTGCCGGTGCTTCGAGCGCGGCCCGCGGGGCGGGCCCGCCCGCGCCGTCGGCGCTGCCGGTGCCGAGCACCCCGGCCGCGAGCACTGCCGCCGCCACCAGGAAACGTGACCTTGCCGTGCGCATCCTTTGTCCCCCTCCTACCGGTACTCGGCCAGTCGGCGGCCGATGCCGCGCAGCACGGCGGCCGCGCCCAGCACGGACAGCACGCCGGCGGCCACCGCCTGCCCGGCCAGCACGCCGTCCACGCCGCCCGCCCGGCGGGCGAACGCGTCCTGCTCGGTCTGCGCGGCGGCCGCCCACTTCCCGTCGGCGGCCCGGAACGCGGCGTCCGCGGTGTCGGCGCCGCCCGCGGTCAACGTCCGTTGCAGCGCGGCCTCGTAGTCGCCGGCCGAGTTCTTCGCGGCGGCGTCCTTGTGCCGGTCCTGCCACTGCCGGTACGCGTTTGCGGCGTCGGTCAGCGGGCCGATCGTCGCGGGATCCGCGCCGGCCACCAGCCGGGTGACCGAACCGGGGGTGCGCACGTCGGCGTCGAGCGCGGCGGCCAGGCCGTCCCACTGCTTGGTGTACCTGTCGCTGGCGCCGCGGGCCACCAGGTCGAGGTTCTCCGCGGTGTGCGCCTGGAGTGCCGTGATCCGCACCTGGTCCAGCTCCCGCAGCGGCCGGGTGCCGTACGTGCGGCTGCCCGCCAGGTCGTCGCCCGCCGTCAGGGTGCCCGCCAGCAGCCACCCCAGTGCGGCCAGCACCGCCAGCGAACCGCCGAGCAGCCCGAGGTTGAACACCCGGTTGGTGCGCCGGAACAGCAGCACCTGGTAGCGGACCAGTGCGGCCAGCGCCAGTGCGCCGAGTGCCAGCGCCGTCCACGGGACGGCCCCGGCGGTGCGGTAGTCGGCGTCCAGGCCGGCCGATTCGGCGTCGGCCAGGCGCTGCGCCTGCGGCAGGACGGTGCCCTGCATCAGGTCGGAGGCGTACCGCAGGTAGGCCCCGCCGAGCGGCAGGCCCTGCCGGTCGACGGCCCGGGCGGTCTCCACCAGGCCCGCGTAGCGCGGCAGTTGCCGGTTGAGCTCGGCGAGCGCGGACTGCGACTCGGCCGAGTCGCCGCTGCGGCCCGCGGCCTCGGCCAGCAGCCGGGCGGCGGTCGCCAGGTCGTCCTGGTAGCGGGCGCGGACCTCGGCGGGCTCGTTGCCGGCCAGCAGGAACCCGGCGGCGGCGGTCGCGTCGGCGTCCGCCAGCCGGCGGTAGATCTCGGCGGCGTCCTGGCTGAGCGGGCCGCCGACCGACACCACCTGCCCGGCCGCCCGGGAACGGTGTGCGGACTGCCACACCGCGACCGCGCCGAACAGCAGCACCAGTGCGGCCAGGACCGCGCCCGCCGCGCGCAGCCGCCCCGGCGGGGTGGCCGCCGCCCGGCGCAGCCGCGCCACCGGCCCTGGTCCGCGGGCCGCGGGCGGTGCGACCGTGCCCGCCTGCTGCTGTGCCACCGTCGGTGCTGCCACCGTCCGACCTCCCCGTCCGACGTCCCCCGTCATCCCGCAGTATGGCGGTCCGCGGCCGCCACCACACCCGAGTTGAGCGGGAGTTGATCTCTTCGTGTCCGTCCGGACGGTGTGCGGTCCGCGCCCGCTGCGACGCCCGTTCGGCATCGGGCGGTTCCGCCCCTCGTAAGCTGGACGCCATGCGCCTGATCGGAACCGTGACCCCCGACCGCCCCCTGCTCGTCCTCGCGCTGCCCGAGGAGGCCGCGCACCTGGACGCCGGACTGCCGGTGCTGCTGACCGGCATGGGGAAGGTCAACGCGGCGGCCGCGCTGGCCACCGTGCTGGCGGGCGGCGCGCGGCCGTCCGAGGTGGTCAACCTGGGCACCGCCGGGGCGCTGCGGCCCGGCCTGGCCGGCACCCACGAGATCGGCCGGGTGCTCCAGCACGACCTGGACACCCCGCTGCTGGAGCAGCTCGTCGGCCGCCCGCTGGACGGCCCGATCGACCTCGCCGCCGACGGGCCGGTGCTCGCCACCGGCGACCGGTTCGTCTCCTCCGACGCCGACCGCGACCGGCTCGCCCGCACCGCCGACCTGGTGGACATGGAGGGCTACGCGCTCGCCACCGTCGCCCGCCGCGCCGAGCTGTCCGTCCGCCTGGTCAAGCACGTCAGCGACGAGGCCGGCGACGGCGCGGAGTTCAGCTGGCAGGAGTCCGTGGACGGCTGCGCCCGGCTGCTCGCCGAGTGGGCCGCCGCGCACCTGCGCTGACGGTCCGTCGAACGCGAAGCGCCCGTCCGGACCTCCGGGCGGGCGCTTCGGCGTCGGATCAGGCCTGGTACGGGTTGTAGGCCGGCTGGCCCTGCGGCGGGACGGCCGGGCCGCCGCCGAACAGGCTGTTGACGAAGGTGTCCAGCTCGTTGCGCCAGTAGCGGCCGATGTTCAGGCGGGTCGGCTTCGGCTCGCCCGGGAACTGGAACTTCAGCGAGCTCCACAGGGTGGCGCGGTTGACGTCGGTGATCGCCGCGCGGGCCTGGTCCAGCGGGATCACGTGCACCAGCTCCTGCGGACGGTTGCTCATCCGGGAGGCGCGGTGCACGGTGACCACCCGGTGGGTCAGGGTGACGAAGTAGTACTTCACGAACAGCTGGCCGATCAGGCCGAGCTGGCTCATCAGCCACGGGCTCGGGCCCGAAATGGTGTGGAAGGTCACCACCGGGCGGTCGTTCGGCTCGATCGCGGCGATCGCCGCGGCGACCTGCTCCTGCATGGTGGACTTACGGATCGCCATCTGGCGTCGGCTCCCGGTCTCCCCGCGCACCCCCGTCGGACACGCTGTGAGTGCGCGACGCTAGCGGCCCCGCGCGGTGCCGTTCAACGGACAGAACGGGGCATCCTGCGCAGGTCGTCGAGATTTTCCCCAATCGAAACACGTACCCGGAACCTGTCCCTGCCATGACGTACCGTCAGCTGCGCGGAGCCGCATCCGCCGGGGTGGAGCGGCCGGTCACTCGTCGACCACGACGTCCGCGACCGCGCAGGCGATGTTGTCCGGCCCGCCCGCCCGGTTGGCCGCCGCGATCAGCTGCTGCACCGCCTGCTCCGGCGCCGCGACGGTGCTCAGCACGGTGTGCAGGGCGTCGTCGGCGACCCACCGGGACAGGCCGTCCGAGCAGAGCAGGTAGCGGTCGCCCGCGCGGGCGGTGTGCAGCGACACGTCGGGCCGGTTGTCGCCCGACCCCGTCAACGCCCGGACCAGCAGGGCGCGTTGCGGGTGCGAGTCGGCCTCCGCCAGGGTCAGGCGGCCGTCGTCGACCATCGACTGCACCAGGGTGTGGTCGTGGGTGATCTGGAACAGTTCGCCGCCGCGCAGCAGGTACGCGCGGGAGTCGCCGATGTGCACCAGGGCGAGCTGCGGCTCCGACCACAGCATCGCCGTCAGCGTGGTCCCCACCTCCGGGAGGTCCGAGGCCTCGCCGACCCTGGCGTCGATCCGGGCCACCGCCTCCTCCAGGACGTTCAGCAACTCCCCGGCGGGCAGCCGGAGTTCCTTCAGCGCCTCGATCGCGGCGGCGCCGGCCGGGCCGCCGCCCCCCTGCGGGCCCATGCCGTCGGCGACGGCGATCAGCCCGGCGTCGGCGTAGGCCGTGTCGTCGTTGCGTGCGCGGACCAGGCCCGCGTCCGTCCGTGCCGCGTACCGGATGCGCAGGGCGCCCGTCGTCGGGTGGTTCGTCATGGTGGTGGCCTTCCCCGAGAGGTGGTCGACGAGGATGGCGGCGAGCTCCCGGCGGGCCTCGGTCTCGGCCAGCACCGACTGCCAGTACCGGGCGACCTCCTCGGCCGCCCGGGCGGGCTCCAGGCCGAGCACCAGCCGGATCCGGGCCAGCGGCAGGCCGAGTCGGCGCAGCCACAGCACCAGCCGGGCCTGCTCCAACTGTCCCGGCTCGTACCGCCGGTAGCCCGTCACCGGGTCCACGCGGGCGGGCCGCAGCAGCCCCAGTTCGTCGTACAGGCGCAGCGCCTTCGGCGACAGCCGGGCCGCCCGGGCGAACGCTCCGATGGTCAGCAGCTCCATCCCCGCCTCCTCGTGCCGGACCGGTGTCCGGCACCCCCGATGCTGGGCCTTCCCCGAAGGTGAAGGTCAAGCCCCGGATCCCGGGACGCCGAACGCCGCCGGTGGGAGCAGGAAGCTTCCTGCTCCCACCGGCGGTCGACGGCGCGTCAGACCGCCACCGGGTGGACGGTGGGGTAGGCGGCGCGCAGCCGGTGGTGGGCGGCCGGGCCGGCGTCGAGGTGGTCGAGGCCGAGCAGGGCCGCGCCGAGGACCGGCGGGGCGACCACGATCCGCGGTTCGGCGAGCGGGGCGGCGGCGGCCAGCCGGGCCGTCAGGTTGTCGATCAGCAGCGGGTGCCGGGAGGCGAGCACACCGCCGCCGAGGACCACCGGGACGGGCCGGTCGAGCAGGTCGAGCCGGGTCAGCGCGATGGTGGCGAACCGGACGATCTCGTCGGCCTGCCGGTCGACCAGCGACAGCGCGATCGGGTCGCCGGCCTCGGCGGCCCGGAACAGCACCTGGGAGACCTCGTGCAGCCGGGGCAGGGCGAGCTGCCCGAGGTGCATGGCCTCGGCGACGGCGTTGGCCCCGGCCAGGCCGAAGTGCGCGCCGATCATCGGGGAGAGCAGGGTGGGTTCGCCGCGCCCGTCCTCGGCCCGGGCGGCGTACCACATCGCGGCGTCGGCGAGTCCCCCGCCGCCGCCCCAGTCGCCGGTGAGCTTGCCGAGCGCGGGCCAGCGGGCGGTGCGCCCGTCGGGCCGCAGGCCGACGCAGTTGATGCCGGCGCCGCACACCACGGCCACGCCGAGCGGCCCGTCGGTGCCGGCCCGCAGCAGGCCGAAGGTGTCGTTGGCGACGTGCACGGACGGCGCCCAGCCGTGCGCGGTGATCGCCTCGTGCAGCCGCTGCTCCTCGACGGGCAGGTCGGCGTTGGCCAGGCAGGCGCTGACGTGGCTGGTCAGCGGCCGCCCGCCGGGCCGGAGCGGGACGCCGGCCTGCCGGGCGACGTCCTCGACCAGCGGGGCGAGCGCGGCGACCGCGGCCTCGAAGCCGGTGTTCTGCGGCTGGAAGCCGCCGCCGCGGGCAGTGCCGAGGACCTGCCCGTCGGCACCGACCAGGGCGAGGTCGGTCTTGCTGTTGCCGGCGTCTATCGCGAGGACGCCGGGCAGGTGTGCGACGTGGCTCATCGGCCGGTCTCCCCGTGGTGGTGCCTGTCGGTACTGGTCGTTCTCATGCCGGCGGTCACGCCCAGCTCAGGTGGTCGCGGTTGTGTGCGAGCAGCCGGTCGGTGAGCCGCTCGGCGAGTTCCAGCTGGCCGACCAGCGGGTGGGCGAGCAGCGCGTCGAAGACCCGGTCGCGGCCGCCGCGCAGGGCGGCGTCCAGCGCCAGGTGCTCGTACGCGGTGACGCCTGCGATCAGGCCGGCGTACAGCGGCTCGACGGGCCGCTGCGGCAGCGGGCGCACGCCGGCGGCGTCGACCTCGGCCGGGACCTCGATCACCGCGTCGTCGGGCAGGAACGGCAGCACCCCGTCGTTGCGGGTGTTGACCACCTGCACGGTGGTGCGGCCGTCGGTGCCGAGCAGCGAGGCGATCAGCTGGACGGCGGCCTCCGAGTAGAACGCGCCGCCGCGCTTGCCGAGCAGCTCGGGCTTGGTGTCGAGCGCCGGGTCGGCGTACATCTCCAGCAGCTGCGCCTCGATGGCGGCGACCTCGGCGGCCCGCGAGCCCTTGACCTTGAGCTCCTCCACCACCAGGTCGTGCTGGTAGAAGTAGCGCAGGTAGTAGGACGGGACGACGCCGAGCCGCCGGATCACCGGCTCGGGCAGGTGCAGGTCGGCGGCGATCGCCGCGCCGTGCTCGGCGAGCAGCTGCGGCAGCACCTCGCGGCCGCCGGCGGCGTTCGGGGCGTCGAGCAGGGTGACGCCGCGCTCCCAGGTGAGGTGGTTCAGGCCGACGTGGTCCAGGCGGACCAGCTCCGGGTCGACGCCCAGGTGGGCGGCGAACTTGCGCTGGAAGCCGATCGCCACGTTGCACAGGCCGACGGCCTTGTGGCCGGCGGTCTGCAGGGCGCGGGTGACGATGCCGACCGGGTTGGTGAAGTCGACGATCCAGGCGTCCGGGTTGGTGCGGCGGACCTGCTCGGCGATGTCGAGCACCACGGGGACGGTGCGCAGCGCCTTGGCGAGGCCGCCGGCGCCGGTGGTCTCCTGGCCGACGCAGCCGCACTCCAGCGGCCAGGTCTCGTCCTGGTTGCGGGCCGCCTGTCCGCCGACCCGCAGCTGCAGCAGCACCGCGTCGGCGCCCTGCACGCCGGCGGTGACGTCGGTGGCGGTGGAGACGACGGCGTCGTGGCCCTGCTTGGCGAAGATCCGGCGGGCCAGGCCGGCGATCAGCTCCAGGCGGTCCACGGCCGGGTCTATCAGCACGAGTTCGCCGATCGGCAGGGTGTCGCGCAGCCGCGCGAACCCGTCGATCAACTCCGGCGTGTAGGTGGAACCGCCGCCGACGATTGCCAACTTCAGTGCGGACATCAGCCCTTGACCCCTGTCAGTGTGACGCCCTCGATGAAGGCGCGTTGCGCGAAGAAGAACAGAACGATCACCGGCGCCATCACCAGCAGCGTGGCCGCCATGGTGAGGTTCCAGTTGGTGTGGTGGGCGCTCTTGAAGGACTCCAGGCCGTAACTCAGCGTCCAGGCACCGGGGTTCTCGCTGGCGTAGATCTGCGGGCCGAAGTAGTCGTTCCAGCAGTAGAAGAACTGGAACAGCGCGACGGCGGCGACGGCGGGTCTCGCCATCGGCAGCACCACCCGCAGCAGGGTGCGCAGTTCGCCGCAGCCGTCGATCCGGGCGGCCTCCAGGTACTCCCGGGGAATGGTCAGCAGGAACTGCCGCAGCAGGAAGATCGAGAACGCGTCGCCGAACGCCATCGGGACGATCAGCGGCCACAGCGATCCGGTCAGGTGCAGCTGCTTGGCCCAGAACAGGTACATCGGGATGATCGTGACCTGCGGCGGCAGCATCATCATCGACACCACCGCCATCAGGGCCAGGTTGCGGCCCCGGAAGCGGAACTTGGCGAGCGCGTACGCCACCGGCAGGCTGGAGACGACGGTCAGCGCGGTGCCGGCCGCCGCGTACAGCAGGGTGTTGCGCCACCAGGTGAGGAAGCCGGGGGTGTGCCACACCTTCGAGAAGTTCGACCACTGCCAGCGGGTCGGCCACAGGTCGGAGGTGAGCGCCTGGTGGTCCGTCATCACCGAGGTGAGGAACAGGAACACGAACGGCAGCAGGAAGAACAGCGCGGCGGCGATCGCCAGCGCGTGCACGGCCACCCAGTGCAGGGCGGCCCGGCGGCGGGCGGTGCGGGCGGCGGCGGGGGCCGGGGCGGCGGCCTCGCGCGGCAGGGCGGGGGCGAGGGTCATCGGGGATCAGTCCTCCGCCAGGAAGCCGGACCTGCGGCGCAGCAGGAGCGAGGTGAACGCCATCGAGAGGGCGAGCAGGACGACCGCGACGACGCAGGCCGAGCCGTAGTCGGACTGGTGGAAGGCGAGGTTGTAGACCATCTGCGGCAGCGTCCAGGTGGAGCCGGACGGGTAGCCGGGCTCGAACTGCTGCCCGGAGCCGCCGATCACGCCGGAGGCGACCTTTCCGGCGACGATCGCCTGCGTGTAGTACTGCATGGTCTGGATCACCCCGGTGACCACCGCGAACATCACGATCGGCGAGATGTTCGGCAGGGTGACGTACCGGAACCGCTGGAAGGCGCTCGCGCCGTCGAGCTGGGCCGCCTCGTACTGCTCCTTGGGGACGTCCAGCAGCGCCGCCATGAAGATCACCATCAGGTCGCCGATGCCCCACACGGCCAGCAGCGTCAGCGCCGGCTTCGACCAGGCGGGGTCGTTGAACCAGCCCGGCTGCGGCAGGCCCAGTTCGCCCAGCAGGTGGTTGACCGGGCCGGTGCCCGGGTTCAGCAGGAACGCGAACGCCATGGTGGCGGCCACCGGCGGGGCCAGGTACGGCAGGTAGAAGGCGGTGCGGAAGAACCCCGCGCCGGACTTCACCTTCGTGATCAGCATCCCGATGCCGAGGCCGAACACCACCCGCAGGCCGACCATCACCACGACCAGCCACAGGGTGTTGCCGAGACCGGTCCAGAACGACGGGTACGTGGTGAGGACGTACTCCCAGTTCCGCAGGCCGGAGAAGGTCGGCGCGCGGAACCCGTCGTAGTGCATGAACGAGAAGTAGACCGTCGAGACCAGCGGGTACAGGAAGAAGACCCCGAACCCGATCAGCCACGGGGACAGGAACGCCAGCGTCCTGGCCGCCTCCCGCCGGCGCTTGGCCCGCAGCGCCGGCGGGACGGGGGAGCTCACGAGTGCCATGGCGCGCCCGTCACTTCTTCGCCTGGTCGACCGCGGCGTCGATCTCCCTGGCGGTGGCCGTGAGGCCCGCCTTCAGGTCGGTCTGCCGGCCGGACTCGACCTCGAAGCTGAAGTTCTGCAGCGAGATCTGGTAGGCGCCGCCGTTGACGCTGGCCGGGGTGGTCGAGGAGTTCGGGTTGCGGGCGATGTCCAGGAAGGTCCTGGCGTTGGCGTCGGCCTGCAGCTTCGGCGAGTCCAGTGCGGCCAGCGTGCTCGGCACGTTGTGGATCGCGTTGGCGAAGGACACCACCGCATCGGTGTCGGTGGTCAGGTACTTGACGAACTCCCAGGCCGCGGTGCGCTTCTTGGAGCCGTTGGCGACGCCGATGATGGTGCCGGTCTGGTAGCCGCGGCCGTAGGTGGAGGCCAGCTCGTCCGGCACCGGGAACGGCGCGGTCGCCCACTCGAAGGACGGCTTGTCGTCGGCCAGCGCGGCGGCCCGCCACTCGCCGTCCATGCTCATCGCGACCTGCCCGGTGGCGAACGGGTTCTTCGAGCTGAACTCGTCGCCGAAGGTCGTCCGGTACTTCTCCAGCTTCTCGAACCCGCCGAGCCGGTCGACGAGTTGCTTCTGCCAGGTCAGCGCGGCCGCCACGGTCGGGTCGGTGGCCACGCTCGACCGGCCGTCCGGGCCGAAGTAGCCGGAGCCGTACTGGCCCAGGTAGTGCGCGATCGGCGTCTCGTAGCCGTGGTAGTTCGGCAGGAAGCCGAGCTGCTTGAACGAGTCGCCGTCCGGGACCGTCAACTTGACGGCGTCCTCGGCGAATTCGCTGAACGTCTTCGGCGGGCCGCTGATCCCGGCCTGCGCGAACGCGGTCTTGTTCCAGTACAGGCCGTAGGCGTCGCCGAGCAGCGGCAGCGTGCACTGGTTGCCCTGGTACTGGCTGTACTGGAGCATCGCCGGCGGGAAGGTCTTCGTCGGGTCGATGCCGTCCTTCTTCATCAGCGGCCCGAGGTCCGCGAACACCTGCGAGGAGCAGAACTTGCCGACGTTGTCGGTGCTGAACGAGGACACCACGTCCGGCGCGTCCGGGCCGCCGGCCCGCAGCGCCTGCTCGCTCTTCTCGTCGGAGATGTTCTCCCGCACCTTGACGTGGATGTTCGGGTGGAGCTTCTCGAAGGCGGCGACGTTGTCGTTGATCGCCTTCATCTCGGAGTCCTGGTTCCAGCCGTGCCAGAAGGTGATCGTCACGTCCTGCCCGGCCGCCGAACCGTCCTCCGCGCCGTCGGAGTTGGTGCCGGTACAGGCGGAGGCCAGGACGGCCGTGCAGAGCGCGGCGGCGAGCGCGGCCAGCGGGCGGCGGACGAGCGGGGAGCTGCGGGTGGTGTCCACGGATGGCACTCCTGACGGGGGTACGGACGCAGGCCGGTGGGGCCCGGCGCCCGTGCGGGGTGAGGGGAGAGCGGGAACGTGCGGATCGGACGTGCGGCTCGGACCCGCTCGGACGGGGCCGGGCCGGTGTGCTGCCCGGTTCAGCGGGTGCTGAACAGGGCGTCCCGGCTGCTGGCCAGCGCGCGCTGCAGCGCACCGGCCAGGACGGGCGAACCGGGGAGGGCGGACAGCCGGACCTCCGGCCGGGGGATCGACATCCGGCCCAGCGCCTGCTGGACCAGCTCCCGCAGGCGCTCTCCGCCGGCGGTCGGCGTGCCCCCGGAGAGCACCACCAGTTCCGGGTCGACCACCGAGGCGATCACCGCCAGCCCGACCGCCAGCCGCTCGGCGAGCTCCGCCAGGAAGGCCTCCCCCTCGGGGGCGTCCAGGGCCGCGGCCACCGCCTGCGCCGCGTCGGCGCCGCGCAGCCCGTGCGCCCGGGCCAGCGCCAGCACCGCCGGCTCGCCGGCCAGGTCCTGGAACCCGCCGGAGTGCTTCCGGCGGGAGTTCAACGACACCGGCGCGCCCGGCACCGGCATGTAGCCGACCTCGCCCGCGCCGCCGGTGAAGCCGCGGTGCAGCCGGCCGGCCAGCACGATCGCCGCGCCGATGCCTTCTTCGGCCCACAGCAGCACGAAGTCCTCGTACCCGGCCGCCGCGCCCACGGACTGCTCCGCCACCGCGGCCAGGTTCACGTCGTTCTCGATCGACACCGGTGCGCCGATCGCCGTCGCCAACTCCTCCAGCAGGCGCGGCGAGTGCCAGCCCGGCAGGTGCGAGGCGTACCGCAGCTTGCCGGTCACCGGGTCCGGCGCGCCGCCGATCCCTATCACCGCCTCGCGCAGCGAACCCGGCGGGAGCTGCGCGCGGCGCACCGTCTCGGCGACCGCCTCCGCGACCCGCTCCACCGTCGTCGCCGCCGGCCACCCCTTGCAGGACACCTGGTGCTCGGCCAGCGTCACCCCGGTGATGTCGGCCACCGCGACCCGCACCGTCGTGCTGGTCACGTCCAGCCCCGCGACGTACCCGGCGGCCGGATTCACCTGGTACAGCTGCGCGTTGGGCCCCGGCCCGCCCGCGGTCGTCCCCACCGGCACCACCAGGCCCGCGGCCTCCAGCCGGGCCAGCAGCTGGGACGCGGTCGGCTTCGACAGCCCGGTCAGACTCCCGATCTGGGTGCGGGACAATGGGCCGTTGGCGAGCAGCAGTTCCAGCGCGGCACGGTCGTTTATGGCCCGGAGCAGACTGGGCGTGCCGGCCTGCGGGGAACGGGGACTCTTCTGGGTGGTCACGGGCCCGATCATCCTCCATCCGGTGACACCGACGCGGCCAACTGTTAGGAAAGTTTCCAATCCCCGGGGCGCGATGTCAACGGTCGGATGCGTGTTCGTTACCGGAGTGTCGGCAGGGGCGCGCGGAGCGACTGCGGAAGCCGGCAGCTGACGGACCGTCAGTCAGCGTGTCAACAAAGCGCGTTACTCCTTTGTGGGGAAAGTGGAGGGCGCTGTTCCGTAGTCCGGCCGGTGCCGCTACCCTCCGACTCATCGTGTGCCCACTCCGGGGGGAGCGGGCGCCGACGAACAGGAGGGGAGGAACGTGCAACTCAGGAAGAGCGGTTGTCGACGCTCCGCCGCGCTGGCGGCGTTACTCGCGGCAGGGATCGCCACCGGTCCGGCCGTTTCCGCACCGGCCGCCACGGCGGACGGTTCGGTGACGGTGCGGGTGGTTCGCGCGGTGGACGAGAGCGGGACGTACAGCCCGGTGCTGAACCCGGGGATGGCCGGGGTGACGGTCACGCTGACCGGCGAGGACGGTGCGGTGCGGACGGCGGTGACGGCGGCCGACGGCACGGTGACGCTGAAGCCCGCGAAGGCGACGGCGAGCGGCAAGTACCGCGTCGAGGTGGTCAATCCGAAGCCGGGCGTGCTGTACCCGGCCTTCGCCTCCCGTGAGGGTCTGGCCGGTGCGCCGGACAAGCTCAGCAGCAACGAGGAGTTCGTCGACCGCTCGGCGGGCAAGCAGGCGACGCTCACCACCGGCCTGTGGAACCCGGCCGACTACTGCCAGCAGAACGCCCCGCTGGCCACGGCCTGCCAGCCCTCGGTCACCGACCCGGCGACCAAGCGGACGCTGCTCACCTTCCCGTACCGCTCCCGGGGAGTGAACCAGGACGTCACCGACGTCGGCACCGCCGGTGACACCGGCAACGTGTTCGGCATCGCCTGGAACCGCGAGGACCGGCGGCTGTTCAGCTCGGCCCAGGCCAAGCGCGACGCGCCGTACGGCCCCGGCGGACCGGGCGCGATCTACGTCACCGACCCGACGACGAAGGCGACTTCACTGTTCGCCACCGTGCCGGACGCGGGCAGCACGGCCCACACCCCCGGCGGTGACGTCGGCTTCTTCGCCGCCCCGGGCAAGGAGAGCCTGGGCGGGCTGAAGCTCAGCGAGGACGGCCGCGACCTGTACGTGGTCAACCTCAACAACCGCAAGCTGTACCGCTACGACGCCACGGCGAAGACGGTGGAGAAGCCCAAGGCCGTCTACGCGATCCCGACGCCGAACTGCCCGTCGGCGGACGACTGGCGGCCGTTCGGCCTCGGCATGCAGGACGGCGTCGGCTACCTCGGCGGCGTCTGCTCCGGCCAGTCCACCCAGAGGCTCGGCGACCTGCGGGCGATCGTCCTGCCGTTCGACCCGGCCACCGGCACGTTCGGCACGGCCGTCCTCGACCAGCCGCTGGACTACCGCGGCGCGGCCCCGAGCACCTGCAGCGGCTACTACTGGTACCCGTGGAAGGACAGCAAGCCGACCGACGGCGCCTGCTGGTTCTACGGCCAGCCCGAGCTCGGCGAGGTCGGCTTCGAGACCGACGGCTCCATGCTGCTCTCCTTCCGCGACCGCTACGGCGACCAGGCCAGCGGCACCATGGGCGCCGACTACGTGTTCGCGATCGCCTCCGCCGATCTCAACAAGGCCTGCAAGTCCGGCGACGCCTACGTGATGGACGTCAACCTCGGCTGCGGGATCACCACCCGCGGCAAGGGCTTCTTCGACACCCGGCGCGTCGGCGACGTGCACGCCTACGCCACCTACGCGGGCCTGGCCCTGTCCAAGGTGGAGTCGTCCATCGCCACCTCCGGCTACGACGTGTTCAACCACGCGTACACGGCCGGCACCATGTTCACCCTCCGCAACGGTGCGCAGGACCCGGGCTTCGGCAACGAACTGTCCACCGAGAACTCGCGGTTCGGCAAGGGCGCGGCGATGGCCGACCTCGAAGTGCTCTGCGACAAGGCGCCGCTGCAGATCGGCAACCGGGTCTGGTACGACCCGGAGCGCTCGGGCCTCCAGCTGCCGCAGCAGAAGCCCGTTCCGGGCGCGACCGTGAACCTGTACGACGCCGACGGCAAGAAGGTCGGTACCGCGAAGACCACCGCGCGGGGTGAGTACTACTTCGACAACACCAACGTCACCGGCGGGCTCAAGCCGAACACCAAGTACACGATCCGCCTGGACGACCCGGCGGACTACGCCAAGGGCGGCCCGCTGTACCACTGGGTCCCGACCAAGGCGAACGTCGGCGACAACAAGGCGATCGACTCCGACGGCACCGTCCCCAAGGGCGGCACCTACGTCGAGCGCGCGCTCACCACGGGCGGCCCGGGCCAGAACGACCACACCTTCGACTTCGGGTTCAGCCAGCAGCAGGGCGCGCTGCGCCTGGTCAAGCACGATCAGGACGGCAAGCCGCTGCCCGGCGCCGTGTTCCAGCTGTGGCGCGAGACCAACGGCACCGACGGCCTCCAGACCGACGGCGACAAGGCGGACACCAAGGTCGGCGAGCCCTGCACCACGGCCGACGACGGCACCTGCACCGCCCCCGCCGTCGACAAGGGCAGCTACTACTGGCAGGAGGTCACCCAGCCCAAGGGCTACCAGACCCCCGAACAGCCCGTCCTGGGACCGATCGTCCTCGACGACGACCACCTGGACGACGGCATCACCACGACCGCCGTCAACAAGCTGATCCCGCCGCCGCCCACCACCCCGGCACCCACCCCGCCGGCGACGCCGAGGCCCACCCAGGCCCCGACGCAGCCGTCGGGCGGCCTGGCCTTCACCGGCATGGACGACACCGCGCTGACCTGGACCGTGGTCGGCGGAGCGGTCCTGCTGGTGGTCGGCACCGGAATCCTGATCGTCGCCCGGAAGCGCCGCACCAACTGACGCCCGAGCACCGACGCACGACCGAGGGGCCCCGGGGCAGTTTCCCGGGGCCCTTTCGTCCGGTCGGTGGTGGTGAGCGTGCTGTTCGTGGGCCTACGAGCGGTAGCTTTCCGGCGTGGCGCCCGGGCTGCTGAGTGAGCGTCAGCCGCGCAAGATCGTAAGGCCGTTGCGGAAGTGGAGGACCAAGTTCCGTGGCCCGTCCAGGTGCCGCTAACCTTCCGTCACATCGTGCGTCTCCTCGGGGGAGTGGGCGCCGACCACAGGAGGGGAGAACGTGCAACACAAGAGAAGCGGTTACCGGCGTCCTGCCGCGCTGGCCGCTCTGCTGGCGGCCGGGATAGCCACCGGCCCGGCGGTCTCGGCGCCGGCCGCCACGGCGGACGGTTCGGTGACGGTGCGGGTGGTTCGCGCCGTGGACGAGAGCGGGATGTACAACCTGGTCCTGAATCCGGGGATGGCCGGGGTGACGGTGACGTTGACCGGCGAGGACGGTGCGGTGCGGACGGCGGTGACGGCGGCCGACGGCACGGTGACGCTGAAGCCCGCGAAGGCGACCGCGAGCGGTAAGTACCGGGTGGACGTGGTCAACCCGAAGCCGGGCGTGCTGTATCCGGCGTTCGCGTCCCGTGAGGGTCTGGCCGGGGCTCCGGAAAAGCTGAGCAGCAACACGGAGTTCGTCGACCTGTCGGCGGGCAAGCAGGCCACGCTGACGACCGGTCTGTGGAACCCGGCCGACTACTGCCAGCAGAACGCCCCGCTGGCCACCGCCTGCCAGCCCGCGGTGACCGACCCGGCGACCAAGCGGACCGTACTGAGCTACCCGTACCAGGCCCGTGGCGTGAACCAGGACGTCACCGACCTCAGCACCTCCGCCGGCACCGGCAACGTGTTCGGCCTGGCCTGGGACCGGGACGGCCGACGGCTGTTCAGCTCGGCCCAGGCGAAGCGCGACACGAACTACGGCCCCGGCGGGGCGGGCGGAATCTACGTCACCGACCCGGCGACGAAGACCACCAAGCTGTTCACCACCGTCCCCGACGCGGGCAGCAGTGTGCACGAAGGCCTCCTCGACCCGGCGTTCATGGCGGCGGTCGGCAAGGAGAGCCTGGGCGGGCTGAAGCTCAGCGAGGACGGCCGCGACCTGTACGTGGTCAACCTCAACAACCGGAAGCTGTACCGGTACGACGCCACGGCGAAGACGGTGGAGAAGCCCAAGGCCGTGTACACCGTTCCGACGCCGGACTGCCCGTCGGCGGACGACTGGCGGCCGTTCGGCCTCGGCATGCAGGACGGCGTCGGGTACCTCGGCGGCGTCTGCTCCGGCCAGTCGACCCAGAAGGTCGGCGACCTGCGCGCGATCGTCCTGCCGTTCGACCCGGCCACCGGGAAGTTCGGCACGGCCGTGCTGAACCAGCCGATGGACCACCGAGGCACGCCCACCGTCCCCTGCAACACCTACAACTGGTACCCGTGGACGGACGTCAAGCCGGCCGACCGCTGCAACTTCTACGGGCAGCCCGAGCTCGGCGAGATCGGGTTCGAGACGGACGGCTCCATGCTGCTGTCCTTCCGCGACCGTTACCCCGACCAGGCCAACGCCTACCCGAGCGCCGGGCAGCCGGCTCCTCCGGGTGGTGTGAGGGCGCTCGCGTCCGGTGACCTGAACAAGGCGTGCAAGTCCGGTGACACGTACGTGATGGACGTCAACCTCGGCTGCGGGATCACCACCCGCGGCAAGGGTTTCTACGACGTCCGCCGCTACTACGACTCGCACACCTACGCCACCTACGCGGGCCTGGCCCTGTCCAAGGTGGAGAAATCCATCGCCACCTCCGGCTACGACGTGCTCGACCACATCGTCACCGCCGGCACCATGTTCACCCTGCGCACCGGCGAGAAGGACCCGGGCATGGGGCAGGAGCTCTCCGACGGCCGCTCCAGCTTCGGCAAGGGCTCCGCAATGGGCGACCTGGAGGTGCTCTGCGACAAGGCGCCGCTGCAGATCGGCAACCGGGTCTGGTACGACCCGGAGCGTTCGGGCCTGCAACTGCCGCAGCAGAAGCCGGTCGTGGGCGCGACGGTGAACCTGTACGACGCCGACGGCAAGAAGGTCGGCACTGCGAAGACCACCGCGCGCGGCGAGTACTACTTCGACAACACCAACGTCACCGGCGGCCTGAAGCCCAACACCGCCTACACCGTCAAGCTCGACAATCCGGCGGACTACGCCAAGGGCGGCCCGCTGTACCACTGGGTCCCGACCAAGGCGAACGTCGGCGACAACCGGACGATCGACTCCGACGGGACGATCCCCAAGGGCGGCACGTACGTCGAGCGGGCACTGAAGACCGGCGGCCCCGGTCAGAACGACCACACCTTCGACTTCGGCTTCGCCCGCCAGCAAGGCGAGTTGCGCCTGGTGAAGAACGACCAGGACGGCAAGCCGCTGCCCGGTGCGGTCTTCCAGTTGTGGCGGGAGTCGAACGACACCGAGGGGCTGCAGCAGGACGGCGACACCAAGGTCGGCGAGCCCTGCACCACCGGCGACGACGGAACCTGCCGCACCGTCGCCGACCAGGGCACGTACTACTGGCAGGAGGTCGCCCCGCCCAAGGGCTACCAGGTGCCGGAGCAGCCCGTCCTCGGCCCGGTCGTGCTGGACGACGAGCACCTGGAGGGCGGCGTCACCACCACCGCCGTCAACAAGCTGATCCCGCCGCCGCCCACCACCCCGGCACCCACCCCGCCGGCGACGCCGAGGCCCACCCAGGCCCCGACGCAGCCGTCGGGCGGCAGCCTGGCCTTCACCGGCACGGACGACACCGCCCTCAGGTACACCCTGGTCGGCGGAGTGGCGCTGTTGGTGGCCGGCGCCGGCGTGCTGATCGCCGTGCGGAGGCGTCGCGCCTGACGCGGTGACAGCAGTGGCGCAGGGGCTCCGGGACCACCCCGGGGCCCCTGTCGGCATTCGTGACTGAGTGAACGTCATCTCCGTTATGCAGTCGTGCCGTTGTCCTAATCCGGCGAAAACGGAATCCGAGGTTCCGAGCGCCCTCCGGGACCCGCTAGCCTCCGTCCCAACGGGCGCGCCCCTCCCGGGGGGAGGGGCGCGCCGGAACGAAGGAGGAACGTGCAACTCAAGAGAAGCGGTTATCGGCGTCCTGCCGCGCTGGCCGCTCTGCTGGCGGCCGGGATAGCGACCGGTCCGGCAGTCTCCGCGCCCGCGGTCACCGCGGACGGTTCGGTGACGGTGCGGGTGGTTCGCGCGGTGGACGAGAGCGGGACGTACAGCCCGGTGCTGAATCCGGGGATGGCCGGGGTGACGGTCACCCTGACCGGCGACGACGGTGCGGTGCGCACCGCGGTGACGGCCGCCGACGGCACGGTGACGCTGAAGCCCGCCAAGGCGACGGCGAGCGGCAAGTACCGCGTCGATGTGGTCAATCCCCAACCCGGCCTGCTGTATCCGGCGTTCGCGTCCCGCGAGGGCCTGGCCGGTGCGCCGGACAGGCTGAGCAGCAGCACCGAGTTCGTCGACCTCTCCGGCGGCAAGCAGGCCACACTGACGACCGGTCTGTGGAACCCGGCCGACTACTGCCAGCAGAACGCCCCGCTGGCGACGGCCTGCCAGCCCGCCACCAGTGAACCGGCCGACCGGCACACCCTGGTGAGCCTCCCGTACCGGACCCGTAAGTCGGCCGACGCCTCCGGGCAGGTGACCGACCTGGCGACCGGCGCGCAGACCGGCACGGTGTTCGGTCTGGCCTGGAACCGGGACGACCGGCGGCTGTTCAGTTCCGCGCAGGCCAAGTCCGGTACCGGTTACGGCCCGGGCGGGCCGGGCGCGATCTACGTCACCGACCCGGAGACGAAGGCGACCGCGTTGTTCACCACCGTCCCGGACGCCGGCGCCACCGCGCACGCGGGCGACGACGCAGGTTTCATCGCGGCGCCGGGAAAGGAGAGTCTCGGCGGGCTGAAGCTCAGCGAGGACGGCCGCGACCTGTACGTGGTCAACCTCCACGACCGGAAGCTGTACCGGTACGACGCCACGGCGAAGACGGTGGAGAAGCCCAAGGCCGTGTACACCGTTCCGACGCCGGACTGCCCGTCGGCGGACGACTGGCGGCCGTTCGGCCTCGGCATGCAGGACGGCGTCGGCTACCTCGGCGGCGTCTGCTCCGGCCAGTCCACCCAGAAGACCGAGGACCTGCGGGCGATCGTGCTGCCGTTCGACCCGGCCACCGGGAAGTTCGGTGCGGCCGTGCTGAACCAGCCGCTCGACTACCCGCGCCAGCCGTCCTACTTCCGGGCCGCCGACCCGCTCTGCCGGGGTGCGGGCTGGTATCCGTGGACGGACGTCTGGCCGGCCGGCGAAGGCGGGAAGCCGTGCGGCGGGGCCGGGTTCGCCAAGCCCGAACCGGTGCTCGGCGAGATCGGCTTCGAGACCGACAGTTCGATGCTGCTGGCCTTCCGCGACCGGGCCGCCGACCGCGTCTCCGGCGCGAACCTGACGGCCCCGGTCTGGGCCAATGGTGACCTGGACAAGGCCTGCAAGTCCGGTGGCACGTACGTGATGGACGTCAACGGCGGCTGCGGCCTCGGCCCGCGCGGCACCAAGTTCTTCGACTCCCACCGGGTCACCATCAACGGCGTCACCTACCACCCGAACGCCGCCTACGCGGGCCTGGCGCTGTCCAAGGTGGAGACCTCCATCGCTGCCGCCGGCGTCGACCCGGACGACACCACCTACGGCTACGGCCCGCTCTTCACC
Organism: Kitasatospora griseola; assembly: GCF_044999035.1. NCBI lineage: Bacteria > Bacillati > Actinomycetota > Actinomycetes > Kitasatosporales > Streptomycetaceae > Kitasatospora > Kitasatospora griseola. Next base: position 2,724,102 of record NZ_CP173360.1, on the reverse strand, counting down.
CTGCGCGACGGCACCGTGGACCCCGGTGCGGGGGTGCGCCTGAATCCGCTCAACCAGCGTGCGGCCTTCGGCAAGGGCACCTCGATGGGCGACCTCGAAGTGCTCTGCGACCGTGCCCCGCTGCAGATCGGCAACCGGGTCTGGTACGACCCGGAGCGCTCCGGTCAGCAGCTCCCGCAGCAGAAGTCGGCCGCCGGAGTGACCGTCAACCTGTACGACGCGGACGGCAAGAAGGTCGGCACGGCGAAGACCACCGAGCGCGGTGAGTACTACTTCGACAACACCAATGTGACGGGTGGTCTGAAGCCGAACACCGCCTACACCGTCCGCCTCGACAACCCGGCCGACTACGCCGAGGGCGGCCCGCTGTACCACTGGCTGCCGGCCAAGGCCGACGCCCACGGGCAGTTCGCGGAGCGGGCGTTGACCACCGGCGGTCCGGGGCAGAACGACCACGGCTTCGACTTCGGGTTCACGCCCCAGCAGGGCGAGTTGCGCCTGGTGAAGAACGACCAGGACGGCAAGCCGCTGCCGGGGGCCGTCTTCCAGCTGTGGCGGGAGTCGAACGGCACCGACGGCCTGCAGCAGGACGGCGACACCAAGGTCGGCGAGCCGTGCACCACCGGCGGGGACGGCACCTGCCGCACCGTCGCCGACCAGGGCACGTACTACTGGCAGGAGGTCACCCCGCCCGAGGGCTACCAGGTGCCGGAGCAGCCCGTCCTCGGCCCGGTCGTGCTGGATGACGAGCACTTGGCGGACGGCGTCACCACCACCGCCGTCAACAAGCTGGTCCCCCCGCCGCCCACCACCCCGGCCCCCACCCCGCCGCCCGCGCCCGGCGTCGACCCGACGCCCGCGCCGCCGCAGAGCGGTTCGCCGCAGCCGTCGTCGCCCGGCGGCCTGGCCTTCACCGGCCTGGACGACACCGCGCTGAGGTACGCCGTGGTCGGCGGAGTGGCGCTGCTGGTGGCCGGCGCCGGCGTGCTGATCGCCGTGCGGAGGCGTCGCGCCTGACGCAGTGACAGCGACGGCCGGAGCCCTGGGAGTTCGAACTCCCGGGGCCCCGGCCGTCGGTGCGTCGCGTTACGGCTGGGTCGGTATCGGCTTGGCCGCCAGCGAGCGCGCCGAGCTGGGGTCGGACAGCGCGGACGGCGGCAGGATCTCGGGCGCGGCGGCCTGGGCGGGCACTGCGGCCGGGGCCTCCTCCTTGAGCTTGACGCCGGCCAGGTCGAACGCGGCCTTGATGCGCAGCCGCAGCGCGCGGGAGACCTGCGCGGACTTGCCGGGCGTGCAGCGGGCCTCGATCCGCAGCTCCAACGAGTCGACGGCCACCGACTCGACGCCGAGAACCTTGACCCGGCCCCAGATCAGCTCGTCGTAGGGGGATTCCTTGGAGAGCTGCTCGGCGGCCTCGGTGATCAGCAGCTCGACCCGCTCCAGGTCCTCCTTGTAGCCGACCTGGACGTCCACCGAGGCGGTGCCCCAGCCCTGGCTCATGTTGGCGATCCGCTTGACCTCGCCGTTGCGGATGTACCAGATCTCGCCGCCGGAGCCGCGCAGCTTGGTGACCCGCAGGCCGACCTCCAGCACGGTGCCGGTGGCGACGCCGGTGTCGATCTCGTCGCCGACGCCGTACTGGTCCTCCATGATCATGAAGACGCCGGAGAGGAAGTCGGTGACCAGGTTGCGGGCGCCGAAACCGATCGCCACACCGGCGACACCGGCGGAGGCCAGCAGCGGGGCCAGGTCCACGCCGAGCACCGACAGGGCCATCAGCGAGGCGGTGCCGAGGATGCTGAAGGACGCCACCGAGCGCAGCACCGAGCCGATCGCCTCGGAACGCTGCTGGCGGCGCTCGGTGTTGACGACGCCGCTGTTGGCCAGCAGCCCGCCGATCACGCCGTGGTCGTTGTCGGCCTCGGCGGGGCGGCCCATCCGGGCGACCAGCTTGTCGATGACCTTGCGGACCACCGCCCGCAGTACCAGCGCGAGCAGCATGATGAAGACGATCCGCAGCCCGTCGATCAGCCAGCCCTGCCAGTTGTCGTCGAGCCAGCTGGCGGCCTGCCGGGTGGAGTCGGTCACCTCGGCGGCGCTGGTGGGCAGGTTGAAGGTCGGCGTGGCGGCGTCGGGGGGAGTGTCGTCGGCGAGCATCGCCCCACTCTAGGGCCTGGCCATCGGGCCTCCGCGACCTCGTTCACCCGCCCGGACGGCCGGTCGGACCGGTTCCGGCCACCGTCCGCACCGCCCCGGCCACGGTGGGTGCAGGAGGGCCCCGAGCTGGGCATACCGCCTATGGGCGGTCGCGCAAGATCCACCCTGCGCGGGTGGCCCGTTCACAGAGAAATGGTGGCGTCGTACGAGGGCGTAAGGCGACACTGAGGGAGATCGCGCCCCGCAAGGGGCACGATCGCCCGCTCGACTCGGCGCGAGCCACGCGCCGCAGGCGTCCAAGGAGGCCCCGTGCCGCATGTCCTTGTCCTCAACGCGTCGTACGAGCCACTCGGTGTCGTCTCGATGCGACGCGCACTCATCCTGGTCCTCAATCACAAGGCGATCGCCCTGGAGGACGCGGGAACCACTCTGCACAGCGCCACCAGCGCCGTTCCGGCGCCGTCCGTCGTCAAACTGACCCGTTTCGTGCGGGTTCCCTACCGAGGCCCCGTGCCGCTCACCCGGCGCGCGTTGTTCGCCCGCGACCACGGGCGATGCGTGTACTGCGGGGCCGCCGCCACCAGTGTCGACCACGTGATCCCGCGCAGTCGGGGCGGTCAGCACCGCTGGGACAACGTGGTGGCGGCCTGCCGCCGCTGCAACCACACCAAGGCCGACCGGCACCTCGCCGACCTCGGCTGGCGGATGAAGCGCCCCCCGGCCGCGCCCAGCGGCCTGGCCTGGCGGGTCATCGGCACCGGGATCAAGGACCCCCGCTGGCGGCCCTACCTGGAGCCGTACGGCGGCCTCGACCAGTTCCGGGACTTCGAACACCACGACCATACGGAGCTGCCGCCCGCCGTTCCGTCCCCGGTCCGCACCCGTTCCGTCCGCCGCGGCGAGCAGCACGCTCCGCTCTCCGCCTGACCAGACAAGGGCCTGCCCGACACGACATTCGGTACGCCTCATGGGCCGCCGGCGCACCCCCGCAGCGGGAGCGTCGGCGGCCCGCCGCGTGTCAGGGGGCCTGGACGCCGTACAGCTCGACGGCGGACAGCGTGTACCCGTAGCGGCCGGCCCGGCTGACGCCCTGCACCCGCAGGTACTGCGCGTCCTGGGCGTCGAAGCGGACCGTCTCGGTGCCGCCCTGCCCGTTCTCCACCACCGCCACGGTGGTCCACGACACCCCGTCGGACGAGGTCTCCAGCCGGTACCGGGAGGCGTACGCGTCGCCCCAGCGCAGCACCGCCGTGCCCAGCCGGGCGGTCTGCGGCAGCCGCAGCTGCACCCAGGCGTCGTCCTTCGCCGGGGCCGTCCAGGAGGTCTTCGGGTCGCCGTCGGCGATCGCCGCCGCCGGGGTCTTCCCGCTGTCGTCGCCCGAGGAGGAGGCGGTGGCGGAACGGGCCAGGTCCGGGCCGCCGGTCGGCGGGACCACGTGCACCTGGAGCTCCTGGCGGACCGTCAGGCCGCCCGCCGTGAACACCACCGGCACCCGGTAGGTGCCGGACGGGGTGTCGGCGGCCGCCGAGACCTGCACCGGGGCGGTGGCCCTGCCGCCGCGCGGCACCGTCACGGTCGGGGCCGGTGTCACCGTCAGGCCCTTGGCGACCGCCGGGACCTCCGCCGTCAGCCGGCCGGTCAGCGCGTCCGCCCGGCCCGACTCCACGGTGGCCCGGGTCTGCGCCGGGGCGGCGGCGCCCGCCACCACGTCCAGCGTCGGATCGGCCAGCGTCACCCGGGCCGCGGGGACGTCCGCGTACCAGGGGATCACCTGGTTGACCACCGGGGCCTCGCCGCCGGGACGCCACACCAGGCGGATCGAGTCCACCGGGGCGCCGTCGGCGCGCAGCTCGTTGTAGCCGGGGTGGACCGGCCCGAGGTCGACCCAGGCGCCGTCCGGGTGGCGCACCTGCGCGGTCGCCTCGGCGCGCACCGTCGGGTCGGTCAGCACCGTCAGCCGGTCCAGCGGGCGGGCCGCGCCCAGCTCCACGGTCAGCGGGGCGCCGCCCGCGGCGGGCGGGGCCGCCGCCCGGAACGCCGAGTCCGGGTCGCCCGACAGCACCGCGCCCGGCGAGGAGCCGGGCACCGCGGGCGGGCCGCTCACCTCGGCGTCCACCACGCCCGGGGCGCCGGCGGTGAACTCGCGCACCGCGACCGCGGTCTTCTGCCCGCCGGTGGCGCGCAGCCGCACCGCCTTGGCGACCGCGCCCGCCGGGGCGTTCGCGATCACCACCCGCTGGTCGTGCACCGTCGCCAGCTGCTGCCAGCCGCCCGAGCCGCTGAAGTACTCCAGCACTCCGTCGCGCAGGTAGTCGTCGGTGGCCGACGCCGCGTCGGGGTCGTCGCCCCGCCCGCCCATCAGCACCGTCACGGTGCCCAGCGGCTTCGCGGTGCCGAGGTCCAGGCCGAAGCTGTCGCCGACCTGCGGCGGCGCCGCCGACCAGTAGAAGGTCTGCGCGGAGCCGTCCGCCATCAGCGCCGGGCCGTGGTCGTGCGCGGTGCCCATGGTCGTGGTCGGGGAGGCGCCGGCGGTGATGCCCGCCCAGGTGTCGGCGGCCTTCACCGCCCGGTCCAGGAACGGGTCCAGCACGCCCTTGCCGACCGTCACCGGGTTCTGCTCCAGCACCGACCGCTGCCGGCCCAGCTCCAGCCGGGCCTGCCAGGCCGCCGCGCCGTCGCCGGCGTGCTGCGCGGTCAGCATGTCCAGCGCGGCCCGGCCGGCCCTGCCGTACGCCGAGAGCCGGGCCAGCCACGGCGCGGCGTCCGCGCCCAGCGGGTCGGCGGCCAGCGTCCTCGGGGCGTCCGCCATCACCGTGAACGCGTCGCGCAGCGGCTGCGCCGCCTCCCGCAGCTTCCCCTGGTCGACCGCCCCGCCCGAGGCCGGCTCTGCGGCCGCCCAGAACCGTTCCACCAGCGGCGCCAGGTACGCCGACTCCTTGCCGCCGAGCGCCGAGGACGCGCTGTTGCCGGCCAGCGCGGCCACCGCGGCCTGCTGCGCCGGGCCCGCGGTCAGCAGCCGCAGCGCCGAGGACAGCGACTGCTCCGGCTGGTACCCGGCCGGCTGCCAGCCGAAGTCCGCAGCGGTGGCCAGCGGAATCCGGGACGCCACCGGCTGGCTCATCGCCGAGGTCAGCAGCACCGCGGAGCGCTGCGCCACCTCGGCGTCCCGGCCGCCGTAGCCGCCCAGGAACAGCCGGTCCGGCGCCGAGTCGTTCACCGGGTAGTTGTCCAGCGTTACCAGCGGGCGGTGGAACAGGCCTGCGGTGTCGGCGAGTTGGCCGGCCGTCACCTGCTTGGCGATCGCCGCGCCGCCGCTCCACACCACCTGCACCTCGGCGGGCAGCGCCGCCGCCAGCGCCGACCGGTACGGCGTCGCGCCCTGCTTCTGGAACTCCGTGGGCATCACCGCCAGCGGCGCCAGCTCCGGGTGCGGCGCCACCAGCCGCTTCTGCACCGCTGCCGCCACCGCGGCCTGCGCCTTCGCCGCCGCCGCCGGGCCGGTGCCGAACTTCCGGCGGTCCGCGCCGCAGTGCCACTCGTCGTAGGAGACGTTCGCGAAGTCCAACTGGAAAGCCCGGAAGCCCAGTTGACGCAGCCCGTCGAGCTTGGCGACCAGCGCGTCCAGGTCCTTGCCGGAGGAGAAGCAGAACGACTGCCCCGGGTTCACCGCGTACGCCAGTGTCACGTGGTTGTCCCGGGCCCGGCCCGCCAGATCCGTCAACTCCCGTACCTGATCGGCCGGGTAGGGCTCGCGCCAGCGCCTGGAGCGGTACGGGTCGCCGCCCGGCGCGTACAGGAAGAAGTTCTGCTTGGTGCGGCCCAGGAAGTCCATCGCCGCCAGCCGCTGCGCGGCGCTCCACGGCTCCCCGTAGAACGACTCGGCGGTGCCGCGCACCGGCGCGCCGCTCGGCCAGTCCCGCACCAGCACGCCCGGGAAGCCCTTGTCGCCCACCGCGCCCTGGCCCTGGCCCGGCCCGATCGGGGACAGCAGCTGCGCCAGGCTCTGCGTCGCGTAGAACGTGCCCTCGCCGTCGACGCCCGCCAGCACCACCGCGCCGTACGCGCCGCCCGCGGTGGGCAGCTGACCCGTCGCCAGCAGGTGGCCGCCGGACGGCAGGTCCGCCAGCGGCGGCACCTCGGTGTCCTTCAGGCCGGCCGCCACCGCGAGGGCGCGCAGCGCCCGGTCGGTCGCGCCGCCCGCGCCCTCGTGCGGGCCGCCCACGAACACCACCAGCGACCCCGCCGCCGGCGTCGCGGGGGCCTCCGGCACGGTCGCCACCTCGGTCGCGCCGGCCCGGTGCAGCAGCGTGCGCACCGCGTCCACCGCCGGGCCGTCCGCGCCGTCCGCCAGCACCACCGTCACCTGCCGGGGCACCGACACCGGCCGGCCGCCCGGCCGCAGCTGCTGCGGGCGCGGGAACACCTGGGGGTCCGCCAGCGAGCCCAGCGGCAGCGACGCCTCCGCCGCGCCCGGGACGTCCGCCTCCGCGGACACCGCCCGGCGGTCGCCCGGCTCCGCCGCGAAGCTCTGCGCCGGGATCAGCAGCCCGCCGACCACGGCCGCCGCCGACAGCGTCGCCGCCAGCCGCAGCGCGCTGCCGCGCCGCCCCGCCCGCCGCTCGGCGCGCACCGAGGCCAGCAGCGGGTCCGTGCCCTTGATGTCGGCGATGAACCGGTCCGCGGCGCGCGGTGCGAGTTGACGGGCCGTCCGGGCCGCCGTCCGGCGCGCCGTCAGCGCCGCCGGGTGGTACAGCACCTCGCGCAGCGCCGTGCTCTGCTCCAACTGCTGCCGCAGTCGACGCCCTGCCGCCACCGACACCCGCGCCTGCACCGGAGCCTCCTCGCCCTGAACGCCCAGTTCACCGGCCCCCCGGCCCGCCCCGGCCCCCCGCGGCCATCCGGCCCGACCAGCCCATCAGCTCTCCGCGTCCCTGTCAACGCCCCTGGCAGCTATGTCCGTTATCGCACGATATTGCTGCGCTTTCGAACGTCCGGACGGCACCGCGCGGATGACGGGGCGACACCTGGGGGCCGAGGGCCCGGGTGGCCGAGCCGGTCCTGCCGCGCCGGGGCGCCCGGCAACCCGGCGACGGGACGTTCACCCGTCCGGCGCGGGCCCGGGGCCGTGTCGATCGGGGTCGGCGGACAGGTGCGCGGGTAGGACTGTGGCTGTTGGCGTTCGGGAGTCCGAGGACGGAGTGCGCTGAGTGGCCGCATACCTTGACCGTGAGCAGATGGGGACCGAGCAGGTGCCGGCGGAGGACAACCCGCCCGCGCCACCGGAACTGCTGGCGCTGGCCCACGCGTACGGGGTGGACACCGAGTACGACGCCGGGGCCGGGCCGGTCCAGGTCTCGCCGCGCACCCTCGGCGCCGTGCTCGCCGCACTGGGCGTGGCGGCGGGGACGCCCGAGCTCGCCGCCGAGGCGCTGGAGCGGCACCGCGCCGAACAGGCCCGGCGGCTGCTGCCCCCCACCGTGGTCGCCTGGCAGGGCCGGCGCACCGCGCTCGACCTGCCGGCGGACGCCGAGGTGCGGCTGGAACTGGAGGACGGCGGCTCCTGGGAACTCGCCCACGACCACTCCTGGTGGCTGCCGGAGGACGTCCCGCTCGGCCGGCACACCCTGCACGTGACGGCGGGCGAACGGACCGGCCGCGCCGCGCTGATCGTCGCCCCGCCGCGCATCCCCGAACCGCGGCAGCGCAGTTGGGGCTTCCTCGCCCAGCTGTACTCGGTGCTGAGCGACCGGTCCTGGGGCATGGGCGACCTCGCCGACCTCGCCGACCTCGCCCAGTGGGCGGGCACCGAACTCGGCGCCGGCTTCCTGCAGATCAACCCGCTGCACGCGGGCATGCCCGGCGCGCCCTCCGACCCGTCCCCCTACCGCCCGTCCTCCCGCCGCTTCGCCGACCCGGTGCACCTGCGGATCGAGGCGATCCCCGAGTACACCCGGCACGAGGAGGTCCGCGACCTGGCCCGCCGGGCCCGGCTGCTGCGCGAGGAAGTGCTGGAACACGACGCGCTGATCGACCGCGACGCGGTCTGGTCGCTCAAGCGGCAGGCGCTGGAACTGCTGCACACCGTGCCGCGCGGCGTCGGCCGGGAAGCCGCGTACCGGGCGTTCGTCCGCCGTGAGGGGCAGTGGCTGGAACGGTACGCGGTGTGGAACGCGCTGGCGGAGGTGCACGGCGCCGCCTGGCACTCCTGGCCGAAGGGCCTGCGCCACCCGTCCAACCCCCAAGTGGCCGCCGAGAAAGCCGTGTTGACGGACCGGATCGAGTTCCACCGCTGGCTGGCCTGGCTGGTCGACGACCAGCTGCACGCCGCCCAGCGGGCCGCCACCGACGCCGGCATGCCGCTCGGCCTGATCCACGACCTCGCCGTCGGCGTCCACCCCGACGGCGCGGACGCCTGGGTCCTGCAGGACGTCCTCGCCACCGGCATCTCCACCGGCGCCCCGCCCGACGCCTTCAACGCCCACGGCCAGGACTGGGGCCTGCCCCCGTGGCGCCCCGACGCCCTCGCCGAGACCGGCTACGCCCCCTACGCCGAACTGCTGCGGGCCGCCGCCCGGCACGCCGGCGCGATCCGGATCGACCACGTGATGGGCCTGTTCCGGCTCTGGTGGGTGCCCGTCGGCGCACGACCCACCGAAGGCACGTACGTCCGCTACGACGCCGAGGCGATGCTCGCCGTCCTCGCCCTGGAAGCCCACCGGGCCGGCACCGCCGTCATCGGCGAGGACCTCGGCACCGTCGAACCCGGCGTCCGCGAACGGCTCGCCGAACACGGCGTGCTCGGCACCTCCGTGCTCTGGTTCGAACGCGACTGGCACGCCGACGGCGCCGTCCTGCCCCCCGACCGCTGGCGGGCCGGCTGCCTCGCCACCCTCACCACCCACGACCTGCCCAGCACCGCCGCCCGCCTCACCGGCGACCACGTCGCCCTCCGCCACCAGCTCGGCCTGCTGGCCCGCCCCCTCGCCGAGGAGCAGCAGGCCGCCGCCGCCGAACTCGCCGACTGGCAGCGCGAACTCGTCCGCCTCGGCCTGCTCCCCGACGGCGCGCCCGTCACCCCCGAGGCCCTGTACGCCTACCTGCTCGCCACCCCCGCCCGCCTGGTCGGCGTCTGGCTGCCCGACACCGTCCGCGACCCCCGCCCGCAGAACCTCCCCGGCACCTGGGACCAGTACCCCAACTGGCGCCTCCCGGTCGCCGATGCCACCGGAACCCCCCGCACCCTCGACCGCATCGCCACCGCCCCCGGCACCGCCGCCCTCGCCGCAACCCTCGCCCCGCTCGGCACTCTGACGGCGGGACACGCCGACAGGCGCACCCCGCCGGGCGAGCCGCTGTAGGGGGCCGGTACCTTGGGAAACGTGGACAAGAGGAACGCAATGCGCGCCGGTGCGGTCACCGCGGCGGCCACGCTGATGATGCTGATGTCGTCGCCCGCCATGGCGCTCGTACGCGACGACGGCGACGACCCGGGCGCCGGCCTGAGCGTCGGCCAGACCCTGGGCCTGTTTGTCGCCCTCCCGATCGTCTCCTTCCTGGTGATCGCGGGCCTCTGCATGATCCCGGGTCGGAAGAAGTAACCCTCCGGGTCCCCGGACCCGAACGGCGACTGCCGGGGCAGCCGAAACCCACCGTTTTCGGCCACCCCGGCAGTCGCCGTCGTTTCCTCCCCGCAGCGCCGCTCACCGGTCGCCGGAGTGCCGCGCCGCGAGCGCCAGCACCTCGGCGGTCCGCGACCCCGCCTCGACGGCGTGACGGGCGGTGCTCGGCAGACAGCGGGCGCGCTCGGGGACGAACTCGGTCAGCACGACACCGGCGTGATCCGTGTCGACCTCGTCGAGCGACACCGGTCGGCCGCACTCCTGCAGCGCCGCGTGCAACTCGCGCGAACGCGCGACCGGCACCACCGGATCGGCGGTGCCGTGCACCAGCCACACCGGCGGCAGCGGGTCGGCCCTGCGGACGTCGTCGATCGGCACGGTGCCGGTGGACGGCGCCGGCGACCCGTACGCGCCGGCGATCCCCACCGCGGCATGCGGCCGCCAACCGCCGAACGCCGCCGGATTCAGCGCCGCTCCCACCGCGGCCTTGCCGCCCAGCGACCAACCGGCGAGCACGATCCGCCCGGGATCCCCGCCGAAGTCGGCCACGTTCCGCCGTGCGAAGACGACCGACTCCCACAACTGCGCCCGCCCGCCGTCCGGAGCGTCGGGACGCCAGTCCGGCACCAGCACCACGACGCCCAGCTCCGCCGCCGCGCGGGCCACCGGCGCGAGGACGTCCCGCTCGTCGGGGCCCCGGCCGTGCCAGAGCAGCACCGCCGGCACCGGTCCCGACGCGCCCGCGGGCCGGTGGACGTCCATGAGCCTGTCGTCCGACCCGTAACCGACGATCACCGCTGCGCCCCCGACCCCTCGTGCACCATGAACGGCGCCACGCTACCGGGGCGGTCCGCGCACCGGACGGCGAGGGCGGACGGTCCGTCAGGGGAAGTCCGGCGTCTGCTCGCGGGTCCCGTCCGGGTGGACGGCGAGGGCCGGGATGCCGCGGGCGGTGAGCCAGGGCAGGGGATCGGGTCTGGCGAAGGCCGCGGTGGCGAGGGCGTCGAGGCGGGCGAGGCGGGGGCCGACCAGGGTGAGGGAGGCGAGGGCGGTGGCGGGGCGGCCGGTGTGGGGGTCGAGGATGTGGGGGCCTCGTTCGGCGGTGCCGGAGGTGGCGACGGCGAGGTCGTGGCCGGTGACGACGTGGGCGACGGCGCCGGGGCGGTGCGGGTCGGCGATGCCGATGCGCCAGGGGCCGCCGGCGGTCTGGACGTCGCCGCCGCCGCTGACGCAGTGCTGGACGGAGCCGGCGTCACGCAGCGCCCGGGACGCCTCCTCGACGGCCCAGCCCTTGACCCAGCCGCTCGGGTCGAGGCGTCCGCCGGGTGTCGCGGTGAAGTAGCCGTCGGTCTCGGCGGCGAGCTCCGCGCAGCGCTCCAGCACCCACCGGACCTCGGGGTCGCAGGCGGCGAGTTCGAGCTCGCCGCGTCCGAGCCGGCTGATCTCGCTCTCCGGCCGGTACGGGGAGAACACCTCGTCGATCCGGTGCAGGCGGGCGACGATCCGGGTGAGGGCGTCGGCGGTGCCCGGTCCGGGGTCGCGGACGGTGAAGGAGAAGACCGTCCCCATCACGTGTTCGACGTGAGCGGCGGTCACTTCTTCGCCGCCCGGTCGAGCGCGCTCTGCAGCGACCGGGTGTAGCCGTCGCTGGTGTAGGTGGCGCCGGAGACCACGTCGATGTGCGCGTTCTGCGCGGCCATCGCCTCCTGGTTGAGCTCCGGGACGGCGTAGCTGTTGATCTCCTGGTCGCGGCGGTCCCGGTTGGGGTACTGGATCACGTCGATCTTGCTGATCGTGCTGCCGTCGAGCGTCACCCGGACCTGCACCGGCCCGTACCGGGTGTTGACGGCGTTGCCGGTGACGGTCCGGGTGCCGCCGGAAGCGTTCGTCGAGGACGCGGACGGGGAGGGCGTCGGGCCGGCGCTGCTCTTCGGGCCGCCGGTGGCCGGGGACGAGGAGATGGCGGCCGCGGTGGACGGGTCGTGCGGCTTCAGGGAGAGCAGCAGGACGACCCCGGCGGCGGTCGCGGAGGCGGTGATGACGGCTCGGCGCATGGCGGTGGGGCTCCTAGAAGGCGAAGGACTCGTGGTGGATGCGGGACGGCCGGACCCCGGCGGCGCGCAGCGCGCGGACCGCCTCGGCGGTGAACGCGTCCGGCCCGCACAGGTAGACCTCGTGCCGGCCGAGGTCCGGCACCAGCCGGTGCAGTGCCGCACCCAGGTCGCCGACCTGCTCGCGGCTGCCGAGCAGCTCGTGCACCCGCCTGCCCCGGTCCCCGGCGGCGACGGCCGCGAGCTCGTGGCGGAACAGCACGTCCTCGGGGTGCCGGGCCCGCTGAACGAGCGTCACCCGTCCGGGCAGCGTCTCGAAGAGCGCCCTCAGCGGGGTGACGCCGACGCCCGCGCCGAGCAGCAGCACCGGCCCGCCGTGGCGGCGTCGCGCGGTGAACGCCCCGTACGGGCCCTCGGCGCGGACGGCGGTGCCGGGGGCGAGGGCGGCGACGGCCGCACTGTGCGCGCCCAGGCCCTTGACGGTGAAGCGGAGGAAGTGCGGGTGCGGGGGAGCGGACATCGAGTAGGGGTTGGCGGCCCAGCGCAGCTGCGGGGTGAGGAACTGGAGGCGGAAGAACTGGCCGGGCTCGGCGCGCAGTTCGTGCAGGTGGCGGCCGGTCAGGAAGACCGAGACCACGCCCGGGCCCTCGGCCCGGACCTCGGCGACCCGCAGCCGGTGCCGGCGGTCGCGCAGGAACGGCCGCAGCAGCCGGTACCAGCCCAGGACGGCGGCGGTGCCGAGGTACAGCAGGTACCAGAGGGCCTTCGCCTTGTTGTCGGCCAGGTCGGCGCCGGTGGTGAGCTGGTGGCCGAAGCCGAGCGCGACGGCCAGGTAGGTGGCCAGGTGCAGGTAGTACCAGGCCTCGTAACTCAGCCGGCGGCGGGCGGCCCGGGCGGAGACGGCCCCGGTGCCGAGGATCAGCAGGGTGGCGGCGGTGGCCTTCAGCATGTCGGGGAAGTGCAGGACGATCTCCACGCCCTGGGCCCACAGGCCCTGGCCGCTGGTCAGCGCGTAGCCGCAGACGACCGTCAGCACGTGCACGGTGATCAGCGACACCAGGTAGCGGCCGCCGAAGGCGTGCCAGCGGGCCGTCCGGTCGGCCCCGACCTCGCGTTCGAGCAGCGGAACGCGGGCCATCAGCAGCAGCAGGACGGGTGCGGCGTAGCCGGCCAGCAGGCCGGTGATCCGGGCGGTGCCGGTGAGCCAGTCCGCGGCGCCGGCGATGCGCGGGGTGTCGACCCACCACAGCGCGAGCACACCGAGGGCGCCGAGCGCGATCAGGGCGAGCGCACCGTGGCGGACGGCGTCGGGCGGGAGGGCGCGGCGCCGGGCGGCGCGACGGGCGACCCGGGTCGGGGTGGTCAGTGCGGTCAACGGGCGCCCTCCTTCGTCAGTGCACCGTCACCGTGGCACCGGAAGCTCTCAGTTCCCTATGAAAAGACGCCGTTCCGGGGCCGTGACGGCGGTGTTTGTGCTGGTCGCCCGGGCCCTGCCCGGCCGGACGCGGTCGGATGATCTCACCGCTTTCTCATGCCGGGACGCAAGAATGGGCCCATGCAGCACGCGGACACCCCCTGGCGGGTCCTGGTGGTCGACGACGAACCCGACCTGGTCGAGGTGATCTGCGGCGCTCTGCGCTACGAGGGCTGGCAGGCCCGCGGCGTCACCTGCGGCCTCGACGCCGTCACCGCCGCCGCCGAGTGGCACCCGCACGCCGTCGTGCTGGACGTGATGCTGCCCGACTGCGACGGACTGGAGGTGCTGCGCCGGGTGCACCGCACCGACCCCGAGGTGCGGGTGCTGTTCCTGACCGCCCGGGACGCCGTCGAGGACCGGATCGCCGGCATCTCCGCCGGCGGCGACGACTACGTCACCAAGCCGTTCAGCCTGGAGGAGGTCGTGGTCCGGCTGCGCGGCCTACTGCGCCGCGCCGCTCCCACCGGCCCCGCCGACCCCGGCACCCTCACCGTCGGCGACCTGCACCTGGACCCGGCGGCCCGGGAGACCAGCCGCGGCGGCGAGGTCGTCGACCTCAGCCCCACCGAGTTCGCGCTGCTGCGCTACCTGATGGAGCACCCCCGGCAGGTGCTCAGCAAGGCGCAGATCCTGGACGCCGTCTGGTCCTACGACTTCGGCGGCCAGGCCCACGTGGTGGAGCTGTACATCAGCTACCTGCGCCGCAAGATCGACGCCGGCCGCCCGCCGATGATCCACACCGTGCGCGGCGCCGGCTACGTGCTCAAGGCGCCCACCGGATGACCCGCGTCGGACGACCCCGCACCCTGCGGGGCCGGCTGGTGGCAGGCGTGCTGGCGCTGCTCACCGTGATCTGCGTCGGCGTCGGCGTCGCCACCAGCTGCGCGATGCGGCACTTCCTGGTCGACCGGATCGACGAGCAGCTGAACGCCTCGGGCGGCCGCTACGCGTCCAGCCTCGAACACCCCGGCACGTGCGGCCACGACACCCGCGCCCAGTCCCCCGGCACCTTCGGCGCCCGCCTGGTGAACGGCGCCGTCAGCCACGCCTCCGTGGTCGGCGGCATCCCGCCCGGCGACGACGACCCCGTCCCGATCGCCGGCGGCTCAGGCGGCGACGCCGCCGTCCCGCTCACCGACCGGGACGTACACACCCTGCGCGCCCTCCCGGTGAACGGCCGTCCGCGGGACGTCACGCTGTCCGTGCTCGGCCACTACCGGGCCGTCTCCGTCGCCGGCTCCGACGGGGACGTGCTGATCACCGGCCTCCCGATGCACCCCCTCGACGAGACCGTGCAGCGCCTGCTGCTGATCGAACTCGTCGTGTTCGCCGCCGCGCTGGCCGTCGCCACCGTCGCCGGGACGCTCGGCGTCCGTCTCGCCCTGCGCCCGCTGGAACGGGTGGTCGCCACCGCCGAACGGGTCTCCGCGCTGCCCCTGGCCAGCGGCGCGGTCGACCTCGGCGAGCGCGTCCCGGACGACGACCAGGGCACCGAGGTCGGCCGGGTCGGCGCCGCGCTGAACCGGATGCTCGGCCACATCGGCGACGCGCTGACCCGCCGGCAGGACGTCGAGGAGCGGCTCCGGGCGTTCGCCGCCGACGCCAGCCACGAACTGCGCAATCCCGTGGCCGCCGTCCGCGGCCACGCCGAGCTCGCCCTGCGGCACCCGGGCCCGGTGCCCGAGCCCGTCCGGCACTCGCTGGAACGGATCACCGCCGAGTCCCGGCGCATGGGCACCGTCGTCGAGGACCTCCTGTTGCTCGCCCGCCTCGACGCGGGCCGCCCGCTGGCCGTCGAGGACGTCGACCTGACCCGGATCGCCCTGGACTGCACCGCCGACGCCCGCGCCGCCGCGCCCCGGCACCGCTGGCTGCTCGAACTCCCCGCCGAACCCGTCACGGTCCCCGGCGACCCGCACCGGCTGACCCAGGTGGTGGCGAACCTGCTGGCCAACGCCCGCACCCACACACCCGACGGCACCGAGGTCACCCTCCGGCTCTCCGCCACCCCCGACCAGGTGCTCCTCACCGTCACCGACAACGGCCCGGGCATCCCGCCCGAACTCCTCCCGCACATCTTCGACCGCTTCGTCCGCGGCGACCCCACCCGCTCCCGCCGCACCGGCTCCACCGGCCTCGGCCTCGCCATCGTCCGAGCCGTCACCCAGGCCCACGCCGGCACCGCCACGGCACACAGCGCACCGGGCGCGACGACCTTCCGCATCACCCTGCCCGCCGAGCGAAACCAGGGGCGCGGGGGTGGACCCTACACCCTTGAAAGTGGTGAGAGTGCCCAACCCTGACAAGCGGAAGCCCCGTCCGGACGATGCCGGACGGGGCTCGGGTCGCACTAGGCGGTGCGGCGTAGGTCGTGCTCGAACCCGGCCAGATCGGGGAGTTCGTACGCGGTGGCAAACAGCTCGGCGCGATGGCGGGACAGGTTCTCAACCTGTGCCCGGAGAACGGCCCTGTGCTGCTCCCGCGCCAACCGTTCTGCAACCGTCCTGCTGTGTGCGTCGAACATGGCCTGCCTTCGGCGTGCGTCCATATCGACGGGCCGGTCATAGGTGGCCCAGCTCGGGAGCCGGTTCCCCGCGACGTCGACGCGGAAGGGCTCTTGGGGTGCGCCTGTCGGTTCGTCGGTGACGCCGGACAGCGTCAAGGCCACGACGCTGGCCAGTAGTAGGGGCAGGAACGCGCACAGCGTCCACCCGATAGGGTCGGTCATGTCGGAGTCCTCCCGGGGACTTCGGCTCTTGCCCTGGTAACCGCGTAGGACCGGTTACCGGGGCTTTGTCGTCCCCGACCGTACTCAACTTGTCTACCTACGTCTATCTACGCCTATAGACGTATAGGACCAAAGGTGGACAACTGTGGCTGTCTACGCTTGAAGTCATGGACCAACCCGAGATCGACCACGACGCGCCTACTCCGGTCTACCGGCAGATTGCGGCGTTGATCATCGCCGACATTGAGCGCAACGCGCTGGCTGCCGACAGGAAGATCCCGTCAGAGTCCGCACTTACGCAGCGCTTCGGGGTCGCCCGTGAGACAGCCCGGAATGCCGTCCGGTATCTCCGGGAAGAGGGGTGGGTCTACACCGTGCCCCAGCGCGGCACGTACGTGGCAGCCCGGGGCAGCAGCGAGCCCCGCCCTGCCGAAGTTCACCGGCGGGACGGGGCGTAGGAGAGTGGTCTGCGCTCCCGGCTAGCGGCGAGGGCAGACACGTAGGCCCCGTCCGCTACTGCTCATGCGGACGCGCCCCACGCGCAGAGCATCGGGGCCGAAGTCAGCTTCCCGCCCGCATGACCAGATCGCGGTACGGGAGGGAGACTGTCGAGTTCCCGAAGATCCCCAACGACTTCTCCACCTCTCCGATCAGCTCGACCGCGCCGGCGGCGGTGTCCCGAAGGACTTCCGTTTCCACGAACACCCCGGCCCCGCCGACGGTGTCGATGTTCACGGTCACGCCCGGCAGGTCGGGGTGCCGGTAGGTGACCCGGGTCTTCACCACACGCACCAGCTCACGCATGCCGATGTTGGCGAGCAGCCGTTCGGCTGCGGCAGCCTGGTCGGCTTCGGCGAGGATCACGTTCGTCTCGGTCTTGGACACCACGTCGTCCGCGCTGTGCGTGGTCCCGGTGGACGCGGGCTTGTACGTCACCTCCGCGGCACCGTCTCGGCGGCGGACCCGCAGGCACTCGACTGTCGCCATGTAGTCCACGTCCGGTCGGCTGTAGTAGGTGTCCACCTCCGTCACGGGCGCGTCGGCCGTGTAGCCGAGTTCGATCAGCAGTTCCGCCAGTGCCTGCCGGTCGGGGAGTTCCCGCTTGCGCTCGATCTCCGTCAAATCTGACATGCCGTCATCCTGCCGTACTGGCCGCCGAGTACACGCGAGCCAGCGTGGAGCGGCTGCACCATCGCTGCATGGCGTCCATCGCCGACTGGAGCCGGTCCGTGTCGGACAGCCGAATGTTCGAGAAAAGCACGAGCTGTTTGGCGTCGCGCAGCGGATTGGACAGGGTGCGCTGCAAGTACCGGTTGTAGTAGGTGCGATTGCGGCGCGTCACGTCCGACACGTGCACCGGCATGAGGATGGTCGGGTCGCTGCCGGTCGATTCCGTGGAGCTGACGGCGACCGCGGACAGCAGCGCGTCCAGCGTCAGGTAGGCGTACGTCTCTCGACCTTCACGGACGCACCACGCCTCCCATACCGGGCGGCACTGGTCGTCGCCAGCTTCGGCAAGCGCCAGGAAGCGGGACAGGGCAATGTCCGAGCACATGTCGAAGACGTCGCCGTCCACCGTCAGGTGGTCTCCGAACGGCTCGCTGAGCGCCAGCATCATGCCGCGCTGCGACTCGGACAGGCGGCTTTCCGTCAGCCGGTAGTGCACCTGCTTGTGTCCGGCGCGCCGGCTGTTCCAGTCGGCCGCCAACTGGCCGTCGAGGTAGGGCGAGAAGCCGAGCACACCGGACCGCCACGCATAGTCGCGCATCGTGATGAAGTGCCGCTGAACCTCGCGGCAGACCCCCACCGGGGCGCCGACGATCACGGGGCGGTCGGGGGCGATGTCCCGCAGTGGCGCAAGTCGGGAGTCCTGCCGGATCACCACTTCGTCGTGGGCACCGTGGTAGGGGTGCGTTCCGTCGCTGAGGTACAAGGGCAGGAACATGCGCAGGAACTGGGTCCACGGTCGCCGGTCGTACGTCTGAGTTACCCGGACGTGCAGCGACTCGGCGTCGACGGCGTACACGTCGCGGTACGCGAAGAGGCCCCCCGGCCGGAGCACGGTCGGCAGGGTCCGTATCACGTCGTGAAGTCCGCCGTACCCGCCGCCGTAGCTGTACACCTCGTGCATCAGCGCGGACGCCGAGATCACGTCCACCGGCTCGGAAAGCAGCGACCCGAGATCCTGTGCGAACCCAGCCATCAACTCCACCGGACCGCCGGACTTCCGGTACTTCACCATGGCATCCGCCAACGTCGCGGACTGCACTCCGGGAACTTCGACCAGCGTGAGATCCACCGTTCCGCCCCTGCTGTCCGTGGCGAGCCGCGAGGCAAGGTAGTCCACGGCGGAGCCGCCTCCGGGGCCGATCTCGACCACACGCGGGCGCTCCGTGTCGATCCGCTGCAACGCCTGGTAGGTCAGCAGTCCCTTTTCCTCGCCGTGAGCGTTCGCGGCCACGTCCAGATAGCCGGCGTTGGCCTTCTCCTCGGTGGCGAACTTCGAACCGTTCAACTTCCCACCCCATGAATCGAGTTGGCGATTGATGACCGCCCCGGGCGCGGGGGTTGGTGCTGTACGCCCGGGGCGGGATTGCCGATCTCGGCTGTCCGACGCCGAAACCGGCACCGCCCGTTGGGTAGGGCGGTGTCTGTGAAGGTGGCGACTGGCGTTGGCGGGAATCTGTGAACGACGCTTCGGAGTCAGCGGCTCGGGGCGCCGGTGCGGGCCCGTCTGCGGCGCTGCCACGACTCGAACCAGTCCGGGCCGAATGAGCAACCGACCATCGCGACCGCCAGGGCGACGAAGCACGCCACCCACCGCACCCCGTCATCCGGTGCCAGCATGGCGAAGGCGAGCGCCCCACCCGCCGACACGGCGGAGCCGAGCGCCACTACGCCCGTCACGGCCGTCAAGCGCGTCACGGTTTACCCCGCCTTCTGGTGGTGGCTGACCTTTGCCGTCATGCCCACCCGCACCAGTTCGTTGAGGGTCGCGCTCCGCACCGTATGCGGGTCGGCCGTCCACGGCTCGCCGTCGCCGAACACCGGGGCGAGACGCCACCGGTCGCCGTCCACGTCCTGGAACGTCCCGCACCGGCCCGCCGCCGTGTCCACCACCAAGTCACCGACCTTGGGACAGGGCATCGGAGTGACCGAGTTGACCGCGGCATCGCGGGCGGCGAGCCCATCCCTCAGCACGCCAACGACCATCAGCACGTCGTTCGCCGCGATTCGCCCCGGACTCACTCGCACATCACCCGTGACCGGTTCCCGCGGGTCGATGGTGAGCCCCGGGAGCGGAACGCCGATCTCCTCGAAGACTTCGCGCAAGGCTTCGCCCGCCTCGATTGCCTCCCTGCGCCGTTCCTTGACGATCCCGCGCAGCATGCGGTTTGCCACGATGGCCCCTTGGTTGCTGGTTAGCTCCTTGGCTCTACGCAACCGCACGACCACGCTGCGCGCTAGGCTCGCAGGTGTCGGGAGATATAAGACCCATAAGAGCGGGAAGTCCCACCCATGGCAGAACGGAAGCCAAACCGTTTACTAGCAGCGCTCTTGACTGACAGTCAGTACACACAAAGCGCGTTTGCGCGGGCCGTGAACGCGGTCGGCACTGAGAACGGCCGACCGACGACATACAGCCAACCCTCCGTCTCCCAGTGGCTCGGCGGGACGGTTCCCGAGCCCCCGGCCCAGACTGCGATCCTCGAAGCCCTGACTCGCCGGCTCGGCCGACTCGTGACCCACGCAGAAGCGGGCTTCCCGCCACCCGCCGACCAACCCGCCCTTACAGGTACTGTCGAAGGGTTGATCGAACTGGGGAGGCAGGACATGGACCCCTCGCGCCGTGGAGTGCTCGGCGCAAGCCTGTTCGCCGTCGCGCTGACCGTTCCCGGCTGGCAAGACGTTCTTGCCCGAGCTGAGTCCATCCAGCGCGGCCAGACCATCCGGATAGGGATGCCCGAGGTGGCATCCGTCATAGCAATGACCGAGCGTCTCAGCAGCATTGACGACGAGTTCGGCGGACGGGCCGCACGCCCGATGGCAGCCAGCTACCTGGTCAATACCGTGGGGCCGTACCTTCGCGCCGAAGCCCCGGACGCCGTGCGGAAGGCGATGATGTCTGCCGCCAGCGACCTGTGTTATCTGACGGGATACATGGCGGTTGACGAAGGGCTGCACGGCCTCGCGCAGCAGTACTACGTCAAGGCACTTGAACTCGCCGGGGTCGCCGAAGATCACTTGACCTACTGCACCACCCTCCGTGGGATGAGCGTGCAAGCGGTCGACCTTGGGCACGGGCGACGGGCGATGCAACTTGCCGACGCTGCTGCTGCGGCGTCTCCCGTGGCGGGCCCGAGGATGCGGGCGTTCCTCGCCGGTCAGCAGGCGCATTCAGCCGCAGTTTCGGGCGACACCAACACGGCACTTCGCCACCTCGCAGACGCAGAACGGGCAATGGACGTCGCGGAGTCGGAGAGCAGAGCGTTCGGATCATACGATCCGAGTTCGCTCAACTACCACGTAGCGCAAGTCCGTTACGCCATCAAGGACGTAAGTGGTTCCGTTGCGGCGATGCTCGAATCTGACCGACTGCGCTACTCCGTCTACCAGCGCGGCCGTGTCCGTCACCGTGCCACTCTGGCGGAACGGCAACTCCAGCTCGGTCATCTGGAGGAAGCATGCCGCACGTGGCACCTTGCTCTGGACGACTACCCGAAGGTCCAGAGCGGACGCGCGGACGACCGGGTGCGGATCATGATGGGGCTGCTGGCTGCGCATCCTCGGAACGAGTACGCACGCAACCTGTACGAACGGGCTCGGACGCTGGTTCCGGTGCACCTCGCCGCGTAGCTGCCCTGCCAGAAGCCCCCGGAAACGACAAAGGCCCCGCCTCGACCACCCGCAAGGGGAGGACAAGGCGGGGCCGTTGTTGCGCGTTGCGGGGTCAGCCGGCGAGGACGTTCATCAGGCGGGCGGCGGCCTTGCCACCGAACAGCGCGATACCGCAATAGAACTCGATCCGGGTCCGGAACACCGGCTTGTCGTGGGCCTCGCCAAGGTCGGTCACCTGAATGCCACCGTTGGTCAGACCGGTGACTCCCCCGTCCGCGTCGGAGCTGCCGAACCGGACGGCGTATATGTCACCGGTCTCCTTGCCACCCGTACCCGTGGTGAGCGGGAGGACGTCGGTGCCGTCGAGCTTCTGGCCGGGGTCGAGCATCGGGATGCCGTTCCACATGGTGACTTCCTTGCCGTGGATCTGCGCGGTCAGCAGTTCCGAGCCGCCGAGTCGGCGGAACCCGGAACGGATCTTCGCGATGATCGCGGCGTTCATGTACAGCGCGCCGTTCTGGCTGGTGATCCCCTGCACCTGGGCGGTCAGCGCGTCCAGGGCGTCGAAGAAGTCGTAGCCGCCGGAGATGGGCCCGGCGCCCTTGGCGTCAAGGACCTGGCGGCCGATCAGGCGCTTGCACAGACCGTCGAAGCCGAGCGGGTTCACCTGCGTGTCGCCGTTGAAGAACTGGTCGGAAAAGTGGACCGACGCGGCCTTGACCTTCATGGTCTCCTGGATTGCGCGCTGGTCGTTGATGTTGCCGCGGGTCTTGACGATGAACTTGTCGACGTCGCTGTCGCCGCCGAGGATCGCCAGGGTCTCGATACGCGGGCTGACCGCGCCCACGCTCTCCGGGTACGCCTCGTTGACGGCGCGGAACGACACCCCGGGAAGGGCGGACTCCTCGTTGTAGCGGAACGCGTTTCCTTCGAACTGGATCAGCGGCAGCCGGTCGAGGATCGGCGATTCCTGGACGAAAGTTTCGACGACGCCTCGCTGAAGGTCGTCGGTCGAGAGCTTCGCGGACTCGGCAAGGGTGAGGGCCATAGTGACTATCTCCTGATTCTCTTTGCAGGATGGGTAGTTAAACCCCAGATTCGGATTTACCATCCGGATTCAGCGGAGCGACGATTCGTCACTCTCCGCACAAACGCTTGTAGCTGCGGCGTGAGCTTTTTCCCTCCCTGCCGATCAGCGGCGAGAGGGGAGGGGAGTCGGGGCCTGGCTACCCCGTCACCATGAAGTGGGGATGCGACGTTTCCTCGGTGTCTGGTGCCCCGAGTGTGATAGGTGCGCGGTAACCCGCCCTCTACTTACTAAGAGGGAGCGAACGTCGCCCGCCATCGCCGGGCGGTGAACCTGGACGCTCCGTCCCTCTACCTCCCAAGAGGGAGCGGACGTTGCCGGTGCGGTGGAGCGGTGGAAGCGGGGCCGTTCTGGCTTTCTTCTTATTTTTTCTATGTGTTCTAAAAAACAGGTAGAACCACCGCTCCACCGCAACTCGCCCCGCTGTTGGCCCGGCCCGAGTTGGCAGGCCCGAGCCCGGATACCTGTGTGCGGGCACTGGCGAGCATGGAACTGTTCCCCTGGGGTCTCGGTCTGACGTGTCTTGGCAGTGGGCGGCTTACTCTCGGCTCGACCAGGTTCTGAGTGGCGGCGGTCTCCCAGAGCCCCGACCGGGTTGTCCCTGCTCTCACTGGTAGTAGGGAGCGGACGTTTCCCGTCGCCGTCGGGCGGCCGGGGTCGGCCTGTCTTCCGGTTACTAGAGGGAGCGGACGTTGCCGGGAGTGGTGCAGTGGCGAAAGTGGTACCGGTCTAGCTTTCTTCCTATTTTTTCTATGTGTTCTAAAAAAATAGGTAGAACCACCACTCCACCACAGCTCGGCCCGCTGTTGGCCCGGCCCGAGCCGGCGAGCCCGAGGCCCGACGCGCCCGTGTGCGGGCAGCAGAAAGCCCCGGCCGGTCACGGGGACCAACCGGGGCTGTTCGGGGCTTCTACGGGTCGTCAGGCGGCTTGCTCGGCTCACTGATGGTTCATCGCCCGGTGTGGCTCAGCCCTTCTTTCGGGCATACCCGAAGACTCCTACCGCGCCGGTGACGACGTACAGGATGTGAACGTCTAACACGGCCAGGAGTGCGGCTGTTGCGACGGCACAGGCCCCAGCCTCTAGGACGGGCCAGGCGTTTTTCCAGAAGCTGTGTTCTCGGATAGTGGTCTTGTGGTGCAGGTATGCACAGTCGTTGCAGCACGGCACGTCACCGATCCCGTCAACAGCACGAACCATGGTCGCGGGGACGTCTTCTCCATGCTCACGTTGGGCGTACTGACAGGCCGTGTCCTGAAGCATGCGCTGTTCCTCTACAACTCGGCTGTCCTGCCCTGAGACCGCACCTTCGTACTACGGGCGTGGGTCGACAGTCCAGATGTCAGACGTGCCCGGGCATGCCGAAGCCCCAGCAGGCATAGGGCCTTACCGGGGCTCTGCTGGGCCGTCAGGCCGCTTGTGTGTAGTCGTCGTCCTCGGCCTGTTCGGGGGTGGCCCACACGATGGTGACCCGCTCTACTCCGTTGAACCGGACGCGCTTGCCGTGGGCGGGGGTGACGATCACCTGATCTATCGCAAGGTGCAACAGGTCGCGCTGCAACTGCGGGTCTGCCTGGTGCCATGTGTCCGCGGCGTTGCCTTCGATCAGCCACGTGATATCGACGGTGCCGCCGCCGACCAGTCCGGAGAGGCGTTCCTCTGCGGCGTCCAACCGGGCCTCGGCACGGTTCTTCGCGGGCATGCGGTACCGGGCGGAACGGCCGGAGTAGAACCCGGCAGCGTTGTCTTGGTGGAACTTGTCCAACTCCGCTTTTGCCGCAGCGACTTCGGCGCGGGCCTCGGCCACCTCTGCGCCTTCCTCGGGGCGGGTGATGGCCTGCCAGCGTTCGGCGACGGCGATCAACAGCGGGTCGTCGTCCTCGGCCGAGTGCAGCCGCGCCGACCACGCGTCCACGACGTACCGCAGCAGCGCCGGACGGGACGCGGACGCCGGAGCGGAGCAACCTCCGTTGGCAGCGCGCCGGTTGCAGGTGTAGCTACACCCTTGCAACGACATGGCCGAGCCGCAGTTGCCGCACGTGGTTCGCTTCCCGTGCAACGGGTGCACCTGGCGTCCCGGGCGGGGCTTCTTGTTGTCCATGATCTGGTGGCCTGCCAGGACTCGGCGGGCCCGCTCGGCAAGCTCGGCGGGGATCATGCGCGGCAGCGTTTCGTCAGTGACGCAACGGACGTTCTCGCCGGTGTCGGGGTGGATGTACCGGGACGGCCGCTTGTGCGACTTCTGCGCGCCGACTGCCGGGGCCACGGTCAACCACCCCTCGTACACGGGGTGGACGACGATTGCCCAAATGGTGCTGGCACGCCAGTATGCACCGGTGCCGGTGCGCAGACCCTCAGAGTTGAGCGTCCGCGACAGGGCCCGCGCGGAAGTGCCGTTCGACAACGCCCAGAAAATCCGCTTCACGACGTCCCACGGGGTCACCTCCTGCTGTTCCGCCGTCAGGCACATGTACGGGGCGGTGTCCGGGGCGAGTCGGCGATTCGTGTCCGCCGTCAGACCGAACGGGGCCCGGCCGAGCCACCGTCCTTCTTTCTGCTGCTTCGCTTTGGTGCCGCGGACGTTGTGGCTCAGACGCTGCGAGTACTCCCGCGCGGTCTCGGCACGGTCGAGAATCCAACGGCGGTCGCGTTCGTCCATGGAGTCGAGACGCTCGTAGTCGAAGATCACACGGGCCTTGCCCAGGATCGGAACGACGGACTCAGCCCCCTTGCGGGAGAACCGGTCGAGCGCGTAGCACCACAGCACCGGCACTTCGCCAGCCAGCACGGCGTCAAGGGCGGCGTCCATCTTGGGCCGCTTGACGTCCGACCAGGCGGACAGGTTTTCCTTCCACACGGTCCGAACGCAGTACCCCTGTTCGGCGACCCACGCGCGGCCCCGGTCTTCCTGTGCCCGGATGGACAGGGCCCGCTCGCCCTCGCGGACGATCTTTGACTTGCGCAGCAGAAGGTCAGCCTGCGGCCGACCGTGGCAGGGGCAGATGCCCGCCTGTGTGGTTTCCATGCTCTTGTGAGGGAGCGAGGATTGCCGGGCAGGGCGGGCAAGGGTGGCGGTCGACATGGGCGGGCCCCTCAGAGATGCGGGGTCGGCCCGCTCCGAGTAGGCGTTGCAAGACCTTCGCGCCTACTGGGAACTGCGCGAAGCGGAAGGCACCCAACAGCAAGATCGCGACGCAGGACAGTGACCTGCACGTGCTCGCGACCCTGCGGACCGGTGTGCGCTTGTCGCGCAGTTCTCCCTCGCCATCGCCGGGCGGAGGCACCTCCGAACACGTCGGAGGCCCGGGAGAACGCGTCCCCCGGGCCCCCACACGCACGACTCCGCGTCAGCGGTCCGCGGCCTGAGCCTTCAGCGCCCGCTCCACGCCCGCCCGGGCCTCGACGACCTGGCGGCGCAGGGCCGGGGCCGGGTCGGCGGAGGCCAGCCACGCGTCGGTGGCGTCCAGGGTGGCCTGCGAGACGGAGTACGCGGGGTACAGGCCGCCGATGATCTGCTGGGAGATCTCGTGGCTGCGGGTCTCCCACACCTGCTTCACCGAGGCGAAGTACTTCTCGGTGTACGCCGCGAGCAGGTCCCGCTGGTCGGGCTGCTGGAAGCCGGCGATGACGGCCTCCTGGACGTAGTTGGTGAGGGTGTCGGACTCGACCACGGACGCCCAGGCCTCGGCCTTGGCCTCGGCGGTCGGGCGGGCCGCCCGGCAGGTGGCGGCGTGCTCCTGGCCGGAGGAGGTGTTGTCGCGGGCGAGCTCCGCGTCGATCGCGGCCTCGTCGGCGCGGCCGGTCGCGACCAGGCGGCCGAGCAGGGTCCAGCGCAGCTCGGTGTCGACGGCCAGGCCCTCGATGGTCTCCGAGCCGTCCAGCAGGCCGGCGAGCAGCGCGAGCTGACCGTCGGTCCGGGCCGAGGCGGCCAGCGCGCGGGCCCAGGCGAGCTGGTGGTCGCTGCCGGCGGGGGCCTCGCGCAGCGAGGTCTCGGCGGCAGCGGCCCAGCGCTGCAGACCGGTCTCGCGCCACGCCGGGTCGGCGTACAGCTCCAGCGCGACCTTGATCTGGCGGTGCACGGACTGGACCACGCCGATGTCGCTCTCGCGGCGCAGGCCGGACAGCGCCAGCGACAGGTAGTCGCGGGTGGCGAGCTCGCCGTCGCGGGTCATGTCCCAGGAGGAGGCCCAGCACAGCGCGCGGGGGAGCGAGTCGGTGAAGTCGCCGAGGTGCTCGGTGACGACGGCCAGCGACTCGGCGTCCAGGCGGACCTTCGCGTAGGACAGGTCGTCGTCGTTGAGCAGCAGCACGGCGGGCCGCGGGCGGCCGGTCAGCTGCGGGACCTCGGTGCGCGCGCCGTCCACGTCGAGCTCGATGCGGTCGGTGCGGACCAGGTCGCCGTCGACCAGCTCGTACAGGCCGATGGCGATGCGGTGCGGGCGCAGCACGGCCTCGCCGCGGGCGCCGGCGGGCAGCGCCGGGGCTTCCTGCAGGACGGCGAAGGACTCGATGACGCCGTCCGCGGAGACCTCCAGGGCGGGCCGCAGCACGTTGATGCCGGCGGTCTCCAGCCACGCCTTGGACCAGGTGCGCAGGTCGCGGCCGCTGGCCTCCTCAAGGGCGCCGAGCAGATCGGTGAGGCGGGTGTTGCCCCAGGCGTGGCGCTTGAAGTAGGCGCGCACGCCCTGGAAGAAGGCGTCCTGGCCGACGTACGCCACCAGCTGCTTGAGCACCGACGCGCCCTTGGCGTAGGTGATGCCGTCGAAGTTGACCTGGACGTCCTCCAGGTCGTTGATCTCCGCCATGATCGGGTGGGTGGACGGCAGCTGGTCCTGCCGGTACGCCCAGGTCTTCATCTGGTTGGCGAAGGTGGTCCAGGAGTGCGGCCACTTGGAGCCGGGGGCCTCGGCCTGGCAGACCGCCTCGGCGAAGGTGGCGAACGACTCGTTCAGCCACAGGTCGTTCCACCACTCCATGGTGACGAGGTCGCCGAACCACATGTGGGCGAGCTCGTGCAGGATGGTCGCGGCGCGCAGCTCGTAGGAGGCGTCGGTGACCTTGGAGCGGAACACGTACTGGTCGCGGAGGGTGACGGCGCCCGCGTTCTCCATCGCGCCGGCGTTGAACTCCGGGACGAACAGCTGGTCGTACTTCGCGAACGGGTAGGCGAAGTCGAACTTGTCCTGGAAGTAGTCGAAGCCCTGCTTGGTGACGGCGAAGATCGCGTCGGCGTCGAGGAACTCGCGCAGCGAGGGGCGGCAGTAGACGCCGAGCGGCACGCGCTGCGCGCCGTTCTCGTAGGCGTCGAACACGCCGACGTAGGGGCCGGCCACCAGGGCGGTGATGTAGGTGGACATCCGCGGGGTGGGCTCGAAGGTCCACACCCGGGTGTCGCCGTCGCCGGCGGGCTCGGGGGTCGGCGAGTTGGAGATCACGACCCAGCCGGCCGGGGCGGTGACGGTGAAGGCGAAGGCGGCCTTCAGGTCGGGCTGCTCGAAGTTGGCGAACACCCGGCGGGCGTCCGGGACCTCGAACTGGGTGTACAGGTAGGTCTCGCCGTCGGCCGGGTCGACGAAGCGGTGCAGGCCCTCGCCGGTGTTGGTGTAGGCGCAGTCGGCGACCACCCGCAGCTCGTTCTCGGCGGCCAGGTCGGGCAGCGCGATGCGGCTGTCGGAGAAGTTCTCCAGCGGCAGCGCGCGGCCGTTGAGGACGATCTCGGTGACCGCGGGGGCGACCAGGTCGATGAAGGTGGAGGCGCCGGGCTCGGTGGCCGTGAACCGGACCACGGTGGTGGACCGGAAGGTGCCGCCCTCGCGCGCGGAGCTCAGGTCGAGCTCGATGTCGTACGCCTCCACATGCAGGAGTGCGGCCCGGGTGCGGGCCTCCTCACGGGTCAAGTTGGTGCCAGGCACGCAGGACTCCTTCGTCAGAGCTTGGTTACCGGGCATCCTCCCACGTGCGTAACGATCCGTGTTCGTACTTGACGGGCCCTCCGATCGGTACCGGAGCATAGAGTTCAGAAGTTGAAGCTGGACTTTGGACGAACGCAAGTGCGCCCTGGAGGGTGGAACATGTCGACGGACACACCGGGATCGCAGTCCTCGCTGCACCGGGCGAATCTCGAACGGGTGCTGCGGGCGGTGCGGATGGCCGGATCGCTGACCCAGGCCGAGATCGCCCGGGGCACGGGGCTGTCGGCCGCGACGGTGTCCAACATCGTCCGGGAGCTCAAGGAGTCCGGCACCGTGGTGGTCGCCGACACCTCCTCGGGCGGGCGCCGGGCGCGCAGCGTCTCGCTGAGCGGGGACGCCGGGATCGTGGTGGGCGTGGACTTCGGCCACACCCACCTGCGGGTGGCGGTCGGCAACCTGGCGCACCGGGTGCTGGCCGAGGAGAGCGAGCCGCTGGACGTGGACGTCTCCGCCCAGCAGGGGTTCGACCTGGCCGAGCGGATGGTGGCGCGGCTGCTGGAGCAGGCCGGCTTCCGGAGCGACAAGGTGATCGGCGTGGGCCTGGGCGTGCCCGGCCCGATCGACCAGGAGACCGGGGCGCTCGGCTCGACCGCGATCCTGCCCGGGTGGACCGGCGTGATGCCCGGTCAGGAGCTGGCGCAGCGCCTGGGCATGCCGGTGCACGTGGACAACGACGCCAACCTGGGCGCGCTGGGCGAGCTGGTCTGGGGCGCCGGGCGGGGCCTGGGCGAGCTGGCGTACATCAAGGTGGCCAGCGGCGTCGGCGCGGGACTGGTGATCAACGGCCAGATCTACCGCGGCCCGGGCGGCACGGCGGGTGAGATCGGGCACATCACGCTGGACGAGGCGGGCCCGGTGTGCCGCTGCGGCAACCGCGGCTGCCTGGAGACCTTCGTGGGCTCCCGCTACCTGCTCAACCTCTTGAACGCCAACCACCCGGGCGAACTGACCCTCGGGAAGGTGGTGCAGCTGGCCCAGCAGGGCGATCTGGGCTGCCGCCGGGTGATCGCCGACGCCGGCCGCCAGATCGGCATGGGCGTGGCCACCCTGTGCAACCTGCTCAACCCCCGCCGGGTGATCCTGGGCGGAGAGCTGGCCGAGGCCGGTGAGCTGGTGCTTTCCCCGATCCGGGATTCGGTGGCCCGGTACGCGATCCCCAGCGCCGCCCGCCAGCTGTCGGTGGTCCCGGGGACGCTGGGCGGCCGCGCCGAGGTGCTCGGGGCGTTGGCCCTGGTGATGAGTGAGATGGGGGAGACGGGCGGGATCTGAGTCGCTTCGAGGGGCTCCTGAGAGCCCCTGACGGGCCGTCCGATCTCGACTGAGCCTTCAGGAAGATAACGAAAGGGTTTGAATCCCCGGGGCTGATGCTTTACTTGTTGACGACAAGCTTGGTGACGGGGTTGACTCCTGCCCACCTCGCCGCAACGTTGCGGCTCTGTCAGGGAGGCACCCCCCACCATGAACGCAATGATGCGTCGCGTCGTCGTCGGCACCGCCGCTGTCTCGATGGCACTGACCATGGCCGCGTGCGGCAAGGCCGGCAGTGACAAGAAGGACGGCGCGGCCTCGGGCAACAACAAGTCGATCGGCCTGCTGCTGCCGGAGAACGCCTCCTCGACCCGCTACGAGTCCTTCGACAAGCCGTTCATCGAGGCGAAGGTCCACGAGCTCTGCTCCGACTGCAAGATCGAGTACGCCAACGCCGAGGCCTCCGCGTCGAAGCAGAAGCAGCAGTTCGACACCCTGATCGCCCAGGGCGTCAAGGTGATCATCCTGGACGCGTTCGACGCCAAGGCCACCCAGACCTGGGTGAAGGAGGCCGCCGACAAGGGCGTCAAGGTCGTCGCGTACGACCGCCTGGCCAGCGGCCCGGTCTCCGCGTACGTCTCCTTCGACAACGAGAAGGTCGGCGAGCTCCAGGGCCAGGGCCTGGTCGACGCCCTCGGCGCCAAGGCCGCCGACTCCAACGTCGTGATGATCAACGGTGACGACGCCGACCCGAACGCCGCCCAGTTCAAGACCGGCGCGCACAAGGTGCTGGACAGCAAGGTCAAGGGCATCGTCTACGAGCAGAGCGGCGAGTGGAAGCCCACCGTCGCGGGCCAGAAGATCGGCGCCGCCATCTCCTCGCTCGGCAAGGACGGCTTCCAGGGCGTCTACTCCGCCAACGACGGCATGGCCGGCGCGATCATCACCCAGCTGAAGTCGCAGGGCATCAGCGTCCCGGTCGGCGGCCAGGACGCGAGCCTGGACGCGATCCAGCGACTGGTCTCCGGCGACCAGGCCTTCACCATCTACAAGGCCTACAAGCCGCTGGCCGACGCGGCCGGCGAGCTCGCGGTCAACCTGCTCCAGGGCAAGGACGTCAAGGGCGTCGCCACCTCCACGGTCGACAGCGGCGCGGACAAGGGCATCCCGTCCGTCCTGCTGGACCCCAAGGTCGTCACCAAGGCGAACATCAAGGACACCGTGATCGCCGACAAGCTGTACAAGGTCGCGGACATCTGCACCGCCGACTTCGCCGCTGCCTGCACCGCGGCCGGCCTGCAGTAACACCCGCCCGGCGGGAGCTTCCTGACCACCCGGAAGCTCCCGTCGGCCCTTTCGGTTCCAGCAGTCCCACCCCGCGCGTCCGGACCGGCGCGCGGGTCGCCCGTGTCGGAAACGTCAGGTCCGACACGGAACTCAAGGAGATGGTTCACGTGACAGGCGCACCCGTACTGGCGTTGCGCGGGGTCTCCAAGCGCTTCGGTGCCGTCCAGGCACTCACCGACGTGCAGCTGGAGGTCCATGCGGGCGAGGTCGTCGCCCTGGTCGGCGACAACGGCGCCGGTAAGTCCACCCTGGTCAAGACCATCGCGGGCGTGCACCCGATCGACGAGGGCGTCATCGAGTGGGAGGGCAAGCCGGTCTCCATCGGCCGCCCGCACGACGCGCAGGCGCTCGGCATCGCCACCGTCTACCAGGACCTCGCCCTGTGCGACAACCTCGACGTGGTCGGCAACCTGTTCCTCGGCCGTGAGCTCAAGCGCTTCGGCACCCTGGACGAGGTCGCCATGGAGAAGCGGGCCCGCGAGCTCCTCGACACCCTGTCGATCCGCATCCCCAGCGTCCGGATCCCGATCGCCGGCCTCTCCGGCGGCCAGCGCCAGGTGGTCGCGATCGCCCGCGCCCTGGTCGGCGACCCGAAGATCGTCATCCTGGACGAGCCCACCGCCGCCCTCGGCGTCGAGCAGACCGCCCAGGTCCTCGACCTGGTCGAGCGGCTGCGCGAGCGGGGCCTCGGCGTGATCCTGATCAGCCACAACATGGCCGACGTCAAGGCCGTCGCGGACACCGTCGCGGTGCTCCGCCTGGGCCGCAACAACGGCAGCTTCGAGGTGGCCACCACCTCGCACGAGGAGATCATCTCCGCCATCACCGGCGCCACCGACAACGCGGTGACCCGTCGTCAGGCCCGTATCGCGGAGGACGCCAAGTGAGCACCGAGACCCCCACCACGCCCACCCCGCCCGCCGTCGACCCGCGCCTGCTGGTCCGCAAGGAGGGCCTGGCCGGCTACCTCGACGAGTTCGGCCGCAAGGTCCGCAGCGGCGAGCTCGGCTCGCTGCCCGTCGTGGTCGGCCTGATCATCATCGCCGCCGTCTTCCAGTGGAAGACCGGCCACTTCCTCAACGCCGACAACGTCACCAACATCACCAAGTGGATCGCCGGCCCCGGCCTGATCGCCACCGGCGTGGTCTTCGTGCTGCTGCTCGGCGAGATCGACCTCTCGCTCGGCTCGGTGGCCGGCGCCACCGCCGCGATCTCCTCGGTGCTGGCCGTCCGCCAGGGCGTCAACGAGTGGCTGGCGGTGCTGATCGGCATCGCCGCCGCGGTCGCCCTGGGCGCCCTGCACGGCTTCTTCTTCTCGAAGATCGGCGTGCCCGCGCTGCTGGTCACGCTGGCCGGCATGCTCGCCTGGAGCGGCCTGCAGAACCTGGTCATCGGCAAGCTCGGCACCGTCAACAACCTCAACGACGGCGTCATCGCCAACCTGGACACCTACTTCCTGGGCGACGGTGACATCGTCTGGGCGTGGCTGGCCGCGATCCTCTCCATCGCGCTGTTCGCCGCCGGCCAGCTGCTCGACGCCCGCCGCCGCACGGCCGCCGGCCTGCCGGCCCGCCCGATCGCCGAGATCGCCATGCGCACCGGCGTGCTCGCCGTGATCGTGCTGGTGGTCGCCTACGTGCTCAACCAGGACCGCGGCCTGCCGCTGCCGCTGGTGCTGTTCGTCGGCATCGTCGCGATCACCGACTTCGTGCTCCGCCGCACCGGCTACGGCCGGCAGATCTTCGCGGTCGGCGGCGGCATCGAGGCGGCCCGCCGGGCCGGCATCAACGTCGCCTGGGTGCGTACCTCGGTGTACATGATCTCGGCCGGCCTGGCCGGTCTCGGCGGCCTGTTCATCGCCTCCCAGCAGGGCTCGGCGGACAAGGGCCTCGGTGGCGCCAACATGCTGATGAACGCCATCGCGGCGGCCGTCATCGGCGGCACCAGCCTGTTCGGCGGCCGCGGCAAGACCTGGTCGGCGCTGCTCGGCATCCTGGTCATCCAGTCCATCACCACCGGCCTGGACATGGTGGGCGCCGAGCAGGCCATCCAGTACATGATCACCGGCGCGGTGCTGCTCGCCGCGGTGGTCCTGGACTCGGTCTCCCGCCGCACCCAGAAGTCCAACGGACGCGGCTGACCCGGCACCACCCGCACCCGCGCGACCGGCACACTTCCCCGCCTTAGCGGGGCCGGTCGCGCGGTTCGGTGCTTTTCCACCCCTGCCACCCGAACGGGGGACGGGGTTGCCCGCCGCACTACGCCCGGGTAATGGACATTAGACTCAAGCGGGGCGTACGCCCTCCGGGCCCGAGCGGGCGCGAGAACTTGGACGAGGAGGAACGGGTGGCCCTGCTGACCCGTATTCGGGGACCGCGCGATCTCGATCGACTCACCCCCGCGCAGCTCGCGGAGCTCGCGGAGGAGATCCGCGCCTTCCTGGTGGAGGAGGTCTCCAAGACCGGCGGCCACCTCGGACCCAACCTCGGCGTGGTCGAGCTGACCCTCGCCATGCACCGGGTCTTCGACTCGCCGCGCGACCGGATCCTGTTCGACACCGGTCACCAGAGCTACGTCCACAAGCTGCTGACCGGCCGCCAGGACTTCTCCCGGCTGAAGATGAAGGGCGGCCTGTCCGGCTACCCCTCGCGCGCCGAGTCCGAGCACGACGTGATCGAGAACTCGCACGCCTCCACCGTCCTCGGCTACGCCGACGGACTCGCCAAGGCCAACAAGATCCAGGGCCACAAGGACCGCCCCGTGGTCGCCGTGATCGGCGACGGCGCGCTCACCGGCGGCATGGCCTGGGAGGCGCTGAACAACATCGCCGACAGCCAGGACCTGCCGATCGTCATCGTCGTCAACGACAACGAGCGGTCCTACTCGCCGACCATCGGCGGCCTCGCCAACCACCTGGCCACCCTGCGCACCACCCAGGGCTACGAGCGCTTCCTGTCCTGGGGCAAGGACGCGCTGCAGCGCACCCCCGTGGTCGGCCAGGCGATGTTCGACACCCTGCACGGCGCCAAGAAGGGCCTGAAGGACTTCATCGCCCCGCAGGGCATGTTCGAGGACCTCGGCCTGAAGTACCTCGGCCCGATCGACGGCCACGACCTGCAGGCGCTGGAGTCCGCGTTCACCAAGGCCCGCAACTTCGGCGGCCCGGTCATCGTGCACTGCATCACCGAGAAGGGCCGCGGCTACCACGCCGCCGAGAACAACGACGAGGACCGCTTCCACGCGGTCGGCGTGATCCACCCCGACACCGGCCTGCCGGTCAAGACCTCCGGCAAGGACTGGACGTCGGTGTTCGGCGAGGAGATGGTCGCGCTCGGCCGCGAGCGCCGCGACCTGGTCGCCATCACCGCCGCCATGCTGCACCCCGTCGGCCTCGCCCCGTTCGCCAAGGCCTACCCGGAGCGGATCTTCGACGTCGGCATCGCCGAGCAGCACGCCGCCGTCTGCGCCGCCGGCCTGGCCACCAACGGCCTGCACCCGGTGGTCGCGGTCTACGCGACCTTCCTCAACCGGGCCTTCGACCAGGTCCTGATGGACGTCGCACTGCACAAGCTCGGCGTCACCTTCGTGCTCGACCGGGCCGGCGTCACCGGCACCGACGGCGCCTCCCACAACGGCATGTGGGACATGTCGATCCTGCAGGT
Organism: Kitasatospora griseola; assembly: GCF_044999035.1. Lineage (NCBI taxonomy): Bacteria > Bacillati > Actinomycetota > Actinomycetes > Kitasatosporales > Streptomycetaceae > Kitasatospora > Kitasatospora griseola. The sequence goes on along the minus strand of NZ_CP173360.1, from coordinate 2,689,916 downwards.
CGTCCCCGGCCTGCGGCTGGCCGCGCCGCGCGACGCCGAGCAGGTCCGGCTCCAGTTGCGCGAGGCCGTCGAGGTGGCCGACGCCCCGACCGTGGTCCGCTACTCCAAGGGCAACGTCGGCCCCGCCGTGCCCGCCGTCGGCACCGTCGGCGGCATGGACGTGCTGCGCCGCCCCGAGGCCGACTCCGCGGACGAGGCCGCCGACGTGCTGATCGTCTCGATCGGCGCGATGGCCCCGACCTGCCTGGAGGCCGCCGAGCTGCTCGCCCAGCAGGGCATCAGCAGCACCGTGGTCGACCCGCGCTGGGTCAAGCCGGTCGACGCCGCGCTGCCCGGCCTGGCCGCCCAGCACCGCCTGGTCGTCACCGTCGAGGACAACGGCCGGGCCGGCGGCGTCGGCTCCGCGATCGCCCAGGCGCTGCGCGACGCCGACGTGGACGTGCCGCTGCGCGACTTCGGCATCCCGCAGGAGTTCCTCGACCACGCCTCGCGCGGCGAGATCCTCGACGAGATCGGGCTCACCGCGCCCGCCATCGCCAAGAAGATCGAAGCACTGGTCAGCACCCGCTCCTTCGCCCGGAGCTGACCACTCGCAATCCCCCCAGCGCACCGTCACGGGACCGCCTTTTGGCCCTGTGACGGTGCGCTTATTGTCGGACGGTCACACTCATTCGTGGACTGCCCCTGACTACGCCCGTCCACGCCCGGTAGGTTGTCATCCGTGTCCCTCACCCTCACGAGCAGCCCACGTGCCCTTGCCGAGCGCCTCCCAGAGCGCCTCCGCACCGGGTACTGGACCAGACTGGTCCCGCTGCTCGCCGTGCTGGCCACACTGACCCACCTGCCGTCCTTCCTGCGCCCCGTGTGGAGCCCCGACGAGGGCTACCTCGCCACCCAGGCCCGGATGCTCGCCGACGGCGGCGTCCTCTACGACACCGTCGTCGACCGCAAACCCCCGCTGCTGCCCTGGCTGTACGAAGCCTGCTTCGCGCTCTTCGGCTCCGCCTCGCTCTGGCCGCTGCGGACCCTCGCGATCGTCGCCCACCTCGCCACCGCGATCCTGCTGGCCTCGCTCGCCCGCGGCCGCTGGGGCGACAAGGCCGGGCGCTACGCGGGCATCCTCTACCTGCTGGTGTCCATCGGGCTCTCGCCCGAGGACACCCAGGCCGCGACCTTCGAAGTCTTCATGCTGCCCGCGATGGTCGCCGCCTTCCGCTACGCCGAGCGCCGCCGCTGGCTGGCCGCCGGCATCGCGGTCGCGCTCTGCTCGCTCACCAAGCAGACCGGCGGCGCGGTCATGCTCCCCGTGCTGTGGATGCTCCTCCAGGACACCCGCCGCCGCGGCGTCCGCTGGCCCCCCGCGCTCGCCAAGATCGGCTTCGGGTTCGCGCTGCCGATAGCGCTGGTCGCCGTCATCCTCACCAAGCCCAAGGGCTTCCTGTTCTGGGTCGTCACCGGCTCCGGCGACTACGCCGGCCTCGGCTCCGACTGGCCCCAGATGATCGGCCGCGCACTCGGCAACTCCGCCATCCTGATGAGCGCCGGCCTGGCCTTCCTGCTGCCGTTCGCCCACCGCCTGTGGCTGCGTCACCGCCGACGACCCGTCCCCGCCCGCGGACCCGAGCACGGCTCCACCGTCGACCTGTGGATGTGGCTCGCCTCCTCGGTGATCGCCGTCTCGATCGGCTTCCACTTCTTCGGCCACTACTACCTCCAGCTGATGCCCCCGCTGGTCCTGCTCGGCGTCGGCGCCGTCGCCACCTCCGCGATCTCGTGGCGGCCCGTCCTGATCTACTCCGCCCTCGCCAGCAGCTTCTTCTGCGTCCTCGCCGTCCTCTGGCCCGGCCAGCGCCTCACCCAGACCACCGAGGTCGCCACCGCCGTCGCCGCCCAGACCACCCCCAAGGACACCGTCCTGATCTGGGGCATGCACCCCGAGCTCTACTGGCTCGCCGACCGACGCCCCGTCACCCGCTACCTCACCGCCGGCTTCCTCACCAACTTCAGCGGCGGCAAGGGCGCGGACAAGGTCGGCGAACAGTACTCCGTCGCCGAGGCCTGGCAGACCTTCGACAACGAGATCTCCACCAACGGCTTCCCGGAGGTCGTCGTCGACGACTCCGGCACCTCCCCCTACCAGCCCGACATGGTGCCCCGCATCGCCACCCTCCTCAACACCCACTACGAGGTCGTCGGCGTCACCGGGGACACCGTCATCTACCGCCTCAAGAAGTAGGCCGCCGACCGTGGGCCACTACCTGGAGGCCGTCGTCGCGGCCGGCACCCTGCTCCGCGCCAACGCCGCCGACCTCCCCGCCACCCGCGTCGTCCCGCCCGCCCAGGCCTCGCGCTGCTCCCGATGAGTGACGGACGGGACGAGGCGGTCAGGGGCGACGGCGCCCCCGCCGACGGCCGCCCCGACGAGTTCGACGCCATCGGCCTGGGCCGCCACGGCCGCACCGAGGACCGGCTCAAGGACGACTGAACCCCGCCAGCGCCGCCACCAGCCCCTCCGGCCGGAACAGCGGGTGCGGCGGCTCCGGACACCCCGGCAGCTCCACCGCCCCCGGCACCAGCGCCAGCAGCGCCTCCGCCGTCCGCCGCTGGTGCACCGGGTTCTCGGGCACCGACGGCAGCACCGCCACCGGCATCCGAAGCCCCGTCAACTCCTCGTCCGCGACCCCGCGCAGCACCCCGCCCGCCAGCAACGGCGCCACCTCGGCCGGCAGCCGCACGTCCACCCGCGCATCCCCGGCCGTCGCCGGCCACGCCAGCACCAGCCCCCGCACCCGCTCCGGCACCGCAAGCGCCATCCGCACCGCCACCGAGCACCCGTTGGACCCGCCGACCAGCACCACCGGCCCGTCCGGCAGCCCCGCCACCAGCTGCTCCGCCTCCGCCTCCCAACTCCCCGCCCGCATCGCCCGATCCGGCGCACACACCGCCACTCCGGCGCCCCGCAACCCCGCCACCACCCCGGTCCGCCCCCAGAACCGCTCGGCGTCCATCTCCTCGTCCCACAATCCGCCGTGCACCAGCACCAGCACGCCAACGGCTCCCTTCAAGCGGAAACCCGGCAGCATACCGGGCTACAAGATCGGTGACCTGGCAGATGCAGACGCGCTGCTGGCGAGGTTGCTCACGGCGGCCGTCCTCAGATCCTCGCCGGTCCCCGGGTGGCCAGTGCCGTTGAGGTAGCGGGCTTCGGCAGCGCGGATCAGTTCGTCGGCGAGCAGCTCCACCTCGGCAAGCAGAGCCGGGGGTGCTTCGGCGGCGACGTACTGGTCGTCCGGGTGGTACTCCCAGGACCAGGTCATCCGTTCACCGTCGCATAGGCCCGGTTGAAGATCTCCAGGCTCTCGCGGACGGCTTCGCTCCAGCGGGGGTCGTCGCGCTCAAGGGTCTGCACGGCGTGTTCGGCCTCGCGCAGGCGGGCGGCGGTACGGAGGCTGCGGGCGACCTCGATGTGGGCGGCCCAGGTGTTCAGGAAGGCGCGCAACGGGTCGATGGATCCGGCGCGGACGGCGAGAGCGAAAGCTTCGTCCTGCTGCTCCGTCATCTCCGGGAGACGGTGCGGGGCGACGGCAGCCAGGGCTGCGCGGAGGGCATCGGGGGTCTTCTCGGGGCGCGGAATCAGCCCGTCGTCGCGGTATGCGGAGTGGTCGGGCTGCGCGGTCATCGGGTCCTCCCTGGGGTGGCCCGGTCCAGCGTAGTCGCGCGAACGCCGACGGGCGGCACCCCCGTCCCGAAGGAGAGGAGTGCCGCCCGTCAGTGGGTTCGTCAGGCGGGGACCGAAGCCAGGCCCGGGGCCAGGAACTTCTTGCCGTTGACGCGCTCGGAGACGCCCTCGCGGTCGAGGTACGGGGTGATGCCGCCGAGGTGGAAGGGCCAGCCGGCGCCGGTGATCATGCACAGGTCGATGTCCTGCGCCTCGCCGACGACGCCCTCGTCGAGCATCAGGCCGATCTCCTGGGCGACGGCGTCCAGGGCGCGGGCGCGGACCTGGTCCTCCGTCAGGACGGAGTCGCCGAAGGTGAGGAGGGCGAGGACCTCGGGGTCGAGGACCTGGGCGCCGTCCTGCCAGATGTAGAAGCCGCGCTTGCCGGCCTTGACGACCTTGCCGAGGTTCTCGGAGACGGTGAACCGCTCCGGGAACGCGCCGTGCAGCGTCTCGGAGACGTGCAGGGCGATGGCCGGGCCGACCAGTTCGAGCAGGGCGATCGGGGACATCGGCAGGCCGAGCGGCTTGACCGCGGCCTCGACGGTCTCGAACGAGGTGCCCTCGTCGATGATGTTCTGGATCTCGCCCATGAAGCGGGTCAGGATGCGGTTGACCACGAACGCCGGGGCGTCCTTGGTGAGCACCGCGGTCTTCTTCAGCTTCTTGGCGACCCCGAACGCGGTGGCCAGCGAGGCGTCATCGGTCTTCTCGGCCCGGACGATCTCCAGCAGCGGGAGGATCGCGACCGGGTTGAAGAAGTGGAAGCCGACCACGCGCTCCGGGTGCTGGAGCTTGGACGCCATCTCGGTGACCGACAGCGAGGAGGTGTTGGTGGCCAGGATGGTGGTCGGCGAGACCACCGCCTCCAGCTCCGCGAACACCTTCTGCTTGACGCCCATCTCCTCGAAGACGGCCTCGATGACGAAGTCCGCGTCGCCGAACGCGACGGCCTTGTCGAGGTGGCCGGAGACCAGGCCCTTGAGCTTGTTGGCCTTGTCGCCGCCGATGCGGCCCTTCGCCAGCAGCTTGTCGATCTCGCCGTGGACGTAGCCCACGCCCTTGTCGATGCGCTCCTGGTCGATGTCGGTGAGCACCACCGGCACCTCCAGGCGGCGCGCGAACAGCAGCGCCAGCTGGGAGGCCATCAGACCGGCGCCGACGACGCCGACCTTGGTGACCGGGCGGGCCAGCGACTTGTCCGGCGCGCCGAACGGCTTCTTCGCGCGGCGCTGCACCAGGTTGAAGGCGTACAGGCCGGCGCGCAGCTCGCCGCTCATGATGAGGTCGGCCAGCGCGGCGTCCTCGGCGTCGAAGCCCGCCTGCAGGTCGCCGTCCTTGACCTGCTGGATGATGTCGAGCGCCTTGTACGCGGCCGGAGCGGCCCCGTGCACCTTGGCGTCGGCGACCCAGCGGCCCCACAGCACGGCGTCGTCCCACGCCTTGCCGCGGTCGAACTCCTCGCGCTCGACGACCACGTCGCCCTTGAGGACCTTGGCGGTCCACAGCAGCGACTGCTCCAGGAAGTCGGCCGGCTCGAAGATCGCGTCCGCGATGCCGAGCTCGAAGACGTCCTTGCCCTTGAGCTGCTTGTTCTGGGCCATCGAGTTCTCGACGATGACCTTGACCGCCTTGGCCGGACCGATCAGGTTCGGCAGCAGGGTGCAGCCGCCCCAGCCGGGCACCAGGCCGAGGAAGACCTCGGGCAGCGAGAACGCCGGGACGCCCGCGCTGACGGTGCGGTAGGAGCAGTGCAGGCCGACCTCGACGCCGCCGCCCATCGCCGCGCCGTTGTAGAACGCGAAGGACGGGACGGGCAGCGCGGCGATCCGCTTGAAGACGTCGTGGCCGCCCTTGCCGATGGCCAGGGCGTCCGAGTGCTCCTTGAGCACCTCGACGCCCTTGAGGTCGGCGCCGACCGCGAAGATGAACGGCTTGCCGGTGATCGCGACGGCGACCACCTTGCCCTCGGCGGCCTCGGCCTCGACCTGGTCCAGCGCCTCGGACAGCTTCGCCAGCGAACCCGGGCCGAAGGTGGTCGGCTTGGTGTGGTCGAAGCCGTTGTCCAGGGTGATCAGCGCCAGCTTGCCGGCCTGCAGCGGCAGGTCCAGGTGGCGCACGTGCGCAGTGGTGACGACCTCGCCGGGGAACAGTTCGGCGGCGCGCTGCAGCATCTCAGTGGTGCTCATGGTCACTTACCACCCTCGAAGTGCGGGTTCTCCCAGATGACGGTTCCGCCCATGCCGAAGCCGATGCACATGGTGGTCAGGCCGTAGCGGACGTCCGGGCGCTGCTCGAAGCGGCGGGCCAGCTGAGTCATCAGACGCACACCGGAGGAGGCCAGCGGGTGGCCGAACGCGATCGCGCCGCCGTACGGGTTGACCCGCTCGTCGTCGTCCGCGATGCCGTAGTGGTCCAGGAACGCCAGCACCTGGACGGCGAACGCCTCGTTGACCTCGAACGCGCCGATGTCGTCGATGGTCAGACCGGCCTTCGCCAGCGCCTTCTCGGTCGCCGGGACGGGACCGATGCCCATCACCTCGGGCTCGACGCCCGCGAACGCGTAGCTCACCAGACGCATCTTGACCGGCAGGCCCAGCTCGCGGGCCACGTCCTCGGCGGCCAGCAGCGAGGCGGTCGCGCCGTCGTTCAGGCCCGCCGCGTTGCCCGCGGTGATGTTGCCGTGCGGACGGAACGGGGTCTTCAGGCCGGCCAGCGACTCCATGGTGGTGCCCGGGCGCATCGGCTCGTCCGTGGTCGCCAGGCCCCAACCGGTCTCGCCGATGGCGGGGTTGGTGTTGCGGATCGCGATCGGCACCAGGTCCGGCTGGATGTCGCCGTTGGCGTACGCCTTCGCCGCCTTCTCCTGCGAGCGCACCGCGTACGCGTCGCACCGCTCCTTGGTCAGGTGCGGGAAGCGGTCGTGCAGGTTCTCCGCCGTCATGCCCATGAACAGGGCGGACTCGTCGACCAGCTTCTCCGAGACGAACCGTGGGTTCGGGTCCACGCCCTCGCCCATCGGGTGCCGGCCCATGTGCTCCACGCCGCCGGCCACGACCACGTCGTAGGCGCCGAACGCGATGCCGCCCGCGGTGGTGGTGACGGCCGTCATCGCACCCGCGCACATCCGGTCGATCGAGTAGCCCGGAACGGACTTCGGCAGACCCGACAGCAGCGCGGCGGTACGGCCGATGGTCAGACCCTGGTCACCGATCTGAGTGGTCGCCGCGACGGCGACCTCGTCGATCCGCTCGACCGGCAGGCTCGGGTTGCGGCGCACGAGCTCGCGGATGCACTTGACGACCAGGTCGTCCGCCCGCGTCTCGTGGTACATGCCCTTCGGGCCGGCCTTGCCGAACGGGGTGCGGACGCCGTCGACGAAGACGACGTCCCTCGCGGTACGAGGCACGGGGGCTCTCCTCCCAAGGGGACATGGCTGGGCGAGCGCGCCAAACATCGGCGCTGCTACGCGACCAATCTACCCGCGAGTAACAACGGCGGGCAAGGAGCAGAAAGAGTGAGCGAGAACGCACCGCGAGCGGGCACGAAACGCGAGCGGGCGTGAACCCGGGGCGCGAGAACAGGGAGAGCACAACCAGGGGCGCGCGGAACTGCGCGCAGCGGAAGGCACCCCATCGCAAGATCGCGACGCGGGCAATGACCTGCCGTTGATCGCGACCTTCCGGACAGGCCTTGCGCTTGTCGCGCAGTTCTCCCCCAGCCCTGGCGGGCCGGGAGGTACCCCCACGCGCTACTACTCGCTCGCCGCCTTGAACGCCTCCGCCAGCGCCGGGGCGACCAGCTCCGTCTGCCAGGCGCGGGCCCCCAGGGCCCGCAGGGCGTCGGAGACGGCCGTCGCGTCCGGCTGCGCCGGGGGCTCCCAGGAGACGCGGCGGACCAGGTCGGGGGTGATCAGGTTCTCCGCGGGGAGGTGGTGCTGTTCGGCGAGGGCGGTGACGGCGGCGCGGGCGCCGGTGAGGCGGGCCGCGGCGACCGGGTCCTTCTCGGCCCAGGCGCGGGGCGGCGGCGGCCCGTCGTGCGGGGCGGTCGCGGAGGGCAGCGCGGACTCCGGGATCTCCCGGGCGCGTTCGATCGCGGCCAGCCACTGGTCGAGCTGGCGCCGGTTGACCCGGGGCCCGAAGCCCTGGACGGCGATCAGCGCGGGCGCGTTGAGCGGCATCGCGAGCGCCGCGTTGACGATCGCGGCGTCGGCGAGGACCCGGCCGGGGGAGACGTCGCGCTCGCGGGCGATCCGGTCGCGGGTCTGCCAGAGTTCGCGGACGGCGGCGAGCTGCCGGCGGCGGCGGACCTTGTGCAGCTGGGAGGTGCGCCGCCAGGGGTCGACCCGGGGGGCGGGGCGGGGGGCGGCGGCGAGGGCGGCGAATTCCTGGTGGGCCCAGTCCAGCTTGCCCTGCCGGTCGAGTTCGGCCTCCAGGGCGTCGCGCAGGTCGACCAGGACTTCGACGTCGAGTGCGGCGTAGCGCAGCCAGGGTTCGGGCAGCGGGCGGGTCGACCAGTCGACGGCGGAGTGTTCCTTGGCGAGGGAGAGGCCGAGGACGTTCTCGGTCATCGGGCCGAGGCCGACCCGGGGGAAGCCGGCGAGCCGGCCGGCGAGTTCGGTGTCGAACAGCACGCCGGGGTGCATGCCGACGTCGAACAGGCAGGGCAGGTCCTGGGTGGCGGCGTGCACGACCCACTCGGTGTCGTGGATGGCGTCGTCCAGCGCGGACAGGTCGGGGCAGGCGATCGGGTCGATCAGCGCGGTGCCCGCGCCCTTGCGGCGCAGCTGGATCAGGTAGGCGCGCTGGCCGTAGCGGTAGCCGGAGGCGCGTTCGGCGTCGACGGCGACGGGGCCGGTGCCGGTGCGGAAGGCCGCGATGGTGGCGGCGAGCGCCGCGGGGTCCGACACCACCGGTGGGAGTCCGTCCCTGGGTTCGAGGAGCGGAACCGGGGCGATCTCTTCTGGGATGGAGGCTACGGCGTCGGTCACCTCCCTAGGGTACGTCGTGTGCCGCCGCCGGGAGTGTTGTCCGACTGGTCGGACCATGTTCGAACCTGTGCCGGTGGGCGGCGGCCGGCCGAGCGGACAGGACGACGGGTCGTCACCGGAGCGAACGGGAACGGCCCGGAGGAAACGTTCCTCCGGGCCGCCACCAGCGACGATGTGGATCAGTGGATGATTCCGGTGCGCAGCGCCACCGCGACCATCCCCGCCCGGTCGCCGGTGCCGAGCTTGCGGGCGATGCGGGCCAGGTGGCTCTTCACGGTGAGCGCGGACAGGCCCATCGCGACGCCGATCGCCTTGTTCGACTGACCCTCGGCGACCAGCCGCAGCACCTCGACCTCACGGCCGGACAGCTCGCGGTAGGCGGAGGGCTGCGCACCGGGCGCGCCGGGAGCGCCGGGGGCGGCGCCGGGCTGGCCGGGGGCGCCGTGCATTCCGGGGTGGTGGCCGGGGATTCCGGGGCGGCGCATCCGGCCGGCCAGTCCGGCGCCGATCGGCAGTCCGGGGCGGCCGGGCATCGCCATGCTGGTGCGGGTGCCGGTGACCACGTAGCCCTTGACGCCGCCGGCCAGGGCCGAGCGGACCGCGCCGATGTCGTCGGCGGCGGACAGCGCCAGGCCGTTGGGCCAGCCCGCGGCGCGGGTCTCGGCCAGGACGGTCAGGCCGGAGCCGTCGGGGAGGTGGACATCGGCGATGCAGATGTCACGCGGGTTGGAGATGCGGGGCCGGGCCTCGGCGATCGAGGAGACCTCGATGACGTCGCGGACACCGAGCGCCCATAGATGCCGGGTCACCGTGTTTCGGACCCGGGGATCAGCGATGACCACCATGGCGGTGGGCTTCGTCGGACGGTACGCGACCACGTTTGCGGGGTGCTCAAGAAGGACCGACACCTGGGGCCTCCTGCGGGGGAGTGGCGGACGGAACCCCGAGGGGGCGGTCGGAGTGTTCCGCGTCTGGAAAGGGTCACTGACACCTTCGGCATCAACCGTGACCGGCTTTAGCGGGTGATCACGATCTGGTGAGTAACAATACGGACAAATCGTGCAGACGACCGGTACGACGTGCCCGGAAATCGCACGGATTCGATCGTTCTCGGCGACGCGCTGATCGGAAACGGTCGGTTAATTGACCGGGAGCGTCTACGAAGTCACACTCCGTCAGCCCTGCGGGTGGTCGCCGGACCGGGGCGTGCGACTGTCCCCCCGGGGTGTCTACGGGGCGGAGGGCGCGGGACAGCCGTGCGAGCGGCGGCGCGGGGGCGGGGCGGGAAGAACCGGCCGGGGCGGCCGGGGCGCGGTCAGTGCGGGTTGCGCGGCCGACGGCGGGCCGGCATCGGGACCACGCCGCCGAGCCCGCCGGAGTCGCCGGCCGGCGACGGGGCGGACGGGGCGGGCGGCAGCCCGGCGCACACGCACAGCAGGTCGGCCCAGGCGGCCAGGTGCCGGTCGAAGCGGCCGTCGGCGGGCGTCCAGGACGCGCGCAGCTCGATCTCGGTGGAGGCGCCGCGCTCGGCCAGCCCCCCGAAGTACTGCGAGTGGCACCTGGTCACCGTGCCGCTCGGCTCGGCGTACCGGGCGCCGTGCGCCTGCAGGGCGTCCATCAGCCAGCTCCAGCCGACCTCGGACAGCAGCGGGTCGCCCGCCATCTCCGGCTCCAGCTCGGCCCGGGTCATGGTGACCACCCGGAAGTCGCCGTTCCAGGCCTCCGGCGAGGACGGGTCGTGCAGCAGCACCAGGGTGCCGTCGGCCAGCTCCTCGCCGTCCACCTCGACGGAGGCGGACAGCGCGAAGGAGTAAGGGGCCAGCCGGCGGGGGGCGGGCCGGGGGGACAGCTGCACCTCGGGACGCAGCCGCGCCCCGGTCAGCGCCTCGACCGCCTCGCGGAACTCGATCGGCGCCGACTCCCCGCCCGTTCCTCCACCCTGTGCGGATTGCCCGCCGACCGCTGCCATGCTCGGAAGCCTAGGTGGCGCGGGCCCGCAATCCGAGCACTTTCGTCCCTCCGGCGTGCCGAAATTCCGGAAATCGGCCAGGCCGGGACCGCTGTGCGCCGCGCCGGTGTCCGAGGTGTCCGTTTTGCCTGGTCGGCGGCCGGGACGGGAGCGGTCGCGTGCGAGGATGTGACGCGTGAGTGAGACCCCCGCAGCCCAGTCCGGTCAGCGGCCCCGCGGCGCCGCGTACGACTCCGTCTTCCTGCGCGCCGCCCGCAACGAGCCGGTGCCGCACACCCCCGTGTGGTTCATGCGGCAGGCCGGCCGTTCGCTGCCCGAGTACCTGAAGGTGCGCGAGGGCATCCCGATGCTCGACGCCTGCATGCAGCCCGAGCTGGTCAAGGAGATCACCCTGCAGCCGGTGCGCCGGCACAAGGTGGACGCGGCGATCTTCTTCTCCGACATCGTGGTCCCGCTCAAGGCGGTCGGCATCGACGTGGAGATCAAGGGCGGCGTCGGCCCGGTGATCGCCGACCCGATCCGCACCAAGGCCGACCTGCAGCGGCTGCGTCCGCTGGAGCCGGACGACATGCCGTACATCACCGAGGCGGTCGGCCTGCTGGTCGCCGAGCTCGGCGCCACCCCGCTGATCGGCTTCGCCGGCGCCCCGTTCACGCTGGCCAGCTACCTGATCGAGGGCGGCCCGTCGAAGTCGTACGAGAACACCAAGGCCATGATGTACGGCGCGCCCGAGCTGTGGGCGGAGCTGGTCGACCGGCTCGCGCAGATCACCTCGGCGTTCCTGAAGATCCAGATCGAGGCGGGCGCCTCGGCGGTCCAGCTGTTCGACTCCTGGGCGGGCGCGCTCGCCCCCGACGAGTACCGCCGCTCGGTGATGCCCGCCAGCGCCAAGGTGTTCGACGCGGTCGCGCCGTACGGGGTGCCGCGGATCCACTTCGGCGTCAACACCGGCGAGCTGCTCGGCCTGATGGGCCAGGCCGGCGCGGACATCGTCGGCGTCGACTGGCGGGTCCCGCTGGACGAGGCCGCCAACCGGGTCGGCCCCGGCAAGGGCCTGCAGGGCAACCTCGACCCGGCCGTGCTGTACGCCCCCACGCACGTGGTGGAGACCAAGGCCCGCGAGGTGCTGCACGCCGCCCAGGCGCTCGGCGGCAGCCACCACATCTTCAACCTCGGCCACGGCGTCATGCCGACCATGGACCCGGACGCGCTGACCCGCCTGGTCGCCTTCGTCCACGAGGCCAGCGCCCGCTGACGCCCCGTCAGCGGGGTTCGTCGCCGCCGAGGAAGGCCAGCACCGCCAGGACCCGGCGGTGGGTGTCCTCGGCGGGCGGCAGGTCGAGCTTCAGCAGGATGTTGCCGATGTGCTTGGCCACCGCCGCCTCCGACACCACCAGCCGGCGGCAGATCTCCGCGTTCGAGCAGCCCCGGGCCATCAGCTCCAGTACCTCCCGCTCGCGCGGCGTCAGCCGCTCCAGCGGGTCCCGGCGGCGGGACAGCAGACGGCGCACCACCTCCGGGTCGACCACGGTGCCGCCGGACGCCACCGTGTCCACCGCGTCCAGGAACTCCTCGACGTGGCCGACCCGGTCCTTCAGCAGGTAGCCCACCGCGCCGTCGCCGTCGGCCAGCAGCTCCGCCGCGTACGAGCGCTGCACGTACTGGCTGAGCACCAGCACCGGCAGCCCGGGCCGCCCGGTGCGCAGCGCGACCGCCGCGCGCAGGCCCTCCTCGGCCAGGCCCGGCGGCATCCGGACGTCGGTGACCACCAGGTCGGGCCGGTGCTCGGCGACCGCCGTCAGCAGTGACGGGGCGTCACCGACCGCCGCCGCCACGGTGTGGCCGAAACGCTCCAGCAGGCCCACCAGACCCTCCCGCAGCAGCACGGAGTCCTCGGCCAGCACTAGGCGGAGCGGGCGTCGGGCAGCAACGGGCACGGGATCTCCACACGCAGCAGGGTCGGCCCGCCGGGCGGGCTGCTGACGGACAGTCTGCCGTCCACCACCGCGATCCGGTCGGCCAGTCCCGTCAACCCCGTGCCCCGGGCCGGGTCCGCGCCGCCCCGGCCGTCGTCGGACACCTCCAGCACCAGCAGCCCGCCCTCGCGGCGGCCCACCACCTCGACCCGGGACGCGCCGCCGTGCCGGGTCGCGTTCGTCAGCGCCTCGCACACCGCGAACCAGCCCGCCGACTCCACCGCCGCTGGCAGTCGGCCCGGCAGCGCGACGACCCTGCTGTGCGCGGCGATCGCCGTGACCTGCGCGACCGCAGCGGCCCTGCACGCGGTCCGGGGCCGGCCGGTGGCGGCGCTGCGCTGAGCGGCGGACGGTCGGGTTCGAGGTTTGCCGGGTGCGGTGAAGTACCGGCTTCGGGTCGCTGCGCTGGCTGGTCGCGGTGCGGGCGGATTCGGCGTGGCTCCGGTGTCCGCGGCGCGGGTGCGAGTGCGGCGGCCGTGCTGCGCGGGCGCCGGCCGGTCGTGGCGGGGGCCGGGCCGCTGGGTTCGCCTGTTGGCGTCCCCGGGCCCGGCCGGCCGTCGTGGCGCAGTGGGCTCAGTCCTCCGTCCCGGGCGTCGGCGGGTGCTGGGGCGGGGCGGGGAAGGCGTTCCGGGCCGGAGGCGGGGTGGGGCGGGGGCGGGTGCGGCGGAGACGGAGGAGGAGCCAGGCGACGGGGGCGAGGACCAGCAGGAACGGGGCGCCGGCGGCCAGGACGACCAGGAGGCCGTGCAGGACGGCCAGCAGCGCGTGCCAGCCGCCGGTGAGGGCCTTGCCGACCGAGTGCCAGAAGCCGTCCTTGGGCTTGGCGACCGCGTCGGTGGGGCGCTGGGAGTCCGTCAGCAGGTCGAGCGTCACGGTGGAGAGCGAGGTGCGCGAGGTCAGCGCCTGCTGCTGGCGCTCCAGGGCCTCCAGGTCGGACTCACGGCGGGTCAGTTCGCTCTCCAGCGAGACCACTTCGGACAGCGTCTTGGCCTCCGCCATCAGGGCCCGCACCCGGTCCACGCTGGCGCGCATCGACTTGACCCGGCTGTCCACGTCGGCGATCTGGCCGGTGAGGTCGTCGGCCTGGCTGGTCAGGGCCAGTCGCCGGCCGAGGCCGCCGATGGCGTCCACGGTCTTCTGGTACGACTCGGACGGCACCTTCAGCGTCAGGGTGGCCTGGGCGCCCTCGCCCGCTCCGCGCCGGCTCTCGCCCGACACGAATCCGCCCGCCTGGGTGACCAGGTCCACCGCCTTGTCGCGGGCCGGTTCCAGGTCGTCCACCTTGATCGTCATCCGGGCCTGGTAGGCGATCTGCCGGTTCACCGGCTGCCCGCTCGCCCCGGCCGACGGCGCGGCCGTGGCACCGCCCGCGCCCGCACCGCCCGTCCCCGCCGCGCCCGCCGCGGCCTTCGCGTCGGCCGGTGCGGCCGCCGCCGCGTCGTCGGCCTTGCCCGCGGATGTGCTGCTGCCGCTGCCGTTCGCGCTGCACCCGGCCAGCAGCAGCACCGCCGCCAGAACGCCGGCCGCCCCCGCTCTGCGCACCCGTACTCCCATGCCCGTCCCCTCCCCGTGTCCGTGCGGCGGGCCGCTCGCCCGCCCTCAAGCACTGTGACGCGCGGGCCCGCGGACCGGACCCGCGCCGGCGGTACCGGAACGATCACGCCTCGGCCTCACGGCGGTCTCGGCGGTCGCGTGGGCCGATTCCGGATTCGGGATAAGGGCTGGAAGACTGCGGGACATGGCGAAACCTCACGTCGTGGTGATCGGTGGCGGCGTCGCGGGCCTGGCCGCGGCCGCCTTCCTCAGTGACCGGCCGGTGCGGGTCACCGTGCTGGAGGCGTCCGACCGCTTCGGCGGCAAGCTGCGCGGCGGGGAGGTCGGCGGCGTCCGGGTCGATCTCGGCGCGGAGTCGATGCTGGCCCGCCGCCCGGAAGCCGTCGAACTGGCCCGGCAGGTCGGTCTCGGCGAGCAGTTGGAGCCGCCGACCACCGCCAAGGCGTCGATCTGGACCCGGGAGGGCCTGCGTCCGATGCCCGGCGGCCAGTTGATGGGCGTGCCCGGCGACCTGGACGCGCTGAAGGCGTCCGGCGTGCTCACCCCCGAAGGCCTGGAGCGGGCCGTCCACGAGCAGCCCGCCGAGATCGGCGACGACGCCCCGATCGGCGCCTACATCGCCGCCCGGCTCGGCCGCGAGGTCGTCGACCGGCTGGTCGAGCCGCTGCTCGGCGGCGTGTACGCCGGGCACGCCGACGAGATCTCGATCCGCGCCGCAGTCCCGCAGCTGCTGGCACTGGCGCAGCGCGACGGCTCGCTGACCGAGGCGGTGCGCGAGCTCACCGGCCGTTCGACCGCCACCGGCCCGGTCTTCCAGGGCCTGCGCGGCGGCCTCGGCACCTTCCCCGACGCCATCGCCGCGCACGACCGCGCGCACGGCGCCGAACTGCTCACCGGCCACCCCGTCGAGGCGCTGCGCCGCACCCCCGACGGCTGGCAGGTCACCACCGGCGGACGGCGACTGCACGCGGACGCCGTGGTGCTGGCCGTCCCCGCCCCGCACGCCGCCGCGCTGCTCGCCGCCGACGCGCCCGCCGCCGCGGCCGAGCTGCGGGGGATCGAGTACGCCTCGATGGCGCTGGTCACGCTCGCCTTCCGGCGCGCCGACCTGGCGGACAGTCCGCTCGTCGGCAGCGGCTTCCTGGTGCCGCCGGTGGACCGCCGCAACATCAAGGCGTCCACCTTCTCCAGCAACAAGTGGGCCTGGCTGGAACGCTCCGCGCCGGACACCTTCCTGCTGCGCACCTCGCTGGGCCGGCACCGCGAGGCCGCCGCGCTCCAGCTGGACGACGCCGACCTGGTGGCCCGTTCGCTGGCCGACCTGCAGACCGCCGTCGGCCTGCGCGCCACCCCGTACGACCACACCGTCACCCGCTGGACCGACGGTCTGCCGCAGTACCCGGTCGGCCACCTCGACCGGGTCGCCCGGATCCGCACCCGGCTGGACGCGCTCGGCGGCATCGCCGTCTGCGGCGCCGCCTACGACGGCGTCGGCATCCCCTCCGTCGTCGCGAGCGCCCGTCGGGCCGCCGCCGTCCACCCCGTCACCGGAACCACCCGCACAGAAGGGACAATGGGCTCATGACCGAAAGCACTGAGCAGCCCGTGAAGAAGAAGGCCCGCGACCTCAACCAGGTCATCCGCTACACCATGTGGTCGGTGTTCAAGCTGAAGGACGGCCTCCCCGAGGACCGTTCCGCCCTGGTCGCCGAGGTGGACGCACTCTTCGAGCAGCTCGCCGCCAAGGACGTCACCATCCGCGGCACCTACGACGTGTCCGGCCTGCGCGCCGACGCCGATCTGATGATCTGGTGGCACGCGGAGAACTCGGACGACCTGCAGGAGGCGTACAACCGCTTCCGCCGCACCGAGCTGGGCCGCCGGATGGAGCCGGTCTGGTCGAACATGGCGCTGCACCGCCCCGCCGAGTTCAACAAGTCGCACATCCCCGCGTTCCTCGCCGACGAGCGGGCCCGCGAGTACGTCTGCGTCTACCCGTTCGTCCGCTCCTACGAGTGGTACCTGCTCCCCGACGAGGAGCGCCGGGCGATGCTGTCCGAGCACGGCCAGATGGCCCGCGGCTACCCGGACGTGCGCGCCAACACCGTCGCCTCGTTCGCGCTCGGCGACTACGAGTGGCTGCTGGCCTTCGAGGCCGACGAGCTGCACCGCATCGTCGACCTGATGCGCGACCTGCGCCCGTCCCGCGCGCGGCTGCACGTGCGCGAGGAGGTGCCGTTCTTCACCGGCCGCCGCAAGTCGGTCGGCGACCTGGTCGCCGGGCTGTTCTGACCCGACCGCTCCGAACCGCTCCGACAGCCGTCACCGCGCCCCCGCGCGGCGGCGGCCGTCGGCGTTCCGGGGCGCGGTCACGCGGGGGCGTTCTCCAGGTCGTCGATCACCAGGTCGGGCAGCCGCAGCTGGTACTCGACGGGGGTGGTGGAGCCGTCGCCCCACTGCTCGGTGAGCAGCACGGCGGTGTGCCCGGCGCCGCTGCTGTCCTGGGCGACGGTCCAGCCGACCGGGACGTCCTGCGCCCGGAACACCGGGTCGGCGTCGTTGGCCTGCGCCCACCGGTCGAGCCGGGCGTTCAGGTCGGCGGTCAGGTACTTCTGCCGGACCATCCTGGCGGCCTCGGGCTCGCCCTGGAGGACGGCGTCGCGGTACGTGGAGAAGAACGTGTCGACCCGCTGCTCGGCGGGCGTCCGGAACGCCTGCGGCTGCGAGAGGCTCGGGGCCCGGTGCTGTTCGACGGCGAGCGCCGCCGGGCCGGGCGCCGACAGGACGACCGGCGAGAGGACGAGGACCGCCGCGGCGGCGATGCGGAGACGAATCATGCCGTCGAGTCTGCGAGCGGCCGGAGGGCCCCGGCGCGCAACGCGCTGACGCGGCGTCGGAACTCGGCCCGGACGGCCCCGGGCCCGTCCGGCTAACGGTGGCTCAGCGCCGCCCGCAGACGCGGGTCCTGGACGGCCTCGGGCCCGCGGATCGCGACCGCGGTGAGCAGGTCGTCGGTGCCCGCCCGGCAGATGTGCGGCCAGCGCAGGGTGCGCAGCAGGCGCTGCCCGGCGGGGGCTGCCCAGGCGGTGTAGGAGTGCACGTCGACCCGGGCCATCATCAGGGTGCCGCCGGTCAGCACCAGCGGCAGCGAGTACCAGGCGACGGCCGTCCGGGCCAGTTCGCCGTCGGAGTTCAGCACCACCGTGAGCAGCAGCATCGCGACCGCCCCGAGCAGCGCGTACCGGACGTGCCGGATCGCCCGCAGCGCCCGGACCCGGACCTCCGCCGGCGTGGCCAGACCGGCCAGCGCCAGCCGGTCGCCGATGTCCCGGACGGTGGGGTGGGCGGCCAGCGCCGCCTTCAACTGGGCGGTGCGGCACTGGCCCTCGGGGCCGATCGCGGTGATCAGGGCCCGCTCCAGCCGGCCCCGGCCCTGCGGATCGACCACCGTGGTCCACCCGGTGTGCGCCAGGTGCAGCCGGCCCAGCCCGGCCATCCGGACCAGCGCCAGATCCACCACCCGGGCCGGTCCGCCCGCCAGGTACGCGGTCTCGTACAGACCGATCCCCGAGGTCCGGTCGGCCGTCGGCAGGTGCTCGACGAGGGCGTCGGCGGCCGAGGCGACCCGGACCAGGCGCAGACAGGACAGCACCGCGGCGGCACAGGTCGGGATCAGCAGCAGCACCCACATGGTGTTTGTTCTAGTCCCGCTCACGCGGCAAGCGGAATGGATCCACCTGCCGCGATACCGAACTGTGACACGACCCCGACTCAGGACCCGCAGCCCCCGCCGCCGCAGCTCGACCCGCACGAACTGGACGAACCGCACGAACTCGACGACCCGCAGGAGTGCGAGGACCCGCCGCAGGAGTGCCCGCCCGAGTGCCCCGAGTGCCCGCCGGAGTGCCCCGAGTGCCCCGAGTGTCCGGAGGAACCGGACGAGCCGCAGGAGCTGACGGTGGTTCCGCACCACGCCGCGCCCGCGGCCCCTCCGGTGTCCGCCGCGCCGCCCGAGCTGCTCGAACGCCCCGCCTTCACCAGGGAGGCCGGCCGGGGCGCGGTGCCGCCGAGCGCCTCGCGCAGCGGCCGGTCCGCGGCGTCCTTCAGCGCGGCGGGCCCGTCCAGGGCGAACGCGCCGACCAGGGCGGCGTGCCCGCGGTCCACCTCGCGCGGACGCCACGGGCTGCTGCCGTGCATCAGTTGCAGCTGACGCTCCCCGGCGGGCGTGATCCGCGCCTTCGGCGGCCGGCCGACCACCAGGTGCACGACGGCGACCACGGCCAGCGCCCCGAACGCGAAGAACGGGGGAGTGCCGGCGTCCCGCCCCGGCTCGGACAGCCACTGGACGGTGGCGGCCGTGCCCAGCACCAGGGTGACCACCAGCGCGAGCACCACCAGCCGGCGGGCCCGCCAGGCGGCCTTGAGCGCGGCGGGCCGGCGCAGCAGGCCGCGGGCGGCCAGGGCGTCACCGATCCGCTGCACGTCCGGGCTGCCCAGCACGGAGGCGCGCAGCACGGACAGGTCCCGCCCGGTGCGGCCGCCGACGGCGGTGATCAGCACGGTCTCGACGGCGTCGCGCGGCGCGGCGTCGGTGACCGTGACCCGCTGGGCCCGGGAGATCACCACCCGGCCCTCGCGTTCCATCCGGACCAGCGCGGTGTCCACCGCCCGGGCCGGGCCGCCGGCCAGGAACGCGGCTTCCAGCAGCGGCATGCCGTTCCCGGGCAGGCCCCGGGGCTCGGTGACCCGGCGGCAGCGCCGGTCGAAGACGGTGGCGACGACCATGGACAGGGCGACCATGACCAGGGCCACGACGAACTGGGTGTTCCACATTCCCCCGAAGTCCTTTCGTGCAGTGGTGCGAGAGGCGGCGACACGGCCGGTGAGGTGGTGCCGAGTGCGGCGTTCGCGAGGGCTACCGGTGCGCCCGGGCGGTGCGGCGCGGCAGCAGACCGGCCCAGCGGCGGGCGGCCGGGTGGAGCAGACGGTGCAGGGCCGGGTGCCACGGCGCGGCGGGTGCGGCGTCCAGGGCCCAGGCGACGAAGGCGTGGGCGTCGGCCCGGTAGCCGCCGGTGAGCGGGCGGCCGACGGCGTAGCGGCGGAACAGCGGTGCGAAGTCCGGGCCGAGCAGCTCGGGCAGTTCGGGCATCAGGTGGCCGACGGTCTCCCGGCGCTTGGCGAGCAGGCCCTCGGACTGGGTGCGCAGGTGTGCCGGGTCGAACCCGACGGGGGCGGGGCCGCCCGCCACCAGGGCGGTCAGCAGCTCCTCCTGACGGGCGGCCAGGTTGCGGCGGGCCAGGGCGAGTTCGGCGTCGGCGCGGTCACGGATCAGGTACTCGTCCAGTTCGGACACGGTCGGGCTCCTTCCGGTGGTCGCGGGCCGTGCGATGGACCCGGCGGACGGCGTCGAGTTCGGCGGACAGTTCGGCGGGCGGCGGGTAGGCGCCGTCCCGCTCCAGCAGCACCCCGGGCGGGTCGGTGCGTTCGCACAGTGCGGCGAGCACCTCCAGCACGGGGGCGGTGACGGGATGGGTGTGGGTGTCGTGCCAGACGCCGTCGCGCTCCACCCCGCCGGCGACGTGCACGTAGGCCAGCGCGTCCAGCGGCAGCCGGTCGAGCTCGGCGGCCGGGTCGACGCCCAGGTTGACCCGGTTGGTGTGCAGGTTGGCGACGTCCACCAGCAGGTGCACGCCGGTGCGCTCGACGAGTTCGGCGAGGAACTGGGCCTCCGTCAGCTCGTCGCCCGGCCATGCCAGGTGCGCGGCGATGTTCTCCAGCGCCAACGGAACCGGCAGTTCCTGTTGGGCGATCCGCACGTTCGCGGCCACCACCCGCAACGCCTCCCGGGTGCGCGGCACCGGCAGCAGGTGGCCGGCCTCCAGGCCGCCCGCCCGGACGAACGCCAGATGCTCGCTGACCAGCGGCGAACCGAGCGCCTCGGCGACCGCGGCCAGCCGCGCCAGCCGTGCCGGATCGGGCTCGGCGGCATCGCCGAGGCCCAGCGAGACGCCGTGCGGAACGACCGTCACGCCCCGGCCCCGCAGCGCCGTCAACGAGGGCGGCAGGTGGTCGGCGCAGACGTTCTCGGCGACCACCTCCACCCAGTCCAGCCCGGGCAGCCGCTCCACGGCGGTGTCGATCTCGGGGCGCCAGCCGAGCCCCGTGCCCAACCGCGGAATTCCGTGCGAGGACATATTCCACCCCTTCCCGCCGGGCCTTTCGACGGCCTCGACTCCCCCTGCCGAGGGTGTATCCGGGCGGGGCCGGTGCCAAGCGGGACATCGGAAACTCAGAGCTGAACTTGAGCTTTCCGCCCCGCTGAACAGGACGGCCCGCAGGTGGGGGAAATTCAGCGGCGCGCAGGCGAACGACTGACTAACGTGACATGCCTATGACTTCGATGCCGTACGACATCCGCCCGTTCGCCCCCGAGGACGCCGCCGGGGCCACCGACGCCTACCGGGCCGGCCGACCGCACCTGGTCGTCACACCCGAGGTGACCAGCTGGCTCGTCGGCCTGCCGCATTACCACCTGCTGGTCGCCGAACGCGCCGGACAGGTGGTCGGCTCCGCGAGGTTCGGCCCGGTCACCGAGAGCACCGTCCCGCACCAGGGCTTCCTGAACGTCAGCGTGCTGCCCGAGCACCGCGGCAGCGGCATCGGCACCGCGCTGCTCACCGCCGCCGAACGCGAACTCGCCGGCCTCGGCGTCCGCGACGCCCACGGCTGGGCGGACGACACCCCCGAAGCCCTCGGCTTCGCCGCCGCCCGCGGCTACCGGCGGGGCCGCCGCGCCCAGTTCGCCGGCCGCGACCTCACCGTCCCGCTGCCGCCACTGCCGCCCACCCCGCCCGGCATCGAACTCCGCACCGCCGCAGACTTCCTGGACGACCCGTACCCCGTCTACCTGGTCGACATCGACGGCACCCGCGCCGAACCCGGCGACCTCGACCTGGCGGACCAGTCCTACGAGAGCTGGCTCGCCGAGATCTGGCAGCGGCCCGACCAGGACCACACCCTCACCACCGTCGTCCTCGACCAGGGCCGGGCGGTCGCCTTCTCCGCGGCCCAGACCGACGGCCGCAGCTACTGGTCCGCGTTCACCGCGACCTGCTCCACCCACCGCGGCCGCGGCCTCGCCAAACTCGCCAAGGCCCACTCCCTGCACCGCGCCCAGGCCCGCGGCCTGACCGCGGCGTACACCAACAACGACGGCGACAACGCGCCGATGCTCGCCATCAACGACTGGTTCGGGTACCGGGTCTGCGCGGAGGAGTGGAAGCACAGCCGCACGCTCTGACTCCGGGGGTGCCCTCGCCCGCTACTCGACGTCGACGCCGTGGTGGCGGGCCAGGCCCGCCAGGCCGTCGGACCAGCCCTGGCCGACGGCACGGAGTTTCCAGCCGTCGGCGGGGTGGCGGTAGAGCTCGGCGACGAGCATCGCGGAGATGGCCGGGTCGGTCGGTGGGCGGAAGGTCCAGCGGCCGGGGCCGGCGGCGAGTTCCACCGTCGGGTCGATCAGGTCCGCGCAGGTGGCGTCGCCGTCGGCGTCCAGGTTCACGGACACGGCCACGCGGTGGACGGTGGTCGGCAGGCGGTCGGTGCGGACCACCGCGCTGCCGTCGCCGGGTTCCAGGGTGACGGCCCCGGCGGCCGCGGTCGGCTGGTGGTAGAAGACGAAGTCCTCGTCGGCCCGGACCTTGCCGAGCGCGTCGAGCAGCAGCAGCGTCAGGTCGGCGTCCGCGCCGCCGGACCGGAAGCGGACCCGTACCTCGCCGTCGGGCAGCACGGTGTTCTGACCGGGCGTCAACTCCACGGCCGCAGGCCCGTCGGCCTGCCGGGCGGGGGCCGGGGCGGGGCCCAGTCGGCCGGGGAGGCCGTGCTCGCGGAGCAGGGCGAGCAGCATCGGGCCGTCCACCAGGGTGAGCGGCTGGCCCTCGGCGTGCTTGCGCGAGCCGGGGCCGAAGCCCGAAGTGGTCACCAGGATGCCGCGGTTGGCGCCCTGGCGGCGCATCGTGGACTCCAGGTCGCGGACGGCGCTCGGGGAGACGGTGTGCCGGTAGCGCTTGGCCTGGATGACGATCTTTCCGCCGGTGATCGGGTCGGGGTCCTCGGCGAGCACGTCCACGCCCTCGTCGCCGCTGCGGGCGGTGGTGCTGGTGCGGAAGCCGCGGCGGCGGAACAGCTCGGCGATCAGCTTCTCGAACTCGATCGGGTCCATCGCGAACAGGTCCGGCTCCTCGCCGTCCCCGGCGGAGGTCGCGGCGGCCGGGATCTCGGCCACCGTGTCGGCCTTCTCGGGCCGGGCGGAGAGCCGTCCGCCGAGCGCGTCCTGCAGGCAGTCCAGCGGTGCGACGCGGTCGAGGGCCAGTCCGGCGAAGGTCGCCCGGTCCACCTCCACCGCCAGCAGGCAGCGGTCGCCCTCCTGGCCGGTCGCCGGGTCCGGGGCCACCACGACGCCGTTCAGGCCGACGGTGGAGATCAGCCCGTCGGGGTCGGCCCGGAACACCTCCGCCAGGACCCGCAGCGCGCACTGCGCCAGCACCTCGCGGTAGATCTCCTTGCGCTGGCCGGCCGGCCGGGCCACCTCGTCCTCCCGGTCGTCGGACCGGACGTAGCGGTAGCGGCCGACCGTCGGCACCACGTCGAACGCGGGCAGTTCCCAGCGCACCACCAGTCGGCGGGTGTCCGCGTCCCAGGAGGCCTCGCCGTCGGTGGGGAAGCCGTCCGGCCAGTCCTCCCGCCAGTCGACGACCGCCTCGAAGTACTCGGCGACCGCCGCCGCCTCGCCCGCCCGCAGCCGCTGCGCGAGCCGCCCCGCCTGGGTGCTCTGCCCGGCCAGCAGGCGGTGCCGCTCGGCCGCCCACGCGTCGTACTGGGCGCGGTAGTCGGCGAGTTGGCGCTGCCGCTGCTGCTCGGCCGCCCAGGCCGCCTGCCAGTCGTACTCGAACCTGGCCCGGGCGTGCCCGGCCTGTTCCTCCCACTGGCGGCGCGCCGCCGGGTTGTATGCCTGAGCGCCCGTCAACGGCGGTACCAGGTACCAGTTCTGATCGGGCATCGGCACCGGAACGCCCAGCGGCCCCGGGTCGAACGGCGGGATCGCGCCCTGCCCGCCCCGGCTCTGTTCCGCCAGCGAGAACCCCGGACCGGCCAGCCCCGCCGCCAGCACCCCGCGCAACTCGGCGACCCGGTCGTCCAGTTCGGCCGTCCGACGGGCCGCGTCCGCGTCCCGCTGCTGCTGGTACGCCTTCAGTGCCTCGCGCTCGCCCCGCGCCGCGGCTCGCTGCGCCTCGCGCTGCGCCCGCTCGTGGTCCCGCTGTTGGGCGGCCGCGGCCTTCCGCTGCGCCTCGACGCGGCGGTGCTGCTCACGCTGCGCCTCCGCCAGTACCGACCACACCCCGGAAGACCGCCGCCGCGCCACGCCCGCCCCACCCACGTCCAGACCGAACAAGAGCGATCAGTCTTCCACGGGGGCGGGCGTCGGCGCTTCCTACTCGGCGGGCTTCAGCCGCAGCGAGATCGAGTTGATGCAGTACCGCTGGTCCGTCGGCGTGTCGTAGCCCTCGCCCTCGAACACGTGCCCGAGGTGGCTGCCGCACTTCTTGCAGCGCACCTCGACCCGGCGCATCCCGAGGCTGGAGTCCTCCAGGTACTCCACCGAGTCACCGGCCAGCGGGGCGTAGTACGACGGCCAGCCGCAGTGCGACTCGAACTTCGTCTCGCTGCTGAACAGCTCCGCGCCGCACGCCCGGCAGCTGTACACGCCGACGGTCCTGGTGTCGGTGTACTCGCCGACGAACGGGCGCTCGGTGCCGGCCTCGCGGAGCACGTGGTACTCCTCGGGGCTCAGCTCGGACCGCCACTCGGCGTCGGACTTCTGGACCTCGTAGCTCACGGCACTCTCCCGGGCTCGCCGTTCGACTCAGACAGCAGGTGCAACGTCCGCCAGGGCGCCCAGAATTTCCGGGCCCAGGTTGGTGACGTCGCCCGCGCCCATGGTCAGCACCAGGTCGCCGGGGCGGGCCAGGCCGGCCAGCACGGCGGGCGCGGCGGCGAACTCGTGCTCGGCCCGGACGTCCGCGCCGGCCCGGCGGGCCGCGTCGATGATCAGCTCGGCGGTGACGCCCGGGATCGGGTCCTCACGGGCCGGGTAGATGTCCAGCACGACCGAGCCGTCGGCCAGCGCCAGCGCCCGGCCCATCTCCTCGGCCAGCTGCTGGGTGCGGGAGAACAGGTGCGGCTGGAACACCACCAGCACCCGGCCCGCGCCCGCCGCCTCGCGGATCGCCTCCAGGTCGGCGGCCATCTCGGTCGGGTGGTGCGCGTACGAGTCGATCACCTGGACGCCGCGGGCCTCGCCCTTCAGCTGCAGCCGCCGCCGCACGCCGGTGTACGCGCCCAGCGCCTTCGCCAGCCCGTCCGCCGGAACGCCCAGCGCGACGCCCGCGGCCAGCGCCGCCACCGCGTTGTGCGCGTAGTGCCGGCCCGGCACCGAGACGGTGAACGTCAGCCGCTCGCCGCCCAGTTCGACCGTCACCTCGCTGGTCATGCCGCGCGCCGCCACCGACAGCACCCGCACGTCCGCGTCCTCGGCCGCGCCGACCGTCACCACGTTCAGGCCCGCCCGCCCGGCGACCCGGCGGGTCAGCTCACGGGCGCCCTCGTGGTCGGCCGACACCACCAGGGTGCCGCCGGGGACGATCCGGCCGACGAACGTCTCGAAGGACTCGTAGATCTCCTCCATCGACGCGTAGTTGGCGTGGTGGTCCAGCTCCACGTTCAGCACGATCGCCACCTCGGGCGCGTATTTGTGGAAGCTGCGGTCGCTCTCGTCCGCCTCCGCGACGAAGATGTCGCCCGCGCCGTGGTGCGCGTTCGACCCGGGCAGGTCCAGGTCGCCGCCGATCGCGTACGAGGGCTCCAGGCCCAGCTCGCCCAGGCTGACCGCCAGCATCGAGGTGGTGGTGGTCTTCCCGTGGGTGCCCGCCACCGCGAGCGCCCGACGGCCGCCCATCAGCGCCGCCAGCGCGTCCGAACGGTGCACCACCGGGACGCCCCGCTCCTGCGCCGCCACCAGCTCCGGGTTGTCGGCGCGGATCGCGCTGGAGACCACCACGCTGCTCGTCCCGGCCGGCAGGTGCTCGGCCGCGTGGCCGACGAACACCGTCGCGCCGAGCTCGCGCAGCGCCCGCACGGTGTCCGACTCCTTGGCGTCGCTGCCCGAGACGGTCGCGCCGCGGACCGCGAGGATCTTCGCCAGACCGGACATGCCGGCGCCGCCGATGCCGATGAAGTGCGGGGCGTGCAGGTCGTGCGCGGCGTCGTTCAAGGCTGGCTCCGTACTGGCGTGAGGAGGCGGAAACGGGTCGTCCCGTGGTCCCGCCTGCATCGCGGGACCACGGGACGATTCTGCCCTAATCGGGAGGCGGGTCAGGAGTCGCTGGCGAACAGCTTGAGTACGGGGACGCCGACCTCGTGCCGGGCGCGGGAGGCCCAGTCGCGGTGGAAGAACTCCTCGACGAAGTGCGGCGAGGTCAGCACCAGTACCTCGTCGGCCCGGTTCTCCTCCACCACCTCGCGCAGCCGCACCAGCGGCTGCTGCTCGACCACCTCGCCGACCGCCTCCGCACCGGCCCGCTGCAGGTGCCGCAGGCTGTGCTCCAGGGACTCCCCGGCGAGGCTGGGCCCGTTGCCGTCGTGCTCGTCGTGCTCGTGCACCGCCTGGTCGAGATGGCCGAGGGCCACATCGTCCAGGGCGCGCAGCAGTTCGTCCTGCTTGCCGCGCGGCTGCATCAGGACGACGAAGGACACCTGCTCGTCGCCGTGGAGAGTGGTGACGAGTTCCACGTCGGCGTCGGAAAGTGCCTTCTCGATCATCAGTACGGTCTTGAACACGTGAGTCCCTTCGCTGGTGCGGGCCCCCGGGTCCGGCATCCCCTCCTTTCATAGTGCCCGGAGGAAGGATTCCTCACGCTGCACACGCGCCACACGGAACACGTGGTCCACATCGGTCAGGAAGTGGCTCAGGTGAGCGCGGGGTCGCTCGGGGAGCGGTCCGGATCGGTCGGCCGCAGATAGCGGGTGAAGAGGAAACCTTTCTCCTCGATCAATGACACCAGCCGCATCCGCCGGACGTCCGCGATTCCCGGACCGTTCACGATCCTCGGTGAATCGCCTCCCGTCACCAGCGGGGCCACCGAGAGGCACAGCTCGTCCAGCAGACCGTCCGCCGCGAGTTGGCCGAGCAGACGGGGACCGCCCTCCGAGAGCTGCCGCCGCCAACCACGCTCCGTGAGCGCCGCGACCGCCCTCGGGAGGTCCACCGTGCCCGTTCCCGCGGTGATCACCTCGGCGACCTCGGCGGTCCGGGCCAGCCGGTCGGCCGGGGCGTCCGAAGTGGTGATCACCACCGTCGGGACCAGCGGCTCGGTGAACAGCGGCGCCGAGAGGTCGAGGTCCAGGCTCCGCGTCACCACCGCGATCACCGGGGCCGGCAACTGACCCGCCGCGGCGCGCTGCTCGGCGAACTCCTTCCGCGCCCGCCCCGGCCGGTACCCCTCCGCCCGCACCGTCTCGGCCCCCACCAGCACCACGTCGCACAGTGCGCGCAGCACCCCGAAGATCCGCTTGTCCGCCTCGCTGGACAGCCCGTCCGAGAGGCCGTCGAGCCGGGCCGCGCCGTCCAACGACGCCACCATGTTCGCCCGCAGCCACGGACCGTCCGCCGGATACGCGTACGCCCGGGCCAGCCACTCCAGGCTGCCGGGGGCGCCGGAGGTGTTGCCGATCAGTTGCTCCATGGCTCAAGTTTCGCAGTGGCGAGCACCACCGGGTGCCCCCTGCGCGGCCCGGTCTCGCATCCGCCGGCTCTCCCGCTCACCTGTACGCTTGTTCTCCGTGTCTGCACCTGCCTCGGAGTCCGAAATCCGTACCGTGACAGCCCTCGCCTCTCGGCGGCCGGTGGTTCCGGCCGAGCGGCTGGTGGCCGAGATGGTGCCGCCGCCGCGGTTCGCCGGCGTGAGTTTCGGCAGTTACCTGCCGGATTCCTCGCAGCCGAGCCAGTACGAGGCCGTGCAGATCCTGGAGGGTTTCGCGGCGAGCCTGAACGCGGGTGCGGAGCCGGTGAAGCGCGGGTGGTTCCGGCGGTCCGCGCCGGCGCCGAGCGGGCCCGCGGGGATCTACCTGGACGGCGGGTACGGCGTAGGAAAAACGCATCTGCTGGCGTCGCTGTGGCACGCCGTGCCGGGGCCGAAGGCGTTCGGCACGTTCGTGGAGCTGACCAACCTGGTCGGGGCGCTGACGTTCCAGGGTGCGGTGAAGACGCTGAGCTCGCACCGGCTGCTGTGCATCGACGAGTTCGAGCTGGACGACCCGGGCGACACCGTGCTGGTGTCGACGCTGCTGAGCCGGCTGGTGGAGAACGGCGTCAATCTCTGCGCGACGTCGAACACGCTGCCGGAGAAGCTCGGTGAGGGCCGGTTCGCCGCCGCCGACTTCATGCGGGAGATCCAGGGCCTGTCCTCGCACTTCCGCCCGGTGCGGATCGACGGCCAGGACTACCGCCACCGCGGTCTCCCGGACGCGCCGCCGCCGTACACCGACGCCGAGGTGACGGACCGCGCGGCCACCGCCCCGGGCGCTTCGCTGGACGACTTCGACGCCCTGCTGGAGCACCTGAAGGAGGTGCACCCCAGCCGCTACGGCGCCCTGCTGGACGACATCGGCTCGGTCTTCCTGCGCGGCGTCCGCCAGGTCGACGACCAGGCGACCGCGCTGCGCCTGGTGGTGCTGGCGGACCGGATGTACGACCGGGAGCTGCCGATCACCGCGTCGGGCGTGCCGTTCGACCAGGTGTTCACCGAGGAGATGCTGCGCGGCGGCTACCGGAAGAAGTACCTGCGGGCGGTGTCCCGGCTGGTCGCGCTGGCCCGGGACTCCGCCAAGTAGTCCGGCCCGTCCGGCCGCGCCTCAGTCGTTCAGGGTGACGCCCGGCAGCGGCCGGCCGTCTGCGTCGAACAGCGGCGTTCCGCAGTCGCAGCGCTCCCCGGCCAGGGTTTCGTCGGGCGGCAGCTGCCAGACCAACTGCTGCCCGCAGCCGGGGCAGTCCAGACAGACCAGGGTCGGCCCGGCGCCCCACGGCAGTACCGGGCTGTCCCGGTGGGTCAGCTCGGGCGGCTCGCCGGTTCGCGCGACCAGCACGGTGTAGGCGTCGTCGCCCTGGTGCACCAGCAGGAGCGTGCAGTCGAGGCCCGCCAGCACCGCGGACAGGTGGTCGAGCTGGCGGACGGGAAGGTCGCCGCGCCGCAGCGTCGGGCCCTGCTCGGCGGTGCGGCGGACGACGGTGTCGTCGACGTCCGCCGGGTCCGCCCCGAAGGCCCGTACCCGCTCGGCCACGAACGCCGCGAGCAGGCCGGGCGACTCCTCGCCGCTCCAGTCCATGGCGAAGACCACCCGGTCGATGTCGACCCCGCGGGCCCGTTCGTCGGGCGTGAGCACCAGTTCGTCCAGCTCTGTCATGCCGGGCACGCTAGCGGTGTCCGCCGACAGCCGGGACGAGCCCCGGACTGTCGGTGGCCGGTCGTACCGTGGATGCGTGCGTCCCATCACGAGTATTGAGCGGTCCGTGGCGCCCTTCGAGGTCGTCAGCCCCTTCCAGCCCAATGGTGACCAGCCGGCGGCCATCGCCGAGCTGGAGCGCCGGATCCGCGCCGGGGAGAAGGACGTCGTCCTGCTCGGCGCCACCGGTACCGGTAAGTCCGCCACCACTGCGTGGATGATCGAGAAGCTGCAGCGGCCCACCCTGGTGATGGCGCCGAACAAGACGCTGGCCGCGCAGCTGGCGAACGAGTTCCGCGAGCTGCTGCCGAACAACGCGGTCGAGTACTTCGTCTCGTACTACGACTACTACCAGCCCGAGGCGTACGTCCCCCAGACGGACACGTACATCGAGAAGGACTCCTCGATCAACGAGGAGGTCGAGCGGCTGCGCCACTCCGCCACCAACAGCCTGCTCACCCGGCGGGACGTCGTGGTGGTGGCGTCGGTGTCGTGCATCTACGGCCTCGGCACGCCGCAGGAGTACGTGGACCGGATGGTGCAGCTGAAGGTCGGCGAGGAGGTCGACCGGGACGCGCTGCTGCGCCGCTTCGTGGACATCCAGTACACCCGCAACGACCTGGCGTTCAGCCGCGGCACGTTCCGGGTGCGCGGCGACACCATCGAGATCTTCCCGGTGTACGAGGAACTCGCCGTCCGGATCGAGATGTTCGGCGACGAGATCGAGGCGCTGTACACGCTGCACCCGCTGACCGGCGAGGTGATCAGCCAGGACGATTCGATCTACGTCTTCCCGGCCTCGCACTACGTGGCCGGCCCGGAGCGGATGGAGCGTGCGGTCCGGGACATCGAGACCGAGCTGGAGCAGACCCTCGCCCGGATGGAGAAGCAGGGCAAGCTGCTGGAGGCCCAGCGGCTGCGGATGCGCACCACCTACGACATCGAGATGCTCCGTCAGATCGGCACCTGCTCGGGCGTGGAGAACTACTCGATGCACTTCGACGGCCGCGAGCCGGGCTCGCCGCCGAACACGCTGCTCGACTACTTCCCCGAGGACTTCCTGCTGGTCATCGACGAGTCGCACGTGACGGTCCCGCAGATCGGCGCGATGTACGAGGGCGACGCCTCGCGCAAGCGCACGCTGGTCGAGCACGGGTTCCGGCTGCCCTCGGCGATGGACAACCGGCCGCTGAAGTGGGAGGAGTTCCAGGAGCGGATCGGCCAGACCGTCTACCTGTCGGCCACCCCCGGCAAGTACGAACTGGCGCGCGGCGACGGTCAGGTGGAGCAGATCATCCGCCCGACCGGCCTGATCGACCCGGAGGTGATCGTCAAGCCGACCGAGGGCCAGATCGACGACCTGGTGCACGAGATCCGGCAGCGGGTGGAGAAGAACGAGCGGGTCCTGGTCACCACGCTCACCAAGAAGATGGCCGAGGACCTCACCGACTACTTCCTCGGGCTGGACATCCGGGTCCGCTACCTGCACAGCGACGTCGACACGCTGCGCCGGATCGAGCTGCTGCGCGAACTGCGGGCCGGCGAGTACGACGTGCTGGTCGGCATCAACCTGCTGCGCGAGGGCCTGGACCTGCCCGAGGTGTCGCTGGTGGCGATCCTGGACGCCGACAAGGAGGGCTTCCTGCGCTCCGGCACCTCGCTGATCCAGACCATCGGCCGTGCCGCGCGCAACGTCTCCGGCCAGGTGCACATGTACGCCGACAAGATCACCCCGGCGATGGACCTGGCGATCTCCGAGACCAACCGCCGTCGCATCGTCCAGCAGGCGTACAACGAGAAGCACGGGATCGACCCGCAGCCGCTGCGGAAGAAGATCGGCGACCTGCTCTCCACCATGGCCGGCGAGGACGTGGACACCGAGGAGCTGCTCGCCACCGGCTACCGCCAGCAGGGCAAGGGCAAGGCCCCGGTGCCCTCGCTGGGCCTCGACCGCAAGCCCGCCAAGAGCCTGCCCGCGGCCGAACTCGCCGAGCTGATCCAGGACATGACGGACCGGATGCACACCGCCGCCGCCGAGCTGCAGTTCGAGGTGGCGGCCCGGCTGCGCGACGAGGTCAAGGAGCTCAAGCGCGAGCTGCGCCAGATGCGAGAGGCCGGCATGGCCTGATCCGAACGGTCCGAAACGGCCGTCATGTCGTGGTTCTGCCACAGTCTCGCCGTCCCGGACCGGGGCGGCGGGGCGGCAGCGTAGGGTGGTGCGCGACCGGCGTGGGGCCAGGACGCTCCTGTCACGGCCGGTCGGGTGCGAGACCGGGGGCAACCCGGAGGAATGGGGTGGTCGGCGTGTCGGTGAGCCTGGCGAAGGGTCAGAGCGTCAGCCTGGCGAAGTCCGGCGGCGGAACTCTGAGCGTGGTCCGGATGGGTCTCGGCTGGAAGTCCGCTCCGGGCAAGCGCGGCTTCTTCAGCCGCCGCCCGAAGGAGATCGACCTGGACGCGTCCGCCCTGCTGTACGACGGCAAGGCGATGAGCGACGTGGTGTTCTTCTCGCACCTGGTCAGCAACGACGGGTCGGTGCAGCACACCGGCGACAACCTGGTCGGCGGCGTCGGCGCGGGCGAGGACGACGAGAGCATCCTGGTCGACCTGACCAAGGTGCCGCGCCGGGTCACCCAGATCGTGTTCACCGTCAGCTCGTACAGCGGCCAGAACTTCCTGGAGGTGCAGAACGCGCACTGCCGGCTGGTCGACGAGACCACCGGCCAGGAGCTGGCCCGCTACGACCTCACCGGCGGCGGCACCCACACCGGGCAGATCATGGCCAAGGTGGAGAGGGGGGGCACGGGCTGGAAGATGACCGCGATCGGCGCGCCCGCCACCGGCCGCACCTTCCGGGACATGCTGCCGTTCGTCGAGCCCTTCCTGTAGGCCCGACCGGCCCGACCCGGGGGCATCCCTTTACCTTCTTTACCTTCCCTTGGCGTTCCTGTTACTCTCGACGGGAGCGGAGGGGAGTATTCCCCGTTCAGTGACCCCGTCATCACGGCTGCCCGTCGCGGCATCCCGGGGCGCTGGCCGTGCGGCGCCGACCGATGGGCGCGCCGTGCGGCGGAAGAGACCTCCGGCAGTGACGATGTTCGCCTAGCTGCCGGAGGAGCAGTCATGGACGTTTCCGCAGGCCTGTGGGCCGGCACCATCGCGGTGCTGGCCCTGTTGATCCTGGCCGATTTCTTCATCGGCGGTCGCAAGCCGCACGAGGTCTCCATCAAGGAGGCCGGGATCTGGACCGCGGTCTGGGTCGTGCTGGCGGTGCTGTTCGGTGGATTCCTGTGGTGGTACGGCGGCGGGCAGCCGGCCGGGGAGTTCTTCGCCGGCTACATCACCGAGAAGTCGCTCAGCGTCGACAACCTGTTCGTGTTCATCCTGATCATGGGCAAGTTCGCGGTGCCGAAGATCTACCAGCAGCGCGTGCTGATGTTCGGTGTGATCATCGCCCTGGTGCTCCGGGCGGTCTTCATCGCCGGCGGCGCGGCGCTGGTCTCCAGCTTCTCCTGGGTGTTCTTCATCTTCGGCGGGTTCCTGATCTGGACCGCCTGGAAGCTGCTCAAGGAGGCCCGCGCCGAGGAGGAGGGCGAGGAGGACTTCGAGGAGAACCGGCTGCTCAAGTCGATCCAGAAGCGCGTCCCGTCCACCGACCAGTACCACGGCACCAAGCTGTTCGTCCGGGAGAACGGCCGCCGGCTGATGACCCCGATGCTGATCGTGATGATCGCGATCGGCACCACCGACGTGCTGTTCGCGCTGGACTCGATCCCCGCCATCTTCGGTCTCACCCAGGACCCGTACATCGTCTTCACCGCCAACGCCTTCGCGCTGATGGGTCTGCGGCAGCTGTACTTCCTGATCGGCGGGCTGCTGAAGAAGCTGGTCCACCTCTCCTACGGCCTGTCGGTGATCCTCGGCTTCATCGGCGTGAAGCTGGTGCTGCACGCGCTGCACGAGGCCGGGGTGCACGTCCCGGAGATCAGCATCCCGGTGTCGCTGGGCTTCATCCTGCTCACCCTGGCGGTCACCACCGTCACCAGCCTGATCGCCGCGCGCAAGCAGGACGACTCCGACAAGCCGGAGAAGATCGAGGCCTGACGGCACGCACGAGGGCCCCCGCTCCGGCGGGGGCCCTCGTGCGTGCGCTCACCAGCCGCGTTCGCGCCACTCCGGCAGGTGCGGGCGCTCGGCGCCCAGCGTGGTGTCGTTGCCGTGGCCCGGGTAGACCCAGGTCTCGTCCGGGAGGACGTCGAAGATCTTCCCGTTGACGTCCCGGAACAGCGAGTCGAAGGCGGCCGGGTCGCCCCAGGTGTTGCCCACCCCGCCCGGGAACAGGCAGTCGCCGGTGAACAGGTGCGGGTGGCCCTGCGGGTCGTCGTAGACCAGCACGATCGCGCCGGGGGTGTGGCCGACCAGGTGGCGGACGGTCAGCTCGATCTGCCCGACCCGGAGCACCGAGCCGTCCTCCAGCGGGACGTCGGTGGGCACGTCGATGCCCTCCGCGTCGATCCGCCCGGCCGCGGTGCGCGCCCCGGTGGCGGCGACCACCTCGGCCAGCGCGCCCCAGTGGTCGTGGTGCCGGTGGGTGGTGACCACCATGGCCAGCCGGCTGCCCACGGTCTCCAGCAGCACCGGCGCCTCGGCGGCCGCGTCGATCAGCAACTGCTCGTCGGTGGCCCGGCAGCGCAGCAGGTAGGCGTTGTTGTCGTACGGTCCGACCGCCACCTTGGTGATGATCAGGTGGGCCAGCTCCCGGACGTCCGGCGCACCGCCGACCCTGACCGTTCCGTGGTACGTCATCACGTCGCTCCTCGCTGCCGCTGGGGGTGTCCCGTCAACCGGCACCATCATCCCATCGGGGGCAGCTCGGGCAGGGCGGTGCGCGCGTCGACCAGGCCCTCGTGGCCCCGGTGCACCTGCAGGCCGTCGCCGTCCGAACGCCCGGACAGCCAGCCGGTGAGCGCCCGGACCGGGCCCTCGACGGTCAGCTCCGGCTCGCCCGCGCCGCCGAGCCGGGCCTCCAGTCCGGTGTCCTCGGCGATCAGCCGGACCACCGGCAGGCCGTCGAGGGCGCCGAAGTGGGTGCCCAGGCGCCGGAACTCGGCGATCGCGAACGGCTCCGACCAGTGCGCCGGGGTGTAGCCGGCGTTCAGGTCGACGTGGTGGTACTCCAACTCGGCCAGCCGCTTCCCGGGCAGCTGCCAGGCCGGGAAGGTGTAGCCGGAGCGGTGGGTGAGGGTGGCCTGCCAGTGCTCGGGGGCGAGCAGCCGGGCGGCGTCCACGAAGCGCTGCTGGCTGTCCCGGACGTCGGCCAGCTGCACCTCCAGCGGCCGGCCGGAGCCGGCCTCGATGTCGGCGTCCCGGGCGGCCGGGCTCGCGTACTGCGGGATGTCCCGGCCGGTACGGGCGCCGGTCAGCAGGTTGACCAGCGAGTCGGCGTTGCGGGCGATGTGCGCCAGCACGTGGCCGCGGGTCCAGCCGGGCAGCCCGGACGGTTCGAACACGTCTTCGGGCTTCAGCTCGGACAGGGTGTGCAGCAGGACGTCGGTGCTCTCGACAGTGGCCCGCAACTGCTCGGCTGCGGTGGTCGCGTCGCTCATCGGGTGGTGCCTTTCGACGGTCGGTGGAGCGGTTCCGGGCGGTTCTCGACCGGCCCGGGCCGTTGCCCGGAACGGTTGTCAGTCGTTGACGCTACCGTCGGCCGCGGGTGCCGTTCACTCAATTGGGTGGACCCCGCTGGACAGGTTCGGTATTCGAACAGATGAGCTAGTACGCTGGCGGGCGCATCCTGGAAGAAGCACACCTCACATTTCGACCCGGAGAAAGGCGCCAGTAGCAGTGGCAGACCGCCTCGTCGTCCGCGGTGCTCGCGAGCACAACCTCAAGAACGTCTCGCTCGACCTGCCCCGGGACTCCCTCATCGTCTTCACGGGCCTCTCCGGGTCCGGCAAGTCCTCGCTCGCCTTCGACACGATCTTCGCCGAGGGCCAGCGGCGCTACGTCGAGTCGCTGTCGTCGTACGCCCGGCAGTTCCTCGGGCAGATGGACAAGCCCGACGTCGACTTCATCGAGGGACTCTCCCCGGCCGTCTCGATCGACCAGAAGTCCACCAGCCGCAACCCGCGGTCCACCGTCGGCACCATCACGGAGGTGTACGACTACCTCCGCCTGCTGTTCGCCCGGATCGGCAAGCCGCACTGTCCGCACTGCGGCCGCCCGATCGCCCGGCAGTCGCCGCAGGCCATCGTCGACAAGGTGCTGTCGCTGGAGGAGGGCACCCGGTTCCAGGTGCTCAGCCCGGTGGTCCGGGAGCGCAAGGGCGAGTTCGTCGACCTCTTCGCCGACCTGCAGTCCAAGGGCTACGCCCGGGCCCGGGTCGACGGCCAGACCGTCCAGCTGACCGAGCCGCCCACGCTCAAGAAGCAGGAGAAGCACACCATCGAGGTGGTCATCGACCGCCTCACCGTGAAGTCCAGTGCCAAGCGCCGCCTCACCGACTCGGTGGAGACGGCCCTCAAGCTGGCCGGTGGCATGGTGGTGCTCGACTTCGTCGACCTCCCGGAGGACGACCCCGAGCGCGAGAAGATGTTCTCGGAGCACCTCTACTGCCCCTACGACGACGTCTCCTTCGAGGAGTTGGAGCCGCGGTCGTTCTCCTTCAACTCCCCGTTCGGCGCCTGCCCCGACTGCTCGGGCCTGGGCAACCGGATGGAGGTCGACCCGGAGCTGCTCGTCCCCGACCCGGAGAAGTCGCTCGACGAGGGCGCCATCCACCCGTGGTCGCAGGGCGCCACCAAGGAGTACTTCCAGCGGCTGGTCAACGCGCTGGCCGGCGAACTCGGCTTCCGCACCGACATCCCGTGGGCCGGGCTCCCGGTCCGCGCCCGCAAGGCCCTGCTGTACGGCCACAAGACCCAGGTCGAGGTGCGCTACCGCAACCGGTACGGCCGCGAGCGCTCCTACACCACCGCGTTCGAGGGCGCCGTCCCGTTCGTGACGCGGCGGCACTCCGAGTCGGAGAGCGACTCCAGCCGCGAGCGCTTCGAGGGCTACATGCGCGAGGTGCCCTGCCCGACCTGCAAGGGCACCCGGCTCAAGCCGGTGGTCCTCGCGGTCACCGTGATGGAGAAGTCCATCGCCGAGGTCTCCGCCATGTCGATCAACGACTGCGCGGACTTCCTCGGTGCGCTCCGCCTCGACGCCCGCGACAAGAAGATCGCCGAGCGGGTCCTCAAGGAGGTCCTGGAGCGGCTGCGCTTCCTGGTCGACGTCGGCCTCGACTACCTCTCGCTGAACCGCGCCGCCGGCACCCTCTCCGGCGGCGAGGCCCAGCGCATCCGGCTCGCCACCCAGATCGGCTCCGGCCTGGTCGGCGTGCTCTACGTACTGGACGAGCCGTCCATCGGCCTGCACCAGCGCGACAACCACCGCCTGATCGAGACCCTGGTCCGACTGCGGGACATCGGCAACACCCTGATCGTCGTCGAGCACGACGAGGACACCATCAAGACCGCCGACTGGATCGTCGACATCGGCCCCGGCGCCGGCGAGCACGGCGGCAAGGTCGTCCACTCCGGCTCGCTCAAGGAGCTGCTGAAGAACGACGAGTCGCTGACGGGCCAGTACCTGGCCGGCAAGCGCGCCATCCCGATCCCGGCCGCCCGTCGCCCGCGCGACAAGAAGCGGCAGATCGTGGTGCACGGCGCCCGCGAGCACAACCTCAAGGACGTCACGGTCGCCTTCCCGCTCGGCACCTTCACCGCCGTCACCGGCGTCTCCGGCTCCGGCAAGTCGACGCTGGTCAACGACATCCTCTACACCCACCTGGCCCGTGAGCTGAACGGCGCCCGCAGCGTCCCCGGCCGGCACACCCGGATCACCGGCACCGACCTGGTCGACAAGGTCGTGCACGTCGACCAGTCGCCGATCGGCCGCACCCCGCGCTCCAACCCGGCCACCTACACCGGCGTCTTCGACCACGTGCGGCGGCTGTTCGCGGAGACCCAGGAGGCCAAGGTCCGCGGCTACCTGCCCGGCCGGTTCTCGTTCAACGTCAAGGGCGGCCGCTGCGAGAACTGCTCCGGCGACGGCACCATCAAGATCGAGATGAACTTCCTGCCGGACGTCTACGTCCCCTGCGAGGTCTGCCACGGCGCCCGCTACAACCGGGAGACGCTGGAGGTCCACTACAAGGGCAAGTCCATCTCCGAGGTGCTCGACATGCCGATCGAGGAGGCCCTCGACTTCTTCGAGGCCGTCCCCGCGATCGCCCGCCACCTGCGCACCCTCAAGGAGGTCGGCCTCGGCTACGTCCGCCTCGGCCAGCCCGCCACCACCCTCTCCGGCGGCGAGGCCCAGCGCGTCAAGCTCTCCGCCGAACTCCAGAAGCGCTCCACCGGCCGCACGGTCTACGTCCTCGACGAGCCCACTACCGGCCTGCACTTCGAGGACATCAGCAAGCTGATCAAGGTCCTCGAAGGCCTGGTCGACAAGGGCAACACCGTCATCGTCATCGAACACAACCTCGACGTCATCAAGACCGCCGACTGGCTGGTCGACATGGGCCCCGAGGGCGGTTCCGGCGGCGGCAGCGTCGTCATCGAGGGCACGCCGGAAGAGGTCGCCGCCTCCACGGCCAGCCACACCGGCAAGTTCCTGAGGGACATCCTCCCGGGCGTCTCGGACGCGACGCCGGTGAAGCGCAAGAAGAAGTAGCCCCCCGCGAAGGCGGGCGGCGGGCGTCAACGAGGTCCGCCCGGGGAGAGCACGAGGCTCCCCGGGCGGACCTCGTTGTGCGTGCTACGTTGCTGGCGCCCTTCCCCGCACCGAGGAGTTCCCGATGTCCGAGCCCGTCGCGTCCCGTCGTACCGTCCTCTGCTGCGCGGCCGTTGCACTGGCGGGTGCCACGGCGGCCGGCTGCTCGTCGAACGGCGGCAAGGAGGAGACCAAGTCCGCGGGCCCGATCGATCTCGGCTCGGCCGCGGGCATCCCGGTCGGCGGCGGCAAGGTGTACCGCGACCAGGCCGTCGTCGTGACGCAGCCGACCGCAGGCCAGTACAAGGCCTTCAGCGCGAAGTGCACCCACGCCGGCTGCCTGGTCAACGGCGTGGCCAAGGAACAGATCCAGTGCCTGTGCCACGGCAGCCGTTTCGCGATCACCGACGGCGCGGTGCTGGACGGCCCGGCCCCGAAGCCGCTGCCGGAGTACCAGGTCGCGGTGCAGAACGGGAACCTGGAGGTCACCAAGGGCTGACGCATCGTCAGGGGCGGGGCCCCGATCCGCTACTGCGTACGGAGCTTGGTGTCGAGCAGCCGCCGACCGTAGGCCCTGGCGGCGTCGTCCCACCCACAGGCGGAGCAGCGGTCGACGAAGATGTAGCGCCACTTGGGGTCGGCGTACGCGACTCGGTCCTCGGGGACCCGGGTGAACGACTCGATGCTGCGCCCCCTGCCGGTCACCCGGCCGCAGGGGGCGTCGGCCGAGTGGTAGACGGTCCGTTCCTCCCCGACCGTCGTGCGCAGCAAGCACGGCATCCGCTTGGACCGGTCCGCCAGGTCGGCGGCCATGGCCGCGATCGACCGCAGGTCGTGTTCCAGCTGGGTGCGCCTGATGCGCTCCTCGTGGTGGTCGACGAAGGCCCGGGTGCGCCAGTGGTGCAGTCCGGCCAACTCGCTCCAATGGTCGGGGTTGGCCAACAGGGGCTGGTCGTTCACAGCAGTCCTTCTCCCGGGCGGCATTGACATCGGTCGACCGCAGATTCGCGGAGAACGGCCCGGCCGGGTCCGGTTTCGCGGATCTGCCGCGGACAGCCGGTCGGAGTGGTAGATGTCCGTGGCAGGAGGAGTCCGGTTGCTGGTGATCGCCGCGAGGTGTCGGCGCCAGTCGGTACGGTAGGAGCATGGCTGACCCGTCCACCTACCGTCCGGCTCCGGGGGCGATCCCGCTCTCGCCCGGGGTGTACAAGTTCCGTGACACGCACGGGCGGGTCATCTACGTCGGCAAGGCGAAGAACCTGCGGCAGCGGCTGTCCTCGTACTTCCAGGACGTCGCGAACCTGCATCCGCGTACCGCGACGATGGTGACCACCGCGGCGTCGGTGGAGTGGACGGTGGTGTCCACCGAGGTCGAGGCGCTGCAGCTGGAGTACTCCTGGATCAAGGAGTTCGACCCGCGGTTCAACGTCAAGTACCGGGACGACAAGAGCTACCCGGAGCTGGCGGTCACGCTGAACGAGGAGTTCCCGCGGGTCCAGGTGATGCGCGGGGCGCACAAGAAGGGCGTGCGCTACTTCGGCCCGTACGGGCACGCGTGGGCGATTCGCGAGACGGTCGACCTGATGCTGCGGGTGTTCCCGGTGCGGACGTGCTCGAACGGCGTGTTCAAGCGGGCCCAACAGGTCGGCCGGCCCTGCCTGTTGGGCTACATCGGCAAGTGCGCGGCGCCGTGCGTGGGCCGGGTGACCGCCGCCGAGCACCGTGAACTCGCCGAGGAGTTCTGCGACTTCATGGCCGGCCGGACGGGCAACTACCTGCGCCGCCTGGAGCTGCAGATGCAGGACGCGGCCGCCGAGATGGAGTACGAGAAGGCGGCCCGGCTGCGCGACGACCTGGGGGCGCTGCGGCGCGCGATGGAGAAGAACGCGGTGGTGCTGGGCGACGGCACCGACGCGGACCTGCTGGCGGTCGCCGAGGACGAGCTCGAAGCGGCCGTGCAGATCTTCCACGTCCGCGGCGGCCGGGTGCGCGGTCAGCGCGGCTGGGTGACCGACAAGGTCGAGGACGTGGACACGGCGGGCCTGGTCGAGCACGCGCTGCAGCAGCTGTACGGCGCGGGCACCGAGCAGGTGCCGCGCGAGGTGCTGGTGCCGGCGATGCCGGAGGAGGCCGTGCACGAGTGGCTGTCGGGCCTGCGCGGCGCCCAGGTCGATCTGCGGGTGCCGCAGCGCGGCGACAAGAAGGACCTGATGGAGACGGTGCAGCGGAACGCCCAGCAGGCGCTGGCGCTGCACAAGACCAAGCGCGCCTCGGACCTGACGACCCGCAGCCGGGCGCTCCAGGAGATCGCCGAGGCGCTGGAGCTGGACTCGGCGCCGCTGCGGATCGAGTGCTTCGACATCTCGCACCTGCAGGGCGAGGACGTGGTGGCGTCCATGGTGGTGTTCGAGGACGGCCTGGTCCGCAAGAGCGAGTACCGCCGGTTCCAGATCAAGGGCTTCGAGGGCCAGGACGACGTCCGCTCGATGCACGAGGTGATCACCCGCAGGTTCCGCCGCTACCTCCAGGAGCGCGAGCAGACCGGCGAGTGGGCCGTCCCGGAGGAGGGCGAGTCGCTGATCGACGAGAGCGGCCGCCCGAAGCGTTTCGCGTACCCGCCGCAGCTGCTGGTGGTCGACGGCGGGCAGCCGCAGGTCGCGGCCGCGAAGCGGGCGTTGGACGAGCTGGGCATGGACGACGTCGCGGTGTGCGGCCTGGCGAAGCGGCTGGAGGAGGTGTGGCTGCCGGGGGAGGACGACCCGGTGGTGCTGCCGCGTTCCAGCGAGGGCCTGTACCTGCTGCAGCGGGTGCGCGACGAGGCGCACAGGTTCGCCATCACCTACCAGCGCTCGAAGCGGGCCAAGCGGCTCACGGCGGGGGAACTGGACTCCGTCCCCGGCCTCGGCGAGACTCGCCGCCGGGCCCTGCTGAAGCACTTCGGTTCGCTGAAGAAGCTCCGCGCGGCCACCGTCGACGAGTTGTGCGAGGTCCCGGGGATCGGGCGCCGGACGGCCGAGACTGTTGCCGCAGCCTTGGCCTCCCGTACACCTGCCGCATTCGCAGTGAACACCGCGACCGGCGAGATCATCGAAGACAGTAGCGCCACAGCAGTACCGAGAAGCGGGGAAGAGACGTGACTGTGTCCAACGGGGGAGAGAGCACCCCCGAGCTGGTGATCATCTCCGGCATGTCCGGGGCGGGCCGTTCCACCGCGGCCAAGTGCCTGGAGGACCTCGGCTGGTTCGTGGTCGACAACCTGCCGCCGGCGCTGATTCCCACCATGGTCGACCTGGGGGCCCGCTCGCAGGGCGCGGTGCCGCGGATCGGCGTGGTGGTCGACGTGCGCGGCCGCACGTTCTTCGACGACCTGCTGACCTCGCTGGAGGAGCTGGAGAAGCGCGGCGTCCGCCTGCGGGTGGTGTTCCTGGACTCCTCCGACGACGCCCTGGTGCGCCGCTTCGAGTCGGTGCGCCGCCCGCACCCGCTGCAGGCCGACGGCCGGATCGTCGACGGCATCGCCCGCGAGCGCGAGCTGCTCCGCGAGCTGCGCGGCGAGGCCGACCTGGTGGTCGACACCTCGAACCTCAACGTGCACCAGCTGCGCGCCAAGATGGACGCCCAGTTCGCCGGCCAGGACGAGCCGGAGCTGCGCGCCACCGTGATGTCGTTCGGCTTCAAGTACGGCCTGCCGGTCGACGCCGACCTGGTGGTGGACTGCCGCTTCCTGCCGAACCCGCACTGGGTTCCGGAGCTGCGGGCCCGTACCGGAACCGATCCGGACGTGGCAGAGTACGTGTTCCAGCAGCCCGGGGCGCAGCCCTTCCTGGACGGTTACACCGAGCTGCTGCGGATCATCACCGAGGGTTACCGCCGCGAGGGGAAGCGCTACATGACGCTTGCCGTAGGCTGCACCGGAGGCAAACACCGCAGTGTCGCGATGTCCGAGCAGCTGACGAAACGTCTGATCGCGGACGGGGTCGAGACGGTGCTGGTCCACCGGGACATGGGCCGGGAGTAGCGGCCGGGAACCACCCGTACCGCCGCCCCGGCCGTGCACGAGACAGGAACATGGGGTCGGCGTGACGGGATACGTGCCAGCGCGGCAGCAGCTCCGGACCAGACCTGCCGAGCGGACCTCCGGGCAGCGTCCCGGCGCGCCGAAGATCGCCGCCCTGGGCGGCGGTCAGGGCCTGTCCGCGTCGCTGTCCGCGCTGCGCCGGCTGACCACCGAGCTGACCGCCGTCGTCACCGTCGCCGACGACGGCGGCTCCAGCGGGCGGCTGCGCGCCGAGCTCGGCGTGCTCCCGCCCGGCGACCTGCGCAAGGCGCTGGCCGCGCTGTGCGGGGACGACGACTGGGGCCGGACCTGGTCCGAGGTGATCCAGCAGCGCTTCACCGGCAACGGAGAGCTCGGCGGCCACGCCGTCGGCAACCTGCTGATCGTGGCGCTGTGGGAGAAGCTCGGCGACCCGGTGGAGGCGCTGAACTGGGTGGGCCGGCTGCTGAACGTGCAGGGCCGGGTGCTGCCGATGTCCGCGGTGCCGCTGGACATCGAGGCGCAGGTGCGC
Organism: Kitasatospora griseola; assembly: GCF_044999035.1. NCBI lineage: Bacteria > Bacillati > Actinomycetota > Actinomycetes > Kitasatosporales > Streptomycetaceae > Kitasatospora > Kitasatospora griseola. The sequence goes on along the minus strand of NZ_CP173360.1, from coordinate 2,647,828 downwards.
GGCCACGACCCGCTGCGACCGGGCGAGGTGACGGCGGTGCGCGGCCAGGCCGCGGTGGCGGTGACGCCCGGCACGGTGCAGTCGGTCCGGCTGCTGCCGGACGAGCCGCCGGCCGTCCCGGACGCGGTGCAGGCGGTGCTGGAGGCGGACTGGGTGGTGCTCGGCCCCGGGTCCTGGTTCACCAGCGTGCTGCCGCACCTGCTGGTGCCGGAGCTGGCCAAGGCCCTGGTCGAGACCCGGGCCCGCCGGCTGCTGACCCTCAACCTGGCGCCGCAGCCCGGCGAGACCGAGGGCTTCACCCCGCAGCGCCACCTGGAGGTGATCGCCGACCACGCTCCGGACCTCGCGGTGGATGCGATCCTGGTGGATGAGCGGGCCGTCAGCGGAGGCGCTTTCGGGATCGCCGACCTGACGGGCCTGGAGCAGGCCGCGAAGCGGATGGGCGCCGCCCTGGTGCTCGACCGGGTGGCCCGCGCCGACGGCACCCCGCGACACGACCCGGAGCTCTTGGCCGCGGCGTACGACCGGATTTTCCGGACTCATGGAAGGATCGGCCCATGGCGATGACGGCAGCGGTGAAAGACGAGATCTCCCGGCTTCCCGTCACCCGTGCCTGCTGCCGCAAGGCGGAGGTCTCGGCGATCCTGCGTTTTGCGGGCGGACTGCACATTGTGAGCGGCCGCATCGTGATCGAGGCGGAGCTGGACACCGGCATTGCGGCACGGCGGCTGCGCAAGGACCTCCTGGAGATCTTCGGACACTCCTCGGATCTGGTGGTGATGGCCCCCGGCGGGCTGCGTCGCGGCAGCCGGTACGTGGTGCGGGTGGTGAAGGACGGCGAGTTGCTGGCCCGGCAGACCGGGCTGGTGGACGGACGCGGACGGCCGATCCGGGGCCTGCCCCCGGCGGTGGTGTCCGGTGCGACCTGCGACGCGGAGGCCGCGTGGCGCGGTGCGTTCCTGGCGCACGGCTCGCTCACCGAGCCGGGCCGCTCCTCCTCGCTGGAGATCACCTGCCCGGGCTCGGAGGCGGCGCTGGCCCTGGTCGGCGCGGCCCGTCGGCTCGGCATCCCGGCCAAGGCCCGCGAGGTGCGCGGCGTCGACCGGGTGGTGATCCGCGACGGCGACGCGATCGGCGCGCTGCTCACCCGCCTCGGCGCGCACGAGTCGGTGCTGGCCTGGGAGGAGCGCCGGATGCGCCGCGAGGTGCGGGCCACCGCCAACCGGCTGGCCAACTTCGACGACGCCAACCTGCGCCGCTCGGCCCGCGCCGCGGTCGCGGCCGGCGCCCGGGTCGCCCGCGCGCTGGAGATCCTCGGCGAGGAGGTGCCCGAGCACCTGGCGGCGGCCGGCGCGCTGCGCATGCAGCACAAGCAGGCCTCGCTGGAGGAGCTCGGCGCGCTCGCCGACCCGCCGCTGACCAAGGACGCGGTCGCGGGCCGGATCCGTCGCCTGCTGGCGATGGCCGACAAGCGTGCTGCCGAACTCGGCCTGCCCAACACCGAGGCCAACCTCACGGAGGAGATGGCCCTGAACTGACAGGCCGTCAGCCTCCCGGAACGCAACCCCGAAGGGGCGTGCGGAGCATGACGCGGCATCCGCCGCGGACAAGCCCGCACGCTCCTTTCGGCCATCTGGGCCCTTGCGCCCTACCGGTGAGGCGATGTGCCTTGCGACACTTGGGGGAGGTAGGGTCAGCAGTGGTCGGGGAAAACCCAAAATTTCACCCCCGTCGGGCTCCGGCCCGGCGTACCTGTAAGGAGATCGGTTCGTGACGATCCGGGTAGGCATCAACGGGTTCGGCCGCATCGGCCGCAACTTCTTCCGTGCGGTCAAGGCGCAGGGCGCCGACATCGAAATCGTCGGCGTCAACGACCTGACCGACACCAAGACGCTGGCTCACCTGCTCAAGTACGACACCACTCTCGGTACCTTCCCCGGCGAGGTCTCGCACACCGAGGACACCATCACGGTCGATGGCCACACCTTCAAGGTCACCGCCGAGCGGGACCCCGCCAACCTTCCCTGGGCCGCGCTGGGCGCCGACATCGTCGTCGAGTCCACCGGTATCTTCACCAAGGCCGAGGGTGCGAAGAAGCACCTGGCGGCCGGTGCGAAGAAGGTCGTCATCTCGGCGCCCGCCACCGACGAGGACATCACCATCGTGCTGGGCGTCAACGACGACAAGTACGACGCGGCTGCGCACGACATCATCTCGAACGCCTCCTGCACCACCAACTGCGTGGCGCCGATGGCGAAGGTGCTGGACGAGAACTTCGGCATCGTCAAGGGTCTGATGACCACCGTGCACGCCTTCACCAACGACCAGGTCACCCTGGACTTCCCGCACAAGGACCTGCGTCGCGCCCGCGCCGCCTCGCAGAACATCATTCCGACCTCGACCGGCGCCGCCAAGGCCACCGCCCTGGTGCTGCCGCAGCTGAAGGGCAAGCTGGACGGCACCTCGCTGCGCGTCCCGGTCCCGACCGGCTCCATCACCGACCTGGTGGTCACCCTGGAGCGCGAGGTCACCAAGGACGAGGTCAACGCCGCGTTCCAGAAGGCCGCCCAGGAGGGCTCGCTGAAGGGCATCCTGGCGTACACCGAAGACCCGATCGTGTCCTCGGACATCGTGAACGACCCGCACTCCTGCATCTTCGACTCGAAGCTGACGATGGTTCAGGGGAACCAGGTCAAGGTGCTCGGCTGGTACGACAACGAGTTCGGCTACTCGAACCGCCTCGTCGACCTGGTCGCCATCATCGGCGAGCAGCTCTGACTCCCAGCGGTAGCTGACGTGACGTAAGGGGCAGGGCCCGGACGGCTGTCACCGCCGACCGGGCCCTGCCGCTGCGCCCACCCTCGTCCGTCCTACCCTTCCCGGTGATGCGCTGCCCCGTGTCGCCGCCTGCCGATCCATCCATCGAGGAGCAAGACCGTGAAGACGATCGAAGACCTGGAGGTCTCCGGCAAGCGGGTGTTCGTCCGCGCCGACCTCAACGTGCCGCTGTCCGGTGACACCATCACCGACGACGGCCGGATCCGCGCCGTCGCGCCGACCATCGCCAAGCTCGTCGAGCGCGGCGCCCGGGTGGTCGTCGCTTCGCACCTGGGCCGCCCGAAGGGCGAGCCGGACCCGAAGTTCTCGCTCGCGCCGGTGGCGGTCCGCCTCGGCGAGATCCTGGGCCGCCCGGTGAGCTTCGCCACCGACACGGTCGGGGACAGCGCGAAGGCCACCGTCGCCGCTCTCGGCGACGGCGAGGTCACGCTGCTGGAGAACCTGCGCTTCAACGCCGGCGAGACCTCCAAGGACGACGCCGAGCGCGGCGCGTTCGCCGATCAGCTGGCCGCCCTGGCGGACCTGTACGTCGGCGACGGCTTCGGTGCGGTGCACCGCAAGCACGCCTCCGTCTACGACCTGCCGGCCCGCCTGCCGCACGCCGTCGGCGACCTGATCGCCACCGAGGTGGGCGTCCTGAAGCGCCTCACCGAGGACGTGGCCCGCCCGTACGTGGTGGTGCTCGGCGGCTCCAAGGTCTCCGACAAGGTCGGCGTGATCGAGAACCTGCTCGGCAAGGCCGACCGGATCCTGATCGGCGGCGGCATGATGTACACCTTCATTGCCGCCCAGGGCCACGGCGTCGGTGCCTCACTGCTCCAGGAGGACCAGATCCCGGTCGTCCAGGACTACCTGAAGCGCGGCGCCGAGCAGGGCGTGGAGTTCGTGATCCCGCTGGACACCGCGGTGTCCGGCAGCTTCCCGGACGTCAAGACCGGCGCCCCGGTCGAGGACTACGCGGTGGTCGACGTGGACGCCATCCCGGACGGCGCGCTGGGCCTGGACATCGGTCCGAAGACCGCGCAGCTGTTCGCGGAGAAGATCGCCGACGCGAAGACGGTGTTCTGGAACGGCCCGATGGGCGTGTTCGAGCACCCGGCGTTCGCGGACGGCACCCGGGCCGTGGCCCAGGCGCTGCTCGACTCCGACGCGTTCACGGTGGTCGGCGGCGGCGACTCGGCGGCAGCGGTGCGCACCCTCGGGTTCGACGAGACGAAGTTCGGACACATCTCGACCGGCGGTGGCGCGAGCCTCGAGTACCTGGAGGGCAAGACCCTTCCCGGTCTCGCCGCCCTGGAGGACTGAGAGAGACATGACTGAGCGTCTCCCGCTGATGGCGGGCAACTGGAAGATGAACCTCGACCACTTCGAGGCCATCCGCCACACCCAGAAGCTGGCGTTCTCGCTGGCCGACAAGGACTACGCGGCCGTCGAGGTCGCGGTGCTGGTCCCGTTCACCGACCTGCGCTCCGTGCAGACCCTGGTCGACGGCGACAAGCTGAAGATCAAGTACGGCTCGCAGGACATCTCCCAGCACGACGGCGGCGCCTACACCGGCGAGGTGTCCGGCGCGATGCTGGCGAAGCTGAACTGCGCCTACGCGGTGATCGGCCACTCCGAGCGCCGCCAGTACCACGGCGAGAACGAGGAGATCGTCAACGCCAAGGTGAAGGCCGCCTACCGCAACGGGATCACCCCGATCCTGTGCATCGGCGAGCCGCTGGAGATCCGCAAGGCCGGCACCCACGTCGCGTACACCCTGGCGCAGCTGGACGGCGCGCTGGACGGCGTCCCGGCCGGCGACGCGGAGAGCATCGTCGTCGCCTACGAGCCGGTCTGGGCGATCGGCACCGGCGAGGTCGCGACGCCCGAGGACGCGCAGGAGGTGTGCGGCGCGATCCGGGCCCGGCTCGGCGAGCTGTACGGCACCGACCTGGCCGACAAGGTCCGTGTCCTGTACGGCGGTTCGGTGAAGTCCTCGTCGGCGGCCGGCCTGATGGCCAAGCCCGACATCGACGGCGGACTGATCGGCGGCGCCTCGCTGGACGCCGACGAGTTCGTCAAGATCGTGCGCTTCCGCGACCAGGCAGTAGGCTAACGCCGCCGCAGCAACGTAGGCTTTGGGGCCGGACCGCGTAACGCGGGCCCGGCCCCTTCGCCGAAGATTCGAGAGAGTTGGTCCCGTCGTGGTTCTCGGGTTCGAGATTGCGCTGATCGTCCTCAGCGTGCTGATGATCATGCTGGTGCTGCTGCACAAGGGCAAGGGCGGCGGTCTGTCCGACATGTTCGGCGGTGGCGCGATGTCCACCGGCGGCGGTTCCGCGGTGGCCGAGCGGAACCTCGACCGCATCACCATCGTGATCGGCCTGGCCTGGTTCGCCTGCATCATCGTGCTCGGCCTGCTGCTCAAGGGCAGCAGCTGACGTTCGCATCTGACAGGAAGTCGGCCGGCGGTGTGGCGCAGCCTTAACCGCCGCTTACACTAGGACGACTTCGCCACCGTCCGCCCAGCCGCGGCCGGACGGCACCAGCACGCAGGGGAGTCAGACCGTGGCAAGTGGCAACGCGATCCGAGGCAGCAGAGTCGGTGCCGGCCCGATGGGGGAGGCGGAGCGCGGCGAGTCCGCCCCCCGCAACCGGATCTCCTTCTGGTGCGCGAACAAGCACGAGACGCGCCCCAGTTTCGCCGCGGAGGCGGCCATCCCGGACACCTGGGACTGCCCCCGCTGCGGGTTCCCCGCCGGCCAGGACGAGCACAACCCGCCCGCCCCGGCCCGCAACGAGCCCTACAAGACCCACCTCGCCTATGTGCGCGAGCGGCGGACGGACGCGGACGGCGAGGCGATTCTCGCCGAGGCGCTGGCCAAGCTGCGCGGCGAGATCTGAGCCGTACGGCAACGCGAAAGCCGCCCACCGGGGACCGGATTCCCTGGACGGGCGGCTTTCTGCTGGGTGCGCGGCCCCTCACGGGAGTGCACCCGAAACGGCTGAAGCCGCCCACCCGGGGATTCGAGTTCTCCGGGTGGGCGGCTTCTGGCTTGCTGCGTTCCCCTTCGCGGGCCGGCCGCAGGTTCCTGATGGAGCGTGGGAAGCTGCGGGCGGTCCGGGTGTCGGGTCACCTCACTCGGCGGGGTGCCGGGTGGGTGGGCGCAGGGGGTTGACGGGGCGTCAGGACAGTTTGGCGGCTGCCGCCTCGTCCAGGAGCCAGAGGGTCTTCTCGGTGCCCGTCACCGCGCCCGCCGGGGCGGTGTTCGCGTCCCCGGTGGTGCGGGCCAGGGCGACGGCGTCGGCCTTGTCGGGGCCGGCGGCGAGGAGCCACACCTGGCGGGCGGTGCGGAGGGTGGGGAGGGACAGGGAGATCCGCGTCGGCGGGGGCTTCGGCGAGTCGTGGACGGCGATGACGGTGCTGCCGGTCTCGTGGACCCCGGGGTGGCCGGGGAACAGCGAGGCGACGTGCGCGTCCGGGCCGACGCCCAGGAGCAGGACGTCGAAGACCGCGCCGGCCGCGGCCAGGTCCGCGGCGTAGCGGGCGGCGGCGTCCTCGGGGGAGGCGCCGTCGTCGGCGGGCATCTGGTGGATGCGGGCGCCGAGCGGTCGGACGGCGTCCAGGAACGCGGCGGCCTGGACGGCGTTGCGCTCCGGGTCGTCGTGCGGGAGGTACCGCTCGTCGCCCCACCAGAGGTCGACCTGCGCCCAGTTCACCGTGTCGCGCGCCGGGTGGGCGGCGAGCGCGGCGAGCAGGGCGTTGCCGTTGCGGCCGCCGGTGAGCACCAGGTGGGCGTTGCCGCGTGCGGCCTGCGCGTCGACCACGGTGGTGATCAGGCGGGCGGCGGCCGCTTCGGCGAGCAGGGCCGGGTCGCGGTGGACCAGGACCGTCCCGGCGCTCACTGGGCGCTCTTCCTGCGGGCGGCGGCCTTCTTGGTGGCGGCGGGCGTCTCCTGCTCGCCGACCGGGTGTTCCGCGACCGCGTGTTCTGCGGCGTGGCCCTCGACGGTGCCGCCGGGGCCCGCGTGCTCGACTCCGGCGATCCGTTCGCGCAGCCGGTCCACGGGGGTGCGGACGGCGGTGGCGTAGATGTCGTCGGGGTCGAGGCGGCGCAGTTCCTCGGCGATCAGTTCGGCGGTGTCGCGGCGCTTGAGCGCGACCATGCGGTCGGGCGCACCGGGCATCGACAGGGTGCCGAGCAGGCCGTCGGGGCGGTCCAGGACGATGTCGCCGTCCTTGGTGCGCAGCGTGACGGCGGTGATGCCGGGGCCGCCGGTGACGACCCGTTCGACCGGCACCCGCAGGCGGTTGTGCAGCCACAGGCCGAGCAGTTCGACGCTGGGGTTGTACGACTCGCCCTCGACCACCGCGGCGGTGATCGCGACGTCGCGCTGGTCGAGCGCGGCGGCCAGCATGGAGCGCCAGCCGGTGATCCGGGTCCACGCCAGGTCGGTGTCGCCGGGCGTGTAGCCGGAGGCCCGCTGGGCGAGCTGGCCGACCGGGGACTCGGCGGTCACCGCGTCGGTGATCCGGCGCTGGGCGAGCGCGCCGAGCGGGTCCTGGGCGGGGTTGAGCGGCGCGTTGTCCGGCCACCAGACCACCACGGGGGCGTCCGGCAGCAGCAGCGGCAGCACCACGGACTGGGCGTGCGAGGCGAGTTCGCCGTGCATGCGCAGGACGACGGTCTCGCCGCTGCCGGCGTCGCTGCCGACCAGGATCTCCGCGTCCAGCCGGGTCTCGGCCCGGGCGCGGGGCGAGCGGCCGGCCCGCTTGATGACGGCCAGGGTCCGCGAGGGGTGCTCGCGGGAGGCGTCGTTGGCGGCCTTCAGGGCGTCGTAGGCGCTGCCCTCGTCGGTCACGATGACCAGGGTCAGCACCATGCCGGCGGCGGTCGAACCGCTGGCCCGGCGGGCGTCCATCAGGGCAGCGTTGATCTTGCTGGACGTGGTGTTCGTCAGGTCGATCTTCATGGGCGGCGCCAGCTCCTGCCGTCTCGTGCGAGCATCTCGTCCGCCTCGACCGGGCCCCAGGTGCCGGCCGGGTACTGCGCGGGCTTGCCGTTGGCGTCCCAGTACTGCTCGATCGGGTCGAGGATCTGCCAGGACAGCTCGACCTCCTGGTGCCGCGGGAAGAGGTTGGCGTCGCCGAGCAGGACGTCCAGGATGAGTCGCTCGTACGCCTCGGGGCTGGACTCGGTGAACGACTCGCCGTAGGCGAAGTCCATGGTGACGTCGCGGACCTCCAGCGCGGTGCCGGGGACCTTCGAGCCGAAGCGCACGGTGACGCCCTCGTCCGGCTGGACGCGGATCACCAGGGCGTTCTGGCCGAGCTCCTCGGTGGCGTAGGAGTCGAACGGCAGGTACGGGGCGCGCTGGAAGACCACCGCGATCTCGGTGACCCGGCGGCCCAGCCGCTTGCCGGTGCGCAGGTAGAACGGCACGCCGGCCCAGCGCCGGTTGTTGATCTCCAGCTTGATGGCCGCGTAGGTGTCGGTCTTGGACTCGGGGTTGATGCCGTCCTCGTCCAGGTAGCCGACCACCTCCTCGCCGCCCTGCCAGCCGGAGGTGTACTGGCCGCGCACGGTGTGCTTGCCCAGGTCGGCGGGGAGCTTGACGGCGCTGAGCACCTTCAGCTTCTCGGCGACCAGCGCCTTCGGGTGGAAGGACGCGGGCTCCTCGATGGCGGTCAGCGCCATCAGCTGGAGCAGGTGGTTCTGGATGACGTCCCGGGCGGAGCCGATGCCGTCGTAGTAGCCGGCCCGGCCGCCGATGCCGATGTCCTCGGCCATGGTGATCTGCACGTGGTCGACGTACGACCGGTTCCAGATCGGCTCGAACATCTGGTTGGCGAAGCGGAGCGCCAGGATGTTCTGGACGGTCTCCTTGCCCAGGTAGTGGTCGATCCGGAAGACCTCGTCACGGGGGAAGACCTCGTGGACGATCCGGTTCAGCTCCTGGGCGCTGGCCAGGTCGTGGCCGAACGGCTTCTCGATGACCGCCCGGCGCCAGGAGCCCGGCGCCGGGTCGGTCAGGCCGTGCTTCTTCAGCTGCTGGACCACGGTGGGGAAGAACTTCGGCGGCACCGACAGGTAGAACGCGAAGTTGCCGCTGGTGCCCTGCGCCTGGTCGAGTTCCTCGATGGTGCGGCGCAGCGTGTCGAAGGCGTCGTCGTCGCCGAAGTCGCCCTGGACGAACCGCATGCCCTTGGCGAGCTGCTGCCAGACCTCCTCGCGGAAGGGGGTGCGCGCGTGCTCCTTGACGGCGTCGTGCACCACCTGCGCGAAGTCCTCGTCGGCCCATTCGCGCCGGGCGAAGCCGATCAGCGAGAAGCCCGGCGGCAGCAGGCCGCGGTTGGCGAGGTCGTAGACGGCCGGCATCAGCTTCTTGCGCGACAGGTCGCCGGTGACCCCGAAGATCACCAGGCCGGACGGCCCGGCGATCCTCGGGAGCCGGCGGTCGGCGGGGTCCCGCAGCGGGTTGGCGGGCCGGACCGGGGTGTCTCCCGCGGCCGGCTCCGTTCCCTCCACGTCCGGGTACGGCTGGGTGTTGCTCACTGTGGTGTGCTCCGCTTTCCGTGCGTCGATTCCGTGAGCAGGTGTCAGTTGTCGCCGTGCGACCGGAGCGCGGCGGTGACGGTGTCGAGCAGCTCGTTCCAGGAGACCTCGAACTTCTGCACGCCCTCCTCCTCCAGCACCCGGACCACGTCGTCGTAGTCCACGCCGGCCGCGGTGACCGCGTCCAGCACGGCCTTGGCGTCCGCGTAGTTGGGGGTGATGGTGTCGCCAGTAACGACGCCGTGGTCGTCGGTGGCGTCCAGGGTGGCCTCGGGCATGGTGTTGACGGTGCCCGGGGCGACCAGCTCGGTCACGTACAGGGTGTCCGGCAGGTTCGGGTCCTTGACGCCGGTGGACGCCCACAGCGGGCGCTGCGGCTTGGCGCCGGCCGCCTCCAGGGCCGCCCAGCGGGCCGAGGCGGGCTTGCCGCCGTCGACCGAGCCGTAGACCTCCTCGTACGCCTGGTAGGCGAGGCGGGCGTTGGCCACGGCGGCCTTGGAGCGCAGCTCCTTGGTCTCGCCGCCGAGGGCGTCCAGGCGCTTGTCGATCTCGGTGTCCACCCGGGAGACGAAGAACGAGGCGACCGACTCGATCTGCGAGAGGTCCAGGCCGGCGGCCTTGGCCTGCTCCAGGCCGGTCAGGTGGGCGTCGATGACGGCCTTGTAGCGCTCCAGCGAGAAGATCAGCGTGACGTTGACGCTGATGCCCTTGGCCAGGACGGCGCTGATCGCGGGCAGGCCGGCCAGCGTGGCGGGGATCTTGATCAGCACGTTCGGGCGGTCGACCAGCCACCACAGCTGCTTGGCCTCGGCGACGGTCGCGGCGGTCTCGTGGGCGAGGCGCGGGTCGACCTCGATGGAGACCCGGCCGTCACGGCCGTTGGAGGCGTCGTACACCGGGCGCAGCACGTCGGCGGCGTCGCGGACGTCCGAGGTGGTGATCATGCGGACGGCCTCGTCGGTGGTGACCTTGCGCACCGCGAGGTCCTCCAGCTGGCGGTTGTAGGCGCCGTTGCCGGCGATCGCCTTCTGGAAGATGGTCGGGTTGGTGGTGACGCCGACGACGTGCTTCTCCTGCACCAGCTCGGCCAGGTTGCCGGAGTTCAGGCGCTCCCGGCTGAGGTCGTCCAGCCAGATCGCCACGCCTTCTTCGCTGAGGCGGTTCAATGCGTCGGTCATGGTGCTTCAGTCCCTCTTCTTCTGTTCTTCGTACGTCTGCGGTGGAGTCCGGGGACCCGGCCCCGGGGGGAGTGCGGTCCCCCCGGGCCGGGTGTGACCGCTAGCGGGAGACGGCCTCGACCGTGCGCAGCGAGGCGCGGGCCGCGTTGGCGACGGCGTCCGCGGTGATGCCGAACTCCTGGTAGAGCACCTTGTAGTCGGCGGAGGCGCCGAAGTGCTCCAGGCTGATGATCCGACCGGCGTCGCCGACCAGCTCGCGCCAGCCCTGGGCGATGCCCGCCTCGACCGAGACCCGGGCCCGGACGTTCGGCGGCAGCACGCTGTCGCGGTACGCCTGGTCCTGCTCGGCGAACCACTCCACGGACGGCATCGACACCACCCGGGTGGGGGTGCCCTCGGCCTGCAGCGCCTCGCGGGCCTGCATCGCCAGCTGCACCTCGGAGCCGGTGCCGAGCAGGATCACCTTGGGCTCGCCGCCCTCGGCCTCGGCCAGCACGTAACCGCCCTTGGCCGCGCCCTCGGCGGAGCCGAACACCTCGCGGTCGAAGGTCGGCACGCCCTGCCGGGTCAGCACCAGGCCGACCGGGCCGGGGTGGCTGGTCTGCCGCTCCAGCACGGTGCGCCACACCACGGCGGTCTCGTTGGCGTCCGCCGGGCGGACCACCGCGAGGCCGGGGATGGCGCGCAGCGCGGCCAGGTGCTCGACCGGCTGGTGGGTCGGGCCGTCCTCGCCGAGGCCGATCGAGTCGTGCGTCCAGACGTAGACCACCGGCAGCTTCATCAGCGCGGCGAGCCGGACCGCGGGGCGCATGTAGTCGGAGAACACCAGGAAGGTGCCGCCGTAGATGCGGGTGCGGCCGTGCAGCGCGATGCCGTTCATCACGGAGCCCATGGCGTGCTCGCGGATGCCGTAGTGGACGGTGCGGCCGTACGGCGAGGCGCTCTTGAGCGAGTTGCCCTCCGGAAGGAAGGAGGACTCCTCGTCGATGGTGGTCAGGTTGGACTCGGCGAGGTCCGCGGAGCCGCCCCACAGCTCGGGGACCAGCTTGCCGACGGCCTTCAGCGTGTCGCCCGAGGCCTTGCGGGTGGCGACGTCCTTGCCGGCCGGGAAGACCGGCAGGGCCTTCTCCCAGCCGTCGGGCAGCTCGCCGATCTGGATCCGGTCGTACTCGGCGGCGCGCTGCGGGTTGGCGGCGCGCCACTCGCGCAGCTGCTCCTCCCAGGCGGTGCGGGCGGCCTGGCCGCGCTGCACGACCTCGCGGGCGTGCCCGACGACCTCGTCGGTCACCTCGAAGGTCTTCTGCGGGTCGAAGCCCAGCACCTTCTTGGTGGCGGCGATCTCGGCGTCGCCGAGGGCCGAGCCGTGCGCCTTGGCGGTGTCCTGGGCGTTCGGCGCGGGCCAGGCGATGATGGTGCGCATCGCGATGATCGACGGCTTGCCGGTCTCCGCCTTGGCGGCCTCCAGCGCGGCGGCCAGCGCGACGACGTCGATGTCGCCGTCCGACTTCGGGACGACCCGCTGGACGTGCCAGCCGTACGCCTCGTAGCGGGCCAGCACGTCCTCGGAGAACGCGGTGGCGGTGTCGCCCTCGATGGAGATGTGGTTGTCGTCGTACAGCGCGACCAGGTTGCCCAGCTTCTGGTGGCCGGCCAGCGAGGACGCCTCGGCGGAGATGCCCTCCTGGAGGTCGCCGTCGGAGACGATCGCCCAGATGGTGTGGTCGAACGGCGAGGCGCCGGCCGGCGCGTCCGGGTCGAACAGGCCGCGCTCGTAGCGGGCGGCCATCGCCATGCCCACCGCGTTGCCGACACCCTGGCCGAGCGGGCCGGTGGTGGTCTCGACGCCGGCGGTGTGGCCGTGCTCGGGGTGGCCGGGGGTGCGGCTGCCCGCGACCCGGAAGGCCTTCAGGTCGTCCAGCGACAGTCCGTAACCGGACAGGAAGAGCTGGGTGTACAGCGTGAGGGAGGTGTGCCCCGGGGAGAGCACGAAGCGGTCGCGGCCGGCCCAGGTCGGGTCGGTCGGGTCGTGGCGCAGGAAGCGCTGGAAGATGAGGTACGCGGCGGGGGCCAGCGACATGGCGGTGCCCGGGTGCCCGTTCCCCACCTTCTGCACGGCGTCCATGGCCAGGACCCGGGCCGTGTCCACGGCCCTCTGGTCCAGCTCGCTCCACTCGAATACGTTCGGCGTCGTGCTCACCCTGACTCAGGGCTCCTTCCGGATTTCTGTAGAAGTGTCACCCCGTGAAGGGGACCGGTCGGCCACGCCGCTGTGGCCGGCGCCGATCACGGAGGGTTGATCCCGCTTCTCTGTGCGAGCCTACCGTTTGCGAGGCACCTCACCCTGCGTGCCGGGCAACCAGGATCGGCGGCGTCGCATTCCCCTGTCGGGACGTCAATTCCTCTGTCCTACATTCACCCGTCAGGAGAGGGTTTGCCCGTCCGAGGCGTAAGACGCGCGGGCGCACGGCTCGCCGGGGGACCCCGGGGCGGATCGGGAGATATGGAGCGTCTATGGTTGCGTGGTACGCGCAGCGCGGACGGTGGGCACCCTGCGGGTCTCCGGGACGCCTGTGGAAGTTCATCGACTGTTGAGGTGTCCGTGACCGCCGTCGAATCCCGCCCCGCCGGGGTGGTAGGGACGAGCACCGTACGCCGGCCGTTCGGGGCCCGCATCGGGGCCTTCGTCGCCCTCACCAAACCCCGGATCATCGAGCTGCTGCTGATCTCCACGGTGCCGGTGATGTTCCTGGCCCAGGGCGGCGTGCCCAACCTGTGGCGGGTGCTCGCGGTGGTGGTCGGAGGCTACCTGTCCGCGGGCGGCGCCAACGCGCTCAACATGTACATCGACCGCGACATCGACGCGGTGATGTCCCGCACCGAGCGGCGCCCGATCGTCACCGGCATGGTCTCCCCCCGGGAGGCCGTGGTCTTCGGCATCACGCTGGCCGTGGTCTCCACCGTCTGGCTCGGCGTCCTGGTGAACTGGCTGTCCTCGGCGCTCGCGCTGGCCGCCCTGCTGTTCTACGTGTTCGTCTACACGCTGGGCCTGAAGCGCCGCACCGCGCAGAACGTCGTCTGGGGCGGCATCGCCGGCTGCATGCCGGTCTTCGTCGGCTGGGCGTCCGTGACCAACTCGCTGTCCTGGGCGGCGCTGCTGCTGTTCCTGGTGGTGTTCTTCTGGACGCCGCCGCACACCTGGGTGCTGTCGATGAAGGTCCGCGACGACTACACCCGGGCCGGCGTGCCGATGCTGCCGGTGATCCGCGGCAACATCGGCGTCGCCAAGCAGGTCGTCGTCTACTCCTGGGTGATGGTGGCGACCTCGATGCTGGTGTGGCCGGTCGCGCACACCAGCTGGCTGTACCCGGTCACCGCCGCCGTGCTCGGCGTGCTGTGGATGAAGGAGGCGTACGCGCTCCAGTCGCGCGCCAAGGCCGGCATCGTGGGCGCCAAGCTCAAGGAGATGCGGCTGTTCCACTGGTCGATCACGTACCTGACGCTGCTGTTCCTGGAGATCGCGATCGACCCGTTCATCGGGTGACACCCCCTCCGTTCCACCCCCTCGGCCTCAGCGCGGCGCAAGCCCGCTGGGGCCGACGTGGTTCTCCAGCCACTCGTGCAGCGGCGCGGCCGCGTGCAGGAACCCGGTGACCCGGCCGTACGCCTTCGCGGTGCCCAGCCACGGCGCGGGCTCCCACTCCTGCCAGGCGATCAGGCCCTTGTGGCGCAGCAGCTCGATCCGCGGGTGGTCCCGCGGGTAGCCGCGCGGGGCGGTCTTCAGGCTGTCCCGACCGACCACCTCGGGCCCGGCGGCGCGCACCGCCGCCACCACCCGCTCCAGCTCGGCGCCCGGCAGCTCCTCGGCGACCGCGGTGCGGTACGCCGCCAGCTGGTCGCTCTCCAGGTGGTAGTAGCCCAGCCCGCAGGCCAGCCCCTCGGCGGACAGCTGCACGTACCCGCCGGACTCCAGCACCGCGCCGATGTGCGTCTTGTACGGGGACTTGTCGGCCGAGAACCGGACGTCCCGGTTCGGCCGGAAGATCTTTCCCGGCCCGAACTCGGGCTCCAGCCGGGCCAGCAGCGCCTCCATCGGGGCGCGCACCTGCTCCTCGTACCGGGCGCGGTGCGCCGTCCAGAACGTCCTGGAGTTGTCGGCCTCCAAGTGTTCGTAGAACTCCAGCGCCTCGGCGGGCCAGCCACGGAAATCGTTCACCGGGCCAGTATTCACGCCGGCGCGGCGCGGGGCGGGAGGCGGTGCTCGGACGAGGGGTGACGTTTCGTCAGCGGAAACAGTTCTCCAGTAGGGTCGGCGATCGCCGCGATCCTGTCGTCGTCTTTCGGGGGAAACCGATGCCGCTGCAGTCCGTCGTCCTGTCCGGACACCTGTTCCTGTCCCGGGAGCCGGCCGAGCTCGCCGAGCGGATCGGCGCCTTCGCCGAACCGCCGACCCGGATGCTGCTCGGCGCGGACGGGCTCACCACCGTCCTGCTGGCGGCCTGGACCCGCGGGCCGGTGCGGGTCGGGTGCGCCGACCACCTGCGGGTCGCGGCGGCCGCGGCGCCGCCCGGCGCGGCGGCGCTGCTGCGGGCCGGCCCGGACGAGGAGCTGATCGTCCGCCGCTCGGTGCTCACCGACGGCGGCGTCGAGCTCTCCCGCAACGCGGTGGTCGCCCGGCCGGTGCTCTCCGCCGCCGCCGAGCAGTGCCTGACCGACACCGGGGCGCCGATCGGCGCCGCCCTGCAGGCCTCCGGCACCGGCCACCGGCGCACCGTGCTGGACGCCGGGGTGCGGGACTGGGACGGCGCGGACGCCGCGTACAAGACCTACCTGATGTGGCACGGTCCGCAGCCGCTGGCCGTGGTCACCGAGACCTTCAACCCGGCCGTGGTGCCCGCCGCGTCCGTCGCTGCCCTGCTCGCCGTCGGAGGCCGCCGATGACCCGCCGCACCACCACCGTCGCGATCGTCGGCGCCGGGCCCGCCGGGCTGGTGCTCGCCCACGTGCTGCACCGGGCCGGGGTCGCCGTCACCGTCCACGAGCGGCTCTCCCGGGCCGCCGTGGAGAGCGCCGCCCGGGCCGGGGTGCTGGAGCACCGGGTGGTGGAGTACCTGCGGGCGCTCGGCCTCGCCGACCGGCTGACCGCCGAGGGCGAGCGGCACGGCCGGTGCGAGATCAGCTGCCTCGGCGAGAGGGTGCTGGTCGACTACGGCGCGCTGTCCGGGGGCGTCCGGCACTGGGTGTACCCGCAGCAGCTGCTGCTGCGCGACCTGATCGCCGCGTACGAGCAGGCCGGCGGCAGCATCGCGTTCGACCGCCCGGTGCTGGGCGTCGCGCTCGACGCCGACGGCCGGCCGGTGCTGGACACCGCCGACGGCCCGCTGCACGCCGAGTACGCGATCGGCTGCGACGGCGCGCACGGCACGGTCGCCGCGGCCTTCCCCGACGGTGCCGACGGGCCCGGGCGGCGCTACCCGTACGACTGGCTGACGGTGCTGGCCCGGATCCCCCGGCCGGTCGAGCAGATCCGCTACGCGGTGCACGCCGACGGGTTCGCCGGGATGATGCCGCGCACCGCCGACGTCGGACGCTTCTACCTGGAGGTCCCCGCCGGGGAGGACCTGGCGGCCTGGGACGAGCGGCGGATCCGAGGCGAGCTGCACCGCCGGCTGGAGCTCGACGCCGACGACCCCGCGCCCGGCGCGCTGCTGGAGACCGGCATGCTGCGGATGCGCGGCAAGGTCGCCGACCGGATGCGGTCGGGCCGGCTGCTGCTGGCCGGGGACGCCGCGCACACCGTCACCCCGTCCGGCGCCAAGGGCCTCAACTCGGCGGTCGCCGACGCCGCCGACCTGGCGGGCGCGCTGCTCGCCGAGCTGAGCGGCGACGACGGCGACGGGCTGGACGGCTACCAGCGGCGTCGGCTGGACGCCGCCTGGCAGACCCAGGAGTTCTCCGAGCAGCTGCTCGACCTGCTCCACCTGCCCGCCGGGCTGCCGCCCGCCGAGCGCGGCTTCGCGCTGCGGCTGCGACTGGAGCGGATCCGCCGGATCGCCGCCCCCGGGCCGGAGGGCGCGGCCTTCGCGCTGGCCTACGCGGGGGCCGGTGAGCTGCCGCTGCCCGCCATGTGGCCGTCGGCACAGGGCGGTGCCGTCGCCACCGGCGCTACCGGTCGGTAGCATGCGGGCATGACCAGCGCAGAGACCGCCACCACCGCCGCGCCGGACGCCCGCGTCGAGCGCCGCGCCAAGCGCATTGCCAAGCACCTGAGCAGCTTCGCCGCGCAGCACGGCGGCCACGCCGACGGCGTCGTCGAGTACGTCGGCCGCACCGCCACCCGCATCGTGGTGGTCGGCGCGGACGGCGCCTGGGGCGACCAGGTCGCGCCCAGCTACGCGATCGGCCGCCGGGCCGCCGAGCTCGCCGGGCTCACCCTGCACGACGACTTCGAGGGCGAGCTGGGCCTGAAGGTGAAGACCGGCCCGTACGAGTGGAAGCGGATGGCGGGCATCCAGATCTGACCGCCCGTCACCCCAGGGCGGTGAGTTTGAGCAGGAGCGCGGACAGCTGTCCGCGCTCCTGCGCGTTCAGCGGGGCGAGCGCCTCGTCCAGCAGGGCGGGCACCGTGCGTTCGGCGGCGGCCAGGCGTGCGCGGCCCGCCGGGGTGAGGGTGACGGCGTAGGCGCGGCGGTCGGCCGGGTCGCGTTCGCGGCGGACCAGGCCGTCCTGCTCCAGGCCGTCGCAGACGCCGACCATCACGGTGCGGTCGATCCGCAGCTGCTCGCCCAGGGCACGCTGCGAGGCCGGGCCGCGCTCGGCGAGCATCTTCAGCACCAGGTGCGGGCCGACGCCGAGGCCGGCCGCCCGGGCGTGCGCCTCGGCGACCCTGGCCACCGCCGACGAGGCGCGGCACAGGGCGATGTCGGGCCGTTCGGCGGCGAGCTGCGGGAAGTAGCCGTCGGTCATCCGTCCTCCTGATCGGTCGATCGGTGCAGTGTAATCGTCTGGCCGCAGATTGTTTGACCGTCGATCGATGGACTCGTATGCTTCCGGATCATCTGCGCAACAACTGTCTGCCGTCAGACGATAGGGGAGTGCCGTGCTGCTCGACCTCGACCCCGACCAGTTGCTGTCCACCACCCGGGCCGTTCGCAAGCGCCTGGACCTCGACCGCGAAGTCTCCCGCGAGCTGATCGAACAGTGCGTCGACCTCGCCACCCAGGCGCCCACCGGCCGCAACCGGCAGCGCTGGCACTTCCTCGTCGTCACCGGGACCGAACAGCGGCTGCGGGTCGCGGAACTCTTCCGCACGGCGCTGCGCACCGGCGGCGGCGCCCCGCCCACCACGCGCGACCACGCCCGGATGCACGCCCACCCCGGCAGCATGGAGCGCATCTACGACGGGCTGCAGCACCTGTACGACAACGTCCACCGGGTGCCGGCCTTCGTGATCCCGGCGATCGAGGGCCGCACCGAGGGCGCCTCGGTGCTCGACCAGTCGATGACCTGGGGCTCGATCCTGCCCGCGGTGTGGAGCTTCATGCTGGCCGCCCGGGCCCGCGGCCTGGGCACCGTGTGGACCACGGCGCAGGGCCCGGTGGAGCGCGAACTCGCCGAGGTGCTCGGCGTGCCCCACCGGGAGGTGATGCTGGCCGCGTTCATTCCGCTCGCCCACACCGTCGGCACCGACTTCCGGCCGGCCCGGCGGATCCCGCGCGGGCAGGTCCTGCACTGGGACCGCTGGTGATCAGGCGACCAGTTCGGTCGACGGGGCGGTGGCCTGCGCCGGGATCCCGGCGCGGCTGCGCAGCGCCAGCGGGATGCGCAGCGCGGCGGCCCAGACCAGGGCGGCGCCCAGCATGTGCAGGCCGACCATGATCTCCGGCGCGTCGGTGAAGTACTGGATGAAGCCCAGCACGCCCTGGATCATCAGCAGGCCGAAGAGCTCGCGGACCCGGGCGACGGCCGGCGCCGGGGCCTTCACGGCGGCGAACACCAGCAGCGCGGCCAGCGTCAGGCCGACCGAGAGGAACACCAGGTCGGCGTGGGCCTGGGTGAGCCGGTCGTAGTCGAAGGTGGTGATGCGGGGGGTGCCGGCCGAGCCCGGGTGGTGGCCGGCGCCGGTGACCAGGGTGCCGACCAGGGCGAGCGCGCCGATCGACGCCACCAGCACCTGCGCGAAGCGGTGGATCGCCGGGGCGACCAGCAGCCGGGGCTCGCCGTCGCCCTCCTTGGCCCGCTCCCAGCCGAGCACCGCCGTCCACAGCAGGCCCAGCGAGGCCACCATGTGCAGGCTGACCACGTACGGGTTGAGGTGGGTCAGCACCGTGATGCCGCCGATCACCGCGTTCGACATCACCAGCCAGAACTGCGCCCAGCCGAGCCTGGTGAGCGAGTGCCGCCACGGCTTGGAGCAGCGGGCGGCCAGGATGAACCAGCCGACGGCGGCGCACAGCACGTAGGTGAGCATCCGGTTGGTGAACTCGATGACGCCGTGGATGCCCATCTCGGGGGTCGGCGTCAGGCTTTCGCCGGTGCAGCGGGGCCAGGTGGTGCAGCCGAGGCCGGAGTCGGTGAGCCGGACGGCGCCGCCGGTGACCACGATCACCACGCTCATCACCAGGGCGGCCATGGCCGCCCGGCGGACGTGCTGCGGGCTCGGGTGCCAGCGCTCGGCGAGGAGGGAGAACGGGTTGGTCACCGGACCATCGTAGGCGGGTTTACGCGCGGCCCCGGCGGGGGGCGTCGGGGCGGGCGCGGTGGCCGGGCCGAGGGGGCGAAAAGGGGACACGCGGACAATTCAGGCGATTTCGAGCGTGTCGGTCATTGGTCTTGACCTCTTCACAATTGGCCGAAAGAGTGCGGCTTGGTCCAGACCTTTCACGGGTCGGCCTCATCTCCTGCCCGCATCCACCCGCGGAGTCCTGCACATGCGCAAGTCCATATCCGCTGCCGCCGTGGCGCTCGGCGGCTCGCTCGCCCTCGCGGCCCTGGTCGTCCCGACGACCGCGACCGCCGCCCCCGGCGAGGGCGAGTGCCTCACTCTCGGCGTCGCCGGGAAGTACGGCGAGTTCATCGAGGGTGACGACACCCACAGCCCGGACGCCGAAGGCGCGGTGGCCGTCGGTGGCAACGCCGATTTCAGCCACGGCGGCTTCACCGTCGGCAACGAGCTCACCACCGCCGAGGTCGCCGCGCTCCCCGGCGGCAACGCGCTGGTGATCGGCGGCAACCTGATCCAGAACGGCGCCCACGTCCAGGTGATGAAGGGCAAGGGCGTGGTGGCCGGCCAGGTGATCGGCGGCGGCCAGCTGGAGGGCGTCACCAAGGGCCCCTCGCCGATCGACTTCGCCGCCGAGTTCGCCAAGCTGCGCGCGCTCTCCACCGGGCTGGCGAAGACCGCCGGCGCGGCCCCGGTCGCCGACGGCCGCCGGCTGACCTTCACCGGCTCCGACGCCGGGGCCAACTTCTTCACGGTCCCGGCGGACACCCTGCAGAAGGCGAACGAGATCCAGCTGAAGGTCCCGGCCGGCTCGTCCACCGTGATCACCGTCACCGGCGGCGGCTACGACCAGACCAAGGCGCCCACCAGCGGCTTCCTGATCTGGGACAACGCCAGGAAGAGCTACGTGCTGGACGACAAGCTGCAGTCCGCGGACGGCGGCGCCGAACGCGCGAAGCTGCTGTGGAACTTCCCCACCGCCACGAAGATCACCAAGCACAGCGGCAACGCCTGGCCGGGCAGCATCCTGGCCCCGAACGCGGCGTTCGACCTGGGCAGGGGCGGTCCGGTCAACGGCTCGGTGTGGGCCAAGTCGCTCACCGGCAGCGGCGGGGCCGAGACCCACCACTACCCGTTCTCCGGGTGCCTGCCGGGCACCGTGGTGCCGCCCACCACGCCGACCACGACCCCGTCCGGGTCGCCGTCCACCGGCACCGGCGGCTCGGAGAGCCCGTCGCCGTCGGGCAGCGCCTCGACCCCCGGCGGCGGCGAGTCGCCGAGCCCGAGCGGTTCGGGCGGTCCGTCGGAGAGCGCCCCGGCGGGCGCTACGCCGTCCCCGTCGGCGACCCACGGCGGATCGGGCGGCGGCGGTGGCGGCGGGCTGGCGTTCACCGGCGCCGAAGGGCTGGTGCCGCTGACCGTCGGCGGCGCCGCGGTGCTCGCCGCGGGCGGCGCCCTGGTGTACAAGGCGCGGCGCAAGAAGGCCGCCGCCTCCTCCTGAGCGGGCCGTCGCGGAGTGGCCCCCGACCGGGGGCTACTCCCAGCGGAAGAAGCGGGCCGCGGCGGCCAGGCCGAGGACCGACCAGACGCCCAGGACGCCGAGGTCGGACCAGGGCATGCCATGGCCCAGCTGGAGGACCGAGCGCAGGCCGTCGGAGAGCGCCGAGATCGGCAGCAGCTCCAGCACCGGGCGCACCGCGTCCGGGAACTTGGCGAGCGGGACGACCACGCCGCCGGCCAGCAGCAGCAGGATGAACACCAGGTTGGCGCCGGCCAGGGTGGCCTCCGCGCGCAGCGTGCCGGCCATCAGCAGGCCGAGGCCGGAGAACGCGGCGGTGCCGAGCACCAGCAGGAGCAGCACCGCCAGCGGGTTGCCGTGCGGCGACCAGCCGAGGCCCAGGGCGATGCCGGAGAGCAGCAGCACCTGGAGCAGTTCGGTGACCAGCACGCAGCCGGTCTTCGCGGTGAGCAGCGCCCAGCGGGGCAGCGGCGTCGCGCCGAGCCGCTTGAGGACGCCGTAGCGGCGCTCGAAGCCGGTGGCGATGGCCTGGCCGGTGAAGGCGGTGGACATCACGGCGAGCGCCAGCAGGCCGGGGGCGAGGAAGTCGACGCGTTTGCCGGGGCCGTCCACGGCGACCACGTCGACGGCGGAGAACAGCACCAGCAGCACGGTGGGGATGACCACGGTGAGCAGCAGCTGTTCGCCGTTGCGCAGCAGCATCCTGGTCTCCAGGGCGGTCTGCGCGAGCAGCATCCGGCCGACCGGGGCGGCGCCCGGGCGGGGGGTGAGGTCGGTGGCGGTCATCGCAGTTCCCGTCCGGTCAGGTCGAGGAAGACGTCTTCGAGGCTGCGGCGCTGCACCGCGAGCTTGTCGGGCATCACCCCGACCTCCGCGCACCAACCGGTGACGGCGGCGAGCAGGGCGGCGTCCAGGACGGCCTCGACGCGGTACGAGCCGGGGGCGGGCTCGGCGACCGCGGCGGCGTCCGGGAGCACCTTGCGCAGGCCGGCCAGGTCCAGCCCGGCGGGGCCGTCGAAGCGCAGCTGGGCGTCGGCGCCGCGCAGCCGGTCGGGGGAGCCCTGGGCGATGACGCGGCCGCGGTCGATGATCGCGACGTCGTCGGCGAGCTGTTCGGCCTCGTCCATCTGGTGGGTGGTGAGGACGACGGTGACCCCGGCGGCGCGCAGTTCGGTGACCAGCTCCCAGGTGGCGCGGCGGGCCTGCGGGTCGAGGCCGGCGGTGGGCTCGTCCAGGAAGACCAGTTCGGGGCGGCCGACCACGGCCATGGCGAGGGCCAGGCGCTGCTGCTGGCCGCCGGAGAGGCGGCGGTAGGGGGTGCGGCCGCAGGAGTCCAGGCCGAGGCGTTCGGCGAGCGGGCCGACCGGCAGCGGGTTCGCGTACAGCTTCGCGGTGTGGTGGAGCATTTCGAGGGCGCGCGCACCGGCGTACACGCCGCCGGACTGGAGCATCACGCCGATCCGCGGTTTGAGCTGCCCGGCCTGCCCGTCCGGGTCCAGCCCGAGGACCCGGACGGCGCCGGCGTCGGGGCGGCGGTAGCCCTCGCAGGTCTCGATCGTGGTGGTCTTGCCCGCGCCGTTGGGGCCGAGCACCGCGGTGACGGTGCCGCGCGCGATGGCCAGGTCCAGGCCGTCCACGGCGGTCTTGTCGCCGTACCGCTTGACCAGTCCGGTCACCTCGACGGCGGGGTCTGCATGCATACCGGCGAGTGTAGGAGCAGTTCACGGCCCTCTTCAGGTAAGGCATGCCTTCCGTGACGGAGGCCACCGGTGAGACCGGGGTCACGGCTTGTCTCTCGCGGACGAATTACGCAACAATCGTGTTGTGAAAAAGATTCGCGAGCGCGACGCCCAGCGGGAGCCCGAGGCTCCCAGCTGGGATGTGCCCGCGACGGCGGCCGAAGCCCTGGTGGACGGCCACCGGGCGACCCGGGACCGAGTCGCCCGCTCGATCCTCGACCACGGGCCGTCCTCGGCCGCCGACCTGGCCGGCCGCCTCGGCCTGACCACCGCCGCGGTGCGCCGCCACCTGGACGGCCTGACCGCCGCCGGGCTGGTCGAGTCCCGCGAGCAGCGGGTCTACGGCAGCCGCGGCCGGGGCCGTCCGGCGAAGGTGTTCGCCCTGACCGACGGCGGGCGGGACGCCTTCTACCAGGCCTACGACCAGCTCGCCGCGGACGCGCTGCGCTGGATCTCGGAGGCGGCCGGCGGCGGCGAGGCGGGCGAGCAGGCGGTCGCCGCCTTCGCCCGGGCCCGGCTCGCCAAGCAGGGCCGGAAGTACCAGGGCGAGGTCGAACAGGCCGACGCCCAGCAGCGCGCCGAGGCGCTGGCCCGGGCGCTGAGCGCCGACGGGTACGCTGCCACGGTGCGGCGAGTCCCGTCCGCCGCCGCGGCGCCCGCCGCCCCGGCCGGCGCCCAGCTCTGTCAGCACCACTGCCCGGTCGCGCACATCGCCGAGCAGTTCCCGCAGCTCTGCGAGGCGGAGACCGAGGTCTTCTCGCAGCTCCTGGGCACCCATGTGCAACGGCTGGCCACCATCGCCCACGGCGACGGGGTCTGCACCACGTATGTGCCGGCATCCGGTGCCGCACCGTCGTCCTCCCGGACGCCCGGTGCCGTGCCGATTGCCGGTACGTCCCCCAACGAAACCGGCTCCACCGCGCGGAGGAACCTCGCATGACTGACATCGCACACCCCGAGCTCGAAGGTCTCGGCACGTACGAGTACGGCTGGGCCGACTCGGACGCGGCCGGTGCCGCCGCCAAGCGCGGCCTGAGCGAAGAGGTCGTCCGCGACATCTCGGCGAAGAAGAACGAGTCCGAGTGGATGCTCAACCTTCGCCTCAAGGGCCTGAAGCTGTTCGGCAAGAAGCCCATGCCGACCTGGGGCTCCGACCTGTCGGGCATCGACTTCGACAACATCAAGTACTTCGTGCGCTCCACCGAGAAGCAGGCGGAGTCCTGGGAGGACCTGCCCGCCGACATCAAGGCGACCTACGACAAGCTGGGCATCCCGGAGGCGGAGAAGCAGCGCCTGGTCGCCGGTGTCGCCGCCCAGTACGAGTCCGAGGTCGTCTACCACCAGATCCGCGAGGACCTGGAGGAGCAGGGCGTCATCTTCCTGGACACCGACACCGCGCTGCGCGAGCACCCGGAGCTGTTCAAGGAGTACTTCGGCACCGTCATCCCGGTGGGCGACAACAAGTTCGCCTCGCTGAACACCGCGGTGTGGTCCGGCGGATCGTTCATCTACGTGCCGAAGGGCGTGCACGTGGACATCCCGCTGCAGGCCTACTTCCGAATCAACACCGAGAACATGGGCCAGTTCGAGCGGACGCTGATCATCGTCGACGAGGACGCCTACGTCCACTACGTCGAGGGCTGCACCGCGCCGATCTACTCCTCGGACTCGCTGCACTCCGCGGTGGTGGAGATCATCGTCAAGAAGGGCGGCCGCTGCCGCTACACGACCATCCAGAACTGGTCGAACAACGTCTACAACCTGGTCACCAAGCGCGCCGTGGCGTACGAGGGCGCGACCATGGAGTGGGTCGACGGCAACATCGGCTCCAAGGTCACCATGAAGTACCCGGCCGTCTACCTGATGGGCGAGCACGCCAAGGGCGAGACGCTGTCGATCGCCTTCGCGGGCGAGGGCCAGCACCAGGACGCCGGCGCGAAGATGGTCCACATGGCGCCGAACACCTCCTCGCACATCGTCTCCAAGTCGGTGGCGCGCGGCGGCGGCCGCACCTCCTACCGCGGTCTGATCGAGATCGGCGAGGGCTCGCACGGCGCCAAGTCGAACGTGCTGTGCGACGCGCTGCTGGTCGACACGATCTCCCGCTCGGACACCTACCCGTACGTGGACGTCCGTGAGGACGACGTGTCGATGGGCCACGAGGCGACGGTCTCCAAGGTCTCCGAGGACCAGCTCTTCTACCTGATGAGCCGCGGCCTGACCGAGACCGAGGCGATGGCGATGATCGTCCGCGGCTTCGTCGAGCCGATCGCGCGCGAGCTGCCGATGGAGTACGCGCTGGAGCTGAACCGGCTGATCGAGCTGCAGATGGAGGGCGCGGTCGGCTGACGCGCCGTCAGCCCCCGCCCGTCCGTCGACCATTCCGAAAGAGAGCAACACGAACAGCCATGGCTGAGCAGAACACCCCCGGCTCCACCACCGCCGGATCGATCGAGGTGGGCACCGCCGGCGCCGGCGCGCAGCTCGCCGGCCCGGGCACCGGCCGCGAGAGCGTCCGGCAGCCGATCGACGCCCGGGTCGCGGTCAAGCCGTCCTTCGACGTCAACGACTTCCCGGTGCCGACCGGCCGCGAGGAGGACTGGCGCTTCACGCCGATGCACCGCCTCACCGGCCTGCACGACGGCACCGCGGTCGATGCCGTGCGCGGTGAGGACAAGATCGAGCTGGGCCTGCCGGAGGGTGTCACCTCCGAGCTGGTCGGCCGCGACGACGCCCGGATCGGCAAGGCCGGCACCCCGGTGGACCGGGTCGCCGCGCAGGCGTTCAGCGCCTTCGAGCAGGCCCTGGTGGTGACCGTCCCCGCGGAGACGGTGCTGACCGAGCCGGTCCGGATCGACGTGCACGGCGAGGGCGGGGTCCGCTTCGCCCACGTGGTGATCGAGGTCAAGCCGTTCGCCGAGGCCGTCGTGGTGCTGAACCACTCCGGCACCGGCACCCGCGCCGCCAACGTCGACCTGCTGGTCGGCGACGGCGCCAAGCTGACCTTCGTCTCCGTCCAGGACTGGGAGCGCGACGCGGTGCACGCCGCCCAGCACAACGCGCTGGTCGGCCGGGACGCCACCTTCAAGTCCGTGGTGGTCACCTTCGGCGGCGACGTGGTGCGCCTGCACCCGCGGGTCTCCTATGCGGGCCCCGGCGGCGAGGCCGAGCTGTTCGGCCTGTACTTCGCGGACGCGGGCCAGCACCTGGAGCACCGCCTGATCATCGACCACGACACCCCGCACTGCCGCTCCAACGTCGCCTACAAGGGCGCGCTGCAGGGCGAGGACGCGCACGCGGTGTGGATCGGCGACGTGCTGATCCGCGCGGCCGCGGTCGGCACCGACACCTACGAGCTCAACCGCAACCTGGTGCTCACCGACGGCGCCCGGGTCGACTCGGTCCCCAACCTGGAGATCGAGACCGGCGAGATCGTCGGCGCCGGCCACGCCTCCGCGACCGGCCGCTTCGACGACGAGCAGCTGTTCTACCTGCAGTCCCGCGGCATCCCGGCCGACGAGGCCCGCCGCCTGGTGGTGCGCGGCTTCTTCGCCGAGCTGGTCCAGCAGATCGGCGTCGCCGAGATCCAGGACCGCCTGATGGCGAAGATCGAGGCCGAGCTGGAAGAGACGGTCGCATGAGCGCCGGCTACGTGCGCGCCTGCGCGCTGAGCCTGCTGCAGGAGGACGTGCCCAAGAAGGTCGAGCTGAACGGCGTCCCGGTGGCGATCGTCCGGACCGACGAGGGCGTGTTCGCGATCAACGACATCTGCTCGCACGCCAACGTCTCGCTCTCCGAGGGCGAGGTCGAGGACTGCATGATCGAGTGCTGGCTGCACGGCTCCAGCTTCGACCTGCGCACCGGAAAGCCGTCCGGGCTGCCCGCGACCAGGCCGGTCGCCGTCTACCCCGTAAAGATCGAAGGGGACGATGTGCTCGTCTCCGTCAACCAGGAGAACTGAGTACCCCATGGCAACGCTTGAAATCCGCGACCTGCACGTCTCCGTCAACGCCGAGGGCGGCCCGCGCCAGATCCTCAAGGGCGTCGACCTGACGGTCAAGCAGGGCGAGACCCACGCGATCATGGGTCCGAACGGCTCCGGCAAGTCCACCCTGGCCTACTCGCTGGCCGGCCACCCCAAGTACACCGTCACCGGCGGCCAGGTGCTGCTGGACGGCGAGGACGTGCTGGAGATGTCGGTCGACGAGCGCGCCAAGGCCGGCCTGTTCCTGGCCATGCAGTACCCGGTCGAGGTCCCCGGCGTCTCGGTCTCCAACTTCCTGCGCACCGCCGCCACCGCCGTCCGCGGCGAGGCCCCCAAGCTGCGGCTGTGGGTCAAGGAGGTCAAGGAGGCGATGGCCGCCCTGCAGATGGACCCGGCGTTCGCCGAGCGCAACGTCAACGAGGGCTTCTCCGGCGGTGAGAAGAAGCGCCACGAGATCCTCCAGCTGGAGCTGCTCAAGCCGAAGGTCGCGATCCTCGACGAGACCGACTCCGGCCTGGACGTCGACGCGCTGCGGATCGTCTCCGAGGGCATCAACCGGGTCCGCTCGACCGGCGAGGTCGGCACTCTGCTGGTCACCCACTACACCCGCATCCTTCGCTACATCAAGCCCGACTACGTGCACGTCTTCGCGGGCGGCCGGATCGTCGAGTCCGGCGGTGCCGAGCTTGCCGACAAGCTGGAGGAAGAGGGCTACGAGAGCTACGTGAAGGGTGGCGCTTCCGAGTGACCTACTCCCATCTGACCGGTCTTCTGGACACCGATGCGATCCGCAAGGACTTCCCCGTCCTGTCGCGGGTGCTGCACGACGGCAAGCCGCTGGTGTACCTGGACAACGCGGCGACCTCGCAGAAGCCGCGCCAGGTGCTGGACGCGCTGAACGCCTACTACGAACAGCACAACTCCAATGTCCACCGCGGCGTGCACGTGCTCGCCGAGGAGGCGACCGCGCTGTACGAGGGCGCCCGGGACAAGGTCGCGGCCTTCATCAACGCGCCCAGCCGGAACGAGGTGATCTTCACCAAGAACGCCTCGGAGTCGCTCAACCTCGTTGCCAACATGCTGGGTTGGGCCGACGAGCCGTACCGGGTGGACGCCGACTCGGAGATCGTCATCACCGAGATGGAGCACCACTCCAACATCGTGCCGTGGCAGCTGCTCGCGCAGCGCACCGGCGCGAAGCTGAAGTGGTTCGGGCTGACCGACGAGGGCCGGCTCGACCTGTCCAACATCGACGAGCTGATCACCGAGAAGACGAAGATCGTCTCCGTCACGCTGGTGTCCAACCTGCTGGGCACCGTCAACCCGGTGGAGACCATCGTCCGCAAGGCGCAGTCGGTCGGCGCGCTGGTCGCCATCGACGCCTCGCAGGCCGCCCCGCACGCCGCCCTCGACGTGCAGGCGCTGGAGGCCGACTTCGTCGCCTTCACCGGCCACAAGATGCTCGCCCCGACCGGCATCGGCGTCCTCTGGGGCCGCCAGGAGCTCCTGGAGGACCTCCCGCCGTTCCTCGGCGGCGGCGAGATGATCGAGACCGTCACCATGGGCTCGTCCACCTACGCCCCCGCGCCGCACAAGTTCGAGGCCGGCACCCCGCCGATCGCCCAGGCCATCGGCCTCGGCGCCGCCATCGACTACCTGTCGGCGATCGGCATGGACAAGGTCGCCGCGCACGAGCACGCGATCACCGCCTACGCGATCGAGCGCCTCGCCGAGGTGCCCGACCTGCGGATCATCGGCCCGCGCACGGCCGTGGACCGCGGTGCGGCGATCTCCTTCACGCTCGGTGACATTCACCCGCACGACGTCGGGCAGGTGCTCGACGAGCAGGGCATCGCGGTCCGGGTCGGCCACCACTGCGCACGGCCGGTCTGCCTGCGGTACGGAATTCCGGCGACCACCAGGGCGTCGTTCTATCTGTACTCCACGCCCGGTGAGGTGGACGCGCTGATCGACGGCCTCCACCACGTCCGCAACTTCTTCGCCTGAGGTGGTCGCATGAAGCTCGACTCGATGTACCAGGAGATCATCCTGGACCACTACCGCAACCCCCACGGCAAGGGGCTGCGGGACGGCGACGCCGAGGTGCACCACGTCAACCCGACCTGCGGCGACGAGATCACCCTGCGGGTGAAGCTCGACGGGGCGGTCGTCCAGGACGTCTCCTACGAGTCGCAGGGCTGCTCGATCAGCCAGGCCTCCGCCTCCGTGCTGAACGACCTGGTGGTCGGCAAGACGGTCGGCGAGGCCCAGCAGGTCCAGGAGGCCTTCCTGGAACTCATGCAGAGCAAGGGCCAGTCCGAGGGCGACGAGGAGATCCTGGAGGACGCCGTCGCCTTCGCCGGGGTCTCCAAGTACCCGGCCCGGGTCAAGTGCGCCCTGCTCGGCTGGATGGCCTGGAAGGACGCCACCGCCAAGGCGCTGGCCGGCTACCCCGAGATCACCACCGACTGACGCTCCGTAAGGACACTTGATTCATGAGCGAGAACGAGACCCCCGAGGCCGCCCCGGCCGAGGCCGTGGCGGTCGACAGTCCCGGTGCGTTCACCACCGCCGGCACCGTCTCCACCGAGGACCTCATGGAGGCCCTGATGGACGTCGTCGACCCCGAACTGGGCATCGACGTCGTCAACCTGGGCCTGATCTACGGTCTGCACATCGACGAGGACGACACCGCCACCGTCGACATGACCCTCACCTCCGCGGCCTGCCCCCTCACCGACGTGATCGAGGACCAGGCCCGCACTGCCACCGACGGCCTGGTGAAGGACCTGCGCATCAACTGGGTCTGGATGCCGCCGTGGGGCCCCGACAAGATCACCGACGACGGCCGCGACCAGCTCCGCGCGCTCGGCTTCAACGTCTGATCGGCCAGTAGTGCCCGGAAGGGGCGGGATCCTCGGATCCCGCCCCTTCCGCATGCCCTCCGGCGGCCGCCGGGGCGCCCGGGGGCGCGGGGCGGCGCCGTCAGCGCTTGCGCAGGACCGCGGCGGCCAGGGCCAGGGAGGCGGTGGCGGCGAGGAGGGCGAAGGCGGTGACGGCGGAGAGCAGGCCGTAGGCGCGGGTGAGGGCGCCGACGGCGATGATCGGGGCGGAGGAGCCGAGGTAGACGATCACCCAGAGGGTGGAGAGCGCGCTGCCGCGGCGGGCCGGGTCGAGGGCGGCGACGGTGGTGGTGAACAGGGAGCGGAAGGCGATGCCCTGGGAGACGCCGGCGACCACGCTGCCGATGAAGAGCAGCGCGGGGGTGCCGGTGGCGGTGGCCGCGGTGAGCAGGCCGAGGCCGGCGGCGAGGCCGATCAGGCCGGCGGCGACCACGACGCGGTCGGAGGTCGGCGGGACCAGCAGCTGGGCGGCCGCGGAGGAGCCGAGCAGCAGGGCCGCGACGGCGGCGCCCGCCATCCGGGACCCGGTGTGCAGCAGGGTGCCGGCGAACGCCGGGGCGAGGGCCAGGTAGACCCCGAAGACCGCGTACGAGACGAAGCCCGCGCCGGAGGCGAGGAGGAATTCGCGGCGGCCCGAGCGGGGCAGCCGCAGCCGCTGCGGGCGCAGGTGCGCGGGCGTGGTGATGCGCGGCGGGGAGGCCGGCGGACGGACCGAGCCGGGCATCCGCGGATGCACCAGGGCGAGGGGCACGCACAGGGCGAGCAGCGCGACGGCGTGCGCCAGGAACAGGTCGGGCAGCGGGTTCGCACCCGAGGCCATGGCCGCGCCGACCAGCGGACCGAGGGCGACGCCGCCCGCCGAGCAGGCCAGCGTGAGCTTGGCGGCCAGGGTCGGCCGGTCCGGCAGCAGGTCGCCGAGGGCGGCGCCCGCCGCGCCGGTGGACAGGCCGACCGCGATGCCCTGGACGGCGCGTCCGGCGGCCAGCTGCCAGAACGAGTCGGCGGTGGCGAAGACGGCGTCGCCGGCGGCGGAGAGCGCCACCGCGGGCAGGATCAGCGCGCGTCGCCCCAGGTGGTCGGACCAGTGGCCGACCGCGGCCAGCACCGGGACCAGGGCGAACACGTAGACCGTGAAGAGGATCGTGGTGTCGAGCGGGGTCAGGCCGAGCCGCTGCTGGAGCGTCGGGTAGAGCGGCGTGACCAGGTTGGCGCCGATCAGCATCAGCAGCAGGGCGGCGGCCACCAGGCCGACGCGGATGCCGCGCAGCGCGTTCCAGCGGCTGATCGCGGAGAGCTGGAGCTGCGCCCGCGGGGCGAGTTCCAGGGGAAGCAGGGCCTCCGACAGTCGGCGGCCGGCGTACTGAGCGGTGCTCAGGCCGGGGCCGGCGGGGGAGAGGTCCGCCATGGCAGGGGTCTCCTGTGGCCGGGCGCCGTCGGGTGCGACCAGGCCGGGAGTGGTGGCATGGCGGCAGGACCCGGACGGTGCGGGTGTGCGCATGAAAGGGGATCGGAGCCTCGTCGCTCCGGGGGCGCACGCGCGGGGGTGTGCGCGGTGCCCACCGAAGGATACGTGCACCCGGGTACTCGTTCGGCCGCACCGTCCCACTCGTTCGGGCGGACGCCCGCGCAGGTCACGCGTTCGGTGAGGGCTGCCGATACGCTGGGTTGACGGGCCGACACACCGGCCCGCGCCGCCGGGACCCGCCGGGTTGCCCATCGGGCGGCGGTGTCCTCCGAAAGAACCTGCGGGAGATCGCGCGCGATGGCCGGACGAAGCCGGAACACCCCTGAGCAGCAGCCGTCCGATGCCGAGGGCCTGCTGCCCGCCGACTACGACCTTGCGGAGCTGTACGGCTCGCAGAGCGGCGACGAGGACCCCGACGACACCGCGGTGCTGGTCCCGCCGATCGTGCTGCCCGCGGACCGCGAACTCGCCGACGCGGCGCTCGCCGTCCCGCTGATCGCCCGGGTGGTCGCGCTGGGCCGCTGGGTCGACCCGCACCGCGACGTCGACGAGCACGGCGACCTCGGCCCGGAGGACCGCGTCCGGGCGGCCCGGATGCTCGGCATCGAGGACCCGGACGAGGAGGACGTGGTCGAGGCGATGCGCGCCTGGGCGCTGGCCTGCGACCTCGGCGTGGTGGAGACCGGCACCACCGAGGGCGGCACCCACATCGCCGTCCCCGGCCCCGACCTGCCGGCCGTCGAGGCCGGCGACCCGGAAGCCGTGCTCGGCCTGTGGTTCGAGGCCGCCGAGCTGGTCCGCGAGCTCGCCGCCGAGGCCGAGTCGGTGGACCCGGAGGTGGTCGAGGGCAGCGAGCGCGACGACCCCGAGGGACTGGCCGAGGTGGAGGACGCCCGGGACCAGGCCGCCGAGATCCTCGACGAGGCGCTGCACGTGCTGTACGAGGCCACCGCGTTCGCCGAGCCCGGCGCCGAGACCGTGCCGCTCGGCGTGCTGGCCGCGCTGCTGGTCGTCCCCGAGGGCGAGGAGCCCGACGAGGAGATGCTCGGCGAGATCACCGACCTGATGGTCGTCCTCGACCCGATGCTGGGCGACCTCGCCGAACTCGGCCTGGTCGAGCACACCCCGATCGACCCCGAGCTGTTCGAGGAGGAGGACGACGCGACCGCGGCCGCCGGGGCCGTCGACACCGACCACCCGCTGACCGACGAGGACGCCGCCCGCTTCGGCACCGTCCGGCTCACCCCGCTCGGCCAGTACGCGGTGCGCGAGTGGCTGATCGCCGACGGCTTCGACGCCCCGCTGGTCGGCGACCTCGCCGAACTCGACGGCCCCGCCCTGCTGCGCACCCTCGCCGAGAACGGCGCCCGGCTCGCCGAGCCCGAGCTGAAGGCCTGGCTGGCCGCCCGGGAGGACGCCGTCGGCGCCGCCCGCGAGCTGCTGTCCGGCGGTCGGGGCCGTGACGTGCAGTCGCCGGTGCGCCGCTACTACTGCGGGATCGCGCTCGGCGACCTCGGCGCGGCCGCCGTCCCCGCCGTCCGGGAGGTCGTCGACGACCCCGAGCTCGGCGGCCTGGCCCGCGAGTGGCTGCGGGCCCGCGACGAGGACGTGGAGGCCGCCGAACGCTCCGTCGCGCTGTGGCGGGTGGTCGACTCGGTGGCCGCCGTGCTGCTGCTCACCGCCGGCGAGGGCGGCCGCCTGCAGGCGCTGGTCGCCGACCTGCCGGTCACCGACAACCCGGCCAGCTACTTCGGCGAGGTGTGGCGGGTGCCGCACCCGCTGACCGTCGAGGTGCTGGAGGTCGTCGGCGCGCTCCACCTGGACCGCAAGGTCGCCAAGGAGGCGCGACGGGCCGCGATCAAGGCCCGTTCGCTGCGCGCGCAGGGCTGACGGCAACCGGGGCGCGCCCTCGCCGCGTCCACCTGTCGGAAGACCGCCGAAGAGCTGATGGATCGACAGGTTCCCAGGGCCGTATGGTGGGGCGACGCCGGGCCCGCCCGGTGGCAGGACGCGCCGGGCCCGCCCGGCGGGAGAACGGTGTGGCGAGTGCCGGGGGTGCGGCGAGGGATGAAGAGGCAGCACGCGAGCGGGCCGTGGGAGATCGAGGAGGTCTACGCGGACCAGGAGGCGTACAGCCGGCGGGTGATGGCCGCGGCCGGGTTCCCGGTGTTCGGCTGGGAGCACCGCGCGGGCGGCCTGCCCGGGCGGGACGTGCTCGCCGAGTTCGGCGTCGACAACGGCGAACTCGGCTGGGTGGAGGTCCGTTCGGGCGACTGGAACTCGGCCGACGGCCCGTACGTGACCGTCCGCACCTACTGCCCCGACGTGGAGCTCACCGAGCCGCTGCCCGACCTGGAGGACGTGGTCGAGGACGAGCGCGACCGGGTGTACGAGCACCTCGGCATCGACGAGGGCGACACCCCCGGCGGCGTCCGGGCGCTGCGCGAGTGGATCACCGTGGACGGCGACCCGCGGGCCCTGCAGATCCACGAGGACCGCCGCCCCGGCGCAGGCACCGTCTGGGCCGGCCGGCTGTGGATGGACGGCGCGACCGTCACCGTCACCGGACGCGGCGTGCCGCCCGGCGCGATCGAACTGCGCCGGATCGCCGACTTCGAGCAGTACATCATCGGCCGCACCGCGCTGATGCGGACCCTGGCCGCCCGTCAGCCCGCCGCGCCCGCGCCGGTGCCCGAGCCGACCCCCGGTGAACTCGGCCTGCGCGCCCACCGCGAACTCGTCGAGCAGGGCATCGCCCGGGCCACCGCGATGGCGGCCCAGCTGCGGGCCGGCCGCTCCGCCCGGCTGCCCCGGCACCTGCGCGGCGAGGACCGCAGGGTCCGCTGGGAGAGCACGGTGCGCCAGCAGATGTGGCTCGCCTCGGAGACCCAGGACGAGGCGGACGTCGCCGTCACCTCGATGGTCAACCACCTCGGCCGGCTCGCCCACCACGTGGACTGGCTGACCGGCACCCCGGAGGGCGCGGCGGCCGTCGAGGAGGTGGTGCGGTACACCGTGTTCGCCAGCGAGGTGCCGAGCCTGCCCGCGCAGCGGGCCTGGGAACGGCTGTGGGCGGGCGGCACCCCGGAGCTGCCGTCCGGCACCGAGGAGGCCTGGCTGACCGCGTGGGAGCAGTGGCGGATCGAGCGCACCCAGCACCGCGGCCGGCGGTAAAGCATTGGTCATGCGGCGGTCCCCGGTTGGTAAAACGGTCGGGCAATCGGCGCATTGACGCAGCGTCGGGTTAACGTCCGGTTCACGCGCAGCCCGGACTCTGACGGTCACCGATCCGCACCCTCCCCCTCAGGAGTGACCGTCATGTCGCTGTCCCGCCGGGACTTCGTGAACCGTTCGACCGTGCTCGGCGCAGGCGTGCTGATCGCCGGCAGCGCCGAGGTGCTCGCCACCGCCCCCGGGGCGATCGCCGCCCCGGAAGGCGGCGAGGCCGCTCTCGCCAAGGGCGGGCACACCGCGGTCGGCTACGGCGAGCTGGTGTCCGACCCCGAGGGCATCCTGGCGCTGCCGAAGGGCTTCTCGTACGAGATCATCACCCGGACCGGCACCACCACCCTGGTCACCGGTGAGAGCACCCCCAGCAACCACGACGGCACCGCCGCGTTCGAGGGCCGCCACGGGGCGACCCTGCTGGTCAACAACCACGAGCTGGCCGGGGCGCGATCCAAGTGGCCGCACCCCGTGCCGCTGCTGGAGGGCCACGTCTACGACCCGGCCGCGGCCGGCGGCTGCACGGTCGTCGAGGTGTCCGGGCACGGGCGCGGGCACGGGAACGACGACGAGCAGGGCGACGACCGGGGCAAGGGCCGCGGGCACGGGCACGGCAGGCGGAAGGTCCGGGAGTGGGTCGGCATCGCCGGTACCGCCACCAACTGCGCCGGTGGCGCCACCCCGTGGAACACCTGGCTGACCTGCGAGGAGACCGAGGACAAGGCCGGCACCAACGGCTTCACCAAGGACCACGGCTACGTCTTCGAGGTCGACCCGCAGGACCAGGACGCCAACCGGAACCCGCAGCCGATCAAGGCCTTCGGCCGGTTCGCGCACGAGGCCGTCGTCATCGACGAGAAGCGCGGCCACGCCTACCTCACCGAGGACGCCGCCAAGCCCAACGGGCTCTTCTACCGCTGGACCCCGCCGGCCGGCTTCAAGCACGGCAAGGGCAAGCTGCGGACGCTGGCCGCCGACGCGGGCGTCCTGGAGGCCCTGAAGGCGTTCGACTCCCAGGGCAAGCTGGTCGACGACCTGTCCCGGGCCACCAAGCCCGGCACCACGTACGGCGCGGACTGGGTCAAGGTCGCGGACCGGGACGCCCGGACCACCTCGATCCGCAAGCAGTTCAAGGACGGCGAGGTCACCCGGGCCCGCAAGCTCGAAGGCATGTGGTGGGGCGACGGCGGCATCTACTTCGTCTCCTCCTTCGCCCGCGAGGAGTCGCCGCTGCAGCACGACGGCCAGGTCTGGTTCTACAACCCGGTCCGGCGGACGCTGACCCTGAAGGTCATCCTCGGCGTCAACGCGGACATCTGGACCGACAGGGGCAACTTCGACGGCCCCGACAACATCACCGTCTCGCCCCACGGCGGCCTGATCATCGCCGAGGACGGCAACGGGCTGCAGCACCTGTTCGGCACCACGACGGAGGGGCGGACGTACGCGCTGGCGCGCAACGAGCTGAACCTCGGGACGCCGGAGGCGCCGGAGTTCAGCGAGTTCACGGGCGTGACGTTCTCGCACGACGGGCGGACGCTGTTCGCGAACATCCAGGAGCCCGGGATCATGCTGGCGATCACGGGGCCGTGGCACCGGATGTGACCCGCGGTGAGGCCGGGGTCCGCCCGGGGAAGGGCGTTGCTCTCCCTCGGGCGGACCTTGCCGTTGGCGGGTGGTTGCTCGCGCAGTTCCCCGCGCCCCTG
The DNA here is from genome assembly GCF_044999035.1 of Kitasatospora griseola. Lineage (NCBI taxonomy): Bacteria > Bacillati > Actinomycetota > Actinomycetes > Kitasatosporales > Streptomycetaceae > Kitasatospora > Kitasatospora griseola. The sequence continues at coordinate 2,612,013 of NZ_CP173360.1, read as the reverse complement.
TCGGGGCGCGGGACTTCTGCGGGGAGGAGGGTTCGGCCTGCGGCCGGTCAGGATTCGGTGAGCCTCAACTGGAGCATGGCCAGGAGGCGTTGCTGGGGTTGGGCCAGGTCCAGGCCCGTCAACTGTTCGGCCCGCCGGACCCGGTACCTCAAGGTGTTGGGGTGGATGTGGAGGGTGTCGGCCGCGGTGCGGACTTCGCCGAGGGCGTCGAGGTAGGCGAGGACGGATTCGGCGAGGCGGGTGTGGTGGCGGGCGTCGTAGGTGGTGAGGGCGGTGAGGCGGGGGTCGCGGAGTTCGGGGCGGTCGTGGAGGAGGGCCAGGACCTCGGAGACCAGGACCTCGGCCTGGACGTCGTGCAGGGCGGCGACGTCCGGGACGACGCCGCCCCGGCCCATCGCGTCGAGGATGCGGTCGGCCTGGGCGCGGGAGGCGGGGACGTCGGTGAGGGCGGGGACGGTGGGGCCGATGGCGGCGCGGAGCGGGATGGCGAGGTGGGTGCGGGCGGCGTCGACGGTCTCCTGGGCCCAGTCGCGGAGGGTGGCCTGGGGGAGGCCGGGCGGGAGTTCGGGGAGCAGGACGTAGATGCGGGAGTCGACCGGGGCGAGCAGGGCGCCGCGGTGGCGGGCGGCGGTGTGGACGGAGATCAGGCCGGTGACCTCGTCGCGGGAGAGTTCGGCGTCGCGTTCGGCGGTGGCGGCCGGGGCGTAGGCCAGGACGGTGGCGGGGCGGCGCAGGTCGAGGCCGAGGTGGGTGGCGAGCGACTGGGGGCCGGTGGAGCCTTCGAGCAGGCCGGTGAGCAGGGTCTGGGTGAGTCGGGCGTCGGCGGACAACTCGCGGCGGCGGCGCACCAGTTGGCCGGCGGCGACGCGGGCGGCGCCGACCAGGGCGCGGTCGGCGGTGGGGGTGAGCGGCTGGGCGCCCTCCTGGACCCAGATGGTGCCGAGGGGCTGCGCGCCGGAGCGGATCGCGATGGCGAGGCGGCGGCGGATGCCGAGTTCGGGGTGGGCGGCGATCTCGATCGCGCCGTCGGAGCCGCGCAGGTGGGAGAAGACGCCCCATTCGCGGAGCTTGGCGAGGTACGGCTCGGGCCCCTGGCGGCCCAGGATGGAGAGCCGGCGCAGGTCGTCGACCTCGTCGGAGTCGGAGGTCCGGGAGTAGGCCAGCACCCGGCTGGAGGTGTCCTCGATGGAGACGATGCCGCCGGTGAGGACGGCCACGGTCTGGGCGAGCGTGAACAGGTCGCCGGTGTCGGCCTCGCCGGGTTCGGCGCTGTCCGGGCCGGTGAGCAGGGTGCGGGCGAGCGAGTCGAGGTGTTCCCAGCGGGTTTCGCGGCGCACCGACAGCAGGGCGACGCCGGCCTCGGTGGCGGCCTCGCGCAGGGCGTCGGCCTGGCCCGGGCCGTCGAGTTTGACGGCGACGGCGGCGGCCCGGGCGCGGCCGGCGGCCCGCAGGGCGGGGAGGGCGGCGCGGCCGCGGGCGCCGATGGCGAGGACGAGTTCGCCGGGCGCGGCGGTCGGCGGGTCCTCCGGGTCGAGGATGGCGACGTGGCGGACCGGGACGTCCAGGCCGGCGGGCGCGGCCTGGAGTTCGACCAGGGGTTCGCCGAGCGACATCAGCAGCTGGCGCAGCGGCAGGCCGTTCATGTGCGGGTCCTTCGTCCGGGCTTCGTCGGGCTTCGTCGGTCCTCGTCGGTCTTCGTCGGGTCGGACAACATCCCGGGCACGAGTTTAGTGAACCGGACAGGTTCGGGCGGCCGTGACCGGGACGTGACGCTGTTCGTCCGGGCGGACAACGGCGAGCGGGGGACTTTGGCGGCGCGGCCAACAGTTGGCGGCGGGAACGGGGAATAGCGTTCGTCTCACGACCGACGTGTGAACCCCGTCGGAGTCCCATGACGAGAAGGAGAGCGTGCGCCATGGATGCTGTGACCCAGGTCCCCGCGCCGGTCAACGAGCCGGTCCACAGCTACGCCCCGGGCAGCCCCGAGCGGGTCCGCCTGGAGGCGAAGCTGAAGGAGCTGGGCGGCCAGGGGCCGATCCAGCTCACCATGACGATCAACGGCGAGCAGCGCCTCGGCGGCGGCTCCGAGTTCCACGTGGTGCAGCCGCACAACCACGCGGCCCGGCTCGGCACGCTGCGCAACGCCACCCAGGACGACGCGCGCGAGGCCATCGACACCGCGCTGGCCGCCGCCCCGGCCTGGCAGGCGCTCTCCTTCGACTCGCGCGCCGCGATCTTCCTGCGCGCCGCCGACCTGCTGGCCGGCCCGTGGCGCGAGACGCTGGCCGCGGCCACTATGCTCGGCCAGTCGAAGACCGCCCAGCAGGCGGAGATCGACACCCCCTGCGAGCTGGTCGACTTCCTGCGCTTCAACGTGCACTTCGCCCGGCAGATCCTGGCCGAACAGCCGATCTCCTCGGACGGCGTGTGGAACCGCATGGACCACCGCCCGCTGGAGGGCTTCGTCTACGCGATCACCCCGTTCAACTTCACCGCGATCGCCCTCAACCTGCCGACCGCGCCCGCGCTGATGGGCAACGTGGTGATCTGGAAGCCGTCCCCGACGCAGCAGTTCGCCGCGCACTACCTGATGCGTCTGCTGGAGGCCGCGGGCCTGCCCAAGGGCGTCATCAACATGGTTACCGGCGACGGCCTGGACGTCTCCGAGGTCGCGCTGAAGCACCCGGCGCTGGCCGGCATCCACTTCACCGGCTCCACCGCCACCTTCCAGCACCTGTGGCGCTCGGTCGGCGAGAACATCTCCAACTACCGCACCTACCCGCGGATCGTCGGCGAGACCGGCGGCAAGGACTTCCTGGTCGCCCACCCGTCCGCCGACAAGGCGATCCTGAAGACCGCGATGACCCGCGGCGCCTTCGAGTTCCAGGGCCAGAAGTGCTCGGCGCTGTCCCGCGCGTACGTCCCGGCCTCGATCTGGGCCGAGCTGAAGGACGACTTCCGCGACGAGGTCGAGTGGCTCACCATGGGCGACGTCACCGACCTGGCGAACTTCATGGGCGCCGTGATCGACGAGCGTTCGTTCGCCAAGAACAAGGCCGCGATCGACCGCGCCCAGGCCGACCCGAAGGTCGAGATCCTGGCCGGCGGCACCTACGACGACTCGGTGGGCTACTTCGTCCGCCCGACCGTGCTGGTCTGCGAGGACCCGTCCGCCGAGTACTTCAAGGACGAGTACTTCGGCCCGATCCTCTCGGTGCACGTCTACCAGGACGAGAACTACGACGAGATGCTCGCGCAGATGGAGTCGGTGTCGTCCTACGGCCTGACCGGCTCGATCATCGCCCAGGACCGCGAGGCCGTGGAGCACGCCATGCACGTGCTGCGCAACGCCGCCGGCAACTTCTACATCAACGACAAGCCGACCGGCGCCGTCGTCGGCCAGCAGCCCTTCGGCGGCGGCCGGGCCTCCGGCACCAACGACAAGGCCGGCGCCAAGCAGAACCTGATGCGCTGGACGTCCACCCGGTCCATCAAGGAGACGTTCGTCCCGCCGACGGACTACCGCTACCCGCACATGGGCTGACCAAGCCCCATGTCGCCGGCGGGGCGGCCGCCACCCCGGCCGCCCCGCCACCTCTCCCCACCAGCTGATCCGTGATCCGGGAGTCCCCGATGCTCCGTTCCGCCCTCCTCGCCGCCTCGCGCTCCCCGCAGGTGCGCACCATGGTCGAGAAGTTCCCGCCCACCCACGCGATAGTCGAGCGCTTCGTCGCCGGCGACCGCCTCGACCAGGGTGTGACCGCGACCGAGACGCTGGTCAACAGCGGCCGCAAGGTCACCCTCGACCACCTCGGTGAGGACACCAAGGACGCCGCCCAGGCCGCGGGCACCGCCCTGGCGTACGAGCACCTGCTGACCGCCCTCAAGGAGACCGGCCTCGCCGCCGACGCCGAGGTCTCGGTCAAGCTCTCCGCGGTGGGCCAGTTCCTGCCGGTGGACGGCGAGAAGATCGCGCTGGAGAACGCCCGCCGGATCTGCCAGGCCGCCGCGGACGCCGGCACCACGGTGACCCTCGACATGGAGGACCACACCACCACCGACTCCACCCTGTCCATCGCCCGCGAGCTGCGCGAGGACTTCCCGTGGCTCGGCGTCGTCCTGCAGGCGTACCTGCGCCGCACCGAGGCCGACTGCCGCGACCTGGCGCACGAGGGCTCCCGGGTCCGGATCTGCAAGGGCGCCTACAAGGAGCCCGAGTCGGTCGCCTTCCAGGGCAAGCACGACGTCGACCTGGCGTACGTCCGCGCGCTGAAGGTCCTGATGGCCGGTCAGGGCTATCCGATGGTGGCCTCGCACGACCCCAACATGATCAAGATCGCGGGCCAGCTGGCCGAGTGGAACCGCCGCGACGTCACCTCCTTCGAGTACCAGATGCTGTTCGGCATCCGCCCCGAGGAGCAGCTGCGCCTGGCCGAGGCCGGCAACACCATGCGCGTCTACCTGCCCTACGGGCAGGAGTGGTACGGCTACTTCATGCGTCGTCTGGCGGAGCGCCCGGCGAACCTGACCTTCTTCCTGCGGGCGATGGCCACCCGCGGCTGACGGTTCGTCAACTCCCCGACGGGGCCTGCGGATCGAATCCGCGGGTCCCGTCGTCCGTTCGGACCAGCCAGATGTCGTACTCCTCGGTCGTCACGCCGCAGGAGGTGTGGGCGTCGCGGGCCATGGTGACGAACTCGGGCTGCTGCGGGCCGTCGGTCAGGGTGGCGGCGAGGCGCGCGCCGGCGGACCAGCGGACCACGGCCCAGCCGAGGCGGCCCAGGCCGCGGCCGCCGACGTGGATCAGGAACGTGCCGTCGGGGGCGATCAGGCCGGAGTCGCGGGCGAGTTCGAGCCAGCGGGCGTCGACCTGCTCGGCCCAGTCGGGCGCCGAGACCGGGACGGTGGCGTCCGGCTCGACGAGGAACCCGGCGACCGACTTCCAGACCACACCCGGGGCGGGCAGGCCGGCCTCGTCCGGCGCGCCCAGGACGGTGAGACCGGCGCGCTCCAGCAGGAGCGTCCTCGACTCCTCGGGAGATCCCTCGGGAGAGGCCGACATCAGTTCCTCCGATGCGAAGAGACGGTGGTCGCCGTTCCCGGCCGCGAGGGCCGGGAACGGCATGCCGGGATCGTAGCGGTCACCGGACGCGAGGCGGCGGGGTCACTTCTTCCGGTAGAAGAGGTGGTGGTCGCCGCCGGGCTTGTTGATCTTCCCGTAGCGCTCCATCTCGGTGTACCCCTTGGGCGTGTTGTCCCAGCCGAAGTTGACCAGTTCCCGGGTGTCGTCGCCCTTGGGCTTGCCGGCGTGGAAGTGCAGTCCGGCCGGGTCGTCGGTGTGCTCGACGACCACCCGGGACCCGTGCTCGGTCTCGAACTGGCGGAAGTTGCCCCAGTGCGTGGGATCGCTGGAGTAGACGTGCCCCGGCATGTTCTTGTAGGTCTTGTCGCCGACCACCTTCCACTGCGCGATCGGCTCCTCGCCGTACGGGACGCCGGCCAGCTTGAAGGCCTCCCGCTCGGCCGCCTCGCGGGTCTCGAAGGGATTGCTGTGCTCGCCCTTCGGCGGGCCCGAGTGGTCCTGGTGGGGCGACAGGCCGAGCGGGTCGCAGGAGATCTGCGGGTTCCCGACGTAGGCGTCCGGGTTCGGGCCGGGGATCAGGCCGAGCGGATCCGGCGTCAGATACCGTGCGGTCTCCGGGTTGTAGTACCGGTGGACGTTGTAGTGGAGCCGGGTCTCCGGGTCGAAGTACTGGCCGGGGAAGCGCAGCGGCGTGTAGGTGCTGCTGTCGGAGGGCCAGCTGGTGTGGCCCCAGAGCGTCGGGGTGGCGCGCCAGGCGATGGACCCGGTGGCCGGGTTCGATCAGCTCGGTGGGCGTGCCGACCAGGTCGGTGACGATGGCGAAGAACCGGCGGTCGGTCTGCTCGGCCGTGCTGATGGACTCGGTCTGGGTGAGCGGGTGCAGGCCGCTGTGCTCCCAGCTGAGGGTGTGCGGGCCCGGCAGGTACGGGGCGCGGGTGGTCTGCTCGGCGAGCACCGAGCCGTCCCAGGTGAAGTCGGTGCGCTCGTCGACCGTGCCGTCGGCCGCCAGCCGCTCCTTGGCGGTGCGGCGTCCGAACGGGTCGTAGCGGTAGCGCCAGCGCGTTCCGTCCGGGGTGGTCACCCCGGTCAGCCGGTCCTCGGCGTCCCAGGTGTAGCGCCAGGTGTCGGGCTTGCGGGACAGCCGGGTGACGCGCCGCACCGTGGTGCGCCCTGCGGCGTCGTACTCGTAGCCGGTCCGGCCCGCGGTGACGACCTGGGTGCCCGCGTACGTCCGCTCCCCGACCGCGGCCCGGACGGCGCCGGTGCCCGGCCAGTGCGCGGAGACGAGGTCGCCGGCCGGGTTGTAGGCGTACGACTCCTCCCAGTCGGCCGCGCGGACGGCGGTGACCCGCCCGCCCGGGTCGAGCTCGAAGGTGCGGGCGCCGCCGAGCAGGTCGTCGACGGCGGCGAGGGCGCCGTCCGCGCGGTAGTCGTAGCTGCGCCGCTGGAGGACGCGGCCGCCGGCCCGGGCGGACTGGCCGGCCAGCCGGTGCCGGGAGTCCCAGGTGCGGGACAGCTCCAGCTGCTGTCCGACGGTCCGCCGGGTCTCGCGCCCGGCCGGGTCGTAGTCGAACGCGAGGCTGCCGTCCGGGGTGGTCAGCGCGGTCGCCCGGCCGGCTCCGTCGTACGTCCAGGCGCCGAGGTGGCCGGAGGGCGTGGTCCGGCCGGTGCGCCGGCCGAGCAGGTCGCGGGTGATGGTCAGGGTGCGGCCGTCGACCGTCTCGGAGAGGAGGTTGCCGAGCGCGTCCACGGTGCGCAGGACCGTCGCGTCGGGGTTCTCCGCGCGCACCAGGTGGCCCGACTCGTTGTAGGCGTAGGTCGTCCGGCGGTCGCCGACGGTCCGGCCGACCAGGCGGCCGATCCGGTCGTAGGCGTACTCGGTGACCTGGCCGAGCGGGTCGGTGACGGCGAGCACCTGGCCCGCCGCGTCCAGCCGGTACGTCAACGAACGCCCCTGGTAGTCGCGTTCGCCGACCACCCGGCCCGCCGCGTCGTACGCGTAGTGCCAGCTCCGGCCGAGCGCGTCGGTGACCGCCGCCAGCTGCATGTGGGCGTCGTGGGTGAACTCGACGCGGGCCCCGTCGGGGCCGGTGCGGGCGGCGAGGGTCTCGAAGTGGGTGTACTCGAAGGCGGTGACCCGGCCCAGCTGGTCGGTGTGGGTGAGGCAGTTGCCCTCGCCGTCGTACGTCCACCGTTCGGTGCTGCCGTCCGTCCCGGTCCGCTCGGCCAGGTGGCCCTCGACCGTCCAGCGTGAGCGGACGGCGCCGCCGAGCGGGTCGGTGATGGCCACGACCCGCCCGAAGGCGTCCCGCCCGTAGCGGACCGCCGCGCCGGTGGGGTCGACGACCTCGACCGGCAGGCCGGCCGGGTCGCACCGCACCCGGGTGGTGTGGCCGAGCGCGTCGGTGACCGAGGCCAGGTGGCCGCGCTCGTCGTACGCGTAGCGGGTCTCGCCGCCGGACGGGCCGGCCAGGGCGGTGCGCAGCCCGTTCTCGTCGTAGCGCTGGTGCCAGGTGGCCCCGCCGGGTTCGGTGATCCGGACCGGCAGGCCGAGGAGGTCGCCGTACTGCGCCGTGGACTGCCGCCCGTCGGGGCGGGTGATCGAGACGAGGTCTCCGGCGCCGTCGTACGTGTAGCGGGTGGTGCGGCCGAGGGGGTCGGTCTCGGCGAGGAGGCGGTCGTGGTCGTCGCGTTCGTAGTGGGTGGTGTGGCCGAGGGGGTCGGTGACGGCGGTGACCTGGGCGTGGTCGTTGATCAGGTAGGCGGTGGTGTGGCCGAGGGCGTTGGTCTCGGTGTGGGTCCTGAGGCCGGTGACGGGGTCGGGGTCGCCGTAGGCGAAGGTGAAGCGGAGGGCGCCGGTGGTGCCGCCTTCGTCGGTGACGCGGTCGTGGGCGTCGTAGGCGTAGCGGTACTGGGAGTCGTTGCGGTCGGTCCAGGAGGTGAGGCGGCCGGCGGCGTCGTTGGTGAAGCGCATCGCCTTGCCGCTGGAGTTGTAGACGGCGGTGAGGTGGCCGTCGGTGTAGCCGTAGCGGGTGAGCAGGGCGTCGCCGCCGGTGTCGGAGGCGCCGGCGAGGCGCAGGGCGGTGATGCGGTCGCCGTCGACGGTGACCAGGAGCCGGTAGCCGCCGGAGTGGGTGATCGAGAGGGGGACGCCGTCCTCGTCGTAGGCGAGGGCGTAGTGGCGGCCGTGGCGGTCGCGGACCTCGGTGAGCAGGGCCTCGTCGCCGGCCGGGGTGGGGGTGAACGTGCGGACCAGGCCGGTGGCGGGGTCGGTGATCGTGAACAGGCCGTCTGCCAGGTCGAGTTCGCGGCGGGAGCCGGCCGAGGCGTGGACGGGGTCGCCGGGCTCGGGGTGGGGGTAGGCCTGGGTGATCCGGTCGGGGCGGATGTGGACGACGCCCTGCTCGTCGATCTCCAGTCGCTCGTCGAACGCGCAGATCCACTTCGGGCCCATCCAACGGCCCGTCAGCAGACCCGACTCGAAGCTGCGGGTGAACTCCAGCGGCAGCGAACCGGGCAGGGCGGCGTCCACCTGGTCGATGAACATCCGCCCCGTGGCGATGTCGACCGGCTCGCCCGGACACTTGCGGGAGCCGTGGTCGCGGCCCTCCGTGCGCGGGCTCTTCACCTGGTCGCGGCCGCGCCCCTTCGGATGCGAGTCGCCGCGTCGGCCGGGCCGCCCGCCGCCCGAACGGGGGTGCGCCGGGCCGCCCTTGCCGCCGCCCTTGAAGATCTTCTCCAGGTCCTTGGCGTGCTTGGCCTCGATCTCCCGGGTGTTCCTGGCGACCTTCTTCAGGTTGTCGCCCGCGTGCCGGTAGAAGTTCTTCAACGCCTTCCCGGCGTCCTCGGCCAGCGTCCTGCCGAGCTTCTGCGCCCCGTGCTCCAGCGCCTTGACGATCTGGTTGCTCATTCGAAGCCCCCCGCGAACAGCCGTGCCCAACAGGTCGGTCGTTGCCGTGCTGGGGGAGACGGTAGTCGGCGGGGGCGGGTTGCGGGAGCGGTTCAGAGCATCGCGGCGGCAGGCTTGACCATGGAGCGGGCGGTCTTGGCGTCGACGTACTCGCCGAGCGCGGTCATCACCCACTCGCCGGAGAACTGGCGGACCAGCTTGCACATGGCGACGCCGGTGCGGGGCTCGGCGTGGGTGAGGTCGAAGCGGACGAGTTCCTCGCCGGTGGCGGCGTCGACCAGCCGGCAGTAGGCGTTCTTCACGTCGGTGAACTTCTGACCGGAGAAGGAGTTGACGACGAACACCAGGCCGCAGACCTCGGCGGGCAGGCCCTCCAGGTGGACGGTGATGGACTCGTCGTCGCCGCCGCCCTTGCCGGTCAGGTTGTCGCCGGAGTGCGCGATCGCGCCGTTGAAGACCGACAGCTTCATGAACCACGCCGTGTCGACCTTCTCGCGCCGGGCGTCGAAGGCGATCACCGACGCGTCCAGGTCGATGCCCCGGCCGTGCGCGGCGGGCTCCCAGCCCAGGCCCATCCGGACCGCGGCGAGGAACGGCTTTCCGGCCTTCTCCAGCGAGACCGAGCCGCCCTTGACCAGGTTCACCCGGCCCTTGTCGAGGGTGATCTTGCCGACGGCCGGCGACCCGGACGGCATCGGCGGGGCGGCGGCGGGCATCGGCGGCGCGGCGGGCGGGGCCGGGGGCGCGTCCTCGACGGAGACGCCGAAGTCGCCGGCGATGCCCGCCAGGCCGTTGGCGTAGCCCTGGCCGACGGCGCGGATCTTCCACTCGGCGCCGCGCCGGTACACCTCGACCACCACCAGGGCGGTCTCCACGCCCAGCCGGGGCGGGGTGAAGGTGAACAGCGCGCGGCCGCTGTCGGCGTCCCGGACGGTCGCGGTCGGCTCGGTGCCGGCGAAGGTCGCCTGCCGGTCGTCCAGCGAGGCGGTGACCACGATCCGGGTGATGTCCGCGGGCACCGCCGCGGTGTCGACGGCGATCGCGTCGGGGGCGCCGCCGGCGGCCGGCCGGTGCGTCACGCCGGGGCCGTTCGGGGCGTTGAAGAAGACGAAATCGGCATCCGAACGGACCTTGCCGGACTGGGCGAGCAGTAGCCCGGACACGTCCAGCTGCTTGGGCGCGGTGACCTCCACCACGACCCGGCCCGCACCGAGCGGCGCATTGCCGCCCTGCACCAGAACAGACGTCACGTGCTCCTCCTCGACTCGCCGCCGCGACACACCCTAGCCAAACCTCCCGGCCGCCCCGGGTACGCCGCCAGCGAATCCGGGTCCAACCCGCTTGCCGGGCCCGGCCGGGCTCGGCGAGCATGCAGTCATGCCAGCACTGCAACGAGCCGAAGCAACTGTCCGTGCCCGCCTGTTGGAGGTCCGCGGCTACACCGTCCACCTCGACCTGACCCGCGGACCCGAGCGGTTCGGCAGCACCACCGTGATCCGGTTCGGATGCGCCGAGCCCGGCAGTGACAGCTTCGTCGACCTGGAACCGGCCGTCCTGCACCGCGCCGTCCTGAACGGGCAGCCGCTGGACGCGACCGCCCTGGACGGCAACCGACTCGCGCTGCCCGGCCTGCGCGCCGAGAACGAGCTGCTCATCGACGCCGAGATGCGCTACTCGCGCACCGGCGAGGGGCTGCACCGCTACACCGACCCGGCCGACGACGCCGTCTACCTGTACGCCACCTGCGGCCCCGACCTGGCGGCCAAGGTCTTCGCCTGCTTCGACCAGCCGGACCTGAAGGCCCCGATCACCCTCACCGCCACCGCCCCCGACGACTGGACGCTGGTCTCCAACGGCGCACCGGTCAAGTCCGACGGCGGCCAGTGGGAGTTCGTCGCCACCAAGCCGATCTCCACCTACCTGTTCACCGTGGTCGCCGGCCCGCTGCACTCGGTGTACGGCGAGCACGACGGCATCCCGCTCGGCCTGCACGCCCGCCGCTCGCTGGCCGCCGAACTCGACCGCGAGGCCCCCGAGCTGTTCGAGGTGACCGCCGCCTCCTTCAACCGGCTGCACGAACTCTTCGACGAGCGCTACCCGTTCGGCGAGTACCACCAGGCGTTCGTGCCCGAGTTCAACTGGGGCGCGATGGAGAACCCCGGCTGCGTGGTCTTCCGCGACGAGATGCTGTTCCGCTCCCCGGCCACCGAGGCCGAACACGAGCGCCGCGCCATGGTGGTCTGCCACGAGATGGCCCACATGTGGTTCGGCGACCTGGTCACCATGCGCTGGTGGGACGACCTGTGGCTGAACGAGTCGTTCGCCGAGATGCTCGGCTACCGGATCGCCGCCGAATCCACCCGCTTCACCGGCACCTGGACCGGCTTCTCCGTGCAGCGCAAGGGCTGGGGCTACGACGCCGACCAGCGCGCCTCCACCCACCCGGTGGCGGGCAACGGCACCCGCTCGGTCGCCGAAGCCATGGTCAACTTCGACGGCATCTCCTACGCCAAGGGCGCGTCCGCGCTGCGCCAGCTGGTCGCCTGGCTCGGTGACGAGGCGTTCTTCGCCGGCCTCAACGCCTACTTCGCCGACCACCTGTACGGCAACGCCGAACTGCCCGACTTCCTGGCCGCGCTCGCCGCCGCCAGCGGCCGCGACGTGCACGGCTGGGCCGAGAGCTGGCTGCGCACCAGCGGCGTCGACACCCTGCGGGTCGAGACCGAGCGCGCCGCCGACGGCGCCCTGACCGCGCTCACCGTGGTCAACGAGGGCGAGCGTCCGCACCTGATCGAGGTCGGCGGCTACCGGGTCGAGGGCGGCCGCGTCGTCCCCGCCGGCCGCGTCGCCGTCGAGCTCGGCCCCGGCCGCCGGGTCGCCGTGCCCGCTCTGGTCGAGGCCGGCGCCCAGCTGGTCGTCCCCAACGACGGCGACCTCACCTGGGCCAAGATCCGCCTGGACGCGCACTCCTGGCGGCTCGTCACCGAATCGCTGTCCGCCGTCGAGGACGACGTCACCCGCGCGGTGCTCTGGGCCCACGCCCGCGACCTGGTCCGGGACGCCGAACTCGACCCGGCCGCCTACCTCGGCCTGATGGAACGCCACCTGCCCGCCGAGAGCGTCGACTCCATCGTCGAAGCGGTGCTCACCTTCGCCCACGTCCACGTCGTCGGCCGCCACCTGACCGGCGTCCGCCGCACCGAAGGCCGCGCCGCGATCAGCCGCACCGCCCGCGCCCTGCTCGCCGGCGACAGCAGCGACGGCATCCGGCTGGCCGCCCTGCGCGCCGCGGTCGAGACCTCCGGCGGCGAACCGCAACTCGCCGAACTGCGCGGCTGGCTGACCGGCGAGAGCGTTCCCGCCGGGCTGGAGATCGGCCCCGAGCTGCGCTGGGCGGGCCTGGCCCGACTGGCCTCGCTCGGCGAACTCGACGAACCGCAGATCGCCGCCGAGCTCGCCCGCGAACCCGGCACCGAGGCCGAGTTCGGCGCCGCGCGCTGCCGGGCCGCCCTCCCCGGGAGCGCGACCAAGGCCGCGGCCTGGCAGGACCTGTTCACGCCCGACGCGATGTCCAACCGCGTGCTGGAGGCCACCGCCCGCGGGTTCTGGACCTCCGGCTCCGACGACGAGATGGGCGCGTACGCGCTGCGCTACTTCGAACGGATCGGCGAGGCCGACCGGCGCGGCGACATCATCTCCCGACTGCTCGGCGAGACCCTGTACCCCGTCGCCCACGCCACCCCCGAGGTGCTGAGCGCCGCGGAACAGGTGCTCGCTGCACCGGAGTTGACGCCCTCGCTGCGCCGCAATCTGGCGGACTGCACCGACGACCTGCGACGCACTCGCGCGGTGCGGGCGGCCTTCGAGTAAGGGGTAACCGCCAGGGGCTCGTGGGGGCACCTCTCAGCCGCCAGGCCGGGGGGTGCCCCCACGAGCCCCTGGCGGGGTCGTCAGAAGCTGCCGCGCGCCGCGACTGCGCGGGTGGTGGGGAGGGCGAAGGCGGAGGCGGTCCAGGTCTCGGGGGTGGCGGGGGTGGGGGCGGCGATCGCCCCGGTGACGGTGAAGGTGTAGGTGCCCGGGGGGAGCGGCTGGTCGGAGGGGGTGGTGAAGCGGTAGATCAGGGTGTCGCGTTCCAGGGCGACGGTGGCGACCGCGCCCGGGAGGTCGGTGGCGGGGACGGTGCCGGGGAGGGCGGCCGGGCGGGTGAGGCGGAACTCGACCTGGAGGGCCGTCATCGTCTCGTCGAGTCGGAGCTGCACGACGTGCCTGGTGCCGGTGCGGCCCAGTGCGTCCACCCGGGCCGTGCCGCTGAGCGGTTGGGGCAGGGTGGGGTCCGGTTCGGGGCGCGGCGGGACGGAGGGGGACGGGGCGAGCGGCGTGCCGCTGTCGCTCACGGAGGGGGACGGCGACGGGGACGCGGTGGGCGCGGCGGGGCTGCTGAACGACGGCGAGGGCGTCGGGGTCGCCGGACGGCTCGTCGCGACGGCCGGGCGGGCGGCGGTGCGGGTCGGGCCGGGGAGCGGGGAGGCGGTCGCGGTGCCGAGCGCGGGGACCGGGACGGCCTGGGTGCCGACGGGCTCCTCGACGGGGGTGGCGTCGGCGGTCGGTGCGGAGGCGTCGGGGCTGGGCACGGGCGGGCCGCCGACGGTCACGCCCGGGCGGCGGCCGATCTGCTGCTGCTCGTTCAGGAGCCAGGTGGTGGCCAGGCTGATCCCGACCACGGTGGACATCGCCATCGCCGCGCCGGAGAACCGGATGGTGGGCAGCCGCAGTCGGCCGCCGAAGGGCCGGGGCCGGCCGTGCCGTCCGGTCCGGCCCGCGGTGACGGGCCGGGAGTGCTCGCGGAGCGCCACCGGGCTCCCCTTCCTGGGTCTGGTCCGCGTCCGACGTCCGGTCCGAACGCGACGCCGCACCCGGTGCCGCACCCGGTGTCGCCGGGGTGCCCGGGCGAACGGCGCGTGAGGGACGAGAATATCAGCGGACTGACGGACCGCCAGATCCCCGGACCGAACCGGGGTGCGAATCGGGACGTTGCGGTCCGGGGGCGGCGGACGGCCGGAACAGGCCGTTCGAAAGTGCGTGTGCAACCCCCTGCAACCGTTGCAGGCGCCGGTGCGCAGGGCCAGGCTGGGCGGAGACCCAGCACGCCTCGGAGAGACCGTCATGCCGCGCGATCCGCTGTCCGCCCCGTCCGACCAGCCGCTCGCCGCCACCCCCACCGGCGGCGAGCAGGCCGTGGCCGCCGAGCCCCGTGCGGTGGAGGAGGTGCTGGTGCTGCGGATCGCGCTGGACGAGGAGCAGCTCGGCGAGGTGCGCACCCGGTTCCGCTACGACGCGGCCGCGCCGTACGAGGTGCGCCTGACCTTCCACGTCGGCCGACCCGACGAGGCGGACTGGGTGTTCTCCCGCGAGCTGCTGCGCGACGGCCTGGACTCGCTCAGCGGCCAGGGCGACGTCAAGCTGTGGCCCACCCACTGCCCGTGCCACGGCCTCACCCTGCACGTGGCGTTGGAGTCCCCGTACGGCAGCGCGCTGCTGGAGGTGTCCCGGCCGCAGGTGAAGGCCTGGCTGGAGCGCACCTACCGACTCGTTCCGGACGGCCGGGAGGCCGAAGTGCTGCCCAGCGACGAGGAGTTGAAGCGACTGCTGACCCAGGGCGGGTCCGGCGCGCTCTAGGTGTTCTGTCCTGTGAGGTTGGGGACGCGGCTGGCGGGTGGTTTGCCTGCGAGTGCGGTGTGTCCGCGGTGGTGATTGTAGGTGTGGAGCCAGGCGGGGTAGGCGTCTCGGCGTTCTTGTTCGGTGCGGTAGGGCCGTGCGTAGGCCCATTCGTCGAGCAGGGTGCGGTTGAAGCGTTCGACCTTGCCGTTGCTCTGGGGCCGGTAGGGGCGGGTGCGCTTGTGGGTGATGCCGGCCCGGGTCAGCGTGTCGCGCCAGTGGTGGGACTTGTAGCAGGCGCCGTTGTCGGTCAGCACGCGTCGGACGGTGATCCCGGCCCGGGCGAAGAACGCGTTCGCCCGGGTCCAGAACGCGGTGGCGGTCTCCTTGCGTTCGTCGGACAGGATCTCGCTGTAGGCGAGGCGGGAGTGGTCGTCGACGGCGTTGTGCAAGTAGCTGTAGCCGGCGCCGGAGCGGGTCCTGCGGCCGGCCTCGCGGCCGATGGCGCGGTGTCCTCCGCCGTCGGGGATGTTGCCGAGTTTCTTGATGTCGACGTGGACCAGCTCGCCGGGCGCGCGGTGCTCGTAGCGGCGTATCACCCGGCCGGTGGCGCGGTCGAGGTGGGCGAGGCGGGCGAGCCGGTAGCGGGTCAGGACGCGGTGCACGGTGGCCGGGTTGAGGTTCAGCAGGTAGGCGATGCGGGCGGGTCCCCAGCGGCGCAGGACGCGGACTTTGACGATCCGTCGTTCGGTTCGGGTCGGGGTCCGGCGCGGGCTGCGGTGCGGGCGCGAGGAGCGGTCTTCCATACCGGCCTCGCCGAGCGCGCGGTAGCGGTCGGCCCAGCGCTTGGCGGTGGTCGGTGAGACCTGGAAGCGTTCGGCGGCCCGTCGTAGCGGCCAGCCGTCCTCGACCACGCAGCGGGCCAGGCGCAGGCGTCCGGTCTCGGTCAGGGGTGCGTTACGGTGTGGCATGAGGGCCTTTCTGGTCGCCGGTGCAGATGTCGCAATCCACACCAGGCCAGAAGGCCCTCACTCGTTTCAAGACCACCCGACCGTGAACCCTGTCACCAACCTCCATGGTCAGTACATCTAGGGCCGCGCCGCCCCGGGGGCCGTCGGCAGGCGCAGCACGCCGTGGGCCAGGTCGGCCCGCAGGGCGCGGACGGCCGGGGAGGCCGAGCCGGGGAGCAGGTCGTAGGGGTCGTCCGGGCCGTGCACCGTCACCTGGGCGCAGGCGGACAGGCGGTACGGCCGGGCCTCCAGGAGCGGGCCCAGGTGTCGGCGGAGGCGGGAGAGTTCGGCGCGCACGGTGACGGTGCGGCCGGGGTCGGCGAACAGCGCCTCGGCGAGCTCGGCGGCGCTCAGGCCGTCCCGGTGCAGGCCCAGCATCAGGAGCAGTTCGGTGTGCCGAGGGCTCGGGGTGTG
Organism: Kitasatospora griseola; assembly: GCF_044999035.1. Lineage (NCBI taxonomy): Bacteria > Bacillati > Actinomycetota > Actinomycetes > Kitasatosporales > Streptomycetaceae > Kitasatospora > Kitasatospora griseola. Next base: position 2,595,941 of record NZ_CP173360.1, on the reverse strand, counting down.
CGACCAGCAGCCGGCGCTGCCGCTGACCCGGAGTTCCGGCCGGTCGGTGCGGCGCAGGTCCAGTTCGACCAGGCCGGGGCCGGAGTGCGCGGCGGGGTCGGCGGGCTGCGGCGCGGACGGGCGGATCAGCCAGCCGTCGGCCAGCGGCTCCACCGTGCACTCGCCGAGCGTCGGCACCCAGTGCACGCTGCTGCCTTCCCAGTTCTCCGCGGGCAGGGCCAGCCGGGGCGGGGCGGGGACGCCGACCGCGGCGGCCGTCCAGCCGGCCGGGTCGACGACCAGGGCGGGGCCGCCGAAGCGGGCCAGCAGCGGCACCGCGACGGTGCGCAGGTGGTGCAGTGCCTCCAGGTGGGCGGCGCGCAGCTCGGTCTCGGCGAGGCGCGCGGCGGTCAGCGCGAGCTGCCGCAGGTAGTGGTGGTCGCCGACGGCCGGGCCGCTGAGGTCGACCACGCCGGCCGGGCGGCCGGTGCGCGGGTCGCGGATCGGCGCGCCGAAGCAGGACCAGTGGTGGTGGCTGCGCAGGTAGTGCTCGACGGAGTGCACCTGGGCGGGTCGGGCGGTGCGGGCGGCCAGGCCGATGGCGTTGGTGCCGACCTCGTCCTCGGACCAGAGCGCGCCCTGTTCCAAGCCGATCGCGTCCACGGCGCGGCGCAGCCGCTGCTCGCCGTCCATCCACAGGATCCGGGCCTTCGGGTCGGAGACCGCGAGCACCAGCGGCGTGGAGTCGCCGGGCATGAAGAGGGTGGAGCGGAGCACCGGCAGGACCGCGGCGAGGCCGGTGGCGCGGCGCAGCTCCTCCAGTTCGGCGGGCGCCACCCGGTGGGTCTCGCGGGGGCGTTCCGGGTCCATGCCGAGGCGGCGCAGCCGGGCCCAGGAGTCCTCGATCTCCGGGCGGACCGGACGGCCGTCGGGGGCGGGCCGCTCGCCGGCCATGGTCCGGTCGTAGGCCCTGGCGTGCGCGCGTGCGGGCGGGCGGGGGCTTCTGGTGCCGTGCTGCATGGGTACCCCCGTCTCGACGTCGGCTGTCAGCGTAGGCCGGTCGACGTGGACACGCCGAGCCGGGCAGAAGATGTCGTGCACGCGGCGGGCGCCGGTGCAGACTGGTCGGTTCCGCCCGGTCAGCGGTGCTGTGCGGGGCGCTCGCCCTGGGCGGTCTCGACGGCCCGGTGGAGGTCGTGGCCGGCCTCCACGGTGGTGACCGCGGTGGCGGCCAGGCAGCCGGCCAGGGCGAGCGCGGCCAGCGTGCGGACGGTGCGGCGGTGGCGCGGCGGGGCGGGGGTGAGCAGGGCCCGGACCCGGCGCGGCACCGGGCCGCCGGCCGCCGCGGGGGCGAGCCGGGGGCGCGGGGCGGCCGGGTGGCGGGCGGTGGCGAGTGCGGCCCGGCCGATGGCGCGGGCGGTGAGCGCCCGGTCGCCGACCTCGGCGGCGGCGCACTCGTCGGCCCAGCGCTCCAGGTGGTAGCCGAGCGCGCCGCGCAGCGGCCGCAGCGCCGGGTGGCAGGCGGCGGCGTACTCGGCGGCGGCCAGCAGCAGGTGGTGGCGGCCGGCCAGGTGGGCGCGTTCGTGGGCGAGCAGCGCGGCCCGCTCGGGGGCGCTGAGCGCGGCCAGCATGCCGGTGGTGGCGACGATCCGCGGCGGGCGGCCGGGCAGCGCGTAGGCGTCGGCGCGGTCGTCGTCGAGCACGGTGAGCGCGGTGGCCGGGTCGGTGCGGCGCAGTCGTTCGCGCAGGCCGACGGGGGCGTCGCCGATGGCGCGGCGGGCGCGGCGCAGGTCGGCGAGCTGGTGGTGGGCGGTGCGGCCGGCGAGCGCGCCGATCAGCAGCAGGGCGAGCACGGCGGCGGTGGCGGCGGGCGCCCACTGCGTCCCGGTCAGCGCGTCGGGCAGGCGGTGGGCGGGGGAGAAGTGGGCGAGGGCGGCGGCGTACGGCAGGTGCAGCAGGCCGGTGACGGCGAGCAGGCCGAGCGAGGCCAGTGCGGCGGTGCCGAGCGCGGCGGCGGTGGCGGCCAGGGTGAGCGCGGCGGCGCGCGGGGCGAGCTGCTCGGCGAGCCGGCGGGCCAGCGGGGCGGCGAGCAGCGGCAGCAGCAGCGGGATCCAGACGGCGAGGGTCACGGTTGGTCCCCGAGCAGGTCGCGCAGCAGCCGCTCGTCCTCGTCGGACAGGTCGGAGACGAATCGGGCGAGGACGGTGGAGCGGTCGCGGCCGCGGTCGAGCTCGGTGCGCATCCGGCGGGCGGCGAGGCCGTCGGCGTCCTGGACGGTGGGGGTGTAGGCGAAGGACCGGCCGGCCTTGCTGCGGGCGACGGTGCCCTTCTCGTGCAGCCTGGCCAGGATGGTGGCGACCGTGGTGCGGGCCAGGTCGGCGTCGACGGCGTCCTGCACCTGCTGGGGGGTGAGCGGGGCGCCGGCGGCCCAGAGGGCGGCGAGCACCTGGGCCTCGAGCTCTCCTGCCGGGCGACGGGCGGGTGAATCCGTCATGTCGCGCGAACCTCCGGGATTCGTCTACAGTCCTGTCGATCGACGTCTACAACACTGTAGACGCACGGGGGCGGCCCGCGATCGGCCACCCCCCACGGTAACGGGAGGTCCGCCAGCCTTGCCCCAGTCACTCCTGCTCGGAACCGCGAACGAGCCGTCCGCGGTGTCCGTTCTGGTACATGTTGTCCCTGTGACTCCGAACGTTCATCCCTCCGCCCGCCTGCTCGCCTACGACGGCAGCGGCATCGACGGCAGCCTCTACACCCGGATCACCGGGTGGGCCGAGTCCGCCCCGCACTGGTTCGACCAGCTGACCAAGGAGTGGTCCGCGTACGGCCTCGCGGTGTTCGCGCTGCTGATGGTGTGGGGCTGGTGGCGGGCCCGGGCCGCCGACTCGGTGATGATGGCCCGGGTGCTGGCCTCGCCGCTGATCGTGGTGGCCGCGTACCTGGTCAACTCGGTCTTCAAGGGGATCGTCGAGGAGAACCGGCCCTGCCGGCAGATCCCGGGCAGCTTCACCATCGAGGCCTGCCCGGCCCCCGGCGACTGGTCCTTCCCCAGCAACCACACGGTGATCGCGTTCGCCGCCGCCGCCGCGCTCTGGTACGCCGACCGCCGACTCGGCTGGATCGGCCTGCTCGCCGCCGTGCTGATGGGCGCCTCCCGGGTCTGGGTCGGCGCGCACTACCCGCACGACGTGGCCGTGGCCGCGGTGGTCGGCGTCCTGGTGGCGCTCCCGCTGGCCGCGCTGGCCGGCCGCGCCGCGCCGCTGGTCGACCGGCTGCGCACCGGCCCGCTCGGCCCCGTGCTCGGTGCCGGAGTGGCGTAGCAGCGCGCAGGTTGTATGGACAACTCTTGCGGGCGGTTCACCTGTCCGACGGGAGCCGGACGACCTGCGGCCACCTCGACGCCCGAGCCTGTCCGCATGAAGGTAATCGTCGTAGGAGCAGGCGTGCTGGGCACCATGCACGCCTGGCAGGCCGTCGAGCGCGGCCACGAGGTCGTCCACCTGGAGCGCGAGGCCGAGGCGCGCGGCGCCTCCGTCCGCAACTTCGGACTGGTCTGGGTCAGCGGCCGCGCCGCCGGTGAGGAGCTCGAGGTCGCGCTGCGCGCCCGCGAACTGTGGGAGCAGATCGGCGCCCGCGTCCCCGGCCTGTGGTTCCGCCCCAACGGCTCGCTCACGCTGGCCCGCACCGAGGCCGAGCTGGCCGTCGCCGAGGCCGCCGTGCAGCTGCCCGACGCCGCCGCCCGCGGCTACCGGCTGCTGGACGCCGAGCAGGTCCGCGCCGTCAACCCGGCGCTGCGCGGCAGCTTCCTCGGCGGCCTGCACTGCACCCGCGACGGCGCCGTCGAGTCCCGGGTCGCGCAGCCCGCGCTGCGCGCCGCGCTGGAGGCCACCGGCCGCTACACCTTCCTGCCCGGACGCGAGGTCCGCGAGGTGGTCGGCGCCGCCGCCGTCCGCGACGACCACGGGCAGCTGCACCAGGGCGACCAGGTGATCCTGTGCACCGGCGCCTGGCTCGGCGGCCTGGTCCGCGAACTCGCCCCCGACCTGCCGGTGCGCCGGGTGCGCCTGCAGATGATGCAGACCGACCCGCTGGACGAGACCCTCACCACCTCGGTCGCCGACGGCGACTCGTTCCGCTACTACCCCGCCTTCGCCGGCCCCGAGCTGGACGCGCTGCGCGCCTCCCAGCCGCAGCCGCCGGTCGCCGCCGAGCACAAGATGCAGCTGCTGATGGTCCAGCGCAAGGACGGCGGCCTCACCATCGGCGACACCCACGAGTACGACCAGCCGTTCGGCTTCGACGTGGTCGAGGACCCGTACGAGCACGTCGCCGGGGTCGCCGAGGCGCTGCTCGGCCGGCCGCTGCCGAAGATCCGCCGCCGCTGGGCCGGCGTCTACGCCCAGTGCCTGGACAGCACCCGGGTGGTGCACCGCCAGCAGGTCGCCGAGGGCACCTGGCTGGTCACCGGCCCCGGCGGGCGCGGCATGACCTGCTCGCCCGCGATCGCCGAGACCACGGCGAACCTCGCCGGCCTCTGAGCCTCCCCCTCCCGTTCGACTGCAAGGGCAGAAGATGACCACGCACGATGTGTCCCTGGTGGTGCTCGACATGGCCGGCACCACCGTCGCCGACGACGGCCTGGTGGAGCTCGCCTTCGAGGCCGCCGCCCGCTCCCAGGGCGTCGAGCCCGGCAGCCCCGAGCACGCCACGATGCTGGCGCACGTCCGCGCCACCATGGGCGAGTCCAAGATCTCGGTGTTCCGTCACCTGTTCGGCGACGAGGACCGCGCCCAGGCCGCCAACCTGGCCTTCGAGGCCGGCTACGACAGCCTGGTCGGCCAGGGCCGCTGCGAGGCGCTGCCCGGCGCCGCCGAGGCGATCGCCGAGCTGCGCGGCCGGGGCCGGAAGGTCGTCCTCACCACCGGCTTCTCCCGGACCACCCAGGACAGCATCCTCGCGGCCCTCGGCTGGCAGGACATCGCCGACCTGACGCTGTGCCCCGCCGACGCGGGCCGCGGCCGCCCCTACCCCGACATGGTGCTCACCGCGCTGCTGCGCACCCGCACCGACTCGGTCCGGCAGATCGCGGTGGCCGGCGACACGGGCTACGACATGCTCACCGGCACCCGGGCGGGCGCGTCCGTGGTGGCGGGCGTGCTCACCGGCGCCCACGACGAGGCCCGGCTGCGTGCCGACGGCGCTACCCACGTGCTGGGCTCGATCGCCGAGCTGCCCGCGGTGCTGCTCGGCTGACGCCGCGTCAATGCTCCGTACGGCCCCGGGTGGCGACGCCCGGGGCCGCTGGTGCTGGCTCCCGGCGTATTCACGTGCTTATCTGACGGTATGTCGCTCTCACTGAGGTCGGTCGGCCTGCTCGCTCTCGGCCTGACGCTGCTCACCGCCTGCGGATCGCCCGGCACCGGCGGCAGCAGCCCGTCGCCGGCCCCCGCGACCACCGACGCCGCGCCGACCGAGAGCCCCCTGCCCGCAAGCCCGTCGCCGAGCCCGACGACCAGCCCCGAGCCGACGCCGTCCCCCACCGCCGGGACGAACTCCGCCGACCTCGCCGGGCAGCGGATCGTCTACTCCTACCCCGGCACCACCCCGCCCGCCGCGCTGCTGCAACGCATCCGCGAAGGCCGGGTGGCCGGAGTGATCTTCTTCGCCGAGAACGTCGGCAGCGACCCGTCCGTGCTGCGCACCGCCGTCAACCAGCTGCGGCAGGCCGAACAGCAGAGCCCGCATCCCCGGCCGCTGCTGCTGATGACCGATCAGGAGGGCGGCCTGGTCCGACGGCTGCCCGGCGGGCCCGCGCAGTCCGCGAAGGACGTCGGCCGCGCCGCCGATCCGACCGCCGCGGCCACGGCCACCGGCAACCAGGCCGCCGCCACGCTCGCCGGCTTCGGACTGAACCTCAACCTGGCGCCCGTGCTCGACGTCTACCGCACCCCCGGCGACTTCGCCGACAGCGCCCAGCGCTCCTACAGCACCGACCCCGCGGTCGTCGGCAAGCTCGGCTCCGCCTTCATCAAGGCCCAGCAGGGCGCGGGCGTCGCCGCCACCGCCAAGCACTTCCCGGGCCTCGGCAGCGCCCCCGCCGGCGCCAACACCGACGAGGAACCCGTCACCCTCACCGTCCCGCTCAACCAGCTGCGCAGCGTCGACGAGCGGCCCTACCGGGACGCGGTCGCCGCCGGCGTCGAACTGGTGATGCTGGCCTGGGCGATCTACCCCGCGCTCGACCCCGGCACCCCCGCCGGCCTGTCCGGCACCGTCGTCCACGACGAGCTCCGCACCCGCCTGAACTACCAGGGCGTCACCGTCACCGACGCCCTGGAGGCCAAGGCCCTCGACCCCGTCGGCGGCACCGACAAGCGCGCCCTCGCCGTCGCCCGGGCCGGGGTCGACCTGATCCTCTGCTCCGCCCGCGACGTCGGCCAGGGCGACCAGGCCGCGGCCGCCCTGGCGGGCGCGCTGGACTCCGGGGACCTCGACCGCGACGAGTTCACCGCCTCCGCGGACCGGGTGGACGCGCTGCGGGACTCGCTCAAGTAGCGGACGGCGTCGGCGGGTTGAGGAATCCCCGGCGCCCTGGAGGCCTTCCGGTGGGGGTCAACCGAGCTGGTGCTGGACCAGCGCGATCAGGGCCACCCCGGCGGCGATGAACAGCGTCAGCCGGAACGCGGCGACATGCATCGGCATTTCGGGCGGGCGCGGCGCGAACCGGGGGACCGGTGCCCGGTGTACGGGCTGCCGTGGCATCGGACGCGGCGGCAGGGGCGGGGCGACCGTCGCCGCGTCGTCCGGGTGGTCCGGCCAGTCCGGCTGCCGGCCGGTGGCCTGCCGGTGCAGGGCGGCGAGACGACGGCGGGCGAGCGGGGTCGCCGGCGGGGTGTGCTCGGGGTCGGGCCAGTGCAGGACGGCCAGGCGCCGGGCCGGGTCGCGGAACCGGCGTTCGAAGGCGGCGAGTTCGTCGGCGGTCAGCGACTCGTCCAGGTAGTTCCACCGGCCCGACTCGTCGAGGCAGTGGATCCAGCGGTACGACCCGGCGAGGCGGTGACGGACGGTCAGGTCGGTCGGGCGGCTCTCCAGCAGGCCGCGCAGTCGGCGCCGGGCCAGGCCGAGCCGACCCTCGCGCAGGTCCGTCTCGGCCTTGGCCAGGGTGGATTCGACGCTCATGACGGTGATCGTCCCGGGCGCGCGGACGAGGCGTCAATCGGCTTTCCGGCGCGGGCCCGTCCCGTCACAGGAGCCACCGGGCGGTGGTGACCGCGCCGATCACGGCCAGCGCGAGGAGGACGGCCGCGACGGCCAGGCAGCCGGGCAGGAGGAAGTCCCGCGGCTCGTCCTTCGGGACCTTGTCCGCCGCGGCGGTGTACAGATCGGTCCAGGCGACGGGGCCGCCGTCGCCGCCGACGGCCGTCCCGCGGAGGGCGGCGAGCCGGGCCCGGGCCGTCTCCGTCGGGGCGTGCTCCTCGGGGGCGCGCCAGCACAGGGCGATCATCCGGCGCAGCGGATCCGGGTGCCGGGCCTCGAACGCCGCGGTCTCCGCCGGGTCGGCGGACTCGTCCAGGTAGTTCCAGCGCCCCGCCTCGGCCGGCTCGCCGTACAGGCGGTACACGGCGGCCAGCCGGCGACGCACCGTCAGGTCGGTCGGGTAGTGCTCGACCAGGCTGCGCAGCCGCTGCCGGGCCATCGGGACGCGGCCCGCCGCGAGATCGGCGTCGGCGCGGGCGAGGGTGGCGTGCAGCGGCATGCGGGGATGCTCGTCGACCGGCGGCGCGGCGGTCAATCCGAGGTGCGCAGCTCAGTGCGTGGAGCGGAGGTTGAGCAGGACCACGCCGGCGATCACCAGGGCGATGCCGCACCACTGCAGCCGGCCCAGGGACTCGCCGAAGAAGGTGGCGCCGATGGCCGCCACGGCGGCCGTGCCCGCGCCGGACCAGACGGCGTAGGCGACGGAGACCGGTATGTGCTTGAGGGCGCGGCCCAGCAGGTAGAACGACAGCACGTAGCCGGCGCCGACGGCGAGGCTGGGCCACAGCCGGGAGAAGCCGTCGGTCAGCTTCAGCAGGCTGGTGGCGCAGACCTCGCTGGCTATCGCGAGCGCGAGCAGCAGGTACGGCATCAGGACGCCGGGCCGGCGGTGAGGGCGCCGAGGAACGCGAGATCGGCGTGTTCGAGGCTGTCCAGCACGGTGATGCCGTCGGCGGCCGGGATCGGGACGGTCGACGGCACCGCGAGGACGGCGCAGCCGGCGGCGCGCGCGGAGGCGACACCGGTCGGGGTGTCCTCGACGGCGACGCAGGCGGCCGGGGCGAGACCGAGGCGCTCGGCGGCGGCCAGGTACGGGTCCGGCGCGGGCTTGGTGCGGGGGGTGTCCTCGGCGGCGAGCGTGGTGGCGAACCAGTGCGGACCGAGGGCGTTCAGGACGAGATCGACGACGCGGCGCGGGGACGCGGACACCAGCGCGGCGGGGACCCGCGCCTCCCGGAGCGCGGCGAGCAGGGCGAGAGCACCCGGGCGGGGGACGATCTCGGCCTCGACCTTGGCGGCGAACGCATTGTTCAGGTGCTCGACCAGATCGGCCTCGGGGCGGCCGGTGAGACTGCTGCGGTGCAGGTGGGCGGCGGTGTGCTCGACGGCCTGGCCGAGGACCTCCGGGAGGTCGGCGTCGGTGAGGGTGAGGTCGAGCTCGGCGGCGAGTTCGGCTGCGGCCTGCCACCAGAGGTGCTCGGTGTCGACCAGGGTGCCGTCCATGTCGAACAGGACGGCGGCGGGGCGGGATGCAGGCATGGCGGTACCTTACGTGGGCTCATCGGGCGACGGGGCGCAGGGGCGTTGGGCGGTGCACCCGGCTGTCGGCGGGCGGCTGCGGCGTGCGGTCCTCCGCTTCGCGCAGTTCCCCACGCCCCTGACGGGGCACGGGACTTCAGTGGCGCCGACCTTCGTGGGCCCGGGACTTCGGAGTGCCGGGCCGGCCGGCCCGGAGGGCGACGTTTCTCCGACCGGGCGCGAGTCGCCGTCCGTCAGGACCTGCGGTCGACGAGGACCGGGCGGTCGGGGAGGGCGAGGGTGGCGTGGGTGCCGAGGGGGAGGGCGACGGCGGTCTCGGTGGGGAGGTCGGACTTGATCTCGGTGCCGTCGGGGAGGCGGACGGTGAGGCGGGTGACGGCGCCGAGGAAGGAGGCGGCGATCACCTGGGCGGGGCCGTCCGCCGCGGGGGTGAGCTCGACGTTCTCGGGGCGGACCAGGACGTCCAGGTCGCCGTCGGCGGGGAGGTCGCCGTCCACGGGGTGGCGGCGGCCGAGCACCTCGACCTGGCCGTCGGCCGTGCGCACGCACGGGATGCGGCTCATGGTGCCGACGAACTCGGCGACGAACGCGGTGGCCGGCCGCGAGTACAGCTCGGAGGGCGTCGCGCACTGTTCGAGCTGTCCGGCGCGCAGCACGGCGACCCGGTCGGCCATCGAGAGGGCCTCCTCCTGGTCGTGCGTCACGAACAGGGTGGTGATGCCGAGTTCCTGCTGGAGGCGGCGGATCTCCTCGCGCAGCGAGAGGCGGACCTTCGCGTCGAGCGCGGAGAGCGGCTCGTCGAGGAGCAGCACGCGGGGCTGGAGGGCGAGGGCGCGGGCCAGGGCGATGCGCTGCTGCTGACCGCCGGACATCTGGTGCGGGTAGTGCTCGGCGCGCTGCGGCAGGCCGACGAGTTCCAGCAACTCCTGGGCGCGCCGCCGGCGTTCGGCCTTGGCGACGCCGCGCATGCGCAGGCCGAAGGCGACGTTGTCGGCGGCGGTGAGGTGCGGGAAGAGGCTGTAGGACTGGAACACCATGCCGGCGTCGCGCTTGTGGGCGGGGATCCGGGTGATGTCCTCGCCGTCGACCAGGACCTCGCCGGAGTCGTGCGTCTCGAACCCGGCGAGGATGCGCAGCGCGGTGGTCTTGCCGCAGCCGGACGGGCCGAGCAGGGCGAGGAGTTCGCCCGGCGCGACCGTCAGGTCGAGGCCGTCGAGGGCGGTGGTGGTGCCGAACTGCCGCCGCAGCGAGCGGAATTCGACGGTGGCGCTGGTGGTGGGGGCGACGGTGGCGGTGCTCATGGGTGGTGGTCTCCGGGGAGGCTCAGGAGGCGGTGGCGGTCTTGTGGCGGCGCTCGCGGCCGGCGGCGGCCAGCAGGAGCAGCAGCACCCAGGTGATCAGCAGGCTGAGCACGGACACCGCGACGGACATCTGGCCCTGGCTGTTGCCGACCGAGTAGATCCACACGGCGAAGGGCTGGTAGCCGAGGATCGAGGCGGTGGTGAACTCGCCGAGGACCAGGGCCAGGGTGAGGAAGGAGGCGTTCAGCAGCGCGCCGCGCAGGTTCGGCAGGATCACCGAGAACACGGCCCGGGGCCAGCTCGCGCCGCAGTTGCGGGCGGCCTCGACCAGGGTGCGGACGTCCACGGCGCGCAGGCCGGAGTCCAGGGCGCGGTAGGCGAGCGGCAGTGCCATCAGCACGTAGGCGATCACCAGGACCAGCGGGAACTGCGGCTGCTGGATGAACACGAAGGTCTGGAAGAACGGGGTGTCCATCAGGTAGTCCGGGCCCCAGCGGAGCACGCCGATCAGGCCGGCGGTCAGGGCGACCGGCGGCACCACCAGCGGCAGGGTGCAGACCACTTCGAGCACCGGGCGGAGCTTCGGCGAGCCGAGCCGGACCGCGATCATCGCGGGCACCAGCAGGAGCAGCAGCACCACCACGGTGACGACGGCGAGTTCCAGGGTGAGGACCAGGCTGTCGGTGAAGCCGGGGGCGGACAGCAGGCCGGTGTAGGCGTCGAAGGAGATGCCGTTGACATCGTCGATCGAGAACCACACCGAGGCGGCCATCGGGATCAGGAAGTACAGGCCGGCCAGCAGCAGGACCGCCCCGCGCCAGACCCGCAGACGGGAGATCAGCTGAGCCATCGGGCACTCCGGCGCTGGAGGGGCAGGTAGACGGCCATCACCAGGACGGCGACGATGATCATGTCCAGGCTGAGCGCCAGCGCCAGGTTGCCCTGGCCGACCAGCACGTTGCCGGACAGCGCGTCGGCGATCTGACGACTGATCAGCGGGACGGTGGCGCCGACCATCGCGGCGGCGGTGGCGTACGCGGCGAACGCCGAGCCGAACAGCAGCACGAAGCCGCCGAGCAGCGAGGGGAACAGGATCGGCAACGCGACGTGCCGCCAGTACTGGAGGCCGGTGGCCCGGTTGTTCTGGGCGGCCTCGCGCCACTGGACCCGCAGGCCCTCCAGGGCAGGAGTGATGGTGAGCACCATCAGCGGCACCAGGAAGTACAGGTAGGCGACGGTCAGGCCGGTGAAGCTGTACAGCGACCAGCCGTGGTCGGCTAGGTGGAACATCCTGGTCAGCTCGCCGGCGTTGCCGAGGGTGGCGACGAAGGCGAACGCCAGCGGCAGGCCGCCGAAGTTGGCGAGCACGCCGGAGGCGGTCAGCACCGCCTCGCGCAGCATCCGGAACCGGGAGGTGAGCACCGCCTGGGCGATCGGCACGCCGACCGCGGTGCCGATCAGTGCGGTGAGCGCGGACAGCTTGATGCTGGACAGCAGCGCCGTCCAGTAGGCGCCCTGCACCGAGTCGGTGACGTTGGCGGTGGTGAACGAGCCCGCGCCGGTCTCCGCGTCGCTGGAGACGGTGAACGCCCCGGTGACGATGGCGACGGCCGGCAGGCCGAAGCCGATCAGGAAGAACAGCAGCAGTGGGACGGTGGCCAGCCAGGACTTGCCGCGCAGCAGGCGGCGTCCGGCGGGCCCGGGGGTGGGGGCGGTGGTGGCGGTGCCGGTGGCCACCGGGCCGCCGCTGAGGTCAGCGGCGGCCGGGGCCGGCACCGGGGTGGGAGCCGTGGTCATGTCGGTGATCAGCCCGCGATCGCCTTGGCCCAGTTCTCGGTCACGACCTTCTTGGCCGCGTCGATCTGCTCCGAGCTGGGGAAGGTGGTGAACGGCTTCTCGACGACCGGCAGCTTGGCCGCGGCGGCCGCGTCCAGGGAGCCGTCCTTCTTCATGGCGTCGAACAGCGCCGGGGTGGCGTAGCCGCCCATGAAGCCGTTCTGGCCCTCGACCGAGTAGAGGTACTCCATCCACAGGCGGGCGGCCGCCGGGTGCGGGGCGTCCTTGTTGATGGCCTGGTTGTAGAACTGGGCGTAGGAGCCGTCGGAGGGGATCGACACCTTCCAGTCGATGCCCTTGCCCTTGAACTCGTCGGTGTAGCCGGCGTTCAGGTACGACCAGTCGATCGAGATCGGGGTCTCGCCCTTCTCGACGGTCGCCGGGGTGGACTCCACCGGGTTGAAGTTGCCGGACTGCTTCAGCTTGGCGAAGAAGTCGATGCCGGGCTGGATGTTGTCCAGCGAACCGCCGTTGGCGAGCGCGGCCGCGTACACGCCGCCGAACGCCGAACCGGACTTGGTCGGGTTGCCGTTCAGCGCGACCTGGCCCTTGTACTCGGGCTTGAGCAGGTCGGCGAAGGTCTTCGGGCAGTTGGCGACCTTCTTGGCGTCGCAGCCGATCGAGACGTAGCCGCCGTAGTCGTTGACCCGCAGACCGGCCGGGTCCTTCATGGTGTCCGGGATCTTGTCGAAGCCCGCGACCTTGTACGGGGCGAGGAGGCCCTCCTTGGCGGCGGACAGCGCGAACGCCGAGCCCAGGTCGAGGGTGTCGGGCGCACGGTCCTGGCCCTTGCGGGACTTGACCGCGTTGATCTCGTCCTGGCTGGAGCCGTCCGGGTTCTCGTCCTCGATCTCGATGCCGTACTTCGCCTTGAAGTCGTCCATCAGCTTGCCGTAGTTGGCCCAGTCCCGGGGGAGGGTGATGACGTGCAGCTTGCCCTCCTTCTTCGCGGCGGCGACCAGGCCGTCCATGCCGCCGAAGTCGGCGAGCGAGGTGGCGGTCCTGGCGTTGCCCGAACCGCCCTTGGCGTCGCCGGACTTGGCGGTCGAGCCGGCGGAGCCGCAGGCGGAGAGGGAGAGCGCGGCAGCGGTCAGCACGGCCGCGAGGGCGGCGGCGCGGTGGCGGTGCACGGTCACGGGGAGGTCTCCTGAAGGAAGGGGAGCTGCAGAGATCACGAGAAGGCGTTCGGTGCGAAGCGCGGCATGTCGCGGCCAAGTTGGCCAGCCAACTTCCGTCGCCCGAGGTAAGTACGCCCGAGGCCGGTGACGGGAAAGTGAACGGACGGCCCAGTACAGGGGGCGGCTGTCGGAACGGTCGCGCCCGACGCCGGACGGCGCGGCGGCAGCGGCTACAGTCAATGGTGTACGCGCGATCACGCCGCGGACACAGCCCAATCTCCTTACCAGCCAAGGGAACTCGACGCACGTGGCACTCGAACAGGACAGCGGGGCCGGCTCGCTCTACCGCAAGGTGGCCGCCGACCTGCGCGAAGCGATCACCTCCGGCTCGTTCGGCGACGCCGGACGGCTGCCGGCGGAGGGCGCCCTCGCCGAGCAGTACGGCGTCTCCCGGGGCACCGTCCGTCAGGCCCTCGCCCTGCTGCGCGCCGACGGACTGGTCACCTCCCGTCGCGGCACCCGCCGGGTCGTCCTCGGCAGCGCCCGCGTCCAGTCCTTCTCCGAGCTGCTCTCCTTCACCCACTGGGCCCGCTCCATGGGCGAGGAGCCCGGCGGCCGGCTGGAGTCCATCGTCCGCCGCCCCGCCGACGCCGCGGAACGCGAACAGCTGCGCCTCGACCCCGGCGCCGAGGTGTACGCGATGCTCCGGCTGCGCACCCTGTCCGGCACCCCCGTCATGGTCGAACGCACCGTCTACCCGCCCCGGGTCGGCGAACTCGTCGCCCAACTGCCGCCCGACGCCGTCTCGCACACCGAACCGCTGCGCGAACACGGCATCCTGTTCAGCGACGCCGACCACACCATCGACGTGGTCGGCGCCAACGCCGACGACGCCCGGCTGCTCGGCTGCCGCCGCGGCAGCCCGCTGCTGCGCGAGAAGCGCCGCACCACCGATCCCACCGGCACCCCCGTCGAGTGGTCCCAGGACCGCTACCTGCCCGGGACGGTCGCCTTCTCGATCCACAACTCCCTTGCTTCGTCGGCACTTTCGCGGCACGCCCGGGAGAGCGACTGATATTCGGATGCGGACTGTCCGGTGCGCGGGCGACCATCGACGGATGACCGACATCACTCGCATCAGCCCCGCCGAACTCCACCCCACCGCCGGCTACGCCCATATCACCGTCGTCGAGGCCGGCCGCACCGCGCAGCTGGCCGGCCAGTGCCCGCTGGACCGCGACGAGGCCCTGGTCGGCGAGGGCGACCTGTTCGCCCAGATCGACCAGGTGGTGGCCAACTCGCTCGCCGCCCTGGCCGCCGCCGGGGTCGGCCCGGAGCGGGTGGTCCGCTCCGTCATCTACGTCGTCAGCGACCGGAGCGAGGTGCTGGGGGCCGCCTGGGCCCACCTCCAGGCCGGCCCGCTCGCCCCGGCGTTCGCCACCGCCAGCACGCTGCTCGGCGTCGCCGCGCTCGGCTACCGCGGCCAGTTGGTGGAGATCGACCTGACGGCGGCGCTGCCTCAGCCCTAGCTCCGGGACAGGACGGTGTCCGTCCAGCGGCGCAGTGAGGTGAGCAGTGCGCCCAGGCGCTGCATCCCGCCCGGGAACGCGGGCAGCACCAGGACGGCGGGCAGGCACGCCACGGTCACCAGGACCACGGGCACCAGGGCCAGGGACACGACCACTGCGCGCTGGCAGGCGGCCAGCTGTCGGACGACTCCGGTGAACATCAATGCGCCTTTCGCTGCGGACCGTTGAGGTTTTCTCCTACTGTTCGGTGCAGGCCGGGGTTGCACCAGGTGCAACGGATTGCCACTTCCCGGCAACGGTCGGGGAGAGGACTCCATGACGCTCGAACCGCAGGGCGGCGAGCCGGAAGTGGCGGCGTTCACCGCCTTCCTGGGGCAGTTGTTCCAGGGGCTGCGCATCTCGCTCACCCGCTACGCGGCTCGCTGCAACCGCGACAAGGGCAGCGTCTCGCGCTACTTCAGCGGGGCGCGGATCGCCCCGAAGGACTTCGTCGACGAGCTGCTGCGTCAGGTCGCCGAGACCACCGGGGAGTCCGTCACCCCCGAGGTCCAGGAACACGTCCACCGGCTGCGGATGGAGGCGTTGCGGGTCCGCAACGCCTCCCGGCACGAGGTCGAGCAGCTGCGGGACCGGCTGGGCGCGGCGGAGCGCGAACTCCAGTTGGCGGGCGTGCGGGAACGGCACCTGCTGCGCTCCCTGGAGGCGACGGAGGCGCAGGCGCAGCAGGCCGAGCAGCGCTACCGCCGGCTGGAAGCGGACCGGGCCGCCGCCCGCTACGGCGCCGGCGAGCTGGAACGCTGGGCGGACGGACCCGAGACCGAGCAGGTGCGGGAAGAACTGCGCTTCCTGAAGCGGGAGTTGGACCTGCTTCGGGCCGAGCTGGCGCGGGCCCAGACCCTTCGCCACGACGCGGAGGAGCAATGCGTCCGCCTGGAGGCCCGCCTGTTGGCCGCCGAGGCCGCGTTGGCCACGCAACGGGCCCGCCACGAAAGGGAGTTCAGATACCGGGCGGAGCTGGAGTCGCCGGGCGCGGTGTTGACGCGGGAGTTCGCCCGCCGGGTCGGCACCACCGTGGACCTGGACACCACGGCCGCCGAGCTGTGCGAGGTGTTCGTGCCGGCCTGGGCCGACCTGGCCACGGTCTACCTGCGGACCTCCTTCGTCTTCGGCTCCCACCCGGAGGGCGAGCCGTCGGTGTGGACCTCCACCTTCCAGGTGGTCGGCCACGGCGGGGACAGCGTTCGCCTGCTCGGGCGGTCCCCACGGATGGGTGCGCTGCTGCGGATCGAGCCCGGCACTCCGGCCGGGCGCGCCCTGAAGGACGGTGAACCCGTTCTGGCCCCGGTGGACGAACGGCTGTCCGGGGCCGGCCCGGAGTCGTCGGTGCTGGCGCTCCCGCTGATGGTTCGGGGGCGGGTGTTCGGGGTGCTGCAACTGGTGCGGCTGTCGGGCCGAGCGCCGTTCGAGTCCGCCGACGTCCTCCCGCTGCACGGACTCGCCGAGCGCGGGGCGCTGCTGCTGGACAGCGCGCGGCTGCACCAGGCGGAAGCGCGGCTGGCCGAGGCCCTGCAGCGTTCGATGATCCCGCTCGACCCGCCCCGGATCGCCGGAGTGCGGGCCGCCCACCAGTACCTGCCCGGCGATCGCAGGGCCGGGGTGGGCGGCGACTGGTTCGACGTCATCCAACTGGCCGGCAACCGGGTCGCCCTGGTGGTCGGCGACGTGATGGGCCACGGCCTGGAGGCCGCCCAGACGATGAGCCGGCTCCGCGCGGGGGTGCAGGCCTTCGCCCTGCTCGACGTACCGCCCGCACAACTGCTGCGCCACCTCGACGACCTGGTCCTGCGCCTCGGCGTCGCCCAGCCGGCCACCTGTCTCTACCTGGTGTACGACCCGATCGCCCGGCGGTGCGAGATGGCCTCGGCCGGCCATCTGCCCCCACTGCTGCGGCACCCGGACGGCAGCGTCGACTGGCTCGACCTGCCCTCCAACCTCCCGGTCGGGATCGGGGGGCTGCCGTTCGGCGCCGTCACGGTGGACGTCCCGGACGGATCCGTGCTGGTGCTCGGCTCCGACAACCTGCTCCCGCTGCGCGACTACGACGGGCTCGGGGAGTTCGCCGACCGCTGCGCCGACCTGATCGGGCCGGAGTCCACACCCGACCAGGTGTGCGAGGACCTGCTGAACGACCTGTCCGCGACGGCGCGCAGGGACGACCTCGCCCTCCTGGTGGTGGGGCTCGACGGCATCCCCGCGGACCGAGTGGCGCACTACGAACTGCCGGCCCGGGCCCAGGAGGTGCGGGCCGCCCGGCAGTTCGTCCGGGACCGGATCACCGACTGGGGCCTGGAGGTCGACGTCGACGCCGCCGAACTGCTGGCCGGCGAACTGATCGCCGACGCCGTACTGGTGGCCGGAGGACCTGTCAGGGTGCGTCTGGTGCACACCGACCGCCTGCTGGTCGAGGTCACCGACGACCACCACCGGCTCCCCGTCCTGGCGGTGGTCGACCCGCTCGACGAGGAGGCCGATCGCGGTCTGCTGATGGTGGCCTGGCGCGCCGACCGCTGGGGGGCCGAGCCCCGGGCCGGCGGGCGGACGGTGTGGTTCGAACTGTGGCCCCGGGGGCGCTAGGGCCTGTCTTCTCCAGCAGCAGCTTCCAGTAGTTCTCCACCTCGCTTCCGGTGCCCGGTGCCACGGTGACCGGGGCCCGTCCGGCGGGACGCTCCGGACTCCCCGCGCGGAAAGGGCCGGCCGAATTCGTGTTTCCGACAACCGTGGAAGATCACTGATGGAAGAACAGCTGAAGTATCTGCGCTCCCGGACCATCGTCGAGCCGCTGGTGGACCGGTTCTACGCCTGGCTCTACACCGTCGCGCCGGTGCAGGCGGCGATGAACCTGGCATTCCGGCAGGTTCCGCTGCTGGAGTCGTACCTGCAGTCCCCGCAGGTCCACATCGCGGCGAGCAGCAACCCCGAGCTGCGCGGCGGTTACTACGTCAACATCCCGGAGGAGCGCGTCGAGGAGGTGCGCGAGCTGCTCGCCACCATCAAGCGCGACCGCGCCGACATGCTCCGCTTCGCCGAGGCGATCGCCGAGGGCCAGGAACTGCTGCGCGCCAACGCCACCGGCTTCGACCTGACCCCGCTCTACCCGCAGCTGCCCGCGGAGCTCGGCGGCATCGTCGAACTCGCCTACGACACCGACAACCAGGCCGCGGTCCGGTTCATGGAGCCGCTCGCCTACCTGAGCCCGGCCTACACCGAGGCCCGGCAGTCCGTGCAGCTCTCCCTGGAGCCGGACACCGAGCGTCCGTTCATCCTCAGCACCCCGCGCCTCACCGACCCGAACGTGCTCGATCTCCCGATCCCGTTCAACCACCCGGGCCTGACCGAGCTGTTCAAGTCCCGCGTGCACGGCGCCACCCTCGGCCACCTGCGCGCCGCCCTCGGCCTCGACGACGCCCAGACCGAGCAGCTGCTCGGCCTGCTGGCCGACGAACCGAGCCTGTCGACGGACCGTCACATCGGCGAGGGCGGCCGGATCCGCTACTTCGGCCACGCCTGCCTGGTGCTGCAGACCCCCGAGGGCGCCGTCGTCACCGACCCCTTCATCTCCGCGGACAACTCGCAGGGCGACCGCTACACCCTCGACGACCTCCCGGACTTCATCGACCTGGTGCTGATCACCCACGGCCACCAGGACCACATCGTGCTGGAGACACTGCTTCAGCTGCGCGGCCGGGTCGGCGCCATCGTCGTTCCGCGCCCCTCCCGCGGCAACCTGGCCGACCCGTCGATGGCCCTGGTACTGCGCCACCTCGGCTTCGAGGTCATCGAGGTCGACGACTTCGACGAGGTGCCGTTCCCCGGTGGCAAGGTCACCGCGACCCCGTTCCTCGGCGAACACTGCGACCTGGACATCCGCAGCAAGTCGACCTACTGGGTGGAACTGGCGGGCCGCAAGATCTTCGTCGGCGCCGACTCCTCCGGCATCGAGCCGAAGCTCTACCGCTACGTCCGCAACCACCTGGGCAGGGCCGACATCGCCTTCGTCGGCATGGAGTGCGACGGCGCGCCGCTGACCTGGCTGTACCAGGCGCTGCTGACCAAGCCGGTCACCAAGAAGATGAGCAACTCCCGCAAGCTGTCCGGCTCCGACGCCAAACAGGCCGGCGACATCCTCACCGAGCTCGGCGTCGAGGAGGCCTACGTCTACGCGATGGGCGAGGAGCCGTGGCTGGGCCACGTCATGGCCACCACGTACAACGAGGACACCTACCAGATCAAGCAGATCGAGGAGTTCCTGGAGTGGTGCCGCGGCCGCGGCATCAAGGCCGGCCACCTGTACGGTCAGCAGGAGTGGCGCTGGTAGCAGCGACGGGGCGGTGTCCGTCCGGCGGCGCAGCGGCGTGCGCGGCGCCGGTCTGCGGCGGACACCGCCCGGGACTGCGGGCAGCAGCGGGCCGAGCCGGCTCAGCTCATCAACTCCAGCAGCAGCGGCCGGAATTCGGCGAACGTCGGGGCTCCGGCCGAGGGGTCCTTCGCGGCCTCGTCCCAGCGGCGGACGGCCACCGCGTCCGCGGCGAACGGGCCGGCGGCGAACTCCTCGGCCTCGGCGGAGGTCATCGGGCCGCCCTGGAGGCCGAGGGTGTGGACGGAGGCGGGGGAGAGCTTGGCGAAGTAGTCCGGTTCGGCGGTGCACAGGTAGCGCTTGGCGGGGACGTGCAGACGGACGGGTTCGGTGACAGCGGGCGGGAAGCAGCGGGAGAGCCAGGCGGCGGCGGTCGCGCCGTGGCGGTTGTCGGCGCCGGCCATCAACTCCAGGCCGCTGCCGTGGAAGTGGCCGATGTCGTGGAGCAGGGCGGCGGCCACCAGTGCGGGCGGGGCGTCGGCGGCGCGGGCCAACCGGCCTGCCTGGAGCATGTGTTCGGCCATGGTGACGGCCTCGCCGAGGTACTCGCCGGCGCCCTCGCCGGCGAACAGGGCCTCCAGTTCGTCGAGCGCGGCGACGTTGCGGCGCAGCACGGAGAGGGTGGAGGAGAGCGAGTCGAGGTCGGCGTAGCAGCCCTGGAGGTGGCGGCCGCCGGCCTGCTCGAAGGCGGTGCGGGCGTGCAGCAGGCGGGTGTTGTCGAAGATCAGGCAGTCGCCGGGGCCGAGTCGGAACTCCAGTTGGAGCTCGGGACGGAGGGTGATCCCGGCGAAGCGGCGGTACGCGGCGTAGAAGGCGTCGAGTTCGGCGCCGTGGAGCGTGCGCAGGGTGTCGATGGAGCGGTTGTTGAAGCGGATCTCGCGGATCGCGCCGCGCGGGTCGAGCCCGATCATCGGCATTTCGGCGGCCAGGTCGGCGGTGCGGTCGCGGTAGCGGAACGGCACGGGGGTGCGGGCGAGCAGCGCGAACGCCTCCGGGTCCTCCTCGCGGAGCAGCGCGGCCGCGCGGAAGCCGTCGACCAGGCCGGAGTCGCCGCCGGCGGCCTCGTTGCGCAGGCAGTGCAGCAGCTGGAGGGTGGGGACGGGATCGCGGTACGGGTTGTCGGTGTGCGGGGCGATGGCGGCGTCGGTGAAGGCGAAGTTGACCGCGTCGGGCTCCACCCGGACGTCGAACAGCTCGCCGTAGTTGGTGTCCCGGACGTAGCCGAAACTCCGTGCTACGGCGAGGACTCGGCGCTCCTCGACGGGGACGCCGCGGAGCACCGCGAAGCCGGACCGGCGGACGGCGGAGAGGACGGCGATCTTCTCCTCCGGGTCGGCCAGGTAGCTCGACCAGTCGGCCTCGGGCAGGCCGCGGGCGAAGTCGGCGGCCTCCCACAGGCGCTTGCCGTGCTCGGTGCGGTGGTCGCCGTCCTGATCGGCGGCGTCCCAGCCGGTCGGGTAGAACGAGCGGTGGCCGTCGGACCACAGCACGCTCAGCCCGGCCCCGTCCTCGGTGGCCTCGGCGGCGGTCAGGTCGTCCGGCAGGTCGCCGACCTGGAACCGCTTCTGCCCGCTGCGCGGGTTGCGGCACTCGGCGCACGGGCAGTTGTCGCGCAGCCAGTAGGGGTGGGGGACGGACATGGGAGCAGCCTCCGGTTGTACAGACAACTTGGCGTGGCTGCTCAGCCAAATGCCCGTTCGCGTACACCGGTTGCCCGGCCGGTGAACGGTCGGCCACCGGCAGCCGAACCCTGTCCGTGCCGGGCGCTAGCGTGCAGTCATGACGCTCGACCTCGTCCGCGACCTGCCCGCCGCCCTCGCCGACCGCGCCGCCGCCTGGCGGCTGATCGCCGACATCGCGGCCTTCTGGGGAACCCCGCTGCTGCCCGACGGCGGCTGCACCGACGCCGAACTCGACGCCGCCGAAGCCCGGCTGGGCCTGGAACTGCCCGCCGCGCTGCGCGAGGCGTACCGGCTGATCGGCAACCGCCCCGACCTGACCGGCAACCAGGACACCCTGCTGCCGCCGGACCGCTTCTACGTCGACCAGGACTGCCTGGTCTACCGCGTGGAGAACCAGTCCTGCGCCTACTGGGGCATACCGCTCGCCGCCCTCGACCGGGCGGACCCGCCGACCGTGGCCTGGCCGGACGTCGCGCCATCCGTACAACTGGAGATCACCCCGTGGACGGCGAGCTTCTCGACCGAGTGCCTGGCGGTCGTCCTCACCGAGCCGCTGTTCGACGAGGACGCGTACGTGGACTCCGGCCAGCTCGATCTCGCCGGACTGGTCGACTGGGTGGAACTGCCGCGGCTGTGCGAGGCCGGCATCGACTCCCGGTTTTTCGCCCGCCCGGACGCCCTGCTGGTCATGCAGGGCGACTCTTGGGTGGCGATCCGCGCGACGAACGAGGAGGCTCTGGAGGCGCTGTGCGAACGGCTGGAAGCCTCCTGGCTCGAACGCTGACGATACGTCAGAAGCCGTGTGCGGACCGCCAGGCGTCAAGCGCGGCCACCGTCCGCGGTCCGACGACTTTCGGTGCGACTGTCGGCTTCAGCCGGGTCATCGCGTGGACGACGTCGATGAACGGGGAGTCCAGCAGGGCCCGTGCCACCCGGTCGGCGTGCGCGTCGCTGTCCTGGACCAGCAGGTGCCAGTCGCGAATGTTGGAGCAGGCGCGGTCGAAGGCGTCCAGGCGGCCCTTGACCAGCTCCCGGCGGTTGAGGCCGAACACCTCGATCGTTTGCTGTCCCTTGGGGGAGTTCTTCACCGGCACGTACTCGCCGCTCAGCAGGAGCAGCATCAGGTGGTCGGCGGGGTCCTCGGCCGTCGGGTCGATCAGTAGGCAGGTGCCGCTGTGGTCCACCGGGTAGAGCTCACGCTTGGCGTTGCTGTTGCAGTAGGAGCAGGCGAGGAGGTGGTTCGCCCAGTCGAAGGTCCGCAGTGGGGCCTTCTCGATCGGCTGGAAGTGGTCGATGTCCGTGGCCCGGCTGTCGTCGCAGTACATGCACCTGACGTTGCCGCGGGCCATCGGCTCCAGCGCGTCGCGGACGCGCCGCTTGGGCGTGTGCGCATTTCGCCACAGTTCGCGGGCCGTCTTCGAGGTGCCGCCCTCGGTGGAGACCCGGCCGGTCCACTTGGTCAGCAGCTTCTCGGCGTCCGCCGACAGCGGTATCCGCCGGAGGGGGATCACCGGTCCCGCTCCAGCCTGGCCGACACCTCGGCGACCCTGCTGCTCAGCGAGCTGGTGAGCAGTTCGCCCAGACTCCGGTACTCGGCGACCTCCTCCGCGGAAGCCGTCTCCGTGTACACCTTGGTCTCCAGTGCGACCAACCGCCTGCGCCGCTGCTCGGCGCGGCTGGAGTAGGGCGTCTCCAGACCGAACAGTTCGGACAGCACCGCGTCGTCCCCGCTGCCGTAGACGACCCGCCGATAGAGGTCGTCGTCGACGACCTCGGCCGGCTGCTGCTCGTCCACCCCGGGCAGGCGGATCAGGCCCTCCGGGTCTGCGGCCTGGCAGATGTAGGGGCTGTGGCTGGTGACGATGAACTGGATGTTCGGGAAATGCTCCTGAAGCCAGTCGCCGATCTTGCGCTGCCAGGTGACGTGCAGATGCGCATCGACCTCGTCGATCAGCACGACACCGGGCGACGTGATCGCGAGGCCCCCGCTTCCTGTTCCGGATACGGTCAACGAGCCGTAGGTATGGTGGAGTTGGCGGGTGATGTCGAGGACCAGGGCTGCGACTGTCCGGTAACCGTCGCTCATCTCCTTCAGCGGGAAGCGCCGACCCCCACCGCCCGCCTCGGCCACCCACAGGCCGTCCGCCGTCACGTGCTGAATCTGGTACCGGTCGGGCAGCAGTCCGTCCTTCAGCAGTTCGAGCACGAGGTCGAGCAATTCCCCGGCGCCGCCTGCCGGGGAGCCCTCCTCGAACATGCGCAGGCGCAGATCGATCAGCCAGGCCACGCCCTCGGCCAGTGACGCGTCCTCGTGGAAGAGCGTGGCCAGACGGCCGCTCGGGCCCTGATTCAGCATCAGGCGCTGGGCCTCGCTGGAGCCTCCGGTGAGCCGCCGGAACGGCCCGTAACCCGCGCAGAACCAGCCGATCGGGTTCTCGGCCCAGGGGCCGCGGGGGCCGTTCTTGATCCTGGGTGTCAAGGTGTCCATCACGGGTCGGGCACCGTGGTCCTGGTCGGCGGACGGTGGCGTCCACCGGAGCCCCAGGGAGATCTCCCGCTGCGGCGTGTTCCCGGGGCCGACGAAGCCGTCCACAGACGGCTCGTGGGTCACGTTGACCTCCACCTCGCCCCGCTTGGCGCCAGTGGTCACCCACCCGGTGAAGTCCGTCACCAGGGCCCGGGCGACACCCGGACCCCCGAGCGCCAGCGCGATCGCCTGGAGCATGGTGGACTTGCCCGAGCTGTTGCGTCCGGCGAGGACGGTCCAGCCGCTGTGTCCCGCCAGCGGCAGGTCCACGGCCCGCTTCCCGCTGAAGCCCTTGATGTTCCTGAGCTGGACCCTGGTGACGTACACCCGCACTCCCTCTTTGTTCCGGACGGCCGACTCGGTCCCGGCGCGGGCCGGCCGGCGCGGACCAGGCTCTCACGAGGCCCGTCGCACCTGCCTGTACCTGCCAGTCGCTGGACTGCGGCGTGCCGTCAGATTGCTCGCTCCCAGGCCTCGGTGGCCGCCGTGACCGCAGCCGCGGCCGGGACGCCGGTGGCCTGGGCGAGCGACTCAAGGGCGGCGACGACCGTCTCGGCGGTGGCCGCCGGGCCGTAGTGGTTGAGGCGCAGCATGGTGGAGGCGAGTGCGCCGCCGCCGGCCTGGATCGGCAACTGCGGGGCGTGGCGGCGGAGTTCGGCGGCGAGTTCGGTCGCGTCCAGGCCCTCGGCGGTGCGCAGCGTGGTGGCGACCGGGGCGGCGTGCTCGGCGAGCCGGACGAACGGGGCGACGGTGCCGAGGGCGGTGGCGCCCGCGCGGGTGGCGGCGGCCGCGGCGCGGTGCCGGGCGATCACCGCGTCGAGGGTCTCGGCGGTGATCGCGTCCAGGCAGGCGTCCAGCGCGAGCATCTCCAACTGGGCGGGGGCGTGCGGCAGTTGGGTGCGGCCGGCGTCGGTCCAGCGGGCCTTCCAGTCGAGCAGCGAGAGGTAGGAGCGGCGCGGCGCGGCCGGGTTGGCCTCGATCCGCTGCCAGGCGCGCTCGCTGACCGAGACGGCCGAGACGCCGGCCGGGCCGCCCATCGCCTTCTGGCCGCCGATCACGCACAGGTCGATGCCCCAGGCGTCGGTCAGCAGCGGTTCGGCGGCCACCGAGGCCACCGCGTCCAGCATCAGCAGCGCGCCGTGCTCGCGCACCACGGCGGCGATCTCGGCGACCGGGTTGGTGTTGCCGGTGGCGGCCTCGGCGTGCACCAGCGAGACGAAGTCGATCTCCGGATCGGCACGCAGCGCGTCCGCGACCTGCTCGGCGGTGACGGCGGCGTCGAACGGCGCGGCCAGGTCGACCACCTTGGCGCCCGCGTCGCGCAGCCAGCCGCCGAAGGTCTGGCCGTACGGGCCGGTGATGACGTTCAGCGCGGTCGAACCCGGGTGCGCCGCGCCCTTGATCGCCGCCTCCAGCGGCAGCAGCGCCTCGCCCTGGGTGACAATCACGTCGGCCTGGGTGTGCAGCAGCGCCGCCACCTTGTCCTCGATCGCGGCGAACTGGGCGGCGGTCATCGGCGGGAGGTCGAGCAGCATGCGGGGAGGCCTTTCGGGCAGCGGAGGATTTCGCCGGGGCGACGAAGGGGTCGCCGTCGGACAGTCTGCCGCAGATCGCCCCGTGCGCCCGCACAGGTGCCGAGTACAGTGCCAGGCATGACAGACGGTGGGGTGCTGCACATCAAGGGCCGGGTACTGGTCGGACCGGAGGACGTCCGGGACGAACTCTGGGCGGTGGACGGCCGGGTGACCTTCGCGCGGCCCGCCGCCGAACCCACCGCCACCCTCACCGGCTGGGCACTGCCCGGCCTGGTGGACGCCCATTGCCACGTCGGACTCGACGCGCACGGCGCCGTCGACCGGGCCACCAGCGAGAAGCAGGCCCTCACCGACCGGGACGCCGGCACCCTGCTGATCCGCGACGCCGGCTCCGCCGCCGACACCCGGTGGATCGACGAGCGCGCCGACCTGCCGAAGATCATCCGGGCCGGGCGGCACATCGCCCGCACCCGCCGCTACATCCGCAACTACGCGCACGAGATCGAGCCCGGCGACCTCGCCGCGTACGTCACCGCCGAGGCCCGGCGCGGCGACGGCTGGGTCAAGCTGGTCGGCGACTGGATCGACCGCGGCGTCGGCGACCTCGCCGCCTGCTGGCCCGGCGACGCGCTCACCGAGGCGATCGCCGCCGCGCACGCCGAGGGCGCCCGGGTCACCGCGCACTGCTTCGCCACCGAATCGCTGCCCGACCTGCTGGCGGCCGGCATCGACTGCATCGAGCACGCCACCGGCCTCACCGAGGAGCTGATCCCCGCCTTCGTCGAACGCGGCGTGGCGATCGTCCCCACCTTGGTCAACATCGCCACCTTCCCGACCCTCGCGGACGGCGGCGAGTCCAAGTTCCCGCAGTGGTCCGCGCACATGCGCCGCCTGCACGAGAACCGCTACGCGACGGTGGGCGCCGCCCACGACGCCGGCATCCCGATCTACGTCGGCACCGACGCGGGCGGCTCGCTCGCCCACGGCCTGGTCGGCGAGGAGGCGCTCGAACTCACCAAGGCGGGTCTGAGCCCCACCGAGGCCCTCGCCGCCGCCACCTGGTCCGCCCGCGAGTGGCTCGGCCGCCCGGGCCTCACCGAGGGCGCCCCCGCCGACCTGGTGGTCTACGACGCCGACCCGCGCGCCGACCTGCGGGTGCTGGGCGCGCCGAGGCACGTCGTGCTCAACGGCGCGGTGGTGTGAGTACACCGGCACCCGCCACCTCGGCCCGGACGAACGCGTCGACGGACGGCCGCACACGCGGTGGCGGCCGAACTGATCGGCGCCGCGGTGGCGGCAGCGCTCCGGGCGCCCTTCCATTTCGCGAGCCCCCGCACGCCCGACGACGGCGCCTTGCGGCGGGTGCGTCCGACCTCGTGAACTGGCGTTGTCGGTGCGGCCGATAGGCTTCCGTCATGGCTGCTCGACCCTTGCACGAAATCGTTGAACCCGGCTGGGCCCAGGCCCTCGCACCGGTCGCCGGACAGGTCGCCGCGATGGGCGACTTCCTGCGCGCCGAGATCGCGGCCGGCCGCACCTACCTGCCGCCGGGGCCGCAGGTGCTACGGGCCTTCCAGCAGCCGTTCGCGGACGTCCGGGTGCTGATCGTCGGGCAGGACCCGTATCCGACGCCGGGCCACGCCGTCGGCCTGAGCTTCTCGGTCGGCGCGGACGTGCGGCCGATACCGCCGAGCCTGGTCAACATCTACCGGGAGTACAGCAGCGACCTCGGCTTCCCGCCGCCGTCCAACGGCGACCTGACGCCGTGGGCGAACCAGGGCGTCCTGCTGCTCAACCGGGCCCTCACCACCCAGACCCGCAAGACCAACGGCCACCGCGGCAAGGGCTGGGAGGCCGTCACCGAGCAGGCCATCAAGGCCCTCGCCGCCCGCGGCGGCCCGCTCGTCGCCGTCCTCTGGGGCCGCGACGCCCGCGAGCTGCGCCCGTGGCTCGGCCAGGTCCCCAGCATCGAATCGCCGCACCCCAGCCCCTACTCCGCCGACAGCGGCTTCTTCGGCTCCCGCCCGTTCAGCCGCGCCAACGACCTGCTGGTCCGTCAGGGCGGCCGGCCCGTCGACTGGCGTCTGCCCTGACGGAGCGTCGACCCGGGAGGGGCGGGCCCGCTGCGACCCGCCCCCGGAGCGGCTATCGGAGCGCCGTGATCGCTGCGCAGTAGCCCCGGAAGTCCGGGTGCTCGAAGACGGCGCTGACCGGGGCGGCGGCGGTGAGCTGCTTGCGCACCTTCAGGGTCATCCGGGTCGCCTTGAGCGAGTCGCCGCCGAGGGTGAAGAAGTCGTCGTCCGCGGCGACGTCGGTCAGGTGCAGCACCTGGCACCAGATGTCGCGGAGCAGATCGACCCGCGGGTCACCGCTCCCCTGCGGCGGCGCCGTGACCGCCACGGCCTCCGCTCCGCCGTCCGCGAGCGCCGCGAGCAGCGCCTTTCGGTCGGCCTTGCCGGTGGGGCCGGAGGGGATGCCCGGCACGGTGCTGAGCCTGGGCAGCATGTGCGCGGGGAGAGTGTCCTTCAGGTACTGCTGGACCTCGGCTTCGGAGGTTCCCCCGGCCAGTACGACGAAGGCGCGCAGGACCGGCTCGGAGTCGGTCCGGTCCAGGGCCGCTGCCGCGTCGAAGACTCCGTGGCACTGCCGCAGGACGGCCTCCAGCTCGCCCAGTTCGACCCGGTAGCCCCTGATCTTCACCTGGTCGTCGGTGCGGCCGAAGAACTCCAGGGTGCCGGCCGCGGTGCGCCGGGCACGGTCGCCGGTGCGGTAGATCCGCACCGCCTCCGACTGCCCGGGAGGGGTGAAGGAGACGAACCGGTCGGCCTGCTGCTCGGGCGCGTTCAGGTAGCCGCGGGCGACCTGGACGCCGGACACGCAGATCTCGCCGGTCTCCCCGTCCGACACCGGTCGGAGCCCGTCGTCGAGCAGGAAGACCGGGCAGTTCGGGAACTCGGCGCCGATGGTGGGCAGGCTGTCGGCCCTGACGTCGGCGAAGGTCACGGCGACGGTGCACTCGGTGGGGCCGTAGAGGTTGAACACCGCGACGCCCTCCAGGCCCTGGAGCGCGGCCCACAGTGAGCTGTCGGTGCTCTCGCCGCCGACGATCAGCACCCGGAGGGACCGCAGGGCATCGGCGTGGCCGGCCATCAGCAGCGCCCTGATCTGGGTGGGCGTCGCGTCCAGCAGCTCGATCCGATGCTCCGTCAGGAAGGCTGCCATACGGTCGGGATCGCGCCGGACCGAGGGGCTGACGAAGTACAGGGTCCGACCGAAAGCGATATGGACCAGATCGGACACCGCGGAGTCGGTGATCAACGGATTGTTGACGCATATCCGTCGAACGGGCCGGTCCAGCGGACCGTAGAGGGCCGCCTCGTAGTTGGCCGTCATTTCGGCCAGGTTGCCGTGCTCGACCAGAACGCCCTTCGGTCGACCCGTGGAACCAGAGGTGTAGATGATGTAGGCGAGGTCATTCGGTGCTGGTGTGACTGGTGTTTCGAACCGCTCCGGAGCAACCTGCACGGGCGCACCGGTGTCGTCCAGTTCGACGATCCGGACGCCGGGCTGATCGACGGCCGTCCCCTTCGCCACGATCAGCACCTGCGCCCGGCAGTCGTCGAGCACGTAGCGGAGGCGGTCGGAAGGCACCTGGAGATCGAGCGGGACGTAGGTGCCGCCCGCGCTCCAGACGCCGAGCATGGCGACCGGCACCCCGGCACTTGGTGCGAGACATGACACAACGGACTGCTCGGGGCCGATCCCGAGGCTCCGCAGCACCGCCGAGAGACGCTCCACCCGATCCGCCAGCTCCGCGAAGGTGAGCGACACCTCCCCGGACACCACGGCGGTCCGGTCCGGCCATGACTCCGCGCTCCGCCGGAACTCTGCGAGCACGGAGGACTTGCTGTTTTCCTGAATCACGATTCCCCGCTTCCTCTTCGGCCGATTCCGGTGGGCCCGACCGCAGCCGACTCCCGCGGAGTCCGACCGGACATTCCACGAAATGCGATGCCTGCTGCTACCGGGCCCGTCCGGATTCGGCGAGAGAGCGCGGACGCATGTCGATCCAGTTCTCCCTGACGTATTCGAGACAGGTGGCCCGGGTTTCGTTCTCGACGACCACTTCCCAGCCGTCCGGAATCCCGGTGCCCTGCGGCCACAGCGAATACTGCTGCTCCTCGTTCACGAGCACCAGGTAACGGGCCGAATCATCCTCGAACGGGTTTGGCATTTCGAATCTTCCTTTCAGGGTGACGCCGGCCGGACACGGCGGGGTCTGCTCGGGAGAGAAATGCGGCCGACGGGGGGCGGGCAGGTCGGAGGCGGTCGAGGTGTGACCGAGGACACCCGCTCGCCGGCCGGGCCGCCGGGCCGGAAGCCGCACGTCACGGCCTGCCGGCACCCGCTCCTCCCCGAAGCTCCCCCTTTCGACCACAAGGCGCGTGTATCCGACAAAATCGGGCAGCTCTTTGTTCGGTCCAGGGGCCGACCGGCACTGTGGCACAGCACCGGGACGGTCGGCAACCATCGAAAATAAACCGCTTGACACGCCGCCGCCCCGACGATCCGAGCAACTTCGATCAACTGTTGACATCAACCCGCCAAGTTGGCAAGCTAACCGCTCGCTGATCTTCCTCGCCGGCCCGGCGCCTCCCTCTCGGAGGTGCGGCCGACTTGACGGATTCTTGGCAAACATTTGACCCCGTAGGGGGTTGCTGCACCGGGGGGTGATCGCGGCACATGCGCATGTGAATTACTCGTGCGCGAATTCATCTCTCCATTGTTCTGGAGCCTTCGTACGGCTGTGCGGGAGGTCCGGCGGCGCATCGCGCCGTGGGCGGGCCCCTGCTGGTTCGTCCTGTCCGTGAAAGGGAGCATCAGTGTCTTCGTCCCACCCGCAGGACGCGCCGGACCCGACCGTGTGGAACGCGACCGAGGCAGACTGCCCCGACGCGTGCGTACATGAGCTGTTCGAGGCGCAGGCGCGGCGCACCCCCGGGGCCACGGCGCTGCTCTTCGCCGACGACGAGGTCAGCTACGCCCAACTGGACGCCCGCGCCGACGAGATGGCGCGACGGCTGGTGCGCCGCGGAGTGTGCCCCGGCGCGGTCGTCGGCGTCCATCTGGAGCGCAGCCCCGACATGGTGGTCGCCCTCCTCGGCGTCCTCAAGGCCGGGGGCGCGTACCTGATGCTCGACCCCGCCTTCCCGGCCGGCCGGCTGGCGACCGTCGTCCGCGAGGCGTCGGTCGAACTGGTCGTCACCGGGCTCGGGCCGGCGGAGCGGTTCGACTGGCCGGGCGTCACCTTCCTTGAGATGTCCGCCACTTCGGAGTCCGGGCCGGATCCCGAGACGGCCACCGCGGTGGTCGGCGCCGAGCCCGACGACCTCGCCTGCGTGATGTTCACCTCGGGATCCACGGGCACGCCCAAGGGTGTGGCCACCTCGCACCGGGCGATCGTCGGCTTCTTCCACGACCGGGAGTTCACCCGGTTCGGCCCGGACGCGGTGGTCCTCCAGTGCTCCCCCGTCTCCTGGGACGTGTTCGCGCTGGAACTGTTCGGCCCGCTGCTGGCCGGCGGCGCCTGTGTGCTCCAGGCCGGCCAGATCCCCGAGCCGGCGGAGATGGCGGCGCTGTCCGTCCGGCACCGGGTGACCACCACGTACATGTCGTCGAGCCTCTTCAACTTCATGGTCGACGAGCACCCGGAGGCGTTCGACACCGTCCGGCTGGCCTTCACCGGCGGCGAACCCGTCTCACCCGCCTACGTCCGCCGAGCCCTCCGCGAGTTCCCGGAGCTCCGCGTCGTCAACGGCTACTCGCCGCTCGAGTGCACGATCCTGTCGGTCTGTCAGACCGTGCGCGCCGAGCACGGCGAAGGCCGGACCGTGCCGATCGGCCGCCCGATGGCGAACATGCGGGTGTACGTGTTGGACGGTGGGCTGCGGCTGGTCCCGCCGGGTGTGGTGGGGGAGTTGTACGTGGCGGGGGCGGGGTTGGCGCGTGGGTACGCGGGTCGGCCTGATCTGACGGCGGAGCGGTTCGTGGCGGATCCGTTCGGTGCTGCGGGGGAGCGGATGTACCGCACGGGTGATCTGGTGCGGTGGAACACGCGTGGTGAGCTGGAGTTCGTCGGTCGTGTCGACCATCAGGTGAAGGTGCGGGGGTTCCGGGTCGAGCCGGGCGAGATCCAGGCAGTGATCGAGCTCGACCCGACGGTCCGTCACGTGGCGGTGGTGGTGCGGGAGGACCGGCCTGGTGACAAGCGCCTGGTGGCGTACGTCGTTCCCCAATCGGGTGCGGCGGTGGATGTCGCGGGGCTGCGGGCGCTGGTCAGCGGGAAGCTGCCGGACTACATGGTTCCGTCGTTCTTCGTGGTGCTGGACCGGCTTCCGGTCACGCCGAACGGAAAGCTGGACCGAGGGGCGTTGCCGGCGCCGGACACTGTGTTGACGGCGGAGGGGCGTGCTCCCCGGACTCCCGCCGAGCGTGCGCTGCATGCGCTGTTCAGCGAGGTGCTGGGGGTGACGGGTGTCGGGATCGACGACAACTTCTTCCACCTGGGCGGCCATTCGCTGCTGGCGATGCGTCTGATCAGCCGGGTTCGCTCGACGCTCGGCGCCGATCTGGGCATTCGCGACCTGTTCCGGGCGCCGACGATCGCGGGGATCGCGGAGACCCTCGCCGCCGCGGACACTCCGGTGCGCGCGGCCGGCACGCTCGCGCCCGTCGCCCGGACGGCGCACCCTGTTCCGTCGTTCGCGCAGCAGCGGCTCTGGTTCCTCACCCAGCTCGAAGGGCCGAGCTCCACTTACAACATCCCCATCTCCCTCCGCCTGACCGGCGCGGTGGACGCGGACGCTCTCCAGGCCGCGCTCGCCGACGTCACCCAGCGCCACGAGACCCTGCGCACCGTCTTCCCGTCCGTCGACGGCCTGCCCTACCAGCACGTTCTCGACAACGAGCACGCGCGGCCCACTCTTCGCCGCATCGCCTGCGTGCCGGAGGAGTTGGAGCGCAGCCTCACTGACGCAGCTGCCGACACCATCGACGTCACGACCGAACCGCCGTTGCGTGCTTCGCTGTTCACCACCGGCCCGGATCAGCACACTTTGCTGCTGGTGCTGCACCACATCGCCGGTGACGGCTGGTCGATGCGTCCGCTGATGGACGATCTCGCGACCGCCTACGCGGCGCGCGTTCGCGCGAGTGCCCCGGACTGGGCGCCGTTGCCGGTGCAGTACATCGACTACAGCGTCTGGCAGCGCGAGACCCTCGGCGACGAGAACGACCCCACCAGCCTCCTCGCCCGCCAGGCCGAGCACTGGGTCACCACCCTCGCGGGCATCCCGCAGGAGCTCGAACTCCCCACCGACCGGCCCCGCCCCGCGATCGCCGGCTACCGCGGCGCGGAGGTGACCCTCACCACC
Organism: Kitasatospora griseola; assembly: GCF_044999035.1. Lineage (NCBI taxonomy): Bacteria > Bacillati > Actinomycetota > Actinomycetes > Kitasatosporales > Streptomycetaceae > Kitasatospora > Kitasatospora griseola. The sequence continues at coordinate 2,563,788 of NZ_CP173360.1, read as the reverse complement.
ACCCCCGACCTCCACCGGCGGCTGCTCGCGCTGGCCCGCGCCCATGACAGCACGCTGTTCATGGTCCTGCAGGCGGCCGTCGCGGTTCTCCTCACGCTCTCCGGTGCGGGCGAGGACATCCCGATCGGCACCCCGGTCGCCGGACGGACCGACGAAGACCTCGACGACCTGGTCGGGTTCTTCGTCAACACCGTGGTCCTGCGGACCGACACCTCGGGCAACCCGACCTTCGCCGATCTCCTTTCGCGGACCCGCACCGCCGATCTCCAGGCCTACGACCACCAGGACATCCCGTTCGAGCGGCTCGTCGAACTCCTGAACCCCGAACGCTCGTTGGCCCGTCACCCGATCTTCCAGGTCATGGTCGCCCTACTGGACGCGGGGCTCGCGGTGCCGGAGTTCCGGCTGCCCGGGGTCGAGGCCGAGATCTTGGCCCAGAGCATCGACATCGCGAAGTACGACTTCTCCGTGGACTTCGAGGACCTCCGGGACGGGGACCGCGAGCCGGCCGGTCTGCGGATGGTGCTGGAGTACGCGACCGACCTGTTCGAGCACGCCACCGTCCAGGCCATGGCCGAGCGGCTGCTCCGCCTCCTGGAGGGCGTGGCCACCGACGCCACCCGACGCCTCGACCAGCTCGACCTGCTCCTCCCGGAGGAGAGCCGGCGGCTGCTGGTCGACTGGAACGGGCCGAGCACGGCCGAGACGCCCCTCGATCTCCCGGCGCTCGTCCGGAAGTTCGCGTCGGAGCGCCCGGACGCCGTCGCGGTCTCGGACGCCTCCGGGAACCTGACCTACCGTGAGCTGGCGCGGACCGCGGATCGGATCTCCGGTCGGCTGGCCGCCGCGGGCGTGGGGCCGGACGCCCTGGTCGCCGTGCTCGCGGATCGCGGCCCCTGGTTCGTCGCCCAGGTGATCGGCATCCTGGGCGCGGGGGCGGGATACATGCCGCTCGACCCCGGCACCCCGCTGCCCCGGGCGGCGCAGATGCTGGGTGACGCCGGTGTGCGACACCTGGTGGCCGCTCCCGAACTCGCGGAGAGCGCGGCGGCGATCGCGTGCGCGACTGTGCACGAGGTCGTTCTGCCGGACACCGACGTCCCGGCCGACACAGCGTCCTGGACGCCGCCGGACCTCCGCGACACGCCGGACTCGCTCGCCTACGCGGTCTTCACCTCCGGTTCGACCGGGCGGCCCAAGGGCGTGCTCATCCCGCACCGCGGGCTGTCGAACCACCTGGAAGCGGTGATCGAGCTCTACGGTCTCGACGAGAACGACGTCATCGCGTTCAACGCCCCGCTGACCTTCGACGTGTCGATCTGGCAGACCCTCACGCTGCTCGCGGTCGGTGGCCGGGTCCACATCATCGACAACGACACCGCGCGCGACCCGCTGGACCTGCTGGCGAGCGTCGAGAAGCACGGGATCACCGTGCTCCAGATCGTCCCCGTCCTGCTGCGGGCGATCCTGGACGAATGGGACGTGGATGACAGCAGCACGGCACGCCTCGCCGGACTGCGCTGGATGCTCGTGCACGGGGAGGCGCTCCCCCCGGACCTGGTCGGTCGGTGGTTCGCGCGGTTCCCGGACACCCCGCTGGTCAACGTCTACGGGCCGGCCGAGTGCTCGGACGACGTGTCGATCTCGGTGATCACCTCGGAGGACTCCCTCAACGGCGCACGTGTCCCCATCGGCAAGCCGCTCGTGAACATGCGGGTGTACGTGTTGGACGGTGGGCTGCGGCTGGTCCCGCCGGGTGTGGTGGGGGAGTTGTACGTGGCGGGGTCGGGGTTGGCGCGTGGGTACGCGGGTCGGCCTGATCTGACGGCGGAGCGGTTCGTGGCGGATCCGTTCGGTGGTCCGGGGGAGCGGATGTACCGCACGGGTGATCTGGTGCGGTGGAACACGCGTGGTGAGCTGGAGTTCGTCGGTCGTGTCGACCATCAGGTGAAGGTGCGGGGGTTCCGGGTCGAGCCGGGCGAGATCCAGGCAGTGATCGAGCTCGACCCGACGGTCCGTCACGTGGCGGTGGTGGTGCGGGAGGACCGGCCTGGTGACAAGCGCCTGGTGGCGTACGTCGTTCCCCAATCGGGTGCGGCGGTGGATGTCGCGGGGCTGCGGGCGCTGGTCAGCGGGAAGCTGCCGGACTACATGGTTCCGTCGTTCTTCGTGGTGCTGGACCGGCTTCCGGTCACGCCGAACGACAAGCTGGACCGGGCGGCGCTCCCCGCACCCGACACGACGCTGACCACTCCGGGCCGAGCTCCCCACACCCCCGCCGAGCGTGCGCTGCACGCGCTGTTCAGCGAGGTGCTGGGAGTGTCGGGTGTCGGGATCGACGACAACTTCTTCCACCTGGGCGGCCATTCGCTGCTGGCGATGCGTCTGATCAGCCGGGTTCGCTCGACCCTCGGCGCCGATCTGGGCATTCGCGACCTGTTCCGGGCGCCGACGATCGCCGGAATCGCGGAGACGCTCACTGCGGCCGGCGCGCCTGCCAGGGAGGTGGGCACGCTCGCGCCCGTCGCCCGGACCGCCCATCCCGTTCCGTCGTTCGCGCAGCAGCGGCTCTGGTTCATCGCCCAGCTCGAAGGGCCGAGCTCCACCTACAACATCCCGGTCTCCGTCCGGCTGACCGGCGTGGTCGACGCGGATGCCCTCGAAGCGGCGCTCGCCGATGTGACGCAGCGCCACGAGACTCTGCGCACGATCTTCCCGTCCGTCGACGGTCTGCCCTACCAGCACGTTCTGGACAACGAACATGCGCGCCCCGTGCTGCGTCGTGTCTCCTGCACGGTCGAGGAGTTGGAGTCCGCGCTGGTCGGTGCCGCGGCGGAGGTGATCGACGTCACGACCGAACCGCCGTTGCGTGCTTCGCTGTTCACCACCGGCCCGGATCGGCACACTTTGCTGCTGGTGCTGCACCACATCGCCGGTGACGGCTGGTCGATGCGTCCGCTGATGGACGATCTCGCGACCGCCTTCGCGGCGCGGACCCGTGGCACCGCCCCGAGTTGGGCGCCGTTGCCGGTGCAGTACATCGACTACAGCGTCTGGCAGCGCGAGACCCTCGGCGACGAGAACGACCCCAGCAGCCTCCTCGCCCGCCAGGTCGAGCACTGGGCCGCCGCTCTCGCGGGCATCCCGCAGGAGCTCGAACTCCCCACCGACCGGCCCCGCCCGCCGATCGCCGGCTACCAGGGCGCGGTGGTCACTCTCACCGCCACTGCCGATCTTCACCGGCGGCTGCTCGCGCTGGCCCGCGCCCATGACAGCACGCTGTTCATGGTCCTGCAGGCGGCGGTCGCCGTTCTCCTCACGCTCTCCGGTGCGGGCGAGGACATCCCGATCGGCACCCCGGTCGCCGGACGGACCGACGAAGACCTCGACGACCTGGTCGGGTTCTTCGTCAACACCGTGGTCCTGCGGACCGACACCTCGGGCAACCCGACCTTCGCCGATCTCCTTTCGCGGACCCGCACCGCCGATCTCCAGGCCTACGACCACCAGGACATCCCGTTCGAGCGGCTCGTCGAACTCCTCAACCCCGAACGCTCGTTGGCCCACCATCCGATCTTCCAGGTCATGGTCGCGCTGGAGGGCGGGAGCACCGCCGAGCCGGAGGAGGGTGTCTTCGTGCCCGAGGCGGTGCGGCTGCCGATCGCGAAGTTCGATCTCACGGCGAGCTTCGAGGACCTCCGGGACGGGGACCGCGAGCCGGCCGGTCTGCGGATGGTGCTGGAGTACGCGACCGACCTGTTCGAGCACGCCACCGTCCAGGCCATGGCCGACCGGCTGCTCCGCCTCCTGGAGAGCGTGGCCACCGACGCCACCCGACGCCTCGACCGACTCGACCTGCTCCCCTGACCGACATCAGAGGCCTTCCGGCCTCGGAAACGCTGGAAAGACAAGAGATCAAGTGACAGACGTGCACGAAGAGATACTCAGCGGCATCGCTCTCACCGACCTGAGGTCGGAGCACCGGGGCCCGGTCCTGGTGCTCGGGGATCCCGGCTACGACGAGGCCAGGCGGGTCTGGAACGGCATGCACGACCGCCGGCCGGCGCTGATCGCCCGCTGTCTGACCGCGTCGGACGTCAGCGCGGTGCTGCGGCACGCGGTCGCGGCGGACGTTCCGGTGACGGTGCGCGGCGGCGGCCACAACGTCGCCGGGACGGCGGTCTCCGACGACTCCGTCATGATCGACCTGTCGCTGATGCGCGCGGTGACGGTCGATCCGGCGGCCGAGCAGGCCGAGGCCGAGGGCGGCTGCCTGCTGGGCGAGGTGGACGCGGCCACGGCGCCGCACGGGCTGGCCTGCCCGGCGGGCGTGGTGTCGCACACCGGGCTCGGTGGTCTGGCGCTGGGCGGCGGTTACGGCTGGCTGGCCCGCAAGTGGGGGCTGACCTGCGACCACATCCTGGCCGCGGAGGTCGTCCTGCCGGACGGGTCGGTCGTCGAGGTGAGCGAGAGTCAGCACCCGGAGCTGCTGTGGGCGTTGCGCGGCGGCGGCGGCAACTTCGGCATCGTGACCAGGTTCACCCTTCGGCTGCGGCCGGTCGGCCCGGTGTACCACCACGCCGCGGTGTTCGGTCCGGACGAGGCTCCGGCGGCGCTGGAGGAGTACCGGCGGTTCGCCGCGGGGCAGTCGTCGGACATGCACGCCGTCGGCGCGTTCAAGGTCGCCGGGCAGCAGGAGTGGATCCCGGAGCGCCTGCGGGGTGAGCCGGCGCTGTTCCTCACCGCGGTGTGGCTGGGGGACCCGGCGGACGGACCGGCGGCCGTCGCGCCGCTGTTCGGCACGGTGGAGCCGGCCGGCTCGGTCGCCCGGGTGATGCCGTACCTGGAGCTGCAGGGCCTCGGTGACCACGGGGAGCCGCACGGGAACCGGTACTTCACCAAGTCCTGCTACCTGTCGGACCTGGCGTCCGACCCGGTGGCGGAGCTGGTCGAGGCCGCCCGTGACATCCGGTCGCCGCTCTCCTCCATCGACTTCGAGTTCCTGTGCGGCGCGATCTCCGGGCCCGCGAACGAGGAGTCCGCCTTCCCCCGCCGGGAGGCGCCGTACATCTGCACCGCGTCCGCGCAGTGGATCGACCCGCAGCACGACGCGGAGAACATCGCCTGGACCCGGAACACCGTGGCGCGGCTGGCCGCCTGGACGTACGGCGGCGCCTACGTCAACTACCTCCAGGACGAGCCCGCCGACCGGGTCGTCGAGGTGTACGGCGACGCGCGCTACCGGCGGCTGGCGGCCGTCAAGAACAGCTACGACCCGCGCAATGTCCTGCGGAGCAACCAGAACATCCGGCCCACGTCGGGCACCGCGCACCTTCCGTCCGAGAGGTAGTACTTCCATGACGAAGCTCAGTCAGTTCCGGCCGTCCGTCCAGCCTCCGGCCACCTGGGACAGTGGCGCCGGCGCCTTCCTCACGACCCTGCGCTCGCCCTGGTACTCCCTGGTCGCCGAGCTCCAGGACACCGTGCAGGTGGCGACCGCGGACTACGCCCGATCGCGCGGGCTGAAGGCGCTCAGCCTGCCGCTCACCACCCGCACCATCACCTGCCCGTCCGGGCTGGGGAGCGACACCGAGCCGGTCGCCGTGAACGTCAGCGGGGTCGACACCTACCTGTCCGACTCGGCGCAGTTCCTGCTGGAGTACGGCTGCCAGATCGCCCCGGGCGGCTGCTACGGCATCCTGCCGTCGTTCCGCAACGAGGTGCCGGACGCGACCCACCTCAGCCAGTTCACGCACAGCGAGGCCGAGATCCCGGGTGGACTCGACGACCTGATCGACTACGTCGAGGGGTACGTGAAGGCGCTGGCCGGATCGATCCTCGACCGGTGCGGGGACCGGCTCGCCGAGGCGCGGGGCGACGTCTCCCACCTGGAGCGGATGGTGAACTCCGCCGGCGGGTTCGAGCGGCTCACCTTCGACGAGGCCGAGCGGCTGCTGCGCGACGAGGAGGGCTGCATCGGCTACGAGGGCGACGGCCGGACGCTGAACCGCAAGGGCGAGCGCCTGCTGATGGAGCGGGTGAACGAGTTCGTCTGGGTGACGCACTTCGACCACCTCACCGTCCCCTTCTACCAGGCCTTCGGGGACAACGAGGGCCGCACCGCGAAGAACGCCGACCTGCTGTTCGGGCTGGGCGAGATCGTCGGCTCGGGCGAGCGGCACACCGACGCGGAGCCCGTCCGCAAGTCGCTGGCCATGCACAACGTCCCGGAGCACGACTACGCCTGGTACGTGGACATGAAGCAGGAGATGCCGCTGCGCACGGCCGGTTTCGGCATGGGCGTCGAGCGGTTCCTGATGTGGGTGCTCGACCACCACGACATCCGCGACATTCCGCTGGTGTCCCGGGTCGGCGAGACCACGAAGTGGCCCGAGAGCGTCGACCGCCCCTAGTCGATCGCCCCTAGTGCGGCCGGTTACTACCAGTAGAGCGGAATCTGTGTGATGGAGAAGACCGTGGACGAATCCGCGGCCGAGGTGGCCACTGCCGAGGCGCCGCAGTCCTCGGACAGCGGGACGGGGGTCAGGAAGCGCGGCGGGGTGTTCGCGCAGCGGGACTTCCGCCTGCTCTGGTTCGGCGAGACGAGCAGCTCGTTCGGCAACGGCATCGCCACCGTGAGCCTGCCGCTCATCGCGGTGGTGGCGCTGCACGCCGGCCCGATGGCGGTGGGCGTGCTGGCCGCGGCGGTCTGGCTGCCGTGGCTGATCGTCGGCCTGCCGGTCGGGGCCTGGGTGGACCGGCTGCCCCGCCGTCCCGTGATGATCACCTGTAACATCGTCTCGACCGTGCTGTTCGCGAGCGTCCCGATCGCCTGGTGGCTGGACGTCCTGACGATCGGTCACCTGCTCGTGGTGGCCATGGTCACCGGTACCGCCTCGGTGTTCTTCTCGACCGCCTATCACGTCTACCTGCCGTCCATCGTGGCGGAGGACGACCTGATGGAGGCGAACGTGAAGCTCCAGGGCGCCGAGTCGGTGATGGAGGTCGTCGGTCCCGGTGCGGGCGGACTGATCGCCCAGTGGGCCGGCGCCGTCATCGGCCTGCTGACGAACGCGGTCACCTTCCTGATCTCGACCGTCTGCCTGCTGCTGATCCGGTCCCGCGAGCCCGAGCCCACCGAGCCGGAGCGCGAGGACTCCCTGCGGCAGCAGATCGCCGAGGGGCTCCGGTTCACCGTCCGTGACCCGTACCTGCTGCCCATCGTCATGTACGGCGCGCTGGCGAACCTGGCGCTGGACGGCTACCAGGCCGTCCAGATCGTCTTCCTGATCCGCACCGTCGGCGCCGACTCGGCCGTGGTCGGCGGGCTGATCGCCGCCGCGGGCATCGGCGGCGTCCTCGGCGCGATGATCGCCAAGCCGATCGGGGACCGCTTCGGCACCGCCCGGGGCATGCTGATCTGCCAGCTGGGGGCGGCCCCGTTCGCCCTGCTGATGCCGCTCACGACGCCGGGCGTCGGACTGGTCTTCTTCGCCATCGGGTCGATGGCGCCGATGGTCGGCGTGGTGGCCAGCAACGCCTTCCTCAACAGCTTCCGGCAGCGGTACTGCCCGCCGAACATCCTCGGCCGGGTGGTGGCCACCACGATGTTCCTGAACTACAGCACGGTTCCGCTCGGCGCCCTGCTCGGCGGCTTCCTCGGAAGCGTCATCGGCACCCGCCCCACGATGTGGATCATGACGATCCTGCTGGTGCTGTTCGGGCTGATCCTGCTGGCCGGGCCCCTGCGGCGGGTTCGGGACTTCCCGACGGAGCCGCGGGCCGACCTCGTCGCGGCCTGATCACGGCCCGAGCGAGGCCCGATCGAGGCCTTGCCGCGGACGGTCGCGGTCGGCAGGCGCCGGCCGCGGCCGCCGAGAACGAAGGGCGCCGGCGCGGGACGCACCGCGCCGCCGTCCACCACCAAGCCAAACGTCCCGCCGTGGCGCAGCCGTGCGCCCGGACGGCCCAGAACGCGAGGTCTACCCATGAGCCAGAAGCCGGTGCTGCTCGTCGTCTACGACACCGGGAGCCTCGCGCCGACCCGGATCGCCGAGGCCGCCCGGAGCAACGGATGTGACGTCGTGTTCGTCGTCCCGGAGACGGAGCACGCGCAGGAGATGATCGTGATCCTCGAGATGTTCGGCGCGGTGGTGAACACCGTGGACCGCACCGAGGAGGACGTCCTGCGGAGCCTGCGCGAGCTGCGGCCCGCCGGCATCCTCACCTTCGGCGAGGACCAGATCCGCACCACGGCGCGGCTGGCCGAAGCGCTCGGACTGCCGTACCACCGGACCGCGGACCTGGACGCGATCACGCACAAGGACCGGCAGCGGGAGCGCTTCGCGCAGGCCGGCATCGACAGCATCGGGTTCCACACCGTCACCTCCGCCGCGCAGGCCGACGAGGCGATCGAGCTGGTCGGGCTCCCCGCCATCATCAAGCCGGTCGTCGGGGCGTCCAGCCGGAACACCGTGGCCGTGGCGACCGCCGAGGAGTGCCGTGCCGCGCTGGCCCGGATGTTCGACCGGGACTCCGGCGGGCCGGTGGAGACGGCCGTGATGGTGGAGGAACTCCTCGTCGGCCGGCCCGAACCGCGCCCGTGGGGCGACTACATCGCCGTGGACTGCGTCGCGTTCGGGGACGACGTCCGCCCGGTGTTCGTCACCAGCAAGTTCGCCCTCGCCGAGCCGTTCCGCGAACGCGGCGGCTACGGCGGGTACTCCGTGGTGCCGAAGGACGAGGTGCGCGCGGTGATCGACCTGGCGTGCGCGGCGGTTCGCGCGCTGCGGATCCACGGCGTCGCGGACGTCGAGATCAAACTGACGGCCGCCGGGCCGCGGGTCATCGAGGTCAACGGCCGGCTCGGCGCCTGGGTCGACGACCTCGCGGTGCGCTCGCGCACCAGCGACCCCGCGGACACCGCGATCCGGGCGGCGCTCGGCCGGCCCTGCGAGACCCCGGAGATCAGCACGGCCGGCCCGATCGCCTTCCACTACCTGATCGTGCCGCCCGCGGACGCCCGACGGGTCCGGGCGATCGGCGACGTGGGCGCCCTGCGGCGACTGCCGAACGTGGAACGGGTCTCCGTGCTGACCGAGCCCGGCACCGAAGTCGGCTGGCAGATCGGCGCGGAGGCCAACGTGGCGGCCGTCACCGGGGCCGTCGCGACCCATGAGGAACTGGCGGCGACGGTGGCCGCGATCGAGAGTGCGGACTGGATCAGCTATGAGTACTGAGCCCCTGACGTCGCGGGCCCCCAAGCTGGTGATCTTCGACCTGGACGGCGTCCTGGTCGACACCCAGGCGGCCGAGAACGCCGGAATCGCGTACGTGGGGGAGCTGATGGGGCTCACCCTCGACGAGGAGCGGCAACACGAGCTGTTCTCCGGCAAGAAGATGCAGGAGTGCATCGACCTGATGGCGGGCCTGGCCCGGACGAGCCCGCCGGCCGACGCCGTCCCACTCGCCCGGGCCAGGTGCGAAGAGCTCATCGGTGACCGGATCGACCCCATCGACGGCGTGGCGTACGCGCTCGAAGCGCTGGCGGACCGGGGCTTCGCCATGTGCGTCGCGTCCAACAGCCCCCGCGACATCATCGAACGCCGGCTGACGAAGGCCCGGGTGCTCCGCCACTTCGGCACCCGGATCTACTCCGCCTACGAGGTCGCCGCCTGGAAGCCCGACCCCGCCCTGTTCCGCTGGGCCGCCGCGGAATGCGGCGTCCCCGCCGACGACTGCGTCGTCATCGAGGACAGCCGGGTCGGCGTCGACGCCGCGCTCGGCGCGGGCATGCGGGTCCTGCAGTACACCGCCGATCCGGCCGGAACCCCGCACCGGGACGACGTCCGGCCCTTCTTCTCGATGCGGGACCTGCCCCGGTTGATCGCCGAGCTGTAGCCCCGATCCCGGAACGACCCCGGCCACCCGCCCCTATCCACTGCTCCTCCCGGAGGCACATCATGATGGACGACGCACGCAAGGTCATGGTCCTGGGTGCAGGCGACATCGGCCGCCGCGTGTTCCACGAACTGGCGCAGACCAGCCGTGGGCGCCAGGTCGAACTCGTCGGCAGGGACCAGGAAGCCGTCGTACGAGCCGTGAACCTGGCCAGGTTCTGTGCGCTGCAGCGCGGATTCTCGTCCACGGTCAGCGGCTCGGTCAGCGACCTGACCGACACCGCCCGCACCGCCGAGCGCATCGCGGAGTTCGCCCCCGACGTCATCTTCCTCGCCGTCAGCTACCAGTCCTGGTGGGTGATCTCGACGCTGCCCCAGGACTCCTTCGCGCGGCTGTACGCCGCCAACTTCGGCCCCTGGCTGCCCATGCACCTGGTCCCCGTGATGAAGGCCATGGAAGCGGTCAAGCTGTCCGGCAGCCAGGCCGTCGTGGTGAACGCCGCCTACCCGGACGCCGTCCACCCCGCGCTCTCCGCGGCCGGACTCTCGCCGGACCTCGGCATCGGCAACGTCGCCAACAACGTCCCCGGCATCCAGGCCGTGGTGGCCGACACCCTCGGCTGCGCCGCCGCGGAGCTGGAGGTGCGACTCGTCGCCCACCACTACGTCTCCCACCGGCTGTCCCGCCACGGCGACAGCGACCCCGCCGCCATGGGCCTGGCCGTGCTGCGGCAGGGTCACGACATCACCGCGGACCTCGACCTGCCGGCCCTGCTCAAGCGCCTCCCGCACGAATACCGCCGCACCGGCGGCCTGGCCGGCCACGCCATGACCGCCACCTCGGCCCTCAGCGTCCTCGAACCCCTGGTCGACGAGCGCGACGCCCTCGTCCACGCACCGGGCCCGGACGGCATGCTCGGCGGCTACCCGGTCGCCCTGGAAGGCGGAAAGATCCAGCTCCGCCTGCCCGGGGGGATGACCTCGGAGGAGGCCCTCGCCATCAACGTCTCGGGCCAACTCGCCGACGGCATCAGCGAGATCCGCCCGGACGGCACGGTGCGCTTCGAACCGGGAGCGATGCAGATCCTCACCGACGAGATCGGCTACTCCTGCGACGAGATGCCCCTCGCGGAGGCGGAGTCCCGGGCGCAGGAGATCGCCGACCGGTTCGCCAAGTACCGGGCACACGTCGGGACTTCACGCTAGGCCCGGTCCGGCCCGCCGGGAGTGGTCGACCGGCGAACCCTCACCCGACCCGGAGGCCCGGCGCCGAATCCTCCGGGTGCTCCTCGTCCGTACGGCCGATCCCCTCACCCGGCCGGTCCGCCGAGCCTGGTGGGTGGGCGAATGCCCTTGAGGGCGAGGGGAGTTAGGGTGCCATGCGACATCTGAGGGCGGCTGCTGCGGCCGTGCTCGCCGGCTGCGTGCTGCTGGGGGCGGGCGCCCCCGGGGCGCAGGCGGCGGATCGGGGTCCGGGCCCGGCGGACTCGGGCGAACTGCGGGTGATGCTCGACCGGTTGACCGCCGACGGCGCGGTGGGGGCGGTCGCCGAAGTCCGGCGGGGAGCGGCCGTGCGGCGGGCGGGGAGCGGGCGGACGACCCTGACGGGCGGCCGGCCGGTGCCCGCCGACGCCAGGTTCCGGGCCGGAAGCGTCACCAAGACGTTCACCGCCACGGTCGTGCTGCAACTGGTCGGGGAGGGACGGCTGGGCCTGGACGACACCGTACGGTCGTTGGCGCCCGGCCTGCTCACCGCGCCCGGCAGCGAGCGGATCACCGTCAAGGAGCTGCTGGACCATTCGAGCGGCCTGCCCGAGTACACCGACGGCCTGGTGCGGGGCGATGCGCCGATCGACCGCTTCCGGACCTGGACCGCCGCCGAACTGGTCCGCCGGGTCGCCGCGGAGCCGCTGCTCTTCGCGCCGGGCGAGGCGCACCACTACTCGAACACCGACTACGTGGTCCTCGGGGAGCTGATCGAACGGACCACGGGCGACTCCTACGCCACCGAGATCGACCGCCGGATCCTGCGGCCGCTCGGTCTGCGCGACACCCGCCTCCCGGGTTCCTCCCCCGCCCTCCCGGGCCCGCACGCCCACGCCTACGAGCCGGCCGCGCTGCCCGACGGCAGCGTGCGACCCGTCGACTTCACCGTCGTCAACCTGTCGATCGCCGCGGCCGCCGGGGACCTCGTCTCCACGACCGCCGACCTCGACCGCTTCTACGCCGCGCTGCTCACCGGCCGTCTGCTCACCCCGGCCCTGCTGCGAGCGATGACCGACCCGTCGGCGGGCGGCTGGGGGCTCGGGCTGGAACTCGCCGACCTCCCGTGCGGCCCGATCGCCGGCCACGGCGGCGGCGCGGCCGGCTACCACACGCTCTCCTTCCACTCCCTCGACGGCAGCCGCCAGGTGACGCTCGACTGGACCGCCTGGGGCCCGGGCGATCCGCTGCCGGCGGCCCGGGCGTTGCTGGCCTGGGCGCTCTGTCCGGGAGTTGACGACAAGTCGGAGGCGGCGCCTCGCAGGTGAACCGGCGAGCCCGGACTCCGGGCGCCGTGCTTCGCCCGGCCGACCGGGCCACCGGCAGCAGGAGCTTCGGCGCCGGCCCGTGGCGCATACAGTGGGGGCCATGGCGGGCGAGATTCGGGTGCTGATCGCGGACGACCAGGCGCTGCTGCGCGGCAGTTTCCGGCTGTTGGTGGACTCCACGCCCGGTCTGGCGGCCGCGGGGGAGGCCGCCGACGGGGCGGCTGCCGTCCGGCTCGCGCGGCAACTGCGGCCGGATGTCGTGCTGATGGACCTTCGGATGCCGGTGCTCGACGGCATCGCCGCCACCCGGGAGATCTGCTCCGATCCGGAGTCGGCAGGCGTCCGGGTGCTGGCGCTGACCATGTTCGACCTGGACGAGTACGTGTATCCGGCGCTCCGGGCGGGGGCCAGTGGCTTCCTGCTGAAGGACGCCACACCGGCCGACCTGGTGACGGGGATCCGGACCGTCGCGGCGGGGGAGGGCATCCTGTCGCCGACGGTGACCCGGCGGTTGATCGCGGACGTGTCCCGGAACGCCGGGCCGGCTCGGCCCGAGCCGCGGCTGGTCGGGCTGACCCGCCGCGAGCACGAGGTGCTGGTCCAGATCGCCAACGGGCTCTCCAACCAGGAGATCGCCGAGCGGCTGGTGATCAGCCTGCCCACGGTGAAGTCCCATGTCGGCAGCCTGCTGGCCAAGTTGAGCGCCCGGGACCGCGCCCAGCTGGTGATCGTCGCCTACGAGGCCGGCATCGCCGAGCCCGGCATGCCGCAGCTCTGACGCCGACCGCCGGTTCGGACCGGCCGTAGCGTTGTCGGCATGCTGTCCGCATTCCGAAAGGCCTCCGCCGTACGCCAGTTGATCGCGGTCGACGCCGCCGCCGCGGTGGGACTGGCGCTGCTCCCGGCGCTGTCCCCGCTGCGGCCGCAGGCCGGCGACGGCGTGCCGGGCTGGGTGCTGGGGGCGGCGGCCGTGGCGGCCGCGGCGCCCCTGGTGGTGCGGCGGATCGGGCCGTGGCCGGTGTTCCTCACGGTGCTCGCGGTGGCCGTGGCCTCGATCCCGCTGGGCCTGGCGCCGACCGCGTTCCTGGCCGCCGCTTTCGCGGCGTACCCGGTCGCGCTGCGGACCGGCCCGCCGCCGTTCGGGCGGGGTGCGGCGGTGATCGGCGGGACGAGCGCGGCGGGCGTGGTCCTGCTGACCGTCGGCGGCAGTCCGCACTACCCGGGCGGGACGCAGGCGGTGCAGGTGCTCTTCGGCGTGCTGGTGCTCGGCGCCACGTGGGCGGCCGGCCTCGCCGTGCGGGAGCGCCGGGAAGGCGTGCGCCGGACGATCGAGCAGGCCGGGGAGCGGGCCAGGCGGGAGGAGCGGCTGCGGATCGCCCGGGACATCCACGACGTGGTCACCCACAGCGTGGGCCTGATCGCCGTCAAGGCGGGCATCGCCAACCACGTCGCCGCCACCCGTCCCGAGGAGGCCGGGCTCGCGCTCACCGCCATCGAGGAGATCAGCCGGAAGGCGTTGAGCGACCTGCGTGCGACCCTCGTGGTGCTGCGCGGCGAGGACGGCTCCGACGGGGGCGACCTGCGGCCGGCCCGGGGTCTGGCCGACCTGCCCGAGCTGGTCCGCGCCGCCGAACTCGCCGGGGTGCGGGTCGAGTTGACGACGCGCTGCGCGGTGGAGCCGCCGGGCGGTGTCGCGCTCGCCGGGTACCGCATCGTGCAGGAGGCGCTGACCAACACCGCCAAGCACGCCGCCCCCACGCGCTGCCGGGTCCGGGTGGTCGCGGCCGACGGCGGACTGACCGTCGAGGTGGCCGACGACGGGCGGTCCGGCGGCGGGCCGGCCGGGCCGGTGCCCGGCAGCGGCCTCGGCCTGCTCGGCATGCGGGAGCGGGCCCACGCCCACGGCGGCACCCTCACGGCCGGGCCCGGCGACGGCGGCGGCTGGACCGTCCGCGCGGTGCTGCCGTACTGACGGAATCTCATCCTCGGGTAGGGGTTCGGGCGGCGGCCCGGGGCCGGCGGGACCGGACCGGGGGCCGATGCGGCGCCGGCGCCACCCGCCGAGACTGGACGGCGTGATCGACGTCAACGACCTGACCAAGCGGTACGGCCGGCACACCGTCGTGGAGGGGCTGACCTTCGCCGCCCGGTCCGGCACGGTGACCGGATTCCTGGGCCCGAACGGCGCCGGGAAGACCACCACCATGCGGATGATCCTCGGCCTGACCCGCCCGGACGGCGGCAGTGCCCTGATCAACGGCCTGCCGTACCGTCAACTGCGGTTCCCCGTACGGCAGGTAGGCGCCCTGCTGGAGGGCGGCGGGGCGCACCGCGGCCTCACCGCCCGCGACCACCTGCGCTGGCTGGCCCGGAGCAACGGCATCGCGCCCGAGCGGGTCGGCCGGATGCTCGACCTGACGGGCCTCGGCGCGGCGGCCGGCAAGCGGGTCGGGGCGCTGTCGCTCGGCATGTCCCAGCGCCTGGGGCTGGCCGCGGCGCTGCTCGGCGACCCGCCGGTGCTGGTGCTGGACGAGCCGGTCAACGGCCTCGACGCGGAAGGCATCCGCCGGCTGCGGGAACTGCTGCGGGCGATGGCCGCGGAGGGGCGCACGGTGCTCGTGTCCAGCCACCTGATGGCCGAGACGGCGATGGTGGCGGACCGGCTGGTGGTGGTCGACCGCGGCCGACTGGTCGCGGACGCCCCGCTGGAGGAGTTCCTGGCCCGGCACGCCCGCTCGCACGTCCAGGTCCGCACCCCCGAACCGGCGTCGCTGGCAGCCGAGTTGCAGCGGGCCGGCGCCGCCGTGCGGCGCACCGGGGACGGCAGCCTGCAGGTCACCGGGCTGCCCGCGGCCGAGATCGGCCGGCTGGCCGCCGCCCGCGGCCTGGCGCTCGACGAACTGGGCACCCGGACCGGGTCGTTGGAGGAGACCTTCCTCGCCCTGCTCGCCGCGAGGAGCGACGCCCGTGCCTGAGACCCTGGCCGCCCTGCGCGGCGAACTCGTCAAGCTGCGCAGGGTGCGCGGCACCTTCCTCGCGCTGCTGCTGTTCGCCCCGGTCAGCCTGGGGATCGGCGCCCTCGACGGGGTCTCCGCGCGCTCCGCGCTGGACGCGCACAACCCGCTGCTGCGCGCCGACTTCACCCCGGAGCAGACCGGCCTGGACGGCATCCAGTACGGCCAGCTCGCCCTGATCGTCTTCGCGGTGCTGGCGGTGGCCGGCGAGTACGGCTCGGGCCTGCTGCGGACTTCACTGCTGGCCGTGCCCGACCGGGGCCGGCTCTACCTGGCGAAGACCGTCGCGACGGCCCTGGCGGCCCTCGCGGTCGGCGCCCCCGTGACGGTGGCCGGGTACCTGGTCACCCAGTACGCGCTCGGCCCGCACGGCGCGGGCCTCGGCGCCGCCGGCGTCCCCGTCGCGCTGCTCGGCGCGGCCTGCTACCTGGTGCTGATGAGCCTGTTCGCGGCCGGCCTCGCCGCGGCGGCGCGCAACGCCGTCGTCCCGCTGGTCGTCCTGCTGCCCGTGCTGGCCGGCTCGCACCTGCTGTCGCTGCTCGGCGCGACCCGGCAGCTCGCCCGCTACCTGCCGGACCGGGCCGGCGCCGAGCTGCTCACGGTGGGCTCCCACGACCAACTCCGGGGCCTGCTGGTGCTGTCGGCCTGGACGGCCGCCACGCTGGCCCTCGGCCTCCTGCGGCTGCGCCGCTGGGACGGCTGACGGTCGGTGGGTCACCAGGTGCCGATGGTGCGGAGGGTGACGGTGGTGCCGCTGTCGGTGCCGGCCGCGAAGACGCACACCCGGTGGGCGTCCAGGAGCGAACCGCGGGTCCGGCAGGCCGACCAGCCGCCCCGGTCGTCCGTGGCGAGCGGCCGGCCGGAGGCCGTCAGGTGACCGCGGACCCGGTCGAGGACTGGCCGGCGTTCTGGCCGGAGGCACTGCCGACGACCAGGTCGTGCTCGCAGAAGTCGGCGGACCCGCTGCCGCAGCCGGAGCGTTCGGAGGTGATCAGGAGACCGGTCGGCCTGGGGGCCGGTTCCGACGCGGCCGGGATCCCGGCGGGCCGGCCGTCGTCGTGCAGGAGCCGAACAGCCAACTCGCCGTCCCCGTCAGCAGCGTGCAGCCGATCAGCAGCGCGGTCACGATGCCCCGGCGTTCGCCGCGCTCGCCGTTGCGCACGGGCCGCACCAGGGCCAGGCCCACCAGCGGCACCACGGCCAGGGCGCAGCCGACGCCCACCAGGCCCGTCCAACGCACCTGCTGGGGCAGCCGGTCCAGCACTCCGGCCGCCGCGACCAGGGCCGCCGCCGCGAGCACCGCGGCGATCACCGGCCGGACCCGTCCCTTCGGCGCCGCGAACAGCCAACAGGCAAGCGGTGCAGCCAGGATGACCATCTCGATCCCCACGGCGTTCACTCTGCCCGCGCCCTTTCCCGCTGGGAAGGCTCCGATGCGTGCCGGAATCTCTCCGGAAAAGGTCAGTCCGGATCGTCAACCTCACCCGAAGGAGTGAACTGACGCTCCGTGTTGCTGAGGTGACGCAGGGTTCGAGAAGACTGGCGGCAGTCGAGAGCGCGAACCCCTCCCCGTGCGTGGTGCCGGGTGAGGTCGCGGGTGCGCTCTGCCGTTCACCATGTGTGGGGGTTCCTGTCATGTCTGTTCTGCGCACGGTTGCCGTGTCCGCCCTGGCCGCTTCCGCCCTCGCGGTCGCGCTTCCGCTGCCGGCCTACGCCGCCGACGCCGGTACGCCCGCGAAGCCCGGGAAGGCGCGTGCGGTGACGGCCGAACTCGCCCTGGACGTCACGCTGTTGAACACGGTGAAGGTGCCCGTCGACGTGGCGCTGAACAAGGTGGAGTCGCCGGCCCAGCGGGACGGCGCGATGCTCACCGCGGCGGTCGACGGGGTCGCCAACGGGCAGCCGGTGACCCTGGTGAAGGCGCAGGTCGGCAAGTCCGTGACCAAGACGGACGCCAACCAGGCCAATGCCTCCGTGCAGTTGGTGGGCGCGGACGTGCACGTCCCCGGGCTGCCGCTGACCACGCTGCTCGGGCTGGACGCGATGAGCGCCGAGGTCAGCTGCCCGGTGGACGGCCAGCCGACCGCCAAGGTGACCGCCCCGGCGAAGCTCACGGTGCTCGGGAAGTCGGTGACGCTGGGCCTCAACTCGCCCACCCACGTGGACGTTCCGACGATCGGCTCGGTGGACGTCGAGTTCTCGAAGAAGACCGTCACCAGCAGCACCGCCGCAGCCTCCGCGCTGGAGGTGCAGGTGTCGATCAACCCGCTGAACCTGAACGTCGCCAAGGTGGACGGCAAGGTGACGGTCGCCGCGGTGTCGTGCGAGAAGCCGGTGGCGGCGGTGGTGCCGGCCGCGGCCTCGTCCGCCGCGCCGAACCCGTCCGGCGCCGCGTCGGGGACGGCGCAGAACCGGACGACGCCGAAGGACGCCGGTGAGGAACTGGCGTACACCGGCTCGACCGGCACCACCGCGCTGGCCGCCGGCGGCGTCACGCTGGTGGTGGCCGGCGGGGCCGCCGTGTGGATGACCCGTCGTCGGCGCGCCGCGCACGCCCGCCACCGCTGAGCACGCCCGCGGTGCCCCAGTGACATGCCTGCGTAACGGGAGCGACCCTCCCGGACAGTGAGCATGTCACTGCGCACCGTTGGTTCACATGGGCGTTACATCGGAGGAACAACCGGGAAACGGCGGCTTGCGAGGCTACGCAGGCACCCACCACCCGAGCAGTGAGGTTCACCGCGATGGCAATCAAGGCCGAGTACATCTGGATCGACGGCACCAAGCCGACCGCGAAGCTGCGTTCCAAGACTCGTGTCCTGCCGAACGCGGACAAGATCCCCACCTGGGGCTTCGACGGCTCCTCGACCAACCAGGCCGAGGGCCACGCCTCGGACCGCGTGCTCGACCCGGTGCGCGTCGTTCCGGACCCGATCCGCGGCGGCGAGCACATCCTGGTGCTGTGCGAGGTGCTGGAGACCAACGGCACCCCCCACGAGTCCAACAACCGCGCCCTGCTGCGCGAGGTCGCCGAGCGCTACGCCGACCAGGAGTCGATCTTCGGCATCGAGCAGGAGTACACCTTCTTCAAGGGCTCCCGCCCGCTCGGCTTCCCGGAGGGCGGCTACCCGGCCCCGCAGGGCGGCTACTACTGCGGCGTGGGCGCCGAGGAGGTCTTCGGTCGCGAGATCGTCGAGCTGCACCTCGACCGCTGCATCGACGCCGGCCTGGCGATCTGCGGCATCAACGCCGAGGTCATGCCCGGCCAGTGGGAGTTCCAGATCGGCCCGGTCGACGCGCTGACCGTGTCGGACGACATGTGGATCGCCCGCTACCTGCTCTACCGCACCGCCGAGGAGTTCGGCATCGACGCCACCCTGGACGCCAAGCCGGCCCGTGGCGACTGGAACGGCGCGGGCGCCCACACCAACTTCTCCACCAAGGCGATGCGCGAGGGCTACGAGGCCATCATCACCGCCTGCGAGTCGCTCGGCGCCTCCCAGGAGAAGGTGCTGGAGCACGTCAACCAGTACGGTGACGACATCCAGTCCCGCCTGACCGGCAAGCACGAGACCGCCCCGTGGAACGTCTACTCGTACGGCGTCTCCAACCGCGGCGCGTCGGTCCGCATCCCGTGGCAGGTCGAGGTGGACCAGAAGGGCTACATCGAGGACCGCCGCCCGAACGCGAACGTCGACCCGTACGTGGTCACCCGCCTCATGATCAACACCTGCTGCGAGGCCCTGGAGAAGGCCGGCCAGGTCTGATCCGCCGCACGTCGCACGACGGCGCCCGCCGAACCCCTGCTCGGGGGGTCGGCGGGCGCCGTCGTCGCCGTCACATCCGGACGAAGCCGTGGGTGCGGCCCACCGTCACGAAACCGCGGCGGGCGTACCACTGCTGCGGCCAGTCCTCGGCGTCCGCGACCAGGAAACGCAGGCCGTCCGGGGCCTGTTCGGCGGCCAGGTGCAGGGCCGTGGTCAGCACCCGGTCCGCGAGGCCGCGGCGCTGGCGGTGCTCCGCCGTCGCCAGGTCCTCGATCTGCGCGGTGCCCGCCGCGTCCTGGTACAGGTCCGCCCAGGCGCCGAACTCGCCGTCCGCGTCCCGGGCGGCCAGGATCAGCACCCGGTCCGCGCCGGCCTCGCGGGCGGTCCGCCGCGACACCAGCTGGGCGATCGAGTCGTCCGCCGCCCACGGCAGCCAGCTGCGCCACTGGCGCTCCAGCACCGGTGCCAGCTCGGCGAGTCCGACCTGCTCGGCGCCGCCCGGGGCCGGCACCGGGCCCCGGTGGACCATCACCAGCTCCACCTCGTGCTGGTACCCGGCCGCGACCAGCCCCGGCGCCAGCGCCTGCCCGGCCGCCTCGTCGAACACCGCGATCCGCCGGTGCCCGAGATGCCCCAGCGCCTCCTCGGCCAGCCCCGCGACGTCCACCCCGCTCGGCGGCACGTCCAGGACCAGCTGATTGTGCTCGTGCGAATACCGGTACCGCTCGCTCAACACCGCGAACCCGCCCGGCAGTTCCACCACCTCGTCGGCCTGCCGACGGGCGAACCCGCGACGGAACTCCAGCGCTGTCCGCAAACTCTCCTCGCCCACCATCCGGCCATCGTAGGCCGGGCCGACGGATGTACCCGAAGGAATATTCGGCTTGAGTCTCCCGTGGGGGGAGACCCCACAGTGGGGCCATGGACGGCGAAGAACTGGTGACGATCGGCGAGTTGGCGCGGCGGACCGGACTGACGGTGAAGACCGTCCGGTACTACGCGGACACCGGGCTGGCGCCGTCCACCGACCGCAGCCCCGCCGGGTACCGCCGGTACGGGGCGCAGGCCGTGGCGCGACTTCAACTGGTGCGCACCCTGCGCGAGTTGGGCCTCGACCTGGGGGCCGTCCGCCGGCTGCTGGACCGGGAGAGCACGGTCGGCGAGGTGGCCCGCGCCCACGCGGACGCCCTGGACGTGCAGATCCGGACGCTGCGGCTGCGCCGGGCCGTGCTCCGTGCGGTCGCCGAACAGGGAAGTGAAGGAGAGGAGATCGCGATGATGCACCGACTGGCGAAGCTGTCCGACGAGGAACGCCGCCGCATGATCGAGGAGTTCGTCGAGGACACCTTCGGCACGGCGGACGCCAACCCCGAACTGGTGGAACTGCTCCGCACGGCCGTGCCGGAACTGCCCGAGGAGCCCGGCCCCGTCCAGGTCGCGGCCTGGGCCGAGCTCGCCGAACTGACCCGTGACGAGGACTTCCGCGCCTCGCTGCGCCGGATGGCCGCCTACCAGGCCGCGGAACGCGCAGCCGGCGACACCACCGGGCTGCACCACCGGCTGACCGAGCAGGTCCGCGAGGCCGTCGGCGGGGCGCTGGCGGCCGGTGTCGCCCCGGACTCGGCCCGGGCCGGACAGGTGGTGGCCGGCCTGACGGCCCGGTACGCGCAGGTGTTCGGGCGGCCGGACGACGCCGCGCTCCGGGCCTGGCTGCTGACCAGGCTGGAGGTGGCGGGCGACCACCGGGTGGAGCGCTACTGGGAGCTGCTGGCCCGGATCAACGGCTGGCCGGTGCCGTCGTCGCTGGGGCCGGTGTTCGCGTGGTTCACGGCGGCGCTGCGGGCGGCGGCCTGACGGCATGACGGGTCGCGCGGTGCACGGCGGGGCTGCGCGCGCAGGGGTTCGACGGAGCGCCGGGTCACTACGCTGGGGGCATGGCCGACACACCGCCCTCCGTCCCGTCCGGCGACTTCACCCCGCAGGAGCTGGCCCGCGGCCGGGCGTTGCGGCGGGCCCAGCTGCCGTGGGCGCTCGGCGGGCAGCTGGCCTCGCTGGCGCTGTCGGCGGTGCTCGGGTTCACGGCGGCCGGGGCGGGGCTGGTGACGGCGGTCGGCGGGTGGTTCGGGGGCAGTTGGGCGGCGGAGGTGCTGGCCGGGAGCGCGGCGCTGGTGCTTCTCGGACGGCTGGTGACGCTGCCGTTCTCCGCCGGGGTCCGCACCGCCCGCGCCCGGTTCGGCCTGGTCACCCAGGGCTGGAAGGGCTGGGCGGTGGACGCGGTGCGCGGAACGGCGGTGGCCCTGGCGCTGTTCCTGCCGCTCGCGCTCGGCCTGTACGCGCTGATCGGGCACTCGCCGACCGGTTGGTGGGTGCCCGGCGCACTGGCCGCGGCGCTGCTGACGGTGGCGCTGTCGTTCCTGCACCCGCTGGTCTTCGAGCCGCTGTTCAACCGCTTCACCCCGATGCCGGACGGCGAACTGCGCACCGCCCTGCTGGAGTTGGCCCGTCGCGACGGCATCGCGGTGCGCGACGTGCTGGTCGCCGACGCGTCCCGCCGGACCACCGCGCTGAACGCGTACGTCTCCGGCTTCGGCCCGACCCGGCGGATCGTGGTCTACGACACCCTGCTGCGGACCGCCGACCCGCGCGAGGTCGAACTCGTCGCCGCGCACGAACTCGGCCACGTCAAGCACCGCGACGTCGCCACCGGCACCGTCCTGGGGGCGATCGGCGCGGCCGTCGTGGTGCCGCTGCTGGCGGCGTTGCTCGCCTGGCAGCCGCTGCTCGACGCCGCGGGCGCCGCGCACCCGCAGGACCCGCGTTCCCTCCCGCTGCTCGCCGCGCTCGCCGCCCTGCTCGGTGCCGCCAGCACCCCCGCCCAGTGCACGGTCAGCCGCCGGATCGAGACCCGTGCCGACCGCCACGCCCTCGAACTGACCGGTGACGCCGAGCAGTTCATCGCCATGCAGCGCCGCCTCACCGTCGCCAACGTCGCCGACCCGAACCCGCCCCGCGTCCTCGAACTGCTCCTCTCCACCCACC
The DNA here is from genome assembly GCF_044999035.1 of Kitasatospora griseola. Taxonomy (NCBI): domain Bacteria; kingdom Bacillati; phylum Actinomycetota; class Actinomycetes; order Kitasatosporales; family Streptomycetaceae; genus Kitasatospora; species Kitasatospora griseola. The sequence continues at coordinate 2,541,538 of NZ_CP173360.1, read as the reverse complement.
CCAGCGCCACCCGCCGCATCGCCGCCGCCCGCAACTGGCGGGCCGCGCAGCCGTCCTGACGCAAAGCGGTGGCCGGGCGGGCCCGGTGCGGGAGAGAATCCGGCACCGAGCACCGAGCACCCAGGAGGCGTACATGGCGGACCGGCCGCTGCTGATGCTGGACGTCGACGGCCCGATAGCCCCGTACGGCAGGTTCCGGCGGCCCGGCGGCTACCGGACGCACCGGGTGCAGTCGCGGGCCTGGCGCCAGCGGCAGCTCGATCAGGGCGTGCGCAAGCCGAAGCCGCTGCGGGTCTGGCTGCACCCCGACCACGGACCGTCCCTGCTGGCCTTGCCGTACAGCCCGGTGTGGGCGACGGCCTGGCGGGAGGAGGCGGACGAGCTCCTGGCGCCGCTGCTCGGGCTGCCCAGGTTCCCGTACGTGAACTGGGAGTCGATGCACCACGGCGACCCGGACGGGCTGCACTGGAAGACCCGGCAGCTGGTGGCGTGGGCCGACCAGCAGCCGTTCGCCTGGGTGGACGACGAGATCGAACCGCAGGACACCGAGTGGATCGCCGCCAACCACCCGGGCCCGGCGCTCACCCTGAAGATCGACCACCGGTACGGGCTGCGGCCCGAACACTTCGCACAACTCACCGCCTGGGCCGAGGAGCTGGACCGTTGAGAGTCGCCGCGCTGTACCGCCACCCCGTGAAGTCGATGCTCGGCGAGGAGGTCTCCCGGGCCCGGATCGACGAGCACGGCGTCGAGGGCGACCGCCGCCGGGCCCTGCTGGACGTCACCACCGGCCGGGTCGCCAGCGCCAAACAGCCGCGCGCCTGGCGGCAGTTGCTCACCCTGCGCGCCGAGACCAAGGACGACGGCGTGCGGATCACCGGCCCCGACGGCGGCGAGCTGGACGAGGACGCGATCAGCGCGCTGGTGGGCCGACCCGTCCGGCTGATCACCGAACGGCCGCCCGGCTCCGTGCTGCTGCGCTCGGTGCCCGAACAGGTGCTGGCCGACGGCATCGAGGCCGAAGTGGAGTACACCGTCCAGGACTTCGGCAAGGCGGCGGCCCCCGGCAGCTTCTTCGACTTCGCCCCGCTGCACCTGGTCACCACCGCCACCCTGGCCGGCACGCCCGCCGCCCGCTACCGCCCCAACCTGGTCCTGGAGACGGACGGGGAGCCGTTCGCGGAGAACGACTGGGTCGGCCGCGAGCTCACCGTCGGCGCGGACCTGCGGCTGCGCCTGATCGCGGCCAGCCCGCGCTGCGCCGTTCCCACCCTCGCGCACGGCGAGCTGCCCGCCGACCCGGAGGCGCTGCGCCGCCCGGCCCGGCTCAACCGGGTCGTGCCGCTGCCCGGCATGGATCCGCTGCCCTGCCTGGGGGTGTACGCGCAGATCCTCGCCCCGGGCACGGTGGAGGCCGGGGACGAGGTCGAGCTGCACTGACGCGGCGTCAGCCGGGGATCGCGGCCGCCAGGGCGTCGAGGAAGCGGTCGGTGGTGTCCCGGTCGCGGACGGCCAGCCGCAGCCAGTCGGGGCCGAGGCCGGGGAAGGTGTCGCCGCGGCGGACGGCGAACCCGGCGGTGCGCAGGCGGTCGCGGACGGCGGCGGCGTCCGAGAGCCGGATCAGCACGAAGGAGGCCGCCGGCTCGCCGTGCACCCGGACGTCCGGGAGTGCGGCGAGGCCCTTCAGCAGGTGCTCGCGGTCCAGCGCGGTGGTGCGGGCGGCGTCGTCGGCCTCGGCGAGGGCGGCTGGCGTGGAGCAGAGTTCGGCGGCGGCCAGCGCGGGAGTGGAGACCGGCCACAGGGGCTGGGCGGCGGCGAGTTCGGCGACCAGGTCGGCGGGGGCGAGCAGGTAGCCGATCCGCAGGCCGGCCAGGCCCCAGGTCTTGGTGAGGCTGCGCAGCACCACCACCCGGCCGGGCAGGTCGCGGGCCCCGGCGAGGGTCTGGGTCTCGCCCGGGTCGGTGTCCATGAACGCCTCGTCGACCACCAGGGTCCGCCCGGGCCGGGCGAGTTCGGCCAGTGCGGCGGCCGGGTGCAGGATGGAGGTGGGGTTGGTGGGGTTGCCGACCACCACCAGGTCGGCGTCCTCCGGAACGGCCCCGGGCAGCAGGCGGAAGCCCTGCTCCGGTGTGAGGAGGACCCGGTGGACGGTGTGCCCGGCGTCCCGCAGCGCCGCCTCCGGTTCGGTGAACTGCGGGTGCACCACCACCGCGTGGCGCGGCCGCAGCACCCGGGCGAGCAGCACGAACGCCTCGGCCGCGCCGGAGGTGAGCAGCACCTCGGCGACCGGCCGCCCGTGCCGCGCGGCGACGGCGGCACGGGCCGCGGTGCCGTCCGGGTAGGCGGCCAGCGTGTCCAGCGTGGCGGCGAGGTGTGCGCGCAGCCACGGCGGCGGGGTGCCGGTGCGGACGTTCACCGCGAGGTCGACCAGTCCGGCGGAGCGGACTTCGGCGTCGCCGTGATGGCGCAGATCGGGCTCGGCGTTCACCTGGTGGCCTCCTGGGGCGGGGCGGCGGTTGCGGGGGCGCTCTCCGCGAGCGCGGCGGTGGCCGTGGCCGAGGCGGTGCGCGGCGCCAGCAGGCGGCCGCCCGGTCCGGCCGAGGCCAGCGCGGCGGCTTCGGCGACGCTCGGGGTGCCGACCGCCGCGGCCACCCGGGCGGAGCCGGCCACCGGGACGGCGGCCAGCACGGCGGCCGGGTGGCCGACCACGGGGACGTTCAACTCCCGTGCAGCGGCGCGCAGTCCGGGCTCGACGAGCTTGCGGTCCAGGGTGGCGACCAGGACGACGGCGGAGCGGTCGAGGCCGCAGGCGGAGAGGGCGGCGTCGGCGGTGCGGAGCAGTTCGGCGGCGGGGGCGCCGCGGCGCAGCCCGAGGCCGAGCACCACGCGGGGGGCGGGCAGGGGAGAAGCGAAGGCGGCTGTCACGCCCGGCCCTCCCGTTCCTCGTTCACCGTGCCGGTCGTGCGCGCCGGGCCGGAAAGATCCCACCATGTCGGTCCGAGGCGGGTCAATCGGGACAGGTGTGAGCCGTGCCGCTCCGCTGGCCGAAAAGCGCCGGGGCGGCCTTGTCGGCCGACCAAGCGTTCGCTTGTTCTTAACCTGTCAAAAGGTTCGTCGGCCACCGCCCGCGCCTAGGGTTTCCGGCGCTCCAACAAGCGCGCGCCCCATCAGCCCTGTCCCGCACGTTCCCTGCCCCGGAGGGACCTCGCCATGACCGCTGCACCGCTCAGCCGCCGCACCAAGCGCCGCCTCACCGCGATCGGAAGCACCGTCGCGCTCGCCGCCGCCTCGCTCGGCCTGTGGGCCGCCACCGGCTCCACCGCGCAGGCCGCCGCGCTGCCCGCGCCCGACCACGTCGTCGTGGTGGTGATGGAGAACCACGCCTACAGCCAGGTGATCGGCAGCTCCAGTGCCCCGTACCTGAACGGCACCCTGGTGGCCGGCGGCGCCAACCTGACCCAGTCCTACGGCCTGACCCACCCGTCCGAGCCGAACTACTACATGCTGTTCTCCGGCTCCAACCAGGGCCGTACGGACGACAGCTGCGTCAAGGTCGGCTCGATGACCGCCCCCAACCTGGCGTCCGAGCTGATCGCCGCCGGAAAGAGCTGGGGCTCCTACAACGAGACCCTGCCCAGCCAGGGCTCCACGGTCTGCTCCAGCGGCAAGTACGCGCAGAAGCACAACCCGTGGTTCGGCTTCTCCAACGTGCCGACCAACACCGCCTACACCTTCGCCCAGTTCCCCACCGACTACACCACGCTGCCGAAGGTCTCCTTCGTGGTGCCGAACCTGTGCAGCGACATGCACGACTGCTCGGTCTCCACCGGCGACACCTGGGTCAAGAACAACCTCGGCGCGTACGCCACCTGGGCGCAGACCCACAACAGCCTGCTGGTGGTCACCTTCGACGAGGACAACAGCCTCTCCGGCAACCGCATCCCGACCGTGGTCTACGGGCAGCACGTGATCCCCGGCTCCACCAGCGCCACCACCTACAACCACTACAACGTGCTGCGCACCCTGGAGGACCTGGCCGGCCTGAGCGCCCACGCGGGCAACGCCGCCTCCGCCTCCGACATCACCGGCATCTGGAACTGACGCCGGATGTACCTCGCGGACGCCCGCTCCACCAAGACCGGCCGCGCCGCGGCCGCCGCCCCGGGCACCCGCCCGGGGCGGCGCGCCGCCGTCCCCGGCACCGTGCTCGCGCTCGGCGCGGTCAGCCTGGTCACCGACGTCTCCTCCGAGATGGTCAGCGCGGTCCTGCCGCTGTACGTGGTCGCCGCGCTCGGCCTGTCCCCGCTCGGCTTCGGCCTGCTCGACGGCATCAACAACGGCGTCGGCGCGCTGGTCCGGCTGCTCGGCGGCCACCTCGCCGACCGCGGCGCCCGTGGCCACAAGGTCGTCGCCGGGATCGGCTACGGCCTGTCCGCGCTGTGCAAACCGCTGCTGCTGCTGGTCCACACCGTGCCGCTGATCGGCGGCGTCCTGGCGATCGACCGCACCGGGAAGGGCCTGCGCACCGCGCCCCGGGACGCGATGATCTCGCTCGCCACCGCCCCCGAGCACCGCGGCCGCGCGTTCGGCGTGCACCGCGCGATGGACACCACCGGCGCGCTGCTCGGCCCGCTGCTCGCCTTCGCGGTGCTGCGGATCGCCGACGACCGGGCCGAACGCGCCGGCTACAGCGCGGTGTTCACCGTCTCCGGGTGCGTGGCCGTGCTCGGCGTCCTGCTGCTGGTGCTGTTCGTCCCCGCCCGGACCACCCCGGTCGAGGCGCCGACGGGTCCGCGCCCCACCCTGCGGGACGCGCTCGCGCTGCTGCGCCGCCCCGCGCTGCGCCGACTCACCCTGGCCGCGGTGCTGCTCGGCCTCACCACCGTCAGCGACTCGTTCCTCTACCTGCTGCTGCAACGCCGACTCGGCCTGCCCGCCCACCTGTTCCCGCTGCTGCCGCTCGGCACCGCCGCGGTCTTCCTGACCCTCGCCGTCCCGCTCGGCGTGATCGCGGACAGGATCGGCCGCCGCACCCTGTTCCTGGCCGGCCACGCCGTGCTGCTCGGCGCGTACGGGGTGGTGCTCTCCCCGCTGCGCGGTGCGAGTGCCGCCGTGCTGGTCCTGCTGCTGCACGGCGCTTTCTACGCCGCCACCGACGGGGTGCTCGCCGCGGCCACCGCCGCGACCGTCCCCGACGGCCAGCAGGGCGCCGGGCAGGCCCTGGTCGGCACCGGACAGGCCCTCGCCCGCTTCGCCTGCTCCCTCGCCTTCGGCGCCGCCTGGACCCTCTGGGGCCCGCGCGCCGCCCTCACCGCGACGACGATCGCCCTCGCCGCCGCCGCGATCGCGGCCACCCGCCTGCTCCGTCCCGCCGCCACCGACTGACGCACCGCCACAGAGGTCGCGGCGGCTCCTCCCTTCCCCCGTCAACCCGCCCGGAGGACACCCCCATGACTGCTCCCGTTGTCGTCGACCCGGACTCCGCGACGCCCGAACCCCCGGTCGAGGGCGCCTCCGTGCGGCGCAAGGTGGTGGTGCTGGTGGTCGCGGTGCTGCTGCTGGCCGGGGTCGGGACGGTCGCCGTCCGGTACGCCGCCGACCGGGCCGACCGGCGCAACCAGGAGCAGGCCGGCGGGCCGCCGGTGCGCGAGGGATCGGTGACGCTGCAGCCGACGGAGCGTCAACTGCTGCTGCGCAACCTGGCCTGGGGCCCGCACCGCGACGAGGTGGCCGCGGTGCCCGCCGACCACCCGGACGGCCCCCGCACCGCGTCCGGCGTGAAGTGCCTGCGCTTCCACGCCGCCGCCGGCACCGGCATCTGCCTGCAGGCCGAGCACGGCGCGCTGGACGACACCTACCACGCGTCCGTACTGGACGCCTCGCTGCACGAGACCAGGCGCTTCCCCGCGCCCGGCATCCCCACCCGCGCCCGGGTCTCCCCGTCGGGCCACCTGGTCGGCTGGACGGTGTTCGTCAGCGGCGACTCCTACGCGGGCACCGACTTCTCCACCCGCACCGCGATCGTCGACACCCGCAACTGGCAGTTCTACGACAACCTGGAGACCTTCCAGGTGCTGAGGGACGGCCACCCCGTCCAGGCGTCCGACCTCAACGTCTGGGGCACCACCTTCGCCGCCGACGACAACCGCTTCTACGCGACGGTCGCCACCGGCGGCCAGACCTACCTGGTGCAGGGCGACCTCGCCGCCCGCACCCTGACCACCCTGCACCAGAACGTCGAATGCCCGTCCCTGTCGCCGGACGGCACCCGGATCGCCTACAAGAAGCGGGTGGCCGGCGCCGACCCGGCCGCGCCGTGGCGGCTGTACGTGCTCGACCTGGCCACCATGGCGGAGACCGCGACCGCCGAGCAGCGCAACATCGACGACCAGGCACTGTGGGCCGACGGCCGCACCCTGCTGTACTCGCTGCCCGGCGACTACGGCTCCGACCTGTGGACCGTCCCCGCCGACGGCACCGGCGCCCCCGCCGTGCTGGTGCGCTCCGCGGTGGCCCCCGCGTATCTCGGCTGACAGCCCGGTCGCGCCGCCGGTAGGGTCCCCGCGTCAAGATCGACACGAAGGACGCGATGAACGAGAAGACCGGTACCGGCCGGCCCTGGCGCGGGTCGCTGTACGCGCTGCTCACCCTGCTCTGCTGCGCGGCGCCGATCGGCCTGCTGACCTACCTGTTCGGCGGCTCGGAGGCCGTCGAGCTGCTGCACGCCGTCACACCGACCGCGCTGATCCTGGTGGTCGCGCTGAACTACCGCACCCCCCGGGGAGGGGTGGCGGCGTTCGTCGCCGGCGGGCTGGCGCTCTGGCTGAGCTTCGCCGGGATGGCGGCGGTCCGGACCGGGTCACTGGCCGACCACGGGCAGCAGGTCACCGTCACCGTCACCGCCGTCCACCCGCGCAACGGCACCCACCTCCCCACCTGCGAGGTGAGCCGACCCGACGGCACCGCCATCCGCCACCCGCTCGACGCCTGCAACCTCCATGTCGGCCGCCGGCTGACGGTGACCGCCGACCCGTCCGACCGGCAGGCCCCGATCTGGGAACCCCTCGACGCGGACACCCCCCTCCACTGGGCGGCGGGCGTCGGCACCGCACTGGTCGCGCTGCTGGTCTCCCTCCCGTTCTGGGCCGGCCGCCGCCGGCAGCGCTCCGGCGGGCCGTCGGAGCCGGTGGCCGCAGGCGGGCCCGCGGACTGGCGGGTGTAGCCGGCCACCGATGGCCGGCAGCTGCTCGCGACGGTCGTCGGACGCTCGCCGTGGTCACCGCCACCTACCCCCGCCAGGGCAAGGCGGCCGGGTACGGCCTGCTGCGCGACGAGGCCGGCCGCGACATCCCCGGCCACCTCGGCCCCTGCGCCGGCCGCAGCGTGGGCCAGCGCCTCTACGTCACCTACGCCCCGGCCCCGGAGCCCCGCAAGCGGTGGGCCGGGCACCTCGACTGACGGTGGCTCATGGGCAGGAGTAGCGTCCTTCTTGATCCGAATGATCAATGGGGGGATCGACATGGACGTGAAGTCCGAGGAACACCCGCACCGTTTCTGGGTGCGGTTCGCGCCTGCGACGCTGGTCGCCGGCTTCGCTCTGATCTGGCTGATCAGCCAGCACCTCGGCTGGCGCACGGGGACCCTGAAGGGGGCGCTGGCGCTGCTGGCGCCGGCCATGTTCCTGGTGATGGCGTTCTCCTACCGCACCGTGGTCGGCCTGGTCGCGGCGCTCGCGTCCGGCGCGCTGGTGGTCCTTCTCGGGTTCGCCGGGGTCGACGCGGCGCAGCACGACGTGCTGGCCCGGGACGGCGAGCGGACGGTCGCCGAGGTCATTGCCGTGGACCCGGGCAAGGGAAGGGGGACGCCGACCTGTGAGTTGCGGGCTGCCGACGGGCGGGACATCTCCGGCCGGATCCACTCGAACGACTACCGGGTCGGTGACCACGTCAGCGTCACCTTCGACCCGGCCGGCCGGGTGGACCCGGTCGAGGGCGCGCCCGACCCGGACGGCGAGGTGCGCTGGGCTGCCGGGCTGGGCGGAGGGCTGGCCCTGCTGGTCCTGTCGCTCCCGCTGTGGGGACGGTTGGGCCCGCGTCTGGAGCGCGACCGGGACGCTGCGGAGGACTGACCGTTCACACCGCGCCAACTGCGAAGTAACCTCCCCTCGTTCGAACGACGAACGGGGGAGCGGCGATGAGTGTGAAGCCGGTGCAGCATCCGCACCGTTTCTGGGCGCGGGTCACGCTGCCGACGCTGGCGGGCAGTCTCGCGGTGATCTGGCTGACGGACCGGCAGCTCGGCTGGACGGGGTTCGCCGAGGGGGTGACGATCTTCGTCCTGGCGGTGCTGCTGATGCAGGTGATCGTGTACCCGTACCGCACCAGGTCGGGTGCGGTCGGGGCGGTCCTCGCCCTCGTGCTGCTCCTGGCGATCGGATTCGTCGGCACCGTCGCGTACCGCCAGAGCGTGCTGGCCGAGGACGGCGAGCGGACGCTCGCCGAGGTCACCGCCGTCCACCCGAGCGAGGGCAGGGCGGCCGGGTACTGCCTGCTGCGGGCAGCGGACGGCCGGGGCATTCCCGGGCGACTCGGCCCCTGCGAGGGCCGCAAGGTGGGCGACCACCTCGGCGTGACCTACGACCCGGCCGGCCGGCAGGATCCGACCGAGGAGGTGCCCGACCCGTCCGGTGCGGAGCGCTGGGTCGCCGGGCTGAGTGCGGCGCTGGCCCTGCTGGTGCTGTTGCTCCCGCTGTGGGGGCTCCGGGGGCGGAGCCTGGAGGGGCGGAAGCGGTAGCCGATGGCGGGCACCAACAGGTGTCCCGTCCAGGTGTTTGAACGATCGACAGGAACGACGGCTTTGAAGTCGACGGAACACCCGCACCGTTTCTGGGCGTGGTACACGGTGCCCGCGCTGTTCGGGAGCCTTGCGCTGTCGTGGCTGGCGGTTTGGCAGTTCGGCGCGGCCAACCCCGTTGCGTGGGTGGTGATTTGCCTGCTGGGGGTGGCTCTGACGGGGCTGGTCGGGAATGCGTACCGCACCCGGGCCACGTCGATCGCGGCTCTCCTCGTCCTCGTGCTGTTCGCCGGGATCGGGTTCTTCGGCAGCGGCGCGGTGAGCGGGACCGTGCTGAGCACGGACGGGAAGCGCACGGTCGCCCAGATCACCGCCGTCCATCCCCGCAACGGCAAGGCGGCCGGGTACTGCCTGCTGCGCACCGCCGAGGGTCAGCACATCGCCAAGCGGCTGAGCCCCTGCGAGGGCCGCGACGTCGGCAACCAACTGGAGGTCACGTACGACCCGGCCGGCCGGCAGGATCCGACCGAGAACCTGCCCGATCCGGGCGGTGCGGTGCGGTGGACCGGGGGGCTGGTGGCCGTGCTGGTCCTGTTGGTCCTCTCGATGCCGCTGTGGGGGCCGCGGGGCCCGCGGGTGCGGGAACGGCAGCGATAGCGGTCGCTCACTTCTCGCGGTCGCGCCAGCGCTGCATCATCTGCTGGATCTCGACCCGCAGGAAGGCGAAGAACTCCAGGGATTCGGCGAGGCGTTGGCCGGCCGGGGTGTCCGCGCCGAGCGCGTCGACGCCCTCGGCGAGGCTGGACTCGAAGCGGGAGAGGGTGCGGTCCCGGTTGGCGGTGGCCTCGTACCAGACGTGGTCGTGGATGCGGTAGCGGTCACGGCGGGTGCCGGGTTCGCGCTCCCGGCTGACCAGGTCGACCTGGGTCAGGTAGCGGACCGCGCCGGAGACCGCGGCGGGGGAGATCCGGAGCAGCTCGCCCAGCTCGGCGGAGGTCAGCCGGCCGGAGTCGGCGGTCAGCAGGGCGGTGAACACGCGGGCCGACATCCGGGGGAAGCCGGCGTCCGTCAGCACCGTGGCGAACCGCTCCACGAACTCCGACACCTCCGCCGGATTCCGCTGCGCGTCCACGTCACCCACGTCGCCCACCTCGCTCACCCGCACCACCCGAACCTCCCCGACACCCCGCCCGGCCGGGCGTCCGCCCACCTTCACACACTTCGGCCGCCACGCGAAGATCCGGGACTTTCGGTGCCTTCACGAAGTTGTGAAACAAGAGTAGCGTCGAACTCATGACGACCGCCATCTCGGTGTCCGGCCTGGTGAAGACCTTCGGCCGCACCCGCGCCCTGGACGGACTGGACCTCACGGTCGAACAGGGCGAGGTACACGGGTTCCTCGGCCCCAACGGGTCGGGCAAGTCCACCACCATCCGCGTTCTGCTCGGCCTGCTGCGCGCCGACTCCGGCACCGCCACGCTGCTCGGCGGCGACCCCTGGCGCGACGCCGTGCCGCTGCACCGCCGACTCGCCTACGTGCCGGGCGATGTGACGCTGTGGCGCAACCTCTCCGGCGGGGAGGCGATCGACCTGCTCGGGCGGCTGCGCGGCGGGCTCGACCCGACCCGCCGGGCCGCGCTGCTGGAGCGCTTCGAGCTCGACCCCACCAAGAAGGGCCGCGCCTACTCCAAGGGGAACCGGCAGAAGGTCGCGCTGGTCGCGGCGTTCGCCGGCGACACCGACCTGCTGATCCTGGACGAGCCGACCTCCGGCCTGGACCCGCTGATGGAGGAGGTGTTCCGCGAGTGCGTCGCCGAGGCCCGCGACCGGGGCACCACGGTGCTGCTGTCCAGCCACATCCTGTCCGAGGTGGAGGCGCTCTGCGACCGGGTGTCGATCATCCGGGCCGGCCGCACCGTGGAGACCGGCACCCTCGACGACCTGCGCCACCTCACTCGCACCTCGGTGGACGCCGTGCTCACCGGGCCGCCGCCGCACCCCGACTACGTCCACGACCTGACGGTCGACGGCAATCGGCTGCGCTGCCAGGTCGACACCGAACAGCTCGGCGCCCTGCTCGCCGAACTCACCGCCGTCGGCGTGCGCAGCCTCGCCAGCCGGCCGCCGACGCTGGAGGAACTCTTCCTGCGCCACTACGAGAACGTCTCCGACGCCCCGTCGACGGCGGCCGTCCGATGAGCGGCTACGCGCTGACCGGCACCGGCACCCTCTACCGCCTCGCCCTGCGCCGCGACCGCATCGCCCTGCCGGTGTGGGTGTACGTCGGCACCGGCATGATCGCCTCCACCGCCTTCTCCTTCCGCAAGCTGTACGGCGACGAGGCCTCCCGGCGGACCTTCGCGGCCGGCATCGACGGCAACGGCTCGCTGCGCGCCCTGTACGGCCCGATCTTCGACGGCTCCACCATCGGCGGGCTGACCGCGTGGCGGATGGGCGTGTTCGGGGCGGTGCTGGCCGCGCTGATGTCCACCCTGCTGGTGGTGCGGCACACCCGGGCCGAGGAGGAGGACGGCCGCTTCGAGCTGATCGGCGCCGGCGCCGTCGGCCGCCGCGCCCCGCTGACCGCCGCCCTGGCCACCGCCCTCACCGCGAACGCCGCGCTGGCCGCACTGGTGACGGTCGTGCTGCTGGCGGCCGGTCAGGCCCTGGCCGGGGCGCTGGCGTTCGGGCTGGCGCTCGGCGCCACCGGAGTGTTCTTCGCCGCGCTGGCCGCCGTCACCGCGCAGGTCGCCGAGACCGGTCGGGCCGCCAACGGCCTGGCCGGGGCGGCGATCGGCCTGGCGTTCGTGCTGCGCGCCGTCGGCGACTCCGGCAGCGGCACCGGCTGGGCGAGCTGGCTCTCCCCGATCGGCTGGAGCGAGCAGGTCCGTGCGTTCGCCGGGGACCGCTGGTGGGTGCTGGCGCTGCCGCTGGGCGGGGCCGCACTGCTCACCGTGCTGGCCCGGGCCCTGGTCGAACACCGCGACCTGGGTGCCGGAATGCTCCCGCAGCGCCCCGGCCCGGCCGCCGCCGCACCCGGCCTGGCGGACGCCGCCGCGCTGGCCCGCCGCCTGCAGCGCGGCGCCCTGCTCGGCTGGGCGCTGGCCTTCGCCGCGGGCGGCGCGGTGTTCGGCAGCGTCGCCAAGGGCGTGGTCGACCTGGTCGGCGACAACCGGCAGATGGCCGACCTGATGGCCCGGCTCGGCGGACAGCAGGGCGTGCTGAACGCCTACCTGTCCACCATCGCCGGGGTGTTCGGGATGATCGCCGCTGTGTACGCCGTGCAGTCCGTGCTGCGACTGCGCGCCGAGGAGAGCTCCGGCCGGGCCGAACCCGTGCTGGCGGGCGCCGTCTCCCGGCTGCGCTGGGCGGGCGGACACCTGCTGTTCCCGCTGCTCGGCACCGCCGTGCTGCTGGCCGTCGCCGGCGCCACCGCCGGGCTGGCGCAGGGCGCCGCGCTCGGCGGCGGGACGGGCGACGCCGTCGGCCGGATGCTCGGCGGGACGCTCGTCCAGCTGCCCGCGGTGTGGCTGACCGCCGCCGTGGCGCTGGCCGTGTACGGCCTGCTGCCGCGCTGGACGGCGGCCGGCTGGGCCGGGTACGGCGTGTTCGTGCTGGTCGCCTGGCTCGGACCGATCCTGCAACTGCCGCAGTGGGTACTGGACCTGTCCCCGTTCACCCACCTGCCGCACCTGCCCGGCGGGACGTTCACCGCCGCGCCGCTGCTGTGGACCACCGCGCTGGCCGCGCTCGCCGCCCTGGCGGGCCTGGCCGGGCTGCGCCGCCGCGACCTGGGCTGACGACCGGGCGCGGCCCGACGCACCGCCACGGGCCGGACGAACCCCGGACGGACGGGTGCTGATCGGGCCGCGCACCGGCCTCACCCGGCCTTCGGGCAGAACGCGTCCCGGGCCGGGCGGCGGCCGGTGGCCAGGAACTCCGACACCAGCGCGTCGCCGCAGGCGTTTCCGTGGGACAGGTAGGCGCCGTGGCCACCGGAGTCGACCGTGACCATCCTGGCCCGGTCGCCGAACGCCGCGCGCAGCTTGAGCGCCCCCGCGTAGGGCGTGGCCGGGTCTCGCAGGTTCTGCACCAGCAGCACGTTGGACGGCCCGTCGGAGGTGACCCGAACCGGCGGCTCGGCGGGCTGCCAGTGCCAGAACGCGCAGGCCGTGGCGTTCACCGGCATGCCGGCCGTGAGCGGGTGCGCGACCCGGTCGGCGGCCACCGCCGTGGCGTACGAGCCGAGGTCGCGCGGCCAGCTGACGTCGTTGCACAGGGTGGCGACCGTGACCGCCGTGGAAGCCTGCATCTGCGCAAGCTCCGCCGCGTCCGGCGCGGGCCCCTGCTCGGGCAGCGCGCGGTGGCCCTGGGCGGCCTGGATCAGAGCGGCCGCGGCGGGGAACTTGGCGTCCGCGTACAGGCTGTTCAGCAGCGTGCCGCGCACGCCGTTGCCGTCCAGTACGTCCGGGTTGTGGCCGGGCCAGGGCAGCGGGGCCGCGTCCAACTGCTGGGCGGCCGTCAGGTAGGCGGTGCGGACCTGCTCGGGGGTGTCGGCGATCCGGAACTCGCCGGCCTCGGGGGAGGACGCCCAGGCCGCGAAATCCGGGAAGCGGTCCTCCGCGCCGGTGGCGAAGGCGGCCAGCCAACTGCGCTCGGCCAGGACCGGATCCGGGTTGTCGTTGCTGTCCAGCAGGATCCGGTCGGTGCGGTCGGGGAACATCGTGGCGTACGCGGCGCCCGCGTAGGTGCCGTAGGAGACGCCCCAGGTGGAGATCCGGCGCTCGCCGAGGGACTGCCGGATCCGGTCGATGTCCCGCGCCTCGTTCCGGGTGGTGATGCTGCGCAGCACCGGGCCGCCGTTGGCCGCGCAGCGGTCGGCGATGCGTCGGCCGGTGGTCAGGTTGGCATCGCCGCCGTGCCCGTCGGGCGCGGGCCAGGGCAGCAGCTTGCCGGGCGCCAGGTCGGCGTAGTCGAGCCCGCAGGAGACCGGACTGGAACGGCCGACGCCGCGTGGGTCGAAGCCGATCAGGTCGTACCTGTCCAGCACCGACTGGGGCAGCCGTTTCGCAGCGCTGCTCGGCCCGTTCAGGCCGGAGCCGCCCGGCCCGCCGGGGATCAGCACCAGCACGCCGCGCCGCTGATCGGGCCGGGCGGCGGGGATCCGGGAGACGGCGAGCCGGAGGGTCGGCCCGGCGGGCTGCGCGTAGTCGATCGGGACGGTGAGCTCGGCGCACTGCTGCCGCCCGTCCGGCGCGCCGCCCGCGCACGCGCCCCAGGCGGGGCGGTCGGGGGCGGACGCTCCGGCGGCGAGCGGTGCCGTCAGGCCGAGCAGGACGGTGGTGGTGGCGGCCAGCGCGGCGCCTCGTCGGGTGATTCGCATGGCAGTGAGTCTTCGCCGTCGCGCCGCCCGGATCGATCCCGCAGGCCACCGTCTTTTCCCTGGAGCCAGCCCCCATGCGCATACTGGAGCCAGCCACACCAAGGAAATTGACGAGTCGTCAGGAACGGGCGGCCCGCACCGTCACCACGGGCTCGTGGTGGACCGGGAAGTTCACCGAGGAGGCGATGAAGCAGTCCTGGCTCGCCGGGCCGTGCAGCGCGATCGCCTTCTCGAGCATCGACTCCTCGGCGATCACCACCCGGGGCCGGAGCATCGCCGAGGTGAACCGGCCGCCGCCGCCCGAGGTCTCCATGGTGGCCTCCGCCTCGTCGGTGTAGGACAGCACCACCACGCCGCTGCGCGCGCAGTGCGACAGGAACGACAGCATGTGGCACTGGGCGAGCGCGGCCAGCAGGAACTGCTCCGGGTTCCACCGCGAGCGGTCGCCGCGGAACGTCGGGTCGGCGCTGCCGAGCAGGGTCGGCACCCCGTCCGAGGAGACGTCGTGGTCGCGGGAGTACGAGCGGTAGGTGTCGGTACCGGTACCGAGGTTGCCGGTCCAGTCGACACGGACCGCGTAGTGGTGGGACAGGGCCATCGGGTCACTCCTTCTCGGGCGGCCGGGCGGCGGCGCAGGTGTCCAGGACGTGCCGCCGGGCGGCCGCCCCGGCAGCGGCCGGATCCCCGGCGGTCACGGCGGCCAGCAGCTCACGGTGCTGGTCGTCCACCAGGGCGGTGCGGTCGGGCGCGTGCAGAGAACGGTGGGTGGAGACCTGGATCTGGTCCCACAGCCGCTCCAGCGAGTGCAGGGCGACGGGGTTGCCGGCCAGCTCCGCGACCCGCCGGTGGAACTGCCGGTTGAGCCGCACCGCCTCGGTCAACTCGCGCTCCACGGTGGCCCGGTGGGTGCGGTCGGCGAGCTCCGCGAGGTCGGTCAGCTCGGCCGGGGCCAGCCGCCCCGCGCGCTGCCGCTCGGCGGCCAGCTCGACGGTCAGCGCCTCCAGCGCGGCCCGCACCCGGTAGACGTGCGCCAGCTCCTCCGCCGACAGCTCCACCACCCGGACGCCGCGCCCGGCGGTGGCGAGCAGGCCGTCCGCCGCCAGCGCCCGGAACGCCTCCCGGACCGGGGTGCGGCTCACCCCGAGGGTCTCCGCGACCTCCACCTCGCCCAGTCGCGCCCCCGGTGGGTAGCGGCCGTCGAGGATCAGGGCCCGCAGGCTGCGGCGGGTGCTCTCGGTCTGCACAGCGGCAGCGTAGTGCGCTGCATGCATTGCATGCAATGGACTTTCGGGCGGTGCCCGGGCTCGGACACCGAACTCGTTGGGAGACCGACGGACCGGTCCGCTATATTCGCGCAGCCGTCGAACAGTTCCACGCCCAGGGGGGAAACCCATGTCGTTCGACCAGGAGCGCTCCGGGGAGGCCGGCCCCGACGCCGCCCGGAACGACTCCCCGACCACGCCCACCACGCCCGCGCCGGACACCAGGCCCGCGACGGACACCAGGCCCGCGCCGGACACCGAGAACGCTGCGCCGGCCGCGCTCTCGTTCACCAAGCCGCCCGCCAAGCCCGAGCCCGAGACCGCCGTCGCAGATGCAGAGGCGGCCGCGTCGGTCGAGCCTTCGCCGACCGAGGCGCCGTCGGTTCCCGCCGCGCCTGCACCGGACATCGAGGACGCCGCGACTGCGTCGGACGTCGAGGACGCCGCGCCGGTCGCGATCTCGTTCACCAAGCAGCCTGCTGAGCCCGAGACTTCGGCACCCGTGGACGCCCCGCCGGCCCCCGTCGCGCCGCCCGTCCCGCCCGCGCCCGCCGCGCCGCCCGCGCCCGCGAACCCGTGGGCGCTGCCCAGTGCGCCGCCGCCCGTCCCGGGTGCGGCGCCGGTCGGTGCGCCGTTGCCGCCGGGTGCGAACCCGTGGGCCGCGGCCCCGCCCGGAGGCCACGTGCCGCCGGGGGCTCACGTGCCGCCGGGTGCGCCGGGGCCGGTGCCCGACGGGGGCAGTCCGTGGGCGGCGGCGGGTGGTCAGCAGCCGTGGGGGACGGGCGGGTACCCGCCGCCCGGAATGCCGGGCGCGCCGGGCGGGCCGATGATGTACCCGGCCCCGCAGCGCTCGCTGTACACCAACAACCTGGCCATCGCCTCGCTGATCGTCGGCATCGTCTGCTGCTACTTCGGTTTCATCGGCATCGGCCTGGGCATCGGCGCGCTGCGGCAGATCAAGCGGACCGGTGAGCGCGGCAAGGGGCTGGCCATCTCCGGCATCGTGGCCGGCAGCCTCGGCATGGTGCTGTTCGTCCTCACGGTGATCGGCGGTGCCTTCAGCGTCGACGACTTCGAGGAGGACGGCTCCCGGCCCTCGCACGTCTCGCCGACCTCGGACTCGGGCCTCTCGGCGAACTCCCCGTTCCGACTGTCGCTCGGCCAGTGCTTCGACCGCGCCGCAGCGGGCAATGCCAGGCCGGTCGACTGCGCGTCCGCGCACTTCGGCGAGACGTACTGGGTGCAGCCCGCCACGAAGCAGACCGGCGCTTACCCGGGCGAGGACGTGATGAAGGAGGAGGCCGAGAAGCTCTGCGCGGACCGCGTGGACACCTACGTGGCGGACACCTGGTCGATCCCGGACAAGGTGGTGACCTTCTACTTCTACCCCGACCGGGCGGCCTGGAAGGCCCCCGCCGCCCGCCGCATCGTCTGCTTCCTGGCCAACGAGGACAAGTCCTCGCGCACCGGCATGCTGCGGAAGTCCGCCAGCAGCCTGACCCCCGACCAGCGCCAACTGCTGGACGCCACCAACCAGTTCGACAAGGCCTGGGGCAAGGGCCCGGACGAGGACACCGGGATCGAGGACGACCCGCAGGCGTACCGGACCTGGGCCAAGGACATGAGCACGGCCGCGAACCAGCAGGCCACCCTGCTGTCGAACTACCGCTGGACCACGGCCGACAAGGCGACCGTCGACCGGCTGGTCGCCAAGTCCAGGATCGCCGCCACCCACTACCAGCTGGCCGCCCAGTCCACCGACAACGCGACGCTCCGCACCGAACTGGGCCTCGCCGACGACAACCTGGGCGACTCCGAGATCATCTCGCTGCGCCGTGCGCTGGGCCTGGCGACCCAGCAGGAGGAACCGGCCAAGCACCAGGGCGGCAACAGCAAGGCGGTCTGAACCGCCCGCCGGCCGCGCGAGCATCTCGGCCCGCGCGGCCGGACCGGCCGTCGGTTCCCGCCGTCAGTTCCCGCCGTCAGTTCCCGTCGTGCGAGGCGGCCCACGCGGCGGCGTGCCGGACCAGTCGGGTCGGCAGGGCCGGGGCGCCCGTCCAGTGCAGGTGCAGGTAGGAGGCGTGCACCGAGCCGTGCAGGTGGCCCTCGGTGTGCGGGCCGGTGGGGGTGCGCCAGCCCCAGGCGGGGGACGGGCCGGCCGCCGGGTCGGTGACGGTGCGGTGGAACTCGTGCCCGCGCACCCGCGATCCGGCCGCCGCGAGCGGGGAGTCGGCGAGCGCCACCGCCTCCCGGTAGCCGAGCGTCAGCCGGGGCGTCATCCGGGCCGTCGAGTCCAGCACCCCGCACATCGGCAGGCCGTCCAACTCCCGCCCCAGGTACAGCAGTCCGGCGCACTCGCCGACCACCGGCGCGCCGCTCGCGGCCAGTTCGGCGACCGCGCGCCGCAGCGACGCGTTCGCGCTCAGCTCGGAGACGTACACCTCCGGGAAGCCGCCGCCGATCACCAACGCCGCCGTCCGCTCGGGCAGTCGCTCGTCGTGCAGCGGGTCGAACGGCACCACCTCGGCCCCGGCGGCGGCCAGCAGTTCGGCGTTCTCCGCGTACGAGAAGGAGAACGCGGCGCCGCCCGCCAGCGCGATCCGCGGCCGCGGGCCGACGATCGGCTCGACCTCCGCCGCCGCGTCCCAGGCGTCCACGGAGAGCGGCGGTGCGGTGCGGGCCAGCGCCAGCACGGCGTCCAGGTCGACCGAGGCGGCGACCAGTTCGCCCATCTCGCGGACCGCCCGCAGGGCCTCCGCCGAGCGTTCCACGGCCGGCACCAGGCCCAGGTGCCGGGACGGGGTGTCCACCGTCTTGGCCCGCCGCACCGCGCCGAGCACCGGCACCCCGGAGCCCTCCTCCAGCGCCTCCCGGAGCAGCGTCTCGTGCCGGTCCGAGGCCACCTTGTTGAGGATCACCCCGGCCAGGCGCACCTGCGGGTCCCAGGACGCGAAGCCGTGCACCAGCGCCGCCACCGAACGGGACTGCGAGGAGGCGTCCACCACCAGCACCACCGGTGCCCGCAGCAGCTTCGCCACCTGCGCGGTGGACGCCAACTCGCCCTGCCCCGCGGCCCCGTCGTACAGGCCCATCACGCCCTCGACCACCGCCACGTCCGCCCCGGCCGCGCCGTGCGCGAACAGCGGGGCGATCCGGTCCGGGCCGCTCATCCAGGAGTCCAGGTTGCGGCCCGGGCGGCCGGCGGCCAGCGCGTGGTAGCCGGGATCGATGTAGTCCGGGCCGACCTTGTGCGGCGACACCTTCAACCCGCGCGCCGCCAACGCTGCGATCAGGCCGGTCGCCACCGTGGTCTTGCCCGAGCCGGAGGACGGGGCGGCCACCACCAGCCGAGGAATGCTGTCGTTCAACGATCTACCACTCAATACCGCGCTGGCCCTTGCGGCCCGCGTCCATCGGATGCTTCAGCTTCGTCATCTCGGTGACCAGATCGGCCAGTTCGAGCAGCGGCTCGGGCGCGTTGCGGCCCGTCACCACCACGTGCTGGCTGCCCGGGCGCTCCCGCAGCACCTCCACCACCTCCGCCACGTCGATCCACCCCCAGTGCAGCGGGTAGGTGAACTCGTCCAGCACGTAGAACCGGTACGTCTCGGCCGCCAAGTCCCGCTTGACCTGCTCCCAGCCCTCCCGGGCCGCCTCCTCGGACGACTCGATGTCCCGCTGCACCCACGACCAGCCCGAGCCCATCTTGTGCCACGCGACCGTGCCGCCCTGCCCGGACTCGCCGAGCACCCGCAGCGCGTTCTCCTCGCCGACCTTCCACTTCGCCGACTTGACGAACTGGAACACCCCGATCGGCCAGCCCTGGTTCCACGCCCGCAGCGCCATCCCGAACGCCGCCGTGGACTTCCCCTTGCCCGGACCGGTGTGCACCGCCGTGATCGGCAGCGTCCGCCGCTGCCGGGTGGTCAGGCCGTCGTCCGGGACGTTCTCCGCAACTCCCTTGGGCATTCGGTCACGCCGCCTTTCGTGTCATGGAACCAGAGGTCATCGTCGAACGGGTCTCCCGCACCAGCGCGGCCACCCCGTCGGCCCGCAGCTCGTCCAGGCTCACCGCGTCGCCGTTCAGGTGCGCCGCCAACTCCCGTGCCAGGCCCAGCCGGACGGGGCCGGACTCGCAGTCCAGCACCACCGCGGCCACGCCCTGCGCCGCCAGCAGCCCGGCCGCCCGGTGCGACCGCGCCAGCGCGTCGCGCGCCCCGGTCGCCCGGCCGTCGGTCACCACCACCAGCAGCGCCCGCCGGTCCGGGTCGCGCAGCCGCTCCACCCGCAGCACCTCGTGCGCCCGCAGCAGGCCCGCCTCCAGCGGCGTCCGACCGCCGGTCGGCAGCTGCTCCAGCCGGGCCGCGCCCACCTCCACCGAGGAGGTCGGCGGCAGCGCCAACTCCGCGCCGGAGCCCCGGAACGTCACCATGCCGATCTTGTCGCGGCGCTGGTAGGCGTCCATCAGCAGCGACAGCACCGCGCCCTTGACCGCCGTCATCCGCTGCCGGGCCGCCATCGACCCCGAGGCGTCCACCACGAACAGCACCAGGTTCGACTCCCGCCCCCGGCGCACCTGTTCGCGCAGGTCGTCGCGCCGCAGCACCAGCGCCCGACCGGCCCGCCCGCGCGCCACCTGGTGCGGCGCCGCCGCCCGCAGCGTCGCACTCAGGTGCAGCCTGGTCAGCCGCCCCTGCGGACGGCGCGCCCGCACGGTGTGCCCGGCGTCCGTCTCGGCGGGGGAGCGCCGCCCCTGCGCACCCCGGCCGGTGCCGTCCACCTTGAACAGCCGCGTCCGGTACGGCCGGTCGGCCGCCACCGGCGACGCCGCCTTCGTGCCGCCGGGCCGCTGCTGCGGCGGCGCGGCCGGGGCGTCCTCGGAACTCCCGGTCGCAGCAGGCTCATCGGGCTCGGACGGGGCGGGCGAACCGCCGCCCCCCGGGCCGCCGTCGCCGGGGCCTCCGTCGTCCGGGCCGTCACCGTCCGGGTCCTCGTCGCCGGGCTCCTGGTGCTCGGCCAGCGTCCGGTCCAACTGCTCCTGGTCCAGGCCCGGCGCGTCGAACGGGTTGCGCCGCCGCCGGTGCGGCAGGGCCAGCTGCGCGGCCTTGCGGACGTCCTCCTCCAGCACCTCGGTGCGCCCCGCCCATGCGGCCAGCGCCACCGCCGTGCGCGCCATCACGATGTCCGCCCGCAGGCCGTCCACCTCGAACGCCGCGCACACCGCCGTGATCTGACGGAGCGCCAGATCGGAGAGCTCGACGGACGGCAGCAACTCCCGCGCCGCGCCGATCCGTTCGGCGAGCTCCCGCTCCCGTGCGGCCCAACTCGACGCGAAGCCCGCCGGATCGGCGTCGTAGGCGAGGCGGCGGCGCACCACCT
The DNA here is from genome assembly GCF_044999035.1 of Kitasatospora griseola. Classification (NCBI taxonomy): domain Bacteria; kingdom Bacillati; phylum Actinomycetota; class Actinomycetes; order Kitasatosporales; family Streptomycetaceae; genus Kitasatospora; species Kitasatospora griseola. The sequence goes on along the minus strand of NZ_CP173360.1, from coordinate 2,520,721 downwards.
CGGCGCGCTCGTCGGCGTCCCGGGTGGCGGCGATCTCCACCGTCAGGCCGAACCGGTCCAGCAGCTGCGGCCGCAGCTCGCCCTCCTCCGGGTTCATCGTCCCGACCAGCAGGAACCGGGCCGCGTGCCGCACCGAGACGCCCTCGCGCTCCACGTACGAACGCCCCATCGCCGCCGCGTCCAGCAGCAGGTCCACCAGGTGGTCCTGGAGCAGGTTCACCTCGTCGATGTACAGCACGCCCCGGTGCGCCTTCGCCAACAGCCCCGGCTCGTACGCCTTCACGCCCTCCGCGAGCGCCCGCTCCAGGTCCAGCGAACCGACCACCCGGTCCTCGGAGACACCCACCGGCAGCTCCACCAGGAACGCCGGACGCTCCGCCGAGTCCGCGCCGGCGTGCGGCCCGTCCGGGCACTGCGCGTCCGGCGACAGCGGGTCGCACGCGAACCGGCAGCCGGCCACGGTCGCGATCGACGGCAGCAGCCCCGCCAGCGCGCGCACCATCGTCGACTTCGCGGTGCCCTTCTCGCCCCGCACCAGCACGCCGCCCACCGCGGGCGACACCGCGTTCAACAACAGGCCCAGCCGCAGGTCGTCCATCCCCACGACAGCCGTGAACGGGTAACGGGCATCGGTCAGTTCACTCATTTCGCCCTCTCCATCTGCACCGGGGCCGGAGCCCCGGGCGGCACGAACGGCAGGCCCGCCGGCGCCCCGTTCTCGATCAGCTTCCACAGCGCGTCCGTGTCGGCGTGCTCCGCGACCAAGTCGCCCAGCGCGTCCAGTCGTTGCTCGCGCGCCGCCGCGAACGAGGTGTCCGGGGCGGGCACGAAGGCCCGCCCCGCAGCAGTGGCGACCGCGGTCAGGAACGTCCGACGGAACGCGTCGTTCTCCAACACCCCGTGCCAGGTCGTCCCCCACACCGGCCCGACCCGGCAGCCGTCCAGCGCCGCGCCGTCGACATCGGTGACGAACGCCTCGCCGCCGTCCACCGACACCACCCCGTGGTGGATCTCGTAACCCGCCACCGGTGCGCCGAGCGCCACGCCCGTCGGACGGGCCAGCACCTTCTCCGGACCGAACACCACCCGGGTCGGCAACAGCCCCAGGCCGTCCACCGCGCCGGCCCGCGACTCGACCTCGTCCACGATCTCCCGGCCCAGCATCTGGTAGCCGCCGCACACGCCCAGCACGGGCAACCCCGCGGCGACCCGCTGGGCGAGCGGCTCCACCAGGCCCTGCCCCCTCAGCCAGTCCAGGTCCGCGACGGTCGCCCGGGTACCCGGAAGCACCACCAGGTCCGCATCCGCCAGCTCCTCCGGACGGGTCGCCCACCGCACCAGCACCCCCGGCTCCTGCGCCAGCGCATCCACGTCCGTGAAGTTCGACAACCGCGGGAACCGCACCACCGCGACCCGCAGCACCTCCGCCCCCACCGGCCCGCCCGCCGCCGGACGCTGCGCCACCGACGCCAGATCCAGCGAGTCCTCCGCGTCCAGCCACAGCCCCTGGAGCATCGGGAACGTCCCCAGCACCGGACGCCCCGTCAACTCCCGCAACATCTCCAACCCCGGCGCGAGCAGCCGCGCGTCACCGCGGAACTTGTTCACGAACCAGCCCGCGACGAGCGACTGGTCGTCCGCCGAGAGCAGCGCGAGCGTCCCGAACATCGACGCGAACACCCCGCCGCGGTCGATGTCGCCGACGACGACCACCGGCAGCCGGGCCGCCGACGCCAGACCCATGTTCGCGATGTCCCGGTCCCGCAGATTGATCTCCGCCGGAGAACCCGCGCCCTCGCACACCACCACCTCGAACCGCGACTGCAAGTCCGCCAGACACTCCAACGAGCGCTCCAGCAGCACCGGCTTCCGGTCCCGGTAGTCCAGCGCCCCGACCTCCGCCACGGCCCGCCCCATCAGCACCACCTGACTCCGGCCGTCCGCCCCCGGCTTCAACAGCACCGGATTCATCGCCGCCTCCGGCTCCACCCCCGCCGCCTGCGCCTGCATCGCCTGAGCCCGCCCGATCTCCGCCCCGTCGGCCGTCACGAACGAGTTCAGCGACATGTTCTGCGCCTTGAACGGAGCCACCCGCACCCCCTCCCGCCGCAGCCACCGACAGATCCCCGCCGTCACCACGCTCTTCCCGGCATCCGAGGTCGTCCCGGCCACCAACAACGCACCACTCACCGAGGGCCTCCTTCGGAGACGAGAACAGCAACAGGGGAAAGCGGACGAACCGCGCACGCGCCCACGGCGGCCGCAGGTGCTCCGCTCCGCGAGCGCCCGGGGCGCGAGGAACTGCGCGCGGCAGAAGAAGACATGCCGACGTTTCCCGGTGCTGCGGCACGTTGCCCCGTCCACTCGTCCGCGAGTGTCCCGATCCGCGAGGAGGGCGGTGTGCCGAGTTCGCGCTGCGCGGCCCGCCCAGGTGCCGACTTCTCGCCCGGCGAGCGCCCGGGGCACGAAGAACTGCGCGCAGCGGACGAAGACATGCCGAAGCCGCCCGGCACCGCCGCCGGTCGGGCGGCCCACTCGCCCGGCACCGCAGCCCGTTTCACGGCTGGTCCGTGCGCAGCACGCCCGTCCTGCACGGGCGAGGGGCACCAGGAACGGCGAAGGGCTGCGTCCGGGGACGCGGTCACCTGGGCCGCCGGGTGCGGACGGTGAGGGCGGTGATTCGGGCGGTGGTGGTGACAGCGAGGGCCAGGGTGGAGACGCGGCGGGAGAGGCGGCAGGCGCGGTCGATGTCGCCGGGGGTGACCGGGGGGTGGCCGGCGCCCAGGACCGGGCGGTGTTCGACGCGGTCGCCATAGCGGAGGGTGCCGCCGAGTCGGACGCCGAGGGCGCCGGCGAACGCGGCTTCGGCCTGGCCGGCGTTCGGGCTGGGGTGGGCGGAGCCGTCGCGGCGCCAGACGCGCCAGGTGCGGCCGGGGGAGCCGGAGGCGGCGACGGTGAGCAGGGCGGTGAGCCGGGCGCCGGGCCAGCCGGCGACGTCGTCGAGCCGGGCCGAGGCCCAGCCGAAGCGCCGGTACCGCTCGGACTTGTGGCCGACCATCGCGTCCAGGGTGTTGACGGCCCGGAAGGCCAGCAGCCCGGGGACGCCCGCGATGCCGCCCCAGACCAGGGCGTTGACGACCGCGTCGGCGGTGTTCTCCGCGACGGACTCCACCACCGCCCGGGCGATCTGCTGCTCGTCCAGCCCGGAGGGGTCGCGCCCGCACAGGTGCGGCAGCCGCTCCCTGGCGGCGGTCAGATCACCGGCGGCCAGGGAGTCCCCGATGGCCCGGGCCTCCCGGGTGAGTGACGTCCCGCCGAGGACCGTGAACGTCGCACCGGCGGTGAGTGCCGCCGCGGCGAGCGGCGAACGACGGACGGCCCGCGCGACGAGTGCCGCTCCGCCCGCGACCGCGCCGACGGCGAGCCCCGTGTACACCGCCCCGACGGCGCGACGGTCGCGCCACAGCAGGCGTTCCAGCCGGGCCGCGGCGGTGCCGAACAGGGCGACGGGGTGTCCGCGTCGGGGGTCTCCGAGCCGGGCGTCCGCGAGGAATCCCGCGACCGCGCCCACCAGGTACGGGGCAGCCCGCATGGCGTTGTGTCCTCACTCAGGGTCCGCGCCCTGGATCGACGGAACGGGGGCCAGAGTCTCCTGACTTCCGGTCACCCCCGCGCGGGGTGTCCGGTCACAGTGGCGGGACCGCGCCGGACTCGCACCGGCTTCCTCTGCTTGCCTCCGTTTGGCCCGAAGATCCCACCACGCCCGCTTCGCGACAGTCAACCGAGCCGACGGAGGGTTTGGTCACACCCCGTCGCGCGCCCCGCCGAAGGCCCGTCCAGGCCCGGGCCCGAGGTCGGAGGGCACGCACGGGTCCTCAACAGGACCGCCCCGGTGACCGCCTGAGGCCCCATTGGTACCGTCCATGAACTCCGGCCGTCGCCCGACGGGTTCCGGGCTGTCACTGCATTTCACCGGCCCGGACGGGCGGGAGATCGAGGGAGACACCGTGCGACAGCTGGTCCGGCGAGCCGCGTCGGTCGTCGTGGGGACGGCCGCGCTGGCGGGGGTCTCGGGGTGTGCGGGTTCGAGCGGTGCCGTCGCAGGGATCTCCGTGACCGAGGACGGGCGGCCGTTGGGGGTGCTGATGGTCTGTGGGCAGCGGATCGACGGGGCGAGCCTCTACACCAGTGAGGGCAGCCACACGGAGACGGTCGGGGAGTGGACCGCCAAGTCGGCTCTCGGGCCCGGGCTGAGCACCTGGGCGTTGGACGCGCCTGCCGAGGGCTGGGAGACGGCCAGGGCCGCCGCCCCGCTCGACGCCGGGACCACCTACCACCTGCGCGGCTGGACCAAGGACGACTCCCGATCGTCGACCGCCGTCGACTTCACCCCGGAGGACCTGGAGCAGCTCGCGCCGGGACACGTCCGCTACTACGGGCCCACTTCCACGCTCACCGTCCCCGTCGCGGAGTTCGAGGCCACGGCCTGTAAGAAGCACTGACCCCGCTCGGCGCAGCGCGGCCGGCGTCAGCTCGCCGCGCGCGCACGCCGCGAACTTCCGGATACGGGCGGCCAGTTCGCTCTCCGCTTGCTCCTCGGCCCGGCGCGCCACGGCCTCCAGCGCGGACAACCGGTCGATCCGACGCCGGACGCCCGCCCTCAGGGCCCGACCCTCTGGTCGCGTCGACCAGGGACGGCAGCGCAGCGCTCGATCGGCGGGTCGCCGCGCCCGCGCGCTGCGGGTAGCTCCGGCGACAGCCTGCCGGGAGATCCTTCAACTTCCTTCCAAGGAAGCTCCGTTGGCGCACGGAAGGGCGGATCGCCCCGCGCCTGCCGAGCGCCGCCGCTGCCGCTGCCGCTGCCGCACCGCCCGGAACGGCGGGGCGACACCGGGGCGACTGGTGCCGGGCCCGGTCGGCCGGTAAGAATCACGCACGATGATCCACACGATCCACGCGTCTTCCTCCGCCGACCGCCTGCTCGCCGCCGTGGAGCCACTGCCCCACGCCGAGCGCCTGCGGACGGTGGCCCGCACCGCCCACGCCCTCGCCGCCACCGGCGAACTCGCCGCTCTGCTCGACGAGCTGGAGGACCACGGCCGCTACGGCCGACGGCTGGCGGCACTCGCCGCCCAGGCCGGCCGGCACACCGCCCACCTCACGGCCCGCCTCGCCGACCCCGATCCGGTGGTGCGCCGGTACGCGCAGCGGGCGATCCGTCGGCTGCCGGTGCCGGACGAGGCGGTGGAGCGGGCGGTGCTCGCCGCGCCCACGGCCGTCCGGGGCGAGCTGGTCGGGGCGGTCCTCCGCTCGGGGCGGTCGGATCTCGCGGAGCGGCTGGTCACGGCGCTGAGCCGCAGTCACGGGCCGGTGGCCGCCGCGCCGCTGCTGCCGCTGTGCTCGCCCGGGTTCGTGGCCGTCGAACTCCCGGCCTTCGTGCACGCCGTGGACGTCACGGCCGCGCTCGGGCACCGGCATCCGCAGGCCGTGCTGGACGCGGTCGAGCCCCAGCTCGCCGCCCGGGCGAGCCGGCGCGACGCCTGGGCCCGGCACGCCCGGGGCCTGGCCGCCGCAGCCCGGCACCGGCCGCTGCGGATGCTCGACCTGCTGGAACGGTGGCACGGGGGCGGCCTGTCGAACCCGCTGCGCGACCGCCTCGCCGACCTGGCCGCCGCCGACGCCGAGCGCACCGTCCGGCTGCTGATCACCGCCGGTCGGAGCCGGCACGACCCGCCGCTGCGCCCGGCCGTCGCCCGCCGCCTGGCCGCGGCCGCCCCGCCGTCGCTGACCGAGCTCGCCCACCAGGGCGTCGGCCACGGCCTGGAGGTGCTGCGGGCGCTGCCGCCCGGGCGTCGCGCCGCGTTCCACGACGCCGCGCATGCCGACGCCGGCCGCCGGTGGGCGGGCCACGCCGATGCGCTCGCCCTGCTGCCCGCCGCCGACCGGTACGTCCGGGCCCGGGCTGGGATCGACCGCCTGCGCCGGGCGACTGACGGGGGCGACGACAGCGCCGACCGGCTGATCGCCCTGCTGCCGCCCGCGGAGGCCCGGCCCGAGCTGCTCGCCGGGACCGGCGCCCCCGACCCCGAGGGCCGGGCCCACGCCTGGCGTCTGCTGATCCGCAACGCCGGCCTCTCCGGCGATCCGGCGGCCGTGCAGCAGCTCCTGACGCTCACCCGCCGCCTGCGCAACGAACAGGACCTGGTCCGTCGGGCCGCGCCGGTCGGCCTCGTCGAACTGTCCCGGGGCCTGCGGGACGAGCACGCGCCCGACCTGCACCGCCTCGCCGAGGACGCGCTCACCGCCCGCGACTGCTCCGACCGCACCCGCGCCGCGCTCACGGTCGCAGCCGTCGCCGTCCTCGGGCGCCACCATGCCGGGACGGCCCTCGCCGACTGGGCCGGCCACGTCCTGGAACGCACCGGCGCGCCCGGCCTGGACCTGCCGCGAGGCAGCGAGCGGGCCGTCGTCGAGGCCCTCCGCCCGTCCCTGCACCGCTCGGCCGCGACCGCCGACGCCACCCTGCTGCTCACCGTCGCCGAGGCGGTCGGCCCCCGGACCAGGCGCACCCTCGCCGACCTGCTGATCCGGACGGTGCGCGGCGGCAGCGATCCGGCCGCCCGCCGCGCGACGGCCCTGCTGCCCGTCGACCCGGCCGCGCTGCCCGACCTGCTCGCCCTCCTCGACCTGCTGGAACGCGACGCCGCCCAGGCCGGGCCCGGCGCCACCGGCCGCAGCGAACGCCTCGACGGCCTCACCGCCGCCCTGGCCGCCGTCCGCACCGACCTGGTCGACCGCCTGCTGACCGCCCCGACCCCGCCGGACACCGCCACCGCCGACCGCTGGACACACCGTCAGCAGCAGGCCGCGGTCGCCGGGCCGGCGGCCGTCGCCGACGACCCGCAGCGCCCCGTCGAGGAGCGCGCCGCGGCGCTCCGGGCCGCCGCCCGAATACCCGGCCACGGCGCGGCCCTGCTCCGCCGCTGGGCCGACCACCCGGACACGGTGCTCGCCGAGACCGCGCTCGCCGCCCTGCCGACCACCGACGACCCCGCCGCCGTGCTGCCCGACCTGCTGGCCCGGGCCGCCGACGACCGCGCCCGGGTCGCGCTGCACGCGGCCGACCGCGCCGCCCGCCACACCCCGCCCGGGGCGCTCGCCGCCCTGCTGCGCCCGCCGGCGCTCGGCGACGCGCCCGCCAGGATCACCAGCCGCAAGCAGGCCGTCCGCCTGGCCGCCCGCCACCTGCCCGCCGAGGCCGCCGCGACCCTCCTGCTGGACGCCGTCCGGGCCCCGGGCGGGCACCCGGACGTCCGCACCGCCGCGCTGGCCGAGACCCTGCACCGGCTCGGCGACCGCCGGGCCGACGACACGCCGGCGCCGACCGGCGAACTGCGCTGGGCCCTGCTCGCCGAGATCGCCGCCCACGGCACCCCCGACCAGCGCCGACGGCTCACCGAAGTCGACCCGCACCGCCTGCCGCCCGCCGACCACCCCCGGTACGCCGAACTGGTCGCCGGCCTGCTGGAGAGCGGCGACCGGTCGGTCGAGGGCGCCGTCCGCACCCGCCTCGCGGACCTCGCCGGGCACGTTCTGCAGGCGGTCGCCGGGCTGGCCCGGACCGTCCTCGATCCGGACGACCGGCACCGCTGGGAGTCGGCCGCCGAGACCCTCGCGGTGATCGCCCTGGGCGACACCCCGCACCCGCTGGGCGGCTGCGCGCCCGGCAGCGTGCTCAGCGGCGTGCTGACCGCTCTGGCGGCGTCCGTCGGCGCGGGGGAGGACCGGAGCCGCGAGCGGCTGGCCCGGTTGCAGAACCGGCTGTTCCTCCACTCCTGGAACAACCCGAACGCCGCGGCGGTGTGCCGGGCCGCCGCCGCCGTCCTGCTGGTCGAGCCCGCGCTGCGCCGGTCGGCCGTGGAGCTGCTGGTCGGGGCGGTCGACGTGAGCGCCGAGGACCTGGGCGACCGGCTGGTCCGGCTGCTGCCGCTGCTGGCGGACCGTCCGGCGCTCGCCGTGCGGGCCGCCGAGGAGCTGGGCCGCAAGGCGCAGTACGGGTGGGCGAGGACCGCCCCCGCGCTGGCCGCCGCCCGCCGGCTGGCCCCGGACGGCTCGTTCGCCGGCGGCATGCTCGCCGTCGCCCTGGCCCGGGCCGGCGCCCGCGACCGCTGGTCCGAGCCGTGGCGGGCGCTGCTGCGCGAGCTGCGTCGCCACCCCGATCCGGACGTCCGCGACGAGGCGCACACGATCCGCACCGAAACCGACTGACCGGTCACCGAGCGTCACCCCCGGTGCCGTCCCGATTCGCCGAGCGGTCCGCGGGCGGGTGCACTGGAGGCACAGGACCCGCCAGCCCCCGGGAGACCGCCATGCGTTGGGGAACCGCCGCCGCCGTCGTCGCAGCCGCCGCCGCAGGGACCGGAGCGGCGGCGTTCCTGCTGCTCGGCCGGAAGATGTCGGACCAGGTGGTGCAGCCGGGCGCGGTCGAACCGCCGCCGGCGGTCACCGTGCACGAGCTCGGCCCGGGCCGGGTCACGCTGACCGCGACCCCGGACACCGTCCGCCGCGGCCACTACGCGCTGGAGTGGGGCCTGGGCGGCCACGCCGTGGTCGGCGAGGTGCTCGGCTCCGGCGGCGGGACGGTCACCCGGCGGCTGGAGCGGGCCGAGCACGGCACCCTCGCCGTCGGCACCGAAGTCCGGCTCACCCCCCGGGTGCTGCTCGGCGATCCGCGCACCGCGCTCGGCCTGGACTACTCCGAGACGGCCGTGGCCGGCGAGCTCGGCGCCTTCCCGGCCTGGCGCACCGCCGGCATCCGCGGCACCTGCGTGGTGCTGATCCACGGCGCGGCCGCCGACCGCTCGCAGGCGCTGCCCGTGCTGCCGCTGCTGCACACGCTGCGGCTGCCCACCCTGACGGTCACCTACCGGGGCGACGCGGGCGCGCCCGCCTCCCCGGACGGGCTGGGGCACTTCGGCGAGACCGAGTGGCAGGACGTCGACGCGGCGATCCGCGCCGCACTCGACCAGGGCGCGGGCCGGGTCGTGCTGTACGGCTGGTCGGTCGGCGCGACCGTCGCGCTGTACACCGCCGCCCGCTCCGCCCGGCGGGCGCAGATCGCCGGACTGGTGCTGGACTCCCCGGTGCTGGACTGGCCGGAGTCGGCGCGCCGGGCGGCCGGCCGCGGCGGGGCGTCCCCGATGCTCGCCGAACTCGGCGCGCTCGCCGCCCAGGGCCGCACCGGCGTGGACCTGGCGGGCTTCGCCCGGATCGCGTCCGGCGCCGACCTGCCCGCGCCCACCCTGCTGCTGCAGAGCCCGGACGACCCGATCAGCCCGTGGGCGGCCGCCGAGCGGCTCGCGGCCGAGCGCGCGGACCTGGTCAGCCTGCACTCGGTGCCACACGCGCAGCACGCCGCGCTGTGGAACGCCGACCCGGCCCGGTACACCGAGGCGCTGCGCCGTTTCCTCACCCCGCTGCTGTGACCTCGGGAGGGGAACCGGAACCGGTCCCACCGCGTCCTGTTCCCGAAACCCGTCGCGGAGCGATCACGTCAAGCGCCATGTCCATGCCGGAAAGCGGAGTGGTTCGTCCCGCTTTGGACCCGCTTGTCCCCCCGTCGTTCGAACGGTTCGGACAATGCGCCGAGACAGCCCGGCAGTCGATGTGACAGAAGGCCCGTGCAAGGGGAAGACTGCACGGCGTGACGTCTCGGAACCCGCGCGACCGTGATGCCCCGCACCCGCCCCACCGCACCGGTGCGACGGTGACCCGTCTGCCCGGAACGGCCGTCGGGCGTGCGGAGGGCACCGTACCCGCAGCCAACCGCCGCCGGGTACCCGCCAAGCCCGGACGGGGCCGAGTGCCCGTCCCGGACGGCTTCCCCGCACCCGCCGAGCTCGCCCCGCTGGCCCGCCGGATGCTCGCCGACGCGGTCCGCGTCGCCCGCTGGGCCGGCGACCTCACCGAGGTCGACAAGCGCGGCGAACTCCTCCCCGAGGACGCCCGCGCCGCCGGCCGCGCCCTCGCCATGACGGTCGGCGCCGCCGCCAACGCCTGGGGCCAGGCGCTGCTGGTCGGCCTGGTCGAGCTCCGCGACGGCGGCGCCGGGCCCGGCTGGCGGCTGCACGCCTGGGAACGCGACGACGAGGCCGTCGTCCGCGGCTGGTCCGCGCTGTTCGACGCCTGGACGCTGCTCGCCCCCGTGCCGCCCGCGGCGCTGCGCGGCGTGTTCGCCCAGCTGGCCGGCCAGGCCGTCGACCAGGCCCCGCAGCTGCTGTCCTTCCTGCACCTGGTGGACGGGCCGGTCGCCGACAGCGAGCTGCTCGAACTGCTCCGCCGCGGCCTCGACGAGCGCCGCCTCGGCCCCGGCAGCGGCACCTTCCCGCTCTCCCCGGTCCCGCACGCCGCCTCCGCGGTCTCCGCGGTCCGCGGCACCTGCCGGGAACCGCAGATCGACACCCCGCACTCGCCCGCCGAGGTGGCCGCCGTCCTGGACTGGATGCTCGACGGCCTGGCCGCCGTCGGCGCGCTCGGCCGGCAGGACGAGGCCGCCGAGCTCTCCCCGCTCGGCCACTGGGCGGTGCGCGCCAAGCTGGAGGAGATCTGCACCGTCGCGCAGACCGCCGCCGGGCACATCGAACAGAGCGCCCTGGAGCTGCTCAGCGCCTGCGCCGACTACAGCCCCGGCCCGGCCCGCGCCGAGTTCCGCGCCTGGGTCGCCGCCCGCCCCGCCGACCGGGCCGTCGCCGAACTCCTGGAAGCCGCCCGCGGCGAGGACGCGCTGGTCCGCGGCCTGGCCTTCGAGGCGCTGCGGGTGGTGGCCGGCTCCACCGCCGAGCAGGGCGTCCGGGCCGCCGTCGAGGAGGCCGTGCTGCGGCCCTACGCGCTGCTCTGGCTGGCCGAACAGCTGGACGAGGGGGGCGCCTCCCCGGCCGACGTGCTCGGCGCGGAGGACGCCGCCTGGCTCTGGGTGGACACCGCCGCCGCCGTCCTCGACCACGGCGAGACCGACCTGCTGGTCGGCCACGTCGAGGGCGCGTCGGCCGGCGAACCCGTCCGCCTGTTCCACCGCGCCCGCCAGTCCGGCCACCCGCGCGCCGCGAGCGTCCTGACGGCCGTCGCCTCGGTCCACCCCGACCCGGCCGTGGCCCGCGCCGCCCGCCGCAGCGCCTTCTCGGTGCACACCGGCGGGGCCTGAGCCCAGGTGACGCGAAAGCCCCCCGTTCGATTCGAACGGGGGGCTTCGTGCTGTGCGGGTCAGCCGCGGTTCTCGGCGCGGCGGGCGCGGACGACGCCCACCTTCTCGCCGACCTTGCGGCGGATGACCAGCAGCGGCGCCATCGCGGCCAGCGCGATCTGGGCGAGCGCGCCGATGTGCATCAGGGTGTCGCCGCCGGGCAGGCCCGCGGCCCAGGCCGCCAGGCAGCCGATGGAGACCACGATCCAGGCCACCGTCGCGGTGGCCAGCAGGCCCTGCGGCTTCGGGTACTCGATCCGGCTGACCATCAGGTAGGCCACGCCGAAGATCAGCAGCAGGCCGGGGAGGAACGGCGGGTCGAGCAGCACGATCGCGATGACGGTCATCGCGCCCATCGGGCAGGGCATGCCCTGGAAGATCCCCGGTCGCATCTTCACGGCCGAGAACCTGGCGAGGCGCAGCACCACCGCCAGCAGCACGGTCAGCGCGATGAACGCGGACAGCTGCTGGTTGGAGCCGGAGGAGACCAGGCCCCACACCGCGACGAAGTACGCCGGCGCGATGCCGAAGCTGATCAGGTCGGCGAGGTTGTCGAGCTCGGCGCCGAGCGCGGAGGAGCGCAGCTTGCGCGCCACCAGGCCGTCGAAGAGGTCGCACATCGCGCCGATCAGCAGCAGCGTCACGACGGTGGCGGCGCTGTGCTTGACCGGGGCGTTCGACTCACCGGTGAGGTGCGGCATCAGGATGCCGGTGGTGGTCGAGTAGATCGCCAGGAAGCCGCAGACGGCGTTGCCCAGCGTCAGGAAGTCGGCGGTGGACAGGTGCTGCGGGGAGCGGGGGGCGCGGAGTTCGCGGTCCCGCGCCCAGCGGCGTCGGCGAAGTTCGGTGGATTCCTCGTCACCGAGGCCCACGAGGGTCTCCGGATCAGTCACGGTCAAGGCGAGTCACCCCGGCGGTCGTCTTCTGGCCGACCGTGACGCCGACCTCGACGCCCGCCGGCAGGTAGGTGTCGACGCGGGAGCCGAAGCGGATCAAACCGACCCGCTCGCCCTGCTCGACCTTGGTGCCGGCGTCCATGTAGGGGACGATGCGGCGGGCGACGGCGCCCGCGATCTGCACCATCTCGATGTCGCCGAGCTCGGTGTCGAAGTGCCACACGACGCGCTCGTTGCGGTCGCTGTCCTTGTTGAACGCCGGGACGAATCCACCGGCGATGTGCTCGACGGACGTCACGTTGCCGGCCAGCGGCGCGCGGTTGACGTGGACGTTGAGCGGGCTCATGAAGATCGCGACGCGGGTGCGGCCGTCCGGCCACTCGTCGATGGATTGGACCACGCCGTCGGCCGGGGAGATCACTCTGCCGGCACCGATCTCACGCTCGGGGTCGCGGAAGAACCACAGCATGCCCGCGCTGAGCGCGCAGGCCGGCACGGCCGCCAGGGCCCACTTGCCGGAACGCCGGGTGAGGGCGGTCGTCACGGCGGCGGTGGCCAGCGTGGGAACGAACCAGGGGGTGGCACCGCGCGCGATGGTGACGCGGGGACGCCGACCCTCGGGGGCGAATCCCTGGGCGGAGGTGTGAGAGGACGGGCTGATGGGCATCGAGGACCTTTAGTCGCGGGCCCCGCGCGGGGAACACAGAATGGCCCCTGGACGAGGGCCACCGCGGGGATCGAGTTGTCTGGGACGGCTGCTGTCCCGGTGGATGCTATCGGGACCTGCCGGTATCTGGGCAAGCCGCCTGCTAGTGGAACTACGCCTGCCTGCCGAGTCGGGCACCTGCTATGTGTACGACCGTAACCGGACCGAGTCCGGTTCCCCAAGAGGTCTCGGGTCACGGGTGATTCACGTCTCAGCGACACGCCGGTCACGGGCCGTGCACGGAAGCGGTCGCCCGGCGCGTACCTGGGGAAACGCGCCGGGCGACCGCATCGAGTGCCGTGCCCCGCCGCGGTCCGGCTGACCAGGCCGGGGGCGGGCACGGCCGGGCCGGCGGCGGGCCCGCACGCCCGTCCTCCGGCCCGGTACGGGGGACTGCCTCAGTCGGCGAGCCGGTACTCCTCCAGCAGGCGACGTCCCACGATCATCTTCTGGATCTCCGCCGTACCTTCACCGATCAGCAGCATCGGGGCCTCCCGGTACAGCCGCTCGATCTCGTACTCCTTGGAGAACCCGTAGCCGCCGTGGATCCGGAACGAGTCCTCGACGACCTCCTTGCAGTACTCGGAGGCCAGGTACTTGGCCATGCCGGCCTCCAGGTCGTTGCGCTGCCCGCTGTCCTTCTTGCGGGCGGCCATCACCATCATCTGGTGCGCGGCCTCGACCTTGGTGGCCATCTCGGCGAGCTTGAACTGGATCGCCTGGTGCTCGGCGATCTTCTTGCCGAAGGTGGTGCGCTGCTGGGCGTAGGCGATGCCCAGCTCGAACGCCCGGCGGGCCACGCCGCAGCCGCGGGCGGCCACGTTGACCCGGCCGACCTCGACGCCGTCCATCATCTGGTAGAAGCCCTTGCCGGGGACGCCGCCGAGGATCCGGTCCGCCGGGACGCGGACGTCCTGGAGCACCAGCTCGGTGGTGTCGACGCCCTTGTAGCCCATCTTCTCGATCTTGCCGGGCACGGTGAGGCCGGGGACGGACTCGTTCGGCCCGAAGCCCGGGGTCTTCTCGATCAGGAAGGTGGTCATGTTCTTGTAGGGCGTGTCGCCGCCCTCGTCGGTCTTGCACAGCACCGCGACGACGCTGGACGTGCCGCCGTTGGTCAGCCACATCTTCTGGCCGTTCAGGACGTAGAACTCTCCCCCAGCCCCAGGGGGCTGGGAGGTGCCCCCAACCTTGACGCCCTTGGTGGAGATCGCCGAGACGTCGGAGCCGAGGGCCGGCTCGGACATCGAGAAGGCGCCGCGCAGCTCGCCGGCGGCCATCTTCGGCAGGAAGTAGTCCTTCTGCTCCTGGGTGCCGTGCGCGTTGATCATGTGCGCCACGATGAAGTGGGTGTTGACGATGCCGGAGACCGACATCCAGCCGCGGGCGATCTCCTCCACCACCAGGGCGTAGGTGAGCAGCGACTCGCCGAGGCCGCCGAACTCCTCGGGGATGGTCAGCCCGAACAGGCCGAGCTGCTTCATCCCCTCGACGATGGCGGTCGGGTACTCGTCCTTGTGCTCCAGCTCGGTCGCGACCGGAATGATCTCCTTGTCGACGAAATCCCGCACGGTGGCGAGGATGTCCCGCTGGATCTCGGTGAGGCCGTCGGTCTGTGCGAGGCGTCCCATCGTGCGGCTCCGTGACTGCTCAAGAGGGGTGGGGTTGGGGGGCTCCGCGGCGCGTGGCTGCCGCGGAGCCCCCGGGAACCGGGTAGGGGCAGGGCCGATGACGGCGGCCCGCCCGTCCGGGGTCTGGAAGGGGCGTCAGGCCAGCGGCTCGGGGCGTCCGGGCTGCTCGCCGCCGCGCTCCTTGACGTACGTCTCGGTCGGCACCATCACCTTGCGGCGGAAGATGCAGACGACGGTGCCGTCCTGCTTGTAGCCCTTGGTCTCGACGTACACGATGCCGCGGTCCGGCTTCGAGGTGATGTTCTTGGCCAGGACGGTGGTCTCGCCGTAGATGGTGTCGCCGTGGAAGGTCGGTGCGATGTGGCGCAGCGACTCGATCTCCAGGTTGGCGATCGCCTTGCCGGAGACGTCCGGGACGGACATGCCCAGCAGCAGCGAGTAGACGTAGTTGCCGACCACCACGTTCTGGCCCTGCACGGTGGTGGTCGCGTAGTTGGCGTCCAGGTGCAGCGGGTGGTGGTTCATGGTCAGCAGGCAGAAGAGGTGGTCGTCGTACTCGGTGACGGTCTTCCCGGGCCAGTGCTTGTAGACCGCGCCGACCTCGAACTCTTCGTAGGTGCGTCCGAACTGCATGGCTCAGCTCTCCGGGATCTCGAACTTGGTGGTGCGCTGCATGCCCGCGGCGCGGCCCTTGCCGGCGATGACCAGGGCCATCTTGCGGCTGGCCTCGTCGATCATCTCGTCGCCGAGCATCGCGGAGCCCTTGGCGCCGCCCGCCTCGGAGGTGCACCAGTCGTAGGCGTCGAGGATCAGCTCGGCGTGGTCGTAGTCCTCCTGCCCGGGCGAGTAGATCTCGTTCGCGGCGGCGACCTGGTCCGGGTGCAGCACCCACTTGCCGTCGAAGCCGAGGGCGGCGGAGCGGCGGGCGACCTCGCGGTAGCCCTCTTGGTTGCGGATCTGCAGGTAGGGGCCGTCGATGGCCTGCAGGTCGTTGGCGCGGGCGGCCATCAGGATGCGCATCAGGATGTAGTGGTAGGCGTCGGCGCCGTAGCCGGGCGGCTGCTCGCCGACCACCAGGGACTTCATGTTGATGGAGGCCATGAAGTCGGCCGGGCCGAAGATGATGGTCTCCAGGCGCGGCGAGGCCGCGGCGATCGCGTCGACGTTGATCAGGCCCTTGGCGTTCTCGATCTGCGCCTCGATGCCGATCTTGCCGACCTCCAGGCCGACGGTCTTCTCGATCTGGGTGAGCAGCAGGTCCAGGGCGATCACCTGCTGGGCGTCCTGCACCTTGGGCAGCATGATGCAGTCCAGGTTGTTGCCGGCGCCCTCGACGACCGTGATGACGTCGCGGTAGGTCCAGTGCGTGGTCCAGTCGTTGACCCGGACGACGCGGGTCTTGCCGCCCCAGTCGCCGTTGTTCAGGGCGTCCACGATGGTGTGGCGGGCGCTCTCCTTGACCAGCGGGGCGCAGGCGTCCTCCAGGTCCAGGAAGACCTGGTCGGCGGGCAGGCCCTGGGCCTTCTCCAGGAAGCGCGGGTTGCTGCCGGGCACGGCCAGGCAGGAACGGCGCGGACGGAGACGGTTCACAGTCATTGGGGAGTTTCCTTCCGGGTCAGCTGGTCGCGGCGGTGGTCGCGGCCCACGGCTGAAGCCTGTTGGCCAGCCGGATCTCGTCCACGATCCGGCCGATGATGGTGGTGATGCCGAAGTCCTTGGGTGTGAACACGGCAGCGACTCCGGCGGCCTTGAGGGCCTCGGCGTCCGCTGCGGGGATGATTCCACCCACGATCACCGGCACATCCTCCACCCCCGCGCGGCGCAGCCGCTGCAGGACGTCCGGCACCAGCTCGGGGTGCGCGCCGGAGAGGATGGACAGGCCCACGCAGTGCACGTCCTCGGCGACGGCCGCGGAGACGATCTGTTCGGGCGTCAATCGGATGCCCTGGTAGACCACCTCGAAACCGGCGTCACGGGCCCGCACGGCGATCTGCTCGGCGCCGTTGGAGTGCCCGTCCAGGCCGGGCTTGCCGACCAGCAGGCGGAGCTTGCCGGCGCCGAGTTCGGCGGCGGTGGCGGCCACGGCCTCGCGCACGGCGGCGAGTTCGCCGCCCGGCTCGGCGGCGACCGCGACCGGCGCGCCGCCGACCCCGGTGGGGGCGCGGTACTCGCCGAACACCTCGCGCAGCGCGAACGACCACTCGCCGGTGGTGGCGCCGGCCCGGGCACAGGCCAGGGTGGCCCCCATCAGGTTCTCCTCGGTGCCGGCCACCTCCTTCAGCCGGGCCAGCGCGGTCTGCACCGCGCCCTCGTCCCGACTGCCGCGCCAGGCCTCCAGGTTGGCCAGCACGGAGCGCTCGGACGCCGGGTCGACCACCATGATGGCGGTGTCCAGGTCGGCGGTGAGCGGGCTGTCCTCGGTGGTGTCGAAGCAGTTGACGCCGACGATCCGGTCCTCGCCGGCCTCGATCCGGGCCCGCCGGGCGGCGTGCGAGGCCACCAGGTTGGACTTCAGGTAGCCGGACTCGACGGCCGGGATCACCCCGCCCATCCCCAGCACCTTGGCGATCTCCGCCTCGGCGCCGGCCAGCAGTTCCTCGGTCTTCGCCTCGACCACGTGCGAGCCGTTGAACAGGTCGCCGTACTCCAGCAGGTCCGACTCGTACGCCAGCACCTGCTGGATGCGCAGCGACCACTGCTGGTCCCACGGCCGCGGCAGGCCCAGCGCCTCGTTCCAGGCCGGGAGTTGGACGGCGCGCGCGCGGGCGTCCTTGGACAGCGTGACGGCCAGCATCTCCAGCACGATGCGCTGGACGTTGTTCTCCGGCTGTGCCTCGGTCAGGCCCAGCGAGTTGACCTGCACGCCGTACCGGAAGCGCCGCTGCTTGGCGTCCTCGATGCCGTAGCGCTCCCGGGTGATCTTCTCCCACAGCCGGTTGAAGGCCCGCATCTTGCACATCTCCTCGACGAAGCGGACGCCCGCGTTGACGAAGAAGGAGATCCGGGCGACCACCTCGCCCATCCGCTCGGCCGGGACCTGCCCGGAGTCGCGGACGGCGTCCAGGACGGCGATCGCGGTGCACATCGAGTAGGCGATCTCCTGGACCGGGGTGGCCCCGGCCTCCTGCAGGTGGTAGCTGCAGATGTTGATCGGGTTCCACTTCGGGATGTTCGCGACTGTGTAGGCGATCATGTCGGTGATCAGCCGCACGGACGGGCCGGGCGGGAAGACGTGCGTCCCGCGCGACAGGTACTCCTTGACGATGTCGTTCTGGGTGGTGCCGGTGAGCCCCGCGATGTCCGCGCCCTGCTCCTCGGCGACCACCTGGTACAGCGCCAGCAGCCACATGGCGGTGGCGTTGATGGTCATCGAGGTGTTGGTGCGCTCCAGCGGGATCCCGTCGAACAGGGTCCGCATGTCGCCCAGGTGCCCGACCGGCACGCCGACCCGGCCGACCTCGCCGCGGGCGAGGACGTGGTCGGAGTCGTAGCCGGTCTGGGTCGGCAGGTCGAAGGCCACCGACAGGCCGGTCTGGCCCTTGGCGAGGTTGCGCCGGTACAGCGCGTTGGAGTCGCTCGCGGTGGAGTGGCCGGCGTACGTGCGCATCAGCCAGGGGCGGTCGCGTTCCTGAGCGCCCATCAGACGTTCCGGCTGGGCTTGTTGTTCCGCTCGTCGAGCTCGCGGAAGAGGTTGATCGCGGGCAGGTGCTTCTCGCGCAGCTCGTGGTCGCGCACGCCCAGGCCCTCCTCGGGGGCCAGGCAGAGCACGCCGACCTTGCCCTGGTGCTTGTTGTGGTGCACGTCGAGGGCGGCCTGGCCGGTCTCCTCCAGGGAGTAGACCTTGGAGACGGTCGGGTGGATCTTGCCCTTGGCGATCAGGCGGTTGGCCTCGAACGCCTCGCGGTAGTTGGCGAAGTGCGAGCCGACGATGCGCTTCAGCGACATCCACAGGTAGCGGTTGTCGTACTGGTGCATGAAGCCGGAGGTGGAGGCGCAGGTGACGACGGTGCCGCCCTTGCGGGTGACGTAGACGGACGCGCCGAAGGTCTCCCGGCCGGGGTGCTCGAAGACGATGTCGACGTCCTCGCCGCCGGTGAACTCGCGGATCTTCGCGCCCAGGCGCTTCCACTCGCGCGGGTCCTGGTTGTTCTCGTCCTTCCAGAACTTGTAGCCCTCGGCGGACCGGTCGATGATCGCCTCGGCGCCCATGGCCCGGCAGATGTCGGCCTTGGCGTCGTTGGAGACCACGCAGATCGGGGTGGCGCCGCCGGCCAGCGCGTACTGGGTGGCGTACGAGCCGAGGCCGCCGCTGGCGCCCCAGATCAGCACGTTGTCGCCCTGCTTCATGCCCGCGCCGTTGCGCGAGACCAGCTGGCGGTACGCGGTGGAGTTGACCAGGCCCGGGGAGGCGGCTTCCTCCCAGGTGAGGTGCTTGGGCTTGGGCAGCAGCTGGTTGGTCTTCACCAGCGCGAGCTGGGCCAGGCCGCCGAAGTTGGTCTCGAAGCCCCAGATGCGCTGCTCCGGGTCCATCATCGTGTCGTTGTGGCCGTCGGGGGACTCCAGCTCGACCGACAGGCAGTGCGCGACGACCTCGTCGCCGGGCTGCCAGGCGTTGACGCCGGCGCCGGTGCGCAGCACCACGCCCGCCAGGTCGGAGCCGACCACGTGGTACGGAAGGTCGTGACGCTTCGTCAGCGGGGAGAGCCGGCCGTAGCGCTCCAGGAAGGAGAAGGTGGAGACCGGCTCGAAGATCGAGCTCCACACGGTGTTGTAGTTGACGGCGCTGGCCATCACGGCGACCAGGGCCTCGCCCGGGCCGACCTCGGGCAGCGCGACGTCGTCCAGGTGGAGCGACTTGCGCGGGTCCTTGTCGCGGCTGGCGAGGCCGGCGAACATCTGCTCCTCGTCCTTGTGGAGCGTCACGGCCCGGTAGGACTCGGGCAGCGCGAGGCCCGCGTAGTCGGCGGACGTGGCGTTGCCGCTGAGGATCGCGTCGAGAATTTCCTGCATGGCTGCCTCCGAAGGCGTACCTGTGCGAGGGACACAGGGCGTCTGGGGGAGCCGGGAGCGGACACCGGCTTCGCTGAGGGTCTGAGGGGTCGGGTACTGCGGTGGTGCGACGAAAGGGTGGAGTCGCAGGTGCATGTCCCCCGGGTCGGGGGACGCCGGACGACGGCGCGCCGAGGTGGGGAGCCGCGGCGCCGCGACCGGTGGCAACAAGGTAGTGGCACCCTGTGCCACTCGTAAAGACACGGGGTGCCAACTTCTTGAGTGAGTCAGGACACGCCGGCCGGAGGGTTGGCGGGAACGCCCGAAGGCCCGCTCCCGGAACCGGGAACGGGCCTTCGATTCTGCTTGTCGCCTGCTGAAACTGCCTGGATTACATGGTGTTTCGACCCGCCAGCGCGGCCCGGATCGAATCCACCACGGTCTCCAGCGGGGCATCCGTGCGGGCCACTGTGATCAGTACCTCACCGCTCGGGCTGGCACTCAGTGCGCTCACGGCAGCGGAGTCCTCCGGCGTCACTCCGTCACCATTGGCACCGGGTGCCAGCGTGGTGCCGCGGCGGCGGGCGCCGCTCGGCGGGGTCGGCCAGAACGTCCCCCGGATCACCTCGAAGGAGTGGTCGAGCTGCGCCTCCACGTCGCCGTGCCCGCCGGCCCGCAGCCAGCGCCGCAGCACGTGGTTGTGCGCCGCGACCACCGCCGCCGCCGACACCTCGGCCAGCATCGAGTCGTCGTCCCCGCCGCGCTGCCAGCCCGGCGGGGTCTGCTCGGCCGCGTCGAACCGGCCCAGCAGGTAGCGGGTGAACAGCCGCTCGTACCGGGAGACCACCGCGATCTCCCGCTCGCGCAGCGCCGGGACCTGCCGGATCAGCTGGTAGCGGGCCACCGACATGTCCGGGGTGGAGGCGTACATCCGCAGCACCTCCTTGATGCCCCGGCACACCACGTCCAGTGGGTGCTCCTCCGGCTCGGCGCTGGCCAGCAGGTCGGCCACCCGCACCAGGGTGTCGTCGTGGTCCGGGAAGATCGCCTCCTCCTTCGACCGGAAGTACCGGAAGAAGGTGCGCCGGGCCACCCCGGCGGCGGCCGCGATCTGATCGACCGTCGTCTCCTCGTACCCCTGGGTGGCGAACAGCTGCATGGCCGCCGCCGTGAGGTCCTGGCGCATCTGCAGCCGCTGGGCGGCGGCCCGGCGACTGCCCGCCCCGGACTCCACCCCCGACCGCGACTGGTCCGGCCCGGCGGCCGGCTGCTGCTGCTGGGAAGGCGAGGTCTGGCGATCCATGTCCGGAACGCTACACGCCCCCGGTGCCGCCCCCGCCGGCCTGGCCCTGCGCACCGGCGCCGCGGGCGGCACCACCGCGGGCCGCGGCCACCGCGAGGAGACCGCGCCGGCACCCCAAGGGGGCCTCGGCGCAGCCGGGTTGACGCCCTCGCCGGGCGGCGGCCGGCGGCCCGGCGAGGGCGCCGGACGGCCGGTCATCGCCGTGCGTGGTCGCGGAAACCGCGACCGGTCTTGCGGCCCAGGCAGCCCGCCGCCACCAGGTGCTCCAGCAGCGGCGCGGCCGCCAGGCCCGGCTCGCGGAACTCCTGGTGCAGCACCTTCTCGATGGTCAGCGACACGTCCAGGCCCACCACGTCCAGCAGCTCGAACGGGCCCATCGGGTAGCCGCAGCCCAGCTTCATCGCGGTGTCGATGTCGTCCACCGTCGCGTAGTGCTCCGCCAGCATCCGCACCGCGTCGTTCAGGTACGGGAACAGCAGCGCGTTCACGATGAAACCGGCCCGGTCGCCGCACTCCACCGGGTGCTTGCGAACCTTGGCGCACAGCTCCAGCACGGTCGCCGTGACGTCCTCGGCGGTCAGCACGGTGGAGACCACCTCGACCAGCTTCATGGCCGGCGCCGGGTTGAAGAAGTGCATGCCGATCACGTCCTGAGGACGGGAGGTCGCCGTCGCGCAGGAGATCACCGGCAGCGAGGAGGTGGTGGTGGCCAGCACCGCGCCCGGCTTGACGATTCGGTCCAGGGCGGTGAACAGCTCGCGCTTGACCGCGAGGTCCTCCGCCACCGCCTCCACCACCAGGTCCACGTCCGCCAGGTCCTGGTAGCCGCCGGTCGGGGTGACCAGCGCCAGCGCCGCGTCCCGGGCCTGCTCGGTCAGCCGGCCCTTGGCCACCGAACGCTCCAGCGACTTCGCCAGCTGGGCCTTCGCCCGCTCCGCCTTCTCCTGGCTGCGGGCCGCCAGCAGCACCGGGAGGCCCGCCTTCGCGAACACCTCCACGATGCCCGTCGCCATCGTCCCGCTGCCGCACACGCCGACACTGCGCACCTCGCGGCCGGCCGGGCGGGCCTCGGCCGCCGCGGCCTCCTCGGCGACCGGCGTCGACGAACCCGGGGCCTCGTAGGTGTAGAAACCGCGGCCCGACTTGCGGCCCAGCAGGCCCGCCGCGACCAGCTGGCCGAGGATCGGCGCCGGGGCGTGCAGCCGGTCCTTCGACTGCTCGTACATCGCCTCCAGCACGGTGCGGGCGGTGTCCACGCCGATCAGGTCCAGCAGCGCCAGCGGGCCCATCGGCAGGCCGCAGCCCAGCCGCATCGCCGCGTCGATGTCCTCCCGGGTGGCGTACCGGGACTCGAACATCGCCGCCGCCTGGTTCAGGTACGCGAACAGCAGGCCGTTGGCGATGAACCCCGCCCGGTCGCCCGCGGCGACCGGCTCCTTGCCCAGGTCCCGGGCCAACTCGGCGACCTGCTCGGCCGCCCGGGGGGACGTCAGCACGGTGCGGACGACCTCGACCAGCTTCATCGAGTGCACCGGGTTGAAGAAGTGCACCCCCAGCACCCGCTCCGGGCGGGCGGTGGCCGCCGCGATCCGGGTCACGCTCAGCGCGGTGGTGCCGGTCGCCAGCACCGTCTCCGGCGGGCAGATCCGGTCCAGCTCGGCGAACAGGCCGCGCTTGAGCTCGAGGTCCTCCGGGACCTCCTCGATCACCAGGTCCGCCTGCGCGGCCGCGGCCAGGTCGTCACCGACCTCGATCAGCGCGAGCAGCGCGGTGCGCTCCTCGGCCGTCAGCCGCTCGCGGGCCACCGCCCGGGCGGTGGACGCCTCGATCCGGGCCAGCGCCCGCACCGCCTGGGTCGGACCGGCCTCCACGCCGATCACCCGACGGCCGCTGCGGGCCACCGCCACGGCCACCCCGGCACCCATGGTGCCCAGGCCGACCACGGCAACAGTGGGGAAGGGACGCTCCATTGTCCAGACTCCTTGTCATGGGCCCGCGCCGACGGCCCCCGCCACCGCCCGGGCAGCGGGCGTGACAGGGGAGGGTGTGCCGACGGCACGGGAGAAATGAGGGGGAACGGAAGAAGAACAGCGGCGACCCCGCAGTACGGACCGGTCCGCTCCGGTTCCGTCGAGGGGCAGTGCCGTGGTGCTCAGGCGCTCCGACAGGATCATGAAGCGACGCCGACGCGCACACGAGAGAAGAGACGCAGCCCACCGGTGCGGCTCCCGAAGCCCGGCGCTGGCGCGTGCGGACACTGTAGCCCAGCTACTGGCGGGTAGGAAGAGGCAATCGCGGGCCGCGCAACGGCGGGTGACCCTACGTTGCCGTCATGACCGACGAACGTCCGCAGATGTTTCCCGACCAGTTCGAATCGATTGCGGAGGCGGCCGACAGACGCGATGTGACATTCGAGTTCGTCGGCGGCAGGCTCCGGGTCAAGCCCATGCCCGACGGCGACCACGCCGAGATCGTCATGTGGCTGACGGAGCGCTGCCTGGCGCAGCGGCCGGATCTTCGCCTGTACCCCGGTCGGCGCCTGCGGCTCTCCGGCGACTGCCGCACCAAGCCCGACGGAGTGCTTTCCCGTCGGCGTGCGTTCGTCGGCGATGGGGAGTGGTCCGACCCCGCAGAGGTGCTGATGGTGGTCGAGGTGACCTCGCAGGACCTTCATGCCCGCGGGTGCGACCGGGAGGAGAAACCGGTGGCCTACGCCAAGGCCGGTATGCCGGTGTTCCTCCTGATCGATCGGGTTGCCGGGGTCGTCATGGTGTTCAGCGAGCCCCGAGGCGGGCGTTACGAGAGCGTCGTGACGCTGGCCCACGGGCACGTGGTGCAGTTGCCGGAGCCGGTGAACGTCACGTTGGAGACCGAGGAACTCAAGGATTTCAGTCGCTGACTCCGCATGCGGAACGGCCCCGCCCGGAGGGTTCCGGGCGGGGCCGTTCGTTCGTGCTGCGGTGTCAGTGCGCCATGACCGGGACGGCGTCCTCGATCTCGGCGGCGGAGTCGTGGTGCTCGGGCTTGCCGGCGTTGATCAGGGTGAAGGCGGTGAGGGAGGCCAGGGCCAGGATGCCGACGGCCCACCAGATCGCGGTGGAGTAGGAGTGGACCTGGGCCTGGAGCGCGAACAGCTTCGGGTCGGTGGCGGTGGCCGCGTGGGACTTGGCCCACTCGGTGCCGGCGCTGTGGGCGACGGTGCTGAGCAGGGCGGTGCCGATCGCACCGCCGACCTGCTGGGAGGTGTTGACCATCGCGGAGGCGACGCCCGCGTCGCGGGGCTGGACGCCGTAGGTGGCCAGGCTCATGGCGGGCATGAAGGCGGTGCCCATGCCGAGGCCCATCAGGATCAGGCCGGGCAGGATCTGCCAGTACGAGGTGCCGACGTCGATCCGGGTGAGGATCAGCAGGCCGAGCGAGGCGACCAGGAAGCCGGGCGCCATCAGGTAGCGGGCCGGGACCCGGGTCATCAGGCGGGCGCCGATCTGGGTGGAGCCGGTGATCATGCCGGCCACCATCGGGAGGAAGGCGAAACCGTTGACCAGCGGCTTGTAGCCCAGCACGCCCTGCATGTAGAGGGTGAGGAACAGGAACAGGCCGAACATGCCGATCACGGCCATGCCGAGCGAGAGGTAGACACCGGCGCGGTTGCGGTCGGTGAGGACGCGCAGCGGCAGCAGCGGGGCCTTGACCCGGCTCTCGACGAACGCGAACGCGGTGAGCAGCACGGCGGCGGCGACGAACAGGCCGATGGTGCTGCTGTCGCCCCAGCCCTCGCTCTCGGCGCGGGTGAAGCCGTAGACCAGGGAGACCAGGCCGGTGGTGACCAGCAGCACGCCGGGGATGTCGAGGCGGTTGCGGTTGAGGCCGACGGCGGGCTCGCGGATCACCAGGATCGCGCCGGCGAGGGCGACCGCGGCGAACGGGATGTTGACGAAGAACGTCCAGCGCCAGTTCAGGTACTCGGTGAGGGCGCCGCCCAGGATCAGGCCGATCGCACCGCCACCGCCGGCGACGGCGCCGAAGATGCCGAACGCCTTGGCACGCTCCTTGCCGTCGGTGAACATGACCGCGAGCAGCGACAGCGCGGCGGGGGCGAGCATCGCGCCGAACACGCCCTGCAGGGCGCGGGCGCCGAGCAGCATGGAGGTGTTGACGGCCGCGCCGCCGAGCGCGGAGGCCGCGGCGAAGCCGACCAGGCCGACCATGAAGGTCCGGCGGCGGCCCCACAGGTCGGCGATCCGGCCGCCGAACAGCAGCAGTCCGCCGAAGGCCAGCGCGTAGGCCGTGATGACCCACTGGGTGGTGCTGTCGGCGAAGCCGAGGTCTTCCTTGGCGCGCGGGAGGGCGATGTTCACCACGGTGGCGTCGAGGACGACCATCAGCTGGGCCAGCGCGATGAATAGCAGGGCCTTCCAGCGACGTGGATCCGGCTGGAGGGTTTCGGACATGGAGGTACCCACCTGTGTGTGCGAGAGCGTACGAGACGTGCGAAAACGTGCGGTCGGCAGCCGGCCCGGCCGGGCGGTCTGCCGCAAGTCGTGCGTGCGGAGCGGAAGTCGAGCGCGAGGAAGGTCAGGCGCGCTGCGTGAGGTCCTCCAGGGTCACGGCACAGCCGGGCAGCGTGGACGGGGCGGCGGCGGTGCGCAGCCCGTCCAGCAGGAGCTGGAGGTGCCGGTGGACCAGTCGGTCCAGGTCGAGGCAGGCGGTGCCGGGGAGCGGGCGGGTGAGCTGGGAGACGGCGACCACGATGTCGCCGGCCCCGATGTCGGCGCGGAGCAGCCCGTCGGCCTGCGCGCGGAGCACCAGGTCGTCGGTGGCCTGCTTCATCTCGGCGCGGGCGTCGGCGAGTTCGGGGTCGTTCGGGTCGATGGTGCCGGACAGCAGGGAGCACAGCGCGCCGATCCGTTCGTCGGCGGCGGCGTGCACGAAGCGGCTCAGCGCGGCGAAGGAGTCGGGCTCCTCGGCGGTGGCCGCGTGCGCGTGCGCCACGATCCGGTCGATGACGGCGAGCGACACCTGGTGGATCAGGGCGCGGCGGTCGGCGAAGTTCCGGTAGAGCGTGGCGTTGCCGACGCCGGCCCGGCGGGCGATCTCGTCGAGCGGGGCCATCGCCCCGTACTCGACGAAGGCCTCGCGGGCCGCGGCGACGATCAGTGCGCGGTTACGGGTGGCGTCCGCGCGCCGGCGGGGAGCGGCGACGGTGGTCATGAGTGCGGTGCTCCCTTCGAGCGGCGAGCGGCAGAGAGTGGGGAGGTATTCCCCGGTTCTGCTTGGACAGAGGTTCAAACGGGGACTCGGTCCCCGGAATTTCATCTTTTTATGTGAGCTGCGTCACATTCAGGTTTGCACGGACGAGTGACGTCTCGGCGGGGTCGCCCGCGCACTGCATCGCCGCAGGCCAGCATGGGCGCATGAGCACCGTGAAGCCGCGCGCCGAGCGCGCCGCCGAGGCCCGGTTGGCCGCCACCAGGATCGAGGCCGAGGGCGTCGACGGGGTGATCGTCGGCTGGGTCGACAACTCCGGCGTCACCCGGGTCAAGTCCGTGCCCGTCCGCGGCCTGGAGAGCGCCGCCCGGTGGGGCGTCGGCACCGCGCCCTGCTTCGACTCGTTCCTGGTCGACGACTCGCTCGCCCCGTCCGGCAGCCCGGTCGGCGACCTGCGACTGGTGCCCGACCTGGCCGCCCTGCACCGGCTCGCCGCCCAGCCCGGCTGGGCCTGGGCCCCCGGCGACCGCTGGACCCAGCAGGGCGAGCCGCACCCCGGCTGCCAGCGCCGGTTCGCCCGCCGCGCCGCCGAGGCACTCGCCGAGCGCGGGCTGACGGTGCAGGCCGGCATCGAGGTCGAGTGGATCGTCGAGGGCGGCGAGGCCGGCCCCGCGTACGGCATGCGCCGCCTGATCGGGAACAGCGACTACCTGCGCGACCTGCTGCGCACGCTGCGCGAGCAGAAGGTGACGGTGCTCCAGCTGCACCCCGAGTACAGCGACGGCCAGTTCGAACTGTCGGTCGCCCCCGGCGGGCCGGTCGAGGCCGCCGACACCGCCCTGCTGGTCCGGCACACCGTGCAGGCCGTCTCGCTGCGGCACGGGCTGCGCGCGAGCTTCGCGCCGCTGGTCGCCGCCGACGGCGTCGGCAACGGCGGCCACCTGCACCTGAGCCTGTGGCGCGACGGCCGGAACCTGGGCCACGGCGGCAGCGGCCCGCACGGCCTCACCCGGGAGATGGAGGCGTTCCTCGCTGGGGTGCTGGCCGAACTGCCCGCGCTGCTCGCGCTCGGCGCCCCGTCGGTGGCCAGCTACCTGCGGCTGGTGCCCGGCCACTGGTCGGGTCCGCACCGCTGCTGGGGGCTGGAGAACCGGGAGGCCGCGCTGCGGCTGATCACCGGCTCGGCCCCCGAGCAGGCCAACGCCGAGGTCAAGTGCTTCGACGCCGCCGCCAACCCCTACCTGGCGGTCGGCGGCGTGCTGGCCGCCGGCCTGGCCGGCCTCGGTGACGCGCTGCGACTGCCCGCCGAGACCACCGGCGACCCCGACGGCGTCGCCGAACGGCTGCCCGCCACGCTCGGCCAGGCGGTGGACGCGCTGCGCAAGTCCCAGGTGCTGCGCGCCGCGATGGGGGAGTCGCTGTGGCAAGCGGTGATCGACGTCCGGGAGGCGGAGATCGCCCGGTTCGCGGACCGCCGCCCGGCGGAGATCATCGAGGCGGTCCGCTACCGGTACTGACGCCCCGTCAGCTGGGCGAGCGGTCCAGCAGCGCGAGCCAGGCCGGCGCCTCGCGGACGCGCGGGGCCCAGGCCGGCGCCGGCCTCGGGGTGGTCGGCCCCTCACGCCGATCCGCCGCCCGGTGTGCCGCGCAGCTTCGAAGGAGTCGTCGTCGGGGTGCGGACGGGCCCATGCGCGGTCGGCCGTGCTGTCCTCCCGTTGTTCCACCCCGGACCCGGGACGGGTCAGTCCGGCGCGGGCACCGTCCAGCCCGGGCAGCGGGCGATCGCCGTCAACTGGTCGAGGGTCAGCAGTGGTGCCCGGCCGGCGTCGGGGCTGCCCGCGCCCGCCGGGTTGACCGCCGTGACCCGGACCCGTCGGCCGTCGGGGCGCAGCACGTCGACGACCGTCTCGGTGGAGCCCTGGGTGCCGGGGACCGGACGGTTGGCGACGCTGCGGATGCGGGTGTCGTCCGGCAGCGTCGGGGCGTCGGCGAACCAGTCCAGCACCGACCGGTCGGCCGCCTCCTCCTGGAGCCGCAGGACGACCGTCCGGTCCCCGTCGGCCAGCGTCGCCGTCTGCTCGGCGCCGGCGGTGCTGGACACCACCTTCAGACCCGGCGGCAGCAGGTCGGGCCGCTGGACCGAGGCGTTGGTGGACGTTGAATCCGGCATCACCGCCAGCAGCTGCGACGCGATGGTGCGCCAGCTGGGATCGGTGGCCAGCGAGGACAGTGCGGCGGCGCTCAGCAGCGGCTCCGGCCGGTCCGGGGTGCCCCCCCGCCGGGCCACGTTGTGCGAGGTGGCGGTGATCGTCATCCCGTCCGCGGTGACCCACTCGACGGCGGTGAACCGCGACGGATTCGCGTCTTTCCCGGTGTACTGCATGACGGCCACCGTGCCGCCGTCCGGCTGGGGCGTCTGCCGGCACTCCAGTTCGGTGAACGGGGACTGGTCGCACGGCTGGATCGCCCCCCGGTGGGGATTGAAGACGCCCACCGACAGCAGGCTCTGTCCCTGGCCGTCGTCCAGCACCAGTTCCGCCCACGCCCGGTTCGTCGGGAACGCCGCCGAGCCCTGCGTCGAGCCGTCCGAGCGGACGATCTTCAGCCCCTTCGGCAGCCGCTCCGCCACCGCCGAGGCCAGGTGCGCCTCCTGCGGGATCCGGGCGGCGTCCGGCGGGTCGCTGACGGGCGGGGACGGGACGGGCGAGGCCGCCGGCCCCGTGCCGTTCGTGTGCAGGGCGGACGGCAGGACGGCGGCGCCCAGCCCGCTCACCGCCAGCACGGCCGCGGCCGCGCCCAGCGCCAGCCGGCGGCGCTGACGGCGGCGGCCCCGGGTCGCGCCGCCCATGGCCAGTCGCGGGGTGTCCGGGACGAAGCTCTCCCCGGTCTCGTGGAAGACCTGGCAGAGCCGGTCCTCGAAGTCGTGCTCGGGCAGTGCGGGCATGCGTGATCACCGTCTCCGGGGGCAACAGGGGAAGGACAGGACGGGCACTGACCGGGCGTCAGCGCTGGGCGAGGTCGGCCAGGCCCTCGCCCAGCAGGGTCCGCAGCCGGGCCAGCGCCCGGGAGGCCTGGGAACGGACCGCGCCCGGACGGCAGCGCAGGATCTCCGCCGTCTCCTCGACACTGACGTCCTCCCAGTACCGCAGCACCAGCACCGCACGGTCCCGCGGCGCCAGCCGGGCCAGCGCCTGGAGCAGCGTCATCCGCAGCGTGCTGTCGTCCTGCGGACCCGGCAGGTCCGGCAGTTCGGCGACCGGGCGCTCGGTCGAACTGCGCCGCCGGTGATGGTCGATGAACTGCCGGTACAACACGCCCTGCGCGTACCCCGCCGGATTCTCGATCGCCCGTCCGCCGAACAACCGCCCAGGGCGACGCCACACCACGTACATCCGGCTCAGCGTCTCCTGCACCAGGTCCTCGGCGAGATGGGTGTCACCACCCGTCAGCAGACAGGCCGAACGGTACAGCGCGCCGGACCGGTTGGCGGCGAACTCCGCGTACTCCAGGTCGCCGCTGCGCCCTGCTGCTCCTGCCACGTCTGCTGTTCTCCCCCGGCTCCGTGCCTTGTCACCCTTCAGACGGAACGGACCGCCGGGGGCGTCACGGGGCCGACGCGGAAATTTCTGCCGGACGCCGCCGGACTTCCGTGGGGTCGGACCCGGAGCGTCCGGACCTCAGCGGGCCGGGCGTTCGCCCGCGCCGCGGCAGAACGGGCAGGCCCGGCTGCCGTGGCAGTCGCCGCAGCGGGCCCGGCCCTCGGTCCGGCCGCCCCAGGTGACGCCGCCCATCGTCCAACCGCGGCCCCAGCAGCGATCGCACCAGCCCAGGCCCTCGCACTCCGGGCACAGTTCGTAGCCGGGTTGGACGTCCTCCGGCGCGAGCAGCGGCTCGGGGCGGACGAACACCTCCGGCAGGTGCAGCGCCATCGGCTCCAGGTCGGCCCGGCCCAGCGTCAGGCCGCGCACCGGGTGGAAGTGCAGCCGGATCGTCATCCCGTCCCGCCACGCGTGCAGGACCTTCGAACCGGTCTCGGTGCGCTCCACCGTCCGCTGCCAGTCGGCCAGTTCGGACTCGGCCAGGGCCAGCGGGTCGGGGTCGGTCGGGGTGCGGTCGAAGGCGACCTGGCGGTGGTGGCCGAAGCTCAGCGGATTGCCGAACGCGGTGATGTCCGGATGCTCCGGCAGCACGGCCGGCGGCGCCATCCCGGGCGCCACCGCCTCCAGCAGCGCCGCGAACTCCGCGTACAGCCGCTCGCCGCGCCGCCGCAGCTCCTCCCGCGCCCCGGGTATCTCCTCGGCCGCCATCGTCCGCCCCTCGCTTCGAAGTGCCGTCAACTGGCCGGAGGCGTCCGGATGTTGCTCGGTGCGCGCCGGGCTCGCCGATTCTAGGCACCCGGTGCCGGCGCGGGGGCCGTTTTGCCGACCCGGGACGGTTCGCGAACGGCCGGACACACCCCGCGCCCGAATGGTACGAAGATCAGATGACAAGCTATTGGCTGGGTGAACGAGTGCGCCTGCGAGCGGTCGAGACCGAGGACGGGCCGCTGCTGGCCCGACTGTCCGAGCAGGAGGAGCGCCTCGGCGACCTGCTCAACCCGCCGCGCTCCACCGAGGGTTGGCAGACCTTCGCGCGCGAGCACGCCACCGCCGACCCGTCCGGCGACACCTACACCCTGATCGTCGAGTCGCGCGCCGACGGCACCCCCGTGGGCTCGGTCGGCGTCCACCGCGCCGACCCGCGCAACGGCTGGTTCGAGTACGGCATCACCGTCGCCGCCGAGCACCGCCGCCGCGGCTACGCCGGCGAGGCCGTCCGCCTGGTGGTCCGCCACCAGTTCGAGGAACGGCGCTACCGCAAGGCCACCGCCCGGGTCTTCGCCCACAACCACCCCTCCCTGGAACTCCACCGCCACCTCGGCTTCACCGAGGAGGGCCGCCTGCGCGGCCACGCCTTCCTCTGGGGCCGACCCGTCGACGTGGTGCTGCTCGCCCTGTTCGCCGAGGACTTCACCGCCCGCCACGGCGCCTCCGCGCCGCACTGAACCCCTGCTGCCACCCCGTCACCTCCTGGAAGACCGATGGTCGAAGCCTCCCTCTCCGCAGCCCCCGCCCTGTTCCCCGCCTTCGCCGTGCTGGGTCTGATCCTCGGGTTCACGGCCTTACGGCTCGCCCGGCGCCGGCAGTGGCCGCCGGTCGCGGCGGTGCTCCTCGGCCTGTCCCTGGCCGGGGAGACCGCGGCGACGCTGACGCCGACCACCGGCGGGAGCTGGGGATCGGCGACCTGTTCGATCGGCTCCGGGGTGTGGGACACCGCCGTCACCCAGCAGGGGCTGATGAACCTCGCCATGTACGTGCCGGTCGCGTTCTTCGGCGTGCTGACCCTGCGCCGGCCGCTGACCGTCCTCGCGGGGTGCGGGGTGCTCTCCGCCGTGACCGAGACCTGCCAGACCCTGCTGGGGGCCGGACGCTCGTGCGACGCCGCGGACCTGGTCGACAACGTCCTCGGCGCGCTCGTCGGCACGGTCGCCGCGGTCCTCTGGCTCTGGCTGCGCCGCCACAGGCCGTTGTCCGGGCGGCGGGACGCCCTGCACTCCCTCGGCACGGCCGGCACCGGTTTCGCGGCCGTCGCGGTCGTCGTCTGGCTGTACGTGCCGCTGCACAACGATCCGGCGGGCTTCGTCTCGGACCCCTCCGCGCACGAGCAGTACGAGACGGCGGAGCGGATCGCCACGCAGCTGTTCGGCCCGGGCACCTGGGTCACGTCCGTCGGTCTGGCCACCGATCCCAAGGTGTCGCCCCAGCCGGTCCTCGCCGTCGTCACCGATCGCGGCAGGGTCCAGGCCGAGTGGCCGAGCGGACGCCTGCTCGTCAGCACCTCGACCGCCCGCCAGGCCGAGGCGGAGCCCGTCACCCAGGACCGGATCCTCAAGGCCGGCGCCGATTTCGCGGCCACCTGGTTCGCCGACCTGACGCCGACCGCGAGCCCCACCCTCACCCCGGCCGACGGCGCCTACCTGCTCAGCTACCGCCGCCACAACAGCGACAACGTCCTGATGCCCATGCGGCTCGACATCACCGTCGCCGCCTCCGGCCGGGTCACGGCGTCGTCCGCCCGCCGGGACGCCGATCCCCGGCTCCCGCACCCCACCGTCACCGCCGAGGCGGCCGAGCAGCGGGCCGTCGCCACCCTGATCGGCTCCCGCGCGGACACCGCGTCGCTGGTGGCCAAGCAGATCGACGGGCAGTGGCGGCCCTGCTGGGCGGTCGAGCTCGTCAAGCCCGGCGAGACCCGGGCGTCCGGCACCGTGGAGTTCGTCGACGCCGTCACCGGTCAACCTGTGGCGCACCAGGGCTGAGCCCCGGTCGGCAGTACTGTCGGACAGGCCCGGCGCCCGCTGTCGACGAAAGAGACGAGCCCCACCGTGTCGAACGCCCCCGTGATCCGCAGCGACGTCCCCGGGTCCTTCTCCTGGGGCGTCTTCCACGAGCGTCACCCCAAGCTCGTACAGCAGGTCCTCGACGCGCTGCCGTACGGCCCCGCCGAGCGGGCGGCGGTCGAGCGGCTGCTGGAGGAGAGCACCGGCGGCGTGCTGGAACCGCTGCAGGAGGAGGCCGCGGACGTCGCGCAGTGGCGGGAGTGGGGAGCGGGCCGGTGGGGGCGGCCCTGGGGCGAGGCGCCGTTCCTGTGGGCGGAGAGCTACTTCTACCGGCGGCTGCTGGAGGCCATCGGGTACTTCCGGCCCGGCGCGTGGCAGGGCATCGACCCGTTCGCGCCGTTCAAGGACGCCGAGTTGGCCGGGTCGGCGGTGGACGACGAACTGGCCGCGCTGAGCAGGCTCGACGGCCTGCCGGAGACCCGCCGGGCGGCGGCGCTGCTGTCGTCCGCGCTGTGGGGCAACCGCGCGGACCTCAGCTTCGGGATCACCGCCGACGCCACCGGGACGGCCGCCGCCGACCTGGTCGCCGACGACAGTGCGACGCTCTGGACCGAGCTGGAACGGGTCCGCGGCGGGCAGGTCTGCGTCATCGCGGACAACGCAGGCCGGGAGCTGCTGCCGGACCTGGTCCTGATCGACCACCTGCTGGCCGGCGGCCTCGCGGCGCAGGTCGTGCTGTACGTGAAGCCGCAGCCGTACTACGTGTCCGACGCGACGACGGCCGACGTCCTCGCCGCCCTCGACCGCCTGCGCACCGCGCCCACGCCGGCCGCCGAGGCGATCGGCGGCCGGCTGTGGCGCGCCATGAACGACGGCGCACTGGTCGTCCGCACCCACCCGTTCTTCTGCGCGCCGCTGCCGTTCCACGCCATGCCGGCCGACCTCCGCGCCGAGCTCGCCGCCGCGACGATGACGATCCTCAAGGGCGACCTCAACTACCGCCGCCTGGTCGGCGATCAACTCTGGCCGCCGACCACGCCGTTCGGCGACACCGTCCGCCACTTCCCGTCCCCCGTCGCGGCCCTGCGCACCCTGAAGTCGGAGGTGGTCGTGGGCCTCACCCCCGCCACCGTCACCCGCCTCGACAACACCGCCACCCCCTGGCGCACCGACGGCCGCCACGCCCTGATCCAGGTCGCCGCCCGCCCGTAGCCGGGAGCGCCGCCGCGCGCGAAATGCCGTGGTGGCCGGTCGGTCGGGGCTGAGACCATGCGGGCCCGACCGCCCCGAGGAGTCCGAACCCGTGCCCACGCCCGCCGATCACCTGGCTGCCGCCCGCGCCGCGAGCGACCCGGCCGCGCTGCGCGCGCTCGCGGGCACCGGCCTGCCCTTCATCGACCAGGCGCTCGCCGCCAACCCGCACACCCCGCCGGACACGCTGACGCAGCTGGCCGGGGTCCGGCACTCGGCGTGGAACGACAATCGGCTGCGCGGGCGGGTGGCGCGGGCGCCGGCCGGGCGGGCGTAAGTTTCATGGCGGCGGTGGCAGCGGGGAGCGGCAGATCGGGTGCGCTCCCACCGCTGACGCCCAATTTTGCTTTGCTGCAAGGGGGTTGATACCTCTCCCGGCTGCGCACTCCCTTGACACTGCCCGCACCCCTCCCGATATTTGGGAGCGCTCCCACCACCTACCCCCACCCGAGGAGCCGTCATGTCTCCACCCCGCAACCGGGCCACGGCGCTGAGCGCCGCCCTGCTGCTGCTCACGGCCGGCCTGTCCACCGCCGTGGCGGTGCCCGCGTCGGCCGCCGCCGTCCAGTGTTCGGTGGACTACACCGTCAACGACTGGGGCAGCGGGTTCACCGCGAATCTGGCGATCAACAACAAGGGCGCCGCCGCGCTCAACGGCTGGACGCTCACCTACTCGTACGCCGGCAACCAGACGCTCTCCGGGGCGGGTTGGAGCGGCACCTGGAGCCAGTCCGGGAAGAACGTCACGGTGGTGAACGCCGACTGGAACGGGACGATCCCGGCCGGTGGTTCGGTCAGTGCGGGCGCCAACTTCTCGTACAGCGGCAGCAACGCGGCCCCCACCGCGTTCGCGGTCAACGGGACCAGCTGCACGGGGGCCCACGCGGCCCCGACCACCACGCTGACCAGCCCGGCCCCGGGCGCCACCTACCAGGCGGGCGCGGTGATCCCGCTCTCCGCGACGGCGGGCGCGGCGGACGGCGCGAGCATCGCGAAGGTCGAGTTCTACGACAACACCACGCTGCTCGGAACCGCCACCACCGCCCCGTACAGCTTCAGTTGGACGGGCGCGGCGAGCGGCAGCCACTCGGTGTACGCGAAGGCGTACGACAGTCTCGGGGCGAGCAGCGAGTCGACCCCGGCGGGCATCACGGTCGCGGCCGGGCCGGCCGTCACCGCCACTCCGGTGACGCTGTCGGTCAACCAGGGGAAGACCGGCAGCTTCACGGTGAAGCTGAGCAGCCAGCCGAGCGCGAACGTCACCGTCACCACCACCCGGACGTCGGGCAACACCGGACTGTCCGTCAGTTCCGGTGGGACGCTGACCTTCACGCCGAGCAACTGGTCCACCGCGCAGACCGTCACACTCACCGCCGACGCCTCCTCCACCGGTGCGGCGACGTTCACCTCGGCCGCCACCGGCTACACCTCCTCGGCGGTGACGGTGACCGAACTGGCCGCCGCGTCCGGGGTGTACAACGACCGGTTCCTGCAGCTGTACAACAAGATCAAGGACCCGGCGAACGGGTACTTCTCGCCGGAGGGCATCCCGTACCACTCGGTGGAGACCCTGCTGGTGGAGGCCCCCGACCAGGGGCACGAGACCACCTCGGAGGCGTACTCGTACCTGCTGTGGCTGGAGGCCCAGTACGGGCGGGTGACCAAGGACTGGTCGAAGTTCAACTCGGCGTGGACGCTCATGGAGACGTACATGATCCCGGGTCACGCCGACCAGCCCACCAACTCGGCGTACAACGCGTCCAAGCCGGCCACCTACGCGCCCGAGCACCCGCTGCCGAGCGACTACCCGTCGGCGATGGACTCCGCCGTCACCCCGGGCAACGACCCGATCGCCGCGGAGCTGAAGAGCGCGTACGGCACCGACGACGTCTACGGCATGCACTGGCTGCAGGACGTCGACAACGTGTACGGCTACGGCAACGCGCCCGGCAAGTGCGAGGCCGGGCCGACCGACACCGGACCGTCGTTCATCAACACCTACCAGCGCGGCGCGCAGGAGTCGGTGTGGGAGACGATCCCGCAGCCGACCTGCGACAAGTTCGCCTACGGCGGCAAGAACGGCTACCTGGACCTGTTCATCAAGGACAGCTCCTACGCCAAGCAGTGGAAGTACACCGACGCGCCGGACGCCGACGCCCGTGCCATCCAGGCCGCGTACTGGGCGGACACCTGGGCCAAGGCGCAGGGCAACGCCGCACAGGTGGCGACCACGGTGGCCAAGGCCGGCAAGATGGGCGACTACCTGCGGTACTCGTTCTTCGACAAGTACTTCAAGAAGATCGGCAACTGCGTCGGCCCGACCGCCTGCGCGGCCGGCAGCGGCAAGAGCTCCGAGCACTACCTGCTGTCCTGGTACTACGCCTGGGGCGGCGCCACCGACACCTCGGCCGGCTGGGCCTGGCGGATCGGCGACAGCGCGGCGCACGGCGGCTACCAGAACCCGATGGCCGCGTACGCGCTGGTCAACGACCCGGCGATGGCGCCGATGTCGAGCACCGGCAAGACCGACTGGACCACCTCGATGGCCCGCCAGGTCGAGTTCACCCAGTGGCTGCAGTCCAGCGAGGGCGCCATCGCGGGCGGTGCCACCAACAGTTGGAACGGCAGCTACGACACCCCGCCGGCCGGCACCCCGACCTTCTACGGGATGTTCTACGACGAGGCGCCGGTCTACCACGACCCGCCGTCCAACCAGTGGTTCGGCTTCCAGGCCTGGGGCCTGGAGCGGATGGCCGAGTACTACTGGTCGAGCGGTGACACCAGGGCCAAGGCCATCCTGGACAAGTGGGTGACCTGGGCGCTGTCCCAGACCACCTTCAACGCCGACGGCAGCTTCAGGATCCCGTCCACGCTGGCCTGGAGCGGCAAGCCGGACAGCTGGAACGCCACCTCGCCGGGCGCCAACACCGGTCTGCACGTGAGCGTCGTCGACTTCACCAACGACGTCGGGGTGGCCGGCTCGTACGCCAAGCTGCTGTCCTACTACGCGGCCAAGTCCGGCAACGCGGCGGCGAAGACCGCCGCGCAGAAGCTGCTGGACGGCATGTGGGCCAACAACCAGGACGCGCTGGGCATCTCGGTGCCGGAGACCCGCACCGACTACAGCCGGTTCAAGGACTCGGTGTCGGTGCCCGGCGGTTGGACCGGCACCATGCCCAACGGCGATGCGATCAACGGGAGTTCGACCTTCCTGTCGATCCGGTCCTGGTACCGGAACGATCCGTCGTTCGCGAAGGTGCAGAGCTACCTGAACGGCGGTGCGGCGCCGACCTTCACGTACCACCGGTTCTGGGCGCAGGCCGACATCGCCACGGCGATGGCCGCCTACGGTGAGCTGTTCGGCGGCTGACCGACCGCCGGCGGCACCGCCCCGCAGCCCGAGTGCCCGGTCCGACCGACAGCGGACCGGGCACTCGTCCGCTCTAGGCCGATTGTTTTACTACCTCTTGATTTTTGTCATATGGGATGAATAGTCTCCCGGCCATTCGCGCGCCTTCGATCACCCTCGATCGCGTCCGCCGACAGTCGGGAGGGTCAACCCCTATGAGCGTTCCCCGGATCCGCCGCTCCGCACTCCTCGCCGCAGGTCTCGCACTGGTCACGGCCGGCGCCCTCGCCGGACCCGCGGCAGGCGCGGCCGTGGCGGCCACCCCGGCCGCCACCGGGCAGCCGATGAACTACGTGGTGAACACCAAGGCCAACCACGGGCAGACCAAGAAGGCCGAGCGCGAGATCGAGGCGGCCGGCGGCAGCGTGGTCGCCTCCTACGAGCAGATAGGCGTGGTGATCGCCCGCTCGGGTGACCCCGGCTTCGCCGCCCGGCTCCGCCAGTCGAAGACCATCGACTCGGTCGGCGCCAGCCGCACCGCCGGGATCCAGGCCGCCGACGTCGAGTCCACCGTCGAGGAGACCGCGGTGCCCGCCGCCGCCGCCGACGGCAACGAGCCGCTCTGGGCCAACCAGTGGGACATGCGGCAGATCGGCGTCGACCAGGCGCACAAGTCCGCCCTCGGCAACCGCGACGTGGTGGTCGGCGTGCTCGACTCCGGCATCGACGCCACCCACGAGGACCTGGCCGCCGCCGTCGACCCGGCGCTCTCCGCGTCCTGCCTCAGCGGCCGCCCCGACACCAGCTGGCAGTCCTGGCAGCCCACCAGCAGCAGCCACGGCACCCACGTGGCCGGCACCATCGCCGCCGCCAAGAACGGCAAGGGCATCGAGGGCATCGCCCCCGGCGTCCGGGTGGCCGCCGTGAAGGTGGTCGACAACGGCGGATTCATCTACCCCGAGTACGCGATCTGCGGCTTCGTCTGGGCCGCCGAGCACCACTTCACCCTCACCAACAACAGCTACTACGTTGACCCGTGGATGTTCAACTGCGCGGGCGACCCCGACCAGGGCGCGGTCAGCGAGGCCGTCCGCCGGGCCGTCGACTACTCCCGCCGGGGCGGGGTGCTGAACGTCGCCGCCGCGGGCAACGAGAACATCGACCTGGCGCACAAGACCGTCGACGTCAGCAGCCCCGACGACACCACCCCCGGCGGCCGGCCGATCGACGCCAGCTGCCTCGACCTGCCCGCCGAGCTGCCGGGCGTGATCGCGGTCTCGGCGATCGGCGCCAAGGGCGACAAGTCCTACTTCTCCAGCTACGGCCTGAACAAGGTCGCGGTCTCCGCCCCCGGCGGCGACGCCACCGCCTTCCAGGCGCCCGACACCCCCGACCGCCGTGGCGGAGTGCTCTCCACCCTCCCCGGCAACAAG
Organism: Kitasatospora griseola; assembly: GCF_044999035.1. Taxonomy (NCBI): domain Bacteria; kingdom Bacillati; phylum Actinomycetota; class Actinomycetes; order Kitasatosporales; family Streptomycetaceae; genus Kitasatospora; species Kitasatospora griseola. The sequence continues at coordinate 2,482,337 of NZ_CP173360.1, read as the reverse complement.
TACGGCTACATGTCAGGCACTTCGATGGCCTCCCCGCACGTGGCCGGCGTCCTCGCGCTGCTCGCCTCCACCCACCCGGGGGCCAACGCCGAGCAGCTGCGCAGCCTGCTGGTGAAGCAGGCCGACCCGCACGCCTGCCCGACCGGCGTGTTCAACCCCGGCGGCACCGGCGCCTACCAGGCCACCTGCGAGGGCACCCTGGCCAACAACGGCTTCTACGGGGCGGGCGTGGTCAACGCCGCCAAGGCCGCGGACGCCTGGCGGAACTGACCCGACCTGATCGGCCCGGCGGTCGTCGGACGTGTTGCGGCTGTTGGTGGGCCGACGGTTTCGCCGCTGCCTGGCCGGTGGCGGGCCGTTGGCCTCATCGTCGCCAAGGCTGTGGGTGTTCGGCGGAGTTGGGACGGCTTGGTCGGCCGGGCGGTCGTCGGACGTGTTGCGGCTGTTGGTGGGCCGACGGTTTCGCCGCTGCCTGGCCGGTGGCGGGCCGTCAAGCTCACCGCTGCTGCTCGGCGGGCCGCGGGCCGGTGGTGTGGATTGTGGTGCAGCCGGTCGCGGGTCAGGTTTCGTCGGTGTTCCGGGATCGGTTCAACGTGGCAGCGGCCATTGGTCGTTGTCGCGTGCTCGATCGGCCGGGCGTCGGCGGGTTCTGGCTGTCGGTGCCCGGCGGTGTCGTGCAGTCGGCCGTAGGTCAGTTCGGTGGGCCCGCGGGCCGGTGGTGTGGATCGTGGTGCAGCCGGTCGCGGGTCAGGTTTCGTCGGTGTTCCGGGATCGGCTGAACATCGCAGCGGCCATTGGTCGTTGTCACGTGCTCGATCGGCCGGGCGTCGGCGGTTCCGGGCTGTCGGTGCCCGGCAGTGTCGTGCAGTCGGCCGTAGGTCAGTTCGGTGGGCCCGCGGGCCGGTGGTGTGGATTGTGGTGCAGTCGGTCGTGGGTCAGGTTTCGTCGGTGTTCCGGGATCGGTTCAACGTGGCAGCGGCCATTGGTCGTTGTCGCGTGCTCGATCGGCCGGGCGTCGGCGGGTTCTGGCTGTCGGTGCCCGGCGGTGTCGCGCTGCCGACCGCAGGTCAGTCCTCGCTGCCGACGTGCCGGGACCAGTCGGACTCCACGGAGGCCAGGCCGGCCCGGTTCGGCACCTGCTTCAACCAGGCCGGACGGGCCGCCGTGCGGGCCGCCGCGGCCCGCTCCTCGGCGGCCCGGATCTGCTCTGGGGTGGCGAACCCCTCCGGCAGCCAGGCCGCGGAGTTCGTGACCCGGGCGGCCAGGTGCTGCACGTACGCGGCCCGGACGGCGGCCGGGGAGTCGAAGCCCGGCTCGTCGGCCAGCCAGGCGTCCGGCACCAACGCGGCGACCTCGGCGAGCAGTTCGGGCGTCACCAGGGGCGCCAGCTCGGCGTCCGCGGCGGCCAGGTCGGGGCCGTAGCCGCCCAGTGCGTGGCCGCTGAGGTCGTAGCGCTTGTGCACCGAGGCGTGCGCCGAGGACCAGCGGTGGTGGAAGATCAGCCCGGCGCCGTTGTCGATCAGCCAGAGCCTGCCGTGCCAGACCATCAGGTTCGGGTTGTGCACGCTGCGGTCGACGTTGCCGGTCAGTGCGTCCAGCCAGACCACCCGGCCGGCCTCGGCGGGGGAGACCTCGATCATCCCGGGCTTGAAGTCCCGGGCGCCCGGCAGCAGGTCCATGCCCAGGTTGCGGCCCGCGCTGGCCTTCAGCAGGTCCTGGATCTCCTGGTCGGGCTCGTCCGCCGCCACGGCCGGGTCGAAGTCCACCAGCACCAGCGGCGGCACCCGCAGCCCGAGCCGCCGGGCCAGCTCGCCGACGATCACCTCGGCCACCAGCGCCTTGACGCCCTGCGCCGCACCGGTGAACTTCACCACGTACGTGCCCAGGTCGTCGGTCTCCACCACCCCGGGCACCGAGCCGCCCGCGCGCAGCGGATCGACGTACCGCAGCGCCGTCACCTCATCGAGCATCCGCCCACCCTAACGCCTGGCCGGAGACCCGCCCGTTTCCCGGTTTGGCGGGGGCCGACGGCGATGGTTGGCTTGGCCGCGACGTCGAGTGCAGATGCGCAGATGACCGGACCGAGGAGAAGTGAACAGATGGGCAAGGTGCACGCCACCACCGAGCGGACGTACGGGGCCGACCCGGCCCGGGTGTACGAGGCGCTGGCCGACTACACGGTGACCCGGCCGAAGCTGCTGCCCGCGCAGTACAGCGAGTACGAGGTGCGGGCCGGCGGCACCGGCGCGGGCACCCAGGTTCACTGGAAGCTCCAGGCCACCGAGAAGCGGGTCCGGGACTGCCTGTTCACGGTGACCGCGCCGAGCCCGGACACCCTGGTGGAGACCGACGCCAACTCCTCGATGGTGATCACCTGGACGGTCGCGGCCAACGGCCAGAGCGGCAGCAAGGTCACCGTGGAGGCGACCTGGACCGGCGCGACCGGCATCGGCGGCTTCTTCGAGCGCACCTTCGCCCCCAAGGGCCTGAACCGGATCCACGACCAGGTGCTGGCCAACCTGGCGGCCGAACTCGGCTGAACCGCCCGGAGATTCGGACACCCGTACGGCTGATCAGCCGTGCGGGTGTTCTGCGTCCCCGGGAAGGGTGAAGCGACCCCGGCCGCCCGCGGCCGCCAACTTAGGCTCCGGGCCGTGCAGATGACGATCCTTCATGTCTCCCAACCGGTCGACGGCGGCGTGGCCCGGGTGGTGGTCGACCTGGTGCGCGGTCAGCGCGCGGCCGGCTGCCGGGTCCTGGTGGCCTGCCCGCCCGGCGGTCGGCTCGCCCACGAGGCCGCCGCCGTCGGTGCCCGGGTGCTGGACTGGCCCGCCGAACGCCCACCCGGACCGGGCGCCGTCGGCGAGGCCTGGCGGCTGCGTCGGATCCTCCGCTCCGCCCGCCCGGACGTGCTGCACCTGCACAGCGCGAAGGCCGGGCTGGCCGGCCGGCTGGCCGCCCGCGGCGCCGTGCCCACCGTGTTCCAGCCGCACGCCTGGTCGTTCGCCGCCGTCGAGGGCGTCCTCGCCACGGTCGGTCTGCGCTGGGAGCAGTACGCCACCCGGTGGTCCCGCACCCTGCTGTGCGTCAGCGAGCAGGAGCGGGCGGACGGCGTGGCGGCCGGGCTGGTCGCGGACTGGCGGGTGGTGCCCAACGGCGTGGACCTGGCGCACTTCACGCCCGCCGACCCGGCGTCCCGGCGGTCCGCCCGGATGGCCCTGGGCCTGGAGCAGTCCGCCCCGCTGGCGGTGTGCGTCGGCCGGCTGTGCCGGCAGAAGGGCCAGGACGTGCTGCTGGACGCCTGGGAGCAGGTGCAGCGGCGGCTGCCGGCGGCCCGGCTGGTGCTGGTCGGCGGCGGCCCGGACGCGGAGGCGCTGGCCCGCCGGGTGCGGGCGCTGCCCGTGCCGTCCGGGGTGCGACTGGAGGGCGACGTGGCGGATCCGCGGCTGTGGCTGGCGGCCGCCGACCTGGCGGTGCTGCCCTCGCGCTGGGAGGGAATGGCGTTGGCGCCGCTGGAGGCGATGGCCTGCGGGCGGCCGGTGCTGCTGACCGATGTGGCGGGGGCGCGGGAGTGCCTGCCGCCCGGCGAGCGGGGCCGTTCGGTGGTGCCGCCGGAGAATCCCCGTGCGATGGGCGAACGGCTGGTCGAATTCCTCTCGGATCGGATCGAATGCGAACGGCGCGGTGTTCTGGCCCGGGCGCACGTGGCAGATCATCACGATATCCGGCAAGTAATCTCGCAGGTGGCGGCAATTTACCGGACTATTGTTCGGAGCCGGGTAGTCCCGGTGGGCCGCACATCCCGTGTCCCGCAGCGGTTCTGATCGTTTGTCAGGCCGTGAACGGCCGCCCGGATCGGGGCGACCTTCTCTCCTGAGGGTCGGATTATTAGGCGGGTGGAATGAAATGGCATGTCAGCTGCCTGTTCTGGTAAAGGCGTTCGGTAATGTCTGATTCTGCCTGCTTCGTCCCATTTTTCTCCAGGGAATTGGTCGACCGTGCTTCTCGGCCGCAGGTGCTTGCCTGGAACGGCTTCACAGCAGGGGAGTTCGTGCGCTGATGAGCATTGACCACGAGAGTGTGTCGCGACCGGCCTCCGTGCTGGAGGCCTCCGGCCGCCACGGCAACCGCCACGGCGCGGGACTGCTCGACCGGCCGAGCACGCGGGCGCTGCCACCCCGGACCTCGACCGCGGTCGGCCGCCACCGCGGCCGGCTGCACTCTCGGGTCGCCCTGCCGCTCGCGCTCGCCGGCGCCGACACCCTGGCCGTCGCGCTGGCGGCCGCCGCCACCGCCCCGGCCACCGCCCGGCCCACCGTCACCGCGCTCCTGCTGCTGCCCGCCCTGCTCCCGCTCAACCTGGCCGGCGGCCTCTACCGCAGCCGGCTCAGCCTCTCCGTCCTCGACGAGTTCCCCGCCCTGGCCGCCCGCGCCGCCGTCGCCACCGCCTTCGCCGTCACTGCCGACGCCTGCCTGACCGGCCACTGGAACGACCACGGCGCGACCGGCCCGCTGCGGCTGCTCGCCCTGCTGCTGCTGATGCTCCCGCTCGCCGCCCTCGGCCGCGCCTACGTCCACCACCGCACCCGCCGGGCCCGCCGCCGCCGCCCCAGCCCGGTGCTGATCCTCGGTGCCGGCGAACTCGGCCAGCGGATCGCCGAGGTGCTCGCCGCCCGCCCCGAGTACGGCCTGCGGCCGGTCGGCTACCTCGACGCCGACCCGCTGCTGCTGCCCCCCGGCAGCCCGCTGCCGGTGCTCGGCGGCCGCGAGGTGCTCGGCCGGGTGCTGCGCCGCTACCGCGTCCACCACGTGCTGGCCACCGGCGGCTCCGCCGACGACGCGGACACGCTGGCCGCGCTGCGGCAGGCCGCCCGGCTCGGCTGCCAGGTCTGGCTGCTGCCCGGCCTGCGCGAGTTCGACTCCGTGCAGGGCGCCGGCGACCACCTGTGGGGCTTCCCCTGCCTGCGGCTCGGCGCCCCCGCGATGCGCCGGCACGGCTGGGTCGTCAAGCGCGGCTTCGACATCGCGGCGGCCGGCCTCGGCCTGCTGCTGCTCTCCCCGGTGCTGGCCGCCTGCGCCCTCGCGGTGCGCTGGGAGACCGGCCCGGGCGTGCTGTTCCGCCAGCAGCGCACGGGGCTCGACGGCCGGGTGTTCACCCTCCTCAAGTTCCGCACCCTGCGCCCCAGCAACGAGCGCGAGTCGGCCACCCGCTGGAACATCGCGCAGGACCACCGGATGGGCGTCGTCGGCAAGTTCCTGCGCAAGGCCTCGCTGGACGAGCTCCCGCAGCTGTGGAACGTGCTCCGCGGCGACATGAGCCTGGTCGGCCCGCGCCCCGAACGCCCCTACTTCGTCCTGCGGTTCGGCCAGGCCTACCCCGAGTACGCCGACCGGCACCGCGTCCCGGTCGGGCTCACCGGCCTGGCCCAGGTCAACGGCCTGCGCGGGGACACCTCCATCGAGGACCGGGCCCGCTTCGACAACCGCTACATCGAGGGCTGGACGCTGTGGCAGGACGCCAAGATCCTGCTGCGCACCGCCGCCCTGGTGGTCCGCCCGGACGGGAGCTGAACCGCACCGTGGCCGTCACCCTCCGACTCCCGCTCTCCGCCGGCCGGTTCACCGGCATAGCCGCTCCCCGGCCGAGCCGGCTCGCGGCCGCCACCGTGCTGCTGGTCTGCGTCCCGACCGGGGAGAAGGACGTCACCGCCGCCGTCCACGTCACCCCGGCCGACCTGGCCTCGCTGGCCCTGGTCGCCCTGATCGCGGTCGGCCTGCTGCGCGGCCGGCTGCCCCGGCTCGACCCGGCCGCCGGCGCGCTGTTCGGCGCCGTGGTGCTGGCCGCCGCCGTCGCCACCGTGCACTCCGTCGACCCGTCCGCCAGCCTCACCGGCTTCGTCCGGCTGGTGCAGATCTTCGTGCTGGTGCCCGCCGCCGTGGTGCTCGCCGTCCGCGACCGGGCCGACCAGCGGCTGGTGCTCGGCTCCTTCGTGCTGGCCGCGCTGATCGAGGGCGCGGTCGGCGCGTTCCAGTACCTGACCCGGACCGGCGCCTCCTACACCGGGCAGCCGATCCGCGCCGTCGGCACCTTCGGCGCGCTCGACATCATGGCGATGTCCGGCGTGGTCTCGTTCGGGCTGCTGGCCGCCCTCGGGCTGGGCCTGGCCGAGCGCGGGCCGGGCGGCAGCCGCCCGCTGCGCCGCGCGATGTGGGCGAGCGCGGCGTTCCTGGCCTTTCCGCTGGCGGTGTCGTTCAGCCGGGGCAGCTGGATCGCCACCGCGGTCGCCGCCACCGTGCTGCTGCTGCGCGCCGACGCCCGGCTGGCCGTCCGGGGCGTGCTGGTCGGCGGGGCCGCCGCGGTGGTGCTGGTCGGCGGGCTCGGCCTCGGCGCGTCCGGCGTCACCGAGCGGCTCAGCTCGATCGGCTCGGTCTCCGCCGCCCCCGACCAGTCCGTCTCCGACCGCTACGACCTGTGGGCCACCGCCGGCCGGATCTGGCAGGACCACCCGGTGGCCGGCGCCGGACCCAAGGCGTTCCAGCAACTGCGCGACAGCCACGCCCCGCTCCGGCTCTCCTCCGGCAGCGACGCCGCCGACTCCACCATCGGCTTCCAGCGCGAACCGCTGCTCTCCCCGCACAACATGTACTTCCTGGTGCTCAGCGAACAGGGCCTGCTCGGCGTCCTCGCCTACCTGGCGCTGTTCCTGACCCTGCTGCTGGGCTCCCTGCGCCGCGCCGCCGGCCCCGGCCTGGCCGCCCTCGCACTGCTCTGCTGGGTGCTCTGGGACTTCCTGTACGCCGACATCGGCGGCACCACCACCGTGCTGACCTCCGTGGTGCTCGGGCTCGCCGCCCGCACCGCGCTGCCGGGTCCCGACGCCCGGGCAGCCACCGGTCCCGACTCCCGTGGAGCGAACGGCGCATGACGACCGACCAGCCGGTGGCCGCGGTCACCACGACCGTCCCCGTACCGGGCCCGCGCACCGACGGCGACGACACCGGGCCCCGGGGCGGCTTCCTGGCCAAGGCCTTCGGCGTGACGGCCCTGCTCAGCGCGGCCGGTTCCGGCCTCGGCCTGCTCCGGGACCTGCTGCTGGCCCGCTACTTCGGCGCCAACCAGGGCACCGACGCGTTCCTGGTCGCCTGGACGGTGCCGGAGACCGCCGCGCCACTGCTGATCGAGGACGCGATGGCCTTCCTGATGGTCCCGGCCTTCAGCCTGGCCCTGGTGCTGCGCGAGGAACGCGGACAGGGCCCGGACCCGGTACGGCAGTTGACCCGCTCCACGCTGCCCTGGCTGCTGCTCGCGCTGTGCGCGCTGTCCGGCACGGTCGCACTGTTCGCCCCGCAGCTGGTCGACCTGCTCGCCCCCGGCCTGGCCGACCCGCGGCTCGCCGTCACCTGCACCCGGATCACCGCGGTCACCGTGGTGCCGTTCGGGGTGGCCGGCTACCTGGCCTCCGCGCTGCGCGCGCTGCACGCCTTCACCGCGCCCGCCGTCATCTACGTGATGTACAACCTGGGCATCCTGGCGCTGCTGCTCAGCGGCCACCGGCTGCTCGGGGTGCGCTCCGCCGCGCTCGGTGTGGCGCTCGGCAGCCTGCTGATGGCGGGCGTGCTGGTGGTGCCGTTCGTCCGCCGGCTGCACGCCCGGCAGCGGCGGCGGACCCGGCGGCGCGGGGCCGGCCGCGGACTGGTGCTGATCCCGCTGGCGCTGCTGCCGGTGGCCGCGTTCTCGCTGACCCGGCAGTCCCAGGTGTTCATCGAGCGCTACCTCGGCTCGGCGCTGCCGCCCGGCACCATCTCGCACCTCAACTACGCCGCGAAAGTCAGCCAGTTGGCGATGACCTCGGCGATCCTGATCGTCACCGTGACGTTCCCGGTGGTGGCCCGGGCGATGGCCGCCGGCGACCTCACCGCCGCCCGCGACCGGGTCGAGAAGGACCTCGGCCAGGCCGCCGCGCTGGTGCTGCTCGGCACCGCCTTCCTGCTGGCCTGCGCCCCCGCCGTGGCCGCGCTGCTGTTCCAGCGCGGCGCGTTCGGGCCCGCCGACACCGAGGCCACCGCGGCCGTCATCCGGGTGTACAGCTTCGGCCTGCCCGCCCAGGCGATGATCGGCGTGATGGTGCGGCCGTACTTCTGCGTCCGGCCGGTGGTGCGGCGGGCCGACGCCCCGCGCGCCGAGGGCGACCGGACCACCTGGCTGGACTGGTACCCGGTCGGCGCGATGATGCTCGGGCTGGTCGTGACGTTCACCCTGGGCGTCACCCTGACCCCGCGGTTCGGGGCGCCCGGCCTGGCCGCCGGCAACGCGGTCGGGATCACCTTCACCGCGGCCCTGCTGATGCGCGGCCTGATGCTGCGCGGCGTCGCGCTGCGGCTCGGGCTGGTGCTCGGCGGGCAGGCCCGGCTGCTGGCCGCGGCGATCGCCGCCGCCGGGATCGGCTCGCTCGCCATCCGCGCGGTCACCACGCCGCTGTCCGCCGCCCTGCTCGGCGGCGTCACCGTCCTGCTGGTCTTCGCGCTCCTCGGCACGCTGTTCGGCGTGCCCGAGGTCCGCGGGCCGGTCCTGGCACTCCTGGCCCGGGCCCGCCGACCGCACGCCCCCGCACCCGCCGAAGGGAAGCCGCATGGCCGTTGAAACCTGTCTGCCGACGCAGTCGCTCGCGCCCCGGCTCGCACCCTGGATCCTGATGTACCACTCGGTCGCCGAGGATGACGAGGATCCCTACCAGCTCACCGTCAGCCCCGAACGGTTCGCCGAGCAGATGGACTGGCTGCACCGCTCCGGCCGACGCGGCGTCAGCGTCCGCGAACTGCTGGCCGCACAGGCCCTCGGCCGGGAGTCCCGGCTGGTCGGCCTGACCTTCGACGACGGCTACGCCGACTTCGCCCGGCACGCCGTTCCGGTGCTGCGCGAATACGGCTTCACCGCCACCGCGTACGTGATGCCCGACCTGCTGGGCGCCGCCAACCACTGGGACGCCGAAGGGCCGCGGAAGAAGCTGCTGACGGTCGAACAGGTCACCGAACTGGCCGCGTCCGGCTGGGAGATCGGCTCGCACGGCCTCGGCCACCAGGCGCTGTCCGGGCTGTCGCCCGCCGCGCTGGAACGCCAGACCAAGGAGAGCCGGCACAAGCTGGAGGACCTGGTCCGTGGACCCGTCACCGGCTTCTGCTACCCGTACGGCTCCGTCGACCTGCCCGCCACCCGGGCCGTCCGGGACGCCGGCTACGACTACGCCTGCGCCATCGACCACTGCTCGCTGACCGGCCGGCACGCCCTGCCGCGCTGCTACGTCGGCGACCGCGACGGCGCCTGGCGGCTGCGCGCCAAGCACGGCCGGCACCGCTGGCGCGAGGCCGTCACCGGGCTGCGCTGGGCCCCGCCGAAGGCCGCCGCGGGGGAGTGGCGGTGAAAGTCCTGCACGTGGTCACCGGCCTGCACGCGGGCGGCGCGGAACGCCAACTCGCGCTGCTGCTCCGGCACCTGCCGACCGACCAGCGACACGAGGTGGCCACCCTCACCGACCCCGGCACGGTGGCCCGCGAACTGCGCGCCGACGGCTTCACCGTCCACCACCTCGCCATGCGCGGCAACCGCGACCTCGGCGTACTGCCCCGGCTCACCCGGCTGATCCGCACCGGCCGGTACGACCTGGTCCACACCCACCTGTACCGGGCCATGCTGTACGGCCGCCTCGCCGCCCGGCTGGCCGGGGTGCAGGGCGTGCTCGCCACCGAGCACTCGCTGCAGGCCGGGGTGATCGAGGGCCGGCCCACCTCGCGCGGCGTCAAGGCGCTGTACCTGGCCGCCGAACGGCTCGGCAGCACCACCCTGGCGGTCTCCGGCCAGGTCGCCGCCGTGCTCGACGCCTGGGGCGTGCCCGCCCACCGGGTGCGGCGGCTGCCCAACGGCATCGACGCCGCCCGCTACCGCTTCCCACCCGCCGAACGAGCCGCCCACCGCACCCGCCTGCGCGCCGAACTCGGCCTGCCCGCCGACGCATTCGTGGTCGGCGGGCTCGGCCGGCTGGTGCCCGGCAAGCGCTTCCACGTCCCGCTGGAGGCGCTCACCGGGCTCCCGGCGGGCACCCGGCTGCTGCTGGTCGGCGAGGGCCCCGAACGGGCCGAACTCACCGCCCGGGCCGAGCAACTGGGCGTCCGCGACCGACTGGTGCTCACCGGCGAACGCGACGACGTGCCCGAACTGCTCACCGCGATGGACATCCTGGTCTCGCCGTCCCGCGCGGAGACCTTCGGGCTCGCCGCACTGGAGGCCCTGGCCGCCGGTCTGCCGGTCCTCCACTCCGCCTGCCCGGCCCTGGCCGAACTGCCGCCCGCCGCCGCCCCGCACGCCCGACTGCTGCCGTCCGAACCCGCCCGCTACGCCCGCGAACTGACGGCAGCTGCGGCCGCACCACCCGGCCCCGTCCCGGTGCCGCCCGCCGTCGCCCACTACGACATCACCCGCATCGCAGCCGAACTGGCCACCCTCTACCGCGAGTCGGCCGGCACCCTACCGGGCCCCCGCCACCCTGCCCGGCGCCGCGCCGGCGCGCACTGACCCCGTCCCCGCTGTTCCCTGGAGTCCTCCCGATGCCCGATCCCCGCCGTGCCGACGCGCCGGGGCGCCGGCCCGCCCGACCGCCGTCGCCCGAGCCGGGCTGCTGCGTCCGTGAGTTGACGGCCGTTTCCGCCTCGCTGCCCGCTCCCGGCCCGGTGCCGCGCGCCGTCGCGCACTGACCTCGCTCGCTCTCTTTTCCTGGAGTCCTCCCGATGCCCGATCCCCGCCGTGCCGACGCGCCGGGACGCCGGCCCGCCCGACCGCTGTCGCTCGAACCCGGCCGCCGCGTCCGTGCGCTGGCGCGCCGCCGGTGGTCGGCGGCCGTCGCCGTCGCGCCGGGTGCGGCGGCTCGCGTCCACTGACCTCGTCCCCTCTCGTTCCTCTGGAGTCACCCCGATGCCCGAACTACGCCTCCGCGCTCGCGCGTTGGCCCGCCATTGGTGGCCGATGGCCGTTGCCGTTCCGCTCGGTGCGGCGGTCGGTGCCGGTTATGCCGTCGTCGCGCACCCCTCCTACGCCTCGTCCGCGTACGTGGTGGTGGTGCCGCAGGCTCAGGGCGAGAACGCCAATGCCGTCAATTTCGCGCAGGCTTACGGCCGGCTCACCGGCCAGCCGCAGGTGCTGCTCGGCGCCGCCGCCGAGACGCACCACTCGGTGGCCGCGCTGGCCGCCCTGGTGCGCGGCACCACCTCCCCGGACGCGCCGGTGATCGAGATCACCGGCACCGGTCCTCGGCCCGAGGACGCGGTGCAGAACGCCGGCGCGGTCGCCAGGTCGCTGATCGCGTTCGGCAATGCGGGCAGCAGGGAGACCGGCGTCAAGCTGGTCCAACTGGCCGCCGCCGCCGAACCCGACGCACCGACCTCGCCGTCCGCCACGCTGGACACCGCGGTCGGCGGCGCCGCCGGCGTCCTGCTCGGCACGCTGGCGATGCTCACCCGCCGCAGGACCGTCCCGGCGGTCGGGGCCGTGCTGCCCGGCCAGGCCGAGACCTCGCGGTCCGAGGGGGTGTACCGGTGAAGCTCCGTCAACAGCGTTCCGCCGATGCCCGGGTGCCCGTCCAGGGCGACCGTTCCGCCGCCGAGCGCGACCGGTGGGCCGCCGAAGTGCTGCGCACCGACGACGCGTTGGACCTGGTCGCCGACGAGTGGGACGACCTGTACCGGCGCTGCTCCACCGCCACCGCGTTCCAGGCCGCGCCGTGGCTGCGGTCCTGGTGGCGCGGCTACGGTCGGCCCGGCGGGCTGGTCGTGGTGCTGGTCCGCCGCGACGGGCGGCTGGTCGCCGCCGCCGCGCTGCGCCGTCGCGGCCCGTTCGGCGGCCTGACCAACCTGGGCGCGGGCCTGGTCGACTTCACCGACGTCCTGCTGGACGACGAGTGCGCCGACCGGGCCGCGGCCGAACTCGCCGCCGCACTGCCGCTGCGCCGCCCCTGGCACAGCCTGGAGCTGCGCGAGGTGCGCCCCGAGGCGGCCGTGCAGCGGGTGTTCGCGCACTGGCGGGGCCGCCGGCACCGGTTCGCCGATTCGATGTGCCAGTACCTGCCCGCCGTCCCGATGGACGAGCTGCTCAAGCGGCTGCCCGGCAAGACCGCGCAGCGCAGCCGGGTCAAGCTGCGCAGGATCGCCGAAGCCGGGATCCGGGTGCACTCCGCCACGGCCGACGAAGTCCCGGACACCGTCCGCGAGTTGCTTCGTCTGCACCGTCTCCAGTGGCAGGCTCGCGGAGTCACCCCGGAGCACCGCAGCGAGCGTTTCGCACACCACCTCGCCGAGTCCACCGCCGGACTGGTGGCCACCCGCCGGGCGGCCATACAGCGCTTCGAGCTCGACGGGGAGGTGCTGGCGGTCGACCTGGTGCTGCTCTGCGCCCCGTTCGGCGGCCTGTACATGTACGGCGCCCACCCGGCACTGCGCGAGCGGCTGGACATCGCCGGCCTGCTGTTCGGCGCCGCGCTGGACGAGGTGCGCGCCGCCGGGATCCCGCAGTTGAGCCTGCTGCGCGGCCAGGAGCCGTACAAGCAGCGCTGGCGGCCGGATCAACTCCCCAACCAGCGACTGGTGTTCGGCCCCGGCCGACTCGCCCCGTCCGCCGCGGCCCGGGCCCTGCGGGTGCGGGCCCGGATCGCCGCGGTGCAGCTGCTGCGGACCAGGCTGCCGAAGCTGAAGGAGGCGCTGGTGCGGGCCCGGCTCCGGTGACGGCTCGGCCTACCCCGCCGCCCCGGTCGAGCCGGACATCAACTGCCGGTAGACCTCCGCCGACTTCGGGTTGTCCTTGCACTGCCAGAAGCCGTGCGGGCAGTAGTCGGTGACGGTCTGGTAGGCGGTGTCGTGGGTGCGCATCCACTCCACCATCCGTCGCACGTACTCCGGGTTGTCGCCGTTGTGGAACAGCCCCCACTCCGGGTAGGAGACCGGCTTGCCGCGCTTGGCCGCGAACTCCACCTGGTCCTGCAGCCCGTAGGGCTCCCTGACGTAGTCGTCGAAGGTGGCGCCCGCGGGCATGTCGTAGCTGTCCATCCCGAGGATGTCGACCACGTCGTCGCCCGGGTAGCAGCGCGTCCAGGGGATCGCGTCCAGCCCGCGGGTGGGGGTGAAGTCGAAGGTGAAGTGCTGCCCGGGCACCGAGCGCATCACGCCGACGATCCGCCGCCAGTAGGTCTTCCAGGCGCTCGGGTCGGGCCGGCAGCGCGAGGTGTAGGTGGTGCCGTTCATCTCCCAGCCCAGGGTGAGGACGGTGTCACCGCCCCCCAGCGCCACCAACTTGCGGGCCAGCCGCAGGAAGTGCTGGTCGAACTCGCCCTTGTTGCCGCGGGCCAGCAGGCCGGCCACCTCGGCGTCCGGCACGTCGGCCTCGTTGGGGACCAGCATCGGCACGCCCAGCACCAGCCGTCGGGCCGGGTCGGCCTGCCGCCACTGCGACCACAGGCCGAGCACCACCGGCTCGCCCTCGACGTCCTGCCAGCCGTTGCCGGCCAGGTAGGTGTGGCCGACCTGCATGTTGGCGTTGTTCAGCCAGGACGCCATCCGGGCGATGTTCGGGATGTAGTCGTTCCAGGAGCCGACGAAGGCGCCGAACGGCACCTCGTGCAGGGCCCGTTGCACCGCGGGGCGGGGCGCCGTGCCGCGGGGCCGGACGGCGTCCGAGGAGAGGGCCGTGTGCCGCTCGGTCTGGCTGAGCGGCGTGCCCGAGGGCACGCTCGCGGTCGTCATCAGCAGCAGAGCGGCGGCGGCCAGGGTCAGTCGGCCGAGGCGCATGGGCTCACTCCGAACGAGATCGGGGACAACGTCGGCCCCTGGAGCCTAACCTGACAGACCGTCAGAAAGGCTGCATATCACCCCGTCGAGTCCGCCGGTCAGCCGAAGGTGTTGCACTTCGTCAGGTCGCCGGTCCGGTAGCCGGTGGTGAACCACTGGGTGCGCTGCGCCGAGGAGCCGTGCGTCCAGGTCTCCGGGTTGGTCTTTCCGGTGGCGCGCTGCTGGATCCGGTCGTCGCCGACCGACTCGGCGGCGTCCAGCGCCCGGGCGATGTCCTCGTCGGTCAGCTTGGTGATCAGCGGACGGCCGGTGGAGGCCTGCGGGGTGGTGGTGGCGTGGTGCGTCCACACGCCCGCGTAGCAGTCCGCCTGGAGCTCCAGCTTCACCGAGGCGCTGTCCGCGCCCTGCCGGTCGTTGCCGACCTTCGCCATGGTGCCGAGCAGCGTCTGCACGTGGTGCCCGTACTCGTGGGCCACCACGTACGCCTCCGCGAACGGGCCGCCCTGGGCGCCCAGTTGGCGGGTCATGTCGTTGAAGAAGCCGAGATCGAAGTAGGCCTTGTGGTCGCCCGGGCAGTAGAACGGCCCGACCGCCGAGGTCGCCGCGCCGCAGGCGGTCTGGACCCGGTCGGTGAACAGTACGGTCGGCGCGAGCGAGTACTGCCTGCCGCGGCTCGCGAAGTCGCCCTGCCAGTAGTTCTGCACGCTGTTCACCACCGCCAGGATCCGGCAGTCCTGCCGCTTGTTGGCGTCCGCGCCGGTCTTGCAGGTCGAGGTCTGCTGGTCCGTGGAACCGGCGGCCTGCCCCGTCGCGGGCTTGCCGCCGCCGGAGCCGGTCACCGAGTTCAGCAGACCCGGGTCGAACCCGAACACCAGTGCCAGCACCAGGCCGAGGATGCCGACCGCGCCACCGCCGATCGCCAGCCCGCCGCCGGGAATGCCCCGGCGGTCCTGCACCTGCGAGTCGTCGAGCTGGGCGTCGTCGTCGAATTGCATCCTGTCTCACCTCTGTAACAGTCCGTCGGCCGGTCGAAGCCGTACCCTAGCGGGCCGCACGGAGCGGGAAGGGCTTGGCCGACGCAGGTCGGAGCCGGTTGTGTCGGAACCGAATAAGGCATGCGGCAACGGCGTGGCGCGTTCGAATCCAGCTGCTTTCCGTCGGGGCCGGACGGTACGCTCCGGCCGTGTCCTTCAATCCGCTGCGCAGTCTGTCGCCCCGATCGGTCCTGCCCGCCGCCGCCGCACTGCTGGTCCTCGCGGCCGGTGCAGCGGCGCACGCCAACCGCCCGCAGCCGTTCGGAGACCAGGTCCTGCCCGGCGCGGCGAACGCCAGCCCGGTCGGCGCCCAGTCGACCGGCGCCGGAGACCTGGAACTGAAGGTCGGCCCCGGCGTGGAGGCCTTCTCCCGCGCCACCGGCGAGCACCTCTGGTCCTACCGCCGGGACGGCAGCACCGCCCTCCACCTCACCATGCTCGGCGAGGACGCCGCGGTGGTCTGGGACGACGGCATGGTGACGTCCGTCAACCCGGCCGACCACTCGGTGCGCTGGCACCGCAGCGTCCCCGGCCTGGCCGACTGGCTGAGCGCCGACGGCGAACCCGGCGCGGCCGACCGCACCGAGGAACAGCGCAAGCAGCTCGCGACGAAGCGGGCTGCCGCCGCACTGCACCCCTCCGCGGACCCGAAGGCCGACGCGTTCATCACCGTGGTCACCCCCGGCCTGCTGATGGGCTTCCGCGACCGCGACGGCGACCTCCGCTTCAACTCCCGCCCCCCGGCGGGCTGCACCTTCGACCCGGCCCGCACCGCACAGAGCGACGACGCGGTCCTGATCCCCCGGGTCTGCCCGCCCACCACCGGCCCCGGCGCCCGCCAACTGCCCGGCGGCGTCATGGTCTTCTCCCTCACCGCACCCGGCAACTTCCTCAACACCGGCCCCGACGTCCTGATGCGCCCGCTGGACAGCCACCGGATCGCGATCGACGACGGCCCGGTCATCGGCACCTGGGTGTACGACACCACCCGCGGTGCGAGGGAGAGCAACTGCGGGGCTTCGGTGCCGTTCGCGGCGACGACGCCCACCTGCGAGAAGTAGCGCGGGGCGAGCGCAGCGGGCTGCACCCGGCGGCGCGCTCCCCGGTCGCGCTCCCCCCGGCTTCGCACCCCTCGGATCGACCGGCCCGGAAAACGGATCGCGCCCTCCCGTAGACTGGAGCGCATGGCTGAGTGCCATACCCACGTCTAGGAGTGACCCCAGCCATGATTTCCGCGAACGCCCTGGAGCTTCGTGCCGGTGCCCGCATCCTGATCGAGTCGGCCAGCTTCCGGATCGCCCCGGGCGACCGGATCGGTCTGGTCGGCCGCAACGGCGCGGGCAAGACCACGCTCACCAAGGTGCTCGCGGGCGAGGGCCTGCCGGCCGGTGGCACCGTCACCAGTTCCGGTGAGGTCGGCTACCTCCCGCAGGACCCGCGCACCGGTGACCTGGACGTGCTCGCCCGGGACCGCATCCTGTCCGCCCGTGGCCTCGACACCGTGCTCAAGAAGATGCGCGAGAACGAGGAGCGGATGGCCAACGGCAAGGGCGCCACCCGCGACAACGCGATGAAGAAGTACGCCCGGCTGGAGACCGAGTTCCTCACCAAGGGCGGTTACGCAGCCGAGGCCGAGGCCGCCACCATCGCCGCCGCGCTCGGTCTGCCCGACCGCATCCTCGGCCAGCCGCTGCACACCCTCTCCGGTGGTCAGCGCCGCCGGGTCGAGCTGGCCCGGATCCTGTTCTCGGACGCCGACATCCTGCTGCTGGACGAGCCCACCAACCACCTCGACGCGGACTCGATCGCCTGGCTGCGGGACTTCCTGAAGACCTACAAGGGCGGCTTCATCGTCATCTCGCACGACGTCGAGCTGGTCGAGACGGTCGTCAACAAGGTCTTCTACCTGGACGCCAACCGCTCCGCGATCGACGTCTACAACATGGGCTGGAAGCAGTACCAGCAGCAGCGCGAGGACGACGAGAAGCGCCGCAAGCGCGAGCGCGCCAACGCCGAGAAGAAGGCCGCGACGCTCAACTCGCAGGCCGACAAGATGCGGGCCAAGGCCACCAAGACCGTCGCCGCGCAGAACATGGCCCGCCGCGCCGAGAAGCTGCTCTCCGGGCTGGAGCAGGTCCGCCAGTCCGACAAGGTCGCCAAGCTGCGCTTCCCGGACCCGGCCCCGTGCGGCAAGACCCCGCTCACGGCCGAGGGCCTGTCGAAGTCGTACGGCTCGCTGGAGATCTTCACCGACGTGGGCCTGGCGATCGACCGGGGCTCCCGGGTCGTCATCCTCGGCCTCAACGGCGCGGGCAAGACCACCCTGCTGCGGATGCTGGCCGGCGTCGAGAAGCCGGACACCGGCGAGGTGATCCCGGGCCACGGCCTGAAGATCGGCTACTACGCCCAGGAGCACGAGACGCTCGACCCCGAGCGCACCGTGCTGGAGAACATGCGGTCCGCCGCGCCCGACACCGACCTGGTGCAGATCCGGAAGATCCTCGGCTCGTTCCTGTTCTCCGGCGACGACGTCGACAAGCCGGCCGGCGTGCTCTCCGGTGGCGAGAAGACCCGGCTCGCGCTGGCGTCGCTGGTGGTCTCCAGCGCCAACGTGCTGCTGCTCGACGAGCCCACCAACAACCTGGACCCGGCCAGCCGCGAGGAGATCCTCGGCGCGCTGCGCACCTTCACCGGCGCGGTCGTCCTGGTCACCCACGACGAGGGCGCGGTGGACGCGCTCCAGCCCGAGCGGATCATCCTGCTCCCCGACGGCGTCGAGGACCTGTGGAGCCCGGCCTATCACGACCTGGTGTCGCTCGCCTGAACCGCGAGTAGACGCCGGGTCGGCCACCGGTACGAGAAGAACTGGTCATCCGTCCAACCCGGGAACACCCGGACCGGCGCGCCCGTTGACTCTGTACGCCCGGGCCGCCGGGGCCCGGCCCCGGCCGGGCTGAGCAGCGGATTCGCTCGGCGGAGCGAATCGCGGAGGGGCGCGCACACCCTCCGTGAGCGCCGTGGTGCGGAGCGAACACCACCGGACGAGCCCGCTTTCCGGCGACGGACCTTGTCGAATGGGTGGCCAGGAGCCTTGCAATGGGTGATCATGGGAATCTGACTGATCACCTCTACGAGGAGGCACGGGTGGCCGAGACTCTGAAAAAGGGCAGCCGGGTGACAGGTGCCGCGCGTGAGAAGCTCGCGGCCGATCTCAAGAAGAAGTACGACTCCGGCGCGAGCATTCGCGCCCTCGCGGAGGAGACGGGCCGCTCCTACGGCTTCGTCCACCGGATGCTCAGTGAGTCCGGGGTCAACCTCCGCGGTCGTGGCGGCGCCACTCGTGGCAAGGGCAAAACCGCTGCGGCCGCCGGTTCCTGACGATCCATCAGTTCCGGCGGGCGGTGCCAGAGCAGCCCGACTGCCCATGCTGCACCAGTACGCTGTTCGCCAATGCAAGACGTTCCACACGGATCGGCGGCCGGGTTCTCCCGAGCCGCCGACCGCCGTTTCCGGGCTCTTGCGCGGGCCATTTCGCGAGCATTCCGCCGGCATTCCTGTACGCCGATCCGGTGCTTTGTTACTCTCCAGTAGCCCGTCGGGGTCGGCGGGCGTCCCCGCCATGTCGCTGGAGGTAGCCCCGCCATGACCACCCACATTCCCGACACCGACCGCACCGCGTGGGAGCAGGCCGGCGTCCGCGTCGACCTGAACGGCGAACTCGCCACCGTCACGCTCTGCGACGCCAAGCGCCGCAACGCCCAGACCCCCGCCATGTGGCGCGCCCTCGCCGCGATCGGCCGCGCCCTGCCCGGCACCGTCCGGGTCGCCCTCCTCCAGGCCGAGGGCTCCTCCTTCTCGGCCGGCCTCGACCGCGCCATGTTCACCCCCGAGGGCATCCCCGGCGAGACCGGCTTCCTCCAACTCGCCGCCTCCGCCGACGCCGAACTCGACGCCACCATCGCCTTCTACCAGGAGGCCTTCACCTGGTGGCGCCGCACCGACCTGATCTCCGTCGCCGCCGTCCAGGGCCACGCCGTCGGCGCCGGCTTCCAGCTCGCCCTCGCCTGCGACCTCCGCGTGGTCGCCGACGACGTCCAGTTCGCCATGAAGGAGACCTCCCTCGGCCTGGTCCCCGACCTCACCGGCACCAAGCCCCTCACCGACCTGGTCGGCTACGCCCGCGCCCTGGAGATCTGCGCCACCGGTCGCCGCGTGGGCGCCGAGGAGGCCGTCGCCACCGGCCTCGCCAACGTCGCCGTCCCGGTGACGGATCTCGCGGCCGCCGCGAACGACCTCGCCGCCGCGCTGTTGGCCGCGCCGCGCAACGCCGTCATCGAGACCAAGGCCCTGCTCCAGGGCGCCGGCGACCGGACGTACGACCAGCAGCGGGCGGCGGAACGCGAGGCGCAGGCGCGCCGCCTCCGGGACCTGGCGGGCATGTAGCGGGCGCGAAGAGCGTCGCCGGGGGCGCGTGGGGGCACCTCCCGGCCCGCCAGGGCTGGGGGAGAACTGCGCGGGAAGGGGAGCGCACGTCCGCAAGGTCGCGATCAAGTGCAGGTCATCGTCCTGCGTCGCGATCTCGCGGTCGAGTGCGTCCCCCTTCGCGCAGTTCGCCGCGCCCCTGTCTGTGCTCCCCCTGCGCACAGCGCGAGCGTGTTGCGTGGCGAAATGTCAGAGTTGGGGTGATTTGCGATATAGCTGGACTCGAACGTCAGGAGGCCCGACATGGCGCAGCCCCACACCCCCACGCCCGCGGATCTGCAGAAGAGCGTGACGGAGGTGCAGCCGAGCGGTGAGCGTGGGCGGACGGCGCTCGCGGTGGGGGTGGTGGAGAAGATCGCCGGGATGGCGGCCCGCGAGGTGTCCGGGATCCATGCGTTGGGGTCGGGGTTCTCGCGGACGTTCGGTGCAATGCGGGACCGGGTGCCCGGGTCGAAGTCGAGTGTCGGGCGCGGGATCAAGGCGGAGGTCGGCGAGAAGCAGACCGCCATCGACATCGCGCTGGTGGTGGAGTACGGGGTGGTGATCCCGCGGCTGGCCTCGGAGGTGCGGGCGAACATCATCGAGGCGGTCGAGCGGATGACCGGCCTGGAGGTGGTCGAGGTGAACATCGCCGTGAACGACGTCCACCTCCCGGACGAGCCCGACGAGGAGGAGGAAGAGGAGCCCTCGTCCTCCGGGCGGCGACCGCGGGTGCAGTGAGCCGGCCCTGACGGGGACGGACCCTTTCGAGACGGACCGCGAAGGAGCGGCGGATGAACCTGGCGTTGGTGGGCCTGCTCGCGGGCATGGCCCTCGGCTTCGCCGGCTACTTCGGCGGGTTCGCCGCGTTCCTGCTGGTCGCGGCGCTCGGCGCGGTGGGCTTCGTGGTGGGCCGGGTGATCGAGGGGGACCTGGAGCTCGGCGAGCTCGGTGACCTGCTGCGCGGCCGGGACCGGCGGCGCTGATGGCGGTTCCGGGGGTGGTGGCGGCCCCGCCCGCGCAGCGCGGCAGTGAGCAGATCGCCGACCGGGTGTACCGCCGGATCGCGGCCCGCGCCGCCGCCGACGCGCTCGCCCCGGCCTGGCGCCCCCGCCCGGAGCCCGTGCCGCAGCCGAAGGCCTCGGCGCTGTACACGCACGGCCGGGTCCGGCTCACCCTGCACGTCGAGCTGCCGTTCCCGTGCGACATCGCGATGCTGGCCCGGACGGTGCGGGACGCCGCGTGCGCGCAGGTCGCCGAGCTGACCGGCACTCCCGTCGCCTCGGCCGAGGTGATCGTGGACCGCCTGCACCCGGCGGGGCTGCGATGAGCACGATGGTGGAGGAGCCGCGCAAGCGCCGGGCCGGCCGCTGGCTGCAGTCCGAGCGCGGGGTGGTGACGGCGCTGGTGGTGGCCGTCCTGGTGGTGGCCGCCGGGACGCTGCTGTACGACCTGATCGCGGTGCGCTCCGGCGGCCGGGCCCGGCCGTGGCGACGGGACCTGGCGCACCAGTTGGCGACCCGTCACCTCGACGACCCGTGGGTGCTGGGCTTCGCCGCCGGTGCGGTGCTGCTCGGGATGGTGCTGCTGACGCTGGCGTTCCGGCGCGGGCTGCGCGGCTGGCTCGCGCTGGAGCCGCGCGGCACGGCGATCCACCGCAGCGCCGTCGCCGCGCTGCTCTCCCGCCGGGCCCAGCAGCACGCCGACCTGCACTCCTGGCACGTGAAGGTGAGACGGTGGCGCACCCGGGTGACGGTCACCGGCGCCACCGACCCGGCCGGGGTGGAACGCCACCTGCGGGCCGAGCTGGAGCGGATCCCGCTGGCCGGCCCGCACCGGCTGGACGTCCGCACCCGGCCGGTGCGGGAGCGTCACCACCGCCGCGAACTCGCCGAGCTGGAGCCGCCCCGATGAGCCGACGCGCCGTCAACCGCACCGTCCTGGCCGTGGTCGGGCTCCTGCTGCTGGTCGGCGGGGCGCTGGTGCTGCTCGGCGGACTGGACGTCTACCGGCACCTGGGGATCACCCCGCCGCACTGGTGGCCGCTCACGTCGCCGGACCAGCCGGTGCTCAGCACCGCGAGTCGTACCCGCTTGACCGAGCACGACTGGTGGTGGCCGGTGGCGATCGCGGTGCCCGTGCTGGTGGTGCTCGGCGGGCTGTGGTGGCTGTTCTCGCAACTGCGGCGCGGCGGCCCGGCCGGGGTCGACCTGCCGTCGCCCGCCGCGCCGGGGCAGCAGCACTTCGCCCTGCACGTGCGCAGCCGGGCCGTCGAGGACGCGATCGAGACGGAGACCATCGCCCTCCCGGAGGTCGACCGGGTCACCGTCCGGGTCACCGGCGCGGCCCGCCGGCCCCAGGTGCACACCGTCCTGCGACTCACCCCCGGCGCGGACACCGCGGCCCTGATCGACGCCTTCCACACCGGCCCGGTGGAACACGCCCGCCACTCCCTGGGCCTGGCGGCCCTTCCCGCCGAGCTCCGCCTCCGGGTGGCGCGGCCGCGCAAGGAGCGGAACAAGGCGCCGCGGGTGCACTGAAGCGGGCGGGCGCGAGTTCAGGGGGCCGGGGGTACCCCCGGCGCCCCCGGTGGTGCAGCCCCCGGTGGTGCACCTCCCCTTACAGACCTCGCGTCGCCCCGCCGTCGACCGGCACCATCACTCCCGTCAGGTACGACGCGGCCGGGGACAGCAGGAAGGCCGCAGTGCGGCCGAACTCGGCGGGGGTGCCGTAGCGGCGGAGGGGGATGCCGGCGGTCGCGGCTTCGCGGGCGGCGGCGGGGTCGGGGGCGAGGGCGTCGAGTTCACGGACGCGGTCGGTGTCGATGCGGCCGGGGAGCAGGCCGAGGACGCGGATGCCGCGCGGGCCGAGCTCGTCGGCGAGGGTCTTGGCGGCCATGGCGAGGCCGGGGCGCAGGCCGTTGGAGATGCCGAGGCCGGGGATCGGCTGGCGGACGGAGGTGGAGAGGACGAAGGCGATGACGCCTCCGGAGGGGAGGCGCTCGGCGGCGGCGCGGGCCAGCCGGACGGCGCCGAGGAAGACGGAGTCGAAGGCCGCGCCCCAGGCTTCGTCACTGGCGGTGGCGACCGGGCCGGCGGCGGGGCCGCCGACGCTGATCAGCATGCCGTCGAAGCCGCCGAAGCGGCTGGTCGCGGCGTCGATCAGGCGTTGCGGGGTGGCCGGGTCGGCGTTGTCGGCGGCCACGCCGTACGCGTGGGGGCCGAGGGCGCGGGCCGCGGCGGCGACCGAGGTTTCGGTGCGGCCGGTGATGACGACGCGGGCGCCCTCGGCGACCAGTTGTTCGGCGGTGGCGTGGCCGAGTCCCCGGGTCGAGCCGGTGACCACGTACACCTTGTCCTTGAGTCCGAGATCCATGCGGGTCATTCTCGCCGGTCGGTGTCGCCGGGTGACGGTAGGCCCACCGGGATGCGGGGCCGCCGGGGTTCGTCACCGACGGTGAGCGCCGGGCCGGGTGTCAATGGCGCGCGGCCGGGAACCGTTCGAAGATGGGGGGACCGGACCACCCACCCGAGGTGCAGCCCATGGAACGCAGGCGGTTGCCGAACATCGACGGCGTCGCGGCCGCGTTGGTCGACCGCGACGGCCTCGTCGTCGGCTGGACCGCCGCCGCGGAGCAGTTGCTCGCGCTGGACGCCGCCCAGGTCACCGGCCGCCCTGCCAGTGAGCTGCTGGCGGACGACGGCGAGGAGCACCTGCTGGGCCGTCGATCGGGCGAGGTCCGGCTGCGGACGGGCAGCGGGGTTCCGCTGGAGGTCGCGTACCAGGTGCTGCCGCTGACCGGGGAGGGCGGCGGGGTGCGGGCGCTGGTGCTGGCCACTCCCGCCGACAGGGTGGCCCGGCGGCGGCAGGACGAGGCGTTCACCCGGGAGCTGTTCCTGCAGGACCAGCTCGGCCTCGCCGTGTTCGACTCCGACCTGCGGCTGCTGCGCACCAACTCCCATCTGCTGCCGTACACCGGCCTGCCCGACGGCCTGGCCGGGTCCAAGCTGCACGACTACCTGCAGCCCGAGGACGCCGACGCCGTGGAGGCGATCCTGCGGCACGTGATCACCACGGGGGAGCCGGTGGTGCGCACCGCCCTGCGGATCCGTCCGCTGGACGACCCCCGGGGCGGGGCGGTGATGGAGATCCAGGCGTTCCGGCTGCAGGCGCTGGACGGCGCGGTGATCGGCGTGACCGCGCTGTTCGGCGACGTCACCGAGTTGCACCGGTACCGGCGGCGGGCCGATGTGCTGCACCGGGCCACCGCCGCCGTCGGCGGTTCGCTGTCGGTGGCGGGCAACGCCGAGGACCTGGCCGGGGTGCTGGTCCCCGGGCTCGGGGACCGCGTCGAGGTGGACATCGCGGAGGCCGTGTTCAGCGGCGACGATCCGCAGCCCGACGCCGACGGTCGGCTCGCCGTGCGCCGTACCGCGACGGCGGGGCCGCCGCGGGCCGACGGGCGCCCGCTCGGTCCGTTGGGGCGGGAGGTGCTCGGGACGTCGGCCGGTTCGACGGAGGATCCGCCGTCGATGAGCGCCCCGTTGAAGGCGCGCAGTGGCCCGCTGGGCCGGGTGACCGTGCGCCGGGACCCGGCGGAGGGCCCGTACCGGCACGAGGATCTCGACCTGCTCCGGGAGATCGCCGCCCGGGCCTCGCTCGCGCTGGACAACGCCCGCCGCTACACCCGCGAGCACCGGGCCGCCGTCGGCCTCCAGCGCAGCCTGCTGCCGCCCGCCGAGACGGCGGTGCCCGCCGCGACCACCGCGAGCATCTACCGGCCCACCGACACCGCGACCGGCGTCGGCGGTGACTGGTTCGACGTCATCCCGCTCTCCTCGGCCCGGGTCGCGCTGGTGGCCGGCGACGTGGTCGGCCACGGGCTCCAGGCCAGCGCCACCATGGGCCGGCTGCGCACCGCCGTGCGCACCCTCGCGGACCTGGACCTGGAACCCGACGAGCTGCTGGTGCACCTGGACGACCTGGTCTCGCAGCTGGTGGTCGAGGGCAGCGAGGAGGAACGCGAACGCGGCGTCGCCGACCCGTCCGGGGCGACCTGCGTGTACGCCGTCTACGACCCGGTGACCGGGATCTGCCAGACCGCCAGCGCCGGGCACCCGCCGCCCGCGCTGGTGCACCCCGACGGGCGGGTCGAGTACCTGGCGGTCAACCCGGGGCCGCCGCTGGGCATCGGCGGGCTGCCGTTCGAGGCCGCCGAGTGCGCGCCGCGGGCCGGCAGCGTGCTGGCGCTGTACACCGACGGGCTGATCGGGGGCGGCGGCGACGTCGACGAGGGCATGGCGCAGCTGGCCGTGCAGCTCGGCGAAGTCGATCTGCGCGGCGACCTGGCTGCCGCCGGGCGGGCGATCGTCGCGGAGATGTCCACCGCCGCCCAGAGCGACGACGTGACGCTGCTGCTGGCCCGGCTGCATCACGTCCTGCCGGAGGACACCGCCGCCTGGACCATCGAGGCCGACCCGGCGGCGGTCGCCGGGGTGCGGGAGTCGGCCAGCCGGACGCTGGAGCAGTGGGGGCTGGGCGAGCTGGTGTTCACCACCGAGCTGGTGCTCAGCGAGCTGGTCACCAACGCGATCCGGTACGCGGGCGGGCCGGTGGTGGTGCGCCTGATCCGCTCCTCGGTGCTGACCTGCGAGGTGTCCGACCCGAGCGCCACCCAGCCGCGGATGCGCCGGGCCCGGCTCACCGACGAGGGCGGCCGCGGCCTGTACCTGGTCGCCCAGCTCACCGAACGCTGGGGCAGCCGCTACACCCGCACCGGCAAGACCATCTGGGCCGAGCAGTTGCTCGAACCGCCGCCGCTCAGCTGGTAGCGCCGACCAGTTCCCCGTCCGCCGCCACCGGCTTCGCCGCGTGCTGCTTGGCCTCGCGGCGGGCCAGCACCACGACGCCGACCGGGATCAGCGTGGTGAACAGCCACCACTGGATGGCGTACGCCATGTGCGGGCCGATGTCGGAGTGGCCGGGCTCGGCGAGCAGGACGGGGGCGGCGCCGGCGGCGGGCTGGGAGGAGGCGAGCTCCAGGTAGCCGCCGAGCACGGTGGCGCCGGAGAACTTGGCCTGCTCCTCGGTGTTGATCACCTTGTACATCCGGTCCGGCAGGCCGCCGCGGTTCTTCACGCCGACCTTGGCGTACGTCTCGTCGGCGCGCAGCCGCCCGGTCACCGTCACCTCGCCGGCCGGCGGGGCGGGCACGGCGGGGAAGTCGGCGGCGCCCGCGCCGGAGTCCACCCAGCCGCGGTTGACCAGGACCGAGCCCTTGCCGTCGGACAGCACCAGCGGGGTGATCACGAAGTAGCCGATGGAGCTGCCGCCGGGCTCGGTGCGGCCGCGGATGACCACCTCGTGCGCGGTGTCGTAGTGCCCCTGCGCGGTGACGGTGCGCCACACCTCGCCGCCGGGGACCGACCAGCCGGGGGAGGAGAGCGAGTCGAAGGCGACGGGCGGGCTGCCCAGGTTCCGGGCCACCAGGTCGTTGCGGGCCACCCGCGCCTCGTGACGGTGGTACTGCCAGAACCCCAACCGGATCATGGTCGGGATCAGCACCAGCGCCAGCAGGACGATGACCGCCCAGCGCGCGGACAGCAGGAATCGGTACACACCCGGCACGCTAATCCTCCTTACCGCCGCGTCACGCACCGGGGTGCGGCGCGACCTCCCGCAGCAGCTGCAGGAACGCGTCCTCGCCGACCACCGGAGTGCCGTACTCCCGGGCCTTGCGGGCCTTGCCGCTCCACGAGGTGGGCTCGTTGGTGACCAGCAGGCTGGTGAGCCGGCTCACCGAGGAGGCGATGTGCAGGCCCGCCTCGATCATCCGGTCCTCCAGCAGCTCGCGGTCGGTGGCGGTGTCGCCGGTGATCGCCACCCGCATGCCCTGCATCAGCGGCGAGCCGTCCACCCAGCGACCCGGGTTCGGGTACGGGCAGGCCGGGCGCTTGCGGGCGGGCCGGTACGAGCTGCTCCAGGAACCGCGGGACGGGCCGGCCGGGGCGCTCTCGCCGAGGTCGGTGACGGCCACGCAGGTGGTCAGCGGCAGCGGCACCCCGCCGTTGCGGGCCAGCGCCAGGGACGGCCGGAACACCTCGGCGAGCACCCGGGCGTCGTCCAGCGCGTGGTGCGCCTGCCGCTGGCTCACCCCGAAGTGGGCGGCCAGCGAGGAGAGCTTGCCGTTCGGCAGCGGCAGCCGCAGGTCGCGGGCCAGCACCATGGTGCACAGTCGCTGCTCGACCGGGGCGCGCAGGCCGGCCCGGGAGAACTCGCGGGAGATCATGTTCCAGTCGAACAGCGCGTTGTGCGCGACCATCACCCGGTCGCGCAGCCGCTCGGCGAACTCGGCGGCGACCTCCGGGAAGGTCGGCGCGCCCTCCAGGACCTCGCTGGTCAGGCCGTGGATCCAGATCGGTCCCGGGTCCCGCTCGGGGTTGACCAGGGTGTACCAGTGGTCGGTGACCTCGCCGTCCGGGTCGAGCTGGTAGACGCCCGCCGAGATCACCCGGTCAGTGCGTCCGAGTCCGGTGGTCTCCACGTCGACCACCGCGAAGCCGCGCCCGGTGCCCCCGCCGGGGCCGGTGCGCTGTGCCGGGAGCGGCGAGGTGGGGAATGGCGCGTACATAGCGCACCACTTTACGGGGAACGGAGGACGGCTCCGGCCGGAACGGGTTGCTCGGGCAGCCGTTTTAGAGTGACAAGAGGGTGCGAACCCGGCATCCGACCTCTGCAACGAAGGGCAACCCTCATGCGTGCCACAGTGATCCACGGCCCCCAGGACATCCGGATCGAGGAGGTGCCCGACCCGCGGATCCAGCGGCCCACCGACGCCGTGGTGCGGGTGCTGAACGCCTGCATCTGCGGCAGCGACCTGTGGGCGTACCGCGGCATCGCCAAGCGGCAGGCCGGGCAGCGGATCGGCCACGAGTTCCTCGGCTTCGTCGAGGAGGTCGGCCCCGAGGTGCGCGATCTCACAGTCGGCGACCTGGTGGTGGCCCCGTTCGTCTGGTCGGACGGCGTGTGCGAGTTCTGCCGCGAAGGCCTGCAGACCTCCTGCCCGCACGGCGGGTTCTGGGGCATACCCGGCTCGGACGGCGGCCAGGGCGAGGCGGTCCGGGTGCCGTTCGCGGACGGCACGCTGGTGAAGCTGCCCAAGGAGGCGGCCGGCGACGCGAAGCTGCTGCCCGCGCTGCTGGCGCTGTCCGACGTGATGGCGACCGGGCACCACGCGGCGGTGTCGGCCGGCGTGCGGCCCGGCGCGACCGTCGCGGTGGTCGGCGACGGCGCGGTCGGCCTGTGCGGCGTGCTGGCCGCGCACCGGCTGGGCGCCGGCCGGATCATCGCGCTCGGCCGGCACGAGGGTCGCACCGCGATCGCCCGCACCTTCGGCGCCACCGACGTGGTGCCCGAGCGCGGCGAGGCCGCGATCGAGGCGGTGCGCGAGCTGACCGGCGGCCGGGGCGCGCACGCCGTGCTGGAGGCCGTCGGCACCGAGGAGTCGATGCGCACCGCGATCTCCATCGCCCGCGACGGCGGCGCGGTCGGCTACGTCGGCGTGCCGCACGGCGGCAGCGCGGGCGTGGACATCCGCCAGATGTTCGACCGGAACGTCTCGGTGCGCGGTGGCGTCGCCCCGGCCCGGGCGTACATCCCCGAACTGCTGCCCGACGTGCTGTCCGGGGCGATCGACCCGGGCATCGTGTTCGACCGCACCGTGGACCTGGACGGGGTGCCCGAGGGCTACCGGGCGATGGACGAGCGGACGGCGCTGAAGGTGCGCATCGCCCTGTGACGAACGGGAATTGACGGAGTGTCATACCGGGGCGGCCGGGACGGGCCGCCCCGGTCTCGCGTTCCCGGCGGTTTTCGGCCGGATCATGCCAGGAACCTTCTCGCGGCTCCGCCCCCGATCTACCATGCTCGGCACTCAATGTGACGCCGCTCACGCCCATCCGATCGTCCGTCGCACCGAAGACGTCAGGAGGCACCGCGTGACACCCCCGCCCGAGCCCGCCCCGGAACAGTTCGCCCGCATCGAGGAATCACCGGAGTTCCGCCAACTGCGCAGCTCCTTCCGGAACTTCGCCTTCCCGGTCACGGCCGGGTTCGTCCTCTGGTACCTGCTGTACGTCCTGCTGTCCTGCTACGCGCCGGACCTGATGAGCACCAAGGTGGTCGGCAACATCAACCTGGCCCTGGTGCTCGGCCTGCTCCAGTTCGCCAGCACCTTCGCCATCGCCGCCTGGTACGCCCGTCACGCCGGCCGCCGGCTCGACCCGCGCGCCGCCGTCATCCGGGGGCGCGCCGCCGCCGTCCCGGCCGTGGAGGGGAGTGCCGAATGATCCAGCTGGCCACCTCCGCGAGCGAGCACCGGACCCTGATCATGTCGCTGTTCGGGGTCTTCGTGATCGCCACCCTCGGCATCACCCTGTGGGCCGGCCGGCAGACCAAGGACGCCGCCGACTTCTACGCCGGCGGCCGCGCCTTCACCGGCTTCCAGAACGGCCTGGCGATCTCCGGCGACTACATGTCCGCCGCGTCCTTCCTCGGCATCGCCGGACTCATCGCGCTGTTCGGCTACGACGGCTTCCTCTACTCCATCGGCTTCCTGGTCGCCTGGCTGGTCGCCCTGCTGCTGGTCGCCGAACCGCTGCGCAACTCCGGCCGCTACACCATGGCCGACGCGCTGGCCTTCCGGATGCGCCAGCGCCCCGTGCGGACCGCCGCCGGCATCTCCACCATCGTGGTGTCGATCTTCTACCTGCTCGCCCAGATGGTCGGCGCCGGCTCGCTGGTCGCCCTGCTGCTCGGCGTCAGCGGCGACGGCGCCAAGCGCTGGACTATCGTGACGGTCGGGGCGCTGATGGTGATCTACGTGACCGTCGGCGGCATGAAGGGCACCACCTGGGTGCAGATCGTCAAGGCGGTGCTGCTGATCGCCGGCGCCGCGCTGATGACCGTCATGGTGCTGGCCAAGTACCACTTCAACCTGTCCAGCCTGCTCGGCGCCGCCTCCGACGCCAGCGGCAAGGGTCACGCCTTCCTCGAACCCGGGCTCAAGTACGGCCTCACCGGCACCACCAAGCTCGACTTCCTCAGCCTCGGCCTCGCGCTCGTCCTCGGCACCGCCGGACTGCCGCACATCCTGGTCCGCTTCTACACCGTCCCCACCGCCAGGGCCGCCCGGAAGTCGGTGCTCTGGGCGATCGGCATCATCGGCGTCTTCTACCTGATGACGCTCGCCCTCGGCTTCGGCGCCGCCGCCCTGGTCGGCCCCAGGACCATCAAGGCCTCCAACGCGGCCGGCAACACCGCCGCCCCGCTGCTCGCCGAACAACTCGGCGGCGGGGCCGGCTCCACCGGCGGCGCGGTGCTGCTCGCGGTGATCTCCGCCGTCGCCTTCGCCACCATCCTCGCCGTGGTCGCCGGGCTCACCCTGGCCTCCTCCTCGTCCTTCGCCCACGACCTCTGGGCCAACGTGATCCGGCGGGGGAAGGCGAGCGAGAAGGAGGAGGTGGCCAGTGCCAAGCTCGCCGCCGTCGCGATCGGCGCCGTCGCCATCGTGCTGTCGATCTTCGCCGACAAGCTGAACGCCGCGGCGCTGGTCGCGCTGGCCTTCGCGGTCGCCGCCTCCGCCAACCTGCCCACCCTGCTGTACTCGCTGTTCTGGAAGCGGTTCAACACCGTCGGCGCGGTCTCGGCCACCTACGCGGGCCTGATCACCTCCGTCACCCTGGTGATCTTCTCCCCGGTGGTCTCCGGCAACCCCAGGACCTCGCTCCTCCCGCACAGCGACTTCCACTGGTTCCCGCTGGAGAACCCCGGCCTGATCTCCATCCCGGTCGGCTTCCTGGCCGGCGCGATCGGCACCTGGCTGGCCCGCGAGCAGGCCGACCCCGCGAAGTACGCCGAACTGGAAGTCCGTTCGCTCACCGGCCTCGGCGCGGACTGACCCCGTACCCGGCCCGGTTAAGCTGGCCCGGCCGCCACCCGGCGGCCGGGCCGGCGCGGCCCCCGAGGAAGGGCGGGACCGGGATGCTCCTCGACACCTACGGACGACAGGCCGTCGACCTGCGGGTCTCCCTCACCGACCGGTGCAACCTGCGCTGCACCTACTGCATGCCCGAGGAAGGCCTGAACTGGCTCGGCCGGGACGACCTGCTCACCGACGAGGAGATCGTCCGCCTGGTCGGACTGGCCGTCCGCGACCTCGGCGTCCGCGAAGTCCGCTTCACCGGCGGCGAACCGCTGCTGCGCCCGGGGCTCGTCCCGATCATCGCCGCCTGCGCGGCCCTCGACCCGCGCCCCGAGATCTCCCTCACCACCAACGGCATCGGCCTGGCCCGGGTGGCGACCTCCCTGCGGGACGCCGGAGTCGACCGGGTCAACGTCTCGATCGACACCCTGAACCCCGACACCTTCGCCCGCCTGACGCGCCGCCGCCGGCACCAGGACGTGCTGGACGGCCTGGCGGCGGCCGAGGCCGCCGGGCTGCGACCGGTCAAGCTCAACGCCGTGCTGATGCGCGGCGTCAACGACCACGAGGCCGCCGACCTGCTCGCCTGGGCGATCGAGCACCGGTACCAGCTCCGGTTCATCGAGCAGATGCCGCTGGACGCCCAACACGGCTGGGACCGCTCGCAGATGGTCACCGCCGAGGAGATCCTCGCGCTGCTGCGCACCCGCTTCACCCTCACCCCCGAACCGTCCTCGGTGCGCGGCGCCGCCCCCGCCGAACGCTGGCTGGTCGACGGCGGACCCGCGACGGTCGGCGTCATCGCCTCCGTCACCCGCCCGTTCTGCCGCGCCTGCGACCGCACCCGCCTCACCGCCGACGGACAGATCCGCAACTGCCTCTTCGCGACCGGCGAGACGGACCTGCGCGGCGCGCTGCGCTCGGGCGCGAGCGACGCGGAGCTGGCGGAGCTGTGGCGCGCGGCGATGTGGGGCAAGAAGGCCGGCGCGGGCATCGACGACCCGGAGTTCCTCCAGCCCGCGCGCCCGATGTCGGCGATCGGCGGCTAGATGAATGATGCGAAGGGTTAGTGGTCGTAGGCGGTCAGCGAGCGCATGACGGGCTGACCGGTCCGGTCGTTGTGCCAGATCGCCGAGGTCAGTGCGAGGATGCGTTGCAGGACACGGACCATCACCCCGGCCGGCGTGCGGCCCTGGTGGCGTTCGAGGTCGAGTTGGGCCTTGAACGTCTGGTTGACCGACTCGATGATCTGCCGCAGCGGCTTGAACAGCCTGGCTCCGGCCCGCTCGGGTTCGCCCTTGCGGGCCGGGCGGAGCAGGTGGACGCCCCACTCGGCGAGTTCGTGTTCGAAGGCGCGGCCGTAGTAGTGCCGGTCGCCGATCAGGGTCTGGCCCGGTCGGGAACCGGCCAGGTCGGGTTCGGCGTGGAGGATGCCGAGCAGGGTCTGGCGCTCGTCGGCCTTCGCGCCGGTCAGCGCGAACGCGACGGGCAGGCCGTGCAGGGTGCACACCAGATGCAGGCGCAGACCCCAGAAGTAGCGGGAGTGGCTGGCGCAGTAGCCGTACTCGGCCCATCCGGCCAGGTCGGAGCGCTTGGCGGTCTCGCGTGAGCGCCCACATTCCACCGGGGTGGAGTCGACGACCCACACGCTGTCGGTCCACAGCGAGGTGTCGATCGCGACCAGGCGGTTGACGCGGGCGATCAGGCCGGCGGCCTTGCGCAGGCGCCGGTTGTAGCCGGACTGCCCGGGCAGGTACGGGAACAGGTGCCGCAGGCGGGCGGTGGCGTAACGGATCCAGCGGCGCTCGGAGGTGAAGCCGAGCAGGGCCTGCATCACCGCCAGGGTGACCAGTTCGGCATCGCTGAGCCGGGGCGCGATCCCGATCTCGGGTCGCCACGGCGCCAGATGGGGCGATTCCTTCAGCAGGTCGTCGGTCTTCACGTAGAGTGCGGTCGCGAGGGAGTCCAGGTCAGGCGTCACAACCGACCTTTGGACTCCCTCGCGTCATTTCATGCACGCCAGCGAGCCCTTGGCATCAATCATCTAGCTGCGGCTCCGCAGGTGGCGGCTCACATCGCCGACCAGCGTGGCGTGGAAGCGTCGTTCCGTGAAACGCCACTGTCCGTCGCGCCGTTCGAAGCGGTCGTGGTAGCGCCCGCAGACGACGGGCTGCAGCGGCAGCCCCGGGAGCGACTGGAACACCGTGACGTACGAGCGGGCGGCCGCCGTGCCCGCCTCCTCGTCGACCTCGACGGCGAGGTTGGTGGTCATGTGCTGGGTCCGCGGGGTGCCGTCGGCGTACACGATCAGCAGGTCCCGGAACATCCGTTCGATCGCCCCCCGTCCGCTCACCGGCTCGCCGCTGCCGGTGAAGGCGGCGTCCGCGAGCAGCGCGCCGAGGCCGGCGAAGTCCCCGTCGTCCACCAGCTCGGCGTACCGGGCGATCAGGTTCTCGACGGCGTGCCGACCGGGCGCGGGGAGATCGTTCACGGACCTCACTGTAGGCGGGCGACCTGACGGGCGGTCGGGCGGTGTCACTGCCCGGCGGCCGGGAATGGCCGAACGGCCTTCGTGGTTGGGCCGGTTGTGGCCAGGGCGAGGGAGGGGTCGTCATCGACCGGGTGGACGTCAACGGCAGCGAGGCCGCGCGCGAGGACCTGATGGTGCTCGCGCGGGCGACCTACGCGCACTTCACCTCGATGCAGGCACGGGACGGCGCGGTCCGCGGGCTCGACCTGCACCTCGCGCGGCTGGACGCCGGCACGCGTGAGCTGTTCGGGACCGCCCTGGACACCGACCGGGTGCGGGGCTGGATCCGGCAGGCCCTGCGCGCCGCGCCCGACGCGGTCTCGGCCCGGGTGACGGTCTTCAGCCGCCGGGTGGACGTGGTGCTGCGCGGCGAGGACGTCGAGCCGGACGTGGCGGTGATGACGAGCGCGCCGGTCGAGGCCGGGGCCGCGTCGGTGCGCCTGCGAGCGATCGAGTACGAGCGGGATCTTCCGCACGTCAAGCACGCCGGGACGTTCGGGCTGGTGCTCGCCGGTCGGCAGGCGGCGCTCGCCGGGTACGACGACACGCTGTTCACCGACCGCGACGGCCGGATCGCCGAGGCGGCGATCGCGAACATCGGGTTCTTCGACGGCGAGCGGGTGGTCTGGCCGGAGGCGGCCGTGCTGCCCGGCATCACGAGGCAACTGCTGGAACGGGGTCTGGCGGCTGCGGGCATCCCGTCCGAGCGGCGGGAGATCCGGCTCCGCGACCTCGGACGGTGGGCGGCGGACTCCCCGGCCCTCGGAGCGTTCCTGTCGAACTCGATCGCGCCGGTCGTGCCGGTCGCGGGCATCGACGAACAGGCGCTGACCGTCGATCCGGAGGTCACCGCCCTCCTGCTGGACTGCTACCGGAGCAACCCCTGGCAGCAGGCGTGAGCCGGTCCCGTGCGTGGTGACGGTTGTCAGCGGCGGTGGCGCTCGGCAGCCACGCGGACTTCCTCACGCGCCAACTCGACCTCAACGGTGGGTGGTTGGAATTTGCCGGCAGCCACCCGGACGTGCTCCTCCCAGCGGTCCTGCCAGAACTCGACCGTCCACCCCGGCCACCGCTCCGCCATCTCGTACGCCTCCGCCGTCGCCCCCAGCGTCCACCAGCCCACCCGGCGCCGCTCCGGATCGACGTGCACTCCGGCCTGGGCCGCAGCCCGGCAGACTTCGTGCTCCGGGGCGTCCGCCAGTCGGTCGAGCAGGGCGGGCCCTTCCTGGACGGGGTGGTCGTTGGCGTTGGAGGCCACGAAGCACTGGTCCGATCCGACCGTCAGCACCGCGATCATCGGCTCCGGCTCCGCGAGTTCCTCGTCGTCCGGCTCCAGCAGCATGACGTGGCAGGTCGCAGCGTCGCGGTCCCGGACGAATGCCGGGTCCAGCCCCAGATAGGCCCGTACCTCCGCGTTGCCGTCGTACAGCCAGCGCACCTCCCAGCCCGGCCACGCCTCCCGCAGCAGCTCCAACGTGGCGGCGCGGTGGCGGAGTTCGGTGCTCGATCCCTCCCAGGCGAACAGCAGCAGCACCTTCCGGCCGAGATCGATCAGCGCTGCGCCCTGGCAGTGCACGTCGTCCAGCCACCACTCGGTCGCGGGCAGCGCCTCGACCATCGCGAGCGCGGCGGTCGGCCCGGCCAACAGGTCGAGGTCGATGCCGACGGCGCCGAAGCGGGACAGGTACAGCTCGTGCTCGCCGCTCTCGCGGACCACGACGAAATTCGCTCGATCACCCATGCGGAGAGCATGGCGGCCGCCCGACGGCGGATGCCACGGAATTCGCGCAGCCGCCGCTGCCCGAGCAGGTCGAGCGCGATGGCGGCGCGGCCGGCGACGGGGGAGGCGATCAGCCGGTCGGTGCTCCGGGCGCCGCGCTACGCCGAGAAGGGCTCGGTGTCCTTGAGGAAGCCGCGGACGGCGAGGAACTGGCCCAGGGAGTCGCGGTGTTCGTCGCAGGCCAGCCAGGTCTTGCGGCGGTCGGGGGTGTGGAGCTTGGGGTTGTTCCACAGCAGGGTCCAGGTGGCGAGCTCGCGGCAGCCCTTGGCGGAGCACTTCGGAGGGCCCGCCGGGCCGTCGGGGCCGGTGGGGGTGCCGAAGAGGGGGTGCGCGGTGTCCATGGATCCGATCCTATGCCCGGGCATGACGACGCCGGGCAGCCACGGGGGGAGCTGCCCGGCGTCGGTCTGTCGCTCCGACGGGGGATGCGGAGCGCTAAGGAAGTATGGCACGGCCAAGGGCTCGGAAGCTCGTCCGTCCGGTGACTAATTTGAGGATCGTCTGAGCTTTCCGGCGGTCATACCGGCCGATGAATGGTCATATCGGACAAGGGAATTGAGGGATTCTCAATCCTGTGGCCGGTTCTCGGCGGCCGCGGCGGCGGCCGCCGCCCCGCCGCCGCCCGTCCCGCCGGGGCCGAGCATCAGCGGGGTGTCGGGGGAGAAGGCGAAGGTCGAGGGCAGGCCGGGTGCGCGCTCGCGGCCCGCGTTGGCGATCAGTACCGCGAAGTAGGGCAGCAGGACGCCGCCGGCCAGCGCGGCGAAGGCGAGCCAGCGCTGGACGTCCCACAGGATGACGGCGAGCAGCACGCACACCGTGCGGATCAGCATGGAGATCACGTACCGCCGCTGCCGGCCCCGGACGTCCTCGCTGAGGCTGCTGCGGGCACCGGTGATCCGGAAGACCTGGTCGTCGTCCGCGCTCTTGCGCATGGTCCATCCATCCTCGGTCGGCTTTTCCGGCTCCCTACGACCGACCACGGTAACCCCGCTGACGCCGGACCGACCCACCTGGGGTCGGTCCGGAGGTCAGGCGGCGCGGCGGAGGTACTGGACGGGCACGGCGTCGGTGAGCCAGACACCGTTCGCAGACACTCGGAATTCGTGGCCGTCGGCGGCCATCGCGGCCGCGTCGACCTCCAGCACCACCGGCCGGCCGTGCCGGGAGCCGACCTTGACCGCCGTTTCGGTGTCGGCCGAGAGGTGGACGTCCTGCCTGGTCATCGGGCGCAGGCCCTCGGCCAGGATGTACGGCAGGGTGCGCTCGGCGGTGCCGTGGAACAGCACGTCGGGCGGGGTGGTGGCGGGCAGGCCCAGGTCGACCTCGACGGTGTGGCCCTGACTGGCCCGGATGGACCTGCCGTCCTCGGAGTAGGCGAAGCGGCGCTTGTTGTTGGTGGCGACCACGTGGTCCAGCTGGGCGCGGCTGAGCGGCCGGCGGTGCCGGGCCAGCGCGGCGAGCAGGGTGTCGACCGCCACCCAGCCCGCCGCGTCCAGGGAGACCCCGACGGAGCCCGGGTCGTGTCGCAGGATGCGGCTGAGCATCTTCGACGTCTTGACGGTGTGCTTCTCGTCCATCGGAGTCCCCCAGGGGTTCGGTCGGCCGGTCAGGAGGCCTGACTGACCGAGCTCATGTTGAAGTCGGGCACGCGCACCGGCGGCATCGCGGCCCGGGTGAACCAGTCGCCCCACTCGCGGGGCAGGCAGCGTTCGGTGCGGCCCGCCTCGGTGATCCGGCCGAGCAGGTCGACCGGGGATTCGTTGAAGCGGAAGTTGTTGACCGCGCCGACCACTTCGCCGTTCTCGACCAGGTAGACGCCGTCCCGGGTGAGGCCGGTGAGCAGCAGGGTGGCCGGGTCGACCTCGCGGATGTACCAGAGGCAGGTGAGCAGCAGGCCGCGCTCGGTGCGGGCGACCATCTCCTCCAGCGTCGGCGCGTCGGGCGCGGAGGTCTCCAGCACCAGGTTGTCGATCGGCGGGTTGAGCGGCAGCCCGGCCAGGCCCGCGGAGTGGCGGGTGGTCAGCAGGTGGGTGAGCCGGCCGTCGCGCAGCCAGTCGGTGGCGGTCAGCGGCGCGCCGTTGTCGAACACCGAGTCGTTCTCGCCGGAGGCGTGGGTGAGCACGAACGGGGCGGCCTGGATGCCGGGCTCGGCCGGGTCGGAGCGCAGCGTCAGCGGCAGCGGGCTGAGCTGCTCGCCGATCCGCGTGCCCCCGCCGGGCTTGGAGAACACCGAGCGGCCCTCGACCGCGTCCCGCGCGCCGGACGACCAGCTCAGGTAGACCAGCAGGTCGGCGACGGCGGACGGCGACAGGATGGTCTCGTAGCGGCCGGCCGGGAGGTCGATCCGCTTGCGGCCCCAGCCGAGCCGGCGCGTCAGGTCGGCGTGCAGGGCGGTGACGTCGACGTCCGCGAAGTCCCGGGTGCCGGCGCCGACCCAGGCGGAGCCGGACAGGTCGGCGGTCTTGAGGTTCAGCTCGACGGCGCCGGTGGGCTGGTCGTGGCGCAGCCGCAGGCCGGTGGAGCTGCCCAGGTACGAGGACGTCATCTCGTGCCGGGCGAAGCCGTACAGCAGCTCGCCGCCCGCCCGGGCGCGGGCGAAGGCCTCGCCGAGCGCGGGCGCGAACGCGTCGAACACGCCGATGTCGGTGACCAGCGGGGCCTCGGTGAAGCGCGGGTCGGCGGGCCGACCGGTGATCAGCGGCTGGGCGTCCTCGGCGGGTTCGGCGGCCCGGGCGGCGGCCTCGGCGGCGCGCACCAGCTGCTCGATGTCGTCGAGCGTGACGGCCTCCTGGGCGACGACGCCGGCGGCGGTGCCCTGCGTGCCGTTCACGGTGGAGATCACCGTCAGCCGGCGGCCGCGGGTGACGCCGTTGGTGGTCAGCGCGTTGCCGGCCCAGCGCAGGTTGGCGGTGGACTCCTCGTCGACGATCACCACGCAGCCGTCGGCGCGGGACAGTTCGAGGGCGCGTTCCACCAGCTCGTGGGGGTGCGTGAGGGACATCAGTGACCCGCCTCCTGCTGGGTGTTGAGCACGTTGACCTGACGGAACAGCGCGGACGGGCAGCCGTGGCTGACCGCGGCGACCTGGCCCGGCTGGGCCTTGCCGCAGTTGAAGGCCCCGCCGAGCACGTACGTCTGCGGGCCGCCGACGGCGCTCATCGAGCCCCAGAAGTCGGTGGTGGTGGCCTGGTAGGCGAAGTCCTTGACCTGGCCCGCCAGTTCGCCGTCGCGAATGGCGTAGGCGCGCTGGCCGGTGAACTGGAAGTTGTACCGCTGCATGTCGATCGACCAGGAGCGGTCGCCGACGATGTACAGCCCGTTCTCCACCTGGGAGACCAGGCCGGAGGTGTCCGGGCCGTCGGCGGCCGGCTGGAGCGAGACGTTGGCCATCCGCTGCACCGGCACATGCGCCGGGGAATCCGCGTAGGCACAGCCGTTGGAGCGCTCGAAGCCCTTCAACCCGGCCATCGGACGGTCGAGTTGGTAGCCGACCAGGACGCCGTCGCGGATCAGGTCCCAGGACTGGGTGGCGACGCCCTCGTCGTCGTACCCGATGCTGGCCAGGCCGTGCTCGGCCGTCCGGTCGCCCGTGACGTGCATCAGCTCGGAGCCGTACTTCAGGCTGCCGAGCTGGTCGAAGGTGGCGAACGAGGTGCCCGCGTAGGCGGCCTCGTAGCCCAGCGCGCGGTCCAGCTCGGTGGCGTGGCCGATCGACTCATGGATGGTCAGCCACAGGTTGGACGGGTCGATCACCAGGTCGTAGCGGCCCGGGGTGACGCTCGGCGCGGCCATCTTCTGCGCCAACAGCTCGGGCAGCTCGGCCAGTTCGGCGTCCCAGTCCCAGCCCGTGCCGCGGAGGTACTCCCAGCCGCGGCCGGCCGGCGGCGCGATGGTGCGCATCGAGTCGAACGCGCCCGTCCGCTCGTCCACGCTGGTGGCCTCCAGCCACGGGTGCAGGCGCACCCGCTGCTGGGTCGTCACGGTGCCCGCGGTGTCCGCGTAGAACTTGTTCTCCTGCACCGTCAGCACCGCCGCCGTCACGTGCGAGACGCCGTCGGCGGCCAGCAGCCGGGAGGACCACTCGGCCAGCAGGCCGGTCTTCTCCGCGTCCGGCACGTCGAACGGGTTCAGCTCGTACGCGGAGACCCACTCGGCCTCCGGGTACACCGGCTCCGGGGCCAGCTCCACCCGCTCGCCGGACCCGGCCGCGCGGCTGATCCCGCCGGCCAGCCG
Source organism: Kitasatospora griseola (assembly GCF_044999035.1). Classification (NCBI taxonomy): domain Bacteria; kingdom Bacillati; phylum Actinomycetota; class Actinomycetes; order Kitasatosporales; family Streptomycetaceae; genus Kitasatospora; species Kitasatospora griseola. The sequence goes on along the minus strand of NZ_CP173360.1, from coordinate 2,443,494 downwards.
GGCCACCGCCACGGCCTGCTCGGCGACGGCCGCAGCGGCGGCGGGCGTCAGGTCCACGCCTGCCGCGAAGCCCCAGGCGCCGTCCAGCAGCACCCGGACGGCGAAGCCCAACTGCACGGAGTCCGACGAGCCGGCCGGGCGGGCGTCACGCAGCCGCCAGGACGCCGACCGCACCCGCTCCAGCCGGAAGTCGGCGTGCGAGACGCCCAACTGCCGAGCCCGGGACAGGGCCGCGTCCGCCAACGGGCGCAACGGGTACGAGAGGAACTGAGGGTCCAGCGCGGAGGGGGGCATCGGGCTCCCTGGGTCGAGGATCGGGTGCGGCGGGCCGCCCCCGGGTCGAGGGCACACCCGCTCGCATCATCCCCGGCCGCAGGGCGTTCGGCCAGCAAATATTGGCCGAGCCGCCCTGACGACCCGTCAGTTCGACGTCACGCCAGCGCCTCCCACCAGCCGTCCAGCTCCGGCGGATCGGACACCTCCACCCGCTGCCCCGGACGCGGCACCGCCAGCGCGACACCCTGCGCCTTCGCCTCCGCCAGCAGCCGCTCCACCGGCTCCGCCCAGCGGTGCGGCGCCAGGTTGAACGTGCACCAGTGCACCGGCAGCAGCAGGCCGCCGCGCAGCTCCAGATGCGCCCGGACCGCATCCTCCGGAGTCAGGTGGATGTCCGCCCACGCGGCGTCGTACGCGCCGATCGCCATCAGCGCGGCGTCGAACGGGCCGTGCTGCTCGCCGATCCGGGCGAAACCCTCGAAGTAGCCCGAGTCGCCGGTGAAGAACACCCGGCGCTCCGGCCCCGCCACCACCCACGAGCCCCACAGCGTGGTGTTGCGGGTGAAACCCCGGCCGGAGAAGTGGTGCGCGGCGGTCAGCGTCAGCGTCAACTCGCCGAGCGTGCACGTCTCGTCCCAGTCCAGCTCGATGATCCGGTGCTCCGGCACGCCCCAGCGCCGCAGGTGCCCGCCGATGCCCAGCGGTACCGCGAACGGCGCCGACTGGAGCTCCACCAGGCGGCGCACCGTCGCCATGTCCAGGTGGTCGTAGTGGTCGTGCGAGATCAGCACCGCGTCCACCTGCGGCAGCGACGCCAGGTCCACCGGCACCGGGTGCAGCCGCTTCGGGCCCGCCAGGTGGGACGGCGAACAGCGGTCCGACCACATCGGATCCACCAGCACCCGGCAGCCGTCCAGCTCCAGCAGCGCCGACGCGTGCCCGTACCAGGTCACCGCCACGCCCTCGGACGCCGCGGCCGACGGCTCCGGCACCGCCAGCGGCACCGCACCGGCCGGCACCCGGCCCTCCTTCTCGAACAGCATCCGGCGCAGCGTCGCCGCGTCCGGGCTGCCCGGCGCACCGGCCGACACCTGCGAGGGCGCGTTGTGGAACACCCCGTCCCGGTACTGGGGAGACACCCGCACCCGCGGATCCAGCGGGTCCGGCCGTCGCCCGAACTGGGCCGGCAGCTCCCGCAGCGCCCACGCCGCCGCACCCACCACCGTCAGGGCCGCCACCGCCGCCAGCGCCCGGCGGCCTGCCCGGCCAGGGAGTGCACCACTCATCGCGTCCGCTCCGATCGGCTCGCTCGAAACCGGTGCCCGGACTCTCCGGAGCACCCCCGGGGCAACGGCCGCCACCGGCCCGGCGTTCCCCGCACCGGACCCGGACAGGACCCGGACAGGAGCCGAACGAGACCCGGAAGGGACCCGGACGGGACCGGTACCGGGATTGTCGGGATGCAACAGAACTCACCCGGCAAGGCCTGTCGAAGGCAGCTTCGCCCGAGCTCGCACCCTACCGATAGCGTCACAGGTGGCTACGCGTGCGGTCGGCACGCGCACATCGAGTAGGGAAGAGGTGGACCGTTGAGCCGCTCGGTACTGGTCACCGGAGGTAACCGGGGCATCGGCCTCGCCATCGCCCAGAGCTTCGCCGAGGCGGGCGACAAGGTCGCCATCACCAGCCGCAACGGCGAGGTTCCGGCGGAACTCGCCAAGTACGACGTCCTCGCGGTGCGCGCCGACATCACCGACACCGAGCAGGTCGACGCCGCCTTCACCGAGATCGAGGCCGCCCACGGCCCGGTCGAGGTCCTGGTCGCCAACGCCGGCATCACCAAGGACACCCTGCTGCTGCGCATGTCCGAGGACGACTTCACGTCCGTCCTGGAGACCAACCTCACCGGCACCTTCCGGGTCGTGAAGCGCGCCGCCGCCAAGATGCTGCGCGCCCGCAAGGGCCGCGTGGTGCTGATCTCCTCCGTGGTGGGCCTCAGCGGCTCCGCCGGCCAGGCCAACTACGCCGCCTCCAAGGCCGGCCTGGTCGGCTTCGCCCGCTCGCTGGCCCGCGAACTCGGCTCCCGCAACATCACCGTCAACGTGATCGCGCCCGGCTTCGTCGACACCGACATGACCGCCGTGCTCAGCGAGGAGCGCCGCAAGGAGATCGTCTCCGGCGTCCCCCTGGGCCGCTACGCCGCCCCCGCCGAGATCGCCTCGGCCGCGCGGTTCCTGGCCTCCGACGAGGCCGCGTACATCACCGGAGCCGTCATTCCCGTGGACGGCGGATTGGGCATGGGTCACTGACCATGACTGGAATTCTCGAAGGCAAGCGCATCCTGATCACCGGCGTGCTGATGGAGTCCTCCATCGCCTTCCACACCGCGAAGCTCGCCCAGGAGCAGGGCGCCGAGATCATCCTCACCGCCTTCCCCCGGCCCAGCCTCACCGAGCGCATCGCCAAGAAGCTGCCCAAGCCGGTCAAGGTCCTGGAGCTCGACGTCTCCAGCGCCGAGCAGCTGGCCGGCATCGCCGACCAGGTCCGCGAGCACCTGCCGACCCTGGACGGCATCGTCCACTCCATCGGCTTCGCCCCGCAGGACGCGCTCGGCGGCAACTTCCTGGACACCCCGTGGGAGTCCGTCGCCACCGCCATGCAGGTCTCCGCGTACTCGCTGAAGTCCCTCACCACCGCGCTGCTCCCGCTCATGCAGGACGGCGGCTCGGTGGTCGGCCTGACCTTCGACGCGCAGTTCGCCTGGCCGCAGTACGACTGGATGGGCCCGGCGAAGGCCGCCCTCGAGTCCACCAACCGCTACCTCGCCCGTTACCTCGGCGAGCGCGACATCCGCTGCAACCTGATCTCGGCGGGCCCGATCGGCTCGATGGCCGCGAAGTCCATCCCCGGCTTCCCCGACCTCGCCGCCACCTGGGACACCCGCTCCCCGCTCAAGTGGGACCTCTCCGACCCGGAGCCGGCCGGCCGCGGCGTCGTCGCGCTGCTCAGCGACTGGTTCCCGAAGACCACCGGCGAGATCATCCACGTCGACGGCGGTCTGCACGCGATCGGCGCGTAACGAGTTTTTCCAGGGGCTCGGAGAACTGCGAGGTCGAGCTGCTGGTGGTCGAGGACGGCGGTCGGTCATGGCCGCTGTCGGTGACGGACGGGACCCGGAACAACGGGTCCTGTCCGCGCCCCGTCGATCACCAGCAGCCTTGGCCCCGCCGTTCCCCGGGCCCCTCGCTGTTCCCCCCGATCGCCTGGCCGGCGGCCTTCGCGGCCTTCTCCGCGTCGCCCGACCTGATCGCGTCGAGGATGTCCGAGTGCGAGACCCAGCGGTGGGGGAGGAGGTCGGGGCCGACGTCGTGGCGCAGGTGGGCGAGGAGGACCTCGCCGAGGTCGGCGTAGATCGCGGCGAGGACGTCGTTGTGGGCGGCGGCCACCACCGCGTGGTGGAAGGCGGCGTCGGCCTGGATGAAGTCCTCGGGGACGCCGGCGTGCCAGGCGGCGTCGCGGCGGGCCAGCGCGGCGTCGAGGAGTTCGAGGTCGCGCGCGGTGCGGCGGGTCGCGGCGAAGCCGGCGGCGGAGGTCTCCAGGGTGGCGCGGAGTTCGGCGACCTGGCTCTGGTCGGCGTCGGCGAACCGGCGGTGCATGACGCCGGCGAGTTCGCTGGTGGCCAGGACGTAGGTGCCGGAGCCCTGGCGGATGTCGACCAGCCCGTTGTGGGCGAGGGCGCGGACGGCTTCGCGGATGGTGTTGCGGGCGACGCCGAGCTGGTCGACCAGCTCCGCCTCGGTCGGGATGCGTGATCCCACCGGCCACTCGCCCGAGGTGATCTGGGCCCGGAGTTGGGCGATCACCTGGTCGGAGAGCGGGGTGCGGCGAGTGGTCGACAGCGCCAAGGTCGGGCTCCTTCTGTGGTTTACGTCATCAGGATACCGGGGCGACTTAAGTCATCCCATGATTCTATGATTGCGCCATGTCTACCGCAGCAGACCCCTCAGCAACCGAGACCGAGAGCCTTCGACCATCCCCCTCGTCCAGCACCACCGCCGCCGGCCCGTCGCCGGCGGTTCGCAATGCCGGCGCCGTCCTGCTGGCCGTCGGCGTGGCCGCCGCCGCGGTCAACCTGCGTCCCGTGGTGACCAGCCTCGGCGCGCTGCTCGACCCGGTCCAGAAGGACCTCGGGATGAGCGCCACGGTGGCCGGCCTGCTCGCCGCGGTGCCGCCGCTGTGTTTCGCGGCGCTGGGCGTCGCCGCCCCGGGCCTGGCCCGCCGGCTGGGTCCGATCACCGTGGTGGCGGCCGCGATGGGCGCCATCACGGCGGGCGTGCTGGCCCGCTCCTTCACCGGTTCCACCGCGGTGTTCCTGCTGCTCACCGCGCTGGCGCTGGCCGGAGTGGCGCTGGCCAACGTGCTGCTGCCGGTGGTGATCAAGCGGTACTTCCCGGACCGGGTCGGTCCGATGATCGGCCTGTACTCGATGGCGCTGTCGGTCGGCACCTCGCTGGCCGCCGCCACCACCGTCCCGCTGGCCGACGCGCTCGGCGGCTCCTGGCGGTTGGGCCTCGGCGTCTGGGCGCTGCCCGCCGTGCTCGCGCTGGTGCTGTGGCTGGCGGTGCTGTTCGTCCGCCGCGAGAAGGGCGGCAGCGCCTCGGCCGAGCCCGCGCCGGTCCACGTCCGGCTGCCGATCCTGCGCAGCCGCACCGCGTGGGCGCTGGGCGCGTTCTTCGGCCTGCAGTCCACCAGCGCGTACAGCGCGATGGGCTTCCTGCCGAAGATCTACCACGACGCCGGTGTCTCGGAGTCCGCGTCCGGCGTGCTGCTGGCCCTGGTGATGGCGATCAGCGTGCCGGTCTCGTTCGCGCTGCCCAACCTGGCCGCCCGGGGCGGCGACCAGCGGCTGTACGTGGTGGTGCTGGGCCTGTGCGGCATCGCCGGCTACCTCGGGCTGATGCTGGCCGCCGGGACGGTGCCGTGGCTGTGGGCGATCCTGGTCGGCCTGTCGATGTGCGCGTTCCCGCTGGCGCTGACCATGCTCGGCCTGCGCGCCCGCACCCCGGGCGGGGTGGCCCAGCTGTCGGCGTTCGCGCAGAGCCTGGGCTACCTGATCTGCATCCCGGGCCCGATCGTGATGGGCGCGCTCTACGAGAACACCGGCGAGTGGTACCTGCCGTTGGGCCTGCTGGCGCTGCTGCTGGTGCCGCAGATCCTGGTCGGCATGCGCGCCGCCCGGGCCCGGCACATCGAGGACGAGGTCGTCGGTTAGGCTCGGCGACATGCCAGTTCTCGAACCGAATCCCCAGGGCGGCCAGAAGAAGCTGCTGCAGATGCTCGGCGTGATCGCCGGGATCGTGGTGCTGATCGCGATCGTCGCGACCGTCGCCCAGAACATGGGCTGATCCGGCCTCGCGGCCGCCGCCCGCGCCGAGCGGGGGAGCGGCCACCCGCAGGGGTGGCAGCTTCGCCGACCACGCGACCGGGCGGCGGTTTTCTGCGAAGCTCTAGGGGTATGAGCGCCGACACTCCTCGTAGGATCATCGTTCTTCGCCATGCCCGGGCCGACTGGCCCGACCAGGTCGACGACCACGACCGCCCGCTGGCGGACCGCGGGCGCGGCCAGGCCACCGAGGCGGGCCGCTGGCTCGCCGACTCCGGCGTCAACCCCGACCACGTGCTCTGCTCCACCGCGTTGCGCACCCGGGAGACCTGGAAGCTGGTCGCCCACGAGCTGCCCAAGCGGCCCCGGAAGACGGTCTACGAGGACCGGGTGTACGAGGCCCAGCCCGGCCGGCTGATCGAGGTGATCCAGGAGACCCCCGAGGAGCACGCCGACCTCCTGCTGGTCGGCCACAACCCCGGCGTGCTGGGCCTGACCCAGGTGCTGGCCGGCGACGAGGGCGACGCCGAGGAGCTCAACCGGATGCGGCTGAACGGCTTCCCGCCGGCCGCGGTGGCGGTGCTCAGTCTGAACGGCCCGTGGAAGCTGGTCGAGCCCGGCGTGGCCCGGCTGGAGTCGTACTTCATGCCGCAGGACTGACGGCAGCAGAAGGGGCGGGGTCCGGCCGGACCCCGCCCCTTCGACGTGCGTGCCTTCGACGTGCGTGCCGGATCAGTCCCCGGTGGGCGCGCCGTCCACCTCGTCGGCCGCCTCGACCTCCTCGCGGGTGACGCCCAGCAGGTACAGCACGGTGTCCAGGAATGGGACGTTCACCGCGGTGTCGGCCTGCTCGCGGACCACCGGCTTGGCGTTGAACGCCACGCCCAGTCCTGCCGCGTTCAGCATGTCCAGGTCGTTGGCGCCGTCGCCGATCGCCACCGTCTGCTCCAGCGGCACCCCGGCCTGCTCGGCGAACCGGGCCAGCCAGCGGGCCTTGCCGGCCCGGTCGACGATCTCGCCGGTGACCCGGCCGGTGAACTTCCCGTCCACCACCTCCAGGGTGTTGGCGGCCGCGAAGTCCAGGCCCAGGCGCTCCACCAGGTGCTCGGTGACCTGGGTGAAACCGCCGGAGACGATCGCCACCTGGTAGCCGAGCCGCTTCAGGGTGCGGATCAGGGTCCGGGCGCCGGGGGTGAGCCGGACCTCCGAGCGGACCTTCTCGGTGACCGTCGCGTCCAGGCCCGCCAGCAGTGCCACCCGGGCGCGCAGCGACTCGGCGAAGTCCAGCTCGCCGCGCATCGCCTGCGCCGTCACCTCGGCGACCTCCGCCTCGCAGCCCGCGTGGGCGGCGAACAGCTCGATCACCTCGTCCTGGATCAGCGTGGAGTCGACGTCCATCACCACCAGGCGCTTGGCCCGCCGGTGCAGCCCCGAACGGACCACCGCGATGTCCACCCGCTGCACGGCGGCCTCCGCCGCCAGCACCGCGCGCAGTTCCTCGGTCGGCACACCGGAGATGGTCAGCTCCACCGCCGTCACGGGGTACTTGGCCAGGCGGAACACCCGGTCGATGTTGCCGCCGGCCTCCGAGACCCGGGCGGACAGCGCCGCCACCGCGGACGCGGTCAGCGGGTGGCCGAGCACCGTGACGTGCGAACGGCCCTCCCGGCGCGGGCGGTTGTCGCCGGTGCCGGAGATGATCTCGGCCTGCAGCCGGTGCTCCTCGGCCCAGCGGTGCACCGTCACCCGCAGGGCGCCCTCGGCACCCGGCGCGGGCGGGGGAGTGACCAGTGCGCACAGCGTTATCCGGCCACGGGTGACGACCTGCTCGATGTCGATCACCTCGACCCCGAAACCGGCGAGCTGGGTGAACAGGCCCGCGGTGATGCCGGGGCGGTCCTTGCCGAACACCTTGACCAGCAGCGTTCGCTCGGTGTCGGTGCTCACGGGCGGCGCGGCGGAAAGGGCCTGAGCGGCCGGATCTGTTGCGTTCATGGTGCCCCCCACGCTACCCGGAGCCTCCCCGCGCGAGCCGCCCGCGTCCGGCTCGTGGGACGCCCGGCGGACACCTCGCCAGGTCCGCGAGCGGTAGCCGGGCGGTCACAGAACCGTGTCCCGGCTTCCGGGCCCACTGCCCCGGCTGGAATGATTCCCCCCGTCAGATGCAACATCCTGGGGGACCGGAGAGCGGGGCGGGCGGAGAGTTGCCGCAACTCGTACTTGAAATCGACGGCCGGCAGCGGGTACTGGAACCCGGCCGCGCCTACACCATCGGCCGTGACCCGGCGTCGGACTTCCCGTTCGACGACGCCAGGGTCTCCTGGCGGCACGCCACCATCGGCTTCGAGGGCACGGCGTGGCTGTTCACCGACCACGGCTCCACCAACGGCACCTTCGTGGCCGGCGCCCGGGTCGAGCGGACCGCCCTGCACCCCGGCACCGTGGTGCACCTCGGCAACGGCCAGAACGGCCCCCGGCTGGCCTTCACCGCGCCCGCCGCCGCGCCCGTGCAGCCCGGCCCGCTGCACGAGGCCGTCACCGGCCGAGCCCCCGGCCCGCAGGCCCAACCGCCGTTCCAGCAGCAGCCGCCGCTCCAACAGCCGCCGCTCCAGCAGCCGTCGTTCGGCCCCGGCCCGGCCGCCCGGCCCGGCCACCGGCCGCCGCCGGTCGAGCAGCCGATCCCGCAGAGCTGGGACGCGCCCACCCCGCGGCCCGGCTTCCCGCAGCAGCAGAGCTTCCCGCCGCCGCAGCAGGGTTTCCCGCAGCAACAGCAGCAGGGCTTCCCCGCCCAGGGCGGCGGCGCGCCCGTCCCGCCGCAGTTCCAGCAGCAGCCGCCCGTGCAGCAGCAGTTCCAGCAGCCGTCAGCGCCCGTGCAGCAGCACCACCCGGCGCCGCCGCAGCAGCCCGGGCCGGCCGGCGGGCTCGGCAGCCCGACCATGATCCGCAGCCTGAGCGGCGGGCGGACCATCCGGATCGGCCGCGCGCTGGACAACGACATCGTGGTGTCCGACCTCCAGGTCTCCCGGCACCACGCCGAACTGCGCCAACTGCCGGGCAACCAGTGGGAGATTGTCGACCTCGGCAGCCACAACGGGATCTTCCTGAACGGCCAGCCGACGCGCCGCCAGCTGATGGGCCCGCAGGACCGGCTGACCGTCGGCCACTCCTCCTTCGTGCTGGTCGGCGACCAGCTGCAGGAGTTCGTCGACAACGGCGCCGTCACCTTCTCCGCCCACCACCTGACCGTCGAGGTCGACTTCAAGGGCGGCAAGAAGACGCTGCTCGACGACGTCTCGTTCGCCGTCCCGGAGAAGTCGCTGGTCGCCGTGATCGGCCCGTCCGGCTCCGGCAAGTCCACCCTGCTGCGCGCCCTCACCGGCTACCGGCCCGCCGACCGCGGCGACGTGCTGTACGACGGCCGCAACCTGTACCGGCAGTTCGCCGAACTGCGCTCCCGGATCGGCCTGGTGCCGCAGTCCGAGATCCTGCACAAGGAACTCACCGTCCGCACCGCCCTCAAGTACGCCGCCCGGCTGCGCTTCCCCGGCGACACCGAGGCCGCCGAGCGCCAGCGCCGGATCGACGAGGTGCTGTACGAGCTGCGCCTGGACAAGCGCGCCGACAACCGGATCACCGCGCTCTCCGGCGGTCAGCAGAAGCGCGTCTCGGTGGCGCTGGAGCTGCTCACCAAGCCGTCGCTGATCTTCCTGGACGAGCCGACCTCGGGCCTCGACCCGGGCATGGACCGCGAGGTCATGCAGACCCTGCGCGGACTCGCCGACGACGGCCGCACCGTCCTGGTGGTCACCCACTCGGTGGCCGAACTCGCGCTCTGCGACCGGCTGTTGGTGATGGCCCCGGGCGGCTCGGTGGCCTACTTCGGCCCGCCCGCGGAGGCCCTGCACTTCTTCGGCTACGAGACCTGGGCGGACGTCTTCCAGGCCTTCGAGAACTACCCCGACCACGACTGGGCCGGCCGCTACCGCAACTCGGTGCACCACCAGCAGTACTCGGCGAACGTGGACGCCGCCGTCACTCACGTCCAGCCCAACGCGCTCACCCAGCTGCGCCCGCCGAAGCCGCAGAGCTGGGGCTCCCAGCTGTGGACGCTGATCCGCCGCTACCTGGCGGTGATCGCCTCCGACCGGGGCTTCATCCTGCTGTCCCTGCTGCTGCCACTGGTGCTCGGCGCGGTCTCCGCGGTGATCCCCGACAAGTGCGGCCTGGCGCCCTGCGCCAGCAACGGCCGCAACGACGTGGCCCGGCTGATCCTGATGGTGGTCGCGTTCTCCGCGTGCCTGTCCGGCTCGGCGAACTCCGTCCGCGAGCTGATCAAGGAACGGGCGATCTACGAACGGGAACGCGCCACCGGCCTGTCCCGGACGGCGTACCTGATGTCGAAGATCATCGTGCTGGGCGCGATCAGCTTCCTGCAGGGCGGCATCATCTCCGCCATCGCGTTCAAGGTCCGCACGCTGCCCGCCGAGGGCCTGCTGCTCAAGCACCTGCCGGCCGCGGAGATGGCGATCGGCGTGATCCTGCTCAGCTTCACCTCGATGATGGTCGGCCTGGCGATCTCCTCGCTGGTGAAGACCGCCGAGAAGACCATGCCGCTGCTGGTGATGTTCGCCATCGTGCAGATGGTGTTCACCGGCGCGATCTTCCAGCTCTTCGACAAGCCCGGCCTGGAGCAGTTCGCCTGGCTGATGCCCGCCCGCTGGGGCGTCGCCGCCAGCGGCAACACCCTCGACCTGGCGCACATCTCCCCGGTCGTGGTGGTCAAGCCCCCGGAGACCGGCCCGTACGACACCCTGTGGAACCACTCCGCCGGGATCATGTTCCTCAACTGGACCATGATGATCGCCATCTCGGTCGGCCTGGCGTTCGCCATCCAGCGCTTCCAGAAGCGCCACGAGCCCGAGGTCATGCAGAAGGGCTGACGCCCGCGAGGGTCGGACGGGGCCGGGGGAGCACACGCTTCCCCGGCCCTTCGACGTAGGTCTGCCGCCCGAGGCGCCCGCCATGATCGCGGCGGTAGCGTGGCCGCATGGACAGTCCCGGGTGCGATCCCTCACTGAAGGGGATCGAGGCGGTCAGCGCGGCCGTACTGGCGATGAGCAGACCGCTCGAAGTGCGCGAGGTGCTGCGCCGGATCACCGCCTCCGCACGCACGCTGCTCGGCGCCGAGTACGCCGCCCTCGGCCTGCCCGACGACCACGGCGGGTTCGCGCAGTTCGTGGTGGACGGCGTCAGCGACGAGCAGTGGCGGGCGATCGGCCCGCTGCCCCGCCAGCACGGCGTGCTCGCCTCGATGCTGCACGACCGCGAACCCACCCGGCTCAAGGACGTCCACACCGCGCCCGACTTCGGCGGCTGGCCGGAGGCCCACCCCGACATGACCGACTTCCTCGGCATGCCGATCATGGACGAGGACGAGATCGCCGGCGCCCTGTTCCTGGCCAACAAGCCCGGCGGCTTCACCGAGCACGACGAGGCCCTGCTGCGGATCCTGGTCGCCCACGCGGCGCTCGCCCTCGGCAACGCCCGGCTCTACGAACGCAGCCGCGAACTCACGCTGTCCGGCGAACGCGCCCGGATCGCCCACGACCTGCACGACGCGGTCTCGCAGAAGCTCTTCTCGCTGCGCCTCACCGCCCGGGCCGCCGCCACCCTGGTCGAACGCGACCCCGCACGGGCCCGCGACAACCTCGCCGAGGTCGCCCGGCTGGCCGCCGAGGCCGCCGACGAGCTGCGCGCCGTGGTGGTCGAGCTGCGCCCCGCCGCGCTGGAGGAGGACGGTCTGGTCGCCACCCTCGCCTCGCAGACCCAGGTCCTCGACCGGGCGCACAGCGCCGCCGTGCGGTTCACCGCGACCGGCGTGCGCGCGCTGCCCGCCGGCCAGGAGGCGGCGGTGCTGCGGGTCGCCCAGGAGGCCCTGCACAACGCGCTGCGGCACGCCGGGGCGACGTCCGTCACCGTCACCCTCACCGGCACGCCCGGCCGCGGCGTCCGGCTGACCGTCGCCGACGACGGCCGCGGCTTCGACCCCGAATCGGTCCGCCGGGCCGGCCGCCACCTGGGCCTGGTGTCGATGCGCGACCGGGCCGCCGCGGTCGGCGGCCGACTGTCCCTGGAGTCCGCCCCGGGCCGGGGCACCCTGGTCGAACTGGAGGTCCCCGGTGCCTGACACCGCGTCACCGATCCGCGTGCTGCTGGTGGACGACCACCAGGTGGTCCGGCGCGGCCTGCGCACCTTCCTGGAGGTGCAGGACGACATCGAGGTGGTCGGCGAGGCCGCCGACGGCGCGGAAGCCGTCGAACGGGCCGGCGAGCTCGCCCCCGACGTGGTGCTGATGGACCTCAAGATGCCCCGGGTGGACGGCATCGAGGCCCTGCGCCTGCTGCGCGAACAGGCCAATCCGGCCAAGGTGCTGATCGTCACCAGCTTCACCGAGCACCGCACCATGGTCCCCGCCCTGCGGGCCGGCGCGGCCGGCTACGTGTACAAGGACGTCGACCCGGAGGCGCTGGCCGGGGCGATCCGCTCGGTGCACGCCGGTCACGTCCTGCTGCAGCCCGAACTGGCCGCCGCACTCCTCGCCGAGGACGTCCCCGCCCCCTCGCAGGGCCGCGGCGGCAGCCTCACCGACCGCGAGCGCGAGGTCCTCTCGCACCTCGCCGACGGCCGCTCCAACCGGGAGATCGCCCGTGCGCTGCACCTGAGTGAGAAGACAGTCAAAACTCACGTGTCGAACATCCTGATGAAGCTGGACGTCGCGGACCGCACCCAGGCAGCGCTGTGGGCGGTCCGCAACCAGTCCTGACGGTCCTTCAGTCGCGCTCGTCCACGATCGCGTTGTACGCCGCCACCTGGGCCCGGCGGGCAGTGCGGTCCAGCGGGGCGAGGATCTCCCGCCGGGTCGCCATCTCGGACGCGGAGACCGCCGCGCCGTGGCCGCCCGCCGCGATCCCGAGCAGCGCCGACACCTGCCGGGCCGACTCCAGCACCCGCACCGCGCGCGGCGGGTAGCCCGGGGCGAGCAGCTCGCGGTGGCCGCGGCGGCGGAAGCCCTCCAGGGCGCGCAGCGTCTCCGGCCCGGCGCCGGCCACGTCCAGCCGGGTCAGCAGGACGGTGGCCTGCCGCAGCCCGTCCGCGAGTTCGCGCTCCGCCTCGTACAGCGAGGGCACGTCCGCGGGCAGCGCGTCGTTGACCGGCAGGCACTGCCACAGCACCCGCACGCCCTGGTCGCCCTCCGGGCCGTACACCTCGACCTCCGGCACCAGCCCGTACGGGACGCCCACCGCGAGGACCGCCTCCCCGGCGCCCAGCGCCAGCGCGTTGAAGGCCGGCGGCCCGGTCAGCCCCAGCGGGTGCCCGGCCACCGGCAGCGCCAGCCGCAGGCCCTTCGCGCCCAGCACGCGGAGCCTGCCCAGCGCCCAGGTGAGGCCGTGCAGCGCGTCCGGCTCGTCGCCGGGCAGCTCGGTCACCCGGTGGGCGTCGTCCGTGCCCTGGACGGCCGTCGCCGCGTCGTCGGGGGAGCAGGCGCCGGCCAGCAGCGCGTTGCCCCACGCGGTGAGCCGCCCCGAACGGGGCTCTTGGTACGGATTGTCGGCAGGAGTCGCGAGCATCGGACCAGCCTACGGACAACCGGGCGGGGCGGGTGGCGTAGGTTTGGCCTGACACAGGTTGGACCGCACCCCGAGGACCTTCGCGCAGGTTCCACGGACGGCCGGATTCTTGCATTTGGGGAAGGCGTAGGCATGAGCGACGTTCTGGAGCTGGTGGACGTTTCCGTGGTCCGGGAGGGACGCGCGCTCGTCGATCACGTGTCCTGGACGGTCAAGGAGGGCGAGCGCTGGGTGGTGCTCGGACCGAACGGCGCGGGCAAGACGACGCTGCTCCAGATCGCCGGCGCGTACCTGTTCCCGAGCTCGGGCCAGGCCGTCGTGCTCGGCGAGAAGCTCGACGAGATCGACGTGTTCGAGCAGCGGGCCCGGATCGGCCTCGCCAGCGCCGCCATGTTCGACAAGCTGCCGGGCAACCAGACCGTGCTGGAGACGGTGCTGACCGCCGCCTGGGGCCTGACCGTGCACGGCAAGGAGACCTACGAGAAGCCCGACGAGGCCCGCGCCCTGGCGCTGCTCGACCGGCTCGGCATGGCCGCCTTCACCACGCGCAAGTTCGGCACCCTCTCCGAGGGCGAGCGCAAGCGCACCCTGATCGCCCGCGCCCTGATGACCGACCCCGAACTGCTGCTGCTGGACGAGCCCGCCGCCGGCCTCGACCTCGGCGGCCGCGAGGACCTGGTGCGCCGCCTCGCCGCGCTCGCCCAGGACGAGTACGCGCCGTCCATGGTGATGGTCACCCACCACGTGGAGGAGATCGTCCCCGGCATGACCCACGTCCTGATGATCCGCCAGGGCAAGGTCATGACCGCCGGGCCGATCGAGAGCACCCTCACCGCCCGCAACCTCTCGCACTGCTTCGGCCTGCCGCTGACCCTCGAACAGCGCGGCGACCGCTGGACCGCGCACGGCCTGCCGCTCGGCTGACGGCCGGATCCGATACGCAGACGGGACCGGTCGCACACCTGGCCGGTTTCCGCACCCCCAGCTGCGGGAAGCTACGCCTGAAGAGCTCAGACTTCCCTAGGATGGACGCGTGGACGGCTGGATCTGGTGGCTGCTGCTCGCAGTCGGCCTGGGCATTCCGCTGGTGGCGACCGCGATGCCCGAATTCGCGATGTTCGCGGTCGGCGCCGGCGCGGCCGCCCTGACGGCGGGCCTGGGCGGCGGCGTGGTTCCGCAGTTCCTGGTGTTCGTCGGAGTGTCGGCGGCACTCCTGGTGTTCGTCCGGCCGATCGCCTACCGCCAGTTGAAGCAGGGCCCGGGGTACCGCACGGGCGTGGAGGCGCTGACCGGCGCCACCGCAGTGGTACAGGAAACCGTCGACGGAGGGGAGGGCGGCCGGATCAAGCTCAACGGCGAGATCTGGTCCGCCCGGGCGCTCCACCCGGGCTCGGTCTTCGAGCCCGGCCAGCAGGTCGACGTCGTCGAAATCCAGGGCGCGACCGCCCTGGTCGTCTAGGGGAGAAGCGTTGGAACCCGTCCTCATCGTGCTGATCGTCCTGGTCGTGGTGGCCTTCATCGCCCTGATCAAGACGATCCAGGTGATTCCGCAGGCCAGCGCCGCGATCGTGGAGCGCTTCGGCCGCTACACCCGCACTCTCAGCGCCGGCCTGAACATCGTGGTGCCGTTCATCGACACCATCCGCAACCGGATCGACCTGCGCGAGCAGGTCGTCCCGTTCCCGCCGCAGCCGGTCATCACCTCGGACAACCTGGTCGTCAACATCGACACCGTCATCTACTACCAGGTGACCGACCCGCGGGCCGCGACCTACGAGGTGGCCAGCTACATCCAGGCCATCGAGCAGCTCACCGTCACCACGCTGCGCAACATCATCGGCTCCATGGACCTGGAGTCCACCCTGACCTCCCGCGAGGTCATCAACGCCGGCCTGCGCGGCGTCCTCGACGAGGCCACCGGCCGCTGGGGCATCCGGGTCAACCGGGTCGAGCTCAAGGCGATCGAGCCGCCGACCTCCATCCAGGACTCGATGGAGAAGCAGATGCGCGCCGACCGTGACAAGCGCGCCGCCATCCTCACCGCCGAAGGCGCCCGGCAGGCCCAGATCCTGCGCGCCGAGGGTGAGAAGCAGGCCGCCGTCCTCCAGGCCGAGGGTGAGGCCCAGGCCGCGGTGCTGAAGGCCGACGGTGAGGCCGCCGCGATCCGCACCGTCTTCGAGGCCATCCACGAGGGCGACGCCGACCAGAAGCTGCTCGCCTACCAGTACCTGCAGACCCTGCCGGAGCTCGCCAAGGGCGACGCCAACAAGCTGTGGATCATCCCCAGCGAGGTCGGCGACGCGCTCAAGGGCCTCGGCGGCGCGTTCCAGGGCGCGACCGGCGGCGGCAACGGCGCGGCCCCGGTCGTCCCGCCGACCGCCGCCCGCGTCCCGGTCGACCCCGCCAACGCCCCGCGCCCGGTGGACACCGACAAGACCCTCCGCCCCCGGGTCGAGCCCACCCGCGAGTACCCGAAGATCGACGAGTAGCCGGCCCCACCCCCGCAGGCCCCGCCCGAACCAACGGACGGGGCCTGCGGGCATGTTGAGGGCCCGATCGCATCGCGGACCGCCCCTGGCCAAACGCCGCGCCCTCCGGCATGATCGATCGGCCCGACAGCAGCCAACGAGGGGAACGCAGATGACGATGTGGGAGGCACTCGCCGTCCTGCTCGCCGGAACCGCCGCCGGCACCATCAACGCCATCGTCGGCTCCGGCACCCTGATCACCTTCCCCGTGCTGCTCGCCATCGGCCTGCCCCCCGTCACCGCCAACGTCTCCAACACCCTCGGCCTGGCCCCCGGCTCACTCGCCGGCGCGATCGGCTACCGCGCCGAACTCGCCGGCCAGAGCCGCCGACTGCTCCGCTACGGCGCCGCCTCACTGACCGGCGGACTCGTCGGCGCCGCCCTGCTGATCGTGCTCCCCGGCGCGTTCGACGCTGTGGTCCCCGTCCTCATCCTCACCGCGCTGGTCCTGGTCGTCCTGCAACCCCGGGTCGCCCGCGCGATGGCCGCCCGCCGCGCCGCCGGCACCCTGCCGCCCGCCACCGACGGCGGCCCGCTGCTGCTCCTGCTGATCGCCCTCACCGGCGTCTACGGCGGCTACTTCGGCGCCGCCCAGGGCGTCCTGCTGCTCGCCCTGATGGGCATGCTGCTCCCCGACAGCCTGCAGACGATCAACGGCATCAAGAACGTCCTCGCACTGATCGTCAACGGCGTCGCCGCGGTCTTCTTCGTCTTCACCTCCACCGTCGACTGGACCGCCGCCGCCCTGATCGCCGTCGGCTCCACCCTCGGCGGCCTGCTCGGCGCCAAGGTCGGCCGCCGCCTCCCGCCGATCGCCCTGCGCACCCTGATCGTCGTGGTCGGACTCGCCGCCGTCACCAAGCTGCTGTTCCTCTGACCCGTCGTAGGCTCGGCCCGACAGCCGCCGCACCACCCGGACGGAGAACGCCATGAGCCGCACCCGCCTCACCGAGGACCAGATCACCGCCGCCCTCGTCGACCTCCCGCACTGGACCCGCACCGGCGAGGCGCTCACCCGCACCGCCGAGACCGCGAGCTTCCCCACCGCGATCAAGGTCGTCGACGCCGTCGCCGAACAGGCCGAAGCCCTCGACCACCACCCCGACATCGACATCCGCTGGCGCACCCTCACCTTCGTCCTCAGCACCCACAGCGCGGGCGGCCTGACCGGCCTCGACTTCACCCTCGCCCACCTGATCGACCAGGCCCTCGACACCGCCTCCTGACCCACCCCCCGCGCCCCGGCCAAAACCCGCCCACGAAGCGTGAGATGCTTTCTGCTTGCCAGACCGCAGTCGGGACGGACGGAACGCATGGCTCAGGAACCCTCCACGACCCCCGGGTACGACCAGCAGCAGCCCTGGTACCCCCAGCCGCAGCCGTCCTACGGCGAGCAGCAGGCGTACGGGCAGCAGCCGGTCCACGGTGAGCAGCAGGCCTACGCCGAGCAGCAGCAGGCCTACGGCGGCTACCCGCAGCCCGGGGGGCAGGTGGACCCGGCCGCCCAGCAGCAGCTCTACGGCCGCCCCGACCAGCCCTACCAGCAGCAGGACTACGCCCAGGCGTACGGTCAGCAGCAGGGCTACCCGGAGGGCTGGGTCGACCAGCAGACCTACGGTCAGCAGCAGCTCTACGCCGAGCAGCAGCAGGCCTACGGCGGCTACCCGCAGCCCGACGCGTACGCCGACCCCGCCGCCCAGCAGCTGTACGCCCCCGCCGACCCGTTCGCGCAGCCGGAGACGCCGCCGACGCCGGGCGCGTTCGAGCAGCCCGCCGCCGGGGCGAGCCCGGTCACCGCGACCGGCTACCCGCAGACCAGCGCCGCCGACCCGTTCGCGCCCGGTGCCGACGGCACCTCAACTCCGCTCGCCCGCACCGCCGATGACGACACGTCGACGGACGACCGGCCGGCGGCCGGCGGCCTCGCCGCCCGGGCCCGAGCCGCCGTCACCTCCGGGCCCGGCGCGCCCAGCAAGCGCGGCCTCGCCATCCGGATAGGCGCCGGCGTCGCCGCACTCGCCGTGCTGGGCACCGCCGCCGTGCTGGCCACCTCCGACAGCGACAGCGGAAAGCCGGCCGCCGACAAGGGCGCCCAGAGCGCCCCCCAGAACATCGCGGTCGCCCACACCAAGGCCTGGACCGCCGCCGCCGACCCGGCCGCCGCCGGAGCCCAGGGCGCCGACGACACCCTGGTCGGCAGCTGGCTGCTCGCCGACGCGGTGGTCCGCGCCGACGCCACCGGCGTGCACGCCTACAGCCTCGCCGACGGCAAGCCCGGCTGGACGCTCGCCCCGCCCGCCGACGGCGCCGTCCCCTGCGGACTGTCCCCGAGCGTCAACTCCGGTGGCATCGGCGCCGTGGTCTACCGGCCCGCCGCCGACCCGAACGGCCCGTGCAGCACCGCCGTCGCGGTCGACACCAAGGCCGGAAAGATCACCTGGTCGAAGACGTTGTCCGACACCAAGGGGAAGTACGCCGCCCACGTCGCCGTCACCGACGACAAGGTGATCGCGGTCGGCGACGACAAGGCCTCCGCCTGGGCCGCCAACGACGGCGCCGAGGCCTGGCAGTACACCGGCCAGGGCAAGTACTGCACCCTCTCCGGCAGCTCCGGCCCCACCACCGTCCTGCTGCACAGCAACTGCGCCGACTCCACCCCGGGCCCGCAGGCCGTCGCGCTGAACGTGTCCGACGGCAAGGTCAAGTACTGGCGAGGCCTCAACAACCAGCCGACGACCGTCACAGTGCTCTCCGCCGAGCCCGCCGTCGTCCTCACCACCGGCGGCCAACCCGCCGACGACCGGGTCTTCGCCTGGGGCGCCAACGGCGACCCCGGCGTCGAGATCCCGCTCGCCGTCGAGGGCGGCGGCCGCCTGGACGTCGCCCGCGGCAGCTTCGCCGCCGTCCCCGGCGTCCACTTCCAGGGCACCACCATGCTCGCCGCGGTCGTCCCCGACGGCGGCGGCAGCCCCACCGCGATCGCCGCCTACGACCTGGGCACCGGCAAGCCGCAGTGGCGCACCCCCATCGCCGAGAAGGGCCGGGCGCGCCCCGCCGGCGTCGACAGCAGCGGCCTGCTGGTCGTCGTCGACGAACGCGCCGACCAGCCCGCCCACCTCAGCCGCTTCGCGCTGGCCGGCGGGCAGGAGACCCAGGGCGGCGCCTTCCCGCAGGGCACCGGCTCGCTGCTCTCCGCCGGCCGGGTCTTCACCACCGCCGGACACGTGGTCGCCGTCCCCGAGGTCGCCACCAACTTCGGCATCGCCACCGGGTTCACCAGCAAGAGCTGACCCGCCGGCCCCCGCCCGTACGACGACGGGCCCGACCTGTCCCCTGATCAGGTCGGGCCCGTCGGCCTTTCACGCGCCCGCAGGCAGCCAGGCGGCGAGCTCTCCGAGCTCACCCGCCCGCAGCCCGAGCGCGAGCATCAACGTCGCCTCCGGCGTCGGTTCGAACGGACGCCGCAGCAGCCGCATCCCGGCCTGTTCCGGCGTCCGGTCCGCCTTGTACTGGTTGTCCTCCGCGCAGGCCGCAACGGTGTTCAGCCAGCTGTCCGCACCACCGCGCGACCGCGGCACCAGGTGGTCCACGGTGGTGGCCCGCCGACCGCAGTACGCGCACCGGTGCTGGTCCCGCGCCAGCACACCCCGCCGCGACCACGGAGCCCGTTGTCGGAACGGCACCCGCACGTACCTGGTCAGCCTGATCACCCGCGGCACCGGCACCTGCACCCCCGAACCGCGCACCACCCGCAGCGGATGCGCCTGCTCGACCACCGCCTTGTCCTGCAGGACCAGCACCACCGCACGGCGCAGCGGCACCGTGGTCAGTGGTTCGTAGCTCGCGTTCAGGACAAGGGTGTTGCGCATGACGGGCCACCTCCGGTGCTCGCTCCGCCGGTCGGCGGTGGCACCCACTGTGAAGGTCCGTCCCGCCTCGAACAACGGAATTTCCGTCCCACCCACCGACCTGTCCCCGAACCCGCAGGCCGCGACCGCGTAGGCTCTACCCCGCTGGAACCGTCCGGCGCGAGCCCGCCGGGCCCGACCGCGCCGGACCCACGACCGAAGGAGACGCGGGACCGTGACCGACATCGTCGACGAGCTCCAGTGGCGCGGGCTGATCGCCCTGTCCACTGACGAGGACGCACTGCGCAAGGCGTTCGCGGACGGCCCGGTCACGTTCTATTGCGGCTTCGACCCGACCGCGCCCAGCCTGCACCTCGGCAACCTGGTCCAGATCCTGACCATGCGCCGCATCCAGCAGGCCGGAAACCTCCCGCTCGGCCTGGTCGGCGGAGCCACCGGCCTGATCGGCGACCCCAAGCCCACCGCCGAGCGCGTCCTGAACGCCCCCGAGACGGTGGCCGCCTGGGTCGAGCGCCTGCGCGGCCAGGTGGCCCGCTTCCTCGACTTCGAGGGCCCCTACGCGGCCCGCATGGTCAACAACCTGGACTGGACGTCCGGCATGTCGGCGATCAGCCTGCTGCGTGACGTCGGCAAGTACTTCCGGGTCAACAACATGATCGCCAAGGAGGCGGTGGCCCGTCGGCTCAACTCCGACGCGGGCATCAGCTACACCGAGTTCAGCTACCAGATCCTGCAGGGCATGGACTACCTGGAGCTGAACCGCCGCTACGGCTGCACCCTGCAGACCGGCGGCAGCGACCAGTGGGGCAACCTCACCGCCGGCACCGACCTGATCCGCAAGGCCGAGAGCCGCTCCGTGCACGCCCTCGCCACCCCGCTGATCACCAAGGCGGACGGCACCAAGTTCGGCAAGACCGAGTCCGGCACCGTCTGGCTCGACCCCGAACTCACCACCCCCTACGCCTTCTACCAGTTCTGGCTGAATGCGGACGACCGGGACGTCGCCAAGTTCCTGCGCATCTTCTCCTTCCGCACCCGTGAGGAGATCGAGCAGCTGGAGCGCGACACCGCCGAACGCCCCGCCGCCCGCCTCGCCCAGCGCGCCCTCGCCGAGGAACTCACCACCCTCGTCCACGGCGCCGAGCAGTACGAGCGCGCCGTGGCCGCCTCCAAGGCCCTGTTCGGCCAGGGCGACCTCGCCGACCTCGAACCCGACACCCTGGCCGCGGCCCTCGCCGAGGTCCCCAAGGCCACCGTCGCCGAACTCGGCCAGCTCGTCGACCTCCTGGTCGAATCCGGCCTGGCCCCCAGCCGCTCCGGCGCCCGCCGCACCATCAAGGAAGGCGGCGCCTACCTCAACAACGCCAAGGTCACCGACGAGGAGGCCGTCGCCACCTCCGACGACCTGCTGCACGGCCGCTGGCTGGTCCTCCGCCGCGGAAAGCGCAACCTGGCCGCGGTCGAACTCGCCGGCGCCTGAGCGCTGCGCAACAGGTTTTCGCCGGCCACCACCAGCGGCCGGATGGCCTGAAACACACTGCAGTTGACCTGCAGCAGCCAGATCGAGGGGCCGGATCCAGCCAGATCCGGCCCCTCGATGTTTGACTCGCCCGCCTCGGTGTCCTAACGTGGTCCGAGTCGCCTGAACCGGACGTGACCGGTAGGCACCCCCCAAACCTCGCTGAGTGATCAGTCGCGCACCGTCTCGAAACTTCGGGCGGAAATGCGGAACGAATAACTCTGCTAGAGTTCGGGAGCGCCGAAAGGCAAAAGCGAGTCGGAATGAATGAAACTCCGGAAAACGGAGCGGAAAACATCTGATAAGCTGGAAACACGAAAGAACGAAGCGCCCGGAGGGCCGGTCGGAAGGCCGCCTGAAGGAAGTGTCCGTTCCTTGAGAACTCAACAGCGTGCCAAAAGTCAACGCCAGATATGTTGACATCCCCGGCCGGTCCTTCTGGATCGGTTGGAGATTCCTTTATGAAGTATTACTAGCGAGGACGCAGTGCGCAGGACCGCCTTATTCCGGTGGTTGCTGTGCCGCTCTTTCGTGGAAGCATTCACGGAGAGTTTGATCCTGGCTCAGGACGAACGCTGGCGGCGTGCTTAACACATGCAAGTCGAACGGTGAAGCCCTTCGGGGTGGATCAGTGGCGAACGGGTGAGTAACACGTGGGAAATCTGCCCTGCACTCTGGGACAAGCCTTGGAAACGAGGTCTAATACCGGATATGACCTGCTCCTGCATGGGAGTGGGTGGAAAGCTCCGGCGGTGCAGGATGATCCCGCGGCCTATCAGCTTGTTGGTGGGGTAATGGCCTACCAAGGCGACGACGGGTAGCCGGCCTGAGAGGGCGACCGGCCACACTGGGACTGAGACACGGCCCAGACTCCTACGGGAGGCAGCAGTGGGGAATATTGCACAATGGGCGAAAGCCTGATGCAGCGACGCCGCGTGAGGGATGACGGCCTTCGGGTTGTAAACCTCTTTCAGCAGGGAAGAAGCGCAAGTGACGGTACCTGCAGAAGAAGCACCGGCTAACTACGTGCCAGCAGCCGCGGTAATACGTAGGGTGCGAGCGTTGTCCGGAATTATTGGGCGTAAAGAGCTCGTAGGCGGCCTGTCGCGTCGGATGTGAAAGCCCGGGGCTTAACCCCGGGTCTGCATTCGATACGGGCAGGCTAGAGTGTGGTAGGGGAGATCGGAATTCCTGGTGTAGCGGTGAAATGCGCAGATATCAGGAGGAACACCGGTGGCGAAGGCGGATCTCTGGGCCATTACTGACGCTGAGGAGCGAAAGCGTGGGGAGCGAACAGGATTAGATACCCTGGTAGTCCACGCCGTAAACGTTGGGAACTAGGTGTTGGCGACATTCCACGTCGTCGGTGCCGCAGCTAACGCATTAAGTTCCCCGCCTGGGGAGTACGGCCGCAAGGCTAAAACTCAAAGGAATTGACGGGGGCCCGCACAAGCAGCGGAGCATGTGGCTTAATTCGACGCAACGCGAAGAACCTTACCAAGGCTTGACATACACCGGAAACTGGTAGAGATATCAGCCCCCTTGTGGTCGGTGTACAGGTGGTGCATGGTTGTCGTCAGCTCGTGTCGTGAGATGTTGGGTTAAGTCCCGCAACGAGCGCAACCCTTGTTCTGTGTTGCCAGCGAGTAATGTCGGGGACTCACAGGAGACTGCCGGGGTCAACTCGGAGGAAGGTGGGGACGACGTCAAATCATCATGCCCCTTATGTCTTGGGCTGCACACGTGCTACAATGGCCGGTACAAAGGGCTGCGATGCCGTGAGGCGGAGCGAATCCCAAAAAGCCGGTCTCAGTTCGGATTGGGGTCTGCAACTCGACCCCATGAAGTTGGAGTTGCTAGTAATCGCAGATCAGCATGCTGCGGTGAATACGTTCCCGGGCCTTGTACACACCGCCCGTCACGTCACGAAAGTCGGTAACACCCGAAGCCGGTGGCCTAACCCGTAAGGGGAGGAGCCGTCGAAGGTGGGACCAGCGATTGGGACGAAGTCGTAACAAGGTAGCCGTACCGGAAGGTGCGGCTGGATCACCTCCTTTCTAAGGAGCACATAGCCGCTTGCGAGCGAATGTCTCGCACGGTTGCTCATGGGTGGAACGTTGACTATTCGGCACACACGGTGATGACCGCCAGTACTGCCCTCTTGGGGGCGTGGAACGCGGGTTCGGAGTCGGGTGTGTCGGGCACGTTGTTGGGTCCTGAGGGAACGAGTGATCGTTTCTTCTGGGATGCCGGCCTCATGCGAGGCGCCCTGTTGGGGTTGCCGAGTTTGGGTGTCTGGTCGTTGTTTGAGAACTGCACAGTGGACGCGAGCATCTGTGGCCAAGTTTTTAAGGGCGCACGGTGGATGCCTTGGCACCAGGAACCGATGAAGGACGTGGGAGGCCGCGATAGGCCCCGGGGAGCTGTCAACCGAGCTTTGATCCGGGGGTGTCCGAATGGGGAAACCCGGCAGTCGTCATGGGCTGTCACCCGCTGCTGAACACATAGGCAGTGTGGAGGGAACGCGGGGAAGTGAAACATCTCAGTACCCGCAGGAAGAGAAAACAACCGTGATTCCGGGAGTAGTGGCGAGCGAAACCGGATGAGGCTAAACCTTGAGCGTGTGAGACCCGGCAGGGGTTGCGCTCAGGGGGTTGTGGGAAAGTTCTTCAGTCGTCTGCCGGCGGCTGGGCGAGTCAGAAACCGTATGGGTAGTCGAAGGACATGCGAAAGGTCCGGCGTAGAGGGTAAGACCCCCGTAGACGAAATCTGTACGGCTCGCTTGAGCTTCTCCCAAGTAGCACGGGGCCCGAGAAATCCCGTGTGAATCTGGCGGGACCACCCGCTAAGCCTAAATATTCCCTGGTGACCGATAGCGGATAGTACCGTGAGGGAATGGTGAAAAGTACCGCGGGAGCGGAGTGAAATAGTACCTGAAACCGTGTGCCTACAAGCCGTGGGGGCAGCCTTCGGGCTGTGACTGCGTGCCTTTTGAAGAATGAGCCTGCGAGTTTGCGGTGTGTAGCGAGGTTAACCCGTGTGGGGTAGCCGTAGCGAAAGCGAGTCCGAACAGGGCGTTTGAGTTGCATGCCCAAGACCCGAAGCGGAGTGATCTAGCCATGGGCAGGTTGAAGCGCGGGTAAGACCGTGTGGAGGACCGAACCCACCAGGGTTGAAAACCTGGGGGATGACCTGTGGTTAGGGGTGAAAGGCCAATCAAACTCCGTGATAGCTGGTTCTCCCCGAAATGCATTTAGGTGCAGCGTCGTGTGTTTCTTGCCGGAGGTAGAGCACTGGATAGGCGATGGGCCTCACCGGGTTACTGACCTTAGCCAAACTCCGAATGCCGGTAAGTGAGAGCACGGCAGTGAGACTGTGGGGGATAAGCTCCATGGTCGAGAGGGAAACAGCCCAGAACACCGACTAAGGTCCCTAAGCGTGTGCTAAGTGGGAAAGGATGTGGAGTCGCAGAGACAACCAGGAGGTTGGCTTAGAAGCAGCCACCCTTGAAAGAGTGCGTAATAGCTCACTGGTCAAGTGATTCCGCGCCGACAATGTAGCGGGGCTCAAGCACATCACCGAAGTCGTGTCATTGCAGCAATACTCCCAACGGGGGCTGTGATGGGTAGGGGAGCGTCGTGTGCCGGGTGAAGCAGCCGAGGAATCGAGTTGTGGACGGTTCACGAGTGAGAATGCAGGCATGAGTAGCGATACAAGAGTGGGAAACTCTTGCGCCGATTGACCAAGGGTTCCTGGGTCAAGCTGATCTGCCCAGGGTAAGTCGGGACCTAAGGCGAGGCCGACAGGCGTAGTCGATGGACAACGGGTTGATATTCCCGTACCCGCTTTGAAGCGCCAACGCTGAACCTCTTGATGCTAAGCCCGTGAAGCCGGCCCGGAGTCTTCGGACAATGGGACGTGGTGGAGCCGGTGACCCAACGGGGTAGTAGGTGAGCGATGGGGTGACGCAGGAAGGTAGTCCAGCCCGGGCGGTGGTAGTCCCGGGGTAAGGGTGTAGGACGTTGCGTAGGCAAATCCGCGCAACACATAGTCTGAGACCTGATGCCGAGCCGATTGTGGTGAAGTGGATGATCCTATGCTGTCGAGAAAAGCCTCTAGCGAGTTTCATGGCGGCCCGTACCCCAAACCGACTCAGGTGGTCAGGTAGAGAATACCGAGGCGTTCGGGTGAACTGTGGTTAAGGAACTCGGCAAAATGCCCCCGTAACTTCGGGAGAAGGGGGGCCATTGCTGGTGATGGGACTTGCTCCCTGAGCTGGTGGTGGCCGCAGAGACCAGCGAGAAGCGACTGTTTACTAAAAACACAGGTCCGTGCGAAGCCGTAAGGCGATGTATACGGACTGACGCCTGCCCGGTGCTGGAACGTTAAGGGGACCGGTTAGTCCGATTTCGGTCGGGCGAAGCTGAGAACTTAAGCGCCAGTAAACGGCGGTGGTAACTATAACCATCCTAAGGTAGCGAAATTCCTTGTCGGGTAAGTTCCGACCTGCACGAATGGCGTAACGACTTCTCGACTGTCTCAACCACAGGCCCGGTGAAATTGCATTACGAGTAAAGATGCTCGTTTCGCGCAGCAGGACGGAAAGACCCCGGGACCTTTACTATAGCTTGATATTGGTGTTCGGTTCGGCTTGTGTAGGATAGGTGGGAGACTTTGAAGCCGTGACGCCAGTCATGGTGGAGTCGCCGTTGAAATACCACTCTGGTCGTGCTGGATGTCTAACCTGGATCCGTGATCCGGATCAGGGACAGTGTCTGGTGGGTAGTTTAACTGGGGCGGTTGCCTCCTAAAGAGTAACGGAGGCGCCCAAAGGTTCCCTCAGCCTGGTTGGCAATCAGGTGTTGAGTGTAAGTGCACAAGGGAGCTTGACTGTGAGACTGACGGGTCGAGCAGGTACGAAAGTAGGGACTAGTGATCCGGCGGTGGCTTGTGGAAGCGCCGTCGCTCAACGGATAAAAGGTACCCCGGGGATAACAGGCTGATCTTCCCCAAGAGTCCATATCGACGGGATGGTTTGGCACCTCGATGTCGGCTCGTCGCATCCTGGGGCTGGAGTAGGTCCCAAGGGTTGGGCTGTTCGCCCATTAAAGCGGTACGCGAGCTGGGTTTAGAACGTCGTGAGACAGTTCGGTCCCTATCCGCTGTGCGCGTAGGAGTGTTGAGAAGGGCTGTCCCTAGTACGAGAGGACCGGGACGGACGAACCTCTGGTGTGCCAGTTGTCCTGCCAAGGGCATGGCTGGTTGGCTACGTTCGGGAGGGATAACCGCTGAAAGCATCTAAGCGGGAAGCCTGCTTCGAGATGAGCACTCCCACCTCCTTGAGAGGGTAAGGCTCCCAGTAGACGACTGGGTTGATAGGCCGGATATGGAAGCCCTGTGAGGGGTGGAGTTGACCGGTACTAATAGGCCGAGGGCTTGTCCTCAGACGCTCGCGTTCACTGTGTGGTTCCCGGGTAGCGAACAGCTATCGCCGGTAAGGAACCGATCCATTCGGATCCGCCAGGTAAGTAGACACATATTTCAACTGAAAAGTGTGTTCGCTGAATACCCGATAGGGTTTCGGTGGTCATAGCATGAGGGAAACGCCCGGTTACATTCCGAACCCGGAAGCTAAGCCTCATAGCGCCGATGGTACTGCAGGGGGGACCCTGTGGGAGAGTAGGACGCCGCCGAACAATTCTTCAAAAGGCCGAGGCCCCAGCGATGAGCTGGGGCCTCGGCCTTTTTTGTTGGGCTTTTTCAGCCGAACACGACGGCCGGCGGACGGCGGTCGGGCACCCGGACGCGGTGCTCGTCCGTGTGCCGGACAATGGACAAGACGGACGTACCGGGCCCCGACGGGGTCCGAGGGATCGTCCGGATCGCGCGCTGGTGTCGAGGGATCGGCAGTGGCGCCTCTCAAGCCAGCAGTGTGCAGACAGGAGTCACCAGCATGTCGAACCCGCCCCAGGACCGGCCCGAGCGCCGTAACGACGGCGGCCGGGGGTACGAGCCCAGGTCGCGCGGGGGCTGGTCGAACGACCGTGGCCCGCGTCGTGATGACCGTGGCGAAGGCGGCGGCTACCGCGGTCGTGACGACCGTGGTGACCGTGGCGGCGACCGCGGGGGTTACCGCAGCGACCGTGGCGACCGGCCGTCGTACGGCGACCGTCCGCAGGGCGGTGGCTACCGTGGCCGCGACGACCGTCCCCAGGGCGGCGACCGTGGCGGCTTCCGCCGCGACGACCGTGGCGACCGCCCGTCCTACGGTGGTGGCGGCGGCTACCGCTCGCGTGACGACCGCCCGCAGGGCGGCGACCGTGGCGGGTTCCGCCGGGACGACCGCGGTGACCGCCCCCAGGGCGGGTTCCGTCGCGATGACCGCGGTGACCGTCCGTCGTACGGCGATCGTCCGCAGAGCGGTGGCTTCCGCCGGGACGACCGTGGTGACCGCCCCCAGGGTGGCTTCCGTCGGGACGACCGTGGCGACCGTCCGTCCTACGGTGACCGTCCGCAGCGCAGCGGTGGGTTCGAGCGTCGTGACGACCGCCCGCAGGGTGGGTTCCGTCGCGATGACCGCGGTGACCGTCCGTCGTACGGCGATCGTCCGCAGAGCGGTGGCTTCCGCCGGGACGACCGTGGTGACCGCCCCCAGGGTGGCTTCCGTCGGGACGACCGTGGCGACCGTCCGTCCTACGGTGACCGTCCGCAGCGCAGCGGTGGGTTCGAGCGTCGTGACGACCGCCCGCA
Source organism: Kitasatospora griseola (assembly GCF_044999035.1). Classification (NCBI taxonomy): domain Bacteria; kingdom Bacillati; phylum Actinomycetota; class Actinomycetes; order Kitasatosporales; family Streptomycetaceae; genus Kitasatospora; species Kitasatospora griseola. The sequence continues at coordinate 2,415,540 of NZ_CP173360.1, read as the reverse complement.
GGGTGGGTTCCGTGGCCGTGACGACCGTCCCCAGGGTGGCGACCGTGGCGGCTTCCGCCGCGATGACCGCGGTGACCGTCCCCAGGGCGGGTTCCGTCGGGACGACCGTGGCGACCGTCCGTCCTACGGTGACCGTCCGCAGCGCAGCGGTGGGTTCGAGCGTCGCGACGACCGTCCCCAGGGCGGCGACCGTGGCGGCTTCCGCCGCGATGACCGCGGTGACCGTCCCCAGGGTGGGTTCCGTCGCGACGACCGTCCGCAGGGCGGGTACCGGGACCGTGACGATCGGGGCGACCGTCCGTCGTACGGTGACCGTCCGCAGCGCAGTGGCGGGTTCGAGCGTCGTGACGACCGCCCGCAGGGTGGCTTCCGTCGCGATGACCGTGGCGACCGTCCACAGGGCGGCGGCTTCCGTGGCCGCGACGACCGTGGTGGCGAGCGCGGTGGCTTCCGCCGTGACGACCGCGGTGACCGTGGCGGCTTCCGTGGTCGTGACGACCGTGGTGGCGACCGCGGTGGGTACCGGGGTGGCCGGGACGACCGTGGTGGGTTCCGTCGGGAGTACGACGAGCGCCGGCCGGAGCCGGTGCGTCGGCTGCCGATCCCGGACGACGTGACCGGCTTCGAGATCGACGCGGACGTGCGTCAGGACCTGAAGAGCCTGCCGAAGACGCTCGCGGACGACGTGGCCCGCAACCTGGTGATGGTCGCGCGGCTGCTCGACACCGAGCCGGAGGAGGCCTACAACTACTCGCGCGTCGCGCTGCGGCTGGCGTCGCGGGTGGCGAGCGTCCGTGAGGCGGCCGGTTTCGCGTCGTACATGACGCAGCGGTACTCCGAGGCGCTGACCGAGTTCCGGGCCGCGAAGCGGATGACCGGCCGGGTGGACCTGTGGCCGGTGATGGCGGACTGCGAGCGCGGTCTGGGTCGTCCGGAGCGGGCGCTGGCGATGGCCGGCGAGCCCGAGGTGAAGCAGCTGGACAAGGCCGGTCAGGTCGAGATGCGGCTGGTCGCGGCGGGTGCCCGTGCGGACCTGGAGCAGTTCGACGCGGCCGTGGTGACCCTGCAGAGCCCGGAGCTGGCGTCCTCGGCGATCCACCCGTGGACGGCGCGCCTGCGCTACGCGTACGCCGACGCGCTGATCGCGGCGGGTCGGGCGGACGAGGCCCGCGAGTGGTTCGTGAAGGCCGTTGAGGCCGACTCGGACGGCTCGACCAACGCTTCCGAGCGGCTGGCGGAGATCGACGGCGTGGAGTTCACCGACGCGCTGGACGAGGACGCCGAGGACGAGGCGCAGGAGTCCGAGGAGCCGGTGCGCAAGCCGATCGCGAAGGACGAGATCGGCGACGACCGGATGATCTTCGAGGACGAGGAGGACGTCGAGGAGTTCTACGACGACGACGACCTCGAGATCGACGAGGAGTACGACGAGGACTCCTCCGAGGAGAAGAAGCCGAAGCAGGCCTGATCCCCGGCTGATGGTCGGACGGCCCCCGTTCCGGGTAGGAACGGGGGCCGTTCTGCGTCGTCGGCCGGTTGTCAGCCGAGTTCGAGGGAGCGCAGAACCAGTCCGGTGGCCGGTTTGGGGCCGAAAGACGTCGACTTGCGGGGCATGGTGACGCCCTGTTCGGCGAGGCGGCGGACCACGCGCTCCTCGACGGGGTGGAGCAGGACGGCGGTGCCGCCGGTGCGGGCGGCCTCGCGGACGGCGGCTTCGGCGGAGTGCAGGTAGCCGATGTGCTCGGGACTGTCGGGGACGTGCCAGGTGCGGTCGAGCAGGGTGGCGTGCAGGACGGTGGCGTCGAGGCGGCGCCACTCCTCGGGGCGGTCGGTGCGGACAGTGGCTTCGAGGGTGGCCTCGTCGGGGCCGGTGAGCAGCAGGTAGCGGTCGTCGCCGGCGGTGAGGACGAAGGCGTTGCGGGCGTCGGTGCGGGCCTCGGCGAGGGCCTTGAGGGCGTCGTCGAGGGTGCCGGGGAGTTCGGTGAGCTGCCAGATGTCGGGGTCCAGGGCGGCCACTGCGGCGTGCAGGGGCAGCCGCTGCAGGACGCGGTGGATGGCGCGGACCTTCAGCGGGTAGCGGTCGGTGTCGACGAGCAGGACCAGGCCGCGGTCCCAGGGGCTGCGGGGCAGGTGGCGGTGCTCGCGCTGCAGCCGCAGGTACATCTCCCAGCGGTGGTGGCCGTCGGCGATCAGGGCGCGGCAGGTGGCCAGGTCGCGGCTGACGGCGGCCAGGTCGGCGGGGGCGGTGACGGCCCACAGGCGGTGCTGGGTGCCGTCGGAGGTGGTGACGTGGAGCAGTGGTTCGCCGCCGGCGGTGCGGTCGACGACCTCGGCGGCCCGGCCGTGGCCGCGGTAGGTGAGCAGCAGGGGTTCGAGGTTGGCGCGGGTGGTGCGCATCAGGCCGACCCGGTCGGCGACGGGTTTGGGCATGACGTCTTCGTGGGGGAGGACGACGCCGGCTTCGGCGCCGCTGACGGCGAGGGCGCCGATCAGTCCGCGTTGGAGGTCGCCGGTGGGCGAGCGTTGCTCGTAGACGTACAACGCGGGCCGGGGGTCGGCGGTGAGGACGCCCCGTTCGCGCCAGTCGCGCAGCAGCCGGGCGGCGTGCCGGTAGCGGGTGTCGCGGTCGGGGCGGAGGCCTGAGTCCTCCGGTTCGGGACGCGGCAGGATGAGTCGGACGATGTTGTGCGGGTCCGAGGTCTCCAGGTCCTGGCGCCGTCCGGGGTCCACCACGTCGTACGGGGGTGAGGTCACCGCGGCCAGGTTGCCGACCTTCTGGGGGTCGTAGCGCAGGCCGCGGAACGGGGACAGGGACAGCCCTGCGGTGGCGACGTGCCCGGGGTCTCCGGGGCCGCCCGAGGGCTCGTTGCCGATTTCGGCACGAGGGGCGCTCATCCTGGGCATGTTAGCCGGGTACTCCTTGTTGGGAGATCGCGATTCGCGCAGCCGTTCCGGTTGCGGGGCGGCGCGACGGGTGCGTAACGGCTGAGCGGGGAGTGACGGATGAGCTATGGGAGTCATGACGGCGACGGCGCGGCGGCCTCCTCGGGGAGCGCGGCGGGGACGCCGGGCGGCGGGGTGTACGACTGGTTCCGGCGCGGGGTGCGGCTGTTGGAGGAACGGCATCCGGCGGCGGCGGTGCAGCTGCTGGCGCGGGCCGCGGAGGCGGAGCCGGGCTCGCGGTCGATCCGGGAGGCGCTGGGGCGGGCGCAGTTCGACGCGGGGCAGTACGCGGCGGCGCTGGAGAGTTTCCGGACGGTGGCGGTGGCGGACCCGTCGGACGACTACGCGCAGTTCGGGTGGGGAGTGGCGGCGGCCCGGCTGGGGGACTTCGAGTCGTCCGCGGAGCACCTGGCGCTGGCGGTGGCGATGCAGCCGGGCAACAAGCACTACCGGGCGGCGCTGCGGCAGACCCGGGCGACGCTGGCGGCCCGGGCGGGGGCGTTCGGTCCGCTGCGGCCGGGGGCGCCGGGGTATTTGGCTCCGCCGGAGGAGCCGGGCGGCGGCACGGCCTAAGGTGGCGGGGTCGATCGGTTCGAGGGGACAGGGAGCGGTGTGATGGCGGAGAGCGCCGACCAGGTGCGGAGCGTGCCGCAGGGCAGTGCGGTGGCGTTGACGGAGGTGTACGACACGGCGCTGCTGGACCTGGACGGGGTGGTGTACGCCGGGCCGCACGCGATCGAGCACGCGGTGGAGTCGTTGGAGCGGGCGCGGACCGCGGGCATGCGGCTGGCGTACGTGACGAACAACGCGTCGCGGCCGCCGCGGGTGGTGGCGCAGCACCTGTCGGAGCTGGGCGTGCCGGCCGAGCCCGCCGATGTGATCAACTCGGCGCAGGCGGCGGCGCGGCTGGTGTCGGAGAAGGTGCCTGCGGGGTCCCGGGTGCTGGTGATCGGCGGGGCCGGGCTGGTGGAGGCGCTGCAGGAACGCGGGCTGGTGCCGGTGCGCTCCCTGGCGGAGGACCCGGTGGCGGTGGCGCAGGGCTACGACCCGTCGGTGGGCTGGACGGACCTCGCGGAGGCCTCGTACGCGGTGGGCCGGGGCCTGCCGTGGGTGGCGTCGAACACGGACCTGTCGATCCCGACGGCGCGCGGCATCGCGCCGGGCAACGGGACGCTGGTGGCGGCCGTGTCGGCGGCGACCGGCGTGACGCCGGAGGTCGCGGGCAAGCCGCTGCCGCCGATGCATCGGGAGACGGTGCTGCGGACGGGCGCGAAGCGTCCGCTGGTGGTCGGCGACCGCCTCGACACCGACATCGAGGGCGCGTTCAACGGCGGCGTGGACTCGCTGCTGGTGTTCACCGGCGTCACCACGCCCGAACTGCTGCTCGCCGCCCCCGTGCAGCACCGTCCGACGTACCTGTCGGACGACCTGCGCGGCCTGTTGGAGCCGCAGCCGGTGGTGTCGGCGCTCGGTGGCGGCCGGTTCGGCTGCGGCGGCTGGGAGGCCGGCGCGGACGGCGGCGCGCTGACCCTGGACGGCACGGGCGAGCGGATCGACGCCCTGCGGGCGCTGTGCGCGGCGGCCTGGACGTGGGCGGACGCGACCGGCGTGGCGCCGGAGACGGCGAAGGCGCTGGCGGCGCTGCCGGCGGCGCGCTGACCGTCGGGTGACGGCCCGTCAGGGCGGGTGTCCCCGGGGCGTTTCGGCCGTCCGGGGGGATGCTGCAGGGGCGTCGAGGGGTCGTGCGGGCGCTCGTGCTCGCGGTGGCGGCCTGCTGCCCGGTGGGGCCGGAGCCGGACGGGCGGGGGATTCGTCGGGCCCGGCCGCGAGGGCGGAGCGACTGGCCGGGACCTTCGAAGCGGTGGCGCCGGGAGCGTTCCGGACGGTTCGCGGGATCGGCGGTGACGGAGTGTTCCGGTGGAGCGGGGCGGACGGCCCGGTGACCGAACTGCTGGAGGGCTTCCCGATCGGAGCGGGCGCGGTGCTCCTGCTCGCCGCGGACCGGGGGCGGGTGGCCGGAGCGACCTGCGCGGGTGGGCCGGTCCGAGGTCACGGCCCCGCAGCGGGCGCAGCGCTGGGACTGTGCGTCGGGCTCAGAGCAGGCTGCGCAGGCGCAGCAGGTCGAGGAAGCTCGCGTCCAGCTTGAGGCGGCCGGTGGCCCAGGCGGTGGGGAAGGCCAGCGTGCCGTCGACCAGGGCGACCAGGTCGTGGCCGGTGGTGGTGAGACGGATGTCGGCCTTGGCGGTGGGGGCGCCCGGGGCGTCGGTGATGCCGGTGAGCTGCCCGTCGGTGAGCCGCCCGGTGAAGGTCAGGTCGAGGTCGGTGAGGTGGCAGCTGAGCGACCGGTCGAGGGCGGCGGCCTTGCGGACGTCGCCGTTCGCGCCGGCGAGGTTGCGGCTGAGCTGCTCCAGTGCGGTGCGGCACTCCTCGATGGTGGCCATGGTGCGGCGTACTCCTGTCTCGGCGGTCGGTGCGGCGTCCCACGCTAACGCGCCGGGCGGGTGCGGTGGCCGGGTGGGGGGAATGGGGGCCGACCGTGGGGTGGGTGGGGCAGCCGGGTACGGGCGGGGGTAGGACGGGGTAGCGTCAAGGCGGGCAGTCGGTGCCCGCGGAGGAGGCGGTACGGATGCTGCGGGATGCGGTGCGGGGTGTGGTGGTGGTCGCGACGGAGCTCGCCGAGGAGGCGAGCCGCCGGGTGCTGGGCGCGGCCGAGGAGTTGCTCCAGCGGACCGGTGAACTGCCGCCCGGGGTCGAGCAGTTGCGGGTGCTGGCCGGGGAGGCCGTGACGGCCGGTCGGGCCGGGGTGGACCTGGTCGCGGGCGTCGCCAAGGGCGAGGCCGAGCGGGTGTTCGAGAAGGTCGGCGACCAGGTGGTGAAGGTCGGTGTGGTGCTGAGCTTCCTGGAGTCGAAGCTGCGCGAGGTCGACGAGCCGGCCGCCCCCGAGCCCGAGCCGGCCCCGAAGGAGCCGACGGTCCGTCCGGCCGCCCGGGCCCAGGGCCTGTTCGACGCCGGGTGGGACGCGGAGCCCGCGCCTGCCGGTGGAGCGTCGGACGAGGCGGCGCCGGCGGCGAAGCAGGCCCCTGCCCGCCGCGCACCGGCCCCCGGGAAGGCGACCGCCCGCAAGGGCGCGGCGGCCAAGCAGACGGCGGCGAAGCGCTCGGTGCCGCGGAAGGCTCCCGCGGAGGGCGGGGTGACGGCGACCCCGAAGACGGTGGCGAAGAAGGCCGCGGTGAAGAGGACCGCGGCGAAGAAGGCGGCCGTCGACAGCCCGTCGGCCCCGCTGCCGGCGGCGGCGAAGAAGACCGCACCGGCCAAGCGGACCGCGACCGCGAAGAAGGCCGCCACGGCGAAGAAGACCGCGACGGTGACGAAGGCCGCGACCGCGAAGAAGGCCGCACCGGCCAAGACGGCGGCCGGGCGGGCCACGGTCGCTGACGGCGCGTCGGCCGGGAAGCCGGTGAAGAAGGCCGCCGCGCGGAAGCCCGCCGCGAAGCGTGACACCGGGGGCGCCGGGGGCACCGACGGTGAGTGAGGTGCAGTGGACGGGGGAGTCGGAGGTGGACGAGGCGCTGGCCCGGCTGGGGGAGGCCGACGGGGTGGGGGCGGGGGAGCGGGTCGAGGTGTACGAAGATGTTCATGCGCGGCTCGCCGCGACCCTCGCGGCGCTGGACCGCGAGTGACGATTGCGGAATGTGGGAGCTGACGTAGCAGTGGCAGTGGCACGACGCCGTCTGGATGCGGAGCTGGTGCGGCGGAAGTTGGCCCGCTCGCGCGAGCATGCGAGCGAGCTGATCGCGGCGGGCCGGGTGACGGTGGGCGGCACGGTGGCGACGAAGCCGGCGACGCAGGTGGAGACGGCGGCGGCCGTGGTGGTCGCGAAGGACGACGCGGACCCGGACTACGTGTCGCGGGGCGGGCACAAGCTGGCGGGCGCGTTCGCCGCGTTCGTGCCGCAGGGCCTGGTCGTGGCGGGCCGCCGGGCGCTGGACGCGGGCGCGTCCACCGGCGGGTTCACTGACGTGCTGCTGCGCGCGGGCGCCGCGCACGTGCTGGCGGTGGACGTCGGCTACGGGCAGCTCGCCTGGTCGCTGCAGAGCGACGAGCGGGTGACGGTGATGGACCGCACCAACGTGCGGGAGCTGACCCCGGAGCTGATCGGCGGCACGCTCGTCGACCTGGTGGTGGGCGACCTGTCGTTCATCTCGCTGGGCCTGGTGCTGCCCGCGCTGGCCGGCTGCGCGGCGCCGGACGCCGACCTGGTGCTGATGGTCAAGCCGCAGTTCGAGATCGGCAAGGACCGGCTGGGTTCGGGCGGCGTGGTGCGCTCGCCGGAGCTGCGGGCCGAGACGATCCGCCAGGTCGCTTCGCAGGCCTGGCAGTTGGGCCTCGGTGTGCGCGCGGTGACGGCGTCGCCGCTGCCGGGGCCGTCGGGGAACGTGGAGTATTTCCTGTGGCTGCGCCGGGACGCGGGCGAGCTGGATCCGGCCGAGGCGGACCGGGCCGTGGCGGAGGGCCCCAAGTAGGGTACTTGGCAGGCGTCCGAGCGTTGCGCAGACTGGCATGCCGCGGCCGGGCCAGCAGGGTCCGGCAGGCGTAGGGAGAGGGCAGCGGGCAATGAGCGATCGTCGTACGGTCTTCCTGATCGCGCACACCGGCCGGGAGGCCGCCCTGCGCAGTGTCGAAGGGCTGGTGGACGGCCTGCTGAAGGCGGGGATCCGGATCCGGCTGCTGGAGGCGGAAGCGGTGGGCCTCGACCTGCCGGACGGGGTGGAACTGGTGCCGGGCGGGCCGGGCGCGGCCGACGGCTGCGAACTGATCCTGGTCGCGGGCGGGGACGGCACCCTGCTGCGGGGCGCGGAGCTGGCCCGCGAGTCGGGCCTGCCGATGCTCGGCATCAACCTGGGCCGGGTCGGCTTCCTCGCGGAGGCGGAACGCGACGACCTGGCGACGGTGGTCGACCGGGTGGTGGACGCCGACTACGCCGTCGAGGAGCGGATGACCATCGACGTGCTGGTGCGCACCAACGGCGATGTGCTGCACGAGGACTGGGCGCTGAACGAGGCCTCGGTGGAGAAGGCCGCGCGCGAACGGATGCTGGAGGTCGTCACCGAGGTCGACGGCCGCCCGGTGTCGAACTTCGGCTGCGACGGCGTGGTGCTGTCCACCCCGACCGGTTCGACGGCGTATGCGTTCTCCGGCGGCGGGCCGGTGGTGTGGCCGGAGGTGGAGGCGCTGCTGATGGTGCCGATCAGTGCGCACGCGCTGTTCGCCCGGCCGCTGGTGACCTCGCCGGACTCGGTGCTGGCGGTCGAGGTGCAGCCGAAGACGCCGCACGGGGTGCTGTGGTGCGACGGGCGACGCTCGGTCGAACTCCCGGCCGGGGCGCGGGTGGAGGTGCGGCGCGGCAAGACGCCGGTCCGCCTGGCGCGGCTGCACCGGGCGCCGTTCACGGACCGGCTGGTCGCCAAGTTCGCACTGCCGGTGACGGGTTGGCGGGGGCGGTCGGGGACATCCTGACAGCGGGCGGGCGCGAAACTGGGGGCGCGGGGAACTGCGCGACAAGCGCAGACCACGTCCGCAAGGTCGCGAGCACGTGCAGGTCATTGTCCTGCGTCGCGATCTTTCCGGCGGGTGCGTTCCCCTTCGCGCAGTTCTCCCCCAGCCCTGGCGGGCCGGGAGGTGCCCCCACGCGCCCCTGTCTTCGCGTCCTCCACCCTCAAAGGCTGCACGGCTCCGGATCCGCCGTCGCGAAGCGTTCGTTGCGGGCGAGTTCGGCGGCCTCCGTGATGCGGTGGAGGGCGTCCGGGACGTGGGCGGCGGGGAGGGTGAGGGGGAGGCGGAGGTACTCCTCGAACGCGCCGTCGATGCCGAAGCGGGCGCCAGAGGCGATGCGGACGCCGAGGCGTTCGCCGGCCCGGGCGAGGGCGGTGGCGGGGAGGCCGGGGGTGGCCACCCAGAGGGCGAGGCCGCCGGGCGGGAGGGTGAAGCGCCAGTGGGGGAAGTGCCGGGGCAGGGCTTCGGCGAAGGCTTCGGCGGTGGCGCGCAGGCCGGTGTGGCGGTCGGTGCGGACGGCGGGCAGGTGATGGGTCAGCAGGCGGGCGCAGATCAGTTGGTCGAGGACCGGGGTGCCGAGGTCGTACAGGGCCCGGTCGGTGGCCAACTTCCGTACCAGGGAGGGTTGGGCGCGCAGCCAGCCGATCCGCAGGCCGGGCCAGAGCAGTTTGCCGGCCGAGCCGACGGTGATCACCCGGGCGTCGCGGTCGAGCGCGGCGAGCGGCCGGGGCAGCGCGGAGTCGTCGACGTTCCAGCCGAGTTCGGCGCAGGTCTCGTCGGCGAGGACGGCGGTGCCGGCGGCGCGGGCGTGGGCGAGCAGGTCGCGGCGCTGGTCCTCGTCGATGAGGGCGCCGGTGGGGTTCTGGAAGTCGGGGATGGCGGAGACGAGTTTCGGGGCGGCGCCGCGGAGCACCCGCTGCCACTGCGGGAGGTCCCAACCGGCCCGGCCGGTGCGGTCGGTGGTGAACGGGACGGGCACCAGGCGGGCGCCGAACCGGTCCAGGGCGCGCAGCGTGTTGGGGTAGCTGGGCGCTTCGACGGCGACCCGGTCGCCGCGGGTGAGCAGTGCGTGGTGGACCAGGTGCAGGGCGCTCATCGCGCCGGTGGTGATCAGGACCTGGTCGGGGCCGGTGGGCAGGCCGCGTTCGGTGTAGCGGCGGGCGACGGCCTCGCGCAGCACGGGCAGGCCGGTGGGGTAGGTGCCGTGGCCGGCGGCGTACGCGGGCAGCCGGTCGAGGGCGTGGGCGGCGGCCTCGGCGAGTTGCGGCGGGGCGGTGGGCGCGGCCAGGCCGAGGTCGAGTTCGGTGCCGGTCCGGTCGAGGGCGAGCGGGTGCAGGGTGTCGGCGGGCGGCCGGGTGCCGTCCGGCAGGGCCGTCCAGGAGCCGGCGCCGCGCCGTGAGCGCAGGAAGCCGTCGGCGCGCAGCGCCTCGTACGCGGCGGCGACGGTGGTGCGGCTGAGGCGGAGTTCGGCGGCGAGTTCGCGTTCGGCGGGCAGCCGGGTGCCGGCCGGGAGGCGGCCGTCGGCGACCAGCCGGGACACCCGGTCGGCGAGCGCCCGGTAGGCGGGGCGGCCGCCGTCCGCCGGGGGCAGTTGGCGGGCCAGGGCGTGCGGGGTCAGCGTGCTGTGCCACTCGGCCATCGGAAATCAGTCCACTCGGATCGGATTGGCCCTGTCGGGTGCCCTTTTGGACCGCCCATAGTGACGGTCAGTGCCGAGGATCGGCAAGCACCGCACGAAAAGAGGTCCACCCGATGGCGGTCTCCCTGCCCCTGTCCGCGAACTCCGCCGACCTTCCCCGCCGCCTGCTCCGACTGGCCGCCGGCCTGGTGCTGTACGGCGTCTCGATGGCCCTGGTGCTGCGCTCCTCGCTGGGCGGCAACCCGTGGGACGTCTTCCACCAGGGCCTGGCCCGGCACCTCGGCCTGAGCGTCGGCACCTGGGTGACGCTGGTCGGCCTGCTGGTGCTGCTGCTGTGGATACCGCTGCGGCAGAAGCCCGGCATCGGCACCGTCGGCAACGTCGCCGTGCTCGGCGTCGCGATGGACGCCACGCTGGCGCTGCTGCCGCACCCGCACGCGCTGGCCGCCCGGGTCCCGCTGCTGGCGACCGGCATCGTGCTCAACGCCGTGGCGACCGGCCTGTACATCGGGGCGCGGCTCGGCCCGGGCCCGCGCGACGGCCTGATGACCGGCCTGCACCGGCGCACCGGCCGCTCCGTGCGGCTGATCCGCACCGCGATCGAGTTGACCGTGCTGGCCGCCGGCATCGCCCTCGGCGGGACGTTCGGCGTCGGCACGGTCGCCTACGCGCTGGCGATCGGCCCGCTGGTGCAGTTCTTCCTGCCGCGTCTCACGGTGCCCGACCGGACCGCCGACGCCGCCACTGTCGGGTGAACCGGGGGGCGGTCGTCGCGAACCGACGGTGGAACCTCGTAAGGTCGTCTCCGTGTTGGACGAGATGCGGATACGAGATCTGGGTGTCATCGACGACGCGGTGGTCGAACTCGCGCCCGGTTTCACCGCCGTCACCGGTGAGACCGGCGCCGGCAAGACCATGGTGGTGACCAGCCTCGGGCTGCTGCTCGGCGGCCGGGCCGACCCGGCGCTGGTGCGCAACGGCTCCGAGCGGGCCGTCGTCGAGGGCCGACTGACCCTCGAACCGGACTCCGCGGTGGTCGCCCGGGCGGTCGAGGCGGGCGCCGAACTCGACGACGGCGAGCTGCTGATCAGCCGCACCGTCTCCGCCGAGGGCCGCTCCCGGGCGCACGTCGGCGGCCGCTCGGTGCCGGTCGGCCTGCTCGCCGAGCTCGGCGAGGACCTGATCGCCGTGCACGGCCAGACCGACCAGCAGCGGCTGCTGCGCCCGTCCCGGCAGCGCGGCGCGCTCGACCGGTACGCGGGCGAGGCCGTCGCCGAGCCGTTGGCCCGCTACCGCGAGGTGTACCGCGCCCTGCGCGAGGTCTCCGCGACGCTGGAGGAGCTGACCACCCGGGCCCGCGAGCGCGCCCAGGAGGCCGATCTGCTGCGCTTCGGCCTGGAGGAGATCGCCGCCGCCGAACCCGTCGCGGGGGAGGACGCCGAACTGGCCGTGGAGGCCGAGCGCCTCGGCCACGCCGACGCGCTGTCCTCCGCCGCGACGCTCGCGCACGCCGCGCTGGCCGGCGACCCCGCCGACCCGGAGGCGGTCGACGCGGGCACCCTGCTCGCCCAGGCCCGCCGCGCCGTGGACGCCGTCCGCCACCACGACGAGCGCCTCGCGCAGCTCGCCGACCGGCTCGGCGAGGTCGGCTACCTGCTCGCCGACGTGGCCGGCGACCTCGCCGGGTACGCCGACGACCTGGACGCCGACCCGGTCCGCCTGGCCGCCGTCGAGGACCGCCGCGCGATCCTCGCCCACCTGGTGCGCAAGTACTCCGGCACCGAGGGCACCCTCGCCGAGGTGATCGCCTGGGCCGAGGCCGGCTCGGTGCGGCTGCTGGAGCTCGACGGCGACGACGAGCGGATCGACGAACTCGGCGCGCAGGAGAACGAGTTGCGCGCCCGGCTGGCCGACCTGGCGGCCGAGGTGTCGCAGGCCCGGCACGCCGCCGCCGACAAGTTCGCCGCCGCGGTCTCCGACGAGCTCGCCGAACTCGCCATGCCGCACGCCCGGGTGACGTTCGCGATCAGCCAGGTCGACGACCTGTCCGGCATCGAGGTCGACGGCCGCACCGTCTCCTACGGCCCGCACGGCGTCGACGAGGTCGAGGTGCTGCTCGCCCCGCACCCCGGCGCGCAGCCCCGCCCGATCGCCAAGGGCGCCTCCGGTGGCGAGCTGTCCCGCGTCATGCTTGCCGTCGAAGTGGTGTTCGCCGGCGCCGACCCGGTGCCGACCTACCTGTTCGACGAGGTCGACGCGGGCGTCGGCGGCAAGGCCGCCGTGGAGATCGGCCGCCGCCTGGCCAAGCTCGCCCGCAGCGCCCAGGTGGTGGTGGTCACCCACCTGCCGCAGGTCGCGGCGTTCGCCGACCGGCACCTGGTGGTGGAGAAGACCAACGACGGCGTCGTCACCCGCAGTGGTGTGAAGACCCTCAGCGACGAGGAACGGGTGCGCGAGCTGTCCCGGATGCTGGCCGGCCTGGAGGATTCCGAGCTCGGCCGGGCGCACGCCGAGGAGCTGCTGGAAGCCGCCCGCACCGCCCGGGCCCGCTGACCCGCCGCTCCGCCGCGTCGCCCGGGCCCGTCCGGCCGGGCGACGCGCCCGCAGCGGTGCCGACTGTCCAAGAGGGCGACCGACCTGGCATCGTGGCGAGCGGACACCAGCTGACAACGAGTCGGAGCGAGAACGACGTGGACCATTCCGCCGCCCGGGCCGCCGCGGCCCCCCAGCTGCACGTGGTGCTCGTCCTGGCCGCCGCGACGGGCGGGATCGGCGCGCACGTGCGCTCCCTGACGCAGGGTCTGGTCGCCCACGGGGTGACGGTGACGGTCTGCGCGCCCGAGGGCACCGACCGCCGGTACGGCTTCTCCGCGGCCGGCGCCCGCCTGCACACGGTCGACATCACCCCCACCTCGGGGGCCCGCTCCGATGCCGTCGCGATCGGCGAACTGCGCCGCGCGTTCACCGGCGCCGACATCGTCCACGCGCACGGCCTGCGGGCCGGCCTGCTGGCAGACCTGGCGCTGCGCACCGCCGGCCGGTTCCCCGGCATCCGCCCGGAGACCCCGCTGGTGGTCACCTCGCACCACGCGCTGCTCGCCACCGGCCTGGAGCGCCGCCTGCAGCGCCTGATGGAGCGCCGGGTGGTGCGGGCCGCCGACCTGGTCCTCGGCGCGTCCTCCGACCTGGTCGCCCGGGCCCGTGAACTGGGCGCCACCGACGCCCGGCTCGGCCCGGTCGCGGCCCCGCCGATGCCGCCCGCCGCGCTGGACCGGGCGGCGGCCCGCGCCGCGCTGCCCGGCGGCGACGACGGCCGCCCCGTGGTGCTGGCGATCGGCCGCCTGGTGGCGCAGAAGTGCTTCGCGCTGCTGCTGGACGCCGTCCCGCACTTCGCCGCGCCCGGCGGGCCGATGCCGCACGTGCTGCTGGCCGGCGACGGCCCCGAGCGGCAGGCACTGGCCGAGCGGGTGCGCGCCGAGCGGCTGCCGGTGGAGGTGCTCGGCCACCGCGACGACATCGCCGAACTGCTGGCCGCCGCCGACCTGGTGGTGCTCTCCTCGCGCTGGGAGGCCCGCTCGCTGGTCGCCCAGGAGGCGATGCGGGCCGGCGTGCCGGTGGTCGCCACCGCCGTCGGCGGCGTCCCCGAACTGGTCGGCGACGCCGCCGTGCTGGTCCCGTTCGCCGACCCGAGGGCGCTCGGCGGAGCGGTCCGCGAACTGCTCGGCGACGAGCAGCGGCGCGCCGAACTCGCCGACGCCGGCCGCGCCCAGGCCCGCACCTGGCCGGACGAGGCCGCGACCGTCGCCCAGGTGCTGTCCGTCTACGACGAACTGGTGCAGCGTCAGAACTGACGTCCGGTCAGTCCGTGTGCAGGTTCAGCCCGCCCGCGGCGGTCAGCCGCAGCGCCGTGTCGATCAGCGGAACATGGCTGAACGCCTGGGGGAAGTTGCCGACCTGACGGCGCGTCCGGGAGTCCCACTCCTCGGCGAGCAGCCCCAGGTCGTTGCGGAGCGACAGCAGCCGTTCGAACAGTTCGCGGGCCTCGCCGACCCGGCCGATCATCGCCAGGTCGTCGGCCAGCCAGAACGAGCAGGCCAGGAACGCCCCTTCGTGCCCCGACAGCCCGTCCACGTTGTTGCCCTGCTCGTCATGGGTCGGGTACCTCAGCACGAACCCGTCCTCGGTGGACAGTTCGCGCTGGATCGCCTCGATGGTGCCGATCACCCGCTTGTCGTCCGGCGGCAGGAAGCCGACCTGCGGGATCAGCAGCAGCGAGGCGTCCAGTTCCTTCCCGCCGTAGTACTGGGTGAAGGTGTTCCGCTCCGGGTCGTAGCCCTTGGCGCACACGTCGGCGTGGATCTCGGCGCGCAGCTTCTCCCAGCGCTCCGCCAGGCCCGGCGGCACGTTCTCCAGCTGCTCCAGCAGCTTCAGGGTGCGGTCGACGGCGACCCAGGCCATCACCTTGGAGTGCACGAAGTGCCGGCGCGGGCCGCGGACCTCCCAGATGCCCTCGTCGGGGTTGCGCCAGTGGTCCTCCAGGTACTCGATCAGGCGCAGCTGGAGCTGGTGGGCGTGGTCGTGCCGGGCCAGGCCGGACATGGTGGCCAGGTGCAGGGCCTCGACGACCTCGCCGTACACGTCGAGCTGGAGCTGCCCGGCGGCGCCGTTGCCGACCCGGACCGGGCGGGAGTCCTCGTAGCCGGGCAGCCAGTCGAGTTCGGACTCGGTGAGTTCGCGCTCCCCGGCGATGCCGTACATGATCTGCAGGTTCTCCGGGTCGCCGGCCACCGCGCGCAGCAGCCACTCGCGCCAGGCGCGGGCCTCCTCGCGGTAGCCGGTGCGCAGCAGCGACGACAGGGTGATCGCGGCGTCCCGCAGCCAGGTGTAGCGGTAGTCCCAGTTGCGTTCGCCGCCGAGGTCCTCGGGCAGCGAGGTGGTGGGGGCGGCGACGATGCCGCCGGTGGGGGCGTAGGTGAGGGCCTTCAGGGTGATCAGCGAGCGGACCACGGCCTCCCGGTAGGGGCCCTGGTGGCGGCACTGCTCGACCCACTCGCGCCAGAAGCGCTCGGTGTTCGCGAGCGCGTCCTCGGCGTCCGGCGGCGCGGGGGCCGCCTCGTGCGAGGCCTGCCAGGTCAACCCGAAGGCGATCCGCTCACCGACGGTGACGGTGAAGTCGGCGTACGTGGTCAGGTCGCGGCCGTAGGTCTCGGCCCGGCCGTCCAGCCACACCGAGTCGGGGCCGGCCACGGCGACGGTGCGGTGGCCGCCCTCGGGCTGCTCGACCCGGTGCACCCAGGGCACGACCCGGCCGTAGCTGAACCGCATCCGCACCGCCGAGCGCATCCGGACGGTGCCGGCCAGGCCTTCCACGATCCGGATCATCTGCGGCACGTCGGGGGTGCCGAGCAGGTGGCGCGGCGGCATGAAGTCGGTCACCCGGACGGTGCCGCCCTGGGTGTCCCACTCCTGTTCGAGGATCAGCGAGTCGCCCCGGTAGCGGCGCCGGTCGCAGGGCAGCGCGGGCGCGGCGGCCGTCTCCGGCGGGACGGCCGGCTCGTCCGCGTCCAGCAGGGTGCGGCGCGGCGGGGCGGCGGCGGGCGGCGGCTCGACGGGCAGCGCCGGGCCGATCCGCCAGAAGCCGTGCTCGTCGGTGCCGAGCAGCCCCGCGAACACCGCCGGCGAGTCGAACCGCGGCAGGCACAGCCAGTCGACCGCGCCGTCCCGGCGGACCAGTGCGGCCGTCTGCATGTCCCCGATGAGCGCGTAGTCCTCGATGCGACCGGCCATGGCTCTCCGTTCCCAGCGGCCCAGCGTGCCCCGGCGGCGGTGCGCGAGGGGCGGGCGAGGATGTCGACGTTTGAGCAGAATACGTGGATTCGGGTGTTTCGGGCACAGGTCCGCGCCCCGTCCGCCTGCCCACTCCCCTTGTGCCGCAAGCCCTCCGGGCCGATTTCAGACCACCCGGCTGCGCCGTCCGGCCGACGCGCCGGAGCCCTCTCCACCCGGACGCGGGCGAGCACTCGCCGGGGCACTGATACGCTGGTATCCCGTGGAACTGGTGGGAACGAGGGCCGGGAGCCCCTCCACCGGCGTCACTCTCCGACACGACACCCACGGGAGCCCCCTCTTGGCACAGCCCCATTCCGGCAAGTCGGCCAACGGCCGCGCCGTGACGACCAAGCACCTCTTCGTCACCGGGGGTGTCGCCTCTTCGCTCGGCAAGGGCCTCACCGCCTCGAGCCTCGGCGCCCTGCTCAAGGCCCGCGGCCTGCGCGTGACCATGCAGAAGCTCGACCCGTACCTCAACGTGGACCCGGGCACCATGAACCCGTTCCAGCACGGTGAGGTCTTCGTCACCGACGACGGCGCCGAGACCGACCTCGACATCGGTCACTACGAGCGTTTCCTCGACACCAACCTGCACGGCTCGGCGAACGTCACCACCGGCCAGGTCTACTCCACCGTGATCGCCAAGGAGCGGCGCGGCGAGTACCTCGGCGACACCGTCCAGGTCATCCCGCACATCACCAACGAGATCAAGTCCCGGATCCGCCGGATGGCGACCGAGGACGTCGACGTGGTCATCACCGAGGTCGGCGGCACCGTCGGCGACATCGAGTCGCTGCCGTTCCTGGAGGCCGTCCGCCAGGTCCGCCACGAGGTCGGCCGGGACAACGTCTTCTTCGTGCACGTCTCGCTGCTGCCGTACATCGGCCCGTCCGGCGAGCTCAAGACCAAGCCCACCCAGCACTCGGTGGCCGCGCTGCGCAACATCGGCATCCAGCCCGACGCGATCGTGCTGCGCGCCGACCGCGAGGTGCCGCAGGCCATCAAGCGCAAGATCTCGCTGATGTGCGACGTCGACGAGGAGGCAGTGGTCGCCGCGATCGACGCCAAGTCGATCTACGACATCCCCAAGGTCCTGCACGCCGAGAACCTGGACGCCTACGTGGTGCGCCGCCTCGACCTGCCGTTCCGCGACGTCGACTGGACCACCTGGGACGACCTGCTGCGCCGCGTCCACGAGCCGCAGCACGTGGTCAAGGTCGCCCTGGTCGGCAAGTACATCGACCTGCCCGACGCCTACCTGTCGGTGACCGAGGCGCTGCGCGCCGGCGGTTTCGCCAACAACGCCCGGGTCGAGATCAAGTGGGTCACCTCCGACGACTGCGAGACCCCCGAGGGCGCGCAGGAGCAGCTCGGCGACGTCGACGCGATCTGCATCCCCGGCGGGTTCGGCGACCGCGGTGTGGACGGCAAGGTCGCCGCGATCACCTACGGCCGTGAGAACAAGATCCCGCTGCTCGGCCTCTGCCTGGGCCTGCAGTGCGTGGTCATCGAGGCCGCCCGCAACCTGGCCGGCCTGCCCGAGGCGAACTCCACCGAGTTCGACTCGGCCGCGAAGTACCCCGTCATCTCGACCATGGCCGAGCAGCTCGCCATCGTCGACGGCAAGGGCGACCTGGGCGGCACCATGCGCCTGGGCCTGTACCCGGCGAAGCTCGCCGAGGGCTCGATCGTGCGCGAGGTGTACGGCGGCGAGCAGTACGTCGAGGAGCGCCACCGCCACCGCTACGAGGTCAACAACGCGTACCGCGCCGACCTGGAGAAGACCGGCCTGCAGTTCTCCGGCCTCTCCCCGAAGGGCGACCTGGTCGAGTACGTCGAGTACCCGCGCGAGGTCCACCCCTACCTGGTCGCCACCCAGGCCCACCCCGAGCTGAAGTCCCGCCCGACCCGGCCGCACCCGCTGTTCGCGGGCCTGGTCGCCGCGGCGATCGACCGCAAGGTCGGCTGACGGTTCCCTGTTGCGCGTGAAGCCGCCCGTCCCGGAGTTCGCTCCGGGGCGGGCGGCTTCGGCGTGTCGGGGCGGCTCCGTCCGCTAGATTGTGTCGGACTGACGAGAAGGGGTGGTGCCCGGTGACCGGGATGCGCGACGTGGCCGAGGAATGGGACGTCCGGGACGGACGGACGCCCTTCCAGGGCAGGATGACCGGGATGCGCTCCGAGCAGGTGCGGATGCCCGACGGCAGCTGGGCCCAGCGCGACTACCAGCTCCACCCCGGGTCGGTGGGCGTCCTCGCCGTCGACGAACAGGCCCGCGTCCTCGTCCTGCGCCAGTACCGGCACCCCGTCCGGCACCGGCTCTGGGAACTGCCCGCCGGACTCCTCGACGTGCCCGGGGAGAACCCGCTGCACGCCGCCCAGCGCGAACTCTTCGAAGAGGCCCACTGCAAGGCCGGCGCCTGGCGCGTCCTGGTCGACTTCTACACCTCGCCCGGCGGCAGCAACGAGGCCCTGCGGCTCTTCCTCGCCACCGACCTGTCCGAGGCCGAGGGGGAGCGGTACGCCGCCCACGGCGAGGAACTGGAACTGGAATCCGCCTGGGTCCCGCTCGAACAACTCCTCGACCTGGTCCTGGCCGGCGAACTCCACAACCCCACCCTGGTCACCGGCGCCCTCGCCCTCCACGCCACCCTCGCCCGCGGCGGCATCGACACCCTCCGCCCGGCCGACGCGCCCTGGCCGGCCCGGCCGTTCTGAGACGTCGCTCCGCGGGTCGCTCCGCGGGTCTCTCCGCGGGTCTCTCCGCGGGGTCGACGGGGTGGTGGGCGCGCTCCGCGCAGGGATGAGGGCGCGGAGAGGACGCGCTCCGCGCGGCTGGGCCGGGGCGTGTCCTTCGGCCGGCCCGGCCCGAGGCGGCCCCGGCTTCGCGCGGGTGGGCGTGTGCCTCCTTCTTCCTGCGGGGTGATCCCGGGTGATTCGGGCCTCCTTCCTTCCGTCCTGCGCGGAGCGCGTTTGCCGGGTTGGGCCGGGGGGGTGGTGTGGGGGTTGGCGGGACCGGGGTGTCTCGGCGTGGCGGGGTGGCCGAACTACGCTTCGCGGACAGGGCCCGGTGTGCGGGTCCGGGGCGCTGGGCGACGGGTCGGGAGTGGCGCGGGTGGCGAGGGATACGGCGGCGGTGGCCGAGGCGGCCCGGATCTTCGACGCGTTGCCTGCGGGCGCCCGGCCGTTCGGGGGGCGTACGGCGGAGCTGGCGGCGCTGACGGTGGCCGCGGGGCGGCCGTCGTCGGGGCGGGGGCGGCTGTCGGTGCTGGCGGGGCGACCGGGTTCGGGGCGCACCGCGTTGGCCGTGCAGTGGGCCCGCAGCGTCGCCGCGGACTACCCGGACGGGTTGCTGTACGCGCGGCTGTCGGCGCCGGACGGGACGAGGGTGGGCGCGGGGCGGGCCGCCCGGATGCTGCTGGACCAGCTCGGTGAACGGCCCGGCCTGGCGCTGCTGCCCGGCGCCGCCGAGGAGGACCCGGCGTGCGAGGCGCTGCGCGAGGCCCTGACCTCGCGGCGGGCGCTGCTGCTGCTGGACGACGTGCGGGACACCGGCCAGGTGTGGCCGCTGCTCGCGGAGAAGACCGAGTCGCTGCTGCTGGCGACCACCTCGGGGCCGCTGACCGGCATCGACGGCATCGATCCGGTGATCCTGGGCGGGCTGGAGCACCGCGCGACCCTCGACCTGCTGTCCGCGCTGGTCGGCGGTACCCGGATCTCCTGCGATCCGGTGGGCGCGGCCGAGCTCGCGGAGGCGTGCGCCAACCGTCCGGCGGCGTTGCGGCTGGCCGCGGGCTGGTTGCGCAGCGAGCCCCGGCTGCCCGTCACCGAGGCCGCGGAGCGCCTGCGGCGTCCGCCGGAGCAGCAGGCGCGGGAGCGCTCCCGCGCGGAGGCGGCGGAGCAGCCGGACACCGTGCCGGTGGTGGAGGGCGACCCGCTGCGGGGCGCGTTCGAGCCCGCGTACCGGCGGCTGCCGGCCGCCCGGGCGCGGCTGTTGCGGCTGTGCACGCTGGCGCCCGGCCAGCAGGTCGACCTGCGGACTGCGTCGGCGCTGGTGGGCTGTCCGGCGCCGGAGGCCGGGTCGCACCTGGCGGCGCTGGCCGAGCTGGAGCTGATGGAGCGGGAGCCGGCGGCCGCCGACGGCACCGAGCGCTACCGGGTGCCGGGGCGGCTGTACGGGCGGCTGGTGGAGCTGCGCGGCGAGCTGGACAGGCCGTCCGAGCTGGAGCTGGCCCGGGCCCGGCTGCTGGAGCGGCTGGTGCGGCTGGTCGATTCGGCGCGGCTGCTGCTGGATCCGGCGGCCGGCCCGAACCCCGACCCGCTGCCGGGGCCGCTGCGGCTGCGTTCGGCGGCGCACGCCGGGCAGTGGCTGCTGGGGGAACGTGAGCAACTTCTCGCCGCCGTCGCGGACGCCGTCGGTCAGGGCGACCTGGACGGCACCGCGGGCCGTCTGGTGGCGGCGCTGCTGCGGACTCTGCCGCTGACCGGGGAGGCCGCGCCGGCGGACCTGCACGCGTTGCACGAGTCGGTGCTCAAGGTCGCCGAGCGGCAGGGCGCCCCGCGCCGGGCCGCCGCCGCGCTGCTCAACCTCGGCGACCTGCAGGCGGACGCGGACCGCTGGGAGCAGGCCGCCGAGCGCTACCGCCGGGCGGTGGAGCTGTCCCGGGGCGCGGGCGACGAGGGCGGCTGTGCCCGGGCGCTGGAGGGGGTGGGCCACTGCCACCGGGCGCTGGGCGATCCGCTGCGGGCCGCCGACGCGTACGGGCGGGCGCTGGTGCTGCGGCAGGCGGTCGGCGACCAGGTCACGGAGGCCCGGCTGCTGGTGCGGGTGGCGGAGGCGCACACCGCGCTGCGGCGCTTCGAGGAGGCGCTGCGGGAGTACCGCTCGGCGGCGGCGGTGCTGCGCCGGATCGGCGACCGGGCGGGCGAGCAGCAGGTCGCGGGGCTGGCCGCGCGGCTGCGGCAGCACCTGGGCCAGGAGGGGTTTCGTCCACTTTCGGAGTAGTGTCTTGAGTGCGGAGTTCGCCCCGCAATGTGACCTCAGGAAGCCTGCAAGCCTACGAACTTGCCAATGAGTCGAGCTGATTTGTTCGCTTTGGAAGGCTGACACGCTTCCTGGGCTTCATTACAATCGAACTCAGTCGCGCATGGATCCATGCACCGGTTGTCCCGTTGTGCCCCCCCCTCGTGCGCGTCGCCCCGCCGGTCTTCCCCCGGTAGGTTCCCCATGGCAAGAGGACGTGTTAGCCGTGAAGGTCGGCATCCCCCGCGAGGTCAAGAACCACGAGTACCGCGTGGCCATCACGCCTGCCGGTGTGCATGAGCTGGTCCGCAACGGACACGAGGTCGTCATCGAGGACAACGCCGGTGTCGGCTCCTCGATCCCCAACGAGGAGTACGTGGCCGCCGGCGCCACCATCCTCCCCACCGCCGACGAGGTGTGGGCCGCGGCCGACATGATCCTCAAGGTGAAGGAGCCCATCGCGTCGGAGTACCACCGACTGCGCAAGGGCCAGACCCTCTTCACCTACCTGCACCTGGCGGCCGACCGCCCGGGCACGGACGCGCTGCTCGCCTCCGGCACCACCGCCATCGCGTACGAGACCGTGCAGCTGGCGAACGGCGCCCTGCCGCTGCTGGCCCCGATGTCCGAGGTCGCGGGCCGCCTGGCCCCGCAGGTCGGCTCGTACCACCTGATGCGTCCGGCCGGCGGCCGCGGCACCCTGCCCGGCGGCGTGCCCGGCACCCACTCGGCCAAGGCCGTCGTCATCGGCGGTGGCGTCTCCGGCTGGCACGCGGCCACCATCGCCATCGGCATGGGCTACGACGTGACCCTGCTGGACCGCGACATCAACAAGCTGCGCGAGGCCGACAAGATCTTCGGCAACAAGATCAAGGCCATCGTCTCCAACTCCTTCGAGCTGGAGAAGGCCGTCGTCGAGGCCGACCTGGTCATCGGCGCCGTGCTGATCCCGGGCGCCAAGGCCCCGAAGCTCGTCACCAACGAGCTGGTCTCCCGCATGAAGCCGGGCTCCGTGCTCGTCGACATCGCCATCGACCAGGGCGGCTGCTTCGAGGACTCGCACGCCACCACACACGCCGAGCCGACCTTCCAGGTCCACAACTCGGTCTTCTACTGCGTGGCGAACATGCCGGGCGCCGTCCCCAACACCTCCACCTACGCGCTCACCAACGCCACCCTGCCGTACGTGGTGGAGCTGGCGAACCGTGGCTGGAAGGACGCGCTGCGCCGCGACGCCGCGCTCGCCAAGGGCCTGAACGTGCACGAGGGCCAGATCACCTTCCCGGCCGTCGCCGAGGCCTTCGGCCTGGAGTCGGTCTCGCTGGAGAGCGTCCTCGCCTGACGCCCCGCACCCGCTGTCGCCCCCGGCCGTCCGTCCTGTTCGGTCCGGGGGCTTCGGCATGCCCGAAGCGGCCCCGGGGTTTCGCCGAGGCGCCCGGAGGTGTCCACGGCCGGTCAATTCCGGTGCGGTTTGTCACCCGCTCTGTCGACAAGGACACCTGACGCCCCCTCACGGCCCGCCGCCTGCGCGGAAACGTTAGGGTCGTCTCTTGACACGGGGTGGGTGAGTGGCCGACACAACCGGCCCACTACCGTGGATTGTGTTGCTGCGAATGCCCGAAACGGCCTAGAGTCGCAAACCGTTGGCATGCTGCCACGCTGACGAATCGACATAGAGTCCTGGATGTCCAAGGAGGTAAGACGACTTGTGAATGAGTCGACATTTGCTCCCGGGGGTGGTCAGCCAGGACTGGCGGAGCTCTCCGCCGGGCAGCCGAACGAGGAAGCCCGGCACGCCACGGTGGGTGCGCAGGAGGTCGGCTCGGTCGCGGTCCGCACCTTCGAGGCGCGTCAGAGCGCGGCGACGGCCGCCACCGACTACGACGCCGACTTCGCGGCGTACGGCCTGGCCTACAACGAACTCGGCTACGGGCCCTACGACGACCCGGACGCCGAGTACGAGCCCGACCCCGAGTACGCCGCCACGCTGGCCCCCGACGCGGCCCGCCAGCGCCGCGAGCGGGTCGGACCGACCGGCCGTCCGCTGCCGTACTTCCCGATCCCCGCGCCGATCGCCGAGCACGGCCCCGCGCAGATCATCGCGATGTGCAACCAGAAGGGCGGAGTCGGCAAGACCACCTCCACCATCAACCTGGGCGCCGCACTCGCCGAGTACGGCCGCCGGGTCCTGCTGGTGGACTTCGACCCGCAGGGCGCGCTCTCCGTCGGCCTCGGCGTCAACCCGATGGAACTCGACGTCACGGTCTACAACCTGCTCATGGAGCGGGGCCTGACGGCCGATGAGGTCCTGCTGAAGACCGCCATCCCCGGCATGGACCTGCTGCCGTCCAACATCGACCTGTCCGCCGCCGAGGTGCAGCTGGTCAGCGAGGTCGCCCGCGAGTCCGCGCTGGCCCG
The DNA here is from genome assembly GCF_044999035.1 of Kitasatospora griseola. Taxonomy (NCBI): domain Bacteria; kingdom Bacillati; phylum Actinomycetota; class Actinomycetes; order Kitasatosporales; family Streptomycetaceae; genus Kitasatospora; species Kitasatospora griseola. The sequence goes on along the minus strand of NZ_CP173360.1, from coordinate 2,392,138 downwards.
CGCGCTCAAGCCGCTGCTGCCCGACTACGACTACGTCATCATCGACTGCCAGCCCTCGCTGGGCCTGCTGACGGTCAATGCCCTGACGGCCGCTCACAGCGTCATCGTGCCGCTGGAGTGCGAGTTCTTCGCGCTGCGCGGCGTCGCGCTGCTCACCGAGACCATCGAGAAGGTCTGCGAGCGGCTCAACCCCGAACTGCGCCTGGACGGCATCCTCGCCACCATGTACGACTCCCGCACCGTGCACTCGCGCGAGGTGCTGGCCCGGGTCGTCGAGGCGTTCGGCGAGCACGTCTTCCACACCGTCATCGGACGGACCGTCAGGTTCCCCGAGACCACCGTGGCCGGCGAGCCGATCACCACCTACGCCACCAACTCGGTCGGCGCGGCCGCCTACCGACAGCTCGCCAGGGAGGTGCTCGACCGGTGCCGCCCCGTCGAGTGAGCCTCCCGGGGGCCGACGAACTGTTCCGGGCAACCGGCGGAATGGCCCTGTCGCCCTCGCTCGCACGCAACGGTTCCGGCGGCGGCGCCAGTGCCTCCGGCGGCGCCGCACGGGCGCAGGAGCCCGTGAAGGACGCTCAGGGCGCTTCCGGGGCGGGCCGCACCGCGGACGTCCCGGCCGCCCGGCCGGAGCCCGTCGCGGGCCCTGCGGGGCGCGCGGAGGACCCCGCGGAGGCGGCCCGGCGGGCTGCGACCACGACGGTGCGCGGACGCGGACGGGCCCGGCGCCCGTCCGGGCGGGAACGGCACGACGAGAAGATCACCGTGTACGTGTCCGCCGAGGAGCTGATGGACCTGGAGCACGCGCGGCTGGTGCTGCGCGGCGAGCACGGGCTGGCGGTCGACCGCGGGCGGGTGGTTCGCGAGGCGATCTCGGTGGTGCTGGCGGACCTGGAGCAGCGGGGCGAGGCGTCGATTCTCGTGCGAAGGCTGCGCGGGCGGTAGCGCTCAGCTGGATTTCGCTCCTCGTCTGCCAGAATTACCCGTTGTGTTCCAGGTCCGGTTGGAGAACTTCGAGGGGCCGTTCGACCTGCTGCTCGGGCTGATCGCGAAGCACAGGATGGATGTCACCGAGGTGGCGCTGTCGCGGGTCACGGACGAGTTCGTGGCGCACATCCGGGCGATGGGGCCGGAGTGGGACCTGGATGCGGCGACCGAGTTCCTGGTGGTGGCGGCGACGCTGCTGGACCTGAAGGCGGCGCGACTGCTTCCGGTGGCGGAGGTCGAGGACGAGGAGGACCTGGCGCTGCTGGAGGCGCGGGACCTGCTGTTCGCGCGGCTGTTGCAGTACCGGGCGTACAAGAAGGTGGCGGAGCTGTTCGCCGAGCGGTGGGCGGCGGAGTCGTTGCGGCGGCCGCGGACGGTCGGGCTGGAGCCGCACCACGCGCAGCTGCTGCCCGAGGTGGTGCTGTCGATCGGGCCGGAGCGGTTCGCGCAGCTGGCGGCGAGGGCGTTCGTGCCGAAGCCGAAGCCGGCGGTGTACGTGGACCACATCCACATGCCGCCGGTGAGCGTGCGGGAGCAGGCGGCGCTGGTGGTGGAGCGGCTGAGCGCGCTGGGGGAGGCGACGTTCGGGCGACTGGTGGCGGACGCGGACAACGCGCTGGTGGTGGTGGCGCGGTTCCTGGCGCTGCTGGAGCTGTACCGGGAGAAGGTGCTGGCGTTCGAGCAGCCGCAGGCTCTGGAGGAGCTGGTGGTGCGCTGGGTCGCCGAGGGGGACCGGACGGTCGAGGTGACCGACGAGTTCGACCGTCCCGTGGACGGCGGCGAGGAAGGCGGTGCCCGATGACGGAGCAGCGGTCGCGGCGGACGCTGGGCCTGCCCGGGCAGGCCCGGCCCGGGGAGTGGCAGGAGTCGGCGTATCCCGACGGCGAGCGGGTGGAGCCGGTGGAGCGGGTCCTGGCGCTGCCCGAGGCGGAGGCCGGGGTGCCGCTGCGGGCGGCGCTGGAGGCGGTGCTGATGGTCGCCGACGAGCCGGTGGCGGAGGGCCGGCTGGCCTCGGTGCTGGCCGCGTCGGCGAGAGAAGTGGCTGCTGTGCTACGGGAGTTGGCGGCGGAGTACACCGCACAGGGGCGCGGTTTCGAGCTGCGGCAGGTGGCCGGCGGGTGGCGGTTCTACAGTCGTGCGGAGTGTTCGGCGGCGGTGGAGCGGTTCGTCCTGGACGGGCAGCAGGCCCGGCTCACGCAGGCCGCGCTGGAGACTCTGGCGGTGGTGGCGTACCGGCAGCCGGTGTCGCGCGGGCGGGTTTCCGCGGTCCGTGGTGTGAACTGCGACGGCGTGATGCGTACCCTGGTACAGCGAGGACTGGTCGAAGAAGCCGGCACCGAGCCCGAGACCGGAGCGATCCTGTATCGGACGACGAACTACTTCCTGGAACGGATGGGGCTGCGCGGCCTGGACGAGCTGCCGGAGCTCGCGCCCTTCCTGCCCGAGGTCGACGACGTGGAAACGGAGTCCCTTGAGGGCACGATGATCGCGCAGGCGGTCGCCGCCGCACAGGAGGGGCCGAACCAGGCCGACCCGGACCCAGACGGAAACGACGTACGGACATTTTGATGCGTAGCAGTGGCAACGGCAGGAACAGCGGCGGCGGCGGTCAAGGCCGGGGCGGACAGGGCGGCCGGGGTGGCCAGCAGGGCGGCAGCCGCGGCGGGTCGTCCTACGGCCAGGGCGGCGGCGGTCAAGGCCGGGGCGGATCGTCCTACGGCCAGGGCGGCGGCAGCCGGGGCGGATCGTCCCGCGGCGGCTCGGGCTCGTACGGCGGCGGTTCGGGCTCCTCGGGCTCGTACGGCGGCGGCTCGGGCTCGTACGGGGGCTCGCAGCGCGGTGGCAGCGGGCGCGAGGAGCGCCGCTACCCGGACCGGCCGCTGCGGCCGGAGGAGCGCAAGTACGACCGCCCCGAGTACGGCGGCGGCCCGAACGCGACGCCGGGGCGCGGCGCGTTCGGCTCCCGCAAGCCCGGGGCGGCGCCCCGGCCGCGTCGGGACGGGCAGGGCGCGCCCGGCGACCCGCGGCGTCAGCCGCAGCGCTCGCGCGAGCTGCAGGGCAAGATCGAGGACCGGGTGCTGGCCCGGCACGAGGGCCCCGGCAAGCAGGTCGGCGAAGAGGGCGAGCGCCTGCAGAAGGTGCTGGCCCGGGCCGGCATGGGCAGCCGTCGGGCCTGCGAGGAGCTGATCGCGCAGGGCCGGGTCGAGGTCAACGGCAAGCTCGTGGTCGAGCAGGGCCTGCGGGTCGACCCGATGAACGACGAGATCAAGGTCGACGGGCTGACCGTCGCCACCCAGTCGTACCTGTTCTTCGCGCTGAACAAGCCGGCCGGCGTGGTCTCCACCATGGAGGACCCGGAGGGCCGCCAGTGCCTGGGCGACTACGTGACCAACCGGGAGACCCGGCTGTTCCACGTCGGCCGTCTGGACACCGAGACCGAGGGCATCATCCTGCTCACCAACCACGGCGAGCTGGCCCACCGGCTGACCCACCCCAAGTACGGCGTCACCAAGACCTACCTGGCGGCCATCCAGGGCCCGATCCCGCGCGACCTGGGCAAGCAGCTCGCCAAGGGCGTGGAGCTGGAGGACGGCTGGGCGCGTGCCGACAGCTTCAAGGTGATCTCGAACGTCGGCAAGAACTACCTGGTCGAGGTGACCCTGCACGAGGGCCGCAAGCACATCGTGCGTCGCCTGCTGGCCGAGGTCGGCTTCCCGGTGGAGAAGCTGGTCCGCACCGCGTTCGGGCCGATCTCGCTCGGCGACCAGAAGTCGGGCTGGCTGCGCCGCCTGACCAACCCCGAGGTCGGGGCGCTGATGAACGAGGTCGGGCTGTAACGGCAGCCCTTGCCGGGAGCCCGTTCGCCGTGTACGGCGAACGGGCTCCCGGCGTGTACGGAGACTTTGCCGGGTCTTGACCGGCGAGGCGGGCCGTGCGGCCTTGCTATCGTTCGACCCGTTGGCAGAAGATTGCCACCGAAGTTCGCCCCGGCGCGTGGCGGAAGTGCGCCACCGCGTCAGGGGACGGGGCGGCGGGGGAAGGAAGTTCATGCTCGACGCATTCACCGTGCTGGGCCTCGGCCGGCCGGACGGCCAGGTGTACGCCGCGCTGGTCGTCGCGCCGCAGTCGACCGCCCAGGAGCTGGCCGAACACTGCGGCCTGACCCTGGACCAGTGCCGGCAGGCGCTGGACCGCCTCGCCGAACAGGGCATGGCGACGCGCGCCCCGGTCGATCGGGAGCGCTACCTGGCGGTCGCCCCCGACGTCGCCATCGGCACCCTGATAGGCCATCGCGAGGCCGAACTGCGCTCCGCCCGCGCCGAGATGCACCGCCTGATGGACGCCTTCCGGGAGGCGTCCCGGTACACCGACCCCGCGCACTCGGTGGAGGTGCTCACCGGCGGCGAGGCGATCGCCCAGCGGCTGGAGCACCTGGTGGAGTCCGGCCAGTACCAGATCCGCGGCTTCGACTGCCCGCCGTACGTGCAGGACCCGACCGTGCAGCAGCCCCGGCAGCGGGCCAAGCTCAAGGCCGGGGTGCGGATCCGCACCGTCTTCGACAAGGAGGCGATCGCCTGGCCCGGGCGGCTGGAGCAGGAGATCCTCACCGGCGTCGAGGACGGCGAGGAGGCCCGGGTGCGGCCGGTGCTGCCGATGAAGATGATGATGGCCGACGACAAGATGGCGATCATCCCGATCAGCGTCGGCGACAGCGTCCTGGACGCCGCGTACGTCATCCACCCGTCCGCGCTGCTGCAGGCCCTGGACGCGCTGTTCGAGGCCGAGTGGGAGCGGGCCGTGCCGCTGCAGACCGTGATCGGCGGCGGCGACGGCCCCGGGCCGGACTCCGACCACCTGAAGCTGCTCGGACTGCTCGCCGCCGGCCTCACCGACGAGTCGATCGCCCGCTCGCTCGGCTGGAGCGCCCGCACCACCCAGCGCCGCCTGCAGGGCCTGATGCGCGAACTCGGGGCCACCACCCGGTTCCAGGCCGGGATGGCGGCCCGCGAGCGCGGCTGGCTGTAGCCCGGCTAGCTCCAGGGGCGCAGCGCGGCCCAGCGCCCGTCCGGGCCGCGCTCCACCTTCTCCAGGCCCACCACGGCCGTCCGGTTCAGCCGCCCGTAGATGTGCGGGAACAGCACCCCCGGGGTGCTGCCGGGAGGCGGCCCGCCGGTGGCCGCCTCCCACTTCACCATCGGTTCGACGAGCTTCTCCTCGATCAGCAGCGCCATCAGCGGATCCGGGGAGTCCGGGAAGTACTGGTTGGCGACCGCCAGCACCGTGGTCTCGTCCGGCGAGCAGTGCAGGAAGCCCTCGGTGAGCAGCGAGGCGGCGGTGTACGGCCGGCCCGGGTCGCGCAGCCAGTCGTCCAGCGGGGCGAGATGGTAGATCATGTCTCTTTTGTACCGGAGCTGACGGCCTGTCGGGCGCGGCCGCTCACAGGCCCGCCACCTTCGCCGCCGCCGACACCTCGTACACCAGCGTGACGGTGCGCCGGCCGCCCGGCGGCAGCGGCACCTCCCAGCGGGCGATACCGTCGGCGTCCAGCTCGTCGGGCGGCGGCGCGCAGCGGTCCCTGCGCAGCCGCACCTCCACCGCCTGCACCTCGGAGACCGGGATCCGCTCGCGGACCGTCACCACCTGCTCGGCGTCCTCGCCGGGCGCGGAGAACCGCGACAGGTGCAGGCGCACCGTACGGGTCAGCAGGGTGCGCTGGCCGCCCAGGCCGGCGCCCTCGCGGCGCTCCTCGAACTCCCGCACCACCCGCAGGCCGTCCGTGGAACCGAACGCCAGCCGCACCGGCGCGCCCGCCGCGGCGAACTCCAGCGCGCCCCGGCCGGTCCAGCCGGAGCCGCGCACCAGGTCCACCGGACCGGCCAGCAGCGCGTGCCCCGAGGCGTTGCGGAACGACACCACCTCCGTCACCAGCTCGGACAGCTCCGGCGCCGCCGCGAACTCGCTGCGCGCCCCGGTCTCGAACGCGCTCACCGGCACCCGGTGCGCCCGCCCGTCCGAGGGCACCGTGACCGGTTCCGCGGCCCGCAGCACCCGCACCTCGCCGCCGTCGTCCACGCCCGGCAGGCCCGGCTCCAGCGGGCCCGCGTCGGCGATCGCCTGCTCGCGCAGCTCCACCTCGACGGTCTTCTTCTCCTGCGCCGAGCGCTCCCGCAGCACCAGCCGGTCCTCGACCAGCGCCGGCGGCTCGCCCGCCGACGCGGAACGGGCCGTGGACAGCGTCAGCGCGACGTTCGACCAGTCCTCGCCGGTGCGCTGCCACACCACCGCCTCGGTCTCCAACCGCAGTGTGTCGCCCGCCAGTTCGGCCCGGTACGCGGGCCGCCACAGCGCGCACGCCGTCAGATGCCCCACCCGGGCCAGGAACCGGCCCGGCTCGGAGCACTCCACCGACAGCTCCACGAACGCCAGCAGCTCGACCGGCTCCTCCTCGGCCCGGGACAGCGCCAGCTCGGCGTGCCCCTGGGCCACCGTCAGCTCGGACGCGCGCATCCGCGAGGCCCGCAACTGCTCGCCGTACGACTCCCGCTCGGCGTCCACCCGGTCCAGCTCGCGCGACCAGCGGGCCTGCTCCAGCTCGCCGACGCCCGCGCCCTCGCCGATCTCCCGCAGCAGGTCCGCGGCCAGCTGGCCGAGCAGCGCCAGCCGCGCCTCCAGGCGCTCCTGGCGGCGCGACTCGGTCAGGTACTCGCGCTCCAGCCGGTGCACCCGGCGGCGCAGCGCCGAATCGTCGGCGCCCGGCGCGAGCGGCGCCGGCGGCTGCCAGGACCGCACCAGGCGGACGTCCAGCACCTTCGCCGCCTCGGTCGGCGCGCCGTCCCCGGCCAGCACCGCCGCGTGCAGCGAACGGTCCACCGCCAGCGCCGTCACCGGGCCCAGCCGCAGCCGGTGCACGCCCGGCGCCAGCTCCAGCTCCGCCGTCCGCTCCAGCTGCGCCCGGTCCTCCAGGCACGTCACCGCGGTCACCGGAAGGGCGATCGTCTCCTCGTCCACGTTCAACTCCTTCGGTTCCCGCCGACCACGGCCTTACCGGCCGGGATCCGGATCACATAACCGCCCGTCAGCTCCGTCGAACCCCCGGCCGGCACCACCACCCGCCGGATCCGCGCCGACGACGGGAGCTGAGCGGTCGGCTCCTCGGGCGGCGACCAGCCCGGCCGCTCCTCCACCCGCACCTCCGCGTCACCGCTCACCGGCACCCGCTCGCGGACCTCCACCGGCGCGTCGTGCGGCAGCCGGTTCACCAACTCGATCCGCACCTGGTGGTCCAGCACCGCCGTCGAGTTCAACACCCCCGACGTCGACTCCCGCACCTCGCTGTGCCGGGCCACCCGCACCTCCTCCGCGCGGCCCAGGCCCACCTCGCGCACCCCGCCGGGCGCCAGCGTCGGCAGCGCCGCCGTCGTCAGGAAGCCGCCGTCCACCGACACCTCCACCGGCCCCGCCAGCAGCGCGTGCGCTGTGCCGTTCGCCAGCTCCAGCACCGCGTACACCGCCTCCTCCACCGACGGCACGCACACGTAGCGCGTCGCCACCTCCACCGGCAGCTCCGCCACCGCCACCGTGTGCCACACCCCGTCCGACGGGATCTCGGCCGGCGCCACCGCGTCGAACCGGTGGTCGAACGACCCCGCCGACTCGCGCGGCCGCACCGCGAACACCGGCAACGGCAGCCCGCCCACCGCCTCCGCGCCCCGCAACGCGCCCGCCGCGGCCGACTCGCCCCGCGGGAACAGCCGGCCCCGGCGGAACGACTCCTCCTGCGCGCCCGCCAGCACCAGCCCCGCGTAGTCCAACTGGTCCGCGGACGGACGCGGCCCCGCCGGGACGGCGGGCTCGGCCGGGTCGGCGGCCGCATCGGCGGACAGCTCCGCCATGAACGGCGCGGGCACCGCACCGCCGTACGCCATCACCTCGGCCGGCGCGCCCGCGGGCGGCGGGCCCTGCGGGGCGGCCGGCGCCGGCATCGACCGCGGCTGCATCGAGGCCGCCGCGCCGAAACCCGCCGGGCGGGCCTTCGCGGACGCACCACCGCCCGCCGGACGGCCCGGCTTCGGCGCCACCGGGGCCGGCGCCGTCGCAGCCACCGGCACCGCGCCGATCGCCCGCGGCCCCTCCGGCACCGGCTTCGACGCCTGCGCGCCCACCCAGTCGGCGAACAACTCGTCCAGCCCCGCCGGCTGCGCCCGCCACCCCGACGGCGCCGGGGCCGGCTGCCGACGGCCGATCCGCAGCGAACTCAGCCGCGGCAGCCCGCTCGGCCGGGCCAGATCCGCCGTCGACAGCGCGAGCCGCACCCCCGACCAGTCCTCGCCCGTGCGCTGCGCCACCGACGCCCGCAACGTCAGCCGGGCCGCACGCTCACCCCGGCGGTGCGCCAACTGGTACGTCGGCACCCACACCGCGCCCGGCACCGCGTACTCCACCTCCAACTCCACCGGCCCCGCGCCGCGGACCGTCACCACCGCCCGCGCCGACGACTCCACCCCGCCCGGCTGATCGGCGCTCGACCGCTGCCGCGCACGGACCGACGCCACGTCGAACGCGTGGTCCGCCGACGCGACCTGCTGCGCCAGCTCCACCGCCCGCTCGTGCAGCACCGCGAGACGCGCGTCCACGAACTCCGCCAGCTCCAGCACCGCGTCCGCCGGCGCCCGCCGCAAGCCCTCGTCGCGGCGGCGCTGCGGCGACACCGGGCGCAGCGCCGCCACCTCCCGGATCCGCGCGTCCAACCGCTCCTGACGCTCCACCAGGCGGTCGCGCTCCGCGCCCAGCTCCTTCAACTCCCGCTCCCAGGCGGGCGATTCGTCCTCCTCGCGGACGCTCTCGACATGCTCGACCCGGGCCTCCACGACCCGCGCCGCGCCGGACAGCACCCGCACCCGCAGCGAACCCTCCGCGGCGAGCCGCGGCAGCCCCGTCACCCGCACCCGGCCGTCCGCCGGCAGTACACCCGACGCGCGGCGACGGCACACCGCACCCACCGCGTGCACCACCACCGACTCCAGCCTCGACTCCCACACCGCCAGCTGCCCCGCCACCTCGCCCCCTTCGCCACCGGCCCGAACCCCGGACCCGGGCGCCCAGTCTGCACCCAACCGCCGTCACACCACCCGGATTTCCCCTGCGAGTCGGCCAACCGCGCCCGCCCGCCGGGCCGTGCGGGACAATGGCCCGACCAGCACCGCGACCAGTAGGACGAGGACCCGCCATGCGCACAGCCGCCGTCATCGGCACCGGACTCATCGGAACCTCCGCCGCGCTCGCCCTCACCCGCCGCGGCATAAGCGTCCACCTGGAGGACGCCGACCAGGACGCCGCCCGCACGGCCGCCTCGCTCGGCGCCGGCACCACCGAACTCCCCGACGGGCCCGTCGACCTGGCGATCATCGCGGTGCCGCCCGCCCTCGTCGGCAAGGTCCTCGCGGACTGCCAGCGGCGCGGCCTCGCCCGCTGCTACACCGACGTCGCCAGCGTCAAGGCCGGGCCGCGCGGCGAGATCACCGCACTCGGCCTCGACACCGTCCACTACATCGGTTCCCACCCGATGGCCGGCCGGGAACGCTCCGGGCCGCTCGCCGCCACCGCCGACCTCTTCGAAGGCCGGCCCTGGGTGCTCACGCCCACCGCCGACACCGACACCGAGACGCTCAACGCCGCCCTCGAACTCGTCGCACTGTGCGGGGCGATGCCGATCGTCATGGACGCCGCCGACCACGACCGGGCGGTCGCGCTGGTCTCGCACGCACCGCAACTGCTGTCCTCGCTGGTCGCGGCCCGCCTCGAACACGCCGAGGAGACCGCGGTCCGGCTCTCCGGGCAGGGCGTGCGCGACGTCACCCGGATCGCCGCGTCCAACCCCGCCATGTGGATCGACATCCTCTCCGCCAACGCGGGCGTCGTCGCCGACATCCTCGACGACCTCGCGACCGACCTCGCCGAGACCGTCACCGCGCTCCGGGCCCTCCAGGGCACCGACGAGGCCGAACGCCGCGAAGGCGCCGCCGGCATCGAAGCCGTCATGCGCCGCGGCAACACCGGCCAGGCCCGCATCCCCGGCAAGCACGGCGCACCGCCCACCCGCTACGAGACCGTCACCGTCGTCCTCGGCGACCAGCCCGGCGAACTCGGCCGCCTCTTCGGCGAAGTCGGCGCCCTCGGCGTCAACATCGAGGACGTCACCATCGAGCACTCCACCGGCCAACAGGTCGGCCACGTCCAACTGGCCGTCGCCCCGGCGGTCGTGCGGGCCCTGGTGGCGGGGCTGCGGGAGCGTGGCTGGGGGGTCCGCGACTGACGGGGGTTGTCCGCTGCGCGGGGCGTGGGCGGGGGATTTGAGGAAGGGCGGCGGGGGCCCCGGGCGGGTGGGGGCCCGCTGCGCGGGGTTCGGGGGAGGGGGTCGAGGAGGCCGGCGTCGTGCGGGCCTTGGCGGCGGGGTTGGGGGAGCGTGGCTGGGGGGTCCGCGACTGACGGGGGTTGTCCGCTGCGCGGGGCGTGGGCTGCGGGTTCGAGGAAGGGCTGCGGGAGCCCATCCCGCTGCGTGGAGCTTGAGGGCTGGGTTGAGGGGTCGGCGGTTGTGCGAACGCCGGTGGCTGGGGCTGCGTGAGCGTGGGCAGGGGTGTCCGGGGACGAAGGGGTTCTTCGCTGCGCATGGCCTGGGGGTGGGTAGGCCGGCGGTCGTACGGACCCTGGTAGCGGGGCTGCGGCTGGGGGCCGGTGGGGTTCTCCGCTGCGCGCGGTCCGGGCGAGGGAGTCCGGCCTGGGGGGATTCCGCTGCGCGGGGCTTGGGAGTGAGCAGGCCGGCGGGTTCTCCGGTTCGTGTGGCTGGACGCCCCGGGGTTGGCGGGAGGATTCCGCTGCGAGGGGGGTGGTGGGGCGGCTGGGGCGGAGAGCTGCGGTTCGCACTCCGGTGGCGGGGGTGCGTGTCCGGGGTCGGCGGGGTTCTCCGGGGTGTGGGGGAGTCGGGAATTTGTCGGATGGGGGCCGATGAGTTTCGGGGGCGGGGGTCGTCTGTACGGGTGGGCGTCGGTGGGGCGTCCTTCCGGTGGGCGGACGGAGGGCCTGTGGTGAGTGGGACTGGTGGGCGGCCGGTGGTCGTGGGCATGGAGGCGTGGGAGGCGGCTCGGCAGGAGGTGTTGGTGCGGGAGAAGGCGCATACCCGGGAGGGGGACGCGTTGGCGGCGGCTCGCAGGGCGTTGCCGATGGTGGAGGTGGACGGGGCGGCCGTCGTCGTGGGGGCCGGTGGGGCGGTGGCGTTCCGGGAGTTGTTCGAGGGGCGGGACGAGCTGGTCGTGTACCAGCACATGTGGTGGGACGGGGCGCCGTTCCAGGGGCAGTGCGAGGGCTGCACGATGGTGGCGTGGCACCTGGGGGACTCCGCGTACCTGAATGCCCGGGGCGTCTCGTTCGCAGTGGTGACCAGTGGCCCGTGGGCGGAGGTCGCTCCGTACGTGGAGTTCATGGGGTACACCCAGCCCTGGTTCTCGGTGCGTGACGCGCCCGCGCCGATCGGCGGTGACATGGGCCGGCTGATGTGCTTCCTGCGGGACGGCGACCGGGTGTTCCTCACGTACAGCACCACCGGTCGCGGCACGGAGCGGATCAACAGTTCGCTGGCGCTGCTCGACATGACGCCGTACGGCCGCCGGGAGGGCTGGGAGGACGTTCCGGAGGGCTGGCCGGAGGTGCCGGACGCGGGGTCGCCGGTGGGCGGGCACGGCGCGCCGATCGGCTGGTTCTGGCGGACGGACGCCGACGGCGTGGCGACCTGGGGGCCGACCGGCCGGCCGGTGCCGCAGTGGACCCGGCCGGGGGCGTCGCCGGTGGAGACCCTCGGGAGGGGCGGCCACTGCCACTGACCACGTGCGGGGCCGGGACGGGGCACGGCGGGAGTCCATTAACCTTGAGGTGAGTTCTGGTGCCGTGAGAGAGAGGTTCGCCCCGTGGACAGTGTCGACCGAGCGTCGAACAGCCCGGTCGTCGTCGCCATCGACGGGCCTTCGGGATCCGGGAAGTCGACGGTGTCGCGGGCAGTGGCCGCGCGGCTGGGCCTGAGCTTCCTGGACACCGGCGCGATGTACCGGGCGATGACCTGGTGGATGCTCGCCAACGACGTGGACGTGGACGACGCGGAGGCGGTGGCGATCGCGTGCACCAAGCCCGTCATCGTCTCCGGCACCGACGCCGCCGGGCCGACCATAACCGTGGACGGCCAGGACGTGTCCGGCCCGATCCGCGGCCCCGAGGTGACCGCCAAGGTCAGCGCGGTGGCCGCGGTTCCCGCGGTGCGGGCCCGGCTGGTGGAGCTGCAGCGCGGCTGCGCCTCGCACGCCGCCCGCGGCATCGTCGCCGAGGGCCGTGACATGGGCAGCGTGGTGTTCCCGGACGCCACCGTGAAGGTCTTCCTGACCGCGTCCGAGCAGGCCCGTGCCGAGCGGCGGGCCGCCGAGCTGCGCGCCAAGGGCCTGGACGAGGCGACGATCACCGCGATGGCCGCCGACCTGGCCCGCCGGGACGCCGCCGACTCCTCCCGCGAGACCGCCCCGCTGACCCGGGCCGCGGACGCCGAGCTGGTCGACACCAGTGAACTCACCCTCGACCAGGTGATCGGCACGATCACCGCCCTGGTCGAGGACCGGGCCGGCCTGACCGCCGCCTGACCCCAGACCCCCCCGAACGATCCGAACGATCCGACCGCGCGAGATCCGCGCGGTTCGCGCTGCCCGCGGGCAGGTACGCACGGTCCGCCCCTGGGAAGGGCCGGGCCGGGAAATGGAAGACAGAGCATGAGCAACGACACGACCGCCCAGCACGGCGAGCTCGGCGACGCCGAGTACGCCGAGTTCATGGCGCTCGCCGCCGAGGAGGGCTTCGACGCCTCCGAGGTCGACGCCGACCTGGACGGCCACGGCCCGATGCCGGTGCTGGCGATCGTCGGCCGCCCGAACGTCGGCAAGTCCACCCTGGTCAACCGCATCATCGGCCGCCGCGAGGCGGTCGTCGAGGACCGCCCCGGCGTGACCCGTGACCGGGTCAGCTACGAGGCGATGTGGGCCGGCCGCCGCTTCAAGGTGCTGGACACCGGCGGCTGGGAGATCGACGTCCTCGGCCTCGACGCGATGGTCGCCGCGCAGGCCGAGCTCGGCATCGAGCAGGCCGACGCGGTGCTGTTCGTGGTGGACGCCACCGTCGGCGCCACCGACACCGACGACGCGCTGGTCCGGCTGATCCGCCGGGCCGGCAAGCCCGTGGTGCTGTGCGCCAACAAGGTCGACGGCCCGTCCACCGAGGCCGAGGCCGCGTACCTGTGGTCGCTGGGCCTGGGCGAGCCGTACCCCGTGTCCGCGCTGCACGGCCGCGGCTCCGGCGACCTGCTGGACGCCGTGCTGAAGGTGCTCCCGGAGGCCCCGCCGCAGCTGTTCGGCGACGGCCTGGCCCCCGGCGGCCCGCGCCGCGTCGCGCTGATCGGCCGTCCGAACGTCGGCAAGTCCAGCCTGCTGAACAAGGTCGCCGGCGAGGACCGCGTGGTCGTCAACGAGCTGGCCGGCACCACTCGTGACCCGGTCGACGAGATGATCGAACTCGGCGGCAAGACCTGGAAGTTCATCGACACCGCCGGTATCCGCCGCCGGGTCCACCTGACCTCCGGCGCGGACTTCTACGCCTCGCTGCGGACCTCCGCCGCGCTGGACAAGGCCGAGGTCGCGGTCGTCCTGGTCGACGCCAGCGAGACCCTCGCCGAGCAGGACACCCGGATCATCTCGATGGCCGTCGAGGCCGGGCGTGCCGTCGTCATCGCCTACAACAAGTGGGACCAGCTCGACGAGGAGCGCCGGTTCTACCTGGAGCGCGAGATCGAGCGCGACCTGGTGCAGGTCCAGTGGGCGCCCCGGGTGAACGTCTCGGCGAAGACCGGACGCCACATGGAGAAGCTCGTCCCCGCGATCGAGACCGCGCTGGCCGGCTGGGAGACCCGCATCCCCACCGCCCGCCTGAACGCCTTCCTCGGCGAACTGGTCGCCTCGCACCCGCACCCGATCCGCGGCGGCAAGCAGCCGCGCGTCCTGTTCGGCACCCAGGCGGGCACCCGCCCGCCGCGGTTCGTGCTGTTCGCGTCCGGCTTCCTGGAGGCCGGCTACCGCCGCTTCATCGAGCGCCGCCTGCGCGAGGAGTTCGGCTTCGAGGGCACCCCGATCTCGATCTCGGTCCGGGTGCGCGAGAAGCGCAAGAAGAAGTAGTAGGAGACGTACGGACGGCTGTGGGCCGCGGACACCGAAGGGTGCGCGCGGCCCACAGCCGTCTGCGGACCGGTCAGGCGTCCCGGCCCGGCGGCAGCGACAGCACCGAGCGGTGCCGCCCGCCCGCCGGGCCCGCGGCGGACGGGGCGCCGGCGGCCTGCTGGGGCGGGCCGAGGTAGCCGGAGGCCACCCAGCCCTGGCCGTTGGCCTGCGCGGCGGACCCCGGCGTGGGGACGAACTGCGGCCCGCCCCCGGCCTGCCCGGCGTACGTCTCGAAGGACTGGTGCTGCGGGTACCCGGGCTGCTCGCGCCGCTCGGCCGCCACCTCGCGCGGCTGCTGCTCGCGGACCGCGAAGCCGGTGAACCTCAGCCCCTCCTCGCCGGAGCGGTCGCCCGGCAGCGCCCGGAACATCCGCCGGTACTCGGAGTACAGCGAGTCGTAGATCGGGGTGGCCGACACCGGGTGCTCCGCGTCGTACGACGGGCGCATGCTCGGGATCGACCGGCCGGCGGGGGCGGAGGGACGGCCGGGGGAGGCGAGGTCGTAGCTGTACACGTAGGAGCCAACGAGCGAGACCGGCTTGGGATGCGGGGGCGCCGCCCCCGGTCCTATCGCCGGACCACCGCGCCGGGCCCCCTCAACCTCCTTCCGGAGGGCCGTGGTTGACGAGGTGTCGGACGAGTCGGTGACGGCCGGGTCGTTCACGGGGTCGGTCATCGGCGCGCCCCCGCTCAGGTGCCGGCCAGCGGCAGCGTGCCCGCCGCCAGCACGCCGCGGGCGGCGGCCCGGTCCAGGGCCACCCGCAGCAGGTCCTCGCGGGGCTGGCGGCCGACCGCGCCGGCCGGCACCGCGAACATGACCACCTCGGACTTGCGGGCCGCCGCCGCCCGCCACGCCGGGGTGACCTGCAGCGCCTGGTGGGCCTGCCACCAGGCGGCCGAGCCGCCGGTCGCCGAGGGCTGCAGGATCGCGTGCAGCTGCCCCATCGCCATCAGCACCGACCAGCCGGCCCGCGGCCGGGCCGGCGCCCGGTTGACGTCCTGGACCAGCTGGAAGCCGTGCTCGGTCAGCAGCGACAGGAACTCGTCCTCGCCGCTCGAACTGCCCGGCCGGCCGACCGGCCCGGTCGGCTCGATCACCAGCGCGGCGTGCTGGGTGTCGCCGCACAGCACGATGCCGCAGGTCACCCCGAGCACGGCGGGCTGCGGCCGGCCCGGCGGCGAGGGGTTGATCGGCTCCGGGATCGTCACCAGGGCGGCGGGGGAGACCTGGGGGGCCGGGGCGGCGGGTGCGGCCTGGACGGGGATCGCCGGCTCGGGGACGGTGGCGCCGCCGCCCTGGCTGATCGAGGCGACGGCGCCGCGCAGCTGCTGCTCGTCCACCGGCACCACCTGGGACGGGATGCAGCGGGCGTGCGCGAAGGCCAGCACCGCGGTCTCCTCACCGACGAACAGCACCGTGCTGGTGCGTTCGCGCAGCGAGTCGCCCGGTTGTCGGCACGAGGTGCAGTCGTACGAGTCCGGGGCGTGGGCTCCCGCCAGCAGGCTGTCGGCCTCGTCGTCGCCGATTTCGGCGCGTACGTCCTCGCTCACCTCAAGCATGCGCGGCACAAAGACTCCTCGTTTCGCCCTGACGATCTGGATGCGCCCGGCGGGACTCTCCGGGTGCGCGGCGCGGGGCGCGCCGACCGCCATTACCAACGGGGGGTTGTGGCTGGGGTCACGGGTCGGCGGTCGGACGACGGGATTTGCGCGGCTTCTGACTGCCCTGTGTGCGCGGGGCGTCGCTATCTGTCGACGCTGTGCCCGACCTCACACCGGCCAAACTGTGACCGGGACCATATTCACGTATGGAGCGATCTTGGGAAAAGCGGACAAAAGGGATATTTATCCTTCGCTTACTTGATCGATACCGCCGGTAACCCTTCGTTGACCTGGGAAAACCCGAAAACGTTTGGCGGCCCGCACACCGGCTTCGTAGGTTCATGGCCGGTGCAACGAGCACCTCCCGGGTTCACCCCCGACGCACGGTCCGCCCGGCTCACCCCGGATCCGGATCCTGCGCCACCGGCGCGACGGCAGCCAGCCGCCGCCGGGGATGCGGACAGGTGGCCGGGGCGGCAGCGGCACGTCCGACACGTGCACGGCCGCCCACCGGACTTGGCGAGCGAACACGGCCCTGCACAGGGCCTGGTTCCGCCTGCCCATCCCGGGGATGTCGAGAGGAATCTCATGACCTTCCGTAACGAGACCGCCGCTGCCACCACCGCCTCCAAGCGCAACCGCATCCGCGCGGCTGTCGTCGGCGGCGCCCTGCTCGCCGCCCCGGTGGCCGGCCTCGTCACGGCCAACTCGGCCTCCGCCGCCGACGTCGCGACCTGGGACAAGGTCGCGCAGTGCGAGTCCGGTGGCAACTGGTCGATCAACACCGGCAACGGCTTCTACGGTGGCCTGCAGTTCACCTCCTCCACCTGGGCCGCGTTCGGCGGCACCGCGTACGCCGCGCAGGCCAACCTGGCCACCAAGGCGCAGCAGATCGCCGTCGCCGAGAAGGTGCTCGCCTCCCAGGGCCCCGGCGCCTGGCCGGTGTGCTCCGTCAAGGCCGGTCTGACCAAGGGCGGCACCCCGGCCCAGGTCGACACCTCCGCCGGTTCCTCCTCCTCGACCTCCACCTCGAAGTCGACCTCGTCGAACTCCTCGGCGTCGTCCTCGTCGACCTCCTCGAAGTCGAACACCGCCGCCGCGGACACCTCCGCCAAGGCCTCCCGCTCCGAGACCCGCACCCAGGCCCCCAAGGCCCAGGAGAGCGCCCCCGCCAAGCAGGACGCCCCGAAGCAGGCCCCGAAGGACAAGCCGGCCGCGGCCGCCAACACCGCCAAGGGCAGCTACACCGTCAAGTCCGGCGACACCCTGTCCAAGATCGCCGCCGGCCTCGGCGTCGACTGGCACAGCCTGTACAACAACAACACCGGTGTCGTCGGCGGCAACCCGAACCTGATCTTCCCGGGCCAGGTCCTGTCCGTCTGAAACACCCCCGGAAGCTCCGCTTCCCCGGGGATCCGTTGATCCCCTCCTGTCGGCGTGAAGCCGCCACCCCGCTGCCGGGGTGGCGGCTTCCGCCGTTCTCGTGCTGCTGCTGCTGCTGCGGGCGGCGCCGGCGGGGGGGCTCCAGGGCCGGATCTCCGGGCCGGAGCTCCGGGGCGGGTCTCTGGGGCGGGTCTCCGGGGCGGGTCTCAGGGGTGGGCGAGGGCGGCGCGGACGCTCGGGGCCACGGTGGCGGGCAGCGCGGCGGACGGGTAGCGCCGGAGCAGGGCGGCCTCGACGGCGTCCGGGGCGACCGGCTTGCCGAGCTCGGTCTCGAAGGCGCGCAGGTAGTCGCCAGTCCAGGCGATCGGGTCGGGGGCGCCGTCCGGATTCGGGGGCTGGTCGGTGAGGTGGCGGTGGCCCGGGACGGTGAGTTGGGCGTCGAGGGCGGCGATCTCGTCCAGCAGGTCGATCCACGCGGTGCGCTCGGCGGCGTGCGGGGCGTCGGCGAGCCGCGGGTGGACGTTCAGCCACAGCAGCGGACCGCCGAACAGCGTCCGGCTGCGGTGCTCCCACACGTAGTGCCGGTCCGGCAGGCCGAGGGACGCGCCGCGCAGCTCCAGCCGGTGGTCCTCCAGCTCCACTGCGTCCTCGGCCAGCGGCTCCAGGTCGACCAGCCGGGTGGGGAGCTCCGTCCCCAGACCGGCCCAGGCGGCGCGGACCTCGCGGTGATCGCGCTCGATCCGTGCCAGGACCGGCGCGGGCGCGAGGAACCGGGCCTCCGGGAACGCGTCGCGGAGCACCTCCGCCGCCAGCCAGTACTCCGGCGCGAAGTCCGGCACCAGCACGGCGCTCAACCGTCGCCCCGAGGACGCCACCTCCCGCTCCAGCCGCCGCCCGTCCGTCAGCCGCAGCCCCGTACCGACCAGCACCGCCCGGTGCTGCCCGAGCACCAGCACCGCCACCTGGTGCGACGACTCCTCGGGAAGGTTCACCACCCGGAACTCCAGCGGATGCATCGCGCCTCCTGCGCCAACCGGCAACACCCCTCCCCCCAGGGTCGGACGGGACGGGGGCCGCCGCATGCGGGGCGGCGGGTGCGGGGCGGGTTGCGGTGAAGGGGGCTCGGGGCGGGTGGGCCGGTGGGAGCATGGAGGGGTGAGCGGTGGTGGGGTGTTCGTCGGGGAGCTGTTCGGGCGCGAGCGCGAGGAACCGGCGCCCGGGGTGGTGCTGGTGCCCGGGTGGCTGGGGGCGGCCGAGCAGCGGGAGCTGGTCGACGCGTGCCGGGAGTGGGCGCGGCCGCCGGCGGGGATGCGGACGGTGATGATGCCGAACGGCGGACAGATGTCGGTGCGGACGGTGTGCCTCGGCTGGCACTGGTACCCGTACGGGTACGCCCGCACCGTGGTGGACGGGGACGGCGCGCCGGTGAAGGCGTTCCCGCCGCAGCTCGGGGAGCTGGCCCGGCGGGCGGTCGCGGAGGCGTACGGCGACGGGATCGGCGAGGTCGAGGGCGCGGCCGACTACGCGCCGGACGTGGCGGCGGTCAACCACTACCCGCACGGCGCGAAGATGGGCCTGCACCTGGATCGCGAGGAGCGGGTGAACGCGCCCGTGGTGTCGCTGTCGCTGGGTGACAGCGCCGTGTTCCGGCTGGGCAACACCGAGACCAGGACGCGCCCGTGGACGGATCTGGAGCTGCGCAGCGGCGACCTGCTGGTGTTCGGCGGCCTGATGCGGTTCGCGTACCACGGCGTGGTGCGGACGCTGCCGGGCACCGCCGACCCGGACCTCGGCCTGGTGGGGCGGCTGAACATCACGGTGCGGCAGTCGGGTCTGGTGTAACGGTGCGGCAGCCGGGTGTGGCGTAACGGTGCGGCAGCCCGGTCCGGTGCAGCAGGTCGCCGGTCGCCGGTCGCCGGTCGCGGTCCTCGGGCGGCCGTTCCCGGGTGGTGGGTGCTCGGACTGTTGCAGCCTGCGGTGCACGCTGCGTGTCCGGCGGCGGTCGGCGCGGGTCGGGCCGTGGGGCTCGCGGGCGTGCCGGAGGGCGGGAATTCCCGGCGGGCGCGGAGACTTGTGCTGGACGGAACACGGCGACCGGCGGCACACCCAGCCCCGCCCGGCCGCCGGGAGAGGGAGCGACACACATGGGAACCCCCGTCGACCAGCTCGTCGACCTGCTCGACCTGGAGCAGATCGAGCTGAACATCTTTCGCGGCCGCAGCCCCGAGGAGGCGCTGCAGCGCACCTTCGGCGGGCAGGTCGCCGGCCAGGCGCTGGTCGCGGCGGGCCGCACGGTGGACGAGGACCGGCCGGTGCACTCGCTGCACGCCTACTTCCTGCGTCCCGGCGTTCCCGGCGTCCCGATCGTCTACCAGGTGGACCGGCTCCGGGACGGACGCTCCTTCACCACCCGCCGGGTGCTGGCCATCCAGGGCGGGCGGTCGATCTTCGCGCTGACCGCCGACTTCCACAAGCCGGAACCCGGCGGCATCGAGCACCAGTTCCCGATGCCGGACGTCCCCGCCCCCGAGGACCTGCCGAGCGCGCTGGACGAGGTCGGCTCCCGGCTGGGCGAACTCCCGCCGTTCATCAGCCGCCGCCAGCCCTTCGACATCCGGTACGTGGACCGGCTCAAGTGGAGCCGCGACGAACTCGACGGCGTCGAGGCCCGCAGCGGAGTGTGGCTGAAGACCAACGGCCCGCTGCCCGACGACCCGCTGATCCACGTCTGCGCGCTCACCTACGCCAGCGACATGACCCTGCTGGACGCCGTCCGCGCCCCCGTCGAACCCCTGTGGGGCGAACGGAACTTCGACATGGCCTCGCTGGACCACGCGATGTGGTTCCACCGCCCGTTCCGGGCCGACGACTGGCTGCTGTACCGGCAGGAGTCGCCGATCGCCCACGGTGCGCGCGGGCTGGCCCGCGGCGAAATCTACGACCGGAAGGGGCAGTTGGTGGTCTCCGTGATGCAGGAGGGTCTGTTCCGCCCGCTCGCCGGGCGCTGACCCGGCCCACGGAAGCCCCGTCCGTCCTGCGATTGACGCAAGTGCCCGAACCAGAGCCCCACTTGGAGGCAGTCCGATGACCGACACCGCAGCCGAGGCGTGGCAGCACTGGACGGAGTCCCGGAGCGCCGCGGTCAGCGCCCCGCACGGCCCGCTCGCGCTGACCGGCACCCACTGGTTGGAGCCCGAACCGGCGAAACTGCCCGGCCTGCCCGGGACTTGGTGGGCCGAGAGCGGCGTCGTGTGCGCCGAGCTCGCCGCCGGCGACAGCGTCCGACTCGAAGGCGAGCAGCAGGAGGCCACCGGCCGGGTCGCGCTGCGCCCCGACACCGACCCGGGCGCGCAGATCGCGGTGCTGGACGGGCTGCGACTGGTCCCGATCGAGCGCGAGGGCGAACTCGCCCTCCGCGTCTTCGACCCCGCCGCGCCGCGCCGGGCCGCGTACGCCGGGATCTCGGTCTTCCCGTACGCGCCCGACTGGGCGGTGCCCGCCGTGTTCACCCCGTTCGAGACCGGCACGCAGGACCTGATGGTGGAGAACGCCGACGGCCGGGCCCGCCCGATGACCGTCGCCGGCCAGGTCGCCTTCACGCTGGGCGGCGAGGAGCACACGCTGACCGTCAGCGGGTCCGGCGGCCCGCTCAGCGCCGTCATCGCGGACACCACCAGCGGCCGGGAGACCTACCGCTTCCGGTTCGTCACGCTGCCCGCACCGGACGCCGACGGGAACACCGTGCTCGACTTCAACCGGGCCTTCCTGCCGCCCTGCGCCTTCGCCGACCACTTCATCTGCCCGTTCCCGCCGCCCGGCAACCGCCTCACCGTCGCCGTCGAGGCCGGCGAGCGGCAGGTGGTCACGCTCTGAGCCCTGCTACCTGAGTCCTGCTCCGCACTGCGCTCGGCCCCGGCTGCCTGTTGGCCGGGGCCGACGTGCGTCGTGGCCCTGCGTTGTGGCCCTGCGTTGTGGCCCTGCGTGTTGTGGTCCTGCTTCGTGATCCTGCGTCGTGGTCCCGCGTCGCGGTCCATGCGTTCGATCGATCGTTTGCTCGTCCGGACAACTTCTTGCTCATGTGAGCAAACAGCGCTACCTTTTTGCTCGGGCGAGCAAGGGCTGGCTCGGGCGAGCAGAGAGGGGTGCTCCGTGGGGCGCACGTTCACCGAATCGGCGCGGCGCCGGCAGATCGTCGAGGCGGCCATCGAAGTGATCGCCGACGCGGGGTACGCCAAGGCCTCGTTCGCGCGGATCGCCAAGCACGCCGGGCTGAGCAGCACCGGGATGATCTCGTACCACTTCAAGGGCAAGGACGACCTGCTGCGCGAGGTGGTCGCGGAGGTCCTGCGGGTCTCCGAGGCGTACATGCGGCCGCGGATCGAGGCTGCGGTGGGCCCGCGGCCGCGCCTTCGCGCGTACATCGAGTCCAACGTCCAGCTGGCGGCCGCGCACCCGCGGGAGCTGGCCGCGCTGGTGGAGATCCTGAACGGCCAGGGCGACGACACGGACGGCGAGTTCGCGGCCGGGCGACGGACGGTGATGGACCTTCAGGAGTACGTGGTCCGCGCCGCCCAGGCGGAGGGCGAGTACGGCCAGTTCGACGCCAAGGTGCTGGTGACGGCGATCCGGGGCGCGATCGACGCGGTCCTGGTCCGCGTGCTGCGCGAACCGGAGATGGATGTGGCCACCAGCGCACGGGAGTTGGCCGACCTGTTCGACCGGGCGGTGCGCCCGGCGGAGATCTGCATGGAAGTGCACCGGCTGCCGGGGGAGGACGCATGAACGAGCGACGATCCGGACGGGTGGGGCCGGATGTGGCGGCGCCGGATGCGGCGGCCACCGGGGTGAGGGGAGCGGACGTGGCGGGGGCGGACGTGGCGGGGACGGACGTGGCGGGGACGGAGACGGGCACAGTGACGGGGGCGGACATGGCGACGGGTGTGGGCGCGGGCGCGGTGGGGGCGGTCGTGGGGGGAACGGGCCCGGCGGAGGCGGGAGTTGAGGCCTCTGAGGGAGCGGCCGGTGGGAGTGCGGTCGGTCGTGGGCCGGCCGAGTTGCCGAGGACGGCGGACGGGCAGGTGGACTGGGCGGCGCTGGCGGGGGACGACTCGACGCCGAAGCAGCGGCAGGCACGCGGTCTGCGGCAGGCGGCCAAGTCGCTGGTTTTCGAGCTGGCGATCCCGCTCGCTGCGTACTACACGCTGCTCGGGTTCGGCGCCGGCCAGTGGCTGGCGATCACGCTGAGCAGTCTGGCCGCACTGCCGTGGTTGATCCTCGGGCTGGTGCGCAACCGCCGGCTGGACGCGATGCCGGTGTTCACGCTGCTGCTGATCGCGGTGGGCGCGCTGCTGTCGGCGGTGACGGGCAGCCCCAGGGTGCTGCTGGTGCGCGACAGTTGGGTGTTCGGGGTGATCGGCCTGTGGATCCTGGGCAGTCTGCTGACCCGCCGCCCCTGGGCGCTCGGCGCGGCCCGGACGGTGGTCGCCGCCAAGATCGGCCCGGTGGGCGCGGACGCCTGGATCGGCCAGTGGGACCACGACCAGACCTTCCGCCGCCACATCCGGCTGCTGACAGTGCTGTGGGGCACGGGCTTCACCTTGGACGCCCTGATCCGGGTCGCTTTCGCGATGACCCTGCCGATCGGCGCGGTGCCGCTGGTGAACGCGCTGCAGTGGCTGGTCGTGCTGGGCGCGATGATCGGCCTCCACACCTGGTACGTGAAGCGGAACGGGCTGCTGGTCTGAGGCCGGAACGCGCCGGCTCTCGTGGCGCGGTTCCGCGGTGCGGTGGCCTTGGTGGTTTTGGCGGTGCGGCGGCTTCGGCGGTGGGTGGCCGGGGCCGCCGCACCCGTTGCCGGGTCGGCACTGTGTCGGTGGCGGCAGGCAGGATCGGCGGCATGATTCCTGTTGAGGACGTCATCGGGCGGGCCGGCCCGGAGGGCGTGCTGCCGCTGCTCACCCTGGCCGAGTTCTTCGAGGGCAACACCGTCGAGGACTCGCTGGCGCCGAACCAGTGGGGCTACGGTCGGCCGCCACTGGCCGAGTTGGCGGCCGGCCTGGCCCGGATCGCCGAGCGGCCGGACGTGGCCTGGGTGCGGGTCCAACTCCACCCGGAGACACTGGACTTGTCCGAGGTGCTGGCCGAGGCCGTCGCCGTGTGCACCAGCGCGGACGCCGCGAACTGCGAGTCCTGGACGGCCGGTTGGGAGTCCAGCGGCGTGGTGACCGGCCTGGTCGACGACTGTTTGGACGTGCCGCCGGTGCCGACCGGAATGACGATCCGATCGATCGTCTGGGACTGATGCCACGTCAATTCGCCCGTCCGCGCGCGTCGTTGGATCGGCGAGCGAAATTCCGGGTGACGGCGGAGATCGGACGCACCTAGACTCGGCGAGCCGAAAGGCGCCCGGGCCGGATGGCCGGCCGGGTGGACCGTGATCAGAAGAGGGAGGGAACAGTCGTGCGTAGCGCCGCTGTTGTCGTTCCCCCGTCGCGGTTCGAGGTGATCCTGGTGTCCTCGGCGGGCCGGCGCCCGCTGCGCGGCCGGCGCCGGTAGAGGACCGCGAGCTCCACCCGATTCCCCCTGCTGTGAACGCCCGTTGTCGGCGTCGCACGGTCGCGCCGACGTACTGTCGGCGGGCCGCCCCACCGCCCATGTACTGCGTCGCGCTGCGCCGCGGTGCACGTGCGGGCCCGGGGCGCGGGGGTGCTGCTCGGCTGCTCCGGTGAATCGCGCTGCCCATTTCAGGATCCACCTCCGAAAGGCATCGGGCCATGCGCACCGACCTCACCCTCGCCACCACCAGCACCGTCTCCGTCCGCAACCTCGGCATCCTCGCGCACGTGGACGCCGGCAAGACCACCGTCACCGAGCGCATCCTGTTCCTGACCGGGGCGACCCACCGGCGCGGCGAGGTGCACGACGGCACCACCGTCACCGACTTCGACCCGCAGGAGCGCGACCGCGGCATCACCATCTTTGCCGCGGCAGTCAGTTGTGACTGGGACGGCCACCGGCTGAACCTGATCGACACGCCGGGGCACGTGGACTTCGCCGACGAGGTGGAGCGTTCGCTCCGGGTGCTGGACGGCGCGGTGGCGGTGTTCGACGCCGTCGCGGGCGTCGAGCCGCAGAGCGAGTCGGTGTGGCGGCAGGCCGACCGGCACGGCGTGCCGCGGATCGCGTTCGTCAACAAGATGGACCGGCCCGGTGCGGACCTGGACGAGGCGGTCGCCTCGATCCGGGACCGGCTCCACCCGGTGCCGCTGGCCGTGCAGTTGCCGATCGGCCGGGAGGGCGACTTCACCGGCGTGGTCGACCTGCTCCGGTTGCGCGCACTCACCTGGCCGGACGGCGCCGGCAGTGCCGAAGGCGTACAAGTCTCCGACGTGCCCGCCGAGTTGGCGGCCGAGGCGGAACGTCGACGGCAGGCACTGGCGGAGACGGTGGCCGAACTGCACCCGGCGGCGCTGGAGGAGTACTGCGCCACCGGCACCCTCGGCGCGGACAGCCTCGCGGCCGCGCTGCGCCAACTCACCGCCGACGGACAGGCGGTGGTGGTGCTGTGCGGCTCCGCGTACCGCAACCGCGGCATCGAACCACTGCTGGACGCGGTGACGGCGTACCTGCCGTCGCCGCTGGACGTCCCGCCGGTGCGCGGCGACTGGCAGGGCGCCGTCCAGGAACGTCCGGCCGATGCCGAACAGCCTTTGGCGGCACTGGTGTTCAAGGTGAACGCGAGCACCACCGGTCGACTCAGCAGCCTGCGGATCTACTCCGGCACCCTACGGAAGGGGGACACCGTGCTCGACGCGCGCACCGGCCGCACCGAGCGGATCGGCCGCATCCTGCGGGTGCAGGCCGACCGGCACACCGAGACCGACACTGCGGTGGCCGGCGACATCGTGGCCGTCGTCGGGCCCAAGGCCGCTCGGGCCGGCACCACGCTGTGCGCGCCCGGCGCCCCGCTGGCGCTCGAACCGGCCGTCGCCGCCGACCCGGTGGTGACCGTCGCGGTCGAGGCCCGCCGCTCGGTGGACACCGACCGGCTGGCGGTCGCGCTGCTCCGGCTCGCCGAGGAGGACCCGTCCCTGGTGGTCGGGACCGACCCGGAGAGCGGGCAGCGGGTGCTGTCCGGCCTCGGTGAACTGCACCTGGAGGTGGCGGTGGAGAAGCTCCGCCGGCTCGGGCTGGAGGTCACCGTCGGCCGACCGCAGGTCGCCTACCGCGAGACGCTCTCCCGCGCGGTCGCCGGGCTCGTCCTGCGGCACGTCAAACAGGACGGCGGCGCAGGGCAGTTCGCGCACATCGTGGTCGACGTCGAACCGCTCGGCGAACCCGGCACGGACGGCTTCGAGTTCCGCTCCACCGTCACCGGCGGGCGGGTCCCGCAGGAGTACGTGCAGGCCGTCGAGGCGGGCTGCCGGGACGCCCTCGCGGACGGCCCGCTCGGCCACCCCGTCACCGGGGTCCGGGTCACCCTCACCGACGGGGCGACCCACGTCAAGGACTCCTCCGACCTGGCCTTCCGCACCGCCGGCCGGCTCGCCCTGCGCGAGGCCCTGCGGCGCGGCAGCCCGGTCCTGCTGGAACCCGTGGTGGACGTCACCGCGACCGTCCCGCAGGACACCGTCGGCGGCGTCCTCGGCGACCTCTCCGCCCGCCGAGGCCGCGTCCACGGCTCCGCCCCCCGCGGCGCCACCGACGCAGCCCTGACCGCCACCGTCCCCCTCGCCGAACTCTTCGGCTACGCCGGCGCCCTGCGCAGCCGCACCCAGGGCCGCGGCACCTTCACCACCCACCCGGCCGGCTACGCCCCGGCCCCACGCGAGCAGTAACGGCCGCGCAAACGGCGGCCCCGCCCGAAACTCCCGGGCGGGGCCGCAATGCACTTGGGCCGCTACGAATGCGACGGCCGGGCCGGACGGGAACGGCGGGACCGGACCAACTCCGCGACCGTGTGGGCGACTTCCTCGGGGGATTCGTGTTCCCAGAAACGGAGGACGGTCCAGCCCTCGGCGGTGAGGTGGGCGGTGGTTTCGTGGTCGCGGGAGATGTTGCGGTCGAGCTTGGTGCGCCACCATTCGGCGTTGGCCTTGGGGCTGGTGGCGTGATCGGGGCAGCCGTGCCAGAAGCAGCCGTCCAGGAAGACCGCGACGCGTGGGCCGAGGAAGAGGATGTCCACGGTGCGGCGCGGCAGGCCGGGGACCTTGGCGTTGACCCGGTAGCGCAGGCCCGAGGCGTACAGCAGACGCCGGACCGCGAGTTCCTGGGCGGTGTCCCGGGAGGACTGGCGGCTCATCCGGGCGGCGACGGACAGCGAGGACGCGGTGGGCGGCATGTCGCCAGTATCCGCCGGCCCTACGACATTCGGGGGTGCAGATTCGCGCGGTTGTTCAGCGGCGTCGCGCGATGACCTGGTGGACAGCGGCGCGACGCAGCTCGACCAGATCAGTAGTCGTAGTGCAGCTTGATCGCGGCTTCCAGATCGTCGCGGCCGATGTCGAGCGCCGAAGCGAGGATGTGCATGCCCAGCCGTGGCGGTACGGCGTTTCCGATCTGCTGGGCGATGACGCTGCGAGCGCCCCTGGTGTCCACGGTGTCGCCGTTCTTGCGCCGCCACGGATAGTCGAGCGGGAAGGTCTGAAGGACGCCCAGTTCGGGAAGGGAGAAGGTTCCCAGAGGCTGCTCCCCCCACACCAGCTTGTTGCGTGAGGCCTTGCCGGTCACGGTTGCCGAAGGCTGGTCGTACCGCCGTCGCCCACGCGCTCTGGGGTCTCCGCCGGTGCCGTAGTTGGACACGACTTCGAAGAGGTCGTTGCGTCCCATCGCCTCCTGCATAGTGACCCAGGGCAGACGATCCAGGTCCCCGGCATGACGGCCGACGCCCTTGCGGTAGCGCCGGTGCGACGGGTCGGGAAGCAGTGGGTTTCCGACGAGTAGGGAGTTCTCGCCGGCCCACCGAGCGATGAGAACGGCACGGCGGCGGGTCTGGGGCACACCGAATTCCTCGGTGTGAAGGACCTTGGGTTCGGCGACCGCGTAGCCCTTGCTCTCAAGGATCCTTCCGAAAGCCTGCCAGACCGGGAGTACCGCAGGAACCTGCTCCAGAACGATGGCTTCGTAGGGCAGGCCGTCGATGAGTGCCTCGAGGGCCCATCGCAGCGGTTCCAGAACCAACCCGGTCCGTTCGTCGCTGAGTTCCCCGAGATCATGTCGGATCGCGGCGAATTCCTCGGCATACCGGCCCGGCTGCACCCCGGCGTATCGCCTGGCGAATTCAAGTACCTGATCCAAAGCCGCCCTGCCTTCACCGTTTCCGGCAACGGTGAAGGTCTGGCAGGGCGGGCCGCCGACGAGCACGTTGGCTTCCCGGAAGTGCGACGGTCGGTACTTGCGGACGTCGTCGGACACAGTCGGAAGGGCAGCCGCGTCGCGAGTGGCGCAGGCATCCTTGTCCCATTCGATGCCCGTGACCACGGGGACACCCAACGCCTTTGCTGCCGTGTCCAGTCCTCCGGGGCCGGCGAACAAATCGATGATCTTGAAGGGCGTGGGCACGCGGATTCCTTGCACGACGGAGGGAAGGCGAGCACCGGTCTCCCGTTGCTTGCCAGGTCACGGACTCAGGGTCGGTCCCATGCTAGCCGGCGGGTGTGGGACAGCGGCGGGCATGGGGGCTGTTGCTCGAACTGCTTCGGATTCTCCTAGCTCGCATCGAGGGCGTGGGCCAACGCGCGGCCAACGGCCTCGGCAAGGGGCGGCGGCAGAGCATGACCGACCTGACGGTACTCGGCTGTTTTGCCGCCGACCAAATGCCAGTGGTCGGGGATCGCCTGGATCGTTGCCGCCTGTCGCACCGTGAGTTTGGGTTGGAAGTCGGGCGGGGCATCCGGGCCCGGAGGCTCGTCGGCGAGGCTGTTGCCGTTGACGCCCAGGGCTGCCCAGGCCCGCTTGCTCCCCGTCGGACCGAGGTCCGCCCCGCCTCGGTTCTCCGAGCCACCTACGAGTGCCGGTGCCGGGCGATCGGCTCGTGCGGCCCATTCCCCGGCCCACTGCCATCCGTTGCCGGCCATGGATGTCCTGAGAACTTCACCGACTGTGGGGGCAAGTTGACTGGTGGGTTGCGGCCAGCGGAAGGCCGAACTGTGCGGTTCGCGGAGAGCAGCGAGGAATCCACTTTTCCGATTCTGGGGAACCCCGAAGTCTGCGGCGTCCAGGACCGCCCAGTGGAGTCGGTAGCCGGCTCGGGCGAGCTCGGACTCGATCCAGGAACGGTCGAGGGCGAAGGCCGGGCTGTCGACGAGGTCGGGAAGATTCTCCAGGAGGATCGCCCCAGGTCGGATGCGTATGGCGAGTCGAAGGGCCGCCGTGAGTACCTCGCGCGCCTCGGTGTCGTCGGTCCGGTGTCCCGATGCTGCGGACTTGATCCGCGGCAGACCGCCGCTGAGCAGGTCCACGTGGGTTGTTGCCGGGTCGAACCCGACTAGGTCGCGGCACTGCACGTTCCAGTGCGGACGATTGAGGCTGATGGTGGCACAGGCTTTGGCGTTGCGGTCGATCAGTACGACCGGATCGAAGCCTGCGAGTTCGAGCCCGAGTGCTTGAGCACCCGCTCCGGCGCAGATCTCCAGAGAAGTGAACCGCCGGGGTTCTTTGCGACGACTTGTCGCTGCCAATCGGCCTGTGGGCTGCGAAAGGGGCACGGTTCGGTGCAAGCTCGGTACTGACAGCACGTTGGCGGGAGGCTCCGGCTGGCCGTTCTTCACGGATATCGTTCGTCGTAGCGCCGTCACCGATTCCATGGCCACGGCCCGCAGTTCGGCATCGAGGGCCTGCTCGTCGATGCCGTCGAAGAGGACGAACGGAGCGAGGCGGAGGAGCCTCTTGAGGAAGTCGCGAAGTGAGTCGCGTTCGTTGAGGCCAGTGAGGTTAAGGTCCTTCCATACCCGGAGAATGGCCCTGACCAGTTGTGGGCTTCCACCGAGGGCGGCGCGGCGGGCATAGATCTGGTCGAAAGCGGCCTCACCCAGGATCCTGAGAGCACCGTACGGTTCGGGATCGTCGGGGGCACGCACGAGTTGGGCACGCCACCACAGCCGGCCGAAGACGTGCCGGGTGAGGTCCGTGCCCAGGACACGGTCTCCGGGCGGCTGCGGGTAGCGCCAGAAAGCGATGTCCGGGAGCAGGACCAGGGCGAGAAAGGCCCAGACGTCCCGGGCGGCGGCCTCGGCAGGCACCATTCCCATCTCGGCGTGCAGCAGCGCGGCAAGGCGGAGATCGAACTCGGCGTTGCGCACGCGGTCCGAGTCATCGGGGAATCCTGCGTTCTTCGCGAGGTCCACGATGCCCGTGCGGAGTTCCCGGAGCCGGTCGGCAGGGATCCGGTCACCGCCAGTCGCGACATAGACCGCCGAGTTGTGCGAGGTGGCGGCCCGGCCGGTCAGCTCGGCGATCGCCAAATCCCGATATTCCTCGAACAGCGGTGCCGCTTGCCCGGCGAGCAAACGTGGGTAGAGGAAGCTCACGTCATACCTCGAAGATCTTGACGGCTGCTTGCAGGTCGGAGGCGAACAGTGCTGGTGACCGTCGTCGGCGCAGACCGATGTCTGTGATCGACTGCTCGGGAAAGAGCCGGTCGAACAGGCCCAACAGTGTGGCCCCCAGCGAGCCGTCGGGGAATTCGGCATCACTGTCGAAGTCGATCTCGCTGAGCGCGTACTCGATCATGATCCGTGCCACGTCCGCATAGACCGCGGAGAGAATCACCCGGTCTATCGGACGTGGCTTGCCCGCGTTCTCGAACGCCGTGGTGGTGATCGTGTTCCGCTCGTTGACGAGTAGAAGGAGGGATCCCATTGTGGCGCTCTCCAAGCTCCCGCTGATCTGGAGGTGCCATGCCGCGTCGTCCGGGAAGGAAGTCCGGCCAAAGTCGATCACGGCAATGGGGAACTGTGGGGCGTCGCCCTGGAGGCGCAGGGCCTCCCGGTCGCTCCACAGGACGGAGCCCGCCCTGCGAGGTGACGCGGGGAGGCCGTCGATGCGCCGCTCGCTCAGGACGAGGGCTGTGTCGAGAAGGACCAGCCCCCCCAGGCCGGCGCCGCGCAGCAGAAAGTCGAGTTTCGCGGTGACCGTGCCGCCACCGGTCAGGCGTAGACGTTCCGCCGGTCCACCCAGGTTGGAGCCGGTGGCTGTCCACACCACGGCCAGCGTGAGTGCGGTGTCGGCTGGGAGACCGGATTGTGATCGTGCTCGATCCAGGTCAACACGCACCGTCCTACGTAGATGCAGGTCCATGTGGTAGTCCCAGTCCGGCAGGGCCTTGGGGGCTGGGACCTCGCCGTCCGAGGTCACCAGCAGCCACGGCTCGACTGTGACGACATCCGTGGACGGGACACGATAGGGAAGAACGCGGCGGGTCACCGGTTCCTCACCGCTTCGGCCCTGACGCCGATCTCCGTCATGGTGTCCGCGGCCGGCCGTACGAGGGCGCGCCAGACGGCTTCACCGCCGTTGATCTGGCACACCTCATCGGTGTGCAGAAGGCCGTCGCCGTCCTCCCAACCCAGAAGTAGGGGCATACTCGCTCCAACAGGCGGATCGGTCTCCCGGCCACCTGTGCCGGAAAGCGTTACTGCCAGATCGATCCGTACCTGTTGCGGCCCCGGCACCGGGAGCCGGAATTCCTGGACCAGCACCGAGTCGTCACCCAGATCGTCGTAATACGGCTCACCGACGTATTGCACACGCGGGCGCCGATTTGCGGTGCCGGTTTCGGCGCTTTCACCAGCGAATGTGTGTCGAGCGGTATCGGGATCGCCCGATGGGGCCGCCCCGGAAGCCGTCGGCTGCTTGATCTGCTCGCGCTCCCTCCCCTGCCGGGCAACAGGTACGGCGGTACTGCCGGGCTTGGAGTAGGAAGTGGATCCGCCGATGCCCCACGCCCCACCTACCAGTCCGGAGAATCGGGAGCTGGCGGCGCCCAGTGCGACGTGGCTGGCCCCTGGACGGGCGACCCCGCCGAGCGAGAGCAGGTCTTCCAACGATTCGCCGATGCGCCGGAAGGTCGTTTGGACGAAGGTGCTTTCCGGCCGGTCCAGCGACTGCGGGTTCCACGCGTCATGTGTGGGCGGCTCGGCTTTCGCATAGATCTCGTCCATGGATTCGTCCGCCCGAAAGACCCCGGCGTAGCACTGGTTCTCACTGGGTGGCTTGGGCCCGGGGCGGTAGGTGACGACGAGTTCTGCCGGACGCATCAGACAGACGTGGTGGACGAGGTTCTCGATGTCGAGCATGCGGGAGGCGTGGGTCGGTTCCAGTGGCGGCATGATCCTCTTTACCAGCCCGAGGCGCCCCAAATGCCGCTTGGGCCGACTGCATTCCAGATCGCGGCCGTCCGGACCGGACATCATCTCGTAGGCTGCGACGAAAAGACTGAGTGGGCGGGTCTCCCTCGGGTCGGGCACACGGTGCTCCACGCCGTCGCACGTGACAGAGAAATGCATTGTGGCGGGCTTGCCGTCGGTGGAGATCATCTTGGGCCAGAGGTGCCACGCGATGGTGTCGGCCAGATAGTCGGCAGCAGCGGCTGGTGCGAGCTCGTCCAGGTTCGGATCGACGACGACAATGGTCGTCCCGGTCTCCTGGGGCTCGAAGGGCTTGAGGCCCAATTGTTGAGCGACGGCTTCTGCTGCAGGTCCGACCAGCGGCTCGACGACGTCGTCGGAGAGGTCGCCCCACCAGTGCCGACCGGTGTAGCGCCGTTCACCTTGAGCCCCGGCGGCCACATAGCT
Source organism: Kitasatospora griseola (assembly GCF_044999035.1). Classification (NCBI taxonomy): domain Bacteria; kingdom Bacillati; phylum Actinomycetota; class Actinomycetes; order Kitasatosporales; family Streptomycetaceae; genus Kitasatospora; species Kitasatospora griseola. The sequence continues at coordinate 2,360,076 of NZ_CP173360.1, read as the reverse complement.
CTTCCAGAGCGTGCAGCCGATGAGCCGGGTCTCGTAGCCGCCCTCCACGGTCCGGCAGCGAGAGTGGACCAAGATTGTTCCGGGTTTGGAGAGCAGATAGAAGATGCCCTTCCCGAATCCGTACGTGCCACCGCCCAGTGCGGTGTCGCGCGGTTCGCCCATGTTGCGGATGAAAGAGACGAAATCGCGCTGAGATCCCACCGCGTCGTCGGCGCGCGTCGGGCCTCCCAATCCTCGGGTGCCGCGGTCGGACACTGCCAGGACCCGTATTGGGCCGGGCCTGAGTGTCTCGCGCAGCGGAAACTGCTCGGATGCAGCGGGGGCGCCGTTGAGTAGCAGATTCCGCCATGTTTGGGCGCGCGCCGCACCGACTGTCCACATGTCGATCCGATAGTCGACCGGGGTGGACGTCGGCATGACACGGGCGTCCCAACTGTTCTGGGCGGACTCGCGCACCAAGATCGTGAGCAGGTCGAGCTCCGGGCGTCCGAGCTGGTTCCGGATACCTTCGGCTGCGCTCGCGCCTTCCGGCGGATAGGGCTGGGAATGCCAGCGGGGCTCCATCACACGGACTCCTGAATCATGCTGTCGATCACCTGGGTGACCCCGTCGATCATCATGGGGGCGGGAGCCGTACCGGAGAGGTCGATGGTGTATTCGACATCGAGGACCGACACCGGAACACCGGCCGCGAGGAGTGCTCGGCCGGTGAGTCCGGGGAAGCCGGTGCCGACGTGGTACCACCTCTCCTCATGTACGGCGAATCTCACGTTGCCGTAGCAGTGGGCGTCGGAGAGAAGGTAGCCGGCCCGTGCCAGCATTTCGAGCAATGCGGCTTCGTCGTCGCAGAGTCGAAGCGCCTCTTCTGCTGTTTCGGTGACCGTGGCTCCGGCACCGTTCGCATCGGCGCGGTGAAGGCGGAGCCACGCCAGACAGAGCAGCCCGTCGTCCGGTGCCTCGAGCTGGTCGAGCCCGTGGATCCGTGCCCTTCGGCCCTCGCTGCCCGTGCTCGTTTTTACTTCGAGGGCCGTGGTTCCTGAGAGGAAGTCGTGGCGATACCTGTCAGGCCCGCGCCAGAAGCGGTGCGCACTCGGGTCCCTCCGGAGAAGTCGGTTAAGCACCGTCAATTCACCGAACAGGCTGGCGAGTTCTTCCGGCCCCAACGGTGGCGATTGTGTGCGAAACAGCTTCTTCCACCTGTCGAGCACACGGTAGAGAGCCTTGACCGGGCTTTCCGGCAACTCCTCCACGGCGCTCAGAATGTCGACGCACAGCTCGGTGAAGAGGTCCCCGAAGTCGACACTCAGACAGGCGAGATCGGCGTAGGTACGGTAGGTCTCCGCGTCCTCGAGTGGCCGCTTGTGCAGTCTGAGCACGGGCCCGTCCATGCCTGATCGGACCTTGCGGGAGGGGGGTATTGGTACGAGAACATGGCGAAACCCGTCGTGGTCGACGGCCACGGCCAACGGCCCGTTCTCGGTCCCCACAGGCAGCTCCGCGACGCGCAGATGGCGCTCACCGGTTGTCCGTTCGGCCTCCAAGGCGGACCATAGCTCCTCGACGATACTGCGGAGCTCGGTGTCGTTCACAAGTCCTCACCGTCGAGGATGCTGTAGTCCTCGTCCTCGAGTCGAACACCGGACAGGTCGGCAGAGATGTATTTCTCGACTGTGCTGTCGCCGTGTCGAGGCTCCGGGAAGACCAGGCCGACGCCGATGACGTGCTCCTCTGCGTTCAGCGGCGCACGCAGCTTCTTGGACGGACTCGGTTCCGACAACCTGTCGATCGGATAGAGAACCAGCAGACCGGTGTCGGGGAGTTGCCGGCGGCGCTCGTCCATAATCCCCTTCTCGGTCAGCTTCCCGGTCTCTCCCGTCAGGTCGACTGCGGCGTCCGGACGGCTCATCAGCGTCTTGATATCGGCGAAGTCCGGAGCGGCATTGGGGAGTTCCAGGCGGGCGCGACTGATTCGCCCGACACTGATGCCGGGGGCAAAGATGAACTCCTCCCCCTGGGGGGTGCCGATGATCGCGAGGTTCCACCGGGTGAGCGATCCCGCAGTCGAGACCCGCTTCCGGATGTAGTCGATGATCAGGTCGGCGTCGTTCTCCTGGGACTTCTCGTGGAAGTTGTACGCCGCCAAAAAGTCGATCACCAGGTCGTACGGCACATCGCGGAAGACGTATCGGCTGCCGTCAGGACGTCCCTCCACCTTCACCACGCTCGTGGTGGCGGTGGTGACCAACTCGCGTGCGGCTCGGATGTTCTGGCGCAGCCAGTCGGCGTTGGTGTGGAAGTAGTGGGTCTGCACCCGCTTGCCGCCGTAGGACGAGGCCGCCGTGATTGCGTTACGCATCTTTGCGGCTGCGGTAACCCGCAGGGCGGGATGTGTGCGCAGGCGTACGGCGAAGGTGAGCGGGTTCTCCGCCTCGGTCATGTAGATGTCGATGTCGCGGCGCATCTCGGCCTCGACAGTGGCCAGATGCCGGAACCACTCCGCCAACTCGTCCGTCATCCAGATCCGTGGCAGGTCTGCGTATCCGTTGCGGAAGCCGAACCACCGGCCCATTTGCAGCAGTGTGTCGTAGGCCGAGACGGCACGGACGAAGTAGCTGACCGACAGGCCCTCGAGCGTCAGTCCGCGGGAGAGCGTGTTTCCGCCCACGGCGATCGCCACGACCGGGCCGTTCTCGTAGTCGAGACGGTCCTCGCTGCTGGAGTTGTCCATGATGATGCGGCAACTGTCCAGTACTCCGGGCAGCTCGGACAGCAGCTGCTCGAATGGCACCTTGGTCTCACCGAAGTCGCCGGCCGGAACGCATGCTGTCTCCGTCTCCCACAGGTCGCGCAACCGTGCGAGGAGGACGGGGTCGGCGACGGTCAACGCGTGTGCGGCCCGGTCGCGCAGATGCTCCATGGGCCTTTTGAAACTGTTGTGCACCGCAGTGTTGACGCTGGTGTGGATCAGCATGGTGTTGTGCTGATTCCCAGTACCACGAATGCGTCGGGCGGCCGTGACCAGCCAGAAGTACTCGACCGCCTGGCGGAGGGTGTCGGTGATGATCGGTTCGAAGCCTTCGACATCGGCCTTGGTCTCGGGGCGTACGGCGGGGACATCCCCCTCAGGGACCGACCTGATCATGTCGTAGCCGTCGTCGACCTGCTCGGGATCCTCGCCGTCAAGGGCGTACCGGCCGAACAGGACTTCGGTGCCGAAGTGCCCCACCGGCTTGGGGAGATTGACGACGAAGTCCTTCGGGTAGAGGTCCTCGGCGCTGGGGTCGATCAGCAGGTTCGCGAACGGCGAGGCCGTGTACCCGACATAGGCCGACTTCGGCAGGTGACTCATGATCTGCAGGATCAGCGGGTTGATCGACTTCGTTGCCACCGTAGCTTGATCGGCCTCGTCATCAATGATCAGCGCAGGGCAGTCCTCGAGATATTCCGATGCCTCTTCGAGCCAGGTGGCCAGCTTGCGGAGCACCGTCGCGTTCTTCTTCACCACGCACAACACCCGGGTCCTGTTGCTGCGTCCGAAGTACGAAGCGGGGTTCTCCCGGGGTGTGAAGTCCTTGTCGAGCCCGGTCAGCTGGGACCACATCGAGGGGTTCTGCTCCACCAGCTGCTGCGCCAGTCGCGCCTGGGTCTGGCGCCTGAGCCCGTTGTGGACGCCGGCCAGGATGATGAACAGCTTATAGCCGCGGTCTGCAGCCTTGGCCACGACCGAGGTGAAGTTGGTGGTCTTGCCGGATTGCACGTAGCCGACCACGAGGCCCCGGGTGGCGAATGCCTTTTCCTTCGGGTGGTTCAACAGTGAGATCACCCGGGTGGAGGAGTCATCAAGGCTCCGGATTGCGGGCTCCTCGGACCAGCCGTCCTTTCGCAGCAGGTTCTCGATCGCCGGCCAGCACCTGTCCTTGGGCTGTGGCCCTGTATACCAGGTGTCGCGGTTGCCCATGATCACGGCGTGTGGCTCCTCGAGCTCCCTGATTCGGATCGTCTGTTGCTCGTGCCGCTCGCGGATCTGCTCAACGATGGTCGCGCTGATGCCGAGTTGTTCCAGGCGCTTCACCGCTTCGGCAGGAGGGAACGACTCCAGGAGCGCCTTGAACGTCTCGTACATCCCGTCGAACTCGTCGATCATCGGACTCGACCATCCCCCACTCTTGTTCGATACCGCTGGCACTGTCGTCGAGCGTGCGGGACGCTCGTATTGATCATCCCGTAAAGGCCGTACGCGAGTTGAGGCCTTCGCCGGCGCATCGTCGTCACATCGTGAGTACACGGTAGCCGTAGCGCAAGCGTTCGATAAAAGACTGCATGTCGTCGCAGGTCCAGGCCGTGCTGGGCGAGTCGCTGACTGGGAGCCTGTGCGGCCGCCGCTCGCAGTGCTGACAACCGCCTGAGTTCAGGGCCCGACGGGCGGCGATCGGTGCGTCCGCGTCGAGGACGTCCGGGGCGGTTTGTCGGTCGGGGTCGTGGCCCGCCGGTCGCGATCGCAGCTGTTCCCGGACGGGTGGTTTCGGCTCATGCGTTCAAACCTGTGAAGCGGCCAGCGGGCGTGCGGATGCCCGTCCGGCCAGCGGGCGAGATGCCGCCTGCGGGCCGGACGGGACGGTGAACCTGGAGGGGGCGCTCAGTTCATCGAGACCAGGTGCAGTCCGCCGTCCGACTCCAGGACGGTGCCGGTGAGGTTGCGGTTGGTCGCGGCCAGGGCCACCACCTCCGCGACGTCCTCCGCCTCGGCGACCCGGCGGACCGGCAACTGGGCTGCGGCGTGGGCGAAGTAGGCCTCCCGAGCCTCCTGCGGCATGCCGTTCCACCAGGGGGTGGCGACCAGGCCGGGCGAGACCGCATTGACCCGGCGCGGGGCGAGCTCGACCGCGAGCGGTCGGATCATCGACTCCAATGCGCCGTTCACCGCCGCCAGTCCGGCGGTGCCCGGCAGGGCCGTCCGGGCCGAGATCGCGGTGACCAGGGTGATTGACCCGTCCTCGGCCAGATGCGGCAGCGCGGCCTGGACGGTCGTCAACTGCCCCCAGAACTTGGCCTCGAACGCGCTGCGCAGCGCGGCCAGGTCCAACTCTGCGAACGGGCCCGCCCCCTCGGCGCCGCTGAGGGCGACCACCAGCCAGTCCAACGACCCGACGGTGCGCAGGACTTCGGCGATCTGCTCGTGGTCGCCGCCGTCCGCCCGGTGCCCGACCAGCTCCGGGTCGCTGACCGCGAGCGCCTCCAGGCGCTCCTTGATGCGGCCCACCACGTGCACCGTCGCGCCCTGCGCGTGCAGCCGGCGCGCGGTGGCCAGCCCGATGCCCGAGGTGCCGCCGACCACCAGTGCAGTGCGCTCACTCATCCGTGCCATCTCCCCTGTGCCGATCGACGGGAGCGGGCCGAGCCCGGCCGCTCCTGGCGAGTCGCCGGTCGCCGGTCCGCTATTTCGAACCGTGACGTCTCGTCTCGAATTAAGGTAGCGTGCTGCCCGTGATCGAGCAAGCGAAATCCGCCCCCGGCGGGGCGACTGATGATTCGTCAACTCCTGTACCGGGCAGCGGAGTACGGCCAGGCCGTCGTCGCAGCGAGGAGAGCCGGCAGGCCATCCTGGGCGCCGCGTTCGACCTGATCGGCGAGGTCGGCTACGCCCGCCTCACCGTCGAGGGCATCGCCGCCCGCGCCGGCACCGGCAAGCAGACCGTCTACCGCTGGTGGCCCGGCAAGGCGGACGTCCTGCTCGAAGCCGTCACCGCGTACGCCCGCGAGCACATCCCGCTGCCCGAGACTGCCGACCGCGCCGCCGACCTGCGCGCCTTCCTCGCCGCCACGTTCGCCGCCGCCACCCCGCGCACCACCGACGCGCTGCGGGCGCTGATGGCCGAGGCGCAGATCGACCCGGCCTTCGGCGAACGCTTCCGCGAAACCCTGCTGCACCCACGCCGCGAAGCCCTCGGCGTTGTCGTCGACCGCGCCCGCGAGGCCGGCCTGCTCGCCCCCCACCTCACCACCGACACCGCCGTCGACCTCGCCTTCGGCGCCCTCTGGTACCGCCTGCTCGCCACCGGTCGGCCCCTGGACGACGAACTCGTCGAACTCCTGACCCGGACGCTGCTGCGCTGACCGGGGCGGGTGTCGGTGCGGTCCTGCGGTCCTGCGCTCCGGGTGGCTCCGGGCGACCCCGGGCGCAGGGCCGTCGAACTGTTGGCCGAGCATGGCAGGGTGCCCACCGACTCGCCCTCCCGCCCGCCGATACCCGCCGCCACGCCCGCGTCCCGGCTACGCCGCCTCACCCGCGGCGCGTTCGCCGACCTGACACCGCTGCGCCACAGCCCCGACTACCGTCGCCTGTGGTTCGGGCAGTCGGTCTCCGCCATCGGCCAGCAGATGACCGCCGTCGCCGTCTCCGTCCAGGTCTACGACCTCACCCACTCCACCTTCGCCACCGGCCTGGTCGGACTCTGCTCGCTGCTCCCGCTGATCGCCTTCGGCCTGTACGGCGGCGCCATCGCCGACCGGGTCGACCGCCGCCGCCTCGGCCTGATCGGCTCCGGCGGACTCGCCGTCGTCTCCGCGCTGCTCGCCGTCCAGGCCCTGCTCCACCTCGGCACCGTCGCCCTGCTCTACGCGGCCGTCGCCCTCCAGGCCGGCTTCTTCGCGGTGAGCTCGCCCGCCCGGTCCTCGATGATCCCGAGACTCGTCCCGCGCGAGCAGCTGACCGCCGCCAACGCCCTCAACACCATCGGCATGAACCTCGGCCAGACCGTCGGCCCCATGCTCGGCGGCGTCGCCATCGCCGCGTACGGAGCCCAGGCCGCGTACCTGGTCGACACCGTCGCCTTCACCGCCACCCTCTACGCGATGTGGCGACTGCCCGCGATGCGACCGCAGACCACGAACGGCAAACGCGCCACCGTCCTCGACGGCCTGCGCTTCCTGCGCGACCAACCCAACCTGCGGACCTCCTTCCTCGCCGACCTCGCCGCGATGATCTTCGGCCTCCCGCGCGCCCTCTTCCCCGCCATCGCCGTCGCCTTCTACGGCGGCGGACCCGGCACCGTCGGTCTGCTGGTCGCCGCACCCGCCGTCGGCGCCCTGGCCGGCGGGCTCTTCTCCGGCTGGATCGGCCGCATCCACCGCCACGGCGTCGCCGTCCTCGCCTCAGTCGCCGCGTGGGGCCTGGCCATCGCCGCGTTCGGACTCGTCCGCAACCTGCCGCTCGGCCTGCTGCTGCTCGCCGCGGCCGGCTGCGCCGACACCGTCTCGATGATCTTCCGCAACACGATGATGCAGGTCGCCGCACCCGACGACATGCGTGGCCGCCTCCAAGGCATCTTCATCGTCGTGGTGGCCGGCGGACCCCGCCTCGGCGACTTCGAATCCGGCACCGTCGCCACCCTCACCACCCCCACCCTCTCCATCCTCACCGGCGGCCTCGCCTGCATCGCCGCCGTCCTCCTCCTCGCCGCCCGCCGCCCCGCCTTCCTCCGCTACGACGCCCGCCACCCCACCCCCTGACCCACGCCCCGCCGCACCCCCGATACCTGGCAGCGAGCACCCCCCGACGTGCTGTATTGTTTTCCACGTCGCCGGGGAACGCCGGAGACAAGGTCAGAAAGCCAAGCGGCCCACCAGGGCAACTCGGCAGCCGACCACGGGACGTGGCGCAGCTTGGTAGCGCACTTGACTGGGGGTCAAGGGGTCGCAGGTTCAAATCCTGTCGTCCCGACGTGAGTCGGAAAGGCCGTTGGCCGGGAGAAATTCCAGGTCAGCGGCCTTTCGTATGGCGCCTCGTCAGCGAAACGAGCCACCTGCGAACACCCCTAAACGATCTTGCTGGGGACCAGCTGGGGACCAGCACCCTCTGAGCGGACCTCGAGGAGCTGCCCCGGGGACCAGTCGGTCGAAGACCCACCTGTCCCCTCCCGGCCAGAATAGCCGCAGGAATAGGTTGCGTGGAGTGCCCACGCCGGAATTCCCTCACCTCGGTTCCAGCAGTGCTGTGACGAATCCCGGACGTTCCGGAGCAGTGCCCCTGATCAATCGCCAGTCGGCTGCCTGACCGCCGACGCCGTAGCAAGTTCGACGCAGGCCCCTACGGGCTGGACCGTGGTTCAACCACCATCCGGTGTCATCGGTGCCGCTGCGTACCGTTGTTGACACCCCACAAGCACAGGCTGGCAGGGGCACTCCCCCCTGCGGCCGGGCGGACCGGGCACGTCATGGCCGGCCTTCGGCGCCCGGCTCACCCCGATCGGGCCTTACCGGTCCGGCAGCGAGGTGGAGGAGAATGGTCCCGCGCAGGTCTCAGTGAGGCGGAGGGGCGAGGGGTGCTGTACGAAACCGCAAAGATGGCGCTGGAACAGCTCACGGACGATCGGGCCCTGGAGCGGGTGGCCCTGCGAGTGCTCCGGAAGCGCTACCCCAATCTCCGCCTCACCAGCGCCACCGGTGACACCGGCCTCGACGGCTACGATCGCCCCTTGTTCGAGGACGAGATCGACCTGGCCCTGTGGGTCAGCATGCAGGGCACGTGGACCACGAAGCTCACCATCGAGCTGGAGAAGCACAAGCAGCACGGACGTACCGCGCCGGCCATCTTCGTGATGAACCGCTCGACGAACGACATTGCGAAGGCGAGGCAGCGGAAGCGGGCGAAGGACGACTTCGGGGTTGACCTGGAGATCTTTGACCTCGGCGATCTCGTCGTCGAACTGGAGTCGGACGACCTTCGCTGGGTGGCCGAGGCCGAGCTGGGGGTCCGTCCGCGCCAGCCCAGGGCCCTGGCCACTGCGGAGGTGTACCTGGATCGGCTCTCCCGCACGGTGCCCGGGATGGCCGCTGAGCTCCGCGGCGTTGCCGAGATCCAGAGTCAGCTCCGCGCCCAGCTCACCCCGGAGTCTTCAGAGGGCCGGGTGGTCGTGGTGGAGGGCCCCGGCGGCTCCGGGAAGACCAGGATCGCGATCGAGACGGCCCGGTCCGTCGCCACAACCCTGGTCGTCCCTACTGGGGCTCCATTCACGCTGGACTCGTTCACAGAGGTGGGGTTGGACGCACCGCTGATCCTCGTGATCGACGATGCCCATCGCAGCGAAAGCCTGTCCGCGGTGGCCGCGATGCTCGCCGACCAGCGGTTCGACCGAGTCCGGCTGGTCCTCATCGTTCGCCCGGGCCAGCGCGAGCGGACGCTCTACACCGCCGGAGCCGAGCACCAGGCCGGCATCCCGGTCGTGCTTCGCCGACTGGACCGTCCGGAGATCGACACGATCATCACGGACCACGGCATTCAACTGAACGAGTTCCGCACGGCCGTCATTGGCCTGGCCAGCGGCAATCCCCTGATCGCCCACGCCGCCTGCCAAGTGGCCCTGTCCAACGGGAAGTTCGACTGGAGCGACGCCTCCGGCCTCCTGCGGGAGCTGGTCGCCAACAGGCTCCTGGCACTGGACGACCCTGGCTTGCACCGGACGGTCGCGGTCGCGCTCGCGCTGCTGACCAAAGCCGGCGACCTGGCCGCGCACCACGGAGGTCAGGACCTCGCTGTTCTCCACGGCGCGGTCTCCAGCTTGCCGTCCGAGCCCGACCGGCTCGACCGGCTCCTGGACGACCTCGCCGACGCCGGCCTGGTGGACACGCCGCCCTACACCTTCCGCCCCGACCTTGCCGCCGCCGTTGTCCTGGCCGACGCCCTCACCTCGGGGGCCAAGGTCCGGCTGGACCCGGAAGCCGCCCTGCGCTGCCTGGCCGGCCACTCGGGCCTCACCCCGGAGATGACCCTGCAGGAGCACGCGGACGCCTTGGATGCCGCGACTCGGCGGCTCGATCCGCAGATCGGGGTGCTGGCCGCAGCCGCCCGCGACAGCGGCAACCGGGCCGCCGCTTCGGCGATCACCGCCTTCGTCCTCGGCCTGCTCCCCGAAGACGCCCACCTCGGCCACTGGACCAGCGTTGTCCGCCTCGCCTCCCAGGCCGCCCCTGCTGATCCGACACTTCTCGCGCAGCTCACCGAGCGGCTGGTCCGGCAGTGGCCTGTGCCGGCCTCCGAGCAGCTCTGGGGGGACACTGACACCGTCGCCTACTACCGGTTCGAACTGGACCGCCTGTGCCAGGAGTTCGCCCGGCTGGCAGGACGCACCAATCCCGAGACCGCCCCGGCGGCGGTGGCATCCGTGCTGGACATCGCCTGGCTGATGGATGCCGCCCGGCCCGTCTTCGGCGGCCACCAGCCGGACGGCCTGCTGCGCGTATTCCGTACATGGACCGGTCCGAGCGGCCAGCTCATCGGACAGGCACTGATGGGACGCCGAGGCGCCCTGCTCGGCGCGATCTCGCGCTGGGTCCGGGACCGCACCGCCGAACCGCCCATGGGGCTCGACCCCGAAGACGCGGCCAAGCGGGGCCCCGAGTCCGTCGCCCGAGTCCTCCTCGCAGCCCTGCAGCCCTACCTGGAGATCACTGTCGAACTCGTACGGCACGCCACGCCCGAGCACGCGAGGACCCTCAACATCAGCACCGCTACGCTTCCCGACCTTCCGGAGACTCGGGACCAGCTCGACCAGGCCCTCGATCTACTCGAACCGCTGCTCGCCGAACCGGCCCTGCACCAGCCCGAGCACCTGAGCCTCCTCAACGTGCTGGTCGCTGTACCCGAGCAACTGCGCCAGGCCGCGGGCCGCGGCCTGCCCGGCAACCACCACCAGCCGCTGCCCGCGCACGCCGAGCAGATCCTGATGGAGGCTGCCTCGAGGTTTGCCGAGAAGATCGCTGCGAGGTGGACGGACCTTCCGCTGTCCGTGCGGCGCCGGGCGGTCGAGGCCGCGCTCGGAACAGGTACCCGCCGGACCGACCTGGCAGGAGCTGCAGCCAACGGCGAGCCCGTCGCGGTGGCGGCACTCAGCGACCCGGGGCTCTCGCACCTCCTCGTCGTTCAGCCACCCAACACCTTCACCGCCACCTGGGCCGAGGACGTCGCAGCCCAGAAGTCCACCGCCATCACGCTGGCCGGTCAGCTGACCACCGCGCAGGCCATCGACCTGCTGGAAGCCGCAGATCCCTCCTCCTTCGGCACAGCGCACGAGGTTCTCCCGGCATTCGCCGCAGCGGTAGGCGAGAACGCGACCGACGCTGATCCCGTCCTGGACCGCATCGCCAGCGGTCCGCTGCCAGGCGATGCTGGGCTGCTGGCCGGCCTGGCGACCCGGCACCCGGAGCGGGTCTGGCAGTGGGTTTCCGAACATGGGGGTGACCCCAGGCTCGCAGGGCTCGCACTCGCGATGGCGGACGACCACCCCGAACAGGAAGAGCAACTCCTTCGCGCTCTCGCGGACGCGGCAACCGGAACCGAGGCCACTGAGCCGGCCGCCATCTGCACACAGGTCGCCCGGCACGCATGGCACTGCACGAGATCAGCCGAGGACCGCCTGGGACGCCTTGCCCTGCTCGGCACCCAGGGGCCGGATCAGGCGGTTCCCGAGGTACTGGAGGCGATCGGGGTGGTGCTCCGCTCCAACGCACCGGTGGACCCCGCAGCGGTGACCGAATGCGTGGCTGTGCTGGAGCGGGGGCTCACCACCGACACCACCGGCCTCATGAACAACGACAGCCTGGGCCTCATCAGCCACGGAGTGATCCAGATCGCCCGCCGGTCGCCCGAGCGATTCGCCCAGGTCCTGGCAGGACATGTCCTCGGCGGTCACCGCCTGCCAGCTTCCTGGACGGAGCACCTCGAGAGCCTCGACATTGCGGTGCGTGACGAGATCACCGCCGCGTTCGAGCAGCGCTGGTCGACAGCACCAGCCACCGCCCTCGACGACTCCCTCGAGGACCTGCTGTGCGAGACGTTTACTGCCATCGGCAAGGACACCGACGCCTGGTCGCGAGCACTAGCCGGGTGGGCCAGCGGACCGCCGAGCGCACGCCGCCGAGCGGCGAAGGCGGTCCACCTGGCCTGGTCGAGCAGCGCCTGGGTACACGTTGTCCCGGAGCTCCTGGTTGCTGGGCTGACCCCTGGCAGCGAGGAGCTGATCCTGCACGGGTTGACCGCGGTGAACGCTGTCTTCACTGACTTGGACGACGTGATCCGCCCCCGCCGGGAGGCTGCGGAGAAGCTGAAGTCCCACCCGGACGCCTTGGTGCAGGCGTTCGCCACCACCGCGCTGGAACGCCTCGACAGTTCCGCCTCGGCCTTCCGGGGCATGCAGCAGCGCAGCCGTACCGGCTACCCCACCTGATCTGGAATGGCCGGCAGCCCGGGGGTGCCTGATCGGCCTTCCGGGCAGGTGAGTTCGATCCCTCTGGGCTCCCCAACTGCGTCGAGGAAGCCCCGCTGGACCGGGCCAGGAGCTTCGCCGCAGAGTGGGCCGAGGGCTCGGTCGTGGTGTACCCATGACCAGCCGTTTCGGCGTCGAGGGGTTCAGCGGCGCGTGACGGTGTAACCGCTGTTCTCCAGGGCCTTCGTCCTGACGTCCCGGTCGAACCACTTCGTGATGTCCGGGGCCGCCGCGCTGAGGGTGGCCATGCGGGCCTGCCAGTCGTGGCCGGTGTCGCCGCGGAAGTCGCAGCCGCTGCAGCCGTCCTCGCCGTGCACGTGGCCGGCCATCCAGGCGTTGACCGCGACGTTGAGGATGACGGAGTAGAGATCGCCTCCACTCTCCACGAGGGCGTCCGGTACGCCGGCGAGGATCATCGCGAGTTCGGGGTTGTCCACGGGCGGAAACGGCCCCTCACCCGCAACGAGGCCGTCGTGTTCGCGCTGTCGGGCCACGGAGGCGACGGCTTCGGCGAGCGCGGCGGGGTCGATATGGGTCAACGCTTCGCGCTTCCTGATGCCGAGCGCCGCCGCGATGGCGGTCGCCTGCTGCTCGATGGCGTCCGCTACTCCGTTGGGCCCCAGCGTGACGCCGCGGCGGGCCAGCTCGGTGAGCGTCTGCGCGAGGACCTTCTGGAACGGCGCGCTCTCGTGGTTCAAGGTCAGCTCCGGGGTGTTGGCGACGTGACGTGGCTTCGGGGAGCCTAGGTGTGGAACGGCCCTCGGGGGGTGCACTCACCGGGGGGTGCACCCCCCGACAGCTGTTAGCGGACGACGTAGAGGTGGCGGAGGGGGGCGGTGGGCTCAGGATCCGCCGGCGCGGTCTCTCGGCCCGCGTTTAGGTGGATGCTGAGCTTGTTGCCGGCCTCGACGTAGTCGGCGTGCGAGGGGTGGAGGTAGCGCTGGGTCGTGGTGATCTGCCCGTGCCCGGCGATGCGCTGGAGGACGTGCAGGCGCACTCCGGCGTCGGCGAGCCAGGTGAGGCCGGTGTGCCGAAGGCCATGGCGGCGCAACCAGTGGTAGCCCAGCTTCATGACGACTTCGTCCCAGTGGGTGGCATCGCGCAGGACGGCCGTGCTGATCCGCCCGCCCCGGGGACCGGTGAACAGACGGGCCATTGGGTCGTTCCCGACGACGGTGAGTCGCCAGGTCACCATGTCGCGGATCTCTTCGATGATCGGGACGGTCCGGCGGCGCTTTCCCTTCGTGCCCTTGTCGACGAGTCCGCCGGGACTTGGCGTGGTCTGCCGGCAGAGGTCCCACGTCCAGTCGAAGCGATTGATGTCCTTCACCCGGACGCCGGAGACCTCGCCGATGCGGGCGCCGGTGCACGCTGCGAAGCGGACGACGTCGCCCCAAATCCGGTAGGCCCCGTGGGAACGGGCGACGAGCGCCTCGGCGAGGGTGTCGAGGGCGTCCCAGTCGGGCAGGGCGAGGGCGCGGGGGTTGTCCAGCTCGTCCTCGAACTGCTTGTACAGGGACTGCCAGCCGGTCATTCGGCACGGGTTGAGGTCGATGATGCCGTCGCGGCGGGCCTGCTCCATGACACGGACGAGGGGGGCAAGGGTGTTCTTGACGGAGGACTTGCCGACCTCGTCGGATATCCAGGCGTGCAGGGCCCGGTCGGTGATTCCGTTGGTCATCGACACGACCGGGACATGTCCCATGGTCGGGACGACCCGGAGCTTCCACCCGGCCCGGTAGGGGTCGAGGGTTTTCGGCTCCAGGCCACGCATGGCCAGGTCCCAGTTCTCGTCCCCGTAGTCCGCCAACGTCACATTCGAGAGCGACGGAACGATTCCGCGCTTGGCCGCCTTGCGCAGACGGTCGATCCAATCCTTCGCCTCGTCTTCGGACGCAACGGAGTTGGAGAGCGACTTTCGCCCGCCGCCTTCGGGATCCCACCACCGCACACGTGCGCGGTACCGGAAGTCGGGGCGCCGGTCCGGCCGGAACTCGATGTCGTCGGTCAGGTCGATCGCGATCGGGACGATCACTGGGGTGTTAGCCAAGCTATGCGGCCTCCGGTTTCGTGGGAACTGTTCGTTGGGATACGAGCCACGCCTGAGTGTCAGGTATGGAGTAGACGACGGTCCGGTTGGCGAGACGGACGAAGGGCGGCCCTTGAGGAGGCTTGGCGGTGCGCCAGCGACGGAGGGTTGACGGATCGACCTTCAGGAGAGGTGCCAGCTCGTCCGCGGTGTACCAGCCGCTGTGGAGCAGGTCGACGACCGCGGGCTGGCCGGTGTCGCCTCCAGGTTGTTGCAGATCGTTCACGGCGCACACTCGCTGGAACGAACGGGGTGCGTCGCGGGGAACGCGGGTTGAGCGCAGAGTCGGTGCACCTTGGTGATCCTTGGACTGGCCGAGAGAGCTTCAGGGGTGAATCGGTGGCCAGTCCGGATCTTGTCGGGGCTTCGCAGGAATGCGCAGGTGGCAACACTCCTTGCGGCTCGTCGGCAATACGCACCTGGCCCTGAAGCGCCTCAGAGGGGGCGCAGTGGAGCGGGACACTGGGGTCCTTCATGCAGTCTCCGCTCTATTCGTCCGAGTCGATGAAGGCCAGAACGGCCGGCAAAGGTGAGGGGTGCAGGCCCTGCTCTCGCATGCGGGTGCGGGTCTCCCGCAGTCGCTGGCAGTCCTCGGTCGCGATGCGTTCGAACTCGGATGCCTGGCGCGACAGTTGCTGGTATCGATCCGATCCGACCTCGTGATTGACAGCCTGGGAACGTCGTTCGCGCGCCTCGCGAGTTGAGATCACGGCGGTCCTGACGTCGACCGCGTGCTCGCGGTAGATGGCGAGAACGCTGTGGGAGCGGCCTTCAGCGGCGGCGCCGTGGAGCGGGTCCTCGCCGGTGATCAGCATCGCGGCTTCCCAGACCGGCAGTCTGAGGTTGGGGAGGAGGTCGACCTCGGCCTCACCGTCGAGCGGGACGATGAGGCTGACGAGCGGCACCCTGAGCGCGACAGCGAAGGCGAGGGCCTCCTCCAGCTTCAAGGATTCTCGGCGGAGAGTTTCGATTTTGTTGATCGCGTTCCCGGTGACAGGCACTCCCAGCTCGGTACAGGCGGTAGCGAGGTCCGGTGCACTGAGGCCGGCCTCCATGCGGAGGGTCTTGACTGCGGCACCGACTCGAGCGGTGAAGTCTTGGATGGCTAGCTGGGGTGTCATGAGAGAAGTATAACGTGCGAACTGCTTCTTTCGTGGAAGGTGTGGTAGATGTTTCCCTCACAGAGAACGAGTCGTGTTCGGGAGGTCGATGTGAGGGAAGTAGTCGCTTCGGTTGGAGCCCGATACTCGCGGGCGGCCCTCGCGAGCCTCCCGCCGGCACTGCTGCTGACCGACGCCAACCGGATGCTCGCCCTGAGTCGGACCAAGGGCTATCTGATGGCTCGGACCGGCCAGTACCCGTGCGGGGTCATCCAGGTGGGAGACGGCCACAGGGTCGTCACTACCGACCTGTTCCGGCTTCTGGAGGTGGACGACACGGGCATCCGGCGCACGTTCGCAGAATTGCCGCCAGCCGTCCCCCTGCCGGTGGCCAACACGCTGCTTTCGCTCTGCCGTACCACGGGCTACAGGCTCGCGAGGACCGGCCAGTATCCGTGCGCCGTCCTCCGGCTCGGGAAGGAGTACCGGGTCCGCAAGAACGAGCTGCAACGGCTCCTTCGGGTCGCGGACCTTTCCAGCGGTAGGGCCGTGGCGTGATGCGATCGAGGACGGGTACCGAGTTGGTGGGCCAGTTCCTCATCTGGGTGGGGATAGTCTGCGCCTTCGCGCTGTGGGTCCTCGCTGCGGTGGCGGTGGCAGGATGGCTCGACAAGATCGGCTTGTCAGGCATCCTCGTCCCTAGGCGGTGAACGACCCGAACGGACTGGCTGCCGAGGGGCGGCGCCCTCGGACGTCACCGTCGCGTTCGCCACCGCGCGGACAAGGCAGGTGCTCGATGAGCGCCATGCCCCACTGTGCAGGCTCGTGTTGCGCGGCTACGCCGGCCGGGCAGTCAACGGGCGCCACCGTTGGCGATGTGGCGGGCGATCCACAGTGGGCACGCTGAGCCTTGGTGCGGCGGGGAGTGGGCGCGGATCCCCCGGGAGCCACCCACGCATCACCATGATCCCGTACAGCACCAGGGCCCTTGCGCCGGAGGCCGGCGACCGTCCAGCCTCACGGGCGCACCTCGAAGCCCTCGGTCGCCGCAGGTGACACTGCAAACGGAGGGGGTCTACCGTTTGCACACGGTTCAGCACCACGTGACAAATCACGCCGGCCAGCCGGTCGATGCCCCAGGCAGGCCGAGCACGGCCAGCGAGCACGTCCGCCAATCACCCTGTCGTGGTCGGCGGACGGCGGCGGGGCGGAGGCTGGCGCCTGCTTTACCGTGGCGAAGTCCTCACCACCGCCCAGGGGGTGCGAATTCCGCCAGCGGGTCCGTCACGGCCGTATGCCAGCGCTCGCGGTGGCCGGCAGCGCGCAGCCGGAAGTACACGGTTTCGCGGCGCTCGTCGTCGGCCGTGCCGAAGTGGCCGCCGATGTTGTGGGCGAGCAGGTAGTGGACGAGGACCATGCTCCCG
Source organism: Kitasatospora griseola (assembly GCF_044999035.1). Taxonomy (NCBI): domain Bacteria; kingdom Bacillati; phylum Actinomycetota; class Actinomycetes; order Kitasatosporales; family Streptomycetaceae; genus Kitasatospora; species Kitasatospora griseola. The sequence continues at coordinate 2,343,203 of NZ_CP173360.1, read as the reverse complement.
GTCTTGCCGGTCACCTGGATCGGCGCGGGAAGCTCGACCGGTGGGTAGGGCGCGGCACCGCGCAGGGCGTCTGCGCCGTGGTGGCGCAGCCATGCGGCGGTAGTCAGGTGCGTTCCAGGCCACACCCACAGGTTCCCGCGGTCGGGGTGGAGCTGGTCGGTGAGCAGGAGGCCCGCGAGCACGGTGAAGGTGCCTGGGCGTCCGTCGTCCTCGGTGGGGGTGAGACCGTCGATGTGCGGGGCGCCGGGATGATGTGGGTGTGGGGGCAGGGTAAGTGCCAGCTGGGCGACCTCGGGTTCCGGGAGGGCGAGCTCGGGCCGTAGGAGCGGGCGGACCGCGTCGCTGATGCCGCTTTCCTCGTAGAGGTCGCGCAGGCTGCTGTGCTCGGCGAAGGCCGGCCACAGGAAGTAGGGGCCGGTGGCGCCCGGGGCGGGTGGCTGCTCCGCCAGGTGGTCTTCGACCAGCGAGCGCCAGCGGCGTACCTGCCTAGGGCTGAGGACGTCGGGCACGACGCAGTAGCCGTTTCGGTGAAATCCATTGATGAGAGAGCGAGTTGGCGTCTCCATCCCGCTATGGAATCGGCAACCGGCGGCGGTGGGCAACCGGATTTCGAGGTTGGAGGTCAGGCACGGCGCGCGGGAGGGAACGTGCGGCGGTGCCCGGTGGCGCCGGCGGGTCTGTGGTCCTGAGGGGTTACCGGGCGCCGGCCGACGGCGGCTGGTCATCTGCCGCGTCGGCGGTCGACGCCGGACCGCCGGTTGCGATTCGGGCGCGGACCCGGGCGGCGATGGCGGCCATGTCGGCGGGGAACCGGGCTTCGAGGTCGATGCCCGTCTCCTCCGCGATCACGAGGAGGGAGAACAGGCAGTCCGACAGTTCGTGGGCGAGGGCCTCGCGGTCGGCCGTCACGTCGGTGCGGTGACCCTCGTGGGCCATGACCAGCTTCGCGAGGTCGCCGACGAAGCCGAGTGCGTAGTCGGTGAGGTCCCAACGCCGTCCGAGCCGTTGGTCATTGAGCTGATCGTAGGGCGGCGACGACCTCGCGTACGGCGTTCTGCAGCCGCTTGGGGTGGGGCATCGTGTGCTCCAGGTGGTGGACGGGGGCGGGCGATCCGGCCGGGTGCCCGCCCGGCGGTGGTCAGGTGGGTTCTGTCGCCAGCTCGCTGCCGCGCTGGTGCGGTACGGCGGAGGCGTACTGGGCGGCTTGCAGGAGGTAGGAGGCGCGGTAGCGGCCAGCCGGGTCGGCCATCAGCTCTTCGTGGGTGCCCTGTTCGGCGAGGCGGCCCTGGTGGAGGACGTAGATGAGGTCGGCGTCGGCGGTGGCGGCGAGGCGGTGGGTGATCAGGATGACGGTCAGCCCCTGGTCGGCGAGTTCGCGGATGCGGGCGAAGGCGGCCACCTCGGACTGGGCGTCGAGGGCGGAGGTCGGCTCGTCGGCGATCACCAGGTGGGTGGGGCGTCCGCCGGGACCGTGGGTGGTGGCGCGGTGGTGGGTGCGGGCCATGCCGACGCGCTGCCACTGCCCGCCGGACAGCTGCACTCCGCCTTGGAAGCCGCGGGCGGCGAGGGTGTCCCAGCCGTTGGTCTGGGCCTCGACGATCGGGTGGAGGTCCGCGTAGTCGGCGGCGCGTTTGAGGAGGGCGGGGTCGTCGCCGTGTTCGGGGCGGCCGACGAGGACGTTGGCGCGCAGGGTGAACGGCCAGCGCTGGAAGTCCTGTTCGAGGACGGAGACGGAGGAGAACAGCTGGTCCCGGTCGGCGACGGCGGTGTCGGTGCCGTCCCAGAGGATGCGGCCGGTGTCGGGGAGGTAGAGGCCGCAGATCAGCTTGACGAGGGTGGACTTGCCGGACCCGTTGTCGCCGACCAGGGCGACGACCTGCCCGCGCGGAATGGTCAGGGTGATGCCGGTCAGGGCCGGGGTGCTGCGGCCGGGGTAGGTGAAGCCGACGTCCTCCAAGGTGATCGTGTCGGGGCGGTGCGGGAGGTCGGTGCCGCCGGTGGGGATGGCGCGGCGTTCGGACTCGCGCTGGAGACGTCCCAGGTCGGCGACGAACAGGGCCTCCTCGTAGAGGCGGTTCGCAGTGTTGACGAGGGAAGTGATGTCGGCGGCTCCGGTGCGGATGCCGACGACCGCGGTGCCGGCGACGGCGAGCGCCATCTGCCCGTCGTGGACGAGCCAGCCGAGGACGGCGAAGGTTGCGGCGGCGGCCAGCCCGGACAGGGCGGAGGCGAGCATGGAGGTGCCGGCGGCGGCGCCCGCGAGCCGGTTCTGCTCGCGCTCGGACGCTTCGGCCATGGCGGTGTAGTGGCCGAGGATGAACGGTCCGATGGCGTGGACGCGGACCTCGGGCGCGGAGTGCGGCTGGGTGATCAGCTGGGCGAGGATGGCGGCGGCCCGGTGGTGCTGGAGCCAGGCCATCGTCGAGCCGTAGCGGCGGCGGGCGGAGCGCACCGCGCCCCAGCCCTTCGGGGCCGCGATCAGCACCAGCATGGGCATCAGGACCGGGTCCAGGGTGAGGAGGACTCCGCCGGCGGCGACGAGGCCGAGTAGGGCGGTGAGGACGGCGATGCTCTGGCTGATCAGGCGGCGTACTGCCGCGGTGCCGAAGCGGGCGGACTCCAGCAGCCGGCTGAAGTCCGGGTCCTCCAGGGAGGCCAGTTCGACGCGGGCCGCGCGGGCGAGGAAGGCGACGGTGGCGGCGCGTTCGGTTTTGGGTTCGAGGCGGTCGCCGGCCCAGGCAGAGGCGATTCCCAGGAGCGCGGAGAGGCCGGAGGCGCCGCCGACGGCGAGCGCGGCCGGCAGCGCGGCGCGTAGGAGCTGGTCGGAGCTGCCGGAGGCGAACAGTGAGGCCAGGGCCCGGTTGGTGGCGAGGAGCCCGAACGCGGCGGCCAGGGCGCGGCCGATCTCGGCGAGGGCGACCACCATCAGCGCAGTGCGGTCGGCGCGCCAGGCCAGGTGCAGGGCGGTGCGGAGCATGCCGGGGATCTGGCGGGCGACGGCGAGAAAGCTGATCTTGAGCATGGTCTGCTCGTGGGAGGTAAAGCCGTAGTCGTAGCGCAGGGGGCCGCCGAACAGGAACTTCTCGCTGGCGGAGATGCTGTCCGCCGTGGCGGTGTCGGTCTTGCTCTCGGACGGGCGGGTCTTCAAGCGCTCTCCTTCGTGGGGAAGCTGCGGGCAGGTGTGGTCATCCGTTCTCGCCCGGGATCCGGGGCTCGGAGACGAGGTACTCGGCGCGGCCGGTGCGGCGGGCGGTGAGCGAGGCCCGCAGGGTGCGCAGGCGCCGCGGGCCGACGAGGGGCGACCAGTCGTCGACGGTGCGCACGGCGTGGCCGCTGTGTTCGGCGGGGTCGAGGGTGATCCGTTCGATCTCCCGGTCGGTGAGCCGGCCGCCGTCGAAGGTGACGCCGATCTTCCACGGCCACGGCGGTTCGGGCGGGGTGAAGGAGAGCAGCAGCAGGCGCGGCGCGTCGTCGAGGGCGGCGGGGACGAAGCCGATCTCCTCGGCGGTCTCCCGCAGTGCGCATCCCCACGGGTCTTCGCCCGGGTCGAGGAGGCCGCCGGGGTACTGGTACTCGCCGGGGTGGTGGACGGAGGTGAGCAGCAGCGGCCGGTCGTCGTGGTCGGTGAAGAACACGCCGGCGTAGGAGACGCCGTGCGGCAGGGTCGGGACGAACTGCTCGGGCGGGACGAAGGCGGTCACCGCACCCACCCGCCGGGGCCGGGTCGCAGCGTCATGAAGCCGTCGATGGGCTCGAAGCCGAGGGAGCTGTAGAGGGGTGCGCCGGCGGCGGTGGCGCGCAGTTCGACCGCGCCGCAGCCGCGGTCCTGGAGGGCTTCGACGAGGGCGGTGGTGACGGCGCGGCCGTGTCCGCGGCGCTGGTGGGCGGGGTCGGTGGCCACGGTGTGGATGCGGCCCCACAGGCCGGTGGGGAAGGCGGGGCCGAGGTAGCCGCGGTAGACGATGCCGATGGCGCACGCGGCGAGGCCGCCGTCGGTGGGGACGACGTAGGCGAGCAGGTTCGGGTCGGTGCCCAGGCGCTCGCGCATGTCGTTGCGGAAGGTGGTGCGCCATTCGTCGGTGAGCGGGCCGCCGTCCAGGACGGCGACGCGCAGGCGCAGCAGTTCGTCGGCGTCCTCGGGGGCGGCGGGCCGGACGGCGGTGGTGGGGGTCATCGGCAGGTCCTCTCCGGAGTGGGGTGGGTGGTCAGCAGGAGGCAGAGCAGCTCGTCGAGCGGGTACTCGGCCGCGTCGGCCCAGCCGAAGGAGCGCAGCAGGTCGAGGGCGGCCGAGCGCAGGCCGATCGACTCCCAGCCGGCGCGTTGGCGTTCGGCGAGCGGGGTGGTGACGAGGAGTCGGCTGCCGGGGGCGAGGAGGCGGCGGGCGCCGGCGACGGTCGGCACGAGGTCGACGAACGGGAGGAAGAGCCGGCAGGTGACGAGGTCGAAGGTGCCGGGCGGGAGCAGGTCCAGGCCGCCGCGGTCGGTGTCGAGGTGCCGGAAGTCGAGGCCGTCACGGGCGTGGTGCCGGTCCTGGGCGGTGGTGACGGCGATCTGGGAGAAGTCGACGCCCGTGGTGGTGAAGCCCAGGTCGTGAAGGGCGGCGGCGTATTCGCCGGTGCCGCAGCCCAGGTCGAGTGCCCGGCGGCCGGAACCCGGACCGAGGTGCTCGGCGAGCAGCGCGACCTCCTTTTCGGTGACGGGCCGGAAGCCCTTGCCCTGCTGGTAGTGGTCGTTCCAGTGGTCGGCGGCGGACACGGCCGCTCCTCTCGGTCGGGGCGTTCGGCGGGCGGGTCAGCTTGCGGGAGGGGAGCCGGGCGGGTGCAGCGGGCCGGGGGCCAAGCGCTCCAGCAGCCGGTCGACGCTGCCGTCGGGCCGGTAGAGCGTGCGGTGGGCGTACGGGTGCCGACCGCCCGGGAGCGTGGCGACGCCTTCCTCTCTGACGGTGCGGCCTTGGGTGATGGCGCGCAGCCGCAGGTCGACGTCCGCGGGCAGGGCCGCCTGCTCGCCGTTGGGCGGGAGGCGGTGGCGGCCGGCCGTCTCAGGCCCCGACCAGGGTGCGCAGGTCCTCCGAGGCGTCCCAGCCGTAGGTGGAGAATCCCCGCCCGTCGCCGGCAAGGTAGGCGGTGAGGGCGGCGTGCGAGGTGGGGAACATGGGGGTGGGCAGCGCGGCGGCGTCCATCCACAGGACGGCGAGGTGCTTGTCCGGCTCGGTGTTCGTCAGCTCGCCCCGCCAGGACGTCGCGGCGAAGACCGAGAGCAAGAACGGGCCCTTGCCGTCCCATCCGGCCTTGACCTGGATGGTGTGGACGAGCCGCAGCTGCTCGGGGTCGACGACCAGGCCCGCTTCCTCGCGCAGTTCGCGGGCGGCGGCCTCGTCGAGGCGTTCGCCCTCCTCGGCCTTGCCGCCGGGGACGGTCCAGGCGGGGACAGTGGACCAGGTGTCGTTGGCGTAGTGGACGCAGGCGACCTTGCCCGCCTTTTCGTCGTGGACGATGACGCAGACGGCCTGGCGCAGGGACTGCATGTGTGCTCCAACCGGTAGGAAGTAAAGGGGTGTTCAGGTAACCGGGTTCGGGTTGCGCAGCAGATCGAGGACGGTCCGGGCGTAGCCGATGACCTCCTCGTCCCGGTGGTGGTCCAGGGCCCAGCGCAGGGCGGCGGGGCAGTCGATCGCGGCCCACGCCCGGCACGCCGCCCGCTCCTGCGGCGTGAGGTCGCGCCCGTACCCGGCGGTGAATGCGGCACGCAGGTCAGGCCGGTGGGGCGTCAGCTGGAGCGTCACGCGCATCAGGTCGCGCCGGGCCGGGGCCTCGACGTGGCTGCGTTCGAAGTCGATCAGCCCGAGCGTCAGACGGTCGCCGTCGCGGCGCACGAGCCAGTTCCGTGGGCCGAAGTCGCCGTGGCAGTAGGCGAGCGCGGTGGGCGGGGGCTCGGTGCGGGTGGTCTCGGCCAGGACCTCGATGTCCTCGTCCGACAGGCGGGCGTCGCGTGCGCGAGCGAGCGCCCGTGCGCGTTCCCGGGCCCAGGGCAGGTAGTTGCCGACCGGAGCTCCGGCCGTCGGCTGCGCGTGAACGGTGGCCAGGAGCTGCCCGGCCTGCCGGTACACCTCCTGCTCCTCGGCGGTGGTGAGGGCGGTGCTGATGACCGGGGTACCGGGAAGCGCAGAGGTGACGACGAGCAGCGACCGGGTGTCCTTGGCGACCAGAACTGGCGTCCGGCCTTCGCCGAGGAATGGTGCGAGCAGCCGGTAGGCGGTGGTTTCCCGCTCGTGCATGAGCGCGTTCTTGTGGCGTTTGGCGAACAGGCGGCGCCCGCAACTGTCGACGGCCTCCCAGACGTTCGGGCACCCGGCGCGGTCGTGGGAGCGCACGCCGAGCAGCTCGTAGCGTCCTGCCGTCTCGCGGAGCAGCCGGTCCACGTCGTGGGGGACGGTGGTGGCGCTCATGCCGGCCAGCCGACGGTGGACAGGGTGCTGCCGCGGGTGATCTCGCCGAGCGCATGGGCGGTGTAGGGCACGATGTCGGCTGGGAGTTGGTCGAGAGGCCAGAAGCGTAGCGCGTCGCATTTATGGGGCTCGGCGTTTCGGACCTCGCCGTTGTAGCGGGTGGGCCGGAAGAACAGCTGGAGGCGGCTGCGGCCGTCGTCGGCGTCGAGGTGGTGCAGGGTGTGGACGAGCGCGAGGTCGTCCACGGCGATGAGGATGCCGAGTTCTTCCTCGGCTTCGCGCGTCATCGAGCGGGTGACCGTTTCCCCGGGCTCCATGTGTCCGGCCGGCAGGTGCCACAGACCGTTCGCGTAGGCGGTGTTGTGGCGCCGGCCGAGCAGCACCGTGTCGCCGTCGAGCAGGACGAGGTGGACGCCGACGACCAGGGTCAGCGGATCCGCCCTGGTGGCACGGGACGTGATCGCGGCGAAGTGGCGGGTGTCGTCGCGCGGATTCACGAGGTGCTCCCGGACGGCAGACCGGCCGCCTCGGCGAGCAGCGGCAGGTAGTGCCGCAGGTACGGCGGGACCTTCAGGTCGAGTACTTCGTCGAGGGGGACCATGCGCACGGCCAGGCCCTCGTCACCGAGCCGCAGATCGCTCTCGGGTCCGTCCCAGACGGCGTGCAGGACGCGGGTGAGCGGTAGGCCGAGGTCGGCGTGCGGGTCGGGGAGGGCCCGCTGTCCGGTGATCGCGATGCCGGCTTCCTCGCGGACCTCGCGCACGGCGGTCTCCTCGGGGCTCTCGTCGGCCTCGCGCCAGCCGCCGATCGGGGTCCAGTAGCCGGGCCACGGCATGCTCGGCCGGTCTTCGCGCCGGTGCATCAGCAGCCGGCCCGCGAGATCGGTGACGAGGACGAGGACACCCTCGAAGTCGTCGTGGGCCGGGGTGGGGCGTTCCAGGTAGAGGGGGATGCCGGAGCGGTGGGCGCGCAGGATCTGGCGGAGCCGCTGGTAGCGAGCGGGTCGCATGAGCTGCCGCCAGTCGTGGGCGGTCTCGAACCGCCACTCGGTGTGCTCGGCCGGATCGAGCCGGATCCGGGCCTGCTGCTCGGTCGTGAGGACGCCGCCGTCGAAGACGTAGCCGCAGACCGGGACGGGGTACTCGGTGCCGGCCTGTTCGTGGATGACGGCGACCAGACGCCGCCGGGCGATTACCTCGGGGTTCTCGGCGGCGAGGTCGAGGCCCAGCTCCTCCTCGGCCTCGCGCAGGGCGGTGGCGAAGGGCGTCTCGCCGTGCTCGACGTTGCCGCCCGGGAAGTTCCACACGGACGGGTCGATGGCCGAGCGCATCCCGAGGACGCGCCCCTGCGGGTCGGTGACCAGGAGGCAGCCGTAGGAGCTGGGCCGGGCGATGGTGGTGAGGTAGCCGCCGACCGGCCGCCAGCCCGGAATGCTCAGGCGACGGGTGAGCCACTCGATCACCGAGCGCTGCCCGTCGCCGGTCGGCGACAGGGCGTCCGGGTACGCCCACTGGTGGCCGTCGTGGTCCGGGGAAAGAGTGATCTCGGCGCCGTCCGGTACGACGGTGGTGAAGACGAACTGGCGCACCCGCCGCCCGCGCTGGTTGGTGAAGTCGAGATGCCGCGCGTAGTCCAGCGGCAGACCGGCGAGCCCGGTCTCCTCGGCCAGCTCGCGGGCCGCGCCCTCCGGCACCGTCTCGCTCTCCTCCCGGCCGCCGCCCGGGTACTCCCACAGGCCCGGCAGGACGTCACGCGCCGACCTACGGATCAACAGGACTCGTCCCGAGGCGTCCCGGACTACCACGCCGACGCCGATCCGTTCGATGCCCTCGCGTGCGGCGAGGTTCGTGAGTACGTCGAAGTCGATCACTGAACAGGCTCCTCGGAATCGCGGGCGGGCACGGCCGGCCGGCCGGAAGAGGTGATGCCGGCGGCGTGGGCGGTGAGGTGGTCCACGAAGACCTCCAGACGTGGCTGGTGTTCGAGCGGGCGGAGTCGGGCGTCGACACAGGGCGCGACAAGTGCGCAATCATGCACCGGAGTTGGACGGGGTCGCGCGAGCGGAGGTGACTGATGATGGCGCTGTTCGAACGCGACGCTCAAGCGGATTCCCTCCGGGCGAGCCCGGGTCGAACGGGGACTTTTCGAGCACCCCGCGCGCGTGCTCCAACGCTTCCTCCAACCGGGCGCGCAGGGCGTCCGGCAGGGGGGCAGAACCCAGTGCGCAAGCGGCGAGATCCCGTTCGAGTGCCGCGCGCTGGACTGGGTCGAGACGTCGTCGAACGCCTTCATGGGTGAGGAGGTCGCGCAGCGCGTAGCCGTCGCCGGAATCACTCGTTCGGCTGGTCAGGTGGGCGAGGAGGTTTCGGGCGGCGGGCGTGTCGGGGTCGGCCGCGTCGATGGCGGTCAGCGTGAGGCGGGTGGTGAAGACGGCCAGGCCCTCGTCCGGCTTGAAGGCAAGGCAGTGGCCGAGCGCTCGGTCGGCTGCCCTCTGGTCGCCGGGGCGGCACAGAGCGGTGAGCACGGCGGTGACTGCGTTCTCGCGCGGGTCGCCGGGCTCGGTGTCCTCCAGCAGCGCGAGGGCGCCGGGCAGATCGTCGGTGGTGGCGCGTGCGAGGACGCCGACCTGGCGGCCGTCGAGCATGCGCCGACCGATGCCGCGGTGTTCCTCGATGTGGCGCAGGGCCTCGCTCCAGCGGCCGGCGGTGGTGAGGGCGCGGGTGCCGTCGGCGATGACGACCCGCCACAGCCACGCCCGCACTTCGGCGCGCTGCTGGTCGGTCTCGGTCAGCTCGGCCGGGACGGTGATGCCGTCGAGGACGGTCTCGGTGGCGCTGGTGACGGCGCGGTAAAGGTCGAGGAGGAGTTGGTGGCTGCGCTGGTGGTGTCCGGCGCGGATGTGGAGGCGGGCGAGGTTGACGATCGGCTCCAGGCCGCGGATGGCGCTCATCGCCGGGAGCGGTCCTCGGGGCAGGTAGAGGCTGGCGTGGCGGTGGCACAGCTCGCGGGCGTGCTCGGGCAGGCCGAGATCGGAGGCGAGCAGCGCTGCCTGGTTGAAGACGGTGGATGCCTGGCCCGGGTCCGCCTGCCGGGAGGCCGTGTCGGCCAGCTCGCAGAGCCGGCCGACACGGGCGTTCAGGGGCAGGCACGCGGGCCGGATTCTGGCGACCAGTGGGAAGCGCCGGGCGACGGGTTCGGTCGGGTGCACGGCGGCTACTCCCAGGTGATGGTGATCGGGTGGTTCGGGCGCTCCAGGACGAAGCGGCCGGCCTCCGGGTCGGCGTCGCCGGGGGTGTCGGGGAGGGCGATGCGCAGGGTCCGGTCGCGGAAGCCGGTGTTCCAGACGCGGATCTGCTCGGCCACGAGGTCGGCGAGTGCGGCGCCGTCGGGGCCGTGGCCGATCACGCCGGTCTCGTAGGTCTTGCGGCCGTCGGTGGTGGGATCGCTGGGGCGCAGGGCGAGGTAGGCGAGGGAGCCGCCCTGGACGGTGGCCATGGCGCCCCAGCCGAACATCGGGGCGACGGTGCCGCGCTCGCGCGCGGAGCCGGTGACGCTCATCCGCATCAGGGAGTTGGGCAGGGTCAGGGCCAGCCACAGGTCCTGGTACTCGTACGTGGTGCCGGCGGGGATGGTCACCCTGGTCCAGGTCTCGTGGCGCCAGCTGTCGAGGACACCGAGCAGCAGGGAGGCGTCGACCGCCGCGTCCTGGTCCTTGTGGATCTGGAGGGTGATGTCGCCCTCGTCGGTGAGGGTGATGGCGCGGCGGGCGTCGTCCATGCTGCCGCGCAGCGGCATGAAGACCGCGAGCTGGTCGTCGACCGACATCCAACCGTCCTCGCCGCGCTCGAATGCGATGACCCGGCTGGCGGTGCCGCGCAGCCGCAGCGGCAGGACGATCCGGGCGGTGGGCTTGACCTGCTCCATCCACGGGGTGGGCATCTCGCTGGTGCTGACGGTGGCGATGACCCGGTCGAACGGGGCCGCGGCCGGGTGGCCGAGGGCGCCGTCGCCGAGGACCGCGTCGACGTTGGTGATGCCGGCGTCGGCGAGGTGCTTGCGGGCGCCGTCGACGAGGTCCTCGTCCACGTCCACTGCCACGATGTGCCCGTCCGGGCCGACGATGCGGCCAAGGTAGGCGGCGTTGACGCCGGTGCCCGCGCCGGCCTCGAAGATCCTCTCGCCGGGTCGGGCGCCGAGCTGTTCCAGCATCAGGGCGACGATCGCGGGCTGGGAGGCGGCGCTGATCTGGGTGCCGGAGCCGTCGGTCTTGGTGTAGGTGGGGTTGTCCGCGTACGCGGCCTCCAGGGGGACGCCGGGCAGGAAGTGCTCGCGGGGCACGGTGCGGAAGGCGTTCTCCACGGCGGCGGTGCGGATGGCGCCCTGTTCGAGCAACCGGTTGGTGAGGGCGGCGCGCAGTTCCTCGGTGGTCGGGGCGGCGGAAGCGGTGTCGCTGCTGAGCGTAGTCATGTGGGTGACCCCAGGAGTGGTGCGGATGGTGGACATCGAGGGCGCGGGGCCCTCGTCGGAGTGGAAGACGGCGTCCAACGCCCTTGCAGCCATGGCGGCTTGATGATCGACCGGCAGGCCGGCGCGGTTGGCGTGGAAGAGGAGGTGGTGCGCGAGGACCGCCCGGAGCCCGCGGGTCAGGTGGCCGTCGCGGGCGAGGCGGGCGAGGTCCTGCCCGGCCTGTTCGAAGGCGTGCACCCAGTCGCCGTGGTGGGCGAGCGGGGCGGTGTCGCGGGTGAGCGCCCAGGTGTCGAGGCTCATCAGGTGGCGCATCGCGGCAGTCAGGGCGGCCGCACGGTCGGGTGCCACGGGCTGCGGGGCGTGGCGGAGCTTCGCGAACTGGGCCCAGACGCCGCCCTGTTCGTACCAGTCGAGCCCAGCCGCGCGGAGCATGGCGGATACGAGGACGACGACGGTCTCGCTGCGGCCGAGGGCCGGCGGGTTCGGCCCGGCCGCCCGGGCCAGCAGGTGGCGGCTGTCGGCGTGGAAGAGGCGGTGGGCGATCTCCATGGCCTCGGTGCCGCCGAACGCCTCGGTCTCGGGCTCGTAGATCACGGTGGCCCAGGCCGTGAGGAGGCCCTCCTCGGCGAGGGCGTCCAGCAGGGAGGTGAGGACAGGCACGGGGGCGGCGGCCCGGTAGCGCAGTCGCAGGCCCTTTTTGCGCATGTGCCACCAGTCGTTCAGGTCGCCGTTGTCCTGGGCGAAGGTGAGTACGGGGGCCAGGTGATGGGCGGCGGTCGGTTCGACGGTGGCGGGGTCGGCGAAGGTGAGGTTGTGCTGGATCCAGCCGGTGGTCATCGTCTCGGTCCTCGGTCGGGTGGTCAGGAGGTGAGCAGGCAGGCGTCCCACCGGGTCACGGGGGTGCTACCGGTCGCGGGGGCGAGCAGGGCCAGGGCGGTTCCGGCGGTGCCTTCCAGGAAGGCCGGCCCCGCGCTCGGCAGGAGGTGGCGGGCCTGCTCGTCGGCGTCGGCGTACGGAGGGTGGGCGGTGTCCAGGAGCAGGACGGCGGCCGAGCGCAGCCGGCCGGCGTTGCTCGGGGAGGCGTCGGCGGCGGCGCGATGGGCGATGTGGGCGAGCCCGGCGTAGCCGTGGCAGGCGGACAGGTCGGTGGTCGCGGCGAGCCCCTTCCGGTCCACCAGGGCCGTGGCCAAGGCGCTTTCGGCGTCGTGACGCAGCTGCGGGTCATCGAGGGCGAGGGCGGCGAGCTGCAGGGAGCGGGCGATGCCGGCGGTGCCGTAGCACCAGCTCGGCCGCTGAGGCGGAAGCGGTCGGCGGTCCGGGCCGTTCAGGTGCGCGGGAGTGATCCAGTACGGCCAGGCGTGGCCGTCGCGCCAGCGCTCCAGCCACGCCAGGACGGTGCGGATCGCCTCGCGCTGGCCGTCGACCTCGACACCGCGCCGCAACGCGACGGCGAACAGTGCGAGCGGCCCGGCGATCCCGTGCGCGAGCCCAGAGTTGGCGTGCCCGCCGGGGAACCGCTCGTCCCACTCGCCGGACGGACCGGCTAGGGTCCACCAGCCCGGCAGGACCACCCCCTGATGCCTGACGTTCTCGGTCAGGCGGACCAGGCACGCCAGGACCCGCCGGATCGCCTTCCCGCCGGGGGAGCGGCGCAGCAGGATTGAGCCGATGCCGGCCAGTCCCCGGATCGTGTCGAACTCGGCGAGCCGTGGCAGATTGCCGCGCTCGGTCCGGGTCTCGGCTTGTTCGCAGCGGCGTACCGCGTCGGCGGCCACGACCTGGTCGAGGTGGTCGAGAGCGCGCTGGTAGGAGCCGGGGCGGGCTTGGGCGGCGCAGGTGAGGGCGTGGGCGAGCGCCGGGGCGCCGTAGTAGAGGTAGCTGTCCGTCCCGCTGGTGACAGGGCTGTCGGCCGCGACCGACAGCCAGGCACGCACGGGCTCCCACGGGCCGAGGCCCATGGCGGCGCGCTCGATGTGCAGCAGGGCGATGCCCGGGGCGCCGTGGGCGAGGGACTGGCGCCACTGCGGGTGCGACGACCAGGCTGCGGGGGCAGCTGCCGGGTCGGTGAGGAGCTCGGCGATCCGGTCGGACAATCGGAGCGCCGGGTGCGGGCTGGTCATCGGTCACCGTCCCGGGCCAGGCGGGCGAGGGCCGCGGCGCGGGCCAGGTACAGGACTTTGGCCTCGTCGTCGAAGTCGATGCGGTGCGCGCGCACGTACGAGCAGTGCAGCAGTGAGCCGAGGACGTCGTCCGCGTCCACCCCGGTGGTGTCGGGGCCGGGGAAGAAGCGGCGGTAGGCGTCGAGGGCCTCATGGCGCTCCGCCCAGGCGTCGATGACGGCGGCGGCGCCGGGTTCGTCGCGCAGTGCTGCCCAGCCGTCGGCGGGATCGGCGAGACGGACCGCCTCGGCGAACACCGGCCGGGCGGCAGGCGACGGGGCCTTGGCGGGGATGTTGGCGACCAGCCAGCGCAGCCCCGCAGTGGAAGAGCCGGCGAAGCCGGCCGCGATGGCGACCGCCTGCGCGGCGAGCAGCGCGTCCTTGCCCGGGCGGACCGGCTGGGACAACTGGGCGAGCACAGCGGCGGAGTCGGTGCGGAAGACCTGCTCGGCGGCGGCCCAGGCCGGACCCTCGCCCCACCGGCCGGTCTCCGCGTAGGAGGTCGGGTACACGACCTCGGACAGCAGCCCGGCCTGGTGGAGCTCGGCGGTCCAGGCGCTGATCACGGCGGCGGTGGGGCCGAAGGCGTCCGGGTCGGGCAGAGCGATGCGGATCCGCAGGTGCTGGCGTGGGTCGCGGAAGCGGACGAACCACCACTTCGGCCGGCCGAGGCGCTGCAGGAGGTCGGGCAGGTGGTGGACGAGCACGGCGTCCTGGCGTTCCAGGTCGCCGTAGAGCGAGGCGAGGAGCACCCGGGAGGTGCCGGGGGCGTCGCCGTGGCCGCGCCGCAGGATTCGGGCCGGAGTGGGCTTGGGCAGGCGTGGCCAGGCCGGGGCCCGGGTGGCCGTGACCGGGATGGCGACCTCGTGGGCCCGGCCGCCGGCCCAGCCCAGATCGGCCGGATCGGGGCTCTCGACGAGGACGGCGCGCGGGGCGGAGCGCAGGTGCTCGCGCAGCAGGACGCGATGACCCGGGTGGTCGAGATCCAGGGGCAGGCCCTGGCTGTCGGCGGCCAGCGTGACGTGACGTGCGACACGGCGCCGCACCAACCACGCCGAGAGCATCTCGTCCCACTTCGCGAAGTCGGTGGCGCGGGGAGGGAGTTCGTCGGCGGTCAGCCGCCAGGAGGCCGCGGAGATGATGACGCGGCCGTGCCGCAGCCGTGGCCGGAACGGCAGCGCGCCGAGGCTCCCCCAGGAGAAGCGGGTGACCTGGGCGGCATGGGCGCGGGACAGCTCGGTGATCAGCCGGGCCAGCGGCGGGGTATGGGTGCGCAGGTTCAGGGCGTGGGTCGCGGCGGCCTCGATCCGCACCCCGAGCACCGGAGCCGCCAGATACATCCGCCGCCCGTTGCAGCCCACCGCCAGGTCCTCGGGACCGAGGACGCCGTCGGCCGCCCGGCGGTGTTCGGCGAGGCTGATCACCAGCTGGCCGGTCGCTGCGCTGCGGGCGACGTGCCCAGTGGCCGCGTCCAGCGGCGGACACGAAAGCTGCGCGGTGAGGGCGTGTTCGTCCATGGTCGGCAGGGTCGTCAGCAGGTCGGTGAACGCGGCCCGGTGTGCGGGTTCGAGGAGGTGGAGGAAGCGGCCGACCGAGACGCCGGCGGCGCGGGACGCGGAGACGACCTCCAGGCGGAAGGCGCCTCGGTCGAGGGCCTGCCGGGTGGGGGCGTGGATGCGGGCGAGGATTTCCAGGTGCGGGGGCCAGCGCGGTTCGTCGGGGCTGAGATCGAGCGAGCGGAGAACGGCGTCGTCGAGCAGGACTTCGCGCTCACCGTCGAGCGCTGCTTGCTGGGCGAGGGCGGCGAGACGCTCGTCGCGTTCGTCGAAGCGCGGCCGTTCGGCTGCCGGGGCGCCAGGGTAGCCGTCGGGCCAGCCGATCCCGCTGTCCGCCACCATGTCGAGCAGCGGCACCAGCGCGCCGCGGCCGTAGCGCTCGTAGAAGCGTTGATGATAGGCACGCCACGCGGCGGTCCCCTTGGGAACCGGGCTGAGACGGGACAGAAGGTGGGCGGCGCGGGCGGCCTCGTCGGCGACGGTCCGGGGGAGGACGATGTCGGCGTCCAGCCGCAGGTCGACGGCCGACCCCGCAGCGTCGGTGCCCGTGGTTAGCAGGTTGTCCAAGACCGCGGTGACGCCCGGCAGTTCGGCGGCGGCCGTGGCGTCCAGAGCGGTGCGCAGGTAGGTGACAGGATCGGGGTCGGTGGCCGGCGCGTGCAGGCTGGTGATCAGGGCGCGGTGGGCGACGAGTTCCGTCAGCAGGTTCGTGACGTGCTCGCCGGACGCGGCGGGAAACTCGGCGTGGACCTTGTCGGCGAGGTCGCGGAAGCGGACCGGGCGGCGGGCGGCCTCCAGGGCGATTACGACGGGGCGGGTGCGGCGCAGGGTCGTTTCGGCGGCTGCCGTGCCGAGACCTGGCCGAACGAGCGGGCGGTGAGGAACGACGAGGCGCTCGCCGCGTGTCTGGACGGCGTTGTTCGCAACCACGTCCCTGAGGTCCAATAAGCCGGGGAGATGCTCCAACTGTCCGATTGCCTCGGCGAGTCGAGCCGCCGAGACCGTGCGTGCCACGCGGTGTCCGCAGCCCCATCGCAGAGTGGATACCGAGGCGAAGGAGGCACCCTGCACACCGGCGAAGTAGCCGTACGGGGTGGGGCGGCCTGTCGCACGCAGCACGTAGCGGGCGGTGGAGAGCGCGGCGTGCCGCACCTCGCGCGGTGCGGCGCTGGCGGCGGTGGTGAGCTGCCGGACCTGCTGCGCGAGGACAGGGCTGGCCTGTTCGAGGGCCACGGCGAGACCCGGGTCCGCCCATACCTCGCGCAGCCACTGCATCTGACGGGCGGGCAGGCCCGCCTCGCCGAGGTCCGGCCAGGCGGGCACCGCAGGGGCGGGGTTCGCGACGGCGCGCACGAGGGCCACGTCGGCGGCGCGGTACGGGGAAGCGGCTGGGCGCATGGCTGGCGACCTCGAGTAAGGGCGGGGGCGGAAAAGGACAGAGTGGAGGCCGGTGCCGCAGGGGTGCTTTCCTGCGGCACCGGCCGGGTGTGTCAGTGCAGGCCGGTGGTGCACGCGCCGCAGGTGCTGCCGCAGCCGTCGTCGGTCAGGACCTGCAGACCGGCCGCGTCGGTGGTCTCGACGGTGTGGACATCGAGGTCGAACTCGTCACCGATGGCGGCCGTGGCGGCCTTGCTCTCGGCCGTGATCGTCTGGGCCATGAGTTCCTCCTGTGGGTTCTCCCTGTGAGGGACCTGGCGTCGGGGCGCGGGATGCGCCCCGCATCACCAGGAGTCTGTGAGTCCGGGGCCGATCGCAGGGCCGCCCGGTGGGCTCGTGGACGGGCAGCCTCCGGCCGTTGTCGCCGTCAGCCGCGTCCCGCCGGTGCGGGGGCGGGCCAGGGGGCCGGGAATCCGGGGTCCAGGCCGAGCGAGCGGTGAGCCTGCCCGAGTGCCCGGAACAGGAGCCGTCCCCCGGTGAAGCGGGTGCGGCCGTGCAGGACACGATGGTTGTCCAGCACGAGGCCTTGTCCGCAGGTCAGGCGCGTGCGGACGGTGTGGTGCTCGACGACGCGGCGTAGGGCGGGCAGGTGAGCTTCGGCCTCCGGCGAGAACCGGGCCAGCTCGTCCTGGCGCAGCCGCAAGCGCCATCGCCCCTCGGGCAGCTGCTCCAGGACGGCGGCGAAGTGTCCGTCCGATCCGCCGAAGTACGCGGCCCGCGGCGCCGAGAGGGCCTCCAGAGCCGCCGGATGGAAAGTGGCCAGTTCGGCGAGTACGGCGCGCCCGTCCACCGTCCGGCTCTCGCCGCCCTCCTCGGCCGCCCGCGCACAGGCCAGCAGCATCAGCCGCGGGGGTCCCGGCAGCTGGGCACACTCGGTGTGCAGCGCGAGGTCGCCGCGTCCGAGGCCGGCGAATCCCACCCGGCCCTCGTGGCGGCCGGTGTCGCGGATGACGGTCAACCCGTCCGGATCGGCATCGCGATGGTGCCACAGCGCGGACATCAACAAGGCGGCCGTGTCGAGCACATCGCTGCGACCGCCGAGGCGGCCGAGCCGCACCAGGCCGTGCTCGCGCAGCACGGACGCGGCCCGCTCCAACCCGCCGGTGCCCAGGGCACCGAGGGTGAACTCTTCGTCCGCGGTGGGCAGCGCGGTGCGGGAAGACGGCATGGAGGATCCCCCTTGTGAGAACGGGCGGATGAGAGAGGACACACTGTGGCGGGTGAACCCGCCACGAGTGAAGTGACAGATTGTCAAAACCCGATCTCTGCACCGTGCGAGCGCTCGGCGGCAGTCGGCTGCTACGTTCGACGGGCCCGTGCCCGTCCGTGCGCCGTGGAAGTAGAAATGACCGGACTCTCTGAACTGCCCTATGTCCCGCCGACTTTCCCGATCTCGATCAAGGGCGTCGTCCTCGACCTGCAGCAGCGGGTGCTGCTGCTGAAGAACGAACGCCAGGAGTGGGAGCTGCCCGGCGGAAAGCTGGAAGGCCCGGAGACCCCCGAACAGCGGGTCGAGACCGAGATCCGCGAGGAGAGCGGCTGGACGGCCACAGCCGGCCCCCTGCTGGACGTGTGGATGTACGAGCCCATCCCCGGCCGTAAGGTCTTCATCGTCACCTACGGCTGCACAGCCACCGACGCCCACCGGCCACCGGTCGTCAGCCACGAGCACAAGGAAGCCGCGCTCTTCCACCGCGACGAGGTGCACGACCTGCTCATGCCCCAGGGCTACAAGGACTCCATCGCCCGCTGGTACGAACTCCAGGACCGGGCCTGACCGGTGGCACGCCGAGACCCGCACGGCGGGATCCGCTGGCACTGGACCACCCCACGCGCCCAGGACATCCTGCGCCGCCGCAGCCTGCCCGAGATCCTCGCCTTCTACCGGCAGCTGAACGGGCTCCCCCAGGAGGAACTCGGCACCCTCCTCGGCTACTCCACCAGCTACATCTCCCGAGTGGAGACCGGAAACCGCACCATCACCGACATCGGCGCGCTCCGGCACATCGCCCAACGCCTCGGCCTGCCACCCCACGTCTTCGGCATCACCGACGACGCCGACGGAGACCACCACGCCATGATCCAGTTCGGTGAGAGCGTCCTGCGCCTGGCCGAGATCGCCCGCCAAGCCGGACAGGCCGCCGCCGCCGTCGATGAACTCTGGCCCCTCGTCGCCCGACTCGAAGCCCGCGCCGCCGACGGCCACACCGACAGCGACGTCCTGCGCCTGCTCGCCCGCGCCCGCGTCGGCCTCGGCGTCGCCCTCGGCCACGTCCTGCCCGAAGAACGCCTCGCCACCGCCGCCCGCTGGACCGGCAAAGGCGTCGCCATCGCCCGCCGACTCGACGACCGGCCCCTGCACGCCCACGCCCTGCGCCACCACGGCAACGAACTACGCAAGGCCGGCCTGCACCACGCCGCCCTGGAACGCCTCGGCCGCGCCCGCGACCTCTCCCGTACCCCCGACGATCGCGCCGCAGCCGCCATCCTCCTCGCCCGCGCCGCCGGAACCGCCGGTGCCACGACAGTGTTCGACGACGCCGTCACCGAAAGCCGACGCCTCCTCGACACCGCCAATATCACCCCGCTGTTCTCCGAATTCACCCTCCACGAGGTACAACTGCGCGGCCTCGCCGCGACCGGCCGCGTCCCAGACGCCGTCGACCTCCTCGAACGCGCACCCGCCCCAGGACTGCAGACCAGCCCACAATGGCGCATCATCTCCGCGATCACCGCAAGCCAAGTCCTGCTGCGCCGCGGCGACCGGGACGCCGCTGGCGAACAGATGCGCGCGGCCCTGCACAGCGCTGAATTGCACCGCCTGCCGCACCAGATTCAGCGGGTCATCCGCGCGAGCAACAGCCTTCCCGACATCCGTGAGCAGGCACAGGGCGCCCTCGACCGGCTCCGCGCGGACATAGCGGCCTAACGCACAGCGCGGCCGCGGCTCCGAGCGCGGGCGGGCCCATGTAGACCTGCATGACGAGCCGGGCCGCCACGCCGCCGACGACGATCGTCGAAGCGTGCACTCGCAGGGCCAGGCCGAGCGCGCACAGCCCGTCGACCATCACCACCTCTTGAATCACTGAATCCGATGCGACCTGCACGACCAGCACTCCGGTCGGGGGCCGGTTCAGCCCGAGTTCGGATGTGCAGGGCCCCGGGGTGGTACGGGTGCGGCGTCAGGGTGAAGGCCAGTGTGCGACCTCGCAGTAAGGCGCAACCGGGGTTGCTGCCCGCTTTCAAGTACCTCGTTCCCGACACCCTGGGCGAACCAGATCCCGGTACTACTGACCTCCGCTGGTCCGCATCTGCCACAGCACCAGTTCGGGCAGCAGGCCCGGTGCGGGTGGCCAGGGCGCGGTGGGCTTGCGGCCGGCGGCGGCCCCCGTGTCGGTCATCGCCGTGCCGGGGGTGTTCGCGGTGGCCAGGGGGCCCGTGAACCAGCCCATGTACCTGGCCATTTGGACGCACGCGGCTTCGTCGGGCGGTGGCGGCACCGTTCGTCCGGCGGCCCGGTCGGCCGCGTCGTAGTGCCGGCCGGTGGTCTTCACCGCTTCGAGGAGATCCTGGCCGTCCGTCAGGAGCAGCGTGGTCTTGATCAGGTCCCGGAAGCCCAGGTCGCGTTCCCCTTCGTCGCTGATGAGGACCAGTTCGGCGTCGTCGCGGTCGGCGTGCTGGTCGAGGTAGGCGAGGGACACGCGGGTGTCGGGGCCGTCCTCGGTGGCGATGCCGATGCCCGGAGCCGGCAGGCTGCGGAGCGCTTGCACCGGAACTCGGTCGTGGGGCGGGAGGGCGTGGCGGGGGCCGCCGTGCAGGAGGATGTGGCGTCCTCCGCTGCGCCAGGCGCCGATGGCGGCGATCCGTTCGGCGTCCCAAGCTGCTTGGGGCTTGGGGGTGTTCCACTGCTGGACGAGCCAGTGGGTGATCTCGGCGACGGGCATCCAGCACCACGGCTCCCAGGCTCCGTGGTGGCGTACGCGCAGTTCCTCCAACTGCTCCAGGATGCCGGGGTACTGCTGGAAGATCTCCGTCTCGTGCCGGTGGAGGCGGGAGGCGACGTCCCGATACAGGTGCGCGGTGCGGCGGTGCTCCGGGGGGAGCAGGTGGTCGAGGTCGGCGGGGAAGGGCCCTGCGGGCTGCCGGGGCGGGGCGGCGGACGGGTCGGTGCCGCCGATGTGCGGGCCGTGGGTGGCGGTGAGTCGGGTGTGTTCGGCGGCGGCCCAGGCGAGGATCGCATGCCGGGTGGCGTCGGCCGAGGTGGTGGTGGCCACGCGGACGGTGCGGTTCTTGGCCTTCTGCGCCGCGAGCGCGCGTCCAGCGGCGGGTGAGGGTCGCTGCTCGGAGACCTCGGTGCCGGTGCCGGTGAGCGCGTGCCAGGCGGCGACGATCGCCCGCAGCGGCCCGGCGGAGTATGTAAGGCTGTCGGGCAGGTCGGCCTCGGTGAGGCGGGTGTCGACGAGAGGGAAGTACGGCAGGTGCAGCTCGAAGTCCCGCATGAGGGGGATCCGCCCGTTGTTGACGGCACGTCCGTCGGACCACCAGGTCAGGTGCACTCCGGGGCGGAAGCCGTCCATGGCCGGCCCCCAGGAGGCGGCCACGATCGCGTACGCGCCGAAGTCGTGGAGGGGGGCTGCGGTGACGAGCAGCCCGGATGGGGCGGGAAGGACGTCCTCGGTGAACAGCAACGGCGCCGATCGGTCGGCGGCCACCGTCCGGACGGCGTCCACAACGGGGGTGTCGAGGGCGAACGTGGCGCCGCCGGCGACGCGGCGGTCCTCGGCCGCCAGGATGCGTTCGACCTTCTCGCGGCGGGGCAGCAGCGCCCAGGCCGCCGGATACAGCAGCGCGTCGCTCTCGGCGTCCAGGTGGGTGTACAGCTCCCGGCCGTCCGCAGACCGGAGGAAGTTCAGGTGCGCCGAGCGGAGACTGCCCGCCAGGTCGGGAAGCTGACGCTGAGACATGACCGAAACCGTAGACCGTCCCCCGGGCCGGGGCCAAGCAGCCGATGGCATGGCCGACGTTTTGGGGTCGGCCGCCGGGTTTGGCGCAGGCGACGATGCGGGGCCGTCACCCGCTTGCGGCGGCCCCGGTCACGGCTTCTCAGTGCGCTCAGAGCCTATTGTCCGACGCCAACACCGCGCCGGACCGGCCCGGCGCGTGTTTGCCTCAATGAGCGACGCACTCAGGTCGCGACCTGTACGGCAGATCGACCCGGAAGGCTGTTCTTCACCTTTCCGTCCCACGTTCGATGATTTCGAGGGGCGTCCGCCCTTGGTGATCCGGGGTGGTTCTACGTCGTTCGACGGAGCAGGTAGACGGCCAGGCCGACCAGCCGGGCCCGAAAGCTCTGAACTGGATCAAATCGGCCGAAAAGAAAGAGAGTTACGCCCACACTACCGTCCATGTGGAACTGGACCCGCCTCGCCGGGGAGGCGGGGACGCGCTGGCGGCTCGCCCTCCTCCCGGCAGGCATATTCATCAACACGTGGGGCAACAGCTACTACGCCACCCCGTATCGTTTCCAGGGGATCTTCCTATTCTTCGCCGGCTTCCCCCTCGGGATAGCCGGCATGCGGGCCTGGGACGCCCTCCCGCTTTGGGGCGTCCTCGCGGCACGACTCGGGACGCCGACGTGGCGCCGTCTGCGCGGCAACGCCCGGCTCCTGTTCGGAGCGGCCGTGCCGTTGGCCTTCCTGCACCACGCCAGGTTCTCGATCGGGCGGCTCGCCCACGGGGTGGCGCAGCCGGGCGACTTCGACCTGGCGGGTGCCGCCATGTTCTGGATCTGGGTGGCGCTGTCCTGCGGGGCGAGGAGTGCCGAGCCGGAGGACTCGCCGTTCGAGAGACTCCCGGGACGGATCACGCGTGCGACCCGTGTCCGCATTCTCGCGAACTGGGCGGGCGTGGTGGCCGCCGGCCTGCTCGTGTACCCACGGCTGCTCAGCGCGTACCCTGCGCAGGCGGTGTCGCTCGGCGCCACGTTCGCGGTCGCCCTCGTTGTGGTCACGCACAAGGTCTCCGCGCGGACGCGCAAGCTCTGCACCCAGGTCCACACCGCCGCGCAGACCTTGTGCCGGGACCTCGAGGAGTTGGCCGCAACAGACCTCGCGTCTTCCGCGATCGGCCTGCAGAGTTCCGCGCGGCGCAGCTGGGACACCCTCGCCCGGTCGCTTCGCACAGGTATCGACTCCGGATACCCACGGTTCGGAGTGCCGTTCCTGCGCGAAGAGGTGGTCGCCGACCTGGGAGTTCGAATCCTCGCGGCGATCGACGTGATGCCTCGTGAGTCCGATGCCTGCCAGCAGGCGCGCGACGATCTGGCCGCAATCATCAGTGCATGCGGCGAGCGGATCGACGCCGCCGCCTAACGTCGTACGTCAGGTAGCGGCCTTTCGCCCGAGGAAACGAGCGTTCCGGGCCTGCGACTGGTGCGCTCAGGCGCCGCAGCAGTCCTGGACCGCCGCGCTCACCGGGCTGAGCTTGCATGGAACACCCGGTGGCTGGCAGTCACCGGCAGGAAACCCGTATAGCTCGACGGCCGGTCAGGGAGAACGCGAACCCAAGACTTGGCCGTGAGGCGTCCTCACCGGATCGCTTTCCCTTGCGTCTCGACCGACATTGGCCGAACTTGAGCATCTCGCTGGGACTGCGAGTGCCCTCGGAAAATGGATTTGCAGGGGGGCCACTTGGCGGCAACTGGGCGTTGCAGGGCGGATACCGTGAGCAACAGCTCTCGATGAGAGCTGCTCCAGGCAGTAGTGGAGTACTGCCCGGAGCGCTGGCGGCCTTGACAAGGAACATGCGTGAACATGCCCAACCGCACCTCCCCGCGCGCCCGAAGCTCCGCGGGGAAAGCCCAAGCTAGCAGTGGCCGGAGTGCCCGGCGCGAGAGGCGCGAGTGCGCCACGCGCGAAACCACCTCCTGGATCGCCGTGTTGACGTCTCTGCTGCTCCTCCTGGTGTCGGTGCTTCCGCTGGACGCGGACCGTGCCCGCCTGATCGAGACGGTGCTGAACGCTCTGCCGCGAGTGCTGCCCGTTCTCGGCCGCCGGCACCCGCGTCGGATCCGGCGTCGGTACTGACGTCCTGGGTGCGCGGGCGGCAGACCACGACGGACAGCTGCCGCCCCGCACGCCCGCACCGCCCGAGGCGAACACATCGTCCGAAGGAGGCCCGTGGCACCGGAAACCGACCTGGCGGCGCTCTCGCAGCCTTACCTCAGCGGCTTCAGCGCCTTCGTCCTCATGCAGAAGAGGGGTTACGACCTGTACGCGCTCGCGCGCCTGGGCGACCGCGTCCTGGGCGCGGAGGCGGTCGAGCTCGCCCTGCAGCGCACTGCCGAGCAGTGGGGTGGCGTGCTGCGCAGGCGCCACCCCGTGGCGTGCGCCTGGCGCATCTTGCGGGAGACCGTGCGCGTGGCCTGCCTCCACGCGCCCGACCCCGCCGCCGACCTGCTGAACCGACACCTGCCTGCCGACCGAGCCGACGTGGAACTGCTGCACCGGATCGGCCTGTCTGTTGTACAGACCGCGCGCCTGATGGGCCGTGAGACGGCTGAGACGGCTACTGACCTGCTGATGGTCCAGCGCGCTCTGGACGCTGCGAATGAGAAGGAGACCACGACGGGACACCGCTGAACCGAGCGCCGTGCCGGGCGGGGCACCGCCACCGTCCGCCACGGTGTTCGCCACCCGAGCGCCTACGCCGGGTCCCGTCACTCTCTGGTGTGACGCGGCCTGCGGCGTCATGGTGCCCTTCGGGCTGCCCCCTCTAGCATGAGGCCGTCATCTGCCCTGGGAGACACCGGGGTTGTTGGACTCGGAGGGCGACCGTGAGCGATTCCGCACCAGCGCAGAACCCGATCGACGTGACAGTCCCCAGTGCGGCGAGGATGTACGACGTCCTGTTGGGCGGCAACAACAACTTCGCCAGTGACCGGATCGCGGTCGAGCAGCTGATGGTCACCGCGCCGAACTCACGGGAGTTGGCGGTGAACAACCGCGCGTTCCTACGGCGCGTGGTGCGCACCATCGTCGGCGAGTACAACATCGACCAGATCATCGACCATGGCTCAGGGCTCCCCACCCAGGACAACGTCCACCAAGTGGCGCAGCGCCTCAACGAGCACTGCCGGGTCGTCTATGTCGACAACGACCCGATCGTGCTCACCCAAGGCCGGGCCCTTCTGGACGAGAACGACAACGTCGCGGTGATCGAGGCAGACATGGCCGAGACGGACAGACTGCTCAGCCATCCCCGAGTGCAGGAACTGATCGACTTCGACCGTCCGCTCGCCGCCCTGTTCGTCTCTGTCCTTCACTGCGTGGACGACCAGAAGGCAGCCGCGATGGTTCGCGAGACGGTCGGTCGCCTGGCCCCAGGCAGCGTCGTGGTGATCTGCCAGCTGGTCAGCGACGACCCTGACGTCCGGGACAAGGTCACCACCTTGATGCATGAACAGACCCACGGGCAATGGGGCCGGGTACGCACCGAGGACGACGTCGACGCCTACTTCGAGGGTCTAGATGTGCAGCCGCCCGGGCTCGGCGACGTCAGCCTGTGGCGGCCCGACACCGAGGTCCTGCCGCGCCAGCGCACGCACGAGTGGACCGAGTACGGCGGCCTCGCCCTCGTGCCGGCCGTGCCGGCGAGCAGCACGACGTAGGTCGGGCGGCGCATGTCACAGCCGCTCCTGCCAGTGCCACAACGCCTGGAGGATCAGGGGCCGGCTGGGCGCGCGCTCGGCGCTGACATTCATCAGCTTCAGCAGCTGTTCCTTGTACTGCTCCATCTCGGACAGTTTGTACCGTTCGCCCTCGGCCGGACGCTCGTCGATGCCGTGGGTGAAGTACTCGCCGCCGGTCAGCGTTTCGTTGTAGATCAGCTCCCGCAGGCCGCCGCTGCCGAAGTCCAGGTGCGTCAGCGAGGAGATCGAGCTGGCGAACAGGTGATCCTTGCGGATGACGCGGATGCCGAACCCCGGGCGACCGGTCAGGTCGTAGATGTGCTGTATCTGGTCGGCCATGATCCGGGGCGAGCCGATTTGGCGGTAGAGGCTCGACTCCTCCAGGTAGAAGACGCTGCGGGCGGGGTCCTCGAAGAACCGGTCCTGGCGGCAGGCCCGCAGTTCGACCCTCCGTTCCAGCTGATCGGCCTCTGAGGGGCGCAGCTCGCCCTCGAACAGTGCCCGGTAGTACCCGGGGGTCTGGATCAGGCCCGGAACGATCTTCGCCTCGTAGGTGACCAGCACCGCCGCCGCGGTCTCCAGGGCGATCAGGCGGTGGACGTCGCCGTTCACCAGGTCCCGGAAGGCGTACAGCCAGTGCGAACGCGTGGCCCGCGCGTGCGTCACCAGCTCGGCCACCGCGGCTGCCACCTCGGGCTCCGCCCGGTAGGCCCGCATCAGCTTGGCGATGTCCGCCGCCTTGGGCGTCTGCCTGCCGTTCTCCAACCGGCTGAGCTTCGCCGCGGAACCGCCGACCTTGCGGGCGGCCGCTGCCAGCGTCAGGTTCCCTCGCAGAATCTTCAACTGGACACCGACCAGCATCATCGCCGCGGTGGGATTCCGGGCGGGATCGGCGGCGGGTCGCGGAAACGCGTACACACGCCCATCCGGATCATCGCATGCGAAAGGCACGCGCCCCTCCTCAATGAAAGACGTTCAACCGAGTCTTCCATAGAGTAAGGCCGCGCGCCCTCGCGTGTCTCCTATCGAATAATCGCCCGAACCGTCAGGCGCCGATCAGGTGATCGAATTCGCTGCCGCGCACCCCCGCGAAGAAGGCCTTGATCTCTCCGGGCGTGAAGACGAGCGCCGGGCCCTCCGGGTCGCGGCTGTTGCGCAGGGCCACCTCGCCGCTGGGCAGCGCGGAGGCTTCGACGCACTGCCCCTTCGCGTTGCTGGCCACCGACTTCACCCACACCGCACCGTCGATGTCCTTCGCCGCCATGCCGTTCCTGAAATCGCTCATCAAGGTCCCGCCTTCCGCTTGTCCCGATGTGCTCAAACCGGCACCACCCCCGCACGAACACGCAGGCCGGGCCGAGTCCCGCAATGAAAACTGCAATTGCAGAACCGGGGGAAGCATATCCATGGAAAATCGAACAGGGCATGCACCGTGCGAGTGAACGGGAAAGAAGGAAGATCAGATAAAGGGCTCCCCGAAATTGGCGGGGCGTTGTTCCACCGGATCGCCTCGCGGGGGCCATTGCAGCCCTTGTGGCTTCGGGCCGCGGGCCGGCCGTGAATCATCCGAGGCCGAACAGCCGAGGAGAGTAAGGACCGCCTCCTACCGGTTCCCGCCAGCTCGGTCTGCTGGCGGCATCCCCGGCGGGGCGCGACACACAGGACGGCCGGTTCGGCCAACGCGGTCGGGGTCGAACCGACCGGCAGGCAGACCGGCGTGGGCCGCCAGCGGGGCGACGCAGCGGGTGGCGGCGGGAGCTGCGAGTCGGGCGGGAGCGGGCCTGATAGCCGGCCGGTGGTGAGGTCGCCGTGCCCGAGCGGCAGCGGCAATCACCTGCCGAAGCTACCAGCCGTCGGTTTCGGCATTTCGCAGGGCGCGAGCGACGAAGACCATCGCGCCGTCTATGGTGCTCGGCCAGAGAGAAGGCCTCTAGAGAGGTGAACGCCAGTGCCGATCGGTCGGCGGCCACCCTCCGGACGCGTCCACCACCGGGGCATCGAGAACGAACGCGGCGGCGACGGCGACGGGACGGTCCTCGGCCGCCAGGGCCCGCTCAACCCTCTCGCGGCGGGGCTGCCCGGGGCGGTGTCAGGGTGCGGCGGTGTGCTGGTCGAGCAGGGCGAGCATGTCGGTGGCGGTCAGCGCGAGGTGGTGGACTGGTGCCGGGTCGTTCACGTGCCGGGTGAGGGTGAGTTCGTACAGGTCCGCTACGGGGTGCTGCGGCAGGGTCGGCCACTCGGTCGCCCAGTAGGTGTGGCGGACGACTTCCCAGGTGAGGCGGCGGGGGTGGGGGGATGCCCCCCACTCCTCGCGGAGACAGGAGCGGCGGGCGGCCCCGGCGATCGCCCTGCGCAGGTCGTCGGGGACGACGAGGGGGTTCGCGGCCGCGCCGAGCAGGCTGTCGAGGTGGTCGGCGCAGGACTCGACCGGCGTGGCCGGGTCGGGTCGGCCGACGAGCACGGTGCGGTCGGCCTTGAGGGTTGCAGCAGGTCGCTGGGGCCAGGCCAGGTGTGCGCCCACACGGACATGGTCGGCGGGCACCCACCGGTCTTCGGCGGCGTCGTCGAGGTCGAGGACGTAGCCGACGGGACCCTCGACGGTCGCGGCTTCGTCGTCGAACGCCCAGCGGGCGCCGCGGACGTATCCGCCGCGCCCGGCGAACTCGCCTTCGATCACCTCGATCCGGTCACGGCGGCGCAGGCCGTGGCCTTGTGCGGCGAGGGCGTCCTCGACGACGCCGGCGGCCCACGGGGTGCAGATCTCGATCGCGGGGTCGGGGCCGCCGCCGATGCCCCTGGTCATCCCGTCCCACCGGCGCTTGGGGCGTCCGGCACCGGGCCGAGCGGTGGACCACGTGTCGCCGACCGGCGGCGCGACCGTGTCGCGCAGGCCCGGCTCTCCGGGGAGACGGGGGTCCCAGGTGCGGGTGAGCCAGCGCCAGCAGCCGGCCACGGGATCGCCGCCGTCGGCGGTGCGCGACAGGCCGTGGCCGCAGCCAAACAGCACCTCGGCCAGGAACGCCTGGAGGGCCCGGTCGTCCCGCAGCAGCCACAGGACGTCCTGCCAGCGGATCTCGTCGACGGGGCGTCCGTCGCGCAGGTGCGCGGCGTACAGCGCCATCGCGACGATGCCGCGCATCGCCACGTCGTCCCAGCAGTTCTCGTCGAGCGCCCCGAGGCCCTGGGAGGCTTCGGTCGCCCCGGTCGCGCGCCGGTGTGCCGCATCCCACGCGTCGAGCTGCCGGTCGGTGGGTGGCATCACGGGCTCCTGGTGCTGGTCGGGACATCTGCGGAACACGGGAGTGACTCGTGCAGCGTACCGGGGCGGCCGGTCCGGGCCCGGAGACCGGGCCCGGACCGGCGAGCGCTGCGAAGTCCGGCCCGGGCCGGGGCGGTTGGCTACCTGTCGGAGCGGACTGGGACCAGGGACGCCAGCGCCTTGTCGTCGCTGCGCTTGTAGCGGGGCCAGGTCTGGCCGTCCGGGTCGCCCTGCTCGGCGTGATGGACGAAGTCGACGACGGCCTGCGGTCCCTTGCCGCGGCAGATCGCGGGGATCTCCCCCCCATTGGCACAGGCCGTAGTCGTCGACCGCCTCGGCCTGGCGGCAGCGGCGGCATCCCGCTCACGACGGAGTCCATCGGCCTGACGCGGTACAGCATCTGGTCGGCGCGCCAGGCCGATGGAGCCTGGATGCGGATCAGCGGCGCCGCAGTTCACCGCGCATGATGCCGGCGATGAAGGCGTCATATTCCGCGTCGTCGAAGAGGTGAGGGGGCTTGCGGGGGTTTTTGGAGTCGCGCAGGGCGACGAAGCCATCGTCGAGGAAGGCTACCTCGACGCACGTGGTCCCTCCGCTGCTGGCGGTCTGCCACTGGGCGTTGGCGAGCTGGCTGTCGACCCAGGCCGGGTCGAGGTAGTTCTTGTTCATGACATTTCCTTGGCGAGCGCGGTGAGGAAGGGCAGTGACGCCTTCGGCGAGAGGGCGTCAGACTTCAGGAGGTCGCTGGTCGTGCGATAGATCTCGACCGTCTCCGGTCGGTTGAGGTGCAAGGACGTACGCATCGACTCGATGCACACGAGGTCGCGCCCGGCGGGGAAGGACATGAGCATGAACGGGCCGTCCATGCCCGCGTGTGCGCCGGCCGTGTAGGGCAGGACCTGGATGGTGATGTTCGGGTTGGTGCGGGCCAGCTTGGTGAGGTGCTCTATCTGGGCGCGCATGACGCCGCGGTCGCCGACCTCTTGGCGGAGCAGGCCTTCGGTGAGGACGGCCCATATCTTCAGCGGGGGCGTGCGCTCGAGCATGTCCGTCTGGTGCTTCTCGCGCACGGTCATGAAGCCGTCGATGTCGCTGGTGGTCTTCCATGCCCGGCTGCCCTCGATGACGGCCCGCGCGTAGTCGGGGGTCTGAAGGAGGCCGTGGACGGCCAGGGGGTTGAAGGTGAACAGGCTGCTGGCGGTCTCGATCTGGGAGAGGTAGTCGCCGAGCGGGTCGTCGACGATGCCTTCGTACTGCTGCCACCAGTCGGGCTCGCCGGCCTTGCGCACCAGGTCCCGCAGTTCCTGGCGCATGGCTTCGTCGGTGACACCGAACACCTCGAAGAAGTGGGGCAGCTGTTGGACGGTCACCCCTTGGGTGCCCTTCTCGATCTTGCTGACTGTTGACAGTGCCCGGTATCCGAGGCGGGTGGCCGCCTCCTCCTGGGTCCATCTCCGCTCCTCGCGCAGACGTCTCAGCTCGGAGCCCAGGCGCCGGCGACGCGGTGTTGGGTCGACAGACATGACCACCTCCCTCTTCGTCAGAAAGCGTAGCGCTCGGGCCAGTTCTGGCATATGCCAGCTGTCGGACGGGAAAGATTTTCCTATCCGATGGTATTGCCCAGCGATGCCGCGGAGGTCCATCATCGGAAGCTCAACATGCGGAGGGTGCTCCGGTGCGTACGGAGTGCTACCTCGTTCGCTGTGCTTCACCCTGCCGATCGGAGGGGCCGATGCCTGCCATGGCGGTCCGCGCAGTCCCGCAGTACCGGATG
The DNA here is from genome assembly GCF_044999035.1 of Kitasatospora griseola. Lineage (NCBI taxonomy): Bacteria > Bacillati > Actinomycetota > Actinomycetes > Kitasatosporales > Streptomycetaceae > Kitasatospora > Kitasatospora griseola. The sequence goes on along the minus strand of NZ_CP173360.1, from coordinate 2,313,417 downwards.
GTGCTGCCCGAGGTTCGCCCTGAAGCGATGGGCCCTGTGCGTGAGATCGTCCGCGCGCACCTGCGGCTGTGGCGCAAGAGCGAGCTGAGCGATCTCGCGGTCCTGGGAGTGACCGAACTGCTGACCAACGTTCTGAAGCACGCCCCGGGAAACTGCGAGCTGATGATGCGCGAGACGCCGGACGGGGTCTTCGTCGGCGTCACCGACTACGTGGACAGCCTGCCGACGGTGCGGGAGCCCTCGGACGGCCAGATGGGCGGCTGGGGGCTGTTCCTGCTGGCCGACGTCGTCGCCGAATTGGACGTGAAGCCCCTGTCGCACGGAAAGCAGGTCTGGTTCCGGCTCGGTGAGCCGGGTGCCGACGGCCGCAGAAGAAGTGCCTCCGCGCGCTGACCGCTTTCCCGCTCGGATGCCCGGCTCGCAGAGCGCCCTCGATCACCGACCCTTCGTCGACCAGGAGCCACGTAGATGCAGACCGTGACCGCCGTCCGTGCCGACATCCATGCCTGGATGTCGCTCGCCGCCGAAGTCGAGGACCTGTTCGGGCCGCTGGTCGACGACCCGGGGTTCCAGGCCGCGCTGATGCGCAACATCGAACGCGGCACCGCCCTGTGCGTGCGTGCGGCAGAAGGACGTGCCGGATCGGCGCTCGCCGGCGGCCTGCTGCTCTCCGCCCGTCACCCGCACTACGAGATCACCTGGCTGGCCGTCGAAGGAAAGTCCAGAGGACAGGGCATCGGGCGGCTCCTGGTGGACTCCGCCCTGCGGGCCTTCACCTCACCCCCGTGCACGGTCGACGTGACGACCTTCGGGCCGGACCACCCCGGCTCCGGCGCCCGCCTCTTCTACGAGGAACTCGGCTTCGAGTCGATCGGGCAGCTCTTCGCGGGCGGCTCGCGCCAGGTGTACCGGCTGCAACTGCCGCGCACCTGAGTCGAACGCCGCAGCGGCGCGGCAGTGCTCCTGGCGCCGAACACACGCCAAGCCAGTACGGCCGAGGTCCAGCGCTCGGCTGGACGGCCGAGACCCGGGGCTCAGCCTGCACCAAGACCATCACACCGTGTCATTGACGTATCGCGATCCGCTGATCCTGCGGGTGGACGGCACAGGCCGGCCCCGCAGAGTCCGCGGTTGGGGAGGGTGTCGTGAGCAACAGCAGATCCCGAGAGCATTTCGCATCACCCGTGGTGATCCTCGGCGGTGGCCCGTGCGGCCTGGCGTGCGCGTACGAGCTCCAGCGGCTGGGCCACCGCGACTGGCTGCTGCTGGAGGCCGCGCCCGAGGTCGGAGGCCTGGGCTCCTCCGTGATCGACGAGGCCGGCTTCACGTGGGACCTGGGCGGTCACGTTGTGTTCTCGAAACTGCGGAGCTTCGAGGAGCTGATGGGCGAGCTGTTCGCGCCGCGCGAGCTGCTGCACCACGACCGCTCCTCGTTCATCCGGCACGGGGAGCGCTGGGTGCCGTACCCGTTCCAGCAGCACCTTCACCACCTGCCCGCGGCGCGGGCCCGAGCGTGCCTGGACGACCTCGCCGCCGCCCAGGCCGAGGGGCCAGCCCCGGCGGAGGCCGATTTCGCCTCCTGGCTGGAGGGGACATACGGGCCCGGCCTGGTGGAGGAGTTCTTCTCCCCCTACAACCGCAAGATCTGGGCCACCGACCTGGCCGAGATGTCCGCCTCGTGGATCGCCGAGCGGATCGCCCCCTGCGACACCGACGCGCTGCGGCGCGCGCTGGACGCAGGCCCCTCCCTCGCCCAACCATGGGGCCCCAACGCGCAGTTCGCGTTCCCGGCGGCAGGTGGAACCGGCGCGATCTGGCGACGGCTCGCCGACCGGTTGAACGGCGACGTCCGCACCGGCAAGGCCGTGGTCCACATCGACGCGGCCTCCCGCACCCTGCTCACGGCCGACGGTGCCCTCATCTCCTATGGACAGCTGGTCGCCACCGGAGCGCTCGACCGGCTGATCGCGATGGCCGCCGGCGCACCCAACGACGTGCGGCAAGCAGCCAGCGCCCTGCGCCACACCACCGTCGCGATGGTCGGTCTCGGCTACCGCTCCCCGACCACCGACCGGCGCTCGTGGCTGTACTTTCCGGGCAGCGAAGCGCCGTTCTACCGCGCGACGAACTTCTCCGCGTACGCGCCGGCCAACGTCCCAGGTGCCGACCCCGGCCGGTACTCGGCCTGGATGACGGAGACGTCCCTGCCCGCGGGCAGTCTGCTGGACCGGGCGGGCCTGGTCGAGGAGTGCGATGCGGCCCTTCGCCACTGCGGGCTGGTTCCCGAGGCGGCGGAGCGCGTCAGCGGGCACGTGGAACTGATTCCGTATGCCTACCCCGTGCCGACCGTCGGCAGGGACGCGGCGCTCGCGTTCATCCAGCCGTGGCTCGAGGAGCACCGGATCTACTCCCGCGGCCGGTTCGGCACCTGGCGCTACGAGATCGGCAACATGGACCACGCCGTCACCATGGGCCAGGACATCGCCCGACGACTCGTCAACGGCACCCCCGAGCGGATCTACACCGTACCCGTCCGCACCACCGTGGGGGCCGGCCATGCCCGGTGAACTCGTCCTGGACGCCCACACCGTGACCGGGCGCCTGCTGCTCGGCGCCGCACCGGACAGCCCCGCTGCCGTCGACGAGCTCCTCGCCCTGGGCGTCACGCACGTCCTGGACTGCCGGACCCCGCGCCCGGCGCCGCCGCCAGCCGCCACCTGCCCCGACCTGGTGTGGCACTCCGCCCCCACCGAGGACGACGGCGCCTCGCGCGGTGCCGGCTGGTACGCCGCCTGCCTGGCCTTCGCCGAAATCGCTCTGCGCGAGGACGGGGCCCGGCTGTACTGCCACTGCGCGGCCGGGGTCAACCGCTCGCCGGCCGCCGCCTACGCCATCCTGCGCGGGCAGGGATGGACGCCGCTCACCGCCCGGGCCCGCATCCTGACCCGACGCCCGCAAGCACGCCCCCACTACTTCGAGGACGCCGACCGGTGCCTGCACGAACTGGGCATCGCAGAAGGGGAGACACCGTGATCCGTGCCAGCCGACTGCTCATCGCCGCCTACACCGCCCGGTCCGTGTACGTCACCGCGTCCATGGCCCTGTCCTGGCGCTCGATGCGGGTCGAGGCCGCCCGCGCCGAGCACGCACCGACCGGCCAGGTGCCCGCCCTGACGGTCATCGTCCCCGCGCTGCGCGAGCAGGTGGTGATGCCGCGCTCGCTCGCCCGCTTCGCCGATCTGGCCGCCGAGTGGCCACAGCTGAGGGTCCTGGTCGTCACCGCCGCGCGGGAGGCGGCCGAGACCCCCGACGGGCAGCAGACCACCGAGGAACTGTGCCGGGACCTGGCGAAGACGCACAACGACCTGCTGGGACGGGAGACGTTCCACGTCGTGTCCTACCCGGGTCAGGGACGGCGAGCCTCCCAGCTCAACCACGCCGTCGCCGCCCTGGACACGCTGTTCCCGCCGACCGGGGACGACTACATCGCGGTCTTCGACGCCGACGCGGTCCCCGACGCCCGCCTGCGCGCCCACTTCGCGCAGGCCGCGGCCGAGCGGCCCGCGATGATCCAGCAGCCGATGCTCCCGGCGTTCCCCGCCGGCTCCGGAGGGCGGCGCTCTGCCGTGATGTCCGGTCAGGACCTGGCGGCCTTCCGCCGCACCGTCGGCATCGAGTACCGCCGGATCAAGGTGGCCCGCTGGTGCGCGCCCGGCCGCGGCGGCGGCCTTCTGGCCGCCCTCGCGCGGCCGATGGTCTACGGTGTGGGCTCCGGGCTGATCGTGCGCCGCGACAAGATCGAGAACATCGGGTTCTTCCAGGAACCGCACGACGACCTCGCGGTCGGCCACCGCCTGAGCATGGCCGGCGAGCCCATCGCGGCGCTGCCCTCGGTCAACATCGTCGAGCCGTACCAGAGCGTGGCAAGCATGGCCCGCGCGTTCAGCAGCGTGGCCTTCGCCAACGCCGCCACCCGCCACGACTACCGCTTCGCCGCCGCCCGGCCCACCCGGCTCTCGCGCACCGGACAGCGACTGCTGGCCGCCCGAGCCCTGGCCGACGGCGCCGCCTGGGCACTCGGCCCGGTCGTCATGACCGCCGCCGCAGCGCACCTGGCAGCCAAGCGTGACCACCGGCCGCTGGCCGCTGCCGCCCTGCTCGCCGGGATCGTCGAACCGGTCGTGGCCTACCGGCTGCGCGGCTGGCTCCTGGAGGACTTCCGCTCACCCGGCAACACAGACGACGCCTGGCAGCAGCCCGCCCCCGCCCCGGCCGTCGCCACCAGCCTGCTGCAGCCCGCAGTCAGCGCGCTCGGCCCGTGGCTGCTGGCCCTGCGCGCGAGCGCCGCCCAACTCACCGGCCGCGACCTGCGCTTCACCAAGACCGAGCACCTGGGCGAGATAGCCCACTGAGCTGAGAGGAGGACCCCTTCCATGGGCGATCTCGACACCGGCTGGGCCGTGCCCAGCGACTTCCCCGAAACCGGCTGGACCCCCGAGTCCATCGACCATCACCTGGCCCAGGCCCGCGCTGAGATACCGGCCTGGGACGACCCCCAGCAGACCAGGCTCGGCTTCGCCATGGCCGCCCCGCACCCGCAGGCCGTGCTCACACTGGGCGACTGGTCGGCGCTCAACACCAACAACGTCGGCGTCCACACCCGCTTCGGCGAGGGCAAGACCGGCACCCGCCGCCTGGAGAAGGAAGCCCTGGCCGTCCTCGCCGGCCTCTACCGGGCCGGAGCCCTGGACGGGCACCTGACCAGCGGCGCGAGCGAAGCCACCCTCGCCGCCCTGCGCATCGCCCGCAACCTGCTGCGAAGCGCGGGCCACCGGGTGCGCGTGATCACCTCGGACCTGTGCCACGCCTCCGTCGGCAAGGCCGCCGAGATCCTCGACCTGGAGCTCGTACGCCTGCCAGCCGGGCCCACCTGGACCCTGACCCTCGACCAGGTCCGCCAGGCCGCCGCCGACGCCATCGCCGACGGCGTCACCGGCATCATCGTCGTGGCGACCGCCGGGTACTACAACAGCGGCTTCGCCGACCCCGTCGACGCCATCGCCGCCCACCTGCGTGACCTCGCCTTCCAGCACCCCGACCGGGTCCGCTCCTTCCTGCATGTCGACGCCGCCCACGGCGGCTTCGTCTTCCCGTTCACCGCCCCCGACGTGCCCTTCGACTTCCGCAATCCCGGCGTGCACTCCATGGCCGTCGACCCGCACAAGGCCGGCCTCATGCCGTACGCCTGCGGCGCCCTCCTTGTCCGCAAGGGACTGGTCGAACACGTGACCCGGATCGACCCGCACACCCGTATCCCGGACGAGACCGTCCTCGGCTCACGCCCCGGCGCCACCGCGGCAGCCCTGTGGGCCGCCCTGCACACCCTGGGCCGCACCGGCTACACCACCGTCGCCACCCGCTGCCTGGAACACCGCGACCAGCTCGCCGCCGCCATCCAAGCGGCCGACCCCGACGCCCTCCTCGTGCCCGCCCCGAACGCTCCCGTCGTCTCGGCCGCCTTCAGCCACCCGGGCGGACAGCTGCCGCCCGAACTGTGTGAGCGCTACCGGCTCGTCCCCCTCACCCTGCCCGCCCCCGAGAAGGCTGGCGAACGGCGGCTCTTCTACCACTTCTACGCCTCCGCCTCCCTGACGGAACAGCAGATCGCCGTGTTCGCCGGACACCTGGCCGGCGCCACCGCGGCGGCCCGCACCGCAGGTCCCGCAGACGGGGCGGGTCGGAGCATCACCTCCGACGTGATCGCCGACACCCGCACCCACACCGACTGCTTCCGCCACTTCGTCGTCCACCCCGAGGGCCGGCGCGACCCCGACGTGCCGGGATACTCCTTCCACACCTTCACCCAACGGCGGGCCGCCGACGAGCAGATCCAAGACGCCCCCTTCGGGCAGGCGCGGGCCGGCGGCCCCCTGCGGGTCTACGCCCCCGACTTGAAGAACCCGTTCGCAAACGAGCTGTTCGGCGTGCGCACCGACCACTACTTCCTCGAAGTCCTCGACCGCCACCAGCAGCAGCTGTCCCTGGTCGGCGCGATCCACGCCACGATCCTGCTGCCCGGTACGTTGCGCGTCCTGCTGAACTTCGAGTCCGACGGCGCCTTCCGCTCCGCCGAGTACAAGGCCCTGGGCGAGCACGGCACCGACGAACTGCAGGTCTTCCCCGACGCGATCACCGCCAAGATCGGCAAGCACGCGGCGGGGTTTCGTCGTCCCCGCAGCGACGACTACTCCTTCTCCATCGACACCTCCGCCGAGATCACTGTCCGCCTCACCGACGGCGACGGCCCGCCCACAGTGGTTACCGCCCGGCACAACGCCGATGTGCTGCTGCCGCGCCGCCCGCACCTGCGCCGTGAGCAGTTCCGCCGCTTCCCCAACCGGTTCTTCGACGCCGAGGTGGACATCGAGGCCGGCCGTACCTGGACCGGTGCCGCCTACCTGCCCGAACTCCTCGCCCCCACCCCCGTCGGTACCGTGTTGGCGGCCCGCTCCGCCACCGCCGGGCTGTGCACCGTCGACGGCCGCCTCACCGACACCGGCCTGCACCTGGCGCTCACCCCTCTGGCCGAGCCCCGCACCGACGCCCTCGAGCTGGCCGCCACCTGGGACCTCGGCCAACGACTGCACGACGCTCTGCCCCGCCTGGACGTCCAGGACCCCGCCCTGCTCAGCATCGAGCAGGTCGTCGAGTTCGCCGAGAGCGTCCACGAGGTGTTCACCCGCGTCGGGCTGCCCTCCGGCCTCGCCATCGCGGGGGCCCGCCCGTGACCACACCCGTCCTCGACCACGCCGCCGCCAGCCGGCTCATCCCCGGCACTGGCACCCTCAGCGCCCGGCCGCTGCCCCAGGGCCGCTTCAACACCTGCTGGCACCTGGCCGGCTCCGGCCGCTCCTACCTCCTCAAGCTCAACCACACGGAGGGCGAACAGCATCTGCGGCGCCTGGCCGTCGCGATGACCGACGCCGCCGCGCGCGGAGTCGCCGTCCCCCGCGTCCTCGATGTCGGCCACGACCGGGACCTCGGCCCGTACCTGCTCCAGGAGTGGATCGAGGGCCAGACGTTCGCCGAAGCCCGCGAGGCCGGCGGGATCGCCCCGGACGTGTGGCCGGCGCTCGGCCGCCAGATCGCCCTCCTGCACACCGAGCCGATCCCCGGCGCCACGGCGTCACCGGATTCGCGCACCCGCCAGCTGTCCGACCTCCTCGCCCGCCTCGGCGAGCACGCGCTGATACCCGACGGCCTGGCAGAGGCCGCCCGCCTGCGCGGCAACCTGCTCGCCGAACGGCTATGCGACCACCCGTTGGTGAATACCCATCAGGATATTCACCCCGATAACATCCTCATCCGACCCGGCGGCCAGATCGCCCTGCTCGACTTCGACCACGCCACCGCGGCGGAGGACGCCAGCGACTTCGTCAAGATCGACCGCTGGTGCCTCACCTCACCCGAGGACCGCCGAGCGCTGCTGGACGTCTACTGGCAGCAGCGCGCCCAGCCGGTGGACCCGATGTTCGAGCAGCGCCTCGCCTTCCACCGCCTGGTCATCCACCTCTCGTACTTCCTGTACTGGCACGGCCGCGATCCCACCCAGATCCCCGGGTGCACAGCGGCCCTGCGAGACGAACTGGAGTGAGCCATGACCGCAACCCAGCCCACCACCACCCCGGCCCCCGCGCCGGTCGTCGGCCCCGGCGTCCAGGTCGTCGCAGCCCTGCTGCGGCGCGGCGACCAGATCGTCCTCGTCCAGGAACAGCGCGACGGCCAAGAGATGTGGTCCATCCCGGGCGGCGGGGTCGAGCGCGGCGAACTCCTCGGCGAGGCGCTCATCCGCGAGGTCCTCGAAGAGACCGGCCTGCGCCTGGCGGCGGTCGGCCCGCTGGCCTACCTCGTCAACACCACGACCACCCGCTACCCCTCCACGGTGGTCCTCACCTTCGACTGCACCGACTGGGACGGGGAGATCGCCGTCCACGACCCGGACGGCAAGGTCACCGGCGCGGTTCTGTTGCCGCTGGACGAAGCCAGGAAGGTCCTGGCCTCCTCCACCGCCTCCCGCCCCGAGATCGAACCCCTGCTGGACTACCTCGACGGCTCCGCAGCCGGCCGCGTGTGGTCCTACCGCGACGACCAGCCCGCCGACTGACCCTGCCCGGGGCAGCTCGCCCCGGGCCGCTGGGAGAACCCATGACGCTCACCCGCGACCTCGACTCGTCCATAGCCGCGCTCGACCCGCTCGGCGCCGACACGGTGATGCGGGCCCTTCCCCAGGCCAACATCGCGGCCGACACCACCTGGCTCCGCACCCGAGCGATGCGGCTCTCCCAGCACGCCACCCGGATCCGCGACGTCGCCCCCGCCCGGGCGGCGTTGCGGGACCTGGGCATGCTCACCGCCTCCCTCGCCCGCCACACCGGCCGGCCCGTCCCGCCCCGCAGCGTCGAGGCGGCCCTGCTCCACCTCGGCGCCGTCGCCGACGAGGTCCCCCGAGAGAGCGTCTACTCCTACGCCACCCGCAACCCCCGCGGGCCCCGGCGGCGCTCCTTCACCGACACCTCCGGCGAACACCTGTTCATCGACGAGGTCACCGCCGCCAGCCACGCCCTCGACGCCGCGATCCTCCACGGCTCCCACCTCGCAGATGCAGGCGACCAACACGCCGCCGACGTCCTCGCCGACCTCGTGCACCAGCGCCTCCAGGCATTCGCCGCCCACCTTCTGACCGTCAAGCGCAACCTGACGCCGCGGTACTTCACCGGCCAACTGCGGCCGTACTACCCGCCGCTGGACATCGCCGGGCACACCTACTACGCGCCCGGCGGCGCCCAGATGCCCCTGCTCGTCCTCGACGTCATGCTGCTGAGCCAAGCGGCCACCGGCGAACTCGCCGCCTGGTACGAGCAGTACCTCGACGACAACACCCTCTACCTCCCCCCACACCACCGCGCCCTCATCGAATTGGCGCGCCGCACGCCGGGACTCGCCCGCCTCGCCCAGCAGCACCCGCACCTGCGGCCCGCCACGGCCCTGCTGATCGGCGACCTGCTGCGGTTCCGACTCCCGCACCGCCAACTCGCCCGCGCCAACATGGCCGTGCGCGACGACGGCGCACTCGGCAGCGGCGGCTACACCGCCGACGCACTCGACCAGCTGCTGGCCGTCACCGAAAGCGCCCGCGCCCTCCTCAACCCCGGGAGCCCCGTGTGAGCACCGCCTCCGCCATCGACACCGACTTCCCGCCCTTCCCCCTCGGCGCGCAACGCTCCGCACTCGTCCACGACCTGGCCGCGCCGCCCGAGCCCGTCACCGCCGGGGTGCGGCTGGCTTACCCGAGCCGGATCAACGCCATGGCCCTGGACTCCAGCAAGATCGTCCCCGGCCAGGGCGCCTACCTCGCCGGCGAACTCCTCTTCGCCTGCGACCTCGTGCGCGACGTCGAGATCGACGTCGTCGAGGACGGCCCCGCCGTGCAGACCGCTCCCGACTGCGACCACCCCGTCCTGGCCCGGCACGCCGCCCTGCTGATGCGCTCGGCACTGGGCATCCGCGAACGCCTGCGCGTGCGGGTCACCGCCCCGGACCTGCCCGCCCACCTGGGCCTGGGGTCCAGCAGCGGCCAGATCGCAGCCGTGACCACCGCTGTCAACGAGCTCTACGGCCGCCCCGTCACGGCCCGGCGGCTCGTGAAGTTCCTGGCCCTCAACCACGGCGAGGAGATCGACGGCGAGGAACACCGCCTCCTGCCGGTCCAGTGCCTGGGCGGATCCGCCACCGCCGGCCTCATACCTGGCGCGGTCCAGGTCATCGCCGGAGCCCACGTGCCGCTCCTGCAAGCCGACCTGCCCGGGGACGTCCACATCGTGCTCGGCATGCCGAGCGACCCGGTGATCTGGGACGCGCGAGCCAGCCTCGCCGCCGAAGCCGTCCACTTCGACGCCTTCACCGCGACCGGCCGCACCTACGGCCCCGAGATCGCCTACCGGCTCCTGCACGACGCCTGGCCCGCCCTCACCGATGGCGACCTCCGACCGCTGGGCAGCCTGCTGTTCGACTACCGCTTCCGCATGGGAAGCCTCGCCAACTGCGCATTCTCCTACCCGAACCTGCTGGCCACCGGAGAGAAGGTCGAGCACATCTTCACCGACAGCCTCGCCGACGTCCTCACCCTCTCCTCGGTCGGCCCCACCTTCGCCGCCCTCACCCGCACTCCCGGCGCATGCGAGCAGGCGTTCGCCGACGCCGGCCTGAACACCCTGCGCTGCCGCCCCCTCAACACCGGCTACACCCTCAGCGCTCGGAAGGAGCGGTGATGCACGAACGCCCGGCCCGCACCGGTGCCTACTGGAACGACCAGGCCACCATCGCCACGTTCACCGCCCTCACCCCACCCGCCTACCTGGCCGACCTTCTCGCGGACCCCGCCCCCGACGGCGCATGGGCACTGGACGCGGGTTGCGGCGCGGGCCGCAACCTCCCCGCGCTCGCCGCAGCCGGCTACCGGGTCCTGGCCGTCGACCTGCACCCCGGAATGCTGGAACAGGCCCGCCACCGGTACAGCGGGCCCCGGATCAGCTTCGCCAAAGCGAACGTCACCAGCCTTCCGCTGGCCGACCGGCAGGCGCACCTCGTCCTCTGCCACGGCGTCCTGCACAACCTCCACCACCGCCAAGATCTCGCCGCCGCGCTGCGCGAACTGCACCGCGTCCTCGTGCCCGGCGGCACGCTCTCGCTGAACACCTTCACCGCCGCCCACCTCGACCCGTGCCTGAAGCCGCTCGGCGACGACGTGTACGCCCTGCCCAACGGCCAGCACATGACGCTCCTCGACCCCGCCGACCTGCTCGCCCTGATCCACGTCGCGGACCTGTCCCTGCGCGGGCAGGCCGTGCAGTACCTCAGCCCGGGTGATCCCGGGCAGCGCTCCGTGTGGCGCGCCACCCTCACCCGGCCGTAGCCGCGCGGAAGGAATCACCGTGCTCCTCGTTGCAGCCACCACCGACACTCCCACCGACCGGGACATCGCGTTCACCCAGCTCGCAGACCCCGCGCCCGGCCCGGCCCTCGTCCTCCCGGAATCCACACTGCGCGGCCTCGTGTGGCACCGGCCCGATGGCAGCCCGCAGCCGAAGGCCGCGCACGGATCAGTGCGTGTTCCGCTGTGGGCCTGCCACCTCGACGAAGCGAAGGGCGAGGCCGCCTTCTTCGCCACCGTGCAGTGGCGTTCGGACGCCGCCGTCCTGGCAGCCTTCCACCGCACCACGCCGCCCGCTGTTGATCCCGCCAGCGTCACTTCGTGGGCCGCCGAAGTCGTCCAGCAGAGCGCACTGGTCAACTTCCCCGTTCCCCGCCCCGGCCAGCGCTCCTCCGAAGGCCCGGAGGCGGAAGCGAAGATCACTCTCACCGGTCCGGTCAACCCGCTCGCCGTCGCCCGGCTCCTGCGCGACCACCTGCCGGCCACGGGTGTGCCGGTCTTCGGCCCCACCGTCCACCGACGGATCCTGCGCTCGGACATCTACCTGCCGCCCGGCGGCGGCCGGCGCGAGTACGCCGCGCTGACCCCTCGGCCCGACGGGACCTGGTGGGCCAAGACCAAGGCCCTCAAGGACGGCCGGCTCCACAAGAGCATCCGCCCCGCCGCGACCCGTGACGAGGCATTGGCCCTGGTCACCGAGACCCTCGGCCACCCGTGCCTCATCCACGCGGGCCGGCTCCACCGCACCACCTGGGATATCCCCACGCCGGCCGACCAGGATGGCCACTGGTCCACCGTCACCGTGGACACCACCACCCTGGCCCCGCACCCCGGCATCCTCCAGCAGGTCGAGATCGAATACGGGGCCTGCTTCACCGCTGACACCGCCACGGCCTCCGCCGCCCGTATCCAGCGGGCCGTGGCCGATGCCACCGATGCCGTGGCCGCCACCCTGACCGACCACCACATCCCGCACATCCGCAACGGCCAGAGCAAGGTCGAGCACTTCCTCACCGCCGGAGACGCCGATGCCCGCCACTGACCAGGCCATACCCGAGCTCGAAGCCCTCCTCGACGGCACCGTCGAGGCCACCGCCATCGACATCTGGTGCGGGGAGAGGACCACCGTCCAGCTCGGGGTCTTGAGCGTCGACGTGCTCGCGTCGAGCAGCGCGGCAACGGATTACGTACGGCGCCTGTTCGCCCCGGCCAGCTCCCTGTGGAACCCCAACCCCGCCAAGACCACCGGACCGACCGCCACGATGCGCTGCCTCGCCCTGCCGCCCGGCCGGGTCGCCGCACTCGCCGAGCGCGTCCGCCACCGGGCCGCCGGCTCCCCGGCCCCCGTGCTGATGCACGTCCACGCCCCCGCAGCCTGGCACCAACTTCCCGCCGGTCCGGTACTCCTGACCGATCCGGACGCCGACATCGCGCCCCAGGTCATCGTCCGTCACCCGGACGGCTACACCGTCATCACGTGCGACGACACCGACGCGACGATGAACGCCGCCCGGCACCTGCGGGAGATCGGCTACCGCCGGGCCGAAGACGACGGCTGGGTGTGCCTGCACGCCTCGGCCGCCACCCTCGACGGCCGAGGCATCCTCATCGTCGGAAACTCCGGCGCCGGCAAGTCCAGCCTCGCTCTCGCCCTGGCCGCAGCCCGGGGCGGCGCCTTCCTCTCCAACGACCGCACCATGATCACCACAGAGCCGGACGCCGCACCCAGGGCCGTCGCCATGCCCGGCCCCATCCGCCTCAACGGCGGCACCCTGCAAGCACTCGGCTTCGCGGGCGCCCGGCAGTGGGACCTCATCCGACCCAAGCCCGCGACGGACACCGACTGGCAGACCTTCCACGGCGCCAGTAAACTTCACATCCTCCCCGCCGAATGGAACGAACGCACCGGCACCCCGCTGACACCGGACGCGACCGTCGACCTCATCGTCTTCCCACAGATAGTCCAGGACACCGCGGAACTCCGCCTCCAGGCGGCACGATCCGGGCCTGCCCGGGAACTGCTGGCCGCCCAGTGCATGTCGCCGGGCGACGACGTCTACGTCCAGGACTGGCTCGGCATCCGCACCAGCACCCCCGATCGCCTGGCAGGCCACGGGGCCCGCGTCCTCGACACGCTGGCCGGCCGGCCAGCCCTGAGCCTGCGTCTTGGCACCCGCACCCCGTACGCCGCCGTCACCGCAGCCCTGCGTGCGGCCCTCGACGACCAGACGCTGCGGACATGAGCGGCACCGCGATCCCGCCGACCAACCGGCTCCTGCGACTACCCGGCGCGGTGATCAAGATCTACCGCGAACCCTGGCGCGCCCACACGGAGAAGGCCGCACTGCAACGGCTCGCCGAAGCACGGATACCAGCCCCGGCCGTTCTCGGGGCAGCCCGCATCCGAGGCCGCCGGCTCCTGGTCCTGCGCCGGCTGCAAGGATCGGCAACGGGAGTCGGGGAAGACGCGGCACGACACGTCATCACCTACCTGCAGACCGTCCACCAGCTCATCGGTCCCGGCTTCGGCCGGCTCAGCGACCCGTCCGCGGCGAGCTGGGGAGAGTACCTGCGCGGGCGCCTGGTCTCCTACCAGGACGCGCTTGCTCGTCACGGCTGCCACGAAGCCGCCAACATCGCCGAGGCACTCGCGCGGTCGCCCCTGCCCGAACCGGCCGCACCTCACCTCCTGCACAACGATCCCGAGCCCGGCAACTTCCTGATCAACAGCAGCGAGACCGCCGGCCTCGACTGGGAACTCGCCATCTACGGCGACCCCGGCCTCGACTACGCACGAACCGCCCACGCTCTCGGCATCCGCCCCGCCTGCCTGATCCGCATCCTCTCCGACCACGGCATCCCGCATTCCGAGGAGACCCTGGCCGCCTACCGGTCCGTTCATCTGCTCGGCCGCCTCATGTCCGCGGTCACCGCGACCCCGCCCGACCCTGCCGCCGCCCAGCGGCACACGCGCGACCTGACCACCAGCACCTGACGACACGACAGTGAGACCCACATGCAGGCACATCCCCGCCGCGACCGCACCAGCACACCAACCGACCGTGATCAGCCGGCCCAAGACACCGTGCGCGAGGCACTCCCAACCACCGCATTGCCGGACACCAACTGTCCCTCGCCAGGAACCTGCGACCACGGCGATCTGCCGTCAGACCTGGACCGCTACGAAGCGGTGCTCTTCGACTGGGACGGAACGCTTGTCGACAGCCACCCGCTCAACTTCCAGGGCCTGTCAGCCGCCTGCGCCCGCTGGGGTCTCACCATGGACGAGTCGTTCTACATGACCCACATAGGCACGTCCGGCGCGGAGCTGATCGACGAACTCGCCACAGCGGCCGGTACCGCGGTGCCGGTCGACGAGGTTGTCGCCCTCTGCCTGGAGATCATCCTCGGCGAGATCGCGGACTTGCGGACCTACAGGGCGGTGGTCCGGATCGCCGAGTCCCTGCACGGCCGAGTTCCCCTGGCCATCGCCTCGGGCGGCGCCCGCCGAGCCGTCCACGCCGGCCTCGACGCCACAGGCCTTCGCCCCCTGTTCGAGGACATCGTCACCGGCGAGGATGCCCCGCGGGGAAAGCCCGACCCGGGCCTGTTCCTCCTGGCAGCGAACCGCCTCGGCGTCGAACCCACACGCTGCCTGGTCTACGAAGACTCTCCCGAAGGCATGCAGGCGGCGCACGCCGCAGGCATGCGCGCCGTGGACGTCCGCTGCTTCCGCAGCAGCTGAGAAGATTTCCCGCTTCAGCTGCGTCCACGGGCTGACATGCGGCAGCATCGGACGGTCTGCCGGGCGAGGGAGAAACCGTGGTGCAGTGGGAGCCATGGGTGGTTCGCCACCTCTACAGCGTCGTCGAGCCCGACCCCCGGTTCAAAACGTACCTGAGCGCGATGCAGGACAAGCTGGGCCGAGCCCGGGAGGCTCGGCTCAGTGGATCTCCACGGTTCACGAGTGGAAAATCCGTACGACGGACGACATCGTCTCCGCGCTGAAGAACTCCGAGCCCGGCGAGATGCTCATCGTGGATCTCCACGGTGCTGCGTCCGGG
The DNA here is from genome assembly GCF_044999035.1 of Kitasatospora griseola. Lineage (NCBI taxonomy): Bacteria > Bacillati > Actinomycetota > Actinomycetes > Kitasatosporales > Streptomycetaceae > Kitasatospora > Kitasatospora griseola. The sequence goes on along the minus strand of NZ_CP173360.1, from coordinate 2,298,363 downwards.
GACGGCGCCCGGCTCGGCCCGCACTCGGATGCGCCGTCGGTCGCGGCGAGGACCTGGGCGACGTCCCCGAGCGGTCAGGACGCGGTGCGCGCCTGGTAGCCGGCTTCCGGCACGGCCTCGGCCACCCAGTAGCCACCCACTTCGTTGATCCAGGCCATCTGCTCGTCGCGCAACTCGCGCAGGAGCTGCCGGTGCTGGTCGTCGAACCCGGCGCCGTCGGCGAGGCGGCGGCGGTAGAGGGCGGCCTGCGGCCAGGACTCGACGAGCGTCGCCAGGCGGGTGTCGGTGAACACGTCCACCGAGCCGTCGCGGCCGAGCACCACGACGGGGCTGTCGCCCAGGACGGCGGCCTCCACCCTCTCGCCGCGAGCGGGCACGATCGACACCGTCGCGGCCGGCGACGCGCCCGGCGACAGCCCGTACGCCCGGGTGATCTCGGCGATGGCGTCGTGCAGGATCTCGGCCAACTCCGCGCCGGTGCCCGTCGTGAGGCGGTCGATCAGCAGGCGGCCGAGGGTGTCGGCGTACCAGCCGCCTCGCGGCGTGTCGTCGTTGACGGTGGAGACTCCGTCCAGGACGACGACGGCGTCACCGGAGGGGGTGGCGAGGATGCGGTCCTCGCTGGGCCGATCGTCGTGGCCGGCGCGCTCGCCGGCCAGGACGGAGAACACAGCAGGAGTGGTTCTGGGCAGGGTCCTTGCGGGTTGGGGGTGTCGGGTCCGGCGGGGCGGGGGTCAGGTGTTGATGAGGGCTGCGGTGATGAGGGCGCGGGCGTCGTCGCCGTAGACCGCGGACTCGGCGAGCCGGGCGTGGGCGCGGTGGAAGAGCGGGACGCGGTGGTCGGTGATCGTCTCACCGCCCCGGTAGCCCTCGACCTCGACGCGGTTGTTGTCGAAGATCCCGAAGCCGTCGCCGGGGTAGACGGCGAGGCGCGCGCGGGCGGGGATGACGCCGAGGACCAGACCGGGCACCGACAGCGCGTCCAGCAGGTGTTCGAGCTGGGGACGCATCACGGCGGCGCCGCCGATGCCGGTGAGCAGTGCCTGCTCGCCCAGCAGGACGTGGTAGGTCCGTCCGTCCCGGCCGAGGTACTGGGCGCGGGCGACGCGTTCGGCGGCACCGGCCTCGATGTCGCGCGGGATCTCGTGGAGGTCGACGACCAGGCGCAGGACCTCGGTGGCGTAGTCACGGGTCTGGAGGTTGCCCCAGATCAGGTCGGGGCTGTAGCCGCGGTAGTGGTGGGTCTGCGCTACGAGTGTGCGGAAGGCGGCCTGGGTCGGGCCGGTGCCCTGCTTGAGCAGCGCGGGCCAGGCGGTGCCGGGATGGGTGGGGTTGGACATGTTCTCCTCCACGTGGGTGTGGTCGTCGGGTGGTCCGACCGGGCGGGTGTCGTCCGACGGGATCGGGTGTCGGCGGGGAGTCAGGTGCCGGGTCCGTGTCCGGCTACCTGGTGGTGGCCGAGGCGGTCGGGGCCGGGGTGGAGCCTGCGGGGCGGCCGGGGTGACGGCGCCGGAGCCGCAGCTGCCCGCCAGCCAGAGGCCGGCCGCCAGCCCGGCGATCGTGCACACAAATGTCTTGTTGCGCTCCCACCAGCCCGCCTCGGCGGTCTCCGGCACGGCGATCAGGTACTTGACGTCCATGGATCCTTCGATTGAGTTCGTACTGTCGTGGTTGGCCGCCCGGGGCGGGCCGGCGTTCGGCTACGCGTCGGCGGCGGTGAGGGGGATGGCCGCGATGTCCTCCCAGGTCAGCTCCCACGCGGTGCGTCCGTCGGGGCGCGGCTGCTGGCACCACAGGGCGTCGACCAAGCGGACCTCGGTGAACGCGACGGGGACGTGGCTGGGGGAGATCCGGCGCAGTGTGCTCTGGAGGGTGTCGGAGTCGGCGGTGGCGTGGGCGTAGCCGAGGGAGATGTGGGGTCGGCCGCCGCGGTGCCGGAGTGCGTCCGGTCCGCGGGTCTCGGTGATGGCGGCGCGGACGCGCCGGCGGAGGTCGTCGAAGCGGTGGTCGGGGTGCAGGTCGAGGTAGCTGCCGGCGGAGTTGGCGACGGGGCTGCCGGCGGTGGCCCGGATGGGTGCGGTGCCGGCGAGGTGGCGGTGCAGGGCGTCGGTGAGGGTCTGGCGTTCGGCGGGCGTGATCGTGTCGCTGGTGGTGTCGGCGATCATCTCGACGGTGCTGTGGAGGTAGGTGGTCATCGGGGTGATCGGGTGGTCGGCCATCGCCTGGTGGCACTGGGCGACGAGCTGGGCCAGCTCGGGGTTCAGGTCCAGGTCGGGCACCAGGTAGGCGTGCAGTGCGCGCGCGCCTTCGGCGGGCCAGTTGGAGCCCTGGAATTGGGGGGTGAACGGCTTCAAGGTGTTCTCCTTCGCGGGCGGGTCGGGGTGCGGGTTCGGCGGTGTCAGGCCCGGCCGAGGTGGAGTTGGTGGACGCGGTCGAAGGTGTAGCGGGCGTCCGCGGGGTGCTGGCGTTCCCACACGAGCCACACGCTGGAGACGGTGGCGCGGGTGCGGATTCCGGGCCGGATGGCCTTGCCGAGGTCGGAGGCGAGCAGGTCGGAGCGGGCCGCGAGGTGGGGGGTGTCGGTGTCCTGGACGCCGTAGCCGCAGGACATGTGGGGCCAGAAGTGCTTGGCGGCCGGGGGCAGTTGGAGTCCGGCGGCGGTGAGGCCGGCGCGCACGCGCCGGTACAGGGCTTCGGGCCCGGTCTCGGGCCAGATCTCCACGATCCCGGCGGCGCGGGACGCCCGGGCCGGGCCGATCTCGATCTCGATCGGCTGCAGGCCCGTGAGTTGCTGTTGGACGGCGGCGGCCGCGGTGATGAGCATCGCACCGTCGACGCGGGTCCCGTCGGCGGTGCGGGGCAGGATCTGCTGGATGGTCATGTGGAGGTCGGCGTCGGGGATCGTGGTGATGATCTCCGGGTACAGGGAGGTGATCTCCCGCAGGCGGCCGAAGTAGTCCAGGACCTGCGACTGGTCCTGCGGCAGCCACAGCACGTGCGGGCGCACCCGGTCCTCGTCGGGGCCGCCCTCCTCGCCCCACCGCTTTCCGTTCATGAACTGCCGCACGGTCACACTCCTTCGGTGTGCTGGATGCGGGCCGGCCGGATGTCGGCGTAGACGGGCAGATGGTCGGACGCCCGCGTGCTCGCCGTCGTGGCGTGGGCGCCGTAGGCGGCGAGGGCGGGCGCAACGGGCCGCGTGAGGAGAATCAGGTCGATGCGGCGCTCGCCCCACGCGTCGGGATCGCCCGCACCGTTCGGCCAGTGGCCCGACGTCGGCCGCCACGGGGCGCCGAGGTGCGCTGCGGCGTCCACCGCGAAGCCGTCGCGCAGCAGCACGGCGCTCTGCCTGCGGTCGGCGACGTTGCCGGCGCCGACCGTCTCCGCGACGCACTGGTACTCCAGGTCGTCATGCGCCTGGGCGGTGTACGGCTCAGCGTCGTAGAAGCCTGTGCGCCCGTCGGGGCCCAGGACTTGGGCGGCGGAGAGGGCGTTGAAGTCCCCGAGGATCGCGGCGGGGCGGGCTCCGCCGCTGCGCCGCAGCAGGCCCTTGATGCGGATCGCCTCGTTCGCGCGGCGGTCGGGGCGGAACGGGTCGCCGTGGTAGCTGCAGACGAGCAGCGGTTCGGTGGCGCCGACGTCGAAGGCGAGGGTGGTGACGCCGTGGTGGAACTCGGGCGCGCCGAGCGGGCGGAAGGTGTGCGGTACGGGCCGGACGGTGCCCGGGTTCCACAGGATCGCGGTGTACCAGGTGCGTTCGGCGCCCGGGGCCATGGCGGTGCCGGCGATGCCGTCGGGGACCGCGGCGCTCAGGCCGCAGTCGGCGGCGAGGCGGGCGGTGATGGCGGCGGCTTCCCGGTCGTGCCGGTCGGCCGCGTCGGCGGTGCTCTCGTGGAGGCGGCGGGCGCCGGTGACGAGGATCTCCTGCACGCACAGGATGTCGGGGCCGATCTCGCGGATCGCGTCGACGAGGGCCCTCCAGCGGGGTGTTCCGTACTCGGCGGCGGTGAGCCTGAAGGTGTTGGAGGCGGCGAGGCGGATCGGCCGGTCGGCGGGCGTGTCGGGCGAGCGGTCCGTCATGCCGACACCTGCGCAGGGGCCGCGGCGGCGGCGTCCCGGTCCAGGGTGGGTCGGGCGGAGCGAGTCAGCCTCGCATAAGTGCGGTCGTCGAAGCCGGCGGCCCCGGGGCGAACACCCTTGGTGGCGCGGTGCTCCCCGATGCGCAGCGGGTCGTCGAGCAGGGAGGCGCAAAGTCGGCTCTCGGCGAGGTCCAGCGTGGGATCCGGGCCGAGGTAGCCGTCGGACGCGACGACGATCTCCTCCACGTCGTCGCCGACGTGGATGGTCTCGATGTGCTGCGGCGGCACGGCGCGCCCGTTCAGCACGCCGAACGCCAGCGGGTGATCGGGGTGGTTCGCGAAGATTCCCTGCTGCACGAGCAGCGGAAGGACCGCGGCCCGGCCGGGGTCGGTCTCGGCCAGCTCTTCCAGCGGGACGCCGGACTCGAGGAGCGCGGCCAGGTAGGCGGCGCGGAAGTCGGCCGCCACGGTGTCGATCCGCTTGTGCGCGGGGAAGTGCTGCCACTGGCCGGCGCGGCGCAGGGCGAGGTGCACGTCGCCCACGCGCACGAGAACTCCCTGACGGGGAAGCAGAATCGCGGCGACAGTGCTGGGCGCGAGGAGGTCGTCGGCACCGATCGCCCAGATTCGGCGCATCTGGGCCAGGTCCCTGGTGACCGCAGCGACCATGTCGACCGAGGTGGCGGTGAGCGGGATGCTCCGGAGGGTGTCCGCGACGCTGTCCGCGGCCAAGGCTCCGCCGATGCGGTCGCCGTAGAGCCTGCCGCTGCCCTTGTCGGTCGCGCCGTCGATCACGGCGAGGAGCGCGAGGTCTCCGTGGCGGTCCTCGCGGACGACGAGGCGATCCTCTCCCGCCCCGGGGGACTTGGGGGTGTCGGCGATCTCCGCGACGCTCCAGCCCGCCGAGGGCAGGCCGGTGGTGGGACGGTCGCTCGGGTCCGATTCGGGCAGCGGTTGCATCGGCTCTCCTCCAGGAGGGAAAGGGGAGCACCGGCCAGTGCCGGTGCTCCGGTCGGGTTCAGCGGGTGTCGGCGCCGTCGCGGCCGTGGGTCTGACCCGGGACGGCGGTGTTGATGAGCGCGAAGTGCGTCATTTCCTCGTTCAGTTCGCTAGGTGGTTCGGTTCGGAACATGGCTGCGGTGGTCCGGCGGCAGGCGTGATTGGAGTTGCCGATGTGGTGGCGGACATTGCCTGTAGGCGCGGTACTCCACGGACGTCGATCAGGCCGATCGGGCGGTCAACGCAGTCCGCGCGCGCTCTCGTGGGCGATCCGTTGCGCCTTCCACGCGGCGCGCTCCGTCGCGCTGCGTTTCCTGGCGGCGGAGTGCTCATCGGACGAGGCGACGATGCCGGCGCGCAGGGTGGGCAGGTGCAGCACGGTGAGGATGGGCAGGTGGGTGGCGACGTCGTCGTAGCCGGCGAGCACCTCCAAGTGCACGACCGAGCCGGCTGTGCGCAGGTCTGCGTACACGCGGCAGTCCCGGTCACCCGCCCGCCGCCCGTCCGCAGGCAGCAGGACGCTGCCGGTCGGCCGCATCGCCTCCTCCGTGCCGACCACACGCGCGACGTCCACCAGGCCTTGGGCGGTGAGCGCCTCGTGCGCCCTGGTGGCGGTGATCCGGCCGATGCCGTGGACGTGGTGGGAACGGTCGTGCCAGTGGGCCCGGCCCGGACCCGTGCTGCGGTCGATCTCCTCCTGCTCGCCGACCGCGTCCTCGTTGAAGGCGCCGACGACGAGGCGGCACATGTTGCCCGGCAGATGGTTGAGGCTCTCGGCGGTGAGCAGCCGTTCGGTGGGCGAGTGGCGGCTCAGGTGGACGCTGGTGACGGAGAACAGGCCGGCTTCGAGCGCGCCCGCGGCGCTGCGCACCTTGAACGTCACGCTCACCCTGGGGACGCGCGGGTCTCTCGCGTTCGCGTTGCGGTGGTTGAGGCCGTGGTTCAGCACGCCGGCGGGCCGGGTGAAGAGGGCGTTGCGGTGCCTGGTGACCGGCGTTGTCGCGGACGGGTAGGCGTCCATTCGCAACTTCTGGGCGGCGACGTCGATGTGGTCCGCGTCCAGTTTGCCGAGGGCGACGACGTCCGGGTCGTAGCGGCGTGCGATCAGGCAGACCTCGTCGATGTCCCCACTACCTTCGAGTGTCCACGACAGGACGATGAGGTAGTCCGAGCGCGGGAGCGGCAGCGGCGGCAGGGCGTCGCGCGGCACTGGCGCGGCGGGCAGGTCGGGCACGGCAAGTCCGTTCGAGAGCAGGGGTGGTGGGAGGTGTGTCCCGGCTCGGCGCGCGGCCGGGCCGGGGCGGCGGGTCAGGCGAGCGCGTCGGCGAGGGTGCGGACCTTCGGGGTGGCGCGGTGTTCGGCGGTGGCGAGTGCGAGGAGGGCGTCGACCAAGGACTGGTGGGTCATGCCCTGCGGGTAGTTGCCGAGTTGGCAGCCGGTGGCGGGGTCGTATTCCTCGGCGAGCAGCCCGAGGTCGCTGCGCAGCGCCAGGAGGGTGTCGATCGTGGTCCGGGCCTCGGTGGTGCGGCCGGTGGTGGCGTAGGCGGTGGCGAGCCAGGCGGTGCAGGGCAGGAACCGGCCCTCGTGGCCGGGCAGGCCGTCCAGGTTCTCGGCGGTGTCGCGGGTGGGGTAACGCTCCACCAGGCCGTGGGCATCGGCGAGTTCGGCCGCGACGGCGTCGATGGTGCCGGCGGCGAGCCGGTCGTCGGGGGCGAGCATGCCGGTGGTGACGGCGTGCAGGACGGAGGCGTCCAGGCCGGTGCCGCCGAAGACCTGGGCCAGCGCGGGAGCGCCGCCGTCGCGCGAGCGGACGGCGCAGGCGAGGACAGTCGCCCGCACCGTCTTCGCCAGCTCCTCCAGGCGGACCACCACGGTCTGGTCGGTGCCGTGGTCGGTGCGCAGCATCCGCGCCGCGCGGTCGAGGGCGACCCAGAACCAGATGCGGGAGGAGGTGTGGCGCTGCGGCTCGCCGCGGCTCTCCCACATCCCGCTGTCGCGCCGCCTCCACAACTGCTCTACTTGGAGGGCGAGTTGCAGCACGTAGTCGCGGACCTCGCCGCCGCCGGGCAGGCCGGCCTGCTCCATCTGCCACAGGGTGTCGGCGAGTTCGCCCAACACGTCGAGCTGGAGCTGGCCGTCGGCTCCGTTGCCGACGCGCACCGGGCCCGCGCCCCGCCAGCCGGGCAGGTGGGCGAGGATCCGCTCGGCGGTGTCGGTGCCGCCGTCGAGGCGGTACAGCGGGCGCAGGTCCTTCGGGTCGGTGCGGGCGAGCAGCCAGTGCCTCCACATGAGGGCTTCCTCGGTGAACCCGCAGCGCAGGAGGGTGGAGACGTACCAGGCGCTGTCGCGGGGCCACATGTGGCGGTAGTCCCAGGTGCGGCAGTCCTCGCCGGGCGACCGGCGGGCGGGAGGCGTTCGGGCAGGCTGGTGGTGGGTGCGGCGACGAACGCGCCGGTGTCGACCTGCTGCATGGCCTTGAGGGTGATGGCCGAGCGCAGCACCGCGTCCCGGTCCGGGCCGGTGTAGGTGCACTCACCTGCCCAGTCCTCCCACCAGCGAAGCGTGGCGGCGAGTTCCGCGCCGGTCGGCGGGACGGGAGCGGGCGCGCCGGTCGCGGACCAGGTCAGCGCGAACACCGCCCGCTGGCCAGCGACGAGGACTTGCTCGCAGTGCTGGACGCCGTCGTCGTCGGAGGCGTGGGCGGGCCCGTCGAGCCAGAACGTGTCGCCGTCGTGGGTGAGGCGGGTGCGCGGCGTTCCGAACTCGACCGGGTGGACGACCGGCAGAGCCGCACCGTGGTCGGGGCGCAGGGCGAGGGTGGAGGAGACGGTGACGGTGCCCTCGGTGCAGGCGGCGATGCGTATCAGCTGCGCGGGCGCGTAGTCGGCGGCGTCGGGCGCGGTGAGGAAGTCGGTGACGGTCAGCGTGCCGCCGGCGGTGTGCCAGGTCTGTTCGACGACGGTGCTGTTGCCGATGTAGCGACGCCGGTCCGCGACCGGCGGGGTGCCGCCGCCGGTTGCGGGGCCGATCCGCCACATGCCGTGCTCACTCGTGCCGAGGAGGCTGGCGAGCACGGCGGGCGAGTCGAAATCCGGCAGGCACAACCAGTCGACGGTCCCGTCGGGGGTGCTGAGGGCGGCGGTGCGGCCGTTGCCGAGGAGCGCGTGGTCCTCGATCCGGAACTGGGTGGCGGTGCGGGGCATGGTGGTCCTGACGTCGGGCGGGTGGCGGGTGGTCAGCCCCGGGCGGGGGCGGGGGTGGTGAGCGCGGCGAGGGCGGCGGCGACGGTGCCGGGAAGGCTGTCGGCGACGGGCAGCCACGGCATGCGGTGCGCGAGCAGCACGCGGTTGGCGCGCTGGACGGGGTCGGCGGGGTCGCAGCCGACGACCACCACCCCGCCGTACGGGGTGAACAGGCCGGCCTCGTAGCAGTCCTGCACGCGCATGGGGCCGATCGGGTTCCAGAACAGGACGACGCTGGTGCGGCGGATGTTGCGGTCCTGCCAGCCGAGCGGCGCCCACGCGGCGTAGGGGTCGGTGTCCGGGTTGCGGGACGGGCGGGGGCTGAGGACGGTCCCGTCGAAGCCGGCGCGCGCCAACAGCTCGACCGCCTCCCACTGCCAGTCCGGGCAGCCGACGGTCGCCCCGGCCAGGAACACCGACGGCTGGCCGTCCGGCTCGAACGGCTCCGGCGCTTCGACGTACCGCAGGCGGCCGGGTAGGAACTGGTGGCTCATCACTTCCCTGCGGGGTATGGGCGCGGGCGGCTGGCAGGCGGTGCCGGGCCGACGGCCCGGCTCGACCAGGCCGATTGCGGTGGTCCGAGGACGTGGGCGGACGCTCATGTCGGCCTCACCGTGGGGCCTCGTCCGTCGGGTGGGTAGGGCCCGCGGGCCGGGATGGCCGAGTCGGGCACGGCGCCGATGGCGAGCGCGATGGCGCGGGCGTGATTGGGGGTGAGGCCGCCCAGGGCCCGGATGGCGAAGTGCCTGCGGTGGATGACCGTGCCGACGGTCCGGCCGAACCGGCGGGCGACATCGGTCAGTTCGCCGGCGATGGTGGCGATGAGGAAGTCGAGGTCGGCCGGCTTCGGGGCGGTTGGCGGGCTGACGGCGGTACGCAGCGCCAGTACCGGGTCGAGGTAGCCGTCGACGATCGCCCGGGTGATCAGGTGCGCGGCGTTCACGCACCCCCGGAGCCTGACGGAGCGGAAGGTGGTGCTGCTGATGAAGTGCCGCGGGTATCCGGACAGTTCAGTGATCTGGGCGTAGGTCCGGCCCGTCATCAGCTGCACGAACAGGCCCTCGGCGTACGAATGCAAGGGCACGGGGTGCTGCGGCGGGCCTATCAGCCGGCCGGCCACCGTGACGAGCAGCCCCGGCATCGGGGTGAGGAACTCCTGCGCCTGGTCGGGCAGGACCGCCGTCACGTACGGCAGGGCCGCCTTGTAGCGGTGATCGTCGCCCGTCAGGACGCCGGTCCACAGCTGCTGGACTCCGCGCCGGCGGTACTCCGCGCGGACCCACTCGGCGAGTTCCCCTCCGCGCAGCAGGACGGGAAGGCCGGCTTCGCGTGCGAGCACCAGGAGCTGGACCAGCGGCGGCAGCCCAGCCCGCGAGACGGCGGGGGCGGCGCTGATCAGGGCCTGGGCGTCGACGACGACACCGGGGTGCGACCTGAGCAGGCGCCGGAACAGCTGGTCGGACTCGTAGGGCGGGGCTTCGACGGGAGGTGCTGTCGTCATCGGCGAGGTGGTGTTCCGTTGTCGGTGGTGTTGGGGGTGCGGCCCTGAACCGGACGGCCGCCATGGGTGTGGAGCGGGGTGGTGCGGTCGGCTGCCGCGCGGCGGCGGGTCAGCCAGTCGACGCCTGCCGCCGCCGCGAGGGCGGGGGCTGCGGCCAGGGCGAGCCAGACGGGATGGGCCCGGTCGCGGTGCTCGATGAGGAACAGCAGGGCCGCTCCGGTGGGCAGGCCGAGCAGGAAGCACACGACGGCGATCGCGGCACGGCCGGTGCGGCACGGAGCGGTCGTCGGCACGTGCGCGGGGCGGGTGCGCCACCGCGCGAGCGGACCGCGGCCGGCCCGGTAGGCGCGGAACTCCAGGGCGCCGACGAGAACACAGAGGACCGTGATGGCGAGCAGGACGAGCTGCTCGGCGCGGGTGCGCGTCGCGGGGACGCTGCCGATCGCGAAGCCGACGACGATCCCGACGAGGAGCGTGAGGAGGGAGGAGGCCAGCAGTGCGCCGACGGCGAGCCGTCCGAGCCGCCGCAGCGCCGCGTCCTTCCGGGCCAGCTGCGCCTCGAACGAGCCGGCGCTCACCGCGCCGCCCCGCCGGCAGCCGCTTCGAGATCCCCTGGCGCGGCGGGCTCGACGAGCCCGGCGAGGACGCCGACGACGACGGCCTCCTCCGGGCTCCACACCCCCAGGTGCAGGAACAGCGTGCGCAGGTAGGCGGCCATCGACTCCTTCGCGGTGCCGAGCCCGAGCACGTGGGTGATCGCGTCGGTGGTGAGGCCGTCCGCCCAGCCGTGGAGGATCGTCAGGCACCGGGGCGGCAGCTCGGATCGGACGGCCGAAGCCCTCTTGGTGTCGTCCGCGGCGGTGACGTAGCCGGCGGCGGCCATCCAGCCGGCGAGCTGGGCGCTGGTACGGGCGCCGGTCCTGCTCAGGAGGGCCTCGACGGCTTTCCGGGCGACCTCGGTGCTCTTGTAGGGGCCGGGCGCGGCGGCGATGCCGCGGGGGCCGATGCCGCTTGCGGCGAGGACGGCGAGCTTGTGCTCCTGGGCCGTGAGGTCGCGCAGACGGGTCAGGTGCACGGCTTCTTGCCGGTCGGGGGCGGTCACAACTGCACCAGAGCCGGAGCGCCGGCGGTGTCCGTCCGCCCCGCCGCGGGACCGCCGCTCGCGGAGGAGGCGGTGCCGGCCAGCGCCTGGGCCGGCCAGTCGGAGTCGATGTCGCTCAGCAGCACCAGGCCCGCCAGGACGCCGACGACGACGGCCTGCGACGCACAGCCGACGCCCAGACCGGCGAACACCGCCTTGCCGTAACTGCGGACCGTGGTCCACGCGACGCCGAAGTCGGCGACCAGGTCATGATCGGTCATCCCGCCCGCCCAGCCCCGCAGGACCTGCTGATGCCGCCGGGCCAGAGCGGGTGCAGCGACCAGCGCGCCGCAGGGCCGCACCGGCTCGGTGACGAACCGCCGAGCGGTGGCCCACGCCGCCAGGTGCGCCGGGGTACGGGTGCCGGTCGCGGCGAGAACGGCGTCGATCGCGTCGCGCACACCGGCCGGCTGAAGCCAGGTGGCGGGGTCGGCGGCGATCTGCGTGAAGGTCGCGCCGCCGGCGACGAGCACGATCAACCGGCGCTGCGCGTCGGTCAGTTCGGGAATCGGGTCGGGGATCACAGCGGGTCTCTCTTCGACGGGCGGTGGTTCGGATGGCTCACGGCTGTTGCGGGGTGGCCACGCCGGGCTGGGCGAGGTGGGTCAGCAGGCGCGGCCCGAGCTGCTCGGCGCTGCCGGTGCCGACGACGAGGACCAGGTCGCCCGCGTCGACCAGTGCGCCGATCCGCTGCTCGGGGCGGGCCGCGTTCCGTCCGGTGCGCAGGCGGTGGACCGCTGCGGCCCCGAGTTGGCGGCGGGCCGCCCGCTCGATGCCGTCGAGCGGGTCGGGCGCGACGGTGTGGTGGGTCAGCGGGGTGTCGACGGGCAGGAGCAGCACGCGGTCGGCGTCGGCGAGGGCGTTGCCGAGTTCGGCGGTGTGCGCGCCGGCGCGGGCGAGGCCGTCCGGTGTGAGAGCGACGACCAGGGAGCCTTCGGTGAGCTGCCGGGCGGCCTTCACGTCTTGGGTGATCTCGTGTGGGTGCCGGGCTCGGGAGTCGACCACGGCGATTCCCGCCTTCTCACCGAGGGCGGTGAGGGAGCGGTGCGCGCCGGGGAAGGCGGTGGCGCGCTCGACGACGGCGTGCGGGTCCTCCCCGATCGCGAGGGCGGTGGCGATGGCCGCGCACACTGCCAGGGCATGGTGGCGGCCGGCCACCCGCAGATCGAAGCCATGGCCCTCCGCACGATGGCGCAGCACCGCGTGGAAGCCGGCGGCGTTGCGGGCGAGGCGGATGATCCGGACGGTGGAGGCGGCGTCCGTGCCGACGGTGACCACGTCCGGTCCGGGCCGGTGGGTAAGGCGTTCGTGGAGGTTCGCAACGCCGGCGTCCCAGGTCGGCAGCACCACGGTGCCGGCGCGGCGGGCGAGGCGTTCGGCGGCGTCGAGTCCGGCGACGGCGTCCTCGTAGTGCGGGGCGTTGGCGCCGGTGGACATGATCAGCGCGGCCGTGTGGTGCTGCTCGGTGTTCGGCAGATACGGGGCGGGCAGGTGCTGCCAGGCGTAGGGCGGGGCGGCCTCGTGGGTGGTGGTGTCGGGGCAGAAGTCGGCCACGATCCGGCGCCCGGCGGCGCGCCCGGCGACTGCGCCGATGGCGGGGTTGTTGAGGATCCAGCCGGTGTGCCCGTCGTCGAGGACGGCGGCGAGGGCGGCGGCAGCGGTGGTGGTGCTGTGGCTTCCGCCGACAGCCACCGTCACCGCGCCCGCGTCGGCGGTGATCGTCCCGAGGGCGGCGGCCCGGCCGAGGACGGGCAGATGCACGGCACGGGCGCGGTCGAGTTCGGGGTGCGGGGCGGCGACGGCGCTCGACCACACCACCGCGCTGCGCTCCGCGCCCACGTGCGCCGGGTCGAAGCCGACGTGCACCCGGACGCCGGCCGCTTCGAGGGCGGCCACGACAGGGCTGCAGGCGACGTCGGCCGGGACGGAGCCGGTGACATCGGCCCCGGCCCCGGCCAGCCACCGGGCCAGGCCCTCCATGCCGGGCGCGGCGACGTCGACCAGGTGCGGCGCGGCCAGCAGCGGCGGCACCGCGCCGGAGCGGCTCGCCCCGGCGGCAGAGCCGGGGCGGGTGGTGGTGTCCATGCGGTTCCTCCAACGGACAAGAGAGGGTGGGAAGTTGGTCCGGGCCGGCGGAGGGGAGCGAAGCCCCGCCGCCGGCCCGGGGCTATGCCTGGGCCAGGCCGCGCTCGACCTCGGCGTCGGTGACGCGGGCGGCGTGGTGGTCCAGATCCATGCGGGCGACGCGGGCCAGGTGCGCGACGACCGGCTCGCCCAGCAGCTCACCGGCCAGCGCGCTCGTCTCGAACCGGGCGAGGGCCTCCTCCAGCGAGCGCGGCACCAGCGGCGCGTCCAGCCGCCGGTAGGCGTCGCCGCCGACCGCGGGCAGGGGCGTGAGCTTCTCCGCGACGCCGAGCCGGATGCCGGCGATCACCGCCGCCAGCGCCAGCATCGGATTGGCGTCCGCCCCCGGCAGCCGCACCTCCAGCCGCAGACTCCGGCCGTGCCCGACCACGCGCACGGCGCAGGTGCGGTTGTCGCGGCCCCACGCGAGGCGGGTCGGCGCGAAGCTGCGGTCGGCGAACCGCTTGTAGCTGTTCACGTACGGCGCCCACAGCGGCGCGAGTTCCGGCAGCACCGTCAGCAGCCCGGCGACCGCGTGCTCGCCCAGCTCCGACAGCTCGATCCCGTGCGCCGGGTCGGCGGCCAGCATCGGGCCGTCGCAGTCGTGCAGGGACACGTGCAGGTGCATCCCCGAGCCGACGCCGGTGGACGGGGCCGCCATGAACGACGCCGTCAGCCCCTGTTCCTCGGCGATCGTCTTCGCGGCGTGCTTGAACAGCACGTGCTGCTCGCACGCATCGATGGCCTGTCCGTAGGGGAAGGTGACCTCCACCTGGCCGTGCCCGCTTTCGCCCTTGACGGCCTCGACCGGCAGGCCGGCTCCGGCAAGGTGGCGGCGCAGGCGGCGGCCGAACTCCCGCACCGCCGGCGGCTGGTCGAGCGCGTAGTCGCCGTTGCCCCCGACCGCGGGGCGGAGCCCGCGCCAGCCGGACGCCACGTCCCGGGCCGTGCCCTCGTAGAGCACGAACTCGGTCTCGATCCCCACCATCGGAACCGGGCCGAGACGGACGAGGCGGTGCAGCTGCTCGGCGAGCACCGTGCCCGGGGCGAGCGGGTGCGGGCATCCGCCGCTGACCGGATCAGCGAGGACCAGCGCGGTGCCCGGCAGCCACGGCAGTATCCTGGCGTTCTCCACGTCCGGCAGCAGGGTGACGTCCCCGAAGCCCGACTGCCAGGAGAACGGCCCGGCGTCCGGCGGGGTCATGCTCAGGTCGGTGCCGAGTACGTACCCGCACATCTCCGGCTTCAGCGCCCCCGACCGCAGCCGCTCAACCAGGGTCCGTGCGTCGTACTCCTTGCCCTTCAGACGGCCTTGCGCGTCGATCGTCGCCAGCAGCACCGTCTCGATGCCGAAGCGGCCAATCAGCTCTTCCGGCTGCCCGGTCGGCAAGTCGGCCGCCATGACCGCCACGGTCCCGCCGCCGTCGACCGGCGAGACCAGTTGTCCGGCCGTCCGCAGCCCGGTCACCTTGGCAGTCCGCCTGCGGCCCCGCATGCCCCGACCCCGGCTGCTCACACGACCTCCCCGGCCAACTCGACCAGCTCGGCGGATTGCTGGACCGGCGGCATGTACTCGTGGCGGGCCCGCATCCACCACCACCCGCCGGCCAGCAGCAGCACGGCGACGAGTGCCACCGGTGCGTAGTTGAAGGTGTCGACCGTGATCGGGTAGGACTGCGGCAGGATCACCAGCACGCTCACCACGGCGACCCACCCGACCGCGATCCACCCGATCACCGGCCCCTTGCGGCCCAGGTTCCACGGGCCCGGCTCGAACCGGCGGCCCCGGCGGGACAGGCGCAGGTACACCGGCACCGCGTACGCCGGCGTCATGCCCACCACGTTGACGGCGGTCACCGCTCCGTACGCCGTCGCGCTCCACAACGCCGGCAGCGCCAGCACGAACGCCGCGCCGACCGACAGCCAAACCCCCGCCACCGGAGTGCCGGTGCGCTCCGACACCCGGCACCACAACCCCGACCCGGGGATCCCCCCGTCACGGGAGAACGCGAACACCATCCGGGCGCTCGCCGCGGTCGCCGCGTTCCCGCAGAACAGCTGCGCCACGATCACCACCATCAACAACGCCTTCGCCCCCGTCGGGCCGAGCGCGTCGAGGAAGATCTGCGCCACCGGTGTGCCGGTGGAGGTGTTCAGGACGGTGTCGTAGTCGCCGATCGCGAACAGCATCCCCGCCAGCAGCACCGCGCCGGCGATCCAGGACACCCAGATCGAGCGGACGATCCCGCGCGGCGCCGACACCGACGCCCTCGTCGTCTCCTCCGACATGTGAGCTGCGGCGTCGTAGCCCGAGAATGTGTACTGGGCCAGCAGCAGGCCGAGGCACGACACGTAGAACGGGCTGCTCCAGCCGGTGTTGTTGACGAAGTGCGTCATCACCCACGACGCGTCCTGGTGCCGGGCGGGCACGACCGCCAGCAGCCCGACGATCAGGACGACACCGCAGATCTGCCACCAGACCGAGACGCTGTTGAGCACGGACACCAGCCGCACGCTCCCCAGATTCAGCGCGGCGTGGACCAGCAGGATCACGACGAAGATCGCGAACAGGCCCGATGGGGTCGGCGTCCAGCCGAACTGCATGTTCAGGAACGCGCCCGTGAAGTTGGCGGCGCCGTAGTCGATCCCGGCAATACCGCCGATCAGGCCAAGCAGGTTGAGCCATCCCACGGCGAAGCCCCAGCGGGGGCCGCCCAGTTGGTGGGCCATGAAGAACAACGCGCCGCTCGTGGGGTAGGCGGAGGTGACCTCCGCCAGCGCCCTGCCGACGAACAGGACCATCGCGCCGACGCCGATCCAGCCCCAGAACATCACCGCAGGGCCGCCCGTGTTCAGCCCGAACGAGAACATCGTCAGGCAGCCGGCCAGAACACAGATCACGTTGAACGCGCTGCCGAAGTTCTCGAACGCGCTCATCCGGCGGGCAAGTTTCGGCTCGTAGCCGAGACGGCGCAGATGCTCCTCGTCGCTCTGGAGCGGCGCGGCGTGTGCGGGCGGCATGGGACAACCTCCGTGCAGTAGAAGAGGGAAAGGTGGGGGAACAGGAGGGGCAGGGTCAGGCCAGCGCAGTGGCACGGCCCGCGAACGCCTGCTGCCGGGCGGTCAACAGCACGGCCTCGCCCTCCGCCGGGGAATCGGCCACGTCGCTCCACGGCGCGGAGGACGCGAACGGGCCGAGCACCTCGAACACTTCGACAGCAGCGCCCATCTGCGCCGACGCCCACAGCGCGTGCGCGAGATGACTCAGATCCGCAACCGTCCACGCCCCCGGCTCGGACTCCCGCCAACTCCGGTAGGCACGCTGCGTGTTCGAGAAGTGCGGATCCCGCCGCCACTGCCCGCGCACTACCGCGTCCCGGCGCTGCGCGGTGCGGTACTGGTCGACCGACACGTACAGCGGCAGGGCCGCGATCGCAGACCCCGGCAGCGCGCGCGTCGTGACCCTGTGCACGAAGTCGAGCGCCGCGGAACGACTCTCCCGCTGCCAGTACCGGTACATGCGGTGGTGCGCCTCACGGCCCACCGGATCGCGACGAAGCACCTCGTCGAGCAGCCCCCACGGGCCGGCCGGGAGCATCGGATCCGTCGAAAGCCACCGGTGCTCGGGCAGAGACCGGTCACGGTCCAGCACGGCCAGGGCGAGCAGACACACCCACGGAACCGGGTCCGCCGGATCGGCCTGCGCCGCCGTCCAGCACGCCGCCCTCGCCTCCTGCTCCAGCTTCCACACCTGCGGCTGCCCGGCCCGGCCGGCGGTCAACGCGTGCTCGACCATCACCCGCATACGCAGCACAGTGAGACCCGGAGCCCCAGGACTCTCGCGCTCCCAGTCGGCGAGCACCGTCGACCGGGCAGCGGCCAACGCCAACACCTGCGTCCGGGTCGTCCAGCAGCCGGGGTCGTTCGCGGATACCGCCAGCAGCCGCTCCGTCGACCGCCACAGGCCGCGCATCAGATCGTCCACGGCGGGCCGGAGCGCCTCGTCGAACCCAGCAGGGTGGTACACCGGCCGGACAGACGGCGCGGCGATCATGAGATGGTCCTTCCGGTCATGGGCATGGCAAATTGGCGGGCGAACCAGAGGCTGATCGAGAGTCTGCAGCGGACGCCCAGAGGGTGGCAGCAGGACGACCGACGAGTAGCCAGCTGCACCGGCAACCGAGTTGGCGAGTGGGGCGCGCCTGGATCGCTTCGCATGCTGCTGCGGTGATCGCCAACCCACTGTGCCGCTCGGGTCCGAACAGCGCCACGACAGCGAGGCGTCATCTGCCGGCCCGCGAAGTCGACAGCAGATCATCGAGGTGTCATCTCGTCAGATCTCGTCGCAGGGCGGCCCCGTGTCGGGTATTGCTGGAAGCGGGCTCTTCTCGCGTATGCGGCGGCTGAGCCGGGTTGAGACTGAGGGGCGGAGATCACGTCATGGCGAGCAGGACGCTACTGGAAGCCCTGATCGAGAAGGCGGGATGGGAGTTCCCGGACTTCCGCAGGGAGTTCAGGAAGGCCGGCAACCGCCTGGCGCGTGCCCTCAAGGACCCTCGGTTTCGCGACCTGGACATGTCCGAAGCGACCTTCCGGCGCTGGGTTGCCGGGAAGGTCCGTCAGCCGACGAGTGTGTACGTGCAGACGATGCAGCACCTGTTCGACGAACGGCCGATCGTCGAACTTCTGGCTCCGCCCCGCGGGGGAGACCCGACCGCACTATCCCGGCAAGACCTTGAAAGAGAACTCGCGATGACCGCACGCGAAGCATCCGCCCATGCCGCTTCCGTTGCGTCCGCCTTCCTCTCCGACCTGTCCGTGGACCAGGTCCAGGAAGACGTTCGCCGACTCGCCCGCACCTACAACACCCGGCCGCCGTTCGACGTGCTGCGCGAAGCCCGTCAGATGCGGACGGACACCGAAGCTCTCCTGAACCGCACCCATATTCCCGAGCAGAAGCAGCAGCTGCTGATCGCGATCGGCCAGGTGACGGCGTTGCTCGCCATGACGGCCTTCGACCTCGGTTCCCTAGGAGAAGCCGCTCGGCTCGCCCGGTCCGCCGGCATGTACGCCGAAGTCACCGGTTTCACCCCCCTGGCTGCATTCGCGGCTGGGACGCTGAGCATGCTCTCCTACTGGGAGGGCCGCCCCAGCGAAGCGATCCGCTTCATTCACCAGGCCCGGTCGTTCGCCGGGGTCGGTGCGGCCGGCCAGGCCCGTATCGCCGCGATCGAGGCCAGGGCCTACGGCCACCTCGGGGACCGGCTGCGCGCGACGGCCGCGGTCGAGCGCGCTCTCGACCTCGACCCCGCCGAGGTCGATGATCTCCACGATGAACTGGCCGGCGAGTTCCTCCACGGCCCCGAGCGCATCTCCCGTTCACACGGCACAACGTTCCTTCTCCTCAGGGATGGCGCCGCAGCCCAGCACCACGCCCGACAGGTGCTGGAGCTGCTGGCCACCCTGCCCGAAGCTCAGCAGATTCCCCGGATCGAGGCGGAGGCGCGGGCGGACCTCGCGGCTGCGCTGATCCTCGGTGGGGAACTGGAGGAAGCCGCCGAGGTGTTGAAGCCCATCGCAGCGCTCGCCCCCGAACGGAGGGCCGTGGGCTTGGTCGAGCGTGTCGTTCACGTCAGCCGGCTGCTCACAGCGGAGCCCGTCAGAACCTCGCCCAGTGCCATCGTGCTCAGGGAGGCGCTGGAGGAGTACACGCGGGTTGCTGTCCCCAGGCAGATCGGCGGCGCTGTTGCTCGACTGTCCCTCGGGTAGAGCAGCAGAGCCGAGTGGGGCGGGCCGGCGTCGCGCTGGCCCGCCCTCCTGCCAGTCCGTCAGCGTGGCGATCCGACAGCGGCCAGGATCTCCTTCTCCCGTCCCGGGGCGATGCCGTGGGCAGAGGCGCGCGGGTGGGGGACTGGAGTGTTGCCCGCCCGAAGCCACTCCCAGGTGTCCCGCACCGTTTCCTCCAACGGACGGCAGGTGAATCCGGCGGCATACGTCGGTTCGGAGTCAACCAGCCAGACGCCCTCGTTCGTCCGCCAGAGCGGAAGCTCCGTCCACTGCCGGACGCCGTGGTCAAGCAGAGTGCCGTCCGGAACCCAGCGAAGTTCACCCCGCCGGCCCGTCGCGTCCAGGCACGCCTGGAGAAAGCTGCCCATCGTGTCGCGGCCGATCGGTGCCGTCACGTTGTGGACTCCACCGCCAGGTCGCTCGGCAACGTCGACCGCGAAACGCGCGACATCGCGGACGTCGACCGGCTGGATGGTCTTGTTCGACCTGCCCGGTGCCAGGATCTCGCCGCCGCGCTCAGCCCGCCGCAGCCACCACGGGAGCCGACCGACGTACTCGCCCGGACCTAGGATCACCCCGGGACGAAGCAGCCAGGACCGCTCGGACCCAAACGTCTCGACGACCGCGCGCTCACCGCCAGCCTTCTGCCGCCCGTAGTGGAGATCCGGACCGCGCCAGCCCTCCGGATTCCTGCCGTAATCACTATCGGCGTCGGCCGGCCCGTCCATCAACGGATCGCCCACCTTGAGCGGCTGGTCCGGCCATCCTGCGTACACCGAGACTGTCGACACGTAGACGTAGCGTTCGGTCGCGCTCTCCAGCGCCCGCGTGCCCGCGAGCACCACCTTCGGCGGCTGCTCACCGGCAGACGTGTCGATCACTGCGTCCCATGGACCCTGCGTGGCCAGTCGCGCCAGGTCGTCGACCGATGTCCGGTCTCCCAACACTTGCCGCACGCCAGGCAGAAGCACTCCGGATCGCCCGCGGTTGAACGTCGTCACGCTCCAACCGCGCCCCAGCGCTTCCTCCACCACTGCCTTGCCCAGAAACCAGCCCCCGCCGACCACCAAGATTCTCATGCCCGGAATCCTGCCCAGAACAAGCGTCGGCTGGCCAGTCCGCTGCGACGGCTCGCTTGAGACGCCGCAGGTCACGATCGTGATCGTGGCGAAGATGACACCTCGAAGACATCTCGATGCAGGTCGCTCCCCCAGGTGACAGGCAGACGACATGGCCGTGCCAGCAGCCGGTCGGAAGACTGGGCAGTTCGATCGGTCTGCCCACATCGGGCGGCAGTTCCGCGTGCCAGCCGTCGTGGTGTCCGATTAGGGCCCGGAGTTGGAGGGAGCCGGAGTGAGGGGAAGACGGTGCGAGCGTTGCGGCTGTGCGCTCAGCAGGTACAACGCCAGCGGCAACGTGTGCGGTCCGTGCGCGCGAGCAGCCTTCGGGCCTGAATCCGACCCGGTGCCGGCGTGGGTGTGGCGCGATGAGCTGATGCGCGTAAGCCTTGCCGAGCTGGACTTCGGCGGGCTGAGCAGACGCCTGCGTGACCTCCTCCAGCTTCAGCAGGACGAGCTCGCGGACATCACCGGGTTGACGCAGGGTTACTTGTCCCGGCTGGAGTCGGGGCAGGTGCGGCTGACGCATATCGACCGGATCGTCGGCTACCTCGATGCGATTGGAACCCCGCCCGATCTGGCCCGTCTTCCTCTTCGGGCTGCGGAAGCCCCAGCCACCCAGGACGGGCGCGACAGCCAGGTCCGTTCTCGGCCAGGGGCTCTCGCACAAGCTGGCGTTGGCGGACCGCCTGCCGATCTTGTGCTGGGCGCGGCCCGGTCTCGCCGCGGCCTGCTACGGTCGCCGGCATGACGCTCGCTGACACGGCCAGCCGGCCGGTGGACCTTCGGAAGGAACCGGTCGAGCACGTTCTCGAACTGGTCGAGAAGCGCCTCGGTACGACCCTGGATCGAGGCCGGCTGGTGCTCAAGCGCCGGACGGTCGGAGCGCCCACCGACCGCTCGACCTGGGTCCGCATCGAGCGCCGCCCGTGGAGCAGGGCGCGCGAGCAGGGCTGGGCTGGCACCGAGACCGCCGCAGTCCTGACCGGTGTGGCCATGCCCCGGTGGGCCGGATCGGTGTCCTGGCCCGAACCGGGCGACGCGGCGATCTGGCGAGCGGACGAGACCTCCCTCCTCCCGGCCGCGCCGGTCGGCACAGCGATCCTGGCCACCGAGCCGGA
Source organism: Kitasatospora griseola (assembly GCF_044999035.1). Taxonomy (NCBI): domain Bacteria; kingdom Bacillati; phylum Actinomycetota; class Actinomycetes; order Kitasatosporales; family Streptomycetaceae; genus Kitasatospora; species Kitasatospora griseola. Next base: position 2,277,251 of record NZ_CP173360.1, on the reverse strand, counting down.
CCTGCCCGGCAGTTGGTGGGCCGCCCTGGGCGCGTCCCTCGACGCGCTTGCCGGGCAGCGCACCGCGCGGGTGGCGACGCCGGACACCGTGGCGATCACCCAGCAGCACGTCGACGAGGTGATTTGGTCCGCGTTCCCGCTGGCCATGAACACGCAGGTGGGGTCGTGGTGCCCTGCGCACGCGGATCTGAACTGGGCGAACGTCACCGGCCCGGCCTTCTGTCTGTTCGACTGGGAGGACTGGGGCATGGCGCCGCGGGGCTTGGACTCGGCGTCGCTGCTGGGCTCGTCGCTCGCCGTCCCGGCGCTCGCCGACCGTGTGCGGCGCGAGCGCCGGGCGGACCTGGAGAGCCGGGACGGCAAGGTGATGCGGCTGTTCGTGCTGGCGAAGATCGCCGGTTCGCACGCTCACCCGGACGACCCCCGGGTCGGGCCCGCCCGGGCCGAGGCCGAGCAGCTGGTCCGCGAGCTTCAACGGTTGTGAGCAGCTCGTGCGACCAGCAAATCCCGATACCGGCCGACGAGTTCGGTGTCGACCGTGAGGCCGGCGGCATCGACCAGCTCGCGCAGGTGGTCGGGCCGATCGGTGCCCACCGCGACAGTCCCGACCGCCGGCAGCTCGAAGGCGACCCGTAGCGCCGCCTGTACCTTCGTCACCCCTGTCGTCTCACCGGCCAGGAAGAGACAGGGGTCGCTCGTACGCCAGGGCGGATCGGCGAGACTGCCACCGAACGGGCTCATTCCCCATCGTCGCTCGGCACCGATGCCCCACTCCGCCATGAGCAACCCGCTAGCGGCCAGCACCTCGTGACCGACGAGCAGCCCCGACCGGACCATCAGGACCTCGGGAGCCGAGGGCAGCGGCGCCCCGAGCGCGGCCAAGGTGCGCGGATCCCACGACGAGATCCCCCAGGCCTTGCAGGTGCCCGCCTGCGCCGCCTCGGCGAGGACGTCGCAGGCGGCAGCCAGCTGCTGCCGGCCCTGTTCGCCGACGCCGAGCGACGCCTCCGGGTTGTGCAACAGAACCACGTCCGGCTCCCGCCCGAGATCGCGAACGGCCTGACCGAGCGCGGCCCGCAGGGCGCCCGGATCGAGGCTGTGGCGGGCGCCGCCGGGGCCGGGGAAGTAGCCGACCTTGGTGGAGAGCGTGAACCTGGACAGCAGATCGCTGCCAAGGCCGGCGAGCGTCGCGTGCGAGGTGAAGCCCCGGTAGTTGAACGCAGTGTCGATCGCGGTGACACCGAGGTCCAACGCGGCGGTCAGGACGCGGCGTTCGTGACGAGACCGGTGTAGCCCGAGGACAACTCGTCGGTCAGCGGCGCGCACAGACCCTCCTTCACCAACAGGGCGGCCACCGCGTGCACTTCGGTGCCGACAGCGGCCTCGGCGTCGGTCAGCAGCACCGGGCGCCCGCTGAGCAGCAGCCGCAGGGCGGGTTCGGCCTTGGCCGCGAAGACGAGACGCTGTCCGGCGGCGAGCACCTCCACGGTGCTGGCGGCGGATTGGATCTCCGGACGGAAGTTCGTCGTGCACACTGCCGCGGTCAGCGGTCCGAACACGTCCAGGTATGGAATCTGCCGTGCGGGCCCGGCCGCGCGCTCGTAGGCGGTGAGGAACTCGGCGGGCGTCCGGAGGTCCACCAACTCCCGTGCGGCGGAGCGCAGTCCGGTGTCGTCGGCGCCCGGGGTGCGGACGAGGTCATGCCGGAAGACTTCCTGCTCGCGGCACCAGTCGGCGAGCCAGGCCATCCAGCTGGCGCCGGTGCGCTTGGTGATGCCGAACGTGACGTGCAGTGAGTGCCCGGCACTCCCATGGCCGGCGCGACCGGCCCGGTGCCAGTGGCCGCGCGGAATGTGCATTACGTCGCCGGCGCGCATCACGCCGGACCACAGCACCTCCTCGCTCGGCGTGGCGTTGGGATCGGCGTCCCGGTACATGGGCGCCAGCCGGGACGGGCCGCGGACCTCCCAGCCCTTCTCGCCCGCCAGTTGGACCACGACGACGTCGTGGTCGTCCCAGTGCAACGGGAAGCCCTCCGCCTCACCGGTGGTCCAGTAGACGTTCACCTGGACCCGCTCCCCGCTCCACCACTGCAACGCCCGGCAGGCCACCTCCAAGGTGGGGTCCGCGACGTTCGCCTGATCGAGGATCACCGTCGCGCCCTCCCGGAGCAGCCGCGCCAGCGCGTTCATGTTGACCACCGGGATGCTCTGACCCCGAGGGCTGACGTTGTCGGTGAAGTAGACCGCCGGGTGAACCTCGGCCTGCTCCTGGAACACCCGGAACTGCGGCCGGTACAGGCTGCGCCGCATCACCAGGTCGAGGAGCCGCTGCGGGGTGAGCAGCCGTTCCACGAGCCCCTCTTCGTCCGTACGGCCTCGCGCGAACCGGTTGCCTATCGGCTGCGGTCCCGTCCATCCGAGCGCCGTCTCGACGGCCTCGATCAACTTGTGTTCCATTTGTACCTCCTCTGAATTCCGGTTGCCGGACCGGCCGGTGGCCCAGCGGCTGCCGCTGGGCCACCGGCCGGCTTGATCACGCGCTCTCGTGCAGGTTGCCGTCGCCGCCGGGCCACGGGTCGTCGCCGCCCGAGCCGGCGTTGTCCGATCGGAGGCTGTCGTACCGGTCGTGCACGGCACCCAGTTCTTCTGCCACGAGCAGCAGCCCGTCGTTGGTCGGATCGACCGCCATCTCTCGCTCCTTCTTTGCCTCCGGGCTGTTGCCGGAGGCGATCGGGAAGCGGAGCGTCGCCCGCGTCAAGGCATGGGCGTACCTGAGCTCTTTGCGGGACGGGCCCCGCGCTGGTCACTCATCATCACTCTTTGTCACCCATCGTTATATTTCTTCGCGAATATGACGACCGCCAAGGACTCATCCAGGCTGTCAGTTGCGGCTGTCCGGAGCACATGCCGATCGATCGGTTCTCGCGCCGGGGGGCAACGCGAACTTGCCCCGGTCCTGGCCGGACACCCGGAGGTGAAAGTGGCAACGAAGACCGGCTTCGACTCGCGCGGCCGCCATAGCCCCGAGGGCGTCCGCACCCAGACCGGGCAGTCGCTCGCCGTCCTCGGCCGCGCCGACCTGGCGTTCGTCCACAGCGTCGAGCGGCACAACACCGACCGGCGCGATCCCCTGACTGGCCTGGCCCGCGAGGTCGCAGATTCGACTGACCATCACCTCACAGGGCTGCAGATGCCGGTCAGCCTCGTCATCACCGATCCCCAATGTAGGACTCAGGAGGGTGCTTGATGTCCTTTCAGCCGGATGACGAAACCCGGAACGACCTGATGGCATCGCATCAGAGGGCCGCCGGATTCCTCAACCTGGTGTGCACCGGACCGCCGGTCTTCGGCACCTCCGGAACCACTGTGGGTCGCCAGGCGGGGAACATCTGGCTCCGGGTCTCCAGAAGCAGCCGCCGCAGGGGACCCCGGCCGACCGGCCAAGGCACCCTCGGTGCTGAGCAGCTAGTCCCCGACTCCGTCCCGCGCCCCCGGCTCCACGACTCCGTGGACTGGACCGAAGCCGGCTGGTTCTACCAAGCGGACGTTTTCGACCGGGTAGGTTCCGCGGTCTCCTCGACCCCGGACCTCCGTGATGACCCCGGCCTGGACGACAGCTGGTGGACCGGACTGCGGAACGCTCTGGCCGCCATTGCGGAAGCCCCGGGCACGAAGATCACTCTGCGCCAGGCGTGGGTCGAAGAGGTCTTCCCGAAGTACCTCGGCATCCCGGCACCGGCCGAAGTCGAGCGGACCACCGGTCACGGCGATCTTCAGTGGGCCAACCTGACCGCCCGACCGCTCACGATCCTCGACTGGGAGCGCTGGGGCCTGGTGCCGGTCGGCTACGACCCTGCGGTCCTGTTGGTCAGCAGCCTCCTCGTATCCGAGGTGGCAGACCGCATCCGCAGCGAGTTCGCCGATATCCTCGACACCCCCGCCGGACGCGTCGGCCAGCTGATCGCAATTGCGGAGATGCTCCAGGCCGTTGACCGCGGGCACTACCCGGAGCTCGCCCCTCTACTCGCTGACCGGGCACGTGAGCTGACTGGTGTCGCCCCGCCGCGAGGCACCGACGCCGACCTCGTCCGGTAGACCATGGGCCTCCGAGTCGATGGGGCAATGGCTGGCCAACGCCTTGAGTGGGCGCTTCGCAACCGGCGCCGCGACACATGCCCGTGGCGCCCTGATTGGCGGCGCGCCCTTCTCAGCCGGTCGGCACGGCCGGCGAACCGCCAGCCATCGCGAGCAGGGCTGGCGCGGAGGCCAGAGCATGGCCCATGTCGGCGTCGAACTCGCCGTCTTCGAGCCCGAGCAGGAATGCCTTCCACTCGTTGGCGTCGAACCGCAAGATGGTGCCATTGGGGTCGGCCGAGTGCCGGAGAGCCACGGCACCGTCCGCGAGGAACGCCACTTCAAGGCGGTCCGTAGGGTCGCCGCCGGGTGCCGCCAGCCACACTGCGGCGCTGAGATCAAGGGCGTAGAGGGCGGCCTTGGCGGCGCATGCCGGGTGGCTCATACCGCGACCAGCCCGCCAGCAAGAAGCGCCGCGGCGAAGTGCTGCATCGAGTGGTTGCTGGTCCTGATCGGCGGGATCTGGAGGTTCTTCGAGTCGCGGATTGCGACTGCCGGCAACGCGGGCACCGGGGCAAGCTCCACGCACTGGCCATTGTTGGCGGTGTACTTGCTCTTGTGCCAGTTGGCTCCGGCAAGGGGGGCCGCGTACAGCTCCGTCGCATTGATCATTCTGATGCCAGTTTTCTCTCGGTCTGCTCGATCAGTTCGAGGCTCTCGTCGACACTGAGGGCGGCCTCGGCAAGGTAGTTGGACAAGCGGTGGAGACGCCGCAGACCCAGTGCATCGTCAACAAAGACGCTACCAGTCACATGCTCCGCGAACGCGGCCTCCGGGGCGTCCGGGCCTTCGTTCGTGAAGGTGCTGAACGCCCCGGTCAGTGTCCCTTCTTCGCCTTTGCTGAAAGGGATCACGCGGAGATCGACATTGGGCAGGGACATCATCGTGCGGAGGTGGCCCAGTTGCGAAGCCTGGACAGCGGGACCGCCGACGTGGAACTCAAGGGCGGCCTGGGTGATCACGCCGCGGAACCGAAGAGGCTCGTCCTCGTGGATCCTGTGCTGGCGGCGCATCTTGACCTCGACGAGGCTGTCGATCTGGTCAGGCCCGAGTGCGGCGAAGCCGACGGCGGTGACCGCGCGAGCGTAGTCCTCGGTCTGCAACAGCGAGGGAACGTAGACGATCTGGTAGTCGAAAACGCTGACTGCTTCGTGCTCGTAACGGATGAACTCGACGTATCGCGAGCTGAGGACGTCCGCATAGGAGTCCCACCACATGCTGGTCCGCTTGCGGCCCCGCTTGAACAGCGCCTCGAGGTGGCTGCGCTCCTGGTCCGGGACCTCGAAGATCTCCATCAGGATGTTGAAGTCCTCGGCGGTGGCGCTGCGTTGTCCGGTCTCGATCCGGGTGACCTTGGAGACGCTGCAACCCAGGGGGACCGCAACGTCCGCGGCGGTGAGGTCGCGGTCGTCGCGCCTGCGCCGGATGTCAGCGCCGAACTGCTTTCGTGCGGTGGCCGGGCTGCTCGGGATGGTCGCTGCCATCTGGTCCCCTCCGAGGTTGAGGCTCGCCTATCCGGTCGGAGTAGGCCATACCCGCCCGGTCACCGGCAGTGTATCCAGACGTTGCCACTCACATGACTGGCAACAGGACTGGCAATTTGCCAGTCACATGCTTGACGGGGTGCCACTGGGGGAGGGACGCTAGCGATGTGACGCAGTGCACGCCTTCCGCTCCGCGGTGTTATCGCTGTGCGTGAGCAGCGTCCTCAGACTGGGACCTCACGGGGGTGGTCCCAGTCTGAGCTACACCACGGACCCGTCGGTGATCGTCGGCAGTGCCGGCGTCCCCAGCCCCAGGAGGGTTGATGTTCGTCGCCGTGACTGAGCCGGCCAGGCGGTACCACGCAGTCCTGGCGGGCATTCAGCCCCGCGACATCGGGGTTCTGCGCACCACCACCTGCCTCCACCTGAAGCTCTGGGGCAGGGGGGATCTGGAGGAGCTGGTTGTCCTGGGCGTGAGCGAATTGCTCACCAACGTGCTCCTGCATGCTGCGACCAGCAACTGCGAACTGCTCATGTTCGAAACCGAATCCGGAGTCGTAGTCGAGGTCACCGACGGCTGCAAAGCCCTCCCGGTGATCAAGGAACCGTCCGACGGCGAGGCCGGTGGGCGAGGGCTCTACATGCTTTCCGTCCTGGCCTCGAACCTCGAATTCTGCCCGCTGCTCGCGGGGAAGTGCGTCCGTCTCACGCTGGATGAGGCCGAGCGCCAGAGGTAGGACGCGGTACCACCACTTCGCATCACCGGGCGTCCAGCGCTGTTGCCCCGCCAGTGCGCGGCCCCGACACATCAACGGCGCTTGTTGCCGGCGCCAGAGCAGTGGAACTGAGGAGGTACTCATGGCCCAGACCGCTGGCCCGCCACTCGAAGACAGGACCAGCTCGGCAGATGCCACAGGCCGGATCGCATGGTGCGCCTTCAACGACGCCACCACCCATTCGCTGGAGGAACTGGGAGCGTCTTTTCAGCAACTGGAGGACGCGGTCGGTACGGCCTCGGCGACAGGGCTGTTGCTGCGGACTTGCCACCGCGTCGAGTGGTACGAGGCGGAACCCGCGACGGTGGCCACCGCGCCGCTCCCGATCCGGCTCACTCGAAGGATCACCGGCCACGAGGCCGCTGTCGCCCGACTGGCTCGAATCGCCGCCGGCACGATGTCGCTGATCCTCGGGGAGCAGTTCGTCTTCCAGCAGGTGCACGCGGCCTTCGACCGGCTACCCGCTGACCATCCGCTCCGGCCGGTGGGAGCGGAGGCGCTCCTGCTGGCCAGCCAGGCGAGGCGCCGCTTCGACCTCCGGGCCCGACTCGACTACCGCGACCTCGTCCGAACCCTGCTGGGCGCGTCGGCCGCCCGGCCGAGCAACCTGGTCGTGGTCGGGGGCGGCATGCTCGCCCAAGCCGTCGCCCATGAACTCGGTGATGACCGTCGCGTCTTCGTCCTGACCCGCAGCCCGAAGAAGCTTCGCCGGCGGCTGCGGGCCGGGGCCGCCGGAACGACTGTTCTGCGGATCACGGAGCTGCGCGACATCGGCGGCTTCGACCTGGTGCTCGCGACGACCGGGCTCACACCGCAGTACCGCGACCACATCGCTCGCCTCGTGGACGCCACCGAACGCGGGCTGGTCGTCGACCTGTGCGCGATACCCGTCCTGCGCGGGCGTCCGAACTACCAACACCTGCACCACCCAGCCGTCACGGCCCTCATCGAGGACGGCAACCAGCCGGCCGTCGAGGCCGCGCGAGCGGCCTCGACCTGGATCGAGAACCACTATGGAGGACGCAGTTGACCAGGATCGTCGACACGCTGGTGATCGGGGCCGGCCCCGCCGGGCTTGTCGCCGCCGATCGCCTCGCTGAGAACGGAGCCAGGGTGCTGCTGGTCGACGCCGGGCGCCCCTACCAGCGCCGCACCTGCCCGGTGGACCTCATGCGCTCCTGCAACGGGTGCAAGGGCATCTGCAACGTGATCTCCGGGTTTGGCGGCTCCATCCACTACGGGGACGGGGTCAAGCTCTCGCAGTTCCCCAGCGGCAGGCGGCTCGCCGAACTCCTCGGCACCGAACGGGCCGAAGCCCTCGCAGACCGGGCCGTACGGCGATTGTGCGGCGCGGAGCAGCCGGCCTTCCGTGGAGCCCGCCCCACCGACGGCCCGTTCAAGGTCAAGGACTACCCGGTGGCCTCGCTCAGCGCCGCGCAGGTCCGCACGCTGATCGAACGGCTCCACCACCGCATCACAGCCGCCCCGGGCACCGAGTTACGGATGCAGACACAGGTCACGTCCCTCCGTCCGCTCGGACAAGGATGGCAGGCCGAGACCGCGGGGCAAGCCGGCACCAGCGAGACTGTGCACGCGAGTTCGGTGGTCGTCGCGGTTGGACGGCGCGGCCAGCGCTGGTGGCAGCAGGCACTACGGCGCCTCGAACTCTCCTACTCCGCGCCCGCTCCCTCCGTGGGAGTCCGCTTCGAGGCCCCGACGACACTCCTGCGGCGCGGATCCGACATCCACGAGGACTTCAAGACCACCATCCACGCCAACGGCGTGAAGATTAAGACGTTCTGCTATTGCGCCGGACCGGGCGGCGGCCGAATCAAGTTCACGGACTACGGCGACCACACACTCCTCGACGGCCACGTCATCCCCGAGGCGAAGACGGGCAGCACCGCGAACTTCGCCCTGCTGGCACAGCTTCGAGCTGCCGACGGTACTCCGCGCACCACGGCCTGGGTCGACGAGAACCTCCTCGCGCCGTACCGGACGCTGAGGAGCGACCGGCCGGGAAAGCCCGTCCTCCAGTGGTACCCCGACTTCCGCAGCCGGTCCCTCGACTGCGCCAGCCTTGAGCAGTTCGCCGAACTCAGCGGCTTCCACCCCTCGCTTCGCGACTACCGGGTCGCCGACCTCGCGGGCATCCTGCCCCAGGACATCCACGCCGCTCTATGCGACGCCTTCGAAGGCCTGATGGCCTACTTCGGCGGCAACGTTCTGACCGGCTCCGTCGCCGCCCAGATCGCCGTGATCGGCCTCGAACTGGAGAACCTCTGGGACGAGTTGAGTCTCACCGACAACCTTGAGACCACCGCTCCCGGTCTGTACGCGGCCGGCGACTGCACCGGGCTGGCCCAGGGCATCCTCCAGGCCGCCGTCGGCGGCCTCGCCGCGGCCGAGGCCATCACCGGCCGCCCCGGCGGCACTGCCGGGCTGGCCGCGTGACCGGCACCCAGGCCGTCGCAGCGGCCGACCGAGCCGCCGTCGAGATCTTCGGCGCCGACCTCCTGTGCTCGTTCGTCGGCGGCTCGTATGCACGCGGCAGCAACAAGGCGACCAGCGACATCGACATCTTCGTCGTCACCGCTCGCAGCGACCACGACCGGGAGCGGCTCTTCGCCGAGCGTCTGCGCGACGTCCACCTGGCCGCCGGCCTCGACTTCGACCACTGCGGAGAGATCTTCACCCTCGACACCCTCAACACCCTGCTGGCCTTCACGGAACAGTGCATCGCGGCCGTGCCGGCCGTTCAGCGGTCCGCGTGCTACCTCGCCGACTGTCCGCTGTCGGTGTTCCGCAAGGGCGACGTGGTCTTCAAGTTCCTCGCCGACCCGAAGACCGCCGTCCACGACCCGGCGGGGCTGCTCCCGGCCCTCGAAGCCCGGGCCGCGGCCTACTTCTCCGCCTGGCCGATGCCCCGCGTCCAGGAACACAAGGGACGGTTGCGCCTGCCCTCCGGCAGCCCGCAACAGCAGCTCGCCGACCTGTGGCAGAGCAGGGACGCCACCGATGCCTGGACCGACACCCCGGTCGGAGTCGGACTGGAGCGCTGGTTCGGCGCCGAGCTGGCCGCTCGATCCGGCGCACTGGACCCGGTCGGCCCTGTCGCCGGGGCGCCTCCGGACGCCGCCGCCTGCCCGCTGCCCGGCACCGCCGGCACCACCTTGGCCGCACTCCTGGCCGCCCAATGCCTCGCCTTCCTCCACTCCGAACCGGAAGGAACCCGATGACCACCGTCTCCCTCGGCATGCCCGCCCCGAGGCCGCCGATCTACCGCCAGACCCGCGAGCGGTTCGTCTTCCTCTACCCGACCACCGCGTGCAGCCTTCGCTGCAAGACCTGCTACGTCGGCAACGATCGCCTCAACGCCGCCAACACCATGAGCGTCGAGACCGCGGTCAAGATCATGGACTACTTCCGGATCACCGGAGGCCACGACAAGCTCTACCTCCTCGGCGGCGAGCCCACCATGCACCCCGAGCTGCCCACCATCGTCAGCGAGGGTCGCAAGCGGGGCTACCAGGTCACCATCAGCAGCAACGGCGACTTCGACGACGAGCTGTTCGACAAGATCCCGCCGAGCACCCTGAGCAGCTTCAACTTCTCCCTGGAGTCCGCCGACCCGCGCATCCATCGCAAGATCCGTGGCAACCCCACCAACTACGACAAGGTCGTCCGCCACATCCGCCAAGCGCGTGAACTCGGCTACCAGGTCCGCGTGATGTGCACCGTCTCGCAGACCAACCGCGAAGGAGCCCTCGACCTCATCCCCTTCCTCGCCGAACTCGGCGCGCACACCCTCAGCTACCACAACCTCGGCAAGACGGGGAACGGCGCCCGCTTCCTCCAACCGCTCAGCCCCGCCGAGTGGATGGACTTCTGCGCCGAGATCGAAGCCTTCCCGCCCGAGCCGCGCCTGGCCGTCTACTACCCGCCGACCTTCGTCAAGGCCGGCGACCAGGCGGCATGGTTCGACCGCGGTTACCCCGGCTGCCCGGCCCGCACCCTCGACCGCCCGCACGTCTACCCCGACGGCACCGTCTTCGCCTGCCCCGTCTTCATGGACAACGGCCGGCACTACGCCACCTTCGACGGCGACCGGCTCGTCCTGAACCCCGACCCGAACAACGAACTCAACGCCTACCTCACCGCCGACCCGGTGTGCACCGGCTGCCCCAACACCGACACCTGCGGCGGGGGCTGCCCCGCGTACTCCCAGATCCCCGCCTACCAGAACGACGGCTTCTACTCCTGCGACCGCGACACCACACCGCTGTGCATCCTGTGGACGGTCTCCGCCTGGGGCGCCCGCGAAGACGACTCGCTGCACGCCCTGCGCTGACAAGGGAGACAACCACCGTGACCGACACCCTCGCACACGCCGCCGCGCACGCCACCGCGGCCAAGGAACCGTTCCTGTTCCTCTACATCACCGAGAAGTGCCAACTGCGCTGCAAGCACTGCTACATGGGCGACCGTCTCGACGCCGAGCGGCGCATGACCCCCGCCATGGTCGAGGACATCCTCTCCAGCCTCCGCGTCGCCTACGGCCAGTACAAGGTCTACCTGCTGGGCGGTGAGCCGACCACGCACCCCCAGCTCGGCGACATCCTCGACATCTGCAAGGTCCAGGGATACAAGGCGGTCCTGACCTCCAACGGCCTCATCGCCCAGAAGACCTGGCCCCTGCTGAAGGGCCGCCTCGACTCCTTCTCCTTCTCCATGGACGGAGCCCGCCAGGAGACCCACGAGCAGATGCGCGGCGAGAAGACCTGGCGCCCCCTGCTCACCAGCATGAAGCGCGCCGTCGCCGACGGCTTCCAGACCCGCGCCATCTTCACCGTCACCACGGCGAACCGGGCCGACGTGTTCGACGCCATCGACCTCGCCGACTCCATCGGCCTGGAGATGCTCTCCTTCCACTACTTCACCCCCACCGGCCTGGGCCTGGACAAGCCCCACTTCCAGATCCCCCCGGACGAATGGGTGCAGCTGTGCGGCCAGATCCGTGAAGCCGCCGCCGGCCGCCGCGTGCGCGTCTTCTACCCGCCCGCATTCGCCACCGCCGACCAGCTTCCCGCCCTGCGGGCCGCCGGATACGGCGGCTGCACCGCCCGCAACCTCGAACGCCTCGCGATCTTCCCCGACGGCAGGGTGTACATCTGCTCGGCGTTCTTCGACACCGACCTCCACTACGGAGAGTTCCGCAACGGGGCGATCCACCCCCGCCTCCAGAACGGCATCAGCGAACTCACCCTCGTCAACACCATCTCCGCCAACTGCCGCACCTGCTCGCACAGCTCCACCTGCGGAGGCGGCTGCGCGGCCTACGACCACCTGCAGAAGACCCTGGTCAGCAGCGACTGCGACCGCACCACCATCCCGGTCTGCCCGCTGTGGTCGATGCCCGCCGAACCCGAGGGAACCGAGCACCGCCTCGTCGACCTGCGCTGACCAACCGGAAGACGCACAGGGCCCGCACACCCACCAGGGCTGTGCGGGCCCGCCCGCGTGCATCAGGCGAGTTCGGCCAAAGCCTTGTCCAGCCGCAGCAGGGTCCTCTCGCGGCCGAGCACCTCCATCGACTCGAACAGCGGCAACCCCACCGTCCGGCCGGTCACCGCCACCCGGATCGGTGCCTGAGCCTTGCCCAGCTTCAACCCGAAGACGGCCGCCGCCTCCTCCAAGACCGCCTTGAGGGAAGCCGCCTCCCACACGGCCTCGTCCAGACGGCTCCGCGATACCCGCAGCAGATCCGCCGCCCCCTCCTTCATGGCCTTCGCCCACGACGCCTCGTCGCGCACCGGCTCGTCCAGGAACAGGAAGTCGACGTACTCGGTGATCTCCGACAGCACGGAGATCCGTGTCTGCGCCAGGCCGGCCACCGCGGCGAACTGCTCCGGGTCGAACGCCTCCGCCGGCCATGAGGCCTGCGGCGAGGACAGCCACGGTGCGCACGCCGCCACGAACTCGTCCACCGGAAGCGCCCGAAGGTACTCACCGTTGAACGCGGCCAGCTTCTTGACGTCGAAGAACGCGGAGGAGCCGTTCACGTCCTCCACACGGAACAGCTGTTCCAGCTCGGCGTACGGACGGATCTCGACATCGTCCTTCGGGCCCCAGCCCAGCAGCATCAGGTAGTTGACCATCGCCTCCGGCAGGTAGCCCTCGGCAAGGTAGTCCTCCAACGCCACCTTGTCGCGCCTCTTGGACAGCTTCTGCCGCATACCGTTCACGATGACCGGGAGGTGCGCCCACACCGGGGGCTCGGCGCCCAGAGCGCGCCACAACAACTGCTGCTTGGGGGTGTTGGAGAGATGCTCCTCCCCGCGGATCACCTGTGTGATCCCCTCGTCGAGGTCGTCGACCACGTTGGCCAGCAGGAAGACCGGGCTGCCATTGCCCCTGGCGATCACGAAGTCCTCGATGGCCGCGTTCGGGAACTCGGGGTTGCCGCGGATGAGATCGACCACCACCGTGGTGCCCTCGTCGGGAGTACGGAACCGGAGCGCCCGGCCGGCCTCGAAGCCCAGGCCCCGCTCGCGGCAGAACCCGTCATAGCCAAGCTGCTGGGAACCGGTGCGTTCGACGACGAGCTCACGCGTGCAGTCGCAGTAGTAGGCGAGTCCGGCCTCGTACAGCCCGGTGGCGGCCTCCCGGTGCCGAGCCTCGTTCTTCGACTGGAAGTAGGGCCCTTCGAAGGTCGGGTCCGACTGCGAAATGCCGATGGCCGCGAGCGCGCTGATGATTCCCTCGGTCCACTCCTCGCGGTTCCGAGCCGCGTCGGTGTCCTCGATCCGCAGGACGAACTTGCCGCCCGGCTGCTGTCGTGCGGTCGCCCAGTTGTAGAGAGCGGAGCGGGCACCACCGACGTGGAACATACCGGTCGGGCTCGGAGCGAAGCGGACACGGACAGGCGAATGGGCAGCAGTCATGGAAATACGGTAGCGGTGCCGGTTTGGCGCGAGTTGCCGTTCGCCTGGATCGGTGTTGACCTGATGGTCGGAGAGAGCGCCCTCGATGTCCCGAGGACCATGGCGGGCTCACCCGATCGAAGGACAGGCGATGTGGGCGTCCGGAGAGCGACAAGCCAAGACGCGCTGCCGATAGCCCGCTTCCGTGCGGAAATGATCAAGGCTTCCCCGGCGGGCCCGTGGTTCGAGAACCTCACCGTGTTCCTGGCGGAGGGGCTTGCCCGCGCTGAAGATATGGCAGCGTTCGTCATCGACGGACCGAATGGACGGCTCGTTTCGGCTGCGCTTGGGAGCATCTACCAGGCGCCACCAGGACCGACATACAGCGGGCGCATGGGGTATGTGCACCTTGTGCTGACGGAACAGGCGTACCGCCGCCAAGGGCTCGGTAAGGCGGTTACAACCAGCTTGCTCGAATGGTTCTGGGAGGAGGGCTGCGGCTTGATCGGTCTTACCTCCAGCCCCGATGGCAAGCGTCTCTACCGTTCACTGGGCTTCGAGGACAGCCTTCGCTCCATGAGGCTCTTCGGACCACGAGCAGTGGGCGAGGCCGGTCGCGGCTCGATGAACGGATGACAAGCATGAGGCGATCTGGCCGTGCACGGTCAGGGCCTCAGGGCCGGGCTGTGGCACATTGCTCAGGGCCGCCCCTCGGTCATCCGCTGGATCGCTGGCACCTGACCTCCAAGTGTGGGCCGGCTTCCATGATGCGTTCCGACCACTGCGGAGCTCGCACCAGCACAGCTCAAAGCCATACACCGGCAGAGCCCTTCAGCCCGTAGGCGTCAACGCCGCCGCCGTCACTACGCGGGGGCATAACTGTCCTCATGGGCATGAGGCCAACTCGGACCGGAGGTCACTATCAGGAGATGACCGATGAGGCCACGCCGAGAGAGCGAGGCGGCCTTCATCTATCTCCCAGAATGTGATCAAGGTCGCTCGGCGTCGGCTTCACTTGCGGACGGTTCGCGGCTATGGTCCGTCGTCCCTCCGGTTGGGGCAGGCCCGGCCGAGGAACGAGGAGGACCTCCCTGCGTATCCACCGCAGCCCGCACCCGACCCGATTCGTGGTCATTCCGAACGCTCTGGCACAGAACCGCGCCATCTCCTACACGGCGAAGGGTCTGTTCCTCGATTTGATCTCGCGGCCGGAGGAGTGGCGGGAGTCCTGCCGACAGATGGCGGACTCCAGCCCGCAGGGCCGGAAGACGGTGGAGGACGCGCTCGACGAGCTCCGGGTGTGGGGGTACTACCGGGTGGACGTGGTGCGGATGCCGAACGGCCGCCTCCGCTCCGAGGCCCACCTTTTCGACGTGCCGCAGCGGGCGCTGCTGCCGGGTGCCGACATACCGGCGTCCGGTGAGCCGGAGTGCGGTGAGCCTGACGCCCTTCTTGGAAAGTACCTGGTGAAAGAACCCTCCCTCCCTGTCGCTGAGGAGCCGCAGGAGGAGGAGGAGCCGGGCGGATCGCGGCCCGAGGGGGAGAAGGGAGGGCGGGAGGACGAAGCCGACTCCCGAACGACCGTCAACAGCGGGCAGGAGGCCGACGAGGAGACTCGGGCGGCAGCTGTGGTCCTCCTGCGGGCGGTCCGGCCCGAGCGCAGACTGCCGCTCGGGCAGGCCGAGGCGGCGGCCCTCGCGCCGCTGGTGCGGGCGTGGCTGGACCGGGGCGGCTCGGAGGAGGGGCTGCGCGAGGCGCTGCTGGCCGGCCTGCCGGGCGTGATCTACTCGCCGGCCAAGGTGGTACAGAGCCGTCTCGAGCGCAAGATGCCGCCGCAGTGCCTGGACGCGCCGCCCTCGCAGCGCCGACGCCTCGCCGAGTGCGAGGAGTGCCGGGATCCGCTGTCGAAGCCGGGCCTGTGCCCGGCGTGCTCGGGAACTCGCCGCCAGAGTGGTCCGGACGAGGCGCGGGCACGGACGACGGCCAGGGGGCTGGCCAAGGCCCGGGCTGCGATGGCCACCGGGACGGCCGAGGCCGCGTAGGGCCCGCTATCGGGCGCGTGGGCAGGTCCGCGACCCTTCTGACCTGGGCGAACGCTTGCGGCCCGAGTGGGCCCGGTGTGGCCCGTGTGCGGGGGCGAGGAGGATTCCCCGTCCCCGCACACGCGGGCACCTAGACGTGCACCGGCAGGGTGACCAGGCCGCGGACCAGCCGAGACTGCCGCCAGACGAGCTGGTCGGCCGGGACGGCCAGCCGAAGGCCGGGGGAGTGCGACAGGAGGACGGAGAGCACGATCTCGACCTCCGCGCTGGCCAGCGGTGCGCCCAGGCACCGGTGGATCCCGTGGCCGAAGGCGAGGTGGCTGTTGGCGTTCGCACGGCCGAGGTCGAGCCGGTCGGGGTCGGGGAACTTCGCCGGGTCGCGGTTGGCGGCGCCCGGGCACACGAAGACCGGGCTGCCGGCGGGCACCGTGTGCCCGGCGAGGTCGACCTCCTCGGGCGCCCACCGCCATGTGGCGATGCTGACCGGGGAGTCGTACCGCAGCAGTTCGTCGACGGCGTCGGCGATGCAGTGCGGGCTGGTGCGCAGGTGCTCCAGTTCGGCGGGGTGCTGGAGCAGCGCCAGCACGGAGTTGCCGATCGCCGCGGTGGTGGTCTCGTGGCCGGCGACCAGGAGCAGCACGGCGAGCGAGAGCAACTCGTCCTCGCTGAGCCGGTCCTCGTCCTGGTCGTGAACCGAGATCAGGTCGGAGAGCAGCGAGCTTTCCGGGTGGGCGCGCTTGGCCTCGATCAGCCCGGCCATGTAGCCGGCCAGGGCGTGGGAGGCCGCGTCGATCCGCTGGTGGTCGCCGGTGGCGAACAGGTCGGTCGACCAGGCCCTGATCGAGTCCCTGTCGGTTGTCGGTACGCCGAGGAGCTGGCAGATGACGGTGACCGGCAGCGGGCCAGCCAGCTCCTCGACAAGGTCGACCTCGGTACCGGGCCCCCAGTTCCCGACCAACTGCTCGGTGAGCGCTCGGATGTAGGGGCGCAGCCCGTCGACCCGGGCCGGGGTGAACGCCTTCCTCACCAGCCGACGGAGCCGAGCGTGCTCGGGTGGGTCGGCGGTGAGCATGGTGCGGGCGACGGCGGGGTGGAGCGATCGACCGGAGGGCTTGCCCGCGAAGAACGCGGCGGCGTCCTTGGACAACGGGCGGGTGAACGCCTGTCGCGCCTCGTCGTAGCCAGTGATGACGGTCGCGGTGGAGGATCCGCCGTCCAGGGACACCTGCAGGACCGGGGAGGACGTCCGTAGGGCGGCGTAGATGGGGTAGCGGTCAGCGTAGAACGCCGGGTCGGCGAAGGGCGAGGAGGGCATGGTCGTTTTCCCTATGCCGCTTCGAGCGCCGTCTGCCGCTGGGCGGCTACGGCGGTGCGGACGATGTCGGAGGTCGCGTACTGCTGAGCAACCGAGCGTAGCCACAGCGCCTCGGCGCGGAGGTCCCCCGCGCGGGCGGACTCGCCGGATGCCTGCGGGGCAGGTTCGCTATGGGGCCGGGCGCCGGTACGGGCCGCCTCGATCGCGGCGGCGACGATGGACGCCTCGACGATCGCGGCGCCGGCCGGTGTGCCGTCCTGGCCGCGGCGGGCGACGGCTTCGGCAGCCAGCCGCGCGATCGCGGGTGAGCGGTAGGCGTCCAGATCGAGGATCCCGTCGCATACCTCCACCACCCGGCGGTGCAGTACGACGTCCGGGTCGGTGCCGATGACGACGGCGCGCAGGACAACCTGCGGACGCACCGCGGTCAGCTCCGTCCACAGCGGCAGCAGGTCCTGAGTGGTCTTGCGTTCCCATCGTCGGCGCAGCATTTTGGCGGCCGGCCACAACAGGGCCGGAACCGTCAGCCCGGCGGTGATCAGCAGCACGCCCATCAGCGGCGCGGTGAACGAGAACGCGCAGCGATACGGCGTGATCGGCGAGGTGCAGCGGGGACCGCCCGGGAAGAGTTCGATGCCGAGGATCGACGAAGCGGAGTTGACCACCTTGTACGCCAGGTAGAACAGGACGAAGAAGCAGCCGATCGCCGCTCCGCGAAGCCCGGCCCGGTGGACCCGCCAGGGCGACTGGCTGCTGCGGCGCCAGGTCTGGGTGAAGCAGTCGTAGGTGGCGTGGCCCATGACCAGCACGTAGGCGAGGGTGTAGACGTGCAGGAGGACGGGGGCCTGCCCCCAGTGGGTGTTCGTGAACTCGCTGCTCCAGCGGCGGTCTGCGGGGACCGCGAAGAAGGAGGCCGTCATCACGGCGACCGCCACGCCGAGGAAGGCCAGTCGGGGCCGGAGCCGTCTGCGGGCTTCGGTCGGCTCGTGGTTGAGGAACATGAGCCACGAGACGACGCTGATGCTCGCGATGAGCATCAAGGTGTTGCTGACCAGCTTCGCGAGGTCGCGGGTTACGCCGTCCGCCGCGTCCTGCACGCTTGGGTGGAATCCCACAATTGCTACAGCCCATGCCAGCAGCATCGTGATCGTGCTGCCGGAATGGGCCGGCCGTGCTCGGCCGTCTCGGCGTGGGCGAATCCAGAACAGGGCGGCTGCCACAAGAAGGGCAGGGAGCCCGAGCGTAATGAGGCGGATCATGATGGTTGGTCTTTCGGTCAGGTGAACATCGCGTTCCACCGCTCGTCGGCGGCGGTGGGGCGCTGAGCGGGCATCACGGTGGCGCGATACATCCGTTGGATGATGAGGGTCGCCATCAGCTCGGCCTCCTGCTCCTCCTGCGAGTCGTAGGACGTACGGGCAGATATTCCGAGGACGGACCAGTCGATCATGTCCGCCAATTCCTCGTCCGACGGAATATCGGAGAGGCTGATCGAACCCTTGTGTCCCCAGAGGATGTGGCCGAGCTCGTGAGCGATGATCTGGATTCGGTGGAGCGGTGATGTGTTCCTCTCGAAGGAGATGACCTCGTGGTCCGAATATCTCTCCCGGAGGCCGCAGGCGAAATTCCCCTTCATGTCGCGTGGCTCCACGACTATGGCACGGCCGATCAGTGTGGAGACTGCCTGAACCAGCTCACCCTCAGTGAAGCGGTGAGGTAGGAGCGGGAGAAGTTCGCCGATGCGCTTCTCGCATGCCGCATGCACGATCCCCTCCTGAGATGATCTTGGGCCGGTCTGCACTCGTGGCGACGGGCTGTATCGCGGTCGTGACGGGGATGATCGTAGACGCACGTTTGAAGATCGTTTCCGTTAATGATCTTCATGGGGCCAAGGGGGGCTCGGCGGGCTCTATGGGCTTTGTTTCGTGTCGTAACAGAACGTGCCGGTGTGCAACGCGTAGCCGATTGGAGTGCGCGAATCTTCAGGGCGAGGAAAGGTGACGGGGAGTTAGTTCATCACCGAAAGTGATTCCCCGTGCCCACGTCAAGTGGGCTCGTGATCTGCGTCTCAGTTCTGCGGACATGGCGCATCGGCGCCCACATTTCGGGGCGGTGCAGCGGGAAGTGGAAATGCGCACAGACTCTGCGAGCGAGTCTATGCGCATAGAAGTCGTTCAAAAATAAAGCGCCCGCTTGGGTGGGCGACTCAGGGCGGCTCAGGGCGAGCTGGGCTCCTCGGGCTCTAGCCCCTGGGACTTGCGCGCCACAGTGATCATGTCCGCGACGAGCTTGCGGTTCGTCGCGTTCAGGTCCTTGCTGCGCAGGGCGATCGCCTCGATGCCGGCGTCGCGCATGGCGTTGTGGAGATCGCGGTCGACCAGGACCTCGGCCAGCGGCTTGTCGGTCACCCAGACGTCCGGTGGCACGTCGAAGAACTTCGCGACGGCGATGAGCGTGTTGATCTTGGGGTTATCGTTCCCGCCGGCCTTCATTCCTTTGAGCGTGCTCTCGCTGACGCCCGTGCCTGCGGCGATCTCGGGGATCGAATAGGGCCCCCGCTCCTGAGGGTGGCGGTTGTCCAGCAGGTAGTTGAAGACGGTAGCGATCCGCGCAACACCCTCTCTCGCGGCCTCAGTCATTGGCGGCCCTCCGTGTCAGATCGTCCCATGCGGACACTTTAGTGCCCGATGGTGCTCGGATGCACATCTCGATCGACAGTTAACTATCCCCATGGTCGACTTTTTGGTGTACGTTGATCGCACCCGACGGACAGTTAACTGTCGATTGCCTGGTCAGGGGGTGTGTTCGGCCCTGTGGCGCGGTGATCGGCGGAGGGGGAACGAGCGGCAGATCGCTGCGCGGGCCGCGTCCACGGGCCGTCCTCGGCGGGCCTCCGGGAGATTCCAGCTCCCTGATGCCACCCGCCGAGGCCGCGGAACACGTCCGAAGCAGCCGGCCAGCCTGTTTCCACCACGCGGCCGATCTGCTCCACCTGCCCAGGAGTCTCCCATGCCCACCTATACGGGTACAGCCGGGTCGCCCTCGCGACCGAACAGCACCGAGATCGCCACCGCCCCGGCCTCCTTCGTCGAGATCCTCGCCAGCCTCCTCGACCCCGACGTCGCCGTCGTCCGCCTGGACACCGGATCGGCCGGCTACCCCCGCACCGCTGGCGTATTCGACGCCCAGGGCCGGGCCGTGCGCCAGCCGCTCGCCTACCGACAGGCCGCGGCCCGCTGGATCGTCCAGCGCTTCCCCGGCCTCGACCCCCGCAACGTCCACGAGCTGGACCTCGCCACCGGGCGCCTGACCGCCGTGGCCGCCGACGCCACCCCGATGGCGGCCTGACCCCGTACCACCCCGAAGGCCCGACCTCCGCGACCACGAGGCACCACCTCCGCGACGTCGGGTGACCAGCCCTGCCCCGCTCCACGGGGCGAGGCCGTGCTGCCGCGCCCGAGCGCGGCGCCTCCCTCTCAACCGGTGACGCGCCGTCGAAGCCCTCTTCCGCCGCGCGCCGAGTTCACCGCACCCGCCGCCGCACCCCGACAGCCACTGGGTGCCGGCCGCCCGTGCCCGCGAAACCAGGACTCCCGTGCCCAGTGCCCCCCTGCCCGCCTGCGCCCCCGAAGCGCAGAACCCGGGGACGGCGACAGGCGGCCCCAGCCTGCATGTCCCCGACCCCGCCCAGTGGATATCCACCACCACTGGCCGGATCGCGCCGGACACCTACACGTGGATGCAGGCCGTCCACTGGGTCTCCGACACCCAGGCTCACGCGCCGGCCCGTTCCCACGGCCCGCGTTTCGGCCGCACCACGATCCGCATCGCCCAGATGCTCGCCCAGCTCACCCCGTGCAGACCCGGCGTCGGCTACCTCGTGCGGATGCTGAAGCTCTCCGAGCGCACCGTGCAGTACCACCTGTCCATCCTCCGCGAGTGCGGCCTGCTCAGCTACGCCAGGAAGGGCAGCCGTGTGCGCCAAGTAGGCGGCCGGGCTTCCGAGTTCGTCCGCACCATCCCCGCGAAGTTCGACGAGGAGATCGGCCTGCGGACCACCGAGTCCGAGTCGTTCATCCGCAAGGTCGTCGGTGTCGGCACCGACGAGGGCCGTCGCGCCCTCGCCCAGCTGGGCAAGAAGGCCGCCCGAACGGTCCGACGGACCAAGCGGCGCACCCCCGGGAAGGCCGGTTCCCGTTCCTCCTTGGCCTCCTCCCATTGCACCCCAATGGGGGTCGGTGCTGTCACGTCTTCTCCTGCAGCACCTACCAACAACCCCTCTGAGAACGACTTCGGAAACGGGAACGACCAGCAGACCCATCGAGGACGGAAGGCCCGCCGCCGGCTGAACCAGGTAGGTCGCCGCCACCAGCTCGGCCTCGAGCTCGTCCAGCAGGTCACCTGGCTCAGCAGCAGCCCGGTCCCGCGGGTCGCCTGGGCCGTGCGCCACCTCGCAGACGCGGGGTGGACCGCCCACCAGGTCGTCGCCGTGCTCGCCCAGCGGACCCCGGCCACCCGGATCCACCGCCCGGTCGGCTTCCTCACCGCCCGCCTGGCCGGAGCCGAGCTGCTGTACGACACCGAGGCCAAGCGCGAGGCGATCGTCGCCTGGTGGCGCGACTCCCCGCAGGCCACCCGGGACCGCCACACCGAGTGGGCCGGCACCTGGCAGACGCCGCGCAGCACCGCAGTCCGAACCCTCGTCCAGGGCGCCTGGGCGAGAGCACGGGAGATCGGCCGCCAGCCGCTGGTCGCCCTCGACGACCAGCCCACCAACGCGGAACACCGCGAAGCCCGCACCACGGCGTGGCGCCAGTACCTCAGCGGCAGACCCTCCCTGGTCACCTCAGCCCTGGCCATCGCCGGCCGGGAGCAGGCCGAGCAGATCTACGGCCGAGACCTCGTCGAGCGGGTCCTCCGCCTCCGCGCCACCACCAGCCACCTCCGAACGGGAACAGTACGATGACCGACCACCAGCCCGCCACCGGGATCGAGCTCGCCCGCCTCGCCCTGCGCCGAGCCCGCGCCGACGCCGCCAAGCGCGGCGACAGCGTGGTGAAGGCCAAGGCCGTCGGGGGGACGACCGCGCCCAGGCGAGGCCGGGCCGACCCGGTGGGCCTCGGCGCGGCCCTGTCCGACCTGATGGTCCAGCAGGCCTGGCAGGAGCCGCTGGCCGGCGGCGGACTGCTCGACCTGTGGCCGGCCGCCGTCGGCGAACTCGCCAACCACGTCACCGCGGTGAGCTTCGACCACCAGACGGGCCGCCTCGACGTCCGCGCCGAATCTCCGGCCTACGCGACGCACGTCCGCACCCTCGCCCCGGCGCTCGTCGCAACGCTCAACCAGGCCAACGGAGAAACGATCCTGCGCAGCATCCGAGTCCTGGGCAGCCACCTAGTCCCCGCCGCCACGGAAGCCCGACCGGCCACCCGCAACGACGCCCCCGCGACGGAGCCCAAGATCAAGACCCGGGAGGACGCCTCGCCCGGCTACCTGCGGGCCCTGGCCCAGCTGCAGGCCAGCCGCCCGAGCGCACGCGCGGACTCCAGGACGAGCCCGGCAGTCGACCGGCGAATCAGAACGCTGGCCAGAGGTCCGGAGACGGCACCCCGTCTCTCCGGCCCCCGCCCGCGCTAGCCACCGACAGGCCGGCGCGACCGCCCCCGGTTGCGCCGGCCCGCCCCTCGAACCTCCGCGCCCTGCCCGCGGACCCACCCGGAGAACCAACCCCGTGTCCACCATCACCTCGATCGCCACCCGCCGCCGCGACAACACCTGGGTGCAGCGCGCCGCCTGCGCCGGCACCGGCGCCCCTGACTCCTTCTACCCCCTGCCCAACCAGGCCGAAGAGACCCGGGCCGCCAAGGCCCTGTGCGGCAGCTGCCCCGTCAGCGACGACTGCCTCACCGAAGCGCTGGAGACCAACGACCGGTACGGGATCCGCGGCGGCCTCGTCGAGAGCGAGCGGATTGTGCTGCACCGCCTCAGCACCGTCGGCCGCTGGGAGGAAGACCGCGTCGTAGCTGCGCTCAACGGCCGCCCGGTCCACCTTTCCCGGCAGGAGAAGCACAGCGTCTGCGTGGTCGCCGCCATCCTCGACCGCGACCTGCGGATCTGGGCCCCGGTGCTCGGCATCGGCCGCAAGCGCGCACTCACCCGAGTGCGCGAGGCCCGCGCCCAGATCGAGAAGCAGCCCTTTTTGTTGCGGCGCGAACAGCGCATCGCCGCCGCTTTCACGCCGGTGACCACGGCGGTGGCGGCGTGAGTGAGCCGCGCACGCGACAGATGTCCGGCTGGGACGTCGCCGGAATCGGACTGCTCGGTGCGGCCGGCTTCGGCCTCTCCTACGACGCCTTGCAGCAGACGGCCGAGGCCATCCAGGTGCGCGAGCCGCTGACCTACGCCTTCCCGCTGGTCGTGGACGGCTTCATCGCCTACGGCGTGCGAGCCCTCGTCCTGCTTCGCGAGGCGAAATGGACGGCTCGCCTCTACACCTGGAGCCTCTTCTCGGGAGCGACCAGCGTCTCCATATGGGCGAACGCGCTCCACGCCATCACCCTCAACCAGCAGCGGCCCGCGTACGGCGCGTTCCACCTGCAGAGCGCCGCGGTCGGGGCACTGAGCACGCTTGCCCCACTGGGTCTGGCCGGCGCCACCCACCTCTACATCATGATCTCGCGGCACGCTCCTACCGTGCCCGACAGCGAGCTGGCGGCCCCGGAGGACGACAGCGAGATGTTGTCGGCCCAGACGGAGCGGATCGACGAGCCGGGAAAGATCCGGTCCTGGTGGCGTACCCGCCTCCGCCGAACCCGGTCCGATACTCCGGAACTCCACCACGCGCAGGCTCTTGCGGACCAAGCGCGTCTTCGGCTGGTCAGCGGTCCGTCCGGTCCGGCTCCGGCGTCGGGTCCGTCCGGTCCGGTCCCGGCGTCGGGTCCGTCCGGTCCGGTCCCGGCGTCGGGTCCGTCCGGTCCGGTCCCCGTGTCGGGTCCGTCCGGTCCGGCTCCGGCGTCGGGTCCGTCCGGTCCGGTCCCGGTGTCGGGTCCGTCCGGTCCGGCTCCGGCGTCGGGCTCGTCCGGTCCGGTCCCCGTGTCGGGTCCGTCCGGTCCGGCTCCGGCGTCGGGTCCGTCCGGTCCGGCTCCGGCGTCGGGCTCGTCCGGTCCGGTCCCGGTGTCGGGTCCGTCCGGTCCGGTCCCGGTGTCGGGTCCGTCCGGTCCGGTCCCCGTGTCGGGTCCGTCCGGTCCGGTCCCGGTGTCGGGTCCGTCCGGTCCGGCCTCGACGACCGGACGGGCCCGGGTGAAGTTGGAGGTGCTGGTGCCTGTTGCCCGAAAGGCCGCCGCTCGGGCCGGCCGGACCAACCGGGAGGTCGTGGCCGCTGGACTCCGCGAGGAGGGCTACTCCATCAGCAACGAGCGCATGGGCAAGCTGCTCCGGATGATCGAGGACACCGACGCCAAACCTCCGCCGACCTCCCCGCCCGGCTCCGCGCGCCCATCAAACTCCGTCGCACACCACTCCCGCCCCACGCCCAACTCGCTCCCGAGGAAACGTCCATGACCAGCACCACCACACCGAAGACCACCCCCGACGCTCTGATGCGCCTCCTCCTGGAGCAGCGCCTTGTCCGCACCGCCACCGCCGCCAACGACGGAAGCTGGCTCGTTCGCCGCACCGCACACGGGCCCAAGGTCGTCCTCGAAGGCCCGATCGAGGTCATGGACTACGGGCTCGGAGTGCTCCTCGACGCCAAGCTCGAACTGGAGGGCGCCGCCGTCTGATCTGGCCAAAGTTCTTGCCGCGTACCGCAGTTCGGTGCCTGACCGCTTGGCCCCTACGGCGCAGCAAGCTATCGCCAAAGCCGGGCTTACGCCCGCCTTTGGCACTTGCCCTCGCCCCCAGGAGGGGGGCGAGGGAGACCGAGGACGAGTCGAGCGGGGGCGCTCGACTCGTCCTCGGTCTCCCGGCACCAGGGGGTGCCGGGAGGAAGAAGGAGGAGGAGAAGATCGAGTCGCTGAACGACGCCACCGAGTCGACTGCCGACGCGCCGCCCGCGCGCCGCCCGCGCCGCCGCCACCGCGACCCCCAGAGCCGCGCGTGCAAGCTGACCGTGCGTCTGAACACTGACGAGAAAGCCGAGATCGACACTGCCGCCGCTGCCCGCTCCGTCACCGTCGGCCGCTTCCTCGCGACCAGCGCCATCAGCGCCGCTCGCGGAACACCTGCTGACCGCGACCCCCAAGACCGCCTCGACCGAGCTGTCGACGAACTCGCAGCCTCCCGCGCGCAGCTCGCCCGCGTCGGCAACAACCTGAACCAGCTGGTGTTCGGTCTCAACGCAGCTGGTTACGTCCAGCCGTCGGAGCTTGCCCCAACGCTCGGAGCCGTTCGCACCGCGGTCGCTGCGGTCGACGCCGCCGCCGCACAGCTGGTCGCCGGTGGACCAATTGGTCCCTGACATCAGCCGCGGCAGCAAAACGTACGGATTGTTGGCCTACCTGTACGGCCCCGGCAAGCATGACGAGCACTTCGACCCGCACCTGGTGGCGTCCTTCGACGGGTTCGCGCCCGACCCTGGCCGCGACCCCGCAGCGAACCTGAAGCAGCTGGAGCAGGTCCTGGACCTTCGGGTCAGCCAGCTCGGACCGAGGCGGCCGAAGAAGCACGTCTGGCACTGCCCCGTCAGTGCGGACCCCGACGACCGGCTGCTCTCCGACGAGGAGTGGGCCGAGGTCGCCCGGCGCGTTGTTGCCGCGGCCGGCATTGCTGACCCCGACGATCCGGACGGATGCCGCTGGATCGCGGTCCGCCATGACCCGCGCCACATCCACATCATGGCCACCGTCGTACGCGGCGACGGTCGCCAAGCCCGCCTCAACGGCGACGCCCAGCGCGCCCAGGACGAGTGCCGGCAGATCGAGAAGGACTTCGGCCTCAAGCAGCTCAACCCCGGCGACAAGACCGCCGCCAAGCGCCCGAGCAGCGCGGAAGCCCACAAGGCTGAGCGGCTCGGGCGCCCGGAACCCGTGCGCCTCCAGCTGCGGGACCAGGTCCGCCGCGCTGTCGCGGGCTGCCAGACCGAAGCCGAGTTCTTCGACCGCCTCGCCGCAGCCGGCCTGCTGGTGCAGCGGAAGATCGGACCGTCCGGCGACACCTTGGGTTACTCGGTCGCCGACCCGGACGACCGTAACGGGAAGGGCGACCCGGTCTACTTCCCCGGCTCGAAATTGGCGCCCGACCTCTCCCTCCCGCGCATCCGCAAGCGGCTGAGCGGCGGCGTCCGGGCCGACGGGGCGAGCACTGCCGAGCAGGGCGACCCGGCCACCGGCAAGGCCCGCGTGCCCGGCTCCAGGGCCGCCCGCGCCCGCCGGGACGCCGCTGCCGCGGTCGACGACGCCACCCGCACCATCGAAGAAGGGAGCGAGGAGGACGCAGCAGCGCAGCTGGTCGGCGCGATCGAGATCATCGACGTGCTGGCCGTCCGCGCCCCGGCCGACACCCGTTCACAACTCCTCTCGGCGGCAAGGGCGTTCGAGCGGGCGTCGCGCTCCCACGTGCGTGCCGAGCGGGCCGACAACCGGGCGGTGCGAGCAGCTGCCCGCCAGATGCTCAGCAGCGGCTACGCCGGGAACAGGTCCGAGGACGGCGGTGTGACCGCCATGCTGCTGTCGGCCCTGATCCTGCTGGCCATCGCCTCTGCCCGGTGGCACTCCGCGCGCTCGCACGCCCAGCAGGCCGCCGCCGCCAGCGCGGCGGCCGAGCAGCTGCGGGCGGCGTACGCCACGGTGGCCGCCCGCCCGATGGCGGCCATGGCCGCACGGGGACGCTCCCTGCCCTCGTCGGTGCGCGAGCGGCAGGACGCGGTGATCCGGGCGAAGCTACCCGACGCGGGCGCCGGCGAGCACGGCGGGAGCGACTGGGACGCGCTCGCCGCCACCCTGGCCGAGGCCGAGGCAGCTGGCCATGACCCGGCCGCGCTCCTGGAGAAGGCCCGGAACCGTCGCGAACTCGACACTGCGGACTCCGTCGCCGCCGTCATGGTCTGGCGGGTCCGCCGGATCGCGAAGCTGTCGGCCGCACCCTCGGCCAAAACCGAGACGCCCGGCGCCCGGACTAAGGCCGCGGGGCCGGGGGCTCCGGCACCCGCGCCCGGACGTCACGCCCGCAACAGTCGGCGCTGAACCCGCCCCGTCGGCACACCGCGAACCGACGATGATCAGCTAAGCCCTGGAGAACCGAGCATGCTGGCTACCTCGGGCGAGGCAGGGATCGCGTAGATCAGCGCACCGTCCAGGTCTGCAACCACCCTGCCGGGTCTCGGCCGTGCGGCCGCTTCCGCCTTCTGCTTCTCCTTCTTCGCCTTGGCTCTCCGGGCTCTGGCCGCGCGTGCGAGCTTGATCTGCTCGCTGTACGTCACGGCGAAGAGAAGGAAGGAGCCGCCGAGTCCGATCGCCACCGTGATCTCCGCGACCCGGAGCGCACCGAGGGCGAAGTGCTCGAAATAGGTGTGCCACATGCTCTGCACGCTGGCGATCGGCAACCGCGACGTGCCGTAGTCGCGAACGAAGGCGCGCAATCCTGGATCGAGAGGAACGGACGCCGCGCACAGGGCCAGCAACACCGTCCATCGGAGGGTCTTGCTGTTTCTGTAGTGGGTGCGCATCTCTCGGAAGCAGAAGCGGAGGGTCATTGCCAGCCACAGGCCCAGCAGCCATCCGGCATCGAGGAGGAACACACCGAGCCGAATCCGGTTCGCAGGTAGCTGGATGTGCTGCTCGGCGCGGCGCTGGAACCGGCTGAGGGCATCGGGGCGGAGGCCGAGGGGGTTGCTCGGGTCGTCCTTCTGCGCGACGGACGCTTCCGATTCCGGCGACGCCTCGGCATGGGGAGCCACTGCAGCTGGTCGCACGCTGGCGCCCATCTGCTCGCTACGAATCAGCGGCTTGAGGTTGCGGCGTCTGTGCTCACCGTTGAGGAGAGGATGCCCCCTGCGGTGGTGAAGCTCGATCTGTTCCTTCTCGGCCCGATCGAGATCCTCGACGGGCACCCGAATCACCTGGCTGATGTTGGGCTCGAGCCCTTGTCCGACCAGGATGCCGATCCACACGCCCATGGCGGGGTTTGTCGGATCGTTGATGTGCTGCTCCTTGCGCCTTGGCAAGGGCTGCCTGGTTTGCCCGATGTAGCGGATCTTCCCATCTCGGGGATCGCTTAACGAGTAGATGCTTCCTGTCCGCGAAGGTATGGACACGCGGCCGATGATTCCATCCCGTACTGACAACTGGTCGGGAACCGGTGCAGTGCCGTCGAACGAGTGACTCGCGGCGTGGCCGGGCTCATAGCACAAGATCGGCGCGATGCGTCGGGCCGGAGAGCACCGAGTC
This sequence comes from Kitasatospora griseola, assembly GCF_044999035.1. Taxonomy (NCBI): domain Bacteria; kingdom Bacillati; phylum Actinomycetota; class Actinomycetes; order Kitasatosporales; family Streptomycetaceae; genus Kitasatospora; species Kitasatospora griseola. Next base: position 2,249,191 of record NZ_CP173360.1, on the reverse strand, counting down.
TGGCTGTTCGCCCGCCGACGGACGCAATTGACGCTCCGTCGGCGGGCTCACCACCCAGCCGCCGACCGCCAGCAGGAGCAGCATGTCCGTCTTCCCGTTCACGGAGCCCGGCGACCGCGCCGAGCGTGCCCAGTGCCGGGCGCCGCAGGGCGACCGGGACTGGCTGCTGCGCTGCTACGTGCTGCGCGGCACCGATGCCCTCGCGGGTTCGGTGATCACCTACGCCGTACCGCTGCTTGTCCTCACCCTCACCCGCTCGGTGATGTGGACCTGGGCGGCGTTCCTGCTGGAGTGGCTGCCCCGGCTCGCCGCGATCGTCCTCGGCGGCCCGCTGGTGGACCGGCGCAGCCCGCAGACCGCGGTCCTGGCGACCAGCCTGGCGCGCGGAGGGGCTGCCCTGCTCACCCTGGTGGGGATGAGCCTGGGGCTCGGCGTGCCCGTCGTCCTTCTGTTCGGCGTGGTGGCCGGCATGCTGGCCGAGGGCAGCTTCCTCGCGGTCGAGTCGCTCGGGTCGGAAGCCAGCAGGCGAGCCGGTGCCCAGGCGCACCGGGTGCAGTCGCGATTCACCGCGATCGACCAGAGCGCCGCCCTGCTGGGCCCGCTGATCGGCGGCGCGCTGCTGCTCGCCGGTCCGGCGCTTCTGTTGGCCACCGTGGCGGTCCTGTCCGCCGTCACCATCACCATGGCGCTGGTGATGCGTACCCCGCGCGTACGCCTGCGGCTGGTCACCGAGGAGTACCGTGAGCGGGCCCGCGACGCCCTGGCCGGCGGTCTGAACGGCGTGCTCGGCACCCCGGCCCTCGCCTGGCTGGTCGCCACGCTCGCCGCCGCGAACCTGCTGTCCGGCCTCCTGCAGGTGTCCACCCCGATCACCGTGACCCGGGACCTGCGCCGCAGCACCGCCGCCACCGGCCTGGTGTGGAGCGTCGCGGCGGGCGCCTCCCTGCTGGCCGTCCTCGCCGCGAAGCCGGCCATCGACCGGTACGGCCTGTTTCCGGTGATCCTCACCTCCTCCGTCGTCACCTGCGCAGCCGCCGCCGGTGCCGCCATCGCGCCGACCCTGGTCACCTGCACCGCGGCGGTCGCCACCCTGATGGCCGCCGAGGGCGCCGCGACGGTCGCCCTGCGCACCGCCCGCGCCCGCCTGATCCCCGCCCGGCGCTTCGGCGCGACCTTGGCGGTCTGCGTCCTGCTCGTCCTGGCCCCGCTCCCGCTGGCCGGCCTGCTGGTCGCCGTCGTCCCCGTCGGCGGGGTGCGCGCCCTGCTGTTCGCCGGTGCCGTCGCCGTCACCGTCGCCACCGCCTTCTGCCTCGTCGGCCTCCACCGGCACCGCCACACCTACGAACACCCGGCCGCCGAGCCCGCCGCCCAGGACGAGGCCGCCCGGGCCGAAGCCGCCTGACCCACCCCCAACCCCTCGGAGACCGCCACCGCATGACCCTGCCCCGCACCGACGTACCCCAGGTCACCGCCCGCTGGTACGAACATCCCGACGACGCCCCGGCCGACACGCGGCGGGTACTGCACCCCTCCCGCACCCGGGCCTGGGCGCGCGCTTGGTCGACGCTGACCACCGAGCGGGTCCTGGAACACCACCACCTCCACCTGGCCGACCCCGCCACCGGGGACGCCGAGACCGTCCCCTTCTTCCTCACCACCGCGGACGGCTCCCCGTACTGGACGAGCCAGGAGACCGACGCCGACGTCCCCCCGGTGTGGCCCGGCCGAGTCCTCTACGCCGGGAGCCCGCACGCCGAGTACAGCGGGGCCGGCATCGCGACCGCTGCGATGGCCGTCACCACCACCCGGGCCGGCCTCGACCTCGCCGCCCGGCTCGGCGCCAGCGCCCTCGTCCACCCCGGCCTCGACCAGGACCAGACCGACCGGCTGATCGCCGCCGCCCGCGCCGCCGGTGCGGGACAGGTCCTGGACCTGGCCACCGACGTCGCCTGGACCCGCATCCTCGGACCGACCCTCGACCAGTGGTGGCAGGGCGTGCCCTCCCGCCAGCGTCGCGACATCCGCCGCCGCTGGCGCCGCGGCACCGAAGCCGGCCTCGTCCTCGACCCGCTCACCACCAGCTGCGGAATCCTCGACGCGGTCCCCGCCTTCGCCCCGTTGGCCGCTGGCACCGCCGACCGCCACGGAACGAGGTTGTACGGACTCGACATGTTCGAGCAGCTGGTCGCCGTACCCGGCACCGTCCTGCTCGCCGCCCGCCACGACGGCCGCCTCGTCGGCGGGATCTACGGCTGGCTGTACGACGGCTGCCTCTACCTCTGGGCGTCCGGCCTCGACTACGACCACTCCCTCGCCCCGCTCGTCTACACCTGGCTGATGTGCGAGTCCGCCCGCTGGGCGATCGACCAGGGCGCGATCCTCATCGACGCCGGCCGCGCCAACCACCTGGCGAAGCTCCGCCTCGGCTACCGACCGCGCATCCTGCGCACCGTCGTCCACTTGATCGGCCACCAGCCCGCCACCGAACGCGCGCTGCGACGGCTGTCCAAGCGCCTGGGAGACCAGGCCGCCCCGTTCCTGCCGACGGCGGCCGGCTGGTGAACACCGCCGTACCCGCCGACCAGCCCGCCTCGCCGCCACGAACCGGAAGGACCAGCATGACTCCCACCGACACCCCGACGAACGACATCCACGACGAGGGGGTTCTCCTGGTGCTGGGCACGGGAGATCGGGCGTACAGGTCGTACTGCCTCGCCTCCGCCGCCGCCCGCAGCCCGCTGGTCCTGGTGAACGCCACCGACCCGACCTGGCAGCTGGACTACGTCCGCGACCACGAGGTGGCCCACCTCGGCGACCTGGAGCAGCTGCGCTGGGCGGTCGCCCGCCTGACAGAGCGGCACACCGTCAAAGGTGTAGTGACGTGGGACGAGTACGCGCTGGTGCCGGCCGCGCACGTCGCCGCCGACCTCGGCGTGCCCGGGCAGTCCTCGGCCACCGCCGCGGCCTGCCGCAACAAATCCGCCTCGCGGGCGGTGTGGGCGTCGGAGGGTGTGCCGTCCGCCCAGTCGATCCGGGTCACCTCCCTGGTGACCGCCGCCCGTGCGGCCCGCCGCATCGGATACCCCGTGGTCCTCAAGCCGAGCGCGCACGCGGGCAGCATCGGCGTGATCAAGGTGGAGAACGCCGACGACCTGCCGGGCGCGTTCGCCTACGCCAGCGGCCGGGCCGAGGACCAGGGCGAGGAGGGCAGCGGCATCCTCGTCGAGGAGTACCTGGCCGGCCCCGAGATCTCGGTCGAGTGCGTCACTGTGCACGGCATCACCACCGCCGTCGCCGTCACCCGCAAGGAACTCGGACCCGAGCCCCACTTCGAGGAGGTCGGCCACGTCGTGTCCGCCGGCGACCCGCTGCTCGCCCAAGTCGGCCCGGTCGCCGAGGCCGCCCTGGACGCCCTCGGCATGAACTCCGGCGTCTCCCACGTCGAGATGCGCCTGACCGCCGATGGCCCCCGCTTGATCGAGGTCAACGGTCGCATCGGCGGAGACCTCATCGGACACCTGGTACGGCTCGCCACCGGCATCGACCTCGCCGCCGCGGCGGCCGACATCGCCCTCGGCCGCGAACCCGACCTCACCCCCACCCGCTCGGCCGCCGCCGGCGTCCGCTTCCTCCACCCGGCCACCTCCGGCACCGTCCGCACCGCCCGCCCCCGCCCCGAACTGGGCAACCCCGCCTGGCTGGAGCGCCTGGTGTGGGAGTGCGAGCCGGGCCGACAGGTCCTCCTGCCCCCGGTCGGCGACCTCGGCACCGCGCGCCTGGGGCACCTGGTGGTCACCGGCGCCGACGCGGCCCAGGTCCACGAGCACCTCGCCCACGCCGAGGGACTGCTCGACATCGCGGTCGACCCCGTCCCGACCGAGGGCTGACCGCCTAACCGGCGGCGGGCCTGGCGCACTGCTCGCGCCGGGCCCGCCCCGCGACCGTATCCGCTCGCCCGCGCCGCCGACACCCCCACACCTAAGCCGACCACCGAGAACAGGAACGTGGACATCCCCTCCTACGCCACCGCCCTCGCCGCCCGCCTCCCCGGCGCTTGGACGGCCGAGCACCACCAGCACCTCGATGCGGACATGGCCCGACATCGTCTCGCTGCTCGCCCTCGGCCCCATCCGGTTCGCCGACTTCCGCAACGCCTCCGTCCTCACCAGCCCCGACCGCCCGATCGGACTCCTCGTGGTCGAGGAGCAGCACAACAGCGGACACAGCTACACGATCCGCTCGACCGCGATGACCGACGGCAACTCCTACACTCAGCACGTGGTCGGTGGGGAACAACTCGAACTCTCCGTCCCCGCCGACCCGGCGACCGCAGCAGCCGACATCGAGCACACCCTGCTGCCCCTCCACGACCGGCTCCAGGCCCGCCACCGGCTGGCCGTCCTCGAAGAAGCCCTCCACGGAGCCCAACAGGCCCTCGACCACTGGGACTCGATCTCCGACGGCCTCTGCGACGAAGAAGGCTGGCCGCTCGACGAGCAGCTCTACGAAGACGGCAAAGTCCGCCGCGACGCCGCCGCGCTCGCCCACCTCCAGCGGGTCCTGCCCCACGCCGACGCCCTCCTCCAAGACGGCCGCGCCGCCCACCGGCGCCTGCCGCCCGGGCGGGAAGCCGACCATGCCGGCTACTACCTGCGCACCCTGGCCAGCGCCTTCGAGGACGCCAACCGGATCCTCGACGAGTGGAAGCCCACCCTGCAGCGCCACAGTCGGCCGGACGGGGCACCGATCGAGCCCGGCCACACCGCTGCGGTGGAGGAACGCAACGCGGAGTTGTGGTCGACCATCGACACCTGGCGCGAAACCGGCCCGGCCCTCGCGGCCCTCCTGCGCGGTGCCGCCGTCTCCACCGCGCTGGCCAGCCGTACCGCCGCTGCGGAAGCGCGTTCACCTCGAATCTCCATGGCGGCCTCCGCCCTCGTCGTGCAGGTCCTGCGCGCTGAACACACACTGCCCGCCCCACCCCGAGTACCCCGCAGGTGACATCGGGCGCTCGCCAACACGCAGAACCGGCGGACTCCGCGCAGCGGTCGACGAAAGGCGAGACATCACAGTCCCGCAACGGCTGGCAGTTTCGGGAATAAATTCGACCATCGCATGGCTTAATGCGCTATCTCTACGAAAGGGCTGTACTTGTCGGATTCGCCGAGACCTCACAACGGCCATGGCCCCAACGACCCGACCGAGCCGACTGATCTCCCGCCGCTCGACCGCATCGAGTTCTCGATCCCCGACTTCCCCACCCTCTCCCAGGACAAGCCCGTGATCCGGGCGGTCCCGCACCACGACGAGCTGAACCCCCGCGGCACCGTGATTACGTGCGAGGAGTGCAAGGCCGGCCGCGACTGGCTGCTCCTCAGCATCCGGCGGCATGTCTTCGTCCGCTGCCGCTGCGGTCACGAGTGGCTCGAGGACGACCTGACGGTTGAGTACTTCGAGCAGCACTACTCGACGCCCACCGCCGCGTGGGATGACTTCGAGACGGCCATGGCCTCCACCGGCTACGACGGCTCCTGGGCGGGGATGTACCTCAACTGAGCCGGCGGGCCGTAGCCGCGGTCGGCGCTCGGACGGTCCGTGACCCGGCTCGGGTGGACTCCGCGAAACGACACGAAGGGGCGGCACCGCGATTTCTCGCGGTGCCGCCCCTTCGCCGTTGCCCCAGCGGGGCGCCGCACCTACCGATCGTGGCGGCGGGCGAAGCCGCGCCCGTCCCTCTCGACCTGGCCGGAGCTCAGCAGCCGGGCAAGGCTGAGCCGTACGACGGCGACCCGCAGGCCGAGGTTGGCGGCAAGATCGCTAGGTGTGGCCGCACCGGAGGCCAGTGCGGCGAGCACAGCGCGGTCGGCGTCGGCATCGAGCCATCTGCTCACGCGGTGCAGCGCGAGTGTGGACACCCCGCACGCGGCGAGCTCAACGGCGGCCCATGCGCCGTCGTGGCGCAGGCCCGCCACGACGGCGACGGCACCGGACAGGGCGGTGAGGGTGATGAACACGACCGCCACGTCGCGCAGGCCGCGGCGGGAGATGTTCGGGTTGGTGGTCACAGAACCTCCTGGGGCAGGGGAGCCTAGCGGGGCTGGGAGAAGAAGTCGCAGTCGGTACGGGGAGGGCGGATTCGGCAGATCCCGCACGGGCGCTCGGATTTGCCGGGGACAACGTGGTGGTGGCAGAAGGTTCGACCACCACCGTCGGCGCGCATCGGGTGGGCGACGACGAGTTCGGCGAGCTGGCCGGGATCGCTCCACCCGCAGTAGCCCTCGCGGGGATGGGGCCGCCCGTGTCCGCCGTCGATGCCGCCGACGGCCAGCAGGTAACGGTCGGAGGGGGCGAGGTAGGCCAGCACGTGGTAGCGGGTCCGCTCACCCGCACTGTTCGCGGGACCGTAGGCGGTGCCGAACGCGCGGGCGATGTTGCCGACGCGGTCACCGCGCAGGTCGAGGGTCTCGGGTTCCAACGGGCCTCCGTGGTCGCGGTGCTCGACGCGGGGTGCGTCGATGACTGGGCCGCCGGGCCGGGGCGCGGCGGCGTGCGAGGAGGCGGTGGTCAGCAGTGCGGGCAGCGCTGCCGGGGAATCCGGCGCTCAGAGGGCTCGACGACGGCCGGGACACGGACAAGCAGGGCCCGCGCGACGACCAACTGGAGGGTCATCAGGAGCAGCCCCACGCGGACGGCGGCGTGCTCGCTGAGCAGCAGCGCGTCGAGGGCCAGGCCCACGGCGGCGGCGCTGATCAGGTACTCAGCGAGGGCGAGGCGACGACGGGCAGGCAGGCGGAGAGTACGAGGGATGGCGCGTCCTTTCAGGAGGGCGACGAGGAGGTGGTGGCCGGGCGGGGGATGGAGCGGTCGACCATGGAGGTGAGAAGGTCGATCACCAGCTCGGCGGGAGTGTGCCGGTTGAAGGTGGCCCGCCAGCCGGGTTGCCGGGCGGTGCCGTGCAGCGCGATGATCCAGGTGTCGACGTGTCGGTTGTCCGGCTGGTAGCCGACGTAGACCTGGGTGCACGGCGACGCGGCGTGCAGGCCGCCCTCGGCGTCGATCACCCAGGACCAGCCGTGCTCGTAGAGGAAGGCGCTGATGGCGTTGGGGTTGCCCTCGCCGAGCGGCCAGGTGCGGTGGGCGATGGTGTCGCCGGGACGCAGGCCGCGGACAACGGGAGCGGAGATCACGACGGACAGGGGAGGACCCTCCTTCGGGCTGGCGCTGCGAGGTCGTCCATGTTGACTTGGACTGCCCCGATTTGCGTAGTCCTTTCAAGGGGTTGCTGTCTGCCGCAGGCGAACATGCCGAAGACCCAGGAGATCGGCGAGCTTCGCTGCGCCGACGCAGACCCGCACGCCTTCACCGGCAACCACCGGTAGTCGTACCGGGTCACCGAGCACCGGATTGCCCCGGCCCCGCCCGCAGGAGCGGCACAGCCACCGCGGCGAACGCCGGCCCGGGGGCGGTTCTCCGCCGCGCCCATGGCTCGGTGGGCATCTCAGCGTGTCCTGCGGATGGCGTCGGTCGCCGCCTTCGCGATGGCGGCGGGGGCGCTGGAAGGCCGGGGCAGGTGGAGCAAGGTGGTCCCCGGTAGGTGGCGGGACTCCTTGTCGAGGGTGAGCTGGAGTACGGCGCAGCCGGCAGTGGTGAGGCGCCGGATGCGGGTGACCGCGTTGGCGGTTTCGTCGGGGGTGTACTTGGCGTCGGTGACGATCACCAGGAGGCGGCCGGCACCGGGGAGGCTGAGGTCGAGGCCATGGTCGAGCGCATCGAGGGCGTCGCCCAGGTTGTGGCTGGCGCCGCGGGCGTCGAACGTCGTCACCCGCGCCGGCGCCCGGTGGCTGGGCCTGGTCAGTGCGGTCAGATGCGTGTCGTAGGCGATGGTGGCGGTGCGGGAGTCGGGGTCGGTCAGGGCCGCTGCACGGGCCACGATCCAGGCAGCGGATGCGACGGGACCGCAGGCGGCGCGCATGGAGCCGGAGACGTCCACCGCGATCCCCACCCGCAACGGCGGGGTGGGAGAGTTGCGGCGGCGGGTGTGGGTGAACGGCTCTGCGGTGGGCACCGCGCCGGCGGCGCGCTGGGCGTCGCGGGCGAGGGCCTGGCGCATGTTGAGGCGGCCGGGCGGGGTGGGGCTGGTGGTCCGCTCCTCGGTCCGTTCGCGATAGGCAGCGGCCCGAAGGGCGCGGCTCAGGCGCGCCGCAGCGGTTTGCTCAGCGGTGGTAGGCCGGCGGGTGCCGGTGACGGGGTTGCCGTAGGGCGCCGGTGTGCCGTCGGCGTTGACGGTTCCGCCGCCGGAGTTGAAGACCGACTTCGCAGTGGCGGCGGCCTGACGTCGCCGACTGGCCTGCTGGGCACGGTCCTTGGCCTGTGACCTTGCCCGGGTGGCCACGGCGTCGTCCGCGGCGGCCTGTGCCGCGAGGTCGGCACGGTCGTTGGCGGCCATGCTGTCCATGACGACCCCTGCGGCAGCGGACAACAGATCGGTGAGGTCTTCCGGCGGGGCGGGCAGGGACGGTGCAGCGGCGTCCAGAGCCTCGCACCAGTCCCGGGCGTGCGCGAGCATGGTGGTGGCGTCGTGGTCGGCGCACCGGTGTGCTGTGGTCCAGATGCCGGTGAGGGTGGCCAACAGGTCGGCGCCCAGGACCTGTTCGCACAGTTCGGCGACGGCTCGGGTCTCGCCGGCATCCAGGATGCCGACGTCACGGCGGCCGAGGATCAGGGCTGCCACGCTGGCGGCGTGCTCGACGCCCTGGAAACTCGGGTTAGCGATGTCGGGCATGACCAGGGTCCGAGCGCTGGTGCGCAGGTACGTGCGGTCCATCGGACGCCTGGTCAGGTGGGCGCCTTCGGCCCGGCTCTCCTCCAGCAGGAGCGCGGCCTCGACGACGCGCGGGTCCGCGCCGTCCGGCCGCTTCCAGACGGAGTGGGCCGCGTGGGCGGCCTCGTGGACGAACACCCCCCATGCGGCGGGATAGCGTTCCTCGTCGCCCACGATCCGCGGATGGACTTCGTGGGGTTGGAGGGGGGCGAACAGCTCGGCATCGAACTCGACCTCCCCCAGTCCGGGGAAAAACGCGGCCGGTGCGCCGCTGCGGGTGCCGGGGCGGCAGGTGACGAGCAGGTCCTGGCGGCCGGACAGGGCGACCAGGCGGTCGCCGAGCTCGGCTCCCACGCGCAGCCACGCGGCCGGCGACGTACGGGGCCGCGCGGGCGGGGCGCCGTCGTCGTCCCAGCGTGCGAGGTCGGCGGCGTCGTCGGGCGCGGTGGCGGAGGTCTGGACGTGGTGGTGGGCGCTCATCGCTGGCGGCCCCGGTTCGCGGAGGCGGTGCTGCCCGGGGTCTGCCGGGCGGCTGGAGCGGTCGCGGCGGAGAGCTGCTTGCCGAGGGTGAGGGGCGCGAGCTGCCTGACACCGACAGCCTTGCTGACGGCCTCGGCGACGGCGTCGCGGTCCTCGATGGGCGCGATTCCGACCAGGTTCGCGAGCGCTGCCCGGGTACCGAGTACGGCCTCCGTCTTCTGGTAGCTGAGCAACTCGCGCAGCTGGGGGGCCCAGCCCAGCTCTCCGAGTTCGACCTGTTTGGCGAGGTTTCGGGCAACCCGGACCACCCGGGCATCGATCCGCAGCGCCAGAGCCAGGTCGTAGTCCGTGCCGACCTGGATCTGCACGCTGAAACGACTAGCGAGCGCCTCCGTCAAAACCGCCCCGTGGACGCCTGGATTGTGGCCCGCCACGACGAAGAAGCCGGCCTTGGCCTGGATGGTCTCGCCCTTGTGAGCCTTGACCTGGATCTGTCGGCGTCCGTCCATGGCCGGGTACAAGGACGCCATCACTTTGGGGGAGATCAGAGTGGCGTCGTCGATCAGCAGGGCGCGGCCCTCCTGCATGGCGACGACCAACGGCCCGTACTTGAAGACGTACTTGCCGTCATCGTCCTGCGTGTACTCGCCGATCAGGTCGCCGACCGTGGTGTCGCCGTCGCCGGCCACGGTGAGCAGGTCGGGGAAAGCGGCCTCCACCAGACTGGTCTTGCCGGTGCCAGGGGGACCGTAGAGCAGCACCGGTATGTCGGCGTCGCGTAGGCGCGCCAGCGCTTCGACGTCGGGAAGGTCGGCCAGCTCTCGGGGGTGGTAGAGCTGTCCCCCCGCGCGGCGGATCGGGCCGGTCTGCTTCGGTGCGGGTGCGGGTGCGGGAGCGGTCGTGCGGGCCGTGGCCGCAGCAGCGCGGGGAGAGTGGGTTCCCGGTGGACTGATCACCGGGGTCCGCCCGGCTGCAGCGGTCTTCGCGTTCGCGCGGAACTGCTTTCCGGTGCCAATCCGGTCGGCCTCGCCGCGTTTCACCAGCGTCTCGACTGCTTGCACGACGGCACCGCTGGAGTGGCCCAGCGCCTTGGATATTTGCCCGGTGGTGAGCGCGTCTGCCGGCCGGTCGGCCAGCAGGCGGGCGATCTTGGCCCGCAGCTCTCCGGGCCTGGCGTGTGCTGTAGCGGTGGGCGGTGCGGGGTTGGTCAAGCGGGGAACCTCCTAGGGGTTGACGCAGGCGGGTGCACCGCACCCCGGTGATCAGCGGACGGGCTTCCGCAGGGGCGGTGGGGCAGTGGTGGCCGGGGAGCTGGGTGTAGGTGCAGCCGATGTCGGCGCGCTGCCGGAGAGGGCGGCGGCCCGCCGCTCCGACGGGGTGGCCCGGCCGTCGGCGGTGACCGGGGTGACGATGGCGACCTTCCGGTCGGTCACGTCGAGGTGGAGGCCGGTGGTGCTGCGCAGCAGGGGTTCAGGGGAGGCGAGGTCGCGGCAGAGGGCGGCAGCGAGGCGTGAGGGGGTGTTCGCGCTGATCTCCGCTATCCAGTGGCCGAGCACGCGGTGGCACGTGATGCGGGCGGCGGGTTTGCCGCGCAGGTCGTGGAGAGCTGTCGGGACGTCGCAGTGGGCGGCGACGTAGCCGTCGGGTGAGTGGAAGGTGACGGCCCCGCGGGGCGCGACAGCGCTCTTCCACCCGGCCTCGGCCAGGGGCAGAAAGCCCAGGCCGAGGACACCAGCCTGGAACGGGCTGCGCGAATCCGGTCCGGCTTCCTCCAGCATGGCGAGTGCCTCGTCGACGACGCCGGCGATCAGCTCGGGCGGGACCAGGTCGCCGCTGGTGATGCGCCAGGCGACGCTCGCTCCTCGGTGCTGGGCACCCCAGACCCGCCAGGCGGTGCTCTGCCGCGTCCGGTCGTCGGTGCCGTCGGGCCAGGCGAGGCCGAGCCTGCCGCACGGGCTGGTCATCGAGTTTGCCTCCGTTGTCCAGCCCAGGGAGGTGAGATGTGCTGTTATCTGCTCGGCTCCGCCTTGTCCGGGGCCGGCGTAGTGGCGGGGGGTCACGGTGACCAGGGCCGGTTCGGGGCCGGTTCCGCACGGTGGTTCGGCGGTGGTTGGGGCGGGGGTGGTCGGCAGGGGGTTCTCCAAGTCGGGCGGGAGGTTCGGGTCCGCCAGCAGGGGGCGCCACCGGGGCAGGGTGGCGGAGGCGGCGGGTTCGATCGTGACCCGAGCCAGGTGATGGGCGGGGATCTCGCTGCGGCGGCGCAGCGCCGTGTTCGAGACCAGCGTCACCGCTGCCGTGCGCAGGACCGCCTCAGGCGTCCACGGCGAGGCGATGACCTCCCACGCCAGCTCGGAGCTGGTGTTGCCCAGGCTGAAGGCGAGTGTGCGTTCCGGGTGGGAGGGCACCAGGAGGGTGGCGGCGCCGGGTGAGTGGATGAACGTTCGCCAGGGGCCCCGCTTGATCGTCCATCCGGCGTCGGAGAGGATCCGCGCGATGTCGTCGCCGGCCCTGCGGTCGGCAAGGACGGTGGCTGGGTCGCTGTCGAGTCGGTCGGCGGCGTCCAGGACGAGACCGTGGGAGAGCTCGTACGGCGTCCTGGGGCTGAACCAGGCACACCAGAGCTCCGTGGCGTCCGGCTCCCCGCTGTCGTAGGCGGAGAGCTTCCAGTGGTTCTGGAGGATGCGGCGGCCGAGGGGGAAGTCGCCGCGCTCCAGGGCCATGCGGCGGCAGGGGCTGACGAGCAGGGGTTCTTCGGGGGTACTGTCCGGGTCGTGCTCCCACCCGTACGCGCTGATGAGGTGGTCGCCCAGGTCACCGGGCGGAGTCCCGGAGCCGGCGAGTTCCAACGGGCGGACGGCGACCAATGGGTCGATCTCGGTCTCGGTGGTCAAGGAGGTCTCCGGGAGCAGGGGCACGGCGAGGCTACTGATGAGTTCGGTCCGGCGCGGGCCGGAGGTCTCACCGCCGCAGGGGGCTCGGAGGCCGGGGGCCGGAGCCCGGGCGGGCCGTCGACTCCGCGGTGCCCGCAGCAGCGAGAACGGGGAGCGATCGGGTGACCGCCGCGACCCGGCGGGTGGAGGCGGTGAGGGACTGCGCGGTGACCGGGGTGACGACGACGACCTTCCGGTTGGTCGCGTCGAGGCGTAGGTGGTCGGAGTTTCGGATCAGAGGTGAGGGGTCGGCGACGGTCCGGCACAGCGCGGCAGCGAGGCGGGAGGGGGTGTTCGCGCTGATCTCGACCTCCCAGAATCCGAGCTCCCTCCGACAGGAGATGCGGGCTGCCGGCCGCCCGCGCAGTTCGTACAGGGCATCCGGGGGGCCGCACCGCGCGCTGAGGAACCCGTCGGGCGACTCGAAGGAGGCAGAGCCCTTGGGCGTGATCTCACTGCTCCAGCCCGCGGCTGCCAGAGGCAGGAACCCTAGGCCGAGGACACCGGCCTCGAACGGTGCCCGGCTTGCGGTGTCGGCCTCCTCCAACATCAAGGCGGCCTCGTCGAGCAGACCGTCGATCACCTCCTGGGGGACCAGTCGCCACCCGGTGACCCGCCAGGCGACGCCCGCGCCGCGGCGCTGGGATCCCCAGATCCGCCAGGGCTCGTGCGACGTCTCGACCGCCCAGCCCCGCGGCTTGGTCGACTCGGTGGGCCAGGCGATCCCCAGCCGGCCGCACGCGCTGGTGAGGATGCCATCTCCGCGGACCCAGCCCTCGGCCTCGAGACGGTGCTGAAGGCGTTCGACGGCGTTGGCACTCGGACCGGCGTAGTGGCGCGGGCTGACCGCGACCAGCGCTGCTGCCGGGCTGGGCTGTCCGACTGCGGCCCCCTCCGGACCGGCCGACGCGAGCGCCTGGTCACCGCCGAGGCCGGGCAACGGACCTGTCCAGCGCGGGGGGAGTGCCGAGTGCGCTGGCGCGGTCGAGACCCGTTCAGCGTGGTGGGCGGGGATCTCGCTGCGGTGGCGCACTGCCGAGTCCTCGACCAAGGCCGTCGCCGTGACGCGCAGGAGCGCCTCCGGTGTCCGGGGCGACATGGAGATCGACCAGGCCAGTTCGGAACTCGTGTCGAGCATGTTGAACGACAGTGCCCGCTCAGGGAGTTCGAAGGTGTGCGCGGCACCGGTGTTTCCGGTCGGAGTGATCATCCGGGCACCGGGAAGGGGGTGCTCCCTCTCCTGCCAGCCCGCAGCGGTGAGCAGGTCGGCCGCGTCGTCCGCCTCGGCGCGTCGGGTCAGGACACTGCTGGGCTCGGTATCCAGGCGACGGGCGGTCTCCAGGACGACGCCGTAGGTGAGTTCGTGCGGTGTCTGGGGGCTGAAGCACGCCCACCACAACCACTCGGAGCCCGATGCCTAGCGGGCCGTGAGCATCCAGTTGTCGTCCAGCAGGAGGTTGCCGGACAGGAAGGTGCCGTGCTGCAGGCGAAGCCGGCCGCACGGGCTCTCCAGCTGCGGGTTCTCGCCGTCGGCAGCGACGCGCCACCCGTACTCGGAAGTGAGGTGGTGCAGGAGGTCGAACGGCGCGGTACCGGGCCCGGCGAGTTCCAACGGGCGGACGGCGACCAGGTCGTCGGCATCGGGTTCGGCGGGCAGGGGAGGTCTCCCAGGAGCGCAGGGGCGGGGTCAGGACGGGCGTTGCCGCGGGGTCGGCACCGATGCGGCACCGGCGGTGCGCGGTTGGTCGGCGGACTGCGGTGTGGTGAGCATGGGGCGGATACCGGTGCTTCGGGCGCGGGCGGCACCGGAGCGCCGGTTGTGCGGCAGCTGTTCCGTGACGGGCTGGGTGGTCAGCAGGTTCCGGTGGCGGGCCGGCAGCTGGTTAGCCCGGCGGACGGTGGGGCCCAGTAGGGCGCGGACGGTGGCGGTCAGCAGCGGCTCGGGGGCCATCGCGGTGAACCTGATGGTCCAGGTTCCGGTGTCGGCGGCGCCGGTCAGCATTACCTCGCTGCTGGGGGCCTCCAGCGGGAAGGTGAGGGCCGCGCGGCGGTCCGGGGCGGAGACCAGCTCGTAGTCGTCCCAGTGGTGTCCGGACCAGCCAGCCGCGAGCAATGCCGCGCGGGCGTGGTGGCCGACAAGGCGGCCCGTGCTGGTGGGGAAGCCCGGGGTGTGGCGGGTGCCGGCGGCGGCTTCGTCGAGCAGGGCCCGGGTGATCTCGGCCGGCACCTGGTGGCAGAAGCCGATCGACCAGCCGATCCCGGTCAGGGACAGCGGGGCCGGTCCCGATCCGTTGGAGAGCGCGATGCCGGTGGTGCCGCTTACGAGGACTACATGGGTGGGTGAGTTGTAGGGGCGGAACCACCCGTGCTCGGTGGTGAGGAGAGAGGGCAGGTCGGTGTCGCCGGGCCAGGCGAGGTGGACGGGGCGGACGGCGAGGAGCGGGTCGGTGGGTGCGAGGGAGGCAGTGGGCACAGATCTCGTTCGGTCAGGGGGCTAGGACTCGGCCTCGGCCCGAATGCGGGGTGGCCGGGCGCAGGGGCCCGGCGGAGAAGACGACGGCCGGTGCGGTGCCGGTGGGCAGGCTCGTGCGGGCAGTGGCCGCGCGGACCCGGCGGTGCCCGTCGTCGGCGGGCGGTCCGGGGTAGAGCCCGCGTTCCTCGGCCAGCAGGAGTGCGTAGTCGAGACGGGGCAGGAGCCTGCGGCGGGCCGTCTCGGCCGCTCGGGCCGGTGACCCGCTGACGCTGACGCCGAACGGCGTCAGGTCCTCCACCGTGCCGGGATCCGTGCCGGTGGGGACGAGCGGTGCGATCAGGTAGCGACCCGGGCGGAGCGGGCGCGGGAGCACGACCAGCTCCCGGCCCTGGCTGTCACGCAGCATCCCGAGACGGTCGTTGACGAACTCCAGCAGGGCCCACTGTGTGATCCCGAGGTCCCAGAGCTGCTCGTACACTTCGGTCAGCGCCGCTGACCGGCTCACGTCCGCGAGCATCGGCTCCCAGGTGCCGGGGAGCCGGCGGGCCACCTGATCGGTGAACGCTTCCAGGGCGCGGTTGTCCCTCACCGCAGCCGCCCCCGGTCCGCCACCGTGGGCAGCTGAGGTCCGGCCGGATCGGGCGAGGGACCGCCGTCGCGGGCGTCGTGGAAGGAGGCGATGTACAAGGGTGAGGGTGGTCTTTCTGGTCAGTGCCGAGGGACGGACCGGTGGCCGGGGGCTGTAGACGGCGGTGGAGCGGTCCAGGGGATCGGTGTCGAGCGGACCATGGAGGGCACGCTGGCACCGGTCTCGGAAGGACCGTGGCGGTGCCGGACGGACGCCGGGGGCTGGCAGGCCCGGGGGCGGGTGTTCGCTTTCTGCTCCGGGCCGAGGCCGGGAATCTGGGGTTGGAGCGGCTCGGTGGTGCGTCCCGGTTGATGTTGGTCGAAGAGGCGGGCGGCCTCCGTCCACCAGGACGCAGCGAGGTCGCCGTTTTCGTGTACGGCTCGGCACTGGGCGCGGTGAGCCCCCAGCCCTCCGGTGAGGGGCGCGAGGGCATGGGGCACGGCACCGGTGACCAGCTCGACGTACGCCCGCCCGCCGAGGACGATCACCTCGGCGTCGTCCAGGTCCAGGCGCTGCGCCTGGGCGCGGATGGTGGCGGCGCTCACCGCCTTGGCGTCCCCGAGCCTCACGTCGTAGTACAGGAGGCTGCGGTCCAGCTCCACCAGTCCGTGGAGGGCGCTGACGATCACCGGCCGGCGGCGGCCGGTGGTGAGCGCGTCGGCGGCGGCGCGCAGCGATCGGTGGTACGGGCCCTGGTAGAGATCGCCGGCCGGGAGGGCGTTGGGGCGGCCGAACTCGTTGACCCCGGGATCGAATTTCAGTGAGCCGCAGGAGATCACCACGATCCTGCGGCGAGGTGTCTCCACGCCGTGCCGTTCGGCGTAGGCCCGGCCGGCGGCGGTGAGGTGGATGTCCGGCGGGCCGAAGAGTTCGTCGTACTGATAGGTGCGGTCCCCGACGATGAACGGGCGCATGTGGGCGAGGCCCTCGTTCACCAGGACGAGGTGGGTGCGGGCGTTGAAGGTGTTTGGGACTTGGTGGTCGGGGTCGGCGGCGGCGGCAAGGACGGCCTGGTGGGGCCGGGTGGCCAGCCGGTGTGGTGTCGGCAAGCTGTTCCTTCGTCGTAGTCGGGGTTCGACGGGACCTGCCTCTCGGGCCGTGGGGAACCTCTGGGCGAAGGGAGTTGACGGGCGGGCAGTCCGTCGTCAGGGTCGGTCGGCGGCGGGGGCCAGGGCGCGGCGCAGCCGGGGCAGGGTCAACGTGGAGTCGAGGCGTCCGGCGGCGAAGAACACCGGGCCCCGCTGCCGCCGGTGTCGCCGGGGCGGGCGAGGCTGTAGCCGACGGCGGCGCCCTGCGCGTCGGTTCGCCAGCGCACGAGCACGCCGCGGGCGGCCAGCGCCGAGGCGTAGTCGTCTACGGTGGTGGCTTCCGCTAGGGCCTGGCGCATCTGCTGCTGGAGCCAGACGCGGGACGTCTCATCCCAGCACTGGCGTTCGGCCTTGATGATTTCGGCGGTGGTCGGGTAGCTGGTGCTGGTCCGCTTGCCGAGCCCGACCCGGCGCAGCCCCCACTCGGCCTCGATGGCTCGGCATTCGGCCTGCGCCCGCATCGCGTCGCGGTGCATGGCGGGCCGGGCACCGGTGGGCAGGACGGTGACGGCGGCGAGGTGGATGTGGTGGGCGGCGTGGCGGACCGCCACCCACCGGCAGCCGGGGCCGTGATCGGGCGCGAGGCCGGTGGCGCGGACGACGCGGCGAGCCACCTGGGCCTACTGCTCGTCGCTGAGGGTGGGGTCCTCGGGCGCTGCGCGGACGGAGCAGTGCCACACCCGGTTCGGCGGCACCGACCCCAGCTCGGTGGCGCGCAGCCGGGCGTGCTGGTCGAGGCGGTCCGCGAGCCAGCCGACGCTCGCACCCGGCTGACGTCCCGGGTCGGGGGCGCCGTGCAGGTCCTACGCGGCGACGAGGTGGGGATCGACGTGTCCTCGCGCCGGCCCGGTCCGTAGAGGTAGGCCAACAGCGGGCGGATGCCGTTGCCCCGGGAGACGTCGGGGGATCACGACACCTCCAGCACGGCGTCCAGGACGGTGTACGTCCGCTCGGCGACGGCTGGAAGAACCGCGAGCGCGGCCTCCTGCCCCGGCCCGGCCTGCGACTCGCGGACGGCGGCGACGGCGGCGTTCAGCTCGCCGGCCACGCGGTCGAGGGCTTCGACGAGCGGGCGCCGCGGGTCGCGGTCGGGGCGCTGGAGCGGATCACCGCACTGCGCGGCGGCCAGGGCGGCGTTGCCGATGAACCCGGCGGTCGTGAGGCACTCGGCGGCGGCGCGCTCGCCGATGGCGGCGATGGCCGCTGGGGTGAACCGCACCGTGGTCTGCACGCTGCGGTGCTCCGTCGTGCGCGGTCGCCGCTGCGGCCCGGCGGTGGCCGGCGACTGGGTGCTGTCGGACGGGGAGATCTGCAGTCCTTCCAGGGAGTGATGAGGCGTCAGCGGCGGTGGGGTCGGGTGGGGCTGCCCTCCGCCGTAGCGGGTGCCTGCGCGGGGCCCGGGGCGGAGAGGGTGACCGGGACGGAGCTGTGCGCTCCCGCGCTGGCGGCGCGGGCGCTGGGGGCGGCGGTCAGCGGTGGCAGCGGGTTGTCTGGTTGCTCCAGCCGGTCGACCCAGCTCCGGGCGGCTTCGACGGTGGCGAAGCCGCCCTGGCGCAGGGTGTATGAGTGGTTCGCCGTGTCGACGTCCTCGTAGAAGACGCGGACCGGCTGCTGGCCCGGATCGGGCCGGCTGTCGGTGGCGATGATCCACGTCTTGTAGAAGTCCGGACTGTCGTGGGTGTAGTCGTCGCGGATCCCGAAGCGGTCTCCGGAGACGGCCAGGAAGTCCTCCAGGTCCCGGGTGGCCTGGTCAGTGCTCATGGGGTCCTCGACGTCGACGGTGAGCTGGCCTGGGTCGGCGCCGCGGGAGACGAGCCAGTTCTGGGCGAGAGCGGCGATGGGGTGGCGGCTGTAGTCGAAGCGGTACGTGCCCTCCCCGAGGTCGCGCTCGACGTGGACGGCCGCGTACTGAGCGAGGCCGGGGACGTCGGCCCAGGTCATGGTGCCGTCGTGCACGACATGGAAGCTCTCGGCGAGGAGCTCGGTGTGCGGGTTCGACGTGTGCTGGACCGCAAGGGAGGTGTACATGTCCAGGCTGAGGCAGATGTGGTCGAGCCTCGATTCGTCGTCGGGGGTGACCGGTCGGAGGCCGTCGACGTCGAAGCGGGTCTCTTCGAGGGTTTCGCGGGTGGGGATGAGTGCGGTCCTTCTATTCAGCGACGGTGGCCGGGTCGGTGGCTGGCGGCACCGGGTGGCGGCAGCGGGTCGGTGGGGCCGATGCCGGGGCCGGCGGCGCGGGTGGTCGCCGCGCTGGAGCGGGAGGAACTGCGCGGCATTGGTTCGGCGGAGTTCGTGCGCGATGCGGGGGCCCGGTGCTCGCCGTACCAGTTGGCGAGGGTGTCGTGCACCTCGGCGAGCTGGCTGCCCGCCGCGGTGACCTGCAGGGCGCCGGTCCGGGCCGCTGCCGACCGCGGGGCAGCGGCGTGGTCAGTCCCGTCGGCGACGGCGTATTCGTACCGGTTGGCCAGTTCCTGCAGGTCACGGTTGGCGAGAGCGAAGCGGGCCCCGAGGGTTTCCAGTTCGACGCCGGTGAAGCGCAGGACGCCGTTGGTCTGGACCGCTCCATGCTTGCCCTCGGCAACCTGGGCCAGCGTCTCGCCCGCCCGGGCAGCCGTCGCGCGCAGTTCCCGGTCGAGGGTGTCCACCTCGTACGACTGGCGCTCCAGCAGATCGGCCAGAGCGTGCGCCGGTGACCCCTTGGGGTGCCGGGCGTGCAGGTCCAAGGCGTCCTCGACGCCGAACCTGTCCCGGAGGAGCTGCTGGCCGGCGAACACTCGCCGCTGCGGTCGGGGCGCCGCAGGCTCAGGGGCGGAGGCCGGGTCCGTCAGGATAAGTCGGATCCGTTGCACGTTGCCGAGCCACTGCTCGCCTCGCTCCCGGACGTACCAGCGGTCCACTTCGGCGTCGGCGTGGGCGAGGACGCGGTCGAGGGCGGCGGAAGCTTTCGGCCGGAGGCCCGTTGGCAGAGGCGGGACTGGCTCGCGCGGGCCGCTGTTGAGGTTGATGTCGCTTCCGTCCGTGCACTGCGAGGCGATGACAGCCGCGGCGGCGACGACCTCCTGCGCCATGTCGGTGTCGAGCGGGCCCTCCGGCATGGCGACCGCGACGTCGAAGAGGCGGTGGAGCCACGGCGGTAGCTCGGCCGGGAAGAGGCTGTCGAAGCGCTCGGCGATGCCGATCGCGGCGTCGTTGTGGAACGGACCGGTGTCCCAGCTTCCGATGAGGGGTCTCCTGAGCGTGGTCGAAGGCCGGGCCCGGCGGGCCTGCGGGGGTTGGGGGCGGCGGTCAGCGCCGGGACCGGACCGCCGGCGGTGACACGGCGACGGCGACGGCTGCGGGCGCCTCCGGTGCTGCGGGCAGACCGACCGGCCGAGCACGGGCGGCGGCTGCGCGGGCCGGGGCTCCCTGCAGTGCCTCGTACCTGGTCTGCCCCTCGGAAGTGAGAGTCAGATCGTGGCCCCGAGACAGGTCCTTGCGGGCGTAGTGGTCAACCAGGCTCTTGCCGATCAGTGCATCGACGGTGGCGACCTTGATATCGGCCCCGCGGGCTAGGACCTGGATCGACCCGCGCACGTCCTTGAAGACGGTGACGGTGGACGATCCGATCAGCCGCAACCCCGCCTCCTGCCGCGGCGGCAGCCGGGTCACCGCTGCTGCCGACTTCGCCGTTGGAACCGGGGCCGGTGGCGGGATGAAGGCGGGCAGTTCCTTGTAGACGCCGATCAGCGCGGTGAGCGATCGGTGCAGTTCGGTGCGGCGCGTGACCAGGAGGTCGATGTCGAGAGCGCCGTTGCGCAGGATGCCGTTGGTGACGGGGAGGGTGGTGTCATGGCCGGCCTCGATGCGCTGGAGGTCGTCCCGCAGGGCGGCGGCCAGAGCGACCAGCCGGGTCTGCACGTCGTCGAGCCTGTGGGCGGTGGAGGCGATCTGGTCGGCGACCGCGCCATGGAGGGTCGCTGTGCCGTGCCCGGGCAGGTCGCGGGGCTGCTCGACCTGAAGCTCGGACCACACGAGCCGGTTGCCGAGGTCGGTGTTGCCGGGTACTCGGGGCCTCCACGGGGCGATCGGGCGTCCGCTGTCCGCGCTCATGCTGCGGCCAGCTGCCGCGAGGTGATGATGGCGATGCCGGTGGCGACGGCGTCCTGGATCGTGTTCACCAGCGGGACGCCGGCGGTGGCCAGCCGCGTTGAGCCGTGCAGCCCTGTGCTGTGCAGCACCGGGACGGCGCCCACGGCGTGCGCGGCGACGGCGTCGTCGACGCTGTCCCCGATCACCAGGGTGCGCGACGGGTCGACCTCCGGCCCGAGGGCCTGCAGGTGCGCGATCATGGCGGGCGCTTTGCTCGGGACCGACGGCCCCGGCCGGCCGTCGATCCGCTCCAGCAGCCCGGTGATGCCGACCGACTCCACCTCGCCCACGAGCCGCTCGTGCGGCGCGAGCGACAGCAGGCTCTGCCGCACGCCTCGGGCTCGCAGGCCCATCATGAGCTGCCGTGCGCCCTGCTGGAGCCGGACCGGCCGCCGGGCGAGTTCGGCGAGGAACGCGGTGTCGGCGGCGTGCCACTCCTCGTCGCCGAGCTGTCGGCCGAGCACGTCGGTGTAGAAGTCGCGGATGGGCATTCGGTGCAGCGCCTGGTAGGTCTCCACGCTGATCGGCTCGCCGCCCAGACCGGGCAGGGTCGCGTTCAGGGCCGCCACGTGATCGTCGAGGTCGTTGCGAAGGGTGCCGTTCCAGTCCCAGACGATGGTGATCGGCGCGGGCGTGGCCTTGGTGGTGCGGTTGGGCAAGAAGTCCAGCTCCAAGAAGGAAGGGGTTGATCAGGGAAGCGAGAGTCGGCGGCGTCCCGCAACGAGTGCGGTAGCGGCCAGCGCGGCGCCGAGCAGGGGGACGGCGGCCGTGGCGGTGTGGCCGTACGCGGAGAACTGGCCGGCGGTGGCGGTGCCCGTGGCCTGGCCGAGACCGATCACCGCGATCAGCCAGGCGGCGGCCTCGGTGGCGGTGCCGCTCGGCGCCAGGGCGTCGCAGGCGACGAACGCGGAGGCCAACCAAGGGGCGAGGAACAGGCCCGGCAGGACACTCGCCGTGATCATCAGCCACGATGGGGCGGGCAGCAGCAGGATGGCGAAGGCGGAGGCGTACATCGTGCCGACCGCGGGCAGGGCGCGGCTGGGTGACCACGGTCGCTTGAGCTTGGCCCACGCAGCGCCGCCGACGAGGCTGCCGAACGACAGAGCGGCCGGAAGCACGCCGGCGAGCCACCCTTCGTGGTGCCGGTCGGCGTAGGACAGGGCCAAGACGGTGAACGAGCCGAGCGTCACCCCGAAGAACACCGAGGCCGTGAGCAGGACCAGCAGACCGGGCGAGCGCAGCGGTCCGAGCCAGTGGACCGCGCGTGCCGGGGACCGGACGCTGGCCGGAGGGCGGGCGGCGACGGCCAGGGTGCCGGCGCTGCCGGCCACCGCGCAGGCGACCAGCGCCAAGTCGGGCGAGGCGAGCAGGCACACGGCGGTGGCCAGCAGCGGTCCGGCGACGAACACCACCTCCTGCGAGGCGGAGTCGAGGGCGAAGACCTTGTGATGGTGGCGCGGTTCGACCAACCGGGTCCACATCGCCCTCAAGCCCGCCTCCAGAGGCGGGGTGGCCGCACCCGCGACGACCGACAGCACGGCGGCGGCCAGCGGCTGCGCGGCGCAGTCCACGAAGGCCAGCGCGATGAACGCTGCGCCCGAGACGGCTGCGGCGGGTACGGCGACGGCGGCCAGGGTGGAGCGGTCCACCACGCGGCCGAGCAGCGGCTGCCCGATCGCCCCGGCCAGTGCGTACAGCGCGGCCAGGACGGCGCCGAGCGCGGTGGAGGCGTGATCGGCCCGGGCGGCCAGGAACACGGCTATCGGGGCCATCGCCGCGGGCAGACGGCCCACCAGGGTTCCCGCCAGCAGCGGCGTGACGTGCGGGGTTCGAAGGATGGATCGTCCACCTGCTCGGCGGGAGCCTGCCGGAAGCGCTGGCCGGAGGCTTTCGGGATCCGCAGCTGAGGCGGCGGCCGGCACGGGGGTACCGCTCGTAGGGACGGAGGACGGGGAAGGCGGGATCATGAACCTCGGGGTGGGATCGCGGGCCGGGCGGGCGGGGTTCGTCAGCGGCGGTGCGCCGAGGCGGCGACGAGCAGCGGAGCGGGTGGCTGCGGGGCCGGGGCGTCGGAGAAGGAGATGTGAAGGGTGATGCTGCGCAGGTCAGCCGCCGCTGCCCGGGCGCTCACCGGACGCTCGGCGCTCTGCAACTCGGAGAACAGATCGCCCTGCGCCGGGCTCTGCACGACGACGGCGGCGCGGCCGGCGGCGGCCAGCGCGGTGCCAGGCTTGGCCGGTGCGGACGGGGTGTGGGCGCCGGAGGTCCAGGCAGCCAGGTCGCCGTACACCCGGCCGATCGCCAGCCCCGCCTCGGTGGCGCTCCACCGGTAGGTGCGGCGGGTGCCGCTGCGGGCCACGAGGCCGCGCTCCTCCAGCGCGAGCAGCCGCTGGTAGGCCGCGGCCTTGTCGCGGGCGTTCAGGGAGGTGACCAGATGCGGGTAGGGCTTCGGCGCGCTGCCGGCCAGTTCGCTCAGCAGGGGGACGGTGTGGGAGCTGGCCAGCAGGCCCAGCGTCTCCTCGATCATCTCCGGTGCCTGCTCGGCTCCGACACCCGGTCGGGGGTAACGCTCGGCCCAGGCAAGGGCCGAGGCGTACACGGGCGCCAGCGCCTGGCCCTTGGGAGACAGCGCGAGATCGATGCGGGCACCGCCGCTCGGGGTTCGGGTGATGACGTGGGCCCCGGCGAGCGCGCGGATGACCGAGTACGCGCTGCTCACCGGGATGACCGGGTCGCCCGCCAGGAGGTCGCCGCTGGTCGTCGTTCCCTGCCGCAGAGCGCGGACGATCCGGGTGGCCCACCGGATGGAGAGCACCTCGGCGGCCCGCTGGACGGAGCTGGTGGTGGGCTTCGACGTGGCGGGCAGGACGGCGGTGGCGGTCGACACTGGGTGATCTCCGATTCAAGCAATTGGTTGGGCAGTTGGGCGACGTCAGCGCTGGCGGGCGGCCGGGGAGAGGGTGACGGCCGGAGACACACCTGGTGGTGCGCTGGCCGAGGCGGCGGCCTGGGCCGGGGAGGTCCGGGCGGAGGAGGCGAGGGCTGCCTGGAAACGGGCCGGCATCCCGCGCCGAACCTCCTGGCCGGCGGCCTGCCGCAGGCGGCGGGCTGCGGTCTCGTAGACCGCGACCCCCCGGCGTTCACCGACGGCGACCAAGTGGATGCCCTGCAGGTGGTGCGGGTTGTGGGGTGCGCGGCGTTCGACATAGACGAGCCGGTAGTCCAGCGCGTCGTCCAGGTAGAGCTTCCTGCCACCGCGAAGGTCGCGCTCACCCTGCTGCTCGAGGAGGGGGCCCCGGACTTCGGCGCGTACCAGCCGGCCGAGGTAGCTCAGGGCGAGCATCCGCACGTGCTGCGGCACGGACAGCAGGTCGTCCAGGGCCTCGGGGTGGGAGCTGAAACCCGCCAGCGGCCGGGTGGGCGTGGTCACCGGGTGGACCTGCGAGCCGTGGTCGCCGCCGTGACGGCGAGGGCGGGAACGGGTTCCGCAGCGGCCGTTCGTTGCTGGCCGGTCGTGCTGCGGGTGCGCGCGGCGTTGGCCTGCGGGCTGACCACGACGGACACGTCGCCGTCGGCGACCGGGGGCAGCGGGGTACGCCGGCTCTCCAGCCACTGCTGGGCCTCCTGCGGCGACCTGAAGGAGCCCTCGCGCAGCGTGTACCCGCGGTCCGGATCGACGGTCTCCAGGTGCAGCAGGAAGGGCCGCTCGGCTCCGGCGGCGCTGCCGTCGCGAAGCATTGCCCAGGTTTCGTCGGGCTCGGCGCCGTGGTCGACGAGCCGGTAGCGGGAGCCGGACTCCAGCAGGCGGGCAGCGGCGGAGGCACTGCGGGCGTCGGCCGGGGCACCGGGGTGGCCGGACAGGTCGAGGAAGGGATCGGGCTCGGCACCGCGCTGGACGAGCCAGGCCGCGGCCACGGCGAAGGTGGGCAGGGTCTCCGTGGCGAGGGTGAAGGTCTCGCCGTCCTCGCCGTAGTGCAGGTGCGCGGCGACCGCGGAGTAGCTGGCGACGTCCTCGAAGAGGAGGAAGTCGTCCGAGCTGCCCTCGTGGTCGTGGTTCACCTCGGTCAGCAGCGCGTACGCATCCTCCGCGGCGAGGAACTGCACCTGGGCCTCGGCGGAGGCGGCATCCGCGGGACGCCATCCGCGCAGGTTGAAGTCGGGCAAGGGTCGGCTCTTTCGGTCAGGTGAGGGGGTGGTCGACAGGGGTGGTGTCGGTGAGCACGGGGTGCGGCAGCACGCGGTGGCTGATGTGGCCACCGCTGCTGGTGCAGGCACCGAACGGCCCGTCGGCGGAGCGCAGCTTCATGAGCGCGGGTTCGAGGTGGTCTCGCTGCCACGAACTGGGGCCGGCAGCACCCGACTCGGGGTCGAGGGCGGCCTGCCACGCCAGCCAGAGGGCGTGCAGTCGCGCCACCGCCTCCGGGTGCTCCTTCCAGCGCGGGCACCACGGTCGGCCGGCGGTGGTCTCGGGGCCGTAGATCTTGGTCCAGATCTCGTCTACCCATGGGGTCATCAGCTCCAGTTCCTGCTCGTACTGCGGGTCGTCGAAGGCGAGGATGAACAGTGGCTCTGCGCCGCCGGGGGCGTCCGGGTCGTCGTCGTCCTCCGGAGGGAGGGCGGTGGTCATGCTGGCCAGCTGCTCGGCCTGCAGGTCGAATCCCGCCGCGAGAGCGGACAGCTTCGCGGTCAGCACGTCGATCTGGGTGTTGGTGTAGCCGTCCGGCGCGGACGTCGGGGCGGGCTCGGGGGTGGTCAAAGGGGCGGGTGCCTCTCGTCGGCGGGTGATGACACGAGGATGTGCGCTCGGCGGCCCGACGTATCGGGCCGGAGTTGGTGTATAAGCGCCCCCCGCTCACCGCTGACCGCAGCAGCAGGCGGCGGCAAGCAGGTCGGCCGCTCCCAGCAACTCCATTGCCCGGCTCGCTTGTTGGGGGACGACACCGTTGCCCAGGGCGGTCAGCTGGGCGGAGCGGGACAGGCCCGGGACGGCTGTGACGTGGCCCTCGCCGACGCCCATGATCCATTCGACGAAGCGGGGGGCGAGCCGGCCCCGCTCGTCGGTCGGCTCCGGCGCGGGTCGGGTGGCCCGCTCCCAGCGGGCAATGGCCGGCCCGTACGGGCCCCACCGGTTCAGTCCGAGTCGTCCTGCTCCCAGATCGGCAGGACCACTGCCGACAGCGGCGGCCGGAACCCCGCCCCCGCCCGGCGCCCGGGCGTCCCGGTGTCCGAGGCCCTCGGCGTCGGCAGCAACTGGGCTGCCGCCGACGGCAGGGTCAGATCCCCCTTGCTGCCACGGGAGTTCGGCCCGCCGTGCGTTCCGTCGGAGGCTTTCGGGGTCGGGAACAGCAGGTGCTCCACCTCGTCGCTGAGGTTCGGGCCGTGTCCGCCCTGGCGCCGCTTGTCCGGGTGCTGGCTCCCGCCGATCGAGCCCAAATTGCTGGTCGGGGTCTTCAGCAGGGTGACCGCATGCCCCAGGTCCTCCCGCTTCGCATCCGGCCCCTTCGCATCGCGGGCCTTCGGTGTCGGCAAGCCAGGCGACGAGGAACAGCCGCTCCCTGCGATGGGGGGCGCCGACGGCGGCAGCGGGTAGCACCGTCCAGCGCGCATCCATCCCGAGGTCGGCCAGGTCTCCAAGAACGGCGCCGAGTGCCCGCAGAGCAGGCTCGCCTCCGCCGTCTCCCAGATCGCACCAGCCGCATTCCAAGTCGCCATCGGCTGACGAGGCAGCGGCTGCGCTGAGGATTCCGCGGACGTTTTCAATGATCACCAACTTCGGCTTGAGGACATCGATCGCGCGGGCGATGGTCAACCACAGTCCGGAGCGGGTGCCCTCCATCAATCCGGCCCTGCGGCCGGCGACGCTCAGGTCCTGGCAGGGGAATCCCGCCGTGAGGACGTCGATCGGCTCGACGCTGCTCCAGTCAACTGCGCTGATATCACCGTGATTTGGCGTCTCTGGGCCAGTGGTGGGCGAGGATCGAGGCGGCGTTGGGGTTCATCTCGGCGTGCCACGCCACACTTCCTCCGAGGACGGCCCGGACCCCCAGGTCCAGGCCGCCGTACCCGGAGCACATGCTGCCGATGCGCGGCCACCCGCCGCCCGGCGCCGTCATCGGCGGGCCCCGCTGCGGGCGGTCGCGGCGCGTACGGCGGGCGGCGACACCTGCACCGCGGCGCCGGGGCCGGCGGCCGTCCGCGACGTGACCGGCTTGGCCGGCCGCTGGGACAGGGCGGCGGAGCGGGTGAGGACGATCGCCTGCTCACCGGTGAGGGCAAGGAAGTCCGGCGCCGGGCCGGTCAGGTCCGCCGCGACCTCCTTGAGCTTCCAGACTGCCTCTTCGAGGACTTCCCGGGAGGAAGAGAGGGACTTGAAGTAGGCGGTGCGGTGCGGCCAGGGGGCGGAGGCGGGGCTGATCCGCCTGAGCGTGACCGCGACCAGGGCGGGCTGGGCGCGCAGGATCGCCTTGGCGGTCAGCAGGCCGGCGTAGGCGTAGGCGAGGGAGCCGCGCCGCCAGGCAATGTCCTCGGGCCTGGTGGACTCGGCGGAGGTGGTGTCGTACTCGTCCACGACGTTGGACAGGAGGATCTTCTGCACCTCGGACATGGAGTCCAGGACGGCACTGAGGCGATCGGGCTGCGGATCGCGGTGGCAGTAGGTGCTGAACAGCTCTTCGCTGAAGTAGTGCAGGTTGGCGGCGGTGCCGAGCAGCCACTGGGCTTGGGTGTCGGGGGAGATGGTGGTCAGTGCGGGTCCTTGGGGTCAGCGGCGGGGAGTGGGGGCGCTGCTGCGGGGCAGCGCGGCGATCGGGAGGGGGTCGGTCTGGCGGCCGGGCAGGGCGCGGCGGATCCGCTGGGTGACGCTGAGGGCGGCGGATCGGCGGGGCTTGGCCGGGACGGCGGAGACGCCGGCCGAGGCGAGATGGTCGGCGTCGATCCTCAGCTGCCCTGCGGCTCGCCGCAGTTCGGTGGAGGCGGCGCCGTAGACGGCGGCGGGATTGACCGGCTGGGCGTCGGGCAGGGCCCAGACGTCGGCGCTCACGGCGTGCTGGAGCAGGTAGGACAGGTGCCGGGTGGCCTCGGTGACCCCGGCGTGGGCGCGGGTGAGCGACAGCGCGGTGAGGCGGGCGGCCGTCATGGTGGTGGGGTGCGTGGGGAACCACTCGGAGAAGTCGGCCGCTGCGAGCGTGCTGGTCTGCAGTTCCTGCATCGCGCGCAGGTGAGCGGCGACGTCGCGGGCGTCGGGCACGCCGGCGGCGGAGGCCGTGCGGGGGGTGGGCAGTTTCGCTGCCAGGGCCTCGGCCTGGTGGGCGACGTCACGCAGGTGCCGCTGGTGGTCCTTGACCTTGGAGGTGGGGCGGGTGGAGGGCGTGGTGGGACTCCATCGGATCGGGATCTGCCGGGGAGGGCAGGCTCGGAACGTCGTCGGGTCCGACGCGGGGGTCAGGTTCGCCGGAGTGGCACGACCGTTGCCGACGGTGCGGGGGCGGCCGGCGGGGCCGGGGGCTCGGCGGGTGGGGAGATGAGCACGAGCGCGGGTGAGCGGCGAAGGGCTGCGTCCACGCGGCGTTCGGAGTCGCCTGCGGCCGGTGGGCGGCTCTCGGAGTGAATGGCCGGTCGGCGGCGGGAGGCGAGGGCGGTGACCGGGCTGGGCGCGGGGGCGGCGGCCACGCTCTCGCCCAGCTCCTCGGCCATCGAGCGGGCGGTGTCGCGGGCGGTGGTGAGGGAGCGGCGGGCGTTGCTCTGCGCCTCGGGTGTCGGCTCCGCCTCGGTGAGCAGGTTCGCCGCCCGGGCCAGCGCGGCCTGGGTGAGGGTGAGGGCCGTCGTCGTCGCGGTGAAGACGCCGAGCGCGGGGGAGCCGGCGGTGTTGGTCGCGAGGAAGAAGGTCTCGTCCAGCGGGATCGTGATCAGCTCGTGCAAGCGGACCATCGGCCAGACCAGCTCCCGGAGCTCGGGCAGCGGCTCGTGCGGTGCCGGCACGGGTATGGCCTCCGCGAAGGCGGTCAGTTGCTCGGCGAGCGAGCTCAGCGTGTCGAGGTCGTGCTGGCTGAGTCCGGCCGCGGCGGGCGGCAGAGGAGGGTCGGCGGTCAACGGCGCTTCCTGGCAGGGGCGGTGGCGGGTGAGCCGAGTACGAGCGCAGCCTCGGCGGGGGCCGTCGGTGCAACCGGCGCGAGGCGGGCGGTGAACGCGAGCACTTCCTCGGCTCCCTCGGCGGCGCACCGGTCCGCGCTGTCCAGCGCGGTGACCGTGTGCTCGGCTCGGCGCAGACGCAGCTGCTCGGCAGGGCTGCCCGGCTCGGCCGGGGCGGCGGTGGCGCACTTGATCGACAGGTCGAGGGCGGCGCCAAGGTGCCGGTGGACGGTGGCCGCGCGGCTCATCGCGGTGCCGTAGGCGCCGGCCAGTGCCGCCGCGGAGGGGTTGTCCGCGACCGGCTGGTGGCGGTAGTGCTCGGCGTTGTCGCCGCAGTGCCGGATGAACGCCTGTGCCTGGCGGCAGTGCTCCAGCAGGGCGTCACGGCTGGGGATGCCGGGGACCGGCCCGCTGGGGGTGGCGGCGGCGTTGCGCCCGAGGGCGCGCAGCATCCCGGCGACCACCGCCAGGTCGTCTCGGTAGTCGGGGCGCGAGCTGGCCGACACGGCCCCGCCGAAGGTCGCGGGGGCGGCAGGGGACCTCAACGGCGCCGCCCGGCGACGACGGTGCTCGCTCCGGTGCGGGCCGGCAGCGAGGCGACCGTGGCTGCTCCTGCCCCGGCGGCGGAACGGGCGGTGGCGGCGGAAGCCCGAAGGACTGGCCGGTGTGCGAGAGCGGCGGGGCCGGTGAGGGAGCGGGCATCGCGGCGCAGGTCCTCGCAGGCACCGGTCAGGGCGAGGCGGGTGCGGGAGAGTGCCAGGTTGAGCTGCTGGGAGCCGCGCTCGCGGACCTCCTCGGCGCGAGGGCCGATGCCGTCGACCTCGTATAGGCGGCCGGCCATCGCGGTGGCCCGGCCCAGTGCGCCCAGCGCCTCGCCCAACTGTGCGGTCGCCGCGGTGAGGGAGCGGACGACGGCGCGGTCGGCGCTCTGGGCGTGGGGGTGGTGCAGGGCGGCGGCGACGTGCAGCAGGTCGTCCTGGCAGTCGCGGATCGCCCGGGTGTGCCCGGCTAGTTCCTCCAGGCCCGGCAGGCCCTCCTCGCGGTACGCGCGCGGGAGTTGGTTCATGAGGTAGTCGATGGCGTCGGCCGCCGCGTGCAGCCGGTGGACGGACTGGGCACGGGGGCGGGCGGTGGTGGGAGGCAGTGGAGTACTCCGGGGTTAGCGGCGGGGGCGGGCGACGGGCTCGCCCGCCCGGTCGGTGGTGGCGGCCGGTGGGGCGGGGCTGCGGCTCAGGGCGCCCTTACGTCGGGCGGCGCTGAGGACGACCGGCCCGTCTCGCTCCGCCGGGGTGGCGGTCGCGGCGCGCAGCCGGTCCTGTACCCGGTCGGCGGGGACCAGCGCCTGGACGGCCGAGCCGAGCAGTGGACCGGCGGCGATGGAGGCGTCCAGCGCCATCACCCGGACGATGCCGGCCGAGGTGGCGGCGGTGCGCAGCAGAGCGGCGCGCAGGACGTGCTCCGCCCAGTAGGCGGGATCGCCCGGCATCCCGGCCGAGCAGATCTCCCGGACCTGGGCCACGGAGATCACGCTGGCGGCAAGCGCCCCGCGCCGCTGGACCTCCCACAGCACGGTCAGCTCGTCGAGGGGCTCGCGCCGGTGCGCGAGTGCGGTCATGGCCAGGTAGACGGCGCGGTGGCCGGGGTCGACGAAGTCCTCGCCGACCAGCGAGGCGGCGATCTCGGGGATCCGCCCGGGCGCGCTGAGCAGGCTGGAGAGCAGTGCCTGCTCGTGCTCTCGGGCGCCTTCGAGCGCGGTGGAGGCGTTCTCAGGCGAGGGCGGGGTGGGCAGCGGGCGGCGCGAGCGCTGGTCGATCGTGCCCCAGGCGTCGGCGAGGCGCTGGATGACGGAGTGCAGCGCGCCGGTCAGCTCGACGGTTGCCTCGACCGATGCGGTCTGGACCGCGGCGAGCAGCCGGTGGGCGTGTTCGTCGAGCGCCCGCCGGACCGCGGTCTCCAGCACCATCCGGCCGTAACTGGTGGCGTGCTCGGACCGAGGGCAGGCCGAGACCAGGGTGTGGCCGTAGCTGGCGGTGACGCCGGGGATCTCGCGGGCGGCGGCGGTGATGGCCGTCAGCGCCCAGTCCCTCAGCTGCTCGTTCCCGGCGCCCGGGGCGAGGGCCGGGTGGCCGGCGGCGTGCTGGGCCAGCAGGATCGCGAAGAAGCGCTCGTGTGCCGGACGGTAGAAGTGCCGGGGCTCCAGCCACCCGTCCAGCAGCCCGACCCGGGACGGATCGAGCAGACACGCGCCGAGCACCGCCTGCTCGGCCTCCAGTTGCGGACTCATATCCCGGTTGACCGGCGTCACCGCGGCGCCACCTCCTCGCGGAGAGCGGCGGGGAGCATCAGGTCGCGCAGCCGGTCCAGGTCCTCGACGAGGGCCTCGTCTCGGATCCAGAGACGGCCGGAACCAGCCGGCAGGTACCAGGTGCCGTCCGCGCGGCTGATCGGCAGGAAGGGAAGGTCGTGGTTGATGTCAACTCCGTTGTGCAGAAGACAGGATGGGGTGGTCAGCGGGAGGGCCGGGCGGGCTGCCGGGGTGCGGCCGGGACCGTCGTACCGGTCGCGGGCGCCGATACCGCCACTGCGGCGTTCCCGGCTCGGGCGGCCCCTGTGCGGCTGGTCCTCCGGCTCCGTGGCGGGCCGTCGGCACGGTCGGCGGCCAGGTCGGCCGATATCTCGGCGTTGATCGCGTCCAGTGACTGCGCGTGCTCGCGGAACAGCTGCGCCTGGCTGGTGTGGCCGGCTTCCTCGGCGCTGCGGGCGAGGTCGGTCAGCGCGGTGCGGACCATGCTCAGAGCGTCAAGCCCGTCGGACAGTTCGACCGCCGAGCTGTCCGCGCTCTGCCGCTCGCCTGTCAGCGGCAAGAGGCTGAGGTGGATCTCGCCGACCACCTCCCGCAGGACCTCGGCGTGGATGAATGCGCGCCCGGTCAGGTGCTGCGGGTCGATGGAGCCGAGGTGATCCAGCCGTCGCGCGGTCGCGTGGAGGGTGCCCAGCTTGGCGGCGGCGGTGAACTCGGGGGCGGGCGGGGGTACGAAGACGGAGGTGTAGTCGGCGACGGCGTCCCGGAGGCGGTAGGCGTCGATGCTGTTGTAGGTCAGCATGAATGCGGCGTTGTAGGGGGTGAGCTCCGCGCCGCCGTCCCGGGCGGACGGCGCCTGGTTCCTCTCGTTGAACACGCGGTGCTCGGCGAAGCCGAACCAGTTGGCGTCGACCACTCCGGCGCTCGGGGAGACGATACGGATCCGCACCCCGTTCCAGGTGTCCTGCCGGATGGTCTGTGACAGCTCGGCGGTGACGACCAGGTCGCCGCGACGGGCCACCTGCCGGAGGCCGGTGACGGTGCCGTCCGGCAGCGGGCTGAGCAGCCGCAGGGCCTGGGCCCGGTCGACAGACTTGATCAAGGGAGACAGAGGAACCTCCTGATGGTGGGTGGGGTCACCGTGAGCGGGTCGGCCGTGGGGGCCGCCCTGCGGCTCGCACCGGCTCGGCGACGGCCGCGGGGAACGCTCGGGCCGGCCGGATGCTCGCGGTGGTGCCGCTGACCGGGCGGGGTGGTGCGGTCAAGTCCTTTGCCAGGTAGTGGAGTTCGTCGCCGACCTGCTCAACCGTGGCCGCGTGGGCGTCGAGGGCGGCAGCGGAGCGGAGATCGCCCCGCTGCCGGAAGACCTCTGCGGCCTGTTCCAGGAACTGGTGGAGCGGCGCGAGGAGGCCGTCCTCCGCGGAGTCCAGGACAGCCCTGAGTTCGGCGTCTGGGCCGGCGTGGTGCAGGAGGTCGAGGTACGAGGCACCGGAGGCCGGTGCTGTCACGCGATTGCCTCCCCCGAGCGGCAGCTGAAGGGCGAGCAGCCGTCCGTGGGACCGTTTTCCAGCTCGTCCTCATTCAGGTCCAACTGTGTCTGCAGGGAGCGGAGTTCGGTCCGGGTGAGCTTGTCGATCGGCGCTTGGTCGAGCGGCAGGCGCGAGCGGTGCAGGTACGCCTGCCCCAGCAACGGCCTCCCGTCCGCATTCGCCCGCGCGTTCCCGGCCCGAATCGCGGCGTCGAATTCAACGACATCCGACCACTCCTCGGGAGAAGTGTCGCGGATTTCCCTCCACTGGGCATTTCCGTGAAATGGACAACCCAGGCAGCTCGACTTCGGCGTGGCCCCCCAGCCGTGCTCGGCAAGCAGCTTGAGGCAGTCCGTTCGGGACATGCCGAGGTCGATCAGCGGAAAGGTGTGCCGCGTGTACTTGACGTCCGAATCCTTGGCGCGATGGAACTCATCGGTGCTGATGCCGATCCACTGCTCGGCGTACACGCCATTCGGCACCCGGGCCGGATGCGGGTACCCCAGGATTTGGCGCACCTGCCGCTTTATCGGCTTGATCTTGTACTCGCCCGTACATTGCCGCCGTGTCATTCCCGGAATGCCGTCCTGGTTGAGAATGTAGAGCGGCATCGACGCGAAACGGTGGGCGGGGTCGAGGGCGTCCCGACGGATATTTCCGGACGAGACCCGAAGGATCGGTATGTTGGCCGGCCGGGCGATCTTCCGCTCCACCTCGTTGAGGTGATCGTAGACCTT
Organism: Kitasatospora griseola; assembly: GCF_044999035.1. Taxonomy (NCBI): domain Bacteria; kingdom Bacillati; phylum Actinomycetota; class Actinomycetes; order Kitasatosporales; family Streptomycetaceae; genus Kitasatospora; species Kitasatospora griseola. Next base: position 2,215,948 of record NZ_CP173360.1, on the reverse strand, counting down.
CGCCGGTTCCCATCCGGTGTCCGAGAAAACGGCGTAATCCAGCTTCGGAAGCTCGCCCAGCGCCGACAGGAGAAGCAGGGTCGTGGACTGCACGCCCGCGCCCAGGGGGAGAATTCGGGTGGCCGGTTCGGTGGTGTAGATCATGCGACACCACCGGCCTTGGCCATCGCCCGTTCGGTGATCAGAGCGGTTTGCCGCGAGGAGGCCGCGCCGACCTCGGCAGCGCCGGCCTCCTTGTACCAGGGCCGCAGGGTCAGCAGCGCGGGGCGCAGACCGGTAGCGAAGAGAAGCGCCGTCCCCTTTTTCAGAGCACGAATCTGGTCGGGCGGAAGGATGCGCTCCTGGCGCATGCTGACGGACGTGGAGCGGCCTGATTCGGACGTGGAATGCGAAACCGTCTCCACGTCGTGGTCGCCGACCAGGCGCGAGAGCTTGTCGGCGAAATCGGCGTCGTCGATGCCGGAGCCGACCAGTTTGATGGTGGCCGCGCTCCACATGGCATCCATGCCCGCCTCCCCCCAGACTTTCTGGCCCTGGCGGTAGCTCTGGAGAATGGTGATCGGAATGACGCCGCGAGACCCGAGATGGGAATACAAATCAGGGAGATCCCCGATCTTGCACACATTTGCGGCCTCGTCCAGAATGGCGAGGAGCGGTGGATCGAGACGGCCCCCAGCGCGCTCGGCCTCGATCACCGCAGTGCGCATCACGGAATCCGCAGCGGCAGCGATCAGGGCGCTTGCCGATCCGCCGCCGTCCTTGGAAAGAAGGAACAGGGAGTCCTTGCGGGTGACGAACTCCTCCGGCTTGAACTCCGGCAGGTCAGGATTCGGTGTGACCCACTTGGATATCTGCGGATCGAGAAGGCAAGCCGCGTATTGGCGAGCGGTTTCATAAATGCCGTCGCGGGTTTCAACCGCACCGGAGACAGTGCCCTGGAGCTGGTCTGCGATGGCGATCAGCTGGTGCGCACGGAGAATATCGACCGGGGTGCGGTCGCTGGGCACCGCGAGCCACTTGAGGACGTCGGTGATCGGCCGGCCGTCGCTGCCCGCGGCCAAGAAGAGGGCGCACAACGTGTTCTGGGCGGCAGTGCTCCAGAAATCGCCCTGCGAGGACTCGTCGACGGCCGCGGCGACGAAGTGCCCGGCCAGCCGTCGCGCACCCGGCAAGTCCTTGGCGTCGGCGAGGATGTCCCACCACATCGCCTGCGGGGTGTGGGCGATCTGCTGCGGATCCATCGTCCACACCCGCCCGACCTCGGACCGGGCCTCCAGACAGGCCGTGTAGGCGTCGCGGGCGGCCTTGTTCGAGGTGAGGAGGACAGGGCCGGGGGCCCGCAGGATGGCTGGCACGGCGATGCTGGTCGTCTTGCCGGATCGCGGCGCCATGATCGCGACCGCGACGTCCTCCCAGTTGGAGCGGACCTCGGGGCCACTGGGGGAGAGGTCGCCGAGCAGGATGCCGGTGTCGTCGGGGCTGATCTCACGGGGCTTGGCCTTGGAGAGGCTGGGGCGCAGGTCCCGGGCCTTGGCGGTGATCTCGGCGGGCAGCAGCGGCGCGAGATCGCTCCGGCCGGCGAGGCCGGTCGGCTTGCGGCGGTGCTTGGACCACAGCAGCAGGCCGGCCGCGCCGAGCGCGATCGACAGCAGCGCCGGGGCGACGCGGGTGCTGATCAGCAGCAGGAGCGGGCTGAGGTGCGGGAAGGCCCGGTCGGGATGCAGGGCGGCGTCGACCGGCTGGAACGGTGCCCACGAGGCGTGGTCGGTGGTCGCGGCGGTGGCGGCGTTGCCGCCGAGCCAGGCGAAGGTGCCGAAGACCGCGACCACGACGCCCGCGCCGATGAGCGCGTAGAGGAGGGCATCGGAACCGGGGCTGGCAGAAGGGGATTTGGGAGAGGCGGGCAGGAGCGGGTTCCTTGAGGGGGTGCGGCCTGTCGGGCAGGGGCGCGCGGCGGCAGGGGCCCGGAGCGGGCGGTGAGCGGGCGGCGATCACGGCGGGACGGAGGCCCGAGACGTGGGTGATCGGCCCGGCGGCCGGCGGGTGGTCAGCCGGCGGGGACTGTGCGGTCAGCGGTGGGGAGGCTCGACGATGTGGGGGTGCGGCGGCACGGCGACGGCCGGGGAGAGGTGGACCGCGGCCGTGGTGCCGGCGGCCCGCAGGGCCGGGGACTGGGTGGTGGCGGCCCGGCTGCGGGTGGTCTCGTCCGCGGCCTCGGCGATGGCGTCGGCGGTAGCGGCCGTGCGGAAGGCCGCAGCGGAGATGGCGGTGGCCTCCGTGAGCAGCGGCTCCCACAGCGGCGGTCGGTCGCCGTACTGCTGAGCGACCTGACGGCCGATCTCGGTTACGGCGTCGGCGAGTTGCTGAACCGCACCAGGCATGAGGGTGAGGCCCAGCAGCACCTCGGCGGCCTCGTGGGCCGTCAGCGACGGCGCGATTTCGACGATCTCGGCGAAGGCGCGGCCGGCACGGGCGATGGCCTGCTCGGCGACATCGAGGGGCCTGGCAGCGAGGGCGTCGGACAACGGTCGTCCTCTTTCTACAGGCGCCGCCCGGATCGGGCCGCGGCGGAGACGACAGGAGAAGGGGTGGAGAGGAGACCGGCCCGGTGGCCGACGGTGCCAGCCGTCGCCGCGCGGGGGTGGTGGGCGCCGGTGCCGCGGCTCTCGGCGAGCTGGCAGACGGCCAGGGCGAGGGAACGGTCGCGGCCGGTGTCCACGACGCTGCCGTCCGGCCGGGCGAGAGGCGCGACGAGGCGGGCCTCGTGGCCGCCGAGCCGCAGCAGCGCCCACCGGCACGAGGCGGGGTCTTCATCGGTGGCGATTCCGGTGGCGGCCAGGATGCGCCGGGCGGTCTCCTGGAAGCGGTGGTCAGCAGGGCCTTGGGCGTCGGGGTCGGTGCGCAGGGTGCACTGCCACACCAGCCTTGTGCGCAGGGCGGCGGCGAACCCGGCCGGCGGCGGCAGGTGCGCGGCCAATTCCGCGGCGAACGCCGTCTGGTGGAGAGCGGGCAGGTCCGCGACGGGGCGCCAGGCGTCGATCAGACGCAGGGTCTGCTGCTGCTGGGCGGCGGCGGCCGTGGCGGAGGCGAGCAGGTCGCGGGTGGAGGCGTACCGGGCGATCGTGGGGTGCACGTCACCGTCCGGGGGCCGGTGCGACCGTCGGGCCGGCCGAGGCGAGCACCGGCGCCGCGACGAGGGGCGGGCTGTTGCCCAGACGGGCGGCGGAGCGGGCGAGTGCGGCCTGGTGGCGCTCGGCGGCATCGAGCGGGCCGTCGTAGTCCCAGGGCCAGCGGCCACCGATCCGGTAGCGGCCGTGCTCGTCCGGGGTGACGGTCTCCGTGCCGCCGTCCCCGTCGTAGTCGGGTGTCCACTCGAAGACCAGCAGGCTGCCGTCCCAGCGGCCGGTCAGTCCGCAGTTATCGGAGTGCAGGTCGACGACGATCTGCTCGGCGACCGGCCGGGAGAAGGCTGGGCTGCAGTAGGGCCCGATGTGGCCGGTCGTCCCGCGGGGGTCGACCATGCCCGGGTAGGGCCCGTGTGTAGCGCCGTCGACGTAGAAGTGGTAGAGCCGTTCGGAGTTGGAGGGCAGCGCTTCTCCTGGGGGGCGGGGCAGCGGGAACGTGGAGGGTGGGCAGGCCGCCGGGCCGCAGTGGTGGGGCCGGTGCTCAGTTCGGGTTCTCGGTGACGCGGTCCGCGCTGGTGGCGGCGGAGGCCAGCTCGGGGAGGTCGGCCGGCTCGGACTCGCGCTGGTCGATCCACCAGCCGGCCTTGTCCAGCGTGCGAAGCTGCTTCTCGACGGCCAGCCACGCCTCCTCGGTGACCGGGCCCTCGACCACCAGGGCCTGGTAGGCGGTGGTCACGAGCTGGTGCCGGCAACGCTCGCCCCAGGCGATGGCCCGCTCGGGGCCCTCCAGCGGCGGCATGCCGAACTGGGCGGCCCACGCGGTGGCGGCCTCCTGCTCCTCTGCGCGGCGGGCAGCGATCCACGCCTCGCGTTCGGCGGTGTCCTCCTTGCGCTCGGCGAGCCAGCAGTCGCGGCAGGAGCGGGTGGCCAGCCAGCGGGCGTAGCCGGCGCGCTTGTCGGCGGGGCGGGAGGACAGATCGTGATCAACGGTGTGGCCGCAGTCGTGCTCGACGGACCACCGGGTTCGGACAGCTATGTCGGATCTCCTGTGAACTGGACGTGAGGGGAGCGGAGTTGGGCGCTGGTCAGCGGGAGTTCTGGTGTCCGCTGGCCCACGCGATGCGCGGGTCGACGGCCGGGGCGGACGCGGCGGCGGTGGCGGTGCCGGTGGCGTGCAGGGCGGCGGTGGAGCGGAGTCGGCCGCTGGTGGCGAGCGCGGCGCGGGCACGAGGGCTGCCGGGGCCGCTCGCGCGGGGGGCCGGTGCGGCGGCGGGGCGGGCCGCGACGGCGGCGAGGTCCTTGCCCGCGCCGGCGAGTACGGTGGTGGCCTCGGCGACCATCGCCTCGATCCGTGTCAGGTCGACGCTGCCCGGGCTCGTGCGGACCTGGTCCTCGATCGCCCGCAGCCGGGAGGCGATCTCGGCGCTCAGCGCAGCCCGGTCGTGCAGCAGGGCGTCCGCGCGCTGATCCTCCCGGCTCGGTCCGGACGGCGGGTGGACGACCGTGTTGAACGGGTCCGTCGGCGTGGGGGTGACGGGCCCGAGAACGGGTGCCTTGAACACGCGGGTCTCGAACGGGTCGTCGTTCTGCGCGACCTGGGCCGGCGGTGCCGCGGACGAGGGCGGCGTGCGGTTCATCTCCTCGATCAGCCGGGTGGCGAACAAGTCGGTGGACTCGTACGGGCCGCTGAGCGGTTCGAAGGCGAGGTCGGATGCGACTCGCAGTCCCTTGTCCCGAAGCGTGGAGACGGCGGTGGCGGCCCGCTTGTCGCCCTCGAACTCGGGCTCGTCCATGACGTAGAGGCCCGGATGACGTCCGCCGGTGTTGGTGAAGCCGGCCTCGGCGAGCGCGTACGCGGCGGCCGGGTTGCTGTACGGGTTGGTGGCGACGATGCCCAGCTGCGGGTGGCGGCCGATGTGGACGTCGAAGCTGCGGGGCGGAGCCGGGGCGCCGACCTGGACGACGGCGTCCGGGCCGGCGGCGCGTGCGGCCGGGCTGTCGGGGCCGGGCCGGGTCGCGTCGTTGTAGTCGAAGGCGGGGTCCGCGGAGACCCGGACTCCGGCCCGGCGCAGGGCGGCGGTGGTCTGCCGGGCGTGCAGGAAGATGTTCTGCTCGCTGCGGTCGATGCCGTGCCGCCCGTCGGCCAGCTGGCGAAAGCCGGCGCGGGCGAGCAGCGTGTGGGCGGTCGGTGAGGCGTCGGGGCTGACCTCGGCGACGACGCCGAACTGCGGATCGCGGGTGATGGAGACGTGCTCGGGGGTGATGCGCTGCTCCTCGGGGCAGATGGCGGACGCGGTCAGCGGCGGGCGGCCGGTGCCGGCGACGGGGACGTGGGCACAGCGGGGCGGGGCTGGTCGGACACGGTGGCGGCGTGCGCTGCGGTCGCAGTGAGGGCGGCGGCGGCTCGTGCTGCCGCAGAGGGGGCGACGGTGACGGCAACTCCGTCGAGGCCGGCCAGCTGGGCGGAGCGGGAGGCAACTGGCACTCCCATGTCCTCCAGGGCGGCTGCGAGTTGGGCCGCCGCCCTGGACTGGGCGATCGGGTCGCGTTCGGCCAGGGAGTAGCGCTCCGGTGCGTGCTGGAGGCCGAGGCTGAATCCTGCGTCGGCCAGGGCGGCGAGGACGGCCGGATCGCGGCTGGTGGTGGTGACGGTGATCCCGGCGGAGGCCAGGCGGCGGAAGGTGACGCCGGCGGGCTGCTGGTGGGGCAAGCGGGTGTCCTCCAAGGGGGCTCGGTCAGCGGGCGGCAGTGCGGCGGGGAGCCGGTCCGGGCGGCAGCGGTGCGGTGGAGGGGGCGGTTGCCAGCCGTGCCCGGCGCGACGGGCGGGCGACCTGGGCGCGGGTGGCGGGCGGGTGGGTGGTGTCCCGCATCTGCGTCGCCCGGAAGTCGCGGCGGGCCTGTGGCCCATACCAATCGGCGTAGTGGTCCGTGACGTTCAGGTGCTGCGGGTCGTGCCGCAGCACCATGTAGGTATGGGAGCCGGGGCCTTCCGGAGCGCGTGCCAGCCACCACCCGACGCCGTCGTCCCAGGCGTGCATGGCCTCCACGACCACGGTGCCGGACACCACCTCGTGGGCGAGTTTGTGGTCGGCGGGGATCAGGCGGCCGGCCGCCAGGTCGGCGGAGACGATCGCCCGGGCCGTCTCGGCAACGCGGTCGGCGTCAGGGAAGGGGCCCTCGTCCTGCAGCCACCGGTAGTGCTCGGACAGGTCACCGTTGCGCTGCTCGGGGCGGTGCCAGTTGGCGACCGACACCCGGGCCGCGACCAGCCGGTCGACGAGCCGTCCGGCCCTGCGGATCTGCTCGTGCGGCTCGACGCTGCGGCGCTGGTGCCAGCAGTCCAGCGCATCACCGCGCCTCGAGAAGCCGGCCTGGTAGATCGCCTCACGGGCGGGCTGGGGCACCTGGCCGCGCAGCACCACGAATTCGCCGTGGTCGTAGTCCCACCCGAACAACACCCGCCCGCCGGGGGCGCCGGGGCCCGTTGTCGTGGGCATCGGGCTCCCGTTCAGCGGCGCCGGGCCGAGGCCGGGACGGTCGTCACGGGCAGCGGTGCCGGGCCGGTGGCCGGCGCGGCCTCGGCGGCCTTCCGCTTCGCCTCGTCCTCGCGAGCCTGGAGCAGCCGCACCAGGTCGGCCTCCAGTACATCGCGCTCCTCGGCCGCCTCCTCCAGCGTCTCCAACTGCGCATCCAGCTCGTCGAGGACGGCGTCGTCGACGCGCCGATGGGCGGCGGCGACGTTGATCAGCCGCACGCGCTGGAAGGACACCGCAGTCTCGGCGGCCACCAGCGCGCGGTGGGTGGCGAGCACCCGCGCGGTCTGCGCGTCGGCCCGGGCCTCGTTGGCGATCAGGGCGGTGATGCTCTGGCCAAGGGCGGCCTCCAGGCGGGCGTCCTGGCGGGTGAGCGTCATGGTCGACATGCGTCTCCAAGAGGTAGGAATGGCAGCAGGGTTGGGGAGGGGAAGGTCAGAACGGGGGTTCCAGGCTCGGACCGATGAGTCCGGCGCCGAACACGGGTCGCGGTGGTCCCACCGGGAGCGCACCCGGGCGGCCGAGCACCACCGGGGAGGTCTGCCGGGCGGCAGCGGCACGCCGGGCGCCGGGCATCGGTGCCTCGGCCGCGTACCCGTAGGAGGTCCACTCTGCGCGGGCGGAGGTGAAGTCCGGGTGACGGCTGGGGCCGTAGTGGCCGCTGCCCTGCTCGGTGTAGAACACCGCCGCCTCGCCGGCGCCGGGGTAGTCGACGAGCAGCTCGACCGCCCCCTCGGGTTCCTGGTGGTGCGCGTGGATCACCAGGTGGCCGGCGGCGACGTCCTCGCTCACCAGGTGCACCCAGATGGTGCGGTCGCCGAGCGTCCGCGGCGGGCCCGGGGGAACCGACGTCCCCAGCGGTGGTGGGGACTTGGCACGAAGGCGCTGTTCGTCCGCGCTGTACACCCGGGTGATCCCGTAGTCGGCGGCGGCCAGCAGCCGGCGTGCGTCGCGGATCTGCCGCTCGGCGGTGGAGGCGCTCGTGTCGTGGCGGATGCGGTGCAGCCGCAGGGCGTCGTCTCGGACGAAGCCGGCCTGCTCCAGCCAGTACGCGCTGCGCCGGTCGGGAGGGTCGGCGACGATGGTGTCCCGGTCGGGCAGGTGGGCGATGGTGACGTGAGCGATGGCAACTCCTGGCGGTCAGCGGTGGTGGGTGGAGCCGGCCAGGGCGGGCGCTGCTGGGCCTGGAGCGGTGACCTGGGCGCCGACGGGCGCGGTGGCCGGTTGGCCACCGGCTCCGGGAAGCAGCCCGGCGTGTTGCAGGACGCCGTCCGCGACGAGGGCGGTCTGTGCGACGAGGACGTTGCCGGGATCGGCCGGATCGGAGTCGATCACCACGCGGAGCAGCCGCAGGCGGCCGGGCGTGATCATGCCGGATCCGGAGCCGCATGCATCCGGGCGTCCGTGTCGAACAGGGTCAACTCAGCGCGGTGCAAGAGATGTTGGACCACGAAGCTCCGGCCGGCGACCTTCCACAGGCCGCGGCCCTTGCCGAGGGCGGCGATGGCGGCGGTCTCGACACCGCTGAGGCCGAGCAGGCCGGCGGTGGCGGCCAGCTGGTCGCTCTCCTGCCGGTAGATTACGCGGGTCGCGCAGTCGGTCAGCAGGCCCTCGGCGAGCGCCCGGGTCCGTGAGCCGGCGTCACCGGCCGACAGCAGGTCGGACAGGCGGTGGATGATCAGCATGTTCGCGATGCCCAGGCCGCGGCTCAGCTTCCACTGGCTCTGCATGCGTTCCAGCAGCGCCGCGTGCCGCATCACGCGCCACGCCTCGTCGTAGATCACCCACCTGCGACCACCGTTGGGGTCGCTGAGCGCGGCCTCCATCCAGGCGGACGCGCAGGTCATCGCCAGCGTCAGCGCGGTGTCGTCGCCCGAGGAGCCGAGCCGCGAGAGGTCGATTGTCAGCATCGGACTCTTCGGGTCGAACTCCGCGGTCGACGGCGCGTCGAACATGCCCGCCAAATCGCCGTTGACCAGTCGGCGCAGGGCATGGGCGAGGTCTTGGGCGGCTGCGCCGACGCGCCGGGTGGGATCGCCGAGCGCGGCGTCCAGGACGGCGGGCTGCCCGAGAACGGCCGCGACGTCGCCCAGCAGCGGGACCTGGCCCGTGCGCGCGCACCGGTCGACCACCGCGTCCAGCGCGATGTCCATCGCCGTGTACTCCATCGGCGCCAGGTCGCGCCGCAGGACCGTGCGGGCCAGCGAGCCGAGCAGCAGGAGCCTGCGCTTGCGAACCTCACCCGCCCAGTCCGCCGGGTCGACGCCGACCGGAGCGGGCGGCGCATCGAGCGGGTTGAGCCTTCCGTGAAGCCCCGGCCCCAGCGCGATGGTGGTCCCGCCGATCGCCTCCGCGACCGACGTCCACTCGCCCTTCGGGTCACATGGGACGTAGACGCGGTAACCAAATGCCGTGCTGCGCAAAGCGATGCTCTTCGCCAGCGCCGACTTCCCCTGGCCGATCACGCCGGCCACCAGCGTGTTCGGGTTGGTGAAGTTCTCAACCTTCCCGTACAGGGCGAAGGGGTCGAAGACGAACGACGCCTCGGCGTGGACGTCGCGGCCGATCAGGACGCCGGCTGACCCGAGGCCGCCCTCGGCGAGGAAGGGGTAGGCGGCCGAGGCGGTCGCGGTGGTCATGCGGTGCGCGGGAAGTCGCAGTCGGCCGCCGCGCAGGGAGGCGGGGCCGGGGCGTCCGGCTGCGGGGTAGGTGGGGAGGAGTTCGGCGTTCTCCTCGCGGCGGCTCTTCGGGCGGTGGGGGCGGTCGGCCTGGCGGGCGGCGCGGCGGGCGGCGGCGAGGTCGCGCTTGGCCTGGCGGCGGGCGGCGCGGTCCGAGCGGGTCGGGGTGAACAGGGGGGTGGCACTGGCGGAGCGGGGGCGCAGGAACGTTTCTCCTGTCAGACGCGAGGGGCTGTGGTCGGGGTGCCGCGGAGCTCGGAGGGGGTGGCGATCACCCGGACGCGGCCCGAGGTGGTGCTGTGGCGCTGGCAGATCACCATGTCGGGGGCGCCTTCCGGCAGCCGCAGCGCGCAGGCTTCGCGGGTGGGGCGGCGTCCGTCGGCCCGCGGGGCGCGGTGGTAGGCGTCGTGGAGGGCGTCGCAGGTCTGCCAGAGCCGGATGCGGGCGGCGTGGAGGTGGCCGGCCTCGGCCGGGGCGAGCGGCCGGGTGGTGCCGGTGTGGGTGTCGAGCAGCGCGAACAGGGCGACGCAGTGAGCGTGGAGCGCGTCCAACTCGCCGCGGGAGACGGGTTCTTGCTCCGGGATGGCGGTGTGGTGGTGGACGTCGACGCCCGCGGTCGCGAAGCGCAGGAGGCGGTGGTCGCTGGTGGGTGGGTGGTGCACGGCCGGCCTCCCGTCAGGTGCGGGCGAGCGGCAGGGCCGCCTGCGCGAACGCCTCGGCCTGCTGCCAGCGCAGGAGCCGCGGGTCCAGGCCGGTGCCGGCGGCGGCGGTCTCGATCGAGGCGCAGGCGCGGCGCAGTTCCTCCGGGGTGTCGGCGCTGACGACCACCAGGCCGGTCAGGTCGACGTCGGCGTGACCGGAGATCAGCTCGCGCTCGTGCTGCTTGGCGTCGGCGTACTCCATGCTGTCGGCCTCGGAGTCGACCTGGCCCTTGCGGACCCGCTCGGCGGCGTCGGCGACGATCGACGCCTTGGTGCGCTGCACCGCCTTGAGCGCGGCATCCAGTGCCTGCGGCCCGTAGGTGAGGGAGAGGGTGCGGCGGGCGCCGCCGGCGAAGACCAGCGGGTGGAGGAACCCGTGGGTAACCTCGGAGCGGGGCCACTGCTCGATCCAGTACACCGCATGGCAGGCCGTGTCGGTGGTCAGGCGGCCTGGTTCCTCGACGACCACGACGGGGCCGGCGGCGGCCGGGTCGGCGACGGCTTCGCCGCTCTCGGACCACTGCTCCAGGTTGGCGAGGGCCTTCGGGTCGTAGGCCGAGCGGATCACGGCGGCGATATCGCCGGTGCTGAGCCAGCCGCGGGGGTTGAGTCCGGCGTTGCGCAGCGACTGCTCGAAGCCGGGGACGAGCTGGGTCAGGACGCTGAACGCGCCGGACAGGCCGCCGCCGGCCTCGCCGATCAGGCGGCGGGCGCCCTTGAGGTCGAGGCTGATCGCGATGTACGCCTCGTGCGGGGCCGCGGTCGGGCCGGCGGCGGCGAGGAGTTCCTCGTAGACGGGGCCCGCGAGGGGGGCGTCGGGGCGGCCGTTCTCGGCCCAGTACCGGGCGAGGGCGTCGCCGCTGTCGGGGACGGTGCGCTCGATCACCTGGACGGCGGTGATGTAGCCGGTGCGGGCCAGCGAGGCCAGGCACCGTCCCCAGGCATTGACGTTACCGGCCTGGGTGGAGGGATCGAGCAGGGCGAAGGCGCGGGAGCTGACGCGGATGACGGCGGTGAGGGTGTTCTTCTGGGGGTTGTGGATCGCGCCGAGCGTGCCGCCGGGGGCAGTGACGGCGCGCAGGCTGGCGTCGGTGCCGGGCAGGTGGAGCAGGCCGTCGCGGCGGGGCCGGGTGGCGGGCCGGGCGAGCCAGAGGAGCTGGCCCTTGGCGCGGCGGAGGTAGTACCGGATGAGGATCGGGGCCCAATCTGCCACGGAGCGGCTGTGGAAGCGGACGATGACGAGGGCGGCGGCCAGGGCCCAGAGCGGGGTGGCGAGGGCGGCTCCGGCGAGTCCGGTGGCGACCATGGTGGCCAGGAGCATCGCGCCGGCGGTGCCGACGACGGTGAGCTGGGCGGCGGTCAGCCCGAGCAGAACTCCCCGTCGGGATCGACTGGGGAAGCGGACGGTCGGTGTGGGAAGGTCGGCCGACAGGGGCGACTCCTTCGGTCAGGGCGGGGGCACCGGCCGGGGCGGGCGGCAGCCCCGGCCGGTGCTGGTCAGGAGGTCGGCGGCGTGGAGGGGCCGACGGGGCTGCTCGGTGCCGAGACCGAGCCGGTGGCGGCCACCGACGGGGCGGGGCCAGCGGCGGCCACCGACGGGGCGGGGCCAGCGGCGGACGCCGACGGGGCGGGGCCAGCGGCGGACGCTGGCGGGGTGGCAGGAGCCTGGGCGACGGCGCCACGTGCGGCGCTGAAGACCACCTGCGTGGCACCCGCACTCCCACCGGCGGCGGCAACTGCGCTCGTGGGCTTGGCGGTTGCTCCTCCGCTCGCTCCGCCCCCGGAGGACTGGCCGGAGGCCGGTGCCCGGGAGACCAGCGGCTGGCCCTGGTCGCCGCCAGACTGCTGGGCGCGGCGGGTGATCAGAGCCTTTCCGATCGCATCGCCGCCGCCGGAGGAGGTGCCGGGGAAGCGGAAGGTGTTCTGCGACGGGGACGAGCCTTCGCTGGAGCCCGGGCTGCCGACGCTGCCGCCGGCCGGGGCGTCCTGGCCGGGCACCTGCGCTGGGCCCTGCGGGGCGGCCCCGCCCATCGCTGCTCCGCCGGCACCGCCGGCACCCGCGGTCGCGGCCATCCGGCCGGCCTTCTGGGCGGTCGCGGCGCCGACCTGCAGACCGGTGGCGGTGCTGCGGTGCAGATCGTGGCCCTGCCCGCCGTCGCCCGCCCAGTGGACGAACTTGTAGATCGCCATCGGGGACAGCAACACCAGGGTCATGACGACAAGGCCGGCGATGATGTCCGACAACGCCTGGATGCCGTCCTTGGTGTCGCTCTGGCCGAGCGCGGAGACGCCGACGAGCATGATGATCGTCATGATCAACTTGCTGAAAACGACCGTGGCGGTGGCCTCGATCCAGCGGCGTCGCCAGTCGCGGGTCGGCTCCCACGCCCCACCGGCCGCCGCGAAGGGTGCGAGCACGACGAGCACGAGAATCGTGACCTTGCGCAGGACCATCGCGCCCCAGTAGAGGATCGCCCCGGCCGCGCAACCGAGCGCCACCAGCGCAGGGATCGCCCAGCCCAGCGGCGACGTGATGCCGATCATCGACACCTTGACCAGACGCCTGACCGCGTCGTCCATGCTGGAGTTGGCGATCTGGAACAGCCCGCGCGAGAGTGCGTCGACGATGACCAGGGAGACGCCGGTGAAGGTGATCGCCGTCATCGCGAACAGTGTGGCGCTCACCGTGCCGGTGACGGCCTGGCCGAGCGCCTGGCCATCCCGCCTCCAAGCCGCGCGGATCAGCTGGAAGATGAAGGTCATCACCAGCATGACCAGCGCGATCGGCAGGATGGTCGCGTAGTTGGTGCGGAACCACTCCGCGCCGAGGTCGACCGAGGTCGTCTTGTCGACGGCGCGGGAGGCGAGGTCGACCGCGGACTTGGCGAGGTCGCCGGCGCTCTTGGCGACCCAGTTGCCGATGGAGTCGGTGACGGAGTCGCTGACGCCGCCGACGATGACGTCACAGAGCAGGCCGGAGCCGGGAATGTCGCAGAAACCGATGGGCGATCAGCTCCTCTGGTCGGGACCGATGGGGAAGGAGGTCAGGGGTAGACGGTGGTGGCGATGGAGGCGAGCGCGCAGTCGCGGCCCGGTCGGCACTGGACGGCCAGGGTGACAGCGCGGTCCTCCGCGCCCCGGCCGCCGTCGTTCCAGCTGACGGTCTGCTTGCCGGTGACGGTGACGGCGTAGACGTAGGCGATGGTGAGCTGAGTCGGATCCTTGCCGATGGCCTGCTGCCAGGCGGCGGGCAGGTGCGCCTCGGCGGCTTCGCCGACAGCGTGCTGACCGTTGTCGCGCATCCGGCTCCACAGGACCGGGTCCGGCAGCTGGGCGGCGAGGGCGTCCGGGTCGGCGTACTTGCTCTCGCCGGTCAGCCAGCCGCGGAGGCCGGCCAGCTGCTGAGGCTGGGTGGCGGTGCGGGTGTCGTAGCTCCACAGCGCGGTGGCGAACGCCGTCGCGAACTTGATGGGGTCGCTGGTGTGCGGCGGAGCAGCGACGACGGAGGGGCCCGGTGTCGCTCCGTCCGAGGGGGCGGGTCCGGGGCCGAGCGGCGAAACGGTCGAAGTTGCGGAAGCAGTAGGGGAGGACGGGGAGTTATCGGCGCTCGGGGTGCGGTGGTCGCCGCCCGCCAGCCGGGCGGTGAGCCCGGCCAGCAGGGCGACGACCACGAGCACGCCCAGGCCGATCAGCAGCCGGCGCAGCATGGTGGACTGGCCGGCGAGCGGCGAGAACTTCGGCATCAGTGGACGCTGGTCCCCACCGTCGAGAAGAAGCTGACGATGCCGTTCGCGGCACCCAGCAGAAGGGCGCAGCCCGCGGCGACCAAGGCGCCCTGCTTACCCTTCTGCTCGCTGCCGTGCGAGCCGGTGTGGTGGCCCCAGGCCCAGACGATGCCACTGACGCAGAGCGCACCGACCACCGCGATGATGGCGAACAAGTTGATGCTGCCCACGGTGGACTTCAGGACGGACAGGCCGGGCAGGCCGCCCTCGGACGGCGAGATGCCGGGGTCGTACGCCAGCTGCGTGGCGGCGTCGGCGAGGTAGTAGGTGAGCAAACACACTCCACGGCTAGAGGGGCAGGAAGGTGCGCGGGCGGGCCACGCGGGAGGGGGTAAGGTGCGCGAAGTGCGCTGAGAAGGACGGCAGTTGCCGTCAGGGGGCGATGCGGCGGGCGGCGATGATGTCGCCCTTCCACGAGGCGAGCGTGGAGATCTTGACGACATCGCCCGTCTTGGGTGCGTGCACCACGAGGCCCTGGCCGATGGCCATGCCGACGTGCTCCGGGCCGTTGGGGCCGGGCCGGGTGAACAGCAGGTCGCCCGGGCGGATGGCGTCGACGGGCACCGCGGTACCCTCGGCCACCTGCGTGTACGTGGTGCGCGTCAGGGTGATGCCGCCGGCCTTGTACGCCTGCTGCGTCAGGGATGAGCAGTCGCAGCGGCCCATCGGGTCCTGGCCATGGGAGTCGGTGCAGCTGCCGCCCCACTGGTAGGCCGTGTTCAGCTGGCCGAGCGCGAACTTGATGGCGCTCTGCACGGCAGGCGGGGCATCGGTGGGGATCTGGTAACCGGCCGGCAGGACGCCGGGCGGGATGACGCCCCAGTTCGTTCCGTCGTCACCCCCGGTGCCGCAGCCGCTCGGCGTGGCCGGCGCGGACGGGCTCGGTGACGGGGTCGTGCCCGGAGAGGGCGTCGGCACAGGAGTGGAACTCCCCGACAACACCTGGGAGATGGCCTGCTGCAGGGCGGTCGCCAGCGGCTCCCACTTGGCGTAGGCGTCCGGGTAGCCGGACCGCTGGACCTTCTGGGCCGCCACGGTGAGCGGCAGCTGCTCCCAGCCGGGCACCTCCAGCAGGGCCTTGTAGAACCGGGTCGAGGCATACACCGGGTCCTGGATCTGCTCGGCCGTACCCCAGCCCTGCGACGGGCGCTGCTGGAACAGGCCCAGGCTGTCGCGGTCACCGTAGGACAGGTTCCGCAGGTTCGATTCCTGCAGCGCGGTGGCCAGGGCGACGACCTGCCCGCGGGCGGACACGTTCATCGAGATGCCCGTCGCCGTGATCGTCTTCGCGAAGGGGATCTGTACGGCCGGGTTGTCCAGCCCGGCGACGGGTCCGACCTGGCCGGTCGCGCCGTCCAGGATCTTCTTGACCTGGGCGGCGACGGCCGCGCTGTCCACAGGCTGTGGACCGGTGCCGGGGGTGCAGGTGTCGGACTTGGTGGAGTCGTTGGCGCTGACCGCCAGGGCGGGGAAGGCGAGGGCGAACGGTGCCAGGAGGAGGCCGGCGAGACCGCCGCCGACCCACTTCTGCCAGCTCATCGCGCCCTCCGAACGTCACCTCCGGCCGCGTCGGCGCGGGGGTCCGGCGGGCGGGGCTTGGGCATCCGCATCCGTGCGGTGAGGGCGAGCAAGGCGGGGGCTCCTGTCGGATCGTGCGGAGGGGTGCGGGGTGGGCCCGCCCGGCCGGGAGGCGGGCGGGCCGGAGGGAGCGGCAGCAAGCCGCGCTCGTAATCTCGAAAAAGGCATGGATGTCCCCTGGGATGGGTGGGGTGGAATTTCGCTTGCGGCGGCCGAAGGTATCGAATCGCGGGCTCGCAACCTAAAACGGTGCGGCGCCCACGGCCCGGGGTGTACCGACGGCCTTCCCGGCGGACGCTAATGCCTTCTCGGCTCGCAACCAAAAACGGGTAACTGGTCGGCGTGCAGGTAGAAAGCGGTGTTCGGCCGGGGTGTCCCACCGTAGAACCGGACCGACTCGGAACCTAAAACGGGATTCCGGGCCGAGTGATCTCCGGGGGTGCGGCAGACGATAGGCGCAGTGCGGCTCGCAACCTAAAACGATCTTCGCCAGGGTGGCTCGGGGTGCGTTTTAGGTTGCGAGCCGCACCTGGGCTAGGTTCCTGACGCAGCCGCAGCCCGAGCGCTCCGGAGCCGCCCCGCCGGATCTCTGTCGACCGTCGAAAGGCCAGGTCACGCCGCCGGTTGCCGCTGCTGCCCCATCCCCGACCAGGAGGTCAGCCCGCCCCTTGCCCTACGAAATCCACCAGGGCGACGCCCTTGTCCGGCTCGCCGCGATCCCTTCGAACTCCGTCGATGCCGTGATCACCGATCCGCCCTACAATTCCGGTGGGCGCACCGCCCAGGAGCGGACCGGACGAACGGCGCGAGCGAAGTACACCTCGAACGACGCCGCCCACTCCCTCGCCGATTTCCCCGGCGAGAACAAGGATCAGCGGAGTTACACCTACTGGCTTTCCCAGCTCCTCGCCGAGTCCTACCGCGCGACCAAGAATGGTGGCGTCGCCCTCGTTTTCACCGATTGGCGCCAGCTGGCCGCAACGAGCGACGCACTGCAGGCCGGCGGCTGGATCTGGCGCGGCGCACTCGCCTGGTACAAGCCCGCCGCCAGGCCGCAAAAGGGCCGATTCACCCAGCACTGCGAATTCGTACTGTGGGGGAGCAAGGGCCCGATCGACGGCGACGCCCACCCCGTCTACCTGCCCGGCCTCTACACCGCCTCCCAGCCCAGGAGCGGTCGGGTCCACATCACCCAGAAGCCCGTCTCGGTGATGCGGGAGCTGGTCAAGATCTGCCGCCCCGGCGGCACGGTGCTCGACGTGTGCGCGGGCAGCGGCAGCACCGGAGTCGCGGCCCTGCTGGAGGGCCGAAACTTCATCGGCGTGGAGGTCACCCCGCACTACGCCGGCATCGCCGAGCAGCGACTCGCTGAGACCGAGCGGCAGATCGCCGAGGGCGCGACCGACCCTGACTCCGAGGCCGTCGAGTCGGCCGTAGCCTGACCGCGCCAGCCGGGCCGCCGCCCGCGCGGCGGCCCGGTCCCGCTCCGCCCGCCTGGAAGGAGGCCCCCTGCGCACCCCCGATCCCGACCTCGAAGTGGTGGTCACACCAGGCCACTTGGCCGGACCGGGCGACGCCGAAGCAGCCCTCGCCCGTCTCCTCGAAACGTTCCCCACCTGGGGCCGCTACGGCCCGGGGCAGGACACCACCGTCGCGCTGCACGAGTCCCTCCTCGCCGCGATCGAACTCGACCACGACGCCAGCACCGGGCCCCGCTGGACCATCGCCGCGTACGCTTCGCCCGTCGGCAAGCGGACCTGGCACGCGACGTTCTGCACCCGCACCCCGGTCGAGGTCGTCACCGCGGTGGTCGAGCGCCTCTCCCACGCCCTGACCGCGGCCTCCGAGACGGTGCGCGACGAACTCCTGTGGGGGCGGCGATCGCTGGACGACACCATCGCGGCCGACCTGGACGCCGCCGACGAACCGTGGTCGCGGGAGACCAGCCCTGTCCACGGCGTCTACAGCTGCACCTGTCCCGACGCCACCGCCGGCATCGCCGTCAACCACAACATCGGCGACGTCCGCGGGATCGGTCCGACCGTCACCGTCTGGGGCGGTCCCCGCGGCTACCCTAGCGAGCGCTGGCATGCCGTCTTCGCCGGCCACACGCCCACTTCCCTCATCAGCGCGGCGCTCGACGAGGTCGTCACCCCCTTGCCGGCGCTCCGCCAGCGCCTCCGGATCCCTGCCGCCAACCGCACCCAGGTCCACCTCGAACCGCGTCATCGCCGCAACCTCTCACCCGCCCGCGGCCAGCAGCCCACCCACGAAGACCAGGGCGAGGCACCAGCCGAGCCCGGACCGGCGGACCCCGGCCGAGCCGGCCCGAACGCAGTCACCATCCGACGCACCGACGACGGCGCGATTACCGCGACCGGCGGGGACGCGCACGCCGCCTTTCTCGTCGGCACCACCGGGTTCGCCCCCACCCCCGGGCGCTCGAACCACTACACCCTGCGCGCCGGCCACCCCCGGTACGAGGACAACGAGATCGCCACCGACGCGGCCGTCCTCCTCGCCACCGCGGGGTACGACGTCACCCTCGACCCCACCCTCGGCGTCCGCCTGTCGCCACAGCCCTTCGCCCCCGTCACCGGAGAGCCCCTGCCGAGCAACACCGCGGAACGGCTGGCCGAGGGTATCGACGAGGTCACCACCCACCTGCTGCGTGCCACCGACCCGGCTGAGGTGCGCAGGGCGGCTGGCGTCATCACCGGGGAGGGCGGCGTCCTGGACCGCAGCGCCAGGGTTCTGCGGGCGGCCGGCGGCTGGGCCCTCCACCACCGCGTCGGTGGAGACGCCGGTGAAGCCCTCCGGTTGACGGCCGAGATCGTCGCCTCCGGCCGGGAAGCGGCCGACCATGCAGTCGGCCGCCTCGGCACCGCCCACTCACCGCGGTCCGCAGCAGCCCGCACCCGAACCACACCGGCCGCACCTCCTGCGGTCACCGGCCCGCTCGGCCACACAGGAGCGCCAGGCCACGACAACCCGCGGCCGAAGTCCCGCTGACCCCCGCACCAACCCCACCAGGCCCTGCCCATACCCGACGACGTCCAGGTCGCCACTTCCCCCGCTCCATCGCGCCCGCCGCAGTGACGATCCGGCCGCGCACCACATGAACCCGCCTACCTGGAGCAGTAGTTGACCACGGTCAATCCCCACTGGGCCAAGCGCGCCCGCGAACGACCCTGGCAGCAGGTCCGCATCACCCCAGCCCTGTACGCCGGCCTCACCCGGGACACCGAGCGCGCGATCCGGCCGCTCACCGACGCGGGAGCCGTACGCCTCGACGACGGCCGCGGCAACCAGCTGATCATCTCCACCGACGGCCGAATCCGGCTCGGGCTTGAGCCGGAAGGCGGCGACGTGAAGTGGAAGGTCGCCGTCCATGAACGCCCCTTCCTCCCACCGCTGTGGACCGTCAGCCTCTCCGATAACACGCCGGTCGAGGTTGTCGAGGCCATCACCACCGAGCTGGCCGACCGGCTGCGTACCGGCCGGCGGCTCACCGGGGGCGCCGCCGACGACGAGTGGCGCCCCCCCTCCAGGCCCACGGGTGGACCCTCATCTGGGACACCGCGGCGGGCACCGAGACGGCGTTCGCCGAGCACAGCCCGCAGGACAGGATCGTCCTCAACACTCAGGCGGTTCTCGACCCGGAGGAGTGGGAGGAGGCCGGGCAGGACGGATTCTGGAGCGTCGACATCGCCGGCGACTTCGACGGCTGATCCGCAGCCAGCATCTGCACGCCGGACCAGATCCTGCACACCATGGTCAGCGCGATGCTCGCCCCCGCCATCCGCGACATCGGAGACCTCGGCGACCTGGCCGTCGGCGCGGCGGTCGTCGGCGCCGCCGAACTGACGGAGATCCCCTCCAGCCCGACGCCGCTGGACACCCACCGCGCCCGAGCCGCCCGCACGACCTCCCCGACCCGCGCCGCTGCCGACTCCACCCAGATCGCCTTCTCGGCGTCCGAGTCCGGGCCGAGGCCGCGCTTTCGCTGAACACCGGGGTGCGGCTGCGAGGCGGCCGCCCCGCGGCCCGTCGCCGATCCCGAACCAGCAGCCCGCTTCGCCACCGTCACCCACGGCCCCAGCCGCTGACAGCCCCCGAGGAACCGCCATCCCCGAAACCACGATCGACATCACCCCTGCTTACCTCGCCGGGGCCAGCCACATCAACCGGGTCTTCGACCGCCTCGTCCAGCAGGGCTGGGGCCGCAGTACCGACGACGACCTGGGCCAGGAGTTCGCCTGGAGCCCGAACCACCGCTTCCGCATCGCGGACGGCCAGCTCGACCCCGGCGCCGCTTGGCGGATCACGGCCGCCCCGGAACCCCTCGGCACACCGGCCTGGATGGCCGGCTTCTCGACCGAGACGCCGCCCGAGATCATCATGGCCGTCACCGACGTACTCGCCCGCACCGGGGCCACCATCGACTGGACCGGCGAGTCGCACCCCGCCCTCCAGCAGCCGACCGACCGGCGGACCCTGATCCGCACCCTCACCGACGCTGGCTGGCGCAGCACCTACCGCGGCGGCATGCTCGACCTCGAAGCTCCCGACGAACTCGCCCGAGTACAGGTCCGCCTGGACCCGCCCGGCGATCCGGACGACCTCATGGCCCACCCCCACCTGTACGTGGAGATCGGTCCGCGGGGCTCTGGCGGCTACCCGCCCTACTGGCAGGCCATGGTCACCACCAACGCCCCCGCGGTCGTCGTCGACGCACTCACCCGGGCCCTCACCAACCCCACCCCCCTGCAGCGCGACCGGGACTGGATGGACGAGGAACTCCTGGCCCACCTCGGTCACCGGACGGAGGCCAGCCCAGCCGCCGCCAGCCCGTACACCGAGACGGACCTGCGGGAAGCGGCGGCCGAGCTGTGCGAGGCGGCCCTGGAGGAGGTCGAACACCTCGACTTCGTACCCGAGTGGTACATCGTGGACCGGGTCATCCCCAGCAGCCGGAGCCGCACCCCGACGACCTGGGGCCAACTTCCCTCGGAGCAGAGGGCCCTGGCGCACCTGCTGGTGGAAGACATGGTCATCGCGGCGGCAGCGAGTGCGCCGGCGCTCCTCGACCTGGACCTGGGCGCCAACCTCGACCTGCGGACCGCAAGCCGGAAGCCGACACCTCCCCTCACCACGGTACTGAGTGAAGTCCCCTTCAACATCAGCGACCTGGAGGACGCGGCAGCCTACGCCGCTACGGCGCAGATCAACGGGGTGGACCTCAGCGGGATCGCCGAAGCGCTGCACGGCCGGCCGGTCGGCGACGGCACCACGTGGACCTGGGGATCGCTGCCGACCGCCCAGCACGCGCAGGCGCTCCATGCGATCGACCGTCTGCTGACCGGGGCCGCCGCGCGCACCCCGGAGCTCTTCGCCCCGGACTTCAGGCCCGCGCCGCTGGCCATCGTCGCCCCGGTCTACCTCGCCGGCCCCGGCCACGACCGCATTGTTGCGGCCAAAGCCTTGACCGGCCGGGGCTGGACCACCGAGAAGCAGGGCCCCACCACGGTGTACACCAGCCCGTGCCGACGGCTGCGCGCCCAGTCGACCACCGACGACACGGGGACGAGCTGGACCGCGTCCTCCAACTACCTGCTGAGCGGCGAGGAGATCTGGCGGGTCACCGCAGACCCCCGCACCCCGCCGGAGATCGTGACCGCCCTGCACACCACGCTCGCAGCCAACCCGAGCGAGCTGATCCGGACCGCCGGGAACGCCGAGGACGGTCTCGTGCCGATCATCTCCGCCGGCTGGCACGACAACAGCACCCGCGAACACCTGATCTGGGACGCACCGGACGGCGAGATGGCCAGCGTCTACCGCTTCACCGCCCCCGCCGGGCAGATGTTCGTCGGGGAGAGCCGCGCCTGGCAGATCAGCGGCGGCAGCGAAGCCGAGGGCTGGACCATCGAGATGTCGGAGAACATCCCGGCCCCGCTCCTGGAAGCCGTCACCGCCGCGATGGCCGACCCGGCGCCGGTGGCCCGCCTCGGCCGTGACCTCACATCCGAGCACCTGCTGTGCCTCGACGTCCGCCCCCTCATCCCCAAGGCCCCGCCCGGTCCGTCCGCGCGGTCGCTGGCCGCTCGCACCCGCGTCGTTCTCTCACAGCTGGCACCGGCCGCCAGCCGCTCGACTGCCGCCTCCAATCCCCCCGACCAGCCCCGGCAGCCGGCCCGCTGACCACCGCGAGCGGCACCTGCGCCCGAACCCACGACCGATGCGGCGCGCCTTCGAGCCCCATTCGGCCGCCACCCGCCGAACCTGCTGAACCCGCCACCGCCACCACGGAACAGACTCGACAAGGGACACGGCCGGACCACCACCGCCACCGCTCTCGACACCATCGAACGGATCGCCCGCGCTGCCGCCTACCCGCCCACCCAACGGATCATGATCCGCGGACTGCTCGACACCCCCGGCTCGTACGCAGCCCTGGCCGCCGCCGTCCACCGCGACGACCTTCGCCCGACGGCACTCGCCGCCGTCCGCACCCTCATCGAACAGGACATCGACGCGGGCCGACCCTGGCCCTCCGAAGCCGCTCGCTGGCTCAGCCGCGCCAACGCGGACTGGCAGACCAGCGCGGCGCTGGCCAACCGCTCCGGTCTCTAGCGGAACAACTGTTGTTGGTGTTGCTCGGGGCCTAGCGTCACGGGTGTGAGAGCCACCTACATGCCTGGTCAGTGGATTGTCTTCCGGTACGACCTGGCGTCCGTCGCGGTCAGTCCATCGGTGACCCTCGCGGACCGTCATCGCGAACTGTTGAACGCGGTGGGGGTGCGCGGCCCGAAGGATCGGCAGCCGTTCCTGCTGTCGCCGACGGGGTTGCCGGACCGGCGGATCAACGCCTTCTTCGAGTCGCGCCGGGTCCGAAGGCGGTCGCCCCTGACATGGGACAAGTACGCGCAGTCGTTGCGGTTGTGGCTGAACTTCCTGAACGCGACCGGTGGCCGGTGGGACGACGCAACGGACGAGGACGCGGAGTTCTTCAAGGAGTGGCGGCTGACGGAGGAACTGAATCCCCGGCGCGTCAAGCCGCCGACCTTCCGAGCCAACGTGACCTCGCTGCGGGTCTTCTATCGCTGGGCGGCGGCCGAGTTCGGCATTCCGGACCCCGTGGCCGGCTTCGACGACTTCGACCTCCAGCCCAGAGGTGCCCGCGATCGGGACATCAAGTGGCTCGACCCGGCGGGCTACGCACGCTGGCGCGACGTGGGCCTGCGCGGCAAGGACCTGGACGGCCGGACGAGTCGGGGATGGAGGGGGCGGAACGAGCAACGCGACGCGGCCTTCGCCGACGGCCTCTACTCGACAGGGCTGCGGCTGACCGAATGGGGCAGCGTCCTGCTGCCCGAACTCCCGACCGACGAGGGGGTTCGCGGCTTCTCCACCTGTCGGCTTGCCTCGGCGAGCGCGAAGGGTCGGTGGGGCCACAAGTACTGGATCGCCCGGCTGCCGCTGCTCAGGGTCCTGGACTACGTGGAGGGCGCTCGCGCCCGGGCTGTGCGCAACGCCCAGGCCGCCGGCCGCTACGAGCGCCAGCCGAGCGTCCGCAAGGTCGTCCGGGTCGAGAGCGGGCGGCTGCGGCTGGTCGGCGCCGACGGGCGCGAATCCGTCGTCGCGATGGACGATCTGAAGCCGCAGGAACGCCGCCGGCTGTTCAGGTCGACGCCCCAGGGCCTGGAGCCGCTCGCACTCTGGCTGAACGAGGACGGCCTGCCCCGGCACCCCCACGGCTGGCACCACACGTTCGCGCAGGCCAACGCCCGCATCAGCACCATGAACCTGCCGGGCCTGTCCTGCACGCCCCACATGCTGCGGCACAGCTGCGCGCTGAGGTGGTACGCGGTCGGGCGGCTGGTCTACTCGCAGCAGTTCGCGCACCTGGACCAGGAGGAGGCCAAGGACTTCCGCGAGCAGTTCGGGGGCACCTGGCAGCTGGTGGCGACGATCCTCGGCCATGCCAGTCCGGAAACGACCAAAAAGTTCTATCTTGAGCCGTTCGTCTCGCTGGATGTCGAGTTCCTGCTGCAGCAGATCCACGGGATCGCCCTGGACGGCTTCCTGGCCACGTTCCTGGCCGGCCATCCGCTGGTCATCAACGACCCGCTGGCAGGTCGGCGATGAGCGCGGCGGGCGGCGGGCGCCCCGGAGCGCTGCCGCCAGCGGGCTACCGGCCGCGGCGACGGGCCGAGGAGGAGACGCCCCTGCAGGTCCTGTTCATCCCGGAGGACACCGAGGAGCCCGCCCAGGTCTTCGACTTCGCGCGGCTGACCGTCTCGCCGGAGCTCCAACTGGCTTTCGCGAACGGCTTCGTCCAACGCACCAGGGCGGGCGGGCGGTTGCGCAGGCTCAGCTCGGCCGAGAAGTCCTACCGGTTCTTCCGGAGCTTCGCCACCTACCTGGGCGCGCTGAACATGCCGCCGACGAGGCCGCAGGACCTGCTACTGGTACACCTGGACGGCTGGCGTCTGGAGCGGCAGAACTACACCTCCCTGTGGCACCAGGTGGGCGAGATGATCAGCAACCTCCGGGCCGTTCCCGGGCTGGGGCCGGAGTTCCGCACCGCCCTGAACCAACGCCAGCCCAAGCACGCCAACCGCCGCCGGGAGCGGGCGAACCCCTCCTACAGCCGAGCCGAGATGCAGCGGATCCTGAACGCGGCCCGCCACGACGTACGGCAGGCCGCCACCCGCATCCGCGCCGGCCAGGCCCTGGCGGAATGGTGGCGGACGGGAGACCTGGACGGCGAACCTCCCCAGCAGCGGCGGCGGGGCCGCCTCGCCGCCTTCGTGGAGGAGCACGCCGACGTCCCCCGCACACCGCGCGGCGCCCCCCAGTGGTGGGTGAGGCAGCTGGGGACGGTCGCCGAGCACATGGAGGCCGTGCACCTGTCCGCGCTGGAGATCGCCGCGTTCGTGATCCTGCTGGTCGCGATGACCGGGGAGAACGAGAGCACGATCACCAAAGCCCCGGCGGGACACCACCGCCCGGACGGGCACGCCGGCGGCATCGCCTCGGCAGTCGTCGAGCTGGACAAGCCCCGGCGGGGCAGCCGGCGCCACATGGACCGGCCGCTGGTCGACCTGCCGAAGTGGGCCGGGAGCGAGACGGAATCCGCCGGGCCGGGGCCGGACCAGCGTGAGAGGCTCAGCACTCCGTTCGGGGTGTTCATGCTCCTGCACGAACTCGCCGAAGGTCCCCGCCGCCTGTTGGGAAGCGACCGGCTGCTGGTCTGGTGGGCCCGCAGCGGCGGCGGGGGCATGGGCCCCGGCCTGCGCACCGGAGCGGACGGCAACCTCATCCGGTCCTGGTCCCAGGCCAGGCGGATCCCCGCGGACCCGGCGCCGGGCACCGGGCCGGACGCCCAATCTGCCCACCTCGACGTGACGTTGGGACGGCTGCGGCTGACCTACAACGAGTTGAACCAGGAGCCCGTCGCCCACACCGAGACGACCCTCGTCAACGACTACCTCGTACGCAACCGCGGGAACCTGGCCGAGTACCAGCGCGTCGTCGCCGGTGCCCTGGCCCGAGAGGTCGCCAAGGCCAGGAGCCACGCCGCCCTACAGGTCCTCACCGCCGATGAGGTCGCCGAGGCGGCCAAACACCCGGCCCGGGTCGCCGCCCGCCACGGCATGGACGCCGCGACGCTCCGGCGCCTGCTCGCCGCGGAGCTCGACACCGTGATGACCGGGTGCGTCGACCACGACAACAGCCCGCACGCACCGGCCGGACAGCCCTGCCGGGCCTCGTTCATGCTCTGCCTGTCGTGTCCGTGCGCCCGGGCGGCACCGCACCACCTGCCCCTGCAGATCCTGGTCCGGGACGAACTGGCGAACCGCAGGACCAGTACAACACCGCTTCGGTGGGCCGAGCGGTTCGCCCTGCCCCACACCCAGCTGGACGACCTCCTGGACCGCGCCGACCCGCACGCCGTCGCCGAGGCCCGCGAGGCCATCACCCCCGAGCACCGTCGCCTCGCCGAACGCTTCCTCGCCCGAGAACTGGACCTGCCGTGACCCTGCCGACCGCCCCCCAGGAGTTCCCCGACACCGCCCTGCCCGGCCCCGACACCCCGGTCCTCCTGCGCCGCCGGCTTAACCCCAAGGCCGGCCGCGCCGTCGCGTCCGTGTTCCGCGACGAACGCTGGGACCTCACTCCCGGACTGTTCGAGGGCCACATCCCGACCACCACGCTCAACTTCGCAGCCATCCCCGAGCCGTTCCGCACCCAGGTCAAGCACTACGTCTGGCAGATGATCAACCACGACATGCCCAAGCCGATGCGGCACACCCCCGCCGACCGACCGGCCCTGCGGACAATCTCCGTGGGATTCAGCAAGCTCAACGCCTTCATCCTCTGGCTGGAAACCCGCGGCCTGACCTCGCTCGGCCAGGTGACCCACGACGACCTTGAGGCGTATCTCGACACCGTGGACGACATGGAGAAGCCGATCGGCGCCAAGGGCGACCTGCTGCTGGAGGTCCGCCGCCTGTGGACCTACCAGGAGCGCGTCCCCGAGGAAGCCCGCCTGCCGGAGGAAGCGCCCTGGAACGGCGACTACCCCTTCGACCTGCTCGGCGCCTCCCGCACGAACGGCGAGAACAAGACCCCGCGGATCCATCCCGACACCATGGAGCCGCTGCTGCTCTGGGCCCTGCGGTTCGTCGGCGACTTCGCCGACGACATCATCACCGCCCACCGCGCCTACCTGGCGCTCTCCCACCAGGGCAGCAACGACCGGGCACGACGCGCCCGCCACGGCAGCACCGCGCCCACTGCGCCCAACCAGCCGCGCCAGCTGGCGCCGCTCCTGGCCGCCTACCTCGACGACCTGCGCCGCACCGGCAAGGCACTGCCGGGCCGGATCGGCGCGGACGGGACGCTGGAACCGTGCTGGCCCCACCTGGTGCGGATCCTCGACACCTCGGAGTCCGCATTCCGCGAGCACCGCCAGCGCGGCGCGCTCCTGCGCGCGATGGTGACAGGCTCCGGCATCGCCGTCGACGACGCCGCCTACCTCGACACCCCGGTCACCGGCAAGGTCCACGGCAAGCCCTGGCACGGCCGCATCACCTACGAACAGGCCCCGAAGCTGGCCCGCCTCCTGAGAACAGCCGCGACGATCACGGTCGCCTACCTCTCCGGAATGAGACCAGGGGAAGTCCTCAACCTGGAGCGCGGCTGCAGCGCCTACGACGAGGCCACCGGCGTCTGGACCCTGACCGGGCGCCACTTCAAAGGGGTGAAGGACAGCAACGGCAACAAGATCCCCGAGGGCGAGGAGCGCAAGGACCCGTGGACGGTCATCGACGTCGTCGCCCGCGCCGTCGACACCGCCGAGCGGCTCCACGACCACCAACTGCTCTTCCCTGTCCACCTCGACCCGGCCAACCCCATCGGCGCCCTCAGCGACCGGCCCGGCGAGGCCCGCACCAGCCGCGAAGCGCCCCGCGACATCGCCGCCTTCATCACCTGGGTCAACGACTTCTGCCAGGCCACCGGCCTGAGCGAGGCGATCCCGCCCGACCCGCACGGGGCCATCTCCCCCGCGAGGTTCCGCAGGACCCTCGCCTGGCACATCGTCCGCCGGCCCCGCGGCCTGGTCGCCGCCGCAATCCAGTACGCGCACGTCTACACCCAGGTCACCCTCGGCTACTCGGGCACCTACGAGTCCGGCTTCCCCGACGAGCACGCCTTCGAGGAGTGGCTCGCCCGCCTCGACCAGCTCGCCGAGGACGAGCGCCTGCTGGACGCCCGCGAACACGTCAGCGGCCCCGCGGCAGACCGCTACCGGTACCGGGTCCGGGCGGGCAACGCGAAGTTCGCCGGCCGCGTCCTGACCAACCCCAAGCAGGCACGAGACCTGGTCGCCAACCCGCTGCTGCAGATCTACCCCGGACGGGCCATGACCTGCGTCCACGACGCGGCGAAGGCCCTGTGCCGGGTCTTCACCGCCCAGGGCAGCACCCGCCAGACACCCGACCAGGACGATTGTCGGCCCTCCTGCCAGAACATCGCCTACACCGACCGCGACATCGCCGAGCGCGAGAAGCGGGCCGAGGAACTGCGGCACCTGGTCGCCGACGTCCTCGCCCCTTCCCCCCGCCACCAGCGTGAACGCGCCGAACTCCAAGCCCTCCAGACCATCATCGACACCCATAACCGCGGACGAGGAGCCCGATGAACGCCGCCAGCACCGCGTGGCCCAAGCCCGAAACCGCTCCCGAACGGATCGCCATCCTCACCGCGGCCGACCGCCTCCTCGCCGGCACACCCGAGCACTCCACCGGCCGGCTCTCGGTCGTCCAGCTCGCCGTCGAGGCCCAGGTCAAATATTGGATCGTGGCCCAGAAGCACACCGACCTGCGCGACCACTTCCAGATGCTGGCCGCCGAGGCCAAGCGGCAGTTCAAAGGCATCAACGAGCCCAACGAGTCCGGCACCGAGGCCCCCGACGAACTCGACAGGCTCCGGGCCCACTGCGCGGGGCTCGAAGAACTCGCCACCACCTACAGCCTGCTGATCAACGAGCTCAGCATCGAAAACGAAGCCCTCCGCGCACAGCTCATCGCCCGGGCGGACCCGGTGGTGACTTCCATCAACCGACGCCGCGCCCCCGCGGGTCAGATGCCGAGGTAGGGGCCGATGGTTGCCGCCGTGGTCGCGCACCGCAGGTAGTTGTCGGCGTGATGGAAACGGTAGTGCGCACTGATGGTGGAGGTGAGGTCCAGGGCGATCCCGTCGAAGAACCTGTCAAGCTTGGGCGGGACGGCGACGGGGTCACCGGGGTCGGCGATGTTCACCCAGCGTGTCCCACCGGGCAAGCCTACGCCCCGCAGCTGCGGGCTGTCGGCAGGACGCGGCGCGGGGACGAGGCGCTCGAAGACCACACGGGGCAGCGCCAGCGGCGAACCCAGCGTGAGGAAAAGCTCGGGCCGCAGCTCCGGGTGGGCGTGCAGGGCCTCGTAGGCGACTACCGAACCCAACGAGTGCGCAACGACGACACGCGGCCGATGCCGGGCGATCCGCGCCGCGACCTCCTCACGCGCCGCGATGCGCTCCGGAGCGTCCGCAGAACGCAGGTACGCGGCAACCTCACCGCACAGCAGCCGAATGAAGACCCCCAGCGGCCCCTCCGCCAGGTCGAACCTGCGCGCCATCCACGACGCGAACCCCCGCAACGGCACGGCGGCATGCCCCTGCGCCACCTCCTCAGGCAGCCCCAACTCCCGCGCCCACACGTCGAGAATCTCCTGCGCCAACGGGTCGTCCAGGAAATCGCCGTCCTGCTCCCCCTGGGCCGCCGGCCCAGGGCGGAGCCGGTCCGCATAGTAGGCGAAGTCGATATCGAGCCGCTCCGGGGAGATGGCGAGGGCGGCTGCCAGGTCCCGCGCCCAGGCGGCAGCCTTCAGTGCGCGGAGCTCCTCCTTGCGGGCGTCGGGGATTCCGGTGCCGAAGCTGTTGTAGATCCCGTGTACGGCGACGACCCGCAGCGGCGAAGTAGTCTCACTGGTCAACGGAGCCTCCTGATGAGGGGTTCAAGACTGAGGGCGGCCACTTCATGGCCGAAGCCGACCACCACGATGCCATCCGGAGTGAGGGTCACGGCTTCTACTGCATCCGGGAAGTGAAATGCGGTGGAGCAGGCGCCGATGGTCAGGTCCCACAGTCGCACCGACCCGTCGAAGCTGCCGGTGGTGATGGCGTGCGGGCGGCCCTCCAACACCGTCACCGCCACCGCGTCCACCCCGCCGGTGTGGCCGGTGAACTCGCGGACCTGGGCACCGGTGGTCAGGTCCCACACCCGCACCGGCCCGTCGAAGCTGCCGGTGGTGATGGCGTGCGGGCGGCCCTCCAACACCGTCACCGCCACCGCGTCCACCCCGCCGGTGTGGCCGGTGAACTCGCGGACCTGGGCACCGGTGGTCAGGTCCCACACCCGCACCGACCTGTCGAAGCTGCCGGTGATGGCGTGCGGTCGGCCCTCCAACACCGTCACCGCCACCGCGGCCACCCCGCCGGTGTGGCCGGTGAACTCGCGGACCTGGGCACCGGTGGTCAGGTCCCACAGTCGCACCGGCCCGTCGAAGCTGCCGGTGGTGATGGCGTGCGGGCGGCCCTCCAACACCGTCACCGCCACCGCGCGCACCCCGCCGGTGTGGCCGGTGAACTCGCGGACCTGGGCACCGGTGGTCAGGTCCCACACCCGCACCGGCCCGTCGAAGCTGCCGGTGGTGATGGCGTGCGGGCGGCCCTCCAACACCGTCACCGCCACCGCGCGCACCCCGCCGGTGTGGCCGGTGAACTCGCGGACCTGGGCACCGGTGGTCAGGTCCCACACCCGCACCGACCCGTCGAAGCTGCCGGTGATGGCGTGCGGTCGGCCCTCCAACACCGTCACCGCCACCGCAACCACTTCGCCGGTGTGGCCGGTGAGTTCGCGGACCTGGGCACCGGTGGTCAGGTCCCACACCCGCACCGACCCGTCGAAGCTGCCGGTGATGGCGTGCGGTCGGCCCTCCAACACCGTCACCGCCACCGCAACCACTTCGCCGGTGTGGCCGGACAGGGTCCGAACCAGGGATGGTGAGACCTGGCTGCCCGTTGCCCATCGCACCATCCAGTCGGCGTCGCCGGGCAGCTCTTCCTGAAGCGGTGTGTTGCGGAAGCGCGCCGCGTCCAATGCGAGGAGCTGGCGGCGTGCCGCGGGTGGCAGCGTGTGGTGGATGCCCCAGGAGGCGCGGTAGACGGCGGCATTGAGCCTGGCCCGGTCGGAGCGGGCGTAGGACAGGGCGTTGGCGAGGGTGTGAGGATCGGCATGCTGGAGGTAGGAACCGTCGTCGAGGAGTTCGTCCAGGCGCCCGGCGTCGACCGCGTGCTGGGCGGCGTGCCGCAGCAAATAACCGGCTGCGTGCTGCCACAACATGCCGCCGGCCGAATCCCGGGGGACGCAGTCCAAGAGCCGTTCAAACAGGCGCTCCGCCGAATCAGGCGTGGAGCACATGGTCGTCGGGGCGCCCTCGCCGGAGGGTGAGCTCTTGGGCTGGCGGAGCCAGTCGGCGAGGCCTTCGTGGAAGAGCCGGTAGAGGGTGGTTCCGTCGGTGTCGATGTCGCGGCGCAGGTAGAAGCGTGCTTCCCCGTCCAGGAGGGCGTACAGGTCTCGCTGAGACAGGGGAGGGTCACCGTTGACGATGAACGCGGCGGCTGCATGGACCAGGACGCTTTCGGGCATACCTCGGCCCTGGGCGGAGGCGAGGGCCGTGAGCACCGGACGCAGGTGAACCCGGTCGGAGTGGCGCTGCAGGTCGAGTTCGAGGAGGTCTGGCAGGTTGCGGGGCACGGCCCGGCCCAGTCGGGCGGCGTCCTCGACGGTGGCGGCGGGCGGGGTGGCCAGGAGATGGTGGACGTAGAGTCCCGCGGTGAGGAACTCCCCCCACTCCATGGCTTCGCTGTTGCGGCCTTCGTGGCCGGTCGGACTGTGTGCAGTGAGGGTTTCGGCGATCGTTTCGGCCAGGGTGTCCCGGACGGTCCGAAGACCTGCGCGGGTGTAGGGGCCGTCGGCGGTCAGGAGCCGTTTGGCGTAGGCGGCCACATCCCGGCGGACCTCGCTCGGTGCGACGGTGCTGAGGTCCGTGCACGCTCCGGCATCCCTTGCCAGGCCGAGGAGTTGGTCGAACCGTGCCTCCGCTCGGGTGCCGACCAGCAGCCGCAGCCGGCCGGCTGCCGTCTGCGCGTGTAGGGCAAGCGGGAGCAGCAGAGCGGTGGTTATGTCTTGAGGTCTCAGGGCTTCGTCGAGGGCGTCGATGACGATGGTGACCGGCTGGCTGCCGGGGGGCAGCAGGTTCAGCAGGTGCTGTGCCGGGTTTCCGGTCGTGTCCTGGGTTTCTTCGCCGGGTGGGGTGGTGATGTGGCGGAGTTGGCGGGCCAGCGAGGCGGTGATGTCGTCGAGCCCGAGGCGTCGTGCGTGGACGGCTGCGATCCGGCTGTTCTCGCCCGGTACGTGGTCGTCGAGCCCCGCCCACAGAGCGCGGGTGTGGCGGCGCAGTGCTGGGTGGGCTGCGCACAGGAGGATGCCGAGGAGTGCGGATTTGCCGGCCCCGGCTTTGCCGGTGACCACGCGCAGTCCTGGGGTGGCGGTGTCATCGTCGAGCCATGCGGTGAGGGTGTCGAGTTGTGCTGTGCGGCCGCTGAAGTATCCCTCGGCCCAGTCGCGGTCCACGGGTTCGGCGCCGCCGGCGCGGCGCATGAAGTGCAACGGGTCGGCGGCCCAGTCAGTCAGGCGGGCGATTTCCGGGGGTAGGTCCAGTACCGGAGTGGTGTCGTGGGCGTTGTAGGAGGGGTTGGGGAAGAACGGCAGGTGGGAGATGTCGGCGTGGCCAGGGACGAGGCTGGTCAGGATCGACTGCGGTAATCCGTTGGCTTGTTGAGCCAGTTCATTGACGGTGCGGTCAATGTCCCGCCAGACCGTGGCGGGCGGGATATACCGCAAGGAGGGATCGAAGCGAACCTCCAGGTCGCGGTACTTCTCCAGCACCTGAACCAGGGCCCGGCTCAGCCGGTACCCGAACGCCTGCTTGTTCGGTCCTGTCGCGGCCAGCACCCAAGCTCGACGTTTGTCCACGTCCATCCGCGAGTGCCAGGCGGTCACCGCGGCCTGTCCGGCGTAGCAGACGTCCAGGACAAACAGGGTCATCGGCCGGTGCCGCCCGGGGTGGTCTTCGATCAGGTCGATCCACCCACCCACCGGCCGGCCCAGGCGATCCCCGTCGCTGCCCAGGATGTACAGCTTCTCGCTACTGCCCCCGGCCAGCTCTCCGTGCCCGACGATGTGCACGATCAGCACATCGGCGTCCTCGGCCTCGACCGCAGCCTCCACCAGCTTCCCGTAGTCGGCCCGTCCCTCTGGTACCGCTGTCGGGCACCGCTTCGTGTACCGGAACTCCTCCAGGATCTTTGCGACCCTGTCGGCATGGACGGGGGCTTCCTCCAGGATGTCCAGGCCGAAACGCGGCGAGTCACCATCCTCAGTACGCGCCAGCGCGATCCCCAGCGACAGCACCACGTGCCGCGATTCGCCTACGCCCTCCGGCTGCTCCACCCCCGACGCCACCACTATCCGCCCTGACTCCTTGTCAACTCGATCAGCAGCAGGTCCGACGATAGAGACTCCACGCCCCAGCGGTGGCCAGATCATCGAGATCGGGAAACGGACTGTCTCCTCGCACCTGCTGATCGCCACCATGGGCGTGCGCATGCCGAGATGACAGACATCCCACGAGCCGAACATGCACCGACACCGGAGGAGCCACTGCCATATCTCGGCTCCGCCGCATGCATCTCAACAGTTTCAGACCAGAGACAGTTACCTCACCTGGTACGCCCGCGGTCGCCGCAACAGCGCCCTCGCCCATCTCGCCGGCACCGACCACCTCACCCAGCCCGGCACCGACCGCACCCACGCCCAAGCGCTCCGGCACATCCACCTCGCTGCCCTCCGCTTCGACTTCCGGTGCCGCAGCGTCCAACAGCTGCTCGAACAGGTTCCGGGGAGCGAGCGAGCCCGCTGGGATCCGTACACCCGAGCCCTCTCGGCGTTCGCCCTCCTCGGAAGCTCCGCCACCGGTGCCTTCGAAGCCCTGGACCGCAGCCTCGCCGAGGCCGGCGACAACCCCCAGGTCTGCCACGCCCTGCTCCACGGCCTCTGGCTCGGAGACGGACTGCCCGACCAGGCCGAGCGGATCCTCGAGCTCGCCGCCTGGCCCACTTTCGACGACACCGACCCGATCATGCTCTTCCGCACCGCCACCGCCTGGCGGAGCCTCGGGCGCCGATCCGAAGCCCTCGACGCGATCGACAGCGCCATCGAAGCCCTCGACCCGGACCAGCCCGACGTCCACGCCGACATGGTCCGTGAACGCGCTCTGATCACCGCGCTGGCCCGAGAACCGCAGCACCACCGAGGACACTGACCCGGCTCGACTCCCGGTGGCGCCGGGAAGCGCCACCCCCTGACACAGAGGACCAATACATCGAACGGCCGAACCCCCAGGACCATCAGCCCGCAGCCCCTCACCCGAGCCTTGCCGGAGGGGAGGAAGCCCGGACCTACCAGCGCGACCTGAGCCGCTGGGCCGCCCGCCGCGCTCACCTCCAGCAGGCCATCAACTCGGCCTCCGCCCCGCGGGCAAGCGAACCGACCGCCACCGCACCACCCCCGGCTTCTCGGCCCCGCCGGCGGTAACCGCCTCGCTGGCCAACCCGGCACCGCTGAAGGTCACGGTCCGCCCCGTGGACCCGGCCTTTGAACGAGCGGGCCGACCAACGGCGATGGGCCGCACCCCTTCGGGCGAATTCCAGGGGTCGTAGCAACACGATGATCAACTGGCTGTTGCCAGGAGCTTGGCGAAGCGCTCGGCTGGGGTCTCCCAGCCGAGCGTTTTGCGTGGGCGGCTGTTGAGTTCGGCGACGACGGTGTCCAGGTCCTCGCGTGTGTAGCGGGACAGGTCCGTGCCCTTCGGGAAGTACTGCCGCAGCAGGCCGTTCGTGTTCTCGTTCGACCCGCGCTGCCATGGACTTCCCGGTTCGCAGAAGTAGACGTCCATCTCCGTGGCGGCGCTGAACTGGTGATGCAGGTGCATCTCGGAGCCCTGGTCCCAGGTCAGGGACCTTCTGAACTGATGCGGCAGCGTCGAGACGGCCTCTATGAGCGCGTCGCGGACCTGGGCGGGCTGGCGGCCGTCCGGGAGATGGACCAGGACAAGGAGCCGGCTGGAGCGTTCCACCAGCGTGCCGATGGCGGACTTGTGGGCCTTGCCGATGATGAGGTCGCCCTCCCAGTGGCCAGGGACGGCCCGGTCGTCGACCTCGGCGGGCCGCTCGCTGATCATCACCATGTTCTTGGCCATGCGCGGCTGACGCTTGGCGGACTGACGGTGCGGGCGGCGCATGGCGCGGCCTGTGCGGAGGGAACGGGACAGGTCGCGTCGGAGGTCCCCGCGCTTGCGGGAGTAGAGGGCCTGGTAGATCGTCTCGTGGGTCACGTGCATGTCCGGCCGGCCGGGGAACAGCTGCCGCAGGATGTGACTGATCTGCTCCGGACTCCAGCGGCGTTCGAGGCGGGCCTGGACGAACTCGCGCAGTTCGGGGTTCCGGCCGATCTTGCCGGCCTTGGGACGGGGCCTGCGGGCATCCGCCCGGGCCTGGGCGGCATGGGGCCGGTAGGCGAACCTGCCACCCGTCCAGTGGGAGCCGTTGCGGCGTATCTCCCGGCTGACGGTTGACGGGCTGCGGCCCAGTTCGGCGGCGATCTGGCGGATCGTGGCGTTCTCGCGCAGCCGGTCGGCGATGTGGAGGCGCTCGGACTCCCGCAGGTAGCGGGAAGGGCCGGCCGAGGACAGCTCCCGGTGTACCGGGGGTGCGGTCCTCGGCCAGCCCTTGTACGCGTTGCGCCCGTTGCGCCAGGTGATGCCGGTCCTCCGGTTGACGCCCACGATTCGGCACGCCTCGGAGTTGTTGAAGCCCTGCTGCATGAGCTGGAAGTATGCCGCCCGCTCAGCGGTCAGCTTCCTCCGACCCTGAGGGCCCCGGTCCTCCCGGATCTGATAGTCCATTGCATCCCCTGAGCTGGGATGTTGCAACGACCACTAGAACTTAAGTCGAAGGGGTGCGGCCCATCGCCGTTGACGAACTACGCGGCAGCCGCGTAGCTCGTGCGCAGCAACTCCATCGACCGATCGAGGTCCTCCACCGACCCGATCCGGACCTCCAGCTCGCCCGTCCCGAGGTGCCCGATTCTCCGGACGTCCCGGGTCCAGCCCGGGACCAGCTGGACCGTCGTCGGGTCGACCCGCAGGAAGACGACCAAAGCCTGAGCCTGTGCCAGCACCCGGACGCAGGCGAAGTTCCGCCGGCGGCGGTAGGCAACGTAGTGCTGCAGCGGCACCGCGTGGCCCTCGCCCAGGTCGAGCAGACGGGCGTCGAGCTCCTCGTACAGCCCGCGGATCTCGCCGCTGGCCTGCGCGAGGACGTCGGTGACCGTCCGACGGCTGGCCGCGACCGGGCGGGCAAGTTCCGTCCGCCCGGTCGAGAGGGCGCCGCACCCGCCGGCGACCGACGCCGCCAGCTCCAGCGTCACCAGGTCGTCCCCATAGCGCCGGTAGACCACCATGTCGATCCGGTGGTGGGACATTCCGGCCGCCGCCAGGTCGTACCGGGTGAAGTCCGCCGCGATGCACACCACCCGCGGGTTGCTCCAGTCCACCTGCTCGGCGACTGCGGCGCCGAGCCGCTGCTCGACGAGCGCCTCGAACTCGGCGCGGTTCTCCACCAGCCACGAGAGGTAGAACAGGCCCTGGGCGAGAACCGACTCGCTGCTCGTGCGCTTGTACTCGATCAGCACCGGGCTGCCGTCCTCGTCCAGACCGAGGCTGTCGATCCGGCCCCGGTGCACTGGACCGGTGGAGTACTCGCTCGCCAGGAAGCGGACGCCGCCCAGCATCTCCTCCATGTTCGCCTCGACGAGAGCCTGGAGGTGACGCTCCAGCTCCACGGTGTCGCCCTCGACACGACGAACATCCCCATCAGAAACGCGGAACACCTGCAGACCCGCCACGTACCCCCCAGCACACCATCCCCGGACCGCCCAGGGATGAGCCGGACAACATACATGCCGGAAGCAGGACAATCTAGTTCTTGTTGCGTTTATCGCACTTTGTATCAGCAAGGAATAGCGGGGAACGCCGGTGGGCCGGTGTTCTCGACGTGGCTGCTCTACTGAGGCAGTTGCGGCACCGGCAGCCCAGTAGCTGTCCCGATCCCGGTGAGAACTATGTTCTGAGCCATAGGGTTCGTCGCCACGCTCTGGATCACCGAGCCCACGCGCGCCCGGCGCTCGGTCAGACGAGCGGTTCGCGGTGGGCGGCGGCCTCGCGGACGAGCTGGGCGAAGCGCTTGCGGCTGCGCCGCTGGTGCTGTTCGGCCTGTTCGTCGGTCCAGACTTCCGCGCTGGTGTCGTCGTCCTCGTCGTCGAGGTCGTCGTACTCAGTGTGGAGGAGCCAGCACGCGTGGATGCCGGTGAGGAGGTCTTCGAGGAGGTCGCGGGCCGGGCGCTTCGGGTCGAGCGGAGTCAGGCGCAGTTCGACGTCGGCGAGGCCGGGCGCGTCGTCGCCGTAGTCGGCGAGGATCTCCTCCAGGTCGTCGAGCTGTTCGCGCAGGGCGTCGGGGTCGGGCAGGAGTCCGTCGGTGATGCGCAGGGCGTGGCGCACGAGGTCGGTGACGGCTTCGTACGGAGTGGCGCCGGCGTCGATGAGTTTTAGGCAGGGCGGCATGTGGCTGCGGCTTCGACTGTGGGCTGGGTGTTCTTGGCCTGGTGGGACGTGCTGCTGGAGCGGCCGGTGGCTCGAAGGCGCGAGCCATGAGGGTGGGTTCCCTGCTCGGGATGAGGCATCTCGAAGCATGTCATATGGTGCAAATCCGAACTCTTGGTGCCGCCATCTCGGGCTCTGGCGCGAACAGGGGAGGAGGGCTGCGCCGTGTCCGACAGTGCCGAGCCGATCCACGCGCGCCTTGCGGAGCTGGCCCGCCCGCAGGAACCCGACCAGGTTGTTGTTGATCTCGGCTGCGGTGCGGGACCGACGCTGCGGGCTGTCAGCCGGAAAGCGCCGCAGGCTTCCCTCATCGGGATCGACCGTTCGGCGGAGTCGCTGCGCCAGGCTCAGGCGGCTCTGGCAGCCCACAAGGGGTCGACGGCGACGATCGTTGCGGATCTGCGCGATCCTCTCCCGTGTTCCGACGAGAGCGTGGACGTCGTCCTGTCCTACAACACCATCGAGTGCCTGCCGAGCCCGCAGGAGATGCTGGCCGAGGTGGCACGAGTCCTCCGGCCTGGCGGGCGGGCGGTTATCGCGCACGTCGACTTCGACTCGATGGTCGTTGCGGGCGCGGACGCCGATCTCGACCGGCGGGTGTGCCACGCGTTCGCGGACGACGCGCAGAGCTGGATGGATTACGCGGACGGCCGGATCGGCCGCAAGCTCGGGCTGCTCCTCGCCCGCAGCCCGCTGGAGCTCGTCGGCGTCGAGCCGTTGCTGGCGTGGTCGACCGAGTTCACGGGGCACGCACAGGATCGGGTTGGCCAGGTCCGGAAGGCGCTGCTGTCAGCGGCAAGGCACGGTCGTGGCGCGGTCGTTCCTGAAGAGGTCGAGGCTTGGTACACCTCGGTGCGCGAGGCGGACCGGCTGGGTGGCTTCTTCTTCTCCGAGCTGGCGTTCATCGCGGTGGCGGAGAAGACCAGGAGCGGTCGTAGCGAGCATGGGGCCGCCTCGCACGACGGGCGGCAGGCGGCACCCGTGCGGGCCGGTTCGATGCCGGATCTCCCGACTGCTGCTTGACCGATGTCTATGGAGACGCGGCGTTCGCGAGGGCGCTGGCGGCGAAGGTGTACAGGGCGTTCGCGGTGGTGTTGAGAGGGGCCGTGGTGTCGAGCGCCAGCGCGGGCTGTTCGGGGTCGGACCAGGACAGCTCCGGCGTGTCCGGTGCCGGGTTGGTCCGGTAGGCGCGGACGGCGTCGCGGGCGTGGCGCACCGGTTCGGGGGCGTGGACGTGGATGAGGTGGAGGCGTTCTCCGAGGAGGTCTGCGGCGAGCCGCCGTTCCGCTTCGGTGGAGGTCATCAGGGTGACGATGCCGACCTGATCCTGGCGGCGGCGTGCGCGAGGGCTCGGAGCGTGGCGAATGCTTGCTTTCCCGAAGTTGGAGGGTTCGTGCTTTTTGCTGATGGCCACTCAGGATGAGCTGCGATCAATGGTCTTGAGTGTTCGGGCTGCGCTCCGTAGCGAAGTTAATCGGGTCGTTGGCTGTGGGGGGAATGGGATACTCGGCAGACGGCGCCGGCTGACTCGACGTTGCGGCGCTGTGCGACGCCCGCGGCCCGGCCGCGGATCCGCCCTCTCACAGAAATGGTCCTTCGATCTATGCCTACGGTCCTCTCCATCGCCGACGCGCTGCGCGAGCGCTTCGCACAGGCGATCTCCACTGCGTTCCCCGACGCCGCGGACAGCGACCCCCAGCT
The DNA here is from genome assembly GCF_044999035.1 of Kitasatospora griseola. Classification (NCBI taxonomy): domain Bacteria; kingdom Bacillati; phylum Actinomycetota; class Actinomycetes; order Kitasatosporales; family Streptomycetaceae; genus Kitasatospora; species Kitasatospora griseola. Next base: position 2,177,452 of record NZ_CP173360.1, on the reverse strand, counting down.
GCGACGAAGCGACCGCGCCGACTTCCAGGCCAACGGCATCATGAGCCTGGCCAAGCCGATGCGCGCGAACCCTCGCGAGGTGGCCGCGCGGGTGCACGAGAACCTCGGCTCTGACCAGGTGATCGCGAACCTGGAGGTCTCCGGGCCCGGCTTCATCAACGTCACCGTCACCGACGCCGCCATCCTCGAGAGCCTGGCCGCCCGCGCAGCCGACGCCCGACTCGGTGTCGGCAGCGACGCAGAGGCCGGCGTCACGGTGATCGACTACAGCCAGCCGAACATCGCCAAGGAGATGCACGTCGGGCACCTGCGCTCGACGATCATCGGCGACGCGCTGGTGCGCGCCCTGGAGTTCACCGGTGAGAAGGTCGTCCGGCGCAACCACCTCGGGGACTGGGGCACGCAGTTCGGCATGCTCATCCAGTACCTCGTCGAACACCCCGCCGAGCTCGGCGACGACACCGAGCCGGACGACTCCGGGCCGTCGATGTCCCATCTCAACCGCCTGTACAAGGCGTCGCGTGCCATGTTCGACAGCGACGCCGACTTCGCCGACCGCGCGCGCCGGCGTGTCGTCGAGCTGCAGGCCGGCCACGCCGAGACCGTCGAGTCCTGGCAGGGCATGGTCGACGAGTCCAAGGTCTACTTCGAAGCCGTCTACGCCCGCCTCGGTGTCCTCCTCGAAGACGCCGACGCCGTCGGCGAGAGCTACTACAACCCGATGCTCGCCGACGTGTGCGCCGACCTCGAAGCCTCCGGCGTCGCCGTTCGCTCCGACGGTGCCCTGTGCGTCTTCTTCGACGACATCAAGGGCCCCAACGGCGAACCCACCCCGCTGATCGTCCAGAAGAGCGACGGCGGCTACGGCTACGCCACCACCGACCTCGCCGCCATCCGCGACCGCGTCGGACTGCTCGGCGCCGACCAGCTCCTCTACGTCGTCGACAGCCGCCAGGCCCTCCACTTCCAGATGGTCTTCGAAACCGCCCGCCGCGCCGGCTGGCTCCCCGACAACGTCCGCGCCCTGCACCTCGGCTTCGGCACCGTCCTCGGCAAGGACGGCAAACCCTTCAAAACCCGCTCTGGCGAGACCGTCCGCCTCATGGACCTCCTCGACGAAGCCGTCGACCGCGCCCGCACCGTCGTCGCCGAGAAGAGCCCCCAGCTCGCCACCGAGGAACTCGAAGACCGCGCCAAGCAAGTCGGCATCGGCGCGGTCAAGTACGCCGACCTCTCAACCTCCCGCACCCGCGACTACATCTTCGACACCGACCGAATGGTCTCCCTCAACGGCGACACCGGCACCTACCTCCAGTACGCCTACGCCCGAATCCAGTCCATCCTGCGCAAGGCCCCCGACGGCGCCACCCCGACCGCCCATCAGGACCTGGCCCTGGAGCCGACCGAACGCGCCCTCGGCCTCCTCCTCGACGAGTTCGGCGCCACCATCGACCTCGTCGCCGAGACCTTCGAGCCGCACCGCCTCTGCGCCTACCTGCACAGCCTCGCGGCGGCGTACACCACGTTCTACGAGCACTGCCCCGTCCTCAAGGCCCCCAGCCCGGAGGTCATGGAGACCCGGCTGCTGCTCTGCCAGCTCACTGGCCAGACCCTCCGCCATGGCATGGACCTCCTCGGCATCGGAACGCCCGAGAGGTTGTAGCTTTATAGGCGGCCGTCGGGGTGAGCAGCCATCTGAAGGGCGGCCTGGCGGTGGAGGGCGGCCGTGACTCTGGGGAGAGCAGGTGCGTCATGGCGGCGTCGGCCCGTACCTGCGCGGGCGCGTTCGCCAAGAGGGCGCTGGTGTTGAGGAAGTCGGCGTGGACCACGCAGCTGAACAGCATCCGCACCAGCACGTCACGGCTCAGCTCGCAGCCCAGGCCTGTCGCGCGGGCGAGCCAGGCCGGCAGGGGATGCCTCCGGTCGGGACGATCTCCGGGGCGACGGCCGTGCGGGCGATGACCTGGAGTTCGGGGGGTCCACTGTGGTGTTCGTGCACGATGGCGCCGAACGGGACCCCCGCGTGCGAGGCGGCCAGCCATGTGCCGGCCTCCTTGTGGGGGACACCGACCTTGCGCTGCTGCTTCTCCGCCTCTTCCAGGCCGTGCTGCCAGGCGCACGAGCCCTTCCCGACATCGTGGACCAGCGCCAGGTACTCGGCCAACTCACCCGCGCCGAAGGCCGATCCGAACCGGCGCGCCAGCGAGGCGGAACCCCGGAGATGGTCCTCCAGAGTGTGGCGGGCACCTGGTAGGTTCCGGCTGTGGGCCCACAGTGGTGCCACTTCGCTGTTTGAACCGTCCATAGTGGTTGCCTTGTTCACGGCCGGACCGTACCGCTGCTGACCGACGTCGGCGGGCATCGGTTCGGAACCCCAAGTGTGCAGCCGACACGCGGATCGCACCGAAGCACGATGTCCGAACTCTGTAGATTTGCCTGTCCGGTTGGTCGCGCAGGAGTACCAGAGACAGCCGGTTTCCGCTGATGGACCGGTGTGGCGGTCGCCCTTCGGGGCGGCCGAGGATCGCAACTTGCGGGCTGCGCGCAGGTGGTGGTAGCGGACGGCGGTGGCGGTCGTCCTTCGGGGCGGCCGAGGATCGCAACGACGAGGCCCGGCGGATCGCCAAGCAGCGGGCGGCGAGTGGCGGTCGTCCTTCGGGGCGGCCGAGGATCGCAACATCCCCTCAGACACCGTCGTCACCATCCGGTGGGACGTGGCGGTCGCCCTCTGGGGCGGCCGAGGATCGCAACATGGACTACGTGTGCGACGTGACGTTGGGGACCGACGGTGGCGGTCGCCCTCCGGGGCGGCCGAGGATCGCAACCATCAGCTCGCCGTTGTCGTACCGGACGGTCATCCGGGTGGCGGTCGCCCTTCGGGGCGGCCGAGGATCGCAACACCCGGGCGAAGCTGCTGCTGAACCCGAGCGAGTTGGTGGCGGTCGCCCTCCGGGGCGGCCGCGGATCGCAACATCCCGCCCATGCTGCACCGAGTCGGTTGACCCGCCGGTGGCGGTCGTTTTGCGGGACGGCCGCGGATCGCAACGTCGCCGACGCGGCCCGGCGCGCCCACCAGATCGGACTGCGCCCAAGTGCGGTCGTCTCGTGGTCGGCGTGAGTGGAACGAGGGAGGCTCCGGGGCGGTTTCCGTGCTGAGGAGGGCTCAGAGGAGGAAGGCGGTTCGGTCTTCGGGTTGGGCGGGGTCGAGTCCGCGGTGGGGGTGGTAGGCGCCGTTCCACAGGAGGAGGTTGCCGATGACGGGTTCGGCGAGGCCGGTGGTGAGGGCGGCGTCGGCTTCGTGGCGGGGGAGTTGGGCGGTGTGGGGCTGGAGTCGGCGTAGTGGTTCCGGTCCGCACGGGTAGGGGGATCTGAGGGCGGCGATGTCGGCTTCGGCGGCGGCGCGGTGGGCTTCGTCGCGGATGACGACGACCGGCCGGTTGAGGGTGTCGTCGATCATGCGGAAGGCGTCGTCGACGGCGGGGAAGTCGAGTTGGGTGCGCAGGGTGTCGATGTGGGCGCCCATGCCGGTGGGGCCGCTGCCTTGGAGGGTGTAGCGCAGCGGGTAGTACTTGTCGAGGGCGTCGAGGTTGTCGGGTCGGGCGAGGTCCGGGCCGATGTGGGCGGCGGTGGCGTCGAGTGCGGCGGTGTAGGCCTTGTCGCGGGGCTGTCCGGCGTCGTGGACCTTGAAGACGACGACGGTGCCTTCGTCCTGGTGGCCTTCGCGGTTGCACCGGCCGGCGGCCTGCTGCAGGGACTCCGCGGGCGCCCAGGCGCGGAACACACGGGGGAAGTCGAGGTCGACGCCGGCCTCGATCAGCTGGGTGGACACGACGTGGACGTCGCTGCCGGACTCCAGGAGCCGGCGGATGTGTTCGATGACCTCACCGCGGTGGCCGGCGGTCATCCGGGTGGACAGGTGCAGGACGGTACCGCTCGCCCGTTCTTCCAGGAGGCGGTGCAGGTGCGCGGCGTCCTTGGTGGTGTTCACCACGGTCAGTGTCTGCCGCCCGCTGCGCCGGCCGATTTCGTCGGCCATCGACTCCCAGGTGACGTCGGGGCCGGTGCGCCAGTCGTAGGTGACGCGCCGCAGCTCTTCGAACAACTCGGCCGGGTCGGCGATGAGTTGGCGGCGGGGGAGGCCGTCGAGCTGGGCGAGGGACCAGAAGGCGGGCTGGGTGGCGGAGGTGAGGACGACGGTGGTGCCGAAGTGGTCGACCAGGCCGCGCAGGGCGCTGAGGATCGGGGCCAGGAGCCGGTCCGGCAGGGCCTGGACCTCGTCGAGGACGATGACCGCGCCGGCCAGGCGGTGGATCTTGCGCATGGCGGCGGGCCTGTGGGAGAAGAGCGACTCGAAGAGTTGGACGGTGGTGGTGACGACGAACGGCGCGTCCCAGTTCTCGGCGGCGGTGCGCGCCCAGGTTCCCTTCGCGCCGTCCAGGTCGACCGAGCTGTGGTGTTCCAGGACGGTCGGGGGAAGGTCCGGGTCGTCGGGGTCGAGCAGGTGGCGGTAGGTGCGGGCGTTCTGCTGGGTGATGCTTGTGTAGGGGACGGCGACGACGACACGGCGCTGGCCGTGCGCGACGGCGTGGTGCAGGGCGAATCCGGCGGAGGTGAGGGTCTTCCCGCCGCCGGTGGGCACGTGGAGCACGTACATGCCGGGCGCGCCGGTTGCTGCGGCCACCGCCTCCTCGTAGACCCGCCGGCGGATGCCGTCGATCTTCGAGGCGCGGCGCCGGGACAGGGCTTCGTTCCGGCGCGTGTCGAAGACTTCCAGCAGGTGTGTCAGGTCGGCGTCGGCCCGGACTTGTGCGGGCGTGTTCGCGAAGTGGGCGCTGGTGTCGAGGAAGTCGGCGTCGACCACGCAGCTGAACAGCATCCGCACCAGCAGGTCGCGGTTCAACTTGCCTTCCGGGCCTGTCGCGCGGGAGAGCCAGGCCGGCAGGGGGATGCGTCCGGTCGGGACGATCTCCGGGACGACGGCCGCCGTGCGGGCGATGGCCTCCTCGATCAGCGCCTGGTTCGCGTAGGCGCCGGTTTTCACGGCGTGGACGAGGTCTTTCACCTTCTGGAGTTCGGGGAGTCCACCGTGGTGCCCCTGCACGACCGCGCCGAACGGGACCCCCGCGTGCGAGGCGGCCAGCCATGTGCCGGCCTCCTTGTGGGGGACACCGACCTTGCGCTGCTGCTTCTCCGCCTCTTCCAGGCCGTGCTGCCAGGCGCACGAGCCCTTCCCGACATCGTGGACCAGCGCCAGGTACTCGGCCAACTCACCCGCGCCGAAGGCCGATCCGAACCGGCGCGCCAGCGAGGCGGAACCCCGGAGATGGTCCTCCAGAGTGTGGCGGGCACCTGGTAGGTTCCGGCTGTGGGCCCACAGTGGTGCCACTTCGCTGTTTGAACCGTCCATAGTGGTTGCCTTGTTCACGGCCGGACCGTACCGCTGCTGACCGACGTCGGCGGGCATCGGTTCGGAACCCCAAGTGTGCAGCCGACACGCGGATCGCACCGAAGCACGATGTCCGAACTCTGTAGATTTGCCTGTCCGGTTGGTCGCGCAGGAGTACCAGAGACAGCCGGTTTCCGCTGATGGACCGGTGTGGCGGTCGCCCTTCGGGGCGGCCGAGGATCGCAACACGGACACCACGACCACCGCGCCGAGCGCCGCCAGGTGGCGGTCGCCCTTCGGGGCGGCCGAGGATCGCAACCTGGACCTGGTGCACGGCGGCGGCGAGGACGGCTCGGTGGCGGTCGCCCTTCGGGGCGGCCGAGGATCGCAACCCCGACGGCAACGGCGCCAACCCGCGCACCGACCTGGTGGCGGTCGCCCTTCGGGGCGGCCGAGGATCGCAACCGCAGCCGCGACCTGGTCCGCCGGCCGAAGGCCCGGGTGGCGGTCGCCCTTCGGGGCGGCCGAGGATCGCAACCTCGACAACGGCCGCTACGTCTACCTCTACCGCCGCTGTGGCGGTCGCCCTTCGGGGCGGCCGAGGATCGCAACGCCGGCAGCGGCAGCACCCTCGACGCCGCCCGCCAGTGGCGGTCGCCCTTCGGGGCGGCCGAGGATCGCAACTCGAACTGCGCCCTGTTCAACGCGCCCCAGCCCACCGGGTGGCGGTCGCCCTTCGGGGCGGCCGAGGATCGCAACTCCTCTGCGTCCGGCTGGTGCCGGCCGCGCGGTCGGGGGTGGCGGTCGCCCTTCGGGGCGGCCGAGGATCGCAACACCTGTGTGACCGGCCGGTGATCGGCCAGCACATGAGTGGCGGTCGCCCTTCGGGGCGGCCGAGGATCGCAACCAGATCGACCGCGTCCTGAACGGCATCGCCGCCGCGGTGGCGGTCGCCCTTCGGGGCGGCCGAGGATCGCAACCCCCGGGGTCGGGGCGTTCACCGGGGCGCTGGACGCGGTGGCGGTCGCCCTTCGGGGCGGCCGAGGATCGCAACCAGCCCCAGCCGGAAACCTCGCCCGCTGCCGCCGCTGTGGCGGTCGCCCTTCGGGGCGGCCGAGGATCGCAACCCTGGAGCAGCGCGGCCGGGGCATTCTGATGACCCCGGGTGGCGGTCGCCCTTCGGGGCGGCCGAGGATCGCAACGCCCTCGGCGGACTCGCCTTCATCCTCACCGTCTACGTGGCGGTCGCCCTTCGGGGCGGCCGAGGATCGCAACTCGAGGGTGTCGTGGCCATCCCACGCAGCAGTGCCGGGTGGCGGTCGCCCTTCGGGGCGGCCGAGGATCGCAACTCACTCGTTGGTGCACGCGGGTCCGGCACGGCCACCGTGGCGGTCGCCCTTCGGGGCGGCCGAGGATCGCAACCGCCTCTCTGTCGGCCGTGACGGCCTGGACGCTCTCGTGGCGGTCGCCCTTCGGGGCGGCCGAGGATCGCAACGTGACCTGCTCCGGCTGTCGCAGCGAGGTCTACAAGGGTGGCGGTCGCCCTTCGGGGCGGCCGAGGATCGCAACACCGCACCTGCCGGCTCCACCCTGCGCTGGCACGGAGGTGGCGGTCGCCCTTCGGGGCGGCCGAGGATCGCAACGCGGAGAGTGGGCAGCTTGGTGCCGGGAGCGAGCTCGTGGCGGTCGCCCTTCGGGGCGGCCGAGGATCGCAACTCGAGCAGCTGCCAGCCGTCCTGGAGCAGCCCCCAGAGTGGCGGTCGCCCTTCGGGGCGGCCGAGGATCGCAACCGCAAGCAGCTGCGCGAGCTGCTGCCCGCCGACGAGGCGTGGCGGTCGCCCTTCGGGGCGGCCGAGGATCGCAACGCGTCCGAGGATTCTCGGCATGGAGGTCTCCTGAGAGGTGGCGGTCGCCGTCCGGGGCCGCAACACCGGCACCAACATGTCCGTCCAGGTCATCAACGGCGTGGCGGTCGCCCTCCGGGGCGGCCGAGGATCGCAACGGGCAGACCGTGCAGGAGTCGACGTCTCGCACGACCGTGGCGGTCGCCCTCCGGGGTGGCCGAGGGTCGCAACTCCAGCACCGACTGGGAGTTCTTGCTCGACACGGCGGTGGCGGTCGTCCTTCGGGGCGGCCGAGGATCGCAACTGGTTGATCATCGCGGTTACTGTCATCGCCGCGGGTGGCGGTCGTCCTTCGGGGCGGCCGAGGATCGCAACTGGGTCGGCCTGCTGCTGGCCGGCGCGGTCGGCCTGGGTGGCGGTCGTCCTTCGGGGCGGCCGAGGATCGCAACGCCGCCGCCTTCGGCCGGCGGTTGCTCCCCGCCGCCCGTGGCGGTCGCCCTTCGGGACGGCCGAGGATCGCAACCTGCTCGCGTGCTGCAACCACACCGACGACCGCGGCGTGGCGGTCGTCCTTCGGGGCGGCCGAGGATCGCAACAGCAGGTACGCCCCGAGGGTGATCGGGTCGACCGTGTGGTGGCAGTCGCCCTTCGGGGCGGCCGAGGATCGCAACACCGCAGGAGACCGCGTCCGAATCATCAGCTGCGCCGGTGGCGGTCGCCCTTCGGGGCGGCTGAGGATCGCAACATCGACCTGATGCCGCCTCAGCCCGATGGGGTCACCGTGGCGGTCGTCCTTCGGGGCGGCCGAGGATCGCAACGCGGCTCCGGTACAGGTCTGGCTGGAGGACCAGACGTGGCGGTCGCCCTTCGGGGCGGCCGAGGATCGCAACCGCCCGAACACCCCGGAGCTGTGGAGCACGGTCAGTGGTGGCGGTCGCCCTTCGGGGCGGCCGAGGATCGTAATCCCGCCGTACACCCCGACCTGATCCAGAACCTCCTGTGGCGGTCGCCCTCCGGGGCGGCCGAGGATCGCAACCGCTTCCCGGCCACCGCTGAGGGCGGTGTCGGCGGGTGGAGGTCGCCCCCGGGGCGACTGAGGATCGCAACTTCGACACCACGTCGAACTTCGGCCTGAGCACTCTGGTGGCGGTCGCCCTCCGGGGCGACCGAGGATCGCAACGCCGCGACGGGGATCTCCCACAGGGCGAGCGCGCCGGGTGGCGGTCGTCCTTCGGGGCGGCCGAGGATCGCAACTCGTTGACACCGGCCATGATGACCGGCAGGTGCACCGTGGCGGTCGTCCTTCGGGGCGGCCGAGGATCGCAACGCCGAGCTGGCGGCGCTCGCCACGAATCCGCCGGCGTGGCAGTCGCTCTCCGGGGCGGCAGAGGATCGCAACCGGGCAGAACGGCGACCGTGTGGCATGGAGATTTCCAGTCATTTCTGTCTCCTGTTCGGTCGCGGATCGGTCGCCATGGGTCACCGGCTGGTCTCGGAGTTGGGTTTGTCGACCTTTTCGTCGGCTCTTGGCCAATGCTGATCGAACCTGTTCTCCGTGGCGGGTGTGGGGAGGTTTCTGCGCTCCGGTCGTTGTCGGTGGGCTGGTCTACGGTCGCCTCGGCGCAGCAGAACTGATGTTGCGTCATCTTCTGTGTGTGGAAAGGCGATTGTGGTGGCCGGAAGGGTTGCTGCGGCGGGGGAGCGGGATGCTCTTGCTCGTCGTCGGGGGAATTCGGGGTGGGTGTTCCCGGATCTGGTGGTGGAGGTGTGGGGGCCTCTTGCGTGTTTCACCAGGCCGGAGTTGAAGTCGGAGCGGGTGAGTTATCCGGTGATGACGCCGTCGGCTGCGACGGGGGTGTTGGAGGCGATCTACTGGAAGCCCGAGTTCCGGTATGTGGTGCGGGCGATCGAGGTGCTGCGGCCGGTTCAGTGGCTGCAGGTGCGTCGCAACGAGGTGAAGTCGGTCGTCACGGCGAAGAAGGTGCAGGAACTCCAGACGGTTCCGGGCGCCCGGTACGACGTGGAGGAGGATCGGGACCAGCGGAACACGATGGCGTTGGCGGACGTCGCGTACCGGATCCGGGCGCAGATCGTGGTGGCGCGGCACGCGAACGCGCCGGAGGAGAAGTTCCGGGAGCAGTTGCGCCGGCGGGTGGACCGGGGTGCGTGTTTCTCGCAGCCGTTCCTGGGCTGCCGGGAGTTCAGCGCCTCGTTCGGGCCGGCGACCGAGGCGCCCGCAGTGGCGGGGCGGACCGAGGAGCTGGGTGTGATGCTGCACTCGATCGTCTACACGCCGAAGGGCGAGCGCTACCGGTGGTTCCGTGCGCGGCTGGTGGACGGGGTGATGGAGGTGCCCGAGGAGCCGCTGTCCGCGGACGCGGTAGCGATGCCGTCGGCGCCGTGGCGTGTCGACGGCGAGGGGTGAACCGGTGCTTCTGCAGTGGTTGGCCGAGCAGGCCGAGCGGCTGGAGGGCCTGCCGCCGGAGTTCTACCGGTACCGGCAGATCGACTGGGCGCTGGTGATCACGACCGACGGCGCGGCCCCGTCCTTGGCCGACCGCCGGCCGCCCCCGAAATCCAGGGGTGAGGCGACCGTCGAGGCGGTGCCGTACGTCCAGCGATCGGGAACACGCGTACCGCCGTTCCTCCTGGTGGACACCGCCGAGTTCGTCCTCGGCCGCGCCCGCGGCGAAGGCGACGAACAGGGCCCGAGCGAGAAAGGTGTGGCCGAGGCCGCACGCCGGCGAGGGGAGTACCTTGCCCTGCTGCGCCGCTGGGCGGACGAGGTGCCTGACGATCCGTCGGCCGGCCTGGTGCTGGAGGTGCTCACCCGCGGCCGCGCCGGGATCGAGGTCCCGCCGGAGGTGGACGCCCGGCACACGGTCGGCGTGCTGGTGGACGGCCGCTGGCTGCACGAGCGCGCATCGGTGCGGGAGTTGTGGGCGCGCGTCGTACGCGAGCGCAAGGGCGCCGGCGGTGCGCAGCAGGAACTGTGCCTGGTGTGCGGCGAGCCGGGCGACCTGCTGTCGACGATCCCCGAGCCGATCAAGAAGGGCGCGATCCCGTCGACCGGCGGCAGTAACGAGGCGCAGCTGGTGAGCGTCAACTCGCCCGCGCAGGGCCGGGGCGGAGCCGTCAAGCTGGTCAACACCCCGGTGTGCGACCGTTGCGGAAGCCGTTCCATGGCCGCGCTGAACACCATGCTCGCCTCCGGCCGGCACCGCCGCTCCCTGTCCGACGGTGTGCTGCTGTGGTGGACGCGCGAACCCGTCGACGAGCCGCTCATCGAGCTCATCGACGACAACGACCCGGACCCGGACGCCGTCGCCCACCTCATCGACACCCTCCACCACACCCCCGACCCGGCCGCCGCCGGCCGCGTCGACCCCAACGACTTCTACGCCCTCACCTTGGGCCTGAACAACGCCCGCACCGTGGTGCGGGAATGGCTCGACGTCCCCCTGCACACCGTCAAGGCCAACCTCGGCGCCTGGTTCGAGGACCACGGCGTCCACGACGGTTGGCGTGGCGCCACCCGCTACCTGCCCCTGTGGCACCTCACCCTCGCCGCCGGCCGCCACAACGGCACCCAGTACGTCAAAGGCACCGCACCCCACGGCATCGAACGCGAACTCCTGCACAGCGCCCTGCGCCGCACCCCGCCACCGGCGCGCCTGCTCCCGCTCCTGCTCCAGCGCATCCGCGCCGACCACCGCATCGACGCCCCGCGCACCGCGCTGCTGCGCCTCGCCCTCAACCGCTCCCACGACCGAACGGACCGCCCGATGCCCAGGCTCGACTCCGACAGCACCGACCCCGCCTACCTGTGCGGGCGGGCGTTCGCCGTCCTGGAAGCGATCCAGACGGCGGCCCTGCCCGACGTGAAGGCCACCATCGGCGACAAGTACTTCGGCACCGCGATGACCGCCCCGGCCGCGGTCCTGGCCAACCTCCGCCACGGAGCCAACGCCCACCTCAAGCGCCTGCGCCGCGACAAGCCGGGTGCTCACACCGCCCTGAGCGAGCGGCTGGCGCAGGTCCTCGGCGCGCTCACCGACGACCCGCCCACGCACCTGTCGCCCCGCGAGCAGGCCCGCTTCGTCATCGGCTACGAACAGCAGCGCGCCGCCGACTTCGCAGCCAAAGCCGCGGCAACGGCCGCCAAAGCCGCGGCGAAGGCAGCCAAGGCTGCCGCGAACACCCCCGACGAACAGCCCTCCTGACCGAACGTCAACCCCAGCCCGTGCGAAACCTTCTGGAGAACGAGACCGCCATGAACGACGCCCACCTCGACCCCGCCCGCAAGCACGACTTCGTCTTCCTCGTCGAGGCCGTCGACAGCAACCCCAACGGCGACCCCGACGCCGGCGGAAGCCCCCGCACCGACCCCGTCTCCGGACAGGGCCTCATCACCGACGTCGCCATCAAGCGCAAGATCCGCAACACCGTCGCCATGCTCAACCAGCACCAGCCCAAGCCCGGCTACGACATCTACGTCGAAGCCGGCGTCGCCCTCAACAGCCAGCACGAACGCGCCTACACCGCCCTCGGCCCCAAGACCCAGCAGGCCGACGCCCGCACCTGGATGTGCCAGACCTTCTACGACATCCGAATGTTCGGCGCCGTCATGAGCACCGGCAAGAAGCCCGCCGGCCGCGTCCAGGGCCCCATGCAACTCACCTTCTCCCGCTCCATCGACCCGATCACCCCCCTGGAGATCGGCATCACCCGCGTCACCCCCACCAAGCAGGAAGACGTCGACGCGTTCAACAACCCCACCGAGGACAAGAAGGGCAAGGAGACCGAGATGGGCACCAAGCACATCGTCCCCTACGCCCTGTACCGCGGAGCCGGCCACTTCAGCGCCCCGCTCGCCGCCCGCACCGGCGTCACCAGCGACGACCTCGCCATGTTCTGGCGCGCCTTCGAGATCATGTTCGAACACGACCGCGCCGCCGCCCGCGGCAGCCTCGCGCTGCGCGGCCTCTACGTCTTCACCCACGACGACGCCTTCGGCCGCCTGCCCTCCCACACCCTCTTCGACCGCATCCGCATCAAGCAACTCCACGACGCCACCGCCCGCAACATCACCGACTACGGCCCCATCGACATCGACGAAACCGGCCTTACCGACGCCGGCGTCGCCTTCACCCGCATCGTCGGATGACCCACCCCAACCCCCGACCGGGAGACGGCGACCAACCCCAAGTCGCCCTCTCCTGGCTGGAGCACTACACCTACTGCCCCCGCCAGTGCGCCCTCATCGTCCTCGAGGACGCTTTCACCGACGACGCCGCCACCACCCGCGGAACCCTCCTCCACCAACGCGTCGACACCCCCGGCAACCGCGGACGCGGAACCATCCGCACCCTGCACGCCCTCCCCGTCTGGCACGACGGCCTCGGACTCACCGGAACCTGCGACACCGTCGAACTCCACGACAACGGCACCATCCTGCCCGTCGAACACAAATCAGGCCGCTACCACCCGGGCGGCCCCGCCGACGTCCAAGCAGCAGCCCAAGCCCTTTGCTTGCAACACATGTTCCAACAACCCGTACCCCACGCCGCGATCTACTCCGCAGCCGACCGACGACGCCACACCATCACCATCACCCCCGAACTCCACCAACGCGTCGAGGCCGCCACCCGAGCCGTCCGCCAACTCCTCACCACCCATCAACTACCGCCACCCACAACCGACAACCGCTGCCGCCGCTGCTCCATGGCCACCACCTGCATCCCCACCATCCTCACCCGCACCCGCCCCTACCAGCACGCCCTCACCGACCTCTACACCCTCCCCGACGAAGAACCCACATACCCATGACCCTCGAACTCCTCAACACCCTCTACGTCCAAACCCAAGGCACCGACCTCCGCCTCGACCAGGACTCCCTCCGTATCCACCTCCCCGACACCCCCGGCCGCAAGACCCTCCCCCTGCGACGCCTCGACGCCATCGTTCTCTACGGCCACATCAACCTCTCCACCGAACTCCTCACCCGCTGTGCCCAGGACGGACGTCCCATCACCTGGATGACCCGGGGCGGACGCTTCCAAGCACGCCTCGAAGGCCCTGTCCGTGGCAACGTTCTCCTGCGCCACGAACAACACCGCGCCCACACCGACCCCGACCAGCGACTCGCCATCGCCCGCAACACCGTCGCCGGAAAAATCCGCAACAGCCGCTGGATCCTGCTCCGCGCCGCCCGCGACACCAACCCGACCGCACAGACCCGCATCCGCGAAGCCGCCGCCAAACTCGCCGAAGCACTCACCGACACCCAGCACACGGACTCGCTCGACACCCTCATGGGCATCGAAGGCAACGCCGCCCGCAACTACTTCGCCGCCCTCCGCGACATACACCGGCCCACCGACGGAATCCCCGCCTTCACCCACCGCAACCGCCGCCCACCGACCGACCCCGTCAACGCCACCCTCTCCTTCACCTACGGACTGCTGCGTAACCTCGTCCACGGCGCCATCGAACAGATCGGCCTCGACCCCTACATCGGCTTCCTCCACGGCCTGCGCCCCGCGAAACCGGCCCTCGCCCTCGACCTGATGGAAGAATTCCGACCCGTCCTCGCCGTCCGATTCGCCCTCACCCTCCTCAACCGCCGAGAACTGAGGACCCATCACTTCGACACCCTCGCAGGCGGAGCCGTCAACCTCACCGAAGACGGCCGCAAAACGGTCCTCGCCGCCTGGCAGGAATGGAAGACCCAACCCTGGGAACACCCGGCAGCCGGCCGGACAGTCCCCGCCGCACTCCTCCCGGTCCTGCAGTGCCGCATCCTCGCCCGCCACATCCGAGGCGACCTCCCCGGATACCTACCCTGGACGGCCGGCTGATGGACCTGCTGCTCACCTACGACGTCGACACCACCACACCCGAAGGCCGCCGCCGGCTCCGGAAAGTCGCGAAGCTCTGCGAAGGCCACGGCCTGCGGGTCCAGAAGTCCGTCTTCGAGATCGCCGCGACCGACGTCGACCTCCTGCACCTCCTCAACGACATCGGCAACACCATCGACGGCAACACCGACAGCATCCGGATCTACCGCCTCCCGCACAACGGCTTCAACGACGTACGGACACTCGGCATCGCCCGAGTGCAAAGCCACCGTGAGGACCTCATCCTGTGACAGAGCACGGTTCGGAACCCCAAGTGCACACACGCCACGCGGATCGCACCGAAGCGTGATGTCCGAGTTGAGTGGAATCAGCCGGTGAACAGTCTCCGCATCGCAGTCACTCGGGACGTGTTCACCCTGGTTATATGCTGTGGCGGTCGTCCTTCGGGACGGCCGAGGATCGCAACCCATCCGGATCATGTGAACGACGGCGTCCAGCTCGGTGGCGGTCGTCCTTCGGGACGGCCGAGGATCGCAACTCGCGGGCGGCCCGCCAGTGCCGGGCGCTGACGGAGGTGGCGGTCGTCCTTCGGGACGGCCGAGGATCGCAACCTCGATGGGCGTTCCCTTGGCGTGATGTTCGGCAGTGGCGGTCGTCCTTCGGGACGGCCGAGGATCGCAACCCCTCGTACAGCACTGACACTGCCCCGGCTCGCCCGTGGCGGTCGTCCTTCGGGACGGCCGAGGATCGCAACTCTTCTCGTCGGCGATGTCATCGACATCGAGTCCGCGTGGCGGTCGTCCTTCGGGACGGCCGAGGATCGCAACCGCGGGGCGGTCGCCGAACGCGCCGGCGGCCGGGCGGTGGCGGTCGTCCTTCGGGACGGCCGAGGATCGCAACGCCTGCTCCTGCTGGACCTGGCGGGCCGTCACCTGGGGTGGCGGTCGTCCTTCGGGACGGCCGAGGATCGCAACCCGTCCGGGGTGCGGACCCCCTCGCGGTAGGGGATCGTGGCGGTCGTCCTTCGGGACGGCCGAGGATCGCAACTCCCGTACCCGCGCGCAGCAGATCGTCGAAGGCCGCAGTGGCGGTCGTCCTTCGGGACGGCCGAGGATCGCAACTCCAGGGCCGGGGAAGCATGGTCGATATCGTCCAGGGTGGCGGTCGTCCTTCGGGACGGCCGAGGATCGCAACGACCAGCCCGAGTCCGGGCGGCGGAACTCACCACGGGTGGCGGTCGTCCTTCGGGACGGCCGAGGATCGCAACGCGCGCCGATTCCGCCGCCGCCCGCACCGCCACCGGTGGCGGTCGTCCTTCGGGACGGCCGAGGATCGCAACCTGCCCGATGCCGACCGTAGTGCTCAGGCCCTCGCGGGTGGCGGTCGTCCTTCGGGACGGCCGAGGATCGCAACCTCGCCCTCGACGTTGGTGACGACGCCGAGGAGCGGGCGTGGCGGTCGTCCTTCGGGACGGCCGAGGATCGCAACGACGCGGTCACCGGGTGCCTCAGCCTCCGCCCGGCCGTGGCGGTCGTCCTTCGGGACGGCCGAGGATCGCAACAACCTCACCGCGCACACGGCCGCCTGACGGCCCGCCGTGGCGGTCGTCCTTCGGGACGGCCGAGGATCGCAACGCCTTGATCACCTCGCGGAGCTCGGCGGCGCCGAGTGGCGGTCGTCCTTCGGGACGGCCGAGGATCGCAACCTGGCTGCGCACCGCGAGCCCATCGCCGACAACATCGTGGCGGTCGTCCTTCGGGACGGCCGAGGATCGCAACAGGACCACCCTCGTGGCGCAGGTGCGTGCTGCGGAGGTGGCGGTCGTCCTTCGGGACGGCCGAGGATCGCAACGATCAGCAGCACCTCGAAGATGCCGTTGCGGCGGCGGCGTGGCGGTCGTCCTTCGGGACGGCCGAGGATCGCAACTTAGGGCCTGATCACCAGAGAGGCCGGGGCTCCTACGTGGCGGTCGTCCTTCGGGACGGCCGAGGATCGCAACATCCTCCGCATCCCCCTCGCGACCGCTGCCGTCGCCAGTGGCGGTCGTCCTTCGGGACGGCCGAGGATCGCAACACGCTCCTCGGTCGAGGTGTGGCAGGGGGAGGGCCGGTGGCGGCCGTCCTTCGCGACGGCCGAGGATCGCAACGTCACGGTCGCGACGGCGATGATCCCCGCGATCCTGGTGGCGGTCGTCCTTCGGGACGGCCGAGGATCGCAACGGCGTCGGTCTGAAGACGGATACCGTCGAAGCCCCATGTGGCGGTCATCCTTTGGGACGGCCGAGGATCGCAACCAGGGCACCCTGGTGACCGCGAAGGGCATCGGCACCGGTGGCGGTCGTCCTTCGGGACGGCCGAGGATCGCAACCTGACGGGCCGTCCGCTCCGGGCGCGGGCCGCCGCAGTGGCGGTCGTCCTTCGGGACGGCCGAGGATCGCAACCGTAGCGGCCCCGTCTACCGATTCCGCCGCACCGACGGGTGGCGGTTGTCCTTCGGGACGGCCGAGGATCGCAACCCGGACTGGCGCAAGGTCTTCCACGAGATGCTCGACGTGGCGGTCGTCCTTCGGGACGGCTGAGGATCGCAACTCCCGGTCCGAGCGCAGCTTCGCGACCGTGTCGTGGCGGTCGTCCTTCGGGACGGCCGAGGATCGCAACGCCGCCACGGGCACGACGTGGACCAGGTCGTGGATGGTGGCGGTCATCCTTCGGGACGAGGATCGCAACCTCGCTTCGACGCTCATCGACGGCGCGATCGGCGAGGTGGCGGTCATCCTCCGGGACGGCCGAGGATCGCAACTCCTTCTCGGTGGGCCCGGCCGGGCTGGTTGGCACGGGTGGCGGTCATCTTTCGGGACGGCCGAGGATCGCAACTACCTGGTGGGCGAGGTCACCTACGCGGTCCGCGGCGGTGGCGGTCATCTTTCGGGACGGCCGAGGATCGCAATCTCCGGATGGTGTAGTCGAGGAGGGCGTGGAGTCCCAGGTGACGGTCATCGACGGGTTGTTCAGGTCGTACAACCCGGAGCATGGGCAGAGCGATGGCGTCAAGCCTCGGACTGGTCCCCCGAGCGGGTCACAGCGAGCCCCGAGAATTTCGGTGAGACCGAAGGAAATAGATGGGGTCTGGGTTTGATGCGGCCATTTCTGGCTGACGTTCGGCTCGGGTCGAATTGATTTAACTCCGCGATGCCGGGTCTCTGTCCGGTGACGTCCTGGGCGATCCGCGGGAATCTCTGGATCCACGGCTGGAGTGGCGCTACCCTGGAGACATGAACGCCACCCGGACCCTCCGTCAAGCCCCTGGCCTGGGGACCAGCTGGGGACCACACGTCATGCGCGCTGGCGTGCGAGGTGCACGAAACGCGCTCATCTGCACACGCACGACGTGTGCGTGAGCGCATTTCAGGCAGGAATAGGGAGACCCTTCCTGCTGGGGGTCAAGGGGTCGCAGGTTCAAATCCTGTCGTCCCGACTGTGAAGTCGGTTGTGAGAGCGGGTACTTGGGAAACCGGGTGCCCGCTCTTTTGCTGTGGTGGTCGCAATGTGGTCGCGGACGCTCGTTCGCGTCATTTCAGGGGGCGCATCCGGGGGTGTGGGGCGCTTAGATGCAGTCGATATGCGGCTTTTGTCTGTTCAGTCGAGGTGACTGAGCGTAGTTTTTCGTTGAGTGGGCTTCTGCCCCGTGTCGAAGCGGCATGAGTTCCCGGAAGTGGGCATGCCTGTGGAGCCCGTGGCGTCAGGTGTGGTGGTGGCTCCGGGGCTGAGCGGATGTCAGTGATCGACCGGCCGGTCCGGCCGTTTGGCTGGTCCTTGCCGCGTTCTGGGCGGGCCCGGTGGACCAGGGTGGCTGTAGCCGTGCGGTTGTGTCAGGCCGCGTGACTGAACAGCGGGTTCGGCAAGGGACCGGCGAGGGCGTCGTCGCCGCAGTGGGTACGGGACTCGGCGAGGTGGAGCCTGGTTTCGATGGTGTGGACCGCGGCCATGGCGACGTCCCAGGTCAGATGGCTGTAGATGTTCGCGGTGGTCGACAGGGTGGAGTGCCGCAGGGTCTTGGAGATGACGGCCATGGGCACGTTGCCCTCCAGGGCGATGGTGGCGGCGAGGTGGCGCAAGTCGTGGATGGTGACGTGGGGGAGCCCGGCCTGTTCGCGCAGTTCGTGGAAGCGTCGGCGGACGGCGGCGGGGTGGAGGGGCTTGCCGTCGGTGTCCTGGAAGACGTGGCCGTTGCCCGGGGAGGTGTTCCTGGTCATCGCGCGTTCGAGGGCGGCGGCGACGCGGTCGGACAGGGGCACCCAGTTGCGGCTCTTCTTGGTCTTCGGTGCGGTCAGGACGAGTTCGTGGTTGTCGATCGCGGAGAGGGTGTGGCGGATGTACATGACGCGGTCGTCCAGTCGGACACACGGGCGCTGGAGGCCGAGGGCCTCTCCCTTGCGCAGGCCGGTGCCGATGATGACTTCGAAGAGGTCGGCGAAGGCGGGGTCGACGCCTCGGCAGTGACTCAGGAAGGCGACGGCCTGTTCCGCGGTCCAGGGGACGCGTTCGGCGGCTTGGGGCCTGCGCATGGGCAGGGGCTGGGCGGCGTTGTAGGGGAGGCGGTGGGTGCGCACGGCGGTGCCCAGGGCGCTGGAGAGGGTGGCGAGGCAGTGGTAGACGGCCTGGTGTCCGCGGCCGGCTTCGAGCTGCTGGTGGGTGTAGGCGGCGATGTGGTCGTGGGCGAGCTCCTCCAGGCGCATCTTGCCGAAGACGGGGATGAGTTCGCAGAGTACGTAGGTGCGGTAGCGGGCGTAGGTGGTGGGCTTGAGCAGGAACTCCATGCTCTTGAGCCACTTGGTGAGGTAGGCGGCGACCGTCTCGTGGGGGTCGGCGTCGAAGCCCAGCTTCCGGCCTTCGAGGAGGCGTCGAAGTGCCGTCTCGGCGGTCCAGGCGTCCTCGAACCCGCCGCGCCGTATGGTGCGCCTGCGGCTGTTGAGGGAGGGGATGTCGACGGCGAACGTCCACGTGCCGTGCTTCTCCTCGGCCAGGCGTGGGCACTTCGCGCCGAGCTGACGCCGGGTGGCATCGCGGCACCCGCATCGGCGGTAGACCCGGCCTGGTCGTCCTGACCTGCGCACTCCGTGTACCTCCTGTGGCTGTGACTCATTGATCAGTTCACGGAGGCTATCTGCGCCGCGATCGGATGACCGTCTGCGACCACCATGCGATCACCAACGTGGAGATGGAGCTCTGACCTGCGGTTCACGGTGAGGACCCGCTGGGCGCGCCAATGGACGGGCAGGCTGCCGTGGTGCCCGTCATGGTCGATGCGGGCACGCGGAACCGTCACCGTACGTGACTACCGGGGCCCTGTTCCGAAGGCCCGTCCAGGTGGCATGGGGAGTGCTTCCTGCCCCCCGACGCGGCTACGCAGCGTGAACGGCCCGTCGGGTTGGCCAGCCCTGCGCAGCCTTGGGCCGAAGTGAGTGGCCCGCCGAGGTCGGGGTGCCCTGATCCGCGATCGGTAGTTGCGGCAGGCGACTTACGACCTGGTGCGTGATTGCGTTGGGGGTGCGAGGGCCTGAGCGGTGGCGTTGTTCCGGTGGTAGCGGTGCGGTCGGAGACGAGGCCGGCGATGGCGAGATAGGTGTCCGGGAGGGCGTCTCGCCGGTGGGTCCAGCGGGTCAGGCCTTTCCATCGCTTGTGGTCGGCGAGGGCGTGTTCGACGGGAATCCGCTGGGACGAGTGCCGGTGGCGGCCGGCGGCTCGGCACCGACCGAGGCGCGTACGGGTGCCGCAGCGACGCCGCTCGATGTCCGGCTCGCCTCCCTGGCCGCGGAACCCCCCGCGGTGTAACGTTTCGATCAAGCAGTCGTGGTTCCGAAGTTCTCGCCCGCGGTCACATGCCGTGGGCGTTCTTGCTGTTCGACGCCTCTCCGGACCACGGCGATCACCTCCGGGCCCGCACCAGTGGGCGCGACCAGTTCCCACGAAGGGCAAGCGCATGGCGACCGGCACCGTGAAGTGGTTCAACGCCGAGAAGGGCTTCGGCTTCATCGAGCAGGACGGCGGCGGCCCCGACGTGTTCGCCCACTACTCCAACATCGACGCCCAGGGCTTCCGTGAGCTCCAGGAGGGCCAGAAGGTGACCTTCGACGTCGTGCAGGGCCAGAAGGGCCCGCAGGCGGAGCACATCCGCCCCGCCTGACCTCCAGACATGAGCGGGTGCCCCGCACGGGTCCGTGTGCGGGGCGCCTCTTTGTCTCCGCCGCGCGAGTCGTACCTTCCTTTGTGGCCGTACCCGGAGATTCGTAGGGTGAGCTGACATCGGCGTGGGCCAGGTGGCCCGTCCGGGCTGGAGTGCTGGGGCCGATGGGTGGCGCAGAGGGCAACGGCGGCCTGACCCACGTCCCCTGGTGACGGCGGCCACCCGGAATTCCCCACGGACGGCCAGTTGTGGATGTAACCGTGGGTGACCGCGGTCCAGCTCGATGGCGTTAGCCGCGACCCGCGCGGCCGACTGTTCGGTCGGCATTGGGGGCGAGTCCTTCGTGTACCGGTCCGGTGCGTGCCCGCCAGCCCCATGGATCACGCCCCCGCGGCCGTTTCCTCGCTGCTGCCCGTGTGCCAGGTGACGGTGCTATCGGGCTGTTCGCGGGTGGTGCGGAACGCGTTGACCGGGTGGTCGGGGTCGGGGTGGCCGAAGGAGATGCCGGCCACCACGCGCCGGTTGTCCGGGATGCCGAAGTGGTCGCGGAGGAAGTCGGAGTAGGCGGCGAGGGCGGCCTGCGGTGCCGCGGCCAGGCCGAGGCTGTGGGCGGCGAGCAGGAAGGTGTTGATGTAGAGGCCGCAGTCGACGGCGCCGTACACGCCGAGATCGGCCTCGGTGGTGATGATCGCGACGTGGGGTGCGTCGAACAGCTCGAAGTTGCGGAGCAGTTGGCGCAGGGTCCGCTCGTGGTCGCCCTTGGCGATGCCGAGGCTGCCGTACAGCTGAAGCCCGCACTCGCGCCGGCGCTGGCGGTAGGCGCCGGTGTACTGGGCGGGGAAGGGGAAGTCGGGGGCGGCCGGGTGGCTTTGAACGTGGGCCATCAGCTGGCTGCGCAGGCGTTCGGTCGCGGCGCCTTCGGTGAGGTGCACGTGCCAGGGCTGGGTGTTGCACCAGGAGGGGGTGCGCTGGGCCAGGTGCAGCAGCCGCTCGATGGTGTCCCGGGGGACGGGGTCGGGTCGGAACTGGCGGCAGGTGAAGCGGTCGGTGAGGATCCGGCTGAGCGCCTCGTGCAGGTCGGTGCCGGTGCCGGGGTGGGTGCTGGTCGGGCTCAAGGGTGGCCTCCGCCGGAACTGTCGGTCTCGTTTCGAGACCGCACATTAGCCGGGCCGGTCTTGTTTTGGAACCGCGGGGGTAGAGTCGGGGCGTGCGTTACGAAGACCTCGCCGACCTGCCGTGCTCGATCACGCGCCCGCTGGTGATCCTCGGCGACCGCTGGACGCTGCTGATCCTGAAGGCCTCGTTCGCGGGCGTCCGCCGGTTCAACGCCTTCCAGAGCGCACTCGGGATCTCCCGCAGCCGGCTGCAGGACCGTCTCGCCCGACTCGTCGAGCACGACATCCTTGCCCGGCGGCAGGCCGACGACGGCGACCACGTCGAATACCGCCTGACCCGCAAGGGCCACGACACCTACCCGATCCTCATGGCGATCAGGGACTGGGGCGACACCTACATGGCCCCCGACGGGCCGCCCGCGCACTACCGCCACCACGACTGCACCGGCGAGGCCCACGCCAGACTCACCTGCGACGCCTGCGGAACCGACGTCACCGCACACGACATCGCACCCGAGCCGGGACCGGGCATCCTCGCACACCTCGGCCGGCCGGGGCCCGGCCAGTCCGCCGACGGACAGCCCGGCTGATCAGACGCGCCTCCGCGAGAGCGCCGCGCCGAGCCGCCGATCTGCCCTGACCACGCGTTGTGACATCCGCGGCCAGATGACTCCCCATCAAGTGACCACGAGCGGGGAATCCGAACTGGCCACCAACAATCTCAGCGGGTCGTGGTGTCCGGGTCCGCGTGCTCGGTCTGTCCTGTTGGGCCGTGTGCTCGTGGTCGTGTCGCCAGGACTGTGATCTCGTCGCCGAGCCGCACGGTGCCCAGGCGGTCGCCGCGCAGGCCCTCGGGCCGTTCTGGGACCATGCTGAGTCAGAAAGCGAGCGTTCTGCCGTACCGGTGGTGGCGCGCGAGCGCGCGGAGCGGGCGGGCTCCTCGGCGTTCGCCGGTCTCCTGGTCGAGGGTGATCACCACGCACCGTCCGCACAGTTCGGCGGTGCGGAAGACCACGTCGCCCACCTTGATTCGGTGCCAGGTGTCCTCCTCCCACGGCTCGGTGCCGGTGACGACGAGGTTGGGGCGGAAGCGGCTCATCGGCAGCGGCCCGGCCTGCGGCTCTGACGTCGGGTGGTCCTGGGCGAGATGTTGGTTGAGGGCGGCTAGTGAGGCGGTGGTGGTCAGGTGCACCGGGTAGCCGTCGACCATGCTGGTGGTGGCGTCAGGTGGTCCTCCACCGAGATGGATCGTGCGGCTGGTGGCGGGGGCGGCCAGGTGCAGCAGGCGGACGTCGCCGAGGCGCTCGCGGAACCACGCTTGGACCTCCTTGGTGGTCTCCACGGTGGGGAAGGTGCTTCCGAAGAGGATGCCTTGTGCTGCCGGGCCTGCGTGGGCGTGCGGTGGAGGCACTCGGATGCGGGCGCGCCCCTGGGGTCGCTGATGGTCAGTGAGCCGTCGGGGTGCAGCTCGGTGCGGTACCGGGCGAGGGCGGGGTTGTCGTGCTGGGTCACGGCCCGACCGGTCGGGTCGGCGAGCATCCAGCGGCGGTCTCCGGCGAGGCCCCGCGATTGGACTGCGGCGGTGTCCGGGCTGTAGCGGTGGGTCGATTTGACGGGGTAGATGTGAAGGGCGGTCAACTGGGGCATGTCCCGGTCCTGCGGGTCGGTGGGGAGTGCCACGCCGGGTACGGCGGGACGGTCCGCCGCCGGGCGGCGGCGAACCGTCTTCGGCCCTGCGGCGGTCCGCTCGATCACGCCGCTGCCGGCGGTGTGTCAGGCGGAGCCGGTCATGCGGGCTGGACGCAGTACAGGGCGGTGCGGGCGGTGTCGGCGTCGGTGCCGGGTGCGCCGGTGATCCGGATCCGGGCCTGCTCGCCCGCGAGCAGTGTCAGCAGGCCCTGGTCGGCGACCGCCTCGGGTGCCAACCGGTCCGCCTGCAGGAGCAGGTCGCGGACGAGGGTGTGGGCGGTGACGACGACGTCGAGGGCGCTGTCGTCGTCGGCCACCGGCTCGACGGTGACGTCGAACTCGGGCTGCCCGTAGTCGAATTCCTTGTCGGACACCGGGAAGTGCACCGCGCGCAGGCCGTCGGCGTCGGCGGCCAGGAACTCCTTGGTCGAGCCGGCCGCCGGGGTCAGCGCACCCGGTACGGGCAGGCGCAGCACCGAGCGGGCTTCGACGGTCACCGGGATGTCGGTGGTCGTGGTGCTGGTGCCGTCGGCTGAGACCCGGCGCAGGGTGACGACAGTGTTCCAGGGCTGGGCCGCCTGGTTGGCGAGGGCGAGGGTGGGGGTGGCCTCGTCGTCGGTGTTCGGTTGGACGGTGACGAGCCGGTCGGCGTAGACGCGGCGCAGTTCGTACCAGAGGGGCTTGAGGCGGCCGTCGCCGTCGATGGCGGCCCAGGAGGAGACGGGCCAGCAGTCGTTGAGCTGCCAGACGACGGTGCCCGCGCAGCGGGGCCAGTGGGAGCGCCAGTGTTCGATGCCGGCGGAGACGGCGCGGGCCTGGACGACCTGGGTGAGGTAGTGCCAGCGGTCGAAGTCGGCGGGGAGGTCGAAGTGGCGGGCGACGCCGCGGTCGAGCTTGCCGTTGCCGTCCTCGGCCTTCTGGTGGTGGAGCATGCCGGGCGAGTCGGCGGCGAGTTCCTCGGTGGGCAGGGCTCGGCGCAGGGTGGCGTGGGCGGGCGGGGCCTGCCAGCCGAACTCGGCGACGAAGCGGGGGACGGTGGCGCGGTACTCGGCGTAGTCCTGACGGTTCCACACTTCCCAGGAGTGGTGGGTGCCGTGGTCGACGTCGTTGGGGTGGTGGTCCCAGCTGCCGGACCAGGGGCTGCCTGCCGTGTAGGGGCGGGTGGGGTCGAGTTCGGCGACGATCCGGGGCAGCAGGCCGAGGTAGTAGACCTCGCCCCAGGAGTCGGTGGCGAGGTCTTCCTCCCAGCCCCAGTCACGGAAGCCCCACAGGTTCTCGTTGTTGCCGTTCCACAGCACGAGGGAGGGGTGCGGCATCAGGCGGACGACGTTCTCGCGGGCCTCGGCCTCGATCTCGCCGCGCAGCGGCTGTTCCTCGGGGTAGGCGGCGCAGGCGAAGAGGAAGTCCTGCCAGACCATCAGGCCGAGTTCGTCGCAGGTGTCGTAGAAGGCTTCGTTCTCGTAGATGCCGCCGCCCCAGATCCGCACGAGGTCGATGTTGGCTTCGGCGGCGCGGGTGAGGCGGTCCTTGTAGCGTTCGGAGGTGACCCGGGTGACCAGGGTGTCGTCGGGGATCCAGTTGACGCCGCGGGCGAAGAGGCGGACGCCGTTGACGACCAGGGTGAAGCCGCTGCCGTGCTCGTCGGCGGAGGTGTCGAGTTCGACGGTGCGGAAGCCGATGCGGCGCTGCCAGGTGTCGAGCGGGCCCTGTGCGTCGGCGAGCGTGACGTCGAGTTCGTGGAGGGCTTGGTCGCCGTAGCCGCGCGGCCACCAGAGGGCGGCGTCGGGGACCTCCAGGACGAGGACGGCGGTGTCCTGGCCGGCCGGGACGGTGACCGCGGCGGTGTGCTCGCCGATGGTGGCGGTGGCGGTGAGTTCGAGGTCGGTTCCGGTGGCGGTGCGCTCGAGGTCGAGGTGGAGTTCGACGGTGCCGGTGGTGCCGGTGACGGTGGCGTGGGGGCGGACGCGGGCCAGTCGGGCGGTGCTCCACCGCTCGATCCGGGCGGGGCGCCATATGCCGGCGGTGGGCAGGGTCGGGCCCCAGTCCCAGCCGAAGCTGCTGGCCATCTTGCGGATGTACTGGAAGGGCTCGGGGTAGACGTTGGGCCGGTCGCCGACCAGGGCGCGCACGCGCTCGGCCTCGCGGTAGGCGCTGGTGAAGTGGACCGCCAACTCGCCGGTGAGGCCGGTGGCGTCGAAGCGGTAGCTGCGGTGCATGTTACGGGTGTTGCCGAGTTCGGTTCCGCCGTAGGTGATGGTGGCGGCGGTGTCGAGGCCATCGAAGACCAGGTCGGTGCGCTCGTGCGGGGTGCCGTGGGCAGGCAGGTCCAGGGTGTAGGTCCAGTCCTGGCGGCCGACCCAGGCGACCCTGGTCTCGTTGGTCTCCAGGAACGGGTCCGGGATGAGGCCGGCGGCGAGCAGGTCGGTGTGGACGCAGCCGGGCACGACGGCGGGCAGCTGGTTCCCCGCGTGGTGCAGGGTCCAGCCCTGGTCGAGCTGGGTGACGTCCTTCATCGTGCGGCTCCATTCGCTGTGGGGTGGTTCCGGGGCTGGCGGGAGCAACCGTAACCCGCCGCGCCATCCCTGTCCATAAACCGGTTAGGTTTAGCTTGCGAGCTTAACTAAACGCGAACATCCCTTGTAAAAGCATGTTCTGACCCCAGATTGACTCGTCGAGCATCCGATGCCTAGCCAAGCGCAAGCATCCGGTCTTTACCGGTTCATCTTGGGTTGGGGTGCGGGAAGCGGGAGTCAGCGCCCGAGTCTGCGCTGGGACTGGGCCCATCGCTTGTTGAGATCGGCGAAGTAGCCGACCTGGTCTCCCGGGGCCGCGCCGCGGGCGATGTCGACCAGCCCTCGGCGGTAGTCGGGCGAGCTCAGCCCGATCCGGGCGTCCTTGTCGATCGCGCTCACCAGGGCGGCCTTGTCCTGGGTCTGCGTCATGATGCGCACTCCGCATTCGTCGAAGGCCTTGAGGGCCGGTGGCAGCGGGGTGCCCTTGACCGTGGAGATGGCCTGCTCCGCCTGGGCGCTGCCGGACTTGGTCAGGTACCGGTCGATCCAGGCCCGGGCGGCGGCCTTGTTCTTGGAGTGCGCGCTGACCGCGTACTTGTAGTCGGGCTGGACGACGGTGCAGAAGTGAGACTTGGACAGGGCCGGGAACGGCATGTAGGCGATGTCGTCGGGGTTGTGGCCGGCGGCCTTGGCGGCCTTCTGCATCTGTGGGATCGCCCAGGAGCCGAGGAACATCGCACCGATCTTCCCCGTGCCCATCAGGGTCTTGGAGTCCTCCCAGTCGGTGGCGGTGGGATCGGGCTCGTTCAGCTGCTCGAGGGCCGCGCTGTAGAGCAGGCCGTCGATGGCGTGGAGGTCCCTGCCCGGGCTCCAGGGGTCCAGGGTGGCGGCGAGGGCGTCACGGGCGGAGTTGCTGCAGCCCGGTCCGCCGATGTGGTCGGATCATCGCCGAAGCGGCCATCCGTCGTGGTAATTGGTGTAGTAGGGGATGGCCTCGGTCTTCGCCTTGATGGCCTTGAGGGCGCCGATGAACTGTTCGGGGGACTGCGGCCACTCGGTGACGCCGGCCTGCTCCCGGACGGCCTTGTTGTAGACGAAGCCGGTGGCGATGCCGATGTTCGCTAGGCCGTACACCTGGTGTGCCACCGTGGCGTACTCGGTGAAGTCGAAGGTCTGCGCGAGCTTGTCCGCGGAGCCGAGGGGCGCGAAGTAGGCCGGGTACTGACTGAGGGTCATGCTGTTGGGGATCAGCAGCACGTCGCCGTAGTCGCCGCTGTCCAGCCGGACGCCGATCCCGCCTTCGTAGTCGGTGAGGGCCTCAAACCGGACCCTGACGTCCGGGTACGCCTTCCGGAACCGGTCCGCGTACTTCTTGAGCGTCCCGTCCGAGAGTTGATCGACGCGGTTGGTCAGGACCTTGATCTCGCCGGAGACGAGGGTGTCGCCGCCGTCGGGAGGCGGGGCACCGTCGCCCCCGCTCCCGCAGGCCGTCAGCAGCATCGCCGTCGCGACGGCGACGGCCACCCACCCTGTGCGCATTCGCTCGTCCTTCGCGCCGGTCGTCGGGGGGATCGGTGCGGGCCGCCGGAGCAGCGGGCAGGAGTACGCGGCGCGTGACGCCAAAGGACCCAGGCCTGCAGCCGGCGGGCCCGGCGGTGCGCGGATCGGGTACCGGCCATCCCGGAGGCAGGACCGCGCCGGGGCGGCCACCTCGCGCACGCTCCGCTGCCTGCTGGATTAACCGATTAATGCCGGAAACGCTATGTCCGCCTTCTCGTCAATGTCACTAGGAGATTAACCGGTTCCTATCAATGCCCAGGTTGGCTACTGCGGACGGCCAGGCCCGTAGTAGCTTGGGAGCGCAAGGTCTGCCTCATCGGTTCAGAAGGGTCCTCGTGGATCAGGTGTCCCCGCAGCAGAGTCCGGCCGCGCGGCGGCCCACGATCGCCGACATCGCCAAGATCGTCGGCGTGTCGAAGGTCTCCGTCTCCAATGCGCTCAACGGCCAGCCGGGCGTCTCGGAGGCGACGCGGGCCCGGATCGCGGAGGTCGCCGAGGAGATCGGGTTCGTGCGCAACAGCGCCGCCCGGGCGCTGAGCGGCGCGAAGTCCTCCGCGGTGGGCCTGGCGCTGGCGCGGCCGGCCCGGATGCTCGGAACCGAGCCGTTCTTCATGGAGCTCATCGGCGGGATCGAGAGCGTCCTGTCCGAGGCGTCCTACTCACTGGCGCTGCAGGTGGTCGCCGACCACGAGCGCGGCCTGGAGGCCTACCGGCGGTGGTGGGGCGCGCGGCAGATCGACGGCGCGATCCTGGTCGACCTGCGGGAGGACGACGCCCGCGTGCCGGCCCTGGAGGAGATCGGCCTGCCGACGGTCGTGATCGGTCACCCGTCCGGTTCCGGCGGCCTGACCCCGGTGTGGTCGGACGACTCCGCGGCGGTCCGCGAGACGCTGGAGTACCTGGCGGCGCTGGGTCACCGGCGGGTCGGCCGGGTCGCCGGGCTCACGGGCCTGGTGCACACCTCGCTGCGCGACGCGGCATTCACGGCCGTGTGCGAGGAGCTCGGGCTGGAGGCCGTTCCGGTCGTCCACACCGACTACACCGGCTTGGAGGGCGCACGGGCGACGCGGCGCCTGCTGCTCTCCCCCGAGCGGCCCACCGCGATCCTCTACGACAACGACATGACGGCGGTCGCCGGCCTGTCGGTTGCCCAGGAGATGGGGCTCCAAGTGCCCGGGGACCTGTCGATCGTCGCCTGGGACGACTCCCCCCTGGTCCAGGTGGTCCGGCCTCCGCTCACCGCGCTGACCCGGGACATCCACGCCTACGGCGCGCACGCCGCCCGGACCCTGCTGGCGCTGATCGCGGGCGGGAGGAGCGAGGGCTACGAGGACGCCGCTCCGCAGCTGACGCCCCGCGGGAGCACCGCGGCACCGCCGGCTTGATCGGTCCCGCCCCCGGGACGGGCCGGACTCACGGCTGCCGCGGCGGCGGGCCGGTGGTCCCGCGCGGGACCAGTTCGGGGGTGCCGGAGATGCGGGACTCGGCCCGCCCGGTGTCCAGGAGTTCGAGCAGGCACCTGGCTACCTCCGAGCCGAAGGCGAACGGGTCGTGGCTGAGGGCGGACAGGCCCGGTCTGGTGATCCGGCACAGGTCCGAGTCGTCCCAGGCGACCAGCGACAGGTCCTCGGGGACCCGCAGGCCCAGCTCGGCGGCCACCGCCAGGCCGGCCACGGCCATGATGTCGTTGTCGTAGACGATCGCGGTGGGCCGGTCGGCGGAGGCAAGCAACTCCCGGGTGGCGCGGGCGCCCTGATGTGCCGACAGGTCGGTGACCACGGTGCGGTGGTCCTCCAGGGACAGTTCGACGGCGATGTCTTCGAACGCCTGCGAGCGGACCAGTGCGCTGCCGAGCTTGGCGGGGCCCGCGATGTGGGCGATCCGCCGGTGCCCGAGAACGGCCAGGTAGCGCACCGCCTCCGTGATGGCCGCCGCCTCGTCGCTCCAGACCGCCGGGAAGGGGCCGCTGTGGTCGGGGTGGGTGACGGCGACCACGGGCATGCCCAGGCGGTGGGTGGGCTCGATCCGGGGGTCGTCCGCGGTCACCCCAGTCAGGACCGCCCCGTTGACCTGGCCGGACTGCCACCACTGCTTGTAGAGGGCGATCTCCATCTCCCGGCTGGTGGTCAGGTGCAGCAGCAGGGAGCAGGGCCGTTCCGACAGAACGTGCTCGATGCCGCCGATGAGGGCCATGTGGAGTGCGTCGAGTCCCTCGTCCACGGCTTCGCGGCTGATCGCCATGCCGATGGTGTGCACCTGCGGACCGCGGGCCAGCGAACGGGCGGCGAGATTGGGGGACCAGCCGAGCTCTCGGGCGGCCTCGGTGATGCGGCGGCGGGTCTCCTGCGAGACGCCGGGCCGGTCGTTGAGGGCGAGCGAGACGGCACCGGCGGAGACCCCGGCGCGAGCGGCGACGTCTCGGATCGTCACCCGGTGCGGCATGCTGTTCCCCTCTGACGGCTGGCGGGCCTGCGGCACGTTTCCACGTGTTCCGGGTCCCATCCTGTCAGGTCGCGCAGCAGCGGCAGGCGCCCGTTCGCCTCGGGTCAGCCCTCGGGTGGCGGGGCCTTCTCCGCCGATCCCCGCACGATCAGGCGGGTGGGGATCTGGACGCGGCGGCTCGGGCCGGTGTCACCGCGCAGCCGGTCGAACACCACGCCGGCGGCGCTCCTGCCGAGGGCCGTGGGGTCTTGGGCGACAACGGTCAGGCCTGGAGTGAGCAGCGCGGCGAGTTCGAGGTCGTCGAACCCCGGCAGGGCAGGCCTCGCGTCGTGGTGGGCGAGGACGCCGAGGGCTGCCGTGGTGATCCGGTTGTTGGCGGTCAGCAGCGCGGTGACGGGCTTGGGCCCCTCCAGCAGGCGGGCGAGGGATCGCGCGATCTGGGCAGGGGTGGTCGGGCCGGTGGCGATCCAGCGTTCGTCCACCGGCAGGTTCGCCTCGTCCATCGCCTGGCGGTAGCCGCGCAGCCGCTCCGCGCAGGTGTGGATGCCGGGCAGGTCGCCGACGAATCCGATCCGGCGGTGTCCGTGACGGATCAGGTGGGTGACGTCGTGGCGGGCGCCGCCCGCGTTGTCGCTGAGGACGGCGTCGATGGCCGCGGCGGGCCGGTCCAGGAACACCACCGGTGTGCCCGAGGCGATCTCCGGTGACAGGTAGGAGTGGTCGGCGCCGGCGGGCACGATGAGCAGGCCGTCGACCCGGCGCGCGCAGAAGGCGGTGGCCAGCTCGCGCTCGCGCTCTCCGTCCTCCGCGCTGGACCCGGTGAACAGCAGGCAGCCCTGCTCGACGGCCACCTCCTCGACCGTGCGGGCCAGGAGCGAGGAGAACGGGTCGCCGATGTCCTCCAGGAACAGCGCGATGCTCGCGGTGTGGCCGGTGCGCAGCAGGCGGGCGGTGTCGTTTCGGCGGAATCCCAGCTCGGCGATCGCGGCTCGGACCCGCTCGGCCATCGCGGGGGTAACGCCGCTCTCGCGGTTGACGACCCGGGAGACGGTCTTGAGGCTGACACCCGCTCGCGTGGCGACGTCGTTCATGGTCGGTCTGGTGCCGTGTCTGCTGGTGCTCATCGGTGGTGGGAGGCCGGCGGCCGTCCGGGCCCGGCACCTCCGTCTCCTCTCGGTCCGCGGGACGGTCCTTCGCGGGTGACGCGGTGGAGGCCCCGTCAGCGGTGGGCGGGGAGTGCGGGGCGGGCGAGGGCAGCGGCGCCGACCAGGCCCGCGTCGGTGCCCAGGTGCGCGCGCACCAGGCGCAGTCCGCGGGTGAAGGAGAGGGTGGCGTAGGAGGCGAGGTGGCGGGCGAGCGGGTCGCAGAGGACGGAGCCGGCCTTGGCGACGCCGCCGCCGATCACCGCGGCGTCGAGTTCGACGAGGCTGGCGGTGGCGGCGATGCCGGCCGCCAGGGCCCGGGCGGCGCGGTCGTAGGCGGTCAGGGCGAGTGGGTCGCCGGCCCGGGCCGCGATGGCGACGGCGCCCGCGGTGGCGTCGCCGTCCGGGCCGGGGCGCCAGCCGAGTTCGGCGGCGGTGCGGGCGATGGCGGTGCCGGAGGCAAGTCCTTCGAGGCAGCCGCGGGAGCCGCAGGGGCAAGGGCGGCCGCCGTAGTCGATGCTGATGTGCCCGAGGTGTCCGGCGTTGCCGGTGGTGCCGGTGTGGAGGCGGCCGTTGAGGACGAGGCCGGCGCCGACACCGGTGGAGACCACCAGGCACAGGGCGTTGCGGAAGGGCCGGGCGGCTCCGCGCCAGTGTTCGGCGGCGGTCATGGCCACGGCATCGCCGCCGAGGACGACGGGCAAGTCGCGGACGGCGGGGTGCTCGGCGGCCTCGGACCGCAGCGGGAAGCCGCGCCAGCCGGGGAGGTTGACCGGGCTGACGGTGCCGGCGGCGATGTCGACGGGGCCGGCACTGCCGATGCCCAGCGCCCGTACGTGCTGCCAGGCGGGGAGGCGGGCGAGGTCGTCGAGGACGTGGTCGACGGCGGTCATCAGCTCGTGGCGGTCGCCGTCGGCGGGGGTGGGCACCTGGAGCTGGTGGAGCAGGGTGCCGTCGGTGTCGACCAGGCCGCCCGCGATCTTGGTGCCGCCGATGTCGAGGGCCGCGATCAGCGGTCCTGCGGGGATGCCACCCGGTGCTGACCCGGCTGTGATCGCGGCACCAGCCATTTCGTAACTCATTGTAACTTCTCCGCGTGTCTGACTAGGGGGCGCCGCAGTGCTGGACCGGGTGCCGCCGGGGCGTTCCCGGCGATTCTGACCCTCGCTGACAACGTTGTCCAGGCACCCTCGATCGCAGTCGGATAACAGAGCCGATCCACTGATGAGTTAGGCAAAGTTTTAGTAAAAACGGCCTTGATCGGTAACAAAACTGGTGGATATCAAAGTTGACCGCTCTATGGACATGGCAGCAAAGTGACGTCTACGTTAAGCGTCCAGCAGCCAGGGAGGCCGGTCAGGTCCGCTGGATGTCGCTTCCCCCGTGTTCAGAAGACGATCAGCGCGAAGGATGGGCGAGATGCGAAGAGGATGGGTGGCCGTTGCGGCCGCGACCATGGTGGTGCTCACGGCGTGTAGCAGCAATGGCGGCAGCAGCGCTACCTCGGTCCCGACGGTCAACTCCGACCCGACCAAGGTGTCCGGCTCCATCACGGTCCTGACGAACCGTACGGACCAGCTGGGCGACGGCACCCTGGACAAGTACGCCGCCGAGTTCACCAAGCTCTACCCGAACGTCAAGGTGAAGTTCGAGGGCATGAAGGACTACGAGGGCGAAGTCAAGATCCGCATGAACACCGAGAACTACGGTGACGTGCTGCCGATCCCCTCGGACCTGTCGATCGCTCAGTTCCCCAACTTCTTCTCGCCGTTGGGTGAGGCCGCCGAGCTGTCCAAGCAGTACCAGTGGACCGACTACTCGACGGTCAGCGACAAGGTCTACGGCATAGCCAACTACGGCACCGTGACCGGCTTCGTCTACAACAAGAAGGTCTGGGCGGACGCCGGCGTCACCGAGTGGCCGAAGACCCCCGAGGAGTTCACCGCCGCGCTGAAGGCCATCAAAGCCAAGGGCGCCGCGACCCCGTACTACACCAACTACCACGACGGCTGGCCGCTGCGGCAGTGGACCGACGCGGTCAGCTCCCCCAGCTGCGACCCCAAGGCCAAGGACGCGATGGCCACCACGCCGCTGCCGTGGACCAGCGGCAACGACATCTTCACCATCGACAGCCTGCTCTACTCGGTGGTCAGCGAGAAGCTCTCCGAGACCGACCCGACCACCACCAACTGGGACAACTCGAAGGTTCTGCTGGCCACCGGCAAGATCGGCTCGATGTACCTCGGCTCCTGGTCCATCTCCCAGGTGCGCGACGCCGCCGCCAAGGCCGGCGCGAACCCGGACGACATCGGCTACATGCCGTTCCCGTCCACCACCGGCAAGCCCTGCACCGTCCTGCAGCCGGACTACAAGTACGCGATCAACAAGCACTCCAAGAACCAGGAGGCGGCCCGCGCCTGGATCGACTGGTTCATCAACAAGTCCGGCGCCGCCCAGAACGAGCAGGGCATCTCCTCCGTCAAGGGCACCGAACTGCCCAGCGCCCTCAAGCCCTTCACCGAGAAGGGCGTGCAGATGATCGGCCAGAACCAGGAGCAGCTGGCCAAGGTCAAGAAGATCGACAAGGGAGCGGAGATCAACCTGGATGCCCCCGACTACCGGCAGAAGCTGGTCGACATCGCCCGCGGCGCCGCCCCCGGCGACCAGAAGAGCTACTTCGCCGAGCTCAACAAGAAGTGGTCCGAGTCGCAGAAGACGGTCGGCTGACCCACCCGGGAACCGAGCGGCACGGCCCGCGCCCACCCGCCCTGACATCAGGGCCGGGCCGTGCCGCTCACCGGACGCCAGGACCAACGAAGGAACGAAGATGACTGCACTGCAGAGGGACCGGGGCACCGCACAGCCCCCCGCGCGGACCGCCTCCGCCGCCGACGCCGCCCCTGCCCGCAAAGGCCGCGCCACCCGACGCAAGGGTGTCCGCCGGCACTGGTGGTTCACGCCATGGCTCTACCTGCTGGTACCGCTCGGGTTGCTGACCGCCTTCACCTACCTGCCGATCGCCGACATGCTCGGCTACAGCTTCACCGACTGGGACGGCATCAGCCCTGAGAAGAACAACGTCGGCCTGGAGAACTACACCGACCTGTTCACCCGCCCCGAGCTGTTCAAGGTGTTCCTCGTCAGCGGCGTCTACCTGATCGCCGCGGTGCTGCAGATCTGCCTGGCGCTCTACTTCGCCACCGTGCTCAGCTTCAACACGAAGTTTCGCAACCTCTTCAAGGGCATCCTCTTTTTCCCCTACCTGATCAACGGCGTGGCGATCGGGTTCGTCTTCCTCTACTTCTTCCGCCCCCACGGCACCCTGGACTCCCTGCTCGCACTCCTCGGCATCCACGACGACCACCTCTGGATGGGCGACCCGGACCTGGTCAACAAGTCCCTGGCCGGCGTGTCGGTCTGGCGCTACACCGGCCTGAACCTGGTGCTCTTCCTCGGCGCCATCCAGTCCATCCCGCCGCACCTCTACGAGGCCGCCGCCCTGGACGGGGCCAACCGCTGGCAGCAGTTCCGCCACATCATCGCGCCCAGCATCAAGCCCGTCATCAGCCTCAGCGCGATCCTCGCCGTCTCCGGCTCGCTCGCCGTCTTCGAGATCCCGTACATCATGACCGGCGGCGCCAACGGCT
Source organism: Kitasatospora griseola (assembly GCF_044999035.1). Taxonomy (NCBI): domain Bacteria; kingdom Bacillati; phylum Actinomycetota; class Actinomycetes; order Kitasatosporales; family Streptomycetaceae; genus Kitasatospora; species Kitasatospora griseola. The sequence goes on along the minus strand of NZ_CP173360.1, from coordinate 2,143,071 downwards.
CGCAGACCTTCGTCATCCAGAGCATCAACATGGCCTTCAAGTTCGACAAGTTCGGCCTCGCCTCGGCCAGCGCCGTGGTCCTGCTCGTCCTGATCCTGCTCGTCACCTGGATCCAGCGCCGCCTGGTGCCGGAGGAGAGGGTGGAACTCTCGTGACCACCGACCCCGTCACCCCCGCGCGGCACCTCCGCGCCGCGCGCCGGATCCACGCCCGGTCCGCCGTAGCCGGCGGTGCCAAGTACCTCTCGCTGGTCCTGGCCTCCGCCGTCGTCCTGATCCCCCTGCTGGTGATCCTCTTCACCGCGCTGAAGACCCGTCAGGAAGCCCTCGGCACCGGGCCGCTGGACCTGCCCGGCAACTGGCTCAACTTCGAGAACTTCCGGATCGCCTTCACCCAGGGCAAGATGCTGCCCGCCTTCCTCAACACCACCTTCATCCTGCTGGTCTCGGTCACCGGCACGGTGGTCATCGGCTCGATGACCGCCTACGCCATCGACCGCTTCGACTTCCGGCTGAAGAAGCTCGTGATGGCGCTGTTCCTGCTCGCCAGCCTGGTCCCCAGCGTCACCACCCAGGTCGCGACCTTCCAGATCATCGACAACCTCGGTGCGTTCAACACCCGTTGGGCGCCGATCCTGCTCTACCTCGGCACCGACATCATCTCGATCTACATCTTCCTGCAGTTCATCCGCTCCATCCCGGTCTCCCTCGACGAGGCCGCTCGCCTCGACGGCGCCAACAGCTTCACCATCTACTGGCGCATCATCCTGCCGATGCTCAAGCCCGCCATCGCCACCGTGGTCATCGTCAAGGGCGTCACCGTCTACAACGACTTCTTCATCCCCTTCCTCTACATGCCCTCCAGCGACCTCGGCACCATCTCCACCTCGCTGTTCCGCTTCCAGGGCCCGTTCGGCGTCAACTGGGAGATCATCTCGGCCGGAACCATCCTGGTCATCCTGCCGACCCTGATCGTCTTCCTCGCCCTGCAACGCCTGATCTACGCCGGCTTCGCCGCCGGATCCAGCAAGTGAGCTGGCCCCCGGGACAGCCGAGGCGGAGGCACCACACCTGCGCCGTGGTGCCTCCGCCTCGGCAGGGCGCACCCACCACGGCAAGGAGACCGGGGCGATGAGCGGACGCGTCACCATCCGCGACGTCGCCGCCCGCGCGGGAGTCTCTCCCGGCGCCGTGTCACTCGCCCTCAACGACCGGCCCGGCGTCTCCGCGCCCACCCGGCGCCGCATCCGGGCCGCCGCCGCCGAACTCGGCTGGGTACCCAACCAAGCCGCCCGCAGCCTGGCCAGCCTCCATCCGGACGGCGAGACCGTAGGCCTGGTCATCGCCCGCCCCGCCCACCAACTCGGCCTGGAACCCTTCTACATGGAGTTCATCTCCGGCATCGAGACCGTGCTGGGGGAGCGCTCGGCGACCCTGCTGCTGCGCCTGGTGCGCGACCGCGAGCAGGAGATCGCCGTGCACCGCACCTGGTGGCGCACACGCCGGGTGTCCGGCGCCGTCCTGGTCGACCTCACCGAGGACGACCCCCGGATCCCGGCCGTCGCCGCGCTCGGCATGCCCGCCGTCGCCGCCGGACACCCGGCCCTGGCCGGCCCGGCACTGGCCGCCGTGTGGACCGACGACTCCGCCGCCGTCGAAGACGCCGTCCGCTACCTGGCGATGCTCGGCCACCGCCGCATCGCCCGGGTCGGCGGCGACCCGGCCCTCGGCCACACCGCGATCCGCACCCGGGCGCTGGAGGCCGTCGCCGCGCAGCTCGGCCTGGAGCCGCCGCGCAGCCTGCCCACCGACTTCTCGGGGCGGGCCGGTGCCCGGGCCACCCGGATGCTGCTGGCCTCCGCCGAGCGCCCCAGCGCGATCGTGTACGACAACGACATCATGGCCGTGGCCGGCATCGCGGTCGCCGCCGAGCTCGGCCTCCAGGTCCCCGTGGACGTGTCCCTGATCGCCTGGGACGACTCCCAGCTCTGCCGGCTCACCCACCCCCCGCTGTCCGCGATGAGCCACGACGTCCACGGGTACGGCGTCCAGGTCGCCCGCACCCTGTTCGACGTCATCGAGCACCGGCGTCCGCCGACCTCGCCTGCCCCCACGCCCGTCCTGGTACCACGCGGCAGCAGCGGCCCACCGGCCCGCTGACCGCCTCCCACAGACTCCCGGTCCGTCCCCGGCTCCTCTTGAGGGTGAGGAAGCTCGGGGACGGACCGGGGCCCACGCACACCGGAGCACCGACATGACCGCCGACCTGCTCAGCACCACCATCCGCACCTACGCCTGGGGCTCCACCACCGCCCTCGCCGAACTGACGGGCCGTCGGCCCAGCGGCGAACCCGAGGCCGAGCTGTGGATGGGCGCCCACCCCGGCGCACCCGCCCGGATCGACCGCGGCCGGGGCAGCGAGGCACTCGACGCCGTCATCGCCCGCGACCCGCGGCACGAACTGGGCGAGCGGGTGGCCGACCGGTTCGGTGCCCGCCTGCCCTTCCTGCTGAAACTGCTGGCCGCCGACCAGGCCCTCTCCGTCCAGGTCCACCCGACGACCGCCCGGGCCGAGGCCGGGTACGCGGCCGAGGAGGCCGCCGGCATCCCGCTCGACGCCCCGCACCGGATCTACCGCGACCGCCATCACAAGCCCGAACTGATCTGCGCCCTCGGCGACTTCGAGGCACTCTGCGGCTTCCGTGACCCCCGGGCCACCGCCGCGCTCTGGGAGCGCCTGGCGCTGCCGGTGCTGGACCCCTGGATCCGGCAGCTGCGCACCGCCCCCGCCGACCAGGCACTGCGCACGGTGCTGACCGCCGCTCTCGCGGACGACCGGACCAGGGGAAAGCGGGCCGCCGCCGAACTCCCCGCCGCCCTGGCCGCCCTGGCCTCGGGCGACGATGCGGACGCGGCCACTTGGGCCGCGTACCGGGACGCCGCCCGCGACTATCCCGGCGACCCCGGGATCCTCGCCGCGATGCTGCTCAACCACGTCCGCCTCGGCCCCGGCCAGGCCCTCTACCTGGACGCCGGAGTCCCGCACGCCTACCTGCGCGGCCTCGGCGTCGAAATCATGGCCGGCTCCGACAACGTGCTGCGCTGCGGCCTCACCCCCAAGCACGTCGACACCGTCGCACTGGCCGCGGTGGTCGACTTCCGCCCCACCGCCCCGCAGCACGTCCCCGCCGTTCCCACCGGCTGCGGCGAGCTCGAATTCCTCACTCCTGCCGAGGAGTTCAGCCTCTCCCGGATCGAACTCGGCGAACCCCTGGAGATCGCCGACGACGGCCCGCAGATCCTGCTCTGCGTGCGCGGCACCGCCCGGATCGACGGCGGAACAACCCTCGGCGCCGGGCAGTCCGCCTACCTCCCGGCCGCCGGCGGACCCGTCCAGCTGGACGGTGACGCCACCCTGTTCCGCGCGAAGGTCCCACAGCTCCGTTGACCGAAGCCCACCCGTCACACCCCCAGGCACCGCCCCACCCACGCTTGTCCGGAGGAGCCCCGTGAACGACCAGCCCCGCACCAGCCGCCGCCGCACCCTGCTGGGAGCCGCCGCCCTCGGCCTCGCCACCACCCCCCTACTCGGCGGCACCGCACTGGCCACCACCGGCGCGGGCCAGGACGCCGAGCAGCAGGGCCGCAGCCGCGAGGACGGCGCGAAGCGCTCGTTCGTCACCGCAAGAGGCGGCGAACTGCGCCTGGACGGAAGGAAGTTCCGCTTCGGCGGAACCAACTGCTACTACCTCCACCAGCAGTCCCACTACATGATCGACGCGGTGCTGAACGATGCCGCCGCGATGGGCCTGACGGTGATCCGCGCCTGGGCCTTCGCCGACGGCGACGGCCACTCCCACCGCGCCCTTCAGCCCAAGCCGTTCCGGTACGACGAGGCCGCCTTCGACAGCCTCGACTACGCCGTGCACAAGGCCGGGCAGCTAGGCCTGCGCTTGGTCCTCCCGCTGGTCAACAACTGGCCCGACTACGGCGGCATGCGCCAGTACGTCTCCTGGTTCCTCGGCCTGCCCGACGACTCCTACGGCGAGGGCGTCAACCACGACCGCTTCTACACCGACGCCAACTGCAAGAAGGCCTACCGGGCCTGGGCCAAGCACGTCATCGGACGCCGCAACCGCTACACCGGCCTGCGCTACGACGCCGACCCCACCGTCATGGCCTGGGAGCTGGCCAACGAGCCGCGCTGCCGCAGCGACAAGTCCGGTGCCACGCTGCTCGGCTGGGCCCGCGAGATGAGCGCCTACGTCAAGGCGCTCGCCCCGCGCCAGCTCCTCGCGGTCGGCGACGAGGGCTTCTACGGCAAGGCCGGCCACGCCGACTACCCCTACTCCGACTACGAGGGCGTGGACTGGCTGAAGCTCACCGCCCTGCCCGCCGTCGACTACGGCACCGTCCACGTCTACCCGCAGAACTGGGGCGAGACCAGCGGCTCCAAGCCCGGCGCCGACGCCACCGCCTGGGGCACCCGCTGGATCACCGACCACCTCACCGACGGCCGCGGGCTCCGCAAGCCCGTCGTCGTCGAGGAGTTCGGCCTCCAGATCGACCCCGCCCGCGACATCCCCGACACTGCCGCCCGCGACGCCGCCTACCGGGCCTGGACCGACGCCGCGCTCGCGAACGGCGCGGCCGGCGACCAGTTCTGGCTGCTCACCTCCCGCGTCGACGACGGCTCCTTCTACCCCGACTACGACGGCCACCGCGTCATGTGGAACAACGACCCCGCCAACCCCACCCACGCCAGCGCCCAGCTCTTCGCCGCCCACGCGAAGGCGATGACCGCGGCGAGCTGACCCCTCGCCAGCCCCTGACTGCCCGCCGCCCGGTGACCGTCATGCCCGGGCGGCGGGCCCCGCCGTGAGGAGCCCCGCATGCACCCCCGCGCCACCGTCCTCTTCCAGGGCGACAGCATCACCGAGGCCGGCCGCGACCGCACCCGCCCCGGCGACCTCGGCCACGGATACGCCGCGCTGGCCGCCACCGCTCTGCCCGGCACCCCGCAGGTGCTCAACCGGGGCGTCGGCGGAGACCGCCTCACCGACCTGCGCGAGCGCTGGGAGACCGACACCCTCGCCCACCGCCCGGCCCTGGTCTCCGTCCTGATCGGCGTCAACGACACCTGGCGCCGCCACGACCAGGGGCTGCCCAGCCCGGTCGACACCTGGGAGCGCGATTACCACCTGCTGCTCACCAGCCTGCGCGGGCACTGCGCCCCTCGGCTGCTGCTGATCGAACCGTTCCTGCTGCCGGTGCGGGCGGAGCAGTGGAGCTGGCGGGCCGACCTCGACGCCCGGATCCAGGCAGTCCGCCGCCTCGCCACCGCACACGACGCCCGCCTGCTGGCCGCCGACGGCCTGCTCAACCAGGCCGCCCGCACCGCGGGCGACCCCGCCCTGATCGCGGCCGACGGCGTCCACCCCACCCCGCTCGGCCACCGCCTGCTCGCCGACGCCTGGCTCGCCCTGGCCGCCACCCCCAACACCTGACCCGGCACAGCCGACCGGCCCTGCGGGCTGCCCGGCCGGCGGCCGGGCAGCCCGCAGTCCGCATCGCCATCCGCGGTCACCGCCGGTTCGGACCACCACACCCGCAGCGGAAAGCGCTGCGGGCGCCGGAGCATGCCTCGGGCCGTGAGGCGGCAGCACACCGGCGCCCGGCGCCCGCCGCCCGCGACGTCGTACTCGTCCGGCCCGGCATGACCTTCAGCCCGCCTTGCAGTCGTGCCGGTGGCCGACAGCCGAGCTCTCGTGCCGCGGCGCCGTACGCCGGAGCGAGACGTATCCCGGCCGGAAGAGCTGACTGAGAAAAACCGGTTAGGTTCTCATTGGCAGAGGACTATAGCCAGCAACACGGTCTGCGCGCCTTATTCGGTTAGGCGCAGGCGCGTCACGTGGGCCGCCCCGCGGCCACCAGACGTGCCGCCCCCGCCGGACCCGGTGCGCAAGGCCGCACCCCGGCATCCGCCGGGACCGCACCCGGTCGACCCCGCTGCCCGCGCCACGGACAGGCGCCGACCGCGGGTCATCCCCACGGATTCCTCCCACCCCCACTCACGGGACGAAAGGGACACCCACGTACAAGAGACTCCGGCCCCGCCGCACTTCGAACCTCGCGCCGACGGCCGTCCTGCTCGCCGCCGCCCTCACCGCCACCGGCTCCGAGCGGATGCGCGCCAAGTCGGGCCTGGTGGCCGGCACCCCGAGCCCGAGCTCCTCCGCCTCCCCCGGCGAGCCGTCACCCTCCGCCAGCGGGTCCGCCTCCACTCCGCCCTCGCCCTCCGCGCCGTCCACCTCCCCCGTACCGGCGGCCGGCTGCGCGGTGCACTACGGCCTCTCCGACTGGGGCGGCAGCTTCAACGGCGACGTCACCGTCAAGAACACCGGCGGCACCAGCGTCAACGGCTGGCAGCTGGTCTTCTCCTTCCCCGGGGACCAGCGCGTCACCGCCATGTGGAATGCCGTGAGCGCGCAGTCCGGCCGGCAGGTGACGGCCGCCAACCCGGCCTCCTACAACACCGCCATCGCGGCCGGAGCCAGCGTGAACTTCGGCTTCAGCGGCACCTCCACCCTCGGCACCAACGGCGTGCCCTCCTCCTTCGCCCTCAACGGGGAGACCTGCAGCACCTACTGACGGCAGCCTTGTATTAACTGGTTCAGTTCATCTCAGAGTCAACTCTGACCAGGACCCAGCCAAGCCCCGATCATCTCAGTTGAACAACCCTCTCCAGTCCGACCGCGAGCTTCTGACGCTTAATTAATCGGTTAAGTCAGATCCGTTGACCGCCGACTGATGGTGTGTCAGCATCTCGAAGACGACGAGGACCGACTCCCGGCCCCCACCCCCGGCGGGTCGACCGGCCGGACGTCGACCAGCGGCTTGCCCGCGCTCCCTCCGCCTGTCCCAGCCCCCAGCAGGGGCCCTGCATTCGACATGGCGGCGGGCCGGCCGTACCCCCCCCACGATTCGAGGAGAGCCATGAACCCGTCGCAGAGCCGCAGAGCGCTCACGACGATCGGTGCGGCGATCGCAGCCGCCTTCGGTCTGCTGATCGCCGTGTTCGGATTCGCTCCGGGCAGTGCCCAGGCCGCCGCCACCGGCATCCACGTCAGCAACGGCCGCATCCTGGAGGCCAACGGGAACCAGTTCGTGATGCGCGGGGTCAACCACGCGTACACCTGGTACTCCGGGCAGACCACCGCGATCGCCGACATCGCCGCCAAGGGCGCCAACACCGTCCGCGTCGTGCTCAGCAACGGCGACCGCTGGACCCGCACCAGCTCCGCGCAGATCTCCACCCTGATCGGCCAGTGCAAGGCCGCGAAGGTCATCTGCGTCCTGGAGGTCCACGACGCCACCGGCTACGGCGAGGACGGCGCCGCCACCACCCTCGACCGGGCCGCCCAGTTCTGGGTCGACAACAAGAGCGTCCTGGACGGCCAGGAGGCCTACGTCGTCGTCAACATCGCCAACGAGCCCTGGGGCAACAGCGGTTACACCGCCTGGACCGCCGCCACCAAGAACGCCATCGGCAAGCTCCGCGGGGCCGGCCTGCGCCACGCCCTGATGGTCGACGGCCCGAACTGGGGCCAGGACTGGTCCAACACCATGCGCGACAACGCCGCCTCGGTCTTCGCCGCCGACCCGGACCGCAACACGGTCTTCTCCATCCACATGTACGGCGTCTACGACACCGCCGCCGAGGTCCAGGCCTACCTCGGCAGCTACGTCAGCGCCGGACTGCCCGTCGTGGTCGGCGAGTTCGGTGCCAACCACAGCGACGGCAACCCCGACGAGGACGCCATCATGGCCGCCGCCCAGTCCCTCCAGGTCGGCTACATCGGCTGGTCCTGGAGCGGCAACGGCGGCGGCGTCGAGTACCTCGACCTGGTCAACAACTTCGACAAGAACTCCCTGACCACCTGGGGCAACCGCTTCTTCAACGGCGCCAACGGCATCGCCGCCACCGCCCGCCCCGCCACCATCTACGACCGGCCCAGCCAGTCGCCCTCGCCGTCCCAGTCCCTGCCGGGCACCGCGCCGAACGGCTACCCGTACTGCGCCAGTGCCTCCTCCGACCCGGACGGCGACGGCTGGGGCTGGGAGAACAGCGCCTCCTGTGTCGTCCGCGGCAGCCGCGCCGACACCGGCATCACCCCGACCCAGACCCCGCTGCCCACCAAGGCGCCCAACGGCTACCCGTACTGCGCCAGCGCCTCCTCCGACCCGGACGGCGACGGCTGGGGCTGGGAGAACAGCGCCTCCTGCGTCGTCCGCGGCAGCCGCGCCGACTTCTGACCGCTTTCCCGGCCAGCAGAGCGCCGAGGTGTGCCACCCCCTGTCTCTCCGGGGGGCGGCACACCTCGGCGTCTGGCTCGCGCCTACGGCCGCGTGGCCAGCTTCCACGGCACCGCACCCACAGCGGTGCCCGAATGGGTCCTGGCCCGTCACTTGCTGCCCTGCCGAGCACATGGAGCAGACGCCCCGATCAGTTGCTGCGCTGCTCTCCGCTTGCCCCCGCCCGCAGGCGGTCGGGGTCGCCGGGCGGGCCGAGTGAAGGGGCGGGGCTGCACGTGAGGGGCCGCCGGCGGCCGGCCGGCGGCGCGCCCTTCCCGGGAGGGGCTGCCCTGTGCCGCGTTTCCGGTCAGTCGGTGGCCGTCAGCGCCTCGCGTGCGGTGGTGAGGATCTTCTCGGAGAGCGGGGAGCCCTTGGTGGCTCGGGACAGGACGAGTGCGCCGAGCATGGTGCACAGCCGGGTGATGCCGTCCTGGTCGTCGGTGGCGAGCCGGTCGGCGAAGTCACCGACTCCCTGGGTGTAGACGCGGCGGGCCTCGCCGTCCGCGTCGTCGCGGGCCATGTCGCCGGCGAGTGCGGCGGCGGGGCACCCGTCGGCGGCGCCGTCGCGGTGCTCGGTGGAGAGGTAGGCGTCGATCAGTGCCCGCTGGGCGGCGTCGCGCCGTCCGGCGTACTGGTCGAGCCCGGCCTCGTGGTGGCGGGCGAGTTCGGCGAAGGCGTGGGCGGTGGCTTCGTCGACGAGTGCCTCCTTGGAGGCGAACTGCTTGTAGAAGCCGCCGTGGGTCAGGCCGGAGGCCTTCATGAGGTCGGCGACGCTGACGTGGGTGCCCTGTTCCCGGAAGAGCCGGGAGGCGGTCTCCACGACCCGCCGGCGGTTCTCCTGCGCCTGTGCCTGCGATACGCGGCCCATCGGTCACCCTTCCGGTTGGATGTCGAGTTGAATCTATTCTAGACTCCCACTTAGATTTCGGATGAAATCTATCTCGGGCGGCCGACCGCCGCCCCCTACGTCGGGAGTGCTCATGGAACTGAAGGACGCGGTCGCGGTCGTCACCGGTGCCAACCGGGGACTCGGCCGTCACCTGGCCGCCCAGCTCGTGGCGCGCGGGGCCAAGGTGTACGCGGCGGCCCGCCGCCCCGAGACGGTGGACCTGCCGGGCGTCGTCCCGCTGCGGCTGGACGTGACCGACGCGGAGTCGATCCGGGCGGCGGCCCGCATCGCGTCCGACGCGACGCTGCTGGTCAACAACGCGGGCATCTCCACCGGAACGCCGCTGATCGCGGGCAGCCCGGACGCGGCGCGCCTGGAGATGGAGGTGAACTTCTTCGGCCCGCTCGCCGTGACGCGGGCCTTCGCCCCGGTCATCGAGTCCAACGGCGGCGGCGGCGTGCTCAACGTGCTGTCGGTCCTGTCCTGGATGCACCCCGCCGGCCACGGCGGCTACGCCGCGGCGAAGGCGGCGGCATGGGCGCTGACCGGCGCGGTCCGGGAGGAACTGGCGCCCCGCGCCATCACGGTGACGGCGCTGCACGTCGGCTACATGGACACCGACATGGCCGCCGGCGTTCCCGCCGACCAGAAGGCGGACCCCGCCGAGGTCGCCGCCCAGGCCCTGGCCGCCGTGGAGGCGGGCCTGCCCGAGGTCCTCGCCGACGAGACCACCCGGTACGTCAAGCAGGGCCTGGCCACGTCGCCGAACGCGGCGTGAGAGGCCCCGCGCCGCATCGGCGCGGGGCGCCGTGAACCAGCGGTGACCGGAGGAGAGCGGCCCGTACCGGGCGCGCCGGAAAACGAGCGGGGACCCCGTCCGCAGGCGGGCGGGGCAGGAAGACGGAGAGATGAAGACCTACCTGATCGAGAAGTACGGCGACCGGTCGGCGGTGCGCGCCGCCGAGAGGCCCGATCCGCGGCCGGGCCCCGAGGACGTCCTGGTCGAGATCCACGCGGCGAGCGTCAACCCGCTGGACTTCAAGATCCGCGACGGCGCTTTCAAGAGGATCCTGCCGTACCGCCTTCCACTCGTCCTGGGCAACGACCTGGCCGGAGTGGTGGTCCGGGTCGGCTCCGCCGTCACCCGCTTCGCGGTGGGCGACGAGATCTACGCCCGGCCCGACAAGGACCGCATCGGCACCTTCGCCGAACTCATCGCCGTCCACCAGGACGACCTGGCCCCCAAACCTGCCGCCCTCACCATGGCGCAGGCCGCCTCCCTCCCCTTGGTCGCCCTCACCGCCTGGCAGGCGCTGGTCGAGAGGGCGCAGGTCCGGCCGGGCCAGAAGGTCCTGGTCCACGGCGGCTCCGGCGGAGTGGGCACCATCGCCCTCCAACTGGCCAGGCACCTGGGAGCCCACGTGGCCACCACCGCGAGCGCGGCCAACGCCGACCTGGTCGAGGAACTCGGCGCGGACGTCGTCGTCGACTACCGCACCCAGGACTTCGAACAGCTGCTGGACGGCTACGACGTCGTCCTGGACACCCTCGGCGGCCAGACCCTGGAGAAGTCGCTGCGGGTCCTCAAACCGGGCGGGAAGGCCATCAGCATCGCCGGGCCGCCCGACGCGGACTTCGCCCGCGAACTCGGCGCGAACCCGTTCCTGCGGCAGGCGATGAACGCACTGAGCTTCACGACCCGGCGCCGCGCCGAGCGGCACGGCGTCACCTACTCCTTCCTCTTCATGAAGGCCGACGGTGACCAGCTGCGCGAGATCACCCGGCCCGTCGACGCCGGGAAGGTTCGCCCCGTCGTGGACCGCGTCTTCCCCTTCGACCGGACCCGCGACGCCATGGAGTACGCCGAGGAGGGCCGCGCCAAGGCCGGAAAGGTTGTCGTCGCGATGAAGTGAGGCCCGTCGGCCGGTCCCCGTCTCTCCGGCTGACCGGCCGCTCCTGGCGGCGCAGGAACCGTCCGGACGGCGCTTCCACGTCGCCGCGGACCGCGGCCCGGTCGGCGCGAACGGCGGTTGGCGGGTGCGGGAAGAGCCAGCCGGAGACCGCGGGTGCTGGTGTCCGGGCGCCGACGGGGGCACGCTGAAGGGGGAGGGCCTTTTGGCGGGCCGGCCATCCGGGTCGTCCTGCGGACGCTCCCCACGGGGCGGGCCGGTGCAGGGAGCCACGGTGATCGAGGCGGCGGACATCCGCGCGGGGCGCACGCATGACGTCGTGGACGCGGACGGTCACGACGTCGGCACCCTGGAAGCGATCCACGCGGACACCGGCACGCACGAACCGGCGATGGCCGCCGTCCGAATCGGCCCGCCCACCCGCCACCGCCCGGTCCTCGTCCCCCTGGACGGCGTCGGCGTCGGACCCGGACACGTCGAGGTCGTCCACGACAAGCCGCCGATCAAGGACCGCCCTTCCGTCGGCACCGGCGACGCCCTGCCCGCCGAGGACGAGGAAGCGGTCTTCCGGCACCACCGTCCGGCCTACCGGTCGGGCACCGCGGGTGAGCGGCAGCTCGCCCGCCGCTTAACAACCCCGCCCCGCCAAGGAGGCGTGCGATGGTCCTCTTCCTCCTGGTCCTCGTCGTCGCAGTCGTGCTCGGCGTCGTCGGCGCCGTCGTCGACGGCATGCTCCTCCTGCTCGCCATCGCCGTCCTGCTGCTCATCGCCGACGTGGTCTACTTCGCGGTTCGCTCGGCAGTGAACCGCTGACCCGTCTCCTCGACGGGATCGAAGCACTTCGGACCGTCTCGGAGGTCGAGTGGCGGTTCGCGGGGACCGGGGCCCGAACACCGAGGTCTGAACGCGGTGCTGGAAGGGCGGTCAGACCTTGATGACCTCGATGGTGGGTCCGCAGAGGAGTGTCAGGTCTTCTGGGTCGGAGGTGAGGACGGTGACCGGGGCGGGGGCGGTGCGGGCGACGGCCGCGAGGACGGCGTCGATGGCGTACTTGTGGCCGTGCAGGTGGTGGGTGCGCAGGAGGGCGGCGGCCTGATCGGCGATGTCGGCGGTGACGTCGTGGACGTCGATGCGGGAGAGGACCCACTTGATCCGGGCGCGGTGGATGCGCTCGTAGTCGGCTTCGAGTGTGGTCATGGCGGTGGTGGCGACGCGCACGCCTTCTTCGGCGGCGGCCTGGACCAGGGCCATGACGGTTCGGTCCTTGAGGTAGAGCTTGGAGAGGCCCTCGCTGTCGAGGAGGAGGGTGCCGGGCATCAGGCGGCGGCCCCGCCGGCCTGGCGGTGGTCGTGGCGCAGCAGGGTCCGGGCCGCTTCGATCTCGGCGCGGGTGAGCTCGTCGTTGTCGGTTTCGAAGTCGGCGACGATCTCACGGAGCTTGTCCATGGCGACGCGCTGTTCGAGAGCCTCGGCGACGTAGGCGGAGAACCCGCCGGGGCCGACATGGGCGCGGACGCTCTCGGCGAGGTTCTCGGGCAGGCTGATCGAATACTTCTTGCTACCGCTCATGGTCTCGATGCTACCTCTGGTGGTAGGTGACTGGCCCGGGGATCGCCGCATCCGTCAGGGGGACGGCTGCGGGGCTCGCGTGGGTCGGAAGAGGACCTCCCGGTGGACCGCTGCGACGGTGCCGACGCCGATGATCCGCCCTGGTGCGACGTCGATCTCCTTGGCCGTCGCGCATGCGCTTGAGCAGCGGGATGCTCTGGTGGGCCGGTAGACGGTCTCCACCATCGAGAGTGTGAGCCGGAACCCGTCATCGGCTCAGCGGGAGGTGGGCGGCTTCGGCCACGGGGTTCCGTGCTTGGCGGCGTCGAGGACCTCACCGAGCCGGAGCCAGGCGGTGTGGCCGGCGTGGCTTATCGGGCTGTCGGCGAAGCGCTGCCAGGCCAGGGGGTCGTCGCCGAGGGTGGTGGTGATCAGGGCGAGGACGGCGGGGTGGACGCTGCCGCGGTAGCGCGGGCCGCCGACGGTGAGCGTCGTCCAGGCGGGCAGGGCGAGGACGGTCTCCTGGTCGTGGTCGGGCAGCGCGAGGACGTGCCGGGTCCAGGACTCGCGGTCGTTGGGGCCGCCCCCGAGGCGGCGGCGCAGGTCGTGGGTCAGGGTGCGCAAGGCCCGCTGCGGGTCGGAGTGCCGGGCGAGGACATCGACGAAGACCGGTTCGCTGCCGTAGCTGCCCCGTTGGGCGCAGGACAGCAGGGCCTTCTCGACCAGTTGGTCGTTGCCGGCGTGCTGGTCCAAGTAGGCGGTCAGGACGGCGGGTTCGACGGCGGAGAGCTGGCGTGGCGTCACCTCGGCGGGGTCGCCGAGGGCGGCGCGGCGGGTGGCGGCCGGCTGGGGGAGCGGATCGGTGATGATCCGGGTGATGTCGGCGAGCAGCTTCGTGAACTGCTCGTGGTTCTCGTAGTCCTGGGGGCGGTAGGAGCGGGGGCGGTTCGAGCTGCGCCGGGCATCGCGGACGATGCGTTGGACGGCGGCCCTCGTCTCGGCCGTCACCTCGGGGAGGTGCACCAGCATGGCGTGCACCCAGCGGAGGTCGGCGGCCCGGCTGATGCTGTAGAGCTCCTTCGGCTCCCAGGTGTGCAGGGCCTGCTCAGCGACCAGCGCGAACCGGCGTGCCAGCTCGGCGAGTTCGTCCGGCGGTGTGCGCCACGGGTGGGGGTCGCCGCTGTATCGGGGTTTTGCCTCGGTGGGGTCGAGGATGAGCCGCCAGCGCTCATCGGCTGCACTCTGCGTCCAGAGCACCGCCGCTTCGCGGCCGAACTCGGCACCCAGGACCGGGTCGTCCCCCAGATAGAGGCTGAGCTCCTTGCGGGCAGGGCCGTCGAGTGCGGCCAGTTCGACCGAGAACCTGTCTCGGGCCTCATCCTCGGACGCCCCCTCGGCCACCATCCCGCAGATCCGGGCCGTCAGCACGGCGGAGTCGAACGAGGCCAGGTCGTCCAGTGCGAGTCGGCGGAGCAGCCCGGGTTCCACCATCCACGGCAGACCGCCCAGGAGCTGCCGCCGGACCACCGAGTCCGCCTCGGTGCCGTCCACCGCCCGCACGAACCGATCGTGGCGGTCCAACTGCTGCTCCAACACCGTCCGCCACATGCTCTCCCAGGCGCGGTACTCCGCACGGATCCGCTCCGACCACTCCTCCCGGCTCTCGCCTTCTGGGCGAGAGCGGTCGGGCGCACCGGGGAGCAGCGCGACCGCCGCGTCGAACACACGGTCGTCGAGGCGCCCGGTCCGGAACACCTCCTGCGCAGGCGTCCGGTCCTTCAGCATGGCGGACGTGAAGGGCAGTCGCTGCGGTACCTGTCGGTGCAGTTCGGCGGCCACCGCGACGGTCAGTGCCGGTGGACGGTCGGCGGCGCCGAGCATCCCCAGCCGGTAGGCGGAGCAGTCGCGCAGGCCCTCCGCCAGCAGCTCGCCGTCGAAGTCGGGGTGCCCGAGGGCGAGGGCGGCCAGTTCGACGGTCGTCTGGGCGCGGTACTCGGAATCGTCCACCCGCATGCTTTCCGCCACGGCGGCCGTCAGCATCCAATCCGGCGCGCTCTCCCGGAAGGGACCACGGAGCAGCGCCTCCAGCAGTTCCCCGGTCTGCCGGTCACCGGAACGCTCCCGCGCCTGTTCGGCCACCATCAGCGCGGCGGCCGAACCAGGTTCGGCGCCGGCCGCGACGGCGATCAGGAACTCCACAGGCAGCCAGTTGCCGCTGGCGGACATCGCTCTCCCCTCCCGAGACGGATCGTCGTCCCATCCTGCTGCACCCCTCGGACACTCCGGGCTGCCGGACCTGATCGCTCCACCACCGGAAGATCGGCCCGCCGACGGCTCCCAGGGTCATGTACGGTGTTCGGCAGCACCCGGTCCGGGCCGCCGAAAGCATCGGTGGAACCAGCCGTGGCAACGACTTCACCCGTCCGGGGACTCGTCAGCAGCGCGTCCACCAGCGGAACTCCCCATCCAGAGCGCACTGCGCCCGCCTTTCCGGAGTCTCCGTATGCCCGAGCGCCAACTCACTGCTGTGCCAACCGACTTCCTGTGCGAACACACCCCGAGCAAGAGTCGCGTGCTGGTGCGGCTCGGCCACGACCGCGGCCCCGACTCCCTGCAGGCCGTCCTCACCTGCCGCCAGGCGGAACTGGCCGACCACGCAGCCTGGTTGCTTCTCCAGGCGTTGGAGTCCACCCCGGACAGGTGGGCGGCGGCCCGGGTGGACGAGCTCTGCGGGCAACTGCCCGACGCTCCGGCCGCTTCTCTGCGGCAGGCCGTGACCCGGGTGCTCTCCCGTGCCTGGCCCGTCGGCCCGGGGTCGCTCGCCACCTGGCCGGAGAAGCAGGAGAACCAGGCCGCGGTCGCGTCGGACGAACCCGATCGGGACGACGGGGCGGTGTCCACCGCCTTCGGGTCCGTTCCGCGCCTGCGGGATCTTCCCGGCCAGGTGGTCAGGGTGGCTGTGCTGCGGGAGTACCACATCCGTGACCGGAATGCGGTGCTGGAAGCGGCGCGCGGCCAGGGATGGACGCCCGGACCGGCCGAGGAGCTGTACGCCAACGATCCGCACGACGTGGTCGGCGCCGTCATGTGGCTCACTGACGAGGACATCGAGATCGCCGGTGCCGACTCCCTCGTCGGCCGCGGTCAGGGAGGCTTCCTGCGTCGGGACAAGGGGGAAGAGGTGGCCCGTTGGAGTCGGAGCACGGTCATCGACTTCGGCCCAGGCTCGTCCCTGCTCATGGCCGGTCGGCCCGAAGAGCCCGCCCAGGACGAAGTGCCCGACTTCGCTTCACTGTTCGCAACGGATCCGGTGCACTGCGACGACCCCGAGTGCGAGGACGAGTCCTGCCTGTGGAGCCTGACCCCGCGCACCGCGGACGTCCTCCACGGAGCGCTGTGCGAACTCGCCGACGAGGCGTACGAGGACGCCGAAGAACTCGGCGACGGCCGGCTGGTGCCGGACGCGCACGAGGGAACCTGGGGCGTGTTCGCCCGGCTGCCGAAACCCACCTTCGCCATGGACCACGGATGGCGGCGCAGGTTCGCCCGAGCCGTGGACGACCTCACCGACGACCTGGAACACGGCCGCTGGCCCCAACCGACCTGCACCGCCGAGGAAATGGCCCTGCACCTCGCCCTCGACGACGCCGGCAGCCGGTGCGGCGAACTCGCCGCTGACAAGTCGTCCGGCCACGCCGAGTTGCCTACTCACCGGGACGACTACGACTTCAGCGCCTGCACCGACATGTTCTTCCAGGACACCGACGTGCTCATGCTCTACAGCTCCCGATACGCCGGGATCGAAAGCCCCGACACCAACCAGTGGTCGGGCCCCGGAGAACTGCGCCCGGCGGTGTGGTTCGAGCCGTTCGACAACGTCGACGCCCGCGATCCCCGGCGGGGCTTCCGCCGCTGACCCGAGGATGGCGCGCGTCAGCCGCCGGTATCCGAACACGCCGTTGCGGCAACCCGCTCCAGTCGTGAGGAGTGGGTTGTCGGTGCCCGCGGCTACGCTCGCGGGCCGAGACCGACAGGGGAGTAACGTGCTCGACAACGCTCTGACCGCAGGTGTCCCGCTCGGGCCCTTCGCGGGCAAGCCGATCACCGTTCATTCAGCCACGAGCAAGAACGCCAAGTTCCACGCCACGCGGTCGTGCAGCATGCTGCGCACCCGGGAGGTCGTCACCGCAGAGGTGCCGCTGAACGCGGAGACGATCGGGCGGATGTGCGCGCAGTGCGATCGCTGGAGCGGCTGGGCCCGGCCCGGGACCGGGCTCGGTATCTTCCTACGCGCCCTCGGCGGCATAGGGCTGCTGTACCAGCTCCGCACCTACACCGAGCCCGACCAGGACGAGGACTGGACGGACGACGAAGTGCGGGCCGCCGCGGCCCTGCTGCGTTCCGTCCCCGAGACCGACCCGGAGGACGAGGAACCGGACGAGGAGGACGCGCAGGCGCGCGAGGACGCCGAACACCTCCGGGGCAGGGTACGCGCGACATGGCGCGGCGCCGCCAAGAGCCTGCACCTGGCAGAGGCCGCCCTCTCGATGTACGACTGGCTCGGCGAATGGGCCGAGCCCACGCTTGCCGCGAAGCGCCAGTACCTGGAGGCCCTGCGTACGCAGGCGGCGCTCTTCGTCCCGGAAAGCGGCTTGCTGGAAGCAGCTGCGGTCGGTTCCCTGGAGAAGCCCGAACTCCCGTCCGGCGAACCGGCGTTCGCTGCCCTCGGCGACGGGACGGAGGTTGCGAAGGCCCTCGACTCCCTGTGGTCCGACTGGCAGCACCGGGCCTCTGGCAGCTGCGACCCGGCGGACGAGCGCTGGCGGGTCGTGTACGGGATCACGGGCCGGCTGCGCTCCAACCGCAAGGGCTACGACCAACTCTGCTCCGCCGTGGAGGAGTTGGTCGCCTCCTGGGAGGGCCGGGCACGGGCGGCCGTCGAGGATGCCGGTGTGGAGCGGACCCGGCAGGTGACCGTCCGCCTGTCGGAAGCCGCCGAAGACTCCTCGGCCGGGTACAAGCGGGGCTTCCTCGCCGACCTTGACGAGTGGAGCACCGGCGTACTCATCACCTACCTCACCGACGCCGACTGGGGCCGCCGCACCCTCACACTGAACGTCCCGCTGCTCGTCGCGGACCGGCTCCTCACCTCCAGCTCCCCCTTCATCGAGTGCGGCCTCCGGAGTCCTGACCGCGCCGAGCCCCGGAAGCGGGCCGTCCGCCTCACCCCTGGCGTCTTCGACGACACCCCGGTGTTCGACCGGCTGCCGCTCCACACGGACCACCTGCGCGCACTGAACGCGGCCCCGGTGGGAGGGGACGAACCGTGCCTGGTCTTCTCCCCGGGAGCCGGAACCGAAGTGTTGCCCCTGTCGACGCTCGCGGCACGGGTGGCCGCAGGATGGAACGGGACCGTGATCGCCCGCGCCTCCGACCTGCCCGAGAGAGCGTCATCGGACCGTGGATCGAGGAGATCGGCCCTCGGCCCACCGACGGCGAACGCATCTGGCCGCCCGCGGTCCACGACCCGTACGACTCGCGTTTCGGCGCGGACCTCGGCCACGCCGACGGTGCTCGCATGACGGCCTGGCTCGGCTACGACGAGTCCTTCAAGAAGTACGACCTGCGCTGCCTGGCCATGGCTCGCGGAGCCGGAGACCTGCGGACACTCGACAGCGGCCACGACCGCGAGGGCCGCAGCCGGACCGTCTCCACCGCAGTGTGGCACGGCCTGCTCGCCGGCGCTGAGCACCTCGGCCTCCAGCCCTTCCGTGCCCCCGGCACCGACCGCTGGCGCGACGGCAGCGGAATCCACCTGGGAGTCCTCGCCGACGTGCAGGTCTACACGACCGACGCGGACCCCGGGTGGCAGCGCAAGGGCCACTCCCCGTTCTGCCAACACGCCAGGGAACGCGGCGTCCAGCAGGATGACGACCTGCTGCGCGTCGCGGACCTCCTCGCACGGAGCGACTTCGACTGGTGCAGCAAGTGCCAGGGCTACGCGATCCGGCGGTTCACCGATACCCAGCTCTCCTACTACCGGGCCGCGCACCAACTCCACGACATCGCCGAGGAACTCCGCTGGGACCCGGACAAGCCGCTCCGGACGGACGGAGAGCTCCTGGCGGAGCGCCTCGCCGCACTGGCCGGCTGGCAACCGGAGGGCGAGGACTACTGGAACGCCCCGGAGTCGTGGCGCTGGCACGAGGTCGTTCGCGAGCTCCGCACCCGCCTGGCGACCCGACGCCGGACAAGCTGACCAGCCCGCGCCGTAGCGGTGGAAGGGCCGGCCCGGCCTCTCCACCGTTACGGCGAGTAGTCCCCCGCTTCAGGCTCATCAGGCACTTCGCACAGATTCACCCTGACGAGCCGAAGTCAGTACGCCCCAGCTCGTCGCCCTGGGCCTGGACGGCACTCGCTTCGACCGGGGCATACTCGTCGGACGTTCCAACCAGGAGGCAGCGTCATCGTTCTCAGGCCCGAAACCATCCGCACCGACCGGCTGACCGTGCTGCCCCTGCAGGCCGCGCACGCCGACGAGATGGCCACGGTGCTGTCCGACCCCGGCCTGCACACCTTCATCGGCGGGGCCCCGGACACCGCCCCAAACCTGCGTACCCGCTACGAACGCTGGGCGGCGGGCTCGCCCGACCCCGCCGAGTCCTGGTGTAACTGGGCGATCCGGCTCCGCGACGAGGCTTGCCTGATCGGCACGCTCCAGGCAACGATCACCGCCGATGACCGCGGCGCCACTGCGGAGATCGCCTGGGTGGTGGGGACCCCCTGGCAGCGGCGGGGCATCGCGACCGAAGCGGCTCGGGGGCTCGTCGACTGGCTCCGGCAGCACCCGGTGCACACGGTCATCGCCCACATCCACCCCGACCACAAGGCATCTGCCGCCGTCGCCACCGCAATCGGACTCATCCCCACCGATCAGTGGCACGACGGAGAGATCAGGTGGCAACTGGCAATCAACTGACTTCGCGTCCAAAGGCCTTGACGATCACTCGTTCGGTCTGGACGTGGGCCTTCGCCCCGGAGCTCGGACCAGCTGAAGCTTATGCGGCTACGGGGATGGGGTTCTCGCCGTCGTCGTCCTTGTGGAGGTGTGGCGGGTTGGGGTGGGCGCGGTCGAGTGCTTGGGCGAGGGCGTGGACGGCTTGGTCGGCGGAGTCTTTGAAGAGGTGGCCGTAGAGGTTGATGGTGGTGGCGAGGGTGGCGTGGCGCAGTGTCTTGGAGACGATGGCGAGGGGGATGCCTTCGGCGATCATGATGCTGGCGGCGGTGTGGCGCAGGTCGTGGAGGCCGATGACGGGTAGGCCGACCTCGGTTGTGCGTTTGCGGAGCTGGTCGAGGACCCACTGGGGCCGCAGGGGAGCGCCGCCCGGTTTCGGGAAGACGAGTCCTTCGAGCCGGTGGTCGGGGTGGGCAGCCATCTGGAGCGCGGCCTGGTGGTGCAGTGCGGCGGTGACTCTGGGGGAGAGGCTGATCCAGGCGCGGCTGGCCGGTGTCTTCGGCCGGCCGAGGGTGAGTTGGCCGTTGTCGATGGCTGCGAGGCTCCAGCGGACGAAGAGCTTGCGGTCCATGAGGTGGACGTCGTCCCAGTGGAGGGCGAGGGCTTCGCCGCGGCGCATGCCGGTGCCGAGCATGACCTCGAACAGGTCGGTGAGCTGGTCGGCGTGCTGCTCCTTGTTGTGGTGGAGGAACGCGGCGGCTTGTTCGGGTGTCCAGCAGGTGCGTTCTGCGGCGCGGGGCTTGGGCGGGACGGAGTGTTCGGCGGGGTTGTAGTGCAGGCGCCAGGAGCGCACGGCGACGTTGAGAGCGTTGCGCAGGGTGGAGGCGGCCCGGTAGACGGTGACCGTGCCTCGGCCGGCGTCGAGTTGAGCGGTGATCCATCCGTCGATGTGTTGGGGCCGCAGGTCCAGGAAGCGCCGGTGGCCGAACGCCGGGATGAGGTCGCGTTCCACGCACGCCCGGTAGCCCGCGTAGGTGTTCGGCGCGAGATGGGCCTGCCT
This sequence comes from Kitasatospora griseola, assembly GCF_044999035.1. NCBI lineage: Bacteria > Bacillati > Actinomycetota > Actinomycetes > Kitasatosporales > Streptomycetaceae > Kitasatospora > Kitasatospora griseola. Next base: position 2,122,356 of record NZ_CP173360.1, on the reverse strand, counting down.
GGTGGCCAGCCACTCGCGCAGGAAGCTGGCGACCGTGGTGCGCCGGTTCTCGTATACCCCGCGCAGCTCGCCGTCCAGGACCGCGGCCATCTCCCGCGCCGCCTCGGCGCGGGAGGCGAACCCGCCCCGCCGGCGGGTGCGGCGCCGTCCCTCGTCGGGAGCGAGGTCGACGCAGTACGTCCACTTCCCGTGCTTCACGTCCGCGGCCAACTGAGGACACCACGACCCCAACTGCTTCCCGCTGCTGCCGTCCTTGCAGCCGCACCGCCGGTACACCCTGCCCCGCTGTGGACGCTGTCCCATGGACCCCTCCTCGCGCTCAGTGCTCTCTGGCACCAAGGTTCGCCGGTCTGGTCGGCGTGTCGGCAGAGCGTACGGAGCCGGGCGCGAAGCACACCGTGGCCGACCGGCGACGACACGCGCCAGATGACACGCCGAACGGGAGATCACTGCACGTAACCGATGGGTAGGTGCTCCTGATCCGCGCCGTGGAGGCTGCGCAATAGGTGAACCCGCAGGCCGAGGTCGCGGCAGACGTCTCGGTATGTAGCGCGTGGCTGGCGAGGGCTGTTACTCCGCGTGTCCGAGCCCGGCGCTGGGGGTCAAGGGGTCGCAGGTTCAAATCCTGTCGTCCCGACTGTGAAGTCGGTTGTGAGAGCCGGTACTTGGGAAACCGAGTGCCGGCTCTTTCTGTTGTTGTGTCAGCTGGTGGTCGCATGGTGGTCGCCCGGCCACATCGGCCAGTCCTCGGTGGGGTCGTCGATGCGCGGGGTGCGGTTGGCGGGCCGTGGCCGGTGGGGGCGCGGGTGCTGGCGTGCGAAGTGGCTGGCGCGGCAGATGCGGGTGCCGAGTTGTTCGCGCTCGGCGCTGTCGAGGATCCAGGCGATGCCGTCGACGCCGGCGCGGGCGGCGCGGGGGGTGAGTTCGGCGTAGATGTTGGCGCTGGTGGACAGGGTCCGGTGGCGCAGGGTCTTGGACATGATCGGCAGGGGGACGCCTGCGGCGAGGCCGAAACTCATGGCCAGGTGGCGCAGGTCGTGGAGGGCGATGCGGGGGACGCCGGCTTTGTCGCAGAGCAGGTGGAAGTGGTCGAGGACGGTTTTGGGGTGCAGAGGGCGGCCGTGGCGGTGGAAGACGTAGCCGGTGGGGTCGGCGGTGTCGCCGAAGGCGCCGGTGCAGGCTCGGTTGTCGAGGGCGGTGGCCGCGCGGTGGGACAGGGCGACCCAGGTCTTGCTGTGCGGGGTCTTCGGGGTGGTGAGGACGAGTTGGTTGTTGTCGACGACGGACAGGGTGTGGCGGACGAACAGGGCGCTCTCGGCCTGGTGGACGTCGCCCCAGTGGAGGGCGAGTGCTTCGCCTTTGCGCAGGCCGGTGTCGATCATGAGTTCGGCGAGGTCGGCGTAGAAGGGGTCGATGGCGCGGGTGAAGCGCAGGAAGCGTGAGGTCTGGGCTTCGGTCCACAGGCGCCGGGGTGCGGAGGCGGGCCGGGGCAGTAGCGGGGGTTTGGCGACGTTGCGGGACAGGCGGTCGTCGTTGACGGCGCTCGAAAGGGCGCTGGAGAGGGTCGCCATGATTCGGTAGACGGTCACCTTGCCTCGCCCGCACTGGAGTTGGGTGGTGACGTAGGCGCGCAGGTGCTGTCGGTTGAGGTCGTCGAGGGGGATGTTGCCGAGGGCGGGGACGAGGTCGTTCTCGACGTAGTCGCGGTAGCGGGCCATGGTGGTGGGCTTGAGGTGCAGCTGCTTCTCGTCGAGCCAGCCGCGCAGGTAATCGGCGCTCTTCTGCCGCGGGTCGATGACCACTCCCAGGGCCAGGCCCTGGTCGAACTGCCGCAGCGCGGCGCGCGCTTCGGCCTCGTCGGGGAAGCCTGAGCGGCGGGCGGTGTGGCGGCGGCCGTCCAGGGAGGGGACGTCGACGGCGAACGCCCAACTCCCGTGGTTCGCATCGGTGGCCAGGCGCGGGCAGGAGGTACCGGCTGGCGGCGGCGGACGTCACGGCAGCCGCAGCGCCGGTAGACGCGGCCCCGCTTCGGGATGGAGGTGCTGCGCATGGTGATCGCCTCGAAAGGGCCGGGTGCGCGAAGGTCGTCCGCCTCCCAGTGTGCTCCGATGCTGCGACCACCCTGCGACCACCAGGACGGCAAGACGGCTCTGAGCTGCGGTTCTCCCTTGACCAGTCGCAACGGGCAGGCGGATCAGCGGATCGTCCTGCTGGCGCTGACCGGTCCATCGGACGGGATCCTTGGAATCCGGTGGAGTGGGTCGGCGTAGCCGTCCCTGAGGCTGGGGCGGGTGATCAGATGAGCCGGTCATGGTTGGCGGCTGCGGCTTCGCGTACGAGCTGGGTGAAGTGTTCGCGGCTGCGGTCGATGCTGGGCTGTCCGGTCTGCTCGTCGTCGCCGAAGCCGTCCTCGTCGTCGAGTTCGTCGTATTCCTCGGGGAGGAGCCGGCAGCCGTGGATGCCGGCGAGGAGGTCTTCGAGGAGGTCGGGCGCGGGCCGCCGGGGATCGAGCGGGGTCAGGCGCAGGCCGGTGTCCTCGGGGTCGGTGTTCGGGCCGGTGTGCTGGGCGAGATCGTCGTCGATGTCTTCGAGTTGTTCGCGCAGGCCGGCGGAGTCGGGGAGGAGGCCGTCTGCGATGTGGAGGGCGTAGCGCACGAGGCCGGTGACCGCGTCGTATGGGGAGGTGCCGGCTTCGAGGAGGCCGAGGACGAGGGTGGGGGTTTCGTGGGGGAGGGCTTCGATGTTGTCGGCTTCGAGGAGCACGGGCGGTGGGGGAGTGACCGGTGGCTTCGGCGGTGACGTCGGCCGCGGCGGCGAGCCAGTGGGCTGCGACGACGGCGGCGGCAGTGGGGGCGATCTCGGTGAACAGCGCCGAGGGGCCGAAGGGGTCTTGTTCGAGGAGGTGGTCGGCGGCGGCGACCTGGGCGGGGGAGGAGCTTTCGCGGCTGAGGAGGACGGCCTGGCGGTCGCGGCCGGTGAGGTCGCCGAGTTCGGCGTTCTCCACGGCGGCGAGTTCGGTGGCGGTTTCGGTGAGGACGGCGGCGGTGAGGTCCGGATTGTCGAGGGTGTGCAGGGTGCGGCCGGCGCGGTGGGCGGATTCGACCAAGGGGCTGTATTCGACGTCGAGCATGCCGTCCTGGGGGAGGTTGGGCTGGGTGATGGCACCGGGGACCTCGTCGAACGCCTTGCGTTCTTCGGCGCGGTGCCAGCCCTCGGAGTTGGGGTCCTAGGAGGCGGCGGTGGCGCCGGCCGGGTGGGTGTAGGTGCGCAGCGCCGCCTCGGACCGGTGAGTGAGGGCGCGGGCCAGCCGCATCGGCGCGGCCGTGTTCGTGTTGGCCGGGAGGGCAGTGATACGGGTGGCGAGGTCGCCCTCGCCGGTTCCCCAGGTCGCGATCAGCTCGTGCTGTTCGGGGTCGATGCTGTAGCGGGTCACTGAGCCGTACCTCCGGGATCCGCAGGACACCTCGCTCGGCGGCTTCATATTCTGGCGCACCGTCAGGTGTGCCAGCGGTTCGGTCGGCTGTCTCGGGTTGGTTGCCGTAGGGCGAAAGCGCAGGGTGCCTGGATGGCGATCCTGTGGTGGCTTGCTGGACTAGCCGAGGGCCCAGGCCCCGGCTGTCGATGACGCTGCTCGTCCTGGTCCAATGGCGCGCGGCGGGGTGCCGGTGGCGTCGGCTTCCCAGGTGCGCCGGTCGAGCGGGTGGTGGGCGACGGACTCGTCCCTCACGCGAGTACGCCAAGGAGGCGACGCACTGAGAGGACTCGCACGGCCCGGTACACCGCCCCGGCCCACGGCCTGCCCGCCTCGATGAATCTGCGATCGAACCTGCCTGATCCGGCCTGCGAAGATGCTTCTCATGAGCTCGACTCCTCCCGCAGCCGCTGCGGACACCGCCCGCCTGCTGCGCCGGGGATTCGCCCTGGAATACACCACCCTGGCCTGGAACGTCCTCGGCATCGTGGTGCTCGCCATCGCGGCGATCGCCGCGAAGTCGGTCGCGCTCGCCGGCTTCGGCCTGGACTCCCTGATCGAGATCGGCGCCTCCACCGTGGTTGCTGGGAACTCTCCGGCACCAGCGAGGACCGCCAGCGCAAGGCCATGCGCATGATCGGCATCGCCTTCATCGCCCTCGCGGCCTACCTGCTCATCCAGTCCACCTGGGTCCTCGCTGCGGGTTTCCACGCGCCCCACAGCCCGACCGGCATCGCCTGGACCGCGATCACCGCCGTGGTGATGTTCACGGCAGGGCCCGCACCGGCGCGGCCCTGAACAACCCCGTTCTGAAGACCGAGGGACGCGTCACGCTCATCGACGGCCTCCTGGCCGCGGCCGTCCTGCTCGGGCTGGTGCTCAATGACGCTTTCGGCTTCTGGTGGGCCGATCCGCTCGCCGGATAGTCATCGTCTACTACGGGATCAAGGAAGCGCGAGCTGCGCTGAGTCACTGAGGCCGCCGCCTCCCCGCCGCACTGGATCGTCACCGACCTCGGGGTGCTCGACGTCACCGAAGCCGGACTCGTCCTGTTTGCCATGGCCTCCGGCGTCAGCGTCGGGCAGGTCGTGGCCGCCACCGCCGCGCCCCCGCACGTCCCCGCGAGCGCGGCGCGGCCGACCTGACGCTCCCGCCGGTCCGGTGACCCCGGACGGCTCCCGGGCCGGGCGGAACCAGCGGTCACCTCCCGCCGCTCCGCGGACGCCCGGTCACTGGGCGCATCCGGTCATCGGCATTGCCCCAGAGGCGCAGTGGCGGATGCCCGTTCGATCCGGAGGGGACGCACGGCCGGCTCCGCATCGCGCGTTCCCTCCGCGGCCGAGTGCCGGGTCGATCAGAGCTTGTACATCGTGGCGTAGGGCTGGGTGATGCGTTCGCGTCGCGATCCGAAGTCGACGAGCACCGCGATGTCGCTGTCTCCTTCGACTTCGATGGCCCGGCCGAGGCCGTACTGGTCGTGGGTGACGCGGTCGCCGACGGCGAAGTGCTTGCGCGGTGCTTCGGCCCGGGCTTTGAAGGGACTGGTGGGAAGGACGCGGCGGGCTGCAAATTTCTTCATCTCCTGCAGTATGCGCCGAAAATCGTGGCAGCGGACCTTTTCCGGCGTCTCGGTTTCGGGGCTGCGGCAAGAATGTCGCGCACGCCGCCCGCAATGATCACCGATGGTGCCGGTGGCGCGGTGAGGTTCCGGCGCGGTGGGCGGGGCGATCGATGGCCGCGCGACCCGCCCGTCCGAGGAAGCCGCCAGCGGGCTCCGAAGGTGCTGCGGGGGATGCCCAACCAGGCCGGAGATGCGGCATGTTTGCGGTTCCTCGGCGTCCTGGTCGGTGGTGCCCGGCGAGAGGCGCCGCAGAACCGGGCACGGAATTTCCGCCCGTGGCGGGCCTGGGCCTGCTAGAGTCTCTCTTAGTTGCAGTAGTGGTTCCCATGAACTTTGTGTGCGCCTGCTGATGTGTCGCAGGCGCATTTTTCTTTCCCGGATGTTTTCCGGGTGGGTGCTCATCGCGGTGACTCGAGGTGCGCGCCGTGTGCGCTTCGGAAAGCCCCTTGAAGGAGATCTATTTATGGCTAATGGCACTGTGAAGTGGTTCAACGCGGAAAAGGGCTTCGGCTTCATCGAGCAGGAGGGTGGCGGTCCTGACGTGTTCGCCCACTACTCGAACATCAACGCCAACGGCTTCCGTGAGCTGCTCGAGGGCCAGAAGGTCGAGTTCGACGTCACGCAGGGCCAGAAGGGCCCGCAGGCCGAGAACATTCGTCCGCTGTAGTTTTTCTGCCACGGCACCCGCCCAGCAGCGAGGGGCCCGCACCGCGTACATGCCCGGTGCGGGCCCCTCGGCATTGCATCACCGCGCACGACCCCGGCCGCCCAGGCCCCTGGCTCCGCCACCGGCAGCCCATCCGCACGCGAGACGCTCGGCGTCGCGTCCGGATCGGCTCCCTGCCGTGACATCCCACGGTTCGAGGCTCTGCGCTCCCGCCCTTTTCTGTGAGCGCCGACCACAGGTGACGTGCCGCACGGTTCCACCGTCCACGCCCCGCCCGTCATACTTCTCGGCCCGTTCCCCCGCGGGCTCCGTCGGCGCCTCCGCGCTGCAGAGCCGCGTCGTGACGGCCGCCCAGGAAGGTTTCCCATGAACCGCTCCAGCCGCTCCTCGTACCAGAACGCCAACTCCCGCTCCGGCTCCCGGTCGCGTGCCCGTGGCAGCTCCTTCTCCGGCGGCAGTTCCTTCTACGGCGACCGCCCCGTCGGCGGACAGTCCTCCGGCCGAAGTGGCCGTCAGACTTCATCCCTGCAGGGGGAGTTCGCGACGCCGGTGAGCACCACCCCGGCACTGCCGGCCGTCGAAGCGTTCGACGAGCTGGACATGCCGAAGGCGCTGCTGTCGGTGCTGACCCGGCAGGGCGTCACCGCGCCGTTCCCGATCCAGGCCGCCACGCTGCCGAACTCGCTGGCCGGACGTGACGTCCTCGGACGTGGACGGACGGGCTCCGGCAAGACCATCGCGTTCGGCCTCGCCGTGCTGGCCCGCACCGCCGGCCGGCGCGCGGAGCCGCGCCGTCCGCTGGCCCTCGTGCTGGTGCCCACCCGCGAGCTCGCGCAGCAGGTCACCGACGCCCTCACCCCGTTCGCCCACGCGGTGCGGCTGCGGATGGCGGCCGTGGTCGGCGGGATGTCGATCAGCCGCCAGGCCCACGTCCTGAACGAGGGGGCCGAGGTCGTGGTCGCCACCCCCGGCCGCCTCAAGGACTTGGTCCAGCGCGGTGACTGCCAGCTGGACGGGGTCGGCATCACGGTCCTCGACGAGGCCGACCAGATGGCCGACATGGGTTTCCTGCCACAGGTCACCGGACTCCTCGACCAGGTCGCCGAGGGCGGCCAGACGATGCTGTTCTCCGCCACCCTGGACCGCAACGTCGACCGCCTGGTCCGCCGCTTCCTGAAGGACCCGGTCACCCACTCCGTGGACCCGTCCGCAGGCGCGGTCAGTACGATGGAGCACCACGTGCTGCACGTGCAGAACTCCGACAAGGCCGCCACGATCGCCCACATCGCCTCCCGCGAGGGCGGCGTGATCATGTTCATCGGTTCCAAGCGCGGTGCCGACCGCCTGGTACGCGGCCTGCTCGCCAACGGGGTGAAGGCCGCGGCCCTGCACGGCGGCAAGTCCCAGCCTCAACGCACCCGTACCTTGGAGCAGTTCCGCACCGGCCAGGTCACCGCGCTGATCGCGACCAACGTCGCCGCCCGGGGCATCCACATCGACGGCCTCGACCTGGTCGTCAACCTCGACCCGCCGAGCGACCACAAGGACTACCTCCACCGCGGCGGGCGCACGGCGCGGGCCGGCGAGTCCGGCACCGTCGTGACCCTCGTTCTGCCCGAACAGCGCCGCGAGATGGCCCGCATGATGGCCACGGCCGCCATCACTCCCGTCACCACCCGGGTCAGCGCCGGCGACGAGGAACTGGCCCGCATCACCGGCGCCCGCGTGCCCACCGGCATCCCCACCACGATTGTGGTCCCTGTCGTCGAGCGCCCGAACCGCACCGCCCCCTCACGCCGCAACCGCCGCCGTCGCCCGGCCTCCGGCCACGGCACGCAGAACGCCGGCCGCCGCCAGGCAGCGCCCAACCGCGTCACCCTCGCCGCATAGCCCAGTGGGCGTGCCCCTGCTCCCCCACACCGAGAACGGGCACCCCGCACCGCGTGGCAGGAAGCGCCGCACCTCGTGGTGACCGCACACCCCGCCCACGCCGCCCCGCAGACCAGAGCACCGCCGTCACCGACGGAACCGACACAGAGGAACTGCCCATGAGTACCACCCTTGAGCGCCCGAGCACAGACCTCACCGTCGGGGAGCTCATGCAGCCTCCCGGCCTGCAGATCAGTGACGACGCCACAGCGGACACCGCGATGGACGTCCTGCTCAGCTCCGGCACCGGCCACCTGCTGGTCCGCGACGAGGACGGGCGCTGCGCCGGGCTGCTGACCCGTCTGCACCTCGCGCCGTTCCAAGCCCGCTCCTGGTACACCGAACACACCCGGGTCCGCGACATCCGCCACGACCGCGGCCCTTTCGCCACCGCCTCCATGCCCGTAGCCCTCGCGGCCACCGCGATGCGCTCGCGCGGCCTCGACGCATGGCCGGTCATCGACCACGACGGCCACGCCATCGGCCTGCTCACCGCATAGCAGCGCACGCCCGGGCTTCGCGCCCGTGGCGAGTTTCCGACTGCCCTGCGGTGAAACGGCCGTCTCCCCGGACGACAGGCGAGAAAGCGGCGAAGAGGCGGGACAGACCATGCCGAGCCGGGCAAACTCACCGGACTTCGCCGGCGAAACCCACCGGCCCCGGGCAGAAGGCGCGACCACACCCCCGGTGCAGGGCGGCAGCCTGCACCGGGGAACAACTGGCCGACGGCTGGTCAGCGGCCCCACCGGGCAGCGGGTGTACTCCGCGTCGGCCGCTGCCGGGGCCTGCTCCCAGGGCACCACCAGTCAGGGATCCCGTGGCGGTTGTTCGTTTGGCCGCCGGCTCACACAGCACCTCGAAACCCGGTCGGGGAGAGCGTCAACTGTCAGGGCCGCATCGGTGTCCCTCCGGGTGCGGTCAACCCGGAGGGCGGCGCGGTCAGCGGCGGCGGCCGCCGCCGCCGATGTGGCGGTCGTTGGCCAGCGCCGTCAGCGGGCCGTACTCACGGGCAAGCTCGTTCCACGTCAGGACCTCGCCGCAGCGGGCCGGGAACGTCTTCGGGTCGAATTCGGGCATGGTCCAGGTGCCGGCGCCCCGGTCCCGCAGCCACAGGTCCCCGTCACCGTCGACCACGGTCGGCGGGGCCGGTACGGGATCGGCCTGATCGATGGCATCCCAGGTGACCCGGCCGGGGTGGGAGGCGCGGCGCAGCTCGGTGGTGGCCAGCCGTGCGGCCAAGTCACGGGTGGACTCTTCGGTGTCCTTGACCGACGCGAGCCGGTACGCGTCGTCGAGGACGGGCAGGGCTGGATTCTGGCTGCGCTTGGAACTCATACGCTGGCTACCTCCGTAGGGGGCGCCACATCCGTTAGGGCACCCCGTGCAGGGACACGGTATCCGAGGCGGGAGCCGTGCTGGCCACGATCACCGTTCAGGTACGGGCGGCTCGCGGCTGTGGAGGGTGAGCGCGCCCGGTCGCACCGCAGGGTGCCGGCTCCCGGCCGCGCCCGCATCCGGGCAGCCGCCGCCGTGGGACGGGCACCGCGACGGCGGGCGAAGGCCAGGGGGATGGTGGTCGGGCTTTGGCGCGGGTTGTGGGCGGACGGCCTCGCTGAGCCGCGGCTGGTCGGCCGGTCACATCACCCGACCTGCCGGGTTGTCCGCGGGGCCGTCCGCGAGTGCGATGGTGGCTGTGACGCGCTTGCCCACGATCTCGCGGAGGATCTCGAAGCGCAGGCTGACGGCCAGCACGCTCTCCAGGCCGTGGCGGCCGATGCGGGCCGGGTCAGGGACCTGTGCCATGGGGACGGTGGGCTCGCTATCCCACACGCTGATCTCCCCGATACTGTCGGTGATCGTCAGCTCCAGCAGGCACCCCCCGGCGCGTACTTGCGGGCGTTGGTCACCAGCTCGGAGACGACCAGCTGAACCGTGTCCACCACCCGCCCCGAGACCGCAACCACGCGGGTGTCAACGCGCCCGGGCCAGGAAGTCCCGGGCGCTTCGGCGGGCCCACGCCAGCGGCTCACCGCCGACAAACACCGTCATCGACAGCTCCGGACGGCCCTCCAGGGACCGGCTCTCGCTCTCGCACGCCATCTGCCGCACCGCTACCTCCCTCGCAGCAGCCAGAGCTGCAGCCTGCTCGTACCCCCCGTCCGGCCCCGCACTCACACCCCGGAGAGCCGGCGGGGGCAGGAAGAGAGAGCGACGGTCCCCGGGTCAAGTGCCGGCTGCCGGCGGCTGTTGGTCCGGGTGGCCCGCGCGGAGCTGCTCGTTGATACGCAGGGCTTCTTCGAGTTGGTCTTCGAGGATGATGATGCGGCAGGCCGCGTCGATGGGGGTGCCCTGGTCGACGAGGTCGCGGGCGCGCATCGCGATGCGTAGTTGGTAGCGGGAGTAGCGGCGGTGTCCGCCTTCGGAGCGCAGCGGGGTGATGAGGCGGTGTTCGCCGAGGGCGCGCAGGAAGCCGGCGGTGGTGGCGGTCATCTCGGCGGCGCGGCCCATGGTGTAGGCGGGGTAGTCATCGTCGTCGAAGCTGCTTGCGGTGGTTGGTCGGTTGGTGGTCGTGGTCACTGCACCTCTTCGAGTGGGGTTCCAAGAACGCGTGGAGGGGCCCCGGAGCCGTACGGCACCGGGGCCCCGAAGGGAATTTCACCATCTACCGGCCCTGGGCCGGTCCTTGTGTCCGCGAATCCTCCGGGGAGGATGATCGCGGGGATCGCGTATGCGTGACCGGAAACCACCGTCCTTCGTGCTGCGAGGGGTCTGCGGTGTCCGCCCGGACGAGAGCTGCTTCATCTCACGGGCCGGGCGATCCTGATGGCGCGTGCGCCCTCCGTTCTTCCTCTGCGTCAACTGACATCCTGCGAACTGCGGGTACCGCGTACTGCCGGTTCGGCACAGGCACTGCTCGGTACTGCCGTGGTGACCGAAGAGGCTCACCGTCCGGTCCGGCGGCCGGCCCCGTCGCCCGTTGTGCTCCACTGCTCGGCTTCGGTACCCCACTGCCGGACTTCCCAGCACGCGCGCCCGCAGTCCGGCGCCTTTGCTGAGACCCTGCTTGCTTCACCTACTGGTGACTGCGGATCAACTTGACCTACCTTGCCGCGGTACCGCTCCTTGGCGGCCCCTGATCACTGCGGGCCACCTGGCACGGCCGCCAGTCCCGTCGCCATCCTGCACCTGCCCTTGGCTCCGTGACTCCGCCGCCGCACCGGTTCTTGCGTCACTGCTCCACGCCCACCTGCCCGGCGCGCACATCGGTCCCGCTGGCCCTACTCACTGCGGTACCACTCGTTGACGGCCCCTGATCACTGCGGGCCGCCCGGTCCGGTCGCCAGTCCTGTCGCCGTCCTGCACCAACCCTGGCTTCAGCACACCGCAACCGCACCGACCTGCGAACTTCTGTAAATCCCGCCAGTTCGTGTCTGGCGAGCCCTTTCGACTGCCTGGCTACGAGAGAAACACTAGTCACGCCAGACGGCAATGTCTACTCCGGCCAGGATAGATTTTTCAGTGTTCGAAGGGGAGATAGTCTTCGGCCCGCGCGCGGGTCGGAACATGCCGGTGCGACCAGGGACAACGCGCAGGAGTGTGAACGTGGAAGGAACCTGGGACACGCCGACGGCTCGTACATCCGTCCCCCATATGCGAGAGCCCCTGCTGACCGCCCTCGCCGAAGCCGTCCGCGACCACGACGAACGAACCCTGCGCCGGCTTCTTGCACGCCTGGCCGAACAGGTCACCATCGCCGACCTGCCCGCACTCCGCGACGCCCTCGACACGGCCCGCCGACACCGCAACCGGCGCCCGCGGTAGCCACGGCCCGCCTGCAGCATCCCGAATGCCGACCGGCTGGTTCATCTAGGAGGACAGCCGGTGATCAGGGCTCTCCCGGATCTGGAACCTCACCGCCAGCGACGTCGTCGACCCACAGCTACCGCCAGGCGATCACCGCCTCCGGCTCCCGCTGCCACGCCGCCCTTACCGCCGAGCGCCACCTGGCGATCCTGGCCGGCCCGGACCTCCTCGACGACGACACACCCCTCTGGAACACCCTGGACATTCACGAAGAAGAAGCCCTGCTACGAGCCGCCGGGTTGCCGGTTCCACCGGCGGTGACCTTCCCTGACTGGGCGGCCCAGGGCCTCCTCGACATCCTCCATTCCGATTCCGACGAGCAGGAGGAGCCTGCGCCGTCCGCTGCCGGTGCGGCAGGGTAGGGCCGTATCAGGTACGCGGTGGCCAAGCCGTACGCACCGCTGGCGTCTTTGGACCGGCTGGCCGGTCCCACGTCCGGCCCGGTCGTGCTGCCCCGGCACCTGGACTGGGGCCCGCCCTACACCTACAACCTCACCGATCCGGCCGATCTCGTACTCATGTACGAGCGGGTGATCCGCGAGGCCCAGTCGTCCGCCAACCTCCACGACCACCTGGACTGGGCCACGCTGCTACGGATCTGGCCGGAGCTGTTCCTGCCCAGCGAACTGCGCACACTCTGGCAGGCCCGCTTCCCCGAACTCGGCCCCGCGTGGCAGCGGCGTAGTGGACGAACGACACCTCCGCCTGATCAGGACCGGCCTGGACGCCCTGGCCGCGGAGTACGGCTACGCTCGCCGGCGGCTACGCGGTCCAGGCTCTCGCGTCGTGGACAGGGTGAGCGACGACGTCGACCTCTTCGCGTCCATCGACCGGGCGACGCAGGAGATGTCAGCAGCGGTGGCCGCGGCGGCGGCCGCGTACGAAGCCGCCGGATGCACGGTGGAGGTCGTGCAGCAGGTGCTGACCTCCACCTGGATGAACGTCACCGACCCTGCGACCGGCCCACAGAACAAGTCGAGCTGGTCGCCGAGTTCCACCACCCGCCCTTGGACTCCGAGTTCGGCCCGGTCCTGCACCGCGACGGCGTCGCGGCCGGCAAGACCGGCGCACTCTTGAGCCGCGCCGAGGTCCGCGAGCTCCAGGACGTCGGAGGGATCGGACAGCACCTCGTCGGCATCGACGCACTCCTCGCCGAAGTGCTCGACCAGGTAACCCCTGCCCTCCAACTCCGCTACCAGTCGGGCGAAGCCGAGCCGAACCGCGTCCGGGTGTGCGGCAGATACCAAGCCGGAGACCGCTTTGCGCTGCGGCCAGTAGGGGCGCGGCTCGGTGAACTGCCGGATCTCCGCAGCACGGCTGATCAGTTCGCTGAACCAGGTGCGCTGCGTCAGGACCGGCTCCTGGTCCAAGGAAGAAGAGTCCATTCGGCCCCAGGGGTCGTCGCTCCTCGGCGCTACGGCCGGCAGGTCGTCGAAGTCCAGGAAGGCGCTCGTCCCCTGGAACGCCTCGGTGAGCAGCCACCGCGCCCCTCCGGCAGTTGGTTCGGGGCGCCCCGGTAGGCTCCGGCACCGTGTTGGAGTAAGAGAACAAGCAGCTCAGGGCCCGGATACGGGAGCTTGAGCTGGAGCGGGACATCCTGCGCCGGGCGGCGAAGTATTTCGCCGGAGAGACGAACTGGTGATGAGTCGCTTCCAGTTCGTTGAGGACCATCGAGACACCTTCGGGGTGAAGCGGCTGTGCCGGGTACTGGAGGTTTCCCGGTCCGGGTTCTACCGGTGGCTGGCCGCCGCGCCGGCCCGTGAGGCCCGAGGACGGGCCGATGACGAGCTCGCCGATCGGATCCGCGCGATCCACGCCGAGACGGACGGCACCTACGGCAGCCCGCGGGTGACCGCCGAGCTGCGGCATGCCGGGCGCCGGGTCAACCGCAAGCGCGTCGAGCGCGTCATGCGCGAGCGGGGCATCGTCGGCGTGCACCTGCGTAAGAAGGTCCGCACCACAGTCCCCGAGCCCTCGGCAGTACCGGTTCCGGACCTGGTCAAGCGCGACTTCACAGCGCCGACGCCGAACACCCGCTACGTCGGGGACATCACCTACCTCCCGGTCGGTGACGGACAATTCCTCTACTTGGCAACGGTGTTGGACCTGTGCTCCAAGCGCCTGGCGGGCTGGTCGATCGCAGATCACATGCGGACCGAGCTGGTCACGGACGCGCTCAAGGCGGCGGCCGCCGCCCGGGGCGGAAGACTGGACGGCGCGGTCTTCCACAGCGACAACGGGTCCCAGTACGTGTCCAAGGAATTCGCCGACACCTGCCGCGAGTTGGGCGTCACCAGGAGCCGCGGCGCGGTCGGTACGAGCGCGGACAACGCCGCCGCCGAGGCGTTCGACGCCACGCTGAAACGGGAGACCCTCCAAGGCGCGAAGCGCCGGCCCGGAGCCCGTACCGCCCGCCTGGCGGATTTCCGCTGGATCACCCGCTACAACACCCGCAGAAGGCACTCCGCGCTGAACTACCTCAGCCCGATCGAGTTCGAACAACGATCAGCTACGCTGGCACTCGCCGCATAGCACTGGTGTCCACACCTCGGGGGGAGCCCCCGCCCACGGCAAGGCTGGGAGTCTCGTGTCTAGGAACCGGGCTCGCCCCAGTTGATGCGTTCTACTGCATGCGGCGGGAACGACGCCCGAGACCCGTCCGTCTGAGTAACGTGCACCCATCCGCGCTCGTCGATACGGATAATGCATCGACCGATTCGCCGATCGCAACGCCGGGGCTGACGTATCCGGCCCCGTGGGCCAGATGCACCGTTCCGGGTTCCGCCTCAAGGCTTGCCATGACCTGATTGTCCGAGTTCGATCCCGGGTTCATCACTGGAGCCCTGTCATGCCCGCCCGAGGGGCTTGGTGTCCACCTCCGTGCCCCGGTCGGCCCGGGGCCGGCTGTCCGTTGCGCCCGCCCTTCCAGAGGGTCGGCTTCTCCCGGACGGACGTGGAAGCGTCCCGGTGGCCCGACGAAGCGGATTCGCTGCTGTGCGCGGTGGGACAACAGCGGGTTGCTCGGTGCGCCGCTGCGCTACACGTGGAACGGGACGGTCGTGACGACGACCTTCGGCAGGGGGCGCAGTGCCCTCCGTAGCCGAGCCGCGAGTCGGTTGTGCAGCAGACGGTGGCGCCAGTGCCGCACGACGATCTCCGGGAGGATGACGGTCAGGGTGAGGTCCGGGCGCTGGTGGTGCAGCGACTCGATGTAGTTGACCAGTGGTGCGACGATCGCGCGATAGGGGGAGAGGACGATCTTCAGAGGCAGGTGGTCGCCCCACAGGTTCCAGTACTCGCGGAAGCGTTGGGCCTCGTCCGCGCTGGAGCTGATGTGGAGCGCGAGGACGGGCTGCTGGAGCGAGGCGGCGTAGGCGAGGGCGCGCATGCCGGCCTGGTCCAGTGTGGCGATCGGCACGATCGACAGCGGGTGGATCTCCTCCGGGGTCTCCTCGCTCTCCGCTTCTGCCTGGGCCTCGGACGGCGCCTCGGGCCAGGTGGCGCGTGGTGGGCCGGTCCCCGGGCCCGGCGGTGTGATGGTGTGGCTGGGGACTTCGACGGCGTGGGGGTGCAGGGCGACTGCTGCGCGGACCGTGTCGTAGTGGTGCCGGATTCGTGTCGTCACCAGGATGAACAGTCCCACCGTGAGCACGGCGAACCAGGCGCCCTCGGTGAACTTCGTGATGCCGGCGGTGATGAAGACGATCGCGGAGAGCAGGGCGCCGGTGGCGTTGAAGGCCAGGCTCTTGCGCCAGTGGCGGTCGCGCAGGCGCCACCAGTGCACGACCATGCCGGTCTGCGACAGGGTGAAGGCGAGGAAGACGCCGACGGCGTAGAGCGGGATCAGGGGGCCGGTCTTGCCGCCAAACGCCGCGTAGATCGCCGCCGCCGCGACGGAGAGCAGGATGATGCCGTTGCTGAAGGCCAGGCGGTCGCCCAGTCTCAGGAAGATCCGCGGCGCCTGGTGGTCGCGGGCCAGCAGGTACAGGACGCGGGGGAAGTCGTTGTAGGCGGTGTTGGCGGCGAGGAGCAGGATCGCGGCGGTGGCTGCCTGGGTGAAGACGTAGAGGAAGCCTGAGCCGAAGGTGCGGTGGGCGAGCTGTGACAGCACGGTCTCGTTCGCGCTGGGCACGATGCCATCGAGATGGACCAGAGCGATCGTGCCCGCGAACAGCGCGACGAGCAGGCCGACCATCCAGCCCAGAGTTGTGCGGGCGTTGCGCCACTCGGTCGGCTGGAAGACCGGCACCGCATTGGAGATCGCCTCGATGCCGGTCATCGCCGTCGAGCCGGAGGCGAAGGCCCGCAGGACCAGGAGCAGGCTGACGCTCTCGGTCGCGGTCAGCTGTGGTGTCGCCGTCGGGTGGAACCCGCGGCCGGCCGCGTCGGACAGACCCGCGGCGACGAGTACGAGGACCGCGATGACGAAGGCGTACGTCGGTGCGGCGAACAGCGCACCCGCCTGCCGCACGCCGCGCAGGTTCCCGGCGAGCAGCGCGGCGATCACGACGATGCCGATCGGCACGATGTCGGGTTGGAGCGAGGGGATCGCCGAGGTGACCGCCGCCATCCCGGAGGCGATCGAGACCGCGACGGTGAGGATGTAGTCGGTCATGAGGCCGGCAGCGGCCGCGAGCCCGGGAACGCGGCCCAGATTCGAGGTGGCGACGATGTACGAACCACCGCCGTGCGGATAGGCGCGGATCGTCTGACGGTACGACACCCCGACCGCGAGCATCAGGAACACGATCGTCACGGCGATCGGCACCGTGTACCGCAATCCGGCGGCACCGGCGAGAACGAGGACGGCCAGCATCGCCTCGGGCCCATACGCGACCGAGGAGAGCGCGTCGGCGGAGAGCACCGGCAACGCCACCAGCTTGCGCATCCGCTCGTGCGCGATCGCGGTGCTCCTCAGCGGAGCCCCGAACAGCACGTGCCGCACCCTGGAACCGACCCGGCCGGGCCGGGAAGTCCGCGTGTCCTCGCCGGTCGCCTCAGCCGCCGGCGGTCGTCCGCCAACCGTGGCCACCCGCACGAAACGACCGAAGCGGACCGGCAGGATCTCCGAAGGAGCGGGATAACGACCGAAATCCGGATCCACGGGCAGCGCCCGCCGCCACACCTGCGGATCCCCGGCAACCCGGCCCCACGCAAGCCCCACCCGGCGCAAAACCCCGAGCTGCTCCGCGTCGAGCGCCGGCAGCAGAGCGTCGGGGCTCGGCGCGCCGCCCTCCTGCACGCCGCCATTGCCGCCCCGGCTCGTACTCGACACAGCACACAGTGTTACGCACGGCGTCCCCTGTGGGGTCAAGACACACGCCGGGCCGCCAGCCTGCTCGGCACGGCGGGCGGCGCATCCCTACCTCATCCGAACGCGCGTGCAGCTCGGCCTCGTGCCTTCGGGCATCGCAGCACGCCGGCGCTGCACTCAGGCTGACGGCACCGACTCGGCGCGCCAGATCCTCACGGCCACCGGCATCACCTGCGAGCCTCCCGGCGAAGCGCCCTGACCGCTGCGCCGCTGGGTACGACCGGGAGGGCCACTGGAAGAAGCATGACGGAGACATGTCCGTCTATGTGAAACTCTCGGCCGAGGCCCGGTCGCCGGCGGAGCCGTCCAAGGGGCCGCTGGACATGCAGTACCAGGACGAACCCGGTGGCGTCACGTACGAGTACGACCTGCACCCGAGCGGAGCGCTGCGGATCCCGCGCGTCTTCGAGGACACTCCGCATGTGGTCGAGGCGCACTTCAGCCCCGTGGCGTGGCTCCAGGTCGCGGGCACCTATGTGCGAAGCGGTTCCGGTTACTGACCCGCAGACTGTCAGTGCATCCGCCGCGTACCCGTACGGTGAATGCGCGTGGGTGTCTCAGCGGTTGGGGGAGCGGCCGCCGTGCCGGAACCGGACGGCGGAGATGACGATGGCGATGATCAGTACGCCGATGCCGATGAACAGCAGGTAGAGCAGCCCGTGGGCGACCACGCCGACGATGCCGAGCACGATCGCCAGGATGATCAGGAACAGCACCAGTGCCATCTCCGGTCTCCTCCGGGCCCGGCGGGGGCCTATCGGCGTGCCAGGCGGCGTTCGCCGCCCGCGCCCTGCGCGTAGTCCAGTCCGTAGTGGGCAAAGATCGCTGCCTCGTCCTCGGCCGGGAGCACGCTGTCGGTGCCGATTGCCGGCGCCTTCTTGACCTGGCTCCTGGGCCAGACGACCTGCAGACGGCCTGGCCCGACCCGCGCGTCGGCGAGGGGGACGAAGACCAGGCGGCGGCGTGTGGGGAGCCCGACCGTGACGGTCGCGAACGAGGGCTGATCGGTCGCGGTGTCGACGTAGACGGACTCCAGCGTGCCAATCTTGTGGCGGTCGACGTCGAGCACACCGTGGCCGCGCCATTCCCGGATGTCACCTGCTTCGAACACCGGCAACCTCCGAGGTCTGTGGGCATCTCCCGTTCTCCATCGGGGGCGTGCGCGCCGCACCCGCCCGGTGCGCCGGCGCGGCGACTCGGCGCGACGATCGGGCACGCGGCGGGGTGGAAGTCGTCCGGTCGCGGGCGGTCTGCCGGGCCCCCTACGGTCGTGTTCTGACACAGGCCCGTCGTCGCAGGAGGCCAGGATGCGGTACTACCGGTGGATTCTCGAGACGCAGGATGACGACGGCCGCTGGTCCCAGCAGGACGGCGTTCCCATGCCGAACCCTCTGGAATACGACGGGCCGCCTCAGCAGGCGGCCAACCACCTGCGGGACGTGTTCGTCCGCACGCTGTCGAGCCCCGCTCCCGGACCCCGGGCGATCAGAATCCGGGCATGGGAGGGACGGCACTCCATCGGTGAGCCCCAGGCCGAAACGGAGTGGTCACGCGAGTAGCGGGATCAGTTGCAGTCATGAGGGCGGTCGCGGCTCGCCGCATCCCCGTTGCCTGCACCGGATGTCCATCCAGCGCGGGAGGGCTCCGGTCATCGACTGCGAGGCCGCCGAGAGCGGGGCTTCATGGGGCCGCGCGGTGGGACATGTCGGGGCGGCGTCCGCGCACCTGCCCGCACGATCCGGGGTACCGTCGGGCGGCAGTGCGCGGATGGCGGAAGCCAGGGGCGGGGCCGGCGGTGAACCGCATGCTGTCGTCCGCTGGTGATCGTTGTCATCCGTCGGCCCGTGGGCCTGTGGTCGGCACACCTGCGGCTGTCAGAAGGTCGGTGCGGGTACGGGTGTTGGCCGGGTCGGACGCCGCCGTCATCAGCCACTCGGCGGCAGAGGTCTCGGCCTCGGGGGGGGGAATCACCAGGAGCTCCAGGCGCAGGGGGATGAAGGAGCAGACCATCACCTCGTCCGCGCCCTGCTCCTGTTCGAACCACCCGACGTGGATGACGTGGCCTTCGACCGGGACACGCCGGGGGATGACCGGCCAGTGCGTCGGGTTCACGGTGACACGGGTGATCTTCCCCCACGTGGGGTCCAGTGCTGCCGCCAGCGGGGGCAACTCGCGCGGGAGGTCGTGCGAGCGCGGCCACCAGGCCCCGTCCAGCCGGCCCCGGGTGGCGCCCTCGGGTGTCAGGGAGATGCGGACCGGCGGTTCTGGCTCTGGTGGCTGGGCGGCGGTGGGATCGGAGGTCGCGGTCATGTCGAACACCCGCCTCGGGTTTGTTCTGGACGGCCTGCTGCCGCCACGGCACCGCAGTAATCCGCAAGCCGTGGACGGTCGTCGAACGCGGCGGAGACGGCCGTTGTGGCGTGAGAGGATTGCACTTACGAGATGCCTTGCTGATTGTGCTGATGGAGCGTAAAGAACTCACATCATCGCAGGTCACAAGGCATCTCTTCGTTCCGGTCCCCGCCCGCACCGGCGATCAGCCGGTGGATTCGGGCTCAGATCAGCCGTCTTCGATCGAGCGGATGGCGAGCTCGTAGAGCTCACCGCGCCGTCTCTCTTCCAGGTAGTCCTTCCAGTGTGCGAGTGCGTTGACGATGGTGAGGATCCCACCGTCCAGGTCGCCATCGGCCAGGATGCCGTCATCGATCGTCGCAAGCTGGCCACTGAGCTCGGCGGCGCTGATCGTCAAGACGTTCTTGCGGGCGGTGGTGAGCGCCGCCCAGGCATCCTGGGTGAGCTCGTCCTCGGCGGCATGCTGGAGCAGCTCCGGGCGTACCAGGCGGGTGACTGTTTCCTCCCCGAAGACACGAACGCTGTGCTCGCTGGCTCCGATGATCAGCTGAAGAATGTCCGCTTCGAGTTCCCTGTATTCCACGGAACCAGCCTATAAGCATCGCTATCAAGCGCTCCCGAGTGGACCGCGAGACCGGCAAAGCCACGGTGAAGACCCGCGGTCACCAGCCTGGCTGCGGCGCAGGTCACCGCCGTCCAACTCGCGAGACCGGTACGTGATCACCGGCAGGTGGAGCCCCTGCACCACGTGCGAAACGTGACCTTCACCGAGGAGGCCTCGCACGATGGCCACCTGGCGCAACCTCTCCATCGGCGCCCTACGACTCGACGGTGTCCGCAACATCGCAGCCGGCCTACGCCGCAACGCCCGCGACGCGACCCGCGCACTCAACCTCCTCGGACTCACAGGATCACGAAGCGGACATCCTGCGACTTTGCCGAGGCCCTGCTGCGGTACCTCAGTCAGGATGGATCTTGTCACCGTGGGGTGCAACGCAGGGTATCCCTTGGGTGACTTTTCTGACTAAACGTCGCGCGTGGGAATTTTTGAATAATTATTTATGTGCATGGAGGCCTCGAATTCGCGCAGTGCGGAGTATTCTGGACACTGCCGGGATAAGTCACCGGTAGGGCGATCGCGAGGAGGCGAATATGCAGATCACTGAGGCAGGATCCCTGAATCTGCGACTCGTGATCGCAAAAATGTCCGCCCTTTCGGCGGGAAGATCATAGGGTGACGGGGGCGGGGGCTCGCAGATTTGGATCCTGTTGCTTCGGCCGGCGTTACGTTTGCACAGGCCGGAAAGGCGGTTCCCGCAGTGATGCGGGGACCGCCTTTTTTGGGGCGCAGGGGTCCAAGCTCGCGACCGTGGTGCGCCGGTTCTCATGCACTCCGCGCAGTTCGCCGTCCAGGACCGCGGCCATCTCCCGTGCGGCCTCGGCGCGGGAGGCGAACCCGCCCGGCCGGCGGCCTCGGCGCCGTCCCTCGTCGGGGGCGAGGTCGACGCAGTACGTCCACTTCCCGTGCTTCACGTCCGCGGCCAGCTGCGGACACCACGGCCCGAGCTGCTTGCCGTTGCTGTCCGAGCAGCCGCATCGCCGGTAGACCCTGCCCCGCTGGGGACGTTGTCCCATGGACCCCTCCTCGCACTCGGTGCTCTCTGGCGCCAAGGTTCGCCACCTCGTTCGGCGTGTCGGTAGAGCGTGCGAAACAGGGCGCGAAGCGAGCCCTGGTTGGCCGGCGGCGACATGCGCAGGACGAAACGCCGATCGGAAGAGCACGGCGAGTGGTCGGCGGGTAGGCGGTTCTGATCCGCTCCCGGATGCCCCGCTGCAGGCGACGCTGCAGGCCGTTGTCTCGGGTGGCGTCAGCGGGATGCCACAGGTGGTGGCTGGAGTGCTGTTGCTCGGCGTGTCCGTGGTCGTTGCTGGGCGTTGGGACCATTTTGGGACCAGCTGTTTTGGCTGCCGGTGGACGCATGTGGACGGAGTTGGACATCTCTGGCCGAGGTGACACCTGGGCCTCCGTCAGGACGCGCGAACCGCGCGAGTCAATCGCTTGGGGGTCAACTTCGCCTTGCGTGAAGGGAGTTGGCCGCCTGATCGGGACCCGTCGAGCAGGCGGCCAACCGGCAAGGTATTAGACTCGCGGGCAAGGGGGACCTGGCGTGCAATCACTGGCATCTCACGACCCGACGCACATCGGACCGTTCCGCACGGCCGGGGTGCTCGGACAGGGCGGTATGGGGCAGGTGCTGCTCGGGGTGGCGCCGGACGGGCGGCTCGTCGCCATCAAGCGGGTGCACGCCGACCTCGCGGAGGACCCCGGGTTCCGCTCCCGCTTCCGGCGGGAGGTGGACGCATCCCGCCGGGTCTCCGGGGCGTACGCCGCACCGGTCATCGCCGCCGACCCTGATGCGCCCACCCCTTGGCTCGCCTCGCTCTTCCTCGCCGGGCCGACCCTCGCCGAGGCGCTGGAGGCGGGCGGGGCGCTGCCCGAGCAGACGGTGCGCCTGCTCGCTGCCGGGCTCGCGCAGGCGCTGGCGGAGGTGCACCGGGTCGGGCTCGTGCACCGGGACCTCAAGCCGTCGAACGTCCTGCTGACGGCCGACGGCGTCCGGGTGGTGGACTTCGGGATCGCCCGCGCCGCCGACCACGAGACGGTGCTCACCCGCACGGGAGCGGTGATCGGCTCGCCCGCGTTCATGTCGCCCGAGCAGGTGCGCGGCGAGCAGCCGGGGCCGGCGAGCGACGTCTTCTCGCTCGGCGTCACACTCGTCACAGCTGCCACCGGCCGTAGCCCGTACGCCGGTGACTCGCCGCTCGCCATCATGCACGCCGTCGCGCACGGCGTGCCCGACCTCGCCGCGGTACCGGCCGGGCTGCGCCGGATCGTCGACCCGTGCCTGGCGAACGAGCCGGCCGATCGGCCGACGTCCGGTCAGCTCCTGGAGCTGGTGGGCCCGCTGGCCCCGACCGCACGCCCGTGGCCGGCGAGCGTGTACGCGCAGATCGAAGAGAAGAGAAGCACCGCGGCCCGGCTGGCGCAGGCCGCGCCCCCGGTCGCCCCTGCTCCGGCGGTGACTGCCTCCGTGGCCGCCGCCCCCACCATGACCGCCCCTGCTCCGGCGGTGACCGCCTCCGTGGCCACCGCCCCCACCATGACCGCCCCCGTCGCGCCGCCCCCCGCCCCACGCCGTCGCCCCCGCTGGCTCGTCCCCGTCATCGCGTCCTGCGTGGTGCTCGCCGCAGTGGCGGCCCTGGTGCTGACAGTCGACCCGGACAAGGTGTACCAGGCGGTGGCTCCCGAGCCCGTGCCGACGCCCGGCAGCACCCCGCTCGCCGAGGTCGCCGACAAGTACACCAAGACCCTCCCCACCTGCGCGCAGGCCGACCGCAGCATCAAGGCTCCGGCCGACTTCGGCATGCCCGGCGGCAACAGCGACGGCGTGGGCCAGGAGCCCGGCCCGGGCGGGCAGCAGCATCCGGCGAACTCCTGCTTCTGGAACAGCCGCTCGGGCGACGAGGTCGAGGTCGACTGGAACCTCTTCCTCTCCCGACCGGGGGGCCTCACCGGTGCCCAACTCGCGAAGCAGCATTACGAGGGCATGTACCTCGGCGCCAAGACCCCGCGCGACCCGAACCTCGGTGTCGGCGAGGAGGGCATGTGGTACGCCACCCCCGATCACGCCAACTGCGAGCTGTACGTCCGGGACGTCAACGTGGAGATGTTCATCATGGTCAAGGGCGTCCACTACCCGAGGGGGGCGGTCTGCCAGAACCTCGCCAAGGACATGGCCCGCCAGGGCCTGGCGGCGGTGGCGGCCCTGTGAGCGGAGAGAACCAACTGCCCCGGCAGGCCGGACCGTACGTGCTGCTCGCCGAACTGGGCCGGGGCGGCATGGGCCGGGTGCTGCTCGGAGTCACACCGGACGGGCGCCCGGCAGCGGTGAAGCTGGTGCACGCCCGGCACGCGGCCGAGCCCGACTTCCGGGCCCGCTTCCGGCGCGAGGTGGCCGCATCCCGCCGGGTCTCCGGGGCGTACACGGCGGCCGTACTGGACGCCGACCCGGATGCCGAACAGCCTTGGCTGGCCTCCGTGTTCGTGGCCGGCCCGTCACTCGCCGCAGCCGTCGGGAAGGCCGGCGCACTGCCGGGACCGGCACTGCACCGGCTGGCGGTCGGCCTGGCAACGGCCCTGACGGAGATCCACCAGGCCGGACTGGTCCACCGCGACCTCAAGCCCGAAAACGTGCTGCTCGCCGAGGACGGGGCCCGGGTCATCGACTTCGGCATCGCGCGCGCGGCGGAGGGGCGGGAGACCACCGAGCTCACCGGCACCGGCTGGGTGATCGGTTCTCCGCAGTTCATGTCGCCGGAGCAGGCGGACGGCCGGGAGCTGACCGCGGCGAGCGACGTCTTCTCGCTCGGCTCGGTGCTGGTGCTGGCGGCGACCGGCCACAGCCCGTTCGCCGGCCCGTCCGTCCTGCAGACGCTCTACAACGTCGTGCACGCCGAACCCGACCTGACCGCCCTGCCGGCGGCCCTGCACGGGATCGTCGCGCGCTGCCTGGCCAAGCAGCCGGCCGACCGCCCCACGCCGGCCGAACTACTGGCCCTGCTTGGGCCGGTGCCCCCATCGACCGAGCCGTGGCCACCCGCCGTGCAGCTCATGGTGGGGGCGCAGCGGGCCCGCGCCGAGCAACTGCTGAGCGGCGGGGCCGAGTACCCGGCGCCGCCCACCGCGGCCGCCCCGCCGACCGCCCTGCACACTGTGCCCGACCTCCCTACCCCACCGCCTCTTCCCCGCCCCCCACTGCAGCTCATGGTGGGGGCGCAGCGGGCCCGCGCCGAGCAGCTGCTGAGCGGCGGGGCCGAGTACCCGGCGCCGCCCACCGCGGCCGCCCCGCCGACCGCCCTGCGCACTGTGCCCGACCTCCCCGCCCCACTGCCCCGTCCTCGCGCGCCACGCCAGATCAGGTGGTGGGTCGTGGGCGGGCTGTTCGCGGCCGGACTCGGCATCGGCGGCTACCTGATGCTCAGTCAGAAAGGCGGCGGCAGTGAACCGCCCGACGCCTACTACACGATGCCGACCTGCGCGCAGATGGCGCCCGTTGTTCCGATGAAGGATCAGTTGCAGGCGGACAAGGGGTCGGATACGAACATCGGGAACCACGCCAAGACCGAGTGTCACTGGTTCCCCACGGCCCCCCTCAGCCAGGGCGATCCGGTCCCGGCCGAGAGCGGCATCGTCTCCTGGGAGATGTTCCGTTCGACCCGCGCCCAGAACGGCACCCGGGCTGCCGAACAGGACTTTGCCGGGACGGGCAACCGGCCCGAGACCGGCCTGGGCTTCGGCGACCAGGCCGACTGGCTCGACGCCACCACCACCGGCCCCAAATGCCAGCTCAACGTGCGCGCCGGCAACCTGGTGATCCGGGTGTACTTGAAGCGCGACACCTACCCCGACTGCGAGGCGTCGGCCCGGGACGTCGCGAGGGCGACCCTGGCGGCCATCCCGGCGGGAGTGTGAACCGCTCCCGTGTCACCCCTCAATCTCGTTGATCCCTGCCAGCAGCGCACCGCGGTGTCCCAGCATGTCGACCCGGTGTGGCAACGGATCACCAGCCGAAGTGCTTTATCCACTGGTCCGCCGGCCGGCGGCTGAGGTCGCCGCCTGGGCGTTGCCCGATGGCCTCTGCGTGTACATGCGCGCCTGCCGGCATCGCGACTCGCGCGGACTTGTGGGGGACCGTGCACGGGGAGAACGGAGCGAGATCCATGAGCGTACCTACTGAGATCTCACAGTTTCGCCTGGGCCGAGAACGAGCATGACCCGCACCGAGGGGCTGCGCAGCACGACCTATCGGTCGCAGTGGCACCTGTTCCCGCTCGGCGCGAGCCGACGCCCGGAAACGGGGTTCGTGGTTCTCGACGTAGTGTGCGGAGACTGCCGCGTCCCCATCAGGATCGTGCTGGAATCCGAGCCGACCGCAGCGCAGAAGCAGCGGACCCGCAGCACGCTCGGCTGGCTCCTGCTCGTGGCGGGGATCGGCCTTGTTGTCATCGCTTGTCTCATCGGCGGCAGCGGCGCGGGTGCCGGCTTGGCAGGCGTGACCGGCTTGTTGGCCGTGGCCACCAGCTTCGGCGTACGCAACGGGGCAAAGACCTATTCGGGCGTCCGCGTGGACCGCGACCAGCCCACCACCACGAACACCCCGCACCGGATCTTCGTCCGCTGACGCCGCCGAACGATGGCAGGGTCTGCTCTACGCCGCCCGGGTGTCCGCGCTGGAGGTGCGCACCGTCATGGAGGTCAACCGAGGGCCGACTGGCGCGTTCCGGCGACTCACACCAACTGCTCGACGGTCGTGTCGAGTTGTGAGTAAGCAAGGTAGTAGGCGATCTCGTCGGGCTTGGTCAGGCTGCGGCGGGCCAGTGCCCACCGCCGGCGGACCTGGGTCTCGTCCTGGTGGTCGTACTCGGCCACGGCGGGCAGCCGGGACGGCCGCCCAGTGGTAGACGTGCGGGCCCTTGGCGTCGTTGCCGCACGAGATCCGTTCCCAAGCCTCGGCCGGGGCCTGGGCGAACAGCCGGTCGATGCGTGGACAGCCTACGCCGAACCGGGATTTGGGCACTGCCAGGACATGGCCGACGCCGGACTGTTCGAGCAGGCGCCGGACGCGGCCCTCCTGCCCGTAGGCCGAGTCCGCGGTGACCCAGGCGATGGGCAGCTCGGAGGCAAGCGCACGCAGCACCATGGCCTTGGCCAGGTCGCCCTTGACGTGGAAGTCCCGTTCATCGGGGATCTTCGCCGCGCGGCAGCGGTCCCGGTCCGCGGCCCAGGACTTGAGCAGGTAGAGCTCCCGGCCGACCAGGGCCCGGCCACGGGCGCCGGTCCGCCCGCGACGAGGAGGGCTACGGCAGCTTCGACGATCGCCTGCCGCGTCGCGGCCGCCCGTCCGTCGTCCGGGAGGACTCTTTCGCTGCCGCGGGGGGCGACTTCACACTCGCCCGGTATTGGAACCACCCCCACCATTGGCATGGCTTCCAGTAGCGTCCGTGACGGGGAGTCGCGTTGTTGTCCGGGCGCCAGGCTGCCACAACTGCCTTACGACAGAGGGGCGTTGGGGCGAGCGGCGAAGCGGTCGAGGACAAGTCGAGAGCCGCCGGGAATCTGACCCGTTGCGCCTGGTCGCGCTGAACGCCTGAGATCGGTACCCCGACTCGCGGCACTCGCGAATGCCCGGCGATGCGCACCCACCTTGGAGATCCTGTGACCGATCAGGGAAGTACGGGGAAGTCGGCCGAGCCGGGTCCGGTGCGCGGTGCGGCGGTGGCCGCGGTGTGCGTGATGGTGGCCGGGGCTCTCACCACCGCGTCGGGGACGTGGTTCTCGCCGCAGTGGAAAGCCGGTTGGCTGATCACGGGCCTCGGCCTCGTCGCGGTGGCCGTGGCGTGGCCCCGGCGCATCCGCGAGGTGCCGGCCGGCGAGGTGAAGAGGCGGGCGACCGCCGTCCTCGCCTTCGTCTGGGTCCTGGTGCTGTGCGTCGCGGCGGTGGCTTCGCGCTGACCGTCAGCGTCTGGTTCCACGGCCGTGACCTCGACGACACCGCGACGCTTCGGGTCCAGGCCTTGACGGTGGAGTGTGAGGACTCCGGTGAGCACGGGCAGAAGTGCCACTACTCCTACGTCGTGAACGGGCGGGAGTACCTCGGCGCGGGCAACTTCGGGGGTCTCTTCCCGTGACGTTGCGGGTCGACCCGTCCCACCCGGGAGACCTGGGAAGGGCGGACCAGGACTACAGGCTCCTGCGGGTCGGCATCGTGCTCTCCGCGCTGACGGCCGCGGGGGCGGCGTGGGGGCTGGTGGACGGGACCTCGCTCGGCTTGGTCGCGACGGTGACGCACCTGAGCCGGAGCAGGACACGCCGGAGGTACGGAGCGTGGCCGAAGCGGAAGGGTTCGGTTCGTTCGTCGCCAGGAAGAAGATGCCGGGCAGTGCCGTCTTCGTCGGCGGGTGCATGGGCGCGGTCCTGCTCATCGTCTTCGGGGTCGCCCTGGTGGCGGCCACGGGCTTCGGGTCGGCCCCGAGCCTGGTGGGAGTCGTCCTTCTTGTCGCGGCGGTGGCCGTCGTGGTGCTCACGGCCCGACGCGACAGACGCGGCACCGCCAGGGCGCCCATCGTGTACGGGTACGAGTCCGGCATGGCCATCGCCTCCGAGCGGGGTTGCGAACCCCAGGCCTGGCAGGACGTCGTCCCCTTCGAGTTCATGCGGGCCCTGAGGAGCAGCAGTGGCCGGGGGAGCGGTTCACGAACCTCCTACCACCACTGCCTGGAGCTGCGTTCCCCCGCCGGCACCGAACTGCTCGGATTCCTCGGGCAGCGGGAGGTGGACCGGTTCGCCGAGCTGCTCGCGGCCTACGAAGTCCCGCGGGCCCAGGAGCGACTCGACCGGGGAGAGCCGGTCACCTACGGCCAATTCGCTCTGAGCGCCGCCGTGTTGACCGTCGACGGCTCGGCGCACCCGTGGCGGGACATCCACCACGTCACCATGGCCGACCGCGAGGTCGGCGTCGTCCTCCGCACCTGGGAGACGATCTCCGCGTTGCCCTGCGAGACGCCCCACCTTCGCGCCCTCCGCAGCCTGATGGCGCACCGGATCCGGAACGGCGGATCCCTTACGACCGAAGCCGAAGTCGACGCCGAGCCGGGCGGGGGCACCCAACTCCTGACCGGCCCGTCCGACCGGATCTCCGGCGATGCGGTCGGCCAGTCGCCGATCCCGCTCGTGTACACGGAAGCCCTGGTCCCGAATGTTGTCCCGTTCATGCCCAGTCTGTTTCGGGGGCATGCGGCGGGGCGCCCGCGCTTCGGGTGTCCCGCCGTGCGCCGAGGCCGGCCGGCCGCTCAGGTCCAGGCATGCGACCGGGCCGGCGACGGTGAACTCTGGCACGTGGTGCCGGTGGTGCCGAGGAGTGTGCCGAGTGCGTCGCCCAGTGGCCCGATGGCGGCCAACCTGCCGGTGTGTTCGACGAATTCGGCAGCTGCGTCGGCCTTGGGGCGCATCGACCCGGCCGGCAGGTCGAGTCGGCGCAGCTGCTCGGGGGTGGCGCTGGTGACCGGCGTGGGCCGGACGGTGCCGAAGCCGCGGAAGACGTGGGTGACGTCGGTGAGGATCAACAGGGCGTCGGCGTCCAGCCGTTCGGCGAGCAGGGCGGCGGTGCGGTCCTTGTCGACGACGGCCTCGACGCCGCGCAGCAGGCCGGTGTCGGGGTTGCGGACCACCGGGACGCCGCCACCGCCGGCCGCGATCACCACCGTCCCGGTCGTCAGCAGCGTGCTGATGGCCGGCACTTCGACGATCTCTCGGGGCAGCGGCGACGGCACCACACGCCGCAGCCGCTCGCCGTCCCGCGCGCAGCTCCAGCCGCGCTCGCGCTCCATCAACCGGGCTTGCTCCTCGGTCAGTTGGCCCCCGATGAACTTGTCCGGCAGACCGAAGGCGGGGTCACCGGGGTCGACCTCGGTGTGGGTGACCAGGGCGGTGACCGCTCGATCGGGCAGCCGGCCGGCGAGTTCCCGGGCCAGCAGGGTGCCGATCATGCCCTGGGTCTGCGCGCCGAGCACGTCGAGCGGGTAGGGCGCGCTCAGCGCCGGGTCGGTCTCGCTCTCCACGGCGAGCAGGCCGATCTGCGGCCCGTTGCCATGGGTGATCACCACCTCGTGGCCGGCGAGCGCGAGTTCGGCGAGCGAGCGGCCGGCCTCGTGGACGTGGTGCTGCTGGACGGCGGCGTCCGGGTGTTCGCCCCGCTGGAGCAGGGCGTTTCCACCGATGGCGGCGACGATGCGCATGATCAGTCCCTCCCCAGGGTGGCGACCAGGATCGCCTTGATGGTGTGCATGCGGTTCTCGGCCTGGTCGAAGACCAGCGAGGCCGGCGACTCGAAGACCTCGTCGGTGACTTCGAGGCCGTCGAGCCCGTGTTCCTCGGCGAGTTCCGCGCCGAGGTCGGTGCGGCGGTCGTGCAGGGCGGGCAGGCAGTGCAGGAAGGCGGTGTCCGGGTTGCCGGTCGCCGCCAGCGTCTTGGCGTTGACCTGGTACGGCAGCAGCTGGGCGATCCGCTCGGGCCACTGGGCGTGGTTCTCGCCCATGGACACCCACACGTCGGTGTAGAGGTAGTCCGCTCCGCGCACGGCCTCCTCGACCTCGTCGCTGAGGGTGATCCGGGCGCCGCTGTCCCGGGCGAGCCGCCGGCATTCGTCGACGAGCGCCGGGTCGGGCCACAGCTCGCGCGGAGCGGCGACGCGCACGTCCATGCCGAGCAGACTTCCCATCATAAGAAGGGAGTTGGCGGTGTTGTTGCGGGCGTCACCGAGGTAGCAGAAGGAGATCTCCTCCACCGGCTTCCCGCTGTGCTCGCGCATGGTGAACACGTCGCACAGGCTCTGGGTGGGGTGGCACTGGTCGGTCAGACCGTTGAAGACCGGTACGCCGGCGTGCTGGGCGAGGTCGGTGACGGTCTGCTGGTCGAAGCCGCGGTACTCGATGCCGTCGTACATCCGGCCGAGGACCCGGGCGGTGTCGGCGATGCTCTCCTTGTGGCCGATGTGCGAACCGTCCGGGCCCAGGTAGGTGGTGGTGGCGCCCTGGTCGGCGGCGGCGACCTCGAAGGCGCAGCGGGTGCGGGTGGAGGCCTTCTCGAAGATCAGGGCTATCCTGCGGCCGGTCAGCCGCGGCGTCTCGGTGCCCGCCCGCTTCGCGGCCTTCAGTTCGGTGGCGAGATCGAGCAGGTGGTGGATCTCGGCGGCGGTGAAGTCGAGCTCGCGCAGCCAGTGGCGGCCGTTCAGGTTGATGTCCATGGTGAACTCTTTCTTGGCGGTGGTCAGTTGGCGGGGTCGCGCTGGATCGGGCAGCTCATGCAGCGCGCGCCGCCGCGGCCGCGGCCGAGCTCGGAACCGGCGATGGTGACGATCTCGATGCCCTGCTTGCGCAGGTAGGTGTTGGTGGTGGTGTTGCGTTCGTAGCCGACGACGACCCCGGGTTCGAGGGTGAGGAAGTTGGTGCCGTCGTCCCACTGCTCGCGCTCGGCGGCCCGCACGTCCTGGTCGGCGGACAGGAAGCGGACCTTGTCCAGGCCGAGGGCCTCGGCGAGCGAGGTGGCGAGGTCGGTGTCGGCCCGCACGTCGAAGCCGGCCGCCCGCTCGGGGGCCGGGGTGAGCGTCCAGGAGCGCAACTGGTCGGCCAGGCCCGGGTAGAGGGTGAAGGTGTCCCGGTCGATCATTGTCATCACCGTGTCCAGGTGCATGAACGCCCGGCTGGCGGGCAGTCGGACGGCGATCAGCCGGTGCGCGGTGTTGGTCAGGAAGAGCTGCTGGGCGAGGGCCTCGACGGCCTGCGGGGTGGTGCGCTCGCCCATCCCGACCATGACCACGCCGGGAGCGAGGACGTGGACGTCGCCGCCCTCCAGGCTCAGGCCGCTCGGCGTGGTGGTGCCGTCGAGCAGCGGCGGGGCGGTCTCGGAGAACAGCGGGTGGAAGCGGTAGATCGCGGCGGTGTGCAGGGTCTCCCGTCGGCGGGCCGGCTTCGCCATCGGGTTGAGGCTGTAACGCGCGCCGATCCAGCAGGAGTTGTCGCGGGGGAAGAGGTGGTTGGGCAGCGGCGGCAGGGCGAAGTCCTGGCTGCCGACGGTGTGCCAGACCAGGCTGTGCGGGCTGCGCAGCGGCAGGTCGTCCTTGAGGACGCCGCCGATCAGGTACTCCGCCAGGGTCTCGGCGTCCAGGTCCGCGCACAGTTCGAGCAGCGGGTCGACCAGCGCGGGGCCGACGGCGGCGGGGTTGACGACCTGACCGAGCAGCCAGGCCCGGGCCTGCGGAAGTTCCAGGGTCTCGGCGAGCAGCCGGGCGTAGTGGTGGACGCGCACGCCGTGGTCGCGCAGCACCTGGGCGAAGGCGTCGTGCTCCTCGCGGGCGCGCTTGGCCCACAGGATGTCGTCGAAGAGCAGCTCGTCGACGTTGCGCGGGGTGAGCCGGGACAGTTCCAGGCCAGGGCGGTGCAGGATCACCTGGTGCAGGCGGCCGGCCTCGGATTCGACACGCAGGGTGGACATGGGTGGTTCTCCTCGTCAAGGGAGTGTCAGTACTGCGGGGGTGGTGAGTGCTCGGTGACGCGCGGTCGGAGCGCGGCGCAGGAGGGTGGGCAGGCCGGGCGGTGCGGGCCGCCTACGGCAGCGGCGGCGCCTCGGCAGGGCCGGTCCTGGCGGCCGGGCCGGGGACGGGAGTGAGGTCGGCCTTGGCGGCGGTGCCGTGGGCCGGGTGCGGGCGCTCCACCCAGATGTAGGCGGGGATGCCGAGCAGGACGGTGAACAGGCCGTAGTAGACGGTCTGGTAGCCGCTGCCCTGGATCGACCAGTAGGAGAAGGCAAGGGCGAGCAGCGTGATGGTGACGTCCTTGACCAGCCGCCGCCGATCGAGCTGCTCGCGGCCGTGCTGCACCAGCCAGTAGAGCTGCGCGGCCGCCGAGATCAGGTACGGGATCACCGCGGTCAGCACGCTCAGCAGCACGATCTCGGTGAACACCTTGGTGAACCGGGTGTAGCTGACCACGGTCAGCAGCGAGGCGAGCACGGTCGCCGAGACGATGCCGAAGGCCGGCACCTCGTTGCGCCCCTTGGTGCCGGCGAACACGGGCGGGAAGAGGCCGTCGCGGGCCGCCGCCATCGGCATCTCCGCGCAGATCATCGTCCAGCCGTTGAGCGCGCCGACCCCGGAGATGATCGCTGCGGCGGCGACCAGGTTGCCGGCCCAGTGGCCGCCCGCGATGTTGTTCATGGCGTCGGTGAACGGCGCGCCGGAGGAGGTGAGTTGGTCGTGCGGCACGGTGCCGAAGACGGCCAGGGTGCCGAGCAGGTAGATCGCGGCGCAGGCCAGCGTGCCGTAGATGGTCGCCCTCGGCACGTTGCGCCGCGGGTCGCGCACCCGCCCGGCCGCCACCGAGGCGGTCTCCAGCCCGATGTAGCTGAACAGCGCGATCGCGCCCGCCGCGGAGATGGCGCCCATGGCGGAGCCGCCGCTCGCGTTGAAGGCGCCGAAGTTGCCCGCCTTGACGAAGAGCAGGCCCGCCGTGGCCATGAATGCCAGCGGCAGGAACTTCAGCACCGTGGTGACCACCTGGAAGGCGCCGATGTTGCGCACCCCGGTCAGGTTGACGATCGCCGGCGCCCACAGGCCGATCAGCGCGATCGCGATCGAAGTCCCGGTGTGGTGGCCCTTGTTGACGAACACCTCGACGTAGCCGACCCAGGCGACCACGATCGCCGCGTTGCCGGCCCAAGCGGTGATCCAGTAGGACCACGCGGTGAGGAAGCCGGCGAACTCGCCGAACGCCTCCCGGGCGTAGACATACGGCCCGCCGCTGCCCGGCACCCGCTCCGACAGCCGCCCGAAGGTCACTGCGAGCGCCAGCGCCCCGATGGTCACCAGCACGAACGCGACCAGCGCGATCGGCCCGTAGGGCGCGAGCGCGGACGGCAGCGCGAACACCCCGGTACCGATGATGCTGCCGACCACCAGCGCAGTCGCCGCAGGCAGTCCGAAGGTCTTGTTCCCCTGCGCGGGTGGCTCGGCTTCTGGTCTTGCACGGTCGGGCGCAGACATGATCTGAACTCCTTGGGCGATGGGCCGGGACGCGGTGAGGGTTGGCGTCCGCCACTGGAGATCCTCGACCGGCGAGGCGAAGCAACCCAGGGACCGACGGTCCCTGATCGTGCCGTCACCGGTCCCAGCCGCAACGGCCCGAAGGCCCCGCCTCCCGACCGGCAGCCGCTGTGACAGGTCTCGAACCGAACGGCCGCCACCTGCTGGTTCGCCCGTGCCGCACCCCTTCGAGGGCCTTTTCCACCTGCGCGCTCAACCGGTCCGGGACTGAGGTCCCCCGAGGTGCGGAAGGTCACCGGACCCGACCTGACAGGTCGCGAGAAGGGAACCAAGTGGTGGTGGCGCGTGGAGAGTTGCGAGAGTGGCAGGTGTGTCGGCAGAGCGCGCGGGGCGGGGCGTGGAGCACGGCAAGACCGACTGCCGGGACACGTACCCGGCGACACGTCGCGAGGGTGATCACGGAGCACGTTCGGTGAGTAGGGCAGCTTGATCGCGTGGCATCGGCCTTCGCGAGTTCACCATCAGTCGCGGGCTGCCGAGGCGGTGGCCTCCCCGCCGCACGGGGCCGACCTCGTCGACCCGGCCGGCCTCTCGCCCGGGTTGCGTGAATCGTGCTGCCGCGTCGCCCCCGACGCTCGCCGAGGGCGTCCGCGTACGGTGGCGCGGCCCGCAGTACACGGCCCCGAACGGGCCCGCCGGCCCGCCGCCGTGAGGGGGCGCCACGGCGCGCCGGGCCGCGCGAAAGCCCCGGGGGTGGTCGCGGGCAGGTCGAACACCGGGTGATCACCGGGCGGCGGATTCCGCCCGGACGGGGGCGCTGCTTTGCTGGCCTGGGGGCGGGCAGGGCGGGCAGGGCGGACGGGAGGCAGGGGAGGCATGGGGGACACCGGAACGTTGGGCGTCGCGATTGTCGGCGTGGTCGGGACGCTGCTGTCGGCGTTGTTGACGCGTCGGGCGGCCGACCGCAGTCGGCAGCGCGAGCGGGAACGGGCGCAGGAGGCGGCGGACCGGCGTCAGCAGGAGCAGCAGTTGCGTGCCTGCTTCGTCGCGTTGAACGCGGCGGCCCGGCAGTATCTGGCCGCGCTCACCGACCAGTTGCACGCGCTGGGGCACGAGCCCGACCTCCCGGACGCCCGTCGGCGGCTGACCGCGGCGCGCGACCACTTCCGCGAGGTCTACGCCGAGGCGCAGGTGCGGGTTCCCGAGCCGGTGCTCGGCCCGGCGGGCCGGTTCAGTCGGGAGCTGGGGGCGGTGTACGGCATGGTCCGCCGGCTCGACGGCGGGGTGCCCCGACCCGGGGACTCGCCGGAGGCGGTGCGGGAGCGGATCGCCGTGCTGTGGACCGCGTTGCGTCGGATCCGGGCCGAGATGAGGTTCCAACTGGGCGTGTCCCGGTCGGATGTCGGTCGATGATCCGGCAAGTCGCGGGATTCGGCTGTCGGAGGCCCGCCGGATCGGCATAGTGACGGTGGGTCAGGGAGGGCGGAGTGCCGGTGGACGAGCAGGCGGACGGCGGGATGCGCGGGCTGCGGGCCTGGGCGGCGGACGCGCAGGAGCGGGTGAAGCGGCTGCTCCCGATGGTGCGGGGAGGCCCGGCGCCGCTCGCGGACTGGGACGCGTCGGTCGCCGAACTGGAGCAGCTGGCAAGCCTGTTGGACCACGAGCCGGTGCTGCGCAGCGCGACGAGCATGTGGTGGGGCGTCGCGCTGGCGATGCGTCGCTCGGCCGGCGGCGGGGTGCCGGCCGACCGGGAACGGGCCGAGCAGTTGCTGCGCGGGGTGCGGGACCGCGGCACGGAGCTGGGGGCGGCGGCGGACGAGGAGCACCGCAAGTGGGCGGCGCTCGGGCTGATCGGCCTGCTCTCGCCGCTGGTTCCACAGGAGGGCTTCCGGGACGTGCCCGACCTCTCGGCGTTCCTGGCCTGGACCGAGCGCGCGGGGCCGGCCGGGATGACGAGCGTCGCGACGGAGATCCAGGAGCTGTCCGCGGAGGTCGCGGACCTCCCGCTGCCCCCGGACTCCGGCGCCAGTCCGAAGCAGTTGCGGCAGATGGCGGCGGCCCAGACCCCGGCCGGGATCGCCGAGGCGCTGGAGGGCATGCTCCCGGCCGGCGACCCGTTCGCGGATCAGTTGCGGCAGCTGCTGGGCGGTTTCCTCGGCCAGGCAGCGGGCCGGCCGGCCCCGACACGTCCGACACCTCCGGCGGCCGGTACGCCGAACGACGAGCGCCCCGGGCCCGTCCCGACCGGGCCGCCGACCAAGCTGACGCGCGAGGACCTCCGTCGTCTGGCCGCCGGCCTGGACGCCGTCAACGCGGCCGACGAAGGCTTGCGGGAGGTGCTCAACAGCGCCGATCCCCACCAGGGCATCAACGGCCTGCTCGGTCGGCTGCGCGCCGTCCAGGACGACATGCCCCCGGGGTTCGACCCGACCGACTACCTGGAGGGGGTTCGGGCGCTGCTCCTCAACGTCGGGGGCGCGGCCGGCGGCACGCTCCAGGACCGCGAGGCGGGCGGCGGCCACCTGGCGGCGGTCCGGGACGCCATGGAACGGGTCCGGCACCGCCTGCCACCCGGCACCGGGGACCCCCGCGTCCTGGTCCGGGTGATGGAGCTGTACGGCGCGATCATGGCCACGGTGGAGAGCGCGAACGCCGACGCGGCCGAGGTGGCCGAGTTGCGGCGGCTGACGGCCGAGGCCGAGCAGTTGGCGGCGGACGCCCCCGACGACATGTTCCACGGGATGGTGGCGCTGACGCTCGGTGCGGCCCGGGCCAAGCTCGGCGTCGTCACCGGCGATCGGGAGCTGGCCCGCAACGGCCTGGCCGGATTCGACGAGGGGCGGTCCGCCTTCGAGGCGTTCGGGCCGCTGTTCGGCGGCGCCGTGCCGATCCCCGCCCTCCCCGGGCTCGATGTGCTGCGGGCCGCGCTGTCCGACGACCCGGCGGCGGCGATGGCGGCGGCCCCCGCGGGGCACGCCTCCCCGCCGGCGCACGCCTCGACGGACGAGGTCCACGCCGCGGCGCTCGCTCTCGCCGTCACGTACAGCGTGACCCGGGACCGGGCGGTCCTCGACCGGCTGATCCGCGAGTTGGAGCGGGTGCGCGACGGCATCCGCCAGGGCCGGGCGCCGCGGATCGCCGCGGAGGCGCTGTGGCAGCTGGCCGAGGCGTACCGCGTCCGGGCCGTCGAGGACGAGGACGTGTCGGACACCCGGGCCCTGACGGCCGCCCGGGAGGCGCTGGCCGCGCTCGCCGCGGACGTGCTGATGCAGGAGGGCGCCGAGCACGGGCTGGTGGCCGCCCGCGCCGCGGCCGGCCGCGGCGTCCAGGCCGCGCTCTGGGCCGCTTCCCAGGGACGCCCGCACGAGGCGGTGGCCGCACTGGAGTCGGGCCGGGCACTGGTGCTGCACGCGGCGTCCACGTCCGCCACCGTCCCCGAACTCCTGGAGCGGCGCGGGCACACGGAGCTCGCCGCGGACTGGCGGGCGGCCGCCGCGGGCGGCGGAGACCGGCCCCGTGACCGGCCAGGCGGCGGGGTGCCCGCCGAACTGCCCAGCACCCTGCGCCGCCGGGCGCTGGACGCGCTCGGCTACCGGCAGCAGGACGGCCTGCTCGCCGCGCCGACACCGGCCGAACTCGCCGACGGGCTCGCCGAGTGCGGCGCCGACGCGCTGCTCCACCTGATCCCGGGGGACGCCGTCAGCCCCGGCGTGGTGCTCGCGGTGGCGCCCAGGCTCGGGATCCGGATGGGTGTCGTGCAGCAGCTGTCCGCGGCCGGGAGCGCGCCGCTCGAACGCTACCTGGACGCCGCCGCCGAGCACCGGGCCGGGGCGGACGCCCCCGCGCTGCGGCAGGCCTGGGAGGACGCGCTCAGCGCGCTCTGCGACTGGGCCGGCCAGGTGCTCGGTCCGCTGGTCGACGGCCTGGAGCACGAACTCGGCGCCGCGGGGCGGCCGTTGCGGCTCGTCCTGGTGCCCTGCGGACGGCTCGGCATCGTGCCCTGGCACGCCGCCCGGCACCCCGAGGGCGGCTACCTGGTCCGGCGTGCGGTGGTCAGCTACGCCGCCTCCGGCGGCCAGTTCCTGCGCACGCTGCGGCTCGCGCCCCGGCCCCCGGCGGCGGCGCCGGTGCTGATCGCCGACCCGACGTACACGCTGAGCTACGCCGAGGACGAGGTGCTGGCGCTGCGGGACTCCTTCTACCCGGACGCCCGGGTGTGCGGGGACGTGCCGGGGCTGGCGGAGGACGAACTGTCCCCGGGAACGCCCGAGGCGGTCCTCGGCCACCTCGCCGACGGCCTGTCGCTGCTCCACGTGGCCGCGCACGGCTCGGCGGGGACCAGCCCCACGGCCTCGGGCCTGAGCCTGCCGGTCCCCGGCACCGTCGAACGACCGGCCGACCGGCTGACGGTCAGCCGGCTGCTCGACCGGCCCGGTGCGGCGGCCGGCCGGGAGGACGGCCCGCTGGTGGTGCTGAGCGCCTGTCAGACGGACCTGTCGACGCGTGACCACGACGAGGCGCTGACCGTCACCACCGGCTTCGTCACAGCCGGCGCGCGGGACGTCATCGGCTCCCGATGGGCCGCCTCGGACGGCGCCACGGCGGTGCTGATGGCCGTGTTCCACCACTACCTGAACGAGGACCGGCTCAGCCCTGCCGAGGCGCTGCGGTCCGCGCAGCTGTGGATGCTCGACCCGCGGCGGTCCAATCCCGGCTCGCTGCACGGCGACCTGCTCCGGGCGGCGGGCCGGCCCGACCTCGACCGGATCGTCCACTGGGGGGCCTTCATCCACCAGGGCCACCCCGGCCCCGGAGCCGCGAACGACGACACCACCAGCGAAAGGAGGACCGGATGAACGAGGACGGAACGGGCGCCGGCCGGAGCCCGGCGGGCGACCCGCTGCTCGACCTGATCCGGGAGCACCACGACAGCATCCGCGCCGCGCTCGGCGAGGAGGGGTACGCGCTGCTGCTGGAACGGCTCGCGGTGCTCGCCGCCGTGGCCGAGGGCGACGACCGGGGCCGGCGGCACGCGATGCAGGGCGTCCGCCGGGCGCTGCGGCCGCTGCCGTTCGACCACCGGGTGAGCGTCGCGCTGGAGTCCTGGCGGCTGACCGCCGCCCCGCCCGAGCCGGTGGACGTCTCCGCGGCGCGCGAGCTGCTGGCCTGGCTGTCGGCACCCGCCTTCGAACCCGAACCCGAACCCGAAGCCGAAGCCGAAGCCGAGGCTGGACCCGAAGCCGGACCCGAAGCCGAACCCGCGCTCCCGGAGACCGGGACCCGGCCCGGCCACCTGCTGCTCGGCGTCGGGACGTTCTCCGCGCAGGAGACCCGGGACCGCTGCGGCGGCCCGCCGCCGGTCGAGCTGATCCGGGTGACGGCCCCTCGTGAGGGCGACCGCTACCCGCGGTTCCAGTTCGTCGACGGCGTCGGGGCCCCGCGCCAGGTGGTGCTGGAGGTCAACCGGCTGCTGCTGGCCGACATCGACCCCTGGGGCGCCGGGACCTGGTGGCTGAGCGAGAACAGCTGGCTGGGCGGCACACCCGCCGACCTGCTCGGCCTGCTGCCCGACCACCGACTGGTCGGCGCGGCCACCCAGCTGGTGGAGGGGGAATGATGAGCGAGCGCACCTTCGACCCGACCGGGTTCTTCCCGAGGACCGGCAGGCTGCTGTGTCCCAACTTCCACACGGTCGCCGCGGGCACCGAACTGTGGCGGGTGCACCACTCCAAGTACGCGCCGAACCAGTTCAACGACCGGCTGTCCGACATCCACTTCGACGGGGGCCGGTTCGAGGGCACCGTCCTAGACCCGTACCACTACCTCTACCTGGCCGGCAGCCCGGTCACCGCGATGGCCGAGAGCCTGCTGCGCTCCGTGCCCTACAGCGGCCGGGACGGCAAGCGGGAGATCCTCTACGCCGCGGCGCACGGACGCTCGCTCAGCTGCCTGCGGGTGCGCCACGACCTGGCGCTGGTCGCGCTGCGCACCGGTGCGGACCTGGCCGCCGTCCGGCAGGATGCCTCGCTGCTGGAGGACGAGCGGAACTACGCGGTGGCCCGGCGCTGGTCCAGCGAGATCCGGGCCCAGGCGCCGAACGCGCAGGGCCTGCTCTGGGACTCCCGGCGCAACCGTGGCGAGGACGTCATGGTGCTCTACCGGGACCGCGTCGAGCAGGGCGACGGCGGGCCGCTGGAGGTGGTGGCGGAGCGGAGCATCGCCGACCTCGGCTCCCGGGAGGGCCTGAAGCAGGCCAACGAGCTGCTGGAGCCGCTCTGGGCGGAGATCTCCGTCCCGGTAGGGTGGTGAGCCCGGCCGGTCAACCGGCGCTGCGCACCGGCTACTTGTCCGCCCCCGCGCCGTGATGCCATGGTGGGCGCATGGCCGCGCCCGTACCTGACCCAGCGTCACTCGTGTCCGAACTCAAGGAGGTCAGGCGGGCCGGGCCGGTCCGTCTGCGCGGCCGAGCGCTGCCCGCCCTGGAGTCGGCCGCGGACGCGGTGGTCCCCTCCACCGCCGGGACCGCCGGTGCGGCCGTCGAGTCACTGCTGCGGCTGGCCGTGTCGCAGCTGGACGCCGGGACGCTGCGGACCGCCGCCGAGTACACCCTCGGGTTGGCCCCGGGCACCCGGGACCGGCCGGCCTCCGAGCGCCGGGCCCGGGCCGCCGAGGTGTACCGGGTGAGCGTCGAACGGTTCCGCAAGGACCACGAGGTGGTGGTCCTGGAGCAGGTGGCCGAGCACATCCTGCGGCTCGCCGCCGCGCCCGCCGCCGCTCCCGCGCCGACCGCCGGGCCGGGCGGCGGCACGCACCGCACCGTCCGCTGCCCGGCCGGCGGACGGCAGGTGGAACTCACCCTGCACGTGCACCCGGTGGACCTGCTGCGCGAGGTCGACGTCGTGGTGTCCCCGTCCAACCTGCACTTCGCGCTGCCCGAGCCGTACAAGTCCTCGGTCGCCGCCTCGCTGCGCCGGGCCTCGGCCCGGCACGGGGTGACGGGTGACGTGCTGGCCGACCCGGTGCAGGACGAACTGCGCGCCTGGGCGGCCGAGCACGGGGTCGCCGGGCGCGCCGTGCGGCCCGGAACGGTCGCCGCCACCGGCTCGGGAGCCCTGGCCGAGCAGGGAGTGCGACGGATCTACCACGCGGCCGTGGCGGTGCCCCGGGCCGGCACCAACGACTACGACGTGCTGCCCACCGACGTCACCCGGGCCGCCGCCCGGGCACTCGCCGTCCTCGCCGAGGAGCACCGGCGGTTCGATCCGCCGCTGCGCTCGATCTGCTTCCCGCTGCTCGGCTCGGGGCGCGGCGGCCTGCCGCACGAGGTCAGCCTGGCCGCCGTCTGGGCGGCCGTGGAGGCCGAGTTGGCGCGCGGCGCGCAGTGGGAGGTGCACTTCGTGGTGCGCACGCCCGAGGCGGCGGCGCTGGTGGAGCGGATCCCGGCCGGGCTCCGCCCGGCCCACGACCGGAGGCCGGCGGGCTGACCGGGGCCCGGCCGGGCGGAGCACGTCACCGCAGCACCCGGGCCCGCGCCGGGGCCGTGCGCTGCGCCGGGACGGCGCCCCGGGGCCGGGGCCGGACCCTCGGCCTCCGGCTGCCGGCCAGGCACCAGCGCAGCAGCGGCGCCACGCTCTCGTGCAACTCGGGCTCGGCGCCGTCCTCCTGAGGGTCGCTCAGCACGGAGGCCGTGAAGAAGAACCGGACCTCGCGGAACTCCAGGCTCATGTTCTCCAGCAGGCCGCCCAGCCCCAGGTGTTCCGTCAGCCACCGCCGAGCCGCGTCGCTGTCGTCCTGCCGGGGCAGGCCGGCCGGCCCGTCCAGGGCCTGTTCGAGCAGGTCCGCCTTGCTGATCGCGACGGCCAGTCGGCAGCGCTTCAGCGGCACGCCCATCGCCCCGATGGCGTTGACCGCCGCCGCGAACACGTCGCCGGGGCGCATGTCCGAGGCGAGCGTGCGGTCCAGCCGGTCCGCCTGCGCCGGGCCGAGCTGGTTCCAGAAGTCCGGCACGGCGAGCGGGTCGAGGACGAACAGGAAGGTCCGGGCCGCCCGCGCGTAGCGCAGCGCGTCGGTCTCCTCGCGCCGGACGAACCGCTCGCCGGCCGTGTCGAACAGGTGCAGCAGCCGGGGCGGCCGGCCGCGGTCCAGCAGCACCGAGTAGCCGCGGCGCAGTTCGGGCGGGGTGGCGCGAGGGTGGCCGCTGATCTCCAGCACCTCGCGCAGCAACTGGTAGCGCTCCTCGGTCTCCCGGTCGGCGAGCCGCCCGTGCGCCCGGCCGTCCGGGTCGGGCCGCTGGAGGAGCGTCAGGATCGCCGCCATCAGCTGGGTCTTGCCGGCCGCCCGGCCGCCGATCAGCGGCAGCGCGAACTCGGCGAGCCGACCGGTCTCGGTGCTCAGCTGCCGCCCGCAGGTGGCGTGGGTGCAGTAGCCGGGCAGCCGGTAGCGGCCGCCGAGCAAGGTGGTGGGCAGCCGCCGGCCGCAGGCGCACCGGCGGTGCAGCAGCCCGTACCGGCCCGGGCGCAGCTCGGTGTGCCGGCGCCGGCAGTCTTCGTCGGAGCACTCGTGGACGGGCCGCCGGACCCGGTCGAAGCAGTGCGGGCAGAGCACGCCCTCGTGCAGGTTGCGGATCCGCAGGAGCACGAGGTCCACGCCCGCCAGCAGGACCGCCGCCAGCCGGACGCCGCCCTGCAGCAGCAGGATCACCAGCCAGTGCAGCACCATCAGCACGCCCAGCAGCCCGGCGGCGAGGCCCAGGCCGACCGCCAGGCCGGCGTAGAGCGCCAGGCCGAACGGCACGGTGACGGGCCGCAGGTCGGCCGAGCTCTGCTCGATCCGGTCGGTGACGGTCCGGAAGGCGGTGGCGGCGGTCCGCCGGACCCGCCGGTGGCCGTGCGTGCCGATCAGCAGCAGGTCGCGCTGGGCGGGGCCGAACCAGTAGCTGCGGTGCGCCGGTTGGGGTTCGTCGTCGGGGCGCGGCAGCGGACGGGTCTGGAACTCCGGTTCGTGCCGGCGCAGCACCGCGTCGAGCAGCCGGGCGTGCCCGAGCAGCAGCAGGGCGACGAGGTGCAGTGCCTGTGCGGCCGCCACGATCGGGGCGACGAACACGACGAAGAGGGTGAGAGCGGCGAGGTAGGCGAGGAAGGCCAGGACGACGCCGACGAGTTCGGCCAACGGACTCACTCCTGCGGGTTCGGTGGGGTGGGGCTGCGGTCGGCCCTGGTCCGGCGGTCGGGGAGCCAGCGGGTCAGGCGCTGCGTGAGGGTCGGCGGGCGTTTCGCCAGCGCGCGGTCGAGGGCGTCGGCCCAGCCGCGGTGCACCGGGCGCATCGCCTCCGCGAGCCGGGCCAGGTCGGCCGGGGGCCAGCGGTTTCCGGCGTGCGTGAGGATCGCGACGACCCGGGCGCGGGGCCGCTCGGCCAGCTTGGCGCGGGCGACGGCCGTCAGGTGGCTGATCAGCGGCTCACCCGCCGGGGCGGTGCGGCTCACCCGCCGGGTCTGCTCGTCGAGCCGGGCCAGGTAGTCGGCCGTGGTCGGCCCGTCCAGCCGGCCCAGCAGCGGGCCGGTCACGGCGGGCTGGTGGACCATCCGGTCGGTCAGTGCCCGGGGCAGGTGCCGGCGCAGCAGGGCCTGGGCGGGGAGCCACCCGTCGGCCGGGCGGTCGTCCAGCAGTTCGGCCAACTGGTCGGCGGTGCGGGCCTGTTCGATCGCGGTCCGGAGCTTCAGGGCGTACCCGACGCAGGCCTGCGCGTCGGCCGGCAGCCAGTCGGCCCGGGGCGGGCGGCTCAGCAGTTCGGCGAGTTGCAGGAAGGCCGCGAGTTCCAGCGGGCCGGGGGCGTCCTGGAGGACGGTCGCGGCGAGCCACTGTCCGGCGCCGCCGGTCCAGTGCAGGTCGGGCGGGAGTCTGCGCAGCAGGGTGTGGGCCTCGGCGTGCGACCAGCGGTTTCCGTGGCCCGGCCAGAGCGACTGGAGCAGCGTCAGGTCGACCTCGCCGCTGCCCCGGGCGGCGAGGATGCGGACCAGGGTGGCGCCCGCGCGGGCCCGGTGGCGCTCCACCTCGACCACCAGGAAGTCCTCCAGCAGGTCCGGGCGCTCGGCCAGGTCGTCCTCGGTGAGCAGCCCGGGCGGCAGGGTGCGCAGCACCTCGCGGAACTGGCCGGGGCGACCCTGCTCCAGCCCCAGCACGGCGCCCGCCAGGCCCTGCCGGAAGGCGGGCCAGCGGCGGGCGGCGGCCGTCAGCGGCTGTTCCAGCCCGACCGGTGCGGCGGCGGTCACCGCGGTGGCGAGCAGCCGTTCGGTGATCCGGGCGCCGTGCCGGGCGAGTTCGTGCTCGGGCGGTTCCAGGCCGGCGCCGTCCGCCCAGGCGAGCAGGCGCAACGCGGCCGCGCCGTGGGCCTCCTGGAAGTGGTTCAGCCAGAGCGAGGTGCACCGGAGGCGCTGCTCCGGGTCGTCGATCCGGACCGGATCCAGGGCCTGCGGGGAGCCGTCGCGGAACAGCAGCAGGTCGTGCTCGACCACCTCTCCGGTCAGCTGCTGGGCGAACTCGGGCAGCCCGGCGGCCTTCGACATCCCGATCAGCTCGGTCAACCGGTCGCGGCGCAGCCGCTGTTGGCGGTGCAGGTCGTGCAGGACGGCGCCGACCACCGGGGCCGGCAGGTCGTCGGAGTGCCGCAGCCAGCCGATCACGGCGGCGATGTCGGGCTCGGCCAGCGGCGTGCCGGCGGCGGCCGCGGTGGCCGCGGCGGGGCCGTGCCAGGCGTCCGGGTCCGGTTCGTCGCCGCGCAGGTGCTCGGCGGCGCGGGCCCAGAAGATCCGGGTGGCGGGCA
Organism: Kitasatospora griseola; assembly: GCF_044999035.1. Lineage (NCBI taxonomy): Bacteria > Bacillati > Actinomycetota > Actinomycetes > Kitasatosporales > Streptomycetaceae > Kitasatospora > Kitasatospora griseola. The sequence goes on along the minus strand of NZ_CP173360.1, from coordinate 2,078,663 downwards.
GGTCGATCCGGGTGAGCAGGCGGGCCAACGGGGGGACCGTCAGCTCCGGGGCCCGGCCCTGCACCAGGTCCAGCAGGTGGAAGGCGTCCTGGTGCTCGGGTCCCAGGTCGATCCGGATCTCCGGCACCGTGCCGACCAGGTGCAGCCGGCCGCGGTCGGGCCGGTGCAGGTAGGTGGCGAAGGAGAGCCGGCGGGCTGCGGGCGGCGGCAGCAGGTAGCAGAGCGCCGCGATCCAGTGCGCGACCCGCGTGGAGTCCTGTTCGACCAGCAGCACGGTGCGCCGGTGCGCGAGCGCGTCGAGGGTCGCCGCGAGCAGCGGCCCGAGCAGGTCGCGGTGCGGGTGTCCGTGCAGGAAGCGGCCGACCGCCGCCCGGGACAGCGGGCCGGGCCGGACGTCCGCCAGCTCGGGCAGGACGGTGCTCGGCGACGGGGTGCTCCGCCAGACCTCGGAGTCCCAGAGCTCGATGCCGAGCAGGCCGTCGCCGTCCCGGTCGAAGTCCGGGGTGCTCAGCGCGTGGGCGAAGTAGTTGCCGACCCGGCGGGCCGAGTCCCGTCCGACGTAGCGCACCTGCGCCGAGACGCACGGGCTGCCCGGCACGTGCACCAGGTTCACCGGGCAGCGCGCCAACTCCTGCGGGGTCTGCGAGTTGAGCAGCGACCGGGGCGGCTCGTAGGCGGTGAGCGACTCCACCAGGTGCCGGGTCTCGGCCGGGGTGTCCGGGCTGACGGCGTTGAACTGGTAGCCGGAGAAGCCGCTCAGCCCGTGCTCGCAGGACGTGTAGTAGAGCTGTTGGAAGGCCATGTCACCGCCGCCTCTGCCGGGCCACCGAGCCGAACTCGCTGAGCAGCCACAGCAGCGGATCGGTCACCCGGTAGGGCTGGATTCCGGTGGGCGCCACCTGGCTTTCCGCCGTGGGGCTGTTGCCCAGCGCGGAGATCCCGAAGTACCGGTAGTGCCGGTAGTTGGCGTCGAGGATCTGGTCGATCGAGCCGCCGCGCCACTCCCGCAGCAGGTGGCGCACCTCCTCGTGGACGTCCAGGCTGTCCGCGGTGTGGAAGCGCGCGCCGCCCGGCGGGTGGGCGCGCAGCGGGCTGCCCGGGTCCAGGGTGTCCCAGACGGCGTCGAGCTTGGCGAAGACCACCGCAATCGGCGTGCTGATCCGGCCGGCGCCGCGAGCGCCCGGGAGCAGCCGGCCGTCCGGGCCGGAGCGGTGCGGCAGCAGCATGCTGGTCACCCGGGAGAGCACGTTGATCGGGGAGTCGGCGCCCGCGGTGTCCGGCAGGGTGCTGCCGGGCCGGGCGAGCGGGCGGGCGCCGGGCAGCTGCAGCGGGTCCAGGATCAGGATCACGCCGTCGGCGTTGGCCAGGTAGCGGGTGTTCAGTTGGACGCTCTCCTGTGAGCTGAAGTCCTCGCCCGCGGTGTCGAAGAAGGAGAGCAGGGTGTGTTCCGGCCGGGCGCCCAGCAGCCGCCGGCGCGCCACGCCGAACCGGAAGACCAGCGGGTCCACCCGGTGGTCGTTGGCCACGGCGGTCCGGGTGCCGTGGAACAGCTCGCCGCCCTGGTAGAGCGGGTCCTGGTAGTCGGAGTCGAACCGGGTCATGGTCTCGTCGTCGGCGGCCATCAGCGCGAAGCCGCCGGCCGATCCCACCCGGTTCATCAACTCGTGCAGCAGGACGGTCATGTAGACCGTCTTGCCGGAGGCCTTGGCGCCGACCATGGCGATCAGCCGGTTGTCCACCAGCCCGAACTGCGCGGGCAGCGTGCTGTGGCAGACCGGGCAGATCCGGAAGGTGCTGACGGCCTGGCAGGTCGGGCACGGGGCGAGCTGCCCCCGGGTCCGGGCGGCGAAGACCGGGCCGAGCTCGCCGCGCCGGCCGCGGCGCTCCTCCAGCACCTGGTCGCGCTCGGCCCTGCACCGGCTGCCGGTCGGGCCGGGCCGGGCGATGCAGCGGAACAGGATGTCGCGGACCGGGAAGGTCTCGTAGCAGTACGGGCAGGCGATGTCGGAGGCCATCAGGTCACTCTCAGTCGGTGCAGCGAGATCGGGCGCAGATCGACGGTGTCGGCGGGCGCGAGGCAGACCAGCCAGGACGGGCCGTCGGTGGGCGGCACCGCCACCTTGACGGTGAGCGGGACGCCCGCCGCCAGGCGTTGCTCGGCCAGTTCGTGCAGCACGGCGCCTTCCCCGGCGCGGGTCGGGCGGGCCCGGCCGAGGCCGTGCACCACCTGGAGCGGCGGCAGCAGGCAGCCGGTCGCCGAGCTGACGACCAGCCGGGCGGTCCAGCCGCGCCGGGCGGCCAGCGGGCGCAGGCGCGGCACCAGCACGTCGTAGCGGACCAGTGGCGGTCGGGCCGGCAGGTCCAGCACGGCGGGCTCGGCGAGCGGGTCGGCCGGGTACGGGGCGAGCGCCCAGACGGTGACCACCACCGCGCCGCGCCCGACCGGCAGCGTCAGGCCGCCGTCGTGGTGGTAGCCGCGGCGGGAGCAGCGCAGTTCGCCGCTGCGCGCGACCCCGGCCGGCGGCTCGCCGTCCAGGCGCCACTCGACCTGCGCCTGCTGGGCGCCGTCCGGCCACACCCAGCGGACCAGCAGGTGCTCGTCGCGGCGCAGGCCGTCGAGCTGCCCGACGGGGACGGGGTGCTCCCCGGCGGCCCCGGGCGGCGGCTGTTCCGGGGCGACGGGCCCGCGGTCCCAGGCCGGGGGAGGAGTCCCTTCGGGGGGCGGCGCGTCCTGCCCGGGGCCGGGTTCGGGCCCGCGGCCGGCCGGCGGGTCGGGCCAGGTCTGCTCGGGTTCCGGCTCGGGCCGGGCCGGCTCCGGCTCCGCTTCGGCCGGCGGCGTGTCAGGTCCGGCCGGCGATTCGTCAGGTCCGGTCGGCGGTGCCGGTTCCGGCGGGACCGGCACCGCCTCGGGCTCCGGCTCCGTCGCCGGGTCGGCCGAGGGCGGGCGGACAGCCGACGGCGGCTCGGGGTCGTCCACCGGCGGCTCGGACGACCGCGGCTCGGGATCGACGGGCCCCGCTCCCGGTGCCCGCGGCGTCCGGCGCGGCGGGGCGGCCTGCGGCCCCTCCTGCACCCAGAGCATGCCGACGGTCGGGGCCAGCGCCAGCCCGCTCGCCACCGCTGCCTGCGGAGCGTCCGAGCGGACGAGCAGTCCGAGCTGCTCCAGCGACTCCCTCGCGCCCGGGGCGGCGCCCAGCCCGCCCGCGAGCAGCACGGTGTCCGGCGGCTCCCAGCCGCGCTCCTGGATCCGGTCCAGCAGGTCGCCGACCGCCGCCGCGGACTGCTCGCGCAGCGGCCGGACCAGCGCGTCGAGCGTCTGCCGGTCCAGCTCCACCGTCCGGTCGGTGCCGCCCCAGCGGATCGTCCGCCGGGCGTGGTCGGCGGTGTCCAGGGCCAGCCGCAGGTGCTCCGCGGTGCGCCGCAGAGCGCCGTCCGGGGCGTGGTCCGCGGCGGTGAGCGAGCGCCGCAGCTCGGCCTCCACCCGCTGGTCCCAGTGGTCGCCGCCGAGCGGGCGGTGCACCGTCTCCAGCACGCTGACGCTGCGTTCGTCGCCGTCCACGGACAGCAGCGACAGCCGCAGCCCGGTCGCTCCCTGGTCGTGGACCAGCACCGAGCCGCGCACCCCCTCCCGCACCGTTCCGTAGTGCAGCGCGGCGGCCACCGCCTCGGGCAGCACCTGCTCGACCCGCAGGCCGGCGGCCTCCGCCGCGCGGCGCAGTTCGGGCTCGCCGCCGGTCGGCCGGCCCAGCACCACCCGGTGCGGGGCCTCCCGGCCGGCGGCCGTCACGTGCCGGGCCAGCTCGGCGAGCACGCAGCCCACCAGCGCCGCCGCGGCGGCCGCGCTGCCGGCGGTCCGGCGCAGCAGCCGGTCGCGGGCCGAGACGGCGCCCGGCGCGCGGCTGACCCGCAGTTCGGTGCCGGGGGTGCCGCGCACCGTGGCGGGCACGGCGGGCGCGTCCGGCGGCGGGTCGGCCGTCACCGGCCGGCCGTCGTGGTCCAGCCAGGCGATCCGGGCGTAGCTGTCGCCCAGGTCCACTCCGTACATCTCAGTCCTCACCCGCGATCGGCCCGGAGTCAGGAGCGACCCGGACCTCGTCGTCCTCGTCGACGGTCAGCAGCAGCCGGGTCCCGGGCGCGGGCCGCTGCTCGACCACATACCGCACCACCGCGAGCAGCACGGCCTCGAACTCGTTGCGGATCTGCCGGCCGCCGTAGGCGCGCCGCTCCGGGGCGGTCATCCGCTCGGTGATCCAGCGGTCCAGCCGGGGCCGGTCGGGCACCAGCTCGACCCGGTGGCGTTCGTGGACCGACTCGGCGAGCTGGGCGAGCAGCCGCTCGGCGATGCCGACCACGTGCTCGGTGCGGAGCATGTCGAACACCACCACGCCGGGCTTGAGCCGCCCGTAGATCTCCGGGCGGCCGATGGTCCGGAACTTGTCCTCCACCGCGTCGGTGAAGTGCTGGTGGAGCACCTTGTAGGGGAGTTCGTCGCCGAACTCGGCGAGCAGGGCGGGCAGTCCGTCGGCGCCGGTGTTGGAGGTGAAGATGATCAGGCTCTGCGAGAAGTGCGCGGTCTGGCCCTGACCGTCCGTCAGCCGGCCGTCCTCCAGGATCTGCAGGAACTTGTCGAGGACGACCGGGTGGGCCTTCTCGATCTCGTCGAAGAGCAGCACGCTGAACGGGCGCTCCTGCACCCGGCGGGTCAGCTCGCCGCCGCGCTCGTGGCCCAGGTAGCCGGGCGGCGCGCCGGCCAGCCGCTCGGCGGAGTGCTCCTGCTGGTACTCGCTCATGTCGAAGCGGGCGTAGGCGCTTGGATCACCGAAGATCAACTGGGCGACGGACTTGGCGAGTTCGGTCTTGCCCACCCCGGTCGGCCCGACGAAGAAGAAGGCGCCGCGCGGGCGCGAGGCCCCGGAGCTGCCGAAGCCGATGCCGGCGTAGGCGGACTGCAGGGCGCCCACCACCGCGTCGACCGCCGCGGGCTGGCCGATCACCCGGTCGCCCAGTTCGCCCGCCGCCTCGACGATGGTCCGGTGGTCCAGCTGGGTCCACGGGTCGGTGGTGACGTTGAGCCGGTGGCGGTCCAGCAGGCGGCCCGGCTGCTGGACCGCCACCCGGCGGACGTGCGAGGAGCGGGCCAGCGCGTCCAGCTCCCAGCCGCTCATCCCGTCGGTGGCGGCGACCAGCGGCTCGAAGTCGGCGCGGGTGGCCTGCGGGCCGCCGTTGAACTCCCGGCCGATCATGCTGAACCAGAGCCGCCGTTCGGTCTGGTCGGGCGGGTCGACGTGCAGCACCACGGTGCGCGGGTCCTCCCGGTGCAGCCAGCCCGGCAGCCGGCCCAGGTCGCCGACGACGGCGAGCACCGGGTTGCGCGGCCGCTCGCCGAACGCGGTGGCGTGCTCGCCCGCCAGCGGCGCCACCGCGTCCGTCATCGCCGCGCGCAGCCGGAGGTAGCCGAGGGCGCTGGACGGCTGGTCGGTCGGCAGGGCGAGGTCGAGGTCCTCGAAGACGAAGGCGATCGCGTTGGCCTCGTCGGCGGCCAGCCGGTGGGCCTCCGCGAGCGCCTCGTCCGCCGAGGCGAACTGCCGGGCCGGAGGGCGCGGTGCGGACAGCCGCGCGAGGCTGCCGTGGCGCACGTCGCCGCGCGGGGTGCGCGGCGGGGTGCGCTCCTCGGCGCCGGGGGCCTCGGGCCCGGTCCTGCGGTCCGGCGGGTCGCCCGGCGCGGCCCGCCGGCCCAGCGCGGCGAACCGCTCCTGGTGGCCCTCCAGCGGGAAGCCGAGGCCGCCCACCGGGTCCCACCAGGCCACCACGTCGGACCCGTTGAAGTGCAGCCAGTTGGCCAGCACGGTACGGAACGAGGCCGGTCGGCCTGCCAGCCACCAGCGGTCGCGGACCCGGCCGGTGACGATCGCCTGCCGGCCCCGGCAGAGCTCCAGGAACAGCGAGACCGCCCAGCGCGGCGCCACATCGGCGGCGACCGCCCGCCCGTCCGGGCGCTCCTCGGGCCGGTGCTCCGTCACCGCGTCCTCCTCCTGTCGGCCTTGGTGAAGGGCACACCGGAGGGCGGCGGCTTGCCGTCCCAGTCGAGCTCACCCGGGTGGTAGTCGTCGGCGGCCATCAGCTCGTGCACGTGGTCCAGCAGCGCCTCGGTGCGGTCGCAGGTGATCTCGCCGGTCGCCGGAAGGACGATCCGGTCCGGCTCGCCCTCGACGACGTAGCTCAGCACCGGGGTGCCGGTCGCGTCGTGCTGCAAGGTCGCCTCGTAGGTGGCGCCGCCCGCCCGGTCGAAGTGCAGCACCAGGTCCTGGCCGCGGTCCTCGAACCCGGCGAAGCCCAGGCCGGCCGCGGCCATCGCGTCCTGCAGCACCCGGGCCAGCTCGGTCCGCTGCTCGTGCGCGGCCAGCAGGTCGTCCAGGCGCTCCTCGGCGGCGGGCAGCACGCTCTCCAGCTCCGCCACGGCGGCCAGCGCCGGCTCGCCGCGCCCCTCGGCCAGGGCGGCCCCGGCCCGGTCCAGCAGGCCGAGCAGCTGCTCGTGCAGCGTCGGCTCGCCGAGCTCCGCGGCATCCTGCGCCGCGTTCCGGGCCCCCTGGGCGACCACCTCGAACCGCTGCCCCGCTTCGAGCAGTTGCTCGGCGAGCCGGGCCGCCGCCTGCTCGGCCGCGGCCACCGCCCGCAGCCGCTCCAGCTCGGCGGCGAGCTCCGCCTCGGCCACGAGGCGGGCCCGGGCCGCGGTCTCCGCCGCGCGCCGGGCCTGCGTCTCGGCCTCGGCCCGCGCCACCGCGGCGGCGTGGCGGGCCAGGTCGTGCTCCGCGGTGCCGAGCAGCGCGTCGAAACGCAGGCCCTGACCACCCGTCAGCGCGCCGCGCATCCGCTCCAGCAGCTGCGTGCAGCCGGCCCGGCCCGCGGTGTCCGGGCCGCCCTCGGCCGGGCTGATCGCCGCCAACCTCCCCTCCAGAGCGGCCAGTTGACCGGCCCGATCGGGGGTCTCCGGATCCGGCGCGGTGCGCCGGAGGGCCACCACCCGGCTGCGCAGCTGCTCCGCCGCCGCGCCGAGCGAGGGGTCGGGGTCCAGCCGGAGCCGGCTGCGCAGCAGCGACAGTCGACCGTCCAGGTCGAACACCGTCTGCGGGTCCGCCTGCCCGCGCACCTCGGTGATCAGCCTGGCCACGTCGTCCAGGCTGCGCGACACCGCTGCCCGCCGGTGTTCGCCGAACGCCGCCAGCCGCTGTTCGCGCTCCGCGCCGTCCCGCCGGGCGAGCTCCTCGGAGCGCTCCTCGGCCCGCCGCCGGGCCTGGGCGATCCGCGCCCGGTCCCGGCGCTCCCGGGCCGCCCGCTCGGCGGCCCGCTCCGCGGCGCGCCGGGCCGCCAGCCGGGCCCGCTCCCGGGCCCGGGCCTGCTCCCGGCGGCGCCGCTCGGCCAGCCGGGCCTGCTGCTGCGCCGCCTGCGCGGCCCGGACGGCGGCGCCCACGCCGACCGCGCTGTACATGGGTGATCCGCTCATCAGGTTCCCTCCCGGAGGTGCGGTGCGGCTCGGTGGGACGGTTCGTGTCCCGGTGCGGTCCGCAGTTCGAAGCCGTCGGCCGCGAGTCGGCGCTCCAGTTCGGCGCGGAACCCCGGGACGGCCGGGACGCCCGCCCAGGACACGGCGCCGTCGAGGCCGACGGAGAGTTGCAGCCCGGCGCCGGTGTCGGGCTCCGTCGGCACCTGCGCGTACCGCGCGGTCAGGGCGTGGATCCGCTGGTTGGAGGAGCCGCGCCAGCGCAGGTCGGCGTGGAGCGCGGCCACGTACGGGCCGTCCACCAGCAGGTCCAGGCGGTCGAGCAGGGCCCGCTGGCCGGCGGTGCCGCGGCGCAGCACCGGCAGCCGGAACCCGGAGTAGGCCATCGCGGACAGCTCCGGGCGCCGCTCACGCAGCCGGTCGAGCAGCTCGACCAGTGCCTCGGCCTGCGCGAACGGCTCGCCGCCGGAGAGCGTGACGCCTTCGATTCCCGACAGCGCCGCCAACCAGTCGACCAGGTCGGCGACCGGTCGGCCCTGCTCCGCCGGCGTGAACGGCAGGGTCTCGGCGGCCACGCAGCCGCGGCAGCGCAGCGGGCAGCCCTGCACCCAGATCACCGCCCGCGCGCCGGGCCCGAGGACCGTGCAGCGCGCCAGGGTGCGGGCGACGGAGAGCCTGGTTCCCCCGTGGTCGTTCACTGACTCCTCCCCGGGCTGTGCGGCGGGCGGGCGGGCCGGACCGTTCGGGGCGGCGCCGGGGCCGGTCCGGCGGCCCCGGCCTCGGCCGGGTACTCGTGGTGGCCCCGTCCGGCCAGGTCGCACCACGGGCACCAGGGCCGCTCCACGGTGTGCACGTGCCGGCGCTCGGCCGGGCAACGGCGCAGCCTCCCCGGGCCCAGCTCCGCGCCGAGCACCCTGCTCCAGTCGGCCGCCGTCGGCCGGGCGGCCGGACTGCCGCGGCCGGCCTCGCCGAAGGCGGCCCGGAGCAGGACGCGCACCGCGCCCGGCAGCAGGTCCGCAGGCGGCAGCGGCTCCGACAGCCGGACGCTCCGACGGTCCGTCAGCCGGCAGCGCCCGTGCCGCAGGTTGTCGTCCAGCGACAGGTACGGGCCGCCGTCGGCCGGCAGCCCGAAGAACGGGTGCAGGCCGGCCATCAGCACCTGGTGCACCAGCACCGCCAGGACGAAGTCGTCCGCGGAACGGGTCGGCGCGGCGGACGGGTCGGCGATCCGCTCCGGCGCGGTGTAGCCGGGGGTCCGCGGCCGGCTCTCGAACAGCGTGCCGCGGTCGGCGAACTGCCAGGAGTCCAGGTCGGACAGGGCGACGCTGCCGCGTCCGTCCACCCAGACGTTGCCCGGCTTGAGGTCGCCGACCACGTACCCCTCCGCGTGGACCGCCGCCACCAGCGCGGCCAGCGCCGCGACGGCCCGCAGCGCGGTCGCCCAGTCCGCGCCCGGCAGGTGCCGCTCCCGGTCGGCGGCGTGGAGCAGCCGGTCCAGCGGCTGGTGGCGCGGGCGCAGGTCGGCCATCAGGTAGCCGTGCCCCTCGCCGCGGACCGTGCGCACCGCCAGCAACGGCCAGGCCAGCGTGCCCAGTTCGCCGGAGAGCAGCCGGGCGGTGTGCGGCTCGCGCCGCCGGCGCACCAGCCGCCCGATGCGCTCCCGGTGCCCGGCCGGGTCGGTGGGGTGCGGCACCAGCTTGGCCACCAGCCCCGGCCGGTCGGCGACGGCGAAGACCACGCCCTCGCCGCCCTGGCCGACCTGCTCGGCCAGCCGCCAGCGCCGCCCGTCGGCGGCCAGCACGCTCACCACCACGGGCCACCGCCGGGGGCGGGTGCGCACCGCGCCGTCGCATCGTCGCCGCGGCGGGCCGCGCCCGGGCCGCAGGGGTGCGTGTGCAGCGAGGCGGCCGGTGGTGCGGGGTTCGAGGGGCGGCCGAGGGCGGACGCGTTCACGACCACGGGCCACCGCCGGGGGAGAGCGCGCAGAGCACCGTCAGGTCGTCGCCGCTGCGGGCCGCGTCCGGGCCGGAGAGCAGCGCGTGCAGTGGCTGCGCGTCGCCGCCGTTGGCGCGCAGTGCGGCGGCCAGCGGCTGGAAGAACCGCGGTGAGGGCGCCGGGCCGTGTTCCGGCGGCAGTCCGAGGACGGACGGGTGGTCGAGGGCGAGCGGCGCGCAGCCGTCGGTGGCGAGCACCACGCCGCTCAGCGACGGCTCGTGCAGCACCGAGGTCACCGCCCGTTCCCGGGCGCCCGGTGTGGAGAGGAAGTCGGCGGGCCGCTGCGCGGGCAGCGCCAGTCGGCACAGCTCGCCGCGGTCGCCGTCCGGGCGGCTCAGCACGGCGCCGAAGCAGTCCCCGACCTGGAGAAAGGCCACCCACGGCGGGCGGATCACGGCGGCGGCGAGGGTGGCGGCCAACGTCTGCTCCCGGGTGCCGCCGCCTGCGCCCCCCGGGTCGTCGCCGTCGTCGGGGCCCTCGGCGGCGAGCAGCGCCCGGACCGCCGCCAGCCAGCCGTCCAGCACGGCGTCGGCCCGCTCGTCCAGCCAGGCCTGCCAGTCGGCCGGTGCGGCGTCGGCCGACGGCGGTTCGACCGCCAGCAGCCGACGGCAGGCGACGTCCACCGCCAGGTGCGCGCCCAGTGCGCTGCGCTCCCGGCTGCCCGCGCCGTCGGCGACCGCCAGTACCAGCGCCGAGCTGTCCGGCGCGGCCGCCGCCCGGAAGGCGTCCTGGCAGCCGAGGCCGGTGGCCAGGTGGCCTGCGCCCTGCACCACCGCGCCCGCCACGATCCGGCGGCCGGCGGCGCTCACAGCTGGTCCTCGATGAAGCCCGCGAAGGCCGCCCGCATCGCGACCTGCCGCGCCACCTGCTGATGGGTCGACGCGGCCGTGTCCCCGGGGTGCACCTGGTCGACGCTGTGGAACAGGAACTGGAGGATCTCGCCGAAGTCGAGCTGCTCCAGCATGTAGGTGGCCTTCGGCGCCAGCACCTCCAGCACGGCCCGGTCCGCGCCCCGCACCCCGACCACGAAGAACACGCACTCGCGCTGCTCCTCGGCCCGCCGCAACAGGGCGGCGTCGTCGGCCAGTTCGGCCGCGGCCAGGGCCCGGCCCACTCCGTCGGTCGGCGCGCCGTCGGTGAGCAGCCAGATCAGCGGCCGCAGCGCGGGCAGCCCCTGGTCGGTCAGCTCCCGGTGCCGCCGGGCGGCCAGCTCCAGGGCCAGGCGGATCGCCGGCAGCAGGTTGGTGTAGCCGTCGGCGTGCAGCTCGGGCGGGGTCAGCCGGTCGATCGGCGCGAACAGCCGGGCGTCCGCCGCGGGCGTGCCCGGAACCAGTGCCCCGGTGTCCGGTTGGAAGACCCGCACCGCGGAGTCGAAGGCGATCAGGCAGACCTCGACCCGGGCGCGCAGCCGGTCCTGGGACCGCACCGAGCCGAACCAGTCGGCCAGCGCCCGGTTGAGCTCGGCGATCCGGGGCCGGGCGGCCGGCCGGGCCATCGAGGCGGAGGTGTCCAGCAGCACGATCACCGGTTGCCGTTCGTCGTACCCGCGGCCGAAGCCGAGCGTCGTCGTGGGCGTGGTCACGGCGCGGCCACCTCCGGCGGCGTCGCGGTGCGCCGGGACGGCGCGGAGAGTGCTTCCGCGGTCATGCCTCTTCCTCCGGGACGGGTTCGGGGCGGCTCGGAGCCGGGACGGTCGGCGCTCCGGCGGTGCGGACGTCCACGGCGCTCACGGCCCCGGGGGAGCCGTGGTGGACGAACGCCGCCCAGACGGGCAGCCGGGCCAGGTGCGGCCGTCCGACCTCGCGCCGCAGGTGCGGGCTCAGGCCCGGCGGCGCGGTGCGGTCGGGGTCGAGCATCCAGCGCTGGGCGGCCTGCAGGGCGTCGGCCGGGCTGCTGCCGTGCTTCGCGCGGAAGTGGTGGAAGACCGCCATCATCAGGGCCGAGGCGCTGTCCCGGGCGGTCCAGCGCGAGGCCAGCACGTCGGTGGCGCCGGCGGCCAGGAACGCCGTCGCCAGGGTGAGCGCCTGGTCGTGGTCCCGGGTGCTCAGGTCGGTCTCGCAGGCGCTCAGCACCACCAGCGGCCCGGCGGACGCGGACGCGCCGTCCCGGCGGTCCAGCAGTCGGCTGACCGTCAGCATCCCGGCGTCCGGCGTGCCCGGCGGTACGGCCGGGCTGTCCGGCGGCACGGCCAGGTTGAGCGCCGACACGGTGGGCCGCAGCCCCGCGCTGCCGTGCGAGGCGATGTGCAGCAGCGAGACGGGCCGGTCCGGCTCCGCACCGGGCAGCAGCGCCAGCACCTCCTCGGGCGTGCCGGCGCGGACCGGAGGCTCATCCAACTCGTAGTAGTCGCCGTACAGTTCGGCGTTCGGGTAGCAGCCGTCGCGGAGCGCGAGCACCTCGTCCTCCGCGCCGGTGAGGTCCAACCTGGGGTCGGCCACCAGGACGGACCGCCCGTCGGGCGCGAGGCGCTCGCGGCCCGCCGCGCGCAGGAACTCCCGCCCGGAGGCGGCGTACGAGAGCACCGCGACCTCGCAGATGTACCGGTACGGGGCGCCCTCGGGCAGCCGGGCGGCGTGCCAGGGCACCACGCCGAGGGTGCCGCAGGGCACCAGGACCAGCCTGGGGCCGCCCGGGCGGCCGCGGCGCCGGCCGGGGTTGGCCGCCAACCGCTCCGCGATGCCCTGGAGCACCGGGCCGACCGCCGCCGGCAGCGCCCAGTCGGCGAGCGCGGACAGCGCCTGCTCCCACCGTTCCTCCACCGCCGCCAGCCGCTCGGCGGACTCGGCGGTCCGCTGCCCGGCGGCGAGCAGCCGGGAGCGCTCGGCGGAGACGTCCAGGTACTTCTCCAGCGGCGCGCGCCGGTCGCCCGCGAGCAGCGGCAGCGCAAGGACCCCGGGTTCCAGATCGGGGCCGAGGACGATGGCCATGCCCGGCGCGCTCCCGGCGCCCGCGAGCAGGTAGACCAGCGCGTCGGCGTCCGACGGCAGCAGACCCGCGTTCAACTCGGCCACGGTGGCGGGCTCGAACGGGCCGGAACCGGCGCGGTAGCCGAGTGCGTCCAGAGCCCGGCGGCGCAGCAGGCTGGGCACCGAGCCGGGGTCCGCCCCGCCGCCGGCCGCCCGCCATGCTTCGGCCAGCTCGCGGTGGCCGCGCGCGGTCAGCAGTTCGGGGACGTCCGCGGCGGCCGCGGTGGCCTGCAGCACCATCGAACGGCCCAGCTCCAGCATGGTCACCGCCTGTTCCACCTGCCCGTGCGACCCCGCCCACCAGGCCGCCTGGACCGCCCGGGAGGCGCCGTCCCGGGCCGTCAGCAGCCGGTGCTCGGCGCCGGACTGCAGCAGCACGTCGGCGGCCGTGGCCTCGAAGGACTCCACCATGGCCCGCGCGGCGTTCGCCGGGTCGTCGAGCGCCGCGTCGCCGCGTCGCCGGTGGAGGTCGGCCAGCGTCCAGAGCAGATCGGCGTCCTTGAAGCGGGTTCCGCCCCCTCTCAGGACGGTCTGGACGGCGGCCAACTCGGCGATGGCGCGGTCGAGATCGGCCCGGTCGCCGCTCATCTCGGCCTGCAGGGCGAGGGCCATGGAACGCATCCGCGCGGCGGCGGTGGGTTCGGTCCCCGCGGCGGTCGCTCCGGCCGGCGATCCGTCGAGGCGCGCGCGCAGCAGCTCCGTGTCCTGGGTCAGATCGGCCCGGATCGCCGTGATGGCGGTGAGCCAGGACTCGTGGACACCGAGGCTGTCGGCGACCGGCACGAGGGCCTCGGACGCGGCCGTGACGTGCGCGAGGCCGAGCTCCAGAAGCTCCGAGTCGCCGCGCAGACGGCCCAGTTGCTGGTAGGCGTCGCCGAGCACCAGCTCGGAGATCGGCACGGCGTCGCCCCCCAGGCCGGCCTCCCGCAGGGCCAGCAGTTCCGCGACGCACTGCTCCAGGCCCGCCGCGTCCTCCTCCTGCACCAGGTGGTCCACCCGCAGCCGGACGGCGAACACCCGCGAGACGTCCGCGACGGCGCCGGGCTCCGCCGGAGTGCTCCCCGCGGCGAACCGCTCGTTCGCGGCGGCGATCCGCTGCTCGGCCGCCTCCCGGTCCTGGAGGTTGCCGCCGAGCTCCGCGGTGAGGGCGAGCATCAGCGGCTCGACGGTCGAGACGAACGGGTACCACGCGCTGTCCTGGGGGAGCTGCTCGCCGCTGCGGCGCACCTGCTCGACCGCGGCGGCCAGGCGTTCCAGGTCGTTGTCCCGGAGGGCCTCGATGAGCTGCAGCGCCGCGTAGGTGATCGCGTCACCGGCCGCGGCCTCCGGGTCGTCCGCGCCGTGCACCCGGGCACCGTGCACCAGGTCCGCCAGCTCCTCCACCTGGGCCGGCGAGAGCGAGCCCGGGACCGACAGGTTGACCAGCGCGAGCAGCAGTGCCTGGTCCCGCTCGTCGGCCTCCTGCGCGGCCGTCGGATCCGGCGCGGTGGTGGGCTGTGGCTCGGCCCGGCCGGGCGGTGGGGCGGCTTCTTCCGGCATCAGGTCGCGCAGCGCTCGGAGCTGCGGCAGGAACGGGAAGTCGGGCGGCAGCGCGTCGACCAGTGATCCCACCCCGGCGAAGAACTCGTCGGTGCTCCCGCCCATCAGCGCGAATACGGTCCGCATGTCGTCCAACTGTCGGGCCAGTTCGGGCGGCCACGGCACCTCGGCGAGTTCGTCGAGCAGGACGCGCACCTCGGAGACCACCGGGTTGTCCGGACGCAGTGCGGCGGCGTTGGCCTGCTGGAAGGCCAGCAGGTCGGAGAAGGCCGGCGGGTCGCTCGTCGGAACCTCCGGCAACGGGAGCAGCAGCAGGACGAGCATCAGCGCAGCCCGCTTCGCCTCCCATCCGGACAGCCCGGGTACGGCGGAGCGCGCTTCCCGGAGCAGCCCGACGGCCCGCTCCCGGTCAGCGGCTTCACCCTGACGGTTGAGCAGCCGGAGAGCGAGCAGCCCTCCGAGCCGGGCGGCCAGCACCGCACGCTGCTTCTCGCCCGCCCCCAACAAGCGCTCCAACTGGGCGAGTTCGTCGATCGCCCGGTCCCGCACGGCCGGATCGCCCACCACCGGCCGGGGCGGGCCGGCGGGGTCGGGCAGGAGCAGCGACTCCGCCCGCCCGGACGCCGCGGCGGCCCACATCCGCACGCCGGTGAGACCTCCCTCGCCGCCGGAACTACCTTCCTGGAAAGGTAATTGACTGTCCGTCATCTCACGCCTCGTCATCTGCCTGTGAAAGCGGTGAGCCACATCATGCCGCTTGCCGCGGGCCTGTTCGGTTCGTTCACCAGAGAACAACCCGGATTCACCCGCGATCCGGCCGGACCCGCCCCCGCGCACCGCCCGCCGGGCGCCCGCCCGGGGCGGCCCGGGAGGCTCGCTGCCCTGCTCGACCTGGACGCGACCGGCCGCCTGGAGGGCGGCCCGGTGGTCTTCCTGCACACCCGCGGCCCGAGACGACGCGACCTTGCGGGTTCTGACGAGACCTCTGGTGGCAGCGGTCGGTCGGCTTGCGGCGACGGAAGGCGACGGGTCGTGGCGCGGTGGGCGGGCCGCGCGTCCGGCGTGCGGGTGTTTCGTCAGTGCGGTGGCGCGGGCGGGGGCGGGGGCTCGTCGGCGGCGTGTTGGAGGGTCCGCTCAAGGGTGTCGGCGAGTTTGGCCAGGGCCTGGAGTTCGTCGGTGTCGAGCGCTGCCATCAGCCGGGCTTCGCGGGTGTGTTGGTCGGCCAGGATCCGGTCCGTGAGGTCCAGGCCGCGCTCGGTGAGGCGGAGGTGGATGACGCGGCGGTCGTGTTCGTCGCGTTCGCGGACGATCAGCCCGCCGCGCTCCAGCTTGTCGGCGCGCACGGTCATTCCGGAGCAGGTGACCATGTCGATGGCGGCCAGTTGACCGGTGGTCAGCCGGTGGGCGGGGCCGGCCTGCCGCAGGACGGCGAGGATGTGGAAGGTGGGCGCGGTGAGTCCGTGTGCCTTGAGGTCGGCCGCCAGTTGCGCCGTCAACGTCGAGGCGACGTGATGGAGGACGCCGAGCGGCCGCAGGGGGCCAGTGGCGGTGGCGGGGGCTTCCGGTGTGCCGTGGGACGGGTCGCCGGTTGAGGCGGGCATCCCTTCGAGAGTGTTCCGAGACATGGTGGGCCGTCCCGAGGTTCGTGTCCTGGTGGGGCTTTGGGCGGGGGAGGAGTCCACAGCGTTCGTTGTTCTTCGCCGGGTCGGGGTGAACGGCCGCAGACGGCCCGGCTGCCGGGGCGGAGCGGTCGCGCAGCCGTCGGCCCGACGCCGGCGCGCGGCCGGCGTCGGGTCCGCAGGTACGGGTCAGCCGATCGGGGCCGGCTGCGGGGTCTGCAGCTGAGCTGCGGACCGGCGGTGGCCCTTGCGGTCGTAGAGATGCGTGACGACGAGGCCGAGGGCGAGGGTGAGGGCGAACCCGATGCCGACCATGGTCCAGGCGCGGCCGAGTCCGGCACCGGTCCGGGCGTCGAAGTAGAGGATGGCGCGGACACCGTCGACCACCTGGCGGAAGGGCTCGAACTCGGCGAGGAACCGGTAGAAGGAGGGCAGGGCCTGCAGCGGGACGGTGCCGCCGGCGGACGGAACGGCGAGGCCGATCAGGATCAGCATGGACACGATGGGGCCAGGCGTGCCGAACGCGGCGAGCAGGGCCAGCGCGGTGATGCCCATCGCGGCCGTGGCGCAGGTTCCGAAGAGCCACAGCATCGGCAGGTGGGAGGCGTCGATGCCGATGACGCCGACCGCCGCGGCCATGGCGAGTGCGGAGGTGAGCATCGACAGGGCGACCATGAGGACGGAGGCGACCGTGAAGTGGCCGACGCGGCTGAGGTGCTGGACGGGCCTGATGCTGCGGAACGGGCCCTTCTCGTTGGCGAGCCAGCCGAGGGCCGTGTCCAGCTGGGCGTGGATCACGTTGGCGCCGAGCATGCCGCCGAGGACGAGGACGAGGGTGTAGAAGAAGGCGCTCATCCCGAGGCCGCTGTGGTCGCCGAGCGGGTGGCCGGCCTGGACGGTGGTCCTGATCGGGTCGGTGATCATCAGCTTGGCGGCGGTGCCCGGCGCGCCCGCCTGCTGTGCGGGGTGCTGTGCGGCCTGCTGGGCCAGCTGCTGGGTGAGCCGGTCGCCGAGCTGGGTGGAGGCGGACTGGATGACCTGGCGGTTGATCTCGGAGGCCATGTTGGAACCGAAGCTTCCGGCGGCCGGGTTGGTGAGCACCGTCATGGTCGGCGGGTGCGCGCCCTGCTGGAGCGGGCCGGCCAGCGCGGCCACGGACGCGGAGAAGTCGTCCGGGATGACGAGTGCGCCGAACACCTTGCCGTTGCCCATGAGGTCGTCGGCGGTGTGGCGGTCGACCTGCTTCCAGTCGACCTTCCCCTGCAGGTCGGCGGCGCCGGTGATCTGGGCGGTGAGCTGGGTGCCCAGGTCGATCGGCCGGCCGGCCGCCTGCGTGCCCCGGTCCTCGTTGACGATGGCGATCGGCAGGTTCTTCATCGAGCCGACCGGGTCGTTGTTGGCGCCCAGGTAGAGCAGCGACAGGACGAACGACAACAGGCCGAGGATCACTGCGGAGGGTATCCACAGGCTCCGGCGGCGCAGCAGCCCGCGGGCGCTCGTCGTGAGGGCGTGGGTCGGCTCGGACATGGTGCTCCAGTCGCGGTGTCGCGCCCGCAGCGGCGCCGGGGTGCGAGGACGGTGGCTTCCGGCGGCGCTGCTGGTCGGCGCACCTTCTGGAAACTTTCACTTTCTAAGCAGATAGTTGCACTGTCGAACAGGCGCGTCCAGCTGGGGACCTGGGAGACTGGTCACACGCGGACGCCCGCGGAACCGTTCGAGTGAGTGAGCGCATGAGGATCTCTGACCTGAGCCGCCTGTCCGGGACACCGGTCGGGACGATCAAGTACTACCTGCGTGAGGGCCTGTTGCCGCCCGGCCGGCCCCTCGGGGCCACGCTGACCCTGTACGGCGACGAGCACGTCCAGCGCCTGCGGCTGATCCGCGCCCTGACCTCCCGGGGCGGCCTGTCGATCGCGGCCACCCGCGACATCGTCACCGCGATGGACCAGCCGCTCGAACCGCTCGACACGCTCAAGGTCGTGCACTACTCGCTGCCCACCCCCGTCGACGCCGCGGAGACGGACGCGGTGGACGAGCACCTGCCGCGGGTCGACCAGCTGCTCACGGCACTGGGCTGGGACGTCTCCGCGGACTCGCCGCACCGCCGCGCGCTCGCCGCGAGCCTGATGGACCTCAGCCGCCTCGGTCTGGAGTACAGCACCGAGGACCTGCTGCCCTACGCCGAACCGGCCGCCGCCGTCGCCAGGCTCGACCTCGACCGGCTCGAACACATCGACGACCGCCTCCGGCTCGCCGAATACGCCGCCATCGTCGTCCTGCTGCTCGAACCGGTCCTGGCGGTCCTGCGACGCCTCGCCCAGGAGAACGAGTCCCACCACCGTGCCGCGTTCACCGGCGCGACCGACGAGACCGCCCCCGAGTCCCGACCGCAGGACCGGCCGCGGGACCGCCCGCGGGACTGACCGGCGGTGAGCAGGCGGGCAGGCGGGCGGCCGGGGCGATGGCGAGGTAGAGGATGAAGTGGAAGTACTCGGCGTGGACGACGCCGGTCGAGCCGGTGGTGGAACGCAGGGAGCTGTGCTGGACGGCGGCGACGAGCATCATGGTGCCGCAGAATCCGGCCAGGCGGCGGCGGTCGTCGGAGTCGGTGGTGATGACGATGAGGGGGTGGATCGGCAGGTCCTCCGAGCCGTCCGGCCCAACTCCGACATGGGGCGTGGGTGACGGTGTCCTGACGCTCCGTCATGGAAGGATGTCGGCGTAGCGGCAGCGGGCCGTTCAGTGAGGAGACGCCGTGTCCGAGACCGAGCCCAACGCCAAGGGCCCCGCCAAGACGCAGATGTCGGCCGAGCAGATGGCCAACCTCGGGATGTCTGCGCCCCCCGGGGCAACGGAGCCCGAGCCGACGTTGGTTCCGGCGAGCCGGGTCGAGCCCGAGGACATCGCGACCCTGTCGATCGAGTACCGGGACGGCCGACCCGTGGTCGTCGTGAGCGGTGGGAAGTACGTTCCGGCCGAACTGCCCGTTGTGGACAGTTCCGGCGCGGCGCGCGCGGCCCGATTCGCCTGGTCGAACGGCGTGGCGCAGCTCCACACGCCCGATCCGGCGCCCGCCCCGGAGCAGTCGCCCCGACTGCAGCACGCCGGCCCCGACGTGCTGCTCGTCCTGTTCGACGACGTGCCCGACCAGATCTCCATCCGGGAGCCCGGGGAGGGAATCCACTTCGGGCTCGGCTGAACCCCTGAGCTCCCGACCGCCGTGGCGGATCCGTGGCGACCGCCGTTCCACCGGGGCCCGGTCGCGGCGCCGCGTGGATTCGCCGGGCGGGGATCGGCGGCGCCTTCCGAGGCCGCTCCCGGTACGTGGTCGGGCCCGCCACTGCCCGCACGCCCATGCGCCCGGCGATCCCGGCGCCGCCGACCTGATCGGTCAATTACGTTGGCAAGTAAGGAAGTTCCCTGTCATCCAGGTTTCGAGTGGCAGGTTTCTGGCGAACCATGTCCACCATGGGCTTACCTCCGATTGCCGATCACCCTGCCGTCGCCGTCTTCCGCGAACCCAGGGGCGGGCGGCCCTCTCCGGCGCTGGGCCTTGCGGTCGAGGCCGAGGCGCGGCGGACCGCCCGTGTGCTGGCCGAGGTGGCGACCCATGGCAGGCCCGCCGAGCGGGCCGCCGCGCTGCGGCAGGTCGCAGCGGCAGCAGGGGAGTTGGTGGGCGCGCTGTCGGCGCTGGCTCCGGCCGTGGCCGGTGAGGACGTGCCGGCGGAGTCGACCAGCCAGTCGTACTTCCGGGTCCGCGAGGTGGAGTTGTCGGACCAGCAGGCTGCCCTGCACGGCGCCCTGGTCGTCCACCGCGGCCTGGAGGACCTGCGCGAAGCGCCGCTGTCGGGTGCCGACCTGGCGCTGGAGACGGCCGGGATGCGGCAGGCCGTGCTCGACCTCACCGGCACGGCGCCCGGCGCAGGCCCCGAGCCCGTCCCGCCGGCGGCCGCGCCCGAATCCGGCCCGGGCCCGTCGCTGGAGAGCGTGTGGAGCGCCCGCTGGCTCATCGGGCACCAGGTCCATGTCCTGTTCAACGTCTGCGCCGCCGTCGCCGTGGCCGACGCCACTCGCCGCCTGCGCCACGGCGATGCCGATGCCGCACTGACCCGGTTGGCGGACGCGACGGTGTACGTGCGCGGCTTCCCGGCGGCGATGAATCACGCCAGTACGATCCCCGCCGACCACTACATGGCGGAGATCCGTCGGACCATGGCGCCCCCGTCCACGGACATCCCGCTCAGCGGGCGCCAGCACCGGGGCTACAAGCTGTTCCGCGCCGCGATGAAGGACCTGCTGACGGCACTGCCCGACTCCTACGATCAACTGGCCGCCCGATCGCCGGAGTTGGCCGACGCCCGCGGCGCCCTGCTGGAAGCCGACATCGTGGACGCCGAACGGCACGTCACCCTCGCCTACTCGATGGTCCACCTGCGCCGCTCCATCGCCCAACGGCCGGAGGGCCCCGACAACGCCGTCGCCGAACTGCGGCTCATGCGCCACCGCCGCGCCGCCCAGTACGCCCCACTGATCCGGTTCGGCGACCACTACATCGCCGACGCCGTGGCCGGCCTGCGCCACCCCTGAAACCCGCGCCCCGCCGCCCCTTCGGCAGGAGACCGATGACCGAGACGACGCCAGGCGCCGAACGGCGCACCGCCACCGCTGCTGACCGGCAACTCGATCCCGCCGACGCCCACGCCTGCGAGCAACTGGCCCGCACCCTGTGCACCGACGGACCCGACCAGGTCGACAACCCCGCATGGGTGGACCGGGCCAGAGACGCCTGGGACGAACTCCCGCTGCCGCTGCGCCGTGCACTGCGACGGTTCCGCAGGCACTCCGGCCCGCACGGCACCCTGGTGATCGGCGGCCTGCCCGTCGGCCGGGCGACGCTGCCCCCGACACCTGCCGTACCCGGCTCGGTGCAGCGCCGGGCGACCGTCCCGGCCGCGCTGCTCGCCATGGTGGCCTGCGGTCTCGGCGAGCCGCTCGCCTACCGGGCCGAGAAGTCCGGGGCCCTCGTGCAGGACGTCGTCCCGGTGCCCGGACAGGAGTCCTTCCACGGCAACGCCGGATCGGCGCCGCTGTCCTTCCACAGCGAGAACGGCTTCCACCCCCACCCGCCCGACTACGTGGTCTTCCTGTGCCTGCGCGCCGACCACGACGGGACGGCCGGCATGCGCGTCGCCGGCATCCGCCGAGCGCTGCCGCTGCTCACCCCGGCCGGCCGCGAGGCCCTGTTCGCACCGGAGTTCATCACCGCACCGCCGCCCTCGTTCGCCCCCGACGCGAGCGGGGACGCACCCGAGCCCGTGTCGGTGCTGTTCGGTGCGGCCGACGACCCGGACATCCGCATGGCCCAACTCGTCACCACGCCGCTCACCCCTCGGGCCGCCGCCGCACTCGCCGAGTTCGGCCGCGCCTGCGAGGCGACCGCCCGCACCCTGCGCCTGACCCCCGGTGACCTGGTCGTCCTCGACAACCGCGTCACCGTCCACGGCCGCACCGCCTTCCGGCCCCGCTACGACGGGGCGGACCGCTGGCTCCAGCGCACCTACGTCACCACCGACCTGCGCCGCTCCCGCGACCACCGCCCCGACGACGGCCACGTCCTCGCCCGCTGACCGGCTGCCGACACGCGGCAGCCGGTCCCGCGCCGTCAGCAGTCCTCGCGGCCCTCCGGTCGGTGAGCTGTTGTTCTCGCCGACCGGGGTACTCGCAGCACCTCGGCCGTCAACGACCTGTGCTGCGTTCGGGCAGCGGCCGGCTGTCCTCCACGAACACCTTCAGCGACCCTTGATGCTCCTCCGCGCGGGCCGTGGCCCGTCCGCCCATGTTCCGCACCTGCAGCATCGTGCGATCGAAGTAGTCCCGGGGGGTGGAGTTCAGGTCGGCCAGCGGTAGATCCCCGTAGGAGGCCGTGAGTGCGTCGCCTTCGGCGCGCAGCGTGACGTCGAACGACTTTTCCCGTGTCACGCTCGCCAGCGCCGCACGGCTGCCGGGCAGCCAAGGTGTCCAGTGGCCGATGAACGGGAGGATCAGGTCGGGGCGGATCCCTCGGGCGTAGCCGACCGTCAACTCCTGGAGCCTGTCCCAGCGCGGCATCAGCAGGCGCAGCCCGTCAGTCCAGTACGCGACCTGCCGCTCGTCGGTGATGAGGAGCGCGCCGTCGTCCTCTTCGTCCGGGCCGGACTCCGGTTCGAACTCGTCGTGCTCGACCTCGTCCAGCTCGATGAAGGCGTGGCAACCGACAGGGAGCGGGGACAGAATCGCCAGGCTGCGCAGGGCTCCTCCGAGGGAGACGAGGTGCCTGTCGTACATGTACGCCATGTGTCGCTCGTGATCGGTGCCGCCGTAGGCGGGCGGCGCTGCGATGCTGATGGCATCCGGGTTGTAGGTGTTGTCCGGGCGGGGAACGAGTTGGACGACCACGGGAAGGACGTTGCTGTCGTCCTTCCGCCCGCGACCGGTCCCTGCCGGGCCACTGTTCCGACGCTGGGACAGTTGGTCCTGGGCGAAGGAACGGAACGTCTCGCGCGGTTTGCTCTCCCGCCACAGCCCCACGCCGATGGCGAACGCGGGGTCTGCTGCCGGGATCATCGTGATCCGAGCTTCGGGATCGGATTTGATGGAGCCTGCTGTGGCATCCGCTCGTTGTCGTTCACTCATCGCCTGGTGTTCCTGAAGATCGCTCTGTCATTCGATGGGCCGTCATGAGGAAGTCGCCCCAGGGCATGCAGGGATCTCGCCCAGGGACCTGGACCAGACCCTGACGGCCAGTGCTTCTCGGGCGAAGCGTGTCGCCTGCGGACGAAGCACTTCCCGATCCTGCTGATGGTATCGGCTGAAAGTGTGACGTTGCGTACGGGAATCCTGTGGGGCGGGACCGGGCACAGGGGCCGGTAGGTCGGCTGAATCACCTCCACCGGTTGGAGCTGGGCTTCGTGAGCCTGTCGGCTGACGGCGAGGGTGCGGTCACCGAAGTCGGCGACCATGCGGAGCCGGCCACCGAGGCCGGTGTCGAGCTTCTCCCGGCGTGCGGACACGCGAGGGCGGGGAACACGGGGTTGCCGGTGGCGTCCGCGACGATGGCCGGCCATCGGGTGACCAGGTTCGGATCGAGGCCGAGGCAGGTCGCTTCGGTGCTGATCGCGCGGACAGGATCGAAGAGGCCGGCAATCCTTACGGCGGACCCGTTCACCCCTGACGTTGAGGACCGGTTGACGCCCTGACCATCTCCTGGCACCGGGAGCGCACCCGCTTCCTGCCGAGCTGATCCTGACGCCCGCTCATATCCCCGGGCCGTGGCGATCCGTCGCGGCGCGGCTCAGGATCCAGACGCTGTAGGTGTCGTTGGCGGGGTGCAGTTGGTAGGTGCCTGCCCGGAGGTCGACGCGGAGGCCGGCGGCTGTCAGGTCTGCCTCGAAGTCTGCCGGGGTGTAGGTGCGGGCGTGCGGGGGTGCGTCCTGGAGGTGGAAGCCGATCAGGAGTCGGCCGGTCTCGGTGAGGACGGTGCGCATTGCGCGCAGGGCTTCGCGTTCGGTGTTCTCGGCCAGGTAGAGCATGACGTTGCCGACGCAGACGACCAGGTCGAAGGGGCCGTCGTCGGGGCCGAGGTCGAGGATGTCGCGCTCCTCGATGGGGAGCCCGGGGTAGGTTTCCCGGGCCTGCCGGACCAGTGCCTCGTCGGGCTCGATCGCGACCACGTCGTGTCCTCGCCGCAGGAGTGCCGCGGTGACCCGGCCCATGCCGGCGCCGGCGTCGAGTACCCGGGCGCCGCGTGGCAGGAGCGTGTCGGCGAGTCGGGCCTCGCCGTCGATGTCCTCACCGGAGGAGACGAGTTCGGCGAACCGCTTGCCGAAGTTCCCGCTGTTTCCCGCCTCCTGCCAGCGGGTTCGCCGCGTCGTCGAAGGTATGGGATCCCCGGGTGCCGGCGTGGTGCTGTCCATGGTCCGCATCCTAAGGCGATGACGACGCCGGAACCGGCGCCGCGGGGTCGGGCTGCCGGTCGGGCGGCGCCCTCGGCAGTCCGGTCAGGGCGCCGATGCCGAGGCGGTCGAGGGGCGGGGCTCTCCGGTTGCGGGTGCGCTGTTCTGACGATTCCCTTCCTCCGGGCGACCGTTGGCGGCCGGTCGGTCGATCGCCGGTCCGTGACGGGGGCCGGTCCAGGTGCAGAGGGTGGCGGCGAGGTTCATGCCGCCGCCGAAGGCGGCGAGGAGGAGGTGGTGGCCGGGGGCGAGGAGGTCGGCGCGGAAGGTGGCGTCGAGGGTGAGGGGGATGGAGGCGGCGCCGGTGTTGCCGTAGTGGGTGACGGTGCGGCGGAGAGTGTCGGGGCGCAGGCCGAGTCGGGGGGCGAGTTCGTCGAGCATGACGCCGTTGGCCTGGTGGGGGATGAAGTGGTCGAGGTCGGGGGCGGGGAGGCGGTGGGCGGCGAGGGTGTCGTGGACGAGGGCGGGCAGTTCCTCGGCGACGAAGGCGCGGACGGCGCGGCCGTCCATCCGGAAGTGGTGGGAGCCGTCGGCGACGGTGCGGGCCGAGGCGGGGAGGCGGCTGCCGCCGGCCTGCACGCCGATCAGGCGGTGCTCGGCGCCGACGCCGCGCAGGATCGCCGGGTGCAGGCCGGGCCCGTCCGGGGTGGGGCCGAGCAGGACGGCGCCGGCGCCGTCGCCGAACAGGACGGCGGTGCGGCGGTCGGTGGGGTCGAGGATCCGTGAGTACACGTCGACGCCGATGACGAGCGCGTACGGGGTGGGGCCGAGTCCGGGGAGCAGGGTGCGGGCGACCTCCAGGGCGTAGACGAATCCGCTGCACACCGCGTTCAGGTCGAACGCGGCGGCGCGGTCCGCGCCGATCAGGTGCTGGACCAGGTTGGCGGTGGCGGGCTGTGGATGGTCGGGGGTGGAGGTGGCGACCAGCACGAGGCCGACCGCGCCGGGGTCGATCCCGGCCGTGGCCAGTGCGGCGGTCGCGGCGTGCGCCGCGAGGTCGGAGGCGGCCTGGTCGGGGCGGGCGTGCCGGCGCTCCCGGATGCCGGTCTTGCGGACGATCCACTCGTCGGTGACCCCGGCGGCGGCGGCGACCGGCCCGTTCGGCACCACCACCGGCGGCAGGTACGAGCCGGTGCCGAGGATCCCGTACCCGCCGGCGGGGGCCTGCGGGGGTGCGGTCAGGCGTGGCACTGCGGGAGACCTCCGTGGTAGGCGGCCATCTCGCGGAACGAGGCTGCCACGTCGAGCCGTTCGCCCGGGGCGAGGCCGTCGAGCTCGGCGTACGCCCGGTGCAGGTTGCCGACCAGCCGCTCGGCGTCGACCAGGGTCGCGTAGGGGCCGAGGTCGGCGGCGCGGGCGGTCTCCAGGGCGGACCGGCCGGCTCTGCGCCCGGCCTCGGCGAGGTCCCGGAGCCAGCGCAGGTACGCGGCGGTGGCGTGCAGCACCTCGGGCCCGCCGACCGGTCCGTGGCCGGGGACGACGATCTGCGGCTCCAGCGCGAGCAGCCGGTCCAGGGCGCGCAGCGAGCCCTCGATCGAGCCCATCAGCACGTACGGGGTGACGCCGGACCAGGCGACGTCGCCGGTGAACAGCACGCCGCGTTCGGGGACCCAGGCCACCACGTCGTCGGGGGTGTGGGCGGGGCCGACCTGCAGCAGTTCGACGGTCAGTCGGCCGGTCCGCAGCACCAGCCGGTCGCGGAAGGTCAGGTCGGGCAGCCGCAGGCCGGTGTCGCCCCAGTCGACGTCCGGCCAGATGCCGCGCAGGCCGAGTCCGGCCTCGGCGATGTCCGCGCGGGTGCCCTCGTGGGCTATCACGGTGGCCCGTGACGGGAACACCGCGTTGCCGAACACGTGGTCGCCGTGGAAGTGGGTGTTCACCACCAGGTCGGGGCCGTCGGGGGCGATCCGTTCGACCTCGGCGCGCAGCTGCCGCGCGCGGGCCTCGGTGGCGGCGGTGTCGATCAGCACCGAGCGGCCGTCGTCGACGATCAGCCCGGCGTTGTTCAGGCACCAGCCGCCCGGCAGCTGCTCGAAGGCGTACACGCCGGCGGCGATCTCCCGCAGGGTCGGGGGTCCGGGCGGCACGGTCATGGTTCCTCCGTAAGGGGTCGGTCGGCCCCGGACTGCCGGGGGCGGTGGGCGGGCCCGGGGTCGTCCCCGTCGGCCGGGGCGGCCAGGCCGGTGAACGAGCCGCGGTGGAAGACCAGCGGCGGCGTGCCCCGGTCGCCGAGGTGGATCGTCACCACCCGGCCGATCAGCAGGACGTGGTCGCCGGCCTCGACCTCGGCGTGCAGTTCGCACTCGAGGCCGGCCAGCGCCGAGGGCAGCACCGCGTTCCCGGTGACGCCCTCGACGGCGGCGGTGCGCCGGACCGCGGCCTCGCCCTCGGGCCGGTCCGGCCGGGCGAAGGCCAGCGCGAGCTCGCGCTGCCGGTCGGTGAGCAGGTTCACCGCGAACGTCCCGGCCTTGGACACCAGCGGCCGCATCCGTCCTTCGCGGTTGACCGACACCAGCACCAGCAGCGGGTCCAGCGACACCGACACCAGGCTGTTCAGCGTCATCGCGGTGGTCTCGTCGCCGTATCCGCAGGTCAGCAGGGTCACTCCGGTCGGGAAGCGACCCATGGCCTGGCGCAGCCCGGCGGCGTCCGGCTCACCCGGGTGGGGCGCCCGGCCGGCCCGCTGCGGGGAGCCGGTCCGCATCAGAGCACCTGGGCGAAGCGCGCCAGGGTCTCGCCCGGGCTGGGCCCGTCGAGGGCGGAGAAGATCCGCTCGGCGTCGGGGCCGTGCTTGTGCAGGCGGACGTGCGCGAGGGAGATCAGGGTGCCGTCGTCGGTCGGGGTGAACTCCACCTCGATCTCGCTGGCCCGCTCGTCGTCGGGGATCGACCGGAAGCGGCCGTCCACCCGCCAGGTCATCGCCAGCCGGTGCGGCGGCTCCCAGACCAGGACCACGCCCCAGTCGATCTCGTTGCCGTCGACGTCCCACTCGTAGTAGCGGCCGCCGACGCCCGGCTCGAACGCCAGGCCGGCCCGCTCCTTCTCCAGCAGGACGTGCGACGGCGGCCACCACTCGGCGAGGCGTTCGGTGAACGCCCGGAAGCACTCCTCGGGGGTGGCGTTCACCGTCACCGACTTCCGGACGTCCGGGATCTGCTGCTGTTCGGGCACGGGCCCTCCTTCGCGGGTCGGGGCCCCTGGACAGCGGGGCCGTCGGCCACCCTGGCGCGGGCCGTTCGACGTCCGGTACAGCCCGGTTCGAGGCGGCCGGGCCGGCCGCCGCCGGGGCGGGGCCTTCCAACACGGCTGGATCGGACGTCGAAGCGCTCCGGCCACCCTTCCGGTGCCGGCCGGAGCCGGATGGACCGTCCGCGGCTGCCCGGCGCAGCGCGGGGTGAGGAACCGATGACGTGACAGAGATCCTGACCGACGACCAGGCGGCCCGTGCCGCCCTCGCGGCGGAGTCGGCCGGGCGGTACGCCCGGGAGGCGGACCGCGGCGGCGCGCTCGACCCGGAGACCGTCAAGGCGCTGACCGCGGCCGGCTACCCGCGGCACTTCGTGCCGGCCCGGTGGGGCGGCGCCGAGGGCACCTTCACGGAGCTGACCGCGGCGATGACCCGGGTCGGCCGGGCCTGCGCCTCCGCCGCCTGGTGCGGCTCGATGTTCGCCTACAGCGCCCGGTTCTCCGCGCACCTCCCGCTCGCCGGGCAGGAGGAGGCCTGGGGCGACAGCCCGGACGTGCTCTGGGTGTCCGGGCTGGTCCCCAGCGGCCGGGCGGAGGCCGTCGACGGCGGTTTCCGGCTGGACGGCCGCTGGTCGTACGTGAGCGGCGCGCTGTTCGCCGACTGGGCGCTGCTGGCCGGGCCGACCCCCGGGCCGGGCGCGCCGCCGCCGCGGTTCTTCGCCGTGCCGCGCGCCGATTTCGCGGTCGAGGAGAGCTGGGACACCGTCGGCATGCGGGCCACCGGCAGCCACACCGTGGTGCTGTCCGACGTGTGGGTGCCCGAGCACCGGACCGTGCCGCTGGCCGAGGTGGTGGGCGGGGTCAACCGGACCTCGGACCGCCCGCAGCACGCCGTCCCGCTGATGTCCCTGGGCGGGCTCACCTGCCTGGCGCCGGTGCTCGGCGCGGCGGCCGGCATGGTCGACGCCTACACGGCGCTGGTCGCCGCCCGGCGGTCCGCCCCCGGCGCCGGCCCGACCCCGCTGAACGACCAGGTCCTCGCCCGGGCCGCCGCCGAGGTCGACGCCGCCACCCTGCTCGCCGAACGGGCCGCACTGCTGCTCGACCAGGGCCGGGCCCGCCCGTTCGCGGCCCGCAACGCCCGCGACACGGCGCACGCGGCCCGGGTCCTGGTCGACACCGCGCACGAACTGGTCCGCACCGCGGGCACCGCCGCGCAGGACGCCGCGCACCCGCTGCAGCGCCACTGGCGGGACATCACGGTCGCCGCCACGCACGCCGCGCTGCGCTTCGACCGGATCGCCACCGCGTACACCGACGCCGTGCTCGCGGCCCGCTGAGCGGGGGCGGGAGATGGAGATCGGAATCGGCCTGCCCACCATGGCGGGCGAACTGACCGGGCCCGAACTGACCGAATGGGCCCGCCGGGCCGAGGAGTGCGGCTTCTCGACGCTGGCCGTGCTCGACCGGCTGGTCTGCGACGGCTGGGAGCCGCTGCTCGCGCTCGGCGCGGCCGCCGCGGTCACCCGCCGGATCCGGCTGGCCACCCAGGTGCTGGTCCCCGGCTACCGGGGCAACACGGCGCTGCTCGCCAAGCAGCTCGCCACCCTGCAGCAGCTGTCCGGCGGGCGGCTGGTGCTCGGCGTGGCGGCCGGGATCCGTCCCGACGACTTCGAGGCCGGCGGCACCGACTTCCGCCGCCGTGGCCGCGCGCTCGACCGGCTGCTGACCGACCTCGCCGCGTTCTGGGACGACGGCGCGATCGGCCCGCGGCCCGCGTCCGGCCCGCCCCCGGTGCTGGTCGGCGGCCGCAGCCGGGCCGCCCTGGACCGGATGGCCCGGCACGGCGAGGGCGCGGTGCTGGTCGCCTCCGCGGCGATGTTCGCCGAGCGGGCCGTCGAGGCCCGGGAGTGCTGGACGGCGCACGGCCGCCCGGGCCGTCCCCGGCTGGTCGCCCAGACCTACTACGCGCTCGGCCCGCAGGGCCCGGACGAGGCGCTGGACCACCTGCGCTCCTACTACGCCTTCGCCGGTCCGGCGGCCGACCTGATCGCCCGTACCGCGCTGACCTCCGAGGACGCCGTCCGGCAGGAGGTGGCCCGCTTCCGGCAGGCCGGCTGCGACGAACTCGTCCTCATCCCGTGCTCCACCGACGTCCGGCAGCTGGACCTGCTCGCTGCCGCAGTGAAGGAGAACGCATGACCCGCAGGACAGTCATCACCGGCATCGGCGTCACGGCGCCGGGCGGCGTAGGACGGCAGCCGTTCTGGGAGCTGATCAGCAGCGGCACCACCGCGACCCGGGAGATCACCAGGTTCGACGCCTCCGGGCACCGCTGCCGGGTCGCCGCCGAGTGCGACTTCGATCCGCTCGCGCTCGGCCTGACCCGCCAGCAGGTGCGCCGCACCGACCGGGTGTCGCAGCTGGCCATGGTCTCGGCGCTGGAGGCGGTCCTCGACTCCGGCCTGGAGATCGACGGTCGGCTCGCGGAGCGCACCGGCGTCGCGATCGGCAGCGCCGTCGGCGGCACCACCACCATGGAGTCGGAGTACGCGGTGCTCAGCAACTCCGGCGCGGACTGGCTGGTCGACCCGGCCTTCGCGGTGCCGCACCTGTACGACTACTTCCTGCCCAGTTCGATCGCCGCCGAGGTGGCGCTGACCACCGGCGCGCTCGGCCCGGCGTCCGTGGTCTCCACCGGCTGCACCTCCGGCATCGACTCGGTGGGCTACGCCGCCGAGCTGATCCGCGACGGCGACGCCGACGTGGTGATCACCGGGGCCACCGACGCGCCGATCTCACCGATCACCCTGACCTGCTTCGACGTCATCAAGGCGACCTCGACCCGCAACGACGACCCGGCGACCGCCTGCCGCCCCTTCGACCGCACCCGCAACGGCCTGATCCTCGGCGAGGGCGCGGCCGTCCTGGTGCTGGAGGAGTACGAGCACGCACGGCGGCGCGGCGCCCGGATCTACGCCGAGGTGGCCGGTTACGCCAGCCGCTGCAACGCCTTCCACATGACCGGGCTGAAGCCGGACGGCCGGGAGATGGCCGACGCCATCGACGCGGCGCTGGTCGAGGCCAGGGTCGCCCCGGACGCCGTCGACTACGTCAACGCGCACGGCTCGGGCACCAAGCAGAACGACGTCCACGAGACCGCGGCGGTCAAGCGCAGCCTCGGCGAGCACGCCTACCGCACGCCGATGAGCGGCATCAAGGCGATGGTCGGGCACTCGCTGGGCGCGATCGGTTCGATCGAGATCGCGGCCTGCGCGCTCGCCATGCAGCACGGGCTGGTCCCGCCGACCGCCAACCTGCACGAGCCGGATCCGGCGTGCGACCTGGACTACGTGCCGTTGGTGGCCCGGGAGCGCCGGCTGGACACGGTGCTGACGGTCGGCAGCGGGTTCGGCGGTTTCCAGAGCGCGATGGTGCTGACCGGAACGGGGCGTGCGGCATGAGCGAGGTCGTGGTGACCGGGATCGGCGTGGCCGCCCCCAACGGGGTCGGCGCCGAGGAGTACTGGAAGGCCGTCGTGGCCGGGGAGTCGGGCATCCGCCCGATCAGCCGGTTCGACACCGCCCGCTACCCGATCAAACTCGCGGGCGAGGTGCCGGAGTTCGACGCCGAGCAGGACTTCACCCGGCGGCTGATGCCGCAGACCGACCGGCTGACCCGGCTGGCCCTGTTCGCCGCCGAGTTCGCCCTGGAGGACGCCGAGATCGTCCCCGAGGAACTGCCGTCCTACTCGATGGGCGTCGCGGTCTCCAGCTCCACCGGCGGCCTGGAGTTCGGCCAGCGCGAACTGCAGGCGCTGTGGGGCACCGGCTGGGAGTCGGTCAGCGCCTACATGTCCTTCGCCTGGTACTACGCCGTGCACACCGGCCAGATCTCCATCCGGTACGGCATGCAGGGCCCCAGCGGGGTGGTGGTCTCCGAGCAGGCCGGCGGCCTGGACGCGCTCGGCTACGCCCGGCGCCGGGTCCGCAAGGGCACCGCGGTGATGACCGCGGGCGGCCTGGACGGGCTGATCTGCCCGTACGGGGTGGCGATCCAGTCGTCCACCGGCGAGGTCGGCACCGGCACCGACCCGGAGCGCGCCTACCTGCCGTTCCACCTGGACAGCGCCGGCCACGCGATCGGCGAGGGCGGCGCGGTGCTGGTGCTGGAGAGCCGGGAGGACGCCGAGCGCCGCGGGGCGCCGCGGCTGTACGGCACGCTCGCCGGGTACGGCGCGGCCTTCGACCCCGACCCGGCGGGGCCGGGCGGCGACGGGCTGGTGCGGGCGGCCCGGCAGGCGCTCGCCGACGCCGGGCGCAGCGCGCGGGACGTGGACGTGGTGTTCGCCGACGCGGCGGGCACCTCGGCGCTCGACCGGGCCGAGGCGGACGCGCTGTGCACGCTGTTCGGCGAGCGCGGCGTGCCGGTGGCCGCCCCGAAGGCGCTGACCGGGCGGCTGCTGTCCGGCGGCGGCCCGCTGGACGTCGCCACGGCGCTGCTGGCGATCCGCGACGGGCTGGTCCCCGCGGTGGCCGCGGCGCCGCCCGGCCGGGTGGATCCGCGGATCGACCTGGTGACGGGCGCCCCCCGGTCGCTGGAGATCGGCACCGCGCTGGTGCTGGCCCGCGGCCGCGGCGGCTTCGCCTCCGCGCTGGTGCTGACCGGGCCCTGAACGCGGTACGGCGGCCGGGCCGGGGAGTCGTGGGCTCCCCGGCCCGGCCGCCGCACCGAGCCGGGCTACCGCTCGGTCAGCACCAGTGGACCGTGGGTGCGCCGGGAGGGCCGCTTCGGGGCGTGGCGGAGCGGGGCCGGCTCGGACCGCTGGGCGGGCAGGATCCGCGCCTCGTGCGCCTTGTTCACGGCGTCCAGCCGGGAGACCGCGCCGAGCCGGCGGAAGACGTTGCGCAGGTGGCGCTTGACCACGGCCTCGCTGACCGACAGCCGATTGGCGATCTGGCCGTTCGTCAGGGCGGCCGCCACCATGGAGAGGATTTCTATTTCCAATTGCGGGATCTGGATATTGTTCCGCTGATTGTCGATGCGCCGGAGCCCGTCCCGGGGAATCGATATGATGACCCGGTCGGAATGGGTGGCGATCGCCCGCACGGCGGATTTTAGTTCCAGTGGCGTGGCCCGTCTGGGGAGATAGGCGGCGATTCCGAGGCCGAGCGCCTCCAGGGCGCGGTGCGAGGCGTCCGAGGTGTCGGCGAAGACCGTCCTGGCCCGGCAGTCGGGGCAGCGGAGGCTGGTCGCCGCGGCCTCGGCGAGGTGGTCGAAATCTCCGCTCAGCACGACCACGTCGACGCTTTCCGGGGAGACCGGGGGAGCCTGGTCGGAGGGGTCCAGGGTGGCGACGACCCGAATGTCGTCCTCCTCGTCGAGGAGGCGGCACAGGCCGTCCAGCAGCAGGGTGTGTTTACCGGCGAGTAGCACGGTGATCAGGGGGGTGGGACCCGGTCGGCCGACCCCTGGAAAGGGCGGTTCCACCGGATTGGAATGCGAACTGTGCGACACACTTCCCCCTCATGATTCGAATCGAGGCTGACGCTCAGCGGCCAAGTCTGTCGCACGTCTGTCAATAACGCAATTGCTTTGGTGATTGACCACGGGGAAATCAAGATATTTCCGTGATTACCGCCCGACTGTCCGCCATTGTCCGCAGTCGCCGGGCTGCGGTGAAGTGCTCAGCGCCGTTTTGCGGTGGGGATCACGTAGCGGGTGTACAGCAGGTCGCGGATCACGTCGTCGCCGCCCTCCACCAGGCCGACGTAGCGCAGGTCCCGGACCAGCTTGCCGATCAGGTGGTCATGCGTGTACCCGAGCCCGCCGAACAGCTCCGAGCCGATCGTCGCCACCTCCCAGCCGGCCTGGCCGCAGTACATCTTCGCGGCGAGCGCCGAACGCAGCGTGCCGGCCCGGTACAGCGCTGCCGCCGGGTCCGCCGAGGCCATCGCCCGGTCGAACTCCGCCGCGGCGGACCGGCACTGGTTGCGCATCACGTCGATCAGCATCTCCACCTGGCCGAGCTTGCTTGCGAACACCGCGTTGCCCAGCAGCGGCGCGCCCTTGACCTGCTTGGCCGCCGCGTACTCCATGGCGAGGTCCCGGATCCGCCGGCAGACGCCGATCGCGGTGGAGGCGATCAGGATCCGGCTGGCGTTCAGGCCGGCCTCCAGCAGCCGCAGCCCGTGCCCGCGCAGCAGGTTGGCCGCCGGGACCTCGCAGCCCGACAGCCGCACCTGGTAGGTGGCCGAGCCGCGCATGCCGATCATGTCCCAGCGCTTGACGATCTCGACGCCGGGGGTGTCGCGGGGCACCAGCACCACGCCGAACACCGCGTCGTCCTCCGCCGACCTGGCGGCCACCAGCAGGAAGTCCGCGGCGTCGGTGTTCGTGGCGAAGTACTTGTCGCCGTCCAGCACCAGCCGGTCGCCCTTGGCGGTGAACAGCGCGGCGGTGCGGCCTAGTTCGCTCCCGGCGTCCTCCTCGCTGACCAGGATCCCGCAGAAGCCGCCGCTGGCCGCCATCCGGCCGAGGTACTGCTCGGCCAGCGCCGGGGCGCCGTACAGCCGGAGCATCGTGGTGCCGAGTACCGAGAGGAACGAGGAGAAGGCGAATCCCGCGTCGGCGTAGGAGAGTTCGGACACGATGTCGACGCTGTCGGTCAGTGAGGCGCCGGCCGTGCCGTATTCGGCGGGCAGCCACCAGTTCGCGAGCCCGGCCGCGTGCAGGGCCGCCGACGCGGCGGTCGGGGCGGGGGGCTTGGAATCGAACCAGCGCTCCCGGCCCAGCAGCTCCCGCTCGGCGAAACCGCGGGCCCGGTCGATCAGTTCGGCATTCATCGGTGCTCCTCGAATTGGCTCTTCCCGACCCGGCGGTCGGTGATCGATGGGGTCGGCGGCCGGCGCCCGGGCCGCTCTCTCGGATCGGCGCGCCGCGTCGGGCGCCCGGCAGGATCCGAGGGAGCGGGCCCGGTGCCCGGCCGCCGGTGCTCACCCGGTGCGGAATCCGCGTCCGTTCTTGCGGCCCAGCAGGCCCTGGGCGACCGCTTCGCGCAGCAGCCGCGGCGGCTCGAAGTCGGGCTCGCGGTACGCCTCGTGCAGCTGCTCCAGGATCGCCAGCGAGACGTCCAGACCGATGGTGTCCAGCAGCGCGAACGGCCCCAACGGGAAGCCGAACCCGGACTCCACCGCGGCGTCCGTGCCGGCCGGGTCGGCATCGCCGCGCTCGACCGCGCGGACCGCGCGGGCCAGGTAGGCGAACAGCAGGTAGTTGACCAGGAAGCCGGTGCGGTCCGGCGACTCCACCACGGTCTTGCCGAGCCGCCCGCACAGCGCGCGGGCGGCGGCCAGCGCCGGCCCGCCGGTGGCGGGGCCGCGGACCAGTTCCACCAGCCGCATCACCGGCGCGGGGTTGAAGAAGTGCAGGCCGACCAGCCGCTCGGGCCGCCCGGCCGGCTCGGTGCAGCGCGCCACCGACAGGCTGGAGGTGGAGGTGGCCAGCACGGCGCCCGGCGCGCAGAGCGCGCCGAGCCGGGCGAACACCTCCCGCTTCACCCGCTCGTCCTCGGCGACGGCCTCCACCACCAGGTCGCAGTCGGCGAGCGGCGCCGGGTCCGCGCCGAAGCGGATCCGGGCCAGCGCGTCGGCCGCGTCCTGCCGGGTGGCGCGGCCGCGCCGCACCGCCCGGTCCAGCGAGCCGTCCACGCCGGTCCGGGCCCGCTGCGCGGACTCCGGCGCGCGCGCCACCAGCACCACCGGGACGCCCGCCCGGGCGGCGGCCTCGGCGATGCCGCCGGCCATCGTGCCCGAGCCCAGCACGCCCAGCCGGGCCGGCGCCGCGGCCCCGACCGGGTCCGCGGCGGAGGCCGGCCCGGCGTCCGGCCGGGCGGCGAGCAGGCCGGCGGCCGGGGCGAACGCCGGGTCGCCGGTGCGGGCCAGCAGGGCGACCAGCCTCCGGTGCACCCGGTCGGGGCCGAGCCGGTCGATGGCGCCGAACGGCCCCTCCGGCAGGCCGCAGCCCAGCCGCATCGCGGTGTCCAGATCGGCCCGGGAGGCGGCGCCCTCGTCGTGCAGCGCCACCGCCCGGTTGAGGTGGCCGAGCACCAGCGCCTCGGCGACGGCGTCGCACTGCTCGGCGAGCGCCGTCCCCGCCGCTTTCCGGCCGGGCGTCACGCCGAGGTCGCGAGGACGCCGTTGACCAGGTCGAGCAGGCCGCGCGGGGTGGTCGCCTCGGCGGTGCTCTCCTCCGGCAGCTTGATGCCGAAGTGCTGCTCCAGCTTGCTGGTCACGTCGATCACGGCCAGGGAGTCGAAGCCGAGGGCGGACAGCTCGGCGTCCAGGTCGTCGGCGGACAGGTCCGTCGAGTCCTCCTCGCCCACCGCGCGCAGCAGGAAGCCCCTCAGCTGGTCGAACGTCAACTCGGACACGGCAGTACCGCCTTCGCTCTCATGGGTGGTCGGGTCACGGTGCAGGTTCTCGGTGTACTGGCGGGCCACCGCGATGGTGGCCCGGCTGTTCGCGCCGAGCGCGGCGCGGACCGCGGCCCGGGCGTCGGCGAGGGTGCCGGGCGGCTGCGGCAGCGAGGCGAGCTTGCCGGGGTCGATCACCACCCGGTGGCGGGAGGTCACGGTGACCAGGCCGTCGCCGGCCGCCTCGAAGGCCCACTCGCCGGTGTGCGCGGCCAGCACGCCGGGCAGCCGGGTCTGCTTGTAGGCGATCAGCGTCGGCGCGAGGCAGACCCGGCCGGAGCGGGTGGTGTGCACCGAGCCGTCCGGGGACCTGGTGTCCATCTCCATCGACTGCAGGCCCGGCTCCTCCTCGCGGACCTCCATCCGCAGCACGTGCGGGATCCGCTCCGGCCACTTCGCCAGGTCGCGGACGAACTCGTAGGCGTCCTCGACGGAGCCGGCGAAGGTGTCGGAGTCCTCGAACGCGACCAGCAGCTCCGGCTCCTCGGCGGTGCGCTCCACGGCGGCCTTCAGGGCGGCCAGTTCGGAGGTGCTGTTGGCGTCCACGGCGGAGGCGATCCGGGCCCGGTTCTCCGGGGTGTCGCCGACCGCCCGGTAGTGGTGGTCCAGCTCCACCGTGCAGGTCCCGTCCGGGCGGCCGGTGATCCGCCAGGCGCCGCCCATCGCCGCCACCGGGTCGCGCGGGGTGGTCTGCTCGAACTCGACGGTCAGGGCGGCCTCGTCCAGCGTGCGGGCGGAGGTCCAGGTCCGGAGCTCGCCGTTGGCGAGCGCCCAGATCCGGATCACCTGCGTGCGGTCGTCGCCCGACACCAGTTCGGCGCGGACGGTCGGCGGGAAGTACAGCGGCCAGGAGGTGACGTCGGCGACGACGCGGTACACGGCCGCGGCGGGGGCCGACACCTCGATCCGGTGGGTCGTCCGGATGGTGGTCACGATTGCGGGTGCCTTCCTGTTGCGAGGGTCCGAAGGATGGGGTGTGCGGGCGGGTCAGAAGTTGCCGAGGCCGCCGCAGACGTTCAGGGCCTGTGCGGTGATCGCGTCGGCGGTCGGGGTGACCAGGTAGCCGACCAGGCCGGCCACCTCCTCCGGGGTGCTGTACCGGCCGAGCGGGATCTTGGCGGTGAACTTCGCCAGCACCTCGTCCTCGGTGACCTCCCAGTGCTGCGCGTACCCGGCCCGGATCCGCTGGGCCATCGGCGTCTCCACGTAGCCCGGGCAGACCGCGTTCACGGTGATCCCACTGCCGGCCAGCTCCAGGCCGAGGGCCTTGGTGAACCCGACCACGCCGTGCTTGGACGCCGAGTACGGCGCCCCGTACACCACGCCCTGCTTGCCGGCGGTCGAGGCGATGTTCACCACCCGGCCCCAGCCGCGGCCGCCCAGGCCCGCGCCGAGCACCTCCCGGGTCATCCGGAAGACGCTGGTCAGGTTGGTGTCCAGGACGTCCTGCCACAGCTCGTCCGGGACCTCCGCGGTGATCCCGCCGCCGCTGCGGCCGGCGTTGTTGACCAGCACGTCCAGCGGGCCGAACGCGTTGGCCTCGGCGACGGTGCGGCGGATGTCGGCGACGTCGCGGACGTCGCAGGCGGTGCCCGCCGCGCGCACGCCCTCGGCGCGCAGCTTCGCCACCGTCCCGGCGACCGCGTCGCCGTCCCGCGCGCACAGGAAGACCGCGGCGCCGCGCCCGCCGAGCTCCCGGGCGACGGCCAGTCCGATGCCGCTGGTCGCGCCGGTGACCAGGGCCGTACCGCCTTCTCGAAGTTCCATCGGACGCCTCTCCTTCACGATGTCGTCGGTCGCGCCCGAGCCTGGCAGGGGCGTTTGGAGAACGGATCCAGAGCGCTTCTCGCGCTCCGGCGGGCCGGGCCCGGATGAACGCGACCAGCAGGTCCGGGGTCGGGTTCTCGATCACCACCTCGGCGGGCAGCCGCAGGCCGGTCACCGCGTTCAGCCGGTTGCGCAGGTCGACCCCCAGCAGCGAGTCGAAGCCGAGCTCCTTGAACGGCGTCCCCGGCTGGATGTCCTCGGCGCCGCCGTAGCCCAGCACCTCGGCCGCCTGGCCCCGCACCAGCTCCAGCAGGTCCGCGCCGTCGGGCCCGGCGGCGCTCCGCTGCGCCGGCTCGGGCCGGGCGGCCGCCACCACGGGCGCGGCCGCCGCCGGCCGCAGGTCGCCGAGCAGCCCGCCCAGCCGGCCGCCGCGCGCCGCCGCCGCGTCCAGCGCGATCGGCACGGCCAGCGCCCCGCCGCCCGCCAGCGCCCGGTCGAACAGCTCCAGCGCCCGGCCGGTCGGCATCGGCAGGATCCCGGAGCGGCCCAGTCGGGCCACGTCCTGCTCCGACAGGTGCGCGGTCATCCCGCTGCGCTGCTCCCAGAAGCCCCAGGCCAGGCTGGTGGCCTCCAGGCCGAGCGCCCGGCGGTGCTGGGCCAGCGCGTCCAGGAAGGTGTTGGCCGCCGCGTAGCTGCCCTGCCCGGGGTCGCCGAGCACGCCCGCCGCGGAGGAGAACAGGACGAACGCCGACAGGTCGAGGTGCGCCGTCAGCTCGTGCAGCGCCCACGCCGCGTCCGCCTTCGGCCGCAGCACCCGGGCCAGCCGGGCCGCCGTCAGGCCGGTCAGCAGGCCGTCGTCCAGGACGCCCGCGGCGTGCACCACGGCGGCGGGCGGGTACTGCGCCAGCAGCGCGCCCAGCGCCTCCCGGTCGGTCAGGTCGCAGGCCTCGACGACCACCTCGGCACCGCGCGCCGCGAGGTCCGCGGCCAGCTCCCCGGCGTTCTCTGCGTTCGGGCCGCGGCGGCTCACCAGCAGCAGCCGTCGCACCCCGTGCCGGTCCACCAGGTGCCGGGCCAGCGTGCCGCCCAGCCCGCCCGTCCCGCCGGTCACCAGCACCAGGCCGTCCGGGTCGAGCCGGCGCGGCAGGGTCAGCACCATCTTTCCGCGGTGCCGGGCCCGGCTGAGGTGCCGCAGCGCCTTCGCGCCGTCGTGGACGTCCCAGGTGGTCAGCGGCGGATGCCAGAGCGCCCCCCGTTCGAACAGGGCGATCAGCTCGTCCAGCACCTCGCCGATCCGGTCCGGCGCCACTCCCAGGATGTTGTAGGCCTCGTAGTGGACGCCGGGGTGGGCGGCCTCGGTCGCCGCCGCGTCCCGGATGTCGGTCTTGCCCATCTCGGCGAACCGGCCGCCGTCGGCGAGCAGCCGCAGCGAGGCGTCGATCGCCTCGCCCGCCAGCGAGTTGAGCACCACGTCGACGCCCCGGCCGCCGCTGGTGCGGTGGAAGTGCGACTCGAAGTCGAGGGTGCGGGAGGACGCGATGTGCGCGTCGTCCAGGCCGAGTCCGCGCAGCAGGTCGTGCTTGTCGGGGCCCGCCGTGGCGTACAGCTCCGCCCCCAGGTGACGGCAGAGCTGGATCGCGGCGAAGCCGACGCCGCCGGTCGCGGTGTGCACCAGGACCGACTCGCCGGGCTTCACCCCGGCGATCTCCACCAGGCACTGGTAGGCGGTGATGTAGGTGATCGGCACGCCCGCGGCCTGCGCGAACGACCAGTCGGCCGGGATCGGGCGGACCATCCGCGCGTCGGCGACCGCGACCGGCCCGAGCGAGCGCTCGAACACGCCGAACACCCGCTGACCGACCGCCAGACCGGTGACGGCGGAGCCGACCTCGGTCACCACGCCCGCGCCCTCGCTGCCCATGGTCCTCTCGCTGGCGACCAGGCCCAGGCCGACCGCGATGTCGCGGAAGTTCAGCCCGGCGGCCCGCACCGCGATCCGCACCTCGCCCGCGCCCAGCGGCGCGTCGGCCTCCGGGTGCGGCAGCAGCGCCAGATTGTCCAGAGTGCCCTTCGTCGTCACGTCCAGCCGCCAACTCCCCTCCTGCGGAGGATCGTTGAGGTCCGCCGGGGCCGGCTCGGCCAGCCGCCGGGCGTACAGCCGCCCGGCCCGGACGGCGACCTCCGGCTCGCCGCAGGAGAGCGCCGCGGGCAGCGCCGCCGCCGACGCCGGGTCCGCGTCCAGGTCGACCAGCAGCACCCGGCCCGGGTGCTCGGCCAGCGCGACCCGCAGCAGCCCGGTGACCGCCGCCTGGGCGACCCCCGACACCGGCTCGCGGCCGACCACGGCCTGCGCGCCCCGCGTCACCACCGCCAGCACGGACCCGGCGAACCGGGGGTCCGCCACCCAGCGCTGCAGCGCCTCCAGCGCCGCCGCCGCGCCCTCGCCCGGCAGCGCGCCCGCCGGGTCGAAGGACACCGCCACCACCGGCGGCACCGGATCCGGCAGCGCGTCCAGGTCCGGGTACGCCGGGCCGGAGCCCAGCCCCCGCCCGACCGCCGCCCACCGCAGGGGCTCCGGCGCCGGCCCGTCCTGCACCGGCCGCCACACCACCTCCAGCAGCTCCCCGCTCTCGTCCGCGACCGGCCGCAGCGACAGCGAACCCACCGACGCCACCAGGTCGCCCCGCTCGTCGGTGGCCACCAGCGCGCAGCGCCCCTCCTCGACCGTCAGCGCCACCCGCAGCACCGCCGACCGGGTCGGACGGAGCGTCACGTCCCGCCAGGAGAACGGCAGCCGCAGCCCGGTGGAGCGCAGCACGGCCGGGTGCAGCGCCGCGTCCAGCAGCGCCGGGTGCGGGCCCGCCCACTGCCGTCCGTCCCGCACGCCCGGACCGGCCTCGACCTCCGCGAACAGCTCGGAGCCGCGCACCCACATCGCGCGCAGCCCGGTGAACGACGGGCCGTACCGGTAGCCGCGGGCCGCCAGCGCCGGGTAGGCGTCCCGCAGGTCGACCGGGGTCGCGCCGATCGGCGGCCACACCGCGGGGGCCGGCCGCGGCGACCCGGCCCGGGCCGCGAGCACGCCGCCCGCGTGCTCCTGCCAGGACCCGTCCGGCGCGGTGCGGGCACTGATCGAGACCGTCCGGCGGCCCGCCGGGTCCGCGGGCCGCACGACCACCCGCAGGTCCGCCTCCGCCGCGGCGGGCGCCGGCAGCGGCGCGGTCACCGTCAGCTCCTCGACGGCGGGCAGGCCGAGCCGGGCGCCGGCCTCGGCCAGCAGCTCCAGGAACCCGGTGGCGGGCAGCAGCACCGCGTCGCCGACCCGGTGGTCGGCCAGCCACGGCTGCCGGGCCGCGGACAGCGTCCCGGCCAGCACCGTGGAGCCGTCCGGCAGGTCCAGCGCGTCCGGCAGCAGCGCCGGGCCGGACGGCCGGGCCGGACCGGACGGCTCCAGCCAGTGCCGGGCCCGTTCGAAGCGGTACCCGGGCAGCGCGACCGGCCGGCCCGCGGGCTGCGCGGCCGTCCAGTCGACCGACACGCCGGCGCCGTGCGCGGCGGCCGCGGCCGCCAGGAACTGGCCCGCGCCGCCGCTGCCCCGGCGCAGCGTGCCCAGCACGGTGCCGTCCGCGTGCAGGTCGTCGAGGATCTCCTGGACGCCCAGGGTCAGCACCGGGTGGGGGCTCATCTCCAGGAACACCCGGTGCCCGGCCCGGGCGAGTTCGCGCACCGCGGGGTCGAACAGCACCGGGTTGCGCAGGTTGTCGAACCAGTACCCGGCGTCCATCGGGGCGCCGTCGAGCAGCCGCCCGGTCAGCGTGGAGGCCAGCGCGACCTCGGCGGGACCGGCCGTCACGCCCGCCAGGTCCTCGGCGAGGGCCTCGCGCAGCACGTCCATGTCGGCGGTGTGCGAGGCGTAGTCGACGTCGATCCGGCGGGCGTCCACGCCGTCCCGCTCACAGGCCGTCAGCAGCCGCTCCAGGGCGGCGCTCTCGCCCGCCACCACGGTGATCGCCGGGCCGTTCACGGCCGCCACCGACACCGCGCCGCCGAAGCCCGCCAGCAGCTCCCGGGCCCGATCGGCGGGGAGCGGCAGCGACACCATGCCGCCGGTGCCCGCCACCGCGCGCAGCGCCCGGCTGCGCAGCGCGACGATCCGCGCCGCGTCCGCCAGCGACAGCACCCCGGCGACGTGCGCCGCGGCGATCTCGCCCTGCGAGTGGCCGACCACGGCGGCCGGCTCGACGCCGACCGAGCGCCACAGCCGGGCCAGCGACACCATCACTGCGAACAGCGCGGGCTGCACCACGTCCACCCGGTCCGGCAGGGCGCCGGTCAGGGCGTCCGTCAACTCCCAGTCGCAGTACGGGGCGAGGGCCTCCGCGCAGGCCTCCATCGAGGCCCGGAACACCGGGTGGGAGTCGATCAGCTCGACCGCCATGCCCTGCCACTGCGAGCCCTGCCCCGGGAAGACGAACACCGGCCGCACCGGCCCGGCCGCCGCCTCGCCCCGGCCGACGGCCGGAGACCGGTAGCGGCCCGGCGCGGCCGGCGCCGGCCGGCCCTCGGCCAGCGACTCCAGGCCGGTCAGCAGCTGCGCGCGGTCGTCGGCGACCACGGTGCCGCGGTGCGCGAACCGGGTGCGCAGCGCCAGCGTGTGCGCGACGTCCGCGGCCCGCAGCCCGGGCCGGCGGTGCAGGTGCTCGACGAGGGCCGCGGCCTGGGTGCGCAGCGCGTCGGGGGTCGGCGCGGAGACCGTCCACACGTACGGGCCGGCGGCCTCCGGCGAGGGCTCCGGCTCGGCCTCGGCGGGCGGCTGCTCCAGCAGCAGGTGGGCGTTGGTGCCGCTGATGCCGAACGAGGACACCGCGGCGCGCCGCGGCCGCCCGGTCTCCGGCCAGGGCCGGGCCGCGGTGAGCAGCCCCAGGCCGCTGCCGTCCCACTCGACGTGCCGGCTGGGGGTTCCCACGTGCAGCGTCGCGGGCAGTCGGCCGGCCCGCATCGCCTGCACCATCTTGATCACGCCGCCGACCCCGGCGGCGGCCTGGGCGTGCCCGATGTTCGACTTCAGCGAGCCGAGCCACAGCGGCTCCGCGCCGCTCCGGCCGGCCCCGTACACGGCGGCCA
This sequence comes from Kitasatospora griseola, assembly GCF_044999035.1. Taxonomy (NCBI): domain Bacteria; kingdom Bacillati; phylum Actinomycetota; class Actinomycetes; order Kitasatosporales; family Streptomycetaceae; genus Kitasatospora; species Kitasatospora griseola. The sequence continues at coordinate 2,036,505 of NZ_CP173360.1, read as the reverse complement.
GGGCGCGCGCCTCGATCGGGTCGCCGAGCGGGGTGCCGGTGCCGTGCGCCTCGACCGCGTCGACCTGGTCCGGGGTCAGGCCGGCCCGCCGCAGCGCGTCGCGGACGACCTGCTCCTGGGCGGGGCCGCTGGGCGCGGTCAGGCCGTTGCTGGCGCCGTCCTGGCCGAGCGCGCTGCCGCGCAGCAGCGCCAGCACCCGGTGGCCGCGGGCGGCCGCGTCGGAGGCCCGCTCCAGCAGCAGCAGGCCCGCGCCCTCCGCCCAGGCGGTGCCGTCGGCGGCGTCCGAGAAGGCCTTGCAGCGGCCGTCGGGGGACAGCCCGTGCTGGCGGCTGAAGTCGATGAACAGACCGGGGGTGGGCATCACGGCGACGCCTCCGGCCAGCGCCAGGTCGCACTCGCCCTGCCGCAGCGCCTGCGCGGCCAGGTGGATGCCGACCAGCGAGGAGGAGCAGGCGGTGTCGACGGTGACGGCCGGGCCCCGGAGGCCGAAGAAGTAGGAGAGCCGGCCGGAGGCGACGCTGGTGCTGCTGCCGGTGATCCGGTAGCCGCCGGCGTCCGCGCTGTCGTCGGCCAGCCGCGGGCCGTAGTCCTGGGCCATCGCGCCGACGAACACGCCGGTGCTGCTGCCGCGCAGCGCGCGCTGTTCGAGTCCGGCCCGTTCGAAGAGCTCCCAGGCGAGTTCCAGCAGGATCCGCTGCTGCGGGTCGATGCCGGCGGCCTCCCGGGGGGAGATGCCGAAGAACCGGGCGTCGAACCGGTCGGCGTCGGCGAGGAAGCCGCCGTGCCGGGTGATCGAGCGGCCGGGGGTGCCGGGGGTGGGGTCGTAGAGCGCGTCGAGGTCCCAGCCGCGGTCGGTCGGGAACGGCCCGATGGCGTCGCGGCCCTCGTCGGCGAGCTGCCACAGGTCCTCGGGGGAGCGCACGCCCCCCGGGTAGCGGCAGGCCATCGCGACGATCGCGATCGGTTCGTCGGGGGAGCGGGGTGCGGTGTCGGCGTCAGTCATCGCTGCAGCGGTGTCCTTCATCGGTGGGATGCCCGGGGGCTCTGGCTGGGTGCCGCGGCCCGCAGGGCTTCGATCAGCCGGGCCGGGGTGGGGTGGTCGAACAGCACGGTGGCGGGGACCTTCCGGCCGAGGTCGCGGGACAGCCGGGTGCACAGGGCGAGCGCGGCGCGCGAGTCCAGGCCCAGGTCGTTGAACGAGGCGTCGAAGTCGAGCGGGGCGCCGGCCGGCCGGCCGAGGATCTCCAGGGTGTGCCGGGGCACCAGTTCGGTCGGGTCGCCGCCGCCGGCCGGCTCCGCAGGCTCCTGCGCCGCCGGCTCGGCGGCCGGGGCGGCGGCGTCCGCCAGCCGGTACGGCAGGCGCTGGAACGCGTAGCCGGGCAGATCGACGGGCGCCACCGTCGGGCCGAAGTACGCCCGCCAGTCCACCGGCCGACCGAACACGTGGGCGGCGGCGGCCAGTTCGGCCAGCCCCCGGCGCTCCTCGGCGGTCGCCAGCGGCGCGGCGAAGACCTCCGCGCCGCCCCCGGCGACCTCCTCGGCCATGGTGCTCAGCCCGTGCCCGGGGCCGACCTCGACGAAGAACCGCCCGCCGAGGGCGTGGGCGGCGCGCACCGCGTCGCCGAACCGGACGGTCGCGCACAGGTGGTGCGCCCAGTACGCGGCGCTGCCCAGCTCCTCCGGTCCGGCGGGGGCGCCCGTGACGGCCGACACCACCACCGGGCCGGACGCCCGGTGGAAGGTCAGCTTCTCCGCGAAGGCGCGCAGCTCGTCCTGGATCGGGGCCATCAGCGGGGAGTGCCCGGCCCGGCTGATCCGCAGCGGCCGGGTGCGGCGGCCGAGCGCCGCGAACCGGGCGGCCAGCGCCAGCACCGGCTCCTCGGCGCCCGACACCACCAGCGAGCGGTCGCTGTTCACGGCCGCCACCCCGACCAGGCCGGACTGCTCGGCGATCGCCTCGCGCACCTCGTCCTCGGCGGCCTGCACCGCGACCATCGCCCCGCCCGGCGGCAGGCTCGCGATCAGCCGGCCGCGCTCGACCACGAACGCCGCCGCGTCCTCCAGCGACAGCACCCCGGCCAGATGGGCGGCGGTGATCTCGCCCTGCGAGTGCCCGACCAGCAGGTCCGCCGCGATGCCGCGGGACTCCAGCAGGCGGTACAGCGCCACCTCCAGGGCGAACAGCACGGGCTGCGCGTACTCCAGCCGGTCCAGCAGGTCCTCGCGGTGCCACGCCACCTCGTGCAGGCCGGTGCCCAGCAGCGGCCCGACGACCTCCGCGACCCGGTCGAAGGCCGCCGCGAACTCCGGGTGCGAGCCGTGCAGTTCACGGCCCATGCCGGTGCGCTGCATGCCCTGGCCGGGCAGCAGGAACACGGTGCCGCCGGTGCCGCGCAGCCCGGTGCGCACCCCGTCCGGGTGCGCGCCGCGGGCCAGCGCCCGCAGGCCCTCGGCGAGCTCCTCCGGGCCGGCGCCGACCACCGCGGCGCGGTGCCGCAGCCCGGCCCGGGTGACGGCCAGCGACAGACCGAGCGCCGCCGGGTCCGCGGCCCGGGTGCCCGACAGGTGCGCGGCCAGCCGCAGCGCCTGGCCGCGCAGCGCCGCCGGGGTGTGCCCGGACAGCACCAGCGGCACCGGGCCGGCCGGCCGGTCGGACCGGTCAGGTCGGTCGGCTGCGGCTGCGGCTGCGGGTGCGGGCGCAGGGTCGGGCGCGGGCGCAGGGTCGGGCGCGGGCGTGGGCGCGGCGCCCAGCACCACGTGGCAGTTGGTGCCGCCCAGGCCGAACGAGGAGACGCCGGCGACCGATCCGGGCCACGCGGTGCGGATGCGGCACACCGCCAGGCCGAGTGCCGCCGGGTCGATCGCCGGGTTGGGCTCGGTGTAGTGCAGGCTCGGCGGCAGTTCGCCGTGGTGCAGGCCGAGCGCGGTCTTGACCAGCCCGGCCAGGCCGGCCGCGCCCTCCAGGTGGCCGATGTTGGTCTTCACCGAGCCGACCAGCAGCGGGCGGTCCACGGGCCGGCCCGCGCCGAGCACCGCGCCCAGCGCGGCCGCCTCGACCGGGTCGCCGCTGCGGGTGCCGGTGCCGTGCAGTTCGACGTGGCCGACCTGCCGCGGGTCGACGCCGGCGTCCGCGTACGCGGCGGCCAGTACCCGCTGCTGGGCCTGCTGCCCGGGGGCGGTCAGGCCCGCGCCCCGGCCGTCGTTGTTGACGGCGCCGCCCAGCACCGTGCAGTAGATCCGGTCGCCGTCGGCGAGGGCCCGCGCCAGCGGTTTGAGCACCAGCACCGCGGCGCCCTCGCCGCGCACGATGCCGTCGGCGCGGGCGTCGAAGGTGCGGCATCGCCCGGTCGGGGAGAGCGCGCCGAGCGCCTCGACGACCGCGTCGCCCTCCGCGGTGGGGTTCAGCTGGACCCCGGCGGCCAGCGCCAGCGTGCTCTCGCCCGAGCGGATGCTGCGCACGGCCTGGTGGACGGCGACCAGCGAGGACGACTGGCCGGTGTCGGTCACCAGGCACGGCCCGTGCAGGCCGAACGCGTACGACAGGCGGTTGGCCAGGAACGCCCGGCCGGTGCCGGTGAGGGTGTACGCGGACAGCGCGGCCGGCCCGGCCGCCCGGGCGAGGAAGGCGTGTTCGTCCGCGCAGGCGCCGACGAACACGCCGGTGTCGGTGCCGTGCAGGGCGTCGGGGGCGATCCGGGCGTCCTCCAGGGCCAGCCAGGCGAGTTCCAGCAGCAGCCGCTGCTGCGGGTCGGTGGCGGCGGCCTCGCGGGCCGACATCCCGAACAGCTCGGCGTCGAACAGCTCGGTGTCCTCCAGGTAGCCGCCCGGCCGGCGGCCGGCCCGCGGGCCGGTGCCGGGGGCGACCGCGTCGCGGCCCTCGGCGAGCAGCCGCCAGAACGCCCGTCGGTCGGGGGCGCCGGGGAACCGGCAGGCGAGGCCGACGATCGCCACCGGCCCGTCCGGGGCCGGTGGTTGCTGCGGTGGTGCGGACATCTGTCTCCTCCGTTCGGCGGACCGCCGGGGCCGGGCGGGGACCGGTCCGGGCAGGCGGGTTCTGGGCGACGCGGGTCTCGGGCGGGCCCCGGGCGGGCCCGAAGCGGTCGGGGCCGGGTCCCGGGCGGTCGGGGCGGGTCTCAGGCGGTCGGGGCCGGGGCGAGCGGGCCGAGGACGGTGCGGTGGACGGCGGCGACCGCGTCCAGGTCGGCGCGGTCCCCGGACGGGCGGTCCGGCAGCAGCGGCAGGATCCGGCTGCGGCCGCGAAGCACCCCGGGGTGCCGGCGGGCCAGGGCGCTCAGGCTGTTGCCGGGGCCGGCCTCCACCAGCAGGCAGTCGTGGTCGGCGAGCAGCCGGTCCAGAGTGGGAGCGAACAGCACGGGCTCGGCGGCCTGCCGGGCCCAGAACACCGGGTCGACGGCCTGGCGGGCCGTCAGGACGCCCCGGGTGTAGGCGGAGTAGAGGGTCCGGCCGGGCGGGCGCAGCGGGGTCGCCGTCCAGTCCGGCATCGACTCCTCGACGGCGCCGTCGACCAGCGGGCTGTGGAAGGCCTGCCGGGCGAGGGCGTCCCGGCAGGCCACGCCGCGCTCCCGGAGCGCGTCGGCGGCCCGGTCGAGGTGGTGGCGTTCGCCGGCCAGCAGCAGCTGCCGGGTGGCGTTCAGCGCGGCCAGGTGGACGTGTTCGCCGAGCAGGTCGGAGACCTCGGCGAGGGAGGCGGCGACGGCGAGCATCCCGCCGGGCGGGGTGTCGGCGAACACCCGGATCCGGTTGCGCATCAGCCGGAAGCCGTCCTCGGCGTCCAGGACGCCGGCCAGCGTCGCGGCGGCGAGTTCGCCGACGCTGTGGCCGAGCATCGCGACCGGTTCGACGCCCCAGCCGAGCACGGTGCGGCCGAGCGCCAGGTTCACCGCGTACAGCAGGGGCTGGGCCACCGTCACGTCGTCGAAGGCGGCGGAGGGCTCGGCCGCCAGCCACTCGGCGCGCAGCCGGGGCCCGTCGGGGCCGAGCAGCTCGAAGGCCCGGTCCATCGCCGCGGTGAAGACCGGCGACTCGCCGTACAGGCCGGCGGCCATCCGGGGGTGCTGGGCGCCTTGCCCGGGGAACAGCAGGGCGACCCGCAGGCGGCCCTGGTCGGTCGGTGTCTCCATCGCATGCCTCTCGTCGCGCGTCGAAGGCATTGCAACGGGCCGGCATCCAAGCTGGTACGAGGATCGATCCAGGCGCTGACCTCGGGCGATCCTCGAACTCCCTTGGACGGGCGGCCTGCACACTCGGCCCCGACCGGCGGGAGGCGCCGTCGGCCGCAGTACGGCGGCCGGGCGGGCCCGCCATTGCCTGGGAGGAGGGCCGCAGTGAGGGTCGACGGGCTGTACGTGTCGGGGACCGGGGTGGAACTGCCGGTGCCGATGGCCGCGGAGGCGGCGCGGGACGCCGGGCTGTGCGACGACTGGACGGTGCGGCGCACCCGGATCCGCTCGGTGTGTGTGTCCGAGGAGCCGGGGCCGGAACTGGCGGTGCGGGCGGCCCGGCGGGCGCTGGCGGCGGCCGGGGCCGGACCCGACCGGATCGAGCTGGTGCTGCACGCGGACACCTACCACCAGGGCCACGACCTGTGGGCGCCCGCCTCGTACGTGCAGCGCGGCGCGGTCGGCAACGCCTGCCTGGCGGTCGAGGTGCGGCAGCTCTCGAACGGCGGGATGGCGGCGCTGGAGCTGGGCGCGGCGTACCTGCTCGCCGACCCGGAGCGGGATTCCGTGCTGATCACCACCGGCGACCGGTTCTGCCTGCCGGGCTTCGACCGGTGGCGGACCGACCCGGGAACGGTGTGCGGCGACGGCGGGACGGCGCTGGTGCTGTCCGCGCGGGGCGGCTTCGCCCGGCTGCTGAGCCTGGTGACGGTGTCGGCGCCGGAGCTGGAGAGCATGGGCCGCGGCGACGACCCGTTCGGGGACGCCCCGCTGACGGCCCGCGCGCCGATCAGCATCGAGGCCCACCGGGCCCACCTGCTGCGGGAGTTCGGCGCGGGTGCGGTGCTGGAGCGGCTGCAGGCCGGGCAGCGGGAGGCCTACCGGCGGGCGCTGAAGGAGGCCGGGCTGACGGCCGCCGACATCGACCGGTTCGTGCTGCCGAACCTGGGCCGCCCCAAGATGGACTTCCAGTTCTTCGAGCCGCTGGGGATCGACCCGGAGCGCACCACCTGGCCGTGGGGCAGCGGCGTCGGCCACCTCGGCGCGGGCGACCAGATCGCCGGCCTGGACCGGCTGGCGTCCACCGGCGCGCTGTCCGTCGGACAGACCTGCGTGCTGATCAGCGCGGGCGCCTCGTTCGCCTGGTCCGTCGCCGTGCTGCAGATCGTCGGCGACCCGGCCGGCGCCCCGTTCCCGCACCGCCCGTCCCCGCGAGGAGTCTGACCATGGACCGGATCCGTGACGCACTGCTGTCCGGCGAGCGCGACCGGGCGGCGCTGGCCGCGCTGCCGCTGCCGGAGCACTACCGGGCGGTGACCGTGCACCGCGACCAGGCCGCCATGTTCGAAGGGCTGGCCGGCCGCGACAAGGACCCGCGCAAGAGCCTGCACGTCGAGGACGTGCCGGTGCCCGAACTCGGCCCCGGCGAGGCCCTGGTGGCGGTGATGGCCAGCTCCGTCAACTACAACACCGTGTGGAGCTCGATCTTCGAGCCGGTCCCCACCTTCGGCTTCCTGGAGCGCTACGGCCGCACTTCCCCGCTCGCCCGCCGGCACGACCTGCCGTACCACGTGCTCGGCTCGGACCTGGCCGGGGTGGTGCTGCGCACCGGGCCCGGGGTGCACGCCTGGCACCCGGGCGACGAGGTGGTCGCGCACTGCCTGTCGGTGGAGCTGGAGCACCCCGACGGCCACGACGACACCATGCTCGACCCGGCGCAGCGGATCTGGGGGTACGAGACCAACTTCGGCGGCCTGGCCGAACTGGCCCTGGTGAAGGCCAACCAGCTGATGCCGAAGGCCGCCCACCTGACCTGGGAGGAGGCCGCCGCGCCCGGGCTGGTGCACAGCACCGCCTACCGGCAGCTGGTGTCCCGCAACGGCGCGGGCATGAAGCTCGGCGACGTGGTCCTGGTGTGGGGCGCGGGCGGCGGCCTCGGCTCGTACGCGACGCAGCTCGCGCTGGCGTCCGGGGCGACCCCGGTGTGCGTGGTGTCCGACCCGGGGAAGGCGGAGGCGTGCCGGGCCATGGGCGCCGAGCTGGTGATCGACCGGGCCGCCGAGGGCTACCGGTTCTGGAAGGACGAGCGGACCCAGGACCCGCGCGAGTGGAAGCGCCTGGGCGCGCGGATCCGCGAACTGACGGGCGGCCGCGACCCCGACATCGTGTTCGAGCACCCGGGCCGGGAGACCTTCGGGGCGAGCGTCTACGTGGCCCGGCGCGGCGGCACCGTGGTGACCTGCGCGGCCACCTCCGGCTACCTCCACGAGTACGACAACCGGTACCTGTGGATGCACCTGAAGCGGGTGGTCGGCTCGCACTTCGCGAACTACCGGGAGGCCTGGGAGGCCAACGAGCTGGTCCGGCGCGGGGTGGTGCACCCGACGCTGAGCCGCGCCTACCCGCTGGCCGAGGCCGCGCAGGCCGTCCACGACGTGCACCGCAACGTGCACCGCGGCAAGGTCGGCGTGCTGGCGCTGGCACCCCGGGAGGGCCTCGGCGTCACCGATCCGGGGCTGCGGGAGCGGCACGCCGGGGCCATCGACCGCTTCCGGGCCGGCTAGCCGGACATGCGGTACCTCCTCGGACTGGTCGTCAGGTACCTGATGCGGCCCGGCTGGCGGGCCCTGGTCGTCTACGGCGCGCTGCACGTCCCGCCGCCGCCGCTCGACCCCGACCCCGACGGCGGCGGGCCGCCCCCCGGGCACCCCGAACGGCTCTGCGCCGACCGGCCGCCCGATCGTCAGGAACGGCTGCTTTGGCGGCAGTTGACGGAGGACCGCTGGTTCGGGGACGGCCCGTGACCACGGGCGCGGGACCGGCCGGCGGCCTGCCCCCCGACAGCGTCCGGGGCGCCCGGGAGCAGATCACCGAGGCGGTCGCCGCCCTGCTCGTCCACGGCCGGGGGCTGGAGCTGGCCGCCTGGCTGATGCTCGACTCGGGCGAGAACGAGAACGAGCGCGAGGGCGAGAACGAGCGCGAGGTCGGCGGCGGGCGAGGGCACGGGGGCGAGGGCGCGAACGTGGGCGGCGGGGCGGACGGGCCGGGCCGCAGACGGCGGGGCGGACGGGCCGGGGCGCGGGCGGTGAAGAGAACGTGAACGCGGACGGAGCGCCGGGATCCCGGACGGTTCCGGGCCCCGGGTCGGGCTGACCGGCCCGCCCGTCGGGGCCCGCTGCACCGTCCGTCCGCCTCTCAAACCCCGATTTGCGGATCGATCGGTCCGCAGGGGCGGTCCGAAAGATGCCCTCCCGGGCCCGGTCGGGTCCGGACGGGTATCCGGCGGTCCATTCGGAAGGCCGTTCGGTGTCCGGCAATCGGTCCGAAACGCCGCCTTCTTATATTCGGTACCGCCGCGCCCCAACGTCGGGAAGTAATGAGGTTCCTGTGCTGAGTTTCCGCATTCTCGGGCCCTTGGAAGTCATGAACGACCACCGCTCCTGCGCCCCCACGGCACCCAGGACCCTTGCCACGCTCGCTCTGCTGCTCCTGCGCGCCAATCACGTGGTGCCGTTGGAGACGATCATCAAGGAGCTCTGGAACGACCAGCCGCCGCGCAGCGGCGCGACCACCGCCCAGACGTACATCTACCAGTTACGCCGCCTCATCGACGAGGAGACCGGCGGCGACGCCAAGCAGGTGTTGGTCACCAGAGCCCCGGGCTACCTGCTGTCCGTCGACCCCCAGCAGGTCGACCTCTTCCAGTTCCAGCGCCTCACCGCCGAGGCGCAAACCCTGCTGGAGGCGGGCCGCCCCGACCAGGCCGGGCCGAAACTCCGCCGGGCGCTGGACCTGTGGTCCGGCCCGCCGCTCGCCAACGTGGACGCCGGGCCGGTCCTGGAGGGCTACGTGGCCGCCCTGGAGGAGCAGCGCATGCAGACGCTGAACCTGCGGATCGAGGCCGACCTGCGGCTCGGCCGGCACCACCAGATGGTCGCCGAACTGCGTGCCCTGATCGTCGAGCACCCGTACAACGAGTGGTACCACAGCCTGCTGGTGTTCACGCTGGCCCGGATCGGCCGCCGACACGACGCGCTGCAGGCGTACGCCCGCACCCGCCGGGTGCTGTCCGAGGAGCTGGGCCTGGCCCCGTCGCACGAGTTGCGGCGGATCCAGCAGGCGGTGCTGCACGACCACGAGATCGAACCGCCGCAGCCGATCGCGCCTTCGATCGAGTCTCGAAGCGCGTGAGGCAGCCTCGGCACCCAGGCCGGGCGGGCCCGGCACCGACAGGAGGAGCAACCGCATGACCACCGATTCGAGCACCATCAAGGTCGACGCCGAACTGCGGGCGTCGGTCGAGCAGTTCTACGCGCACCACATGCAGTTGCTGGACGCCGGACGGATCCCCGAGTGGGCGTCGTTCTTCACCGAGGACGGCACCTTCGCGGTCGACTCGCACCCGGAGCCGGCCCGCGGCCGCGGCCAGATCACGGCCGGCGCCACCCGGACCGTGGAGCAGCTCCGCGGCCAGGGCATCGCCCGCCGGCACTGGCTCGGCATGGTCGACATCGCCCCGGCCGACGACACCACGGTCCGGGTGCGCAGCTACGCGCTGGTGTTCCAGATCACCGAGGCCGAGGGCGCCGCCGTGCGCTCCAGCACCACGTGCGAGGACGAGCTGGTCCGCGCGGGCGACTCCTGGCTGATCCGGGCCCGCACGGTGCGCCAGGACCGGCCGGCCTGACCCGGTCGGCCGACCTCACGCATCGTCGGCGCATCTAGCTCACGCCCTGGCCGTGGTCGGCGAACCGGACCGCCACGGCCGTCCCCGGCGGGGCCAGGAAACGGGCCAACTGCTCGCCGGCCTCCGTCAGTTGCTCGCGCACCCGGTCGCTCGGCGGGTTGAACGGCCGGACCGTGACGGTGCCGTCGTCGGCGCGCCAGGTCCCCTCGACCAGGCCGTCGACGAGGAACGAGCCGGGCACGATGCCGTTGCGCAGGAACAGGTGCGGGCGGTGCTCGTCGCGGATGATGCGGGCCCGCCGGGCGTGCGAGAGCACCACGTTGTCGAAGTCCGGCAGGAACCGGACCGGGGCCGGCACGTCCGGGTCCGGCCGGGGCGCGTCCGGCAGGTCGAGCAGCTCGCCGCCGTGCTCGTCGCGCAGCCGCAGCAGGCCCGGCATCGCGTCGGTGATCTCGCGCAGCCTGGTCAGTCCGCTCCAGGCCTGCACGTCGGCGACGGTGGCGGGTCCGAACGCGGCCAGGTAGCGGCGGATCACGGCGGGCAGTTCGGCGGCCTGCAGCGGCGCGCCGAGCCAGGACTCCGCGGTGGCGTAGCGGGTCGCGCCGCCCACGCCCCACACCGCGCGCGGCGGCACCTGGACCAGCGGCAGCCGGGCCCGGACGACGTCGCCGAGCTGTCGGGGGAGCACGCCGGGCAGGTGCTCGGCCAGCGCGTCGCCGATCTCCTTGGGCGTCAGTGCCTTCTCGTCGAGCAGCCGGCGGCCGCGGTCGGCGACCGCGTCCGGGTCGCCGACCGCGGCGGTCAGCTTGGCGGTGACGTACATCCGGTCGATCACCCGCTGCACCAGCGGCCGCAGGGCCAGGCAGTCCGCGGCGCTGACCAGGTGCACGGTGCCGCGGAACATCAGCAGCCGGACCACCGAGCGGTCCTCCAGCAGCCGGGCCAGGTCCTTGTGGTCGAAGGTGCGCAGCCTGGTCCACAGGCCGACGTAGGGCGGCCAGGGCGCCTGGGCCTGCATGCCCACCAGGTGCTCGATCATCTCCAGGGCCGTCAGCCCGGCCGGTTCGAGCAGGTGCTGGCGGTGCAGGGTGGCGCGGCCCAGCGCGCGGTCGGACATGACGGCCATACAGGTTCCCCGTTCGGGTGGTGGTCGGTCGGCTCAGGCCTGCTGGTAGCAGGCCGCCAGCCGGGCGTGCTTTTCGGCGAACTCGCGGCAGGCGTCCCGCAGTTCGGGGGGTTCGAGGACGGTGAACGGGGCCCCGAAGGACCCCAGCCACTCGGCGATGGCGGCCGGGGACTCGCCGTACAGCCGGGCGATGCAGGCGTCCGGCCCGTCCGCGGTCAGCCGGCCCCAGCCGGCCGGGATCCGCTCGGTCATCCGTTCGAGCGGGGCGTGCAGCCGCACCCTGGCGCTGGCCTGGGTGAACGCCTGGCGCAGCCCGGAGGACACGAAGGCCCGCGCCCCGCCCTCGGGCAGCGGGCGGGGGTCGAAGCGGGGCCCGGTGGGGCTCTTCAGTTCCATCCGGTCGATCCGGAAGGAGCGCCAGTCCGCCCGGTCCGGGTCCCAGGCGACCAGGTACCAGCGTGCGTCGACCCGCACCAGGCGGTACGGGTCGACCTCGCGCCGGCTCTCGGCGCCGCCCCGGGACCGGTAGTCGAACCTGACCCGTTCCCGGTGGTGGCAGGCCGTGGCGAGCTCGGAGAGCACCGCCGCGTCGACGGCCGCGGCCTGCGGCCGGTCCAGCACGTCGACCTGCAGGGCGTCCAGGCGGCGTTGGAGCCGGGACGGCATCACCTGGCGGAGCTTGGTGAGGGCCCGCAGGGCCGGCTCGGCGATCCCGATCACCGGACCGGTCGCCCCGGACTGCAGTCCGAGCGCCACGGCCAGCACCTCCTCGTCGTCGAGCAGCAGCGGGGGCATCTCGGCGCCCGCGCCCAGCTGGTAGCCGCCGCCGACGCCGATCCGGGCGTTGACGGGGTAGCCCAGGACGCGCAGCCGGTCGACGTCCCGGCGCAGTGTCCGGGTGGTGACGTCGAGCCGTTCCGCCAGTTCCGCCCCGGTCCACTCCCGACGGGTCTGGAGCAGGGACAGCAGTCGTAGCAGTCGTGACGAGGTCTCCCGCATTGCGCCACCCTAACGTCGATTCAGGACAGGAACGGTCCTACATTGCGGCGGGATCCGCCGCGGACGAACTGCGGTGCGGGGTTCGCCGATTGGTACCCGGATCCGGCCAATGGGGGACCGTCCGCGTCCTACATCTCTCCTACGGTCTCCCCCGGAAGCGCAGTGGCGGACCCGCAGGGCGGGATCCGCGGGCCCGGCCGCAGCGGCGGCGGGGTGACGAATCACCGGAACTGGATCGAGAGCAGATGGCGACGATGGAGAAAACGACGAGTACCGCCGCACCGCGGTTGGGCCTGATCCTGCTGGCGTGCTGTGTCGGGCAGTTCATGGTGGTGCTGGACGCGTCGATCGTGAACGTCGCGCTGCGGCCCATCCAGGACTCCCTGCACCTGGCGTCGAACAGCCTGCAGTGGGTGATCAACGCCTACACGATCGTCTTCGCGGGCTTCCTGCTGCTCGGCGGCCGGCTCGCCGACCTGTTCGGCCGCCGGCGGGTGTTCGCGATCGGCCTGGCGCTGTTCACCGTGGCCAGCCTGGTCGCCGGCCTGGCGGTCGACGAGACCACCCTGCTGATCTCGCGCGGCCTCCAGGGCCTGGGCGGCGCGGTGCTCGCGCCCGCCACCCTGACCGTGCTGTTCACCTCGTTCACCGACCCGGGCGGCAAGGCCAAGGCGTTCGGCACCTGGAGCGCGGTCGCGGCCGGCGGCGGCGCGATCGGCGCGCTGGTCGGCGGCGTGGTCACCCAGTGGCTGTCCTGGCGCTGGATCTTCCTGGTGAACGTGCCGATCGGCGCGGCGCTGATGGCGCTGCTGCTGGTGGCCGTCCCGGAGTCCCGCAACGAGCAGGCCGACCGCCGGATCGACACCACCGGTGCGATCGCCGTCACGGCCGGCCTGATGGCCGGGGTGTACGGCATCGTCGAGGCGCACGACAGGGGCTGGGGCTCCGCGACCACCCTGGTCTCGCTGATCGTCGGCGTCGCGCTGCTGGCCTTCTTCGTGCTCAACGAGGCCAAGTTCGCCAAGCAGCCGTTGGTGCCGCTCAGCATCTTCCGCAACCGCTCGGTGTCCGCCGCCAACGTGGTCTCCTTCACCACCAACGCGGCGCTGGTCGGCGTGCTGTTCCTGTTCACCCTGCTGATGCAGTTCGTCTACGGCTACGACTCGCTGCAGACCGGCCTGGCCTACCTGCCGCTGTCGCTGGCGATCGTCACCACGGCGCGCGGCGTCGCCCCGTCGCTGATCACCAAGCTCGGCCCCAAGCCGGTCCTGGTCGCGGGCACCGCGCTCTCGCTGGTCTCGCTGCTGTGGCTGTCCTTCTCGGTCGGCGGGGGCGGCTTCGTCAGCGACCTGCTCGGCCCCTCGCTGGTGTTCGGCGCCGGCCAGGGCATGGTGTCCTCCACCGTCACCATGGCGGGCACCGCCAAGGTCCCCTACACCCAGGCCGGTCTGGTCTCCGGCCTGCTGAACGCGAGCCGGCAGATCGGCGGCGCGCTCTGGCTGAGCGTGCTGGCCGCGGTGGTGGCCGGCTACGCGAACAGCCTGGTGCCGGGCGCCTCGGCGGACGGCTACGCCCGTGCCTTCCTGATCGCGGCGGTCTTCCCGCTGGCCGGTCTGCTGGCCGGCCTGGCCGTCCCCGGCGTCTCGCCGGAGGCACTGGCCGCGGCGAAGAACTGGTCGCAGCCCAAGAAGCCCGCCGCGAGCAGCGTCGGCGGCGACGCGGAGTAATCCCCCGGCTCCGCGGAGCGCGGCGGCCCGGCGGTGCGCAGGCACCGGCCGGGCCGCCGTGCTGTGTCCGGCCTCAGGCGCGGCGCAGTGGGCGGAAGAACTCCCGGATGTCGCCGACCAGTTGGGCGGGGGACTGGAGGGAGGCGAAGTGGCCGCCGGTCTCGTACCCGGTCCACCGGGTGATGGTGTGGGAGAGCTCCGCCAGGGGCCGCAGCACCCGGTCGCCCTGGAAGACCGCGACGCCGGTGGGCACCGGGCCGCGGGCGGGGCGGGGGCCCCAGGCGTCGGGCAGCATCTCCCGGTAGAGGCGGGCGGCGGAGCCGGCGGTGCCGGTCAGCCAGAAGATCGACACGTCGCTCAGCACGTCGTCCCGGCGGATCGGGCCCTGCTTGGTGCCGGTCGGGTCCCAGTCGACGAACCATTCGAGGTTCCAGGCGAGTTGGCCGACCGGTGAGTCGTTCAGCGCGTACGCCAGGGTCTGCGGCCGGGTGCTCATCTGGGTGGCGTAGCCGGACCGCCCCTGCCACCAGCGGCCGTTGCGTTCGGCCTGCGCCAGCTCGGGGCCGGACAGCGCCGCCCGGTCGTCGGGGCCGGTCAGGGTGGCGGCCCCGACCAGGGCGTTGACGTGGACGCCGAGCAGCCGGTCGGGGGCGATCCGGCCGACCTCGGGGGCGACCAGGCTGCCGAAGTCGCCGCCCTGGGCGCCGTAGCGCGGGTAGCCGAGCCGTTCCATCAGTTCGACCCAGGCCCGGGCGGTGCGCCTGACGCCCCACCCGGGTTCCCGGGTCGGGCCGGAGAAGGCGAAGCCCGGGACGGACGGGGCGACCACGTGGAAGGCGTCGGCCCGGTCGCCGCCGTGCGCGACCGGGTCGGTCAGCGGCCCGAGGACGTCCAGGAAGTCGTACACGGTGCTCGGCCAGCCGTGCGTCACCAGCAGCGGCACCGCGTCGGGTTCGACCGAACGGGCGTGCAGGAAGTGGACGTTCTGGCCGTCGATCGTGGTGGTGAACTGCGGCACCGCGTTGAGCCGGGCCTCGTGCCGGCGCCAGTCGTACCCGGTGCGCCAGTACTCGGCCAGGTCGGCCAGGTAGTCCCGGTCGACGCCGTACGACCAGCCGACGCCGGGCAGCGCCTCGGGCCAGCGGGTCCGGGCGAGGCGGTCGTCGAGGTCGTCCAGCGCGGACTGCGGGACATCGATCCGGTAGGGGTGAATTGCGGTCACCTGGGCAGCATGTCCGGAATGGGTGACCCCGGCTGTCCGCCTTCGCCCGGCCCCCGGACAGATTGCCTCGAACGGGTGAAGCGACGGGGACCTCGCGGGCGAGGTCCCGGGCCGCTCCACCCGTGCTCGGGTCAGCCGGCCGCGCCGACCGTCACCGGGCCGTCCCAGTCGATGTGGTGCTCGTGCATCCACAGCGTCCGCTTGCCGTCCACCTGCGGCTTCCGGAAGGTCCGGGCGATGAAGTAGTTGCGCAGCGCGGCCCGCACACCGCCGCTCAGGTTGCCCTCGATGTTGCGCTTGCCCTGCGCGACGACCGCCTCCACCCGGGCCCGCCGGGCCCGTTCGAAGGCGCGGAAGGCCTGGTCGGTCCCGGGTTGGTCGCGCAGGCACTTGGCGAGCACCACCGCGTCCTCCATGGTGATGGACGCGCCGGAACCCGAGGTCGGGGACGCCGCGTGCGCCGCGTCGCCGATCACCACCATGCCGTCCCGGTGCCAGCGGGTCAGCGAGGGCAGGTCGCAGTTCAGGAACGGGGCGGGCAGTTCGGGGGTGGCCCGGATGATGTCGGCGACCGGCATCCGGTCGGCCCGCACCAGCTCCAGCAGTTCGCTCCGCCAGGCCTCGCCGCCGCGCAGCGCCGCAGGGTCGGGCCGGACCGCCTGCGGCGGGTTGGCGTACCAGCGCAGTTCGCCGCCCGGGGCCTGGGTGTACATGAAGAAGCAGTGCCTGCCGAAGAACATCCGGATGATCCCGGGCGCCTCGCCGGACGGGTAGTCGGGCACGAAGCCCCAGGCGTTCAGCACCCCGACGTAGCGCGGCCGGGGCGCGGCCGGGTCGATGATCTCCCGGACCCGGGAGTGCAGGCCGTCCGCGCCGATCAGCAGGTCGCCCTCGGCGCGGGTGCCGTCGGCGAACTCGGCGCGCACCGTGCCGCCGTCGCGGCGGGCGTCGACGATCCGCCTGCCGTACTCGATCGGTATGCCGCGCCGCTCGGCCTCGGTGCGCAGCGCGATGTACAGGTCGGAGCGTTCCACGGTGGTGTTGCCGGTGCCCCGGACCAGGTCGAAGGGGATGTCGCCGGACAGCCGGCGGCCGTCGTGCCGGTAGAACGCCATGCCCGGGGTGTCGAAGCCGACCTTGCGGACCAGGTCGGCCAGGCCGAGGCAGTCCGCCGCGTCCAGGCCGTTGGGGGCGATGTTCATGAACGCCCCGACGCCGTCCGCGGTGCGTTCGTACGCCTCGTACACGGTGCTCTCGAAGCCGGCCTTCTGCAGGGCCATCGCCACGACGGGGCCGGCGATGCCGGCGCCGATGATCAGCGCGCGCGCCATCTGGTGGTCACCTCTGTTCGGGGAGCGGGCGGGCGACGGCGTCGACCGCGGGGACGGGAGGGGCCGCTGTTCTCACCAGGTCACGGGGAGGGCGGCCAGCCGGTAGACGAAACCGCCGTCGCGGACCGTGACCTGCTCCTCCGGGACGGCGATGCGCAGGTCGGGGAGCCGGCGGGCGAGTTCGGTGAACACCAGCCGCAGTTCCAGCCGGGCCAGGTCGGCGCCCAGGCACAGGTGTCGGCCGAAGCCGAACGCGAGGTGCCGGTTGCGCCCGGCGCGGGTCGGGTCGAACGTCTCCGGGTCCTCGAACACCTCCGGGTCCCGGTTGGCCGCGGCGGTGGCCGGGTACACGCCGTCGCCGGCCGCGATCGCGCTGCCGCCGATCTCCAGGTCGGCGGCGGCGACCCGGGCGGTGGTCAGATCGGTGACGGTCAGGTAGCGCAGCAGCTCCTCGACGACGTCCTCGGCGAACGCCTCGTCGGTGGCCAGCGCCCGGAAGTGCTCCGGGTGCCGGAGCAGCGTCAGGACGCCCAGCGAGATCATCGAGGCCGTGCTGTCGTGCCCGCCGTTGAGCAGCAGCCGGGTCAGGTGGACGGTCTCGGTCAGGCCCAGCTGCGGGTTGCGTCGGATGATCCGCCCGATCATGTCGTCGCCGGGCTTCTCCAGGCGGTCGGCGACGTACTGCTCGAAGTAGTGGTCGAGGAAGGAGATCGCGGCGTGCCGCTGCTCGGGGGTGCGGGCCGCGTCGAACATGCCGCGGGTGGCGTCGTGCAGGCCGTCCAGGTCCTGCGGCGGTATCGCCAGCAGTTCGCCGATGACGGCGAGCGTCAGCGGCTGCGCGAAGTCGGCGGCCAGGTCGCCGGGGGCGCCCTTGGCGACGAACCGGTCCAGGTGCTCGGTCACCAACTGCTGCACCCGCGGGTGCATCGCGCGCACCCGCTGCAGGGTGAACTCGGCCTTCACCATCCGCCGGTACGCGGTGTGCTCGGGCGGGTCCATGCCCAGCAGCGAGCCGTTGGTCCGCATCGCCGGGGGGATGGCGATCGGGGACGGGTACCCCGGGTGGGTCCGGTCGTTGCTCAGCCGGTCGTCGTTCAGCGCGTTCTTCACGTCCTCGTACCGGGTCACCACCCAGGCGTCCCCGCCGGCCGCCAGCGGCAGCCGCGGGACGCTCCCGTCGGCGCGCAGCCGCGCGTACTCCTCCGGGACGGCGAACGGACAGGGCCGGGCGAACGGGAACGTCGCGCTCTCCTCCGGTGCACCGGTCACGATGTGTGCTCCTGACGGTCATGGGTTCGGTCATGGCGGCGGCACTCCGCCCGGGACGACTCGCCCGGCGTTCGGAGCGGGCCCAGCCTGTCCTACCCCCTTCGAGCCTGATTCGAATCCGTTTCGCCGCCGCCCCCCGGTGGGCCCGCACGGTCTCAGGACGGCGCCATGGTGAGTCCGTCGGCGGCGGCGCCGCGGCTGAGGACGATCGTCCGGATGTGGTCCAGCGCCCGGGCGAGGTCGGTGCGGTCCGGGTGGCGGCGGGCCGCCGCGGCGAGGTCGAGGACCCGGTAGGGCGGGCCGTCCATCAGCTGGGGGAGGAACTCGGCCCTGGTGACCGTCCAGCGGCGGCCGGGCCCGGCGGGCGGCGAGAAGGTGAACCTGGCGATCGAGCTCCAGTTGCCGCGCGGGTCCTCGGCGCCCGTGTAGTCGTACATCCGTCCGGCGATCTGGTCCCCCATGCCGTAGACGGTCCAGGTGCCGTTGACCTTCTCGTACGCCTGGGGGATGTGCGCGTGGGTGCCGAGGATCAGGTCGACGTCGGGTGCGTCGGGCTGCTGTTCGGCGGTCAATTCACGGGTGAGGGTGAGCTGTTGGTCGTTCGGCTCGTCCTGCCACTCGGTGCCCCAGTGCATGCTGACCACGACGATGTCCGCGCCGGCCCGGCGGGCGGCCCGCGCGTCGGCGAGGATCCGGTCCCGGTCGATGAGGTTGACCGCCCAGGGCTGTCCCGGCGGCAGCGGGATGTCGTTGGTGCCGTAGGTGTAGGCGAGTTGGGCGACGGTGGCGCCGTGCACCCGCAGCAGGGCCGGGGCGCCGGCCTCGTCGGCGGTGCGGGCCGAGCCGGTGTGCGCCAGGCCCGCCGCGTCCATGGCGTCGAGGGTCCGGCGGATGCCGTCGGGGCCGTCGTCGAGGGTGTGGTTGGACGCCGTGTCGCACGAGGTGTAGCCGGTGTCCTTGAGGGCGCGGGCGAGCTGCGGGGGAGACTTGAAGGTCGGCCAGCCGGTGAACGGCCCGCCGTCGGCCCCGGACACGGTCTCCAGGTGACAGATGGCCAGATCCGCGGCGCTCACCACCGGCTCGACGTCCGCGAGCATCGGGGAGAAGTCGTAGCCGTGGCCGCCGGCGTCGTCCGCGGCCTGCCGGATGATCTCGGCGTGCGGCAGGACGTCGCCCGAGGCGAGCAGCGTGAACGGCCGCGGTCCGGCGGGGGAGACGGCCGCCGTGCTGCGGGCGGGCTGCGGGCGGGCCTGCGGCGACGGCGGCGGGGCGCCGCACGCCGCGAGGGCCGTGAACAGCGCGGCAGCCGTCGTCAGGGCCCGCAGGCGCATCGTGGAGCCTCCTCGCAGCCGGGGAACCCGGGCGGGCCCCCGACCAGGCAAGTGGCCGCTCGGCCGCGGCGGGCCGCCACACGGCGAGCGGGTCGCCCGGCCGCACCAGCAGGAACCCCCGGGCGGCCGAACTCGCCGGCGTTCCCTATGCCACCGGGCTCGGACCGGTGGCGTGCTCGTGCTTCCTGGGGCCGGGGACGACGTGCTTGCGCAGCAGCCACGCCATGTCGTTCGCGAACAGGGACCGGGCGGCGCCCCGGTCGATCCCCGGTACCCGGTGGCCCTCGGGCAGCGCGGAGGCCGGGAAGCTCTCGCCGTCGCCGAGCGCGAGCGCGCTCACGTAGAGGTTGCCGAGCGCCCGTCGCACGGACCGCCGCACCGTCTCCCACTGCGGGTAGGCCGTCAGCTCGGTGGTGAACGGGTCCAGCAGCGCAGGACGCCGGAACGGCAGCCCGGCGGCGGTCGCCGACGCGCCGAGGACGTCGACCCACTCGGCCACGGTCAGCGCGGACGGGCCGGCGGTGGCCCAGTGCTCGCGGGGCAGCGGCGCGCCCTCCACGGCCAGGCGGGCCAGCGCGGCGACGGCCGCCGCGACGTGGTCGCGGGGGACCATGTCCACCCGCTGCTCGGGCCGGCCGAAGATCGCCGGCAGCCCGGAGGCGACGAACATCATGATCCGGTGCATGTTCTGCAGCTCGGGCATCGCCCCGTCCGGCGAGTCGCCCATGATGATCGACGGGCGGACGATCGACCAGGGCTGCGTGCAGGACCGGATCCGCTCGTCGGCGGCGGCCTTCGACCGGTGGTAGGCGGACGGCCGTGACGAGCACACCGCGCCGACCGAGTCCTCCCTGGCGGCCTGCGTGTGACGCCCCGCGAAGGCCGTCGAGGCGTAGATCAGCGGGCAGCCGGCCGTCTCGGCGAGCGCGACCATCTCCGCCGCGCCGCCCTCGTTGACCGCGTGCAGGTCGTCGGCGGAGGCCGTGTAGCGGACGTTGCCGGCCAAGTGGACGATCACGTCGGCCTGTTGGGCGAGTTCCTTGAAAGCGGGGCTGTCCAGGCCCAGCTGTGGAGCCCGCAGGTCGATGCCGACCTGTCGGTACGGCAGATCGATCGGGCGGCGTCCGGTCAGGGCCACGATGTCGAACGACTTGGCCATGGCCGGAACCACGGCCGAGCCGAGGACTCCTGAGATCCCGGTGACCAGGGCGACGGGTCGCATGAAGGGTGCTCCGCTTCTTTCGTTGTCTTTCGTTGTCACGGCTCGACGCCGTCACATGCCGAGGCGTAAGGCGCGGCTCGGTTCGTGCTGGTGCAGGCCGAGGAAAAGGTTCCGGGCCGTCTCGACCAGGAGTTCGCCCGGCAGGTTCTTCCGGTGGAAGACCGAACACCGGACGGTCGTCCCGGTGGTGGCGAACGACACGTAGGCGTCGAGCGCGAGCGAGGAGGGGGCGGAGTGCGCCATGGCGGCGCCGATCAGCCGGGCGTCCCCGATTTCCAGGTGCGGGAGAGTCGCGGAACTCGCGGTCAGCCCGACGTTCACGATGACCGGCCGGGCCGCTCTCCTGGCGAGGGCATTCGGCAGGCCGGCGAGAACGGCCCGTCGGGTGTCCCGTTCGTTCGTCCGACGGGCATTGCCCGCCTGTCTGCGGACGCTCCGGAGCGCGTCGTCCGGCGACAGCGGATTCCCGGTCGGAATCCTGAGCAGATATCCGGCCGTGAAATTCCCGGGCGTGTACCGCTCGGAAGGGCGCCGGGTCGACATCGGGACGAGCAGCGTCGGGTGGCGCATGCCGACGGCCCGGACGGCGCGGGCGAGGGTGGCCAGGCACAGGTCGTTCACCGTGACGCCACGGCTCTCCGCGGCCGCCGCGAGGTGCGACCGGTCGAGGTCCCTGAAGTGCCACCGCAGCGGCGTCGGGGAGCCCCCGGCCGCGTCCGCCGCCGGGCCCTCCCGGGTGGCGCGGACGTCCCTGGCGATGTTGACCACCGCCCGCGCGGTCGGTCGGCGGCGGGGACGGAGCCCCAGGGGTTCGTCCCGCGGATCGCCCAGCAGGGCCTGGAGGTTCTGGATCATGCCGACCCCGTCCTGGAGGGCGTGATTCGCGCGGTAGATCACCGTGAACCGCTGCGCGTCGTACCCGGAGAGGAACAGCAGGTCCCACTGCGGGGCCGGTTCGGCCGGGAACGGGCGGTCGAAGAGCTCGGTGACCGCGACCCGCAGGGCATCCTCGTCGGCGAGGTCCGGCCGGTGGGAGAAATCGACCGACGCGGCCTGCGCGGCGGCGCTCCACCTTCTCGATTTCGCGGAATCCGGGAAGGTGAGGCCCAGAGCGGGGAGTTCCGCCGCGCGCTCGCGAAGATGTTCGCGCAGAGCGGCCGCTTCGGGAAGGCGTCCGGTGAACTCCAGGACGAATCCGGCGATCAGGCCGGGGGACAGGCCGAGGAACACCTGGTCCACCGGGCCGATACGTCGCACACGCCGTTGCCGCGGCATTGTCATGGTGACCCTGGACTCTCTGCTGGTGCGAGGTGTTTGTGCGAGCTGCTCGTGCGAGCTGTTGGTGCGAGCTGTTCGTGCGAGGGGAAGGACGGCCGCCGTTGCGCACCGGTCGAGATCCTGCCCCGGCGAAATGTCGGATGCCAGGCTGATCACGCGATCGAGTGATCTATCGGTCGATCCGACAACAAGGTGGACGGGCGGCAGGGTATTTCCCGAGGTGACGCAGTCGGCGAGGCCGGGCGCGGCTGCCGTTCCCGCCGCTCCTGCGCGGCCTTCCGACCGGTGACGGGATTCCGGTCTAGTGGCGCTCCATCATCGCTCCACCGGGCGGCGGAAGCATGGAACGCCCGCCCGGTCATGCGTCCTTGGGAGCGGCAATGACGGATCGCATCATGGACACCACCACCGCCGCAGCGCGTCATGCGGCGGTCGAGACGGCGTACGGGGATCCGTGGGACAGAGCCAACCCGACCGGCTTCGCGGCCCTGCTCGACGCCGACGAGCGCGCCGAACTTCCGCGGGCCGCCGTCGAGTTGTACCACCGTCTCGGCATGAACGCGGAGTACGTGCCGGCCCCGCTGGGCGGCAGCCTGGAGCAGATCGACACCCTCGGGCTGATGCTGCGCCCGCTGTTCCGCCGCGACGCCACGCTCGCCGTCGGCGAGGCGCTGACCTCGCTGATGGGGGCGATGGTGGTGTGGCTGCTGGGCGACGCCGGGCAGCAGCGGCGCACCGCCCGGATGCTGCTCGACGGCGGCCAGGCCACCGTCGCTTACCAGGAGTTCAAGCACGGCAACGACTTCGTCGCCGACGAGTTCCGGGTCCGGCGCGCCGCCGACGGCACCCTGCTGCTCGGCGGGCGCAAGGCCGCCGTCAACAACGCCGACCGCGCCGGGCTGATGCTCAGCTACGCCCGCACGGTCGGCCCGCAGGACCCGGAGGACGGCTACTCGCTGCTGCTGCTGGAGCCCGGTGCGATGCCCGCCGCGTCCTGCGAACGGCTGCCGCGCTACCGCACCGAGGGCACCCAGGGCCTGCAGGTCTCCGGACTGCGGTTCCAGGACTGCCCGGCGCCGGCCGGCGCGCTGGTCGGGGAGTGGGGCGACGGCATCACGCTCGGCCTGCGGGCCCTCCAGGTGAACTCCGCCGCCGTGCCGTCGATGATCCTCGGCATGGCGGACACCGGGCTGCGCACCGCCATCCGGTTCGCCGTCGGCGGTTCGGTCCACAACAGCCCTGCCAAGCTGTCCGGTTCGGCCCGCGGGGCGATCGCCGGAGCCCTGGTCGACCTGCTGGCCTGCGACAGCATCGCGCTCGCCGCGACCCGCGCGCTGCACGTGCTCCCCGAGGAGTGCAACGTGCTGGCCGCCGCCGCCAAGTACCTGGTCCCCAAGATCGTGGGGGAGACCTTCTACCGGCTCTCGGCGCTGATGGGCGACGCCTTCCACACCCGCAGCGGCGAGCACGCCATCTTCCAGAAGCACGTCCGGGACCTGACCATGGTGAGCTTCGGCCACGTCAGCAGCGCGGTCTGCCAGGCCACCATCGCGCCCTTCCTGCCCCGCCTGCTCGCCCACGACTGGCCGGCCGAACTCGCCGCCCCCGCCGAGCTGTTCCGCACCGACGGCACGCTGCCGCCGCTGGCCTCCGAGCGGCTCGCCGCGTTCGGCGGCCGGGACGGACTGATCGGCTGGATCGCCCGCTGCCGCCAGGAGCGGCGGGCGGCTCCGCCCGGCGACCCCGACGCCCCGCTGCTGCGCCTGCTCTCCGACCAACTGGCGCTGTTGGAAGCCGAGTTGTCCGCGATCCGGGAGGGCTGCCCGGCGCTGGACGGCCCCGACGGACGGTTCGTCACCGACACCTCGGCGTTCCCGCTCACCGACCGCTACGCCCTGCTGCTGGTCGCCTGCGCCTGCCTGGGCGTCTGGCGGTGCGCCGACCCCGGCTCCTTCCTGGCCGGCCCCGGTTGGCTGGTGGCCGCGCTGGACCGACTGCTTCGGCGGCTCGGCCACGCCGGGCCCCGGGTGCCGGATGCCGTCACGGCCGAGCTCGCGGCCGAGGCGCTGCGCCGCGCCCGCGGCGCGGTCGGCTACGACCTGTACGCACTGGAGCTGGCCGGATGAGCGGCGGCGCCGACCTGGTCTTACCACCGCGGCTGGTCACCGGAGCCGACGGCCCCTGGGAGCCCGTCCGCGCCGACCTCGACCGGCACGGCGTCGCCCTGGTCTACAGCCGGCTGGCCGACTGGCCCGCCCCGCCGGGCGGCGAGGACGAACTGCGGCGGCTGCTCGGCCGCGACTGGGCCCGCTACCGGGAGCTCGCCGGGCGCCCGAACGCCGACCGGTTCCGCGCCACCCGCCTGCTGCTCAAGCACGTCGCCGCCACCGCGGTGGGCGCCCACCCGCACGAACTGGAGCTCGCCTACGGCCTCACCGGGCGACTCTACGTGCGCGGCTGCGACCAGATCGACCTCAACCTCAGCCACACCAAGGACGTCGCGCTGGTGGGCATCACCTCGCTCGGCCTGATCGGCGTCGACCTGGAGCACGAGGGGCGCCGGGTGCACGGCAGCGGCATCGAGCCGGTCATGTGCACCCCCGACGAACTGCGCCGCCTCGCCGCCGCCCCCGAGTCGGAGCGCAACCTCCAACTGCTGCGCCGCTGGACGCTCAAGGAGGCCTACACCAAGGCGCTCGGCCAGGGCCTGGCGTTCCGGTTCTCGCACTTCGGCTTCGACCTGCCGGACTCCTGCGGCCGGGCCCGGCTGCTGCACCCGGAGGGCGACCCGGTGGACGAGCACTGGTGGACCTTCCACACCCAGCGGTTCGCCGACGGCTTCCTCGCCGGGGCCGCCGTCCGCGACGACGGCCGCGGCCGCAACCTCGACACCGGACTCGCCACCGCCCTCGACCGCCGCACCGTCCAGGTGCTCTGGGAGCGGCAGTCGGCGGCCCACCAGCCGCCCGGCGGCGACTGACGAACACTCACGCACGACCAGCAACGGGGGAGAACAACCGTCATGACCAGCGCAGTACCCAGCCGCATCCGCGTCGAGGTCCTCGGTCCGTTCGCGATCAGCGTCGACGGCCGCTCAGTGGTGCCCACCGCCAGCAAACCGCGCACCGTGCTGGCGCTGCTGAGCGTCCGGCCCGGCCAGGTGGTGCCGGCGTCGACGCTGATCCGCGAGCTCTGGTCCGGCCGCCCGCCGGCCAGCGCCGCCGCCACCCTGCAGACCTACGTCTTCCAGCTGCGCCGGAGGCTGCGCGGCGCCGGCCTGTCCAGCCGCCTGATCAGCACCGTGCGCGGCGGCTACCGCCTGGGGCTGCGGCCGGAGGCCTTCGACGTCCACGAGTACCACTCGCTGGCCGCGCTCGGCGACCGCGCCGCCGCCCTGGGCGCGCACGAGGACGCGGCCCGGCTGCTCCGCGAGGCCCTGCGGCTGTGGCGCGGCCCCGGCGCCCTGCTCGACGTGGAACGCGGCCCGGCCCTCGAACCGGAGGCCCAGCAGCTGGAGTTGAGCCGCTCGGCGCTGACCGGGCGCCGCATCGACGCGGAGCTCGCGATCGGCCGGCACGCCGAACTCCTCGGCGAACTGGCCGCGCTGACCGTCCAGGACCGGATGAACGAACGCCTCTGCGCCCAGCAGATGATCGCGCTCTACCGCTCGGGCCGCCGCCTCGACGCGCTGAGCACCTTCCAGCGCCTGCGCGCCGACATGGTCGCCGAACTCTCCGTCGAACCCGGCCCCGAGCTCCAGGAACTCCACCGCGCCGTCATCGACTCCGTCCCGGCCCTGGACCGCTTCACGGCGCCGATGCAGCTGCTGCCGCGCTGAGCAGCCCCGACCACCCTGGCGCGGGGACCCGCCGCTCACGGGCGCCGGCCCCGTCAGGCACCGCGTCGACCGCGGGCGTCGAGGTGCTCGGGGCGCGGCGCCCGGGGCACCCGCGGCAGCGTCGCCAGCATGTCCAGCAGCGACCGGGGGGTGTCGGCGTCCTCCAGCAGGTCGCGGGGCACCGTCAGCCCGAACTCCCGCCCGATCCTGGTCAGCAACTGGGCCACCGTCAGCGAGTCGTGGCCCAGTTCGTACAGCGGTACGTCCAGGTCGTCCGGCCCGATCGGGCCGCCCGGCTCCGCACCGCCGCACTCGCGCAGCAGGCGGGACAGCGCCGCCACGTCGATCAGTTCGTCGGCCATCGGTGCTCCCTCTCTCCCGGTGGCTCCCCGCCCGCGGCGCGGAGCGGATGTCCGCCCGTCCGGGGCCGCCGATGCTCGGAATCGGCCGCCCCGGTCAGCCGGTGCTTCGGATCGCCTCGAAGTCGAGGCGATGGCCGCTCAGCCAGAGGCCGGCGGCGGCGGACAGCGCGGCCCGCTGGTCGTCCGCGCCGCTGCCGGGCCGGGCCCGCAGCGCGCTGAAGGTCCGCGCGGCCGCCGGATGGCGGCGGACCAGGGCGCCGAGCCCCGGCCCGGGGCCGGTCTCCACGCACGCCCAGTCGCCGTCCGCGAACAGCGCGTCCAGCGCGTCGCGCAGCCGTACCGGGGTGGCCGCGAGGCCGGTCCAGTGGAGCCGGTCCCGGGCCGCGTCGACGGGCAGCCTGGCGCCCACCGACGGGGAGTAGAGCGGCAGTCGGGGCGGTCGCAGGGCGGTGACGGGCAGCCGCTCGGCCACCCTGGCGCAGGCCTCGGCCAGGTGCGGGGTGTGGTAGGCCGCCTCGGTGCGCACCGGCAGGCACTCGTACCCGGCGCCGGCCAGCCGGTCGGCGGTGTCGGCCAGGGCGTGCCCGGGGCTGGCCAGCACCGTCTGGTCGGGGCCGTTCAGGGCGGACACCGCGACCCCGTCGGTCAGTTGCCCGCGCACCTCCTCGACGCCGGCGGCCACCACCAGCATCCCGCCGGGAGCCAGCGCGGCGGCCTCCTCGGCCAGCAGCGCCAGCAGCCGTACCGCGTCCTCCAGCGCCATCACGTCGGCCAGCACGGCGGCGACCAGTTCGCCGATCCCCTGGCCGAGCAGCGCGGCCGGGCGCACCCCCCAGCCGACCAGCAGCCGGGCCAACGCGTAGTCCACGGCGAACAGTTGGACCAGGGAGTGGTGGATCCGGGCGGCGCGCTCCGCGCCGAACGCGTCCCGGCGGGTGCGGGCGGAGGGTTCGGCCAGCCAGTCCTCGCGGGCGCCGCGGCCGGCCAGGCCGAGCACCTCGTCGGCGGCCCGGGTGAAGACCGGGTCCCACGCGTACAGGCCGCGGGCCATCCGGGGCCGCTGGGCGCCCTGGCCGGGCAGCAGCAGCACCACCGGCGGCGGCGCGGCGCCGACCTGCCGGACCTGCGCGGCCCTCGGCGACGGCGCCGACGGGCCCGGCTCGCCCAGCAGCGCCAGCGCCTCGGCGCAGTCGGCGGCCACCACCGCCCCGCGCACCGGCCCCGGTTCGGCCTGCCCCCAGGCCTGCGCCACCTGCGCGAACCCGGACTCGCCGCGGGCCCGCAGCCAGCGCCGCAGCGAGCGCCGGACGTCCTGCTCGCCCTGCGGGTCGGCCGCCGACCAGACCATCAGCCGGGGACGCCGGGCGGCGCCCCGGTCCGCCGCCACGGGTGCGGGGCCGCTGAGGCCGCCGCCGCGGACGATCTGCATGACCCTGCCCCCCCGCCTTCGGTCAACCGGTCAGTTCGTGGGCCGGCGCCCAGCGTCCGACGCCGTCCAGTTCGGGCGAGGACTCCAGGATCGCCCGCTGGAGGTGCTGCAGCCGGGCCGACGGCTCCAGCCCGAACTCCTCGATCAGGGTGGCGCGCAGCCGCTGGTAGATGTCCAGGGCGCGCCACTGCCGGCCGCACCGGTACAGCGCGATCATGTGCAGCGCGTGCAGGTTCTCGTGCCAGGGGTGCTCGGCGGCCAGCACGGCCAGCTCGCCGAGGAGCGTGTGGTGGCGGCCGAGGCGCAGGTCCGCCTCGATGCGGCGCTCCAGGATGCCCAGCCGGGTCTCCTCCAGCCGCATCACCTCGATCGCCAGCCGCGGCCCGGTCTGCACGTCGGCCAGCACGGGGCCGCGCCAGAGCGCCAGCGCGGAGCCGAGCAGCCGGGAGGCGGCCTCCGGGTCGTTGGCCTCCTGGGCCCGGCTGCCGGCCGCCGCCAGCCGCTCGAACTGCTGGACGTCGGTCTCCTCGCCGCGCAGGTCCAGCAGGTAGCCGTTGTAACGGGTGGCCAGCACGGTCTTGGCGCCGGCCGCCGGGTCGGCGTGGTCCTGGGCGGCGAGCGCCCGCTGCACCTGGCGCCGCAGCTGCAGGATGTAGGTCTGCAGGGTGGTGGCCGCGCTCCGGGGCATCGAGTGGTCCCAGAGCTCCTCCATCAGCGAGGTCACCGGGACGACCTGACCCGCCGAGAGTGCCAGCAGGGCCAGGATCTGACGGGGCTTGGCGGCGCTCGGCGCGACCGATCTGCCGTCCTCGGTGGCCTCGAACTCGCCCAAGACGCGGACCTTCATGATGGCGGTACCCCCTGTGTTCCCACGATCTTGGGATCTCATTCTCGAAGGCGGGGAAGCCTTCCGGACAGTGTCAGGGTCACGGAAAAACCGTGACTCCGTCACAGGTGCACCCGGTCGCCGGTCACGACCCCGACGGGCCGTCACGGGCCGGGCCGCCGGTCTTGAGCAGGTCTCTAGCACCAGCACCGACCCTTCCTCCACGACTATTCACGAAGGAGGCGGCACCGTGCCGTTCCGCGTCTTCCTCCACCTGGCCGCCCTGTCGGCCGGGCTCTTCGCCGGCTTCTGCTTCTGCTACGCGGTCGTCGTCACGCCCGCCCTGGAACGGCTGGACGACGAGGCGTACGTGACGACGATGCGCCGACTCAACGAGGCGGTGCCGGGCGTGCTGTTCTTCCTGGTGATCGTGGGTTCGGTGGCCTGGCCGCTGGCCGCGTTCCTGGTCCGCACGCCGTGGCGCGGCGCCGACACCCGGGTCTGGCTGATCGGTGCGGCCGCGCTGCTCTCCCTCACCGCCTTCGTGGTCTCGCTGGCCGTGGAGGTGCCGATGAACACCCAGCTGGCCGACGCGGTCACCACCACCGCGGACCAGTTCCACCAGGCCCGGGCGGCCATCGAGCACTCCTGGAACAACTGGCACGTGGTGCGCACCGTCTGCGCGGTGCTCTCGACGGTGCTCCTGGTCGGCGCCTGCCTGACCCCGGACCGGGCCGGCAGCGCCCAGCCCGCGGCGCCGAGCACCGCACCCGTCCGAAGCAAGTGAACGACGCCCCGTCAATCCGAAAGGGCCGAGCGGCCATGCGACTTATCGACCTCTCCGCACCGGTGGACGCCTCCGGCTGGGAACCCGAGCCGGTCAAGCACACGGTGATGTCGGCCGCCGAGGGCGCCCGGCACATGACCGACGGCATGCGCGAGAACTTCGGCATCGACCTGCGCCCCGAGGAGCTGCCGGGCGGCGAGTTCCTCACCAACGACATGCTCTACCTCTCCTCGCACACCGGCACCCACGTGGACGCCCCCGCGCACTACGGCACCCGCGCCGACGGGCAGGTGGCCCGCACCATCGACGAAATGCCGCTGGACTGGTTCGACCGGCCCGCGTTCGTGCTGGACGTCCGGGACACCGCGGGCCGCACCGTGGACGCGGCCGCCGTGGAGCTGGCCCTGAAGGCCATCGACTACCGGCCGCAGCCGATGGACATCGCGCTGTTCCGCACCGGCGCCGCCGAATGGGCCGGCAGCCAGCGCTACTTCACCGACTTCATCGGCCTGGACGGCTCGGCCGTGCGGTACCTGATGGACCTGGGGGTGCGGGTGATCGGCACCGACGCGTTCAGCCTGGACGCCCCGTTCGGCGCCATCATCGAGAAGTACCGGGCCACCGGCGACCCCGGCGTGCTCTGGCCGGCGCACTTCGCCGGCCGGGAGCGCGAGTACTGCCAGATCGAGCGGCTCTCCAACCTGGAGGCGCTGCCCGCGCCGCACGGCTTCTCGGTGACCTGCTTCCCCGTCAAGATCCGGGGCGGCGGCGCCGGTTGGACCCGCGCGGTGGCCAGGGTCGCCGACCCGGAGTGACCCGGCGGCCGACGCCGGCGGCGACCTGGTGACTCCCCGCGCACGTGTGCCCGGTACGGCTCCGAGCCGTACCGGGCACACGTGCGTGCGCAGGCGGTCGTCAGTCGCGCGGCGGCAGGTCGTCGCGCAGCACGTGCCGGCTGCGGATCCGCCAGCCGCCGTCCGGCTGGCGCACCAGCACGTCCTGGCAGGACGTCATGCAGTAGATGCCGGTGGGCTGTCCGGGCAGCGTGGTGAAGACCGCGACGTAGGAGCGGGTGCGCACCACCGTCGCCGCCTCGTCCTCGGGCTCGACGGCGAGCATGGTCATCACGTGCCGGCGGGTGACGCCGGTGGGCCTGCGGGCCTCCTCGGCGGCCAGGGTGGCCGTCTCGATCGTCTCCCGCCCGCGGACCGGCGCCGGGAGGGCGTTGCTGTCGAACTCGCCGTCCTCGGTGAAGCCGAGCGCCCAGGTGCGGGCGTCGCCGCCGTCCACGGCCTGCATGTGGCGGGCGTAGAACTGCTGGATCGCGATGTACAGCTGGGCGTCGGCGCTGCTGCTCAACGGCGCGACGGGGCTGAACAGGTCGGTCATGGGGGCTCCTCGCCGGATGGGTGTGCGGATGCAGGGCGAGGGTGCCAGCCGGTTCTGGAGCCGCAGCGGAGCCGGGGCGGCTCCGGCGTCGGTCGAGCGGCTGTCGAGTGGACCGCCCGACGATGACGCGGAGGTCTGTCCCGTGTGCCGCAGGAGGCGAACATGGCCGAAGTCATTGCCCCGTCCGAGACCGCCGCGGCGGTCAGCAGCGGTGGTCCGCTGCCCGACGTCCCGACCGGCACCGCCGACCGGTTGCTCTCCCTGGCCGCCGCCGCCCGCCCGGACGCGCCCGCCGTGATCGTGCCCGGCGGCGAGGAGTTGACCTTCGCGCAGCTGGACGAGCGCGCCGACGCCTACGCCCGGGGCCTGCGACGGCTGTTGGGCGACTCCGGCGCGGTGGTGCTGCTGTCCGCCGCGATGGCGCCCGACTTCGGTGCGCTGTACCACGGCATCATCCGCAGCGGTAACACCGTCGCCCCGGTCAACCCGTTCTATCCGCCGCACCTGCTGAAGCACGTCGCGGCGCTCTCCGGCGCCCGGGCCGCCATCGTCACCCCCGAGGCGCGCGACCGGTTGGCCGCGTTCGGCGGCGAACTGCCGCAGCTGGAGCACCTGTTCACCATCGGCGAGGGCGCCCGGGCGTTGCTGCGCCAGGACGGCGCGCCGGCCGGCGACGGCACCGGGACCGCCTGCCTGCTCTTCACCAGCGGCTCCACCGGCAGCCCCAAGGCCGTCCGGCTGAGCCACCGCAACCTGCTGACCGGCGCCGCCCAGCTGGCCGCCGCGCACGGCCAGGGACCGGACTCGCTGGTGCTCAACGGCCTGCCGATCTACCACCCGATGCACCTCAACGCCTCGCTGCACGCGGGCGCGACCCATGTGCTCTCCGGCCACGACATCGGCGACGCGCTGCGGCACGCCGACGACCACCGGGCCACGCACTTCTACACCCTGCCGTTCCGGCTGGTCGCGGCCGCCAACGCGCCCGAGCCGCCCGGCCCGGCGCCGCGCGCGCTGCGGATGCTCTCCACCGGCGGCGCCCCGCTGCGCCCCGCCGTGCTGCGCAGGCTGGAGGAGCGGATCGGCGCGCCGGTGCTCCAGGGCTACGGCCTGTCCGAGACCTCCTCGCTGGCCACCTCGGACCGGCTGGACACCCGCTGCCCCGGCTCGGTGGGCCGCCCACTGCCCGGCAGCCGGCTGCGCGTGGTCGACCCGCGCACCGGAGTCCCGCTGCCCGCTGGCGAGTTGGGCGAGATCCAGGTCCAGGGCCCGAACGTGATGCAGGGCTACCTGACCACCCCGTCGGCAGTGGACGCCGAGGGCTGGCTCTCCACCAGCGACATCGGCCGACTCGACGCGGCGGGCAACGTGTTCTTCCTGGACCGGGTGCGCGACGTCTTCGAGGCCGCCGACGGCACCCTGGTCTCCCCCGGGCAGATCGAGGCGCTTCTGGACGAGCTGCCCGAGGTGGCCGAGAGCGCCGTGGTCGACGCCCCGGCGGGCGACCGGGTGCGCCCCGTCGCCTACCTGGTGACCCGGGGGCCGGCCGACGCCGCCGACCTGCTCCGCCGCGCCAACTCCGATCTGACGGAGCACCAGCAGCTGCTCCGCGTCCGGCTGGTGGACGCGCTGCCCCGGCTGCCCAACGGAAAGCTCGACCGCTCCACGCTGCGCGGGACGGCCCGCGAATCGGCGACGACCGAAAGGATGGCAACCTCATGAGCATGAGCAGTACCGCGCGCACCTCGCTGGTCACAGGTGTCGTGGTCTTCATGATCTCGCTCGACAACCTGGTGGTGACGACCGCACTGCCGCAGATCCGCGAGCATCTGCACATCGGCATCGACGGCCTGGAATGGACCGTCAACGCCTACACCCTGACCTACGCCGTGCTGCTGCTGACCGCCTCGGCGGTCGCCGAGCGGTTCGGCCGACGGCGCTTCTTCATGATCGGCATCGGCCTGTTCACCCTCGGCTCGCTGCTGGCAGCGCTCTCCTCCGACGTCGCGCTGCTGGTGGCCGGCCGGGCCGTCCAGGGGCTGGGGGCGGCGGTCCTGCTGCCGCTCACCCTGACCCTGGTGGCGGCCGCCTACCCGCCCGAGAAGCGGGCCGCCGCGCTGGGCATCTGGGGCGCCGTCGGCGGACTGGCGGTGGCGCTCGGCCCGCTGGTCGGCGGAATGATCGTCAAATGGGCCTCCTGGCAGTGGATCTTCTGGATCAACGTGCCGATCGGCGTGGCCATGCTGGTGCTCACCCCGCTCCGGCTGAGCGAGCAGCGCGGCGAGCCGCGCCCGCTGGACCTGCCCGGCACGGTGCTGGCCAGCGCCGGCCTGCTCGGCGTGGTGTACGGCCTGATCCGCGGCCCGCAGGCGGGCTGGACGGCCGCCGGCGTGGTGCTGCCGCTGGCCGCCGGCCTGCTGCTGCTCGTCGCCTTCCTCTGGTGGCAGCAGCGCACCCCCCACCCGATGCTGCCGCTGCGGCACTTCCGCAACCGCACCTTCGCCGCCGTCAACGCGGTGTCGCTGCTGATGTACTTCGGCATGTTCGGCTCGATCTTCCTGATCACCCAGTACCTCCAGGACGTGCAGCACGCCGGGCCGCTCGGCGCGGGCGTGCGGCTGCTCTCCTGGACCGGCCTGACCATGATCGGCGCCCCGCTGGGCGCGGTGCTGGCGGGCCGGTACGGCGGGCGGGCGCTGCTCACCGTCGGCCTGGCGCTGCAGGCGGCAGGGTTGGTGTACCTGGCGCTGGTGACCGGCACCGACACCGGCTACCCGGCCCTGGTGCCCGGCTTCGCGCTCAACGGCTTCGGCATGGGCCTGTTCTTCGGGCCCAGCGCGGACGTGGCGCTCGGCGCGGTGGAGCGCTCCGAGGAGGGCATCGCCTCGGGCACCAACAACACGGTCCGCGAGCTCGGCGGGGTCTTCGGCGTCGCGGTGCTCTCCTCGGTCTTCACCGCGTACGGCGGCTACGGCAGTGCCGCCGCGTACGTCGACGGGATGCGTCCGGCGGTCTGGATCGGCGCGGCGGTGGTGGCCGCGGGCGCCGTGGCGGCGCTGTTCGTCGACCGCGACGCCGCCCGGTCGAAGGCACAGAAGGAACCGGAGGCGACGACGGCGGAGGCCGCGCCGGAGGGCCACCCGGTCGGGTACCTGGCGATCGTCGACGAGCGCCCCACGGTGTGACCGCATGACGGAAGGGGGCGCGGACCTGTGGTCCGCGCCCCCTTCCGCATGGCCGGCGGGTCAGTGCCCCATGCCGCCGTCCACCTCGATCACCGCGCCGTTCACGTAGGAGCTCTCCTCGCCGGCCAGGAACGCCGCCACCGCGCCGATCTCCTCGCCGCGGCCCGCGCGGCCGGAGGCGAGCTTCGGCAGGAACTGCCCCCACAGCCGCTCGTTCGCCGCCAGCGCCCTGCCCATGCCCCGGTCGACGACGCCCGGGGCGAGGCAGTTGACGGTGATGCCGTCGGCGGCCACCTCCAGGGCGGTGACCCGGGTGAGCGCCTCCACCGCCGCCTTGGTCGCGCAGTACGCGCCGGCGCCGGGCATCGGCCGGGTGGACAGCGCCGAGGAGAGCGTGATGATCCGGCCCCAGCCGCGCTCCCGCATCAGCGGCACGGCGGCCCGCAGGCAGTGGAAGGTGCCGCTCAGGTTGATCGTCACCGCCTCCGCCCAGGCCTCGGGCGATATCGCGGCCACCGGCCCCGGCGCGTTGACGGCGGCGTTGGCGACCACGATGTCCAGGGCGCCGAACCGGTCGACGGCGGACGCCATCGCCCGCTCCACCGAGTCCGGGTCCCGCACGTCGGTCTTGTGGAAGTGCACCCGGTCGCCGCCCAGCGCCAGCAGCGGTTCGGCGGCGGCCTCGTCCCGGGCGGCGCAGACCACCCGGGCGCCGCGGGCCAGCAGCGCCTCGGCGATCGACTCGCCGAGGCCCCGGTTGGCGCCGGTGACCACGGCGGTGCGGCCGGTCAGGCTCAACGCGTCCACGCCGCCCCCTGCTGCTCGGCGGCCTGCTGAGCGGCCTGCTGGGCGATCTGCTCGGCGAACTCCTTGGCGTGCCGCAGCGTGGTGGTGCTGTTGGCGCCCAGGTTGTGCCGGATGCGGGCGCGGGCGTCGGCCAGGTCGGTGTCCGGGCCGAGCAGCCGGGCCACCCCGTCCACGTCCAGGGTGACGCCGTGCCAGGAGGTGATCCGCACCCCGGCGCCGTGCGGCTCGACCGTCCAGCGCCCGGTGTGCGAGGCCAGTGCGGCAGGCAGCACGGTCTGCTTGTAGACCAGGGTGTGCTGCTCGGGGCGGAGCACCCGCAGCGAGACCGTGGTGTGCTCGGAGCCGTCGGGGGCCCGGGTGACCATCTCCATCCGCTGGACGTCGCCCTGCTCGGTCAGGTCGAGCCGGTCGACGTGCGGCAGCCGCTCCGGCCACAGCTCGGCCCGGGCCAGGAACTCGTAGACCGCCTCGGCCGGCCCCTCGGCGTCCACCGAGTCGGCGAAGGCGAACCGCAGCGGCTCGCCGTCCGGCCCGGGGGTCACGGCGCGGCTCAGCGCCTCCAGTTCGGCGGTGCTGTTGCGCTCCACCGCCTGCCCGATCCAGTCCGCCGCCGCCTCGTCGTCGTCCACGGTGGTCCAGTCGTGCAGCAGGGTGACCTCGGAGCCGCCGTCCGGCGCCGCGTCGACCTGCCACTCGCCGCCCATCGAGGCGACCGGCGGCGAGGAGACCACCTGCCGGAAGGTGATCCGGCGGGCCGCCGGATCCAGCGTGCGGCGCGAGGTCCAGTCCCGGACCTCGCCGTTGGCCAGTGCCCACAGGTGGATCAACTGCTGGTCACTGTACGGTACTTCGGTGACTTCGGCGTGCACGGTCGGGGTGAAGACCTGCGGCCACTGGCCGGCGTCGGCGAGCAGCGCGTAGACCTGGTCGGGATCGGCCGGCACCGTGGTGCGGTGCCGGGTGGTGCGGATGCGTGGTTCAGTCACGGCGAAGCTCCTTGGGGAAGGGTCGGTCAGTAGTTGCCCAGGCCGCCGCAGACGTTGAGCGCCTGCGCGGTGATCGAGGCGGCCGTGCGGGTCGTCAGGTAGCCGACCAGGCCGGCCACCTCCTCGGGGGTGGAGTAGCGGCCGAGCGGGATCTTCGCGTGGAACTTCTCCAGCACCTGCTCCTCGGTGATCCCCCAGTGCGCGGCGTAGCCCTGCCGGACCCGCTCCGCCATCGGGGTCTCCACGTAGCCGGGGCAGACCGCGTTCACGGTGATCCCGCTGCCGGCCAGCTCCAGGCCGAGGGCCTTGGTGAAGCCGACCACTCCGTGCTTGGAGGCGGAGTACGGCGCGGCCAGCATCACGCCCTGCTTGCCGCCGGTGGAGGCGATGCTGATGACGCGTCCGTGCCCGGACTTCCGCATGCCGCCGGTGGTCAGCACCTCGCGGGTGACCCGGAAGACCGCGGTGAGGTTGGTGGCGATCACGTCGTCCCAGAGCTCGTCCGGGAGTTCGGCGGTGATGCCGCCGCCGCCCCGGCCGGCGTTGTTGACCAGGATGTCCAGCGGGCCGTACGCGCCGACCGCGGCCTGCACCAGGGCGCGCACCGCGGCGCCGTCGCGCACGTCGGCGGCGCTGCCCCGGACCTCCAGGCCCCGACTGCGGAGCTTCTCAACGACCGTCGCCACCAGATCGGCGTCCCGGGCGCAGAAGTACACCGGGTGCCCGGCCTCGGCGAGGTGCTCGACGACGGCCAGGCCGATGCCGCTGGTGCCGCCGGTGACCAGGGCGGGCCGGCGTTGGGGGGTGGTCTTCTCGACCATGGTGGGGCTCCCTGAGGTTGGGGTCGGGCTGTCGTCGAAAGCCCTCTGTGGAAAGGGGGTTCAGGCCCGGGCGGCGGCCGGGGCGAGGTCGTCGAGGCCGAGCGGCCGTACCGGGTGGCCCTCCTCGACCAGGGTGCGGACCGCCCGCAGCACGTCCAGGCGGTCCGCCTCGGGCTGCCGGGCCCGGGTGCCGAGCAGCGGCGCCACCGCGCTGCGCCCGCTCGCCACCTCGCGGTGCCGGCGGGCCAGTGCGGTCAGGCCCTGCCCGGGCCCGGCCTCGACCAGCAGGTGCGGGCCGCGGCTCAGCAGCGCGTCCAGGGCCGGGGCGAACAGCACCGGCTCGGCGGGCTGCATCGCCCAGAACACCGGGTCGCAGGCGGAGGCCGGGTCGAGCTCCCCGCCCGTCCGGCCGGAGTAGACCGGTATCCCGGGCGGGGCGAGGCGCACCCCGGCGAACCCGGGCAGCGCGCGGCGGCAGCGGTCGGCCAGCGACGGGCTGTGGAACCCGCTGGTCGCCCTGGCCCGCATGCAGGTGTGGCCGGCCGCCCGCAGCCGCTGCGCGACCTGCTCCAACTGCGGGTCCGGGCCGGCCAGCAGCACCTGCTGCGGCCCGTTGACCGCGCCGACCACCACCTCGGCGGTGAGGTACGGCGCCAGCTGCGCGGGGTTGGCGGCGACCGCGAGCATCCCGCCGGGCGGCGCGTCGGCGATCAGCTCGACCCGCTCGGCGAGCAGCCGGACGGCGTCCGGCAGCGACATCACGCCGGCCAGCACCGCGGCCACCGCCTCGCCGGCGCTGTGCCCGACGAACGCGGCGGGCCGCAGCCCCCAGGCGGTCAGCATCCGGGCGAGCGCGTAGTCCACCGCGAAGATCAGCGGCTGGGCCCGGGACACGTGGTCGAGGTCCACCGCGGGCCGCTCGGCCAGCCAGTCGGCGAGCGCCTGCTCGCCCAGCGGGCCGAGCAGCCCCAGCACCTCCTCGAAGGGCTCGGTGAACGCGGGCACCCGCCCGTACAGGCCGCGCGCCATGTTCGGGTACTGCGAGCCCTGGCCGGGCAGCAGCAGGGCGACCGGGCGCGGCGGCCGCAGTCCGGTGTCGGCGTCCACCGGGTCAGACACCCTCGGCCGACGGCTGCTCCCCGCCGTTGACCACGGTGAGGAACTCCCGGGGCGTCTCCGCCGAGGCGGCGTCGTCGTCCAGCTCGACGCCGAAGTCGCGCTGGATCACGCCGATGGCCTGGAGCAGCGCCAGCGAGTCGTAGCCGAGCTCCGGGAACGGGACGTCGAGGATGTCGCCGGACAGGTCGACGGACTCGTCGGCGCCGGCGTTCTCGCGCAGGATCCGGGTCAGGGTGGGCAGGTCAAGGACGCTCATCGGGCGGTCTCCTCGGAATCGGTGGTGTCGTTGCAGCCGCGCAGGACCAGCGCGGAGTTGAAGCCGCCGTAGCCACGGGCCAGCACCAGTGCGGTGCGCAGCCGGGCCGGGCGCGGCGCCCCGGTGACCAGGTCGATGCGGTGCTCGGCGGCCGGCGCGTCGACCGGCGCGGTCGGCGGGATCAGCCCGTCGCGGATCGCCAGCAGCGCGGTGGCGACGTCCAGCGCGGCGCCGCCGAAGAGCCGCCCGGTCATGCTCTTGGGCACGGTGACCGGCACCCCGTACGGGCCGAACAGCTCGGTCAGGGCGTCGGACTCGATGCGGTCCAGCTCGGGCACGGCCGCGCCGTCGGCGAACACCACGTCCACCTCGTCCGGGCCGATCCCGGCGTCGTCGAGGGCGAGCCGGGCGGTCCGCAGCAGCCCGGGCGGGCGTCCGCTGTCCGGCGCCGGGTCCAGGGTGGCCGCGTACCCGGCGACCTCGCCGTACCGGCGGGCGCCGCGGGCGCGGGCCTGCTCGTCGTCCTCCAGGACCAGGATGGCGCCGCCCTCGCCGGGCACGTAGCCGCCGGCGTCGGAGGCGAACGGCAGGTAGGCGCGGTCCGGGTCGGCCGCGGTGGAGAGCAGCCCGGTGGCGATCTGCGGCGCCCAGCCCCACGGGCAGAGCGCCCCGTCGACCCCGCCGGAGACCACCACGGGCGTGCCGCGGCGGATGTGCCGCCGGGCGTGGCCCAGCGCGTCGATGCCGCCGGCCTGCTCGGTGACCAGCACCCCGCTCGGCCCGCGCAGGCCGTGCCGGATTGAGATCTGGCCGGAGTTGACGGCGTAGAACCAGGCGAACGACTGGTAGGCGCTGACGTGGTCCTTGCCCTGCGACCAGAGCGCCTGCAGCTCGCGCTGGCCGAACTCGACGCCGCCGCCGGAGGCCGCGGTCACCACTCCGGCGCCGTAGCGCGGCAGTTCCTCGGGGCGCAGCCCGGCGTCGGCGATGGCGCCCTCCGCGGCGAACAGCGCCAGCCGGGTCATCCGGTCGGTCTGCGGCAGCAGCCGGCTGGGCAGGTGCTCCGCGGCCTCGAAGTCCGGTATCTCGCCCGCCACCCGGGACGGGTAGGAGGACGCGTCGAACCGGGTGAGCGGGCGCAGTCCGCCGCGGCCGGCCAGCGCGGCCCGCCAGTAGGCGTCGGTCCCGAGGCCGTTGGGGGCGGCCACCCCGATACCGGTGACGACGGCGGTCATGGCATTCTCCGATCCGGGCGGGCCAGCACCATGGCGCTCTGGAAGCCGCCGAAACCGCTGCCGACGCTGAGCACCGCGTCGGTGCGCTGCACCCGGGCCTGGAGCGGCACGTAGTCCAGGTCGCAGTCCGGGTCCGGCTCGTGCAGGTTGGCGGTGGGCGGCACCGTGCTGTGCTCCATCGCCAGCGCGCAGGCGGCGATCTCCAACGCGCCGATGGCGCCCAGCGAGTGGCCGATCATCGACTTGATCGAGCTGACGGGGGTGCGGTAGGCGTGCTCGCCCAGGCTGACCTTGAACGCCGCGGTCTCGTGACGGTCGTTCATCTTGGTGCTGGAGCCGTGCGCGTTGATGTAGTCCAGGCTGTCGGGGCCGAGCCGGGCCTCGTCCATGGCGGCGGTGATCGCCGCGGCCATCTCGACGCCGTCCGCCTTCAGACCGGTCATGTGGTAGGCGTTGCAGCGCGAGGCGAAGCCGGCGATCTCGGCGTAGATCCGGGCGCCGCGGCGCCGGGCGTGCTCCAGCTCCTCCAGCATCAGCACCGCCGAACCCTCGCCCAGCACCAGGCCGTTGCGGGTCCGGTCGAACGGCCGGGAGGCGTGCTCCGGGTCGTCGTTGCGGGGAGTGGTGGCGTGGATCGCGTCGAAGCAGGCCGAGGTGATCGGCGAGATCGGCGCCTCGGTGGCGCCGGCCACCATCACGTCGACGGAGCCCTCCCGGATCAGCTCGGCCGCGTGGCCGAGCGCGTCCAGACCGGAGGTGCAGCCGGTGGAGACCACTGCGGCCGGGCCCTCGGCGCCGGCCAGCCGGGCCACCTCCACCGCCATCGAGCTGGGCACGAAGTGGCGGTACAGGTCGCGGACCGCGTAACCGTGGTCGACCTCCCAGTGCCGGCCGCCGTCGCTGACCACCACGTACTCCTGCTCCAGGCTGGTGGTGCAGCCGACCGCGCAGCCCAGCGTGGTGCCGATCCGGCCGGGGTCGAGCGCCGCCACGGCCAGTCCGCTGTCGGCCAGCGCCTCGCGCGCCGCGACCACCGCGAACTGCGCGGCCCGGTCCAGGCGGCGGATCTCCTGCGGGCTCAGGCCCTCGCGGACGGGGTCGAAGTCGACCTCGGCGGCGACCCGGGAGCGGAACGGCGAGGGGTCGTAGTGGGTGATGGTGCGGGTGGCGGAGCGGCCGGCGGTGAGCAGCTCCCAGTA
This sequence comes from Kitasatospora griseola, assembly GCF_044999035.1. Taxonomy (NCBI): domain Bacteria; kingdom Bacillati; phylum Actinomycetota; class Actinomycetes; order Kitasatosporales; family Streptomycetaceae; genus Kitasatospora; species Kitasatospora griseola. Next base: position 1,996,894 of record NZ_CP173360.1, on the reverse strand, counting down.
CGCCTTGATCCCGATTCCCCCGGGGGCCACCGCCCCCAGGCCGGTGATCACCACCCGCCGGTCGGGCGTTCTCTGTCTCGTCACGCTGCTTCCGTGCCCTTTCCGCTCGGGCGCGGCGGCCCGAGCACCTCGATGACCGCGCACGACCAGGTGAAGCCGGCGCCGATGCCGACCAGCAGCACCAGTTGGCCGGGCCGCAGCGCACCACTGCGCCGCAGGTGGTCCAGGCCCGCGAACTGGTCCCCGGCGCCCAGGTGGCCGACGGCGCGGCTCCACGGCCAGGTGGACCGTTCCGGGTCGATGCCGAACGGTGTGAAGAAGGCCGCCTCCAGCCGTCGCCGGCCCAGGTGCGGCAGAACGAACCAGTCGATGTCGGCGAGCTTGTTGCCCGCCTCGTCCAGCGCCGTCTCCAGGGCCCGGCGCTGCCCGGCCGAGACCAGCGCGGTGCACCGGCCGACCCCGGTGCGGGAGACGAAGGCGCGCTTGGTGGTCTCCATGTCGACCACCGGGCGGTGCGCGAAGGGGGCGGCGCCGAACGGGTCGTCACCGCGGTGCATGCCCTCCAGCTCCGGGGCGGAGACCGTGGCCAGCGAGCGCAGCCGGGCGAAGCCGTCGCGGTTGGACAGCAGCAGCGCGGAGCCGCCGTCGGCGTAGTGGGTGCCCGGGTCGCCGTTCCAGCGGTCGAACCCGGGCGCCTCGAACCGGTCGCCGGCGGTGAGCAGCGCGTGCCTCCGCCCGGGCGTGGCGGCCAGGTAGCCGGCGGCCAGCTCCAGCGCGGCCATCCCGCCGTTGGAGAGCTGGCGGATCTCGACGGCCGGGCACGGCACGCAGCCCGGCGCGTCGGCCAGCACCTCGCGCTGGACGTAGGAGGCCGGCGCCCACAGGTCGTGGCCCTGGTAGTAGACGGTGGCGTGCAGCAGCAGGTCGAGCCCGGGCGAACCGGCCTCGGCGAACGCCCGGCGCGCGGCCCGGGCCGCCAGTTCGGGGCCCGACGGGCCGTCGGACACGGTCACCGCCAGGGCCTCGGTGCGGTCGGCGATCCGCCCGTCCAGCCGCCCGGCCGCGACGGCGGCCCGGACGTCCTGCGCGGGCGGCAGCTCGGTCGCGCCTCCCGCGATGAAGATCTCCGGGTATCTCACGCCCAGACCTCCCCCGTTCTTGAGCAGTGCGGTCGTCACCCGTCGCGGTCGTCACGCGTCGTGGTGGTCATGCGTCGTGGTGGTCACGCGTCGTGGTCGTCGGGCAGGCCGTCGGGGTGCCCGACGACCCGCGCCCGGAACGATCCGTCGGACGGGCTCTCACCTCGCGCCGCGACGGCTCCGCCATGGTGCGCACGAAACCTCGAACCCGACTGGATTCCCGTCGGAGCCCGTCGACCACCGGTGACCGGCGACCGCCGACGGCCGCTTGACGCGGTGATCGCCGAGGGGGGTGGACTGCCAGGTAAGCGGGCCTATGCTTCGTCCGGAGAGTCTCAAGATCGAATGGGACGTCAGGCTGCTGCGGGACACATGGGGGACCGTTGACCGGACGCACTCGACACACCGGGCCGACCGGCCGCCACCACGAGGACGAGCGGGCCTCCGGCGGGCGGCGGCTGCCCGACGATTTGGACGGGGCGGCCGGACCGTCCGCGCTGCTGGCCCGACTGATGGGCGGGGTCCCGCCGCGCCGACTGGCGCCGGCGCTGCTCGCCGTCATCATGGCCGGCTTCGTCGCGCAGAGCATGGTCGACATCTGCATCGGCATCTCCGGATCGCTCCGGCTGACCGGCCTGATGGTCGACTTCCTGCTGATCGCCGGGCTCCAGGTGGTGCACTGCCTGCCGTGCGCGGCGGGCCTGCGCCGGCGGTTCGGCCACTGGACGCTGGCGTTACAGGCGGCGCTCGCCTTCGCGCCGCTCTACCTGGCGCACTGGAACACCGGCGCGATGATGGGCTTCGCCGGTGCGTCGGTGCTGCTCGTACTGGCCGGGCGGGACGCCTGGATCGGGTACGGCGTCTTCCTGCTGGTGCTGGCGCCGACCGGGCCGGTCCTCGGCATGCCCGCGGCCGGGTCGGTCTACCTGGTGGTGGCCAACCTGCTCTCCTCGCTGGTGCTCTACGGCATCACCAGGCTGGTGGAGCTGGTCGACCGGCTGTACGAGGCGCGCTCCGCGATGGCCGCCATGGCGGTCGAACGGGAGCGCCAGCGGTTCGCCCGCGACCTGCACGACCTGCTCGGCTACAGCCTCTCCACCATCACGGTGAAGTGCGAGCTGACCTCCGCGCTGGTCCGGGTCCGGCCCGAGCAGGCGCTCTCCGAGCTCACCGACGTGCTGGCGATCTCCCGCCAGGCGCTGGCCGACGTGCGCACGGTCGCCCGCGGCTACCGGGAGATGTCACTGCTCACCGAGATCGAGTCGGCCCGCGGGGTGCTGGCGGCGGGCGGCATCCGGGCACAGGTGGACGTCTCGGCGCCGGCGCCGTCGGGCGAGGCGAACACCGTGCTGGCCACCGTGCTGCGGGAGAGCGTCACCAACCTGCTGCGACACAGCAAGGCCGAGGTCTGCCGGATCGAGTTCACCACCGAGGGCCCCAACCTCCGCCTGCTGGTGGCCAACGACGGGGTGCACACCGAGCGCATCGGCACCCGGGAACGCGGCACCGGCCTGGCCAACCTGGCCGACCGGATCGCCGGCGTGGGCGGCCTGCTGGAGGTCGGCGCCATCGAGGGCACCGACTGGTTCCGGCTGGCCGTCCAGGTGCCCGCGCAGTACTAGGGCGGACCGCAGAGGCCGCCTGTGTGCTGCCGCATACGTGAATCCGACCGCAAGCTGTACGAGAACGACCTTCGTCCGAACCAGAGTCGGAACGTCAGCATGAACCTCGGCGGTGACATCCTCGACGGTGACCGACATCGACGGCAAGGTCCGGGTCCACTCCGGCGCCACCAACGGCAACGTCTTCGAGAAGTCCGCCATCCCGGGCCAGCCCTGGTCCGTGATGTGGAGCCTGGGCGGCAACTTCCCCGCCTGATTGCCGGTCACCCCGGCAACCGGCCTGGTCGGCCGGGATGTTCTCGGCCCCGGCCGGTCCGGCAGATCCTGCCGGGCCGGCCTTCGGCGATCAGTGACCGTGGTGGTCGAGCCAGCCTGCCTCGCGGGCGATCCGGACGGCGTCCACCCGGTTGCGTGCGTTGAGCTTCATCACCGCTGCTGTGAGGTAGTTGCGGACGGTGCGGACCGAGAGGAAGAGCCGGTCGGCGATCTCGTCGGCCTCCGCGCCGTGTCCGGCCTGTCGCAGCACCTCGGTCTCGCGCTGGGTCAGCGGGTTCTCGGCCCCGGCGTCGAAGGCGGAGAGCGCGAGCTGCGGGTCGACCACCCGTTCCCCGGCCGCCACCGCCCGGATCGCCTCGCTGAGTTGACGCGGCGGCACGTCCTTGAGGATGAATCCGGAGACCTTGCACTCCAGGGCGCGGCGCAGGGTGCCGGGCCGGCCGAGGCTGGTCAGGATGAGCGCGCGGCACTCGGGGAGCTGGTCGTGCAGCTGCGCGGCGGCGCTCAGGCCGTCCAGGCCGGGCAGGTCGACGTCGATGACCGCCACGTCGGGTCGCACGCGCAGCGCCTCGGACACGATCTGGTCGCCCCTGGCGAGCTCGGCGACCACCTCCAGGTCGTCCTCCAGGTTGAGCAGGGCGACGAGCGCGCCGCGGAGCATGGACATGTCCTCGGCGAGCAGAATCCGGATCACGCGCGTCCTCCCCGGCCCTGAGCGGGCTCCGACCTTACCGACCTCGCCCTCAGGGTACGAGATCTTGGGCCGTCCGGAGTCCGGGTCGCCGCAGAACCGCTTGAGCGCCGCTTGAGTCGGCCTGGAGAATGCCTTGACAATTCCTGGTGAATTCCCCGGTGGGCCTGTTCACCCGGGCATTCTCTGACTTACTCTCGACGCATGACGGACACTCTAGCAATGGCGGGAACGTCAATCGGCCTGCGCCGTATCGACCACGTCGGTATCGCGGTCCCCGACCTCGACGAGGCCATCGACCGGTACCAGCGCGTCTTCGGAATGCAGTGTGTGCACGTGGAGGAGAATGTCGAGCAGGGCGTGCGCGAGGCCATGCTCGCGGTCGACCCGCTGGACGCCGAGGGCAGCCGCATCCAGCTGCTCGCCCCGCTCTCCCCGGACTCCGTCATCGGGCGCTTCATCGGCAAGTCGGGCCCCGGGCTGCAGCAGCTGGCCTACACCGTGACCGACCTGGACGCGGCCTGCGACGAGCTGCGGATCCGTGGCGTGCGGCTCCTCTACGACACTCCGCAGCGCGGCACCGCGGGCTCCCGGGTCAACTTCGTCTTCCCCAAGGACGCCGGCGGCGTGCTGGTGGAGCTGGTCGAGACGGCCTGCTGACCCCGGCACCTCCTGTACCTCCTGCACCATCCGCAACACCTGCACCAATCCCATCCCCCCACGCGAGGCCCCGGGCGACTGCCGCCCGGGGCCTCGTCGTTTCCGCAGGTGGAGGTGGATCCGCCGGAGTGCTGAGCCGCTCCGGCCGTCCTCGTCCCACCAGATGTTGATCACCCCGACCGCGTCTCAACCTTTTGGTTGAGTTTTCGGCCCGACTGAATCAAACGGACGACGCAAAAAGGTTCGACCGTTATGCCGAAGACACCCGACAAAGTCCGCCCATAAGCTGCGGGCGCCGAGGAGCGGGAATTTTTCTGACAACCCTCCGTAGGCGGCAAGTCGGCAACCCGAATTCCTGGAGCGAAAGATGGCGAAGGCCGGGCACCGCAGCGAGTACACAACACTCGTCGACCACTACCGGGCGGTTTTCCTCGAGCACCCTGAGGACCGGACGTACCGGTTCCTGCCGGACGGGGAGGGCGCCCCGTTCTGCCTGACCAACGCCGAGCTCGACCAGCGGGCCCGCGCGCTCGCCGTGCTGCTGCGCGAACGGGTGGGGGCCGGTGAGCGGGCGTTGATCGTCTGCCCGCCCGGGCTGGACTACGTCGTGTCGTACTACGCCTGCCTGTACGCGGGGGTGATCGCGGTGCCGGTCTACCCGCCGGATCCGACCCTGCTCAAGCGCACCCTGCCCCGGCTGGTCGGGGTGGTGGAGGACGCCAGGCCGAAGGCGGTGCTGGCCCCGGCCTCGGTGACCGCGACGGCGGACCAGTTCGCGGCGTACGTCCCGTCGTTCGCCGAGCTGCTCTGGGTCAGCGTGGACGAGATCGACCTGACCGCGGCCGACTCCTGGCAGCGGCCCGACATCACCGGCGACTCCCTCGCCTTCCTGCAGTACACCTCCGGCTCCACCAGCAGCCCCAAGGGCGTGATGGTCGGTCACGCCAACCTGGTGCACAACCTGGCGGCGCTCAACCGCCGCTTCTTCGACGCCACCCCGGACGACCACATGGTCATCTGGCTGCCGCCGTACCACGACATGGGCCTGATCGCCGGTCTGCTGGCGCCCGCCTTCGGCAACTACCCGGTCACCTTCATGCCGCCGTTCGCCTTCCTGAAGCGCCCGTTGCGCTGGCTGGAGGCGATCTCGACGGCCGGCGGCACGCTCAGCGGCGCCCCCAACTTCGCCTACGACCTGTGCGTGGCCAAGAGCACCGAGGAGGAGCGGGCCGCGCTCGACCTCAGCAACTGGCGCGTCACCCTGAACGGCGCCGAGCCGGTTCGGCTGGAGAGCATGGACCGGTTCGCCCGGGCCTTCGCGACGTCCGGGTTCCGCCGCCGGGCCTTCATGCCCGGCTACGGGCTGGCCGAGGCCACCCTCGCCGTCACCGGCGGGCACCTCGGCGAGCGGGGGGCGGTGCGCAGGCTGCAGGCCACCGCGCTCGCCGAGCAGGCCACCGCGGTGGACGCGGTGGACGGCGAGGAGTTCCGCACCGTCGTCGGCTGCGGCCCGTCGCTGGAGGACCAGCAGCTGGCCATCGTCGACCCGGTGACCCGGCGCCGGCTGCCGGACGGCAAGGTCGGCGAGATCTGGCTGGCCGGTCCGAGCATGGCGCACGGCTACTGGGCGCGCCCGCAGGAGACCGAGAACATCTTCCGGGCCACCATCGACGACACCGGCGAGGGTCCGTTCCTGCGCACCGGCGACCTGGGCTTCCTGGACGGCACCGAGCTCTACGTGGCCGGCCGCGCCAAGGACCTGATCATCATCGACGGCCTCAACCACTACCCGCAGGACATCGAGCGCTCCATCGAGTCGGTGGACCCGGGGCTGCGCCAGGGCTGCGGCATCGCCGGAACCCGCGAGATCGACGGCGCCGAGCGGCTGATCATCGTGCACGAGGTGGGCGGCAGGCCGCAGGACCTGGACGCCGAGGCCGTCTTCGCCGCGATCCGGGCCCGGGTCGCCGAGGTGCACGGCATCCCCGTGCACACCATCGCCCTGGTGCGGCGCGGCGGGGTGCCCAAGACCTCCAGTGGCAAGCTGCAGCGCTCGCTCTGCCTGGACACCTACCTGGCCGGCAGCATGCGCCCGCTCGCCGTCTGGACCGCGGACGGCAACGTGCCCAAGGCCGCCGAGCCCGCTGCCGAGCCCGTCACCGCCGCCGAGCCCGTCGTCGAGGACGCGCCGCAGGCCCCCGGCGCCCAGGAGATCGAGGCCTGGCTGACCGAGCGGCTGGCCCGCACCCTGGACTGCGACCCGGCCGGCATCGACCGCACGGCGCCGATCGCCGGGCTGGGCATGCGCTCGGTCGACCTGGTCTCGCTGATCGGCGAGCTGGAGCGCCACCTGGGCCGCACCCTCTCGGCCACCCTCGCCTGGGCCTACCCGACCGTCGAGGCGCTCGCCGCGCACCTGGCCGGCGCCGAGCCCGCGGCGGTCGGGGCCCCGCAGGCCCCCGAGCCCGCAGAGCCCGCCGAGCCCGCGTCCGTCCCGGCGTTCCTGACCCCCGCCGCCACCGCCGAGTACGCCGCCGAGCCGATGGCCGTGGTCGGCATCGGCTGCCGCTTCCCCGGCGGCGCCAACGGCCCCGAGGGCTTCTGGCAGCTGCTCACCGAGGGCCGTGACGCCGTCACCGAGGTGCCCGAGGACCGCTGGAAGCTCGCCGACTACGCCACCGACGACCCCGCCGAGCCGGGCCGCACCACCAGCCGCTGGGGCGGCTTCCTGGACGACGTGCACGGTTTCGACGCGCAGTTCTTCGGCATCTCCTCGGCCGAGGCCGCCCGGATGGACCCGCAGCAGCGGCTGCTGGCCGAGGTCGCCTGGGAGGCGCTGGAGGACGCCGGCCTGCCCGCCGAGCAGCTGGCCGGCACCGCCACCGGGGTCTTCGTCGGCATCTCCAGCTTCGACCACGGTGTGCAGAACTTCCACGAGATCGAGAAGATCGACGCCTACACCGGCACCGGCAGCGCGCTGAGCATCGCCGCCAACCGGCTCTCCTACCTGTTCGACCTGCGCGGTCCCAGCATGGCCGTGGACACCGCCTGCTCGTCCTCGCTGGTCGCCGTCCACCAGGCCGCCGCCGCGCTGGCCTCCGGCGAGTGCACGCTGGCGCTGGCCGCGGGCGTCAACCTGATCCTCTCCCCGGCGCTGGCCGTCAACTTCTCCAAGGCCGGGGCGATGGCCTCGGACGGCCGTTGCAAGGCGTTCGACGCCCGCGCCGACGGCTACGTCCGGGCCGAGGGCTGCGGCGTGGTGGTGCTCAAGCCGCTCGGCCGGGCGCTCGCCGACAAGGACCGGATCTACGCCGTGGTGCGCGGCAGCGCCGTCAACCAGGACGGGCGCAGCAACGGCATCATGGCCCCCAACCCGCTCGCCCAGGAGGCGGTGCTGCGCGCCGCCTACGACGCGGCCCGGGTCCGCCCCGAGCAGGTGCAGTACGTCGAGGCGCACGGCACCGGCACCCTGCTCGGCGACCCGATCGAGGCCCAGGCGCTGTCCGCCGTGCTCTGCGCGGACCGCGCCCCGGAGCAGCCGATGCTGATCGGCTCGGTCAAGTCCAACCTCGGCCACATGGAGGCCGCGGCCGGCATCGGCGGCCTGATCAAGGCCGCGCTGGCGCTCAGCCACCGCTCGATCCCGGCCAGCCTGCACTTCGAGACCCCCAACCCGCACATCCCGTTCCGGGAGCTGGCGCTGCGGGTGGTCGACCGGGCGCAGCCCTGGCCCGTCACCGCCGGCCCGGCGCTGGCCGGCGTCAGCTCCTTCGGCTTCGGCGGCACCAACGCGCACCTGGTGCTGGAGGAGGGGCCGCGCACCCGTCCGGCCGCGCCGGCCGCCGGCGACGCGGCCGCCGTCCGGCCGCTGCTGCTGTCGGCCCGCGACCCGCAGGCGCTGACCGCGCTCGCCGAGCGCTACCGCGAGCTGCTGGACCGCGCGGACGGCGCGCCGCTGACCGCCACCGCCGCCACCGCCGCGCTGCGCCGCACCCAGCACCCCGAGCACCGCCTCGCCGTGCTGGGCAGCACCGTCGAGGAGTGGCAGGCCGGGCTGGCCGCGTTCCTGGCCGGCGAGGAGCACCCCGCACTGCTGCACGGCAGCCGGGTGCTCGGCCGCACCTCGCGCACCGCGTTCGTGTTCTGCGGCCAGGGGCCGCGCTGGTGGCCGGTGGCCGCCGACCTGATGGACGAGCCGGTGTTCCGCGCCGTCCTGGAGCGCTGCGACGAACTGCTGCGCCCGCACACCAACTGGTCGCTGCTGGCCCAACTCGCCGCCGGGCAGCAGGAGTCCAGGCTCACCGACACCGCCGTCGGCCAGCCCGCGCTGTGCGCCGTGCAGATCGCGCTGGCCACCCAGTGGCAGGCCTGGGGCGTGCGGCCGGACACCGTGGTCGGCCACAGCGTCGGCGAGATCGCCGCCGCGCACGTCGCCGGGGCGCTCACCCTGCAGGAGGCGCTGCTGGTGGCGCTGCACCGCGGCCGGGTGCTGCACTCGGCGGTCGGCCGGGGCCGGATGGCCGTGGTCGGCGTCGGCTTCGACGAGGCCGAGCGGCTGGTGGCCGGCTCCGGCCTGGCCCGGGTCTGGGTCGCCGGGGCGAACGGCCCGCAGTCCGCGGTGCTGTCCGGCGACGGCGCCGAGATCGAGGAGCTGGCCGCCCGCCTGACCGCGGACGGGCTGTTCTGCCGGGTGCTGGAGTCGGTCGAGTTCCCCTCGCACTGCCCGCTGATGGACCAGCCCGCCGACGACCTGCGCCGCCTGCTGGAGGGCCTGGCGCCGCGCCCGACCAAGGTGCCGTTCCTGTCCACCGTGCACGGCCGGCTGCTGGACGGCGCCGAGCTGGACGCCGCCTACTGGGGCGCCAACCTGCGCAGCCCCGTGCTGTTCGACCAGGCGGTGTCCGCGCTGGTGGAGTCCGGCCACGGCGCGTTCGTCGAGGTCGGCCCGCACCCGACGCTGCTCGGCCCGATCGCGGACCGGCTCGGCGCGGACGGCGCCGACGGCGTCGCGGTCGGCTCGCTGCGCCGCGACGAGCCCGGCCGCCCCGCGCTGCTCGCCGCGCTGTCCCAACTGCACTGCGCCGGTCACCCGGTGGACTGGAGCCGGCTGCTCCCCGTGGGCGGCCCCAACCTGACGCTGCCGTCCTACCCCTGGCAGCACCAGCAGAGCCGGCTCACCGACGGCCCGGCGGTCCGCCGCCGCACCGCCGGCGGCCACCCGCTGCGCGAGACCGCGCTGCGTTCCGCCGTCGAGCCCCGCACCCTGCACTGGAGCGCCACCGTGGACCGGGCCGGCTTCGGCTGGCTGGCGGACCACCAGGTCGGCGGCACCGCCGTGCTGCCCGCCGCGCTGCTGCTGGACGCCGCGCTGGCCGCCGCCCGGGAGGCGCTGGGCGAGCAGCGGGTGACGCTGGAGAACGTCGCGCTCACCGCCATGAACGTGCTGCCCGACGAGGCGGCCGACGCCACCTGGCAGTTGGTGCTGCAGCCCGGCGCCGGGAACACCGGCTCCTTCCGCCAGCTGTCCGGGCCGACCGGCGGGGCCGCGGCGGACGGCGGCTGGACCGAGGCCGCCACGGGCCGCTACCGGGCCGCCGACGAGGCCGCGCCGGCCCCCGTCGACCTGGCCGAACTGCGGGCCCGCTGCGCCGAGCCGGTCGAGGCCGAGGGCCTCTACCGGGCGATGGAGCGCGCCGGGATCGGCTACGGCCCCGCCTTCCAGGGCGTGCGCACGCTGCGGCGCGGCACCGGCGAGGCGCTCGCCGAGCTGCGCGACGCGGTGGAGCTCACCGGCGAGAGCGCCGCCCACCTGGTCCACCCCGCCGTCCTGGACAGCTGCCTGCAGGCGCTGGCCGCCGCGCTGGACGGCGCCCTGGACGGCACCGCCACCCATCTCCCGGTCGGCGTCGGCTCGTTCACCCTGCACACCGCCCGCGCCGTGCCGGCCTGGGCGCACGCGGTGCGCGGCACCGCCGAGCCGGACGGCTTCGCCGGCTGCCGGGTGGAGCTGCTGGCCGCCGACGGCACCGTCCTCGGCACCCTGGACGGCATCACCCTGCAACGCCTCGGCGGCGCCGCGGACACCGAGCCGGGAGCGGAGGCCCTGCTCGACCTCGCCTGGCAGCCGGCCGACGCCCCCGCGCCCGCCGAGGGCGTCGAGCCGGGCGGTTGGTGGCTGCTGCTCGCCGACCAAGGCGGCACCGCCGACGCGCTCGCCGCCGAACTGCGTTCCCGCGGCGCCCAGGTGGTCACCGCCACCGCCGGCGAGCGGGCCGAACGACTCGGCCCGGACGCCCACCGGCTGCCGCCGCTGGCCCCCGACGCCCTGCCCGGGCTCCTCGCCGAGCTGCGCGACTCCCGCCCCGGCAGCTGCCTCGGCGTGCTGAGCGCCTGGGCGCTGGACGCGCCCGAGCCGGAGGCGGACGGCGGCGAGCACCTGCTGTGGACCGGGCAGGACGCGGCCACCGCCGCCGCCCTGCACGCCGTGCAGGCGCTGGCCGGCGCCGGCTTCGCCGCCCCGCCCCGGTTGGCGCTGCTCACCCGCGGCGCCCAGCACGTCCCGGGCGACGGGCCGGCCGTCGCGCTCGCCCAGGCCCCGCTGTGGGGTCTGGCCCGGGTGGCCGTCCTGGAGCACGCCGAGCTGCGGCCGCTCGTCGTCGACCTGGACCCGGCGACCGCTCCGGGCTCGGCCGTCGAGGCGGCGCTGCTGGCCGACCGGCTGCTCGCCGAGTCCGGCCCCGCCCAGCTGGCGGTGCGCGGCGGGACCTGCCTGACGCCCCGTCTGGAGCCGCGCCGCGCGGTGGACGGCGGCGCCTGGCACCGCCGTCGCTACGACCGGGCCCGGGACACCAACCTGCGGGTGCTGGCCGAGCGGCCGGGCATCCTGGAGAGCCTGGTGCCGACCGTGTGGCGGCGCACCGCGCCGGGCCCCGGCCAGGTGGAGATCGAGGTGGCCGCCGCCGGCCTGAACTTCAACGACCTGCTGAAGGCGATGGGCGACTGCCCGGGCGTGCCGAGCGGTGTGGTGCCGCTGGGCGGCGAGTGCGCCGGCCGGGTGGCAGCGGTCGGCGAGGGCGTGGACGACCTGCGGGTCGGCGACCCGGTGATGGCGGTGGCCGGCTCCACCATGGCCGAGTTCACCACCACCGGCCGCCACCTGGTGGTGCCCCGCCCCGAGGGACTGACCGACGAGCAGGCGGCCGGGGTGCCGATCGCCTTCCTCACCGCCGTGTACGGCCTGGAGTACCTGGGCCGGCTGGCGCCGGGCGAGAAGGTGCTGATCCACTCCGCCGCGGGCGGCGTCGGGCTGGCCGCGATCCAGGTGGCCAAGCGCTGCGGCGCCGAGGTGTTCGCCACGGCCGGCACCGAGGAGAAGCGCGAACTGCTGCGCTCGCTCGGCGTGGCGCACGTGCTGGACTCCCGTTCGCTGGAGTTCGCCGACCGGATCGCGGCCGTCACCGGCGGGCGCGGCGTCGACGTGGTGCTCAACTCGCTGGCCGGCGAGGCGCTCGCCCGCAGCATGGAACTGCTCGCCCCGGGCGGACGGTTCGTGGAGATCGGCAAGCGCGACGTCTACGGCGACACCCCGCTCGGGATGCGTCTGCTCAAGGACAACCGGTCGTTCTTCGCCGTCGACCTGGAGTACTCGTTCGCCGAACAGCCCGCCCTGGTGCGGCACTTGTTCGCCGAGGTGGCCGAGGGCTTCGCCCGGGGCGAGTTCGGCGCGCTGCCGGTGACCGCCTTCGGCTACGGCGAGGCGGCCAAGGCCTTCTCCTTCATGGCCAAGGCCAGGCACACCGGCAAGATCGTGCTGCGGCCCGAGGCGCAGACGCAGGTCGCGGTCCGCGCGGACCTGCCGCCGGTCGGCCCCGGCGCCGGCTACCTGGTCACCGGCGGTCTCGGCGGCCTGGGTCTGGCCACCGCGCGCTACCTGGCCGACCAGGGCGCCCGCCACCTGGTGCTGGTCGGCCGCTCCGCCCCGTCCGCCGAGGCCGAGGCCGCGATCGCGGAGCTGCGGGAGCGCGGGGTGTCCGTGCTGGTGCGCCCGGTGGACGTCTCGCAGCGCGCCGAGGTGGACGCGCTGCTCGCCGAGGTGGACGCCGAACTGCCGCCGCTGGGCGGTGTGGTGCACACCGCCGGTGTGCTGGACGACGGCCTGCTGCTCCAGCTGGACCAGCAGCGCTTCCAGGCGGTCGCCCGGCCGAAGGCGGCCGGTGCCTGGCACCTGCACGAGGCCACCCGGGAACGGGAGCTGGACTTCTTCGTCCTCTACTCCTCGGCCGCCGCGCTGCTCGGCTCCGCCAGCCAGGCCAACTACGCCGCCGCCAACGCGTTCCTGGACGGACTGGCGCTGCACCGCCGCTCCCAGGGCCTGCCCGCGCTGAGCATCGCCTGGGGCCCGTGGTCCGAGGTGGGTCTGGCCGCCCGGCCCGACCGCGGGGGCGCGCTGTCCACCCGCGGTGTGCTCAGCCTGAGCCCGGCCGACGGCATCGCCGCGTTCGACCGGCTGATGCGCACCACCGACCCGCTGGCCTGTGTGCTGCCGCTGGACCGGGAGCGCCTCGCCGAGGCCGCGGCCGGCGGCCTGCTGCCCGCGCTGCTGCTCGACCTGGTCGCCGACCGGACGGGCGCGGCCGCCGGGGCCGGCTCCCGGCAGGCGTCCGGCGAACTGCGCGGTCGGCTGCTGGCCGTGGAGCCGGGCCGGCGCCGCCGGACCCTGCTGGTGCGGCACTGTGTCGACCAGGCCGCCAAGGTGCTGGGCCTGGAGCCGTCGCTGGTCGACCCGGCGGCGCCGCTGGTCGGCCTCGGATTCGACTCGCTGATGTCCCTGGAGCTGCGCAAGCGCCTGGAGGCATCCACCGGCACCGACCTGCCGGCCACTCTCACCTGGCGCTTCCCCTCGATCGAGGTGATGGTGCCGTTCCTCGCGGAGCAGATGGAGATCGCGTTGGAGGCCGCCGTCGAGCAACCGGTGCAGGCCGCCGCCGAGTCGGTCGCCGAGGCCGAGCTCGACGAGCTGTCCATCGAGGACCTCGAAGCCCTCCTCGCCGCCAAGTCCGCACAGTTCGAGCAGATTCACGAAGGGCGTTGACCATGACCGCGACGAACGACACCCTCAAGCGCGCCTATCTGACCATGGAGAAGATGCAGCGCCGCATCGACGAGCTCTCCGGCGCCCGCACCGAACCCATCGCCGTGGTCGGCCTGGGCCTGCGCCTCCCCGGCGGCGCGGTGGACGCGGACAGCTACTGGGAGATCCTCCGGCAGGGCATCGACGCGATCAGCGAGATCCCCGCGGACCGCTGGGACGCCGACGCCTTCCACCACGAGGGCGAGCCGCGCCCGGGCAGGATGGCCACCCGCTGGGGCGGCTTCCTCGACCAGGTCGACCGCTTCGACCACGACTTCTTCGGCATCTCCCGCCGCGAGGCCCTGCTCATGGACCCGCAGCAGCGGATGAGCCTGGAGGTGACCTGGGAGGCGCTGGAGAACGCGGGCATCGCGCCCAGCGCGCTGGCGGGCACCCGGACCGGCGTCTTCATGGGCGTCTCCAGCTGGGACTTCGCCACCGAACACCTGCGCGGCCCGCTGGACTTCAGCGCCTACGCCAGCACCGGCTCGGCGCACAGCGTGCTCACCGGCCGGCTCTCCTACGTGCTCGACCTGCGCGGCCCGAGCGTCGCGGTGGACACCGCCTGCTCCTCCTCGCTGGTCGCCGTCCACCAGGCCTGCCAGAGCCTGCGCAACCGCGAGTGCGACACCGCCCTCAGCGGCGGCGTCAACGCGGTGCTGTCGCCGCTGCCCAGCGTCTCGTTCACCCAGTTCGGCCGGATGGTCTCGCCGGACGGCCGCTGCAAGGCCTTCGACGCCGACGCCAACGGCTACGTCCGCAGCGAGGGTTGCGGCGTGGTGGTGCTCAAGCGGCTGTCCGACGCCGAGCGCGACGGCGACACCGTGCTGGCCGTGATCCGCGGCGGCGCCGTCAACCAGGACGGGCGCAGCGCCGGCCTCACCGCCCCCAACGGCTCCGCCCAGCGCGACGTGGTGCGGGCCGCGCTGGCCGCCGCGGGCGTCCGGCCGGAGCAGGTCTCGCTGATCGAGGCGCACGGCACCGGCACCCTGCTCGGCGACCCGATCGAGGTGGAGGCGCTGGCCGACGTCTACGGCCGCCCCGAGGGCAACCCGGTCTACCTGGGCTCGTGCAAGACCAACATCGGCCACCCGGAGGCGGCGGCCGGCATCGCGGGCCTGATCAAGGTGATCCTGTCGCTGCGCAACGACGAGATCCCCGGCACCGTCCACTTCAAGAAGCTCAACCCGAACGTCTCGTTCGACGGCACCACCTTCCAGGTGCCCACCGGCCGCACCGCCTGGCCCGCCACCGGCGGCCCCCGGACCGCGGGCATCAGCGCCTTCGGCTTCAGCGGCACCAACGCGCACCTGATCGTCGAGCAGGCCCCGGTCCGTCCGGAGACCCCGGAGGCCGGGCAGGACGGGGCGGACCGCCCGCTGTCCGTGCTGCCGCTGTCCGCCAAGAGCGACGCCGCGCTGCTGCGCCTGGCCGAGCGCTACCGGGAGCGGCTCACCGCGCCCGACGCCACGCCGCTGGCCGACCTGTGCCACTCGGCCGCCACCGGCCGCTCGCACTTCCGCCACCGGCTCGCCGTGGTCGGCGCCGACCGCGCCCAGGCCGCCGACCGGCTGGCCGAGCTGGTGCAGGAGGGGCTGCCGGCGACCGGTGCGACCGAGCCCTCCGAGGTGGTCTTCCTGTTCACCGGCCAGGGCCCGCAGCGCCCCGGGATGGCCCGGGCGCTCTACCAGCAGCAGCCGACCTTCCGCAGGGCGATCGACCGCTGCGACGAGATCCTGCGCCCGCTGCTGGACCGCCCGCTGCTCTCCTACCTCTACCCCGAGGAGCAGGACCGCGAGCTGATCCAGCGCACCGGCTACGCCCAACCCGCGCTGTTCGCCGTCGAGTTCGCCATGTCCGAGATGTGGCGCTCGTGGGGCGTGGAGCCGGGCGCGGTGCTCGGGCACAGCCTCGGTGAGTACGTCGCCGCCTGCGTGGCCGGCGTGATGAGCCTGGAGGACGGCCTGATGCTGGCCGTCGAGCGCTCCAAGCGGATGGAGTCGCTGTCCGGCACCGGCGCGATGGCCACCGTCTTCGCCTCCGAGATGGAGGTCGCCGAGGCGCTGATGGAGATCGCCGACGACCCCGACCGGATCGCCGTCGGCGCCGTCAACGGCCCCGCCAACACCACGATCTCCGGCGACGCCGAGCTGGTCGACCTGGTCTGCGCGCACTTCACCGCGCTCGGCGTGCAGGCCAAGCGGCTGCACATCACCACCGCCTCGCACTCCCCGCTGATGGAGCCGATCCTGGAGCCGCTGCGGCAGGCCGCGCTGCGGGTCGACTTCCAGCCGCCGCAGATCCCGCTGATCTCCAACGTCACCGGGGAGCTGTGGGACTGGGCGGAGGCCCCGGACGCCGAGTACTGGGTGCGGCACGCCCGCCGCGCGGTGCGCTTCGCCGCCGGCGTCGGCACCCTGCGCAAGCTCGGCTACCGCACCTTCATCGAGATGGGCCCGGCGCCGACCCTGCTCGGCCTGATCAGCGACAGCCTGCCGGCCGGCGACGACACCCTGCTGCTGCCGAGCCTGCGACCCAAGCACGACGACTGGGAGGTGCTGCTGGCCGCCGTCGCCGAGCTGTACACCCGCGGCACCGACCTGGACTGGCAGGGCTTCGACCGCGACTACCGGCGCGCCCGGGTGGCGCTGCCCGGCTACCCGTTCGAGCCCACGCCGTGCTGGCGGGAGCGCCGCCCCGCGGACGCGGCGGACGCCGACGCCCTGGAAGGCGCCGAGGAGCCGGCCGCCGAGCAGGACGAGGCCGACGACGACAGCCTGCTGTACCGGCTGGCCTGGCGACCCGTCGCCGACGCCCCCGCCGACGCCCCGGCCGCCGGGGCCCGCGGCTGGGTGCTGCTGGCCGACGGCTCCGGCTTCGGCGAGCAGCTCGCCGAAGCCGCCGCCCGGCGCGGCGAGCCGTGCGTGCTGGTCCGCTCCGGCGCCGACTACCGGCACGTCGCCGGGTCCGGCAGCGCCGAGGTCCGCGCCGACCGGCCGGCCGACCTGGCCCGGCTGCTGGACGAGCTGACGGTGCCGCAGGGCGGACGCGTCGAGGTGGTCCAGCTGGCCGGCCTCGACGCGCAGGACCCGGCCGACGGCCGGTGGACCGGCGTGCTGGACGCCGTCCGCACCGCGCAGGCGCTGGACGGCCGGGCCGCCCGCCTCTGGCTGGTCACCCGCGGCGGCGTCCGGGTCGGCGGCGAGCCGACCGGCCCCGTCCCGCCGGCCGCCGCCCTGTGGGGCCTGGGCCGCTCGCTCCAGGCCGAGCAGACCGCCGTCTGGGGCGGCCTGGTCGACCTCGACCCGCGGCAGCAGCCGACCGACGGCGCCGAGCAGCTGCTGGACGCCGTCACCCGCCGCGACGCCGACGGCGAGGACCAGGTCGCGCTGCGCGACGGGGTGCGGCACGCGGCCCGCCTGGTCCGGGAGCCGGTCGAGTCCGGCCCGGCCCGCCCGGTCCGCTGGCGCCGGGACGCCTCCTACCTGATCACCGGTGGTCTGGGCGGCGTCGGCCTGGCCACCGCGCGCTCGCTGGCCCGGGCCGGCGCCCGGCACCTGGTGCTGGTCGGCCGCTCCGCCGTGCCACCGCGCGCCGAGTGGTCCGAGCTGCCGGCCGACCACCCGTTCGCCGACCGGGCGGCCGCGGTGCGCGAGCTGGAGGCGCTCGGCGCGGGCGTCCGGCTGGTCTCGCTGGACATCGCCGACGAGGCGGCCGTGCAGGCCTTCCTGACCCAGGAGGAGCGCGAGGGCCGCCCGCCGATCCGCGGCGTGCTGCACGCCGCCGGCATCGGCGCGATGGTGCCGCTGGCCGAGCTGGACGCCGCCGAGCTGGACCGCCAGCTGCGCCCCAAGGCGCTCGGCGCCTGGGTGCTGCACCAGGCCTTCGCCGAGCGGGAGTTGGACTTCTTCGTGCTCTGCTCCTCGACCAGCGCGGTGCTCAGCTCCCCGTACGTGGCCGCCTACGCCGCCGCGAACGCCTTCCTCGGCGCGCTCGCCGAGCTCCGCCGGGCCGCCGGCCGACCCGCCCTGACGATCGACTGGGGCATCTGGGAGAACACCGGCATGGCGGCCCGGAAGGCCGAGGAGACCCCGGGCGTGAGCCGCGGCATGGGCACCCTGCGCCCGGCCCAGGCGCTGCGGGTGCTGCACCGGCTGCTCGGCCGCGACGCCGCCCAGCTGGCCGTCGTCCCGGTGGACTGGGACGAGTGGGGCCGCGGCTACCGGGCGCTCTCCGGCTCGCACCTGCTGACCGAGCTGGTCGGCGCCGGCGACGGCTCGACGGGCTCCCGGCCCGCCCGCCGCGGCGGCCCGGTGCTGCCCGGCCGCGAGGAGCTGGCCGCGCTGCCCGCGCCGGAGCGCTCCGGCGCGCTGGCCGCGCAGCTGCTGACCGCGGTGGCCGCGGTGCTCGGCGCAAGCCCCGAGGCGCTGGAGCCGCAGGCCCCGCTGATCAGCCTCGGCCTCGACTCGCTGATGGCCGTGGAACTGCGCAACGCCATCGACCAGGCGCTCGGCGTCAACGTGCCGATCTCCGACTTCCTCAAGGGCGCCACCGTGCGCTCGCTGGCGGAGCGCCTGGTCGCCGAGGTGTCGGCCGACGAGGAGCCGGCCCCCGCCGCCCCGGCGATCGGCCGCGCCGCCCGACTGGAGGACCTGGCCGACCAGTTGCTCGCCGAGATCGACAGCCTGCCCGAGCTCCCCGTCGAGGCGCCGGGCCGAGGAGAGTCCCGATGACCGACACCCTGGA
The DNA here is from genome assembly GCF_044999035.1 of Kitasatospora griseola. Lineage (NCBI taxonomy): Bacteria > Bacillati > Actinomycetota > Actinomycetes > Kitasatosporales > Streptomycetaceae > Kitasatospora > Kitasatospora griseola. Next base: position 1,978,630 of record NZ_CP173360.1, on the reverse strand, counting down.
CACCAAACTCGCCGCGCTGGAACGCAAGTTGGCGGCGCTGCCGCCCGAGCAGCGGGCCAAGTACGAGCGGCTGCTGAAGGAGCAGGCCGAGGCGGGCACCGTCTTCCCGCTCTCCGTGACGCAGCAGGGCATCTGGTTCTTCGAGCAGCTGCGCCCGAGCAACCCGGCCTACACCATCCTGGGCGCGGTGCGGCTGCGCGGCGCCCTGGACACCGCGGTGCTGCGGAAGGCGGCGGCCGAGGTGGTGCGCCGGCACGAGTCGCTGCGCACCGTCTTCGAGCTGCGCGACGGCCGCCCGGTGCAGGTCGTCCGCCCCGAACTGCCGCTGGACTTCGCCGAGTCGCCCGCCGCCGACGGGCAGCCGCTGGAGGCCGCGATCGCCGCGGCCGTCGCCGGCCCGTTCGACCTGGCCGCCGGCCCGCTGCTGCGGCTGCGGCTGCTGCACCTGGGCCCGCAGGACCAGGTGCTGGCCGTGGCCATGCACCACCTGGTCTCGGACGGCTGGTCGATGGGCCTGCTGATCACCGAACTGGGCACCCTCTACGAGGCGTTCGGGGCCGGCCGGCCGTCCCCGCTGCCGGGCCTGCCGATCCAGTACGGCGACTTCGCGGCCTGGCAGCAGAAGCAGGCCGAGACTGCCGACCAGGCCGCGCACCTGGCCTACTGGCGCGAGCACCTGGCGGGCGCCCCGGCGCAGTTGACGCTGCCCACCGACCGGCCGCGCCCGTCGGTGCAGGGCTTCAACGGCGCCTCCTGCCCGGTGGAGCTGGAGCAGCCGCTGATGGCCGAACTCGCCGCGCTCGGCCGGGCGAACGGCGCCACCGCCTACATGGTGCTGCTGGCGCTCTTCCACGTGCTGCTGCACCGCTGGAGCGGCCAGCAGGACGTGGTCGTGGGAGTGCCCACGGCCGGCCGGGAGCGGGCCGAACTGGAGCCGCTGATCGGCTTCTTCGTCAACACCCTGCCGGTGCGGGTCGGCCTGGACGGCGACCCGTCGTTCGCCACCGTGCTGGGCCGGGTGCGGGAGGCCTGCCTCGGGCTGTACGCGCACCAGGACGTGCCGTTCGAGCGGCTGGTGGAGGAGCTGCGCCCGGAGCGCGACCTCAGCCGCCCGCCGATCTTCCAGAGCTGCTTCTCCTACCAGGACGACCCGGTGGCGGCCCGCCCGATCGGCGGGCTGCGGCTGGAGCGCCTGGAACTGCCCGCCCAGGGCGCCCGGTTCGACCTGGAGTTCCAGTCGTTCACCCGGGACGGCGCGCTGAGCGGCTGGTTCGAGTACGACCGCGACCTCTTCGAGCCGGACACCATGGCCCGGATGGCCGGGCACTTCCGGCGGCTGGCCGAACTGGTGGTCGCCGCCCCCGACACCCCGGTGGCCGAGCTGGAGCTGCTGGACGCCGACGAGCGCCGGCAGGCGCTGGCGGCGGGCGAGGGCGCCGCCCGCGAGTGGCCGGGCGCCGGCTGGATCCACGAGGTCTTCCAGCAGCAGGCGCACCGCACCCCGGACGCCGAGGCGCTCCGCTTCGAGGGCGAGAGTCTGAGTTACGCCGAGCTCAACCGGCGCGCCAACCGGCTGGCCCACACCCTGATCCGGCTCGGCACCGGCCCCGACTCGCTGGTCGGGGTGGCCATGGAACGCTCGGTCGAGCTGGTGGTCGCGCTGCTGGCGGTGCTCAAGGCGGGCGGCGCCTACGTCGCGCTGGACCCGGGCCTGCCCGCCCAGCGGCTGGCCGGCATGCTGGAGGACGCCCCGGCGCCGGTGCTGCTCACCCAGCGCCACGTCCGCGACCGGCTGCCGGACACCGGCTCCGCGACCGTCCTGTTGGTCGAGGAGCACGCCGCCGGCGGCGCCGACACCGACCCGAACGTCGAGCTGTCCGGCGAGCACGCCGCCTACGTCATCTTCACCTCCGGCTCCACCGGCCGCCCCAAGGGCGTGGTCAACGTGCACGCCGGGATCCGCAACCGCCTGCTGTGGATGCAGGACGCCTACCGGCTGGACGGCACCGACCGGGTGCTGCAGAAGACGCCGTTCTCCTTCGACGTCTCGGTCTGGGAGTTCTTCTGGCCGCTGATGGCCGGCGCCACCCTGGTGGTGGCCCGCCCGGACGGGCACCGCGACCCGGCGTACCTGGTGCGGACCCTGCGCGAGGAGTCCGTCACCACGGCGCACTTCGTGCCGTCCATGCTGCAGGCGTTCGTCCAGGAGCCGGGCGTCGAGGAGTGCACCGCGCTGCGCCGGGTGGTGTGCAGCGGCGAGGCGCTGCCGCGCAGCCTGCAGGACCGGTTCTTCGCCCGCTCCGGGGCCGAACTGCACAACCTGTACGGGCCGACCGAGGCCGCCGTGGACGTCACCGCCTGGGCCTGCCGCCGGGACGACGACCCGCGGGCGGTGCCGATCGGCCGGCCGATCGCCAACACCCGGATGTACGTGCTGGACCGGGCGCTGCGGCCGGTCCCGCCGGGCGTCGCCGGGGAACTGCACATCGCGGGCGCCAACCTGTCCCGCGGCTACCTCGGCGACCCGGAGCGCACCGCGGAGCGGTTCGTCGCCGACCCGTTCGACCCCGCGCCGGGCGCCCGGCTCTACCGGACCGGCGACCTGGCCCGGTTCCGCTCCGACGGCGCCATCGAGTACCTGGGCCGGCTCGACCACCAGGTCAAGCTGCGCGGGCTGCGGATCGAGCTCGGCGAGATCGAGTCCGCGCTGACCGGCCACCCGCGGGTCCGCGAGGCCGTGGTGACGGCCCGTCAGCAGCCGGCCGGGGACGTCCGGCTGGTCGCGCACCTGACCGCCGAGGGCGACGCCCCGGCGACCGGCGAGCTGATCCCCTTCCTCAAGGAGCGGCTGCCCGAGTACATGGTGCCGTCCGCCTTCATGGTGCTGGACGCCTTCCCGCTGACCAGCAGCGGCAAGACCGACCGCAAGGCGCTGCCCGAACCGCCCGCCGACCGACCGGAGTTGGCGAGCAGCTACACCGCTCCCGGGGCCGGACTGGAGGAGAGTCTGGCCGAGCTGTGGCGCGAGCTGCTCGGCGCCCGGCGGGTCGGCCGGGACGACAACTTCTTCGAGCTCGGCGGCCACTCGCTGCTGATGGTCGAACTGCGCGCCCGACTGGCCGCCCGGCTGGGCCACGAGCTGTCCATGGTGGAGCTGTTCCAGCACCCCACCGTCGGCTCGCTGGCCGGCCACCTGGAGCGGTCCGGCCGACAGGACGACGCCCTGCTGAACGCGGCCCGGGACCGCGCCGCGAACCGCCGCAGGCGCGCCGCCGTGCGCCGCGGCCGCAGCACCCCCGCAACTGACGCAAGTGACAGGTGATGGACGTGTACGAGACCGACTTCACGCACGACGAGCAGGACGAGCACGTCGCCGTCATCGGCATGGCCGGACGGTTCCCCGGCGCCCCCGACGTCGAGTCGCTGTGGCAGCAGCTCGCCGCGGGCCGGGAGACCGTCTCCGCGCTCACCGACGAGGAGCTGCTGGCCTCCGGCGTCGACCCGGAGCTGCTGCGGCACCCCGACTACGTCAAGGCCAAGGGGGTGCTGGCCGACGCCGACCGCTTCGACGCCGGCTTCTTCGGCTTCAGCCCCCGCGAGGCGGAGCTGCTCGACCCGCAGCAGCGGGTCTTCCTGGAGTGCGCCTTCGAGGCGCTGGAGGCGGCCGGCTGCGACCCGCGCACCTTCGACGGCCGGATCGGCGTCTTCGCCGGCGCCAGCCTCAACTCCTACCTGCTGCGCAACCTGCCGGGCGACCCGGAGGCGCTGGAGGAGAGCGGCATCTATCGCACCCTGCTCGCCTCCGACAAGGACTTCCTGGCCACCCGGGTCTCCTACAAGCTGGGCCTGCGCGGCCCCGGCATCACCGTGCAGACCGCCTGCTCGACCTCGCTGACGGCCGTTCACCTGGCCTGCCAGAGCCTGCTGTCGGGGGAGTGCGACATCGCCCTGGCCGGCGGCGTCTCGGTGAGCAGCCCGCCGGCCGGCGGCCACCTGTACGAGCAGGGCGGCATCCTCTCCGCCGACGGCCACTGCCGGCCGTTCGACGCGGCGGCCGGCGGCACGGTGGCGGGCAACGGCGCCGGCGTGGTGGTGCTGCGCCGGCTGGCCGACGCCCGTGACGCACAGGACGCCGTCCAGGCCGTGGTGCTGGGCAGCGCGATCAACAACGACGGTGCGCTGAAGGCCGGTTACACCGCGCCCAGCGTCGACGGGCAGGCCGAGGTGATCGCCGAGGCACTGGCCGTCGCCGGGGTCGCGCCGCGCACCATCGGCTACGTCGAGGCGCACGGCACCGGCACCGCGCTCGGCGACCCGATCGAGGTCGCCGCGCTGACCCAGGCGTACCAGCTGCACCCCGAGGCCACCGACGAGACCGGCTACTGCGCGCTCGGCGCGGTGAAGGGCAACGTCGGCCACCTGGACGCGGCCGCCGGCGTCACCGCGTTCATCAAGGCGGTGCTGGCGCTGCGTCACCGGGCGATCCCGCCGATCGTCAACTTCAGCGAGCCCAACCCGGGCCTGAAGCTGGAGACCAGTCCGTTCTACGTCCCCACCGAGCTGCGGGACTGGCCGGGCGCCGAGCACCCGCGCCGGGCCGGGGTGAGCGCCTTCGGCATCGGCGGCACCAACGTGCACGTGGTGCTCCAGGAGGCGGCCGAGCCGCGCGCCGCCGCTCCCGTGACGGCCGGGCGCGCCGAACTGCTGACGCTCTCCGGCCGCACCCCCGAGGCGCTCGCCGCCAACGCCGAGCGGCTCGCCGAACGGCTGGACGCCGACCCGGAGCTGCCGCTTCGCGACGCGGCCCACACGCTGGCCCGCCGGCGCGGCTTCGAGCACCGGGCGGCCGTGGCCGCCCCGGCCGGCCCGGAGGGCCGCTCGGCGGCCGTCGCCGCGCTGCGCCGGCTCACCGGCACGACCGCCGCCGAGGACGCCCCGGTCGCCTTCCTGTTCCCCGGCCAGGGCGCCCAGTACGTCGCGATGGCCCACGGCCTGTACCGCGAGGAGCCCGCCTTCGCGGCCGAACTCGACGCCTGCGCCGAGCTGTTCACCGCCGAGCTGGGCGCCGACCCGCGCACCCTGCTGTTCCCCGGCCCCGACGCCGACCCGCAGCAGGCCGCCGCCGCGCTGGCCCGCACCGAGATCACCCAGCCGGTGCTGTTCCTCGTCGAGTACGCGCTCGCCAAGTTCTGGATGTCCCAGGGCGTGCACCCGCGGGCGATGGCCGGCCACAGCATCGGCGAGTACGTCGCGGCCTGCCTGGCCGGCGTGTTCTCGCTGCCCGACGCGGTCCGGCTGGTCGCCGCCCGCGGCCGGCTGGTGCAGTCGATGCCGGCCGGCGAGATGCTCGCCGTCTTCCTGCCCGAGGCCGAACTCGCGCCGCTGCTGGACGAGTTGCCCGAGCTCGACCTGGCCGCCGTCAACTCCACCGCGCTGTGCGTGGCGGCCGGTCCGGCCGAGGCGGTGGAGCGGCTGCGCAAGCGGCTGGTGGCCGACGGCACGGCCTGCCGCCGGCTGCACACCTCGCACGCCTTCCACTCGGCGAGCATGGACGCCGCCGTGCAGCCGTTCACCGACGTGGTGCGCGGCGTCGAACTGCGGGCGCCGCGGATCCCGTTCTGCTCCGGCCTCACCGGACAGTGGATCACCGACGAGCAGGCCACCAGCCCCGCCTACTGGGGTGAGCACCTGCGCGGCGCGGTCCGGTTCCGCGACGTGCTGGGCCTGCTGCTCGACGACCCGGAGCTGCTCCTGCTGGAGGTCGGCCCCGGCCGCTCGCTCACCAACTTCGCCCAGCAGCACGACTCCTGGAGCCCGGAGCGGACCGCGGTCGACTCGCTGCCGCACCCCAAGGACAGCACCGACGACCGCACCCACCTGCTGGCCGGCCTGGGCGCGCTGTGGAGCGCGGGCGCCCCGGTGGACCGCGCGGCGGTGTGCGGCGGCGGCGCGCTGACCGCGCTGCCCGGCTACGCCTTCCAGCGCCGGCGGTACTGGATCGAGGCGGGCCCGCGCACCGCGCCGAAGCCGCGGAGCGCGGCCCTGCCGCTCGACGACTGGTTCACCACCCCCGGCTGGCGCCGCCTGCCCGCCGGCCCCCGCACCGGCGACGCCCGCGACGCGGTCTGGGCGGTGCTCGGCACCGAGCAGCCGCTCGGCGCCGAACTGGCCCGGCAGCTGGAGGCCCGGGGCGCCACGGTGCGGCGGATCGGCCGGGCCGACGGCCTGGACCGGGACGCCTGCGCCACCCTGATCCGCTCGCTGGACACCACCGGCGAGGCCGCCTCGATCCGGCTGGTCCACCTGGGCGCGCTCACCGACCCCGCCGCCGGGGACGGACTCGACGCCGACCGGCTGGCCGCCGCACAGCGGACCGGCTTCGACACCCTGGCCACCCTGGCCCAGGGCCTGCTGGACGCGGCCCCCGCCCGCCCGGTGCTGCTCGACGTGCTGGCGAGCGGCGTCTTCGAGGTCACCGGCGACGAGCCGCTGCACCCGGAGGGCGCCCTGCTGCTCGGCCCGTGCACCGTCATCCCGCAGGAGGTCACCGGGGTCGAGTGCCGGCTGCTGGACGTCGGCGCGGGCGAACCCGCCGCGGTCGCGGCCGGCCTGCTGGACGCCGCCGCCCGCCAGGAGCCGCAGCTGGCGCTGCGCGGCCGGCACTGGTGGAGCCGCACCTTCGACGCCGTCGAGCTGCCCGCTCCCGAAGCCGGCCCCGGCGGTCTGCGCGACGGCGGCGGCTACCTGATCACCGGCGGGTTCGGCGGCGTCGGCCTGGCGATCGCCGAGCAGATCGCCCGCACCGTGCGGCGACCGGTGCTCGGCCTGCTCGGCCGGTCGCCGCTGGCCGCCGACGACCCGGCGCTGCACCGGCTGACCGAGCTGGGCGCCGAGGTGCTGCCGCTGCGCGCGGACGTCACCGACGCCGCGCGGACCGCCGAGGCGGTGGCCCTGCTGCGGGCCCGCGCCGGGGCGGTGCACGGTGTGGTGCACGCGGCCGGCCTGCCGTCCCGCGGCCTGCTGATGGGCAAGACGCCCGAGGACGCCGCCGCCGTCCTGGCCGCCAAGACCCTCGGCACCCTGGTGCTCGACCGGGTGTGCGCGGACGACGACCTGGACTTCCTGCTGCTCTGCTCCTCGCTGACCGGCCTGCTCGGCGGCCCCGGCCAGAGCGACTACGCGGCGGCCAACGCCTTCCTGGACGCCTACGCGCAGTGGCGGCGCCGCTCCGGCGCCCCGGTGACGGCGGTGGCCTGGGACACCTGGCGCGGCGTCGGCATGGCGGCCGGACTCGACGAGTCGGCCGCCGCCCCCGGCACCCCGACCGCGCACCCGCTGCTGCGCCGGCTGCCCGGCGGCGACGGGAACAGCCGCGGCTACACCGGCGCGATCAGCACCGCCGACAGCTGGATCATCGCCGACCACCGGATCATGGGCCACGGCCTGGTGCCGGGCACCGCCTACCTGGAGCTGGTCCGGGCGGCCGTCGCCGACCTGACCGGGGCGGCCGGCGTGGAGCTGCGCGACGTGCTCTTCGCCCAGCCGGTGATCGTGCCGGACGGCCAGTCCCGCTCGCTGTGGACGGCGCTCGCCGCGGACGGCGAGGAGCTGCGGTTCACCGTGCGCAGCAACCACCCCGCCACCGGGCCGATCCACGCCATGGGCACCGCCGTCGCCCTCGACGAGGCGCCGCCGGTTCGCGACCTGGCCGCGCTGCGCGCCGAGTTCGCCGAGGTGGCGCCGGTCGACGACGAGGACGAGCTGAAGCGGCTCTTCAAGCTCGACCTGCTGGTGCAGGGCAACGGCATCGAGTTCACCCTCGGCCCGCGCTGGCACTGCCTGCGCGGCGCCCGGGTCACCCCGGAGCGGCTGCTGGTCTCGCTCCGGCTGCCCGAGGAGCACGCCGGCGACCTGGACGCCTACCTGCTGCACCCGGCGCTGCTGGACGTGGCCGGCGTGTCGGCCCGGATCCAGATGCCGGACAAGGGCTACTACCTGCCGTTCACCTACCGCTCGCTGAAGGCGCTGGCCCCGCTCACCGCCGAGATCACCTGCGACGTCGCGCTCAAGGGCTCGCCCGACGGCGGCGAGAGCCTGACCTGCGACATCGACATGCTGGCCGAGGACGGCCGGGTGCTGGTCCGGATCACCGACTTCACCCTCAAGCGGATCAACGACCTGGACGGCATGCGCGACCAGGTCGCCGAGGCCGTGGCCGCCGGCACCGCCCCCGCCCCGGCCGCGCCGCAACTCCCCGAGGCGCTGCGGCTGCTGGCCGAGGGCATCACCGAGCAGGACGGCCAGGAGGCGCTCGCCCGGGTGCTGGCCAACCCCGAGGCCCCGGCCCAACTGGTGCTCTCCCACCGCGAGTTGGCGCAGATGCGGGCCGTGGCCCGGAGCATCACCCCGGCCCTGCTGGCCGGCGGGGACGACCAGGCCGCCCCGGCGCTCGGCCGCCACCCGCGCCCCGACCTGTCGACCCCCTACCAGGAGCCGGCGACCGACGAGGAACGCGCCGTCGCGGAGATCTGGCAGGAGGTGCTGGGCGTCGAACAGGTGGGCACCGCCGACGACTTCTTCGCCCTCGGCGGGCACTCGCTGGCCGCCGTGCAGATCGGCACCAAGATCCGCAGCCGGCTGGGCGTCCCGCTCGACCTGCGCGGCTTCTTCGAGGACCCCACCGTGGCGCACACCGTCGCCCTGCTGGCCGCCGGCGGGTCCGAGGAGGACCCCGAGGACGCCATCACGGCCCGCTCCGACGACGAGTCGGCCGACCTGGACGAACTGTCCGACGAACAAGTGGAAGCGATGCTCGCCGAGATGCTCGCCGCCGAGACCGACGACCTGGAGAACCTGGCATGACCGACAACGTCGACCTGAGCCGGCTCACGGCGGAGCAGAAGCGCGCGCTGCTCGCCCGGAAGCTGCGCCGCAAGGCCGGCCCCAAGCGGGTGCCGGCGTCCTTCGCCCAGAAGCGCCTCTGGTTCATGGAGCAGCTCGCCCCGGGCAGCGCGGCGTACAACATCCCGGGCGCGCTGCGCGTCCACGGCGCCCTCGACACCGAGGCCTGGCGGCGCAGTTGCGTGGCGCTGGTGCAGCGGCACGAGGCGCTGCGCACCGTCTTCGAGGAGGTGGACGGCGAGCCGGTGCAGGTGATCGCGGAGTCCGGCGAGCCGGAGTTCACCGTCGTCGCCTGCGAGCACCTGCACGGGCCGGACGGCGAGGAGGGCATCAAGGAGCTGGCCCGCGCCGAGTTCGCCCGCCCGTTCGACCTGCGGCACGGCCCGCTGCTGCGGATCACCCTGCTGCGCCTCGCCGCCGAGGAGCACGTGCTGCTCCTCACCATGCACCACATCGCCGGCGACCTCTGGTCCACCTCGGTGGCGTTCCGCGAACTGGTGGCGTTCTACCGCGAGTTCAGCACCGGCGAGGACGCCGGCCTGCCGCCGCTGAAGATCCAGTACCCGGACTACGCGCTCTGGCAGCGCGACCGGCTGGCCGGGGACGCCCTCGGCCCGCAGCTGGAGTACTGGCGCACCACCCTGCACGGCGCGCCGCCGATGCTCGAACTGCCCACCGACCGCCCGCGCCCGGCGGTGCTGGGCAGCCGGGGCGGCTCCCGCCCGTTCCGGCTGTCGGCCGAAACCGCCGACGCCATGCGGGAGTTCAGCCGCGGCGAGGGCGCCACCCCGTTCATGACCATGCTCGCGGCCTACCTGGTGCTGCTGCACCGGTACAGCCGGGAGGACGACATCGTCGTCGGCGTGCCGGTCGCCAACCGCGGCCGGCGCGAGGTCGAGCCGCTGATCGGCCTGTTCGTCAACATGCTGGCGCTGCGCACCGACCTCTCCGGGGCGCCGACCTTCCGCGAACTGGTCGCCCGGGTGCGGGAGACGGCGCTCGGCGCCTTCGCCCACCAGGAGCTGCCGTTCGAACGGCTGGTGGAGGAGCTCCAGCCGGAGCGCGACCTCTCCCGCTCGCCCGTCTTCCAGGTCTCCTTCATCTACCAGAACATCGAGCTGCCCCGGTTCGACGGCGTCGGCCTGCGGATGGAGACGATGGAGGTGGAGAGCGCCACCTCCCGCTTCGACCTGGTGCTGGAGGTCTTCGAGCGGCCCGACGGGCTGGGCGGCAGCCTGGAGTACAACCGCGACCTGTTCGAGCCGCAGACCGTGGACGGCTTCGCCCGCCACCTGGAGCGGCTGGTCGGGACGCTGCTGGCGGAGCCGGACCGCCCGGTCGGCCGGCTGCCGATGCTGTCCGACGACGAGAGCCGGCAGCTGCGCGAGCGCTGGAACGACACCGCGCGCGACTGGCCGCTGCCGCTCGCCGCGCACCGGCGGTTCGAGGACCTGGCCGCCCGCACCCCGGACCGCGAGGCGCTCCGCCTGGAGTCCGACGGCGCCCCGCTGAGCTACCGCGAACTGAACGAGCGGGCCAACCGGCTGGCGCACCGCCTGATCGGCCTCGGCGTGGGCCGCGACGTGCTGGTCGGGATCTGCCTGGAGCGCTCGCCGGAGCTGCTGGTGGCGATGCTCGCGGTGCTCAAGGCGGGCGGCGCCTACGTGCCGCTGGACCCGGGCTTCCCCGCCGACCGGATCGCGTACACCCTGGAGGACTCCGGCCTGCGGGTGCTGCTCACCCAGCGGAGCGTCCACGACGAGCTGTTCGGCGACCGCGGCCCGGAGACCGGCGCCGAGGTGCTCTGCCTGGACGAGCTCACCGCCGAGCTCACCACCGGGGCCGCGCACGACCCCGGCGTCGGGACCGACCCGGACGACCTGGCCTACGTCATCTACACCTCCGGCTCCACCGGCCGCCCCAAGGGCGTGCAGATCCCGCACCGGGCGCTCGGCAACTTCCTCCACTCGATGGGCGAGCGCCCGGGCCTGGCCGCCGACGACGTGCTGCTCGCGGTGACCACCGCCGCCTTCGACATCGCCATGCTGGAGCTGCTGCTGCCGCTGGTCACCGGCGCCCGGGTGGTGCTGGCCCGCCGCGAGAGCGCGGCCGACGGCGGCCGGCTGGCCGCCGAACTGGCCGACTGCGGCGCCACCGTGATGCAGGCGACCCCGGCGACCTGGCGGATGCTGCTGGACGCCGGATGGACCGCCGGGCCCGGCCTGACCGCCCTGGTCGGCGGCGAGGCGCTGCCCGCCGAGCTGGCCGCCCGGCTGCTGGCCACCGGCGCCACCGTGTGGAACATGTACGGCCCCACCGAGACCACCATCTGGTCCTCGGTCTCCCACGTCGACGGCGGCCCGATCTCGATCGGCGAGCCGATCGCCAACACCACGCTCCAGGTGCTGGACGCGGCCGGCGGCCCCGTCCCGGTGGGCGTGCCCGGCGAGTTGTGCATCGGCGGCGACGGCCTGGCCCGCGGCTACCTGGGCCGCCCGGAGCTGACCGCCGAGAAGTTCGCCGACAGCGCCGAGGGCGAGCGCCTGTACCGCACCGGCGACCTGGTGCGCCGCCGCCCCGACGGCCGGATCGACTTCCTCGGCCGGCTCGACCACCAGGTCAAGCTGCGCGGCTACCGGATCGAACTCGGCGAGATCGAGTCGGTGCTGGCCGAGCAGCCGGTCGTCGCCCAGGCCGTGGCGCTGGTCCGCGAGGACACCCCCGGCGACCAGCGCCTGGTCGCCTACCTGGTCCTGGAGGACGCGGACTCGGCCCCGGACGGGCCGACCCTGGCCCGCGAGCTGCGCGCGGCGCTGGCCGGCACCCTGCCGGACTACATGCTGCCGTCCGCCTTCCTCGTCCTGGACGCCCTGCCGCTGACCCCGAACGGCAAGATCGACCGCCGGGCGCTGCCCGCCCCCGAGGGCGGCCGCGGCGAGCTGCGGGCCCCGTACGCCGCCCCGCGCAACCCGGACGAGGAGCTGCTGTGCCGGCTCTTCGCCCGGGTGCTGGACCGCGACGAGGAGGCCGCCGAGGTCGGCATCGACGACAGCTTCTTCGAGCTCGGCGGCCACTCGCTGCTGGCCACCCGGCTGATGTCGCAGATCCGCTCCGCCTTCGAGGTCGAACTGCCGGTCCGCGCGCTCTTCCAGGCGCCCACCCCGGCCAAGCTGGCCGAGCGGCTGCGCGCCGCCGCGGGCCCGGTCCGCCCGGCGCTGCTGCCCGCCGACCGCCCCGAGGTGCTGCCGCTCTCCTTCGCCCAGCAGCGGCTCTGGTTCCTGCACCGCCTGGAGGGCCCGTCGCCCACCTACAACATCCCGGTGGTGCTGCGCCTGCGCGGCGAACTGCACCCGCAGGCGCTGCACGCGGCGCTGGGCGACCTGGTGGCCCGGCACGAGGCGCTGCGCACCGTCTTCCCCGACACCGACGGCGTGCCCCGCCAGTTGGTGCTGCCCGCCGCCGAGGCGGCGCCCGAGCTGCACATCACCGAGCTGACCGAGGAGGCGCTGCCCGCGGCGATGTCCCGGGCCGCCCGGCACGCCTTCGAGCTCACCACCGAACGGCCGCTCCGCGCGGAACTGCTGGTCCTCGGCGAGCGCGACCGGGTGCTGGTGCTGACGATCCATCACATCGCCGCCGACGGCTGGTCGCTGGCCCTGCTCGGCCGCGACCTCGCGAACGCCTACACCGCCCGCTGCGACGGCGCCGCCCCGCAGTGGAGCCCGCTGCCCGTCCAGTACGCCGACTTCGCGCTGTGGCAGCGCCGGCTGCTGGGCGACGCCGAGGACCCGGAGAGCCTGCTGGCCCAGCAGTGCGCCTACTGGAGCCGGGCCCTGGACGGTCTGCCGGAGCGGATCGCCCTGCCCACCGACCGCCCCCACCCGACCCGCACGTCCCGCCGCGGCAGCACGCTGGAGTTCTCCTGGGACGCCGACCTGCACGCCGAAGTCGCCCGGGTGGCACGGGAGAACGGGTCCAGCGCCTTCATGGTGGTGCACGCGGCGCTGGCCACGCTGCTGCACCGGATGGGCGCCGGCACCGACATCCCGCTCGGCATCGCGGTGGCCGGGCGCCTCGACGAGGCGGCCGCCGAGCTGATCGGCTTCTTCGTCAACACCCTGGTGCTCCGCACCGATCTGGGCGGCCGCCCGAGCTTCCGCGAGCTGCTGGCCCAGGTGCGCGAGCGCAGCCTGGACGCCCTGGCCCACCAGGACATCCCGTTCGAGTACCTGGTGGACCTGCTCAAGCCGTCCCGCTCGCTGGCCCACCACCCGCTCTGCCAGACCGCGCTGGCCTGGCAGAACACCCCCGACGCGGACGCCACGATGCCGGGCGTGGCGGTGCAGCGCCTCACCGTGGACACCGACTCCACCCGGGTGGACCTCCACTTCGCGCTCACCGAGCGCCGCCCGGCCGCCGACGGTTCCCCCGCCGGCGTGGACGGTGTGGTGGAGTTCAACACCGACATCTTCGACCGGGGCACGGTCGAGGCGCTCGCCGAGCGGCTGGGCCTGGTGCTGCGGGCCGTCCTCGCCGACCCGGACGCCCCGGTCGACGACGTGGAGGTGCTCACCGCCGCGGAGCGCCGCGCCCTGCCCGGTTGGAACGACACCGCCCGCCCGGTGCCGCAGGGCACCCTGGCGGAGCTGTTCGAGGCCCAGGCGGCCCGTACCCCCGACGCCGTCGCCGTCGTCTCCGCCGACCCGGAGCAGCCCGGCGAGCTGACCTACCGGGAGCTGGACGCCGAGGCCAACCGACTGGCCCGGCTGCTGCTCGCCCGCGGCGCCGGCCCCGGCCGGATCGTCGCGGTGTCGCTGCGCCGCTCCACCCGGCTGGTGACCGCGCTGCTGGCGGTCGCCAAGACCGGCGCGGCCTACCTTCCCGTCGACCCGGGCTACCCGGTCGAGCGGATCGACTACATGCTGCGGGACGCCGCCCCGGCGCTGCTGGTGACCCTCGGCGCGGACGCCGACGACCTGCCCGACGGCCCGGTTCCGTGCCTGCTGCTGGACGCGCCCGCGACCGTGGCGCAGCTGGCCGCGGCGGACCCGGGCGCCCCGGGCGCCGAGCGGCCGACCGCGCAGCACCCGGCGTACGTGATCTACACCTCCGGTTCCACCGGGCGTCCCAAGGGCGTGCTGGTGCCGCACACCGGCATCGGCAGCCTGGTCGCCGGGCAGCGCGAGCGGTTCGCGGTCGCCCCGGACAGCCGGATGCTGCAGTTCGCCTCGCCGAGCTTCGACGCCGCGGTGGCGGAGACGCTGGTCACGCTGCTCTCCGGGGCCGCGCTGGTGGTGGCGCCCGCCGACCGGATGCTGCCCGGCGACCCGCTGGTGCGCACCTGCGCCGACCACCGGGTCAGCCATGTCACGCTGCCGCCGAGCGTGCTGGCCGTGCTCGACCCGGCGAGCCTGCCGACCGTCACCACGCTGGTCACGGCCGGCGAGGCCTGCCCGCCGGAGACGGTCGCCGCCTGGTCGGCCGGCCGCCGGATGATCAACGCCTACGGCCCGACCGAGACCACCGTCTGCGCCACCATGAGCGACCCGCTCACCGGCGGCGCGGCCAGGCCCCCGATCGGCCGTCCGATCGTCAACGCCCGCGCCCACGTGCTGGACGAGCGCCGCCGGCCGGTGCCGGTCGGCGTGCCGGGCGAGCTCCTGGTGGGCGGCAGCGGCGTGGCCCTCGGCTACCTGGGCCGCCCGGAGCTGACCGCCGAGCGCTTCGTCGACGGCCCCGACGGGGAGCGGCTGTACCGCACCGGCGACCTGGTGCGCCGGCTGCCCGACGGGCAGCTGGACTTCCTCGGCCGGATCGACGACCAGGTGAAGCTGCGCGGCTTCCGGATCGAGCCCGGCGAGATCGCCTCGGCGCTGCTGGCCCACCCGGAGATCGCACAGGCCGTGGTGGTGGTCCGCGAGGACCGGCCCGGCGTGCAGCAGCTGGTCGGGTACGTGGTGCCCGTCGCCGGCACCGCCCCGGACCCGGCGGCCCTGCGCGGCCACCTGGCCGGGCAGCTGCCCGGCCACCTGGTCCCGGCCGCCTGCGTGCTGCTGACCGCGCTGCCGCTGACCCCCAACGGCAAGGTGGACCGGGCGGCCCTGCCCGCCCCCGAGGCCGGCGCGGCGGCCTGGGCCGAGCGGATCGCCCCCCGCACCGCTCTGGAGCGCACGGTCGCCGCCGCCTGGTCGGCGGTGCTGGGCGTGCCCGAGGTGGGGGTGCACGACGACTTCTTCGACCTCGGCGGGCACTCCCTGCTGGCCACCCAGCTGGCCGCCCGGCTCGGCGCCGAGCACGGGGTTCCGGTGCCGATCCGGACGCTCTTCGACCGGCCCACGGTGGCCGGCCAGGCGGGCTGGCTCGACGAGCACCGGGACGACGCGGAGCGGGAGCGGATCCCGCTCGCCGACCGCACCGCGGGCATCCCGCTCTCCTTCTCCCAGGAGGACCTGGTCAGCTACCACCCGGTGCCGGTCGAGCACCACTTCCACAACGTGCTCACCGCCCTGGTGCTGCGCGGCACTCTGGACCCGGCGGCGCTGCGCGACAGCCTGGACGCCATCGCCCAGCGCCACGAGGCGCTGCGCACCCGGATCGGCAGCGTCGACGGCGTGCCGTGCCAGCTGGTGGACGAGATCGGCAGCTGGCCGCTGGACGTCGTCGACCTGACCGACCTGGACGACGAGACCCGCGAGAAGGAGCTGCGGCGGCTGCTCACCGAGCAGGAGCTCGGCTCGTTCCGGGTGGCCGACGAGCCGCTGGTGCGCGGCGCGTTGATCGCGCTGCGCCCCGACGAGCACGTGCTGGCCCTGGTGATGCACCACCTGGTCACCGACAACTGGTCGTACGGCGTGCTGTTCCAGGAGCTGCGCGCCCAGTACGCGGCCCGGCTGGACGGCGCCGAGCCGCCCGCGCTGCCCGAACTGCCGGTTCAGTACCCGGACTTCGCCGACTGGCAGCAGCGCCGCCGGGCGGCCGGGGCGCTGCGCGAGCGGTCCGGGCACTGGGAGCGGCGGCTGGCGGCCCTGCCCCCGTCACCGGTCTTCCGGGCCCCGGAGCACCAGCTCCTGGAACCGGCCACCGGCGCCACCCGCGGGTTCGCCGTGCCGGCCGCGGAGGGCACGGCGCTGGCCGAACTGGCCCGCGAGGAGGGCGCGACCCTCTTCATGGTGGTGATGGCGGCCTTCCAGCTGCTGCTGTCCGGCTACGCCGGCCGGGAGGACATCACCGTCTCGTTCCCGGTGGCCGGCCGGGAGCAGCCGGAGACCGAGAACATGATCGGATTCTTCGTCAGCCACCTGCTGGTCCGAACAGATCTGGCCAAATCGCTGACTTTCCGCCAACTTGTCGGCCGGGTCCGGGAGGAGACCCTCGACGCCTACGCCAACCAGGGGGTGCCGCTCTGGCACCAGGAGGGCATCCGCGAGCGCGGCCGCGACCCCTTCGCGATCTCGTTCAACCTGCTCAACGCCACTGTTCCCGCACTGGAGTTGACCGGTTTGACCGCCGCTCCACTGGACCTCCGGATCGGTGACGACTATGTGTTCCCGGAGGTCATCATCGACATGGAGGCGTCGGCCGTCGACCTGGCGCTGATCCTCCGCCGCTTCGACGACGGGTCGCTGCGCGGCATGTGGCTGTACGGCCTGGACGTGGTCGACCCGCGGACGATGGCGGCCATGATGCGCCAATGGCATGTTCTGCTCAGTGAATTGACGGTCGATCCGGACCGGCGGCTGGCCGAGCTGGTCGAGGTAATTCGCCAGGACTGATCCACGATCGATGATTCGTTTACTATTCTTTTACCATTCGTCCCGGCGGGTCCGCCCGCCGGGACGGACCGGAGGTGATTGATGTACCCCGCCCCCGCCCCTGCCCGATCCGCGGCCCTCGCCGACGCCCCGCGGCGGCTGCCGCCCGGCCGGGTCCGGCTGCTCTGCCTGCCGTACGCGGGCGGAGCCGCCTCGCTCTACCGGGGATGGGGCGCGCTGGCCGACGACCGGGTCGAGGTCTGCCCGGTGGAGCTGCCGGGCCACGGGCGCCGGCTGGCAGAGGGTCCGGTCTCCCGGCTGCGGCCGCTGGTCGCCCTGCTGGCGACCGAGCTGGAGCCGGTGCTGGACCAGCCGTTCGCGTTCTTCGGCCACAGCATGGGCGCGCTGCTGGCGTTCGAGCTCTGCCGGGAGCTGCGGCGGCGCGGCGCGGCCGAGCCGGAGCACCTGTTCGTCTCCGGGGCCTCGGCGCCGGACGCGCCGCGCACCCGTCCGGTGCTCCACACGGCCACCGACGAGGAGGTCAAGCAGGAGCTGCGCTTCCTCGGCGGCACCCCGCCGGAGCTGCTGGACAACCGGGAGCTGATGGAGCTGATGCTGCCCACTCTGCGGGCCGACTTCTCGGTGCTGGAGACCTACCACTACCGTCCGGAGCCCCCGCTGACGGTGCCGATGACCGTCTTCGGGGGCACCGCGGATCCGTCCGTGCGACCCCAGGCGCTGCACGGCTGGCGGACCCAGACCAGTGCCAGGGCCCGGCTCGAGATGCTGCCCGGGGACCACTTCTTCCTGCACGCCTCGGTGGTCGAGATCCTCGGCGCCGTCGCCGGGGCCCTCGACGCCGGCGACCCCTCCTGACCAGGGCGCCGGGTCGGCGGGCCGCCCACTGCGGGCCCCGCCGACCCGGCGGGCTGCCCGGTGCGGACCCGTCGATCCGTCAGGCAGTCTGCCGCAGTCCCTGTTCGACCGCTCTGATCAGACCGGACTCGTAGGCGAGCGCCACCGCGTGGGCCCGGCTGCGGACGCTGAGCTTGGTCAGCAGGTGGTGGACGTGTGAGCGGATGGTGGCCGAGGAGACCGAGAGCTTGTTGGCGATCTCCTGGTTGGCGTAGCCCTGCGCGAGCAGGAGCAGCACCTCGGCCTCCCGGTTGGTCAGCGCGTCCGGCGCCAGCGGCAGGTCGCGTTCCTCGGAAGCCCTCGTCGCCGTCGGGATCCGGGTCATCTTCAGCGGACCGCAGGTCGGCATGATCAGCGTGTCGTTCGCGGCGGCCACCCGGATGATGTCCGGCAGCGCCTGGGGCCGCCCGCGTGGGTCGAAGACCGCGGCAGCCCCGCAGGTGATCACCTGGTGGGCGACGTCGGGCTGGCAGGCGCCGACGTAGACCAGCCGACTGACCGCGGAGAGCCGCTCGACCACCGCGCCTCGGAACGGCGTCTCCGCGGAGGCGCTGAGCACCGTGATGTCCGGCGCCAGTTCCAGGGCGAGGGTGTGCGCTATTTCCTCGTCCTGCGTTTCGGCGACGAGTGACAGGTCGTCGGCCATTTGGAGAAGTGCAGTAATTCCGACACGAATCAGTGAGTCTTCGGCAAGGAGGAGAATTCTTATTTCTCCGCCGAATTCTCTTGTACGCCGACTTGAACGCTCCATGTGAACCCCCGTACGGATATGCCACGTAGCCTTTGCCCGCAATGGAATCATCCCGTCACGGGGGTCTGCAAGTATCTGCAAGTCTCTGCATGACCAGGTTGGTTGCGGTCCGGCGGGGCGCGTCGGCGGCCGGTGAGCGGTGGTCGGACCGGAGTGTGATCGGGGCGCCGACCCGGGTGTTTCGGCCGGGTCCGGACGGTCGACCGATCGCCGAAACCGGGGGCGGCGAGAAGCCGGACCACCTCCTGCCCGCGCGCGTGGCGGCGTATTTCGTCCTGGCGGTGCGCCGGTTCTTCGGCGCGGCCCCGAGCCGGTCCTGCGCTCGAAGTGCCCGCGGGGCTCCTGGTGGGCGCGCCCCGCGCGCGGGCCCGCGCGCCGGCCGGCCCCGCCGGGTGCGTCCGGCGTTGCAGACCACCGCTGTCGGGCTCGTCCGGCGAGACGGCACCGGCGTCGCCTGGGGCTCCAGTGCCGCTCAAGTCGCCTTTCCCAACATGGTCATGTGACTGACAACGCCTCGGAATCGAAGTCTCCCTCCCGCCGCACTGTGCTGCAGGGCGCCACCGCGACGGGCGTCACCGCGATCGTCGGTGTCACCGCCACGTCCTGCGCGCCCACCACGCACTACACCCCCGGTGCCGTGCCCACGGCGCCGGTCTCGCTCGGCAAGCCCAGTGACGTGCCGGTCGGCGGCGGCAAGATCTACGCCGACCAGAAGGTCGTCGTCACCCAGCCCACGCAGGGTGAGTACCGCGCCTTCACCGCCGTCTGCACGCACCACGGCTGCCTGGTGACCAAGGTGAAGAGCGGGACGATCCAATGCCCGTGCCACGGTGCCAAGTTCGACATCAAGGACGGTTCGGTGACGCACGGACCGGCCAAGGATCCGCTGCCCGAACTCAAGATCACCATCAACGGCGAGTCGATGACGGCCGAGCCCAAGTAGCCGAACTCCTCGCATCCCGACCGACGTCGGCCCGGACCTCACCCCCGTGGTCCGGGCCGACGTCCTGCTGTCCCCGGGCCGCTTCCGGCCGCGCCGCCGTGCCGCCGCGAAGCAGCGCCGGCGTGGGCGAAAAACCCCGGGCGGAACCGCCCGTCCGAAAACCGGTCGGTCGCGCCTGCGGCGGGCGGGGCAACCCTGCTGCCGGGCAAGGGCGTTGATACCGGCGAGTATCACGCCGTCCGCCTGCCGGGAACCCCGGAAAGACCCGCGCAATCCCCCCTCGCGGGGCCGGAAACGGCGCCCCCGCGCACCGGACTGTTTTCGCTGCAGATCGACTGCGAACGGTCGCTGCCGAAACGCGACTCGGCCGCCCCGCGCGATCCGCTCCCGCGTGCGCGACAAGCGCGCCCCGGCCGACGCCCGTGCGGACTCCCTCATCGGTCGAGTGGCATCGCCGATCGCGTCGCGAGGTGATTTCCCGACCGCCGGTGTCCATCCCGCGGCAAGTCTCTCTTCACGTCCGGTTGTCGATGTCGAGCGCACGGCGGCGCCGATCGAACGCCGCGCGGTGAGCGCCGTGGTCCCGCGTCGCGCCGCGCCGATGATCCGCGACGGCGGGCGCCGTCGGGACGGCTCCATGTCTGTGACCAGCGCCTCTGCGCTGCTGTGCCCGGTGCTGCCGATCGCCGGTGGGCGTGGGGGGCTTGCGCGTGCGGGTGCCGGAGGGTTCGATGGTCCCAACACTTAAATGTACGGACAAGTCGGGTCGAATCGGCGCAGGTGGCTTGCGTGCTTGGGCGGTGCGGTCCTAACTTAATGTCCGTACATTCGGATGAGGGGGGTCTTCATGGCCACGCAGCATCACCGGATCGTCATCATCGGCGGCGGAACCGCCGGGATCACGGTCGCGGCCCGGCTCCGCCGGGCGGGCGAACGGGACGTCGCGGTGCTCGACCCGAGCGAGCGGCACTACTACCAGCCGCTGTGGACGCTGGTCGGCGGTGGACGGGCGCCGCTGGCGCAGAGTGTCCGCTCGCAGGCGTCCGTCATGCCGAAGGGCGTCCGGTGGATCCGCCGTGCGGCGCTCGCCGTCGACCCCGAGGCGCAGGAGGTGACGCTGGACGGCGGCGGCACCGTCTCGTACGACCAACTGGTGGTCTGCCCCGGCATTCAGCTGGACTGGGACCGCATACCGGGCCTGGAGGCCGGGCTCGGCAAGAACGGCCTGTCCAGCAACTACTCGTTCCAGCACGCCCCCGCGACCTGGCGCTTCATCCGCGAAACCCGTTCCGGCAGCGCGGTGTTCAGCATGCCGACGGGCGCCATCAAGTGCGGCGGCGCGCCGCAGAAGATCGCCTACCTGGCCGCCGACTACTGGCGCGAGCAGGGCGTCCTCGACAAGATCGACGTCCACCTGGTGATCCCCGGCGCCGCCATCTTCGGCGTGCCGGAGTTCGCCCGGGTGCTGGACGGCGTGGTGCGCCGGTACGGCATCAAGGTCCACTACGGCAGCGAGGTCACCGAAGTGCGGCCCGACGCCCGCGAGTTGGTCGTCACCGCGGTGGACGGCAGCGGCACCACGACGCTGCCGTACGACATGGCCCACCTGGTGCCGCCGCAGAGCGCCCCGGACTGGATCAAGCGCAGTCCGCTCGCCGGCGCCGACGACCCGGCCGGCTACGTCGAGATCGACAAGCACACCATGCGGCACGTCCGGTACCCGAACGTCTGGGCCCTCGGCGACGCCGGATCGTCCCCGAACTCCAAGACCGGCGCCGCGGTGCGCAAGCAGGCGCCCGTGGTGGTGGAGAACCTGCTCGCGGTGCTCGACGGCCGGGAACCCACGGCCGGTTACCAGGGCTACTCGTCCTGCCCGCTGACCACCGCCCGCAACCGGATGCTGCTCGCCGAGTTCGACTACAGCGGGCGGCCCACCCCGTCGATCCCGGTGATCGACACCGTCCGCGAGCGCGCCGACATGTGGTACCTCAAGCGCCACGGACTGCCGTTCCTCTACTGGAACCTGATGCTCCGCGGCCTCGCCTGAGCCGTCCGACCTCGACCCGGACGCCGCCCCGCCCGAGTCCACCAGTGCCGCGGCGCCGTCCCCGTGCGCCGCGGCCCAACTCTCCCTGCCCACCCTCAGGAGCTCGACATGCCCGAGAACGCCGGACCCCTGGTCCTCGTGCAGTTCTACCTCGACTGCCTCTCCCACGCCTCCTACCTGGTCGGCGACCGCACCACCGGCCGGGCCGTCGTGGTCGACCCCCAGCGCGACGTCAACGACTACCTCGAAACCGCCGAGCGCCACGGCCTGACGATCGAGCGGGTCATCGAGACCCACGTCCACGCGGACTTCCTCTCCGGCCACCTGGAGCTGGCCGAGCGTACCGGCGCCCGGATCTCCTACGGCTCCGTCGCCGCGCTCGACTTCGACACCGACCCGCTGGCCGACGGCGAGCGCCTCGACCTCGGCGAGGTCGAGCTGGAGATCCTGCACACGCCGGGCCACACCCCGGAGTCGATCTGCGTGGTGGTGCGCGAGCACGCGGGCGACGCCGTCCCGTACGGCGTGCTCACCGGTGACACGCTGTTCATCGGCGACGTCGGCCGCCCCGACCTGCTCAGCTCGCGCGGCCGCTCGGCCGATGAGATGGGCCGGCTGCTGTACCGCTCCACCCGCGCGCTGCTCGCCCTCCCCGACGGGACGCGGGTCTACCCGGCGCACGGGGCCGGCTCGGCCTGCGGCAAGAACCTGTCGACCGAGCTGAGCTGCACGATCGGCAACCAGCGCGTCGGCAACTACGCGCTGGCCGACCTGACCGAGGACGAGTTCGTCGCCGTGGTGACGGCCGGTCAGCCCGCCGTGCCCGCCTACTTCGCGTTCACCTCGGTGCGCAACCGGCAGGCCCGTCCCGTCCTGGACGAGGACACCCTCGTCCCGTCGCTCACCCCCGAGGCGGTGCTGCAGGCGCGGGCGGGCGGCGCGATCGTGCTGGACACCCGGGACCCGGAGGCGTTCGCCGCCGAGCACCTGCACGGCGCGGTCAACATCCCGCTCGGCGGCCGGTTCGCCGAACTCGCCGGTCAGGTGCTCGACGCGCAGGACGCCATCGTCCTGTGCGGCGACCAGGACACCGCCGTCGAGGCCCGCACCCGCCTGGCCCGGATCGGCTTCGACCGGGTGCTGGGAGCCCTGGCCACCCCGGTGGACGCCGTCGGCGCCGCGCACCTGACCCGCGCGATACGGGTGGAGGCCGACGCACTCGCCGAGCAACTCGCCGGCGGTACCGCCGAGTTCGAGGTGCTGGACGTGCGCGGCCCGGGCGAGGTGCAGGACAGCGGCACCGTTCCCGGCGCCCGCCTGATCCCGCTGCCCGAACTGCTGGCCCGCCTGGGCGAACTGCCGACCGGTCGGCCGCTGACCGTGATCTGCGCGAGCGGCAACCGCTCCTCGGTGGCCGCGTCCGTGCTGCGCGCCCGCGGCTTCGACGCCGTCGACCTGCGCGGCGGCTTCGCCGCCTGGCACGGCGAGGTCGCCCACCCCGCCGGCCGGACCGCCTCCGCCGCGGGCCGGGACGCGGACGGCGTCACGGCGTGAGCGTGCTGATCACCGCTCTGCTCTGCGGAGCCGTGGTCGGCGTGGCGCTCGGCGCGCTGGGCGGCGGCGGGGGAGTGCTGGCCGTCCCGGCCCTGGTGTACCTGCTGGGCGTCGCGCCCGCCGAGGCCGGGACCACCAGCCTGGTCATCGTCATCGCCACCTCGGTCACCGCGCTCGCCCGCCACAGCGGCTCCGTCGACTGGCGGACCGGCTTCCTGTTCGCCGCGGCCGGGGTGCTCCCCGCCGTCGGGGCGTCCGCGTTCGCCCACCGCGTCCCGCAGCCGGTGCTGACCGCCGCGTTCGCCGTCCTGGCCGCGCTGGCCGCCGCGGCGATGCTGCGCGGCGCCCGCACCGCGCGGTGCGCGCCGACCACGGAGCCCGCCGGCCGGGGCGGGCGCGCGGGGACGTTCGCGGCCGGGGCCGGACTCGGGGCGGTGACCGGGCTGCTGGGAGTCGGCGGCGGCTTCCTCGCGGTGCCCGCCCTGGTGTCCGTGCTCCGGCTGCCGATGCGCAAGGCGGTGGGCACCAGCCTGGTGGTCATCCTGGTCAACTCGGCCGTCTCCCTCGCCACCCGCCTGACGGTCTCCGGCCCGAACCTCGACCCGGCGGTCTTCGGACCGTTCGTCGGAGCCGCCGTCCTCGGCGCCTGGGACGGCAAGCGGCTGGCGGCCAAGCTGTCCGGCACCGCCCTGCAGCGGACCTTCGCGGTCGTGCTGCTCGCGGTGGCCGCCGCCATGCTGATCGGCGTCCTCGTCTGACCGCCCCCGCCCGACCGCTGCCCGGACGGCCCGCCCGGGCAGCGGTCGCCGCGCCGCCCGATCGACGCCCGCCGACCCGGCGGGCGTCGATTTGGCGCTGCCACGGTAAAGGTACGAACATTTACTCCGTGCCCCGTACCACCCACCCCACCCTCGACCCCAGGACGGCGCCGTGACCACCGCCCCCGGCCCCCGGCCCCTCGTCCGCACCCCGGGGAACCCGCTCTGGGCGCAACTGCGCGCCGACCTGCTGCGCCGACTCGACGAGGGCGAGTTCCGCGACGTCTTCCCCGGCGAACACGACCTGGTCGCCGAGTACCAGGTCAGCCGGCACACCGTCCGCGAGGCCCTGCGGCAGCTCCGCGAGGAGGGCCTCGTCAGCGCCCAGCGCGGCAAGGCCTCCCGGTTCACCGCCAACCGCCCGCTGGAGCAGGACGTCGGCGAGGCGTACAGCCTGTTCCGCTCCGTCGAGGAGGTCGGCGCGGTGCAGCGCAGCGTGGTGCGCGCGCTCGACCGGCGCGCCGACGGCGTGGTCGCCGCCCGCCTGGGGCTGGAGGAGTCCACGCCGCTGATCTACCTGGAGCGCATCCGCCTGGCCGACGAGGAACCCCTCGCCGTCGACCGGACCTGGCTCCCCGCGGACGTGGCCCACCCGCTCCTCGCCGTCGACTTCACCCGCACCGCGCTCTACGACGAGCTCGAACGCCACTGCGGCAGCCGGATCTGCGGCGGCTGGGAACGCATCCGCGCCGTCGTCCCCGGCCGGGGCGAGCGCATCCTGCTCGACTGCCCCCCGACCACCGCCCTGTTCGCGATCGACCGCCTCGGCCACGACACCGGCGGCCGCATGATCGAGTGGCGCCAGACCCTCGTCCGCGCGGACCGCTTCGCCGTCTCCGCCGCGTTCTCCCGCACCGACTACCGCCTGGGCGCGCCGATCCACGCCCTCTGACCCGGGGCCCGACCTCCCGGAGCGACCCGCCAGTCGGACGTGTTCCGGCGCGCGCCGCCTCCCCGGTGCTGCCTACCGTGCGAGGGGAAAAGGGCGGCGAGGTCCGGCAGTCGGGTCGGCGGGCCGGGCCCGAAGGCTCGTTGGAGGAGTGATGGCAGCCACCGGTCCAGGCCGTTCGGTCGTCTTCGGCGTCGACGCGCTCGGGGAGAACGACGAGGCGCTGAAGTGGGCGGCGGACGAGGCGCACCGCCGCGGCCTCCCGCTGCGCATGATCCATGTCGTCCAGCCGTCCCCCCGGAGCATGCGCACCCTCGGAGTGGCGTTCCAGCAGGACCAGGTGCGGGTCGGCCGGCGCCAACTCCACCTCGCCGGTCGGTTCGCCCGCAGCCGGCATCCGAAGCTGGAGGTGTCCGCCGAGATCCAGGAGGGGATGCCGGGCCCGCTGCTGGTGAGGGCCTCCCGGGAGGCCGCGTTCGTGGTGCTCGGCTCGCGGTCGCTCAGCCGGATCGAGGAACTGCTCAGCGGCTACTCGGTCACCGTGCCGGTGAGCGCGCAGGCCGCCTGCCCGGTGGTCGTGGTCCCCCGCAAGGACGGCGAGCTCGACGACCCGCCCCACCTCGTGGTGGGAGTGGACGGCAGCCCCTGCTCCGCCGTCGCCTTCGCGGCCGCCCTGGAGCTGGCGCAGGACCACGGCGCGACGGTGCGGGCGCTGTGGGTGTGGCAGCGGCCGCGGCTGGCGCGCATCGACGAGGAAGCCACCCTCGACGAGCTGCGCCGGACGCTGGCCGAGACGACGGCCGGACCGCGGGCCGACCACCCGGACGTGGCCGTCACCTGCGAGGTCGTCGGCGGCCACCCCGTCCGGGAACTCGCCGACGCGTCCCGGCGCGCCGTGGCCGTCGTCATCGGCAGACGCGGCAGCGGCGGGTTCACCGGCATGCGGCTCGGCTCCGTCCCCCGCGGGCTGCTGCACGACGCGAGCTGCCCGGTCGTCACGGTGCCCGACCCGGGCGACCGGACCTGACGGCGGGTGCGGCAGTCGCTCCTCGCCCGCTCAACGTCCGACCTGCCCGGTGGAACGTCGGCCGAGGTGGCTAGGGTCGGAGCATGAGCGCTCGCTACCTTCTTCCGTACGCCCCCGACGTGATCGGCGGCCTGCCCGCCGGCCTCGACGCCCTCGTGTGGGACGGGGACGGGCCGGCGCCGTCGGACGACGCGCTCCGTGAGGTGGAGTTCTTCTGCCTGCCGTACCTGCGGCACGCCGTCGCGCTGCCGGTGATCCCGCACCTGCCGTCGCTGAAGGTGGTTCAGACGCTCACGGCCGGGATGGACGACGTCCTGCCGCACGTGCCGGACGGCGTCCTCGCGTGCAGCGCGCGCGGACTGCACGACGCCAGCACCGCCGAACTGGCGGTGACGCTGATCCTCGCCTCGCTGCGGGGCGTTCCGCACTTCACCCGACTCCAGGACCAGGGGCGTTGGAGCCAGGAGTTCCACCAGTCGCTCGCCGACCGGACCGTGCTGATCCTCGGGTACGGCTCGATCGGCCGGGCGCTCGCCGCGCGGCTGGAGCCCTTCGAGTGCGAGATCGTCCGGGTCGCCCGCAGCGCCCGCCCCGAGGAACGGGTGCACGGCGTGGCGGAGTTGCCGGAACTGCTGCCGTCCGCGGACGTCGTGGTGCTGCTGACGCCGCTGACCCCCGAGAGCCGTCACCTGGTGGACGCCGGGTTCCTGTCCCGGATGAAGGACGGCGCGCTGCTCGTCAACGTCGCCCGCGGGCCCGTCGTCGACACCGCGGCGCTCCTCGCCGAGCTCACCGCGCAGCGGCTGCGGGCCGCGCTCGACGTCACGGACCCGGAGCCGCTGCCCGCCGACCACCCGCTCTGGCACGCCCCCGGCGTGCTGATCACCCCGCACGTCGGCGGTCCCAGCAGCGCGTTCCTGCCGCGGGCCAGGCGCACCCTGCGCGAGCAGATCCTGCGGTTCGAGAACGGCGAGCCGCTCGCCGCCGGGCGCTGACCGGTACGGCCCGCGCGCATCGGGTCGATCAACGGGCCGCCGGGCCCCGGAACCTGATCGACCGTCGAATCGTCCGACTTGCTGACCGCGAGATCGTCGAAAGGTACCCGGATGGGACGGCGAATACGTAAGCGCGCGCTGCTGCGCGGGCTGGGGGTGCTGGCTGCCCTGGCGGCGGTGACGGCTCCCACCGCACCCACGGCGCCGGCGAAGCCCTCGGCGGCGCAGGCGCCGACCGTCGGCTCGCTCGACGCCTTCACCGGCGACGGCCCGGTGGTGGCCGAGCTGCCGGCCGGTCAGGTGCCGCTGGACGGCGGCGGCGCCCGGACGCTCCCGCAGCCGCCGCTGCCGGTGGTCGGGCTGCCGGGCTCCGACGCGGGGACCTTCGCGCTCCAGGGCCTCGGCGGCGCGAGACTGCCGTCCATCGTCTTCGACGCCTACCGCAAGGCGGAGGCGTCCCTGGCCGCCTCGTCCCCGGGCTGCCACCTGCCGTGGCAGCTGCTCGCCGCGATCGGCGAGGTGGAGTCCGGGCAGGCCGACGGCGGCCGGGTGGACGCCACCGGGACGACCTACCGCCCGATCCTCGGCCCGGTCCTGGACGGGAACGGCTTCGCGGCGATCGCCGACACCGACGGCGGCCGGTACGACGGAAGTGCCGTCTGGGACCGGGCGGTCGGCCCGATGCAGTTCATCCCGTCCACCTGGGCGACCTGGGGCGCGGACGGCAACGGCGACGGCAAGGCGGACCCGAACAACATCTGGGACGCGGCCCTCGCCGCCGGCCGGTACCTCTGCGCGGCCGGCCGGGACCTGGCCGTGCCGGCGCAGCTCGACCGGGCGGTCCTCGGGTACAACAACTCCGCCGAGTACCTGCGGACGGTCCGGGCGTGGATGGTGCACTTCCAGACCGGCACCACGACGACGGCCGACCGCCCCGACCGGGTCACGCCGGCGCCGACCGTCGCTCCGCCGCCGTCCGCACCGGCTTCGACCGCCGCACCGACGCCGAGCCCGACTCCGACGCCGAGCCCGAGTCCCGATCGGACGCCGACGGCCGCGCCCTCGCCGTCGCCCACGGCAAGCGCGTCGCCGTCCCAGTCGCCGTCCCCGTCGCCGAGCGGGACGCCCTCCGGATGCCCGTCCCCGTCCCCGTCGGCTTCGGCGTCGGCGAGCCCGAGTGCGCGTCCGAGTGCGTCGGCGTCCGGATCGGCGAGCGCGTCTCCGTCCGCGCCGCGGCCCTCCGGGAGCCCTTCGGCTTCGGCCTCGCCGGGCTGCGACGCTCCCGCGCCGACGGTGTCCGCGGTGCCGTCGCCGTCGTCGTCGATGCGGGCGGCGACCGGCGGCGTCCCGTCGTCCTCGCCCGCACCCGCCACGTCCGGACGGTAGCGGCCCGGCCACCGGGACCGGCGTACCAGCGCCGGTCCCGGCGGCTGATGTTCCGTCAGGCGCGGTAGGCGTTGCGGCGGTGGACCATCCACCGGCCGGGGTTGTCGGCGTCGAAGTCGCAGACGACCCGCTGCTTCGGCTTGACGATCACGGTGTCCTTGCGCGGGCCGGAGTCGCCCACAGGAACGCACCGGCGGTCGGGTCGTTCAGGTCGAAGCGCCCGCCGGCCCGGCCGTGCTGTGCATTATGCCCGGCATCGCCCGCGTGGTCGGGGACGGGTCGGCCGAGATGCTGTGGTGCACGAGCAGGACCGGCGCCGTGGCCGCACGACGAGCAGGGCGTGGAGCCGGCATGCCCGCGACCGGTGTGCCGGTCCGAACGTCAGCGCCGCTGCCATGTGCCCATGCCCGATCCCGGCCGCCGTGCGCCAACGGTGGCCGTCCTCACCCCGGGCAGGTCCCGAGGACCGGGCACGTCCGCCGCCCGGTCCTCGTCGAGCGGCGCGTCCTCGTGGCAAGTCCCCAGGCGTTGGCGCGAGTTGCTTCTCCGGACCGGCGGCCACCGGAGGCCGTTCTGCCCTACGCTGGCGCACGGGAAGTCGTTCGGGGGAGGGGAATTCGGTGGACGAGCTCGAACAGCTGGCCCAGGCGGCCGCGCCGGTGGTCACCAGGGTCATGGTCACCGAGGGGTGGGCGCTGGCCCGGAGCGGGCTGA
The DNA here is from genome assembly GCF_044999035.1 of Kitasatospora griseola. Lineage (NCBI taxonomy): Bacteria > Bacillati > Actinomycetota > Actinomycetes > Kitasatosporales > Streptomycetaceae > Kitasatospora > Kitasatospora griseola. The sequence continues at coordinate 1,949,939 of NZ_CP173360.1, read as the reverse complement.
TCGCGCTGTGGCGGCGCTTCCACCCCGGACAGGGCGAGTCGATCGGCGAGGAACTCGACGACTCCCGCGACGAGTTGACGGCCGCCCGGGAAGCCGGCGACGAGAGCGCCGTCGCGGGCCTGCAGAACGAGTGGGAGCGCCGACTGGCCCGCCTCCTCCGGCGGGACGCGAACGCCGCGCCGGAACTGCGACAGCTGTTGGACGAGCTCCGCGCAGCCCTCCCCGCCGACGACGCGCCCGCTCCGGGCGTCACGCTGAACGCCAGGGCCTCGGGCCACGCCAAGATCTACCAGGCCGGCCGCGACATGACCATCACCGATCGATGACCGACCGCGACGATCCGGTCGCCGAGACCTGGACCGGGATCGACGCGAACGCCGGCGGGACCCGAACCCGCTCCGACCGCCCGTCACAGCCGGCCCGTCGACGGGCCCGTCGACACCGAGCCGATCGAGCGGGGAACCCGCCTGCGCGTGAAGACGCCGAAGGGCCGCCCCGCCTTCATCACCGTCGGCAGGCCCACCAGCGACGCGTACACCGGCACGGCCCTGGTCCGGGAGGCCACGGGTGGCCCCGAGCAGAGTCCTCCGTGGCCGCCGCAGCGAGGTGTCAGTGGGCGGTGGCGCAGTCCGGGTGGCCCCAGCCGGAGCCGACCTTGGTGATGGTGGCGCCCTTGGGGTAGGCGGTGCCGCACGGGCAGGTCCCGGGGAAGCGGGCGGCGAGGGTACGGCCGGTGGACTTGGTGGCGGTCTTGGCGGCGGTGGGGCGGCGGCGGGGCTTGGCCGCGGTGGCGGTGCTGGTCTGCGGGTCGGGTTCGGGCAGGTCGGAGGCGGTGCCGGAGGCGCCCTGCTGGGTGCGGGCGGCGTCGCTGGCGGCCTTGTCGGCGACGGCGTTCAGCGGGTCGCCGTCGACCTGGTGGGCGGCGACGTAGACGAAGGTGACGTCGCGGCCGGTCAGCAGCGCGTCGATGCGCTGGATCAGCTCCTGGTTGGCGACGGGCTTGCCCGCGGCGGTCTTCCAGCCGTTGCGCTTCCACCCGGCCAGCCACTTGGTGACGGCGTCGCGGGTGTAGGTGCTGTCCAGCCGCACCTCCAGCGGCACGGCGGGGTCGATGGAGGCCAGCAGCTGCTGAAGGGCCGTCAACTCGCCCACGTTGTTGGTGCTGTGCCCGAGCGCCCCGGACTCCCAGCGTTGCGGCACGGCGGCGCTGTCGGCGACCACGTACGCCCAGCCCGCCGGCCCGGGGTTGCCCTTGGCTGCTCCGTCACATGCGGCAATCACTCGTTCGACCATGTGTCGATCATGCCAGCCGGCGCGCCGTCGCCCGGTCGCTGGAAGCCGCCGCGGCCCCATTCACGCCACGCCCGGAGCCCCCTCGTGACCGTCACCCGCCCCGCCCGCACCGCGCTGCTCGCCGCGGCGACCCTCGCCGCCGTCCTCGCCCCCGCCGCCGAAGTCGCCGTGGAACAGCGGCCGGCGGCAGGCGGCCCGGCAGCGGGCGAGGACGCGGTGCCGGGGCCGGTGGAGCCGCGGTCGGGTCAGGCCGTGGTCAGGTCCGCCGGGGCCATGCCGAGGAGTTCGGCGAGGCGGTGGATCGTCGCCGGGGACTCGCGGTGCAGGGCGGCGATGTCCAGGCCCTCGTCGCCGAGGATCATCAGCAGGGCCCGGTCGCCGATCGCCAGCACCACGGTGTAGCCGCCGTTGCACCGGGTGACGACGTCGCGCAGGCCGCCCAGGCCGACCTCGTTGGCCGTGCGTTGGCCGAGGCCGAGCATCGCGGCGGAGAGCGCGGCGGCGGACTCGGCGTGGACGGTGGCGGTGTCGGCGGCCACCAGGAGGCCGTCGGCGGTCGCGACGACGCTCTCGGCGATGCCCATGACCCGTTCCCGGAGGGACTTCAGCTCGGCTTCGAGCGCGGTCGGCGTGATCTGGCTGCTCATCGTGCGTTCTTCTCGCTCTTCTCGTGTGCTGCGGTCGGCTCGGCGGGCGCGGACAGCGCGCCCCGTGCGGGTGTCCCGGTGCGGGCGGCCGTCGCGCCGAGGGGCTGTTCGCCCCGGACCCGGCGGGGCAGGGGCCCGTCGCTGATCGGCGGCGGCCCGCTGGGAGGGGTGCGCGGGGCGACGCTCGGTACGCCGGGAGCGGCGGTCGCGGGCTCCCGGTGGAGCAGGTGTCCGGCATCCATCCGGACGAGGTCGAGCATCACCGCGAACACCCCGCGCCCGAGGGCGAAGGCGAGGTCGCGGGCGGTGCGCCGGCCGGTGGCGGCGACGAGGATGTCCCGGTGGCGCGCCGAGGTGCGGGCCACGGCCGTCCCGGCCTGCGCCGACGGGCGGATCCGGACGGCGGCCAGTTCGCGCGGCGGGCTCCCGAGGCGGGTCAGCAGGGAGATCCGGCGGGCGGTCTCCTCGGACAGCTGACCGGGTTCGACGCCGGGACGCAGCGCGATCCTGGCGGGCAGGTCCGCCTCGGCGGCCTGCCAACTGCCGGGCCGGCCCAGCGCCAGCGCGAACGCGCCGTCGAAGACCGCGGCCGCGCAGACGGTTTCGAGCTCGGCCGCGCCGATCGCTCCCTGGGCCACCAGCACCGCGCCGAGGTCGGCCGGCCGGCCGCCCGGCGAGGCCGAGCCCGCGGCGGCCTCGGCGGCGGCCCACTGGGCCTCGCCGATCCGGCCGGACTTGAGCAGCAGGGTCTCGACGGCGGGCGCCCCCGGGGTCTCGACCGCCGTGACCAGCCCCTGTTCCAGCCGGATCGTGCCGCCGGGCGTGCCGGAGACCAGCACCGAACCGGTGAAGCGGGCCTGGCGCAGCGTCAGCAGCAGGTCCGGCACGCTGTGCGCGGCGGGCGGAGCGGACGGGGTGTCGAGGTCCGGCTCACCCGTCATGCCAGCAGTTCCCTTGCCTGATCGGCGGTCTGACGGACGGCCAGCGCCAGGTTGGTCCGCGTCCGGTCCAGGACGGTGGCCAGCAGCAGCGGGTCGCCCTGCCGGGCGATCAGCTGAACGACCTGATGGTGGCGAGTGGTGCTGACCACCAGGCTCTCCACCTCGCCCTCCGCCCCCGCCGCGCGCAGCCCGTCGTCGACCAGGCCCACCAGTTCGGCGAGTTCGGCCGCGGTGCCGAGCAGCCGGTGCTCGCCGATGGAGGCGTGGCCGAGGCCCGACACGGCGTCGGCGACGACGGCGCCGACCACCCCGGGGGAGTCGAGTACCGCGGAGAGCGACGTTTCGAGCGCGCGCACCAATACCCCCTCGTTCCCCAACTCCTGTGCAGCGTACTTTATTCGCCAATTCCGTGCGGTGACCAGAGCGGGTTCCTGTTGCTACTTTGTCCACCTGCATCCGGGAGTCCTGCCCGGAAGCCATGCAAAGAACGGACAGCTCATGAACATTGACAGCGCGCTCGCGGATGCGATGAGCATCGAGGGCGCCCTCGGGGCGGCCCTGGTCGACTACGAGAGCGGAATGTCGCTCGGGTTTCTCGGCGGGAGCCAGCAGCTCGACCTGGAGGTCGCGGCCGCCGCCAACACCGAGGTCGTCCGGGCGAAGATGCGGGCCCTGGCCGTGCTGTCGATCGACGACGCCATCGAGGACGTGCTGATCACCCTCAGCACCCAGTACCACCTGATCCGCCCGCTGGCGGACAGCCAGGGCTCGCTCTTCCTCTACGTCGCGCTCGACCGGTCGCGTGCCAACCTGGCCCTGGCCCGACACAGCCTCAAGCGGATCGAGTCCGCCCTGGCCATTCGGTAGCCCGAACAATGGGGGCCGGACACGGCGATTCGATGACCGAAAGGTCATGATGCGGAATTCCGGTGGCGAACACCTCGGCCGTACGGTGAACAACCGGGCCGCGTGACGTTTCGATGACTGTACGTCATATTCGCCACCGGGCCTTTCGGTCGAATGGACCGGGGCGCGGACCGTCATCCGTCCGAGTGGTTCGATGCCGGACCCCGCCATGGGCGCGGCCTTATGGCCGGGATGTCAGAGGGTCGCGGCGTCGACGACGAAGCGGTAGCGGACGTCGCCCGCGAGCACCCGGGCGTACGCCTCGTTGAGCTGGTCGGCGCGGATCGTCTCGATCTCGGCCGCCACGTCGTGCTCGGCGCAGAAGTCCAGCATCTCCTGGGTCTCGGCGATGCCGCCGATGCCGGAGCTGCTCATGCTGCGCCGGTTGCCGCTCAGCGCGCGGAGGTCGACGGGCAGCGGCTCCTCGGGGAGGCCGAGATTGACCATCGTGCCGTCGGTGCGCAGCAGGGAGAAGAAGGCGGGGTAGTCGAGCGGCGCGGAGACGGTGTTGAGGATCAGGTCGAAGCGGCCCCGGAGCTCCTCGAAGGTGGCCGGGTCGGCGGTGGCCAGGTAGTGGTCGGCGCCGAGCCGCAGGCCGTCGTCCTTCTTGCGCAGGGACTGCGACAGCACGGTGACCTCGGCGCCGAGCGCGTGCGCGAGCTTCACGGCCAGGTGGCCGAGGCCGCCGAGGCCGACGACGGCGACCTTCCGGCCCGGGCCGGCGTTCCAGTGGCGCAGCGGCGAGTAGGTGGTGATGCCGGCGCAGAGCAGCGGGGCGGCGGTGTCGAGCGCGAGGGCGTCGGGGAGGCGGACGACGTAGTTCTCGTCGACGACGATCGTCTGCGCGTAGCCGCCGTAGGTGAGCCCGCCGTCCCTGCCGACGGCGTTGTACGTCCACACCGGGCCGTCGGCGCAGTACTGCTCCAGTCCGGCCCGGCAGTTCTCGCACACCCGGCAGGAGTCGACCATGCAGCCGACGCCGACCCGGTCGCCGACCTCGAAGGTGCTCACCCCGGGGCCGACTTCGGCGACGATCCCGGTGATCTCGTGTCCGGGGACCATGGGGAAGGAGGCGGCGCCCCAGCCCTCGCGGACCTGGTGGATGTCGGTGTGGCAGATGCCGACGAAGGCGATGTCGATCAGCACGTCGTGCTCGCCGACCGGGCGGCGCTCGACGAGCGTGCGTTCCAACGGGGCGTTGGCGGCGGGTGCGGCGTAGGCGGTGACGGTGGCCATGGGGGTTCGTTCCCTTCGTTCCGGACCGGCCCGGCGGGCCTGCGGTGAGCCGGGCGGCCCGGGCGGTCACGGAGAGCAGGGGCGGATCTCGGTACACCTGTACGACACCGCTACCGCGGGCCGTCCGCAACGCGGCGCAGCGTCCCGGGCCCCGGCAGGTCCGTCACCGGTGGTTGACGATGACGGAGACGCCCCAGCCGATCGCGGCGAGCACCACGGCGAAGATCAGCCCGGCCAGGGTGCGGCCGAGCGGTCCGGCGGTGGGGCGGTCGGTGGCCGGCCGGCCGGGGAGGGGCGCCGGGTTGAGCAGGCGCAGGCCGAGGGCGAACAGGGCGGGCAGGCCGGCGCCGGTGAGCAGGCCGACCACGACGATCCGCCAGAGCGCGTCCAGGTTGATCCAGGAGTTCACCGGCTGACCTCGTCGGTCCTGGTGGGCTCGGGCGCCACCGTGCCCGTCCACGCGGCGTTGACGTTCTCCGCGGTGACGGCCGGGTAGCGGGACGCGACGAAGAGGGCCACCGACGCCAGGACCAGCGCCACGAAGATCACCACCACGCCGGCCGTCCCGCCGATGCCGTTCGCGATCCAGTAGGCCACCGCGCCGACCAGGGCGGCGGCGGGCAGGGTCAGCAGCCAGGCCACCACCATCCTGCGGGCGAGCTGCCAGCGCACCCGGGCTCCGCTGCGGCCGACCCCGGAGCCGAGGATCGATCCGGTGGCCACGTGCGTGGTGGAGAGCGAGTAGCCGAAGTCGGTGGAGCTGAGGATCACGGCGGCCGAGGCCGATTCGGCGGCCATCCCCTGCGGGGGTTCGATCTCCACCAGGCCCTTGCCCAGGGCCCGGATCACCCGCCAGCCGCCGATCCAGGTGCCGAGCGCGATCGCCAGCGCGCAGGAGAGGATCACCCAGTCCGGGGCCTTCGACCCGGGGGGCAGGGTGCCGTTCGCGATCAGGGCCAGCGTGATGACGCCCATGGTCTTCTGCGCGTCGTTGGTGCCGTGGGCGAGCGAGACCATCGACGCCGAACCGACCTGCCCGTACCGGAACCCGCGCCCGCGCGGGCCCTCGGGGACGCCGCGGGTGAAGCGGTAGACCAGGACGGTGCCGGTCGCGGCGACCGCGCCGGCGATGAACGGCGACAGTGCCGCGGGCACGATCACCTTGGAGACCAGGCCCTGCCACTTGACGGCCGAGAAGCCGGCCGCCGCCACCGTCGCGCCGATCACCCCGCCGATCAGCGCGTGCGAGGAACTGGACGGGATGCCGAGGTACCAGGTGGCCAGGTTCCACAGGATGCTGCCGGTCAGGCCGGCGCAGACCACCGTCAGGGTCACCTCCCCGGTGGCGACCAGCCCGTTGGCGATGGTCGCGGCCACCGCGGTCGACAGGAACGCCCCGACCAGGTTCAGCACCGCCGAGACGGCGACCGCGACCCGGGGCGGGAGCGCCCCGGTGACGATCGAGGTCGCCATCGCGTTGCCGGTGTCGTGAAAGCCGTTGGTGAAGTCGAAGCCCAGCGCCGTCGCCACCATCAACGCCAGGACCGCGTCGTTGCCGGTCACGGGACCGAACCTACCGCGCGGGCACGCTCCGGCCCCGGTCCCGGGACGGCCCGGCGCGCCGGTGCGGCCGACCCGCGGACCGGGCCGGCACGTACGGCATGTCGGCGGCCCGATCGCGAGCCGGGATCCCAGGATTGACGGGGTGACAGTTCGCGACCCCCGGCATCCTGGCCGCCCGGGTCGGTGGGACGGGGCAACGGGACGAGGTCCAGCATGGCCGTGCAGCGCGTCGGACTGGTGGTCCACCGGGGCCGGGCCGCCGCCCGGGAGGCGGCGGGAGTCGTGCTCGGGTGGTGCGCGGCGCACGGCGTCCCCTGCACCGAGATCGACGTGTGGTCGCGGGACCACCGGCGTCACTCCGGACGCGAGGAGGCCCAGGCCGCCGGCGAGCCGGACCTGGTGGTCACCCTGGGCGGGGACGGGACCTTCCTGCGCGGCGCCCGGATCGCCGTGAAGACCGGCGCCGCCGTGCTCGGCGTCGACCTCGGCCGGGTCGGCTTCCTCACCGAGGTGCCGGCCTGCGACCTCGCCACCGCCCTCGACACCGTCCACGCCGGCCACGCCCCGGTCGAGGAGCGCATGACGCTGACCATGCGGGCCTCCCGGCCGCCCGAGGTGCCCGCCGACCTCGGGCCGTTCCTCGACCACGGACGCGGCCCCACCCTGCCGCCCCCGCCGACCCGCCCGGAGCCCGTGGCCGGCGACGGCTGGGGCGTGCCGCTGGACGTCAACGCCCTGAACGACGTGGTGGTGGAGAAGCTCGCCCGCGACCACCAGGTCGGCGCGGGCGTCTACGTCTCCGGCCGGCTGCTGGCCGCCTACTCCGCCGACGCCCTCGTGGTCGCCACGCCCACCGGCTCCACCGCGTACAGCTTCTCCGCCGGCGGGCCCGTGCTCTCCCCGCACATGGACGCCGTCGTCTTCACCCCGATCGCCGCCCACATGACCTTCAACCGCACCGTCGTGGCCGCCCCCGACGAGCCGGTCGCGCTGCGCATCCTGCCGCACTCCGGCCGTGCCGCGGTCAGCATCGACGGCCAGCTCCGGGGCGTCCTCGACCCCGGCGACTGGATCGGCGTCTACCGGGCCCCGCAGCGCGTGCGACTGGTCCGGCTCCGGCCCACCGACTTCTACGGCCGGCTCCGGGACCGCTTCCGGCTCACCGACGCGCCCGCCGCCGCGACCGACGGCGAGTCCGCCCCGTTCTTCCGCCCCGACTCCTGCGTCCCCCCGGACCTGGCGGGCCTGCGGCTGGCCCCGCCCGCTGCGGCCCGCTGAGGTCGCCTCAGTCGCGGGGCGGTGCCGGGGAGTCGTCGAGGCCGGCGAGGACGTCGTGCAGCCAGGCGAGTTCGGCCTCGGTGGTCGCCCGGGCGATCAGCAGGATGCCGCTGCGGAACGGGTCGGTGATCTCCTCCGCGCGCAGCGGCCGGGCCCCGTCGTAGAAGAAGCTGGCGGGTTCGCCGAGGAAGGCGAGCCGTCGGCGGAGCACGGCGGCCTGTTCGGCGGGGTCGTGGAGGTGGCGGAGGAAGGCCAGCACGGTGAACCAGCGGTTCTCGTCGCTGATGTCCAACTGCTCGGGCGTGCGCAGGCGTTCGAGGAGTGCGGCCCGCCCGGCGGGGGTGAGGTGCAGGGTGTGGCGGGGGGCGGCGACCGAGCCGGGCTCGGTCTCGCGGACGAGCAGGCCGTCGGCCTCCAGGCGCTTGATCGCCGGGTAGAGGGTGCCGTCGCTGATCGGGCGGATGTGGCCGGTGAGGGCGGCCAGGTGGCGGCGCAGTTCGTAGCCGTGCAGCGGCCGGTCGTGGAGGAACCCGAGGATCGCGAGCTTGAGCATGGGTCCATGCTGTCAGATCAGTGGATCACGGCCGCGTTATATCGATAGCGCGATACCTCGACGTCGAGGTATGGTCGCGCCGTTCCGACATCGAGCAAGGAGAGACGCCCGTGCGCCATGCCCCCGTGACCCCGAACGGCGACCGGATCCGCTGGGTGGAGCTCCCCGGTGCCGAACCCGCCCGGCTCTACCTGCACGGGCTCGGCGCCAGCTCGCCGGTGTACTGGGCCGCCGCAGCCGCGCACCCGCTGCTGACCGGCCGGCGGTCGCTGCTGCTCGACCTGCTCGGCTTCGGCATCAGCGACCGCCCGACGGACTTCACCTACACCCTGGAGGCCCACGCGGACGCCGTGGCGACCGCGTTGGACGCCGCCGGGGTGACGGGCGCCGAGGTCGTCGCGCACAGCCTGGGCGGCGCGGTGGCGGTGCTGCTCGCCGCCCGGCACCCGCGGCTCGTCTCGCGACTGGTCCTGGTGGACGCCGCGCTCGACCCGGCCCCGCCGGTACCCCGCCCCGGCAGCAGCGCCATCGAGACCTGGACGGAGGAGGAGTTCCTCGCCGACGGCTGGCGGCGGACGGAGCACCGGGTCGGCCCGGCCTGGTGGGCCACGATGCGCCTGGCGGGGCGCGAGGCGCTGTACCGGACGGCGGTGCACCGCGCGCGGGGGACGACGCCCGCGCTGCGCGACCAGCTCCGGGGCCTGCCCGTCCCGCGGACGTTCCTCCACCCGGCCGCCGACGGCGCGCCCGCCGACGCCGAGCGGCTGACGGCCTCGGGCGTGGTCGTCCGGGCGGTCCCGGACTGCGGCCACAACATCATGCTCGACAACCCCGAGGCCTTCGCCCGCGCCACCGCCGACGCCCTGAACGGCTGACGCTGAACCGCCGACGCCCTGAACGGCTGACGCCCTGAACGGCTGACGCCCGCCCTCCGCGGCAGCTCGGTGCGCCCGACTGCGGTATGACTTTCGACGGATCCGGGCGGCCGGGTGCGCCCCGTAAGGTCGTCGGCATGCGAAAGAGCGGGGCAGCACTGCCGGTGGCGGCGGCGATCGGGATCGCGCTGGGCATCGCCCACCTGTGGTGGGCGCTGCCCGCCGCCGTCCTGGCGTTCCTGCTGGGCCTGCGGCGGGAACAGGTCCGGCCCGCCGCCCAGGTGTTCGCCGCGCTGGCCGGGGTCGCCGTGCTGGCCGTGGGCGTGGTGCCCGGGTGGATCGTCCTGGGCACCCGGTTCATCGTCGTCGCCGTCGGCGCGGGCATGACGCCCTGGCTGCTGGGGCGGTACTGGAGCCAGTCCCGGGAACTCGCCCGGGCCGGCTGGGAGCGCGCCGAACGCCTCGAACACGAGCAGCGGCTGACGGCCGAACAGGCCCGGCTGCGCGAACGCGCCCGCATCGCCCGCGACATGCACGACGCCCTCGGCCACGACCTCAGCCTGCTCGCCCTGCGGGCCGGCGCCCTCACCCTCGCCCCCGACCTCGCCGAACCCCACCGCGCCGCCGCCCGCGACCTCCGGGCGGGTGCCGCCGCCGCGGTCGAGCGGCTCGGCGAAGTCATCGGCGTCCTGCGCGAGGACGACACCGCCGCCCCCGGCGACGGACCCGCCGACACGGCCGTCCCCGACCTGCTCGCCGCGGCCGCCGCCGCCGGGCTTCCCCTGACCACCCGGATCACCGGCAGCCCCGACGGCCTGCCCCGCGCCGTCGAACACGCCGCCCACCGGGTGGTGCAGGAAGCGCTCACCAACGCCGCCAAGCACGCCCCGGCCGCGCCCGTCACCGCCACCGTCGACTACACCCCCGACGAGGTGCGGATACGCGTCGCCAACGGGCCCAGCTCCGCGCCGCCGGGGCCCGGCAGCGGGCAGGGCCTCGCCGGGCTCGACGAACGCGTCCGCCTCGCCGGCGGCCGGCTGAACGCCGGGCCCGCACCCGACGGCGGCTTCCAGGTCGCCGCCCGGCTGCCCCGCACCGCCGCCCCGGTCGCCCCGGCCGGACCCGCCGCGCCCCCGCGGCCCGCGCCCGCGCTGCGCGAGGCCCGCCGCCGCACCCGCCGCGCCCTGCGCGCCGCGCTGATCGTGCCGCTCGCCACCGCGATGACCCTGACCGTCGCCCACCGCGCCTGGACGTACCACCTGGTCCACCGCTCGGTCCTCGACCCCGCCGTGTACGCCGACCTGCGGGTCGGACAGGACCGCGCCGAGCTCGACGCCCGCCTGCCCGACCGCCGCCTGCCCTACCGGCCGACCGCCGGGCCCGGCGCGCCGCCGCCCCCGCCCGGCGACGGCGTCCGCTGCGACTACTACGCCGTCACCGCCGACCTCTTCGTCGACCGGGCCGGGGACGCCTACCGGCTGTGCTACCAGGACAGCCGCCTGGTCTCCCGCGACCTGCTCGCCGCCTGACCCGCGCCCCCGCCCCACCCCGTACCGAAGGAGCCCACGATGGCCGCCGCGCCGATCCGGGTACTGCTCGCCGACGACGAACCGATGATCCGCGCCGGACTGCGCGCCGTGCTGGCCACCGACCCCGCGATCGACGTGGTCGCCGAAGCCGGCGACGGACGCGAGGCCGTCGACCTGGCGCTGCGCCACCGCCCCGACGTCGCCGTCCTGGACATCCGGATGCCCCGCCTCGACGGGCTCGCGGCCGCCGCCGAACTGCGCCGCTGCGGCGCCGCCACCGGGGTGCTGATGCTCACCACCTTCGGCGAGGACGACTACATCCTGCGGGCGCTGGGCGGCGGCGCGAGCGGCTTCCTGGTGAAGTCCGGCGAGCCCGAGGAACTGCTCGCCGGTGTGCACGCCATCGCCTCCGGCGCCGCCTACCTGTCACCCAAGGTGGCCGCCCGGGTGGTCGCCCACCTCGCCACGACCGGCGCCGGCGGCCCGGCCGGGCGGCGCGAAGCGGCCCGGGAACGGGTGGCCGCCCTCACCGCCCGGGAACGCGACGTGCTCGCACTGGTCGCCGCGGGACTGTCCAACGGGCGCATCGCCCGCCGGCTGGGCGTGGTCGAAGGCACCGTGAAAGCCCACGTCAGCTCGATCCTGGCCCGCCTGGACGTGCCCAACCGGGCCGCCGCCGCGGTCCTCGCCCACGAAGCCGGACTGCCCGCCGCCGAGCCCGGGGGAGCCGGCCCGGCCCCGGTCTGACGGCGCCACCAGCGCGCCCAGCAGCGGCACGCCCGCCGCCGCCCGGACCGCCCGCACCGCCGCCGGACGGGCGACGGCCAGCAGCGCCGCCACCACCGCCGCGCCCAGCGCCGCACCCGCCAGCACGTCGTGCGGGTAGTGCACGCCCGCCGCCACCCGCAGCCCGGCCGTCGCCGCGCCGACCGGCAGCGCGAGCACCGCCAGGCGCGGCCGCGCCAGCGCCAGCCCGACGGCCAGCGCGGCGGCGAGCGTGGCGTGGTTGCTGGGGAACGACCAGTCCCCGGGCGGCGGGCACTGCGCCGCGACCTCCGCCGGAACGGCCAGGGCCCGGCAGGGGCGCTCCTCGCCCAGCGCCGTCTTCAGCACCTCGCTGAGCGCGTACGCCGCCACCGTCCCGCACGCGACCAGCGCCAACGCCGCCACGGTGGCCGCCGACCGGTTCCGCGCCCGCCACCAGCACACCGCCCACAGCGCGCCCAGCACCAGCAGCCCGACCTCGGTGGCGAGCTTCGGCAGCCCGGCCGGCAGCGCCTCCGCGAGGTGCCGGTACCCGGTGGCGGACCAGCCCGGCGCGGCCCCGCCGCCGGGCGGCGCCAGCGCGGCGACGGCGCCGGCGCCGGAGCCGAGCAGGGCCGCGGCGAGGCCGGGACGGCGTCGCGGCGGGAGGCGGTGGGAGCCGGGGTCGGTCGCTCGATGAAGGTGCGTCATGAGGCGGACGGTAGGCGGCCGCCGGGGCCGGGGGCCCGGCCCGAAGGTCCAGGCGCACCCCTGACCAAGGTCGGGGTTGACGCCAGGTCAGCCGTGGGGTCCGGCGAGTTGGAGGCGGTCCTCGCGGACGCGGGCGGCCAGGTCGAGTTTGGTGAAGGTGGGGCGGCCGACCCGCTGGTACTTCTCCTTGACCTGGTCGAGGTACCACTTGGCGGTCTGCGGGCTGATGCCGGCCCGGCGGGCGGTCGCCTTGAGGGTGAGGCCGGAGGCGTAGTCGAGCAGGACCTGGAGTTCCCGGGGCGCGAGCCGGGGGCGTTCCGGGCGGTCGTCGTGGGCCAGCGCGAACGCCATCTCGGGGGAGTGCACGGCCCGGCCCGCGGCGACCTCGCCGATCACGTCCACCAGGCGGTCGAGGGCGTGGTCCTTGGTCAGGTAGCCGGCCGCGCCGGCGGCGATGGTGTCCACCACGTCGGCGGGTGCGGCGTGGGTGCTGATCACCAGGACACGGGGTCCGGCGGCGCACAGCCGGGTGACGTTCGACTCGGGTGCCGAGCCGTCCCGCAGCAGCAGGTCGAGCAGGACGACGTCCGCCTCGCGGCCCGGTCCGGCGAGCAGGTCGCCGACCGTCGGGGCGCTGGCGAGCAGCCGTAAGCTCGGGACCTTCTCCAGCCAGGAGCACAGGCCGTCCAGCAGCATCCGGTCGTCGTCCACGGCCGCCACCCGGATCGCGTCGCAGGGTCTGTCCGTCATGCGGGCCACCTCAGTTCCACCAGGGTGCCCTCGCCGGGGGCACTGTCCACGGCGGCCGCGCCGCCGATCTCCTTCATCCGGCTGTGGATCGACTGCCGCAGACCGGTGCCGGCGGCCCGGGTCAGTCGGGTGTCGAAGCCGCAGCCGTCGTCCGCCACGGTGACGGCGATGCCGTCGCCCTGCCCGGTGGCGGTCAGGTGGGCGGTCGACGTGCCGGCGTGGTGACGGACGTTGTTCAGCGCCTCCGTGACGGCCGCTCCCAGCGAGCTGGCCACCGGGGCGGGCAGCGCGGGCAGGGCGTGGTACCGGGCGCTGACGGTGAGGCCGATGCCCTCGGCGGCGGTCACCGCCTGTTCCAGCACCTCGCCGGCGGCGACCTCGCCGCCCTGCCCCTCCTCCTCGTCCAGGCGCTGGATCAGCCGCCGCAGGTAGGAGGCCTCGCGGGCGCAGCGCTCGCGGAACGGCGGCGCGGTGGGGTCGATCCGCTGGTGGGCGATGGCGGTCAGGGTGGCCAGCACGGTGTCGTGCAGGGCCCGGTGCTGGGCGACCCGTTCGGCGCGGCGGGCCCGGGCGGCCTCGGCGCGCACCGCCCGTTCCCGGGCCTCGTCCAGTTGGACGCCCTGGCGGTGCAGGTAGCGCCCAAGGACGTAGGCCAGCAGTGCGGAGGACACCAGTGAGACCAGGTGGCCGCCCAGCGCGCGGGCCGCACCGGCCTGCAGGCAGCAGGCCGTGTGCACGGCCACCACCAGGGCGATCGCGCCGGCCGCCGCCCGCTCGGGCAGTCCGGCCGCCGCCGCGGCGGTCGCCGAGCTGCCCAGCAGCATCACCCAGGAGCCGGCCTGGGCGATCGGTGCGGTGCCGGTCGCCTGTGCGAGGACGGGGACCAGGCAGCCGGCCAGCAGGATGTCGCACCAGAGCCGGTAGCGGCCGAACTCGCCCTGCCGCCAGCCGGGGAGGAACAGGACCGCGCTGCTGGCCAGTGACGCCCCGAAGAGCAGCAGCGCGATTCCGCCGCCACCGGCCGCGGCCACACCGTTGAGCAGATGGCTGGCCCGGTACAGGCCGGTGGCCAAGAGCATGAACTGCCGGGCCCGCTGCAGCCCGGATCCCAGCCCCGATCCCAATGAGACCCCCTGGCCACGAGTTGACGGGGGCTAAGTTGATCTCGAAACATGACCGCCGTCAAGATCCTGTGACGACAGGGGAGTTGATCGGTCCGGAAGGTGATGCTTCGGTGAGCAGCTGCTGCGCGGCCAGCTGGGCGTAGAGCGGGTCGGAGCGCAGCAGCTCCTCGTGGGTGCCCACCGCCCGGACGGTTCCGGACTGCACCACGGCGATCCGGGCGGCGTCGCGCACCGTGGACAGCCGGTGGGCGACGGCGAGGACGGGCATCCGGGCGGCGAGGTCCTGCACCACGGAGCGCAGCGCCGCCTCGTTGACGGCGTCGAGCTGCGAGGTCGCCTCGTCGAGGAGCAGCAGGCGGGGGCGGCGCAGCAGGGCCCGGGCGATGGCGATCCGCTGGCGTTCGCCGCCGGAGAGCGAGACGCCGCGGTACTGCACGGGGGCGTCCAGGTCGCCCCCGAGGCGGGTCAACAGGCCGTCGAGCCGGGTGAGTTCGAGGACTCCGTGGAGCTCGGCGTCGGTGGCCCGGTCGGTGGCGTAGGCGAGGTTCTCGCGCAGCGATCCGGCCATGACGGGGGCGTCCTGCTCGACGTAGCCGATGACCGAGCGCAGCCGGTGCAGGTCCCAGTCCCGCACCTCGGCGCCGTCCAGCAGGATCGAGCCGGCGTCCGGGTCCCAGAAGCGTTCGACGAGGTTCAGCACGGTGCTCTTGCCGGCGCCGGACGGCCCGACCAGGGCGGTCAGGCCCACCGCGGGCACGGCGAGCGAGAAGTCGCGCAGCACCGGGTCGGGGCCGCCGGGGTAGCGGAACGAGACCCGGTCGAAGACCACGGCCGGCTCGCCCGGCCCGGCGGACGCGGCGGACGCGGCGGGCGCGGCGGGCGAGCGCGGGGGCTCCGGCGGCAGCCGGGTGATCTCGCCGATCCGCTGGAGCGCCGCCCGCCCGGTCTGCGCGAACGCGACCACCCCGACCAGCGACATCACCGGCTCGGTGAGGAAGAAGACGTAGAGCAGGAACGCCACCAGGGTGGCGACCGGGATCGCGCCGTAGGAGACCCGCAGCGCGCCGACGCCGAGCACCACCAGGAAGACCAGGTGCACGGCCAGCAGGGCGGCGGCGTTGGCGGTGGAGTCCCAGCGGGCCCGGACCACGCCGTGCCGGTACGCCCGCTCGGCCGCGTCGGCGACCCGCCGGGCCTCCGACTCCTCGGTGCCGCACGCCTTGACGGTGGTGAAGGCGGTCAGCGACCGGTCCAGCACGGCGCCCATCTCGCCGACCGAGTCCTGCGCGCCGATCGACGCCCGGCGGATCCGCGGCATGACCAGCCCGAGCGCGCCCAGCAGCAGCGCGATGGCCAGCACGCTGGCGCCCAGCAGCACCGGGTCCAGGACGGCCATCATGACCAGCGCGCCCAGCGTCATGACCAGGCCGGTGACGGCCTGCACCAGGGTCTGCTGGACCACTTGGCGCAGCAGGGTGGTGTCGCCGGTGACCCGGGCCATCAGGTCGCCGGGGGTGGCGCGGCGGAAGGCGGTCATCGGCAGGCGCAGGACGTGCGCGGTCAGCTGCCGACGGGCCGTCAGCACGGCGCCCTCGGCGGCCGAGCTCAACTGGTAGCCGCCGTAGGCCGAGGCGGCCGCGCCGACCACGACCAGGGCCATCAGCGCCAGCAGCGGCCGGGCGGCGCCGCGCAGCGGGTCCGAGCCGCCCAACAGGTGCTGCACGACCAGCGGTTGCACCAGTCCGACGGCGCCGGAGAGCAGCAGCAGCAGACCTGCCGTCAGCAGTCGCCGGCGCTCGGGGGCCACGTAGCGGCGCAGTTCCGTCAGGGCCTCGCGGAGCGTCGGTTCGGGGGCCCGCGGTGCGCCGGCCGGAGCCGGCCCGGTGTCGACCATCCGGATGTGCCTTTCCCCTCGTGCGTAAAGTGGAGCCGGGCGGCATCCGGCAGTTGAGGTCTGTCGGATGCCGCCCGGGGCTGCCGGTCACCGATCAGGAGATCGGGTGATCAGGCGATCTGGCAGCTGGAGGAGCACTCACTGAACCGGCTGATGAAGCTGCCGATGGTGGTGACGGCCAGGCCCTCGGCGGACCCGGCGCTCTCCGGCAGGCCCTGGAGGGCGAGAACAGCGTTCATGTCGAGTCCGTCCTTCCGGTGGAGGGCGTGGGTCACGCCGGGCGGCAGCTGCTGGAGCAGGAGCTGTACAGGCTGATCAGGCTGCCGAGGCCGGAGAAGCCGGGGGTCTCGATGGCCTCGGTGGTCTCTTCCAGGGCCTGCAGGGCGATGACGGCGTTCATGTCGGGTCCTTCCTTCCGTGCGGTGGTGAACCGTCGACCCGCGGGACTGCGGGGGACGGTGACCGGTCACCGGCGCTGCCGGGGACCGGAGTTCAGTGGGGGGCCGGGGCGGGGAGCAGGAGTGCTCCCGGCCCGTCGAGCACCCTGGTGAGGGCGAGCAGGACGCCCGCGCTGCCGGACGCGAGGTCGGCGGTGTACCGCTCCTGGCCGCCGGCCAGCACCCGCAGCCCGGAGGGGTGGCGGACGGCGTACTTCGCCAGGCCGGTGGCGATCCGCACCGCGACCTGCTGCTCGGCGGCGTCACCGGTGCGGTGGGCGTGCTCGGCGAGGGCGTACGCCCAGCCCGCGACGCCCAGGTAGAGGCCGGGTTCGGCCGCGCAGGTGAGGCGGCACATGGTGAGCACCCGGGGCAGGGCGGCGGTGCAGCGTTCGTCGCCGGTCACGGCGGCCAGCCGGGTCAGTGCGAGCGCGACGCCGGCCGAACCGACGGACAGGTAGGGCAGGTTGCGGATCCCGGAGTCGTCCCGGAAGAGCAGCCCGTCCGCGCCGCCGTCCACCGCCCGGTCGAGTTCGGCGTGCATCAGGTCGACGGCGCCGTCCAGGTAGCGCCGCTCGCCGGTGTACTCGCCGAGCGCGGTCAGGAACAGGGCGGTTCCGGCGAGCCCGGTGGCCAGGCCCGCGATGCCGGCGTCGGACCGGACGACGTCCCGGTGCTGTCCGACGAAGGTGTCGCCGAGCTTGGTGGCGGTGACCAGCCGCTGGTCGCCGCCGTACCGGGCGTGCAGGTCGAGGTGGACCAGGCCGATGCCGGCGGCGCCGTTGCCGAGGTGGGCGGAGTTCAGCGCGAGCGGATGCTGCAGCGAGGTGTGCAGGAGCTGCTCGGCCTCCTCGGCCAGGCCGAGTTCGGCCATCACCCAGGCCAGACCGGCGGTGCCGGCCTGCAGGCCCGGCGGCATGGTGCCGGCGTTCGCCAGCACGTCGCGGCGGAACCGGGCCAGCACCTCGTCGGGGATCGGTACGCGGGCCTGGTGCAGGGCGTGCAGCACGCCGGCCGTGCCGTGCTCCAGGCAGTGGGTGTTCGCCGCGTAGCCGCGCGGCGAGGGCGGGAACAGCCAGTCCGGTCCGTCCGGCCTGGCCATCGCGAGCAGGCCCGCGGCGATGCCGTCGCGCAGCGCGGCCAGCGCCCGCTGCGGGTCCTCGTCCAACTCGGCTGCGGTGGGCAGTTCATGGCTGCCCGTCACGTCCGGCGTGGCCGTTCCGTGGTACCTGGTGGCGGTGCGCCAGAGCGCCTCCGGGACGGGCACCTGCTGTTCGAGGTCGCGGAGGTACAGCTCCGCCCGGCCGCGCGGGTCGCGCTCCAGCGGCTGGCTGAGCGGGAACAGCGCGCACAGGGCCAGGCCGGACAGGCCGTACTCGTCGTTGTCGACGCCCGCCTCGCGCAGCGGCCGCGGCGGGGTGTACCCCGGCGTGCCGAGCGGGGACGGCGGCTCGGTGAGCAGCGTCGAGGTCTCGAAGTCGATCAGGCGGACCGTCAGGTCCTCCAGGACGACCACGTTGCCGTGGCTGAGGTCGCCGAACCGCATGCCGATCGCGTGCAGCCGGTCGATCTTCTCCCGCAGGCCCGCCATCAATTGTTCCACCTTGGCGAGGTAGGCCGAGTGGCGTTCGGCCTCCACCCCGAGCCGGCCCATCACGGTGTTCCCGGCGACCCACTGCAGGAAGCCGGTGCCCTCGACGAACTCGGCGACCAGGAAGTCGTGCTCCCACTCGGTGAAGTAGTCGACCGGCTCGGGGCAGAGCCCGGGGGCCCGCTCGTGGATCAGCTGCAGCATGGCGTACTCCTTGCGCAGCCGGTCCCGGGAGTCGGTGTCGTCGCCGATCAGGCCGTTGTGGGCCCGGGCCTCCTTGATGAACACCGTCCGGCCGGTTTCGGTGTCGACGGCCCGGTAGGTGCCGCCGCCGTTGCTGTGCCGGATCACCTTGTTGATCTCGAACCGGCCGCCCAGCAGGATCGGCCCGGTGTGCGGTTCGGCCGGCAGGGCGAACGGGTCCTCGATGCCGGCCGGCAGCACGAACTGCGCGGACCGCACGTCCGGGACGTCGTTGCCGTGCCCGTCCCTGATCAGGTGCAGCCTGGTGCCGTCGAGCTGGGTGAGGGTGCGGGTCAGGTAGGCGCCGTAGCGGTAGTAGACCACCCCGGTGTCGCCGTACCGCCGGTCGGAGAGCACGTACGGACCGACCTCGTCCTTCAGCTCGACCGACAGCCGGTCCAGCAGCCGCCGCGCGCTGTCGGCGTCCGGCGGGTAGATCGCGCAGAACTTGCCGGCCTGCGAGCGCGCCGCGTGCTTGTGGTGCATGGTCTCGAAGAACAGCCGGTTCGCCAGGTGCTTGAACGCCAGCCCTTCCTCGAAGCAGATCCGGGCGACGGTGTCGAGGGTGAACTGCAGCCGCGGCAGGACGGTGGAGACGTGCACCTTCCAGCCCTGCTCTGCGATCACCGGCTCGGCGGGCTGCCAGTGCATCCACACCCCGTCGGCGGTGCCGCGCCACCCGTCCGGCACCTCACCGGGCCGGTAGCGTTCGCCCACCTCGGGGGCCCGCTCCAGCGGAACGTAGAACTCCCGGTCCGCCAGCGTCAGCCAGAAGTCGAGCACCGCCACCTCCGATGATTTCTGCTCCCGGAGTCCGCTTCCCGGGGGCAGGGATGACGTTATGCGGGTGACGTGGATCACCTGTACCCCCCTCTTTGGGGGGCTTGGCCCGCGGCGCTCGACCTGGCCGGTCGACGGTGGGAAGGGTCAGGCGAAGGCCTCCGCGGAGTCGGAGGCGAGGCCCGCCAGGTCGACCGGTTCGCCGGTCCGGAGGGACGCCGCCGCGAGGTTGCGGGCGACCTCCGCGTCGGCCGCGTCGAACTGGGAGTCGGTGATCTCGAAGGTGGCGCTGGCGAAGCAGCCCCTGGCGGCGAGCGCCGGGTCGGGGTGCGGGTTGCGGTACAACTGCGCGGCTCTGTCGCGGAGTTCGAGCATGGTGGGGACGGCCGGCGCCAGGTGGCGGGGGTGGCCGTTGAACGCCGAGTCGAGGTAGCGCAGCAGGACGGCGTAGCGGGAGTTGAAGGCGACGGCCTGCTCGTAGACGGCGCTGGTCCGCTCGTACACCCGGTAGTCGGCGACCTTGGAGTCGCCGTGGATCGGGTAGGCGCCGTCCCAGTCGACGTCGATCAGCGGGCCGCTCGGCCGGTCCCCGGGGCGGTCGTGCGGGCCGTAGCTGCGGCCGGTACAGATCTCGTTGAAGCGGAACCAGTGGGCGAGTTCGCGTTCCTCGCCGAAGATCTCGTTGCTGTTCCAGATGGTGTCGTGGACGCCCTCGCCCTGCTCGGTGACGGTCTCGATCGCCAGCAGCGCGCCGGCCAGGTCCTCGACCGGGAAGACCTCGCCGCCGGAGTTGTAGAAGTCCTCCGGGCCGACCTGCCGCTCCGGCCCGCCGGTGAACACCCGGTCGTGGCCGAGCGTGCGGACCAGGTGCTCCAGACCCTCGCGGACGGTGTCGTAGAACTGCCCGATGGAGGTCCAGCCGGCGCCCGGGGCGGTCGGCGGCGTCATGCTCCTGGGCTGCTCGATCCGCAGGAAGGTCTTCAACGCGGCGGGGGAGAAGTGCTGCAGCCCGATCGACGGGACGCTCTCGCCGCTGAACGGCAGCCTCGCCGGGTACTCGGCGACGACCCGGGAGTCGACCACCGGGGCGCCGCCGACCGCGTTGAGCAGGTTGGCGACCAGCGTCATGTGGAGCATCTCCTCCATCACGACGGCGCGGATCCCGTAGAAGGCCGCGGTGTTGGTGCCGGCGCGGATGGTGTACAGGCCGGTCAGGTAGACCGGAATGGTGAGGTGCTCGACCTCCAGGGCCGCCTGCAGGCAGGTGCGCAGCTTCTCCAGCGTGTCGGGGACGGCGAAGCCCGCCTTCTCCAGCGCGAGAGCGGTTCTCATGCGGGTACCTCCGCTTCGTCCGCCGGGCGGACGTCGGCCGGCCGCCGGTCGAGGACCAGGTCCTGGTGGATCTGCTCGGCGCTGCGCAGGGCGAGGGCCAGCATGGTGAGAGTGGGGTTGCTGGTGCCGATGGACGGCATGCTGCCGCAGCCGACGGCGTACAGGTTGGGGTGCTCCCAGGTGCGCTGGAACGCGTCGACCACGGAGTCCCTCGGGGAGCTGCCCATGACGTGCGTCCCGGCGCCGTGCCCGGCGCCGCTGTAGGCCAGGTCCAGGGTCGTCCCGTCGACGGTGTGGGTGAAGTGGCCGAGCGGCGGAACGCCGTCGCGGGGCGCGTGGTTCGTCCAGTCGGTGGCGTCGAGCTGCTGGAAGATCCGTGCGGCGACCAGCCGGGCCGCGTACACGCCGCTCCGGGTGTGCGGGTCGAGGTCGTAGGTGAGGACCGGGCGCAGGTTGCCCGTCGCGTCGCGGTGGCGGCGGTCGAGGGTGACCCGGTTGCCGGGGTTCGCCGACTGCTCGACGGCGATCTGCAGTTGGAGCTGACGGCCGATGGTGGAGCCGAGCAGCCGGCGCAGCTCCGGGCCGAAGACGCCGTCGGGGCGGATCTCGCCCTGCTGGTCGCCGCCGACGCCGAGGGCGGTGGCGACGTTGCTCATCGGCGCGCCGGTGGCCCAGCCCCAGCCCCAGTTGCCGATCTCGATCCGGAACGGGGCCCGCCGCCGGCGTCCCTCCCCGAACCGGAAGACCTCCCAACCCGAGGTGTGGCCCGGCCCGCGGAACGGGCCGACGGGTCCTCTCCGCTCGTCCGCCAGCGCCCAGTTGAGGACGGTCGGGTGGTCCATCAGGTTGCGGCCGACCTGGTCGCTGCCGTTGGCGAGGCCGGAGAACAGCAGCAGGCGGGCGTTCTCGATCGCGTGCGCGGCGAGCACGACGACGCCCGCCTCGACCACGTACGACCGGCCGACCGGCGAGGCCGGGTCGGTGTAGGTGCGGAACTCCACGCCGCTCACCCGGCCGCCCATGGTCGGGCCCGCCAGGCGGACCCGGGTCACCACGCAGCGGGTGGCCGTGGTGACCGTGCTCGGGAAGCGGGCCTGCTGGCGCAGCGGGTGGGACTTGGCCTGCACCGGGCAGATCGGCACGCAGCTGGCGTTGCCGACGCAGCGCTCGCCGTAGTTGGGCAGGCCGACGGCGCTCGACGGCCGGTAGGGCCCCGGCCGGTAGTCCGGGTTCGGCGTCGAGTTGCGGGCCTGCGGCAGGCTGTGGACCTTCAACGGGTACTGCTCGTCGGCGACTTCGTCCCGGATCGGGGTGCCGTCGAGGGCCGTGCAGTACCGGTCGATCCAGCTGGCCGGGATCTGGTGCATCGGGAAGACGTAGTCGGGGTCCGTGACGACGCCGAGCTCGCGCTGGCCCTCCGCGTTCCCCGCCACGCCGATCTCGAACTCGGCCCGGGCGTACCAGGGTTGCAGGTCCGCCGCGGTGATCGGCCAGTCGCGGCCGTAGCCGAAGCGCTCGTTGGTGGCGAAGTCCTCGGGGTGCATCCGCGGCACCGCCCCGAGCCAGTGCATCGCGGCGCCGCCCAACTCCCGCAGGTAGTCGGTGCCGTACGGCAGCCGGCCGTTCTGCACGAAGTAGCCGTTGGCGGTGTACTCCCGCTCGCCCGGCTTCGGGTCGCGCACCGGGGCCAGGTCGAGGACGTCCGGGAAGGGCGCGGCGACGCTGCGCCGGTAGCCGGAGTTGGGCACCTTGGCGACAGCGGAGTAGAAGGTGGAGAGCGAGTCGAGGTAGCCGGGCCAGGTCTCGGTGCCGCCGTTGCCGGCCTCCAGGACCAGCACCTGCCAGCCGCGCTCGCCGAGGTCCTTGGCGAGCAGGCTGCCGGCCCAGCCGCCGCCGACGATGACGACGTCGTAGCGCCGGCGGACCGCCTCGTCCGCGCCGACGGTCCCGGTCATGCGCGCTCCCGCGGGGCGTCGGGCCGCTCGGCGGCGGTGGGCACGGCGGACGGCGGAATGTGGCCCGCGGCGCGCAGGCCCGGCAGCAGGTGCCCCGGTACGGCGTTCAGTGCGACCTCGGCGGTCAGCCCGGCACGGAACGGCAGTTCGCCGAGACCGAGATCCTGACGGAGCGACAGAAAATCCGGCTGTGCCGGGGGTTGGACCGACCAGGTGCCGTACCCGGGTGGCTTGGCGCCGCCCGGATGTCCGTGGAAGGTCCGCCAGACCAGGCCCTCGACGTACGCCTCCGGCGCGACGACGAACTCCTCGTTGGCCGGTTGGCGGCGCAGTGCCGCGTGGGCGGCCGGCGCCAGGCGCGGCCAGGCGCCGGTGTGCCACAGGTAGGTGACGGCCCGGGCCACTTCCAGGTGGACGGGGGACAGGCTCTGCGGACCGCCCCCGGCCGCGACGGCGGCGGTCCAGGCGGCCCAGAACTCGGCGAACCGGTCCGGGCCGACCTGCTGCCGGGCGGTCTCCAGGTAGCGCTCGGCCATGCCGGTGGCGTACAGGTCGAACTCGGAGAACCCGGTCAGCGGTACGCACAGCTCGACGAAGTCCTGAACGTCCGTCGTCACGGCGGGACGTGTGGGATCGGACATCACGCTCCTCTCTCGCGGGGAGGTCGCCCGGCGCGGGGCGGGATGCCGTGCACTCGAACCGTTCTCGGGCGAACTGCCCCGATTCTTCGCCCGCCTCGGCGCCGCGTCGTGGTTCCCGCCAGGAGGGGACCGGGGATTCACCCGTCCGGCGGTGGAGCGGAGCGCGCCCGGGGAGCTGTTCCGGTCGCCCGCTCCGTGCCGAGCGCCGCAGATCGGGGCGACCTGCGGCGCTCGGTGGTGAACGGGGCGCGCGGTTCTCGCCGTTCAGCCCTTGACCGCCCCGGCGGCGAGGCCGGAGGCGATCCTGCGCTGGACGACGAGGAAGAACACCACCACGGGCAGCGCGGTCAGCGTGGCGCCCGCCATGAGACCGCCGTAGTCGGTGCCGAAGCCGGTCTGGAAGGAGACCAGCCAGATGCTGACGGTCTGTTTCGTCGGGGTGGACAGCAGCACGTAGACGAGGACGTACTCGTTCCAGGCCTGGACGAGCGCGAACACCGAGGTGGCGACGATGCCGGGCGCGAGCAGCGGGAGGACCACCCGGCGGAACGCGCCGAGCCGGCTGCAGCCGTCGACCATGGCGGCCTCCTCCAGCTCCACCGGCACGCCGGCGATGAACCCGCGCAGCATCCACACCGTGAACGGCAGCGTGAACACCAGGTAGGTGAGGATCACCCCGGCGATGCTGTCGGTCATCCCGACGTCGTTCAGCAGCAGGTACACCGGGATGATCAGGGCGGTGAGCGGGACCATCTGCACGACCAGGATCACCACCACGAACGCCCGCCGGCCCAGGAAACGGAACCGGGCCAGCGCGAACGCCGCGAGGGTGCCGACGACCAGCGACACCAGGACGGTGCCGACGCCGATCAGGACGCTGGAGCGCACGTTGGCCCAGAAGGTCTCCGTGTGCAGGGCCCGGGAGAAGTTGGCGAGCGTGGGCCGGCCGGGCCAGAAGTGCGGCGGCAGGCTGAGGATCTCGTTGGCCGGCCGGAACGCGGTGAGCACCATCCAGTACACGGGGAAGCCGACCACCGCGGCCACCACCAGCCCCAGCAGGTCGAGGGCCGGCGACCGCCGTCGTCTCATTCGATCTCTCCCGTCCTGAGCATCTGGCGCAAGTAAACGACCGATCCGGCGAGCAGCAGTACGACGGTCACCAGGGCGATGGCGGCGCCGGTGCTGTACCGGTTGACGGCGAACGACTCGATGAAGGAGTAGATGCCGAGCAGGTAGTACTCCCGCTCGGGCTGGCCGCCGCGCATCAGCCAGATCTGGTTGAAGACGCCGAAGTCCCAGATGGCCATCAGCGTGGTGACCATCAGCAGGACCGGCCTGATCACCGGAAGGGTGACGTGCCGGAAGACTTGGAACGGCCGGGCGCCGTCGAGCACCGCGGACTCCTCCAGCTCCGCCGGGACCTGCGCCAGCGCGGCCCGCAGGGTGATCGCCGCGAACGGCAGCGCGCCCCACACCACGACGGCGACGATGACGGCGAAGCCCTGCCAGGGGTCGGTGAACCAGTTGTGCTTGGCCAGGTCGACCCCGGGCAGCAGGGACAGCGTCCAGTTCACCGCGCCGTAGTCGGCGTCGAAGAGCCAGCGGAAGATCGACGCGGCGACCATGGCCGGCATCGCCCACACCGTGACCAGCACCCCGGCGATGACGGCGCGCACCCACGGCGAGACGCGGTGCATCAGCTGCGCGGTGAACAGCCCGCAGAGCACGGTGAGGGCGACGCACACCGCGGTGAACACCACCGTGCGCAGCACCACCGTCCAGAAGAACCCGTCCCCGAGGATCCGCCGGAACTGGTCCAGCCCCGCCCACGGCGGCGCCGCGCCGCTGAACAGCTGTTCGCGGGTCATGTCCTGGAAGGCGAGCAGGACCATGTCCACGAGCGGGTAGCCGAGCACCAGGACGAGCGCGAGGACGGTGGGGCCGATCAGCAGGTACGGCAGCAGCGACGGCCGGTGCCGCCGGACCCGGTCAGCGCTCATTGATCACTTCGTCGATCCGCCGGTCGGCGTCCCGGGCGGCGTCCTGCACCGAGGCCTTGCCGTTGGCGATCCGTTCGAGCATCTCGGGCAGGACGTTGGACTTCTCCACCGACGTCCAGCCCGGCGCGAACGGGGTCATCCAGCCGCCGGTGGCCGCGGCCTGGGCGGACGGCCCGTTGATGCCGCCGGCGGCGACCTCGGCCAGCTGGGCGGTGTTGTTGGGCAGGGTGTTCGCGGCGATCAGCGCCTTCTGCGACTCCCGGTCGGTGAACAGCTTGATCCAGTCGGCGGCCAGGTCCTTGCGCGCGGACTTGGCGGGCACGGCCAGCGTGGACCCGCCGAGGAACGGCGGCAGGAGCTTCCCGGACGGGCCGGGGAACGGGAAGGTGGCGAACCTGTCCTTCAGCTTCGGGTCCCCGCCGGAGCGCGGGTCGGCGGCGGCGTCGGCCTCCCAGGTGTTGCCGTAGAACACGCCCACGTGGCCCTGGCCGACGACGCCCGGCTGGTCGCCGTTGTCCTTGGCGCGGTCGCCGACGTAGTAGGCGTCGATCAGCCGCTTCCACTCGGTGAGCCCCGCCACGGACTTCGGCGAGGACAGCGAGGCCTTCCAGCGGCCGCCGTCCTGCACGGCGATCTCGCCGCCCGCGTCCTTCACGAACGCCATGGCCGCGTACCAGTACCGGCCCGGCAGGTAGAAGGCGGAGAAGTTCGGGTCGGCGGGGCCGAACGTGCTCTTCAACTTGTCGAACGCTGCGAGCAGTTCGGGATAGGTCTTCGGCGCCCCGGCGACGCCGGCCTGGTTGAACAGGTCGGTGCGGTAGATCCCGACCCGGGCCCCGACGTAGTAGGGCACGCAGTACGTCCGGCCGTCCTTGCGGCAGGCGTCGGCGAGGGCCGGCAGCCAGGCGTCCGACTGGTCGAAGCGGGCCGGGTCGACCGGGGCGAACGCGCCGTTGACGATGTAGTTGGTGGTCTCGCTGTTGCCCATCTCCACCACGTCGGGCACGTTCTTCCCGGCGAGGACGGCGTCCAGCTTCTGGTTCTTCGTCGTCCACTGCTGGTACTGGACATCGACCTTGACCCCGGGATGGGCCTTGGCGAAACGGTCATTGGTGGACTGGACCAATTCCGGCCACGTCTCCTGGGCGTCGACGGCCAGCCACACCGTCAGCTTGCCGCCGGCGTCGGAGCCGCCGCCTGAGCCGGAGCTGCAGCCGGCCAGGGCCAGGGCCAGGAGGGACGTGAGAATCAGAGGACGGTGGCGCACGCGAATGGTCATGGGGGTCTCCAACATCACTGTGGGGGTGATGATTTGATTACCCATCAGATGCGCGTACGGTGCAGTGGTCTAGACATTCGGCCGGAAGACGACGTTCGCCGTCCCGGAGCGTCCCGGTCGCGGACGCGGGCCGGATCAGGCCGCGGGGGACGGAAGTTGGGGCACCTCGAACGGCAGGTTCCGCAGGTAGAACTGGGCCAGCGCGTCCCACAGCACCCGTTCCGCGGCCAGGTCGGGTGCGGCGGAGTCGAGTTCCAGGTGCTTCAGCAGCGCCCGGCGGTGGAGGTCGACGGCGACCTTGATCTCCTGGCCGTAGGAGACGGCGACCTGCAGCAGCACCCGGTACCCGACCCAGGCGGCCGGCCAGCCCAGCAGGCACCAGGCGGCCGGGCCGAAGCGGCCGCCGTCCAGCACCAGCAGGACCGGCCAGAGCGTGCCGAACGCGGCCGCCAGCACGACCAGGGAGGCCACGCAGTCGAGCGCCGACCGCGCGTCGGCCAGCCGGGTCCGACAGTCCTCCGGCAGCAGCGGGTGCAGGCGCGGCCAGATCACCGCGGTGTCCACGCCGTAGCGCTCCAACGGGTAGTACTCCGCGGCGCGCAGCCGGTTGCCGAACGCGGTCGGCAGGCAGCCGGCGGCGAGCCGGGAGCGCGGCGGATAGTCCGTCTGGAGCCGCACCGCCAGGGCGGAGTGGGCGGCCGGGTCCGCCGCCACCTGCCGCCAGCCGTCCGCCGCGAGGCGGCGGTGGTGCTCCGTCCGGCGGCGGCCGAGCGCCGCCAGCGGGCCGGCCGGCGACCAGTAGCCCTCCAGCAGCCGGAGCGCCGGGAGTTGGAAGAAGGAGAGCAGATAGCCGGCCACGGCCAGCGACAGCAGGCCGGCGAGCGCGATCACCGCCTGCCCCAGCGTCCCGTGCCGGTGCCAGGCGTCCAGCACCGCGTCGAACGAGCGGCCGGAGAGCGTCAGCACGACCGGGGCCGAGACCGCCCCCACGAGGGCGAGGGGCAGCAGCACCGCGATGACGAACCGTGAACCGAAGAACCGCTCGACACTGCCGAGGCCCCCGTCGAGAAGGGTGCTCATCGGGCCTTCCGTGCCATCAGGTCGCCGTGCGAGCAGCGCGGCGGCTCCTCCGGGTCGTAGTACGCGACGACCTGGTCCTCCTGGTGGACGGCGCAGGTGAACAGCAGGGTGGTCAGCGGCAGGCCCGGTACGTCGTCGTTCAGATAGGTGCCGCGGTCCGGCGGCAGACCGGCCGGGGCCGGTCCGCCCTGCCGCCCGGGCCCTTCCGCTGCTGCGCCCTGCTGCCCGGGCAGTTCCGCTCCGCCCCGCTGCCTGGACTCTTCCGCTCCGCTCACAACGCCCCCTGCACGGTGAAGCCACCCCAGAACCCGGGGTGGGAGTAGTCCGGATACCGCCGCACGGCGAGCTGGGCGCTCCGTGCGGCCTGCGCCAAGTCGCCTCCGGAGCGGGCCAGTTCGGGGTAGAGCAGCCGGTTGAACAGCAACGCGGCGTCGTCCCGCACCGGCCAGAGCGGCGCCACCACGACCTCCGCGCCGGCCGCCAGGAACGCCGACGGCAGGCCCTCGCCCTCGCCGCCCAGCGTCCGGTGCTCCGCCCCGGCCCGGCAACCGCTGATGTTGACCAGGCGCGGCACCCGCGGCGCGCAGGCGATCTCGAACGCGAACAGCGGCCGGTCCGCCAGCAGGATCCGGGCCAGATTGGGCTCCCGGGCCGCGAAGGCGGCGTGGCCCGCGAGGTGCAGCAGGTCGGCGGTGGCGAAGCTGCCGAGGACGGCCGCCGCGGTCGCCTCGTCGCCGTGCAGCACGGTCGTGCCGGGGAAGACCGCCCGCACCGCGTCCGCCTCGGCGTGCACCGCGGGCAGGTCGGGCAGCAGTTCGTAGCGGGGCGAGCGGACCGCGCCCACCACGGCGCCCCCGGCCCGCTGCGGGGCCGGCCCGTTCCGGCGGCGGAGCAGGTGCGCGAGCGACGGCAGGGACCGCACCTCGGCGCTCACCACCAGCGGCTCCCCGCGGAACGGCGCGGCGTGGAACGGAAACTCCTCCAGCACCCCCTGTGCCGTGACGAAGACCCGCCCCACCCCGGCCAGCAGGTCCGCCACCGGATCCAGCACGGCCGCGCCGAGCCGGTCCAGGCCCTCCGTGCCGCTCCGCCGCAGGCACTCGTCCCTGGCCAGGTCGGCCAGCCGCTCCAACTCCTCGGCCGGGAGCGCGATGCTGCGCCGGAACACCGCGCCGTCGCGGACCGCCAGCACCACGCCGTCCCCCCGGTCGCTGCGCCCGTACCAGAGCGCGAGCTCACCGGCCCGCACCGCCCGCGGCAGGGCCTCGGCGAGCTCCGCGACCGTCCGGGCCGGCTGCGCCCCCTGCTGCCCGGCGGCCTGGCTCTGCCAGGTCTCCAGGAGCTCCCGCGCCCGGTTCTCCTGGTCGTCCAGCTCGGCCCGGTCGCCCGCCACGACAGCGGCCGTCGCGGACCGGGTGAGCTGCCCGACCCGGTGCCGCAGCTCGTCCTGCGCGGCGGCGCCCGGGTGCAGCGGCCCCGGGCCGCCCCGCCCGACGGCCGCGAGCACGCCGACCGCGAGGTCCGGCCGGTGCGCTTGGAGCGCCGCGCCGACCGCACGCCCGACGAGGTGCGCGCTGTGTTCCAGGAAGAAGCTGCGCCCGGCCAGCGAGTCCGCCGTCGGCCGGGCGAACCGTGCGTCGACGGCCTGGATGTAGCAGGCCAGGGCCTCGGTGGGGCGGCCCTGACTGTCCCTCAACTCTGCTGTGCTGCGCAGCAGGTCGTGAACGTCGCGGTCGCTTCCGGCGTCCGCGCGCCAGTCCTCCAGGGCGCGGTCCGCGTCGTCCAGCAGCCCCAGGTCGGTGAGCGC
Source organism: Kitasatospora griseola (assembly GCF_044999035.1). Lineage (NCBI taxonomy): Bacteria > Bacillati > Actinomycetota > Actinomycetes > Kitasatosporales > Streptomycetaceae > Kitasatospora > Kitasatospora griseola. The sequence goes on along the minus strand of NZ_CP173360.1, from coordinate 1,920,750 downwards.
CTGCACGCGCTGGTGGTGCAGGTGGCCGGTGACGAACGTCTGCCCCCGGGACGGCTTCGGCTCCAGCCGGGCGCCGATCCGCATGCCCTCCTCGGCGCGCAGCAGCGCCTGCTCGGGCAGGCCGAGCCGGGTCATCAGACCGGCCGTCCTGGCGTGGCCGGCCCGGAGCCCGTGGTCGTCCCCCGCCCGCTCCAGCAGTGCGCGGGCGCGCTCCAGGGCGGTCATCGCGTCGGACACCCGGCGGAGTGCGCCCAGCGCGACGCCCAGCTCCAGGTACGCCCGGCCCTGCTGCAGCGGCGACCCGTGCTCCTCGAAGCCCTGGGTGGCCAGCAGGGCCAGGTGGACGTGCCGCCGAGGGGACACCCCCGCCCGGAGCGGGTTGCCGCCGAGCGCCACCAGCAGCTGGGCGCTCAGGGCCGGGCCGACGCCGCCGAGGCGCTGCATCGCCTCCATCCCGTCCCAGACCGCCGTCATCAGCATGTCCCAGGTGGCGGCCGCCCCGACCGCGAGCTCCTTGACGTAGGCGCTCGGCACCAGGCACATGGGCTCGGTGAAGAACACGTGGTGCACGGCGTCCGCCCCCAGGTGCACCACGGCCAGGTCGGCCCCCGGGTTGCGGCTCAGGAAGTCCTGGTAGGCCGTCGACGGCTCGCCGCCGCCCGGCCCGGTGTCGCCGCTCATCCTCGATCACCGCGCCTCTCCAGTCGGTCGGCCATGGCGTCCGCCAACTCGGACTGGTCCACGGCCCGGTTCATCCGGAGGATCGCCGACAGCGCCCGCCACAGCGTCGCGGTGTCCTCCAGCCAGATGACGTCGGACAGCGCGAGCCGGCGCAGCCCCGCCCAGTCGCCCCGCTCGAACGCCGAGTGCCGCAGGCCCTGCCGGGTCGCCAACTCCTGTGGCGTGGGCTCCCGTTCGGTCACCAGCCGGCCGACCAGCTCCTTGGCCAGACCCGTCGGGTCGCACCGCCAGTCGACCGCGACCAGCCGGGCCAGCCGCTCCCGCCCGCCGGCCGCCCAGGTGAGGCGCGCGGCCGGCAGCACCGAACCCAGCAGCGAGACGGCATCGGCCGGCGGGCAGCGCAGCAGCGTCGTCAGCGCGAGCTCCGGCCGGTCGAGCCGCAGGTAGCAGTTGGACAGCAGCGGGAGCGTGACCGCCAGGCCCGCCTCCCCGAGCTCGACCGCGCCCGAGCCGATCAGGTCGGCCGCGAGCCGGTCCGCGGGCACCCCCGCCTGCTCGCCGTACACCACCGCGTACGCGACCAGCCGCACCAGTGTGCCGCGCACGCCGACCGCGAGATCTGGGCCGGCGCTGTCGTTCCCCGCCAGCCCGAAGTCGATCGGCCGCAGCCAGCGCACGTACCGCCGCGACTCCCGCATCAGGTACTCCCGGGCGGCCCCGGGCCCCTGCTGCCGGGCCATCCGCTCGGCCTCGGCCAGGATCGGCCCCGCGTCCACCCGGAGGGACGCCTCCGCCGGCCCCGCCTCCGCCCCGTCCAACGCCCGGGCCAGCCCCGCCTCAAGGGCGAGGGCTTCCCCCAATTCCCGCGGATCCCCGCTCACGGTGAACCCGTTCCCCCCGGTTTCCATGCCCGTAGCGTAGCCCCGGCCCCTGTCGCGCAAGGGACTTGCGGGCGAGATGCGCGGCCGCCGCCCGACGGTCAGACGACGCGCGAGGGGCCTCGTTGCGCCGAGGCCGGGGTCCGCGGGCGGATCTCGGGGTCCCGGGGCTCGGGGTTCCGGGGTTCGAGGCTCCGGGGCTCGGAGTTCCGGGGCTCGGAGTTCCGGGATTCGAGGCTCCCGGGTTCGGGGTTCCGGGGGAGTGCCGGGTCGCAGGGGGCCGGGGCGGGGGCGGCCAGTGGGGGGTCGACGGTGAGTGCGGTGATGCCCAGCGGCTCGCACAGAGCGCGCAGGGCGGGCTCGGCGAGGGCGATCCAGGGATGGTCGGGGCCGAGGACGGCGATCAGGCGCTGTTCGGAGGTGAAGGCGACCGCGGTGCGGTCACCGACGGCGGTACGGAAGACGCGGAGCGTGTGGCCCGCCGGACCCGATCGGACGGGTACCACCAGCCGTCCGGTCGGGGTGCGTTCCGACGGCTTCGAACGTTCGGGGTACCGCAGCTGCTGCTTCACGGCCTACCTCCACACGACGGGCGGACACCAGGCGCCGCTCACGGGCGCAGCAGAGACGCTATCCCCGCTCGCCACCGGCGACGACGCCTTCCTGTTGCGTTCCTGATCGGGCGGGGTGCGATCCGTACGGACCGTTGACGTGCCGCGCCGAGCGTCGGCCGCTTCCGTCAACGTCCCGTCAGGGCAGGCCCGATCGGTGTAGCCGCCGCGTCAAGAACCGGTGCGGGCGGCGGACGGCGGGCGTGCACTGGAGTCGTGGGCGCAGCCGCTCCGAAGGCCCGCCCCTCGCCCCCCGGTGAAAGGGACCACGCCATGACCGACCTCCAGCTCGCCCCCGTGAACCAGGTGCCGAACGGGCAGCACGACCGGCCCGGCGATGCGACCCTCCGCCGCCTGCTGCGCGGATCGGTCTTCGACAGCTGGTCCGACGGCGTTCCCGAGAACCGGCCCGCGCCCGACCGGACCCGCCGCCCCGTCGCCGGGCACTGCCGCTACACCATGCACTACGAGGACTGACGGCGCGTCGGCGACACCGCCCGCCCATCGGGCCCCGGACGGCCGACCGCCGCCGGGGCCGAACCCTCCCTCCGGACCAGGAGAACCCCCGCGATGACCACCCTCTCCGACCTGCCCGAACTGAGCCCCGTCCGCTCGGCGCCCCGCCCGCTCGGCAGCCCCTGGCCCGCGTCCGCCCGGCCCGGACGCGACGGCGACCTGACCCTCGGCGGCGTCAGCCTGCGCGAGGCCGCCGAGCGGTTCGGGACCCCGCTGTACGTGCTCGACGAGGACGAGGTCCGCCGCCGCGCCCGGGCCTACCGCCGCGCCCTGCCGGACGCCGACGTGCTGTACGCCGCGAAGGCGTTCCTCTGCACAGCGATGGCCGAGTGGATCGCAGAGGAGGGACTGGGCCTCGACGTCTGCTCGGCCGGTGAGCTGAGCCTCGCCGCCGCCGCGGGCTTCCCGCCCGAACGGATCCTCCTGCACGGCAACGCCAAGACCCCCGAGGAACTGCGGCTGGCCCGCCGCCTGCGGGTCGGCCGGATCGTGATCGACAACCTCGCCGAAGTCCCGCGCCTGGCCGCCCTCACCGCGGCCGACACCCCGCAGCGCGTCCTGGTACGCGTCCTGCCCGGCGTCGCCGCCGGACACCACAGCGCCGTCCGCACCGGCGTCGACGGACAGAAGTTCGGCTTCTCGATCGCCGCCGGCGAGGCCGCCGAGGTGATCCGCCGCATCCTCGCCCAACCCGGCCTCCGCCTGACCGGCCTGCACTGCCACCTCGGCTCCCAGATCACCGACACCGCCCCCTACCTCACGGCCCTCGACCGCCTGGTCGACCTGCTCGCCCTGATCCGCGACCGCCACGGCGTCGAACTCCCCGAACTCGACCTGGGCGGCGGCCACGGCGTGCGCTACCTCCCCGACGACCCCGAACTCGCCCCCGCGCACTTCGCCGCCGAAGTCACCACCCGCCTGGCCGCCCGCTGCGCCGAAAACGGCCTGGCCGTACCGAAGTTGACCATCGAACCGGGCCGGGCGATCGCGGCCCCCGCCGCCGTGGCCGTCTACCGGGTGCTCTCCGTCAAACACACCGCGGACGGCCACGCCTTCGCCGCGGTCGACGGCGGCATGAGCGACAACCCCCGCCCCGCGCTCTACGGCTCCGCCTACACCGTCCGCCTCCTGGGCCGCACCGGCACCGCCCCGACCCGCCCCTTCGACGTCGTCGGCCGCCACTGCGAAGCCGGCGACATCCTGGCCCGCAACACCCCCCTCCCCACCGACCTCCGCCCCGGCGACCTCCTCACCACCCCCACCGCCGGCGCCTACCACCTCTCCATGTCCTCCACCTACAACCTCACCGCCCGCCCACCCGTCGCCACCGTCCACGCCGGCCACCTCCGCCTCCTGATCCGCCGCGAAACCCTCACCGACCTCCACACCCGCGAAGTCACCCCCTGACCCGCCGCCCGGCGTCGCTCGAACGAGGGTTTCTGAACGGCCGTCAGGGCCCGAGGAGTTGGCCGAAGTCTGTCGGGTGGGCGCCGTGGCGGGTGCGGGCGTGGGTCAGGACGGCGGGTTTCAGGGTTTCGGTGTGGACGTCGGCGGCGGGGCGGGAGGGGCGGCGCCGGGTACCGGGGCGGTGGGGCGGCGGGGCGGTGGGGGCGGGGTCAGGACGGTTCGGTAGAGGGTCTGGAGGTCGCGGCCGGGGTCGGCGCCGAGTTCTTCGGCCAGGCGTCGGCGGACGACGCCGTAGCGGTGCAGGGCCTCCGCACCCCGTCCGGTCGCGTGCAGGGCCTGGATCAGGGCGTGTTCCAGGGGCTCGGCCAGGGGGTACTCGGCGGCGAGGTCGGGCACGGCGGAGACGACCGCGGTGGCGCGGCCGAGCCGGAACTCGGCCTGTGCCCACTGCACGGCCGCGTCCAGTCGCCGTTGGTGCCAGCCGGCCCGGACCTGCGCGGCCCAGGCGCCCGAGAGGCCGGCCAGGGGTTCGCCGCGCCACAGGTCCAGGGCCTCGGCGAGCGTCTCGGCGCGGGTCTCGTCGTCGTGCTGCCGGTCGGCGACCAGCCGGCGGAACCGGTGGAGGTCGATCCGCTCGGGGTCGACGTCCAACACGTAGCCGGCGTGGCGGCGTTCGATCCGCGCGGGCGTGCCGCCGTCGAGCCGTCTCAGCAGTGCGCGGATGCGGCTCAGGTGGGCGTACAGGACGGGCCGGGGGTTGGCGGGCGGGTCGTGGCCCCAGACCCGGTCGACGAGGGCCTCGATCGGGACCGGTCTTCGGGCGTCGACGAGCAGTGCGGCCAGGACGAGTTGCTGCCGCGGCGCACCGATGTCGAGCGCCCGGCCCGCCGACCGTACCTCGATCTCGCCCAGCAGCCGGAAGTCCACATGTACCCCCAGGTGATCGACAGTGCCCGCGGAACGCCCAACTCCCCATGCTGGCTTGGCTCGCAAGGTGGTCGCAAGGTAGCCGCAAGGTCGGCGCACAGGCCGCGGTGCCAGGGTGTCCGGGCCAAACCGGCGACCACGCCGGTCACTCGAACCCATGGAGGACCACACCATGCGGACACCGCTGCTCCGACGGTTCGGCCGTCCCCCCAGGTCCACTGCATCGGCCGGGCGCCGGCTCTCCCGGCTCTCTCCGGCGGCCCTGGCGGCGGCCGTGGCGTTCGTCGTCGTCGCGGCACTGGCCCCCTCGTCCGCCCACGCGACGGACCCCACCCGGTACAAGCTCGTCAACGTCCGGACCGGGCTGCGCGCCGACGTCATCTGGGGACAGACCGCCTCGTACACCGGCGTCTTCCTGTGGCCGGACAACACCAGCCTCTCCCAGCAGTACGAGCTGCTCGACAGTGGGAACGGGTACTTCCGGATCAAGGCTCTGCACTCCGGCCAGTGCCTGATGCTCGACTGGCGCGCGGGGACCTACTCGAACGGCACCCCCGTCATCCAGTACCCGTACTGCGACGCCGGTTACGCGCCGTCCGAATGGCGCACCGCATGGGTGGGTCACACCTGTCCCACCCTGTGCTTCCCCATGACCATGGTCATCAAGAATCGGGCCACCGACAGATGTCTGGACGCGAACGCCCCGTCCGGCACGCCCGGTGAGCAGGCCGTCCTGCAGCAGTGGGACTGCATCCCCAGCGACGACTACTGGAACACGGCGAACCAGAGCTGGAACCTCCTCCAGCTCAACAACTTCCCGCCCCCTCCCCGCTGAGCGACACGGTAGCGCGGTGGTCTGGTTCCGCGTCGCTCTCCGTCACGGGGAGCGACGCGGCACCCGTCAGCTCGAAGGATCCAGCTCCCGGGTGAGGCCGGTCAGGGCGAGCGGTGTGCCGAGGACGCGTTCGGCGGCGCGGTGGCCGGAGAGGAGCGCGCCGTGGACGGTGGCCGGTTCGTGGCCGTAGGTGGCCTCGCCGGCGAAGTGCAGGACGCCGTCGACGGGTTCGGCCATCGCGTCGTGGTCGTCGTGCGAGGAGCCGACGGCGACGTACGAGTAGGAGCCGAGGGCGAGCGGGTCGGAGGCCCAGCGGGTGATCCAGTGCGCCACCGGGTCGGGGACGGCGTCGCCGTGGATGCCGCGCAGGGCGTCGACCACCGAGGTGACGATCTCCTCGTCGGTCAGCTGCTCGATCTCCCGTGCCCAGTCGCCGCCGGCGAAGGTCAGCAGCATCGGCCGGCCGCTCACCGCGGAGACGTCGTACCAGGAGTGCCAGGGGACGCCGGCCCGGCCGTGCTGGCGGATCGCGTAGACGCCGTCCGGCCAGAACCGCTCGGGGAAGCGGAGGAAGACCTTGTTGAACGCGCCCATGCCGAGTCGGGCGATCGGTCCCGCGACGGCGTCCGGCAGCGCGGGGGTGAAGGCGATCGCCCCGGCCTTCAGCACGCCCAGCGGCACCGTGACGATCGCCCGGGCGGCCTCGAAGGCGCCACTGTCGGTGTCGACCCGGACGCCGGACGCCGACCTGGTGACGGCGGTGACGGTGGTGCCCAGGCGGACGTCGAGGCCTGCCGCGAAGGCGTGGGGGATGGCGTCGTAGCCGCCCGGGAAGATCACCTCCTCGCCCTCGATGGCGTCCTCGTCGAGGGCGTGGGCGGCGACCTGCTCGATGTCCGCGCCGCACTGCTCCTCGGTGCGGTGCCGGTAGAACTGCCGGACGCGGTCGGCCCGTTCGGCGTCCCAGCCGGTGCCGGCGAGGGTGCGTTCGGTGGCGTCGGCGTAGCTCTCGTCGTCGCCGGAGTCGGCGATCGCCTGCTGGAAGAGCGCGTCCGCGGTCTCGACGTCGTCGAGCCACCGCTTCGTCGCGGCCTCGTCCATCGGCCGCCGCGCCTCGTCGTGGTCGGCGATCGGCCGCCCGCCCGCCTGGAAGCTCCCGACCGTGAACTCGACGGTCTCCAGGCCGAGTTCGGCGACGATCCCGGTGAGCGGGTTGCCGGTGAGGCCGTGGATCCAGGAGGCGCCGCGGTCGACGGAGAACCCGGCCGTGCGGTCCGTCCACATCCGGCCGCCGACCCGGTCCCGGGCCTCCAGCACGACCACCCGCTGTCCCGCGGCGTGCAGCAGCCGAGCGGCGGTGAGGCCGGCGATGCCCGCGCCGACGACGATCGTGTCCAACATCTTCACCGTTCCAGGAAGTTCGAAGGGGTGGGGCCCGGGGCGGGATCGGCCTCCGGTCGGCCGGTGTGGCCGAGCTGGGTCAGAGCCAGGTCCAGGGTGTCGGCGAAGAAGTCCGCGGCGGCGGTGTCCAGGCACAGCGGGGGCTTGATCTTCAGGATGTTGAGGTGGTCACCGGTGGGCTGGACGACCACGCCGAGGTCGAGCATGCGGTCGCAGAGCTCGGCGGTCTCCTCGGTGGCGGGCTCCAACGTGCCGCGGTCGCGGACCAGTTCGAGCCCGAGGTACAGACCGGAGCCGTGCACCGCGCCGACCACGGCGTGCCGCTCGGCCAGCGCCTGGAGCCGGAGCTTCAGGTGCCCGCCGACGCGGACCGCGTTGCCCTGCAGGTCCTCGTCGCGCAGCGCGTCCAGGACGGTCAGGCCGACCACGCTGGAGACCGGGCTGCCGCCGGTGGAGGAGAAGAAGTAGCCCTGCTCCCGGTACCGTTCGGCGATTTCCCGAGTGGTGACGACCGCGCCGAGCGGGTGCCCGTTGCCCATCGCCTTGGCGACGCAGACGATGTCGGGGACGACCTGCTGCTGCTCGAACCCCCAGAACCAGTGCCCGAGTCGGCCGTAACCGGCCTGCACCTCGTCGGCGACGGCCAGGCCGCCGTGCCGGCGGACCGCCGCGTACACCTCGGCGAGGTAGCCGTCCGGCAGCGCCACCCCGCCCGCGTTGCCGTAGAAGGTCTCGCTGACGAACGCCCCGGCCGGGCGCCCCTCGGCGGCGAGAGTGTCGATCGCCGCGACGGCCTCGGGGGCGTAGCGGGCCGCGTCCGCGCCGCGGTGGCGGCCCCGGTAGGAGTTGGGCGAATCCACGGTGTGGACCCAACTCGGCCGGGTGGCAAGAGCGTTCGGGTTGTCCTGGAGCGAGGTGGAGACCGCGTCGGACGCGTACGTCCAGCCGTGGTACGCCTCGCGGAGAGCCACCACATCGGGCTGCCCGGTCGCGCCGATGGCCAGCCGCAGCCCCAGATCGACCGCCTCGGAACCGGAGTTGACCAGGAACACCGTGTCCAGCGGATCCGGCAGCAGCGCGGCGAGACGCTCGGTGAACTCCACCACCGAGGCGTAGTGGAACCGCGAGTTGGTGTTCAGCCGCCGCAACTGGCGGGCCACCGCCCGTTCCACGCCCGGGTGGGCGTGGCCCAGCGGCGTGACATTGTTGACGATGTCCAGGTACGAGCGGCCGTCGGTGGACAACAGGTGGTGGCGCCAACCCCGTTCGATCCGCGGCGGGGCCGCGTAGTAGTGCCCCTGCACCGTCGCGAACACCGCGCCGCGCCGCTCCAACAGGTCGCCCCGGTCCGCCGCCTGCTCGGCGGCCAGACCCAGCAGCGGCGCCGGGTCGGTGGTGAGCGGCAGCCAGCCCGCGGCGTACTCGGGACGCACCAGCGGCGGGACGGCCGGACCGTCGGCGTCGCGCAGCGAGAGGTGCAGGGCGGCCCCGGCCGGGAGGCGCACCAGCTCCGCGCCCGCATCGACCTCCGCGTCCGCGGTCACCAGCGGGTGGACGTCGGCAGCGAACGCCAGCGCCAGGACCCGCTGCCCAACGGCGAGTTCGATCCGGCCCGGCCCCGCGGCCAACACCCGGCCGGCGTCGGGCGCCTGCGCAACGGCGGTGCGGCCGAGCCACAGGTCGACGCCGGTGGACACGGTGGCGGGGGAGTCGGTGGACAGTGCGGGAGTCCGGGAGAGCCGGGCTGCGCCGTACGGGGTGCGGGCGGCAGCCCCGCCGCCGGCCAGCGCGGCGGCCGCCGCCCGGTCCTCGGCGCCGGCGTCGAGCCAGGCCCCGCCGTTCATCGCGTCGGCATCGGTGGACAGGTCGAGGACGGCGAACTCGTCGAGTTCGCGCAGCAGTTGGTGCGTCGGTGCGGCGACCGGAGCGGGCCGGCAGGCGACGCCCGCCGCGTCCCGGACCAGGTTGGTCATCACCGCCAGCGGCAGGCGGGTGGCCTGCTCGAACACCCGCCACTCCCGGTCGAGCGCGGCCGTGGCGTAGGCGTTGTCGGCGTCGACCGCCGCCTGCTGCCGCCCACTGACCACCAGCACGGCCGCCCGCAGCACCACCAGCGGCCAGAGCGCCCCCGCCTCGGCGGCGGACAGCGGCCGGACGGCATGGAAGGCCCGGACGGCCGGCAGCACCTGATGGGGCTCGACGCCGTCGTGGTGGAGCATCGACGAGAGCGACACGGCGAGCTCGCCGACCGCCCAACTCGTCGTCAGATCACCGAAGTCGATGATCCCGTCGGGCATCGGCGGACGGCTGCCGGGCCGACGGATCAGGTTGTCGTCGGTGAGGTCCAGATGCACGGCCTGCAGCGGCAGTTCGGCCGCGACCGCCGCCACCCGCTCCCAGGCCTCCTTCGCCGCCGCCAGGACAGCGTCCCGCCGATCGGCCTCGGTGACGTGCCCGGCGAGCCTGGCCACCACCCGGTCGGCGTGCCGGGGTCCCACTGCAGGACGCGGTCGAGCCCGGGGTGCCGGAAATCCCGCAGCGTGGTGCTGACCTTTCCCGCGATCTCACCCATCGCCGCGACCGTCGGCGCCGACAGGTGCCGCGGGCCGGACAGCGTACCGCCGGACAGATGCCGCAACAGCCGCGCCATGACCGCCCCGCCGCCGGCCTCGACGACGGCGCGCCGCGGCCCACCGTCCGGCCCGCGCAGCACGGTGGCGACCCGCAGCTCCGGGTGTGCCGCCGCGATCAGATCGGCGGCGGCGTCCTGGGCCTCGACCTCGACGGCGCCGAAGGCCGGATTGGCGATCTTCAGGACCGCGAGTATGTCCCCGTTCCCGTCCTGCAGAAGGAAGTTGGCGTCCTGCTGGCTGCCCAGCGGCTCGGCCCGCCCGGCGACCCCGAGCTGCCGGGCAGCAAGGAGTTCGGCCTCGGCCGGGGTGACGAGCGGGACGGGGAGCGCGTCCTCGGCGAAGAAGTCGACGGTGCGGTGCTCGGAGTGGGGCATGGCGGAGTCCTCGGCGTGGTGCGGATCTGGGTACGGGGCGGACGCCCGGTTCACGTGTGCCTCACACCGGCCTCACGTGTGCCACAGGAAGCGGTGGGTGTGGATCGCGAAGTACGGGAAGTTCTCCACCGACACCACGCCCTCGACGGTGCGCACCGCGTCGTTGACGAAGTCCAGCAGGTCGTTCGGCCGGTCGCACACCACCTCGACGAACAGGTCGAAGCTGCCGGCGGTCAGCACCGCGTACACGACCTCGTCGTGCCGCGACAGCGCGTCCGCCACCGCCCGGGGATCGCCGTCCACCCGCAACCCCAGTAGCGCCATCGTCTGACGCCCCATGGTCATCGGGTCGGTCACCCCCACCACCTGCACCGCCTTGGCATCGACCAGCCGCTGCACCCGCTGCCGCGCAGCCGACGGCGACAGCCCGACCTTCGGCCCCAACTCGGCATACGGGATCCGCCCGTCCACCTGAAGCTCCCGCAGGATGGCCCGATCGATCTCGTCCATGTGGCAGAACCCCTTCACTGCGGAACACGCGGAACAGCAGCCCGGAGCGCTGTGCAGGACACGATGCCCGATCCCGACGCTCGAATCAACGGTCTGGACGATCGAATCGATTGTTTCGGCGCGCGAATCGAGCGTTTCATGGTCGTCGGCGGCGGTCGAGGAGGGCAGCTGCGCGAGGTCGGACAACGTCGGTCGAGGCGTCGTCCCACGGCGGGTCGGCTGCACCGGAGCGGTGTGCTCGTCGTCCGGGCAAGGGCCGGGTACGGTGGTAGGTGCCGTGACTCTGCGAGCACGGATTCCCGCGCATTCGACGTGCGGACATTGCGGTCGGCCGCAGGGCGCGGATGAATGACCTGAGGATGGTTCAGGTCGACGTCGAGCGTGGCTACGCCACCGGCGCGGCCGAGTTGCCGCCCGCCTGCCTGTCACCGTCGCCGAGTGCCCCGACGGGCCCGGGGTGAGCAGGAGGAGTTCGACATGCCCGTAGCCGACGCCGGGGCGGACGTATTGATCGTCGGTGGCGGGCCGGTCGGGCTCACCGCCCGGGCGCTGCTGGAGCGCTGGGGTGTGCGGGCGCTGCTGGTCGAGAAGCACCGCAAGCTGTCACCGTTTCCCCGGTCCCGACTGGTCAACGTGCGCTCGATGGAGATCTTTCGCCAGCTCGGGCTTGCCGCCGAGATCACGGCCGGCGCATTCGCACCGGAATACGGCCGCGTCCGCTTCCGCGACACCCTGCGCGACCGCGACTTCGCCACCGCGGCGATGGTCGGGGTCAATGCGCCGGTCCCGGAGAGCCCCGTAGTCGGCGTGGTCACCTCGCAGGACCGGTTGGAACCCACGCTTCTCGCCGCAGCGGACGCGCCGATGCGGTTCGGGGTCGAGCTCGTCGACCTGGTCGAGGAGGCCGAGGGCGTCGTGGCCCTGCTCGTCGACCACCGGCGCGGTGAGAAGGTTCGCGTCCGTGCCCGCCATGTCGTCGCCGCCGACGGCGCGGGCAGCACGGTGCGGCAACGGCTGGGAATCGACACCACCGGCCCCGGAGCGATCGGGGGCTTCACCACCGTCGTGTTCGACGCCGACCTCGACCGCTGGTGCGCCCGCCGGCCCGCCGGGGTCTACTTCACCGCGCACGGAACGTTCCTCCCGCTCTACCCCGAGGGCGGCTGGGCCTGGTTCGTCCCCACACCCGAAGACGCCGCTCGGGCCGACTGGCCCGGCCTCGTCTCGCGCGCCCTCGGCGCCGACTCCGACGTACCGGTCGACGTGCTGCGGGTTCAGCACTGGGTGATGAACGGGTTCGTCGCCGAACGCCTCCGGCACGGCCGGATCCTGCTGGCCGGCGACGCCGCGCACGCGGTGCCCATCATCGGCGGTCTGGGCATGAACGCCGGCGTCGCCGATGTGCACAACCTGTGCTGGAAACTGGCGGGCGTCCTCCAGGGGTGGGCCGAACCGAGCCTGCTGGAAACCTACGAGACGGAGCGACAGCCCGTCGCCCAGCAGACCCTCGACCAGGCCGTGGCCAACACCCGACTGCTGCTCCAAGTGCAGAACCGGCGCCGCGAGCAGCTGCGAACCGGCGAAGCAGCACCGGCAGAGGCCGAACTCCCGTGGTCGGAGCAGTACTTCGCCCAACTCGGTCTAGTGCTCGGCGTCACCTACCGCTCCGACGCCGTCCTCACCGACGGCAGCACCCCGCCCGAGCCGTCCGACTCGGGCACGGACTACGTCCCCACCGCAGAGCCGGGCCGTCGGCTGCCGCACCTCCGGCTCTCCCGCGACCGCTCCACCCTCGACACCCTCGGCGAGTGGTTCACCCTGCTCACCCCGGACCCGACTCACTGGCAGCAACAGAGCGCCGCACCATGGCCGCTGCACATCGAGGCCCTTCCCCTTGAGCACGCCGACCTCTGCGGCCTCCGGCCGCACGGAGCACTACTCGTCCGACCCGACGGCCACATCGGCGCCCGCTGGCGGGACCGGCCAGCGAGCGACGCCACCCTCCAGCACGCCCTCACCGCGATCACCCGCTCGACCGCCCCCTGACAGCCCGGCACCCGATGACACGAACCACCGCGGACCTCCTACGGAGCGACCTGCGGACGCTGCGCCGTCAGTTCGTCGCGAGTTGTGCGGCGAGCGCGGAGCTGAGCCAGGTGTTCGCGGCGCCGAGAGTCGGGGCCGGGGTCAACTCGCCTGCGAGCGCCCAGTAGCGGCGCATGGCGGGGTGGTCGCCCACCGCGAGGTCGCGGCCGAGTTCGCGGCGGTAGTCGGGGGTGTCGTGGCGGTCGTGCGCCCGGGCGTGGGCGGCGACGAAGCAGTCCAGGGCCTCGCCCGCGGCGGGGTCGCGACCGGCGAGCAGGGCGGGCGTAGCCAGGTCGTAGGCCTCGCGCAGGCCGTCGTAGAGCATGTCCGGCCGTGGCGGCGAGGGGCGGTGATCCGCCAGGCACGCGTTGTTCACGGCCGCGGTCAGTTCGTGCAGCCGGGCGAAGGCCAACACGTGTGCCGGTGAGGGCTGCTCCGGCAGCGACGGCACCGCCGCCTCCACGATGGCGGCCACCAGCCGAGCGGGGAGCCTCACCGGCAGCAGCCCGCGCCAGTAGCGGACCAGGGTCTCCGTACTGGGAGGTGTGCCGAGCGCGCCGACCAGACGCAGGAGCTCGGCGCGCTCCACGGGCGCGGCCTCGTGCAGCAGCCGCAGCGCCGCCTCCCGCCAGCGCAGCGCGGCGATCTCGGCACCCAGGCTGTCCAACTGCCGGGCCACGACGGCCTCAAGACCCTCGTCGAAGCCCTCACCGGCCCCGTCCTCGGCCGTCTCCTCGGCGACGACCCGGGCGACCTCCGGCAGCGGCACGTCCAGCGCACGCAGCGAGCGGATCAGCCGCAGCCGCTCCAGCGCCTGCGGGGCGTAACGGCGGTGTCCGCCGCCGCTGCGACCGGCCTCGGGCAGCAGGCCCTGATCCGAGTAGAAACGCACTGCCTTCACGCTCACCCGGGCGCGCTCGGCGAGCTCACCGATGCTCAGCAGGTCGTGCGGCAGCACCACTTGAACCTCCCGTTGGGGGAGTTCCTACCGTACCCGCATGCGAAGCGATCAAGAGATTCGGACCGCGTTCATCCTGGCCTCCGGCCCGTTCACCGGCGGGCTGCTGTGGGACCGGGTGGGCGAGAAACTGCGCGAGGCGGGCGCCGAGGTGCACGCCGCGACGCTGACCGGCACGGGCGGCGGTGCGGCGCCCGCAGGCGGGGTGGACGAGGGCGAGGTGGAGTTGGAGACCCACATCGCCGACGTGGTGCGGCTGATCGACGCGGTCACCGCGCCGACGGTGGTGCTCGTCGGGCACGACTACGCCATCCACCCCGTGCTCGGCGCGGCGCAGCGCCGCGTGGAGCGGGTCACCCGGATCGTCTACCTGGACTCCGGGCTGCCGCAGGACGGCGACCTGCCCCTCGCGCTGGTGCCCGACACGGACGTGCACACCCTCCTGCGCGAGCGGCCGGACGCGACCGTGCCGGCGCCCGCGCCCGACCAGTGGCAGCGGTGGGGCAACACGACCGGCCTGTCGCCGGCCGATCTGGAGCAGCTGTCGTCGCTCGCCGCGCCGCAGCCGGGGCGGACGCTGACCGAGCCGCTACGGCTGACCGGTGCGCTCAGGAGCGTGCCGACCAGCGGCGTCCTGTGCACGGCGAGCGGGCTCACCATCGAGGCCGTGCAGCAGCTGGTGACGTCGGGCATGCCGCAGTTCCAGGCCCTCGCCGAGCCGGGCGTGGGCTTCTTCGAACTGGCGACGGGCCACTGGCCGATGCTCTCCTGCCCCGACGAGCTGGCCGCGACACTGTTGCGCGCCGCCGCCGGAGAGGGCCACCGGCTCACTCCGGCGAACAACACGCCGTTCCAGGAGCGTCCGTTCCTGCTCGACGTGCCGGTGGCGGCACGGGAACGCACCGGACGTCTGGACCTGCACCTGCCGGACCCGGCCGACGACGGCGGCCCCCGCCCGGCGATCCTCTTCGTGCACGGCGGTCCGCTGCCGCGCGACCTGGTGCCCGACCTGCGGGACTGGCCGCTCTACGTCGGCCACGCGCGGCTCGCGGCGAGCCGGGGCGTGGTCGGCGCGGTCGTCGCCCACCGGCTCCACGCGACGTCCGACTACCCGACGGCCGCGGCCGACGTCGCGGAGGCGCTGCGGGTGCTGCGGGCGGACCCGCGCGTCGACGCGGACCGGATCGCGCTGTGGGTCTTCTCCGGCGGCGGCCTGCTGCTCTCCGACCACCTGGCCGCTCCCCAGCCCTGGCTGCGCTGTGTCGCCGCCAACTACCCGGTGCTGGCGCCGCTGGCAGGCTGGGTCGGTGTCGACCCGCGCTTCGCCCCGGCCGCGGTGCTGCCGAAGGCCGGCCGACTGCCGATCGTGCTGACCCGGGTGGGACTCGAAGCGCCGGACATCGCCGCGACGGTCGCCGCGTTCGTGGCGGCGGCGGACGAGTGCGGCGCGGCGCTGGAGCTCGTGGACGTGCCGCACGCGTTGCACGGATTCGACGTGCACGACCCCACGGACGAGACCCGCGAGGCCGTGCAGCGCGCGCTGTCCGCCGTCCTCACGCACCTTCACGCCTGACCGAACGCCCGCACCGGGCAACGGGGGTCCCCGCCTCGGCAGCAGGCGGGGACCCGGACACCGGCCCGTGGCCGAACTGCGCGCGCCGATGCGCCGACCACCGTGCGGTCCCGAGGCGAGGCGATGCCGGTGGCCGCGGGTGGCGCGCTACTTGCCGACCAGCTTCCGGGCGATGATTCCGCTGAGCGTCCTGGGCGCCAGCCGCCGGGCCGTCCACAGGGCCCGGGTGCCACGTCCGGGGAAGGCCCACGGTCGGCCGCGGGTCAGTGCCCGGTCCATCGAGTCCAGTACTGCTTCGATGCTCAAACCCGGGCGGGGGCCGAGGAGTTGAGGAGAGTCGATGCGGATCCGGTCCAGCATCGGCGTCTCCACCGCCGGCGGGCAGACGCACAGGACGCGGATGCCGTCGGCCCGGTGCTCGGCCGTGACGATCTCGGCCAGGAAGTGCACCGCAGCCTTCGCCGCGCCGTACCCGCCGCCCATCGGCACCGGCACCCATCCGCCGATCGAGCCCAACAGCACCACCTCGCCGCCGCCCCGGGCCGCCATCAACGGCACCAGCGCGTGCACCATGCGCAGCGTCCCGCCGTACACGATGTCCATCACCCGCAGGGTGTCCGCCGGATCCTGATCGAGCAGCGGCCCCATCACGCCGACGCCGGCGCTGTGCAGCAGCCGGCGCGGCGGTCCCAACTCCCGTGCCACTTCGAGCGCGAAGGCGGCGACCGCCTCCCCGTCGGTGACATCGCAGACGAACGGACGCACCCCGGACGCTTCGGCGGCCAGCCCATCCAGACCGGCCGCATCCACGTCCACCGCCGCGACCGCCCAGCCCGCCCGGGCCAGCCGTAACGCCGCCGCCCGCCCGATGCCACTGGCAGCGCCGGTGACGACGACAACATCTCCTGACAAGGACGCCACACCCCCCACTCCTGGGCCCGCGGAACGCCGGACACACCCTCCGGCCCGAGCCGTACCGTCCGGAGAAGCCCTACCCCGCCGACCCGCCGGCAACGCCACCGGCGCAGCAGCCGTCTACTGAGTCACCCTTCGCGGCCACCGACCGCAGAGGCGGATGAAGGACGGTCAGGACGGGTCTGCCGTGCGGTGATACGGCCGGGGCGGCTTCCCGAACATCGCTCGGCGCAGCCATCGCCCGCTACTGAATTCGGACCAGTCGCGTCGGAAGGGGGTGCAACTCCGCACAGCGTCAAGTGAGATGGTGGGAATCAACCCGAATGCGTGAATTGCGCATACCGTCGACCGTGCCCGGGACAATCTCGCCAACTGTCTGGCCCATGAGGCCTTTTCCTTCGTCGAGGCAGACCTCGCCGAGACCGCGGTGCGGTCGCTGCTCACCGGCGTCGACACGATGTTCCACCTGGCGGCCGTCCCGGGCGTGCGCGACTCCTGGGGCGAGCGTTTCGCCGACTACGCCCGGAACAACGTCCTCGCCACCCAGCGAACCACCGAGGCGTACTGCTCGGCCGGGGTGCGACGCCTGGTCGTCGCCTCGTCCTCCAGCGTGTACGGCGACGGCGTACGCCCCCGTACCGCGAGGACCAACCGCCGCGGCCGGCCTCGCCGTACGGGGTGACCAAACTGGCGGCCGAGCAGCTGTGCCTCGCCTATGCCGCCCGGCCCGGCTTCCGCACCTCTGTCACCGCTCTGCTGCTGCCGCGGAGCCGGGGTGAGGGGGACCCGGGCCGGTCGGTCACCGGACCCCGGCCCGCGGGCAGGGGGGAGGGGGAAGGCTCAGGCGGCGGCTCTCGCGGTGAGGGCGCGTCCGTAGCGGCGCAGCAGCAGGACGGCGGTGGTGGCGAGCCCGGTGAGCAGGCCGAGCCAGAGGCCGTGGGTGGCGCCGCCGAGGGGGAACGCGAAGAGCCAGGCGGCGGGAAGGCCGACCAGCCAGTAGCCGACCAGGGTGAGGCGGAAGCCGCTGCGGGTGTCGTCGAGGCCGCGCAGCAGGCCGACGCCGATGTTCTGGGCGCAGTCGAAGAATTGGAGGACGGCGACGACGGCGAGCAGGCCGGTGGCGATCTTCAGGGCCTGCTGGTCGGACGGCGAGCCGGGGTCGAAGTAGGGCCGCAGGACGAGCTCGGGGACGGCGAGGTAGGCCAGGCCGACCAGGGTGGTGACGACGGCGCCGCAGGCGAGGGCGGTGTTCCTGATCCGGCGGGCGGCGGCGAAGTCTCCGAGGGCGAGTTCCCGGCTGACGTTGATGGAGGCCGCGTGGGAGAGGCCGACGGCGACCTGGAAGACGAGGTAGATCAGCTGGTTGACGGCGGTGTGGGCGGCGAGTGCGGCGGCGCCGAAGCTGCCGGCGAGCAGGGCGGTGACGGAGAAGAATCCGGCTTCGGAGCCGTAGGTAGCGGCGATCGGGGCGCCCAGACGGAGCAGGCGGCGGACGGTGGCCGGGTCGGCGCGCCAGAAGTCGAGGCGCAGCAGCGGTGCCAGTTGCGGGTCGCGGCGGGCGGAGCCGTACAGCGCGAGGAAGGTGAGCAGGTGGACGGTGCTGGTGGCGATGCCGATGCCGGTGAGTCCGAGCTTCGGCAGGCCCCAAATTCCGTTTATCAGTGCCCAGTTGAGGCCCGCGTTGACGGCGACCGAGGCGAGGGTGATCCGCAGCAGGGCCTGCGGGCGGCGCATGCCGACGGTGAACTGGCGGATCGCCTGGAACCAGAGGCAGGGCAGCAGGCCAGGTGCCAGCGCGGCGAGCATGCCTTGGGCGCGGTGGGCGACGGCGGCGTCCTGGCCGAGCAGCGTCGCGGCCTGGCCGATCAGGACCATCAGGACGGCGCCGGCCAGCCCGGCGAGGGTGGCGACCGCCATCGCCGCCCGCACCAACGCCCGGACACCGTCCCCGTCCGGCAACTCTGTTGACTCGTCGGCCCGTTCGGCCCGGGCAGCGGCCGCCGCGACCTGGTTCCCGACGGAGGTGACCAGGCCGACGCCCATGGTCCGCAGCTGGTTGAAGACGACCAGTGCGAGGCCGCCGGCGGCCAGTGCTTCGGTGCCGAGGACGCCCATCATGACGGTGTCGGTGGTGGTGAGGGCGACCTGGGCGAGTTGGGTGAGGGCGAGCGGGACGGCGAGGGCGGCGAGTGCGCGGCTGTCGCGGACCAGGGTGGCTGGCTGCATCGTGGGTGTCACGTTTCTCGGAAGTCAGGTAGTCAGGAAGTCAGGACCTGCGGAGCTTGCCGAGGGTCTCGTCGATGTCGGCCTCCACGGCCGGGTCGAGCAGCGCCCGGGCGTTCATCCAGTCGTCGTCGAAGACGGTGTCCAGGTACTTCTCGCCGCCGTCGTTGACGAAGGCGACCATGACGGCGTCCGGCGCGAGCGTCGGCAGGCGCTTGAGCGCCTCGTGGACGACGCCCCCGGCGGAGCCGCCGATGAGCAGTCCGGTGCGGCGGGCGACGACGCGGGCGGTCGCGAAGGCCTCGACGTCGCCGACCTTCACGCCCTCGTCGATGAGGTCGTAGTCGACCAGCAGGCCGATGGTGGCGCCCTCGGGGGTGCCGGTGCCGGACTGGTAGTAGTCATGGGCGGGCGGCCCGAAGGCGATCGAGCCCTTCGGTTCGACGCCGACGACGGCGACGCCGGGCACGGACTTCCTCAGCTCGCGGGCGGTGCCGCAGAGCCCGCCGCCGGTGCCGACCGCGCCGATCAGCACGTCGACCCGGTGGTCGAGGGCCTGGGCGATCTCCCGGCCGACGGCGTAGTAGCCGACGGCGTTGCTGGGGTTGTTGTGCTGTTCGGTGAAGAAGGTGTTGTCCTTGCCGCGGGCCAGCTGTTCGGCGAGTTCCTCGCGGGCCGCGGTGTGGAGTTCCCCGCCGTCGGCGCCGGCGTCGATGTGGACGAGTTCGGTGCCCATCGCCTTCATCCCGCGCAGTTTGTCGACGGCGGCGTGGTTGTCGACGACGGCGGTGAAGCGGTAGCCGCGCTCGGCGGCGACCACGGCCAGGCCCAGGCCGGTGTTGCCGGAGGTGGATTCGACGATGTGGCCGCCCTCGCGCAGCTCGCCGCGCTCCTCGGCGTCGAGGACCATCTGACGGGCCATCCGGATCTTGGCGCTGCCGGTGGGGTTGAACATCTCCAGTTTGAGCAGCAGCCGCGCGCCGTTGTCGGCGTGGGCGAGCTCGAACAGCGGGGTGCGGCCGATCAGTTCGGACATCCGGCTGACCACCGGCGGGCGGGTCAGGGCGTCGGTCATGGTGTGGGCTCCGTGAGGACGTCGGGTCGGGGGGTCAGCGGTCGAGGCGCCAGCGCGGGCGGTCGCCGGAGTGGTCGACGACCACCTTCGGCGGCAGCGGGAGTTCGTGGAAGGGGGACTCGTTGGAGTCCATCTGGTAGCCGGCCGTGTTGGGGTAGACCAGCAGGTCGCCCACCCGGGGCCGGGCCGGGAAGGCGATCTTGCGCCAGGTCAGCAGGTCGGAGTCCAGACAGCTGGCCCCGCCCACGCACGCCCGGTACGGCCGGTCGGCAAGGTCGGCGGGATCGGCAAGGCCAGCGGGATCGGCGGGATCGGCGGGCGAGGGGGCCGCCCGGAGCAGGACCGGCTCCGGCAGGTACTCGCTGGCGAACCACTGCTCGGACAGGCTGAGGCTGGTGCCGTCCACCGTGACGATGCCGTACCCGGCGCGGTCCTTGACGCCCTGGACGGGGAACACCGACGACCCGGCCCGGTCCAGCAGCGCGCGGCCGGGCTCCAGCAGGAGCGTCACGCCGGCCTGCCGGAGCCGCTCGGCGAGACTGGGCCCGGTGCCGCCGGGGCGGGCGGCGAGGATCTCGCGCAGGGTGTCGGCGCCGGCGACGGGGGAGTGGTACGGGTAGAAGTCGCTTGCGGCGAAGGACTTTTCGCCGTGGTAGTGCCCGGGCCGCTGGGCGGTGAGGAAGGCGTCCCAGGCGTCGGCGGCGACGTAGTCGACGGGGAAGCCGCCGCCGATGCTGATCCGGTTCGCAGGCAGGCCCAACGACCTTGCGTGCAGGCAGAGTTCGACGAGCTCCCCGGCCAGGTCGGCGCGCGGCCGGACCGCGTAGCCGGACAGGTGGAAGCTGAAGCCCTCCATCCGCACGGCGTCGCCCGCCGCGGCGCACCGCTCCAGTGCCCGGTGCAACTGCCCGTCGTCCAGCCCGAACCGGCTGCCCGGCTGGGACGGCGGGTGGCGGCGCAGCAGGACGCGGGCGGGTCGGCCGCCGTCGAGGCCGAGCAGGTGCTCCAGTTCGTCGGGGGCGTCGACGGCGATCAACGCGCCCTGCCGGACGGCGACCTGGAGCAGGGGCGCGGACTTGGCGGGGCCGGTGACGACCAGGTGCTCGCCCCGCACGCCGTGGCCGAGCGCGTCGCGCAGCTCGCCGAGGGACGCCACGTCGACGCCGATGTCGGCCGCGGCGCACCGGTCGACGAACACGGAGGCCTTGTTGGCCTTCTTCGCGTAGTGGATCCGGCCGTCGACGCCGGCGTCGGCGAGGGCGGCGCGGAACGCGGCGAGGTTGGCGTCGAACCGCTCGGGCAGCAGGTAGTGGAACGGGCCGCCGAGGCCGTGGGCGAGTTCGTGGAGCAGGCCGCTCCGGTGGATCCGCTCGGCGAGCGGGTCGGGGTGGGCGGGCAGGGTCAGCGCCACAGGGCGACCTCGGTGCCGAGCCGCTGGTCGGCGGCGAGTTGGGCGAAGCGGTGGCCGAGGGCGATGTCGGTGACCACGAGTCCGCTGTTGTAGGCGAAGATCCGCTGTTCGGGCGCGGTCCGGGCGGCGCCGTCGCCGGCCAGGACGGCGGGCAACTCCAGGTCGACGGGCGGGAGTTCGCCGTCGGCGTCGGCCATGTCGGTGCCGGTGACGCGCATCTGGGCCGCGCTGGTGGCGATCACGCGGTCCGCCCGGTGGAGGGTGGCGGGCGCGAGGCCGTGGCCGACCAGGATCGCCACCGCGCCGGGCTTCAGCCAGTCGGCCTCGACGGCGGCCCGGGTGTGCCCGCCGGCGGTCGCGACGACCAGGTCGGCGTCGCGGGCGGCGGTCTCCAGATCGGTGACCAGTTCGAGCTCCCGGTCGGGGAAGTGCCGGGCGAGTTCGGCCCGGACGGCGGCGATGCCGTCGGGGTGGGTGCCGGACAGCAGCAGGCGCTCCAGCCCGGGCAGGGCGGTGAGCAGGAACGGCAGGGCGAGCCGTCCCTGGGTGCCGGTGCCGATCACCAGCGCCGTCCTCGCCCCCGGGGCGGCGCATTCGCGGGCCAGCAGCGCGGAGACGGCCGGGGTGCGCAGGGAGCCGATCCGGGCGCAGTCCAGCATGGCGACCGGCCGTCCGGTGACGTCGTCGTAGAGGGTCAGCGTCGTGTAGTAGTGCTGCTGTTCACGGCCGGCGTCCAGCCCGTGCTTGTACGAGGTCTTGACGGCGACGACGTTGCGCACACCGTCGCGGCCGAGCATGGCGTACGCGACGGAGTGGCCGTCGGCCGGTTTGACGGTGAGCTTGCGCGGGTTGTCGGACTGTCCGGCGGCCAGTGTGCGGTAGGCCTGTTCGACGGTCTCGAGGACGTCGGCGAGGGTGATGTCCAGTCCGGCGAGGTCGCTGGTGGACAGGACCCGCAGGGTGGTGTCGTCCCGGTCCATGAGGGATGCCCTTTCGAGGAGGTGGCTCAGAGGGTGAGGGCGGCCTGGCCGTAGCCGTGTTCGTCCGCCTCGGCGGCCGGGCGGGTGGGGCGCTGTTCGACGCGGACGGAGGCGCGCTTGAGCCAGCGGTCGGTGCCGTCGTAGCGGGCCCGGAACGGCACCCGGCCGTGGACGACCAGGTCGTTGTCGACGACCAGGACGTCACCCGGCTCCAGGCTCACCGCGACCGAGACCCGGGCGAGTTCGTCACCGAGCCGCCTGTACGCGGCGCGCCAGGCCGGGTCCGCGGTCTCCTGCGGGGTGTAGGCCGGGTCGTAGCGCATGGTCAGGCCGTCGGGCGCCTCGAACAGGGTGGGCACGGGGGCGGGCCGCCCGCCGAACCGCTGGGCCTGCTCGTAGGCGTCGTCGGGCAGGATCGGCGCGACCGGCCGCTTCAACCGGTCGACGTCGGCGTCGGACAGCTCGACGAGGCGGACGCTGGCCGCGGTGGTGGCGATGGCGTCGTGGTTGCGCATGCAGCACAGCAGCAGCAGGTGCGCGCGGCCCGGGTGGAAGGCGTCCTCGGTGTGCGGGGTGAGCAGGACGGAGCTGGAGGCGCCGGTCTGCTCGCTCTCGTGGCCGGGCGACGGGACGATGTTGTGCACGAACCGGCCGTCCTGCTGGCCCTCCCACGCGATCGGGGTGCCCATCAGGGCGGAGACCAGCAGCAGGGCCACGTCCCACAGCGCGCCGGCGTCGCCGACCTTCGACCAGTGCCCGGGGGTGGGGCCGAGGTCGGTGTCGTCGATGCGCAGTCCGCGCAGCACGAACAGGCCGTCGGCGGTGTCGACGGGGCGCAGGCGGCGGCGCAGCGGTTCGCCGAGCGCGGCCGACTTCGCGGGCAGGTCGGCGAGCAGGCCGGGGCTGGTGGCGGAGCCGTGAAGGGCCAGCAACTCGGCGGCGGCGGACGTGAGTTCCGCGACGGCGGTGGGGTCGAGACGGCGTACCGGGGCAGGGCAGGTGGGCACGGCGGGACCTTCCGGGGACAGGAGGGGGGACGGAGCCACGTGGCATCACCGCGCCGAGGTGGGACGGCGGCGGGAGCTGCGCGTGGAGCATCGGTCCGGGGCGGCTCGAACCGCCGGACGGCACGAAACGTAACAACGACTTCGAGGTTAGGCAACCCTTACTTATTCGATCGTTGGCGATGGAGTTTGTTTGAGGTGCAGTCAACTGGTCTGCAGATCAAAGGAGTTGGCGGTCGGTCGGATGGGTGGCAACAGGGCGGCGGGCTTGCGGCAGGCCTAGAACTTAGGATAGGCAAACCTCAGCAAGTGGAACGCGGACCCGAGACGAGGATCGAACGTGGGCGTCACCAGACGACAGCTGCTGTGGGCCGGAGCCGGAGCGGGGGCGGTCGGTGTGCTCGCCGCCTGCGGTGGCGGCAACGGCGGCGGCGAGGGTGCCGCGTCCTCCGGGGAGTCCGGTCAACGGCCGCGCCCGGGTGGGACGTTGAAGGTCGGTGCGCTCGGGAAGGCCTCCGCCGTCACCCGGGATCCGCACGGCAGTCAGGCCAACGAGAGCGACTACCTGATCATCAGCCTGATCTACGACACGCTGGCGATACCGGGGGCGAGCACCAACACCGCCCCCCGCCTGGCCGCCTCCTGGAAGCCCTCGCCGGACCTGCGGACCTGGCGCTTCACCCTGGCCGACGGCGCCGCCTTCCACGACGGCGCCCCGGTCACCGCCGACGACGTGGTCTGGTCGCTGAAGCGCCTGCGCAACACCCCGGCCGGCCGGAGCCGGCTGCCCGGCATCCGGCCCGAGAGCATCACGGCGGAGGACGCCCGGACGGTCGTCCTGGTCTCCGACTACCCCAACGCCGACCTGCCGCTGCTGACCCGGCTGACCACCTTCGTGCTGAAGAAGGACACCGCGGACGACGCGGTCGCCGGCGCCCCGGGCACCGGCCCGTTCAAGCTCGACTGGTACCGCGACGGCAACGCCCGCCTGGTGCGCAACGACCACTGGCACGGCGGCCAGGTCCTGCTGGACGCCGTCGAGGTGCGGCTGTTCGAGAGCCCGCAGGCGATGGCCAACGCCCTGCTGGCCGGGCAGATCGACGTCGCCTCCAACGTCGGCGCCGTCGCCGCCCGGACGGCCGAGGCCCGCAAGGACGTCCGGATCGTCCGCCGGCCCAACGACATGGCGATGCCCGTGGTGATGCGCACCGCCGACGGTCCGTTCGCCGACCCGCGGGTGCGCGAGGCGCTCAAGCTCGCCGTCGACCGCGACGCCATGGTCAGGCAGGTGCTGTCCGGCTACGGCACCGTCGCCAACGACATCCTCGGCACCGGCGACCCGGCCTTCGCCAAGGACATCCCGCAGCGCACCCGGGACCTGGCCAGGGCCCGGCAGCTGCTCGCCGACGCCGGCTTCGACACCGCGAAGACCTACGACCTGGTCACCACCGAGGACATCGCCGGCCTGGCGGAGTCCGCGACGCTGTTCGCCACCCAGGTCCGCGAGGCCGGGGTGAGGATCAACGTGGTGAAGCAGGACTCCAAGGTCTTCTGGGACGACACCTGGCTCAAGGGCACGCTCTACACCAGCTACTGGGGCACCAACGACTCGGTGGTGTTCTTCGCCTCCAAGACGATGCTCTCGGACGCCGGCCAGAACGAGTCCGGGTGGAACGAGCCGAGCTTCGACGAGACCTACCGCACGGCCATGGGCACCGCCGACGCCGCCGAGCGCGACAAGCTGCTGCACCGGCTCCAGGAGATCGAGTTCGCCGGGTCCGGCTACCTGCTGTGGGGCATGGCCGACGGCATCGACCTGGCCGGCGCGGCCGTCCGCGACCTGCCCGGGCTGCCCGGCTACGGCCGGGTCCAGCTCGAAAAGACCTGGCTGGCGCGTTGACCGCGCCCCGGGCGTCCGGTCTCCCGGCCCGCGTCCTCCCCGGCGCGGGCCGGGTCGCCCGACAGGCCGCCCGGCGCGTACTGATGCTGGTCGTCCTGCTGGCGGTCGTGTTCGCCGCCGTCGAGCTGCTGCCCGGCGACGCCGCCGGCGCGAGCTCCGACCGGGGCGTCGGCGCCGCCGACCTCGCCGCCCGGCGCGCCGCCATGGGCCTCGACCGCCCGGTCGCCGAACGCTTCCGGGACTGGATGACCGGCCTGCCCACCGGCGACCTGGGGACCACCGCGCACGGCCGGCCCGTCGCCGACGTGCTCGCCGGGCCGTTCCCCAACACCCTGCTGCTCGGCGGCCTCGCCCTGGTCCTGAGCACCGCCGGCGCGCTCGCCTTCGGCGGCTGGGCCGCGCTGCGCCCCGGCGGCCGCGTCGACCGGGGCGTCGACGCCCTGTCCACCGCGGCGTTCGCGCTGCCGGAGTTCGTGGTCTCCGTCGCGCTGCTCCTGCTGCTGTCCCGGTGGACCGGCTGGCTGCCCGCCGTCACCCTCACCGGGCCGGACGGCAGACCCGAGAGCTGGACCATGATCGTGCTGCCGCTGCTGGCCCTGACGGTCCCCCAGGTCGGCTGGAACACCCGGATCGTCCGCGGCGCGCTCGCCGACCAGGCGGCCCTGCCGCACGTCCGGGCCGCCGTCCTCGACGGCCTGCCCCGCCGGCGCGTCCTCGCCCGCCACCTGCTGCCCGGCGCGCTGCCTGCCGTCGCCGTCGGCATCGCCACCTCCGCCGGGATGCTGCTGGGCGGCGCCGTCGTCGTCGAGACCCTCTTCAACTACCCGGGCATCGGCGCCGTCCTGGCCGGGGCGATCACCGACCGCGACACGCCGCTGGTCGCCGGAGTGGTGGCCGCCGCCGGCGCCGCCGTCAGCGCGCTCCTGCTTCTCGCCGACCTCGTCCGCACCACCACTCTCGGAGAAGAGCGACGATGACCGCCCCCGCGCCCACCACCCGGCGGGTGCTGCTCCGTTCGGCCCCCGCGCTCGTCCTGGTCGCCCTCGCGCTAGCCGGGCCGCTGCTCGCCCCGCACCCGATCGACACCCCCGTCACCTTCCCGTACGCCGGAGCGGGCGACGGCGCACCGCTCGGCGGCGACCAGCTCGGCCGGGACGTCCTCAGCCGCCTGCTGACCGGCGGCGCACCCCTGATCGCCACCGCCCTGGCCATCGCGCTGGCCGTCACCGCGGCCGCCACCGCCGTCGGCATCGTCGCGGTGCTGCGCCCGGCCCTCGGCCGGTGGATCGAACGTGCCGCGGACCTGACGATCCTGCTGCCGCCCGTGCTCGCCGTCATGCTCGTCGCCCTGTCCTGGCCCGGCGGCGGCCAGCTCGCCGTCGCGGTCGCCGCCACCCTGCTCGGGATCCCCTACGCGGTCCGGATCGTCGCCGCCGCGGCCGCCCCCGTCGCCGCCACCGGCTTCGTCGAAGCCGCGGCCGCCGGCGGCGAGACGCTCTGGCACCTGACGTTCCACCAGGTCCTCCCCAACCTGCGCGCCACCCTGCTCGCGCTGTTCGGTCTGCGCTTCGTCGAAGGCGTCTACCTGGTCTCGGTCGCCGCGTTCCTCCAACTCGGCCCCCGACCTCCCGAAGCGGACTGGGCGTTGATGATCCGGGAGAACGCCGCCGGAATCACCCTCAACCCGTGGGCCGTCGGCGCGCCCTGCCTCGCCATCGGCCTGCTCGCCATCGGCGTCAACCTCGCCGCCGAGGCGCTCGCCCCCGCCCGGCCCACCCCGGAGACCCCGCTGTGAGCACCACCGAACCCGCCGCCCGCGCCGCCGGCCTGTCCGTCGCCCTCGGGGACACCCCGCTGCTCGTGGACGCCGAACTCACCCTCCGCCCCGGCCGGATCACCGCCGTCACCGGCCCCTCCGGCGCCGGCAAGACCACCCTGCTGCGCGCCCTCGTCGGCGCCCTCCCCCCGGGCGCGCACCGTGCGGCGGGGAGTCTGACCGTTCTCGGTCACGACATCCTCGCCCTCCCGCCCGAGGAACTGCGCCGACTGCGCCGCCACCGCCTCGCCTTCCTCGGCCAGGACCCCGGCTCCGGACTCAACCCCCGCATGCGGGTCGCCGGGCTCGTCGCCGAGACCGCCCCGCAGCCCCGCCGAGTCTCCGTGCCGGAGCTGCTGCGGGCCGTCCGGCTCCCTACCGACGAGGGCCTCGAACACCGCCGCCCCGGGAGCCTGTCCGGCGGACAGCAGCGCCGCGTCGCGCTGGCCCGCGCCCTCGCCCGCCGGCCCGCGATCCTGCTCCTCGACGAACCCACCGCCGGACTGGACGCCGCCCTGCGCGACGAGATCGCCGACCTGCTGCGCGAGCTGGCCGACCGCGACCGCATCGCCGTCGCGCTCAGCAGCCACGACACCGAGTTCGTCGCCCGCTGCGCCGACGAGACGTCGGTGCTGCGGCCCGCCGTCGTCGGCCCTCGTCGCGCGAAGCCCGCGCCGGTCCGCAGCTCCGTCGAGGCCGCGCCGGTCGTCGAAGTGACGGCGCTCGACGCCCGGGTGGGCGCCGGCCGGACCCGCCGTCAGGTCCTCACCGGCCTCGAACTCTCGCTCCGTCCCGGCACGTTGACCGGGATCACCGGCCCCTCGGGCTGCGGCAAGACCACGCTGCTGCGCACCCTGGCCGGCCTGCACCGCCCCGACGCCGGCCGCATCACCCTCGACGGCGAACCCCTGGCCGCCTCCTACCGTCGGCGCACCCGCGACCAGCGCCGCCGCATCCAACTCGTCCCGCAGAACCCGCTCGGCGCGCTCAACCCCGCCCACACCGTCGGCGCCACCCTCGCCAGGCCGCTGAAGCTGCACTTCGCCCGCCCCGCCGACGAGTGCGAGGCCCGGGTCGCCGAGCTGCTCACCGCCGTCGGCCTCACCCCCGACCACGCCGGACGCCGCCCCCACGAGCTCTCCGGCGGCCAGCGCCAGCGGGTGTCCGTCGCCCGGGCGCTGGCCGCCGAACCCGACGTCCTGCTGTGCGACGAGATCACCTCGGCCCTCGACGCCGGCACCGCCGACGGCATCATGGACCTCCTCCGCGACCTGCGCGCCGCCCGGGGCCTCGCCGTCCTCCTGGTCAGCCACGACCTGCCCCTGGTGGCGGCCCACGCGGATCACCTGCTCACCCTGGAACGCGCCTACGCAGCACCGTAGTCGGTCAGGGACCGAAGACCACCAGGTAGGCGACGCCGCAGGCCAGCAGGTAGACCGCCACGGCGACGGGCAGCGCGCGCCAGGGCGAGCGCCCGCGACGCCGGGCCCGGACGGCGCCCACGGAGGCGAGCACCACGGCCGCCAGCAGGCCGGCCCACGGAAGGGCGACGGTGAGCGCCCACACGGCCGGGTTGCACACCGCCGCCGAGCCGTCCGGACTCCCGGTGCCGCAGCTGTCCGTGGCGAACAGCATTCCGAACGAGAACAGCGCGTCGACCAGGGCGCCGAGCACCGCGAACAGCACCACCACGAAGATGAACCCGACCGGCGCCCCGGCCGGTCTGCCCATGGCTGCCGGGCCGTACCCGGGCATCGCGGGCCGGTCCTGAAAATCCCCCACCGTTCCTGATCCTCCTCACTGCACGGCGTCTCTCCCCGACCCGCCGTGTCCTCGAAGCGGCACACCTTATCCAGTCGAAGTCCGGGCTGTCACTCGGCAGTTGCCCCCTGGTCGCCGGGGGTCTCCAGCTGCCTCGGCCCGGGCGGATCGGTCGCACGGAGACCATCGTCGTCGGTCCGGGGACCTTCGGCCTCGAAGCGGTGCACCGCCCGGCCCCAGCGGACGGCCGGGTCGGCGAGGTGGGATGGAGACAGCGCGGCAGCCGGTGCACACCGGGGCCGCTCCGCCACGGTCAGAAGGGCAGGACATCATGAAGGCCGCCGTCGTCCACGCGTTCACCGAACCGCTCGCCGTCGAGGACCGTCCCGTCCCGACCCCGGACTCGCGGCAGGTCCTGGTCCGGCTGGAGGCCTGCGGGCTGTGCCACACCGACATCCACGCCGCCCGCGGCGACTGGCCGGTGAAGCCCGGTCTGCCGTTCGTCCCCGGCCACGAAGGCGTCGGCATCGTGGAGGCGATCGGCGAAGAGGTGCGGCACGTGCGGATCGGCGAGCGGGTCGCCATCGCCTGGCTCGCCGACGCCTGCGGCCGCTGCGACCACTGCGTGGCCGGCCGGGAGACGCTCTGCCAGGCCCAGCACAACAGCGGCTACTCGGTGGACGGCGCCTACGCCGAGTACGCGCTCGCCCACGGCGACTACGTGGTGCCCGTCCCCGACGGCGTCGACCCGCTGGACGCCGCCCCGCTGACCTGCGCCGGCGTCACCACCTACAAGGCGCTCAAGGTCTCCGGCGCCCGCCCCGGCACCCGGGTGCTGATCTCCGGCATCGGCGGCCTCGGCCACCTCGCCCTGCAGTACGCCCGGATCTTCGGCGCCGAGACCATCGCCGTCGACGTCACCGACGAGAAGCTGGCCCTGGCCCGCGAACTCGGCGCCGACCACGTCCTGGACGCCCGGTTCCAGGACGTCGCCGCCGAGGTCCAGGCGCTCGGCGGCGCCCACGCGGCGATCGCCCTCGCCGTCAGCAACGACTCGTTCCGTGCCGCGTACGGCTCGCTGCGCCGCGGCGGCACGCTCGTCCTGGTGGCTCTCCCGGCCGACGGGACGCTCGAACTGCCGGTGTTCGACACGGTGTTGAACGGCACCTCGGTGATCGGCTCGATCGTCGGCACCCGCGAGGACCTGGCCGAGGTGTTCCGGCTGCACTCCCTCGGCCGCACCCGGGTGATCCGCGAGACCCGTCGGCTGGACGAGGTGAACGGCTGCTTCGACGAGGTGCTGAGCGGCAAGGTCGCCGCCCGCCTGGTCTTCGACCTGCGCGCCTGAACGCGCCCCGGTTCCTCCCCACAGACCCGAAAGGAAACACCATGGACAGGACGGCACAGCGACGGATCGTGGTGGGCGTCGACGGATCGGCGTCCTCCCGGGCGGCCCTGCGGTGGGCGGCCCGCCAGGCGGCCGCGGTCGGCGCCACCGTCGAGGCGATCACCACCTGGGAGTACCCGGCCGCGTTCGGCTGGAGCGTCCCCGTCGTCGACGCGGACATCGCCGCGTCCGCCGCGAAGACCCTCGCCGAGACCGTCGCCCGGGAGGCCGCGGAGCACGGCGTGGAGATCCGCGAACGGGTCGAGTCCGGCAACGCCGCCCAGATCCTCCTGGAGGCCGCCGAAGGCGCCGAGCTCCTGGTGCTCGGCAACCGCGGCCACCACGGCTTCGCCAAGGCCCTGCTCGGCTCCGTCAGCCAGCACTGCGTCCAGCACGCGAGCTGCCCGGTGGTCGTCGTCCGGTAGGCGGCCGTCACGAGTGCGCCTCCGCCGATCGGCGGAGGCGCACCCGTGTTCCGACGCCGCGTCAGCCCGCGGGCGTCGCCTCGGCGTCGCCGGAGGACAGCGCGGCCAGCTGCTCGATCAGGGTGTCGGTGCTGCGGAAGGTCAGGCCGGCCAGCGCGATGTGGCGCCAGCGGACGATGCCGGCGGCGTCGAGGACGAAGACCGAGCGGCGCACGCCGATGCCCGGGGCGGTGATGCCCCAGGACCTGGCCAGGGCCTCGCCGGTGTCGGTCAGCAGGGGGAGGTTCAACTCGCGCTTGCGGGCGAAGCGTTCGTGGCTGTCGAGGTCCTGGCCGCTGATGCACCAGACGGCCGCGCCGAGGTCGGTGAAGCGGGCGAGGTCGGAGTTGTAGGAGCAGAGCTGGCGGGTGCAGACCAGGGTGTCGTCGCCCGGGTAGAAGGCCAGCACGAGCGGGCTGCCCTTGGCGTCGGCGAGGCGGTACTCGCGGCGGTGGGCGGTGTCTCCGTCGAACTGGACTCCGGGCAGGGTGAACTCAGGGGCGGGTGTGCCCGGTTCGGGTGGTCTGGCCATGGTCGGGGCCTTCCTCGGGAGTGACGGGGACGAGCGGGACGGTCGGCTGCGGGAGTCGGCCGTTGGTGCGGTCGGGCGGGTAGAACTGCCGGGACCAGCGCCGGAACGGGCCGATCGGGCCGTCGCCGGCGGCGAGCCGCGGGCGGGAAAGATACTGCTTGGTGGACCAGATCGGGAAGTCCGCGGCGGTGAACTCGCAGCTGAACCTGAACATCGGGCCGGCCAGCAGCCGGGTCAGCGAACGGCTGACGGTGCGGGCCAACGCCGGTGGCAGGACGGACGGTTCGGTCACCAGGAAGCGGCTGGCCTGCCGGAACTGCATCCGGCCGGGCGCGGTCTGGGTGGCCATCACCAGGGAGCACATCTCCAGGCCGAGCGCCGGCGTGTGGATGTCGGTGTGCAGGCAGCTCAGGCCGTAGCCGTCGACCTCGACGTCGACCTGGCGGCGGCCGATCAGCGGGAACTCCTCCTGCACCCGCATCGAGACGTGGAAGGTCACGTCGCCGAACGCGACGGGGGCGGCGAGTTCGCCGCGGGACCAGCCGTGCAGGGTCTGGAAGTGCCCGACATCCACGGAGTTCTCCATGACGTCCTGGGCGTAGCCGGCCATCTCCCAAGTGGCGTGCCTGGCGGGCAGGTTGCCGAGGACGTGCCAGGCGGGGATCTCCCAGTCGGGTTCCCGGCCGTCGTGGTGGCGCCAGACGAAGACGGCGTCGTTGACCTCGCGCACCGGAAGGTGGGTCAGGGCGGCCTTGGGCGGCGGCGGGGTGCCGTAGCCGGTGCGCACGCAGCCGCCGTCCGGGCCGAACGCGAAGCGGTGGAAGGGGCAGACCAGGTCGTTGCCGGCCACCTTCGCCAGGCCGAGGTGGGCGCCCAGGTGCGGACAGTAGGGGCGGACGGCCCGGACGCGGCCGTCGCGCTGCCGGTACAGCACGACGTCCTGGCCGGCGAGTCGTCGGGTCAGCACGGTGCCGCGGGCCAGTTCGGCGGTGAAGGCGAGCGCCGCCCAGCCGTCCGGGTAGGGCAGGGCCGGCGGCAGCGCGGCGTCGCTCGGGGTCGGGCCCTGGGTGGTGACCTGTCCGAACTTCCGGGACGGTCGCACGGTTCCTCCTGTGGGTCGCGGTGGCGCTGCGGTCGCCCGGTTCAGAGTTCGACGACGACCTTGCCGCGGTTGGTGGCGCGGCCGTCGCCGTACAGGCTCCGGTAGGCGGTGGGGATGGCGTCGAAGCCGTGGTGGACGGTCTGCCGGTAGCGGATCCCGCCGCTGCGGACCAGGGCGCCGACCTCGGCGCGGAGCGCGGCCCAGTTGGGTTCGGTGAACCACTCGGGCGCGAAGATGCCGCGGATGGTGGTGCGCGGGAACAGGATGTACGGCAGCAGGCGGAGCCCGGTGTGGTCGTTGCCGACCTGGGTGGCCCACTGCCAGCAGACCGCGACCCGGCTGTGGACGTTCAGCATGGTGAACGCCGCGTCGGTGACGGCGCCGCCCAGGTTGTCGAGGTACCGGTCGATGCCGCCGGGCGCGGCCTTGCGCAGCAGCTCGCCGATCCGCTCGGGGTCGTCGCCGTGCCGGTAGACGACGGGTTCGATGCCCAGGTCGGCGAGGTAGTCGGCCTTCTGCTCGGAGCCGGTGGTGCCGATCACCCGGGCGCCGGCCCGGGCGGCGAGCTGTCCGAACAGCGAGCCGACGGAGCCGGTCGCGCCGCTCACCAGGACGGTGTGGTCCGGTTCGACGGCCATGAACTTGGTCATCGTGCCCCAGGCGGTCATGCCGGAGCCGCCCAGGATGCCCAGGGCGGTGCTGACCGGCAGGGCGTCGTCGTAGTGCGCGGGGTCGAGGCGGCGGAACGCCGGGAAGACCATCGGGAAGGTCCCGGTCTGCCACGGCCGTTCCGCGCCGGTGCCGACCAGGTGGGTGCACCAGCCGCCGTAGCCCTGGACCAGGTCGCCCACCGTGAACCGGGCGCGCGGCCCGGCCGCCAGCACCTCCATCACGGCGTCGCCGCCCATCAGGTCGCCGAGCGGGGTGTCCAGGGTGATGCCGTGCAGGTAGGGGTCGAGCGAGAGGTACCGGGTGCGGAACAGCATCTCGTCGTCCGCGAGGTCGACGTCGACGTCCTCGACCACCTTCCGGTACATCCGCTCGACGTCCGGCACCCCTTCGAGGTGTTCCTGGACGACCCACTTGGCGATCTGCACGGGCGCTCTCCTCAACGGATCGACGGATCAACGGATCGACGGTCTACGGCTCGACGGTCCACGGGGACGACGAGATGGGTGGGCAGGGGCGCGCTGCGGTCGATCTCGGCCCGGAACGGCAGGCCGTCGTCGCGGCAGACGAACTGCATGACGTGCCGGCCGGCGGCGGCGGCCCGGATCAGCCCGCCGGTGGTCGCCCAGACCCCGGAGAGGTAGAAGTTCCGCAGGCCGGGCAGGACCGGGCCGTTGCGCTTCATCTCCTGCTCCAGCGTCTCGCCGCTGGTCACGAACGGCTGCCAGCCGAGCACGGTGCCGTCGTAGTTGCCGGTGTAGCGGACCTGGGTGAGCGGCGTGGAGACGTCCTTGACGGCGACGGCGGCCTTCAGGCCGGGGTAGCGCTGGTCGAGGAAGTCCACGACGGTGTCCCGGACTTGGCGCTTGGCGGTCTGGTAGGCCTTGCCGCGCCCGGTCGGCAGGGTGTGCAGCTCCTCGCCGCGGCGCATCCGGCTCTGCTGCTCCGGGCCGGTGCTGAGGGCCCGCCAGGGGGCGATGTCGCAGAAGTAGCTGGCGTAGACGACGGTGGTGTCCGGCGGGGAGAGCTCGGGGTAGTGCCGGCTGCGGAACTGGACGTTGATGCTGGGGTGGCGGATGCCGGTCAGGGCGGCGGCCCGGTCCTGGTCGAGCAGGTAGGTGGTGCACGGCTCGCCGTCGGGGAAGGGCCGGCGCAGGCCGAGGAAGACGGTGACGTACCCGGGGAAGACCATGCCCGGCTCCGTGATGGTGCTGGTGTACAACTCCCGGTAGGTGTCGCCGAGGTAGCGCCCCTTGAGGAGGTCCATCACGGTGGTCCGGCCGTCGGCGGCGGAGACCACGATGTCCGCGTACAGCTCGCGCCCGTCGCTGAGCCGGACGCCGATCGCCCGGTCGTCCTCGACCAGCACCTCCGTCACCTTGGCGTTGTAGTGGATCTCGCCGCCGAGCCGCCGGTAGCGCTGTTCGATCGAGTGGGCGAGGCCCAACGAGCCGCCCTCGGGGACGCCGGCGGAGAGGTCGGCGTGGCAGGCCAGTTGGAAGTAGAACGGCAGCACCGGGAAGGCCGGGTGGCGCTCGTACAGGATGTAGTTGAACGCCTCGCGCAGCAGCGGGTGCCTGAACCGCGCCGAGAAGTCGGTCATCAGGGTGCCGATGGAGCGCCGGATGACGTTGAAGTACGGCAGGAAGCCGGCCAGCATCCGCCAGCGCTCCACCGTGCCCATCAGCCCGACCGGCTTGAGGAAGGGGTAACTCGCCAGGCAGGCGCGGAACTTGCGCAGGCCCGCGCAGAACTCCCGGACGGTGCGGGCGTCCTCGGGGGAGATCTCCAGCAGGTGGGCCTCCAACCGGTCCGGGTCGGAGTAGAAGTACACCTCGCCGTGCTCGGTGCGCACGATGTTGAACACGTCGAAGTGGCGCATCTGCTTGCCCTGCAGCGCGCCGAGTTCGAGCCAGATCTGGTGCATCTCGTTGCCCGGTCCGCAGCCGAGCAGCCAGCTGATGCAGCAGTCGAAGGTGAAGTTGCCGCGGTCCCAGCCGGTGCAG
The DNA here is from genome assembly GCF_044999035.1 of Kitasatospora griseola. NCBI lineage: Bacteria > Bacillati > Actinomycetota > Actinomycetes > Kitasatosporales > Streptomycetaceae > Kitasatospora > Kitasatospora griseola. The sequence goes on along the minus strand of NZ_CP173360.1, from coordinate 1,886,116 downwards.
CAGCCGCCGGGGATCTCGTGCATCTCCACGACGGTGCTGCGGTAGCCGTTCATCTGGGCGTAGCAGGCGGTGGACAGGCCGCCCAGCCCGCCGCCGATGACGATCATGGTCTCTCTGCGTGGTCCGGTCATGCCGACGCGCTCCAGCGGGCGAGTTGGGGCAGGTGTCCGAGCTTGCCGGGATGCCAGGGGTCCTGGTCCTCGCTCTCCCAGGCCCGGAATTCCACGTCCAGTTCCTCGCAGAGGTACTGGACGGCGAACCGGCCGCTGGACGCCGCGCGGATCAGGCCGCCCAGGCTGGCCCAGTGGCCGGCCATCGAGAAGCCGCTCAGCCCGGGCAGCCGCATCCGGTCCCGGTTGATCAGCTTGGTGATCAGGTCGTCGGCGCCCGAGAACGCCTTCCAGGCGAGGATGCTGCCGTAGCTGTTGCCGGTGTAGCGCTCCATGGTGGCCGGCGAGGCGACCTCGATCAGGTCGATGCGCGCGCCCAGGCCCGGGTGGCGCCGTTCCAGGAAGGCCCGGACCACGTCGGCGGCGCGCTGCTTGTGCGCCCGGTACTCCTTGCGGTCGCGGGCGCGCAGGCTCTTCCAGTAGTCGTAGTCGCTGAAGTAGGTGCAGTGGATCACCGACTTGCCGGGCGGGGCGAAGCCGTCCGAGTAGCGCGAGCGCTGCTGCACCACCAGGCTGCGCTGGAGCCCGCCGGGCAGTTCGGCGGCCTGCTCGGCGGGGAGCAGGTAGGTGGTGCAGTGCGGGTCCTCGGCGTCGAGTTCGCCGTCGATGCCGAGGAAGACCGAGACCACGGCGGGGAACAGGGTGCCGGGGCGGTGCAGCTCCTCCTGGTAGAGCCGGTCGATCCGCGGCCCGGTGTACCGGCCCTCCAGCAGGCGGTAGATGGTGGTCCGCCCGTCGCAGGCGGAGACCACGTGGTCGGCGTAGTGCCGCTCGCCGGACTTGAGTTCCACGCCGATCGCCCGGCCGTCCTCGACCAGGATGCGCTCGACCCGGGAGCGGTAGTCGATCCGGCCGCCGAGCGAGGTGTAGCGGTGCTCGACCGACCGCGCCAGGCCCAGCGAACCGCCCTGCGGGAAGCCCGCGTTGAGGTTGCGGGCGGCGGCCATGCTGTACAGGTAGGGCAGCAGCGGGAAGCCGTCCGGGTCCTGGAACAGGATGTTGCGGAACGCCTGGCGCAGCAGCGGATCCTGGAAGCGGTCGGCGAAGGCGTTGAGCGGGGTCGCCGCCGTCCGCCACAGCAGCCGGAACGAGGGCAGCACCGTCCGCAGGGTGTCGAGCCGCTCGCGGGTGGTCTTCAGGGCGGACGGCTTGAGGAAGGGGTGCAGGTCGAGCGTGGCGAACCGTCTGAGGTCCCGGCAGAAGCCGCGGATCAGCCGGGCGTCGGCGGGGGAGAGGTCGAGGAGGTGGCGCTCCAGCCGGTCGGGGTCGTTGTAGAAGGTGACGGCGCGGCCGTGCTCGTCGACCACCCGGTTGAACAGGTCGAAGTTGGTCACGGTCTTGCCGTCGAGCGCGCCGAGCTCCCGCCAGACGCGGTGGGCGTCGTTGCCCGGCGCGGTGCCGATCAGCCAGTCGATGCAGTAGTCGAACAGGTAGCCCTTGCGCGACCAGGCGGTGCAGCAGCCGCCCGGCAGCACGTGCTTCTCGAAGATCCGGCTGCGCATCCCGCTCATCTGCGCGTAGCAGCCGGTGGCGAGGCCGCCGACACCCGCGCCGATGACGATGACCCGGGGCCCGCCGTCAGACCGCGGCACCGGACGCTCCTCCCGTGAGGATGCCGCGGGTCAGTTCGGCGTTGCGGGCGGCGAAGTCCTGGTCGAGCATCTCGGCGTGGCTGCCGAAGCCGCGGAACACGGTCGTCCGGGTGCTCGAACTGCCGTGCCAGGTGCCCTGGTTGCCGGCCGCGTAGAACGGGACCTTCTCCTGGTCGGAGATGACGCTGATCAGGCCGCGGACCGAGCCGAGGTTCGGGGTGCGGCTGCAGAAGTCGAGGTACTCCCGGGCCTGGCTGAGGGTCTCCTCGGCGACCAGGTCCGAGCCGGTGTGCCGGAGCAGGTGTTCGCGCAGTTCCCGCTCGAACGCGTCGAGGTGTTCGGGTTGGAGGGCGAACGCCTCGGTGATCCGGTAGGAGTCGACGATGAGCACGTGCGGCACCTGGTGGGAGCGGCGTTCCAGCTCCTTGGCGACCTCGAAGGCGAGGTTGCCGCCGAGCGAGTAGCCGAGCAGGGTGTACGGGCCCTGCTCCGGGAAGGACTCGATCAGGTCGGCGTAGCGCGCCACCTTGTCGTCCCCGGTCAGGTAGTTGAACGCGACGAACCGGTACTCCGGCAGGTGCGCGGCGATCTGCCGGTACACCAGGCCGTGCCCGCCGGCCGGCGGGAAGCAGAACACCGTCCCGCCGGCGGCCTCCTGCGGGTTGAAGGACAGGTACGGCTGGGCGCCGGCGACCTTGCCGGTGATGACGTGCCCCAGGGTGCGGGCCATGCCGCGCAGCGTGGTGGACTCGAACAGCAGGCTGACGGGGATGGAGACGTTGAACTCGGCCCGCAGGTGGTGGATCAGCTCGATCAGCTTGATCGAGCTGCCGCCGGCCTCGAAGAAGTCGTGCTGCAGGCCGACCCGCTCCACGCCGAGCAGGGACTTCCAGTGCTCGGCCATCCGCACCTCGAACAGCGTGGTGGGCGGCTCGGGTTCGTCGTCCCCGGGGTCGAAGGCCGGGGCCGGCAGGGCGGCCGTGTCGACCTTGCCGTTCGGGGTGAGCGGCAGCGCGGACAGTTCGGTGAGGTACGAGGGCGTCATGTACGCGGGCAGCCGGTCGGCGAGCTGCCGGCGCAGCTCGCGCGGGTCCGGGCCCGCCCACGGCTCGGGGACGTAGTAGGCGCACAGCACCCCGCCGCCGTCGTCGACCTGGCGGACCGTCACAGCGCACTGGGCGACGCCGGGCAGTGCGGCCAGCTGGGTCTCGATCTCGCCGGGCTCGATGCGGTGGCCGCGCACCTTGACCTGGTTGTCGGCCCGGCCGAGCAGCCGCACGGTGCCGTCGGCCGCCCAGTGCGCCAGGTCCCCGGTCCGGTACAGCCGCACCCGTCGGCCGCCCAGGGTGCGGACGGTGAAGCGTTCGGCGGTCTGCTCCGGGTCGCCGACGTAGCAGTCGGCGACGCCGGCCCCGCCGACCCACAGCTCGCCCGCCACCCCCGGCGGCACGGGCTCGCCGTGCTCGTCGAGGACGTAGAGCGCGCTGTTCGGGAACGGCCGCCCGATCGGCACCATCCGGCCGGGCTCGATCCCGTCCGCCGGGCCCTCGTACCAGGCGCTGTCGATGGTCGCCTCGGTCAGCCCGTAGGAGTTGACCACCCGGGTGTCCGGGCCGCACAGCGCGTGCAGGCGGCGGTGCTCCTCGACCTTCCAGGCGTCCGAGCCGACGATCAGCAGGCGCATGAAGTCCAGCCGGTGGCCCTCGCGTTCGCAGTGCGCCAACAGGCCGCGGGCCACCGCCGGGACGAACTCGGCGCAGTCGACCCGCTCCTGCACCATCGTCCGGTACAGCCGGGCGGTGTCGAACAGCAGGTCGCGGTCGACCAGCACCAGGTTGCCGCCCGAGCACAGCGCCCGGACCAGGTCGCCGGTGAACACGTCGAAGGACTGGGCGGCCATCTGCAGGTGCACCCGGACCTCGCTGTCCAGGCGGTACGCGGAGCGCCAACCGGCGTACACCGAGGCCAGGTTGCGGTGGCTGACCCGGACCGCCTTGGGGCGGCCGGTGCTGCCGGAGGTGTGGATGACGTAAGCGGGCGCGTCCAGGTCGACGACGGGTTCGGGGCCGGCGCCGCCGACGGTCCGGTCGAGTTCGTCGACGGTCAGCGCCTGCGGGGCGAGCCCGGCCAGGTCGGGCCGGTCGCGGTCGGTGAGCAGCAGCACGGCGTCGGCGTTGCCGGTCAGGTAGGAGAGCCGGTCCACCGGGTGCTCGGGGTCGAGCGGCAGGTAGGCGCCGCCGGCCCGGAGCACCGCCAGCAGGGCGACGACCAGCTCGGGCGACTTGTCCAGGCAGAGCGCCACCACCGCGCCGTCCTTGACGCCGAGTTCGCGCAGCCGCCCGGCGGCCCGGCGGCTGCGGAGGTCGAGCTCGCCGTAGGACAGCCGCCGGACGCCGCCGTCCGCCGCGGGGAGGGTCACGGCGACGGCCTCGGGCCGCTCGGCGGCGACCTGGGCGATCAGCCGGTGCACCGGCGCCTCGGCGGGCTCGGTGCGCGCCGCGCCGCTCCATTCGTCGAGCAGGCGCCGCTGCTCGTCGGCGTCGAGCAGCGGCAGCCGGTCGGCGGCCTGCTCGGCGGGGGCCCTGGTCAGCGCGTCCAGCAGGTTGCGGTAGTGCCCGGCCATCCGGGCCATCGTCGCGGGCTCGAACAGGTCGGTGTTGTACTTGAACACGCAGTGGTAGGTGCCGTCCGCCCGGTCCTGGTAGGCGGACAGGGTGATGTCGAACTGCCCTTCCTCCTCCGGGAGTTCGATGTAGTCCAGGTGGTAGCCGTACTTGTCGGTGGCGACCTTGTGGGTGAGCAGGATGAACATCGCCTGGAAGACCGCCGAGCGGCTCGGGTCGCGCTGCAGCCCGAGCTGCTCGACCAGCAGCACGAACGGGTACTCCTGGTTGTCCAGGCCGCCCAGCACCGTCTCCCGGACCCGGCCCAGCAGTTCGGCCACCGACGGCCGGTCGGCCAGGTCGAGGTGCAGCGGCAGCGGGTTGACGAAGTAGCCGTAGACCGAGCCGAACTCCTCGCGGGTGCGGCCGGTGACCGGGCTGCCCACGATGATGTCGTCCTGCCCGGAGTAGCGGTGCAGCAGCAGGTAGTACGCGCTGAGCAGCACCATGAACACCGTGACGTCGTGCTCGCGGGCCAACTCCTGGACTCGGGCGCTGAGTTCGTCGTCCAGCCGGAAGAACTCGGACGCCCCGTTGTGGGTCTGCACGGACGGGCGGGGCTTGTCGGTCGGCAGGCCCAGCACGGGCGTCTCGGCCGGCAGGTGGGTGCGCCAGTACTCCAGCATGCGCTTCGCGTCCGGCCCCGCCAGCAGGCCGTTCTGCCAGTTCAGGAAGTCCAGGTAGCGCGAGGGCACCGGCGGCAGCTCGACCGGGCGGCCGTGCCGCCGCCCCTCGTAGAGCGTGAACAGCTCGTCGATGAAGGTGAAGGTCGAGATCGCGTCGGAGACGATGTGGTGCACCGCCTTCATCAGCACCCAGCGGTCCGGCCCGCGCTTGAACAGCCGCAGCCGCACCAGCGGGTCCCGTTCCAGGTCGTACGGCTTGCGGTACTCCTGGACGATCATGTCGTGGATGTCGTCCCACTCCCGGTCCTGGACGTCGAACAGGCCGGTGTCCGGGCGCGCCTCGGGGTGGATGACCTGGACGGCCCGGCCGTCCTCCAGCAGGAAGTTGGCCCGCAGGGCGGGGTGGCGCTCCAGCAGCACCCGGAAGGCGTCGAACATCAGCTCCGGGTCGAGCTCGGTGCGGATCTCGACGGCGCCGCCGATGTTGTAGGCGAAGGCGTCCGGGTTGAGGTGCTTGAGGAACCACAGCGCCTTCTGGTTGTGCGTCAGCGGGTACCGCGACTCGTCGGTGTGCAGCTCCACCTCCGCCCGCTCCTGATCGCCGCCGTCGTCGGCCGCCGACTCCAGCAGGGCGGTGTACAGCCGCTCGATCAGCTGCTCCAGCGGATCACCGCTGAGCAGCGTCACCACCGGGAGCGCGACGCCCAGTTCGGCGTGGATCCGGGCGCGCAGCTCCATCGCCAGCAGCGAGTCCAGGCCGAGGCTGTTCAGGCCCGCCGCCGGGTCGATCCGCTCCGGCTTCGCCCGCAGCACGGCCGCGACCAGCTCGGTGAAGCGCCCGGCCAGCAGCGTCCGGCGGGCCTCGGGGGCGGCGGCCCGGAACGCGGCCGGGAAGCCGCCCGCCGGGGCGGCCTGCGGGACGTCGGCGGCGGCCGCCAACTCGGCCACCAGCGGCGGCGGCGAGGCGTACCAGGCCTGGAACACCGGCCAGTCGACGACCGTGGCGACCAGCAGCTGTGCCCGGTCCTGGCCGATGATCCGCTCCAGCACGGCCATGCCCGCGGCCGGCGGCAGCGAGCTCATCCCGCGCGCCTCGCGGTAGTGGCCGACCAGGCCCAGCTCCTCGATCATGCCGGTCGCCCACGGGCCCCAGTCGATGCTCAGCGCGGGCAGGCCGCGGGCCCGCCGGTGGTGCGCCAGCGCGTCCAGGAAGGCGTTGCCCGCCGCGTAGTTGGTCTGCCCGGCGGTGGTCAGCAGCGAGGCGATCGAGGCGAACAGCACGAAGTGGTCCAGCGGCTCCTCGCGCAGCTGCCGGTGCAGCACGTGCGCGCCGACCACCTTCGGCTCCCACGCGGCGTCGAACACCTCCCGGTCCAGCTCCGGCACCAGCGCGTCCCTGACCTGCCCGGCGAGGTGGAACACGCCGCGTACGGGCGGGAGTTGACGGCTTCGGTAGTCCGCCAGCCAGTCCGCCAGGGCGGCCTCGTCGGTGATGTCCAGCGGCACCGGCACGGGGTGGGCGCCGAGCTCCTCCAGCTCCCGCAGGAACGCCACCCGCCGGCCGGCCGGGGTGTCCGGGTCGACCTCGGCCCACTGCTCGCGCGCGGGCAGCGCGGTGCGGCCGACCAGGATCAGGCGCCGCGCGCCGCGCTTGACCAGCGTCCGGCACAGCAGCCGGCCGAGCGCGCCGAACGCGCCCGTCACCAGGTAGCTGCCGTCGGCGCGCAGCCGCAGCGGCAGCGGCCGGGTGAGGTCGGCGGGCCGGCGCAGCCGGCAGGTGCGGCGCCGCTCGCCGCGCAGCGCGATCTCCTCGGCGTCGGCGACGGCCAGCTCGCGCAGCACCGCGGCGGCCTCGGCGGGGTGGTCGGCCAGCGGCCCAAGATCGATCAACTTGCCGCGCTGCGCGACCAGTTCCTGCTGCCACAGGACCCGTCCGATGCCCCAGGCGGGTGCGCCCAGCGGCTCCACCGGGTCGTCCTCGACGACGGCCTGCGCGCCCCGGGTGACGATGTGCAGCCGCCCGTTCGGCCGGGCCTCGGGCAGCACCTGGGCGAGGGCGATCAGCGACCAGCCGCCGAGCGTGCCGCAGTCGGCCAACTGCTCGCGGCGCACCGCGTCGAGCGACGGCAGGTCCAGGTTCCACAGGTGCAGCACGGTGTCGAAGCCGTCGTCGAGGTCGGCGAACAGTCGGCGCAGGTCGGCCGCGTCCTCGGGCCGGACCGTCGAGGCGTCCTCGCCGTGCCAGTACTCCTCGCCCGGGCGGACCAGGTGGCAGTGGCCGCCGCGCCCGCGCACCTGCGCGGCCAGCTCCTCGGCCAGGCCGTGCGCGTCGGCGAGCACCACCAGCCGGTCCGGTGGAGTGCCGCCCTCCGCCGACTCCTGGTCGATCCAGATGGGTTCGGCCAGCCAGCCGTCGATGGCGGTCAGGCCCACGGAGGCCGCGGCGCCCTCGACGCCGGCCGCCCGGAACCCGGTGACCCGGCCGAGCAGGGCGCCGTCCTCGGCGTGCAGGGCGAGGTCGCCGATCAGCTCGTCGCCGTCCTCCCGGGTGACGGTCGCGTGCACCCAGAACGGCCGGTCGCCGACCCGGTCGAGGCTCACCTCGCCGATCGACAGCGGCAGCCGGATGCCGTTCGCCGGGCGCTGCTCGGCGAGCAGCTGCGGTGTCAGCAGGGCCTGGAAGCAGGCGTCGAGCAGCGTCGGGTGGACGTGCGCGGCGTCGGCGTCCACCGGGCGGGGCTCGGCCGGGCGGATCCGCGCCAGCGCCTCCCCGGGGCCGATCCAGACCTCCTCGATGCGCCGGAACGCCGGGCCGTACCCGTAGCCCAGCTCGGCGAGCTCCCGGTAGCAGTCGGCCCCGGCGAGCCGTCGTCGGGCGCGCGCCCGGACCGCTTCGAAGTCCGGCGCGGGCCCGGCGCCGCGGCGCTGGTCGGTGCGGACCACGCCGGACGCGTGGACGGTGCGCTCGGCGCCGACCGAGGCGACCGAGAAGGTCACGCCGTCGGAGTCGAAGCCCAGTTGGACGGTCGACGGCTGGGACTCGGAGAGGAACAGCGCCTTGGACAGCTCGATGTCGGCCAGCACCGTCCGGTCCGCGCCGGTCAGCACCCGCACCGCCTGCGCGGCCATCTCCAGGTAGCCGGCGGCCGGGAACACCGCGGAGTCCTGGATCCGGTGGTCGGCCAGGTACGGCAGCCGCTCCAGGTCGAGCTGGACCTCCCAGGTGGGCCGGACGTTCGCGGTGCGCCGCCCCAGCAGCGGGTGGTCGAGCCGCCCGAGCCGGACCTGCTCGACCGGCGCGGGCTCCACCCAGTACCGGTCCCGCTTCCACGGGTAGCCCGGCAGCGGCACCGGGGCGCCGCCCGGCTGCAGCGCCGCCCAGTCCAACTCGACGCCCAGGTTGTGCAGTTCGGCCAGCGACCGGGCGAATCGTTCCGGCTCGTCCTCCTCGCGGCGGATCGAGGGAACCGTCCAGCCCGTCGCCTCCCGGCCGTCCAGGCATTCGCGGATCGCGTGGCCGAGGACGGGGTGCGGGCCGATCTCCAGGAACACCTGGTGGCCGTCGTCGACCAGCAGATCCACGGCGGCGCGGAACCGCACCGCCTCGCGGACGTTCTGCCACCAGTAGCCGGCGTCGAGCTCGGTGCCGTGCGCACGCCCCTCACGGGCCGTCAGGTACAGCGGGACCTCGGCCGGACGGGGCTTCAAGTCCGCGAGTGCGGCCAGCAGTTCGTCCCGGATCGGGTCCATCCGCACGCTGTGGTACGGCACCTGCACCGGCAGGAACCGGGCGAAGACCTGCTCCCGCTCCAGTTCGGCGGCGAGCTGCGCGAGGACGTCCCCGTCGCCGGAGAGCGTGACGGAGGAGGGGCTGTTGACGGCGGCCACCGACACCCGGTCCTGGCAGGACCGGATCCGCCGGGCGGCTTCTGCCTCGGTCAGGCCGACCGCCAACATCGTTCCGCTGCCGGCCAGTCGGTGCTGCAGCCGGCTGCGGTGCAGCATCACGCCGACCGCCTCGGCGAGGTCGTGCACCCCGGCCTCGTGGAAGGCCGCGGCCTCGCCGGTGGAGTGCCCGACCACGGCGTCCGGGCGCAGGCCGTAGCTGCGCCAGAGCGCGGCCAGGCCGACCTGCACGGCGAAGTTGGCGGGCTGGGCGAGCCAGGTCTCGGCCATTCGCGAGTCGGCCTCGTCGCGGTGCATCTCCGCCAGCAGCGACCAGCCGGCCTGCCGGCGGATCTCGGCGTCGCAGCGCTCGACCGCCTCGCGGTACACCGGCTCCGACTCGAACAGGCCCCGGCCCATGCCCCACCACTGCGGGCCCATGCCGGTGAACACCCACACCAGCCGGCGCTGCGCGCGCTCCAGCCGGCGGCCGGTCAGCACCCGGGGGTGCGGCTCGCCGCGCCGGTGGGCGGCCAGCGCCTCGTCCAGCGACTCCCGGGAGTCGGGCGAGTACACCACCGAGAGCCGGTGCTCGTGGTGCTCGCGGCGCCGGGCCAGGGTGTGGCCGAGGTCGGCCAGCGCCACCGGAGCGCCGTCCGCGCCCGCGAGTTCCTGCCGGATGCCGTCGACCAGCTCGGGCAGCCCGGCCGGGTCGCGGGTGCTCAACGGCAGGACGGTGCGGGCCGGTTCGCGCGCGGGCGGGGCGGCGGCCGGGCGCACCGGGGCCTCCTCCAGCAGCACGTGCGCGTTGGTGCCGCCGAAGCCGAAGGAGTTCACGCCGGCCCGGGCCGGGCCCTCGTGCGCGGGCCACTCCACCGCCCGGGTCGGGACCTCGAACGGCAGCGCGGCCCAGTCGATCGCGTCGGTGGGCCGCTCCAGGTTGATGTGCGGCGGGATCCGGCGGTGCTTCAGCGCGAGCACCGTCTTGACCAGCCCGGCGATGCCCGCGGCCGCCTCGGTGTGCCCGATGTTGGTCTTGACCGAGCCGACGTAGCAGCGGTCGCCGGGTTTGCGCCCCTCGGCGAGGACCCGCCCCAGCGCCTGCGCCTCGATCGGGTCGCCGACCGGGGTGGAGGTGCCGTGCGCCTCGACGTACTGCAGGCTGCCCGGCTCGATGCCGGCCTCGGCGCAGACCCGGCGGACCAGGGTGACCTGGGCGTCCGGGTTGGGCACCGTGATGCCGTCGGTGCGGCCGTCCTGGTTGACGCCGCTGCCGAGCACCACCGCGTGGATCGGGTCGCCGTCGCGCAGCGCGTCCGAGAGCCGCTTGAGCGCCACCACGCCGACGCCCTCGGCCCGGACGTAGCCGTCGGCCGTCGCGTCGAAGGCGCGCGAGCGGCCCTCGGCGGACAGGAAGCCGCCCTTGGTCTCGGCGATGGTGTACTGCGGCGCCAGGTGCAGCAGGGTGCCGCCGGCCAGCGCGAGGTCGGTCTCGCCGCGCAGCAGGCTCTGCCGGGCCAGGTGCAGCGCCACCAGGGAGGAGCTGCAGGCGGTGTCGATGGAGACGCTGGGGCCGCGGAAGTCGAAGCAGTGCGAGATGCGGTTCGACACCATCGTCATCATGGTGCCGGTCGCGGTGTGCGCGGCCAGCGTGTCGAAGCTCAGGTCGGCGAACTGCAGGATCTTGTAGTCCAGGGTGAACGCGCCGACGTACACGCCCACTTCGCGTCCGGCGAGCCGGCTCGGCAGCTGGCCGCCGTCCTCCAGCGCCTCCCAGGCGACCTCCAGCAGTTTGCGCTGCTGCGGGTCCATGTGTTCGGCCTCGCGCGGGCTGATGCCGAAGAACTCGGGGTCGAACTCGTCGACCCCGTCGATGTAGCCGCCGCGTCCGCCGATCAGGCGGCCCGGTTTCGCTCTGTCCCGGCTGCCCAGGGTGGCGGTGTCGTAGCGGTCGGCCGGGGTCGGGACGATGCAGTCCCGCCCCTCGATCAGGTTGCGCCAGAAACCCCGGTGGTCGCGGACTCCGCCGGGAAACCGGCAGCCGATGCCGATGATCGCGATCCGGTCCTGGTAGTCGTTGGGCGAGTCCGTCATGGTCCGTTCCGTGTGTCGTGGCGCCCCGGGACGGGACGGGTGGGCGGGTGGCGGGGATCGGTTCAGCCGGACGATCCGGTGGTGGCGTCGGCGGCGGTGCGCCAGGGGTGCAGCAGACTGGCGAGGACGTCGGCGGTGGGCGGGAAGCTGTCGGGGTCGCTCAGCCCGACCGCCGCCGGGACCTGCCCGGGACGCCAGGTGAAGCTGCCGAACAGGTGGTCCCAGATCGCGAGGTCCGCGCCGTAGTGGCCGGATTCGGCGAGGTCGGTGCTGTGGTGCAGCCGGTGCTGTTCCGGACTGCCGAGAAGGTGGTTCAGCCGGCCGATTCGGACGTCGATGTTGGCGTGCACGAAATATCCCTGGGCGACCACGAAGAGCGTGGCGCAGAACACCGATTCCCGGGAGAATCCGAGCCAGGCCAGCGCCAGTTGGACCACGGCCTGCCCCAGCAGGACGTCGAGCAGATGATTGACGCCGTTGTTGGCGACGTTCACCTTGTCCAGTCCGTGGTGGACGCCGTGCAGCCGCCAGAGCCACGGCTGGTGGTGGGACCAGCGGTGGAAGAGGTACTTCGCCAGCGAGCCGGCGAGCAGTGCGAGCGGGATCTCGGCCTGCAGGGGGAGCACCGGATGCGGCGGCGCCACCCGGGCGACCAGGGCCGTGACCAGCAGTTGGCCGATCGCCCCGCCCACCATCGTCAGGACGAAGTAGACGCCGTAGCAGCGCAGTTCGCGCCCGCCGGGGTGCCAGTCGGGCCGGTGGGGGATCAGCCGTTCCAGGGCCCAGAGGTAGCCGATGACGAGGACCTGGTGGAGGACGAGAACGCGGCCGATGTCCGCGTGCGCGACGAGGGCGGCCGCGGCGGCCGCGGGTACCGAGAGGAGAAGAGCCGGATAGGCGGCGCACCGCAGAACAGTGCGAAGGCCGGCCCTCGGACCGGCCGATCTTTCCGGGATCAACGCACGGCCCTCCGGATGAATCGTCACCGAACTGAACGGGAATCGATGCTAACCACAGGGATCGCGGACTCGACGGAACCGACATGGCGCGGCATGAAAGAAATCTGATGGTCAGTCAGGTAGCGTAATCGGGAATTCCTGCCCCGTTCCGGGCGCCGGAGCCCGCCGCCCACGTGGAGGTGCCATGCCCGCCCCGCTGCCGCCGCTGCACGCCCTGGACCTGCCCGCCGCCGCGCCGCCGCACTGGTGCACCCTGCGGGACGGCACCTCCGCCTGGGTGGTGACCAGGTACCACGACGTGCGACAGGTGCTGACCGATCCGCGGTTCGTCCGTGCCGAGGACGGTGCGCCCGACCCCGCCGCCGCGCCTGTCTCCGCCGACCCGGCGTCGCTCTACAACCAGAACGGATCCGACCACCAGCGGCTGCGGCACACCGTGCAGGGTGCGTTCACGCCCCGGGCCGTGGCCCGCTGGCGGCCCTGGGTGGAGACGGTGGCCGGGCGGCTGCTGGACGAGCTGGCGGCGGCCGCGCCGCCGGTCGACGCGGTCGCCGAGCTCACCGGCGTGCTGCCGTTCGCCGTGGCGGAGCGCCTGATGGGCCTGGACGGCCTGGACCACCGGCAGCTGCGGCGGTGGGCCGCCTGCCTGACCGCCGACGGCTCCGGCTCGGACGGCCAAGTGGTCGCCGACCGGCGGGAGTTCGCCGAGTTCGCGGCCGGGCTGCTGGCCGAGCGCCGCCGCCGGCCGGGCGAGGACGTGGTCAGCCGCCTGGTGCAGGCCGCCGACGCGGCCGGCGGCATCCCCGAGGAGCAGCTGACCTTCCTGGTCGGCGGACTGGCGGCCAGCGGCAGCGACAGCGTCGCGGCCGTGCTCGCCAACTCCCTGCTGTACCTGCTCGGCGAACGGCCCGGGAGCTGGCCCCGGCTCGCGGGGGAGGAGCAGGCGCGGCAGGCCACCGAGTGGCTGCTGCACCACATCCAGCTGGGCGACGACGAGTTCACCACCCGGCAGGCCGTGGCGGCCGCGGAGATCGCCGGCGTGCCCGTCCCGGCCGGCTCGACCGTCGCCGTCTGCCTCGGCAGCGCCAACCGGGACCCGGCGGTCTTCCCGGACGGCCTGACCGGCGACCTGTTCGCCCCCCTCCCGTCCCCCACCCTGGCCTTCGGCGCCGGCCCGCACTACTGCCTGGGCACCTGGCTGGCCCGCACCCAGATCGAGGTCGCCCTGCGGGGTCTCGCCACCCGCCTGCCCGCCCTGCGCCTCGCCGACCCGTCCGCCCCCGTCGACTGGCGACTGGGCGCCACCACCCGCAGCCCGCGCACCCTGCGGGTGCTCTGGTGATTTTCCCAACTACGTTCTGCGGCAGGTTGTCTGACGAACGGTCGGGCACGAACACTCGTTAGTGGAATTTACGCGGCGTTTCCGGCGGATTCGCCGAGCCGGTCAGTATGGTGGCGGAGGATTCGACAGGAGGTCCTCCGTGGCCGTCCCCACCCCCGACTTGCTGCTGTTCCCGCACTCCGACCTGCACCTCGCGCTGACCGGGACGCCGCCGCTCACCGTCACGCTGGCCACCCGCGAGGTGGCGGTGCCCATGGCGAACGGATACACCGTCACCCCCGTCCCGCCGGGCCAGTGCGTGTTCGAATTCTTCGCCCCGTTCAACGACAAGGGCCACCGCTTCGACGGCCTGCCGACGTACGACAGCACGACCGGGCGGATCACGGCCACCACGCCGGGGGTCTTCCTCTTCCAGGCGCACGTCGGGACGCAGTACCTGGTCGGCCGGCTCCAGGTGCACCGGTCGGTGGTCGGCTGGTGGTTCGGCAACGACTCGATCACCACCGCGCTCGACACCACCGTCGCGCACGCCCAGCCGTCGCTGTACGCGAAGTTCAGCGACGACGCCGGCGCCGGGACGGACCTGATCGGCGACATCACCGGCCACGGGTACGTCCAGCTGGTGCCCGCCGACGCCCGGCAGCTCGCCGTGTCGCCGACCGGCCGCCTGCGCGGCGTGCTGCCCACCCAGCCCGGCACCCCGTGGGTGCTGTCCGGACTGTTCCCCGGCCTCGGCGGCGCGCAGCTGCTGAACGTGTGGGTGGTCGACTACGCCGCCCAGCACGCGCTGACCTTCGAGCTCGGCGGCGGCGACCCGGCGACCGTGACCGACAAGCACAACGTGCTGTTCCTCGCCGAGGGCTTCCGCGACCAGGACCGGGCGAAGTTCGACGCGCTGGTCGCCCGGGCCATTCACGAGATGTTCGAGAAGCCCGCGCACGAGCCGTACGGCATGCTGCGCGGAGGCTTCAACGCCTTCAAGTCCTTCACCGCCTCCCAGCAGCACACCGTCACCTGCGGCTACCGGGTCGCGGCCGGCGAGGAGCGGATCGAGGCGGGCCAGGCGAAGGGCACCGGCTTCCCGATCCCGTCCAACCGGATCGGCGGGGGCCCGCTCTACACGCTGGAGGAACTGGTCCGGCTGGTCGGGCTGCCGATGCGCGGCGACCAGCGCACCAACCTGGTGGCGACCTGGCAGGCCCAGGACCTCGACATCGACCCGACCAGGATCAACGACGATCTGGTCAACGCCTGGAAGCAGCACCAGTCGGTCGGGATCCTGCACGCCCGCGACACCTTCTTCGGCCTCCGCCTGGGCCAGCGGCTCGCCGACCGGTTCTCCGGCAACGGCCCGGTGGCCAGACCCGCCGCCGACACCGTGGGCGACCCGGGCGTCAAGGCCTTCGTCGCCCGGCTGTACGAGTTCTACCGGACCAGGTCGACCCGGAACCTCGTCCTCGACCCGCGCCGGCACCCGCCCGAGCTGTACATGGACCCCACGGAGCTCAACCCCGCCACCACGCTGATGCGGTACGTCGGCAGCCTGAAGGTCACCGGCTCGCCGGCCGCCGTCGGCGCCGTGTGGCAGCCCGACGACCAGAAGTTCCAGCCCAGCCGGGGCCTGATCGCCCTGATCGCCAACGACGGCCTGGACGGCGGCACCAACTTCAACGTCCGGACGGTGACCGCCCAGACCGTCAACACCGTGCAGGGCGTCGCCTACGTCTACGCCAACGCCACCGACAAGCGGGAACTGCGCCGCGACCCGCCGGCCGACACCGAGGTGAACTTCGACGAGGTCATCGACACGATCTCCCACGAGTTCGGCCACAGCTTCAACCTGCTCGACGAGTACGAGGAGTTCCGCGGCGACGGCGGGCCCGACGAGGAGCAGCCCGCCGACCTGCTCGGGGACAACGTGTCGAGGCTCGGCTTCCTGCGGGTCGGCCCGGCCCCCGACGACCGCCACATCGACCCCGGCAAGGTCAAGTGGTTCCAACTGCCCCGGATCAGCACCGCCGCCGCCCTGCTCGCCGACTCGGTGCCCGTCACCAGCCCGGCCGCCGGCCTCAAACTCACCATCGGCACCCGGAACACCGCGGAGTGGCAGCAGGTCCAGAAACTCGCCGCCGAGGTGCGGCTGCGCAACTTCGGCATCGCGCCGGGCGGCCAGCAGCTCCCACTGGACAGCACCCCCGCCCACTACCTGGAAGGGCTGAGCGTCGCCCAGGTGCTGCCGGGAGAAGGCGCGATCGTCCTCACCAAGGCCGGGACCACCGCCTTCCCCACCTTCCAGAAGGGCTCGATCGTCTTCGTCCCGCTGAAGGACAAGCAGCACCAGCCGCTCATGGTGGTCGAACCGGAGGTGCTCGCCTTCCTCCGGGCCAACCACAACCCGCTCAACCAGGACACCAACCACAACGACACCAACCCCAAGGAGGACAACCCGGTCGACATCCCGGACTTCAGCCCGCCCTGCAAGTCCGCCCGCACCATCGGGATCTACGAAGGCGCCGACACCTTCGCCGGCGCCCACTACCGGCCCACCGGCCGCTGCAAGATGCGGATGGAGACGGACTTCTGCCACGTCTGCGCCTGGCTGATCGTCAACCGGGTCGACCCCACCTTCCACGCGCTCCTCGACCGGAAGTTCTACCCGGAGTCCAAGGCGGAGAAGAAGAAGCATGAGTGAGCCGGGCACCTTCGAACGGATCCTCGCCGAGATCGGCCAGGCCCTGCTGCCGCTGCGCGACGGACTCGCCACCCCCGCCGCGTTCAGCGCGCTGCTGCGCCGCCTCGGCTGGACGGCGACGACGATCCCGCAGCCGTTCGTCGACCTCCGGGGTGCCGTGGAGACGCTCTACGACAGCCTGCACACCCTGCTCGGCGACGGCGGGCTGAACGTCGACGGCACGGTCGGCGACGGCGGGGCCTCCGCCGCGGTCTCCTTCTCCCCGGACGACGTGAAACGGGCCCTCGGCGCCGTCCAGGCACTCGTCAAGGGCATCCAGGCGATCGCCTCCGCACCGCCCGCGTCCATCCCCGACACGCTGCGCGCGGACGGCTTCCTCACCCTCTTCCCGGGCCAGCTCCTCGACCACCTGGTCATCACCTACCTGCAGCGCTACCACCCCAACCTCGGCTTCGTGCTGCGCAGCCTCGGCGTGGTGAAGGCCGGGTACGCCCCGCCCACCGGGAACCGCCCGCCGTACGTGCACCTCGCGCTCGACCTCGGCGACCTGCCCCGGACGCTCGCCGACCCGGCGCAGGTGCTGAAGGACGCCTTCGGCTGGGGCACCGACGCCTTCGACCAGCCCGCGCTGCTCTCCCAGCTCGACAACCTGCTGCGCAGCATCGGCGCCAACGTCGACATCGAGCGGCTCGCGCCGACCACCGCGCTGGCCGTCCAGGGCGCCACGCCCGACCCGCTCGGGCCGCGACCGCGGACGCTCGCCGCCGTGCTGTTCCAACGCGTCCAGCCCTCCGCCGAGATGGCCGCCGCGATCCGGCTGCTGCCGCTGCCCGCCACCGCCGACGGAGGCCCGCCGGGGCTCGCCCTGCTGCCCTCGTTCACCGGCCGCCAGGGCTTCCGGTTCGAGCTCGGGCCAGACATCGCCGTCACCATCCGCGGCGACCTGGACCTTCAGGGCGGCGTCGCGCTGCTGGTGCGCCCTGGCCGGGGCGTCGACATGGTCCTCGGGTTCGAGTCGTCCTCCGCGCCGGTCCACGCCAAGGGCTCGATCGACGTCCAGGTGGAGCGCTTCGGGCCGGCCGACCAGCCGCGGGTGCTGTTCGGCGAGGCCGACGGCACCCGGCTCCAGGTGCGCCGGATCTCCGGCGCCGGCGGGGTCCGGCTGGTCCGGGACGCCGTCGACTTCTTCGCCGAATTCGGCCTGGAGGGGCTGGAGTTCGTCCTCTCCCCGGCCGGCGCGGACGGCTTCGTCAGCGCCGTGCTGCCCGCCGACGGGTTCACCCTCGGCGCCGATCTCACCGTCGGCCTCTCCTACCGGCAGGGCTTCTACTTCCGCGGCACCTCCAACCTGGAGATCCAGCTCCCCGCGCACCTGGAGCTCGGCCCCCTGGAGATCCAGGGCCTGACCATCTCCGCCTCGCCCGATGCGAACGGGCTGCCGATCGGCCTCGGCGTCTCCTTCCGTGCCCAACTCGGCCCGATCACGGCCGTGGTGGAGCAGGTCGGGCTCAACGCCGAGCTGGCGTTCCGCTCCGACGGCAGCGGCAACCTCGGCCCGGTCGACCTCTCCTTCGGCTTCCGACCCCCCAAGGGCGTGGGCCTCTCGGTGGACGCCGGGGCGGTCAAGGGCGGCGGGTTCCTGTCCTTCGACCCGGACCGCGGCGAGTACGCGGGCGCCCTCGACCTGGAGTTCGCCGGACTGGTCGAGCTCAAGGCGGTCGGCCTGATCAGCACCCGGATGCCCGACGGAACCGACGGCTTCTCGCTGCTCGTCGTCATCACCACCGACTTCGGCGCCACCGGAATCCAACTCGGCTACGGATTCACCCTGTTGGCCGTCGGCGGCCTGATCGGGCTGAACCGCTCGATGAACCTGCAGGCCCTGGTGGAGGGCGTGCGGACGGGCGCCGTCCAGTCGGTGATGTTCCCCAAGGACGTCATCGCCAACGCCCCGCGGATCCTCTCCGACCTGGCCCGCTACTTTCCGCCCGAGCAGGGCCGGTTCCTGATCGGGCCGATGGCGAGGATCGGCTGGGGGACGCCCACCCTGGTCAGCGTCTCGCTCGGCGTCGTCATCGAGATCCCGCCCGGCGACATCGCCGTGCTCGGCGTGCTCCAGTGCCTGCTGCCCAGCGCGGACCTGCCGCTGCTGGCCCTGCAGGTCGCCTTCGTGGGCGCGCTGGAGGTCGACAGGTCGAGGCTGTGGTTCTTCGCCACGCTGTTCGACTCGCACGTCCTGACGATGACCATCGACGGCGGGATGGGCCTGCTCGTCGCCTGGGGCGACGCACCGGACTTCGTGCTCACCGTCGGCGGCTTCCACCCGTCCTTCAAGCCGCCGCCGCTGCCCTTCCCGGTGCCCGCCCGGCTCACCGTGGACATCCTCAACCGGCCCGGCCAACTCATCCGGGTCTCCGGCTACTTCGCCGTCACCAGCAACACCGTGCAGTTCGGCGCGGCCGCCGAACTCCGGCTGGGATTCGGCGGATTCGGCGTCGAGGGCCACCTCTCCTTCGACGCCCTGTTCCGGTTCTCGCCGTTCGCCTTCACCATCGCGATCTCCGCCGGGGTCACCCTGAAGGCCTTCGGCGTCGGCGTCTTCGGCATCGACCTGAACTTCGCCCTGGAAGGCCCCGCCCCCTGGCGGGCGCACGGCCGCGGCTCCATCTCGCTGCTGTTCTTCGAGATCTCCGCCGACTTCGACATCACCTGGGGCGAGGAACACAACACCACACTGCCCCCGGTCGCCGTACTCCCGCTGCTGGCAGGCGAGTTCGACAAGATCGAGAGCTGGCAGACCCAGCTGCCCGCGGGCGGCGTCAACCCGCTCGTCACCCTGCGGCACCTGCCCGACACCGACCAGCTGGTGCTGCACCCGCTCGGCACCCTGTTCGTCCGCCAGCGCGCCGTCCCGCTGGACGTCCGACTCGACCGGATCGGCGCCCAACGGCCGAGCGACGGACGGCGGTTCGGCATCACGCCCGCGCCGGACAGCGGCCTGGCCCGGGTCTCCGTCACCGGCGAGAAGTTCGCCATGGCGCAGTTCCAGGACATGGACGACGCCGCCAAGCTCTCCCGCCCGCCGTACGAGAACCAGGACTCCGGACTGGAACTCACCGCGGCCGCCGGCACCCTGCTCTCCCCGCGGGTGGTCCGCCGCAGCGCCCGCTACGAACTGCACGTCATCGACAGCGGGGTGCCCGCGACGGCCGCCGCCGCCCGCCGGGTGGTCCCGATGGCGGCCCGCTCCGCCGTCGACGCGCCGAAGCGCTTCCACGACGTCAGCCCCGCCGTGTTCAACCAGCTGCTGCAGGGCAGCAGCACCAGCCGCTCGCTGATCTCGCAGCGCGAGACCCAGCTGCGCCGGCCGTTCCCGGTCGACCAGACGGTACAGCTCACCGACCGGCGCTTCGTCGTCGCGAACATCCGCAACAACGTCCAGGCGCACCCGCCGGCCGGCGGCCTCGCCGCGGCGACCTTCCGCAGCCGGGCCACCGCCGAGGACGCCCTCGCCGACTGGATCGCCCAGGACGGGGCCCTGGCAGGCCAGTTGCACGTCATCCCGGAGGAGGAAGCGGTCGGCTCGCCCGCCACGCCGGGCGGCTGGGCCTCCGTCGGCAGCCTCCCGACGCCCGCCCGCGACATCGAGGCGGTCCGGCTGGCCAACGGCAAGGTGCTGATCGCCGGCGGCGCCGACGCCACCGGCACGGCCCTGGCCGCCGCCGCCCTGTTCGACCCCGTCGCCGCAGCCTGGACGGCCGTCCCGTCGCCCGCCACGGCCCGCCGCCGCCACAGCACCACCAGGCTCGGCGACGGCCGGGTGGTGCTCGCGGGCGGCCGCGGCGCCGACGGCGGGACGCTCGGCACGACCGAGATCTACGACCCCGCCCCCGGCACCTGGTCGTCCGCCGGGGCCCTCACCACCGCCCGCCACGGACACACCGCCACCGCCCTGCCCGACGGCCGGCTCCTGGTCGCCGGCGGCACCGACGCCGACGGCCGGGCACTCGGCACCGTCGAACTGCTGGACCCGACCACGGGCGCCTGGTCCGCCACCGGCCCGGCCATGACCGATGCCCGCACCGGCCACCGGGCCGTCCTGCTCACCGACGGCCGCGTCCTGGTGGTCGGCGGGGCCCTGCCCACCGGCGGACCGGACGCCGCGACGACGTACTGCGAGCTGTACGACCCGGTCGCCAGGACCTGGACCCCGACCGGCAGCCTGCTCACCGCCCGCAAGGGCCACCGGGCCACCCTGCTGTCCGACGGCCGGGTCCTGGTCACCGGTGGCGATCCGGTGCCCGGTCCGGGCCCCTACGACCCGCGCAGCCTCGCCACCGCCGAGGTCTGGGACCGGGCCACCGGCGCCTGGACCGCCCTCGGCCCGCTCCCCGGCGGCGGCCGGCGCGGCCACCACTGCCTCGCCCTGCGCTCCGGCCAGGTCCTGCTCATCGGCGGCACCGGCACACCGTCCCTCGACACCGGCTTCCGCCACACCGCCCTCCTCGACCCCACCCTCACCACCTGGACCACGACCGGACCCCTCGCCACCGGTCGCACCGACTTCGCCGCCGTCGAACTCGCCGACGGCCGTGTCCTGGCCACCGGCGGCACCACCCGCTCCGGCCCGGCCGCCCCGGGGCCCGACCCCGTCGAGCTGGCGGCCGCCGACGAGGCGTACGTGCCGTGACGGGGGAGGGGGTCGAGACCATGGCAGGTTCCGGGGGCCGGTGCGGGGCGGGTGCACCCGCGCGGACGGGCCGTCACCACCGGTGCGCGCGGCCCGGGACGACGGGGAGATCGGTGGCCTCGGCCGGCGCGGGGCCGGTCGCACCGGAGGGCGCCGCGCCTTCGCCGTCTCCGGCGACCGGCGGCCCCTCGGCCCGGGCCCGCACAGCGCGGCGGTCGCCGGTGGGTTCGGCCCTGCCGCCCCGAGGGCCGGTGGGCCCGGACCGGCCGGACCGGCCGTCACCGCCGGGGCGGGCGACTGATGATGACGGCCGGCGCGACGGACGGACCGGTGCTGCGTCCCGGGGCTTCGCAGTGGGGCGGGTTGCTGCGGCGGTGGTTTCGCGATCGTGGTCGGCTTCACGGCCGCGCGCGCCCGGCCACGTCGCCCGGGCCCCGACGACCGGTGCCGCCCGGGCCCTGGCCTCGGAACGCGGCGGTCGTCGGCCGGTTCGGCGCCACCGCTGTGCGGCCCGCGGCGGTCGGCCGGGCCGGCCCGCGAGCGGTGGTGACGGGAAGTCCGGTGCGACGAACCGGTTCCACCGTCCCGGCCTCCGCAGCGCGGTGGCCGCCGACCCGCTCGGTGCCCTCCGAGACCCGCCTCCCCCGACGACGGAAGGTTCGATTCATGAGCAGTCCCACTGTGGCGGCCGCGGCGAAGTGGACCGCCGCCCACGATCTGGCCGCGGCCACGGCCTGGTTCGGGCAGCACGACGGGCCGGTCGTGCTCAAGGGCACCGGGAAGGTGCTGGTCGTCGGCGGGGTCGATGCGACCGGGGCCGCCGTCGGGCGGGCCGCCGTCTACGATCCGACGGCCGACACCTGGGCGGGGACGGCCACCCAGCCGTCGCCGCGGCGGTTGCACTCGGTGACGGCGATGGCCGACGGCAAGGTGCTGGTGGCCGGCGGGATCGGGGGTTCCACCGCGCCGGGTCTGGCCTCGGCGGAGGTCTACGATCCGGCGGCGGACACCTGGACCCCGGTGGGGACGATGAGTCAGGCCCGGTGGGGGCACAGCGCCGTGCTGTTGCCGAGCGGCAAGGTGCTGGTGGCCGGTGGCAGCGCCGTCCGGGCCGGGACCACCGTCCGGGCGCTGCGGTCGGCCGAGTTGTTCGACCCGGCGACGGGTGGGTGGGCCAAGGCGGCGGATCTGACGGACGCGCGGTCCGGGCACGTCGCGGTGGCGTTGAACGGCAAGGTGCTGGTGGTCGGCGGCACCGCGTCCGTCGCGACGGACCAGGAACCGGCGCTGGCGTTCTGCGAGGTGTACGACCCGGCGACGGACAGTTGGAGTCCGACCGGCAGTCTGCTGCGCCCGCGCGCCCTGCACCAGGCGACGGCGCTGTCGGACACCACGGTGCTGGTGACCGGCGGCCGCGCCCCGGGAGCGGGTGACGACGGCACCTTCGACCCGTTCAGCCGGCGGACGGCGGAGAAGTACGACCTGGCCACCGGCGTCTGGACGGCCGCCGAGGACATGCCCGCCGGACGCGCCCGCCACCGGGCGGTCGCGCTCGGCCCGGGCGCGGTGCTGGTGGTCGGCGGCACCGGCAGCGACGCCGACGAGGCCGGCTACCGGAGCGTCGTCCAGTACGACGCGGCCGCCGACACCTGGACCGCCCGGCCGGGTCTGCTCACCGGCCGGTGGGGTTTCGCCGCCGCGGTGCTGTCCGACGGCCGGGTGCTCGCGGCCGGCGGCGCGGCCCGCACGGGCCTGGCGGCCGCCGACCCGGCCGTCACCGAACTCACCGCCGCCGCCGAGCTGTTCGACGGGAGCGGCGCATGACCGCGAACGGCTACTCGTTCCTGCCCTGGCTGCGCTCCGGCCTGTCCACCCGGATCACCCAGGACCCGGGGACGTCGGCCCGCGCCACCGTCCCCGTCAAGCTGCTGCTGAGCGGCGAGGCGCTGGACGGCACGCCGCTGAGCCAACCCGTCGAGCGGGCAGTGCAGTTGTACGGGCCGGGCGACGTCGTCGGCGTCGAGGCGCGGGCGATCTCCCGGCGGGAGCCGCTGCCGGGCACCACCAACATCGAGCCCAACTACCTGGCGCACATCGAGTTCTACGACGAGGACTTCCCCTGGCGGTACAGCCCGGCGGTGCCCGACGGCTCCACCGACCGCCTCGCGCCCTGGCTGGCGCTGGTGGTGCTGGCCGCCCGGAGCGACCCGTCGGGTGCGCCCGCCGAGTTCGCGGAGGGCACCGGCGGCACGCCGCTGCCGTTCGTCACCGTCACGGACCCGAACGCCCTGCCGCCGGCCGAGCAGCTCGGCGCGTGGGCGCACGTCCACGTCAACGGGTCGCTGGACGACGCGGTGGCCAGGGAGCTCGGCGGGGCCGGCGACCCGGTGCTGGGGGCGCTCGCCGAGGTGCTGCGGACCGACCCGGACCGGGCCTGCTCCCGGCTGGTGTGCCCGCGGCACCTCCAGCAGGACCGGGCGTACGAGGCTTTCCTGGTACCGGCGTTCGAGACCGGGCGGCTCGCCGGGCTGGGCTTCGACCCGGCGCTGTCGCCGGGCGCGCTGTACTCCAGCTGGGGCCCGGCCTACCCGGACCGCAAGGGCGTGGGCCAACTGCCCTACTACCAGCGCTGGGCGTTCACCACCGGTGCCACCGGCGACTTCGAGTACCTGGTCCGGCTGCTGCAGCCGCGCCGCCCGGACCCGCAGGTCGGCCGGCGGGACCTGGACGTGCACCGTTCGGCGGGGCCCGGCCTGCCGCCGATCACCACCCCGGCGGCGATCGGCGGGGTGCTGAAGCTCGGCGGCGCGCTCCAGCTGCCCGACCAGCCGATCGACGCCTGGGAGAACTGGGACAACTGGTACGACCGGCCACCGCCCGCCGCGCCCTACCCGCACCCCTTCGAACAGGCGATGGCCGACCTGGTCAACCTCGCCGAGGCGTACCGGAGCACCACCCCGGCGGCCGCGCACGCCGCCCTGCCCGCCGCCCAGGCGCAGTCCCTGTCGGCCGGCGTCGACCCGGTCATCACCCCGCCGCTGTACGGCCGTTGGCACGCCCTCACCGCGCACCTGCTGATCGACGACGCCGGGCAGCCGCTGCCCTCGCCCGCCAACCGCAACTGGGTGCACCGGCTGAACCTGGACCCGCGCCACCGGGTCGCCGCGAACTTCGGCACCCGGGTCGTGCAGGCCCGGCAGGACGAGTTCATGGACGCCGCGTGGGCGCAGCTCGGCGACGTCCTGCAGGCCAACGCGAAGATCCGCGCCGCCCAGTTGGCCCGTGAGGTCGGGCACCGCCTCCAGGTCAAGCACCTGTCGCCGCCGGCCGCCCCGGCGGGGGCGGCGCCGCCGCCGCCCACCGGCAAGTACCTGACGCTGACGGCGCCCGCGCACCCCCGGGTCACCTCGGCCGCGGCCGGGCCGGCCGCCCGGTCCGCCGCGGCGGACACCCCCGCGGAGCAGCTGGCGGTGGGCTTCCAGGTGGCGGCCAGTCAGGTCGCGGCGGCGCCGCTGTCCGCCACGATGCGCCGCCTGGTCCGCCCCGGCGCCCGGCTGATGCGTTCGCTGACCTTCCCGCCGGACCAGCCCGCCGAGGCGCTGGTGCCGCGGATGGACGCCGAGGCCGGGGCCGTCACGGCGGCCGCGCCGAAGGTCAAACCGGCCGCCCTGGTGACCCCGGACCAGCTCGACCACGAACTGCACCCCGGGGTGGGCCTGCGAGCGGCGGCCGACCCGGTCGACGCGCTGCCGCACAGCGCGGACTTCGTCCTCAAGGACATCGGCGACCCCGTCCCGCCGACCACCGGCGGCGACGTCGACAGCCCGGAGGCCCAGCGGTACAAGGCGGCGCTGCGCGAGCTCTACGGAGGCTGGGACGCGGCCGCCGCCGTCGGGCAGGCCCCCGCCCGCGAGCGGCTGGGCGTGGCCGCGACGACGGACGCGGTGTTGCAGGGGCTGCGCCCGGACACCACCGTCCCGCGGTGCCTGCTCGGTTCGGTCGACGTGCCGGACCGGCTGCGCCCGTTCGCGGAGAGCTTCACCGAGGCGATGGCCTACCCGGTGATCGACCTGCCGATGTACCAGTCGCTGATCGACCTGTCGGCGGAGGTCTTCGCGCCCAACCTGGGCCTCGTGCCAACGAATTCGATCACCCTGCTGGCCAACAACCGGCGCTTCATCGAGTCCTTCCTGGTCGGCCTGAACCACGAGATGGCCCGGGAGATGCTCTGGCGGGAGTACCCGACGGACCAGCGCGGCACCCCGTTCCGCCAGTTCTGGGACCCGCGGGCCGGCCTCCCGGTGCCCGGCGAGACCCCCGAGCAGCGCCGCGAACGGCTGTACGACATCAGGCCGATCCACCGCTGGGGGCCCGCCGCGCTGCTCGGCGAGAACGACAACCGGCAGCAGCCGGGCACCACGCAGAAGGACGACCTGGTGCTGGTCGTCCGCGGCGAGCTGCTGAAGAAGTACCCGAACACCGCCGTGTACGCGCAGCGCGCGGCCTGGCCGCTGGACGCGAACGGCAACCCGGTCACCACCGGGGAGCGCATCCCCGCGCCGCTGCCCGACGAGGACCACCCGACGCCCGACCTGGTCCGGATGCCGCTGTACGAGGCCAAGGTCGAACCCGACGTCTACCTGCTGGGCTTCGACCTGGACGCCGCCGAGGCCCGCGGCAATCCGCCCGGCGACCCCGGCTGGTTCTTCGTCCTGAAGGAGCGCCCCGGCGAGCCCCGGTTCGGCGTCGACGAACCGCAGCCCGGCCCGCTGCCGCCGGTCGAGGTGTGGAACGACCTCACCTGGCAGCACGTCGACCCGGACCACCTCGGCTTCGTCGAGTTCACCGACGCCACCCACGTCCCGCTGGTGCCGCTGGACAGCACCGAGGACGACCCGCAGACGCAGCAGCAGCACGCCGAGGACGAGGCGCTGCCGCTCTGGTACTCGCGCCTGAGCTCCGCCGACATCGCGTACATCCTCTTCCAGGCGCCGGTCATGGTCGCCGTCCACGCACAGGAGATGCTCCCGGTATGGCCGACAACGCCCTGAGCGACGACTTCCCGGTCCTGCTGGGGCCGGTCCGGGTCGAGACCCGGTTCACGGCGACCGAACTGCTGGTCCGGGTCTTTCCCGACGAGTGGTCGGTGGACAGTTTCGAGCCCCGGCCCACCGAGGCCGAACTCGGCGCGCTCGACGCCTACTTCACGGCGCTGTGGCGCACCGGCGGCTCCGCCGTCGGCGACCGGGCGGCCTGGCAGGAGCTGGTCGGCCGGATCGCCGCCGGCCGGGCGACCTGGCTGCTGCGCAGCATCCGGCCGGCCGACCCGGGCGACCGGCCGATGCCGGTCCCGGCCGGCGCCACCGTGCTGGTGGTGTTCAGCGACACCGCGCTGCCCGCCGCCGACCGGCAGCCGACCGTCGACCACTGGACGGCCGTGTGGCGCGCCCACGGCGACCGCGCGAAGCTCCGGGCGGCCGACAGCGCGCTGCTGGCCGCCGTCGGCGCGACCAGGGCGGCCGCGATCACCGCCCGCCGGCCCGCCGGCATCGAGGCCGCCCCGGTGCAGAGCGGCGACGCCGTCCTGGTGGCCTTCCTGGTGGTGCCCCGGCCGCCCGCCGGCGGCATCGCCCCGCAGTCCTGGACGGTCGCCGCCCGGGCCGGCCTGCTGCCCGACGCGTTCCGGCTGCTGGGCTGGGCCGGCGGGAACAAGGTCCTCGACCTCGTCGGCAACCCCGTCCCCGCGACGCTGCCGGTCAGCCCCGACCCGGGCAACAGCGACCCGATGACGGTCGACGAGAGTACCGGCGTGCTGACCGTCCCCGACGAACTGCGCTGGCTGACCGACTTCGACCGGGCCGTCACCGTCGGCATGGGCTTCCGGATCCCGCTGACCGCCGACCTGGCCGGCGGCCTCGACCGGTTGGTGGTGCTCGGCCTGCGCGGGCAGTCCACCCCGGCACAGTCCGCCGCCGACCTGACCGACCTGCTGACCCGTCAACTGCGCAGCCCCGCCGGGCTCGGCCTGCTGCCCCAGGGCACCCCCACCAACAACAGCACCCAGGCGCCCGCCGGACTCGACCCCGCGCAGGAGGCCGACGCGGGCCTGCGCTCCGCCGCCGGCCTGCGGGCCGCCGTCGCCGGAACGGACTGGACCGGCCGCACCGACGGGCAGAGCTTCGCCGAGCTGCTCGGCATCGACCCCGCCGACCTGGCCGGCATGCCGGGCGCCGACGGCACCGACCAGCGCGACGCCCGCGCCGCCGGTACCGCCCTGTGGCCCGCCACCTGGGGCTACCACCTGCAGACCGCGCTGCACCCGGTGTTCTCCCGGGCCGTCGTCGAGCAGACCCGCGAGTTCCACCTGCGGCACGTCTCCGGCCGCGGCCCCGTCCCGACCGTGCGGATCGGCCGCCAGCCCTACGGGATCCTGCCGACCACCGCGTTCTCCCGGCTCGCCTGGCCGGACACCGACCCCGTCGCGCCGCACCGCCGCGGCCTGTACACCGTGCTGCAGGCCGCCGCCGCCGACTGGCAGGCCGCCACCGCGAAGGTCGCCCACCTCGGCGCGCCCGCCGCCGACGCGCACCAGCACCTGCTGGACATCCTCGCGGTGCACCCCACCTCCGCCGAGTACTACCAGCGGTACGCGCAGAGTGTCGAGGACGTCTTCAACCGGGAGAACCTCGGCGCGCTCGGCTCGACCGTGCTGCCCGGCCTGGAACGGCTGAACCAGCCCGGCCCGATCCGCGCCCTGCTGACCCGCTTCGGCCACCCCGACACCGGCGCCGCCCAGGACCCGGACCTGATCCGCCGGCTGTTCGTCGACACCCAGCACCCGCTGCTCGCCCCGTCCGTCGACGACCGCCCGCTCTCCGAGACCGCCCCGATCCGGCCGTACACCGCCGACGGCGCCAACTACCTGAAGTGGCTGGCCTCGCACGCCCGCACCGACCTGGAGACCGTCCGCACCGAGGCCGGCTTCCCCGAGGACGACCTGCCGTCCGCGCTGCTGTACCTGCTGGCCCGGCACGCGCTGCTGCTCGGCTGGGCCGACGCCGCCACCGAACTCGCCATCGCCGCCGGGATCGCGAGCCCCGCCGAGAGCGCCGCCGCCGACCCGGCGTTCATCCACGTCAGGATCCCGGCGCAGGGCCAGACCCTGCCCAGCGAGAGCCGCTTCCGCCGGCTCTACTCGCCCGCGCCGGAGATCACCGGCGACCCGACCCGCCTGGTCGTCGACCACATCCCCACGGTCCTCGGCACCGCCCCCGGCACCGCCCGGCTCGCCGAACAGGCCGACGCCCTCGACCTGTTGGCCGACCTGCCCACCGCCCGACTGGAACGCGTCCTCGCCGAACACCTGGACTGCGCCACCTACCGGCTCGACGCCTGGCGGCTCGGCCTGGCCAACGAACGCCTCGCCGAGCTGCGCTACGGCCCCGACGGCACCGCCCCCGCCGTCCGCGGCGTGCACCTGGGCGCCTACGGCTGGCTGGAGGACGTCCGCCGCCGCGACACCGGCACGCTCAGCGAAGTCACCCTGACCGGGCCGCTCGCCCAGGTCTTCCAGGGCGCCGAGCCGCTGATGCACGACACGCTCAACGGCGGCCACCTGCACGCCCCGTCGCCCGGCCAGGCCCGCACCGCGGCCGTCCTGCGGGCCGGCTACCTCGCCAACGGCTCGCCGCGGAACCCCGGGTCGTTCGCCGTCGACCTCAGCTCCGGGCGGGTCCGGATCGCCCTCGGCCTGCTCGACGGCATGCGCCAGGGGCAGTCGCTCGGCGCACTGCTCGGCCACCGGCTGGAACGCGACCTGCACGACAGCCACGAACAGGCCGAGGTCGACTTCCTGATCGCCGCGCTGCGCCTGAAGTTCCCGCTGCGGGCCAGCCGGATCGCCGACACCGTCCCCGGCCAGGGCGACCGGCCGGAGCCCGCGAACCCGCTGACGATCGATCAGGTCGAGGCCCACAACGTGGTCGACGGCCTCGCCCTGGTCCGGCACCTGACCAGGGGCGACGTCCCGCAGACCTACCCGTACGGCCTGGACGGCCTGCCCGCCGTCGACCCCACCCAGCAGGCCGTCGTCGACCGGGCCGTGCAGAACCTGCTCGACGTCCACGACGCGCTCGCCGACCTCGCCGTCGCCGAGAGCACCCACCAGGCGCTGCTCGGCAACCCCGAGCGGGCCTCCGCGACCCTCGACGCGTACGCCAAGGAAGGCCTGCCGCCCGAACCCGCCGTGGTCGGCACCCCGCGCAGCGGCACCACCCTGACGCACCGGCTCGGCCTGCGGCTGACACCCGGCCTGAAACCCGACAACG
Organism: Kitasatospora griseola; assembly: GCF_044999035.1. Taxonomy (NCBI): domain Bacteria; kingdom Bacillati; phylum Actinomycetota; class Actinomycetes; order Kitasatosporales; family Streptomycetaceae; genus Kitasatospora; species Kitasatospora griseola. The sequence continues at coordinate 1,857,076 of NZ_CP173360.1, read as the reverse complement.
GCGCGCCGCCGCTCGCCCACCAGACCCCGCGCGCGCAGGCCGAACCCGCCGTCAACGCCTGGCTGCCAACCGTCCTCCCGGCCGCCACCGGCGTCGTCGCCAACGTCACCTGGACGGACCCGCTCACCGGGCTGGCCCGCCACCGCGTCGTCAGCCAGTTCGACCTCGGCCTGCAGCCGATCGACCTGCTGTGGGCGGTGCGCCCGGCGGGCGGGAGCACCATGACCGACCTCGACGACCGGATCGTCGGAGCGGTGATCGCCACCGACAGCCCGCGGCCCGACGTCGAGCTGACCATCCACTACACGGACCGGGTGGCCGGGCAGCTCACCTTCTTCGAACTCTCCCCGCTGATCGCCGCGCTGCGCTCGCTGCTGACCACCGCCCGGCCGCTGCGGCCCACCGACCTGGTGCCCGCCGCCGGCCCGGTGCCCGCCGACCGGGCCGCCGACCGGGCCGTCTCACTGCCCCGGGAACGGCCGGCCGCCGTCCGGGCCTCGCTGGACGTGCTGCGCACGAGCGTCGAGAGCTACCTCGGCACACTGGCGCCGCTCTTCCCGGCCGGCGCCCCGCCGCAGCGGGCGCAGATCCTCGCCGCCGTCGACACCCTGCTCGCCGGGTACGCCGCACTGGTCACCAGGGCCGGCGGTTTCGGCATGGTCCGCAGCGGCTGGGGCGAACTCGCGATGTGGCGGCGCGGCGTGTTCACCGACGTGCTGGCCGCCGTGGCCGACGCGGCGGCCCGGATGACCAGGGCGCTGGCCAACGCCGACGTGCTGCTCGCCACGTACGACGCGCTGCCGGTCGCGACCTCCGCCGCCGAGCGGTTCCGGCTGCTGCAGCAGGCGGAACGGCTGATCGCCACCAGGCCGACCTCCCCGCTGCCCGCCCAGCCGTCCGCGCTGCGGGCGATCGTGGCGAGCCGCCGCCAGGCCTTCGCCGGCAAGCTGCAGTCGCTGCGGGCGGAGGCCAGGACCGTCCGCAACACGCTCAGCGGGCTGCTGGCGGAGGTGGCCGGCAAGCTCCCGCTGACCGACTTCGACCCGACCGACCTCAGCCTCCAGCCGCTCCAGGACCGGGTGGTGCTGTTCTGCCGCGACCTGCTGGACCGCGCGGGCGCGCTGCACACCGAGGTGCTCGCCCGGCTGGCCGGCGCGGACCAGGCGCTCGCCGTGTACGACGCGGCGGTCGCCGGGCCGGACCGGGTCGCGGCGGGGCTCGACGCGCTCAAGGCGCTGCTCGGCCAGGACGCCCTCGCCGTACCGGAGTTCACGCCCGATCCGCAGCTCGCCGCGGACTGGGCGAACGCCCTCGCGGGCAGCGGCGCACTCGTCCAGCACCTCACCCGGCCGCCGTTCGGCCGGGACTTCCCGATCGACGACTGGGTGCACGGCGTCGCCCGGGTCCGCGAGAAGCCCCGGTTGTGGGAGCTGGTCGTCGAGCTGAGCGACGCGCTGCGCGGGCCCGGCGGCATCCTCGGCGGCCTGCTGGGGTCCGCCGAACCGCAGCTGACGCCGATCCAGCTGCCGCTGCGGCCGGGCGACCACTGGCTGGCCATGGAGTTCGCCCCCGGTACGAGCATCACCGAGGACAAGGTGCTGTTCACCGCCCACTACGCGCCCGACCCGCCGATCCCCACCGCCACCCGGGTCGGCCTGCTGCTCGACGAGTGGACGGAGGTGATTCCCGCCGAGCGCGAGACCACCGGGATCGCCCTGCACTACGACGGGCCGGACTCCCAACCGCCGCAGGCCATGCTGCTGGTGGTGCCGCCGGTCCGCACCGGCGCCTGGAACACCGACGACCTGGTCGCCGCGATCGGCGAGACCCTCGACCTGGCGAAGTCCCGCGGCGTCGAACCCGAGCACCTCGACAACACCGCCTACGCCCAACTGCTGCCCGCCACCGTGATGTCCGCGACCCGGCAGCCGATCACGATCTCCACCGACCTGGCGATCGCCAACCAGCGCTGGAAGGCCGCCCATGCCTGAGCCCCGCATCGCCGACCTGCCCAAGGCGCTGGCCGGCCGGTCGAACCCGGCCGTCGGCATCTGGAACCGGCTGGAGGGCCGGCCCCGCACCACCGACTTCCAGCGCGCCCTGCGGGCCGAAGTACGGGACGCCCTCTGGCTGTTGACCCGGCAGTGGCAGCTCGGCGAGTTCCGCGCCGGCGACGCCGGCTCGCCCGTCACCGCGACGTACTCGATCGCCGGCACCCGGCCCAGCCGGTTCCGTCCGTCCGGCGGCGCCGTCGAGCCGCTGCCGGACGACCGGCCACTGGAGGCGCTGGCCGAGCGGCGGCCGCCCGCGTTCACGGCGGGGAGCGACCCGGTCGCCTTCGACCTGCGGCTGGCGATCGGCCGGCGGTGGCTCAAGCTGCTGGCCCGCGACCCGGTGCTCGCCAACATCGCGTTCGACTTCCGCGGCCAGTACGTCCGGCTGTACCCGATCGCGCTGCCCGACCCGACCACCGACGCGGACGCCGCACGGGTCTCCGACCCGGAGACCTGGGCGACCCTGCAGGCCGTCGCCGGCCGCCGGATGGACGGCTACCTGCTGTACCGGCACCTCAAGGACGGCGGCCGCGCCTCCGACGGCATCAACGACATCCTGCACCTGCACTACCCGGCGCTGGACGCCCTCGGCGCCCGCCTGGTCGCCTGGTTCGACGACCTGATCGACCGGCCCGAAGCCGACGCCACCTGGGACCCGCGCCGCCTGGAGCACCGCTTCTCGGTGGCCGGCACCGCTCCGGACGGCACCGAGAAGGTGCTCACCGCACAGGAGTTCCCCGGCGGCCGACTGGACTGGCACGCCTTCTCGGTGGACCTGGACCACCCCGTCGGCGGCGCCGAGCCGCCGCTCCCGCCGATCAACCGCACGGTGTTCCCCGCGCAGCTGCGGTACGCGGGCATGCCGCTGCCGCGCTGGTGGGCGGTGGAGGACGGCGGCACCAACTTCGCCGCCGTGTCGCCGGACAGCACAGACCTGGCCCGGCTGATCTTCCTGGAGTTCGCGCTGGTCTACAGCAACGACTGGTACCAACTCCCGTGCGAACTGCCGGTCGGCACCCTGGCGTCGATCCAGGGCCTCGCGGTCACCGACGTGTTCGGGCAGCGGCTGTGGATCACCCCGGCGGGCGCCGGCCCGGACCAGGACTGGCAGCGCTGGTCGATGTACACCCTCGACACCCTCGACAGCGGCCCCGACACCCCCGCGGACACCAGCCTGTACCTGCCCGCCAGTGTGCCGAAGGTCGCCGACGGCCCCGCGCTGGAGGAGGTGTCGCTGATCCGCGACGAGAACGCCGACCTGGTCTGGGGCATCGAACTGACCGTCCCCCGCCCCACCGGCGAGGGCCGCCGGGGCAGCGAGGTCGCCGCCGAGATCCGGGCCCGGCACCTGCGGCTGCACCCGCCCGTCCCGCCGGACGCGCCGCTCGCGCCGATCGCCTACGAGGCGATGAACTCCGTCCCCGAGAACTGGATCCCGTTCATCCCGGTGCACGTCCCCGGCGACAACCGCACCGTCCAACTGCAGCGCGCGGCGATGCCGAACGTGGTCGACGGGCTGCCGCCGGTGCAGCCGAGGACCTCGCTGCTGCGCGAAGGGCTGGACGCGACGCCCCCGCACGGATACTTCGTCAACCAGGAGGAAGTCCCGCAGACCGGCACCCGCCTCGCCGTCGCCTACCACCGCACCCGCTGGCAGAGCGGCCGGGTCTGCGTCTGGCTGAGCGCCGCCCGCGGCGTCGGCCGCGGCGAGGGCGCAAGCGGGCTGGGCTTCGACCTGCTGATCGACACCCCGAAGCCGCCCGCGAACTGACGTCGTATCGGAAGACCCGAGGCAGTGGCACCGGAGTGGCCGGGACGCGCGGCGGAAGTGTTGTGCGGTCTCCCGCTACTTCGGTTCCTCGCCCCGCAGGGTGCCGTCGCGCAGAGCCCGGTCCGTGACCCGTCCGATGACCGTGGTCGCTCCCGCATCCACCGCCCCTCCGACCACGCCTCCCAGGATCGGGATGCCCTTGGCGAGCGTGATCGTCGCGCGCTGGGTTCCGAACTCGGCGACGAGGAAGGCATCACGGCCGGGCAGTGCGCCGACTGCACGCAGTTCGAGGCGGTCATGAACAAGATCAGCGTGCCGAGGCTGACGGCCGGCCGGCCCCGCACGAGGCCGGACAGCGCCAGCGCGGACAAGGCGTACTCCAACCGCCGAACCCGCCGCTACCTGTGCAGACACGGCATCCGGCACGTCATTCCGGAGAAGGCCGACCAGGCGGCGGGCCGGATCCGGCGCGGAAGGACCGGCGGCCGCCCGCCCGGTTTCAACAAGGAGCGCTACAAGAAGCGCAACACCGTCGAGCGTGCGATCAACAAACTGAAGACCTTCCGCGCGGTCGCGACCAGATATGACAAGCGCGGCTACGTCTTCGTCGGCACCGTCACCGCAGCCGCACTCGTCATCCGGCTCCGCTCGTGATCGCCAGGACATCGCCTGGTTCGCCCCTGTCGACCGGGCGATGGTTATCTCGTGCCGCACCCGGCATCCACCAGGAACGGGCTCGGCTGACCGGTCCACGAGACGTACAAGCTGTCCCGGGCTCGGGTGCAGGCGACGAACAGCAGGCAGCGTTCCGCGGCGAGATCGGCTTCGTGCTGAAGCCGGTCGATCTCCTCCGGAGTGATGGCCGAAGGGTTCGGCAGCGCCCGGTCGTTGACGCCGACGACGGCGGTGTGGCGGTACTCGAGCCCCTTGAAGGTGTGCATGGTGCCCACGTTGACCGCGGCGTCGGCGCGGGCGGATCCCCCGCGGATGCGGTCGGCGGGGATTCCGGCCGCGGTCAGGTGGTCCTTGACCTTCTCGCAGGTCTTGTTGAACCGTGCGCAGACGCCGATCTCCCCGGGTGCGGCGCCGCCGTCCAACCAGTCCCGCACCTGTGCGACCAGGGCGTCGAGTTCGGCCTCCTCGGTCTGCGCCCCGTGGATCCGCGGCCCGGCACCGTGCAGCGCGGAGGCGTATCCGATCAAGGTGTGGTACTGCCCGCTGTCGGCCAGATCGGCGTACGGGCGGCCGAGCAGAAGCCCCGTCGCCCAGCTGAGGATCTCCTGGGTGGAGCGGTAGTTCTTCCGCAGCTTGGTCGAACGGCCGGCGACGTTGATGCCGAGGGACTTCAACGAGACCCGGCTGTCGTAGATCCGTTGATGCGGATCGCCCGCGATGAACAGATCGTCAGGTCGCCGCGGGGCGGCTGCGCGGAGCATCCGCCACTGGGCCGGGTGGAGGTCCTGGGCCTCGTCGACGACGACGTGCCGGTAGCGCGGCCCCTGTTCGGCCAGTAGGTCGGCGGCTTCCACACAGGTGCCGAGATAGGTGCGCAGTCCGTCCTCGGCCAGGCGCCGGGTGAACTCCTGGACGGTCTGCCACACCAGCGGTCGGGCGGAGGGCGGTAGTGCGCTGCCGCGGCCCCGCCGCTCGCACCTCTCGTACTCCTCCTGGCTGCGGATGTCCTGGGAGAGGACGACGTGCTTGTACTCCTGGGCGAGGAACTGCGGTGCTCCGGTGAACCCGGTGGCCTGCGCGGCCTGTTCCCACCGGGTTGTCTCCTCGTATCCGGTGAGCGGCCGCCGCGAAGTGCTGACCAGACGTCCGGCGAAGGCGTCGACGGTCATGATGTCGACCCGGTCGCGCAGGTACGGGTCGTCGACGAGGAGCGAGAGCCCTTCGTCGAGAGAAGCCACCAGCGCATTGGTGAAGGTGGTGAGAAGGATGCGGTCACCGTCGCGCAGGTGGCGAAGCAGGTGCCGCACGCGGTGGAGGGCGACCACGGACTTTCCGGTGCCCGGCCCGCCGGTCACCTGCGTGGGACCGGAGTAGGACGGGCGGTAGGCGACCTTGTGCTGCGCGGGATGCAGGAAGATTCGCCAGGCGGCGAACGGCTTTTCGAGGATGTCGCGCAGTTCGTCGGCGTCCGAGACGACGGCGATGCGGGTCCGGGTGCGCACGATGGCGGTCGCGTAGTCGGTGGTGTCGACGGGCTCCGGCGAAGCCGCGTCGGCCAGCGCCGGTGCGACGACCTCCTGCCACGTCTGTTCGACGCTCGCGCCCAGCGCCAGGTGTTCCAGCACCCTGTACTGGTCCGGGGGGAAAAACCGCCCGAAGACGTCGAGCTGTTCCAAGCCGGTCAGCACGCGTGCCTGCACGAGGGTGGTGGCGTCGATGCCGAGCGCGGCCATCTCCCCGTCGGAGACCTTCGCGAAGAGCCGCTGCTCCTCGGCAGGTGCGATGCTCCGGTATGCGGGGGTCAGATCTTCCAGGGTGGCGATCTCGCGGAGCTCCACAGCCCCGGTGACGGCGTTGATGGTCGCCTTCTGCTTCACCGCCCACTCGGTGGCATCGTCGTGCGGTCCGACCCGGAGCAGCACGAAGGTGTCCCCGGACTCCGGCGCCAGGACCACACCGCGGTAGCCCTGGGTGATCCGGATGGTCCGGATCTGGCGGTCCCTGGCGCCCTTCAGGGACTCCAGCTTCAGCCCCGGGTCCTTGAAGAGCTGATCGAGGGTGAGGCGCTCGAACTTCTCCCAGGCGTCGAACACGCCGTTCCTGACGTGCTTTTCGAGCTTCTCCAGCTGCTGACAGAACGCTCTGTCGAGGGCGAGGTGCGGCATGCCGGGAGTCTAGGGCGTCGTGGCGCCACGGCAGGCGGCGAACGCCTGTTCACCACCTGTCCGCCGGGCTCCGCCCCGTCAGTCGCCGTCGAGCTCCCGGCGGAGCATGGCCAGCACCTCCGCGGCTTCGACAGCCACCTCGTGGTGCGGCCCGTGCACCATCGTGACGTCCTCGTGCAGGGCCTCCAGACAGGTTCGGGCCTCTGCTGCCGCGCCCTGACTGAGCAGCAGCATTCCGATGTCGCGGCGCAGTTCCACTGCCGCGTCACTGACGTCGCTCTCGACGGCCCGCTCCACCGCCAGAACGGCCCGCAGCTCCGCCAACGCCTCGGTCACCTGGCCCAGTTCACCGCGACAGCGCGCGGCCTGGGCCCGGCAGTCGCGGGCGTCCTCGCTGGTCGGCCCGTTGATGCGGCCGTAGGCCTCGGTCAGCTCCTCGAACTCGGGCAGGGCCGCGCGGTGGTCACCCGCCAGCTGCCGGCTGACCGCCCGGCGGCGCCGAAGCCCAAGTACGGCCTTGTTCTCCGTGCCGAGCGCGCGCGCCAGCGGCGCAATCATCTCGCCCGCCACCTCGGCGGCCTGTGTGTAGCGCTCCTCGTCCATGAGGGCGATGTAGTGCTCATTGACCTCCCGAAGCTGCGAACGGAGCTGCTCGCGCTCAGGAGGTGAGACCACGTACGCGGCGGCCTGGTCGGGCACCGTGCTCGGAACGGTGCGGGTGCGGCCTTCGGCCCTGGTACGGGGGGCGTAGGGGCGACGGTAGAGCCGGGTCGGGTCCGGAGCCCCGGGCGGCCCGGCCTCACCGAGCGCCGAGGATTCCCCGGGGGCCGGCAGGAAGGGAATCAGCCGCTCGTACACCTCCTGCACGTCCACCGGCCGGCTCTCCGGGGTCTTGCGGAGCAGATGCAGGACCAGCGCCTCCAACTCCTCCGGCACGTCGGCACGGTGCTGCCGCAGCGGGGTGGGTGCGGTGCGGACGTGCCGGTCCATCAGCTCGAATTCACTGTTGGCACTGAACAGCGGCTTCCCGCAGAGCAGTTCGTGCAGCACACAGCCGAGGGCATAAAGGTCGGTGCGCGGCGTGACCCGGATGCCGCGCACCTGCTCGGGAGACATGTACTGGTGGGTGCCGATGGGCCGGCCGGTGGCCGTCAGCCTGGTGACATCGGTCTGCAGGATCGCCGCGACACCGAAGTCGAGGACCTTCACCGTGCCGTCCTGCGCGACCAGGATGTTCGCCGGCTTGAGGTCGCGGTGCACCACGGGAACGTCATGCGCGTACGACAGCACGGTGGCGACCTGCGCGGCGACCGCCACCGCCCAACTGACCGGGAGCGGGCGTGCCTCGTGCACGTACCGGGTGAGCGGCACGCCATCCACCAACTCCATGACCAGGAACAGATGTTCGTGGGTGGCGTCGAGGACGGCGTCGTAGACCTGCGGAACTCCTGGGTGCTGGATGCGGGCGGTGATTCGCGCCTCACGTCGGAACCGTCTCTCGAGTTCCTCGGCCATCCGGGGCGTGGCGGCGACGGCCTGAGGCCGAATCCGCTTCACGGCGACGGGCCGGTCGAGTATCGCGTCATAGCCTCGCCACACATCGCCCATGCCGCCGTTGCCGAGTTGTTCCAGCAACTCGTAGCGACCCGCGATCGGCTTGTTCGGCACCTGTCCCCGCCCCGCATCCTGCACTGGCGCTCGCCCGTTCCCCTGAGCCCTGTTGGTCACGGCTAGTTTCCCCAGGAGGGATCACCGCGTCCAGCTACTCCTGTTCGTTCTGCTCGTCGTGCAGGGCCCGCGCGAGATCGGACAGGGTGGCGGTACCGTCCAGCGTCCACCGTGCCGGTCCTTGCACTGCCACCGGTGCTTCCTGCCAGCCGGCGAGTTCGTAGAGGTTCAGGACCAGACGGGTCGGCGAGTACGCCTTTCCGTCGACCGCCCAGACCAGGCACCGCGTGCGGTCGTTCACCCAGGTGGCTTCGCTGCGCCGGGGGTCCTCCGCGAGCCACGGGGTGAGTGCGTCGATCTCCGGCTTGTTCCCCAGACGGAGCCGAACCGGGGTGCCGTTCTTGATCGTTCCGTTGTCCACGAGAGTGGGCACGGCGTTGGGGCGGCGCGGCTTGCGCTTGCCGTCCTTGGCGGCCTTGTAGATCGTCGGCAGCTCGGGGATGACTCCTTCGCGTTCGGCGTCGCGCAGGACCAGCTCCGCGAGCCGCTTGCAGCGTCCGGCGTCGGTGAGCGTTCCGCTGAGAAAGGAGGTCGCCCCGTACTCCGCGTCGATGTGGTGGATCAACCAGGAAAGGACCCGATTGGTCAGCGCGGGCACCTCGCGCAGTGTCGCGTCCCAGTCGTGATCCGGATCGTCGATCCGGTCCTGATCGAGGAGCCGGAAGACCAGATGGGTGACGAGCAGGTCGCCTCGCTGGCTGACGTCGGCGGCGCGCTTCTGGAACCGCTTGCGCTCTTCATTGAGAGCGGCACCCACGGCGCGGTGCACGAGTACCGAACGCCAGATCTGGAAGGCTCCGGGACGCTCTCCGAACAGGCTGGAGTAGGCACCCCTGTTGCCGCGCTCCCAGAGCAGGTCGGTGTCGCGCTTCGCCCGTACGGCGAGCTCGGTGTTGCGGTGCGCACAGGCCAGGGCGATGGCAGCGTGCACGACGGAGCAACCTTCGGCCGGTGCCGGATCGGGCTCACCACGCTTGAACACGTACGACTTCTGCAGGGACAGCATGAAGTCCTCACGGATCATCGCCTGCACCTCGTCCAAGGCGATGAAGTCGCGCTGCTCCACGTGGTTCTGCGTATTGGTCGTCTCGGTGATGCGCTGCGCGAGGTCCCGCATGTTCTTGTCGACGACGATCACCTTGACCGTGACCTCGGCGTCCTCGACAGCTTCGGGGGACGCCTCCATGGCACGGTGCGCCGCCGCGACGGTCTGCGCGCCGTTCACGACGCTGACCCCTGAGATGTGCAGGTGCACGGGCTCGTCCGGGCGGCGGCGTCCCGGCCATTCCTCTTCGAGCTGGTCGCACAGCACCGTCACCCCGTTGTTGAAGAGCCAGAAGTTCTCCGGCTCGTTCACCAGGGTGCTCAGCATGCCCGAATTGACCTGGGTAGTACCGAGGGACTGACGCAGGTTCTGCTCGTACAACCGGTTCTCGTGCGCCCTGTACCACTCTGCGACATTGCCGGCCGGAACGGTTCCCTGGTAGGCCGTGAGCGGTGTGTTCCGCCGGATCCAGTCCGTCATCCGCACGGTCACCCGTACCGGCTCGGGCGTGAGGTCCTCCCGGATCTGCCGGAGGATGTCCGCAGCGTGGACCACGCGGTACTCAAGGACCGGACCGAGGCCGTTGAACTCGTTCCGAGCGTCCTCGAGAACGTTGGTGGTCTCCGTGCTGAGCGTTCCCGTACCCATGACGGCGATGACCAGGGTCACCTTCAACCGGGCGTCGTGCATCGCCGAGTTGACGCGAGCGACGATCGGTTCGAGGCGGTCGTTGAACCGGTCGAAACTCCGCTGCTCGATGAGCCGGAGGCCGGCGATGAGCTTGTGTGCCGCGTTGGTGTCGAGCTTGCCCTTGCCCTCGTCGCTCCACTTGGCCTGAACGAGCCAGACCTCCTGCGTGCCCTCGGTGACCGCCACGCCGTCGATGCCCTGATCGTCCTCACCGTCGATGACGGCGGCGCCGGCGACCGCGGGGTCACAGCCCGTCACTTCGCGTACCGCGGCTGCTGTCAACGCGCGGGAGAGGAACCGCTGTTCGTAGCCCTGAGGGTTGTATCCCTTGAGGTCCTCGTCGTAGATGAGTCCCTTGTACTGCCGCAGGAGCGCAGTGCGGATCTGGTGGATGTGGATGGGGGCCGTTGCGGCCCTGCGTGCTGTCTCGTCCAACTCTGCCCCCAATGCCATGCGTTGCTTTGCCATAACGCAGTGTAGCGATCACTCCAGGCGGCCCGTCGACGGAGTCGGTGAATGGCTTTCATGCTGTCGGTCGGGGCCGCGGGTGCGGTCCGGCGCTGGGTGGTGCCGGACCGCTGACACCGTCAGAAGTCGTCCAGCCCTTCCTCCCGGCGGATCATCCGCCACGCCGCGCGGCGTGCACTGCGGTCGAGGTTGGACTTGAAGTCCCGATCCGTCCCGAAGTACCGCTTGCCGAGCGTGTCGATCGTGGAGACGTGATCCATCATGTTCTCCTCGAACTTCTTGTCGAAGACGACGCCGAAGTTCTCCTCGTCGTTGACGAGGGCAGCGGCCCGGACCTTCGGGTCCTTCTTCGTCGCGATGAAGGCCGGGAGCACATCCTCCTCGGTGAACTCGGTGCCGAACTTCGCGTTGAACTTCTCGATCAGCTCGGACAGCAGCGACTTCTCGGCGTCCTTCCCGCCGCCGACCCCGTCGGCGAACCCCTTGAGCTCAGCAGGGCCTTCGGGAAGCAGGGACTTGTCGTGCTCGCCGGTCTTCTCCACCCGCAGGTGGCTGAGGTCGACCTCTCCTATGTCGACCCCGCCGTCCGCGAGGCGGGGCAGGCGGTTGAGCAGGTAGCGCCCGTACAGGTGCAGCCGCTCAAGGTCCGCATCCTGGTAGGGCACGATCTGCGCCAGGAACCCGTACTTGCGGACATAGTCGTTGAGGTTGGCCCGGAACTCCTCGGCGGCTTCGACATCCTCCTCGTTCTCGCTCTCCAGCAGAGCACTGAAACGGGCGACGGCGGGAGACAGCAACCGGTACAACTCGGCATGCAGTTTCTCCCACTTGGCCTGGGATCCGCCGGCCTTCTCCTGCGCCTCGAAGTACGCGGCGACGAACTCGTCCATGTCCTGTTCCGAGATGATCGGCGCGGACATCACCCGGCTCTGTGCCGTGTACAGGAGGTTCGGGTCGGAGGGCAGGGTGTGCGCCTCCTCGAAGTACGGGCGGAAGGAGTCCTGGATGTCCTCGGCCTCGTTGACGAAGTCCAGGACGGCCAGGTCGGCCTGCGACTTGCGGTCGGCGGTGCGGTTCAGGCGCGAGAGCGTCTGCACGGCGGCGATGCCGGTCAGTGTCTTGTTGACGTACATGGTCGTCAGGAGCGGCTGGTCGAAGCCGGTCTGGTACTTCTCGGCGACGACCAGGATTCGGTACTCCTGCTGGCCCTTGCCGCCAGCCTTCGCGGCCTTGTCGTCGGCACGGGTGTAGGCGAATGCCTTGGGCAGCGTACTCTCCGACAGCCCGCCGTTCTCCTTGCTCTCCGTCGTCTCCTCGCCGTCGATGGTGAGGGAGCCGGAGAAGGCGACCAGGACACCGAGGTCCGGGTACCTGCTGTCGTACGCACGGTCGGCGATGTAGCTGCGGATCGCGCGGGCCATCTGCACGGCCGAGTGGCGAGACGCCGTGACTACCATCGCCTTGGCGCGCCCGCCGAGCCGGCCGCGGGTGTGGGCGACGAAGTGCTCCACGATCACCTGGGCGTGCTGGGAAACCGTGTGGTCGTGCATCAGCGCGAACCGGGCGAGCAGGCTGTTCGCCCTGGAAGGGTCGACCTCCTTCTCGTCGCGGTTGAGATTCGCGAGCTTCCAGTAGGTGTTGTAGGTGACGTAGTTGCGCAGCGGGTCGAGGATGAAGCCCTCCTCGATCGCCTGACGCATGGAGTACGTGTGGAACGGGCGGTAGACGGCCTTGCCGTTCTCCATGCCTTCCGTGCCGAAGAGTTCGAGCGTCTTCGCCTTGGGGGTCGCCGTGAAAGCGAAATAGGACAGGTTGGTGGCGTGGGAACGTTCCACCGCCTTCGCCTTCAACTTGTCGTTGAGCGTGACGGTGGTCGCGCCCTCGTCGTCCGAGTCGGCGTCCAGGCCGAGGTCGCGCAGGGCGGACTTCACGGCGGTGGCCGCATCGCCGGACTGGGAGGAGTGCGCCTCGTCGACGATGATCGCGAAGCGGGTGCCCTTGATTTCGGTGGGGTTGCGCTTGATGTAGTCGAGCAGTGCTGGGAACGAGTGCAGAGTGACGGTGACGATCTTTCCGGTGTCCCGCGAGAGCGCGCGGGCCAGCTGTTCGCTCTTGGCTCCGTGCTTCTCGTCGACCTTCACCACCAGGCCGTCGGTCTGCGAGAAACTGCCGACCGTCTCCCGGAGTTGGGCGTCCAGGTTGCGGCGGTCGGTGATGACGATGACCTTGTCGAAGACGGGCTCGCCGGGCTTGATACGGCCGGTAGCGAGAGCCTCCTGGTCGAGACAGGCAGGATTGTTGTCCGCGTGCAGATCGCTCAGCCGGTGGGACAGCCAGCCGATGGTGTTCGACTTGCCGGAGCCCGCGGAGGCCATGATCAGGTAGTTCTGGCCCGCCCCGTGAGTCGCTGCGTGGGCGGTGAGCTTGCGGACCACCTCCCACTGGTGGAAGCGGGGGAAGACGGTCGACCTGGTGGTGCCGCCGCCGGGGGTCTTGTGCTTCTGCTGGTGAACGAAACGCTGGAGGAGGTCGAGCCAGTTGTCGCGCTGCCAGACCTCTTCCCAGAGGTAGGAGGTGGCGTACTTGCCGTGGGCGGTGGAGGTGGGGTTGCCGGCGCCGCCGGGCTGGCCCGGGCCGTTCGAGCCGGTGTTGAAGGGGAGGAAGCGGGTGCTCTTGCCGCGGAGTTGGGTGGTGACGAAGACCAGGTCCGGGTCGACCGCGAAGTTCGCGATCACGCGGCGAGTGAAAATCAGCTCGGTCGGGTCGCGCTCGTCGCGGTACTGCTCCTTGGCCTGCTTTGCGCCCTGACGGGTGAGCGGGTTCTTCAACTCCGCTGTGGCGACCGGGATTCCGTTGAGGAACAGGGTGAGGTCGAGGCGGTTGCCGTGGTCGGCCTGCTTGGTGGCGTAGAAGAGTTCCTTGACGACAGTGAGGCGGTTGGCCCGGTAGCCGTCGAGGACGGAGTCCGCGGAGATCAGGTTGGGCTTGAAGTAGGCGACCCGGAGGAGGACCCCGCGGTCCTTGACGCCGTTGCGGAGGACATGGAGGAGCCCGTCGTCGGCGATCGCCCGGTCGAGACGCTGAGCGAACCCCCGCTGCGCCTCATCGGGGTTGCCGCCGTACACGGTGAGCAGTTCGTTCCACTCGTCGGCCTGGGTGTCACCGATGAAGGTGAACAACTCGCGGGTGTCCAGCCCGAGATCGGCCCGGTAGTCCTCGGGGTTCGCCTCGCGCCAGCCGCGCTCGCAGAGGGCGGCGACGATGGCGGAGCCGAAGGCGGATTCGTCGTGCACGGGGCTCAAGCGGTGACTCCTTCGGTAACGCTGCGGCCGCTGGCCGTGGAGACGTCGAACTGGCCAGTGACGGCAGCTGTGATGAGGGCTTGGCGGCGCTCAGCCAGTAGGGTGAGCTGACGGCTCAGCAGTAGTTGCACCTCAGCGTCCCGGCTTGCTGCTCTATCGAGCTCCGCAACCAATCGGGCTTGAGTGGGAACTTCGGGAAAAGGGAACCGCTGAGACCTCAATTGCTCGCGTGTGAGGTGCGTCATAGTCGAGGTATTACCTTGAACCTGAAATACCCTCAGGCGCTCGGCTGCGACCAGGCAGTAGTAGAGCCAGCGGGTGATTTCTGCACCTTGCTCCCTGATGCGATGTAGCGCCTTCTGGTAGTAGATTTCCGAGATCTCTCCGCTCCACACGGCCGCACGGCCCGGCCAGCTGCCGCCCTCGTTGACCAGCAAGTCGCCGTCTTTGAGTCGATATCGGGCTTGTTCTGCGGGGGGGAAGTCCATCATGGCCAGATTAGTAACATCGATTCGATCCCATTGTACATTTGCGACCCGAAGATATGGGCGAAGGTGCTCGCCTTGTGCTCGCTCTTGATTGAGCATCTTGCCGAGCTCGACTTCGAAGTAATATGAAACAGCGCCGATCCGCCAGTTCGCGGGGACGGTGCCGAGCCAATCCAACCCGCTTTCCTTGCGTTCGGCGCTTAGGTGGGTGCCGCGTACCGCGTCGTATACGCGACGGATGGCGGCTTCCTCGAGCAAGGTCTGTTGCCTGGCGCGCAGATCATAAATCCGGTCGATGCGTGTAGTCTCAGTGTCGAGGAAGTTGGCGATCCGGTGCTGCTCGTTCTGCGGGGCGGCAGGAAGCTCAAGGTTCCCAACCTGCTCAAAGTTGAGCCCATCGCGGTTGCCGCCAACTTGGAGTTCGCGGATCTGCTCCTGGACCGGCTGAGAACCCAGCGCGTAGGCCATGTATCTCGAGTTGGTCCCTGGCGTCGGGCGAATGATGCAAACATGCTGGTTCACATTGGCTTCACCCAGATCGGAAGAGGTGCATGTTGCGCGGCCGAGAGAAGCACCCGTGATATTGAGTAGTACGTCACCGAATAGAACGCGCGTGCTCCACATGTCTCTGTGGGTTGCGCGGTCGATGTAGGCGACGTCTTCCAGCTTCAGTCCGGAAAAGTGAATATTCTGGCTGCGGAGGAATGTGATGCCGGAATCTGCATAGCCTTCCGCACCTCCGCTAGGGGTCTTTCCGCTGCCAATCTTGGACGTGCTCCACTTGAGCCGACGAGTTCCCCACTGGGAGGTAAAAGAGACGCTCATTTCGTGACCTCGCCAAGCAGCCCCTGGATTTTGGCTTCCAGCGTCTGCAGCTCTGCATCGATCTCCGCCAGCGGCCGCGGCGGCTCATACACATAGAAGTGCCGCGTGAACGGGATCTCATATCCGACCTTAGTCTTGCTGTGGTCGATCCACGCATCCGGCACGTGCGGGTGGACCTCCCGCGCCAAGTACTCCTCGACGTCCTCGCCTAGTGGAACGTTCTCATAGTCCCGCTGGTCCGCGTCCGGCTCGGGCTGGCCCTTGATGAGCTGGACCTCGCCCTCCGGGTCCCGGACGCCAATTACTTCGCGCAGCGCCTTGTTGAACGGCGCCCCCGTCGGCCACGTCCCGCCGGCCTGGACCACCGCGTCCTTCAGGGCCAGCCAAGCGTCCTGCTTCGTCGCCCAGCTCGTACCCATCAGAGACTTGAAGGTGTCCGCCAAGGCTGCGGCTTGCGGAAGCTTCTGGATGACCTTTGACGCCTCCAGCTCAGCCAGCGTTTCCTCCGTGATCTCGAACCGTAGCTTCAGCGGGCGTTCCACCGTGATCCGCTGGTAGCCGAAGTCCTCGTCGCGGAAGACCTTGACCTTGCCGTGCAGCGGGTGGTCCGCATCCCCCGCCACGTCGAGAGCTTCGGCGTACAGCTTCACCACCTCAGCGATGTGGTCCGCGCTCAGCTGCTTGCGCTTGTCGCCCAGGGACTTGCGCATCTTCTGCCACTGGTCGCGGGCGTCCAGCAGCACGACCTTGCCCTTGTGGTCCGGGCTCTTTCGGTTGGTCAGGATCCAGAAATAGGTCGAGATGCCGGTGTTGTAGAAGAGCTGGTCCGGCAGGGCAACGATGCCCTCCAGCCAGTCGTTCTCCAGGATCCAGCGGCGGATCTCCGACTCACCCGAGCCGGCTGCGCCGGTGAACAGCGGCGAGCCGTTGAAGACGATCGCGATGCGCGAGCCGCCCCCGCCGTTGACATCCACCGGCTTCATCTTCGAGATCATGTGCTGGAGGAACAGCAGCGAGCCGTCGTTGATACGTGGCAGGCCCGCGCCGAAACGCCCCGCTTCGCCGAGCGACTTGTGTTCGGCCTCGACCTCGTCCTTGACCTTCTTCCACTCCACGCCGAACGGCGGGTTGGCCAGCATGTAGTCGAAGGCCTTGCGGGCGTGGCCGTCGTCGGAGAAGGAGTTGCCGAAGGCGATGTTCTCCGGGTCCTGGCCCTTGATCATGAGGTCGGACCGGCAGATGGCCCAGGACTCGGGGTTGAGTTCCTGGCCGAAGACCTCGACCGTGGCGTCCGGGTTGAGCTCGGTGATCAGGTCGTCCATCGCGGAGAGCATGCCGCCGGTGCCGCACGCCGGGTCAAGCACCGTCCGCACCGCGCCCGGGAGATGGAGCGCGTCGCCGTCCGGGGCGATCAGCAACTGCACCATGAGCTGGATGACCTCACGTGGGGTGAAGTGCTCACCAGCCGTCTCGTTGGATTGCTCGGAGAAGCGACGGATCAGCTCCTCAAAGATGTAGCCCATGTTGTGGTTGGGCACGGTTTCCGGGCGCAGGTCCAGGTCGGTGAACTTGCCGATGACCTGATAGAGCAGCCCGGCGTTGTCCAGGCGCTTGATCTGCTGGGCGAATTCGAAGCGCTCCAGCACGCCGCGGGCGTTGTCGGAGAACGCGCCCACGTATACCGCGAGGTTCTTTGCCGCGCTCTGCGGGTCTCCCGCGATCTTCTGCAGAGTCAGGCCGGACTTGTTGTAGAACGCGTGGCCCGATGCCCGGCGCAGGAAGCGGTCCGGGTCGATGTCGCTGTCCTTGTACTTCTCTGCGATCTCCGCGACCTTCTCGCGGGTCGGCTCCAGCACACACTCCAGCCGCCGCAGCACCGTGAACGGCAGGATGACCTTGCCGTAGTCGGACTGCTTGTAGTCCCCCCGTAGGAGGTCGGCGACGGACCATGCGCGGTTCGCCAACTCCGTGTGCTTGGTGCTGTTCAAGACTTCTTTCGCTTCCCTTCCAGGGCCGGTACGGATGACGTGGCTCGCGGCGGCAGGTCGGGGCCTGGTCCGTCCGCGTCGTGAACGGGGGGAGTCACAGCGACTCGGGCTTGTGTGGGACGAGTTGCCCGCCGGTGAGGCCGTCGACCACGAGATGTGCTGCTTCCTTGGCCAACTCTTCAGCGCGGATCGCCTGTTCGCGCAGGGCGGCGACATGCCGGAATGCCTCCCCGTACCGCCGCTGCTCCTCCAGCGGCAGCAGCGGGACGCGCAGTCGGCCGGGGCTGAGGTGGAGGGTGGAGCTGCCGGTGGAGGCGCCTGCCAGGTTGGCTTCCGAGCCGAGGAAGCCGTGCAGGAACCAGGGGTCGAGTCGGGCCGGGTCGGGTCGGAAGAGGTGGACGTTCGGGCCGAGCAGGACGCCGGCCTCGTTCTCGCCGGCGACGCGTGCGACGGGGCCCCGGCCGCCGATCAGGCCGCGTACGAGTACGTCGCCCACGGCGATCTCGGGTACCTGGTCGGTGGCAGCCTGTGTGTCGTCGATGTGTCCCGTCGGTGCGCTGCCGTGGGCGATGTCGCTGCCGGTGAGGGTGGGGCGGGCCGCCCCTGTTCCGCTCTCGCTGTCCGTCTGCTTCGGTGACACGTGGGGGGCCCGCAGGACCTTCAGGGCGCCGCCCCGGGCCAGGTCGGACACCGTGGCAGAACGCCACTGCCGGGTGGAGGGGCTGGCCGCGCCCCACAGCTCGATCGCGGCCAGTGAGGCGACCGACTCCGCTGCACCGGTCAGCGCCTCCTGGGCGGCGGTGGCCCGGGAGGCCAGTTCGCGTGGGTCGGTGTCGGTCTGCGAGGCGCGGACCTGGCGGGCGGGTGTCACGTCGACGACCTCGTCGAGCAGGTCGACCACACTCACCGCCCGGGCCACTCCGGCCTCCGGCTCGAATGCGTCCGGGTTCTCGGCGTAGGCCTTCCACGCGGAGAGGACCTGCTCGCTCACCCGCGGCCAGTTGACGGCGCCGGAACGACTCAGGCCGCGCTCGGGAGTTGACGCCTCGTTCGCGGTGTCGACGAAGAGCACCGTCCGGTGGACCGACGGGGCCGGTGTCGGCCGTTGCAGCACCCACACCTGCAGGCCGATGTGCAGCGGAATTGCCGCGCCCGGCGGCAGAGCCGCCACTGCTCGCAGTGCGCCGCTACGGATCAGCTCGGCGCGGATGCGGCGGCCGGAGGCGCGCGACGCGGTTGCCGGGGGGAGGAGCAGGACGGCGTGGCCACCCGGGTCGAGGTGGGCCAGCGCGTGCTGGACCCAGGCGAGTTCGGATTCGGCGCGGGGCGGGAAGCCGTATGCCCATCGCGGGTCGTAGGCCAGTTCGTCGTGGCCCCAGTCCCGGTCACCGTAGGGCGGGTTGCACAGGACCGCGTCGACGGCGAGGTCGGGGAAGGCGTCGGCACGCAGGCTGTCGCCCGTGTGCACGGTGACGCCGGTCCCTTCCGCGGCTGTACCGTCCTCGGCCGCAAGCAGCAGGCCAACCGCGGTGCGCCGGGCCTGAACGGGAAGGCTGTCCTGCCCGTACAGCTCGCGTGCGCCGAGCGCGGCGGCGGCGGACAGCAGGGTGCCGCTGCCGCAGGCAGGGTCCAGGACCCGGGTCGGGGAACCGGGGACCAGGCGGGCCAGCAGATCGGCGAGCGGGGCCGGGGTGCGGTAGGCGCCGCTGGCGGCACTGTCCTCCAGCTCCCGTTCGGCGAGTACGCCCAGCGCTGTCTGCGCGCCTTCGTCGCGGACACAGAGCAGCAGGGCTCGTAGGGCCGGCGCGTCGGCGTCGGTGAAGCGGACGGGTTCGGTGTCGGGCACGACGTCCGCGAACCCGGCAGCCGCACCGTTTGCGTGCTTCACCAGATCGGCGTCGGACAGGGCATGCGGGTCGGTGGGGCGGCGGGCCGCTGCAAGGACCAGCAGGAGCAGATCGGACATACCGGCGCCGGCCCGCTCGCGAAGGCGCAGGGTGGTGCGCAGCTCGCTGCTGGGAGTGGCAGCTGTGGGCTGTCCGCGCGAGGCGAGCCAGGTACGGATCTTCTCCAAGTCGTACAGCGGACTGGTGTCTGTGCCGCCCGAAGGCGCTGGGAAGTTCTCATGCCGGCGACGCCAGTTGCTGACGGTGGCACGCGTGACGCCCGCGATGCGGGAGATTTCGGCGGCTGTCACCTGGGCGGATGGTGCGGGTGGCTGCGACATGGATGGTGTCCTGCTCCGATGGTCGGCGTGGTTACACCATACGACGCATGTCAACCACGAAAGCTCGTTGGACAGCGCTTTCACCTCCATGCTTTCATTGGGGCGCTTCCGGTGGTGAGCGTCGGCTCCCGGCGTGAAGCCGCCCCGCCCGAGTCCCGTCCTTGAGCGCGCGCCCTGTCCGTACCGGGTCGGGGCCACCGTCGATCGACCACCATCCAGGGGGATCCCATGCGTCTGACCATGCCCAGCGGCACTCCGGAAGGAATCCCGCTCACCGTCGTGCCGTTCCGCGAGGATGCGGTCATCGGCACCATGTCCCTCGCGACGTTGGTGCGCCTTGTGCCGTCGCCGCGTCAGGAGGAGGACCCGCGCGCCCTCAAGGCTGCGTCCGGGCACGGCCGGCGGCATGCGGAGCTGCGTGCGACGGTGCAGCGGACGTTGAAGTCCCAGAAGGGCAAGAACATCCCCGCCTACGCGGAGTACATCGCCGCCGGCATTCTCGGCAAGCACGGCTCCGCCTGGTCCACGCCGCCGATCACGCTCTGGCATGTGGACGAAATCGCCGCGATGAGCGACGAGTTGGTCCCCGGCTCCGGCCTGCGGACCCTGACCGTCGCCCCGGACGCCATGGTGATCGCCATCGACGGCGAGACCCAGACCACCGCCTGGCACGACATCTACCAGGACCCGGAGTCCTTCGGCCTCAGCTACGCCGAACTCGGCCGGCGGGTACGCATCCCCTTCGAGCTCTACCTGGGGATCTCCCCGGCGGATGCGCGCCAGATCTTCTACGACCGGAACGTCAAGGGTGTCGACGTCGCCAAGAACCTGGCCATGTCCATGGACCAGCGCGATCTGGCGACCCGCCTCGCCTACGCCGTCGGCGAGCGGATGGAGGTCGAGTCGGAGGGCCGGCGGATGCCGTTCGGCCGGCTGGTCAACGCCGGCAAGCGGCAGCTCACCACGACCGACGAGGAGGTCGTGACGCTGTCCGCGCTGCGGGCGCTGATCGTCACCACCGTCTTCGGCAGCAAGGGTGTGCAGTACTCGGCGACCAACGTCCGCGAGGGCGACCTGCCGTCCGTCACCGACTCCGACGAGGTGGAGGCAGTGGTGGTCCGGCTGGTGTCCCGGCTGATCGGGGAGCGGTTCCCGGACTTCGCCCGGCGCAGCGCCATCACCGCCCCGGCCGTGATGGCAGGCCTCGGCATCGTGCTGCACCGTGCGACCCCCTGGTGCGACCCCGGCGAGGCCATGGGCTACGAGACGGTCGAGCGCCTGCTCGGCGACGTCCGCTGGGAGCGTGAACCCGCTTACTGGGACGGGATCTGCGCCAGTGTCGGCTCCACCGGCCGGCTCAACTTCAGCGGCGGCGTGAAGGATTCGGCCGGCCGCGTCGCGGGCGCGCTGCTCGCCCCGCACAGTGAGGCGGGCCGGAAGATTCGCGGGCTGCGGAACTGAACAGGCCTGCCGTGCCGAAAACTTGAAGCCGGTTCATGCCCGGCCGGGACTCTCCCCCGAACGGGCGGGTCCCGGCGAGGTGAGCGGCTCGCCATTTTCTCGAAGCTGCTGAGCCGAGATTGGCGGCGTAGGCGTCGCATCCCGCTCTCTGACGTGAGGTCGGCGACGGTCGAGGGCTTCTTCCATCCCGCCCGGAAGTGCGAGCGGTTCGTAGGATGGGCGCAGCTCCTCCGGGAGGGGATTCACACCGGAGGGGACCATGGCGGACCAGGCGAAGCGTCAACTGCTCGGGCGCGAGCGGGAGTCGGGGGAGTTGGAGCGGCTGCTGCGCGAGGTGCGCGGTGGGCGCAGCCGGGTGTTGGTGGTACGGGGGGAGGCGGGGGTCGGGAAGTCGGCGCTGCTGGATCAACTGGCGGGGCTGGCCGCGCAGTTGCAGGTGGTGCGGGCGGCCGGGGTGGAGGCCGAGGCGGAGTTCGCGTACTCGGCGTTGCAGCGGCTGTGCGCGCCGCTGCTGGACCGGCTGGAGCGGCTGCCCGAGGTGCAGCGGGACGCGCTGCGGGTGGCGTTCGGGCTGAGCGGCGGGGCGGCGCCCGAGATGCTGCTGGTCGGGATGGCGGTGCTGGGGCTGTTCGCGGAGGCGGCGGCCGATGCGCCGCTGGTGTGCCTGGTCGACGACGCGCAGTGGCTGGACCTGATGTCGCAGCGGATCCTGGCGTTCGTCGGACGGCGGCTGGACGCCGAGTCGGTGGCGCTGGTGTTCGCCGAGCGGGTCGTGGACGGGACGGGCGACGAGGGCTTCGCCGGGCTGCCGGACCTCGTGCTGCGCGGGCTGGGCGACGCCGAGGCCCGGGCGCTGCTCGACAGCGTGCTGCCCGGGCCGGTCGACGCCCGGGTGCGGGACCGGATCGTCGCCGAGACCGGCGGAAACCCGCTGGCGCTGCTGGAGTTGCCCCGGGGCCTGTCGCCCGCCGAGCTGGCGTTCGGCTTCGGCGGGCCCGGGGCCGGGCCGCTGGCGACCCGGGTCGAGGACGGCTTCCGGCGCCGCGTGCAGGCGCTGCCGGCCGACACTCGGGCGCTGCTGCTGGTCGCGGCGGTCGAACCGGTCGGCGACGGGCCGCTGCTGTGGGACGCGCTGCGGTTCCTCGGCGTCGGGCCGGAGGCGGCGGCGCCGGCCGGGGAGCTGATCACGGTGGGGGCCGCGGTGCGGTTCCGGCACCCGCTGGTGCGCTCCGCCGTCTGGCGGGGCGCGGACGCGACCGCGTTGCGGGCCGCGCACCGGGCGCTGGCCGAGGCCACCGACGGCGGGCGCGACCCCGACCGGCGGGCCTGGCACCGGGCGCACGCCGCGCTCGGGCCGGACGAGGAGGTCGCCGTCGAGCTGGAGTGCTCCGCGGACCGGGCGCTGGCCCGCGGCGGGCGGGCCGCCGCCGCGTCCTTCCTGGAACGGGCCGCCGCGCTCACCCCCGATCCGAAGGGACGGGCGCGGCGCGCGCTGGCCGCCGCGGACGCGTACCTCACGGCCGGGCTGACGGCCCGGGTGCCCGACCTGCTCGCCGCCGCCGAACTCGGCGCGCTGGACCCGCTCCAGCAGGCCCACGTGCACCGGCTGCGGGCCAGGGTGGCGGCCCTGGCCGGCCCGGAACTCGGTGTGGTGCGGCCGCTGCTGGACGCGGCGGACCGGCTCGGCGCGCTCGACCCGGCCGCCGCGCGGGAGACCGCCCTGATGGCGTTCGGCGCCGCGATCTGGGCCGGCCGGCACGACGACGGGGCACTGCGGCGGGTCGCCGGGGCGGCACGCGCGCTGCCGCCCGGCGACGAGCCGGCGGGCATCCTGCTGCGCGCCCTCGCCGCGTGGACCACGGACGGGCCGGCCGTCGCGCACCCGCTGCTGGCTCGGGCGCTGCGCGCCGTCCCCGACGTCGACGACCCGGCCCTGCTGTGGGCGGCCGCGAACGCCGCCGCCGAGCTGGGCGACCTCGCGGCCTGGCTGGACGTCACCGAGCGGGCGGTCCGCTCCGCCCGGACGACGGGCGCGCTGTCGATCCTCGCGACGGCGCTGCCGCACCGGGCGGCCGCGCTGGGATTCGCCGGGCGGCTCGCCGAGACCCGCGACCTGCTGGCCGGGGCGACCGCCGTCGAGAACGGCGCCGGCCTGGCGATGCGCCTGGCCGCGACGGCCGGCATCGGCGCGTACCAGGGCCGGGAACGGCCGGCCCTGGCCGCGATCGGGGCGGCCGAGCGGGAGGGCGAGCGGTGCGGCCTCGGCCGGCTCACCGCGACCGCGGCGTGGGCGCGGGCCGTGCTCCACAACGGCCTCGGCAACTACCCGTTGGCGCTGGAGGCGGCGCTGCGGGGCGCGGAGTACCGGGACCTGGCCGTGCACCACTGGACGTGCGGCGAACTCGTCGAGGCGGCCGTCCGGGCCGGGGACCCGGCCGCGGCGGCCGGGGCGCGGGAGCGGCTGGCCGATTGGGGTCGGGCCGGTACACCGTGGGCGCTCGGCGCGCGGGCGGTCGCCGAGGCGCTGGCCGGGCCGCCCGAGCAGGCCGAGGACCGCTACCGGGAGGCCGTCGGGCACTTCGGGGCGGGCGGGCTCGGCGTGTTCGAGGCCCGGGCCCGGCTGCTGTTCGGCGAATGGCTGCGCCGCCAGAACCGGCGGGCCCTGGCTCGCGACGAACTGCGCGCCGCGTACGAGGAGTTCGCGCGGATGGGCCAGGAGGCGTTCGCCGAACGGGCCCGGCGCGAGCTGCTCGCCACCGGTGAGACGGTGCGCAAACGGGCCGTCGGCGGGCCGGAACTGACGCCGCAGGAGGCGCAGATCGCCCGCCTCGCCGCCGCCGGGCACCCGAATGCGGAGATCGGCGCGCAGCTGTTCCTCAGCCCGCGGACGGTGGAGTGGCACCTGCGGAAGGTGTTCGGCAAGCTGGGGATCACCAACCGGCGGGAGATCGAGGGGGCGCTGGCCTCGAGTTGACCGAGCGTCAGCTCATGCTCGCTTTTTCGATGACGCCGGCCAGGTCGGGGTGGGAGACCGTGACGGAGTGGGACGCGGCGACCTCGGTGGTGTGGGCGTGGGCGCGTTCGGCCATGAAGCGCTGGGTGGCGGCCGGGATGTTCAGGTCCTGGGTGGTGACGATGTCCCAGCTGGGGACGGTCTGCCAGACGGCGGCGGTGGCCGGCTCGGTCAGCGCGGCCTGGGCGATCGGGCGCTGGGCGGCGGCTGCCAGTGCGGCCTTCTCGGCGGGGACGTCGGCGGCGAACTGCGCGCGGAACTTGCCCTGTTGGATGTACAGGTCGGTGCCGGTGCTGCCGTCGGGGAGCGGGTACGGCACCGGGTCGAGGGCGCCGGCCAGGGTGGATCCGGGGAACTGTCCGGTCAGTTGCAGCGCGGACTCGCCCGGTGCGGGCAGGAACGCGGCGACGTAGACCAGTGCCTTGACGCGCGGTTCGCCGACGGCGGCGGCGCTGATGACCGAGCCGCCGTAGGAGTGGCCGACCAGCACGACGGGGCCGTCGATGTGGTCGATGACGCTGCGCAGCGCGGCGGCGTCGGAGGCCGGGCCGCGCAGCGGGTTCGCGGCGGCGACGACCGGGTAACCGTCGTGGCGCAGGCGGGCGATGACGCCGTTCCAGCTGGACGCGTCGGCGAACGCGCCGTGCTCCAGGACGACGGTCGGCTTCGGTCCGCGGTCGGCCGTCGCAGGGTCGGCTGTCGCGCCGGTGAGGGCGAGGACGCCCGCGGCTGCGGCGAGGGCCGCGGCGAGCCGCCGTCCGCGGCCGTTCTGGGTGATCGACATGGCGACGCTCCTGGCTTCGGTCTTCGGTCTTCGGGGGTTCGGGCGTTCACTGTCTCCCGCGCGCCGGACGTCCGCATCGGTCGGATGACTGCATGGCCACAGAACGTCGGATGACTGATGTGTCCCAGTCGGCGGGTCGGTGACAGTGGTCGCGCGATTCCCGAAATTCGAGGAGAGAGACATGAATCGACGGCTTCTGAGGCTCGCGGCGGCAGGATTCTCGCTGGCGGCGGCCGCGGCCGTCAACGCACCGGCGAGCGCGTCGGCCGGCCCGGCGGGCGGCGTTGCGCCGGCCGCCGCCGGTTCGGCGCCGTTCGCCTGCAGCCCGCTCCGACTCGCGGCGCCGGCAGGCTTCTCGGTGGAGTCGGTGACGGCGACGGCCGTGCCGGCGGGCACGTTCCAGGTGCCCGGCAGTCCGCCGCTGGGCGGCGGCCAGGTCCCCGACGTGCCGGCGCACTGCGAGGTGACGGTCACGCTGACCCACCCGGGGGCGAACGACCACGCCAGGGTGCAGGTGTGGCTGCCGGAGTCCGGGTGGAACGGGCGCTTCCAGGCGGCGGGCGGCGCCGCGTACGCGGCCGGGAGCATCGGCTCGGTGGCCGCGGCCGTCAAGCAGGGCTACGCGGCCGCCACTACCGACGCGGGCGTGGACACCAGTGGCCTGGACAGCAGTTGGGCGCTGGACGGGCAGGGCGGGATCAACGCCGCGCTGCTGGAGAACTTCGCCTCGCGTTCGGTCCACGAGATGGCGCTGGTCGGCAAGCAGGTCGTCGACGGCGTCTACGGCCACACCGCGTTCCGCTCGTACTTCAACGGCTGCTCCACCGGCGGCCGCCAGGGCTACCTGGAGGCGCAGAGGTACCCGACCGACTTCGACGGCATCAACGCGGCCTCGCCCGCCGTCAACTGGAACCAGTTCGAGGTGGCCACGCTGTGGCCGCAGGTGGTGATGAGCGAGCAGCACACCTACCCCACCGCCTGCGAGTTCAACGAGTTCAACAAGGCCGCGCTGAAGGCCTGCGACAAGCTCGACGGCATCGCGGACGGGCTGATCAGCGACCCGAACCGGTGCGACTTCGACCCGCGGCGGCTGATCGGCGCCAAGGTGGTGTGCGACGGCAAGGAGTACACGATCGGCGCCGCCGACGCCGAGGTGGTCCGCAGGATCTGGGACGGCCCGCGCGACGGCAGCGGCAGGCGGCTCTGGTACGGGCTGCCGGTCGGCGCCGACTTCGGCCCCCTCGCGTCCAGCACCACCACGGACGGCGTCACCACCGGCACGCCGTTCATCGTCCCCGCCGAGTGGGTCGCCAACTTCGTCAAGAAGCAGCCCGGGTTCAGCTCGGCGAACCTGACGTACCCGCAGTTCGAGGAGATCTTCCGCACGGCCCGCGCCGAGTTCGACCCGGCCATCGGCACCCGCGACGCGGACCTCTCCGCGTTCCGCGACGCCGGCGGCAAGCTGCTCACCTGGCACGGCGACGCCGACCCGGTGATCCCCACCGCAGGCACGGTCGACTACCGCAAGCGCGTCGAGGCCCGGATGGGCGGCAGCGCGAAGGTCGACGACTTCTACCGGGTCTTCCTGGCCCCCGGCGTCGCGCACTGCTCGCTGAACGGCGCCGACGACCTGGCCGCGCTGACCGCCTGGGTCGAGCAGGGGAGGGCCCCGGGCGTGCTGCACGCCACCCTGCCCACCGCCGACGGGCGGAACGTCGCCCGCGAGGTGTGCCGGTACCCGATGGTCTCCCGCTACGCCCACGGCGACCCGAACGCCGCGAGCAGCTTCCGCTGCGTCAAGCCCTGACGTGACCGGGCGGGCCGGTGCTGCGGCCACCGGCCCGCCCCTTCCCAGCTGCGGACAAGGAGTGGAAGTGGACAGAAGCGATCTCTTCAACGGCTCCGTGGACTCCGGACCCCGGGCGCCCGTCCGATCCTCGTCGCCCCTTCGGGACTACGTCCTGCACCGGCTCCCGCAGGACCTCTCCGAGGTGGCGAGCGGCGGCCTGACGTACCGGCAACTGGCGGACCAGCAGCGGGAGTTGCTGGCCTCGGTCGGTCCGCTCGGGGAAGATCCGGGGGCGGCCCGGATCACCCAGCTCGACCTGCTGTTCATGCTCGGCGGGTTCGTTCCCGCCGGGCCGCAGGCCGCGCCGCGCGAGCTGACGGAGCTGATCTCCGCCCAGTGCGGGCGGTTCCGGTCGCTGGACCCGTACCTGAGCTACGAGCTGCTGATCGACGTGAACTGCGAGGAGTACCGGCGCAGCGGTGACATCCGGGTGTTCTCGCCCGGGCAACTCGGCGCCCTGGAGCGGGACTTCTACCTCGGCCACCACCTGTCCGAGCCGTGGATCAGGTCCGCCGCGTACGGCCTGCGGACGCTGGTCACCGCGCCGGACGCGGTGAAGCCGGCGGCGGTGCTGGACGACGCCGCCCGCTGCGTCGCGGAGTTCACCTCGCACATGGCGAGCTACCGTCGGCTGTCCGGGGAGGCGTTCGGCCGGTTCCGGCACTTCCACCTGGGCCACCCCGGCGGTCCGCGCGGCGCGAGCGGGGCGTTCATGCCCAGCGTGCAGCTGCTCGAACTGGTCCTGCTGCCGCCGACCACGGAGTACGGCAGCTACCTGGACCTGGCGATGTCCTACTTCCCGTCCTGGGCCCGGCCGGTCCTCGCCCAGTGGCGCAGCGCCTCCAGCCTGGGCGTGAACGTGCGGCAGTCGGTGCGGGACGGCAGGCTCGCGCTCGACGACGACGGGATCGACCGGCTGGTCCGACTCGTCGACAGGTTCGTCGACTTCCGCATGGTGCACCTGGGCATCACCCGGCGCATGCTGCCGGAGGCGTTCGAGGACCGCACCGGGCTGACCCGCCGGGAGATCGGCGCGCAGGCCGGCGAGCGCGACGTCCTGAACGCCGAGCACCCCGGCACCTCGGGTTTCGGCGTGCGCCACGTCCTCACGAACGGCGTCCACCGGCTGCTCGAACTCCGCCGGGACGTCCTTTCGCTCAAGGCCGTTCCGACCGACCGGTGAGGAGACGACATGTCAGCGTTCCGGGTGGCCGTCGTCGATGCGTTCGGCGCGGCCCACGGCCACGTCGATGCGTTCGGCGCGGTGGGCGGCGAGGTCGTCCAGGTGCAGAGCACGCCCGAACTCCCGTTCGGCGTCGACCCGGTGGACGAGGCGAGGTTCAGCCGGGTGCTGGTCCACGACGGCGATCTCGACGCGCTGGCCGCGAGGCTGGCGGCGCTGCGGCCCGTCGCGGTGCTGCCGGGCCGGGAGACCGGGGTGGAGCTCGCCGACGCGCTCTCCGAGCGGCTCGAACTGCCCACCAACGGCACCCGGCTGAGCGCCGCGCGCCGCGACAAGTACGTGCAGATCGAGACGCTCAGGGCGCGCGGAGTGCCCGCCATGCGCCAGCTCCGCACCGCCGACGAGGCCGAACTGCGCGCCTGGCACGAGCAGTTGGCCGGCGTGGCGGTGGTCAAGCCGCTGCGCAGTTACTGGGGCGACGGGGTGTCGTTCTGCGACACCCCGGAGGAGTCGGTCGCGGCGCTGCGGCGGCTGCGCAGCCGGGGGACGGTCCACGGCGAGCCGATCGAGGAGGTGGTGGCGCAGGAGTACCTGGTCGGCGCCGAGTACATCCTGAACACCGTCAGCAGTGCGGGCCTCCACCAGCTGACCGACGCCTGGCGGACCGACCGGATCACCGCCAACGGGGTGCGGGACCTGGTGGTGGCCCAGGTGCTGATGCGCTCCGACGAGCAGCCCGTCCCCGAACTCGCCGCGTACGGACGCCGGGTGCTGGACGCGCTCGGCATCCGGCACGGCGCGGCCCACCTGGAGATCAAGCTGACGCCGGACGGCCCGCGGCTGGTCGAGGCGGGCGCCCGGATGTCCGGACTCCCGTACTACACGGCCGAGTTGCTGGGCGAGGGCCAGCTGGAGTGGATCGTCGACGCCTACGCCCGCCCGGAGCGGTTCCGGGCCCGGGCCGGCCGGGGCTACCGGCGGCGGCACGCGTTCGCCTGGGCCGCCCTGGTCGCCCCCGCCGCCGGACGGCTGGTCCGCTACCGGGCGCTCGACCGGGTCCGCGAGCTGGAGAGCTTCCGCGACCTCACCGTGCTGGTCGAACCCGGCAGCCCGATCGGCCCGACCACGTACGACCGGGGCTACCCGGCCACCTTGACGCTGGAGCACCCGGTGGACGCGGTGCTCCAGCGCGACCTCAACACGGTGCGGTACCTCGACGGCGCCGGGATGTACGAGATCGAGTGACGGGCCGCCGGGTCTCACGGGCCCAGGTCCGCCGCCAGGCAGGCGAACCGGACCGCGAGGGCGTCGGGGTCGTACCCGGCCGCCGGCCGATCCGTGGGCGGGCGCTCCTCGACCATGTCGGCGAAGGCGATCCGCTGCGGGAGCGCGCCGAACCGGGCCCGGCGGGCCTCCGCCGCCGGCTCCCGGCCGGTCACTGGCGCACCGCCAGGCGCTCGGCGTCCAGCACCGCCCGGGCGAACGCCGTCGGGGCCTCCTGCGGTGCGTTGTGGCCGATGCCGGCCAGCACCCGGTGCTCGTACGGGCCGGTGAAGAACCGCCGGTACCCGCTGCCGTCGGTGGAGGCCAGGAACGGGTCGAGGGCCGGGTCCAGGGCGATGGTCGGCACCGCGATGGCCGGCCGGGCGGCGAGCCGCCGCTCGTACGGGTCGTAGCGGCGTTCGCCGTCGGCCAGGCCCAGGCGCCAGCGGTAGTTGTGGATCACGATGGCGGCGTAGTCGGGGTTCTCGAAGGCCGCGGCGGTGCGTTCGAAGGTGGCGTCGTCGAAGTCCCAGGTGGGGGAGACCTCGTCCCAGACCAGTCGGCACAGGTCGTGCCGGTTCTGCCTGGTCTCCATGGCGACGCGGCCGCGGTCGGTGGCGAAGTAGTACTGGTACCACCAGGTGTGCTCGGCCTTCGGCGGCAGCGGGTTGCGCTGGGAAGCGACGTCGGTGATCAGGTAGCCGCTCACCGACACCAGGGCCCTGACCCGCTCCGGCCACAGCGCCGCGATGATGTCGGCGGTCCGCGAGCCCCAGTCGAAGCCGGCCAGCGCCGCCTGACGGATCCGCAGGGCGTCCATCAGGGCGACGACGTCCAGCGCGATCGCGGACTGCTGCGCGTTGCGGGGCGTGGTCGGTGACAGGAACGCGGTGGTGCCGTGGCCGCGCAGGTACGGCACGATCACCCGGTGGCCGGCGTCCGCCAGCAGCGGGGCCACGTCCACGAAGCTGTGGATGTCGTACGGCCAGCCGTGCAGCAGGACGACCGCCGGCCCGTGCTCCGGCCCGAGCTCGGCGTAGCCGATGTCGAGCACGCCGGCCCGGACCCGCTTCAGGTCGGCGAATGCGGTGTGGGTGCCGGGGGCGATGCCCGGGACGGTCGTCGCCGGTGCGGCGGCCGACGCGTCGGCCGGCAGGGCGGCGGCGCCGAGGCCGAGGCCGACCGCCGTGGTGAAGGTGCGCCTGCTGATCATGTCTGGATCCCTTCGGGAGAAGTGCGGGGGAGGCGTCATCCCGCGGCGCGGCTGAGCGCGTCGCGCAGGGCCGCCCGGCTGGTGACGCCCAGCTTGGGGAAGACGCGGTAGAGGTGCGAGCTGACGGTGCGCGGCGACAGGTGCATCCGCACGCCGATCTGCTTGTTCGTCAGGCCACCGGCGGCCAGGTCGGCGACGCGGCGCTCCTGCCAGGTCAGCGCATCCGGCTCCGCGGCGGAGGCGCGGCGCGCCGCCCGGGCGGCGAGCAGTTCGGCCGGGGTCGGCGCGTCCCCGTCGGGGCGGGCGGCGAGCGGCAGTTCGGGCAGGGCGGCGGCGTCGAAACGCGACGGGAGGCCGTCGCGGACCGCGACCAGCAGCTGCACCGGGCGGCCGGTCAGGCGCCGGCCGACGAAACCGCAGACGTCGGCGCTGGCGTCGTCCAGCCACTGCCCGTCGTCGAGCACCAGCAGCAGGGGCCGCTGCTCGGTGGCCAGCGCCAGCAGGCGCAGCACGGCGATGCCGAGCGTCATCACCGACGGCGGGTCGCCCCGCCGCCCGCCGAAGACGGCGTCGAACACCGCCCCGGTCCCGTCGTCCAGGCGGGCGGCGTCGGCGAGCAGCGGGTGGAGCAGCTGGTGCAGCCCCGCCCAGGGCAGTGCGGACTCCACCTCGACGCCGGCCGCCCGGACGACGGTCCGGCCCTCCTGTTCGGCGAGCGCGGCGGCGTGCCGCAGCAGCGCGCTCCGGCCGGCGCCCGCCTCCCCGCGCAGCAGCAGGGCCCCGCCCGCGGCGGACCGGACGAACGCCGCGAGCTCCGCCTGCACGTCCTCGCGGCCGATCGTCGTCGCGCCGCCGCACTGTCCCCACCCGGTCATGGCCGCCCCGTTCCCGTTCGTCGCCGTCAGCTGTCCAGGCCG
The DNA here is from genome assembly GCF_044999035.1 of Kitasatospora griseola. Lineage (NCBI taxonomy): Bacteria > Bacillati > Actinomycetota > Actinomycetes > Kitasatosporales > Streptomycetaceae > Kitasatospora > Kitasatospora griseola. The sequence goes on along the minus strand of NZ_CP173360.1, from coordinate 1,825,967 downwards.
GCCGCGCGGGCCATGTGCGCGGCGTACCACGCGGGCCAGTCGGCGTCGGCGTGGCCGAGCTCCTCCTCGTACGTGCCGTGGGCGGCCGCCGCGTCGCGCAGCGCCGACTCGAGGGCGGCGGCGGAGCGGTGGACCACGTGGCTGATCCGGCCGGGGCCCCGCACGGTGACCTCCTGGAGGACGAAGAGGTTGCCGTCCGGGTCGGCGAACGAGGCGAACGAGCCGTACGAGCGCCGCTCCGGGTGCGGGCCGGCGACCCGACCGGCGGTGCCGGCGTGGTGGAAGACGCCGCCGGCGTCGTGGAACACCTCGCCGACCTCGACCCCGGCCGCCACCAGCTCGGCGCGGGCCGCGACCACGTCGTCCACGATCAGGTGCACGCCGCGCTCGGAGCCCGGCGCCGCGTCGGTCACGCCGCTGCCGATGATGAGCGACGCCGCCGAGCCCGGCGGGGTGAAGTGCACGAGCCGGAAGCCGCCGGGGCCGGAGAAGTCGATGTCCTCGCGGAAGCCGATCCGGGCGTAGAACTCCTTGGCCCGGTCCACGTCCGAGACCGGGAGGACCAGAACCTCGAGCTTGAATTCCACCATCGTGGGCTCCTCTGTCGTTCGGGGGGCCGCCCTTCGGCCTCCACCACCGACGATCCCCGGATCGCGGGCCGGTCGAGCCCGTGCCGAACACTGGCCCGGACACGGGCCCGGGGCCCGGGGGTGCCGTCCGGGCCCCGGGGGCGGGGGCCGTTCCGGCCCGGGGTCGGAGTGGCGGGGAGCGATAACATGACGGAACGTCAACATGATCACCGCGGGGAGGACGCGCTGGAGCTGCACTTCACCACTCTCGGCCCCCTGAAGGCCCGGCGCGCGGGCCAGGAGCTGCGCATCAACCGGGCCCGGGACCGGGCGGTGCTCGCCGTGCTCCTCGCGCACGCGGGACGGCCGGTGACGGTGAGTGAGATCATCGACGGGGTCTGGGGCGAGGAGGGGGACGAGGCGCCCGACCGGGCCGGGGCGCTCCCGGGCAACATGTACCGGCTGCGCAGCGCGCTGGGCGGCGACGGGAGCGTCCTGCGGCACGTCGGCAAGGGGTACTGCCTGGACGTCGATCCGGCCCGCATCGACCGGACGGTCTTCCTGTCCGCGCTCGCCGACGCCGCCACCGCCCGCCTGAACTGGCAGCCCCGGCGCGCCCGCGACCTGCTGACCGACGCGCTCGGCCTCTGGTACGGGCCGACGGCGCTGGACGGCGTCCCCGGCCCCTTCGCCGAGCACGAACGCCGGATGCTGGCCGGGCGGCGCGAGGAGGCGCTGCGCGAACTCGACGCGCCGGGGCCGGTCGAGCTCAGGGCCGGCGCCGCCCGGCCGGTGCTGCGCCCCTTCCAACTGCCGCCCGACCCGGGCGACTTCACTGGACGCGACGGCCAACTCGCCAGGATCGCCGAGCTGTTGGCCGCCCCGGGGCGGACCGGCCCGCCGATCGTCACCGTCACCGGCCCGCCCGGCGCCGGGAAGAGCGCGCTGGCGGTCCGCGCCGCCCACCTCGCGGGCCCCGCCCACCCCGACGGGCAGCTGTACGCCGACCTGCACGGCGTGGACGACCGGGCCGCCGCCGACTTCCTGGCGCCGTTCCTGCGCGCCCTGGGCGTCGAGGAACAGGCCGTGCCGGCGAGCACCGCCGAGCGCCGCGCCCTGTACCTCCGGTTGCTCGCCGACCGCCGGATCCTGGTCGTGCTCGACGGCGCCGCCGGCGTCGACGGCATCCGGCCGCTGCTGCCCGCCGGGCCCGGAAGCGCTGCCCTCGTCGTCCTCAACGGCCATTCGGGGGAGGGGAGTTCGAGCACCGTCCCGGTCGGTCCGCTGACCCCGGAGGAGGCGCTGGAACTGCTCGGCCGGGTACTCGGCCGGGACCGGTCGGACCGCGAACCGGAGGCCGCCCGGGCGCTGGCCGCCGCCTGCGGCCACCTGCCCCGCGCGCTGCGGGACGCCGCCGACCGGCTGGTGCGCCGCCCCGCCTGGCCGATCTCCGCGGTGCTCCCCGCGGCCGCGCTCCCCGGGTCCGTGCGCCCCACGACAGGGCCGTCCGACGAGGCGTAAACGCCACCGTTCATCGGGCGTCAATCCGTGCCGCCCAGAATCCGGACTGCGACGTGATCACCGGCCCGGAGACGCAGGTCACGGGCCTCGCCACCCGTCGTGGACAGCACCATCGAGAGGACCGAGAAGTTGAGCCGCACCACCGTACGAGCCACCCGGGGCCCGGTCGCGCTCGCCGCCCTGGCGCTGGCGGCAGCGAGCGTGCTGACCGCCCAGGGCACCGCCCACGCCGCCTACGACCGGTCGACCGTCAGCATCTGGGACGGCGAACAGCTGCCGAACACCGACGCGCACATCGACAACAAGGGCCAGTTCGGCACGGCGCGGCTCATCATGCAGAGCGACGGCAACCTCGTCGCCTACTACGCGCCGGACAACGACTTCTCCCGCCAGCAGCCGACCTGGGCGACCGGCACCGTCGGCTGCGGCGCCAAGGCCGTCATCCGCACCGACGGCAACCTGGTGGTCCTCGACGCGAGCGGCGGCCTGTGCTGGGAGAGCGGCACCGCCGGCCACCCGCACGCGCGGGTGACGCTCTGGCGCAACGCGGACGTGCTGATCACCGACACCTGCAACCGCACCCTGTTCGAGCGGCAGCCCGGCATCACGTACGTCCCCGGCCAGACCCACGGCGGCATCGTCAGCCCCAGCTCGGTCGAGAGCCCCTACGTCGTGCTGCCGCCGCCGACCGGCTGCTGAGCACCGGCAGGGCCCTTCCCGACCGGCCGGTCGCACCACGCACCACCCCGGGCCGCCCCGACATCGCGCGGGGGCGCGGCCGCGTCCGGCTCCGTCCGGCGGCCCGGGGGCGATGAACCCAGGGAGACCTGACATGGAGACAGCCGCCGCCCCGCAGGGCCTGCGCTTCCGACTCCTCGGCCCGCTCGCCGGGTGGGCGGGCGAACAGCGGTTGGAGCTCGGCCGCCGCCAGCAGCAGGCGTTCCTCGCCATGCTGCTCGCCGCTCCCGGGCGGGCGCTGACCGTCGAACGGCTCGCGAGCGGGGTCTTCGACGAGGACAACCCGCCGGGCAACCCCAGGTCCGCCCTCGCCACCCACGCCTACCGGGTGCGTAGGGAGCTCAGGAACCACGCCGCCGGGCACCTGCTGGTCACCGTCGACGGCGGCTACCGCCTCGACCTGCCCGCCGAGGCGGTCGACGCCGTCGCCTTCGACCGGCTGGTCGCCCGGGCCGGCGAGGCCCTCGCCGCCGGTGAACGCCCCGGCGCGCGCGACCTGCTGGCCCGGGCGCTGGACCTGCACCGGGGCGAGCCGCTGGCCGGCCTGCCCGGCCCGCACGCCGCCGAGCTGCGGCGGCATCTGACGGAGCGCCGGCTGGACGCGCTGGAGACCAGGCTCGGCCTGGACGTCGAACTCGGCAGCGGCCTGTCCTGCCTGGTCGAGCTCGACCAGGCGGTCTTCGCGCACCCCTACCGGGAGCGGTTCCGCGCCCTGCTGATGCTGGAGTACCACCTGTCCGACCGGCCCGAGGAGGCCCGGGCGGTGTACGAGGACGCCCGGCGGTTCTACCGCGCCGAGGGCCTGACCTGCGCGGAACTCGACGCCCTGGACCGGCGGATCCGCCGCGCCGACCCGTCCCTCGCCACCGCCGCCCGGCCCGTCGCCGACCGGCGGCCCACCGGCCCGGCGCCCACCGTCGTTCCCGAGCAACTGCCCGCAGGGCTCCCGGACTTCACCGGCCGCCGGGCCGACGTCACCCGGCTGACCGAGGCCCTCTCCCACCCGGACCCGGGAGCCGTCGTCATCTCGGCGATCAACGGCCTCGGCGGCGTCGGCAAGACCAGCCTGGCCGTGCACGTCGGACACGCCCTGCGCGGGCACTTCCCCGACGGCCGGCTGCACGTCGACCTGCGCGGCGCACAGGCCGCCCCGCTCGACCCGGCCGAGGCGCTCGCCGCCTTCCTGACCGCGCTGGGCGTGGCCGACCGCGACATCCCCGCCGACCTCGCGGAGCGCGCCGCGCTCTACCGCACCACGGTGACGGGCCGCCGGCTGCTGATCCTGCTGGACAACGCGGCCGGCCCCGAACAGGTCGCCCCGCTGCTGCCGGGCTCCCGGACCTGCGCGGTGCTGGTCACCAGCCGCGCCTGGCTCAGCACCCTGCCCGGCGCCCGCCACCTGCCGCTCGACGCGATGGCCGACGACGAGGCGCTCGACCTGCTCGCCGCCGTCGTCGGCCGGGCCCGGACCGACGCCGAACCCGGGGCGGCGGCCGCGATCGTCACCGCCTGCGGCCGGCTGCCGCTGGCCGTGCGGGTGGCGGGCTCCCGGCTGGCCGCCGACCCCGGGCAGTCGCTGGCCGACCTGGCCGCCAGCCTCGCCGACGAACGCACCCGCCTCGGCGAACTCGCCCACGAGCAGGCCGCGGTGGAGCCCGTCCTCGCCCTCTCCTACGCCCGGCTCACCGGGGAGCAGGCCCGCGCCCTGCGGCTGCTCGCCCTGCCCGACGCCCCCGAGCTCGGCCCCGCGGACGCCGCAGCCCTGCTCGACCGCGGCCCCGAGCAGGCCCGCGACCTGCTGGAGGCGCTGGTCGACCTCAACCTGCTGCAGTCGCCCGCCGCCGACCGGTACGGCTTCCACGACCTGCTCAGGGTGTTCGCCCGGCAGCGCGGCGCCGAGCAGGACACCCCCGCGTCGGTGACCGCCGCGTTCGCCCGGCTGCTGGACTTCTGCGCCGCCGGCGCCCGCGACGCCGAGAACGCGGCGCACCGCGACCCGGACGGTCACGGCTTCTCCAGCATCGAGGAGGCCACCGCCTGGCTGCGGGAGCGGACCGCGCTGCACCGCGCGGTGATCCAACGGGCCTGCCGGGACGACGGGTTGTCACTGGCCCGAACGGTCGACCTGCTGGACAAGATGAGCTCGATCCTGTTCGGCCGCGGCTACGTGACGACCGTCGCCGACCTGGCCGGGCAGGTCGCCGCCGCGGCCAAGGCCCGCGGCGAGCGGGACGCCGAGGCACTGGCCCGCTCGGTGCGCGGCGGCATGCTCTGGCACGCCAACTCCTACGCGGAGGCGGGCGAGGAACTGCGCGGCTGCCTGGCTCTGTGCGACGGCCCGGACCGGCTCACGCTGCGGGCCGACACCTTGAAACTGCTCGGCGCGAACGCCCGCGCGCTGCGGGACTTCGAGCAGGCCGTCGGCTGCCTGGAGGAGGCGGCGGAACTCTTCCGCCGCCAGGGGGACGAGAGCGCCGAAGGGCTCGTCCTCGGCGAACTGGCCTTCAACCACGCCCACTGCGGGCGCCTGGAGCAGGCCCGCGCCGCCGCCGAGCGGTGCGTCGAACTGACGGGCCGCCAGGTGTCGATCCCGGAGTCCATCGGCCGGTACTACCTGGCCAGGGTGCTGCACCTGTGCGGCGACCTCGGCCCCGCGCTGGAGCAGGCCGAGCACGTGGTGGAGCGGTTCCGTTCCTTCGGCATGCTGGCCTTCGAGGCGGCCACCGGCAGCCTGATCGCCCGCATCCACCTGTCGGCCGGCCGTGACCGGGCCACCGTCCGGGCGGCCGAGGAAGCGCTGCCGAAGGCCCGCCAGGTCGGCGGCCTGCTGGAGGGCGGGCTGCTGCGGGCCCTCGGGGAGGCGCTGACCCGGCTGGGCCACTCCGACCGGGCCCGGATCTGCCTCCAGCAGGCGCTGGGCCACTACCGGCAGCTGGAGCTGGCCGGCGACGCGGCGGAGGTCGAAGAACTGCTTCGCGGCCTGTCCTGAGGCCGTCCCCGTCTCGGCATGCCCATGCTCATCGGATGTCCATCGCGGTCGACGAACCTCTCCCACGTGCCCGGCACCCCGGCCGGGCCGTCCGACAGAGGGGAACGACCATGCACATCAAGGGACTTCGGAAGGCCACGCTGGCCCTGGCGACGATGGCGACGGCCGGCGGCATCGCACTGACGGGCGCCGGATCCGCCTCGGCGTCGGTCGGTGGCGGTTGCGCGGGGCCGGGATACCAGCAGGTCTGCATCAGTGACGGGTGGACCCAGATCAACACCTCGGTCACCACCAACTTCGCCAGCAACAACTGCACCGAGCAGGTCATCATCTGGGACTACACCACCAACACCCAGGCCATCTCCACCTCCTTCCCGTGCCACTCGGGCCAGTACACCTTCACCTGGGCCCTCGCCAACCCGACCTACGGCCACGACTACAAGGCCGAGGCCCGCTTCTACTGGCAGCCCGGCACCGGCTACACCTACCAGACCAGCCCCGACCTGCACTTCTGAGTTCGAGAGCCCGACCTGACGCTTCCCTCCCCCCGGATGTCGCCTCCGCCCCACCGCGCTCACCACCGGCGGTGGGGCGGAGCCGTTGCACGACGGCCCGAGCGCAGGACCAGGGCGAAGCCGCACGCGAAGGCGGCGAGTGCGAGAGCGGCCGGGCGCCCGGCCGGGGCGAAACCGTTGATGGCCAGCCAGGCCAGGGCGGGGAGGACGGCGGCGAGGCCGCCGAGCAGAAGGGCGGACCGGTTCGTGCCCGGCGCCGATCGTGCGGTCAGGGTGAGCAGCGGGCGCTGCACCCGTTGCAGGGCGGCGACCAGGGCGACGAGGAGTGCGGTCAGGACGGCGAACCAGGCCGGCCTGAGAGCGAACCACTGCCAGGAGCCGACGGACGGCTGCGGAGCGAGCCCCACCGGGTAGAGGGCGACGGCGACCAGGAGCACCGGGACGGGGTGCCACAGGTAGACGGTCATCGCCGCCCGGTTGAGGCGGGCGAGGCGGTCCCGTCGAGTGGTGGCGGCGAGCAGGCGCCGCCCGGCGGGCTCGGCCGCCAGCAGGAGGCCGCACTGGGCGGAGGCGAAGGCCAGCAGGGCGATCGACGGGGGAGTGGTGTTGCCGGCGTGCAGGCCCGCCCCGACCATGTCCACCGGGAACGGGCCCCAGGTCAGCAGACCCACGAGCAGGAGCGCCCCCGCGAGTGCGAGCCCGAGTGGACGCCGCCCCCGGGTGAGGCTGCCGTCGTGCCAGGCGAACCCCCACTGGTGAATGGCGCCCCAGACCAGCAGGTAGTTGGCGAACCCGACCAGCGGCAGCCGCGGACCCAGGATCGCGACGTCCACCAGGGCCGCGCCGACCGCCATCGCGGCGGGCACGGCGAACCCCCAGCGGGTGTGCGCGGCATGCAGCGCGGGGGTCAGTGCGATCAGCAGCAGGTAGACCGGAAGGAACCACAGGTGCAGCGCCAAGTACCAACCGGCCTGCGCCAGTTCGCCCGGGTCCGCGCCGCCCGCCCAGGCCGCGGCGGCGGTCAGCGCGACCGTGCCGACGTACACCGCGGTCGGCCACAGCAACCGCAAGGCGCGGCGTCGCACCCAGCCCGCCCATCCCTCGCCGCGGTCCCGATGCCCCGTCCAGGAGACGGCGTTGGCGTAGCCGCCGACCAGGAAGACCACCGGCATCACCTGGAACAGCAGGGTGATCCAGCGCCCCCAGCCGACGACGTCCAGGGCGTCCTGCCCCGAGACCCGCCCGTTGCGGTAGGTCACGTCGGTCAGCAGCCAGTGCCCCAGGACGACGGCGCAGATCGCGGCCACCCGCAGGAGATCCGCGTAGTGGTTGCGGTCGGGGGAGCGGAGGGGCATGAGGTGTCGGATCGGGAGTTTCTGGCCTGTATCTCCCATTATCCGGGGCTGCCCAACAGGGGCGGGGGCTGTGCGATGGCAGGCGGGAGCGAAATTGGGGGCGCTGGGGTACCCCCAGGCGAAGCCGAGTGGGCGGAACTGCGCGACAAGCGCCGATCTGTCCGCAAGGTCGCATCAATGGCGAGTCATTGCCCGCGTCGCGATCTTGCGGTTGAGTGCCTTCCGCTGCGCGCAGTTCCCCGTAGGCGCGAAGGTCTTGCAACGCCTACTCGGAGCAGACCGACCCCGCATCTTTGAGGGGTTCGCCCATGTCGACCGCCACCATCGCCCGCCTGCCCGGAACCGTTCGCTCCCCACGACGGGTATGGAGAGCACTGTTCAGCCGGGCATCTGCCCCTGCCACGGTCGGCCGCAAGTCGATCTGTTGCTGCGTGAGTCGAAGATCGTCCGCGAGGGTGAGCGGGCCCTGTCCATTCGGGCGCAGGACGACCGGGGCCGTGCGTGGGCCGCCGAGAACGGCTATTGCGTCCGGAAGGTGTGGAAGGAAAACCTGTCCGCCTGGTCGGACGTCAAGCGGCCAAAGATGGATTCCGCCCTTGACGCGGTGATGGCCGGAGAGATGCAAGCGCTCTGGTGCTACGCGCTCGACCGGTTCTCCCACAAGGGGGCTGAGTCCGTCGTTCCGATCCTCGGCAAGGCCCGTGTGATCTTCGACTACGAGTGTCTTGACTTCATGGACGAGCGGGACCGCCGGTGGATTCTCGACCGCGCCGAGAACGCCCGCGAGTACTCGCAGCAGCGTCTGAGCTGCAACGTGCGCGGCACCAAGGCGAAACAGCACCCGGAAGGTGAAGTGCTCCACCAGCGGGCACAGCGCCAACACCCGCCCCGCGTTAGAGGGTAGGTGTACCGGCCACGAACAACTGCGTGGGGCCAGGACCCTGCGCGGACCGTGTCATGAACCACCACGCCAAGCAGCGATCACGCTCGCGACCGTGGCCACGAAGCCGAGAGGCCATCCAGGGATGCGCTGGATGGTCAAGTGCAGCCCCCCGATACGGAGTTCGAACTGCGGTCTCTGATTGGAACGCTGTGTCATGGGTGCAGTTCAGCATGCAGTGCAGGGTGTTCGGGGCGAAAGCCCTCAAGAGGCAGACAAAAGGCGTTCAAACGTCACTGTAATGTCCTGTCGGTGGCCTGTCAGATGCCCGTGGGTCGACCGCCCGTGCGGTCGGCGCCCGGCCCACGAATTCGGCAGCTCCGACGCCGACGCGGGAGCCACTGGTCTGACCAACGGCGGCATCCAGGTGACCGACCTCGGTGAGGCCCACGACAAGCCCGTGTTCCGAACCCGGATCGAGTTCTACTGTGGCATCGCGCTGTTCGGTGGCAAGGCCGCCGCCCGCCTGATGAACGTCCTCGCCGGCTGACCCCGTGAGACCACAAAGGCCCCGCCCCTTCCCCCCTCTTCGGGTGGTCGGGATAGGGCCTTTGTTGTTTGGCTTCCGTTAGCCGAGATAAGGGGTTGCTCGATTCTCCAGGAAGTGGTGGAGCCGGAGTTGCTGGGTGTGGTGCATCGGTAGGTCTCCGATGTCTTCGGGTGCCACGAACCGGAGATCGGTCGACTCATTGGAGATCCGGAGTGTCCCGCCCGTGATGCGCGCGGTGAAACAGACATTGAACTGCTGTCGTACCTCACCGTCCGAGTAGGAGATAACGTGTCGTGGGTCGGTGTATGTTCCGACGAGTCCAGTGATCTCCACGTCAAGGCCGGTCTCCTCGCGGACTTCCCGGACGGCCGCCCCCGGAAGCGACTCGCCGAGATCCATCGTGCCGCCCGGCAGTGCGTACAGGCCGTTGTCGGTACGCCGCTGAAGCAGGATGCGCCCTTCACCATCGGTCACCACTGCGGACGCCGCCACCACCAGACGGTTCGGCTCCGGCGCGTCGGGATCGTCATAGAACTCGGTGCGCACCACGTGATCAGTTCTCCTCAACCGGCAGGGCCGCGTTCCACACTGCATCGAAGCTTGCAGCGTAGGTGTCGAACAGCCTGCCTGCGCCGGTCCGCCGCAGGTGCCAGACCGGGGCACCGAAGGCGTTGACCCCCCACACATGAGCGTTCACCAGCACCTGGTCATCTGCCCGGTAGAGGCTGTTGTACAGCGTGGTCCCGTGGGACCGAATCTCGATCCCTTGCGTGCCGAGCAACGGCCGGTAGTGCATGAGGGCGAGCCTGCAACGGGATTGGATGCCGTGACCGAACTTCTCCTCCTCCCCGCGTTGTCTCACGTTCTCGCTGTTGGGGTCGCCAACCGCGATCCGAATCGCGCATCCCTCGGCGGCGCGCTCCCGAAGTAGATCGTTCAGACGTGGGTACGCCTCATGAAGGAAGACGGCGGCATAGACCAGCACGTCAATGCGCTCTGTGGCCTTCCCCATCAGGTCTACGAACACGGACACCGGTAGGTTGGCGCGCTGCTCGTAGAGTGCCACCAGTTCGGGGCTTATCGCCCTGGCGGCGCGTGGCTGCCGCAGACTTGGCCACAGGCCGAACATGTCTTCTCCCAGCACTTCGGCAGCCAGGCGAGCTGTCCTCAACCGGGGCGTCCGATTCTGATTCGCCCACCGCTCAACCGACTTGGTGTCCACGCCGGCCTTCTCCGCCAAGGCGGCGCACGTCCAACCCCCCGACTCCATGACGGCTTTCAGTCTGTCGTTCGGCATCTCGCCCGCCTCCCCGCAAGCCCGGACTCTTGTAGGGACGTTCTACCGCGTGAGGGACGTTCTGGAGTGTCCTTTGCAGGAGGTTTCACCGTCCTGGGCGGTTGCCAGATCTTGGTGACAACTTGGCGGGAGGAACTACCAATGGCAGCGAAGGTACGCGACGCAAGGGTGCTGTCCGGCATCCCGGGGAAGTTGGTCCCGGACACCGGCAGCGACGTCGAATCGCCCACCTACACCTTGGTATGTCAGGGGGAGTCCGAAGAAGGCGCCCGGTGTGCAGCGGTGTCTGTCGAGTTCAACGACCTTGATGCGGTGCATGGTTGGGCGTGTGTGCACATGATGCGCCACCCTGACCCCCGGTCGTACCCCGTGATCGCGGACGTGCCGATGGTGCTGGTGCCGGAGGTGGGGCCGAAGTGACACGGGTGACCCTGGTGACGGGCGTGGTGGCGCTCGGCTCCGCCGTGGCGGCGGGCGTGGTACTCGCGTTCGCGATGCTGGCACCGGATGACGGGGTGCGGTGGGCGGCGTGCTTCGTCGCCCTGGCGCTCGCCGTGATCGGCGGCGCGTACGGCCCGGATTGGCTCGAAGCGTGGCAGCGCCGCAGACGGGCCCGCGCTGCCGCAGGGGCCGGACGGTGAGTGCCGAGGCCGAGACACCGCACGAACTCGCCAGCACTGTCCAGTGGGCAGATGTCCCGGCCTGCCCCACCGAGTAGCTCCAACAACTCCCGTTTGGGTCGCGTGCCAACCCCGCGAGCGGAACGGGTGCACCACCCGGCCGGTCACCCGATCGGCCGGACACTCGATCACCCCTAGGAGGGGAAATGACGACCAACCTGTACGCGCTGCCGACCGAGGGCCTGGCGCTGGCCAAGGCGTGCGGCGGCAACAGCGGCGACGGCGAGTCCGAGTCGTGCGCGACCGTCGGTGCCATCCCGGGCGCGGTGGACGCCTACGTGCTCGGTGACAGCAAGCTGGGCGACGGTTCGCCGCTGCTCCGCTTCACCGGGGCCGAGCTGGACGCCCTCGCCGACCGGACCACCGCCATCCGGGGCACGGCGGCCTGAGTTCCAGGCTGACGCACCACTGAATCACACGGGGTCGCTGGTCTGAGTCTCAGTCAGACCAGCGACCCCGCTCCGTGGAGGATACCCGTGACGACTCTCGCCCACTTCCATGGCTACGGCCCGTGGATCGGTAGGCCCGACCAGTACCACGCCGAGTACCTGCGGCGCCCCGGCACGCTCCCCCAAGAATGGCGCGACGAGCGGACCAAACAACGGAAGAGCCTCGACATGGAGGCGTACCTCCCATTCGATAAACGGGCTGTTCCGCCCATGCGTACAGGTCATTGGCTGATGCGCCGGCCGGATCCCCTCGCCCGCCAGACGTGGGGGGAACCGAAGGAAGCTGCGGAGTGGCTGGCCCGCATGTACGAGGGCGACCCGCCGGTGCCGCTTCCGGACGGCCGCCCGATCCACCCGGGGCTCTCCGCCAAGGTGGAGTACGCGGCTGCCGCGCTCACCAACGGCACGGATGTGGTGTGGATGCACTACCTGCCCGGGGACTACATGTTCAACGCGTGCGTGGTCGTGTGCCCGAACCGGCACTTGCCCGATCTCCCCTGTCCGCTTCCCCCCTCGTGATGGAGAAGACTGCATGGCGCTGGCAACCCTGGTCGGCTCGGAAGCGGCTGAGGCACTGTTACGTGCCTGCCCTGTCGAACCGGCGGTGTACCGCCGTGACGGGTCCGAGCTGGACGAGCGAATCACGCTGCCTTTCATTGGGGCGTACATCGACCACGGGCTGACGGACCCCGCGTTCACGGCCGCTGTGAAGGACGGGAAAGCCGTTCACCCGGGACGGTTCTCGCGGGACGGCAGGATGAGTCCCGGGAAGCTGCGGGAGCTGTTCGAAAGCGGGCACACGGTCAACCTGCGGTACCTGCAAACGCGAGTGCCGTACGTGGCCGAGCTGTGCTGCGAGATCGAAGCGGAGACCGGGTACACGCTGTTCGTCTCGGGCTTCGTCACCCCGCCCGGAGCGCAGGGGCTCAGGCATCACTGGGATCAGTTCCTTGCCGTGGTGACACAGCTTCACGGCCGCAAGCGCTGGCCGATCTGGCGTCCGGAAGTGGAGTTCCCGGTGGACGAGTACCTGTCGTCCCCCACCACGTGGACGGCAGAGATGCAAGAGCGGTGGAACAACACCGAGCCGTACGCGGTGTTCGATCTGAACCCTGGTGACACGCTGGTCATACCGCGCGGGTGGGTTCACAGCCCGCACTGCCTCCCGGACGATCCTGATCCGTCGCTGCACCTGACTTTCGCTCTGCGGGAGCGCGTGCCGCTCGACCTGGCGGAAGCCCTGGTGCATACCGCGCTCGAACGTCCCGAGTTCCGGGCCGGGATCGCACCTTGCCGGCTCACCCCCGAGAACCTGCCTGGGACGCTGACAGACGTGCTGGCGCAGACAGTTCGACACCTGGCTACCACTGATCCGGCGGACGTTACGGACACCGTCCGTGCGGCACTGTTCCCGAAACCCGCCGGACAGGGCTACAGGCCGGGGCGCGGCCGTTAGCGAATTCACTTGGCATGCAAGTGAAAGCGGTACCGGTCCATGCCTACCCGCGCCCCTGACCAGTCCCGTCCGCATGAGCAGTAGCGGACGGGGCCGGGTCGTCAGCCCCCCTCGTCCTGGTCTGCCACGAAGCTACCCATGCCGAACTCGGTCCGGACCAGCTTCCGCCGCCGAAGTTCCGTGAACACCTTCGCCGAGGTTGCTTTCGCAAGACCGAACTCGGCCTGCACCATCGGGCCGGTGATCACCGAACCGGGCGTAATGCCGGAGTCTCCGTGTTTGATGCGGGCAGCAAACCGCCCGCACATCGACCGCCACAGGTGGCTCGCCGAGCTGGACGAAATGCAGTGTGAGTACGAAGAGATGCAACGCCGGCGAGTACGGCGCGAAGCACTCGGTGCGGTCGTGCTGGGGCTCCCGGACACCGGCTATACATGCCCGGTGCGCACACTCTTGCCGGGTGGTGGCGTGATGACCATCGCCACCACCCGCAAGCCGATATGCGGCGCACCCCGCCTGGGAAATGGCCGACGGGGCCCTGTGCAGCCGTGACCCGTTCCACTGCCACAGCCACCAGAACCGCGACGGTGAGACGTGGCCCCGGCTGGCTCCGACGTGCGTCCGGTACCGCAGGGCAGCCGTCCGCCCCGCCCCCGTGAGCCACCAGGAAGCCGCAAGCGGCCCCGGGTGCACCCGGTGGGCGTGCTCGCCCGACTGCCCCGAGTAGAAGCGCCATGAAGCCCCGTCCGGTCTGATCCGGGCGGGGCTTCTTTCTGTTCCGATCAGGCACTCTCACCACTTGCACGGGTGTAGGGGGTCCACCCCCGCGCCCCTGTTTTCGCGCTCACCTGCGTTCGCGCCCGCCTGGGTTCGTACGGAGTCTTCCCGCGCGCTCCCTTGTCAGGTCAGCCGTCGAGCTCCGCCGAAGGCAGGGTCGCGCCGGGAACGTCCGCCGGGGCGAGCAGCTCCTGCTCGCCGGGGTAGGGGGTGTTCCAGTCGTGGGCCTCGTACCAGGTGAGGTGGTTCATCTGGGCGGGGTTGGCGCGGTCGGGGGCGGCGTCGGTGCCGGTGAGGTGCTGCTGCTGCTTCCAGTCGGACCACTTCTGGACCAGGTCGGTCCGCTCGGCCGGGACGATCCCGGTCGCGGCGCGGGCGGCGGTCGGGGACTGCGGGGCCGGGACGTCGAGGCCGCAGGAGGGCGCGGTGGCCAGGCCGTTGGTGAGGGAGGTGCGGTTCGGCAGGGCCGAGAACGGGGTGTAGTCGGGGGTGCCGGTGAACGCCGAGGTCATCGGGGTGGCCGCGGTGTCCTTCTGGTTCATGGGCTTGATGCCGAGGATCTGCTCGATGGTGCGGATCATGTTGGTCTGCGAGTAGTACTGGCTGTCGACGACGCCGTGCCGGGCGTACGGGCTGATGATCTGGATCGGGGCCCGGTGGCCGTCGACGTGGTCCAGGCCGGCCTGGGAGTCGTCCTCGACGACGAAGATCGCCGAGTCCTTCCAGTACTGGCTGTGGGTGATCTCGTCGACGATCCGGCCGACCGCGAGGTCGTTGTCGGCGACCTGGGCGGCGGCGTTGGCCGGGCCGCCGGTGTGGTCGCTGGAGAGCCAGAGCATGTTCAGGTTCGCGGGGCCGTTCTGCTCGAAGTCCTGCTTCCAGATCTGCGCCCGGTAGATGTCCGGCACGCTGGTGTCGAACATCGGGAAGGCCGGCACCGAGACGTCGTTCAGCGACGGGATCGGGGAGGAGGACGTCAGCTTGTAGGCGGAGCCGCTGCCGGTGGCCTGCATGGTCCTGGCGTCGCAGTACAGGTTCTGCCAGGTCGCGCCGGCCGGCTTGGTGAGGAACTGGTGGAACTCGCCGAAGTCCCGGACGGTCTTGCCGGACGCCTGGGCGCCGCTCCACAGGGTGCCGCTGACCTGGTGGCCGAGGGCGTCGTTCTCGGTGTCGTAGCTGCGGATGTACTCGCCGGCCGAGGACTCGGTGTACTCCGGGTTGTCCGCCTGCATCAGCCAGTTGTGGCCCTCGGCGGAGTTGGTGCCAATGTCGTACGTGTTGTCGTACAGCCCGAACTGCTCGGCCAGCGCGTGCTGGTTGGGCGTCACGTTGCGGCCGAACTGGGCGAGCGACGCGTCGCCGTTGCCCTGCGGCAGGTCGCCGTAGACCTGGTCGTAGGTCCGGTTCTCCTTGACGATCAGGAACACGTGCTTGATCGTCGACGGGTCGCCGATCCTGTTCGGGACGGGCACGGCGTGCGCCTTGTTGCCGGTGGCGAGCTTGGCCGCGTTGTTGGTCCAGTTGTTCTGCGCGAAGACCTTGCCGGTCTGCTCCCGGATCACCTTGTCGCTCGGCAGGGTGAACCGAACCACGCTGGAGGTGGTGTCGTGGGTGCCGTGCGCGCCGTCCACCCGGCGGGCGTCGATGCCGCGGGTGTTGGAGACCAGGACCTGGTTGCCGGACGAGGAGATCTCGGCGGGGAAGTAATCCGTCGGCAGCAGGCCGACGTAGCTCGCCGGCTCCTGCGGGCCCGCGTACCGGTAGACGGCGATCGCGTTGGCGCGGCCCAGGGTGACCAGCAGCCGGCCGTCGTCGGTGAGGGTCACCGCGTTGGGCTCGTAGCCGATCGAGGCCTCGGACCAGGGCTGGGTGGCGATGGTCTGGACGACCTTGTCCCGCTTGCTGTCGATCACCGAGACGGTGTTGGTGGCGGTGTTGGTGACGAACACCGCGCCGTTCTTGGCGTACACGGCGGTCGGGTGCAGGCCGACGTCGATGCTGCCCGGCGCCGCGGACGGGTCGGCCAGGTCGATCACGCTGACCGTGCCGGTGGTGGTGGCGGCGGTGTTCGGGTCGGCGGGCACCGGGGTGCCGTACGAGTTGAGGGTGGACTCGCCGGGCTTCGCCGGGCGGCCGCCCTCGTTGCTGACGTACAGCTTGCCGCCGACCTGGACCAGGCCGCGCGGGGCGATGCCCACCGTCCAGCTCTGCTTGACGGCGCCGGCCGCGGTGTCGATCGCCACCACCCGGTTCTGGCCGTTGACCGCCGCGTACGCGGTCGCGCCGTCGGCGGAGAACACCAGTCCGGCCACCAGGGCCTGCTGCGAGCCGGCCTTGGCGATCTTGACGACCTTCGGGTTGGCGACGCTGCCGTCCGGGTTCACGTCGAACCGGGTGTACCCGTCCGGCTGGCCCAGCCACAGCTGCTTGCCGTCGGGCGAGTACGTCGGGCCTTCCTGGCCGACGCTGTTGGTGCTGATCCTCGGGACGGAGGTCGCGGCGTTGGAGACCAGCTGCTGCACCTGCCAGTTCCGCACGTCCACGATCGCCAGCGCCGCGCCGCCGTCGGCGACCGCGGCCGCGAGGTGGGTGCCGTCCGGGCTCACCGCGGACGACATGATCTTGCCGTTCTTGATCACCAGCCGCTCGCCGTACGGAGCTATGTACTGGTTGCTGGAGACCAGTTCGCCCCGGTCGTAGACCTGGCCGACCCGGTCGGTGCCGAAGGCGTCCGACTTGGCCCAGCCGACGCCGGCGCCGGCCGCGACGACCACCGCGGTGGCGGCGGCGGTGACCAGCGTCCGGCGGCGGGTGCTGCGGCCGGCCGGGGCCGGGGTGTCCCCGGTACGGCGACGTGTGACCTGCATCGTTGCTATCCCTTCGAAGGTGCCGGAAGCAGCTCGACGTTGCCGTCGAACTGCCAGAGCGGGTTCGGCGCGTCGCCGGTGGAGGTGCGCACCAGGAAGTAGCCGTTCACTTCCTTCGGCCCGTCGCCGTCGGCGACGAACCGCCCGTCGGGGGCGATGTCGAGCTGGTAGACGGCCGTCCCGGTGGCCTCGACGCCGGGCAGGCGCCAGGACACGACGCAGCGCCAGTCGTTGCCCGGCCCTTCCGGCTCGACCCGGTCGCTGCCCTTGTCGCACGCCGTCGTGACCTGCAGCTGCGCCTCGGTGACGGCGGGACGGTTCAGCTCGGCGGTCTGCAGCCGGTACAGGTGGGCGAAAGCCGTGGCGACCGAGCGCTGCACCTTGTCCTGCCCGATCCCGGACCCGGCGGCCCCGGCCGTCGGGGTGAGGACGCCGACCGTGACGGCCAGCAGGGCGGTCGGCAGCAGGGCGCCGAGGACGAGCGCGCGGCGCCCGGAGCCGTCGTGCGCCGGGCCGGTGAAATCCCGCCGCAGGAACAGGAACCGGGCCAGCGCCGTCGCGGCGACCGCCCACACCAGGGCGACCGCCACGCCGATCAGCAGCGGCCCGGCCTGCACCGGCCCGGTGAACAGGCCGTTCCAGGAGAGGAACGCGTAGCCGGGCAGGGCGAGCCGCACGGCGACGGGCAGCGGCATCAGCTGGGCCAGCTGCATCGCCAGGGCGACCAGCGCGGGCAGCAGCAGCCCCATCGGGGAGCGGCCCAGCGCGACCGAACCGAGCAGGCCGATGCCGGCCAGCGCCAGGGTCGGGGCCAGCGCGCACAGCCAGGCCAGCAGGACCTTCAGCGCGGCGTCGCCCGGCGACATCAGGTGGCCGTCCAGACCCACCAAGGGCTGGTTGCCGACCGCCAACAGGCCGCCGACCGCACCGGACACCGCCAGGCCCGTCACCAGCACCATCAGCACGGTGAGGGCGGCCAGCGCCTTCGCGGCGAAGATCCGGCGGGGCGAGCGGACCGCCACCAGCAGGTGCCGCCAGGTGCCGAGCCGGTCCTCGGCGGCGAACACGTCGCCGGTGACCATCGAGGTCAGCAGCGGCAGCGCCCAGCTGCCCGCGAAGCCGAGCGTCACCAGCGGACCGGCCCACCCCGTGGCGTGCATCCAGCGGCCGAACAGGGTGTCGGTGGGGAGCGTGCCCTGCCGGCTCACCCCGGCGACGAACACCGCGGGGGCCAGCCAGCAGGCGAGCAGCAGCAGGCGGATCCGCCACTGCGCGACCAGCTTGACCAGCTCGAAACGGTAGGCGCGGGTGACGGGGACGCGCGGGGCCGCGGGTGCCAGGGTCGTCGTGGTCATCGGGCCTCCGCCTGCTGCTGGTCGGTGAGGGCGAGGAACGCGGCCTCCAACGGCGACACCACGGGCGCGAGTTCGCGCACCGCGACGCCGGCCTGCACCAGCCGCACCATCAGCGCGTCCAGCGCGGGCACGGGGGCGCGCACCACGAGCCGCTCGCCGCCGTCGTCGGTGACCCGGACCCCGGCGGTGCCGGCCGCCACCCGGCGGGCCGCCGCCGGGTCGGAGGTGAGCAGCCGGTAGTCGAGCGCGCCGTTCTCGGCGGCCAGCTCGTCCAGCGGGCCGGAGAACACCACCCGCCCGGTGGCCAGCACGGTGACCTCGGAGCAGAGCGCCTCCAGGTCGTCCATCCGGTGGCTGGAGAGCACCACGGCGGTGCCGTCCGCCGCCAACTGCCGCAGCACCCCGTGCACGTGCCGCTTGCCGGCCGGGTCCAGCCCGTTGGACGGCTCGTCGAGCACCAGCAGCCGCGGCCGGGTGAGCAACGCCGCGGCCAGCCCGAGCCGCTGGCGCATGCCGAGCGAGAACCCGCCCGCCCGGTCGTCGGCGACATCGGTGAGCCCGACCTGGTCGAGCGCCTCCTCGACCCCCGCGGCCCGCCCCCGCAGCGCGGCCAACGCGGCCAGGTTCTGCCGGGCCGTCAGCGACGGGTACAGCCCCGGACCGTCCACGAACCCGGCCACCCCGTCCGGCGCGGCCAACGCCCGCCCGACCGGCGTCCGCAGGATCTCCAGACTGCCGCCGTCCGCGACCGCCAGCCCCAGCAGCAGCCCGAGCAGCGTCGTCTTGCCCGCCCCGTTCGGCCCCACCAGACCGTGGATCCGCCCCTGCGTCACCGCCAGGTCGACGCCGTCGAGCGCGACGACGTCCCCGAACCGCTTGGTGATCCCCCGGGCCCGGACCGCGAGGAGTGTGTCCATGAGTACCTACCTCCAAAACCGTTGGAGACCCTAGGCACTTGACGCAACGCGGTCAGGCCCCCGTCCCTGAACGTTCGTGGAACGAAAGGCGAGGATCGGCCGTACACCTGACGACCCCTCACCCCCACCGCCCGACAAGGCCGGACATCCTCCGACTTCCCCCACCCGAAGCCCCCTCCGCATCCACAAGGGGTGGTGCGGGCGCACACCGCGGCGCACGGCCGCATCGCGCGCCGAAGTCCGGCCGGAAGAAACCCGAGAACATCTACGCCATCGGCCGCTTCGCCCCTCCGGTGGCCGACCCCGGGACCGGCGCGACCACGCTGTACGTCCAGGCCGAGGAGCCCGCCGACTCCGGGATGGCGGCGGCCAACTGGCTGCCCATCCCGACCTCGGGCAACTTCTCCGTCACGCTGCGCCTGTACGCGCCGCAGACCGACGACATCCTCGCCGACCGGCCGCCGACCCTCACCCCGGTGCCGGCGCAGGACTGACCCGTCGAATCCCCGCAGCGAGCGCCCGCCGACCCGTACGCGTCCCGGAAGGGGGGCCTACGAGTCGGCGGGGGCGTCGAGCGGCCAGGAGTCGAGGTCGCGGTAGCGGATCGGGCCGGGGCCGCGGCCGGTGTTGCTGGCGACCAGGTGGAGGCGTTCGGTCCACCAGGGGCGGCCCGTGAAGTCGGCGAGGCCGGCGGCGGCCAGGGGCACACTGGCGGGGTCGTCGCGGCGGGAGCGGGCCAGGGTCAGGTGCGGGCGCAGCGGGCGGTCGGGGAAGTCGAGGCCGCAGGAGCGGAGCAACTCCCTTACGTCGGTGGCGAGTCGGTGCAGTCCTTCGAGGTCGCCGTCGATGCCGCTCCACAGCAGCCGCTCGTCGAAGTGGCCGCCGCCGCGCAGGGCCAGCCGCAGGGCGGGGTGCGAGGCCGCCGCGCCGGGCAGCGCCGAGCGCAGCACCGGGGCGGCGGTGGAGGGGAGTTCGCCGAGGAAGGCGAGGGTGATGTGCCAGTCGGCGATCCGGTTCCACCGCAGCAGCGGGTACGCGGCGTAGGCGGGTTGCAGGGCGCGGGCCAGCTCGTCCTTGGCGTCGTCGGGCGGGGCCAGCGCCACGAAGAAGCGCCGGGTGGGGGGCTCGGGGTGATCGTCCACCAGGGATTTCTAGCACCCCCGCCGCCGGGCCGGGCCGGGCCGGTCAGTCGGCCGGGTCGGCCGGGTCGCTCGCGTCGTGGTGGATGTGGAGGTCGCCCTTCATGACGGTGTAGAGGCTGGCGTGGCCGCCGGCGGTGTTGTGCTGAGTGGGCGACTCGGGCTCGGCGGCCGCGGCCGGTTTCGTCTCGACCCGGTTGTCGCGGCCGATGACGACGGGGCCGTGGGCGTCGCCGCCGATGCGGACGTCGTACCGGTCGCCGGATTCGGCGGTCATGGGCGTTCCTTTCGCGCGGACGGTCAGTGGGCGGTCGAACGTTCCTGCCGGACGGTGGCGAGCAGTTGCTCGACCTCGGCGGCGGTGAGGACCACGGACTTGATCTCGATGTCCTCGGCGCGGTCCCAGTACGAGCTGCTCCCGAGGGCGTTCGCCCGGTTCTGGTTCTCCGCGCTGACCTGCTGGTACACGGCGGCACCGGCCGGGTCGTCGCAGGTGAGGGTGCCGCTGACGGTGTCGCCGGTGACCGGAAGCGGCTGCGGGCCGCTGGTGCAGCTGCCCGCGGCGCGGCCGTCGATGGTGAGCGAACCGACCGTCAGCTGGACGTTGACGTGGGAGAGCCGGCGGACGATGGCATCGTCCTTGAGGATCTCCGCGGTGACGACCTCCTTGACGTGGCACCCGGAGGCGTCGCAGTTCACCGAGCTGTCGGCCCCGTGGCTGCTGCTGAAGTTGAGGGTCCCGTAGGTGGCCGTGGTGAGGTCCTTGGTCGACTTCTCCAGGGCGTCGTACATCGCCCCGGTCGCGCCCGGCGCCACCAGCGCGAGGTCCATCGACGTGGTGTCCAGCATCGGGGACCTGGCCTCCGCGGCGCGGGTGAGCTTGCCGTCCACGAGCGGCTGGAACTTCATCGCGCTCGGCGGCTCCCAGCGCAGGACGCGGTACGGCGCGTCGCGGGAGACGTAGAGGAAGCCGGCGGTGGTGTCCGCGCGGAGGGCGGGCACGCCGTTCACGTCGGTGGTCTGCGGGTTCTCCGCCGCCGGGAGCCGCGGCCGGTCGGCGAGGGCCTGCGAGAACCGCTTGGCCAGATCGGCCGGGGCCTCGTACAGGGACATCTCCTCCGACAGGCGGCTGATGCCCTTCCTGGCCGTGTCGTACATGCCGTTGTAGGTCCACAGGCGCAGGCTGAGGTTCGTGGCGTGCCAGCGGGAGTAGTCCTTGCCGCCGATGCTCAGCAGGTCCTGGGAGTTGGCGTCGGACTCCATGGTGCGGCCGGTGAGGTGGCTGGTGCCGACCTTCTCGCCGTGCGCGGTCACCGTGACGTCGTTGAGGTACTCCTGGACGTTCCAGTCGCCCTGGTAGCGCACGCCCGGCGCCGCGGCCAGCGCCTGCACCGCCTGGTCGAACGGCGCCCGCAGCTCCTTCCCGCCGCCGGCCGAGCCGCTGCCGCCCCCGCCCGAGACCGACCAGGTGACCGCGCCCGTCCCGGCGAGCAGCACGCCCAGCAGGACGAGCAGCCCCTTGCCGCCCAGCAGACCGGCCGTCCCCGTCGCTCCTGCACCGGCCGCGACGGACGCACCGGCGGCGGCGTGCCCGGCGGCGGCATGGCCCGCGGCCGCGTGACCGGCCGTCTGCTGGCCCGCGTGCGCGGCCCCGTGCTGCGCCGCCGGCGCCGTGGCGTGCGGGACGGACCCGACGTGCGGAACTGCCGCCGGGGCGGCCGGCGGTGGCGGGGTGGGCGCCAGGTTCGCCATGTGCGAGGCCACCGAGTGGGCCTGCGCCCCGTGGGCGGCGGCGCCGGGCGTGGTCGCGGCGTGCGCCGCGCCGCCGTGCACCGCCGCGCCGCCGTGCGCCCCGGCCCCGCCCAGGCCGGCACTCGGCGCGGGGACGAGGCCGGTGGGCAGCGGGCCGGCCAGTGCGGGGGCGACGCTCTGGGCGTTGAGCGCGGCCGTCGCGCCGTGCAGGTCGCCGATCGCCTTCCACAGCAGCGCGGCCTCGCCGAGCAGCGCGACCGCAATGACCCGACGGCCCGTCAACAGGCTGCGGATGCCCTCCTCGTGGACGAAGAAGGTCTGTGCGGGCCGGTCGCCGGACCGTTCGGCGGCGTTCCAGCCGCGGCCGAGCAGTCGGCCCCACGCCCCCGGGCGCAGCGCGCGGGCCATCGCCGGGGAGGCGGCCCGGGCCAGGTGCACCGCCAGTTCGGGGCGTCCGGCCGCCTCGGCGAGGACGACCGCCCGCTCCAACGCCCGGCTGTGCTCGGCCACTTCGGCGGGTACGGTGTCGCGCCGGGTGACCCAGTCGGTGAGCCGCTCGCAGATCCGCTCGAACGGGAACGGGGCGGTCCGGCCGAGCGCCGCCGCGACGGCGTCCGGCGGGCAGCGGTAGCCGTGCTGTTCGACGCGCAGCAGGCCGACCTCGGCCAGCCGCTCGCACACTGCGGCGGCGTCGGGCAGGTCGGCGATGGCGCCGATCCGGTCCGGGGCGAGTTCCGCGCCGTCCAGGGTGGCCAGCAGGCGCAGCACCTCGGTCGACTGGGCGTCGAGTCCGTCGAGCAGCAGCGGGATCAGCTCGGACACCTCGCCGGCCCTCGGCAGGCCGCCGCCGGCGGTCGACCGGAACCGGGCGAGCACGGCGGCCTGCAGCAGGTGCAGCGGACGCCCCTGGGCGGCCTGCCAGAGGGCCGTGGCGCCGGCCAGTTCGTCCGGGGCGAGCGGTCGGCGCAGTTCGCGGGTGAGCAGTTCGAGTCCAGCGGCCCGGTCCAGCCCGGCGAGTTCCACCAGGGCGCCGTCCTCGCCGAGCAGCGACGGTCGGTGGGAGGCCAGCACGAACGTCGCGTCCGGGGCCAGGTCGGCCAGGGCGAGGGCCTGAGCGCGGGTCAGGTCCGCGTTGTCGAGGTACACGGTGACCCGCACCCCGGCCATCAGGCGCCGCAGTTCGGGCTCGGACGGGGCGTAGCCGACGGCGTCGTAGCAGGCCTCGAAGATCTCCTGCGCCAGGTCGCCGATCTCGCGGTCGGCGGCGTTCAGGTACACCCTCCCGGCGTCGGCGGCGGCAGTCGGTCGGCGCGCGGCGTGGCGCAGCAGCATGCTGGTGCCCGTCCCGGACGGGCCGTACAGCTGGACCAGCCCGCCGGTGCGGATCGCCCGTTCCAGGTCGGCGAGTTCGGCGGCCCGGCCGAGCGGATCCTGCTGCCGGCGGGGGAGCAGCGCCACCTGTTCCCGGCGCACCGGCTTCGGGCGGCGGCCCGCCACCAGGAGGGTCACCGTGGAGCCGTGCTGGGCGTCCACCACCAGGTTGTGGTCGCCGACCACCACCGGCCCGAGGGCGTCGCCGTCGATGTCGAGGCGGTAGTCGTTGCCGCCGCCGTTGCTGTCGGCGTCCGTCGCGGTGCCCGCGTCGGACGTGCCCGGTTCTTCCATCGCGACTGTCTCTCCCGGCCGTGGAACGCGACCGTTCTCGGGGCGGACCGCCGCGCGGGCAGGTCGGCCGGTACCGAAGGGGTGGGTCCGCCGGGTGCGCGCGGGCACCCCGGGGCATCCGGAACTGCCCTCGGCAGCCCGTCAGTTGGCCAGGCTAGCGGCGGGCCCCCGGCGAGACCCCGTCGAACGACGGTTTCCGCCCGGGCCGTTCACCGCACCTACAAGTGGCGTGCGGCGAGGGCCGTTCCGACAGGATCGGCCGGAGGGGTCCTACGAGTAGGCGATGGTCTCCAGCAGCGCCATGCTCTCCACCCTGATGGTGCGGTACCCGGTGGTGACGGCCCCGGACTCGCGCAGGCGGCGCAGGGCCTTGTGCACCGTGGGCTCGGCGGCGCCGGAGAGCGTCGCGAGCTCGGGCTGGGTGATCGGCCAGCGGATCACCGCGCCCGCGCCGGCCGGCTCGCCGTAGGTGACGGCGATCTGGTGGATCACCCGGGCGACCCGGGTCGCCGTGTCGCAGCCGGTGAAGTCGATCCGGCGGTCGTTCGCGGCCCGCAGCTTGGTCACGATGGACGCGTTGACGGCCTGGGCGATCCGCGGCTCGCGCCGCATGAAGTCGAGGAACGCCGGGCGGCTCACCGTCCTGGCCGTGACCTGGCCGCAGCTGGTGACGGTCGCCGACCGCGGCCGGCCGTCCACGGCGGCGAACTCGCCGACCAGGTCGCCGCCCATCCGCACCGCCAGCAGCGCGTCCCGGTGGTCGTGGGTGCGGCCGGTCACCTTGACCACGCCCGCCAGCAGCACCAGCAGGAAGTCCGTCCGGTCGGACTCCCGCAGCAGGACCCGGTTGGCCGGGTAGCGCACCTCGGTGCCGAGCGTCAGCAGCGGCTCCCGCTCGGCCGCGGACAGGCTGCCGAGCAGGCTCGACAGCGGCCAGGTCCAGGCGCGGCCGGACGGGTCGTCACCGTCCCGGCGGCTGCGGTCGTCGGCTGCCATCACTCTCCCCCTGCCCGTGCGGCTCCGAGCTTTCCGGCGCCGAGTCGTTCCGCGCCGTGCTGTTCCGGTGCGACCAGTATGCGTCCGGGGCGCGGTGCGCGGTGGCGGGACGGCGCGGTGTCGTGCGCGGGGGCCGGAGAACCCGTATTCCGACGGGGTCCGCCGTCCGCCGGTCCGGCACCATGGAGTCCGGGGGCGGCCCGATACGACATCAGGAGGCTTGGATGGACGGGGAATTGGCGTACCGGGCGGTCCTCGCCGTGGACATCGAGCGTTCCGCCGGACGCGGCGACCCGGCGCTGCTGGCGATCCGCGCCGCCCTGCGGACGGTGCTGCGGGAGTCCTTCGAGCGGAGCCGGATCGACTGGGAGGCCTGCCGGGTCGACGACCTGGGCGACGGCCTGCGGGTCACCGCACCGGCCGGGGCGCGGAAGGCGGCGCTGGTCCATCCGCTGTTCGACGAGGTCGCCGCCCGGCTGCGCGCCCACAACCGGCTGGCCGGGGCGCTGACCACGATCCGGGTCCGGATGGCCCTGCACGCCGGGGACGTCCGGCTCGGCCCGGACGGCGAGGTGGCCGGGCGGCCGCTGGAGGTGCTGGCCCGACTGCTCGACGCGCCCGCCGTCCGCACCGAGCTGGCCGAGGCGCCGCCGCAGACCGTCGCCGTGCTCGTCCTCTCGGAGCACTTCCACGAGGAGACGGTGCAGCCCGGCCGCCCCGGGATCGAGCCCGAGGCTTTCCGCCAAGTGGCCGTCGCCAACAAGGAGTTCACCACCACCGCATGGATCCGGACGGCCCCCGCCGAGGGCCCGTCCGAGGCCGCTTCGCCCGCCGTGCCCGCCGAGGCGCCGCCCGCCGGGCCGTCGCGGATGACCAACCGGGCGACCGGGCACGGCGTCATCTACGCCGTCCAGAACGGCGTCCAGCACATCACCACCACCCGTCGAACCTGAAGGAGAAACACGTCATGGACCACGAACTGGTCACGCTCGCGGAGTCCGGCGCTGCGGTGGTGGTCGGCGCCATGGCCACCGACCTGTGGCGCTCCGTCAAGGACGGCACGCTCGCGGTGTTCCGCCGGCTGGGCCACGACCGGCAGCGCACCGTCGCCGAGCAGCTCGACCGCAACGCCGAACTGGTCCGCGACGCGGACCGCCCCGAGGAGGCCCGGCGGGCGCTTTTCGCCTTCTGGGCCCTGGAGTTGGCGGCCGTGCTCCGCCAGGAGCCCGACCTGGCCCCGGAACTGACCCGGCTGGTGGCCGAGTTCCAGGGCGACCGGCAGCGCCTCGCGTACACCCAGAACAACACCGCCCACGACCACGGCACCGTCTACGCCGTCCAGCACGGCGACCAGCGGGTGGTCCGAAGCGCGGAGGGCTGAATCCGCAAAGGGCCGACTGATCGTCAACTCCCGCGCCAAGGACGCTTTTTAAGCATCCGTTATGTACACGCTCTTCACGGCGGCGGTGCGAACCGGAAGGCTGCGACTGGTTCGCCGGGCCGCGCGATCGCGCGGCCCGGAACACTCCTGGGGAGGACACCGCATCGTGCCCAACAGGCAGCGACGACGGCTGTTGATGTGCGCCGTCACCATCACCGCGCTCGGACTGACCACCGCTCAGGCCGTCGCGGCGCCCACGCCCGAGCAGCGGCCCTGGCCCGCCCGCCACCAGGCGGAGGTCGGGAAGCAGCACGCCGCGAAGGTCGAGGCCGCCACCGGCTCGACGTTCGCCGCGCGCGAGGACGACGGCGAGGACGAGGCGGAGAACTCCGCCGAGTCCACCGAGCAGTTCACCGAGGCCCGCACCGCCCCCGGCCTGGTCGCCCCGGGCGCGTACAGCGCGGCCTGGGCGCAGCTCCAGTCGCTGCCGCACACCGTCGGCTCCTGGAGCCACGTCACCGACAAGCCGTACAACTCGGACGACCCGCGCTACCGCGACATCGACTCCAACTCCGGTGCGGGCTCCGGAAACGTGACCGGCCGGGTGACCGGCATCGCCGCCGACGACGACGGCACGGTGTACGCGGGCGGCGCCAACGGCGGCGTGTACCGCTCCCGTTCGGGCGGCGGCCACTGGCAGGCGATCTCGGACAAGCTGCCCTCGCTGTCCACCGGTGCGCTGGAGCTCGACGGCTCGGGCCGGCTCTGGTACGCCACCGGCGAGGCGAACACCGGCGGCACCGCGTACGTCGGCACCGGCGTGTACGTCCTCGCCGACCCGAAGCACGGCGAGTTCAAGCCGGGCAACCGGATCGGCGGGACCGAGCTGGAGTCCACCGTCATCCACGCCCTGCGCTTCAACGGCGACAAGGTGTGGGCCGCCACCAGCCGCGGCGTGTGGACGCACTCCACCACCGACCTGTCCGGCCCCTGGAAGCTGGAGTTCGCGCCGAACCCGACCTTCCTGCCCGGCGGCGCCGACGCCAAGGCGCCCAACGCCCCGTACAAGAACATCGCCAACGACATCGCCTTCGACCCGAAGGACCCGTCGAAGGTGGTGCTGGCCTTCGGCTGGCGCAGCGGCGACACCTACAACGGCTTCTACAGCAAGGCCGCGGACGGCACCTGGCAGCGGCTGACCTCGCTCGGCGACCTGCCCGCCGACGCCGCCGACGTCGGCAACGTCACCTTCGCACCGTCCAAGGACGGCTCGCGCTACTACGCCATCGACCAGTCCCCGACGAAGATGGCGACCGACCCGGACAGCGGCCTGCAGGGCGTGTACGTCTCCAAGTCCGGCTCGCCGCTCGGCCCGTGGACCCTGATCGCGGACAAGGACAAGCTCAAGGGCTCCGGCTCCGCGCTCCAGGACGACGGCTACCAGCCGGGCATCCAGTCCTGGTACAACCAGTTCCTCCAGGTGGACCCGAACAACGCCGACCACGTCTACCTGGGCCTCGAAGAGGTCTACGAGACCCAGAACGGCGGCGGCGACTGGATCACCCCGGGCCCGTACTGGAACTTCTACTTCCCGTGCTGGGACATCGACCCGGCCAAGCGGACCTGCTCGCAGACCCCGCACTCCGACCAGCACGCCATCGCCCTCGGCACCAGCAAGGGCCGGACCACCGTGTACGTCGGCAACGACGGCGGCATCTACGGCCGCCCGCTGAACGGCGCGGTGGACTCCCTCGGCCACGCCACCGACTGGACGTCGTTCAACGACGGCAGCATGGACGCCCTCCAGTACTACTCGGTGGGCGTCGGCAAGGACCCGGCGGACCGCTCCGGCAAGGGCGTCGTCGTCAGCGGCGGCCTCCAGGACAACGGCCAGTCGATCCTGCGCGCCCGCGACAGGGCGATGGGCTCCAACTTCGGCGGCGACGGCGGCGACACCATCGTCGACCCGAACAACGGCTGCAACATCGTCGCCGAGTACGCCTACATGGAGATGCGGTCCACCCAGAACTGCGCCGTCAACGACGGCGCCTGGCAGGACGACCCGGCCAAGGCCACCACCTACGAGATCGCCCCGCCGGACCAGCACACGCACGCCGCCCGGTTCATCGCGCCGATCACCACGGACGCGAAGAACGCCGACACCTGGGTGGCCGGCGGCCAGCACGTCTGGGTGCAGAACAAGGGCTTCGCGATCCGCAGCGGCAGCGAGTGGACGGCCGCCTACGACCTCGGCGCCGGCCACGTCGCCACCGCCGTCGCCGCCTCCGGCGGCACCGTGTACGCCGGCTGGTGCGGCCCCTGCAACAACCAGGGCTTCACCCGCGGCATCGCCGTCGGCAACGCCGACGGCACCGGCTGGCACCAGCTGAACCTGCCCGTGGACGGCACCCTGCCCAACCGGTACGTCTCCTCCTTCGCCGTCGACCCGGCGAACGCCAAGCACGTCCTGGTCTCGTTCAGCGGCTTCTCCCGGGCCTGGAGCGAGGGCCCCGGCGCGGGCATCGGCCACGTCTTCGACAGCCGCGACGGCGGCGCCACCTGGACGGACGTCTCGGCCAACCTGCCCGACGTCCCGACCAACACGCTGCGCCTGCTGCCGAACGGCGGCCTCGCCCTCGGCACCGACCTGGCCGCGTTCTACCGCGCGCCCGGTCAGCGGAACTGGAAGGTGATCGGCGAGGGCCTGCCCACCACCACGGTGATGCAGCTCAGGACCGGCCCCGACGGCCTGCTCTACGCCGGCACCCACGGCCGCGGCATCTGGTCCTTCGACCTCGACCGCTTCGGTCGCGGCGAGGGGGACGACAACCAGCAGTGACCGTCCGACTCCGGTGCCCGGCTCCCGCTCACCCGAGCGGGAGCCGGGCACCGGCGCGCTTGTGGTCGCGGTCTTCCTCGGCGCTCCAGCGGGCCGCGATCTAGCATGAAACAGAAGGTTCGGCTCGATGCCCCGCACCGTTCGGGTGAGGAGGCCGCATGGGACGGCCAGGCAGCACTGGCGGATTCGACCGGTTGGGCGGGTACCGGTACCTGCCGATCTCCGAACACGGACTGATCGGCGACCTGCGGACCGCCGCGCTGGTCGCGACGGACGGCACCATCGACTGGTACTGCTGCCCGCGCTTCGACGCGCCGAGCATGTTCGCGTCCGTGCTGGACGCGGACCGCGGCGGCCGCTTCGAGCTGGCGGCGGACGTGCCGGCCCGGACCAGGCAGTTCTACTTCCCCGACACCAACGTGCTGATCACCCGGTTCTTCGCCGCGGACGGGGTGGCCGAGATCCAGGACTTCATGCCGGTCGTCGACGAGTCGCGCGAGGCGGACCGGCACCGGCTGATCCGCCGCGTGGTCAGCGTCCGCGGAACGCTGCCGTTCCGGGCGACGGTCGCCCCGCGCTTCGGCTACGGGACGCAGCAGCACACGGTGGAGCTCGTGGGCGGCCACGCGGTGTTCCATTCACCGGAGTTGGACATCGCACTGACCGCCACCGTGCCGGTGGAGACCGACGGACAGGACGTCTCGGCGCACTTCAAGCTGCTGGAGGGCGAGTCCGCGGTGTTCGCGCTGGACCGGGTGAGCGACGCGATCGGCCCGCGGGCCTGCCCCAACCGGGAGGCGGAGCAGCAGTTCCAGGCCACCGTCCGGTTCTGGCGCCACTGGCTGTCCCAGTCGCGCTACCACGGCCGGTGGCGGGAGATGGTGCACCGCTCCGCCCTGCTGCTGAAACTGCTCACCTACGCGCCCACCGGCGCGATCATCGCCGCCCCGACCACCAGCCTGCCCGAGCAGGTCGGCGGCGAACGCAACTGGGACTACCGCTACGTCTGGGTCCGCGACGCCGCGTTCTGCATCTACGCCATGCTCAGGCTGGGCTTCACCGCGGAGGCCGAGGCGTTCATGGGCTTCATCTCCGAGACCGGCATCATGCGCGGCACCGGCGAGAGCGGACCGTTGCAGATCATGTACGGCATCGACGGCCGCTGCGACCTCCCCGAGCGGGAACTCGCCCACCTGGAGGGCCACTTGGGCTCGGCCCCGGTGCGGGTCGGGAACGCGGCCACCGGGCAGCTCCAACTGGACATCTACGGCGCGCTGATCGACTCCGTCTACCTGTACGACAAGTGGGGCCAATCGATCAGCAGCGGGCACTGGGACGAGGTCGGCGCCGTGGTGGACTGGCTCTGCGACCACTGGGACCAGCCCGACGAGGGGATCTGGGAGACCCGGGCGGGCCGCCGCGACTTCGTCTACTCGCGCCTGATGTGCTGGGTCGCGCTCGAACGCGCGATCCGGATGGCGAACCGCAGGGGCCTGCCCGCCGACCTGCCGCGCTGGCAGCGGGCCCGCGACGCGATCTACCGGCAGATCATGGCCCGCGGCTGGTCGACCGAGCGCGGCGCGTTCGTCCAGGGGCTGGACGACAAGGTCCTGGACGCCTCCCTGCTGATGATGCCGATGGCCAAGTTCATCTCGCCCACCGACCCCAAGTGGCTGTCCACCCTGGACGCGCTCACCTCCGACCTGGTCTCCGACTCGCTGGTCTACCGCTACGACCCGACGGCCAGCCCCGACGGGCTGCGGGGCGCCGAGGGCACGTTCTCGATCTGCTCCTTCTGGTACGTCGAGGCGCTGGCCCGGGCCGGCCGGCTGGAGGAGGCCCGGCTGGCGTTCGAGAAGATGCTCACCTACGCCAACCACGTCGGCCTGTTCGCCGAGGAGATCGGCCGCACCGGTGAGCAACTCGGCAACTTCCCCCAGGCGTTCACCCACCTCTCGCTGATCAGCGCCGCCTTCAACCTGGACCGCGCACTCGGCTGAACACCCCCCATACTCAGGAGCGCTGACATGGGCACCTACCGCGTCATGCAGGCCACCGCCCCCAACGGCCCGCTGGAGCCGGCCGAACGCGCGGTTCCACCGCCCGGCCCCCGGCAGGTCCGCATCGCCGTCGAAGCCTGCGGGGTCTGCCACAGCGACGCGCTCTTCCTGAGCGGCGCGCTGCCCGGAGTCACCTTCCCCGAGGTGCCGGGCCACGAGATCGCCGGCCGGATCGAGGAGTTGGGCGAGGGCGCGACAGACTTCGGCCGGCAGACCGGGGACCGGGTGGCGGTCGGCTGGTTCGGCGGCAGCTGCGGGCACTGCCGGCCGTGCCGGGAGGGCGACTTCATCGTCTGCCCCAACCTCAAGGTCCCCGGCTGGGCCTACGACGGCGGGTTCGCCGAGAAGGTGATCGCCCCCGTCGATGCCCTGGCCCGGATCCCGGACGCGCTGACGGCAGTCGACGCCGCGCCGCTGTCCTGCGCGGGCGTGACCGTCTTCAACGGCATGCGACGCAGCCCCGCCCGCCCCGGCGACCTGGTCGCGGTGCTCGGCCTCGGCGGCCTGGGGCACCTCGGTGTGCAGTACGCCGCCGCGATGGGCTTCGAGACGGTGGCGATCGCCCGGGGCCGCGAGAAGGCCGCCTTCGCCGAGCAACTCGGCGCCCACCACTACCTCGACAGCACCTCCGACACCCCCGTCGCCGCCGCACTCCAGGCCCTCGGCGGCGCCAAGGTCGTCCTGGCCACCGCCGCCAACGCCGACGCCATGACCGCCACCGTGGACGGCCTCGCCCCCCGCGGAGAACTCGTCGTCATCGGAGCCGACACCACCCCCCTCGCCATCACCCCGGCCCAACTCCTGATGTCCGCCCGCACCATCCGCGGCCACCCCTCCGGCACCGCCCAGGACGTCCAGGACACCATGGCCTTCAGCGCCCTCCACGACATCCGCCCCGTGACCGAAACCCTCCCCCTCACCCACGCCGAGCAGGCCTACCAGAAGATGCTCACCGGCCGGGCCCGCTTCCGAATGGTCCTCACCATGGCCTGACGGGCCGTCAAGAGTTCTGCGGGGCCTGTCGGATGGCGTCGATGACGTGGGTTGCCCAGTCGGCCGGGCGGTCGTGGCCGAGGAGGGTGGAGAGGTGGGTCATGCGGGTGCGGCGTTCGGTGGGGGTGGTGGTGAGGGCTCGGGTCAGTTGGGTGGTGAGGTCGTCGGGGGAGTGGGGGTCGGTGAGGAGGGCGGCGGGGGCGAACTGGGTGGCGGCGCCGGTGTGGTGGGAGAGGACCAGGATGCCCGGGTGGGGGAGGGTGGATTGGGCGGCGATGAACTCCTTGGCCGTCAGGTTCATTCCGTCCTGGAGTGACGTCACCCAGAAGACGTCGGCCGCCAGGTACTCGTCGACCACCTCGGCGAACGACAGGCTGTGCGGACGGTAGTCGACGGGCTGCCAACCGGCTTGCTGCCAACGGGCGTTGACTTCGGCTATCCGGTGTTCGAGCAGGTCTCGGGTGGTGTCGTAGGCGGTGATCCCCGGTTCGGGCGGCGGGCAGATCAGGCGGAAGGTCACCCGGCCGCGCAGGTCGGGGCGGGCGGCGAGGAGGCGGTCCAGGGCGTCGACCTTCTGGACGGGGGCCTTGGCGTAGTCGAGGCGTTCGACGGACAGCACCAGGTGGTCGACCGGTGGGCGGGGCGCGGGAGTTCGGGTCCGGGCGAGGGCTTCGACGGCCGGGCGGTCGACGCCGAGCGGGTGGACCCCGGTGCGGGGCGGGGAAGGCAGGGCACGGCGGAAGTGCGACGCGAAGGCGGCGGTGTGGAAGCCGGCCCAGTCGAGGCAGGCGAGGGAGGCGCGCAGTTCGGCGGCGACCGGGAGGGTGGCGAACACCTCGGGGGCGGGGAACGGCGTGTGGTGGAACAGTCCGATGCGCAGGTCGGGTCGGGCAGCGCGGAGGAGGCCGGGGACCAGCCAGAGGTTGTAGTCGTGCAGCCAGACGGTCGCGCCGGGGGCAGCGCGAGTGGTGATGTGGTCGGCGAAGCGGGCGTTGACGGCACGGTAGGCGGCCCAGGAGTCGGGGTCGAGGACGGAGCGTTCCGGCTCGGACATCAGCACCGGCCAGAGGGTCTCCTTGCAGGCCCGGTGGAAGTAGCCGCTCCACTGCTCGGCACTCAGCGGGACGAGCGAGAGGCGGTCGAGGGACGGCGGCACCGGGGTCGAGGTGGCGGCGACCCAGAGGCCCGGTAGGCCGTCGGCGAAGACGCTGGTCAGGGTGGGCAGGATGCCGTTGGGGCTGGTCGGCGGTCGGTGCTGCGGGGGCGGGCGGTGATAGCCGACGACGAGTGCGTGCCGGGCCGGCGGAGGGGTGACCCAACCCAGAGTCTGAAGGGCCGTCAGGATGCCTGCCGCGCCCGGCCGGTCGGGTCGGTGGACCAGCGGGTCGTTGCCGACCGCCGCGTCGAACGCGGCTTCCGCGCCGCCCACGACCACGCCGTGCGTGCCGAGCCGGAACAGCGACAGGTCGTTGAGCGAGTCCCCGGCCACCAGGATCGACCGGGCCGGCCAGTTCAGCTTCTCCGCCAGTGCGCGCAGCGCCCCGCCCTTGGACGCCTCCGGCGGCAGCACGTCGAAGTAGCGGTCGCCCGAGTACACCCAGGCCAGTCCCAACGCGGCCACCGCGGAGGCGAGTTCCTCGGTGAGCCCGGCCGGGTCCAGGTAGTACGAGCAGCGGCCGTCCTGCGGCACCTCGTCCTGGTGCCGGAGCGCGCGGAAGCGCTCCAGCGCGGCCCGCACCTGCGGCGCTCCCGGCCAGCCGGCGCGCAGTTGCCCCTGCAGGGGTTCGACAGGGGAGAAGTCGGTGCCGTCGAGGAGGGTGGCGCCGACGTCGGCGATGATCCACCGGGGGCGCGGGACCAGCGGGTCGCGCAGGACCTCCCGGACGGAGTCCGGCCCGCGGCCGGTGGCGAAGACCACCGTCACCTCGGGGTGGCGGGCCAGTGCCTCCCGCAGCCGCAGCCGGTCCTCGGCGTCGCCGCCGAGCAGGGTGCCGTCCAGATCCGTGACCAGAATCCTCGACATTCGACGGACGCTAACACGGCGACCGGATGTGGTGAAGGGGTCACGCGGGGTGCTGGGGAGGCGCTCCGGCCGAACTCCGCCGCGCGCAAGGGCCGCGCCCGGGCCGGACGGCGGCGGATCCGCGGACCGTGGGCCGTGGGCCGGGAGGGCTCGGCCGTCCAGCCGGCCGTCCAGCCGGCCGTCCAGCCGGCCGTCCGGCCGTGGACGACGGTCGGGTCGAAGCAGTCGCCGGTTGCCATGGTGTCCATGGCGGGCCGCCGCCGGGGCGAGGTCCGCCGGATGAGCCGTGCGGCGGGACTTCAAGGGCCGTCGCGTGCAGAGCGCGGGCGAGACCCCCGGAGCGGTCGTCGGCCGAAGTGTCGCCGAGCGGGTGGCGACCGGTGGCGACCGTCCCTGCCGGTCACGGGAGTCGCGCCAGCCAGCCACCGAGGTCCGCCGCGCGCAGGGCCGCGCCGGAGCCCGGGCCGGTGACGGCGGCGGAGCCGCAGGCGGCGGCGACGGCCAGGCAGGCGGGCAGGTCGTGGTCGGACAGCAGGCCGTGGACGAGGCCCGCGTTGAAGCAGTCGCCGGCCGCCGTGGTGTCCACGGCCCGCACGGGCACGGCGGGGGTGTCGTACCGTTTGCCGCCGCGGACCGCGACGGCTCCCCGGGCGTCGCGCTTGACCACCAGGGTCGGTACCAGCGCGGCGAGTTCGGCGATCGCGTCGTCGAGGTCGGCCGCGCCGGTCAGCCGGAGGGCCTCGGCGGCGTTCGGCGTGAAGACGTCGACCTCGGCGAGGACGCGGCGCACCGCCGGGTCCGCGAGCGAGGCCGGAACGTCGTGGCAGTCCATCACCACCAGCGCGCCGAGCTGCCCGGCAGCCCGAACGGCGGCCAATGTCGGCTCGTCCCAAAGGAGTTGCGGGAACATCAGGGTGCGCGGGCGGTACTGGCGCAGCAGCGGGACGAGCGGCTGCGACGCCACCGCGTCCTGGTAGCTGACCATCGCCCGGTCGTCCGGCCCGGACAGCGCGACGGTCAGGCTCCGCACCGGGCCCGGGTGGTGCCGGAACGCCCGCTCGTCCAGACCCTCCGCCCGGGCCGCCGAGAGCACCTCGGCGCTGAACACGTCCGTGCCGAAGTCGACGCTCCACACGGCCGTCCGCCCGAGCCGGTGCACCGCCATGGCCAGGGTGTACGCGCCGCCCGGCACCAGGGCGAACCCGTCGGCGAACACCTCCCTGCCGGGCTCGACCGGCCGGGGCAGGCCGTGGAACACCAGGTCCGCGAAGTAGGGCCCCGCGATCAGGACTTCACAGCCGTGCTGGTCGGTGTCGCGCTCCATCGGAGGAGCATACGGCCGTGGCGGGGGCTCCGATCGGGCCATCTTCGGTCGTTCACGGGCGGGTTCCGGCCGTTGGCGGTGGAGGCCGGGGCAGCATCGGCCGGTAGGCGGAGGTGGAGTCGGGGTCGGAAGGGAGCAGGGATGTCGGACTGTTCGAGTGCGCTGGTTCTCGGTTCGTCGCGCGGGATCGGGGCGGCGACGGCGCGGGCGTTGGACGCGCAGGGGTGTCGGGTGGTGCTGCACGGACGGACGCCGAGTGCGGGGCTGGTCGGGTTGGGGCGGGAGCTGGGGGCGCCGACGGTGGCGTTCGACCTGGCGGACGCGGCGGCGGTGCGGCGCGGGGTGGCGGACGCGGTGGCCGAGCACGGGCTGCCGCAGGTGGTGGTGTTCAGCGCGGGCGTGAACCGGGTGGTGCCGTTCGAGGAGGCGTCGCGGGAGGACGTCGCGGACGCGTTCGGGGTGAACGTGTGGGGCGCGGTGGGGGTGCTGCAGGAGCTGCTGCCGAAGATGGTCGCGCAGGGTGGCGGCGCGGTGGTGCTGGTGTCGTCGATCCGGGGCGTCGACGGCCTGGCCAGCGACCGGACGGTGTTCTACTCCATGGCGAAGGCGGCGCTGGGCAACCTGACCGTCTCGCTGGCCAAGCGCTACGCGCCGACCGTGCGGGTCAACGCCGTCGCCCCGGGCTTCACCGTCACCGACATGGTCGCGACCTGGGACGAAGGGGCGTGGCGGCAGGCCCGCGGCAACCTGCTCGGGCGGCCCGCGGAGCCGGCGGAGGTCGCCGCGGCGGTGGCGTTCCTCGCCTCGGACGCCGCCCGGCACATCACCGGCCAGACCCTGGTCGTCGACGGGGGGTACGGCCTGGCCGGCAAGTAGCGCACGGCCCGGCCGGCAGGTGGAGCACGGCCCGGGGGGAACGTAGGCCACGGCCCGGCCGGCAAGCGGAGCGCCGCCGACCTCACTCGAAAGAGTGGCGGCGGCGTCGCCGTGCCCGCCCTGCCGCCCCGGGAACGGGCCGGGTCGGCGGGCCCGGCAGGGCCGTGCGGCCGATCGGCGCAATCGCCGGACCGGCCCGCGCGGGCCGAACCTAGGCTCCTCGGTAGCTCGACGAACAGCTGGCGACAGCTGGGAGGAAGGCAGGTGGGAGACATGGACACCGGCCCGACGATCACCGTCTATCTGGGCGCACGCCCCAACACCCCCAAGGTCTGGACGCTTCAGCAGGCGGTCGGCAAGATGCGCGCGCCGGGCGCCGCCTGGTCGTACGTGCACACCGGCCAGCACTTCGACCCACGCCTCGGGCAGGGCCTGTGCGACGAGCTCGACCTGCACGTGGACCGGTGGCTGCGCTGCGGCGACGCCGCCAGCGACGCCGAGCAGCTCGGCCGGCTCTGCGCCCTGGTCGAGCGCGACCTCGACCGGCACCCGGCGGAGGCCGTGGTGGTGGTCGGCGACGTGAACTCCACCGTCGCCGCCGCGCTGGTCGCCGCCCGCCGCGGCACCCCCGTGATCCACCTGGAGGCGGGCCTGCGCTCGCCCGACCGCACACCCGAGGAGGCCAACCGCCGCATCGTCACCGCCTGCACCGACCACCACCTGGCCACCACCGCCGAGGCCGTGGACGCGCTGCACGGCGAAGGCGTGCCGGCCGGGCAGGTGCACTTCGTCGGCAACCCGATGGCCGAGTGCCACCTCGCGCACCACGACCCCGAGCGGGATGCCGCCGTCCTGGACGGCCTCGGCCTCACCCGCGGCGAGTACGTGCTGGCGACGCTGCACAAGCCGGCCGCGCTCAGCCACCCCAAGCCGGTGCTGGACGTGCTGCGCGACCTGTCGGCGCACGGCCTGCCGCCGGTGCTCCCGTTGCACCCGCGGGCCGCGGCGCACCTGGCCGACCACGGCCTGCTCGACGGCGGCCTGCGCGAGCGGGTGCTGCCGCCGCAGCCGTACCTGACCTTCGGGGCGCTGCTGCGGGGCTGCGCGTTCGTGGTGACCGACTCCGACGGCGTCCAGGAGGAGGCTGCCGCCGCCAAGGTCGCCTGCCTGGCCACCGTGCCCGGCAACGCCCGCGACGTCACCCGGGCCTGCGGCAGCACGCACTTCGCCGACAGCTGGCTGCACCTGCCGACCCCGCAGATCCGCGCGCTGGCCGCCGACCGGCCCACCCGCCGCCCCGAACGCTGGGACGCCCGGGTCAGCGACCGGACGGCCACCGCCCTCGACGGCATCCTGCCCACGCTGCCGCACCGCGGCGTCCACCCCCGCGCGGAGCGCCTGAGCTCCCCCTCGAAAACCCCTCGGACGGAGGGCTGACTCATGAGCAGGCTCCTGCACGTGCCGTTCACCGGCGCCGACCGTGAATTCGACGACATCGGCCCGGAGATGATGACGGCGATCGAAAAGGTATTCCGCTCGGGCCAGGTGATGAACGGGGAATCCGTGAACCGCCTGGAACAGACCCTGGCGGACCTCGCCGGCCGCGCCCACGCCCGGGTGGTGAACTCGGGCACCGACGCGGTGTACTTCGCCCTGGTGGCGGCCGGCGTCGGCGAGGGCGACGAGGTGCTGGTCGGCGACATCTCGTTCGTCGCGACGCTGCACGCGATCGTCCGGACCGGCGCGACCCCGGTGTTCGTCGACGTGACCGACGAGGGCACCATCGACCTCGACCTGGCCGAGGAGGCCGTCGGGCCGCGCACCAAGGCGCTGGTGATGGTGCAGCTGTACGGGCGGATGGCCGCGCCCGACCCGGTGGAGAAGTTCGCCCGGGCGCACGGCCTGGCGCTGGTCGAGGACGCGGCGCAGTCGCTGGGCGCCGAGGTGTCCGGGCGACGCAGCGGCACGCTGGGGCTGGCCGGCTGCCACAGCTTCGACGCGATGAAGGTGATCCCCGCGCCGGGAACGGGCGGTGTGGTGCTGACGGACGACCCGGCCGTCGCCGACAGCGTCGAACAGCTGCGCCGCTGGGGCTTCTCGCACGCCGGCACCGTGGTGCGGCTGGGGCACAACTCGCAGATGTCCTCGCTGACCGCCGCCGTCCTCGCGGTCAAACTCGACCAGGAGGAACGGTGGTTGAAGCAGCGCCGGGCGACCGCCTCGACCTACTCGGCGGCCTTCGGCGACCTCGGGTGCGGCCTGCCGGAGCACGGCTCGTTCCGCGAGAACATCTTCCACAAGTACGTCCTGCGCACCCCGCGCCGGGACGAGCTGGCCGCCGCCCTGAAGGCCGCCGGCGTCGAGACCCTCGTGCACTACCCGTACGCGCTGCACGAACTGCCGTTCATGGCACGGCACCCGCACCGGGTGGTCGGCGACGGCCGGGCGAAGAAGCACGCCGACGAGGTGATCTCGCTGCCGATCCACCCCTACCTCACCGACCAGGAGATCGACCACGTCGTGACCAGCACCCGCGAAGTGCTCGCCGCGGCCGGCCGATGAACAGGCGGAGGACACCATGACCACCACCACCGGGCAGGTCCGCTACCAGTTCGAGTACGAGGACCCGATCCGCTGCGCCTTCATCGGCGCCGGCGGGCACTCGTACCGGAACATCTACCCGTCGTTCCAGTACGCCCCGGTCGACCTGCGGGCGATCTGCGACCTCGACGGCGACCGGGCCGCCAAGTACGCGCGGATCTTCGGCGCCGCCCACACCTACACCGACCACCGGGAGATGCTGGAGCGGGAGCGGCCGACCGCGGTGTTCATCGTGACGGCGTACGACCCGGACGGGCGGCTCCAGGCCGTCGACCTGGCGCTGGACTGCCTGGCGGCCGGGGCGCACGTGTGGATGGAGAAACCCACCGCGACGTCGACCGCCGAGGTCGAGCAGCTCCAGGCAGCGGCGCGCAGCGCCGGCCGCACCGTGGTGACCGGGATGAAGACGGTGTTCTCGCCGGTGATGTCCCGGGTGAAGGAGATCGTCTCCGGGGCGGAGTTCGGCGGGCCCTCGTCGATCTCCGTCCGCTACCCGCTGTCGATGCCGGCGTACGAACGGCGCACCGACCTGGTGGCGATGAACTGGTTCCTGGACTGCATCTTCCATCCGGCCGCCGTGCTGCTCCACCTGATGGGCCCGCTCGACCGGATCAGCCACGAGTGGGAGGAGCGCACCGGGGCCAGCGTCACCGTGATGCGGTTCGAATCGGGCGCGATCGGGACGCTGCACCTCACGGCGGGGGAGTCGCCGAGCAGCCCGTCCAGCCGGGTGGAGGTGATCGGCGACAATGCCAACGTGGTGGTGGAGAACGGGACTTCGGTCACCTACTACCGTCCGACGCCGGCCCGCGCGTACGGCCGCACCGGTTCGTTCATGGTGCCGACGGAGAGCGCGCCGCTGCACTGGGAGCCCGAGTACTCCTACGGGCAGCTCTACAACAAGAACCTCTTCTACCTGGGGTACGTCGACGAGATCGGCTACTTCTGCGACTGCGTGCGGAACGGCACCGCCCCCGAACTCGGTTCGCTCGACCAGGCGTTCCACATCCTGCAGCTCTTCGAGGCCTACCGCCGCGCGGAGCCGGGGACGTGGACGACCGTCAAGGTGTGACGGGGCGACACGGCAGCGACCCCGCCGGCGGCTGCCGTCGGCGGGGTCCCGGCGGTGCCGGTCTCAGGCGAGGGTGACCGAGACGGGCAGCTTCTTGATGCCGTTGACGAAGTTGGAGCGGACCCGGGGGACGTCGCCGGCCAGCTCGATCGAGGCCAGACGGGGGATGAGCTCCTCGAACATGATGCGGATCTCGGTGCGGGCGAGCAGGTTGCCCAGGCACAGGTGCGGGCTGCCCTTGCCGAAGGTGATGTGGTCGTTGTCCTGCCGGGTGACGTCGAAGTCGTAGGGGTTGCCGAAGACCTCCTCGTCGCGGTTGCCGGAGGCGAACCACATGACGACCTTGTCGCCCTCCTTGATCCGCTTGCCGCCGAGCTCGACGTCGCGGGTGGCGGTGCGACGGAAGTGGTAGACGGGGGAGGACCAGCGCAGGAACTCCTCGACCGCGGCGGGGATCAGCGAGGGGTCCTGCTGGAGGCGGGCGAGCTGCTCGGGGTGCTGGAGCAGGGCCAGCATGGAGTGGCTGATGGTGTGCCGGGTGGTCTCGTTGCCGGCCACCACCAGCAGCAGGAAGTAGTTGTCGAAGTCCTGCGCGGACAGCGGCACGCCGTCCTTCGGGGTCTCGTTGACCAGCCGGGAGATCAGGTCGGTGCCCGCTCCGCCGCGGCGCTGCGCGGCGAGTTCGCGGCCGTAGGCGAACACCTCCAGCGAGGCGGGGGAGCGGAACGGCAGGTCGCGGTACTTCTCGCTCTCCGCGGAGTGCAGCAGGACGTCGGCGTAGTCGGGGTCGGTGTTGCCGATGATCCGGTTGCCCCAGTCGATGAGCTGCTGGTTGTCCTCCGGCGGGACGTCCAGCAGCCGGGCCAGGACGTTGATCGGGAAGTCGGCGGAGACCTCCTTGACGAAGTCGAAGGTGCCCTTGGCGAGCGCGGCGTCCAGCGTGGTGGCGGTCAGGCCGCGCAGGAAGTCGGCGTAGCTGTTGATCACGCTCGCGCCGAACTGGCGCTGCAGCAGGCTGCGCAGGGCGCGGTGACGGACGCCGTCGAGCTCCAGGATGGAGGCGCGCTTCTTGATCTGGTCGTCGTCGACCTCCTCCAGGTTGACGAACCGGGCGGAGGTGAAGGTCTCGGCGTCGCGGTCGACGCGGGCGATGTCGGCGTGCTTGGTGAGCGCCCAGAAGCCGGAGTTGGGCGCCTCCTCCGCCTGCCAGTGCACCGGGTCCTGGTGGCGCAGGGTGTGGAACATCCGCCACGGGGTGACGCCGTCGGTGAAGTTGTCGAGATCGGCCAGGTTCACCTGGTCCAGCGGCATCGGCTCGGACGCGGCGGACCGGTCGGGTGCGGTGGTCATGGGTTCGCTCCTCGGCTTACAGGTGGTAGGCGTACTCGGTGAACTCCCAGTCGGTGACGTGCCGATGGAAGCGGGCGACCTCGTCGCGCTTGTACGAGAGGTAGGCGGTGGTGAAGTCCTTGCCGAGCACCTCGGTCAGCGCGGTGTCGGCCTCCAGCGCGTCGAGCGCGTCGGGCAGCGATTGCGGCAGGACCGGGGACTTGGCGGGGTCGTAGCCGTAGCCCTCCAGCGGGGCGGGCGGCTCGTCGCCGGCCACCACGCCGAGCAGCGCCGCCGCGACGGTGCCGGCGATCAGCAGGTAGGGGTTGGCGCTGGCGTCGCCCAGGCGCAGTTCGAAGCGGGCGCCGGCGCCGCGCTCCGGCGGGATGCGGACCATGGCGCTGCGGTTGTCCAGGCCCCAGTCGATCAGCCAGGGGGCGAGGGTGTCGGGGCCGAAGCGCTTGTAGGAGTTGACCGTCGGGTTGGACAGCGCGGCGAGCGCGGGGGCGTGCGCGAGGATGCCGGCCACCGCGTGCCGGGCGGTGGTGCTCAGGCCGTACGGCGCGGACGGGTCGGCGAACAGGTTGCCGCCCCCGTCGTCGGTGCAGGACAGGTGCAGGTGGAAGCCGGAGCCGCCGGCGCCCATGAACGGCTTGGCCATGAAGGTGGCCAACCGGCCTTCCTGGCGGGCGAGTTCCTTGACGGCGGCCTTGAAGCGGAAGGCCCGGTCGGCGGCCGACATGGCGTCCGAGTGGGTCAGGTTGATCTCGAACTGCCCGCCGTCGAACTCGTGGTTGCCGCTGGTGACGCCGATGTTCAGCTCCCGCAACCGGCGCAGGGTGCGCAGCAGGTGGTTGTCGCCGTCGGCGCGCAGGCCCGCGGTGTAGACGACGCCGGCGGCGTCGCTGTAGCGGCGCCAGCCGCGGGCGGTGTCGGGGGCCGGGTCGCACAGGAAGTACTCGAGCTCCGGTCCGACGACCGGGTGCAGCCCGTACTCGCGGGCCCGGCCGACGACGGCGCGCAGCAGGTCGCGGGGCGACTCGGGGGCGGGGCGTCCGGTGGCCGGGTCGGTGACGTCGCCGAGGCAGGAGGCGACGCCGGGCTCCCAGGGCAGCGGGGTGAGGGTGTCGAGGTCGGGGCGGACGCAGATGTCGGGCAGGCCCGCGTCCAGGCCGCCGGGGACGGGGACGACGTCGCCCTGCGGGCTGGTGTGGTAGACGGCGCGGCAGAACGCGAGTCCGTGGTCGCAGGCCGAGGGCAGGTGGTCCAGCAGCACGTCCCGGGCCCGTTCGGTGCCGATCAGGTCGGGATAGGTCACCCGGACCACGTCGATGCCCTGGGCGGCCAGCCGCTCCAGGTGCTGGCGGACGGGCGGGGTGTCGGATGCGCTCACCGGTGTCTCCTGTGGGGAAGTGTGGGGCGCCGCCCGGGGCGCGGGGGTGCGGCTGCTCGCGGCGCTGGGCTGTACCGATCGAGAGACACCGGAGTTCGCGGCCCTGGGGGGAGGGGGTGCGGCGGCGTCGGGACTGCGGGGGAGGCGCAGGAACCGCTCGCTGTTGGTGGCCAACCGTAGAGACGCAGGTCACCGCCCCGCAAGGGGTCCGACGCAGAAATTTATCCATCCGTATAGCTATTGACCCGGGGTCGGTCGGTTCCTATGTTGTTTGACGCCAAATGACTTTCCCGGCGCCCCCTCAGCCCCACCCACCCCCAGGAGGACCGGCCATGCAGGTCGTCGTCGACATGAACAAGTGCCAGGACCACGGCCAGTGCGTCTTCGCCGCCCCCGACGTCTTCTCCTTCGACGAAACCGGCCGGCTCGCGTACGTCGCCGACCCCGACGAGGCCCTGCGCGCCGACGTCGAGGAGGCCGCCGACGTGTGCCCGCTGCAGGCCATCCGGATCGAAGGCTGACCCGGTGAGCACCGCGCCCGTCGTGGTCGCCGGCGCCTCCATGGCCGGCCTGCGCACCGCCGAACAGCTGCGCGCCGCCGGCTGGACCGGCCCGATCACCCTCGTCGGCGACGAACCCCACGCGCCGTACAACCGGCCCCCGCTGTCCAAGGAGGTCCTGGCCGGCAAGGCCGGGTTCGACTCGCTCGCCTTCCGTCCTCGGGCCGCCGTCGCCGATGTCGAGTGGCGGCTCGGGACCTCGGTGGTCCGTGCCGACCTCGCGCGGCAGGCCGTCGAACTCTCCGACGGCGAGAGCCTGTCGTATGCCGCGCTGGTCGCCGCCACCGGCATGC
The DNA here is from genome assembly GCF_044999035.1 of Kitasatospora griseola. Classification (NCBI taxonomy): domain Bacteria; kingdom Bacillati; phylum Actinomycetota; class Actinomycetes; order Kitasatosporales; family Streptomycetaceae; genus Kitasatospora; species Kitasatospora griseola. The sequence continues at coordinate 1,782,756 of NZ_CP173360.1, read as the reverse complement.
GCCCGCGCCGCCTGCGCTGCCCCGGCCCCACCGTCGGACGGCACACCGTCCGCACCCTGGACGACGCCCGGGCGCTGCGCGAAGCACTGACCGCACCCGGCGTGCGGGTGGTGGTGGTCGGCGCCGGCTTCATCGGCTGCGAGGTCGCCGCCACCGCCGTGGCCCTCGGCGCCGCCGAGGTCACCGTGGTCGACCCGCTGCCGCTGCCGATGGCCGGACCGCTCGGCGAACTGCTCGGCGGCGCGCTGAAGCGCCGTCACGAACAGCGCGGCGTCCGCTTCGCGCTCGGCTGCGGCGTCACCGGCTTCGAGGGCGAGGGCCGCGTCACCGGCGTGGCGCTCGCCGACGGCCGGGTGCTGCCCGCCGACGTGGTGGTGGAGTCGGTCGGCTCGATCGCCAACACCGAATGGCTCGACGGCAACGGACTCGACCTCACCGACGGCGTCCTCACCGACGAGCACCTGCGGGTCGGCGGCCGGCCCGAGGTGGTCGCCGTCGGCGACGTCGCCCGCTTCCCCAACGCCCGCTACGACGGCGTGCCGCGCCGCGTCGAGCACTGGTCGATCCCCACCGACACCGCCAAGCACGCCGCCAGGGTGCTGGTCGCCCACCTCGCCGACGCCGAGCACGGCCTCGACCCGTTCGCGCCGCTGCCGACCTTCTGGAGCGACCAGCACGACTTCCGCCTCCAGTCCTTCGGCGCCCCCGCCCTCGGCCGCGAGGACGTGCGCGTCCTGGACGGCGACCCCGACGGGGACGTCCTGGTCGGCTACCACCACCACGACCGCCTGATCGGCGTCGTCGCCCTCGGCGGCCAGCAGGCCGCGGCCGCCGCTGCCCGCTACCGCGCCGAGCTGCTCCGGCAGCCCGCCCCCACCGCGTAAGGAATCCAAGTGGCCAGTGTCCGTGGGTACTTCCACCCCAAGACCGCGACGGGCTCCTCGTCGCTGATCCCCTCGCCGCCGTGGCACTACTCCGGCGACCTGCTCACCGTCGAGTACCGCACCGACCCGGAGCGGGTGCGCGAACTGCTGCCCGAGCCGCTGGAGCTCGCCGACGAGGACCCCGGCGCGGTCGCGCTGATCTGGGCCGACTGGCAGTCCTGCTCCGCCTCCGGGCAGGAACTGCTCGACCCGGTGCTCGCCCAGTACAAGGAGGCGTTCGCCGTGGTCCGCTGCAAGTTCCAGGGGCAGACGTACTCGCGCTGCGTGTACATCTGGGTCGACAAGGACTTCGCGATCGCCCGCGGCCTGCACCAGGGCTACCCGAAGAAGCTCGGCTCGATCCACCAGACCCGCCCGCACGTCTACGGCCCCGCGCCGCGGATCGAGGCCGGCGCCCGGTTCGGCGCCACCCTCGCCGCCGCCGACCGGCGCCTCGCCCAGGCCGTCGTCACGCTGCGCGAGCCGTCCGGGACCAACGGGTTCGTCAACGGCCACCCGATGGCGCACCACCGCTGGCTGCCCTCGATCGAGAAGGGCCGGGGCCTCGCCCTGGACGAGCTGGTCTCCTCCGGCGCCGCCTCCTTCGAGGCCGGACCGGCCTGGGTCGGCGACTTCGACCTGGAGCTGTTCGAGTCGCCCACCGAGGAACTGGCCCGCCTGGAGATCCGCGAACCCATCGCCGCCTACTACCGGCAGGTCGGCGTGGTCTGGGACGGCGGCCGACTGCTCGCCTCCAACACCACCACCGTCGGTCAGTGAACTCCCGTTCCCAGCAAGGAAATTGACGCAATGAGCGGACACCTCACCACCGTCGCCGGGGTCGCCGTCGACACCCGGCACTGGATCGGCGGCGAACGCGTCGCCTCCGCCGCGACCTTCACCGACCACTCGCCGATCGACGGCGGCGTGCTCGGCGAGATCGCCCGCGGCACCGCGACGGAGGCGCACGCCGCCGTCGCCGCCGCCAAGGCCGCCTTCCCCGGTTGGGCCGCAACCCCGCGCGCCGAGCGGGCCCGGCTGCTGCACGCCGTCGCCGACGGCGTCGAGCGGCGGCTGGAGGACCTGGCCGTCGTGGAGACCGCCGACAACGGCGCCCTGCTGCGCTCGCACCGGCGCGGCGTCATGCCCCGGGTCGCGCACAACTTCCGGTTCTTCGCCGACTGGCTGCTGACCCTAGACCACGAGGACTTCGACACCCGCGGCCACACCAACCACGTCAGCTGGGACCCGGCCGGCCCGTGCGTGCTGATCACGCCGTGGAACGCGCCGCTGATGCTGGCCACCTGGAAGATCGCCCCGGCGCTGGCGGCCGGCAACACGGTCGTCCTCAAGCCCGCCGAGTGGACGCCGATGACGGCCTCGCTGCTCGCCGACATCGCCGCCGAGGCCGGGCTGCCGGCCGGCGTCCTCAACGTGGTGCAGGGCCTCGGCCCGGAGATCGGCGACGCGCTGACCTCGCACCCCGACGTGCGCCGGATCAGCTTCACCGGCTCCGTCCCCACCGCCAAGCACATCGCCGCGTCCGCTGCCGCCAACCTCACCCCGCTCAGCCTCGAACTCGGCGGCAAGTCACCGCTGCTGGTCTTCGCCGACGCCGACCTCGACCTCGCCGTCGAGCTCGCCGTCGAGCAGTACGACAATGCCGGGCAGGTCTGCCTGGCCGCCACCCGGCTGCTGGTCGAGGAGTCCGTCGCCGAGGAGTTCACCCGTCGCTTCGTCGAGAAGGCCGGGCAGCTGAAGCAGGGCGACCCGCGCGAGCTGCCGACCGACCTCGGCCCGAACATCCACGAGCGCCAGCTGGAGAAGATCGACGGCTTCGTGCAGCGTGCGATCGGCGCCGGCGCCCGCGCCGTCATCGGCGGCGAGCGCCTGGCCGGCCAGTTCTACGCGCCGACGCTGCTCACCGATGTCGCGCAGGACTCGGAGGTCGTCCAGGAGGAGGTCTTCGGCCCCGTCCTGACGCTGCAGACCTTCCGCGACGAGGCCGAGGCCGTCCGCCTCGCCAACGACACCCGGTTCGGCCTGGCCGCCACCCTCGCCACCGGCTCGCGCGAGCGCGCCGACCGCGTCACCGGGCAGCTGGTCGCGGGCACCGTCTGGGTCAACTGCTTCTTCGTCCGCGACCTGCAGGCCCCGTTCGGCGGCTCCCGGCACTCGGGCGTCGGCCGCGAGGGCGGCACCTGGAGCTTCGACTTCTACTGCGACGTCAAGAACACCGTCACCGCGCCGAAGGGATGGCAGGAGAATGGGTGAGATCGTCGGGGCGGGCCTGCTTGCCCACGTCCCCACCGTGGTGCTTCCCGAGGAGATCCGGCGGGAGCTGAACGAGGGCCGGGAGATCACCCTCGTCACCGGCCTCCGACAGCTGCGCGAGGAGGTGTTCGGGCGGGACGACTACGACACCGTGGTGGTGCTGGACTCGCACTGGGCGACCACCGTCGAGTTCGTGGTCACCGCGCAGCAGCGCCGGGCCGGGCTGTTCACCTCCGAGGAACTGCCGCGCGGTATGTGCCGGATGCCCTACGACTTCCCCGGCGACCCCGAACTCGCCCACAACATCGCGTCGTTCGCCGACAGGCACGGCACCTGGATCACCCCGATCGACGACCCGTACCTGCCGATCTTCTACGCCACCGTCAACCTGTGGAAGTACCTCGGCGAGGGCCTGCCCGACAAGCGCTGGGTGACCATCGGCGTCTGCCAGACCGGCGACGCGGAGGACCACCTGCGGCTCGGCCGCGCGCTGGCCGACGGCATCGCCGCCACCCCGGGCCGCCGGGTGCTGCTGATCGCCTCCGGCGCGCTGTCGCACACCTTCTGGCCGCTGCGCGAGCTCCGCAAGCACGAGTCCAGCGACCCGTCGCACATCTTCACCCCCGAGGCGCGGGCCGCCGACGAGCAGCGGATCGCGTGGTTCGCGGAAGGGCGGCACGACCGCGTGCTCGACACCATGGACGAGTTCGCCGCGTACCGGCCCGAGGCCCGGTTCGCCCACTACCTGATGATGGCCGGCGCGCTCGGCGAGCGGGAGTGCACCGCCAAGGCCCGCCAGTACGGCGAGTACGAGAACTCCATCGGCACCGGCCAGGTCCACCTCTGGTTCGACCGCCCGGACGACGGCTGGACCGGCGCCGGACTGCCCGAGGACGCACCCCGCCACCCCCACCGGCTCACCTGAGAAAGGCCCCCGCCATGCCCGAGTACCGCCGCATCCTGCTCGACGGCGCCGTCGTCGAGACCGTCCGCGACGGCGAGGAACTGGTCGCCGGTGACGGCCGCCGGGTCGCCGTCGCCGACGCCCACCACCTGCCGCCCGTGGTGCCGTCCAAGGTGATCGCCGTCCACCTCAACCACCGCAGCCGGGTGGAGGAGTTCCGGATCGGCCTGCCCGACACCCCCACCTACTTCCACAAGCCGACCTCCTCGCTGAACTCGCACGGCGGCGCGATCGTCCGCCCCGAGGGCTGCAAGTGGCTCAACTACGAGGGCGAGGTGGCGATCGTCATCGGGAGGACCGCGCGCAACATCTCCCCCGAGGAGGCCGGCGACCACATCGCGGGCTACACCGTCGCCAACGACTACGGCCTGCACGACTTCCGGGACACCGACGCCGGCTCGATGCTCCGGGTCAAGGGCGCCGACACGCTGTGCCCGCTCGGCCCTGGCCTGGTCACCGACTGGGACTTCCGGGGGAAGCGGCTGCGCACCTACGTCAACGGCGAGGTGGTCCAGGACGGCTCCACCGACGAGATGACCTGGGACATGCACTACCTGGTCGCCGACATCGCCCGCACCATCACGCTGTACCCCGGCGACGTGCTGCTCTCCGGCACGCCCGCGAACTCCCGTCCGGTGCAGCCGGGCGACGTCGTCGAGGTGGAGGTCGAGGGCCTGGGCCGGCTCACCAACCACATCGTCACCGGCCCGACGGCGATCCGCAGCGATGTGGGCGCGCAGCCCACCGAGTCGGAGGAAGTGCTGTCCACCGCGCTCGGCGGGGACTGGGAGTTCCGCGGCATCCGGCCGCCGAAGCGCTGAACCGGTGCCTCCCGGTAGGGTCGCGGCCATGAACGACCCGAAGCCCCCCACCCGCAAGCGCGTGAAGAACTACGGGACGGGCCGCACCGCGCTGCTGGAGGCAGCGGTGCGGGTGGTGGCCCGGGGCGGGCTGCGCAACCTCACCTACCGGGCCGTCGCGGAGGAGGCCGGGGTCACCCACGGCCTGGTGGTGCACCACTTCGGTTCGCGGGACGCGCTGATCGAGGAGGCGGTGGCGCACGCCATCCGCTCCTCGCTGAGCAGCAGCGCGCTGGAGGCCGGCACGGGGGGCCCGGCCGAGTTCGCGGCGGGCCTCGCCGACATGGTCGAGGCCGGGCCCGAACTACAGGTGTTCCAGTACGAGTTGCTGCTGGAGGCGCGCCGCCGGCCGGAACTGCTGGCGCACCTGCGCGGGCTGTACGAGGAGTACTTCGAGGCCAGCCGGCGCGAGCTGGACCGGATTCTGCCCGGCCCGGTGAGCCCCGGCCTGTCCCGGCTGGTGTTCGCCGCGCTGGAGGGCCTGGTGCTGCACCAGCTGGTGTTCGGCGAACGGGCGGCCACCGAGGGTGCGCTGGCCGAACTCCGCGGCCTGCTGGAGGGTTTGGCGTCCCGCGCGGACTCGGGGCCGGACGAGCGCTGACCTGCGCGGCCCGCTTCGAACCGTTACCGCGCGAGCGGTGCGAAACCCTTGCCAAACGGACTGCCTGCCTCCACGATGAGGCAACTCGTTTGAGCTGAAACGATTCCCCCACTTCGATCTGGCAGGTGATCCGTGTGGACAGTCAGACGGCTTCCCGTGAACGGACCGTTCGGCACGCCCCCACCAGTGCCACCCTCAAGCCCAACGCCCTCGGTGTCCTGGGCATCCTCTTCTTCGTCCTGTCCGGCCAGGCCCCGCTGACCGGCATCGCCGGCGCCGCCCCCATCTCGGTCGCCATCGGCAACGGCGCCGGCACCCCCGCCGCCTACGTGGTGGCCGGCGTCGTCATCCTGCTGTTCTCCGTCGGCTTCATCGCGATGGGACGGCACGTCGTCGACGCCGGCGCCTTCTACACCTACATCGGCACCGGCCTCGGCCGGTCCGCCGGAGCGGGCGGCGCGAGCGTCGCGCTGTTCGCCTACTGCGCCATCCAGGCCGGCATGTACGGCCTGTACGGCTCCATCGTCTCCTCGCTGGTCGCCGACCACACCTCGCTCGACCTGCCCTGGTGGGTCTACACCCTGGTCACCATGGCCGTGGTGCAGGCGCTCGGCGCCGCGGGCATCGAGATGGGCGCCAAGGTGCTCGCCGCGTTCGTGCTCGCCGAGTTCAGCATCCTGCTGGTCTTCGGCCTGGTCACGCTGTTCAAGGGCGGCGGCCCCGAGGGCCTCGGCGCGGCCGAGAGCTTCTCCCCGTCCGCCGCCCTGCAGGGCGCGCCCGGCATCGCCGTGATGTTCGCCCTGGCGTCCATGTTCGGCTTCGAGGCCACCGCCATCTACGGCGAGGAGGCCCGCGATCCGAAGAAGACGGTCCCGCGCGCCACCTACCTCTCGGTGCTCGTGGTCACCGGATTCTTCGCCCTCACCTCCTGGTCGCTGATCTCCGCGCACGGCGCGTCCAAGGCCCCCGAGGCCGCCAACGCGGCGCTGGCCGCCGGCGACTCCGCCGGATTCGTGTTCGCCCCCATCGCCGACCTGTTCGGCGGCTGGGTCAACAGCGTGCTGCCGGTACTGCTGGCCACCTCGCTGTTCGCCGGTGTCCTCACCTTCCACAACTCCGCCGCCCGCTACCTGTTCTGCCTCGGCCGGGACGGCCAACTCCCTTCCTCGCTCGCCCGGTTGAACGTCCGGCACGCCCCCGCCGCGGCAGGCAGGGTGCAGACCGTCATCGCCGCGCTGCTGATCGCGCCGTTCGCGATCGCCGGCCAGGACCCGGTGCTCACCCTGTTCTCCTGGTTCAGCGGCCTCGCCGTCCTCGCCATGATGCTGCTCTACCTGCTGACCTCGGTCTCCGTGGTGGTGTTCTTCCGCCGCAAGCAGGTCGACACCCGGCTGTGGAACACCGTGATCGCCCCCGTGCTGGGCGCGCTCGGCATCGCCGGCGCCATCTGGCTGATCCTCGCCAACTTCACCACCCTGATCGGCGGACAGCTCGGCACCGCCCTGTGGCTGGTCCTGTCGGTGCCCGTGGTGCTGGCGGCCGGAGTGGTCAACCAGCGGATCCGGCAACGGCGTTCGCAGACCTGATTCAACTCGCGGTGCGCGCCCTACAGTTGGGCGCGCACCTTCTCTGGAGGACCCTCATGCCCCACGAGGACTGGCTGCACCGGGCCGAGACGCTGCGCCCCGTCACCACGCACCTGATCGACGGCGCCGACGAGGCCGGCGGCGGCGCGGCGTTCGCCGTGGTGTCGCCCCGGGACGGCCGAGTGCTGGCGGAGGTCGCCGACGCCGGCGCCGCCGAGGTCGACGCGGCCGTCGCCGCCGCCCGCCGGGCCTTCGACCACGGCCCCTGGCCGCGGCTCGCCCCCGCCGAACGCGGCCGGGTGCTGCTGCGCCTCGCCGACCTGCTGGAGCAGCACCGGGCCGAACTCGCGCTCACCGTCAGCCTGGAGATGGGCAAGCCCGTCACCGACGCGCACGACATCGAACTGCGCGCCGTCATCAACACCTTCCGCTGGTACGGCGGCCTCGCCGACAAACTCACCGACGAAGCCCCGCACACCGCGCCCGACGCGCTCGCCCTGGTCACCCGCGAGCCCGCCGGCGTGGTCGGCGCGGTCGTCCCCTGGAACTTCCCGCTCACCCTGGCCGGTTGGAAGATCGCGCCCGCGCTGGCGGCCGGCTGCACGGTGGTGCTCAAGCCCTCGGAGCACTCGCCGCTGTCCGCGCTGCGGCTCGGCCGGATCGGCCTGGAGGCCGGACTGCCGCCCGGCGTGCTCAACATCGTCGCCGGCGACGGCCCGGTGGCCGGCCGGGCCCTCGGCCTGCACCCCGACGTGGACGTCCTCGCGTTCACCGGCTCCACCGCCGTCGGCCGGCAATTCCTGCACTACGCCGCCGACTCCAACCTCAAGCGGGTCTGGCTGGAGCTCGGCGGCAAGTCGCCCAACATCATCCTCCCCGACGCCCCCGACCTGGACCGGGCTGCGGCCACCGCCGCCTGGGGCATCTTCTTCAACCAGGGCGAGATGTGCACCGCGCCCTCCCGTCTGCTGGTGCACCGCTCGATCGCCGAACAGGTCACCGAGGCCGTGGTGGCCCGCGCCCGCGCCCTGCGGATCGGCGACCCGCTCGACCCCGCCACCGAGCTGGGCGCCCTGGTCGGCGAGAGCCACCTGGGCCGCGTCCTCGGCCACGTCGGCACCGCCCTCGCCGACGGCGCGCGCCTGCGCACCGGCGGCGCCCGGACCCTCGCCGCCACCGGCGGCTCGTACCTCGAACCGACCGTCTTCGACCAGGTCGCGCCCGACAGCCGCCTGGCCCGCGAGGAGGTCTTCGGCCCAGTCCTCGCCGTCCAGGCCTTCGACGACCTCGACGAAGCGGTCGCCCTCGCCAACGCCACCGAGTACGGCCTCGCCGCCGGCCTGTGGACCTCCGACCTCTCCACCGCCCACCTGGTCGCCCGCACCCTCAGAGCCGGTACGGTCTGGGTCAACTGCTACGAGGAGGGCGACCTCTCGGTGCCCTTCGGCGGCATGAAGCAGTCCGGCAACGGACGCGACAAGTCCGCGCACGCGCTGGAGAAGTACACCGAACTCAAGACCACTTGGATTCAACTGTGAGCCACCGCCCGCTGATTGCCGTCCCCGCCCGTTTCGCTGCGTCCACCTCCGCGCTGCGGTACGCCGCCGAGGTCAACGCCCGCGCCCTGATCGAGGCCGTCTGGCGGGCCGGCGGCGAGCCCGTCGCGCTGCACCCGCACGCGCCCGGGGGCGTCGCCGATCCGGGGGAGGTGCGGGAGCGGCTGGCGCGGTTCGACGGGCTGCTGCTGCCCGGCGGCGGGGACCTCGCACCGCACCGGTACGGCTGCGCCGACGTGCACGAGGCCGTGTACGACGTGGACGACGAGCAGGACGCCTTCGACCTGGAGCTGGCCCGGGCGGCGATCGGCACCGGCGTGCCGACGCTGGCGATCTGTCGCGGCCTCCAGGTGGTCAACACTGTGCTGGGCGGCACCCTGCACCAGGACATGGGCGGCCCCGGGCACGAGCACCGCCACCTGCGGCACGCCGTCGCGCTCACCCCCGGCTCCGCGCTCGCGAAGACCACCGGCGGTGCGGCCGTGGCGGAGGCGTCCTGCTATCACCACCAGCACGTCGACCGGCCGGGGGAGGGGCTGACCGTCACCGCCCGGGCCGCCGACGGGACCGCCGAAGCGCTCGAACTCATCGACCACGACGGGTGGTTGGTGGCCGTGCAGTGGCATCCCGAGGACACCGCGCAGCACGACCCGGTGCAGCAGTCGATCTTCGACGCCCTGGTGCGGGCGGCCGCCGGAACCGACTGACCGTCAGCCGCGGGGCCGCCGGCCGCTGCGCCGCGGGGCCGGCTCCTCGCCGTTCAGCAGCGACCGGCGCCGGTCCTCGCCGTGCTCCTCGACCTGGAGCACCACCCGGCGCAGCCCGTCGGCCAGGCTCTCGCACTCGGCGTCGCTCAACTGCGCGGTGACGAACGACTCCTCCTCGTTGAACGCCGGAAACACCCGCTGCATGAACTCCTCCCCCTTCGGGGTGAGCGCCAGCAGCACCAGCCGTCCGTCGGTCGGATGGTCGACCCGCCGCAGCAACCCGCGCGACTCCAGCGTGCGCGACACCCCCGTCAACGTGCCCTTGGAGATCCCGGCCTCCTCGGCGACCCGCCGCGTCTCCGACTCGCCCCACACCCACACCACCCACAGCACCACGAACGCGGTCCACGTCAGGTCCGAGCCGCGCAGCACCGAGTTCTCCAGATGCTGCCGCACCGCGGACGCCGCGCGGTAGATGTTGGCCACCGCCGCCATCCGCCCCGCCCGCACGGGCGTACCGCCGAGCTTCGTCCCGACGAGCCGCTCCGCTTCGTTGATGGACCGCTGGCTGGGCACGGGTGCTCCCTCCGTCCGTATCGGCACCACACACCGCGGGCCGGGCCCGCGACAGTTCGGTGTCGCATTGTACGGGGGTACACAGGCTGACCCCCTTCGGAACATTGGATTCCGCGACCGGGTGAGCGAACCACCGTTCCCTGCCTACGGCCAGGTGCCGACCAGCACCGGCTCGGGTTGGAGCGCGATGCCCGTGGCGCTTTCGACCTGGGCCGAGAGCGCGGTGAGGGCCTGGGCAAATCCCGTTGCAGTGGCCCCGTCGTGGACGGTGAGGGTGAGAGTTCGGCGGTCCGAGCAGCGGACGCCGGTAGCGACTTTGCAGCCGGGGCGACAGCCGATGTGCTCCAGCAGCCAGCCGGCGCTCGCCCGCAGCTGTCCGTCGCTGTCGCTGTGGACCGGGCACCCGGCGGCCGACCAGCAGGCAGCCTGGGCTGCGGTGACGGGCGGGTTGAGGAAGGCCGATCCGGCCTGGCGGGCGTCGGGAGCGTGGAGGTCGAGAAGGAGCCCTCGGCGGCAGCGATTGGCGAGGACGGCGGCGGCCACCTCGGCCACGGGCGGGCGGGCCCCAAGTGGGATGCCGAGTTCGTCGGCGAGCGGCTGGTAGGCGATTGGGGCTGCTGGTGAGCGCGTGAGGTGGAACGTCGCGGTGAGGATGGTCCAGCGGCCGGGGTGATTCTTGAAGCGGCTGTGGCGGTGGCGCAGGCGGCATGCCTGGGCGGGCAGGGTTCGCAGACGGCCCATCTCCCAGTCCCAGACGGTGAGATGGTCGAGGCTGTCGGAGACCTGTCGGCCGTAGGCACCGGCGTTCTGGACCGGAGCGGCGCCGGTGGTGCCGGGTATGCCCGCCAGGCACTCGACTCCGGCCAGATGCTCGGCGGCAGCCCATTGGACGAGGTCGGCGAGCGGATGACCGGCCTGTACGGTCGCGGCCACCGTGCCGTCGTCCACCCGCCTCACGGTGATGCCCCGGGTGCCCATCACGGCGACGGTTCCCTCGTGCCCGGCGTCGGAGGCGACGACGTTGCTTCCGTGGCCGAGGGTGAGGGGTACGTCCTCCTGCCGGTCGTCGATCGTACGGACCAGCTCGAACCAGTCGTCGGGGTCGGTGAGGTTCAGGACGTTGCCAGCAGGGCCGCCGAGTCGAAGGGTGGTGAGCGGTGCGAGCGTGGAGTGGGGCACGGGACCTCCTAGGGTTCGGCTGTGACGGCCTTCAGCGCCAGGGCTCGCAGCGGGGTCAGGCGAGTGCGGTTGTCCTGGTGGTGGTAAACGGCGTTGGTGCAGATGGCCAGGTAGCGCCCGGTGGCCGGGGCGAGGTAGAGGCTGGTGCCGGTGAAGCCGTGGTGGTAGGCGACGCGGCCGCCGCCTGCGAGGATCCAGGCCAGGCCGCGGTTGAGGCCGGGCTCGATCTCGGCCTGCGGCTGCATGCTGGCGGTGAGCCAGCGCCCCATGGGCCCGCCGGTGGCGTGCGAGGACAGCAGGTGGGTGGCGAAGGCGGTGAGGTCGGCGGGGGTGGTGAACACTCCGGCGTGGCCGGCGACTCCGCCGAGCAGCGCGGCGTTGTCGTCGTGCGGCATTCCCCACAGTCGGGGGCCACCCGGCAGTCGCTGCTCGGTCGGCGCGACGTGGGCGGAGCGGGTGACCGGTCCGAAGGCCGTGTTGGCCATGCCGAGGTGTTGCCAGAGCTCCGTTGCGAGTTCGTCCAGGCGCCGGCAGCGGTACTCGGGGAGGGCCAGGCCGAGGAGGATGAACCCTCGATTGATGTACTGGTGTCCGGTACCGGGTTCGGCGATCAGTGGCTCTGCACAGATGAGTTCGGCGAGGGGTTCGGGGCGGTGCCGGTACTGGTCGAGGCGGGTGTCGGCCCGCAGGCCGGAGGTGTGGGACAGCACCTGGCGAACTGTCACCTGGCCGCCGGGCGCCGTGGGCGGGATACCGACCAGCAGTTCGCGGATCGGGGTGTCCAGGGTGAAACCCTCCATGAGGGAGGTGCCGACCAGCGGCCAGGTGGCCAGGACCTTCGTCAGCGAAGCCACGTCGTACGCCGTGTTCGGGCCGGGCCGGGCGTCGCCACACTCAGGGGCGACCACGCCAGAGGCCAGGTAGCCGGGCTCGGTGTCGAAGGTGCCGTGGGCGATGACGCCACCAGGCACGGTGCCGTCGGCGGTCATCAGGTCCAGGCACTCGCGCAGGTCGCCGAGCGCGTCCGGGGTCCACGGCGCAGTGGTGGTCATGGTTGCTCCTGATCGATCGTCAGATGGGCGCCGAGTGCGGCCAACTTCGGCAGCAGGCTGCCGTATCCGCGCCGTAGGTGGTACATCCCTCGGATCGTAGAGGTGCCCTCGGCAGCCAGAGCGGCGATCACCAGGGCGGTCACCGCCCGGATGTCCTCCCCGGCCACGCCGGCAGCCCTGAGTACGGACCGGCCGCGGACGGTGATCACCGAGCCGCTCGCGTTGACGGCGGCCCCGAACGCCGTCAAGGCCCGCAGGTGGGTGTCGCGTCGGGTGTAGATCCGCTCGTCGATACGGGATATGCCTTCGGCCTGAGTGAGGAAGGCGGTCAGCTGCGGCTGCACGTCGGTCGGGAACCCGGGGTGCGGGCCGGTGGCCAGCTGCACCGGCCGCGGCCCGGTCGGGGTGCTGACGACCGTGCCGCCGTCCAGCGGGTCGAGTCTGATTCCGGCATTGGCGAAAACCGACACCAGGCCGTCCGGGAAGGCGGCGGGTGGGAAGCCGTTCAGGTGGACGGTGCCGCCGGTGATGGCGGCGGCCAGCGCGAGGGTGGCAGCCTCCAGCCGGTCCGGCGGGACCGGTAGCACCCCGCCCCGGATGCGGTCGGTGCCGGTGACGTTCAGGGCCTTCCGGCCTTGCCACTCGATGCCCACACCGGCCTGCGACAGCAGGGCTGCGGTGTGGGTGACCTCGGGTTCGACGCTCGGGTTCAGTACCGAGGAGGTGCCGGGTGTGCGGGAGGCCAGCAGCATCGCGGTGACCGTGGCCCCCAGGCTCGGTCCCCACGACCGGGTGGCGACATCGGTGACGAACGGCAGGCGCTTGCCGGTGACGCGGGCCCGCACCCGGCCTCTGGCCACTTCCACCTCGGCTCCGGCGGCCTCCATCGCCGCGAGGTGCCGGTCGATGTGGCGAGCGCAGAAAGCGTCCCCACCGGGCAGCGGAAAGGTGACCTTGCCGCACCGGGCCAGCAACGCGCCGGCCATCACCGCGGTGGTGCGGATACGGCGGCCGAGGTCGTCCGGGACGACGGGGAACCAGGAGTGGGCCGGCCAGGTGGCGAACTCGTCGCCGATCACCGTGGCGCGGGTGCCGGTGCGGTGCAGGATGTCGGCGACCACGGCGGTGTCCAGGATCTCGGGGGCGCCGAGGAGGGTCAGCGGTTCGTCGGCGAGGATCGCGGCGGCGTACAGGTGAAGGGCGATGTTCTTGCTGCCCTGCACGGTGGCGGTACCTACCAGGCGGCGACCGCCGGTGATCCGCACGGCGTGCTCGTCGGTCGTCGTGGCGGTGTCGGCGACGGGCATGGTCACCTTCCCTGGCTTCCGGCCGGGAAGAACCCCCCGACCTGGGTCTTCGGATAGAGCAGGGTGTGCGCGCCGATGAGGGTGGCGGGCTGGAGAACGGTGCCGGCGGGGACGACCACTCCGTCACCGATCACCGCGCCGAACTTGGTCTGGCCGGTGGCGACGCGGTGACCGTCGAGGTGGGCGCAGACTTCCTCGGTGGCCGGTTCGGTGACCGGCCCGGACGTGACCCGTAGGCCGGTGGTGGACACGAACGCGCCGATGTTGACGCCGAGACCGAGCACGGAGTCGCCGACGAAACTGGTGTGCTTCATGAAGATGCCGCCGGTCAGCAGAGAGCGAGTGACCTCGGCTCCGAAGCCGATGCGGCAGCCAGGGCCGATGACGGTGTTGTCGCGGACCCGGGCGCCGGCCTCGATGACTGAGCCCGGGCAGACCAGTACCGGACCGGTCACGAACGCGCCCTCGGCGATGACGGCGCCGGCCGCGGCGATGACCGGGCCGCGGACGGTGGCTCCGGGCTCGATGACCCCGGCGGGCTCGGGCAGTGTGATGTCCAGGCGGTCGGCCAGCAGGTCGGAGACGGCTTTCTTGATCCCGAACACGGTCGGGCAGCAGTTCAGTAGACGCAGCACCACGGGATCGATGACCTGCGCGGTGTCGATGTAGTACTCGGGGGTGATTCGGAAGTCGACGCGCTCCAACTCGGCGTTGACCGTGGGCGCTTCGGGAAACCGGCGCATGACCGGCTCTCCTCTCGGGCGAGCGAGCGGAAGGTGGGGGAGAGTGTCACGACCTACGAGACGGACAGATCCGGTGCGGTCGCCAAAGTCTGGGGCGGGCTTCGACCTGGTGGCGATCGGAGAAGCCGAGCAGGGCGGGCACCGCCAAGTGCTGTGCGGCCCAGGAAGCAGTCAGGAAGGCACCGCGCCGGTCCCGATCTCGGACAGCGGCATACCGGCGACCGCCGGCAGCGGGCAGGGAGGTGCTGATCGTTGGCATGAAGGGCCTTCGGCAGCGGGGCGGGGTTTGACGTTCCCCAGTGAACCGCCGGAGCGAAAGTCGGATCCGTAGCCGCGTTACGAGCCGTAGCCCGGCTACGGGTCAGACGATCCGGACGCCGGCTCGGGCGGCGAAGTCCCGGACACCAGGCAGCTTTCGGTCGTGCCGCAGCAGGCCGGAGGCCAGGCCCCGGACAGCGCCTCGGTGGATTTCCTGGGGTGCGGCTTCCTCGGCCGCCAGTAGAGCCTTGAAGCACTGCTCGGGCTTACCCCACTGGTCGAACGCACGGGCCACGTCAATGAAGAAGCGAGCCTGACGCTCGGCGGTCGGCAGCGTGGTGGGGTCGATCGTGCGGGCCAGCTCGATCGCCCGGCCGGCGTCGCCGAGTTCGTAGTGCACCGACAACTCGTGCAGGGCGACGCTCTGGACGCCGTCCGCCAGGCCGGTGACCCGGCCGGCAGCGGCGGCACTGTCGGCGGCCTCCCGGATCAGGGCGTGGGCGTACGGGCGGTCGCCGGTCTTCGCCGCGGTGTAGGCGGCAGTGGCGTACAGGTCGCCACGGACGGCCAAGCGGGCGGCCTCCGACACCGAGGTGTCGGCGAGGAGGCCCTCAGCCGCGACCACCACGATGTCGGTCGCCCGGGCCAGGCTTCCCTGGCGTCGCCAGGAACTGGAGACCATCCGCTGGGCTTCGGCGATCACCAGGGGGTCTCCCCCCAGGCGGGCGGCGGTCAGCGCGCGGTCAGCGGTGACCGCCACCAGGTTGTTGTCGCCGACCTTGATGCACAGCCGGACAGCGATGTTGTAGAGCTGGGCGACATTGCGAGCGCGCTCCTCGGCCGTCCCGACCGACTGGGCAGCCGTGATCCGACCAGGCAGGGCACCGGCCAGGGTGTCGTACTGTGCCGCCTTGAACTCCGAGCGCGATCGCACCAGCGAGGCGGCGACGGATTCCACGGTCGGCTCACGCCGAGGTGCCGGAACCCGGACCGCTCCGTACAGCAGGAGGTCCTCCAGACCGGCCAACGGCACGGCCGAATCTGCATACGCGGTCTGCTGACCGACAGCCGGGGCGAGGAGGGCGGCAGCCGCCAGGGCCATGAACGGGCGGCGTCGCACATCGTCCTCCTCGTTGGCTGAAGTGCTCGTCAGCGTAGCCGAGGTGGGCTTCCGGGGGCGCGATCTCACGCGGTCGGAAGCCGGTTGGGGCAAGGCGATCAACTCGGAGAGGTCGACGCCCAACACCTCGGCGATGCGCTGGAGAAGAGTCAGGTCCTTCACCTGCTGCAGGTCCCGCTCGACCAGGGACATCCAGTCCTCGCTGCGGCCGACCTCGACGGCCAGCCGCAGCTGCGTCCACCCCAGAGTCGATCGCCGGAGCGAGACGAACGCCCCGAACGACTTGCTGCCGTTCCTCACCGCAGACCCCCGCGGATCGTACCCAATCAGCTACAGGCAGCTACCGTACCGGCGATCGGCGGCGCAGTGTGGCGCTTTCGGTGCGCAGCACGGAACCATGGAGTCGTCGAGCGCGCCACCCCGGCCTCCGGTGCGATGGGTCGTCGGCGCGCCCGCTCGCCCTGCTCCGAGGCGGCCTCACCGCCCGGCGCAGCTCATGCCATGCGCCCACGACTTCGGCCGCTTTTTCGAAGCGCGCTCGTACCCCCCGAGAAGGACGCCGGCAAGCGAGACGCCCCAGATCAGGAAGGTGCTCCACTCAGCGGGGGCTCCAACCACGGCAGACCTCGGAGGGCGGTCGGATGATCCCTGGGACCATCCTCCACGCGGACGCCAAGGAAGTCTGTACCACCAGTGAGCATTTTGCTCGAATGCGAGTTCGACAACGTCTTGCGTTGACGCCGTTTCCAGGTCATCGCCTGCAAGCGCACGAAGAGGCGTGCTCGGGCTGACCGGTTCTCCATCCCGCTTACGTCGATCCGAATGCTCGTTACTGATCGACGTATCGGCTACGACAGCCCTGGGGACAACGTCGTCCATGACTCCCAGCTCGCCGGTATCAGCGAGGCGCTGGGCCAGGCTGAAGCAGTCATTGAAGCGGATGCGCCAACACCATCCGGTGTGGTTCTGCATTGCAGCTTCACCTACCGCTTGGCCAGTGCGCGAGGTGCTCGCAGCCACGTTCCTCTCGATGAACTCATCGGCACAACGGCGCGCCTCCTCTCCGATCTCACTGAACACGAAGCCGACCAACTGGCACGCCTGTTCGGCCCTCAGGGGCAACCCATAGCCGCGCCCTGGAACCAGCCCTCCTTGTTCGAGTCGGAATAGCGGGTCGTACGGAAATGCAGCGCGTTGCTCCAGGCGAGGCGGAGGTCGAACGGGTGAACGGCTGCCTCGGAGTGATGATCTGATCTCGGACAGTAACCGATGCGATCGCGACAGTCCCATCCATCTCCTCAGCACGCACAGCCCCCTTGCCGCCACGCTGTACCCGCCGCGAGCCCGACAGGCGAGCGAGATCGGGAGGGGATATGGCGAGAGGCACCGCCCATCAGGTCGAACTGCTGCGCGCAGAGATCGGGACGGCCCTGCAAGCCGGCCTGGAGGAGATCCGCAACAACACGGACCACCTGCGGACCGAACTCAGCGCGACGCTGGCGGCCGGCCTGAGCGAACACCGCGACGAATTCTTCGAGGCGATCGCCCGAGAGCAGCAGGAAGCCAGCCGCGCCCATCAGGACAACCGCAGCCTCCACCGCCAGCTGGGCAACCTGCGGGCTGAACTCAGTGCCCTGCAGGACAGCGACCGCTCCCCTCTGGGGGCCAGCCATGGCGGGTCGCCTCGGCCGCCCGCCATCGACTCGCCCGAGGCCGTGAGCCGGTTGGTGGCGGTCTCGCCGGAGTCGGACAGGCAGAACGATGCCATTCACTCTCCCGACACCGACGACAGCGGCGGCTCCGTGCTCACCGTCAGGCCTCCCTGCGCAGAGCCCGCGGCATCCGGGCAGACGGCAGTGCCGGCTATCCCCACCGTGACCGGCGATGCCGCGGAATTCGACAGCGAGGAGACGACCGTGTCCGAGACCACCCCCGCCGACAACACGCCGGTCACCCCGAACATTCTCACCAAGGACCAGCTCAGCCAGATTGCCGCCGAGGTGGCCGCCAGGCTTGTCGAGTACCAGGGCATCCTTCCTGGGCCCGTCACACCCAAGCCGGAAGTCCAGTCCGCAGAAGCGCTCGAGCCTGAGCCGACCATCGATGCCGCCTCGCCGGAGGGCCAGGCGCGGCTGATCGCCGCCGAAGTCGCCGCCCAGCTCGCAGATCTCCTGCAGCCCTCCGTCGCCACGGAGCAGGAGACGGAGGTCGAACCCGAACGCACAGAAGCAGCCGGGCAGGAGCCGACTGCAGTCGATGACCTCTCGAGTGGGTGCGCCAACGACGTGTCCGGCCTGATCCCGGAGCCTTTCGTCTGGGAGAGCCACGTCAACACCCTCCGCAAGGCTGCTGCGGTGAGGACCGTCGCGATTTCCTGCCACTCCGAGACCTGGGACTTCCTGGCCGCTCAGGTCGAAGGCGCCGACCACTTCTCGAAGCCGGTCAACGACAGCAACGAGGACACGATCCTGTCCGGCCGTAGCACCCTCGCCCTTCTCAACGCGCTTCGGGAAACCGTATGCAGCGGCCTCGGCAAGGGCGCCGGTATCGAGACGTGGACCCTCGCCGTCACCAGCTACGAGCGCATCGCTGCCGTCATCAACAGCACTCGGCCTGCGGACGGCGAGGTCGGGGGCGACAGCCTGCAACAGCCACACATCATTCTCGACGACCGCAGCAGCGGCTCGCCCGCCGCCGGCTGACCTGCCGAACGATCGGTCGCAAGGCGGCGATCGAGCCAGCGTGGCGCAAACGGAACCCTTGACTCACCTTGTGGAGCAGGAGTCGGGTCGTGTCCGGAGGTCTTGCCGGCGGCCGTAGCCACTGGGTGACTGCGTCCGGTCGGTGGCGGGGGCGTCGAGTGGACCGGCCCGGCCGTGCTGATCGTCGGTGAGCGGTGCAGGCCCGCCGGGTCCGAGCGGTCTCAACTCCGTTGGGTGGTAGCCCAGTTCTTCACTCGCTCGATGACCTCGTCGGGGCGTGGGGCGGTCGAGTGGACGGTGAACTCGGTGTAGTCGGGGTGGGTGACGGGCAGGGGTGGGAGGGGGTGTTCGCGGAGGCGGGCGACCAGGTGGCCGGCGGCGAGGAGGTCGAGGGACTTCTCGGTGTCGAGGGCGGCCTTGTCGGCGTGCCAGTAGGAGCCGTCGTACTCGATGGCGAGCGTGCGGCCGTCGGGGAGCGGGACGGTGATGTCGACGGACCAGGTGTTGCGTCGGGCGAACGCGTCGTGGCGTACGGTCCGGCCGGACGCGGCGTCGCCGAAGATGCGCTGGGCGGCCGCGTGGTGGGCCAGTTCGACCTGTGACTTGCCGTGTTCCTGGCACTCGGGGCAGCCGCTGCCGTTCGCCCGGGAGGCCAGGGGCGCGTGCCAGATGTGCCCGTCGGAGCAGGTCCAGGCGGGGACGAACGCGGTCTGCGCCGTCGGGCGCACCTGCCAGGCCGAGAGCGGGTTGGCGGGGGACCACTCGGCGGCGAGGTCCGGGAAGTGGAAGGCCAGCGAGTCGAGGATGGTGCGGCAGACCGGGCAGCGCAGCCGCTGCCCCTTGTCGCGCAGTTCGGGCGTCTCCTGCCACTCGTGCCCGCAGTTCGGGTCCTGCCACCACACGGTGCGGCGCGACCTGGGCGAGATCTTGGCCAGGCTGGTGCGGCCGTTGAGGCTCGGATGCCACTGGCCGGCGATCTCCGGGCTCAGCCGGAACGGGGCCGCCTCGACGGCCTCGATCTGCTGCCGGGCCTCGGCGGTCCTCCGGCTCCGGCAGGACGGGCAGCCCGAGTGCAGGTACCGCAGCGGGGACACCCGCGGGTGGTGGCCCTGCGGGCAGCGGAAGCGGCGCAGCGTGAGGTCGCCGGCGACGAACACCGAGCGCGGGTCCGCCTCGTCGGCCCACGCGTCGAGGAGTGCGGGGACGTCGGCGACCGGCGTCACCGCCAGGCGGGCCAGCTCGGCGTCCCGCTCGGCCCGGTGCTTCGGTTCGCACGCCGGGCACTGCCGGCTGTGCAGCATGTGGCTGACCCGGGCGGTGAAGCGCAGGTCGCAGTCGGGGCAGCGCCAGGCGACCTCGCGGAGCGCGGTGAGGGTGACGGTCTCCCACTGCGCGGTGTCGTTTGCCTCGTGGTCCCACCAGGCGAGGACCGGCAGGCCCGAGTCCTTGAGCAGGTCCCGCTGCTTCTCGCCCGGGGCGTTGGACGTCTGCCGGGCCCGGCTCGGGTTGGTCTGGCACCGGCAGCCGAAGGCGATGTCGCCCAGCCGTTCGGCGCTGATCCGCCCGCAGTACCGGCAGCGGACGTGGTGCGGGTCGTCCGCGAGCGACGGTTCGGTCAGCGCCGCCAGGTGGTCGTAGCCGTGCTCCTCCGCGTGGGCGCGCGCCTGCTCCACCGGGACGGGCGTCAGGTCCGCGTACGGGCCCTGGTTCTGCCGCGACTCGCGGGCCCACTCGCGCCAGTAGCAGGCCCGACAGGCCGTCTCGCCCGCCCTGTTCCGGTCCAGCGAGTACTCGAACCGGTAGTGCGCCTCGCAGCCGCAGGTCAGGCACCTGGTCAGCCGCCAGGCCTTCGGCTTCTCGAACGGTTCCAGCGGCTCCAGGCCGTCGGCGCGCAGGATCGCGGTGATGTGGTCGTCGCACCAGGCGCCGCGTGCGCGCGTGCGGTACGCGGTGGGCTGCGAACAGCCGGAGTCCGCGCAGATCTGGACCGGCTTGCGGGGCGACGATATGGCACTCACCTGCGGATCTTCCCACAGGCGCGGTGCGCGACGCCGATCCGGTGTTGACGGAGTGTTCACTCGCGCTCGCCATTCTTCGGAGCACCGCAAACGACAACAAGGGGGCCAAGTCGTCCGGACGTTCCGCATTTCCGGCCGCCGGCCGGCCGGTGGCGCTGCTGCTGGCGCTGCTGCTGGCCGGCGTCGCCGCAGTCGCATCCGTGCTCGTCGCGCCCGGCCGCGCGCAGGCGGCGC
This sequence comes from Kitasatospora griseola, assembly GCF_044999035.1. Taxonomy (NCBI): domain Bacteria; kingdom Bacillati; phylum Actinomycetota; class Actinomycetes; order Kitasatosporales; family Streptomycetaceae; genus Kitasatospora; species Kitasatospora griseola. The sequence goes on along the minus strand of NZ_CP173360.1, from coordinate 1,762,096 downwards.
GCAACTGCGACCAGCCCGATCCGCCGCCGATCTGCTTCGAGCCGCCGGACCTGGAAGAAGCGGACGACACCGCTCGCGGACGCGATGCCGATGTTCCGGATGCCCATCTCCGACCAGGACCGGATGTTGGGCGAATACCTGGGCCTGGCGGTCTCCAACGGCAGCGTGGTGCCCGTCTTCCCGGTCGCCGCCGTCCCCGCCGCGGGCAGGCAGCTCGCGCAGACCATGTCCACGTACACGCCGCTGGGCTGCTGAGCGGCCTGTTGCGTCAGACCCGTCTGGGAGGCTCCGGGCATGGAGATGACAGTGCAGTTGACGATCGACTGCTCCGATCCGCAGCGGATGGTGGCCTTCTGGGCCCGGGCCCTGGGCTATGTGCCCGAGCCCGCGCCCGACGGGTACGCCACGTGGCGCGCCTACTGGGAGGCGGTGGGGGTGCCCGCGGAGGAGTTGCCGGCCGGTGCCGGCGATGTTCCGGAGTCGATCGTCGATCCGGCGGGTCGTGGACCGCGCGTGTGGTTCCAGCAGGTTCCGGAGCCGAAGACCGCCAAGAACCGGTGGCACTTCGACCTCAAGGTCGGTGGCGGACGTGACGTCCCGCTGGACGTCCGCGCGCGCCGGGTCAGGGCCGCAGCGGACCGACTGGTCGAGGCCGGCGCCACCATGGTGAAGATCAAGGACGACCCGGGCACGGGGCTGTACGCCGCGGCCATGCAGGACCCCGAGGGCAACGAGTTCGACATCGTCTGACGCGCGTTGCGACGGTGCCTGCCAGAGCCGCTCGTTCACGACTGAGACAGGCACCGTCGCCTCGTGGCGAACAGCGAACAGCGAACAACGGGCGGCGGCGGGTGCCGGCCGGGCGCCGCCGGGCAGGTCGAATTCCCCTGACCGTGGGGGGAGTTCAGGACTCGGTCGGCTCCTGGACGAAGGGGAGGCAGAGGTCCGCGGTGGCCTCCGCGTGGACGGCGAACTGCTTGCGGGCGCGGGCCGGGTCGCGGGCCTCGATCGCCCCGGCGAGGGCGCGGTGGCGCTGGGAGGGAGTGCTGCGCGACTCGGTGCCGCCGGGGTGGCCGGCGAGCAGCCGGGTCAGTTCGTGCTGGATGCCCTGCTCGGCCTCCAACAGTCGCCTGGAGCCGGAGAGTTCGGCGATGTGCAGGTGCAGGCCGGCGTCCGCGGTGCGGTAGGCCTCGGCGTCGGCGACGACCGCGTCGGCGGCGTCCTCGAGTTCGCGCATCCGGGCCAGGCCCGCTTCGGAGGCGCGCAGCGCGGCCCGGGCCGAGGCCTCGCCGGAGACCGCGATCCGCCAGGCCGTCAGCTCCTCGATGTCGGCCCGGGTGTACGGGTGCAGGGCGGTGAGTTCGCCGATCCGGGTGAGGATGTCGGGGACCACGAAGGTGCCCGCGCCGCGGCCGCGCCGGGTCTCGATCAGGCCGTCCTCGCGGAGCACCGCCATCGAGTGGCGGACCGTCATCACGGCGACGCCGAACAGCTCGGCCAGGGTCTTCTCCGGCGGCAGGCGGTCACCCCCGACCAGGATCCGCGCGCCGATCAGCTCGCCGAGCCGACGAGCGATGGCCTCGGCCGCCCCAGCGGCACGCACCGGCTCGATGTGTTGGGTCCACCCCTTGCCATCCATGAAATCTATCTTCTAGATTTCGCATCTCATCCGCAAGCCGGCCATGGAGAGCTTATGAGCGTCACCGATCACCCGGAACCCCTCATCGGGATACCCGTCCGTCTCAGCGACGGCGACGCTCCTGGCGCCGACGTGCGCATCGGCGAGGCCAACGCGATCTTCGAGCAGGTCGTCGACCTGGTCCGGGCCGCCGGCGCCCGCCCCGTGCTGCTGCAGCCGGACGCCGAGGGCAACCCGTCGGACGCCGAGCTGGCCGAGTGCGCCGGCTTCGTGGTGCCCGGCGGCGGGGACGTCGACCCGGCCAAGTACGGTGAGGATGCGAACCACCCGTCGCTGTACGACGTCAACCCCGTGCAGGACCGGCTCGACGAGGCCGTGCTCCGGTACGCGCTGGACAACGGCCGCCCGATGCTCGGCATCTGCCGCGGCATGCAGCTGCTGAACATCGTCCGCGGCGGCACCCTGCACGTGGACATGGCGCCGACCGACGTCGCCCACAACCCGGAGCCCGGGATCGAGTGGGCCACCCACGAGGTCGTGCTGTCGGCCGACAGCGCGGTCGCCGAGGCGTTCGGACGCGACCGGATCGCGGTGGCGTCCGGGCACCACCAGGCGGTGGACCGGGTCGGCGAGGGCCTCGTGGTGTCGGCCCGCGCCGACGACGGCTGCGTGGAGGCCGTCGAGCTGACCGGCGACGCGGACGCGGCCTGGACGGTCGGCGTCCAGTGGCACCCCGAGGCGCTGGAGCCCGTGGCGGAGCTGCGGCTGCCGCTGTTCCGCGCGCTGCTGAACCAGGTGGCGGCCCGGCACGGAGTGGAGCGGCGATCGTGAGCGACGTCAGAGAGAACACCGGGGCCCGGCTGGTCGAGGACGCCCACGACACGGCCGTCGCGGCCGGCGGGGCGCAGCTGTCGCGGAGCCTGCTCAGCCGCCACATGACCATGATCAGCATTGGCGGCGCGGTCGGCGCCGGGCTGTTCGTCGGCTCCGGCGTGAGCATCCAGCAGGCCGGTCCGGGCGTGCTGATCGCCTACGCGCTGACCGCCGTCATCGTCATCGTGGTGATGCGGATGCTCGTCGAGATGTCGGTGACCCGCCCCGACACCGGCGCCTTCGCGGTGTACGGCCGCCTGGCGTTCGGCCGCTGGGCCGGCTTCGCCAGCGGCTGGATCTACTGGGTCGGCTGGCCGCTCGGCATGTGCATCGAGTCGATCGCCGCCGGCCGGATCGTGCACGGCTGGATCCCCGCCGTGCCGGTCTGGCTGATCGCCGTGCTGATGCTCGCCGTGGTGACCGCCGTCAACCTCGGCTCCGTCCGCGCCTACGGCGAGATGGAGTTCTGGGTGGTCTGGGTGAAGGTCGCCGTGATCGCCCTGTTCATCGGCGTCGGCCTGGTCGCCGTGGCCGGCCTGCTGCCCGGCACGCCCGCGCCCGGCACCGACAACCTGCTCGGCCAGGGCGGCTTCCTCCCGATGGGCGTCAGCGGGATCGTCATCGCCACCTCCGGCGCGATGTTCTCCTTCTCCGGCACCGAGATCGTCACCATCGCCGCCGGTGAGGCCGAGGACGCGGCCGCCGCGATCCGCAAGAGCACCCGCACCATCATGTGGCGGGTCACCGTGTTCTACCTCGGCTCGCTGTCCGTCGTGGTGCTGCTGCTCCCGTGGAACAGCGCCGCCGTCGGCGACAGCGCGTTCGCCGCCACCCTGGACCACCTCGGCATGCCCGGCGCGTCAACCGTGCTGAACGTGGTGCTGTTCGCGGCGATGCTCTCCACCATGAACTCCCAGGTCTACGCCAGCTCCCGGATGCTGTTCGCACTGGCCCGCGACCGCGACGCGCCGTCGCTGTTCGCCCGGATCTCCCGCCGCGGCGCCCCGCACACGGCGATCCTGTTCACCTCCGCCCTGGCCGCGGTCTGCCTGGTGCTCGAAGTGGTCCACCCCACGGACGCCTTCGGCCGGCTCGTCGACATCACCGGCGACACCGTCTACGTCACCTGGATCGGCATCGCCGCCGCCCACCTGGTGCTCGGCCGCCAGGACCGCGCCGACGGCCGCCGCCCCGCCGAGGGCACCGCCGTCTGGCTGTTCCCCGGCCTCACCTGGGCCGTGCTGATCGCCCTGCTCGGCCTGTACGCCGTGATGATCGTCCTCGCCGACTCCCGCGTCGACGCCCTGCTGGCCCTGGCCCTCACCGTGGCCGTCTCCCTGGTCGGCCGGTGGCTCCAGCGCAGGCAGGCGCCGTCCGCGAACCGATGACCCGACCGGCGGCCGAGGGGAGCGGCCGGTGGGGGGCCGGCCGCCGGGAGCCCCGGATGCGAACCGGGCGGCCCGGTGGGACGGTGTCGGGGAGGCGCGGCGAGATCCGGTCGACCCACGGGGGCGGGCGAGAGACCGGGGCGTCGCGCGGTTCGCGCACCGATAGGGGTCCCGATGTTCGACACCAGTTTTGCGTTCCCCCGCGCCCTGCTGACGCCGACCGCCGGCCCGGGCGGGCGGGTGGTCGTGATCGGGGCCGGCATCGCCGGCCTGGTGTGCGCGTACGAGCTGCAGCGGCGCGGCTTCGACGTGGCGGTGTACGAACGCGGCAACCGGCCCGGCGGGCGGATCCGCACCCACCGGTTCTGGGACGGCACGCACGCCGACCTCGGCGCGATGCGGATCCCCGCGAACCACCACTGCGTGCTGCACTACGTGAACAGGTTCCGGCTGGCCACCCGGCCCTTCGTCAACGCCAACCCGCAGGCCTACTACCACCTGCGCGGCAGCAAGGTCCGGGTGCACGAGGTCGCCGCGCTGTTCCCCGCCTTCGCGCTGCGCCCCGACGAGCGCCACGCCCCGTCCGCGCTGCTGGACCGGATCCTCGCCCCCGTCTGGCGGGCCCTCACCGTCGAACAGCAGCGCCGCGCCCTCGACGGCCGGTGGGACGACCCGGCGCTGGAGCGCGCCGCCTCGGTGTCGCTGTGGCAGTACGTCCACGAGCACCTCTCCCAGGACGCCTGGGACCTGTTCGGCCACGCCAGCGGCCTCGCCCACTACGAGCAGTCCTCGCTGCTGGAAGTCCTGGTCGACTACTTCGGCCTGTTCCACCGCGGCCAGGTCGAACTCGCCGACGGCATGGACGCCCTGGTGCACTCCTTCGTCCGGGCGCTGCGCCCCGGCACCCTGCGGCTGTCCACCCGGATCGACGAACTCGCGCTGCGCGCCGACGGCGTCCGGGTGCGCGGCCGGCGGATCGGCGGGCGGCTCGACGAGGACGCGGACTTCGTGGTCTGCTGCATCCCCGCCCCCGCGCTCGACCAGATCGCCGTCACCCCCGGCCTGCCGCACGCGCAGCGCCACGCCGTGCGCGGCATCAGCTACGCGTCCAGCGCCAAGACCGTGCTGCACGTGACCCACCGCCGCTGGGAGATCGAGGACGGCATCCACGGCGGCGGCAGCTTCACCGACCTGCCGATCCAGCAGTGCTGGTACCCGTCCGACAACGCGGTGCGCGCCGACGGCGGCGTCAACGGCTCCGGCACCCCCCGCTGGGACGCCCGCGACCGGCTGCGCTCCGCCGAACCCGCCGCGCTGCTCGGCGCCTACCTGTGGGGCGCCAACGCCCGCCGGTTCGCCGCGCTGGAACAGGCCGACCGGGAGGCGCTGGTGCTGGAGTGCCTGGAGAAGCTGCACCCCGGCATCACCGGCGACGTCGACGACATCGTGCACTGCAACTGGGACGTGCAGACCGGCATGGGCGGCGGCGCGTTCGCCCACCTCACCCCCGGCGAGCACACCCGCTACCTGTCGGTGCTCGGCGCGCCCCACCCGGCGCACCGGCCGCGGATCTTCTTCGCCGGCGAGCACCTGTCCGGCGCGCACGCCTGGTGCCAGGGCGCCGCGCAGTCCGCGCTCGGCGCCGTCGGCGCGCTGCTGGACCACGCCCGGCAGGCCCGCACCGCCGCCCCGGTGAGCGCCCCGTGATGGACCGGGCGCAGCTGCTCGCCCCGCTGACGCCCGCCCCGGGCGGCGCCGAACAGGTCGGCGTCGAGGTCGAGTGCGGCCTGCTCGACCCGGCCACCGGCATCGGCGCCCGCTACTCGGGCCCGCGCGGCGTACGCGCCGTGCTGGAGGCGGTACTTCGGCACTGGGGCGGCGAACCCGAGCAGGACCGCGACTGCCTGACGGGCGTCCGGCTGCCCGACGGCAGCACCGTCACGCTGGAGCACGGCGGGCAGATCGAGTACTCCTCCACCCCCGGGCCCGGCGTCGGCAAGACCATGGACGACGTCCGGGCCGCGCTGGCCCGGCTCGCCGACCTGGCGGCCGGCCTCGACCTGGCCCTGGTCCCCGGCGGCAACCTGCCGTTCGGCCGGCTCGCCGACGTCGAATGGGTGCCGATGTCGCGGGGCGCGCTGATGCGCCAGTACTTCGCCGACCTCGGCCCGGCCGGGGCCCGCGCCCCGCACGTGATGGCGCTGTCGCTCTCCACCCAGGCCACCCTCGACTTCCTCGACCCCGCCGACTTCACCCGGAAGCTGCGGATGCAGACCGCCGTCGCCCCCGTGGTCTCCGCCCTGCTCGTCAACTCCCCCCTGCACGAGGGCCGTCCGTGCGGGCTGCTGTCCCACCGCAGCTGGGCCTGGCTGCGGATGGACCCGCGCCGGGCCGGCCTGCTGCCCCCCGGACTGCGGCCCGACGTCGGCGCCGAGGACGTCGTCGACTGGGCGCTCGGCATCCCGCTGATCCACTACCGCACCCGCGACGGCCGCCACCACCGCGCCCCCGAGGGCAGCTTCGCCGAACTGCTCGGCCACGGCCTCGACGACGCCCCGCGGCGCTGGGCCGCCCACCTCGACCAGCTGTGGACCGACACCCGGGTGCGCCGCACCCTGGAACTGCGCGGCGCCGACGGCCCGCCCCACCCCCATCTCGCCGCGCTGCCCGCGCTTTGGACCGGACTCGCCTACCACCGTGAATCCTGCGACGCCGCCTGGGAGTTGACCGGCCGCCACAGCGCCGCCGAGCACCGCGCCGCCCGCGCCGAACTCCCCGTCCGCGGCCTCGACACCCGCCTCGGCGACACCCCGGTCCGCCCGCTGGCCGCCGAACTGCTGCGCCTCGCCCGGGCCGGCCTGGACGCCCGGGTCGCCGCCGGACTCGAACCCCCGCACGTGCCCGGCCTGCTCGACCCGCTGGACGAGATCGTCGCCACCGGCCGCACCTTCGCCGAACAGACCCTGGCGCGCTGGGACGGCGAACTGCGCCGCGATCCGGCCCGCTACGTGGCGCTGTACCGGATCTGACGCTACGTCAACCTGCTTGTACAGGCGGCGATCAGGGCGTCGGTCACCTGCGTGACCCGCGCGCCCCAGCGGACGTTGGCGTTCACCTCGCACAGCGTGAAGGTGCCGTCCTCCTCGAAGAGCAGGTCGACGCCCGCGAGCACCAGGCCGACCTGCTCGGCGGCCCGCACCGCCAGCTCCTCCGCCACCGGGAAACGGCCCGGGCACGGCTCGACGGTGCCGCCGAGCGAAACGTTCGACTGCATCAGGCCGTTGGCGGAACTGCGCAACCCGACGGCCACCGCGCGGCCCTCGACCACGATCACCCGCAGGTCGCGGCCGTGCGAGTGCCGCACGTAGCGCTGGAACAGGAACGGCACGTCGGGACGCAGACAGCCCTGGACATCGGCCACCATCGCCGCGTCCCGCGCCAGGAACACCTGGTGGCCGCCGCTGCCGCGCACCGCCTTCACCACGCACGGCTCGGGGATCCCGGCCGCCACCGCGAGGTCCGGCCGGGTGTCGGTGTAGGTGCGGGTGTCGGGGACGGGCAGGCCCGCCCCGGCGAGCGCCTGAAGCTGCCAGAACTTGTTGACGCAGGTCAGGATCGCCTCCGGCGGGTTGATCAACTGCGTGCCCATCGCCTGGAGTTGCCGCAGCAGGGTGATCTCCCGGTCGGTGCTCAACGGGGTCATCGCCAGGCGCACCACGGCCGCCCGGGGCGGCGTGATCGGACGCCCCGCCAGATCGTGCAGGGTCAGCTTCCCGCCCGTCACGCCCAGCAGCACCCGATCGGTCGACACCACCGCGAACCGCGACCCGAACGCCGCGGCGAAATCCCGGGCCAGCCGTTTCGCCACCGGGGACTCCCGGACGGCGGGGCCGAGCAGCAGCCACAACTCGGCCTCGGGCAGGGGATCTTCGGCCACGGAACGGTCTCCTCGGATCGACGGGTGCACGGGCGGCACCATCATCGGCGCCCGGAGCGCCCCCGGTACAGCCACCGCGCCGACCGTGCGCACCGGGGCCGGTCCGGCCGATCGCGCTGATCCGACGAGACCGATCGGACCGGCACCAGGGGGCGCGGCCGCCGACGGAGTGCGCCCACTGCGCCCCCCAGCGCCCGCGCGTCCGGCCCCGGGTTGTCGGGCGGCGACCGCCGGTGCGACGCACGATGGCGGCCTCCGCTTCTGTTCGTCTGCTTACCGAGGAAGGATCCACCGCCCGTGGCCGTTCCCACCACGCTCGACCACACCGTCACCGACTACAGCCTCCCGCACGCCTACTGGCTGGCGCGCGCCTCCGACCTGGCCTACCAGGACGACGCCGCCGTCGAGCAGCAGGCCCGCGACTGGGGCTTTCCGACGGTCCGGCACCACGTCACCGCGTTCACCCCGCCGTTCCCGCTCCAGGACACCCAGGCGTACACGGCGGCCAGCGACCGGATGATCATCACGGCGTTCCGCGGCACCGAGCCCAAGGAGATCCGCGACTGGCTCTCCGACGGCACCACCCCGCCCTGGCCCGGGCCGGCCGCCACCGGCTACGTGCACTACGGCTTCGCCGAGGCACTGGAGTCGATCTTCCCGACCGTCAAGGACGCCGTCGCCGAACTCCGCACCAACGGGCAGACCGTCTGGTTCACCGGGCACAGCCTCGGCGGCGCGCTCGCCATGCTGGCCGCGGCCCGGCTGCTCCTGGAGGCCCCCGAACTCCGGGCCGACGGCGTGATCACCTTCGGCCAGCCCCGGACCTGCGACCGGCTGCTGGCCGCCGCCTACAACAAGGGCCTCAAGGACCGGAGCCACCGCTTCGTCAACAACAACGACATCGTGCCCCAGCTGCCGCCGGAACCGGCCTTCACCCACGTCGACGTCCTGCGCTGGATCGACTCCTCGGGCCGGATCCACGAGAAGGGCGCCGGCCTGGCGGGCGAGCTCGCCAACCGGGCGAAAGGCCTGGCGGCCGACGCGTTCTCGCCCACCGGCGACGGGATCCGGGACCACTTCATGCGGAACTACCTGGCGGCGATCGAGAAGAACCTGTGACCCCCGGTCGCGCTCTCCCTGCTCGCTCGGGAGATTTTGAGCAGACACGGTCACGATTTGGCACAGACATTACGGACACTTCATGACCGGTCGTACTGGACGGTCACACGAGGTCTATTCGCGTAGACGCCCGATACCCCACCATGGTGCCGCTCCAGGAACCATCACGTCGGACCCGATCCGGGTCCGGCGTCCATGGCCTGCCCGGGATCCGGGCGGCCACCACAGGTGGAGGCTCCCCCATGTTCTCCCTGCACTCTGCACAGCGGTTCCGTGCGGTGCTGACCGGTGTCGCGCTGACCGGTCTCGCCGTCACCGCCGCCCCGGGCCTCGCGTCCGCGGCCCCCGCGTCCGCCCCCTCGCGGCACGCGACCCGGGTCTCGGCGGTGGACGCCATCGAGGACGGCGCGGCGCGCTCCCTCGCGCTCTCGCTCGGTGACTCGGCCTGGCGGCACCAGGTCGCCGGCGCCCTGTCCCAGGGCAAGGCGGTGAATCTGCGCGGTCTGACCGCCGGTTCGGCCACCCAGGGCGCGGCCGGTCTCGGCGCGCACATCGCGAAGGCGGACCGTCAGGTCGCCGACGCCAAGGGCCTCGGCGCGGACACCGGTTCGCTGCTCCAGGCCCGCCTGGTCGGCGCCGCGGTCGACGGCGTGGAGCCGCTGGTGGCGTCCTCGCCGTCGGACGACAACGCCACCGCGGTGGTCGCGTACGACAGCACCGGCAAGGCGTACGACCTGGCCGCGGACCACGCCCCCGACCGTCCGGTCATCCTGGTGGACGTGGACACCGACAAGGCCACCGAGGCCGGGATGAAGGTGCTGCGGCAGGAGCTGGCCGCCGCGGGCCTGCAGGCCCCGGTGAGCGCGCCGGTGAACACCGCCGCGGCCGCCGCCGGCTTCTGGACCACCCGGGTCACCGCCGTCACGGTCAAGGACGTCAAGGAGCCCTGGTTCAAGGGCGCCGCGGAGATCTTCGACCTGGTCACCGGCTTCGGCCTGGACGGCAAGGTGCGGGTCGACACCGTGACCATGCCGTACCTGGACGACGCCAACAAGACGTACTACCCGAACCAGATCCTGGTGAACTGGTCGCTGTACAAGTACAACCTGGCCGACGTCGTGATGATGGAGGACGACGGCGACACCAACTACTCCTCGCTGGCCAAGGCGCTGGCGGCGGTGCTGCTGACCATCGCCGACCAGGGCGCGTACATCCCGCTGGTCAACGCGGTCATCGACGCGATGCCGTCGTCCTGGTGGACCGACGACCCGGACTACGTCGAGTCCTGGTACACCCTGGCCACCACCACGACCGGAACCCGCACCGGCGCCTCGGGCAACGGGACGATGACCTTCGACCGGTACTGGGTGTCCGCGCTCTGACGGACCGACGGGAATGAGCCGGGCGCCGGCGGGAGTTGTCGCTCCCGCCGGCGCTCCGGAGCTCTTTTGGGCCCCGGGGCCCGGAGATGGTGTGATTCCGACGCCGACTCCAGACGGGCCGGCCCGACCCGAGGGAGGAAGTCCGTTGTCCGCCGAGCTCCCCGCCGAGCCGCTGTCCGCCGCCGACCGTGCGGAGATCTGGTACCAGGCAGTGGCCAGTGCGTTCGTGCCGATGGCGGTGGAGTTCCTGGAGGACGAGCCGTCGCCGGGGACGATCGTCGGCCACCGGCTCGGCCCGATGCGGATCCTGCAGGTGAAGGCCGGGCCGCAGATGGTGACCCGGACCAGGCAGCTGATCGCCCGGGAGAACGCCGGGTCGCTGATCCTGACGCTCCAGCAGCGCGGCACCTCGCTCAAGGAGCAGGACGGGCGGGAGGCGTCGATCCGGCCCGGGGAGTTCTCGATCACCGACGCGTCCCGGGTGTTCCGCAAGCGCATCGACGAGGACTTCACGTTCACGTCCTTCCACTTCCCGCGCGCCGAACTGGACGTCCACGAGCGGGACCTGCGGGCGCTGACCGCCACCACCTTCGGCCCCGGCGAGGGCAGCGCGGCGCTGGTGGCGACCTACCTGGCCGGGATGGCCCGGGAGGCGCCGGTGCTGGACGAGGCGGTCGGGCGGCGGGCCGCGGCGACCGCGCTCGACCTGCTGGCGATGCTGATCGACGACCGCTGCGGGCGGGAGCGGCCGCAGGGCCTGCACGGCGCCGCCTCGCTGGAGCGGGTCAAGGACCACATCCGGCGCAACCTCGGGGATCCGGACCTGTCGCCGTCCGGCATCGCGGAGGCGAACCACATCTCGCTGCGGTTCCTGCACAAGCTGTTCCAGCAGGAGGGGACCACGGTCGGGGCGTGGATCCGGGCGCAGCGCCTGGACCGGTGCAGTCGGGACCTGCGCCGGTCGACGGCCGAGGAGCTCGGCGTGGCGGGGATCGCCCGGCGCTGGGGCTTCGTCAACTCCAGCCACTTCAGCCGGGCGTTCCGGGCGGCGTACGGGATGACGCCGCGCGACTGGCAGATGCTCGGCCGGTCGCAGGGCTGACGGGCGGACCGCGACCGGACCGGGTCAGCCGGTCAGGCTGTGCAGTTCGGCGTCCCAGTCGATCAGCGCGGCCTCGGCGCCCGGCGGGACCAGGGCGAAGGCGTCCCGGCGCAGCCAGCGGCGCACCTGGCGGGCGGGCAGGTCGAGCAGCACACTGCCGTCCTCGCCCTGGAGCATGATCCGCAGCGAGGTGCGGCCGTGGCACGGGCAGGGCGGCCAGATGCGGACGTCGCCGAGGCCGGAGGGCTTCTGCAGGCCGTCCCAGAGCAGGTCGCGGGCGAACCGCCAGACGCCCGCCTCGGCGGCCTGGCCGAGGAACTCCAGGGCGACGGCGTATGGGTCGTCCTGGCAGTAGGCGAGGCGGACGGGGACGTCGACGGACTGCTGCTCGCCGAGGACGATCCGGGCGTCGACGTCGAGGTCGGTGCTGGCTGCCTCCGGCTGCGGCTCGGACAGCGGGTGGGGGGCGGGCATGGGGCTCTCCTGGGTCGGTGCGGCGCGGCTCCCGCCCTGGGCCCCGGGAGCTGCCGACGACCAGGGGGCGGAACCTCTCAGGAGGCTATGCAGCGGCCTGTGCGGCGGATGTTCCGGCGATGCACGGCGGCGTGACGATCCGTGCACCGTTCGGCCTCCGACCGGCCCGAGGGGTAGGTCCCCGGGGGCCGCGCCACCCGGTGGAAGGGGGCGGTTTGGTCCACCAACTCTTATGACTGTAAAGGGAGTTGATAGATTCGTGGGGTGCCTCCGCAGGCCCGCGGCGGAGGCGTTTTCCTCGGTTTGTCGAACGTTTGGCCATCCCGTTTCGCTTCTTGTATGAATGCGCCGGGAGGCTTGATCATGACGAGGTTGATCCAGCGTGCTCGTCCTGGCGGCGAGGCGCTCCAGGCCCTGGTGGACGGGCTGGCCGAGGAACTGGGCCGCTCCGTCGTCCTGGACGATCCGCTGGTGCGGATGATCTGCACCAGCCGGCACTTCGGCGACGAGGACGGCGTGCGGGTCCGGACCCTGCTCCAGGGCATCGCGGACGACGAGACCATCCGCTACGTGCTGTCACAGGGCGTCGCCGGGTGGACCCGGCCGGGCGTGCTGCCGGGCCGGGACGACCTGGGGCTGCTGCCGCGGTACTGCGTGCCGATCCGCGAACGCGGGTACCTGCTGGGCATTCTGATGGTGGTGGTCACGGACCAGGAGCTGACGTCCGAGCAGTTCGCGGCCATCGACCGGACCGCCCGCGCGCTGGCCGCCGAGATGTACGCGCAGCGCCTGGCCGCGGACATCGACGAGGAGGAGAGCCGCCGGCTGGTGGCCCAACTGGTCGGCTCCGACACGGCGCTGCGGTGCACGGCGTACGAGCGACTGGTCGACGACGGCCTGCTCCCGGCCGGGCCGCACGTGGTGGTGACCGTGGTGGCCGTCTCCGGGCACCGCGACGCCCCCGGCCGGGTCGAGGTGGCGCTGTGCGCCGCCCTCGACCCGTTCCGGCAGAACCGGGCGGCGCTGGGGCTGCTCGCGGTCGAGCAGGACCGGGCCGTGCTGGTGCAGGTCTTCGACCGCGAGCCGACCGAGGACGACCTGGAACTCCAGTGCCGCACCGTGGCCCGCTCGCTGCGGACCTTCCTCGACCCGGGGACCGTCACGGTGGTCGGGGTGGGCGGCCGCCGCGGCCGGCTCGACGAGGCGTGGATCTCCTACGACCAGGCCCGGGTGGCGCTCCGGGCGGCCCGCCGGCTGCCCCGGCTGGCGGGCATCGCAGACTGGGAGCGGCTCGGCGAGTACGCCGTCCTGCTGCAGCTGCCCGACAGCGCGTTGAACAGCACGCTGCTGCCGAAGCCGCTGCGGCGGCTGCTGGACCGCGGCGCCAACGCCAAGCTGGAGGAGACCCTGCGCTGCTTCCTGGAGAACGCCGGCTCGGTGCCGCGGACCGCGGAGCAGCTGGAGGTCCACCGCACCTCGCTGTACTACCGCCTGCGGCAGATCCAGGAGATCACCGGCCTGGACCTGGACAACGGCGGGCACCGCCTGGCGCTGCACACGGGGCTGCGGGTGCTGGAGCTGCTCCAGCACCCGCAGGACCGCTGAGCGCGCTTCCTACAGAGCGATGACGAGACGCTGCTACAGACGGTGAAAGCTTCGGCCGGCAATCCCTACGTCGGTCGGTGGCCCGCGGCTCGTGGTCCCGACAAGAATCGTCATCGCGAGCCGTCGCCCGTCCTCCGGCCACCGCCGGGCCTGGACGTTCCCGCATCCACAGCCGACCCCGAACGGACCGGACACCCGCACCATGCACGAAGTGATCACCCACGACGGAGTGCGTCTGAGCCACCGCGACAGCGGCGGCGAGGGCGTCCCCCTGGTCATGCTCCACGGCTGGGGGCAGACCCAGGAGATGTTCCGCCACCAGCTCACCGGACTGGCGCCGGGACGGCGCGTCATCACGGTGGACTTCCGCGGCCACGGCCGGTCCGGGAAGCCGCAGCACGGCTACCGGATCGCCCGACTGGCCGGTGACATACGGGAGTTGGTCGACCAGCTCGGACTGGACGAGTTCGACGCGCTGGGCTGGTCGATGGGCGCCTCGGTGTGGTGGAGCTTCGTCGACCAGTACGGCACCGGGCGGATCCGCCGGCTGGTGCTGGTCGACCAGCCCGCCGCGGTCGCCGCGGTGCCCTGGACGGCGCCCGCCGAACAGCGCGCGGCCGGCGCCATCTTCGACGTGGCCGGGCTGCTGGAGCTGTGCGCCGGGCTGGCCGGCCCGGACGGCGACGAGGTCCGCGAGGGCTTCGTCCGGTCGATGTTCGGGGGCGACACCGACCCCGGCGTGCGGGCCTTCGTGCTGGACGAGATCCGCGCCACCCCGGCGTACGCGGGCGTCCCGCTGCTGTTCGACCACTGCGCGCAGGACTGGCGCGACGTGCTCGACCGGATCGACGTGCCGGCGCTGGTGATCGGCTGCGAGGGCAGCCACGTCGACCCCGCCTCGCAGCGCTTCGTCGCCGAGCGGATCCCCGGCGGCCGCCTGCACGTCTTCCCGAGGGAGGTGGCGAACTCGCACTTCCCGTTCCTGGAGAACCCCGAGGCGTTCAACGCCGTCGTGGACGCCTTCCTCTCCTGAACCCCGCGCCGTCCCACCACCCGGCGCACTCCCCGCACTCGCAAAACTCAACCGGTCGGAGAACCCCGTGAACCTGTCGGGTCCCTCACCCATGCCCGAAAACGACTGCTCGCTGTTCGACCCGACCCTGTTCGGCGGCGCCGTGGTCGACGTCCTGGCCCCGCCGCCCGGCACCGCCCCCGACGACTGCCTGTACGTCGCCCTGCACCTGGCGGGCGCGGCCTCGCTGCGACGCGGCGACACCAGCACCGTGCTGGCCCCCGGCGACCTGCTGATCGACACCGCCCCGCACCCGGCGGGCCTGCTGCGCGACGCCGAGTGCCGGATGCTCCGGTTCCGCGTCCCGTGCTTCTATCTGGGCGTCCGGCGGGCCGACGTGCGGCGCACCGGCGGGCTGCTGGCGCGCGGCGACACCGGCGTGGGCGCGCTGGCCTCGCAGTTCCTGCAGACTCTGGCCGGCCAGTCCCGGGCCCACCGGGCGCGGCCCGGCAATCACCTGGCGCGCAGCGTCTGCGACATCGTCGCGATCCTGGTGACCGAGCTGATGGAGCAGCACGCGCCCCCGCACCCGACCGGCGCGGGCGAGATCCTCGCCCGGCTGCGCGAGCACATCGAGGAGAACCTCGTCGACCCGGACCTGTCGCCGGAGTCCATCGCCCGCTCGCAGCACATCTCGGTGCGCTACCTGCACAAGCTGTTCCAGCAGGACGGCACCACGGTCGGCCAGTGGGTGCGGCAGCGGCGGTTGGACGCCTGCCGCCGCGAGCTGGAGTGCCCCGCGCGCCGCCAGACCAGCGTCTCCGCGGTCGCGCACCGCTGGGGCTTCGTCAGCCACTCGCACTTCAGCCGCGCCTTCCGCGAGACCTACGGCGTCTCGCCCCGGCAGTGGCAGGCCTACGCCGCCGCCCACGCGGACGGCGTCCACCCCGCGTGACCCCCACCAGCACCGCGTCGGCGGCGGCCCGCCCCGCCGCCGACGCCGTCAGAAAGGCCGCCATGTCCGCCACCCGGCCCACCGTCGTGCTCGTCCACGACGGCTGTTCCGACGCCACCACGTGGGCCGGCGTCGTCGCCGAGCTCCACCGCCGCGGCCTGAGCGTGCTCGCCGCCGCCAATCCGCTGCGCGGACTCGCCCACGACGCCGCCTACCTGGCCGCCCTGCTCGCGGACCTCGACGGCCCCGTGGTGCTGGTCGGCCACGCCTACGGCGGGGCGGTGATCACCGAGGCCGGCGGCGCGCCGAACGTGGTCGCGCTGGTCTACGTCGCCGCCTACCTGCCCGACGTGGGGGAGAGCTACGACGACCTGGCCGCCGGGCTCGCCCCCGGGCAGGGCCGGGCCCAGCTGCTGCGCACCGGCGCCGGGGACGAACTCACCGTGCCCCGGGAGCGGTTCCCGGAACTGGTGGCGGCCGACCTCGACCCGGAGCTGGCGCAGGTCCTCGCCGCGCTCCAACGCCCGGTCGCCGAGCGGGTGTTCACCGAGGCGCCGACCGCCGCGGCGTGGCGCGACAAGCCGTCCTGGGCGCTGGTGACGGGCGCCGACCAGGCGCTGCCGCCGGAGGTCCAGCGCTTCACCGCCGAGCGGGCGGGCGCTTCGGTGACGGAGCTGCGCGAGGCCTCGCACGCGGTGATCGTCTCGCGGCCGACCGCCGTCGCGGAGCTGATCCACGAGGTCGCGACGGGTCGTTGACGGCCCGTCCGGGAAATGGTTCGCGCCCGGCGTCCCCGCGGAATGCGGGACGCCGGGCGCGAGTCGTTGCGCGGCCGACCGGCCGGGACTACTTGGCCAGGAAGGCCAGCAGCGCGGAGTTGACCTCCTCGGCGTGGGTCCAGAGCAGGCCGTGCGGCGCGCCCTCGATCTCCACGTAGTCCGCGGCGGGCAGCGCACGGTGGAACGGGCGGGCGGTGTTCTCGACCGGCAGGATGCGGTCGCCGGTGCCGTGCAGGATCAGCGCCGGAACGTCGATCTTGGGCAGGTCGGCGCGGAAGTCGGTGTACCAGGTGGACGGCGCGGCCGAGGCCGCGAACGCGCCGCCGGAGGCCGCGACGTTCCAGCTGTTGCGGACGGACTCCTCGCTGATCCGGGTGCCGAGGTTCTCGTCCAGGTTGTAGAAGTTCTCGAAGAAGTCGCTGTAGTAGGCGTAGCGGTCGGCCTTCACGGCGGCGACGACGCCCTCGAAGAACTCCAGCGGGGCGGCGCCCTCCGGGTTGTCGTCGGTCAGCAGCAGGTACGGCTCCAGCGAGGCCAGGAACGCGACCTTGGCGACCCGGGCCGAGCCGTAGGTCGACACGTAGCGGGCGACCTCGCCGGTGCCCATCGAGAAGCCGACCAGGACGGCGTCGCGGACGTCCAGGGTCTCCAGCACGGTGTTCAGGTCGGCCGCGAAGGTGTCGTAGTCGTAGCCGGTGGTCGGCTGCGAGGACTGGCCGAAGCCGCGGCGGTCGTAGGTGATGACCCGGTAGCCGGCGTCGAGCAGCGCGGCCTCCTGGCGCTCCCAGGAGTGCCCGTTCAGCGGGAAGCCGTGGATCAGGACGACCGGCTGACCGGTGCCGTGGTCCTCGTAGTAGACGTCGATGGAGGTGGTGTTCTCCTGGCCGACGGTGATGTAAGGCATGGCGGTTCACTTTCGTCAGTGGAGCGGCCCGGTTGGCGGGCGGTTGACTCGCCCCACGCTAGGAGCGGGTCGGGGCGGCGGATCGCCCGGGAGAGCACAACTCGTCGCCCCAGAGCGCCATCCGACCTGACCGCGCGTCAACTGCGGTGCGGGGTGCGCGCAGCGGCCGCTGCCCGTGCACGGTCGGGACAGGCGGGAGGCCTCGGCGTTTCTACGCTGATGGGGCCTTGACCCCGATCCTCAGGAGCACCATGTCCAGCCAGCCTCGCCTGCACCAGCGCGGGCCCGCCGTCCAGGAGTTCGGCACCGTCACGCAGCTGCCGATCGCGCTGTCGCACGACGCCCGCCTGTACTCGACGCAGCGCCTCAACCGCGTCCTCGCGGACACCCAGTTCCTGTACGGGCTGTACAAGAAGTACCACTGGGGGATGCGCGGCCCGACGGCCTACCAGCTGCACCTGCTGTTCGACAAGCACGCCCAGGAGCAGCTGGAACTGATCGACGCGCTCGCCGAGCGGGTGCAGACCCTCGGCGGCGTCGCGGTCGGCGACCTGCGGCACGCGGCCGAGATCACCGGCGTGCCGCGCCCGCCGGACGGCCTCGACGACGTGCGCTCGATGCTCTCGCGGCTGCTGGACGCGCACGAGCGCATCCTCACCGACGCCCGGGACGCCGCCACCCGCACCGCCGAACTCGGTGACGACGGCACCCAGGACCTGCTGGTGTCGCAGATCATCCGCGGCGGCGAGACCCAGGTGTGGTTCCTCGCCGAGCACCTGGTGGACACCCCGGAGCTGTAGGCACGCCGGAGCTTGCCGGCACGCAGCCCAGCACGCCGGAGCTCGCCGGCACACAGCCCAAAGGGGCCGTCCTCGGACGGCCCCTTTTCGGTCGGTCGTGCGGTCGGTCGTGCGGTCGGTCAGAGCGTGCGGCGGATGCCGGCCTGGCGCTCCAGGCCGTGCAGCTGATCCGCGAGTTCGGCGGTCATGGCGTGCTTGACGGGGCCGCTGCGGCCGATCGGCAGGACGTCGCGGCCGCGCAGTTCCTCCACCATCAGGGCGTACGCGGCGTACACCGCGACCAGCGCGAGCAGGATGCCGAGCACGCCGGCGACGCGGGTCAGCCCCTCGATGCCGGTGACGCCTGCCACGCCGGCCACCAGGTAGCGCGGGGTGGCGACCAGCAGGACCGCCCACAGGGCCTTCTTCGGCCGGGCCACCGAGGCCATCAGGGCGGCGAACACGGTGAACGTCAGGTTCAGCACGCCCATCACGTGCCGGGCGCCGGGCGCGTCGGCCGCGGTGACCAGGCCGAAGGACAGCCAGGCCCCGGCGAAGACGCCCATCAGGGTCGCCGCGATCACGTCCCGGGCGCCGAACGCCAGGATGGCGACCAGCAGTTGGAGTACGAAGGAGGCGAACACGGTGAGTGCCACGGCCTGCCGGTACGCGCCGTCGATCAGGCCGAGCTGAAGGCTGCTGGTGACCGCCGAGGCGATCGCCACCGCGAAGAAGCCGAGCGGCATCGGGGAGGCGATCGGCCGCAGGCTGATCCTGGTCATGGTGTGCAGCTCCGGCCGGGGCGCGGTGGCCTGCGGCGTCTGCCGGTCTTCGAGGGTCGTCGCTGCCGTCATGGCTTCTTCCTTGCGTCGGGAAAAGAGGGGGAGTTCGGTCTACCGAAGAGTTCGGTGTGCAGAAGGGCTCGGGCCCCTGGGCGATCGCTCGCTCCAGGGGCCCGAGCCCTTCTGCGGTACTGCCCTTACTCGCGGTGAAGGGCGAACCGGGTGGCCAGACCGCCACCGACACCGGCGACCAGCGCCGGCGCGAGGCACCACAGGGGCCAGTCGGCCAGCCCGAGCGCGCCGTCCACGGACCACTGGCCGGGGCCGGTGGCGGTGAGGGCGGCGGCCGCGACGATCAGCACGAGCGGGAACTCGTACCCGTCGTGCTGGACCCACAGGCCGTGCGGCCATTTGACCGTCAGGGCGACGGTCATGACGCCCATGACGCCCGCGCCGGCCAACGGGGTGAGCAGGCCGGCGGCGAGCATCAGCCCGGCGCCGATCTGCGTACCGCCGGCCGCCAGGGCGGTGAGCATCCCGCCCCGGAAGCCATCACCCCGGAATTCGGCGGTGCCGCCTGCCAGCCCGCTGCCGCCGAGGTGGTAGCTGACCTTCTGGACGCCGTGTCCGGCGATCAGCAGGCCGACGACCAGGCGGAGCAGGAGAAGACCGGTGTTCACGGCGATCAGCCCGCGGCGTGCGGGTCGATCATCGACTGGGCGTAGAAGACGCCCATGCCGTAGGCGCCGCCGTGCTCCTTGACCAGGTCGGTGACGGCGACGTAGGTCTCCGAGCGGGCCCAGTCGCGCTGGAGCTCCAGCAGGACCTGCACCCAGGTGACGGGCACGGCGCCGGCGGCGGTCATCCGCTGCAGGGCGTGCTCGTGCGCCAGCGGGCTCACGCCGCCGGAGGCGTCCGCCACGACGTACACCTCGTAGCCCTGGCCCAGCGCGGAGAGCGCCGGCAGGACCAGGCAGACCTCGGTCCACAGACCCGACAGGATGATCTTCTTGCGGCCGGTGGCCTTGACCGCCTCGACCAGCGCCTCGTCCTCCCAGGCGTTCATCGTGGTGCGGTCGATGACCTCGTGGTCGGGGAAGACCGCCTTGAGCTGCGGCAGGATCGGGCCGGAGAAGGACTCGGCGGCGACGGTCGACAGGACCACCGGCACGTCGAAGATCTTCGCGGCCTTGGCCAGGCCCACGGTCGAGTTGATGATCGAGGTGCGGTCGCCGGAGCCGGTGCCGAAGAACATCTGCGGCTGGTGGTCGACGAACAGCATCATCGAGTTCTCGGGGGTGAGCAGGTCCGGGCTCGGGGCAGCCTTGACATTGGCGAAGTCGACCATGACGGTCCCTTCTTTCTTGAAAATGCCGGGAGTTGGTGAAACGTCAGGCGCTCGACCGGTTCGACCGGGATGCCGACGACCACCACGCTAGGCCCGGATCCCAGGCCCGACCTGCCCGCTGCGCGCCCGGCACTGTTCCCACAACGCACACCCGATCCGACGGCAAGTGCAGTGCACTCCAGGGCAATTGGCGATGCGCTGGGAAACCGTTCGACGGCCCGGCAACTGCTTACCGTCGAGCGGCGACCCGATCGGGTCGTGCACAGTCAGTGGAAAGGCGGCACCCCGTGCAGTTCGGGATATTCAGCGTCGGCGATGTGACGGTCGATCCGACCACCGGGCGGGCGCCCACCGAGGGGGAGCGGATCAAGGCGATCCTCGCGATCGCGCTCAAGGCCGAGGAGGTCGGCCTGGACGTCTTCGCCACCGGCGAGCACCACAACCCGCCGTTCGTGCCGTCCTCGCCGACCACCATGCTCGGCTGGATCGCCGCGAAGACCGAGCGGATCGTGCTGTCCACCGCGACCACGCTGATCACCACCAACGACCCGGTGAAGATCGCCGAGGACTACGCGATGCTCCAGCACGTCGCGGACGGCCGGGTGGACGTGATGATGGGCCGCGGCAACACCGGCCCCGTCTACCCCTGGTTCGGCCAGGACATCCGCCAGGGCATCCCGCTCGCCACCGAGAACTACGCGCTGCTGCGCCGGCTCTGGCGCGAGGAGGTGGTCGACTGGGAGGGGCGCTTCCGCACCCCGCTGCAGGGCTTCACCTCGACCCCGCGCCCGCTGGACGACACCCCGCCGTTCGTCTGGCACGGCTCGATCCGCAGCCCCGAGATCGCCGAACAGGCCGCGTACTGGGGCGACGGCTTCTTCCACAACAACATCTTCTGGCCGCAGGAACACACCCGCCGGATGGTCCAGCTGTACCGCACCCGGTTCGCCCACCACGGCCACGGCACCCCCGAGCAGGCCATCGTCGGCCTCGGCGGGCAGGTCTTCATGCGCAAGAACTCGCAGGACGCGGTGCGCGAGTTCCGCCCCTACTTCGACAACGCCCCGGTCTACGGCCACGGCCCGTCGCTGGAGGAGTTCACCGAGGCGACCCCGCTGACCGTCGGCAGCCCGCAGCAGGTCATCGAACGCACCCTCGGCTTCCGCGACGCGGTCGGCGACTACCAGCGCCAGCTGTTCCTGATGGACCACGCCGGCCTGCCGCTGCAGACCGTCCTGGAGCAGCTCGACATCCTCGGCGAGGAGGTCGTCCCGGTGCTGCGCGAGGAGTTCGCCAAGCTGCGCCCCGCCGGGGTGCCGGACGCCCCCACCCACGCCGCGCTCGCGGCGGCCCGGCAGCAGACGGAGGCCGCCAAGTGAGCGCCCTGAACCTGGCCGTGGTCTCCGGAGGGCTCAGCGTCCCCTCCTCCACCCGGCTGCTCGCCGACCGCCTCGCCGGGGCCACCACCGCGGCGCTCGCCGCCGCCGGCCGCGAAGTCCACGTCCAGCTGCACGAGTTGCGGCCGCTGGCCGGCCCGATCTCCAACCACCTGGTGACCGGCTGGCCGTCGCCCGCGCTCGGCGCCGCACTGGAGGAGGTGAGCGGCGCCGACGCGCTGATCGCCGTCTCGCCGATCTTCTCGGCGTCCTTCAGCGGCCTGTTCAAGTCGTTCTTCGACCTGCTCGACCCCGGCGCGCTGGCCGGCAAGCCGGTGCTGATCGGCGCGACCGGCGGCACCGCCCGGCACTCGCTGGCCCTCGACCACGCGCTGCGCCC
This sequence comes from Kitasatospora griseola, assembly GCF_044999035.1. NCBI lineage: Bacteria > Bacillati > Actinomycetota > Actinomycetes > Kitasatosporales > Streptomycetaceae > Kitasatospora > Kitasatospora griseola. The sequence continues at coordinate 1,740,242 of NZ_CP173360.1, read as the reverse complement.
GCTGTTCGCGTACCAGCGCGCGCTGGTCGCGCCGACCGCCGTGTTCGCGGCCTCCGAGGACTGGGGCGGCACCGGCGACTCGCACACCGACACCCTGCCGACCCGGATCGAGCGCGCCGGGCAGGAGCTCGCGGCCCTGGTGACCGTCGGTGGCATGCGCCCCGCCGACGGCCAGGGCCCGACCGCGCCCGTCCTCGGCTTCCACTGACCACCACCTGCACCGAAGGGGACCCGCCTTGTCCACCATGCCCGTCGCCGGAGTCCGCCCCGGCACCCCCGAACAGCCCGCCGACCTGGTCGTCCGCAACGCCAAGGTGTTCACCAACGACCCGCGCCGCCCGCAGGCCACCGCAGTCGCGATCCGGGACGGGGTGATCCGGGCGGTCGGCGAGGACGCCGACGTCGCCGCGCTGGTCGGCCCCGGCACCCGGGTGGTCGATGTGCTCGGCCGCCGCGTCGTGCCCGGACTCAACGACGCGCACCTGCACGTCATCCGCGGCGGCCTCAACTACGTGATGGAGCTGCGCTGGGACGGAGTCCGCTCGCTCCGGCAGGCCCTCGCCATGCTGCGCGAGCAGGCCGAGCGCACCCCCGCCGGACAGTGGGTGCGCGTGGTCGGTGGCTGGTCCGCCGACCAGTTCGTCGAGCGCCGACTGCCCACCCTGGCCGAGCTCAACGCCGCCGCGCCCGACACCCCCGTCTTCGTGCTGCACCTCTACCAGTCGGCACTGCTCAACAAGGCCGCGCTGCGCGCCGCCGGCTTCACCCGGGACACCCCCGACCCGGCCGGCGGCCAGATCGTCCGCGGCCACGACGGCGAGCCCACCGGCCTGCTGATCGCCGCGCCCGGCGCACTGCTGCTGTACTCCACCCTCGCCAAGGCGCCGGTGCTGGACGAGGCCGACAAGGTCGACTCCACCCGGCACTTCCTGCGCGAGCTCAACCGCTTCGGCCTGACCTCCGCGATCGACGCCGCCGGCGGCTTCCAGAGCTTCCCGGAGAACTACGGCACCGTCATGGAGCTCGCCCGCCGCGGCGAACTGACGCTCCGGATCGCCTACCACCTGTTCCCGCAGACCGCGGGCCAGGAACTCGACGACCTCAAGCGGTGGATCGACACCGTCCGCCCCGGCGAGGGCGACGAGTGGCTGCGACTGAACGGCGCCGGCGAGAACCTCACCTGGGCCGCCGCCGACTTCGAGAATTTCACCGAGCCGCGCCCGCAACTCGGCGCGTACGAGAGCGAGTTCGAGAAGGCCGTCCGGATGCTGATGGAGAACGGCTGGGGCTTTCGACTGCACGCCACCTACGACGAGACCATCCGCCGCGACCTCGCCGTGTTCGAGAAGCTCGCCGCCGAGGGCCTGTTCCCGCAGGGCAACCGCTGGCTGTTCGACCACGCCGAGACCGTCAGCGGCGAGAGCCTGGACCGGATCGCCGCCCTCGGCGGCGCGGTCTCCGTGCAGAACCGGCTCTCCTTCCAGGGCGAGGCGTTCGTCAGCCGCTACGGCGCCGCCGCCGCGGCCGAGGCCCCGCCGCTGCGCGCCATGCTGGACCGCGGCCTGACCGTGGCCGGCGGCACCGACGCCACCCGGGTGTCCTCCTACAACCCGTGGGTCGCCCTGCACTGGCTGGTCTCCGGCCGCGCGGTCTCCGGCCGCCGACTGGCCGCCGAGCACAACCGCCTCGACCGCGCCCGGGCGCTGGAGCTGTTCACCCTCGGCGGCGCCCGGCTCACCGGCGAGCAGGACGTCAAGGGCCGCCTCACCGTGGGCAGTTACGCCGACCTGGCGGTGCTCGACGCCGACTACTTCACCGTCCCCGAGGAGGACATCGCGCACATCGAGTCCGTCCTCACCGTGGTCGGCGGCCGGATCGTGCACGCCGTCGCCGAGCACGAGGGCCTGGTCGCCGACCTGCCCGCGATCAGCCCCGAGTGGAGCCCCGTCGCCCGTTTCGGCGGCTACCAGGCCGGCTCCGCGCCCGGCCTGGCCGGCGCGCAGCAGGCCGACCGGGTGCTGGAGTCCGCCGCGGCCTCCGACGAGCAGTTCGCCTGGCGGCTGGCCCGCGGCAACGCCGTCCCCGGACAGTCGGCGCTGCCGCAGGACCCCTGCTTCCTCTGACGCACCGACATCTCGTTCAGGGGGCATCGCCGCGCGTGCCGCGGCGGTGCCCCCACTCCCCTCAGGAGGCGCCGCCGTGTCCACTCCCGCACCCCCCGCCCCGTCCACGCCGCAGATCACCGACCGCCACCCGCTGGCACTGGCCCTGTTCGGTCTCACCATGGCCAGCGGACTGATCGACGCGGTCAGCTACCTCGGCCTCGGCCACGTCTTCACCGCCAACATGACCGGCAACGTGGTCGTCATCGCGTTCGCCCTGGCCGGCGCACCCGGCTTCTCCGTCGCCGCCTCGGTCACCTCGCTCGGCGCGTTCCTGCTCGGCGCGGTGCTGGCCGGCCGGTTCACCATCGGGCGGCCGACCGGCCGGCTGCGAGCCGCGCTGGCCCTGGAGGTCGCGCTGCACGGCGCGGCGGCCGCCGTGGCCTTCGGCTGGAGCGTCGAGGAGCCCGCCGCCCGGTACGCGGTGATCACGCTCGGCGCGGTGGCGATGGGCATCCGCAACGGCACTGTGCGCGCCCTCGGCGTCCCCGACCTCACCACCACCGTGCTCACCCTCACCCTGACCGGCCTGGCCGCCGACTCCCGGCTGGCCGGCGGCACGGCGCCCCGTCAGCGCCGCCGCATCCTGTCCGTCGCCACCATGCTGGCCGGTGCGATCCCCGGCGCCGTCCTGGTCCTGCACGGTCAGCTCGCCTGGGCGCTGGTGGCCGGCGCGGCGCTGGCCGGCGTCACGGCGCTGCTCTACCGGGAGTGAACCCGACTGCTTCGCCGGGGGTGAACCCGCCGGTGCACCACGAGTGCGCCGACCTGCCTCACCGGGAGTGATAGCCGCAGGTCAGGGGCGCGGTGCCGGGCCGGCGTGGCGCGAGATAGCCTGGGGTGCCGGGCACCTCGGGGCGTACCTGCGCGGGGCGCTCCCGAAGTTCGGCAACACCCCGGAAGGCGGTCGGATGAGCGTGTGGATGGCGAACGGGTGCGTGCCCGGCGCGACGTGGCCGTGGCCGCCGGCCGCGACGGACCCGACGCTCACGGGCGCCTCGCCGGGTGAGCGGGCGCGGCTGTCCCGGCTCGGGTACCTGCGGGTCGCGACGCTGGAGACCGCCGTGGCGCTGCCGCCCCGCCTCGCGGGCCGGTACGCCTGGGCCGGCCAGGAGCCGATGGTCGGCATCGGGCTGCAACTCGCCGGGGAGTGCATGGTCACCCAGGACGGGCAGCAGAAGGTGCTGGGCGAGGGCGAGTTCGTCCTGTACGACACCGCGCGGGCGTACGTCATCGAGTACCCGAAGCCGTCCCGCGCGCACCTGTTCCACCTGCCGCGCCGCCTGCTGGGCGTACCGGAGACCGAGTTGCACCGGGTGACCGGCACCCCGGTGACCGCCGCCGCCGGGTTCGGGTCGGTGCTGCTGCCGTTCCTGCGGACCCTGGCCGACTCCGCGCCGTCCTACGTCACGCCGCTCGCCGACCGGCTGGCCGGCAGCGTCGCCGACCTGGTGGGCACCATGGTCGCCCAGCTGGCCGCCGGCCGGACGGCCGACGACTCCCGCACCGCCAACGGCGGGCTGGTGCGGCGGATCCGGGAGCACATCGCGCGCAACCTCGGCGACCCGGACCTGTCGCCGGAGACCATCGCCCGGGCGCACCACATCTCGCTGCGCTACCTGCACCGGCTGTTCGAGGCCGAGGAGACGACGGTGAGCCGGCTGATCCTGCGGTCCCGGCTGGACGCGTCCGCCCGGGACCTGGCCCGGCCCGGCCCGTCGGTCGCGGCGGTCGCGCAGCACTGGGGATTCGGCAGCCCGGCGCACTTCAGCCGGGCCTTCCGCGCCGCGTACGGCGTCTCGCCGAGCCAGTGGCGGGCGCAGCACACCGCGGGCTGAGCGGGCCCCGGGCCGGGCGGCGCCAAAACGGTTCGGCGTCGAACTCGGCTGCGGGTAACGTGAGTTGTGTCCGCCTTCGATCCCGGACCACACCGCCTCGGAGAGGACGCGTTCCCCGCATGACACCCGATCACCTCGCCGTCCAGCTCGCCGACCCGATCCAGCGCCGGGTGTTCTCGGCGGTCGCCCTGGGCGCGACGACCTCCGCCGAGGTCCTCGCCGTCTCGGGGCTCGCCGCACCGGACGCCGCCCCCGCCATCGGGCGGCTGGTCCGGGCCGGCCTGCTCGTCCAGGGCCGCGGCACGGTCGCCCTGAACGAGGACGCACTCGCCGCCGCCGCGGACGCCGCCGCCCGCCGCGTCGCGGACGAGGAGGCGAGGGAGCAGCCCGACCCGCGGCTGCGCGGCCGCATCCGCGGCGGCGTCCTGGTGGACCTGCCCGAGGAGGACCCCGAGGCCCGCCGCGCGGTGCTCGGGCACCTCGCCGGGACCACCTTCGCGCCGGGCGAGGAGTACGACGAGCGGACGGTCACCGACCGCCTGCGGCCGTGGTGCGAGGGCGGTCCGCTGGACGCCGTCTCGCTGCGCCGCGCCCTGGTTGACGACGGGCTGCTGGCCCGCGGGTCCGGCCGCTACCGGCTGAACCCATGAGGGCCGACCGCGGTGCGGTCCGGACCGCCGACGTCGGTCGGCGGCCCGGATCCGTCAGGAAGCGCGGCCGTGGGATCCGCTCGGCTCCGGGGCGGCGCCGGCCGTGCCCCGCCGGCGGTGGACCAGCCAGGCGCCCAGGACGGCGAGGGCGGTGATCGGCCAGGTGGAGATGCTGAGCGGCCCCGCGAACAGCGGGTCGACGAGGCGGTCGGAGACCTCGCGGGTCAGCGGCAGCGCGAACTCGTTGAGTGAGACGTGCGCCGCGACGGCCGCCCAGACCGAGCCGGTGGACAGCCGGACGGTGGCGATGACGGTGCCGAGCAGCATCGCGGTGACCACGGCGACGGGTATGCCCAGCAGGACCGAGTGGCCGGGGTAGCTTCCGCCGAGTGCGGTCATCGGGACGTGCCAGGCTCCCCAGATCGCGCCGCCGATCAGCAGGCCGCGAGTCCTGCCGTGGTGCAGCAGCCGCGGCAACAGGTAGCCCTGCCAGCCGAGTTCCTCGCCGAAGTACAGCGGGAGCGACACCAGCGCGCTCAGCACGAGCGGCGCGATCGTGGCCGGACCGGGCAGGTGCGCGGGGCTGTACCGGCCGGCCAGTGCGGCCACCGCCAGGCCGGCGGCGGTGAGGCCGAGCGGGATCGTCAACGCGACTGCCACGGAACGGAGTTCGTGCCGCCACGGGGTGGCCCTGGCGAGCCCGAGGATCCGGGCGGCCCCGCGCAGGCCGTGGCGGCGGGCGGTGAGGCCGAAGGCGGTCAGCGCCGGCACCAGCATCATCAGGATCATGCACGCCGCCGCGAGCGGCGGCGTGCCCTGCGCGGCGCTGGTCCGGCGGAGGCCGTCGAGCCAGAGCGGGACCATGGCGAGCCACGCCCCGACGAAGCTGATCGAGAGGAACGGGAGGAGGCCGGAGGGCGGGTTCGGTTTCATGACCGGGACGCTACGAACCGGGCGCCGGTCGGGACGATCGTGCAGGCTCGTCGACCGATGGTGTAGCTGGCTCCACTGCGTCGGGGGACCCGGACGGGAAAGACTGGCCACCGTGAACAGGTTGTCGAAAACGCGTGCGGTGGCCGCCCGTTCGGCGCGTGCCACCGGCTACTGCGCGGCCCTCCTCGGCCGCGGACTGGCACTGATCGTGCTGGTGCCCGCGCTCGTCTACTCGTCCGTGCTCTGCCTGGTCGGCCCGGGCCTGCTCGTCCTGCCGTACGAGCTCCGGCTGTTGCGCCGCCTGGCCGACGTCGAACGGGTGCGGCTCGGCCGGTGGGCGGCGGCGCCGGTGGCGGCGGCCGGGCCGCACGGGAAAAGGCGCCTGATGACGATGCTGGCGGACCCGGCGACCGGTCGGGACCTGCGCTGGGCGCCCGGCGCGATGGTGGCCGGCACCGTGCTCGGGATCGTCGGGGTGGCGCTGTTCCTGTTCCCAGTGGCCGTGCTCGTGCTCGCGGGCCTCTGGTGGCTGTTCCCCGCGGACGAGCCGATCCGGCTGATCCTGAACGTCCCGATCCGCAGTTGGTGGTCCGTGCTCGGCGTCGGGGTGCCCCAGTTCCTGCTGAGCGTGCTGCTCGCCCTGTTCGGGCCGCCCCTGGTGGCCGGGCTCGCCGCGTCGGTGAGCCGGTGGCTGCTCGCCCCCTCGGCCGCCGCGGTCCTCGCCGAACGTGTGGCGACGCTGGACCGCACGCGCACCGGGGCGATCGACGCGCACGGCAGCGAACTGCGCCGCATCGAGCGGGACCTGCACGACGGCACCCAGGCCCGGCTGGTCTCCCTCGCCATGCAACTCGGCCTCGCCGAGCGGACGTTCGGCTCCGACCCGGCGGCCGTGGGTCCGCTGCTCACCCGGGCGCGACAGGGCGCGGAGGAGGCGATGGCCGAGCTCCGCGACGTGCTGCGCTCCGTCTACCCGCCGATCCTCGCCGACCGCGGCCTGGCCGGCGCGGTCGCGGCGGTCGTCGCCCGCTGCCCCGTCCCCGCCACCCTCGACGTCGGCGAACTCGGCGAGGTGCCGGCGCGGATCGAGGTCGCCGTGTACTTCGCCGTCACCGAGGCGCTCACCAACGCGGCCAAGCACAGCCGCGCCGCATCCGTGTCGGTCACCCTGACCAGGACCGGCGCCGCCGTCCGCGCGGAGATCGCCGACGACGGCCGGGGCGGGGCCGCCGAGGGCGGCGGCACCGGGCTGCGCGGCATGCGGCAGCGCGTCGAGGCGGTGGACGGCGTCCTGCTGGTGCAGAGCCCGCCCGGCGGGCCCACCGTGATCACCGTGGAGTGCCCGTGCGCATCCTGATCGCCGAGGACAACGCGCTGCTCGCGCAAGGCCTGTCCGCGCTGCTGGACGCGCTGGGCCACCAGGTGCTCGGCACGGTCGGGGACGCCGAGTCCTTCGTCACGGCCGCCGTCGCCCACCGGCCGGACGTGTCCGTGGTCGACGTCCGCCTCCCGCCGTCCTTCACCGACGAGGGCGTCAGGGCCGCGCTGCGCGCCAGGGAGCACGTCCCCGGTCTGCCGATCCTGGTGCTCTCCCAGTACGTCGAGGACACCTACGCCAGGGAGCTGCTCGCCGACGGGGCCGGCGTCGGCTACCTGCTCAAGGACCGGGTCGCCCGCGTCGACGACTTCCTGGAGGCGCTGCACCGGGTCGCCGCCGGCGGCACCGCGCTGGACCCGGACGTCGTCCGGCAGCTGTTCGCGACGCACGGCAACCCGCTGTCCCGGCTCACCGAACGCGAACGCGAAGTGCTCGCGATGATGGCCCAGGGGTACGGGAACTCCGAGATCGCCGCTCGGCTCGTGGTCACCGAACGGGCCGTGCACAAGCACGTCGGGAACATCTTCGGGAAGCTCGACCTCCCCCCGGAGGACAGCGGCGACCGGCGGGTCCTCGCGGTGCTCACCTATCTCGGCGCGCCCCAGCGGCCGTCCGGGCGGGCGAGGTGACGCACCGTCGGGCGCTCGGCGGGCAACGGTGCGCGGATCGGCCGAGGGGAGTGCGCCCGGGGAAGAACGGGACGCGCGCGGGGTTCCTAGCCTGAGGTCGTCCCGCTGTCCGAACTCCCCGCTGATCCGAAGGACTTGACCATGACCGAGAACAACACGCCCACCGTCGTGCTGGTGCACGGCGCCTTCGCGGACGCCTCCGGCTTCGGCCGGCTGATCCCCGAACTGCTCGCCGACGGCCTGAAGGTCCTCGCGCCGGCCGGGCCGAACCGCAGCCTGACCGGCGACGCCGCCTACCTCGCCTCCGTGGTCCGGCGGACACCCGGCCCGGTGGTGCTGGTCGGCCACTCCTACGGCGGCGCGGTGATCACCGTCGCCGGGGCCGAGGAGAACGTCAAGGCGCTGGTGTACCTGGCGGGTTACGCGCTGGAGGAGGGCGAGAGCCTGGGCGAGCTGCAGGGCCGCTTCCCGGCCTCCGAGCTCGCCGAGGCGCTGGTGTACACCCCGTTCCCGCTGGACGGCGGCGGCGAGGGCACCGACGTGTCCGTGCAGCCGGACCGCCTGCCGGAGATCTTCGCCGCGGACGTGGACCCCGAGCTGGCGAAGGTCCTCGCCGTCACCCAACGCCCGCTGGCCGCCGCCGCGTTCGGCGAGGCCGCGCCGACCGCCGCATGGCGGACCAAGCCGTCCTGGGGCGTCGTCGCCACCGCCGACCGCACCCTCAACCCCGACGTCCAGCGGTTCGGCTACCGGCGCGCCGGGATGACCACCGTCGAACTCGACACCTCGCACCTGATGATGCTCTCGCAGCCCGCCCGGGTCGCCGAGGTGATCCGCGAGGCCGTCCGGTCCGTCACCGGCTGACGACGCGTCACCCCGCCGCCCGGGCGGTGACGGCGTGGGACACCACCGGTTCCCCCGTCACCAGCGCCCGGGCGGCGCGCTCGAAGGCGTGGTCGACGCCGGTCCAGCGTTCGTGGTGCTGCGCCAGGTGCTCGGCCCAGGACGACACCGTGAACGTCTCGACGAACCGGGCCGGCTCGGCCGCGTCCCGGTACAGGCCCCAACTGACCGCGCCGGTCCGCCGTCGGGACGCCTCGACCTCGTCCATCGCCCGGACGAACGCCGCCGACCCGCCGTCCGCGACCCGGTACTCGACGGTGACCAGCACCGGCCCGTCCGCCGCGGCGGGCTCGACCGTCAGGCGCGGCTCCGGCCAACTGTCGGACAGCGACGGGTCCACCCTGCCGTCCAGCAGCGGGAGCCGACGGAGGGAGAGCACGCCCAGGGCCAGCAGGGCGGCCGGGACGGTCAGCGCGACCACCAGGCCCGCGTACTGCGCCAGTTGGCCCCACACCAGGGCGCCCAGCGCGTTGCCGCCCTGGAAGACCAGCAGGTAGAAGGCGACCGCGCGGGCCCGCACCCAGTTCGGCAGCTCCAACTGCAGGGCGGCGCTCAGGACGGACAGGCCCCAGATCCAGGCCGCGCCCGCGGCCGCGAGCGCCGGGCCCACCGCCCAGGCGCTGCCGGCCAGCGCCACCAGCAGCAGCGCACCCGCCGTCAGCAGCCCCGCCAGCGCAAGGACGCCGTTGCCGCGCAGCCGGGCACTCAGCCGCGGCAGCGCGGCCGCGCCCGCCACCGCACCCACGCCGACGGCGGCCAGCAGCAGGCCGTACCCGGAGGAGCCGAGGCCCAGCCGCCGCACCGCCACCACCGGCAGCAGCGCCCACAGCGCCGCCGCACCCGGGACGAACAGCGCGCAGCGCAGCAGGATCCGCCGCACTGCCGGCGCGCGGCGGACGTACCGCCCGCCGGCCCGCAGCGCCGCCAGCACCTGCTCGCGCTCCCGCTCGCGGAGGGGCGCCGGCGGGTCGGGGAACCTGCGCAGCAGGACCAGCAGAATGCCCGCGAAGGACAGCGCGTTGAGGGCGAACGTCCAGCCCACCCCGGCGGCCGCGACCAGCAGGCCGCCCAGTGCGGGGCCGACCGCGCGGGCCACGTTCATGTTCACCGCGCCCAGCGCCGACGCCTGCCGCAGCTGCTCGCGCGGCACCAGGCTCGGCTGCACCGCCTGCCAGGCCGGACCGCTCAACGCGGTCAGGCAGCCCAGCAGGAAGGTGAACAGCAGCAACAGCCACGGCCCGAGCACCCCCACCAGCGCCAGCACCGAGAGAACGGTGGCGACCGCCGCCATCGCCGCCTGCATCACCAGCAGCAGCCGCCGACGGTCGACCAGGTCCGCGAGGGCGCCGGCCGGCAGCGCCAGCAGCAGCACCGGCAGTCCCGCGGCGACCTGGACCAGCGACACCAGCCCCGCCCCGTGGCCGACCAGCAGCCACTGCGCGCCGACGGTCTGCATCCAGCCGCCGACGTTCGACACGAACTGGGCCACCCAGAGCGCCCGGAACACCTTCTCCCCGAGCGGCGCCCACGCGGACTCCTCGCTCGCACTGCGTCTCATCTTTTCCAGGCCCTCGGCTCGGCGACGGACATCCGCCGGATGGCGGCCGTCCCGCACCGGGCGGCCGTTCGAGCCGTCGAGGCTAGTGCGCACCGGGGCGGTCGGCTGTCCGCTGCGCGCCCCGGCGGTGGCCCGACACCGCACGGCCGGAGTGCGGTCGGAGTGCGGTCAGGATGCCCGGGAGCCCAGCAGGCCCAGGCCGCGTGCGGTGGCCGCCACCACCCGGTCCGCCGGCGGCGACCGGAGCAACTCCGGCCCGCCGCGGCGCGGTTGGGCGAGAGCCGGGCTGCGCAGCTCCGGCGGCGCGAGATCGACGGGCCGGCACCCGCCACAGCCCGGGGCGGTGCGCGTCTGCCACCGTGGCGCCGCGCGGCCGGGGCGAGCGGACGACGTCCACCGAGGCGATCACCCGCACCTCGCGGCCCGCGGCGAGCGCCCCGATCACCTGACGGCCCGTCATTGCGGGCGCGAACGCGGGCGCCGACAGGTGCGCCACGCTCCGGCTGCGGGTCTGCGCCGCTACACGTCTTCCGTGAAGTCGTCGTCGAACAGCCGCAGCACCGCCCGGAGTTCCGGCACGGCCTCGCGCCTCGCCGACGCCACCTCGAAGTCGGTGGAGTCGGCGCTGCTGAGCGCCGGCAGCGCCTGCGCGCGGTGGGTCGACCGGATCCGCACCTGACTCCGACCGGAGAGCCGCGCGTCCAGGCAGCGCCCCTCGCCCACCGGGCCGGCCCGGTGTGACGTGGCGTCAGGGGATCCGGGCAGGTGAGGATTCGGTGTGATCGGCTGCCGTGCCCCCGTCGCAGACCGTAGGGTTCGGAACCGCGCACCCGACGGGGGAAGGGACGGGCAGGTGCAACCACTCGACGGGATGGATCCGCGGCAGGTCGGGCCGTACACGCTGGTGGGCCGGCTCGGGGCCGGCGGCATGGGCGCGGTCTACCTGGGGCGCTCGGCCGGCGGCCGGGCCGTCGCGGTCAAGGTGGTCCGGCCGGAGCTCGCCGAGGACACCGGGTTCCGGCAGCGGTTCCGGCAGGAGGTGGCGGCCGCCCGGCGGGTCTCCGGCGCGTTCACCGCGCCCGTGGTGGACGCCGACCCGGAGGCCGCGCTGCCGTGGATGGCCACCGCGTTCGTTCCCGGCCTGTCGCTGCGGCAGGCCGTCGAGCGGCACGGCCCGCTGCCCGTCGCCACCGTCCGCACGCTGGCCGCCGGACTCGCCGAGGCGCTCGCCGAGGTGCACCGCGCGGGGCTGATCCACCGCGACCTGAAGCCCGGCAACGTGCTGCTCGCGCTGGACGGGCCGCACGTCATCGACTTCGGCATCTCCCGGGCCGCCGACGCCGAAGGGCTGACCACCACCGGCGCGGTGATCGGCTCCGCGCCGTACATGTCCCCCGAACAGGCCCTCGGCGAGCCGCTCACCCCCGCCGGCGACGTGTTCTCGCTCGGCTCCACCGTGGCGTACGCGGCCCTCGGTCGGAACCTGTTCGGCGAAGGCGCCGGGGCGGCCGTGCTGTTCCGGATCGTCAACACCGAACCCGAACTCGGCGAGCTGCCCGCCGACCTGCGCACCCTGGTCGCCGCCTGCCTCGCCAAGAACCCCGCGCACCGGCCGACGCCCCGTCAACTCGTCGCCCACGTAGCCCTGGCCGGGCACCCCGCCGACCCGGACGGCTGGCTGCCGCCCGCCGTCGCCACCGAGATACGGACCGTCCGCGCCGTGCTCACCGCGCCGCCCGCACCACCCCCGATGCCCGCGCACGCCCCCGAGCCCGCACCCGCGCCGGTCGACCGGCCGCCGTCGCACGGGCCGCGCCGCCGGACGCTGCTCGCCCTCGGCGGGGGCGTCCTCGCCGCCGGTGCGGCCGGCTCCGCCTACGCGCTGATCGACCGTGGCCGCGGCACACCGTCCGGCAGGCAGGCCGCCCCGCCGGTGCGGCCGAGCGCGGACGTCCGCGAGGCCGTCCCGCTCTGGCAGAACCGGCAGGTCACCCTGCCGTGCGTCCAACTGCTGTCGCTGGACGCCGCGGTGGTCGGCATCACGACCCGGCAGACCTGGGCGGTCGTCGACGACGGCAAGCCCAAGTGGACGCTGGACGACACCGCAGCGGGCGTCACCTTCGCCCTCGACCCGCTCCAGCCGCACCCCGTCGCCGCCTTCGACGGCCACCGCATCCAGCTGGCCGGAATGGGCGGCGCCGCCGCCCCGGGCGGCCTGACGACCGCCCTGCTCGCCATCGACCCGGGTGACGGCAAGGTCGACGGCAGGGTCACGCTCGACCAGCCGCAGGCGGCCGGCGTGACGCGCTTCGCGGGGATCCGCGGCGGCATCGCGTACGTGGTCGGCGTGGGCCAGGGCAGGCACCAGGGCGGCAGCAACGTGTGGGCGGTCGACCTGGCCGGGCGGCGCACCGCCTGGTTCCACGGCGAGGACCTGCTGCTGCTGGAAGCCGCCCTGCTGCCCGGCGGCGACCGGATCCTGGTCTCCAGCGCCGACCGTCTCAAGGCCGTCGACGCCACCGGCGCCGTCGCCTGGACGGCCGGCCTGCAGTCCTTCGGCATCGCCGCCGGCGGGGGCTGGTTCCTCACCCCCGACAAGGACGGCGCCCTCACCGCCCTGGACCCCGCCACCGGCAAGCCCGCCTGGTCCGCCCCCGGCATCGCCGGCCCCCGCGTCACCGGCAGCGCCTTCGCGCACGGCCCCGACGACAGCCTGCTGCACTGCCTGTGGACCGACAGCGACGGCGGCTACTCCGTCGGCGCCCTCGACCTGAAGAGCGGCACCCCGCGCTGGCGGACCCCGCTGCCGCCCGACGGCCCCGGCACCGGCGCCGGCGCGTACGGCGCCGACCTGCTGTACGCCGACGACACCCTCTACCGGATCGGCCGCGACGCGGTGGTCTGGGCCCTCGACCCCGCCACCGGCCAGGCCCGCTGGAAGTACTCCGGCCTCAAGGGCGCCGACCCGGCGACGCTGACCTGGACGGCCGGCGCGGGACGGCTGTGCATCGCCGCCCAACGCCCGACGATCCTCACCGCCCTGCCCGCGAAGGGACATTGACGATGCATCCGCTCGGCCCCACCGACCCCGCCCAGGTCGGCCCCTACCTGCTGCTCGGCCGACTCGGCGCGGGCGGCATGGGCGCCGTCTACCTCGGCCGGTCGGCCGGCGGCCGCACCGTCGCGGTCAAGCTGATCCGGCCCGAACTCGCCGACGACCAGCGGTTCCGGGCCCGCTTCCGGCGCGAGGTCTCGGCCGCCCGCACCGCGTCCTCCGCGTTCACCGCCCCCGTCGTGGACGCCGACCCGGACGCGCCGCTGCCCTGGCTCGCCACCGCGTACATCCCCGGCATCCCGCTCGACGAGGCCGTCCGCCTGGTCGGCCCGTTCCCCGAACCGGTGCTGCGGATCCTCGCCGCCGGCATCGCCGAGGAACTCGCCGCCATCCACGCCGCCGGGCTGGTCCACCGGGACATCAAGCCCAGCAACGTGCTGCTCGCCCTGGACGGCCCGCACGTCATCGACTTCGGCATCGCCCGCGCCGCCGACGACAGCGTCCTCACCGCCGAGGGCGCCATCCTCGGCACCCCCTCCTTCCTGTCGCCCGAGCAGGCCCTGGCCCGGCCGATCGTCCCCGCCTCCGACGTCTTCTCGCTCGGCTCGACCCTGGTGCACGCCGCGACCGGCGCCGGACCGTTCGGCGGCGGCCACCCCATCGAAGTGGTCCGCCGGGTCGCCGCTGAGGAACCCGACCTCACCGCCGTGCCCGCCGGGCTGCGCCTGCTGATCGCCGCCTGCCTCGCCAAGGACCCCGCCGACCGCCCGACGCCCCGTCATCTCGTCGACTCCCAGCGGCTCGCACCGCAGCCGCCCGGGGCGTGGCTGCACCCCGCGCTGCTCGCCGCCGTCGAACGCTCCGCGGCCGTGCTGGCGCCCACGCTGCCCCCGCCGCCGGTCGCACCCACGGTGGAACTGCCGCCCGACCTCCCGCAGCCGGAGCCGAAGCGCCCCGCGCGGCGGACCCTGCTCTACGGGCTGGCCGGCGGCGCGGCGGCGCTGGCCGGCGGCGGGACGGCGGCGTACCTGACGTTCGGCCGGACGCCCGACAAGTCCACCGGCGGACACCGGAGTTCGGCATCGGCGCCCGATCCCACCGACCCGGACCGCCCGCTCGGCACCACCAACATCGCCGCCGCGCTGTGGACGGTGCCCGTGCCCGACCCGCTCAACCAGATCGTCGCGGACGGCGAGAGCATCCTCACCGTCGACGCCAAGAGCCTCCGCGGCTTCGACCGCGACGGCAAACCCCGCTGGGAACCGAAGACCTCCCAGGGCGCCATGCCGGCCCCGACGCTCGGCCTGGTCGCCGCCGCCGGCGGCAAGGGCTACTACGTCAGCTGGGAACGGGTCGGCGCGACCGTCGTCGGCATCCGCACCTCGCTCAAGGCGATCGACCTGGCCACCGGCGAAGTCGCCTGGTCGTTCGCCCGGCCCGGACTGAGCGCCACCACCGGCGCGGTCGCCGGCGTGCTGGACGGCGCCGTCTACGTCCAGGGCGTCGGCTCCTCCGCCTCGGCCGGCGGCCAGTTGATGTTCCTGTGGGCGGTGGACACGGCCACCCACGACCTCCGCTGGGAACAGCGGTTCCCGTTCTCCGGCCTGGGCAGCGGACGCCTCGCCGTCCCCACCGCCGGAACCCGCCTGCTCTGGCAGCGGACCGAGATGTCCAACGGCAAGTCCACCCTGCAGGGCCTCGACACCACGAACGCCGGCCTCTCCGCCTGGCAGCAGAACCCGCCCGGCGCCACCCTCGGCGCCGGAGCCCTCCTCCAGCCCTTCACCGACGGTCCGCACACCTCCGCCGGCGGCCGCCTGCTCTACCTCGCCGACCGGGTCTACGCCCTCGACCCGGCGGACGGGACGGTGGCATGGAAGTCCGACGCCGCCATGACCTACCAGGCGGTGGTGGCGAACGCCGACGCCACGACGGTCTTCGCCGTGGCCGTGGACTACAAGACCCTCACCGTCAGGGTCCAGGCCCTGGACGCGGGCAACGGCGCCGTCCGCTGGGCCGGCACCCTGCCCGTCGGCGCCCTGGCCACCAACCTGGCCGCCCAGTTCGCCGACGACACCCTCTACCTCTGGATCCACGGCAAGGTCTGGGCCCTCGACCCCGGCACCGGCGTCGCCCGCTGGACCTACGACTTCCTGGCCCCCAGCCTCACCCTCACCGTCCCCTTCTGGGCCGGCGGCGGCCGCGTCTACGGCCCCACCGAGCAGGGCCTGACAGCGGTCGCGGCCACCGGCAAGGCGTAGCCCGGCCCGCTGCGGGCGGGGGTCGGAGCCGGCCCTGCCGCGCCGACTGTTGTGGCATGTCCATGGCTCGGTGTCCGGTCTCGGACAGTCCGAATGGCGACACCCCGACGACCTTCCGGGCCGCTCCGGAACCCGCGAAGCTATTGATCGTCGCCAGGGAAACCGACCGGACGGCGAACCGGAGCGAGCGTCAACCGCGGGACGCCGAACCGGAGTCCGTCCACCTGTCACTTCCGTCGAGGGGAACCACCGACATGCTCACCCGTCTCGCCAAGGCCGCCGCGGTCGCCGCCCTCGCGCTCACCGCCCTGATCGCCGCCCCGGCCGCGGTCACCGCCCTCACCTCCGACGCCCCGGCCGCCACCGTGACCGTCGCCGACGGCAGCCTCGGCTGGGGCTGACCCACCCCATGGACATCGTCCGTGTCGGCCTGCGGCGCAGAGAACCCGGCCCCGCCTCGCCGGACGAGGCGCACGAGACGGTCGGCATCCTCCGGGCCCACGCCCTCCCCGGCGATGCGCTCCAGCACATCACGGCCCGCAGCGGGACCGACCGGCTCGACCTCCTGCTCTACCTGCGGACCCGCGGCCCCGCCGACGCCCGGCCAGCGGCCGTCGACGCCGCGCACACCCTGATCCGCCGCGGCCACCGGGCATCGCCCGTGCTGGCCCGCCGCTACTTCGCGCCGGAGCCGGCCACCGACTGACCTGCCGCCGTCGGCACGCCGGACCTCCGCGTCCTCCGCGCACCGGCCGCCGAGGGTTCCCGCAGGTCAGGGCCGATGGGCGCCCCAGGTAGCCTGGGCGGGTGGAAGCGATTCTGGTCAGTGCGTGTCTGCGCGGCGTGCCGTGCCGGTTCGACGGGCGGGACAAGGCGTCGCCTGCCCTCGCGGAGCTGCTCGACGGGCGGCAGGCGGTGTCGTTCTGCCCGGAGGTGGCGGGCGGGCTGGCCACCCCGCGACGGCCGGCGGAGCTGATCGGCGGCGACGGGCACGACGTGCTGGACGGCGCCGCGCGGGTGGTGGACGGCGCCGGGCACGACGTCACGGCGGAGTTCGTCACGGGCGCCGAACGCGCGCTGCTCGCCGCGCAACGGGCGGGTTGCACGGAGGCGGTGCTGATGCCCCGCAGCCCCTCGTGCGGCCGGGGCGCCGTGTACGACGGCTCGTTCGCGGGGGCGCTGGTGCCGGGCGACGGCGTGACGGCGGCCCTGCTGGAACGCAACGGGATCACCGTCCGTCCGGCACCGGGTGTCTGACCGGGCGCTCTGCCGGTGGCGAATCTGCGGCGGGCAGAGAACCGGCTGACGGGGGTCGTTCGGGGTGAACAGTGGAGCGGAAGACGCACTCCCGCTCCGACGAGGAGACCCGATGACACCGTTCAGCACCCGCCAACCCCGTGCGGAGGACGGCGACACGCCGCCCAGCCGCTTCGACGACCACCTCGCGGCGCAGTTGCTCGCGCAGCGGATCGTCCTGCTCGGCACCCAGGTCGACGAGGTGTCGGCGAACCGGGTGTGCGCGCAGCTGCTGCTGCTCTCCGCGGAGGACCCGCGCACCGACATCAGCCTGTACGTCAACAGCCCGGGCGGGTCGGTGACGGCGGGCCTGGCGATCTACGACACCATGCGGCTGATCCCGAACGACGTCTCCACGCTGGCGATGGGATTCGCCGCCAGCATGGGGCAGTTCCTGCTGACCGTGGGCACGGCGGGCAAGCGGTTCGCGCTGCCGAACGCGCGGATCATGATGCACCAGCCGTCGGCGGGCATCGGCGGCACCGCCTCGGACATCGCGATCCAGGCGGAGAACCTGGAGTACACCAAGCGGGCGATCGAGCGGATCACCGCCGCGCACACCGGGCAGAGCGAGGAGACCATCGCCCGCGACGGCGACCGGGACCGCTGGTTCACGGCCGAACAGGCCAAGGAGTACGGGATGGTGGACCAGGTGGTGGAGTCGCTGGCCGACATCCGCCCGGCCGCCAACCGCCGACGGATGGGGCTGTAGACATGGGCTCGTACACGGTTCCCTACGTGGTCGAGAGGACGGCTCAGGGCGAGCGGTCCTACGACGTGTTCAGCCGGCTGCTGAACGAACGGATCATCTTCCTCGGCACCGACATCGACGACGGCGTCGCCAACGTGGTGATCGCCCAGCTGCTGCACCTGGAGTCGGCGAGCCCGGGGGAGGAGATCGCGATCTACCTGAACTCGCCCGGCGGATCGTTCACTTCGCTGATGGCGATCTACGACACGATGACCTTCGTGCAGTCGCCGATCTCGACGTTCTGCGTCGGCCAGGCGGCGTCCACGGCGGCCGTCCTGCTGGCCGGCGGCGACCCCGGGCGGCGGTTCGTGCTCCAGCACTCCCGGGTGCTGCTCGGCCAGCCCGCCAGCGGCGGTCGGCAGGGGACGGTCTCCGACCTGAGCCTGGCCGCGAAGGAGATGCTGCGGATCCGCTCGCAGGTCGAGGAGGTGCTGTCCCGGCACACCGGCCACGACGTGGCGACGCTGCGCGCCGACACGGACCGGGACAAGGTGTTCACCGCCGCGGAGGCGGTCGCCTACGGCCTGGCCGACCAGGTGCTGGACCGGCGGCAGCTGCCGGGCTGAGCGGGGCGCCCCCGGTGCGACGGCGGCCTGCGGGCCGTCGCACCGGGGCGTGACCGTCCGTCAGGCGGCCAGGCAGAGGCCGTTGGTGGGGGCGGCGCTGCGGCTGTGGGAACGGCGGATCGGCGCGTGGCGGACCAGGTCGTCCTGGGCGAGCGACAGCAGATCGCCGAGGCCGAGCCCGAGCGCGTGGGCAGCCGCCGCGAGCACCTCCGAGGAGGCCTCCTTGCGGCCGCGCTCCAGCTCCGACAGGTACGGCATGGAGATCCGGGCCGCCTCCGAGACGTCCTTCAACGTCCGCTCCTGGGCGAGCCGTTCGCGACGCAGCACACCGCCGACCACATCCCGCCAGAGCGGTTCCTTCGGCGCAGGAGGCTGCGGCGCGCTCTGCGGGCGCAGCGGAATGACGCGGGCTTCGTTCCGGCCTTGAGTGCTCACCCCTCCAGCGTAGGCATCCTCCGCGGGAGGGGAAGGGAGCGGCGTTCTGCTGTGGGTGAAGTGCCGGTTCCCGCACCGACATGACGGTCCGTCAGGCAGTCGCCCACAGCGCGGCGAGGTCGAGTCGCCAGGCATGGATGCCGTCGCGGCCCGCCTGTAGGAGGTGGCCGTCGCCGGTGAGGGTCAGGGCCCGGCCGAGGTGGGGCGTCGGCAGTGCGGCCAGGCGTCCGCTGAGCAGGTGCCAGAGGTGGATCCGCCGGTCGGACCAGGCGACGGCGAGGACCGGTCCGGCCTCGGTGTCGGCCAGGCCGAGGGCGGTCGGCAGGGCCTTGCGGCTCTCCACGGGGCTGGGCAGGGCCTCCGCCGTGGCGGAGTCCCAGAGTCTGACCGTGCCGTCGAGGCCGCCCGTGACGAGGAGGACGGCGCCGGCCTGCGGGAGGTCCAGGCAGCTCACGGCAGTCACGGCGGAGCGGTGGAGTTCGATCGTGCGAGGGCCCGTTTCGGGGCTGTGGAGCGGCCACAGGTGGACGCGGCCGCGGCCGTCGGCGACTGCGGCGTGGCGGGGACCGGCCGCGACGGCGGTGGGCAGGTCGGCGGGGGATGCGAGCGTCGCGGCGTTGTGGTGCAGCGTGAGGTGGGCCGCGGAGCTCGGGACCGTCGCCGTGGTGAGGGGGACGGGGTGCAGGATGCCCGAGCGGTCGAGCCCGAGCAGGCAGGTGGGGGTCAGGGCGGCGAGCGCCTCGGGTGTCCAGGGCGTGCCGGAATCGGGACTGGCCAGCGTCCGTCCGTCAGTGAGGGAGTGACAGGTCAGCCGGCCGAGGGTGTCGGCTGCCACGGCCGTGCCGGGCCCGGCGGGGTCGGTCGGCAGGACGGCGAGGGCGGCGCTCTTCCGTCGGGGCAGTGACCAGAGGGCGGTCCAGGAGGAGGTCTCGGCGAGGGGGCGGAGGTACTCGGCGAGCTTCGGGTCCCGACCCGTCGCCGCGGCGTGGAGGAGCGCGGCCCGCTCGGAGTCCGCCAGACCGGGGAAGGACAGCGCGGGTGCGGCGGTGGCCCAGACCTCGCGCAGGTGTCTGGGCAGGGAGAGGGAAGTGTCGGCGAGCGTGGCGGTGATGGCCGCGACCGAGCCGTGCACCAGATATCCGGGGTCCGTGAGGAGTTCGCGCGCCGTGCCCGTGGCGAGGGCCCGGTCGAGTGCGTGCTCGCGTTCCTCGGCTGTCGCCGTGCGCCAGTCCGGGCCCGCGATCGCGGTGGCGGGCGCCGGAGCCCGGACCGGGTCCGCGGAGGAGGGCCCGGTGGGGCCCGCCGCCGGGTCGAGGCCGAGGACCAGTGGTTCCTCGGCGCGCAGCAGGTCGACGGTGTCGGACTCGACGATCATGCGGACGTTCGGCAGCGCCAGCAGGGGCCCGAGCAGCTCGCTCACGACCGCGGCGGGGGAGGCGGACGGAAGGTGGTCGGGCCCCCGTCCGGCGCGGTGCAGGTCGGTCACGACGAGCAGGACGGGCCGGGGATCGGACCGCAGCCGTTGGGTCAGCCGATCCGGGTCGAGGGGGCCGTAGCCGAGGTGGCGTCCGAGCTGCCAGGCCAAGGTCCGGGCGATCTGCCCCTCGGCGAAGCCCGTGGCGTGGACGGTGATCCGGGGGTTCCTGCCGGACGCGGCCAGGAACTGGGCCAGGAACCGGGTCTTTCCGGCCCCGGACGGGCCGGTGATCACGACCGCCCGCGGCCGGTCGGGCCGAGGTTCCGCCGCCCAGTCGAGCAGGGCCGATGCGGCGTGGGCTGCCGCTGCGCCCGGGGCGGGCGGAGCACCGACGGTGGGCTCGGCCATGGGTCAGCGCTCCCCGGACGTCCGGTCGGCGTGTTCCCGCAGCCGCCGGATTCCCTCGGCCCGGTCGGCGGCGGTGTCGCCGTAGGGCGCGTTGTGGGTCAGCACGGCGTCCGGGAACATCAACTCCAGCCAGAGCGCGCAGTAGTGGCCCGGCAGGAAACACGCCTGCAGCTCGGTGTGGATCCGGGTGACCTGCTCGGGCTCGATGCCGGCCGCGTACATGGCCGACCAGGTCCGTTCCTCGGGATGCACGCAGATGGCGCCGGACTTGGTGACCAACTGCTTCTCGCCCGCCGGGGTGAGGAACTCGAACGTCGCGAACGCCTCGACGCCCGCGGTGGTGCGGATGTCCTCCAGGACCAGGGGCCACCAGTTCTCCGAGTCGGCGAAGGACTCGGGGTCCGCGGCCCGGAGCGCCTGTTCCGTCTCCTCGAACGCGGCGAAGGCCTCGTCGGGATCGTCGGTGCCGGCGATGGTCTCCAGGAGGAGATCGAGCCGCAGGAGCCCTTCGGCGAAGACTTCGGCAGCGGAGCTGACGAACCGTTCGGGCTCGTCGTAGCCGATCAGAACGCCCCGGACGTCGCCGTCAGGGGTGACGCACAGGTCGAACGCGCGGTCCGAGCCGAGCCTGGCCCACGACAGCTGGACCGCATCGTCCAACTCCGTGCCGGTGGAATCCGCGTACTCCCGAAGGGCGGCCGGTTCGTCCAGCAGGGTGTGGAAGTACGGCTTCACCCTGAGCGGAAGGACGAGGCCGTCGATCCGTGCCAGGGCGGCGGCTTCCGGCAGGACCGGGGAGGTCGCGGCTTCGAAGCGCCGCACTCCTGCCTGCCCGAACCGGGCGGCGATGCGGTCGCTGGGGCTCGTCACGTCATTCTCCTCAACGGATGGTGGGCCGGTCGGCGCGGGCTAGTCCTGCAGGAGGTTTCGCACGTGCCGCAGGACGGAGAACCAGCACGACTCGGGATTCTCCAGCGCGGCGGGATCGGTCCGGCGCATCAGCTGCAGCAGCCGGGCCTCGGCGCCCTTGGGGTCGACGCCGTCCGTGTCGGATTCGGGGTCGTAGTCCGGTCGTTCCACCTCCAGGGCGTGCAGGAAGAACGCGAAGGCATCGATGCTGCTGTTGAGCAGGTGAGGAGAGCCGTCCTCGGGGATGCAGTACACGACGCCGGTGGCCGTGTCGACGATCACGTCGTCCATCCCGATGCCGCCGAGCGTCAGCCAGGTCGACATGTCGAACGGGCAGTCCGGATACTTCAGGGCGACGCGCTGCCACGCTTCGCCGCCGATCCGCAGGTCGCCGTCGAGGAGGCGCTGGTCCGCCTCGAACCAGCCCTCCCGGTCCGGCAGACCGACCTCGCGCAGGAACGCCCGAGTCGGTTCGTGGGTGATGCCGGCGAGTGCGTGGTCGTCCGGGGTGACCAGCTCCTCGGCGCCGAAGACCGACTCCATCGCGTTCCGGTCGATCAAGGGGCTCATGGAATTCCGTACTTCCGCTGGGGGATCTCATTGAATGTCCCGCATCATAGCATTGCGGTAATCGGGCGCATGTGGCGAGTGATTATTTGAAGCCCTTGAAATTCTTCCACGGGCTGCGGCTCTCCGGTCGCACGCCGGGATACATTCTGTTGAGCCGGTCCTCCATCTCCCGATTCCCGCGCGCCACCGAGGCCGGGTCCGGGCCGTATTCGACGCTGTGCGTGACGTTGACGTGCGGAAGCCATTTCTCCACCCAGGCGGCGCAGTCGCTGTTCTCGCTGCACGGCGCCCGCTCGGTGTAGAGGTCCTTGACGTGCTGGCCGCCCCCGTTCTCCAGGAACGGTATCCCCAGGACTTTCTCGGAGTGGACCGGATTGTTGCTCCGGCCGACCAGGATGAATTCCCGTTTGTTGCCGTCGCTGTGCTCGTACTCGACGCGCATGGCAGCGTAGTTGTTGCTGCTGAACGTCGGAACGCCGGTCGCCTTGTCCGGGGTGTAGTTCCCGTAACTCGCCTGTTCGTGCCGGGCCAGGGCGGTCGCCCGGGACAGCTCGTCCTCGTCGAACGGCACCTCGGAGGAGGGCTTCCGGGGCCGGGCGGCGCGCTCCTCCGGGGTGCTCGGGCCCCAGGAGTACGGATTGTCCGGGTTCTTGGGCCGCCGGGGAACGGTGTCCTTTTTCGCTCCGGTCAGCTTGAGCGGCACGCCCAGGAGATCCCGGTCCGCGTCAGTGATGTCCGCCGGGCCGTTCTTCGTGAGCCGCTGGATCTTTCCCCGGTCTCCCAGAAGGTACACCGGCTTCTCTCCGAGGCCGGCTCGGAGTTCGTCGCGGCCGGGCTGGCGCCGGTGAATCCGGTAGAGCTCGGCGGCGTGCTTGGCGTCGGCCTCGACGGTGTTCTTGGCGACCTTCTCCAGGCCGTTCCCGGCCGAGTGGTAGAAGTCCTTCACCGCCTTTCCGGCTTCTTTTCCCAGCACCTTGCCGAGTTTCTCGGCGCCGTGCTCCAGGGCCTTGACGATGGAGTTGGTCACTGGAAGCTCACCCCCGCGATGTTGTCGCTGAACGCCGCCGCGTGGCCGGCCACGGTCTCGGCGTGGTCGTGCATGGTCTGCGCGTACCGGGCGAGCGCCTCCGGGTCGACCTGGAAGCCGGTGGCGGCGGGCCCTCCGCCGCCCGACACCCCCAGCGCGGACTCGGCGGCCTGGAACAGCAGCCCGCTGACGGCATTGCTCACGACTTCCACGAGCGGGTTGATCGCGGCCTCGATGACCTGGCCCATGATGTACTGCTCCAGCTGCTGCTCCAGGTAGTTGACGAGTTTCTTCGCCGCTTCCTCGATCAGCAGCACGGCGGCCTCGGCAGCACCGAAGGTGGCTACCGCCGCGGCCTGGTCCGCGACGAACGCGACTGCCATGGCGACGAGTTCGCCGATCGTCTCGATCTTCATGGCGACGATCACGTCCGCTGCCACGTCCAAGGCGGTGGCGACCACGTGACAGGCCTGGACGAGCTCGTTCATGTGACTGTCCGACAGCTGGCCCCACTTGGCGAGCAGGGCCTCGTACGACGCGCCCTGGTAGGCCTCGCCCAGCTGCTGGATCGTCTCGGTCGAGCTCTGGTGGGTGTTCTGCACGTTCTCGGCGAATTCGCGCACATGTGAGGCGAATTCGCGAACCTTGTCCTCGTTCACCTGAGGCCAGTTCACTCCGATGAACTGCAGGAACGACACCACCTCGTCGGGTAGCTCGATCGCCACGGCGCCCCCCTCGCTGTCGTGGACAACTGTTCGCCTGACGGCAACTTAGCTGATGATCTGCCCGGCCGTCCCGGAATCCCGCCCGGCCCGGTGCGAGCGGACGGCGAGCGGACGGCGAGGGGGCGACGCGGGGACGAGGCGGCGGGGCGGCCCCGCTGTCGAGGGCCTGACGGCAGGTCGGAAATGGGTGGGCGGTGCGGTGGACGGCGGCCTAGGATCGACGGTCATGGTTGATCTCTATGAGCCGATGCACCCCTACGACAGTGGTTTCCTGGACACCGGAGACGGCAACCGCATCTACTACGAACAGCTCGGCAACCCCGAGGGCAAGCCTGCGCTGTACGTGCACGGCGGCCCCGGGGCGGGCTTCCCGAAGCGGCCGACCCGGGCGTGGGACCCGGAGGCGTACCGGGTGATCCGGTACGACCAGCGCAACTGCGGGCTCAGTACGCCGCACGCCAGTGACCCGGCGGCGGACATGGCGCTGAACACCACCCAGCACCTGATCGACGACATGGAGCGGCTGCGCGAACACCTCGGCATCGAACGGTGGTTGCTGGACGGCGCGTCCTGGGGGTCGACGCTGATCCTGGCCTACGCGCAGCAGCACCCGGAGCGGGTGAGCGAGATCGTCATCCAGGCGGTGACCACCACGCGCCGGGCCGAGACCGACTGGCTGTACCGGGGCGTCGGCGGGTTCCGGCCCGAGGCGTGGGACCGGTTCCGCGACTTCGTCCCGGAGAGCGAACGGGACGGTGACGTCCACCGGTTGCTGGCGGCGTACGCCCGGCTGATGGAGCACCCGGACCGGGCGGTCCGCGAGCAGGCCGCGAACGAGTGGCTGGCCTGGGAGGACGCCGTCATCGAGGGCGAGCCGAACGGCATCCCCGGCATGTACAGCGACCGCGAGATGGACGACCGGATCGCCTTCGTCCGGATCTGCTCGCACTTCTTCAGCAACGGCGCCTGGCTGGAGGAGGACCAACTGCTGCGGGACGCGCGCAAGTTGGCCGGCATCCCGGGCGTGCTCGTGCACGGCCGGTACGACATGGGCTGCCCGGTGCAGACCGCGTGGGAGCTGGCCAAGGCCTGGCCGGACGCGAAGCTGCACATCTTCGACGACTCCGGGCACGTGGGCAGCCAGGACATGGCGGCGACGGTCCGGCAGGCCCTGGAGGACTTCAAGAGTCGCCGGTAGAGCCGAGAACGACGGCCCGTCACGAGCAGGATCGTGACGGGCCGTTCGCGGTCTACTTCTGCCAGCCCACCGAGGTGATCACGGTGTCGCCGAGGCTGCCGGCGCCGAAGTTGGCCAGGCCCTTGCGGACGGCGACGATGCTGGGGCGCTGGTAGAGCTCGACGGTGTGGCCGAGTTCCCAGATCTTCACGTCGGCCTGGTTGTAGAGCTCGGCGGCCTTCGCCGGGTCGAGGGTGGCGGCGGCCTTGCGCAGCAGGCCGTCGATCTCGGGGGTGCTCAGCTTCGAGTAGTTGCCGAACACGTTGTCGCCCTGCGGGGCGCGGAAGATCGGCACCGTCTTGGAGAGCGGGAAGGAGCCGGTGTTGCGCCAGCTGGCGAGGTCGAACTTGCCCTGGTCGATGTACTTGGAGAAGTACTCCTTGCTGGGCACCTTGTCGATGGTGAGCTTCACGCCGACCTGCTGGAGCATGTTCTGGGTGGCGGTGGCCAGGTCGGACTGGGCCTGGGTGGAGCCGTCGCTCATCACGTAGTGCAGCTCCAGCGGCTGCCCGTCCTTGCTGCGGGTGCCGCCGGCGTCCTTCCAACCCGCCTCGTCCAGCCACTTCTTGGCGGTGGTCGGGTCGTACGCCACCCAGTCGCCCGCGTTGGCCTTGTAGCCGCTCTGGTTGGTCATGAACAGGTGGTTGTCGAGCGGCTTGAACTCCACCGGGACGCCCTTGTTGGCGATCTTGATCAGCGAGGCGCGGTCCAGCGCCTTGCCGAGCGCCTGACGGACCTTCTGGTCGGCGAGCGCGCCGTTGCCGCCGAAGGAGATGTGCACCTCGTCCCAGGGGGTGCCGGTGCGGATCACCGAGTCCTTGGCGTCCTTGAGCTGGCCGTAGGCGGTGGCGGTGCCCGCGGAGGCGAAGTCGATCTCGTTGTTCAGGAACGACTGGGTGATCGCGGCGGCGTCCAGCACCCGGTAGGTGATCCGGTCCAGCTTCGGCTTCGGGCCCCACCAGCGGGGGTTGGGCGTCAGCGTGATGGTCTGCGCGGTCTTGTCGGCGTTCTGCAGCACGAACGGGCCGCCGTAGACCGGGACCTTCTCGATCCAGCCCTCGTTGAAGGCCTGCGGGGTGGAGATCCCGGAGGCCGGCAGCAGCGGGCTGAACAGGCTCTGCCAGTCGGCGTACGGCTCCGAGAAGGTCACCTTGACCTCGCTCGGGTCGGCGCCCTGCTCGACGCCCGAGATCTGCTCGTAGCCGGAGGAGTCGGCCAGGTTGAACGCCTGGTCCTTGCCGTTGGAGGCCTTCCAGACCGCCTCGAAGTCCCGGTAGCCGATCGCCGTCCCGTCGGACCAGACCGCCTTCGGGTTGAGCTTGTACGTCACGACCTGCGGCGAGGTGGAGGTGACCTGCGCGGAGACCAGGTACTCCGGGACCGGGTGGTAGACGCCCTGCGCGTCGCTGCGGAAGAGCTTGGCCTCCAGGTAGCCCATGATCTCCACCGCGTCGCCGTACGTGCCGTCGACCTGGTACGGGTTCCACTGGGTGATCCACTGCTGGAGCGGTTCGCGCAGCTCGCCGCCGTCCTTGATGTTGTCCAGCGGCTGCGGGTTGTTGTCCTCGGCGTCCACGGTCGGCACCACGGTCTTGGCGACGTCCGCCGAGCCGCCCTGACTGGTGCAGGCGGTCGCGGCCAGGAGTGCGGCGAGAGCCGCGGCGGCGGCGCGGCCGATTCGGCGGGTGGCGGGCGATGTGTGCATCGGCGGAGTCCTCGGGTCTCGAAGAGTCGGCGGTCGTCAGGTGTGGCGACGCTTGATCGTGGGCAGCCAAGTCGGTGCCGGCGGGCCGAACGTAACAGCCCATCAGCCGCCCCCACCAGGGTGATGCGCGGAACTGATCGAAACGAAATGGAGTGAAACACCGCCGCAATACCCCGTTCGTGCCCGTCTGATCAGCTGTGACCAGCGGGTTCACCCGAACGGTCGAACCGTCGGCATCTCCGACCCTGGACGAGTCGGTGGAGCGTGGCGTACAACTGCTGCGCGAAAGTGCGTCAAAGTCCGTACTAGCGAAGGCAAATGACCATGTTCCGCAGGTGTGCGAACCGCGCCGGAGGCGCGCCGTGACGGGCTACCTGGCCAGGCGGCTCGGCTACTACGTGGTGCTGCTGACCGCCGCGGTGTTCCTGGCCTACGCCCTCACCGGCACCGCGCTCGGCCCGCGCGCCTACTTCGAGGCCAAGCAGCCGCGGCCCTCCGCCGCCGCCGTCGACCGGCAGTTGACCGCGCTCAACCTCAACGACCGCACCCCCGTGGTCGAGCGCTTCGCCACCTGGGCGGACGGCGTCCTGCTGCACGCCGACCTCGGCCGCACCATCCACGACACCTCGGTCAACGACGAGTTCGGTCGCCGGATCTGGGTGTCGCTGCGCCTGCTGCTGGTCGGCAGCGTGCTCGGCATGCTGCTCGGCGTCGCCGCCGGCGCCTGGAGCGCGGTACGCCAGTACCGGCTCTCCGATCGGGCGCTCACCGTGCTCTCGTTCGTGCTGCTCTCCACCCCCGTCTTCCTGCTCGCCCTGCTGCTGAAGAACGGCGCCATCGCCGCGAAGAACGCCGCCGGCCACGACGTCATCCCGTTCACCGGCTACGAGACCCCCAACCTCTCCGGCGGCCTGGGCGCCCACCTCGCCGACTGGGGACTGCACCTGCTGCTCCCCACCCTCTCGCTGGCCCTCGGCGGCCTCGCCACCTACAGCCGCTACCAGCGCTCCACCATGCTCGACGTCCTCGGCGCCGACTACCTGCGCACCGCCCAGGCCAAGGGCCTCACCCGCGGCCGCGCCCTGATCAAGCACGGCCTGCGCACCGCGATCATCCCGATGACCACGATGTTCGCCTACGCCTTCCTCGGCCTGTTCACCGGCGCCGCCTTCACCGAGACCATCTTCGGCTGGCACGGCATGGGCGAGTGGTTCATCCAGGCCGTCAACGAACAGGACGTCAACTCCGTCGTCGCCGTCAACCTGTTCGCCGCCGTGGTCGTCCTCGCGGCCGGCTTCCTCGCCGACGCGCTCCACGCCGCACTCGACCCCCGAGTGAGGACGGCATGAAGGTGAGAGACCAGGGAGAGCACAACCAGGGGCGTGGGGAACTGCGCGAACCGGAAGGAACCCGTCGGCGAGATCGCGAAACCGGACCGTGGCCTGCAAGTGATGGTGACCCGGCGCAGCCGGTCGACCAGCGTGCCCCCGCAGGGCGGCTGCGACTGGCCGCAGCCCGCCTGGCGGCCTCCCGCGGCGCACTGCTCGGGCTGATCGTCCTGGTGCTGCTGTTCCTCCTCGCCTTCCTCGGCCCGTACCTGACCCCCTGGCACTACGCCACCCCCGACTACACCGCGCTGCGCCAACCCCCGTCCGCGCGGCACTGGTTCGGCACCAACGGCCTCGGCCAGGACGTCTTCGCGCAGACCGTCCGCGGCCTGCAGAAGTCCCTGGTGATCGGCCTGCTGGTGGCCGTGCTCTCCACCGGCCTGGCCTCCCTGGTCGGCGCCTGCGCCGGGTACTTCGGCGGCTGGACGGACCGGCTGCTGACCTTCCTGGTCGACCTGATGCTGATCTTCCCGGCGTTCCTGGTGATCGCCGTGATCTCGCCGCGGCTTCGCGGCAGCGGCTGGATCGCCTTCGTGCTGCTGCTCGCCGTGTTCAACTGGATGATCACCGCCCGGGTGATCCGCTCGATGACCATTTCGCTCCGCGAGCGCGAATTCGTGGTCGCCGCCCGGTTCATGGGCGTCGGGCCGTTCCGGATCATCTGGCGGCACATCCTGCCGAACGTCTCCTCGTTCCTGATCATCGACGCCACCATCACCGTCGGCGGCGCCGTGATGAGCGAGGCCGCGCTCTCCTACTTCGGTTTCGGGGTGCGCCCGCCCGACGTCTCGCTCGGCACCCTGCTGGCGGCCGGCGCCGGCGACGCCCCCGTCTTCCCCTGGTTGTTCTACTTCGCCGCCGGCCTGCTGGTGCTGTTCGTGCTGGCCGTCAACCTGGTCGGCGACGGCCTGCGCGACGCCCTCGACCCCACCGCCACGGCCGGACGCAGGCGTTCCCGAAAGACCGTCACCACTTCGCGCCGGAGCACCCGTTGACCACCCCGCTGCTCGCCGTCCGCAACCTCACCGTCGACTTCGGGGACCACCCGGCGGTCCGCGGCGTCGACCTCGACCTGCGTCGCGGTGAGACCCTCGGCCTGGTCGGCGAGTCCGGCTCCGGCAAGTCCGTCACCGCGCTCGCCGTGCTCGGCCTGCTGCCCGCCGCCGCCCGGATCGGCGGCTCGGTCCGGCTCGACGGCGAGGAACTGGTCGGCCTGCCCGCCCGCCAGCTCGCCGAGATCCGCGGCCGGCGGATCGCCATGGTCTTCCAGGACCCGCTGTCCGCGTTCACGCCCGTCTACCGGATCGGCGACCAGATCGCCGAAGCCGTCCGCGTCCACCAGAACGTCGGCAAGGCCGCCGCCCGGAGCCGCGCCGCCGACCTGCTCGACCTGGTCGGCATCCCCGACCCGGCCCGCGCGCTGGACGCGTTCCCGCACGAGTTCTCCGGCGGCATGCGGCAACGCGCGATGATCGCGATGGCGGTGGCCAACGACCCCGACATCCTGCTCGCCGACGAACCCACCACCGCCCTCGACGTCACCATCCAGGCCCAGGTCCTGGACGTGCTGCGCACCGCTCAGCGGGAGACCGGCGCCGCCCTCGTGCTGGTCAGCCACGACCTCGGGGTGATCGCCGGCAGCGCCGACCGGGTCGCCGTCATGTACGCCGGACGGATCGTCGAGACCGCCCCCGTGGACGAGCTGTTCACCGCGCCCCGGCACGCCTACACGCTCGGTCTGATCGGCGCCGTCCCCCGCCTCGACGGCCGCGGCGGCCCGCTGGTGCCGATCCCCGGCCGCCCGCCCGCCGCCGGCGAACTGCACGGCCCCGGCTGCCCGTTCGCCGAACGCTGCCCGCTGGTCGAGGACCGCTGCCGCACCGCCGAGCCGCACCTCGCGGGCGACGGCGACCACCTGGCCGCGTGCGTGCGCGCCGACCACCTCGCCGCCACCCGGCCCGCCCCCGCCGAGGTCTACCCCGTCCCCGCCGTGCCCGCCGCCGAGCCCCGGCCGCGCGGGGAACGCGAGGGCGTGCTCACCGTCACCGGCCTCACCCGCAGCTTCCCCCGCTACCGCGGCACCCTGCTGCGCCGCCGGATCGGCGAGACCTTCGCCGTGGACGGCGTCGACCTGGACATCCGGCGCGGTGAGACCCTCGGCCTGGTCGGCGAGTCCGGCTCCGGCAAGTCCACCACGCTGTACGAGATCCTCAAGCTGGCCGCCCCGCAGGGCGGGCGGATCGAACTGCTCGGCCAGGACACCGCCGCCCTCGACCGGGCCGCCGCGCACCGGCTGCGGGCCCGCGTCCAGATCGTCTTCCAGGACCCGGCGGCCTCCCTCGACCCGCGGATGCCGGTCGGCGACGTGATCGCCGAACCGCTGCTCGCCCAGCGCACCCCCGCCGCCGAGGCCCGCCGCCGGATCCCCGAGCTGCTGCGCCAGGTCGGCCTGGACCCGGCGCACGCCGACCGCTACCCGCACGAGTTCTCCGGCGGCCAGCGCCAGCGGATCTCCATCGCCCGCGCCCTCGCCGTCCGCCCCGACCTGCTGGTCCTCGACGAGCCGGTCTCCGCGCTGGACGTCTCCGTGCAGGCCGGCGTGCTCAACCTGCTCCAGCAGCTGAAGGCCGAACTCGGCCTCGCCTACCTGTTCGTCTCCCACGACCTGTCCGTGGTGCGGCACCTGGCCGACCGGATCAGCGTGATGTACCTGGGCCGCACCGTGGAGACCGGCACGGTGGAACGGGTCTTCGCCGCACCCCGGCACCCCTACACCCGCGCCCTGCTCGCCGCCGTCCCGCTGCCCGACCCGGCCGCCGAACGCGCCCGCCCCCGCCTGCTGCTGGCCGGCGACCCGCCGTCGCCCGCCGAACGCCACCTCGGCTGCCCGTTCCGCAGCCGCTGCCCCGTGCACACCGCCCTCGCCCCCGAGCAGCGCACCCGCTGCGCCACCGAACTGCCGCCCGCCGCCCCCGCCGCCCCCGCCGCCCCCGGCGTCGACCACACCGCCGCCTGCCACTTCCCGGACGGCGCCTGACGGACCGTCGGCCCCTTGATCGTCCCCGGGTGGGGCAACCCGGCATGCCCGCCGCCGTGCGAGGGGTAGAGGAAGCACGGAGGCCGATCGTCCGAACGGTGCGGCGGCCGCCACCGGGTCGGCGGACCTCGTCGCCGACCACCAGGACGACGGGGCCCGACGGTCCGGGCCCGGCAGGGAGTTGGCACGATGGACATCACGCAGCTGCGGGCGGTGACGCCCGGCTGTACCGAGACGGCGTTCTTCGACAACGCGGGCTCGGCGCTGCACACCGAGAACGTCACCCGCACCGTCGTCGACCACCTCCTGCTGGAGGCCCGCCTCGGCGGCTACGCCGCGGCCGACCGCGAGGACGACCGGGTGGAGGCGGTGTACGCCTCGGTGGCCCGGCTGCTGAACGCGCTGCCCGAGGAGATCGCCCTGGTGGACAGCGCCACCCGGGCCTGGGACATGGCGTTTCACGCCATCGCGTTCCGCCCCGGCGACCGCATCCTCACCTCGCGCAGCGAGTACCCGTCCAACGGCCTGGCCTTCCTGCAGGCCAAGGAGCGCTTCGGGGTGTCCGTCGAACCGATCCCCGACGACGAGCACGGGCAGGTCGACCTCGACGCGCTCGCCGAGCTGCTCGGGCAGGGCGGCGTCCGGCTGGTCGCCGTCAACCACGTGCCGACCTACGACGGCCTGATCCAGCCCGCCGCCGGGATCGGCGCCCTGGCCCGGCGGGCCGGCGCGCTCTACCTGCTGGACGCCTGCCAGTCGGCCGGTCAACTCCCGCTGGACGTCCGGGAGATCGGCTGCCACCTGCTGTCGGCGGCCGGCCGCAAGTACCTGCGCGGCCCGCGCGGCACCGGCTTCCTGTACGTCGACCGGGAGCTGGTGACCGATCTGCGGCCGCCGATGCTCGACCTGCGCTCCGCGACCTGGACCGGCCCCGACACCTTCGAGATCCGCCCCGACGCCCGCCGCTTCGAGACCTGGGAGCGCAGCGTCGCCGGCCTGCTCGGCCTCGGCGCGGCCGTCGACGAGGCCCTCGCCCTCGGCCTCGACCCGATCCGCCGCCGCATCGACACCGTCGCCGACCGGCTGCGGGCGGGCCTGTCCGGTCTCGACGGCGTCCGCGTCCACGACCGGGGCCGGGTGCGCAGCGGCATCGTCACCTTCGCCAAGGAGGGCCGCGACGCCCAGCAACTGGTGGACGGGCTGCGGGCCGCCGGGGTGACCGCCATGGTCTCCCGGCCGTCCTCGGCCCGGTTCGACCTCCGTGCGCAGAAGCCGGTCGAGGTCGTCCGCGCCTCCGTGCACTACTACAACACCGACGACGAGCTCGACCGGTTGCTCGACGGCGTCGCCAAGCTCTGACCCCCCGGGGCCGCCGACCGGCGCCGCTCGGCCCGTCCCGGTCGCCGCTCCTGCGGCCGGGGCGGGGGCCGGCCGGGGGCGGTCAGCTGCGCGGCGTGACCTCGGCCATCTCGGACCAGCCGTTGCCGGGGACCGTCATGTTGACGATCTCCGGGACGGTGGCGACCGCGTAGGCCATCGTGTCCATGGCGTCCTTGAAGTGCGCCGAGTTGACGTGCTGCGAGCCGGCCTCGTCGTCGGTGAAGGCCTCCAGCAGGACGAACTGGTGGGGGTTGTCGACGCTGCGCGACCACTCGAAGAACAGGTTGCCGGGCTCGTTGCGGGTGGCGGCCGTGAAGTCGGCGACCAGGTCCAGCCACTGGTCGGCGCGCTCGGGGCGGACGGTGAACTTCACCGCGATGAAGATCATGAGGGTCTCCTTCGTTCGTCTTCGTTCGTCCGGGAACGGCCCCGGAAAATCGGTCGTGTGAACTCCAACGATCCCCCACCTGCGGTGTCACGCGTGCACCGGGGTCAACCCCAGGGTTGACGTGCCACGGTCGACGGGGTGTCTACGCTGCCGGTGTGCAGATGGGTGGCAGACGGCTGCGGGTCTCTCCGGCGGCGGTCGACACGGTGCTCGCGGTGGTGCTGGCGACGGTGACGGTCGTCTACTCGTTGGAGGCGTACCGGGCGCGGTACCGCCACGAGGACTGGCGGCCGTTCGACGGCTGGGCGGTCGCGCTGTGCCTGCTGGTCACGCTGCCGCTGGCGGTGCGGCGGCGGTGGCCGTGGACGGTGCTGCTGGTGTCGGCGGCCGGACTGCTGGTGTTCCTGGCGGCCGGGTACCAGCCGTCGGTGAACCCGTGGGCGCCGCTGCTGGCCGGCTACAGCGTGATCGTGCGCCGCCCGACCCGGAGCGCGGCCGGTGCGGCGGCCGTGGTGGCGGGCCTGTGGCTGGCGGCCGGGTTCCAGGCCCGGGTGAGCGTCGAGGTGTCGCTGGCGCAGTCCCTGATCGGGACCGGCGCGATCTGGCTGTTCGCCACCGGCACCCGGAACCTGGCCGAACGCAACGCCCAACTCGCCGAGATGACCGAGCGGTTGAGGAAGGAGCAGGAGCTGCGGGCGCGGCACGCGGTGGTCGAGGAACGGCTCCGGATCGCCCGGGAGCTGCACGACGTGGTCGCCCACCACCTGTCCGCGCTGGCCGTGCAGGCGGGCCTGGCCGGCTACGTGTTCGACTCCGATCCGCCCGCCGCGCGGGCCGCCCTGGACTCGATCGGGGCGACCGGCCGGGAGGCGCTGGAGGAGATGCGCAGCCTGCTCCAGGTGCTCCGGGTCGCCCCCGACGCGGGCGCCGAGGAGGACGGGCCCTACTTCCCCACCCCCGGCCTGGACCGCCTCGACGACCTGGTGGACCGCGCCCGCGCCGCCGGCCTGGACGTCCGGGTCGCCGTCACCGGGCGGCCCCGCCCGCTCGCCCCCGGCGTGGACCTGTGCGCGTTCCGGGTCGTCCAGGAGGCGCTGACCAACGTGATCAAGCACGCCGGCCCGGCGGCCAGGGTCACCGTCGCCCTCCGGTACGCCGCCGACCGGCTGGACGCCGAGGTGGCCGACGACGGCGCGGGAGGTCGCCCCGCCGCTCAACTCCCAGGTGGCGGGCTGGGTTTGATCGGGATGCGTGAACGCGTCAAACTTTACGGCGGGTCGGTGGAGGCCGGCCCTCGGCCGCACGGGGGGTTCGCGGTGGTGTTCTCGCTCCCGGTTCCGGCGGCCGACGCATAGGGGCGGCATCCGGCCGCCCTGCCGGCAAGGGGGAGACGGCGCGGATGACGACAACCGTATTGATCGTGGACGACCAGGTGCTGGTCCGGGCCGGGCTGGCCGCCCTGGTGCGGGCCGCACCCGGACTGGACGTGGCCGGCGAGGCCGCCACCGGCGAGGAGGCGGTCGAACTCGCCGCCCGCCACCGCCCCGACGTGGTGCTGATGGACATCCGACTGCCCGGCATCAGCGGCATCGCCGCACTGGAACGGATCCTCGCCGATGCCGTCGAACCGAAGCCCAAGGTCGTCATGCTGACCGTCTTCGACCTCGACCAGTACGTCTACGCCGCGCTGAAGGCCGGCGCCAGCGGCTTCCTGCTCAAGGACACCCCGCCCGAACGGCTGCTCACCGCCGTCGAGTTGATCGCCGACGGCGAGCTGCTCTTCGCACCCGGCGTCACCCGCCGCCTGGTCGAGACCTTCGCCCACCGCGCCGACCCGGCCCGCCGCCGCACCACCGGCCTCGACGCCCTCACCGACCGGGAGACCCACGTCCTGCACCTGGTCGGCCAGGGCCTCACCAACGAGGACGTCGCGACCCGCCTGGTGGTGACGGTCGCCACCGTCAAGACTCACCTCAACCGGGTGATGTCCAAACTCGGCCTGACCAGCCGGGCGCAGGCCGTCGTGGTGGCCTACGAGAGCGGGCTGGTGACGCCCGGCGAGAGCCCCTGAGCGGGCGGCGCGGCATCGGTGGGCTCGATTCCCGCTCGCTCCGCGCCTGACGCGCCTGACGCGCCTGACGCCCCGGGGCCGCGGCCGGTGCGGCCGGTCGCGGCCCGGCCGGGGCGGCGGGTCGTCAGGCTGTCGCGGGTCCGCCCTTGTCCCGACCGGTCGTCGGACGGGTCGGGCGGGCGGCGTCCGCGTCGGGCAGGTCGGCCTCGATGCGTTCCTTGCGGAGCTCGCCGGTGACGGTCTGCTGCTCGACGTGCTCCTCGGTCACCAGGCGCACCCGTTCGACCGGCACGGCCTCGGTGCGCACGATCGGGCGCTCCGCGTGCAGGACGACGTCGTACTCTGCCTCGGCGATCGGCTCGTCGGACATCGCGGCGGCCCGGTTCGCCTCGGTGATCGGCTCGCGTTCGACGCGGACCTCCTCGTGCCGGATCGGCACGGTCTGCTGCTCCTCCTCGGTGACGACGTACTTCCGCAACCGGGCGTGTCCGGTCTCGTACCGTTCGACACCGACGCGCATCCGCTCCTCGGAGCGGGTCATCACGTCGTCCGGCGTCGCCCGGCCGCCCGTGCGGTCGCGCTTCAGGTCGCCGGTCGCCGCGACGCCGGTGGCCGCTGCGCCGGTGACCGCCGCGCCGGTGGCGCCCGTCCCGCTGGTGGCGGTGATCCGGGTGTCGGACGGGCGCGCGGCGCCGGTGGTGGGCGCGGTGGCGGCGGTGTCCGTCGCCTTGGCGGCCCCGGCGGTGCGGGTGCTCTTCGCGTCACCGCCGTCACGGTGCGCCCAGCCGCCCTCGCCCGGCTCGTTGGCGGTCTTCCAGGCCTCGTCCCAGTCGATGCCGTAGTGGTGGTACAGGCGGCGTTCCTCCTGCTCGGAGAGGTGTCCGCCGCGGTCCACCGCCACGGTCGGGGCGTCCTTGACCTTGTCCTTGGCGAAGGGGACCTGGAGGTGGTTGCCGACCACGTGGGCGTCGCGGACCGGCACGAAGGACTGGCCGTTCCCGAGCCGTCCGGTCTTGACGGTGACCCACTCCGGTCGGCCGGTCGCGTCGTTCAGGAAGAGGTGGTCCGCGGTGCCGATCCGGTGGCCGTCGGCGTCGTGCACGGGGTGGTGCATCAGGGAACGCATCTGTTGTTCGGTGATCATGGATTCACGCCTCCTTCACATTCCAGCGTCAGGGCGAAGGCCCGACCCGCGCGAGTTCGAACGTTCCGGCGAGGCGCGGAGCGGTGCCGGAGCTCCCGGGGCTGCAACGGTGCGGGACGCCCGGGCGGCCGTGCCGAGGGCGCCGGCCGGCCGATCCCTGGCGACGGCGACGCCGGGCGGGCCTCCGGCAGGCCGGGCCAGGCCACCGCGGCGTCCTCGGCGCGGGCGTCCGGCCGGGTCGGCGAGGGCTGACGACGAGTCACCGGATATCTGCCGAACGGCAGATGGCGGACGAGCCCGGATCGGCGAGGCTCGGGACGTACCCGACCGAGCCGCCCGGAGGAACCGGTGGAACGACGCCCGCACCCGAAGACCGTCCTGCTCGCCCTCGCGGTGGCCGCCGTGCTGCCGCTGACCGGCTGCGCCGACTCCGCCAAGGCCGAACCGGAGGAGCAGACCTTCGCGTTCACCGGCACCGCCCTGGACGTCAAGGCGCACGGCAACCCCACCGACCTGATCCCCGCCGACCGGACCGACGTCAAGGTCACCCGCTGGTTCGACACCGGCGCCCAGGTCGGCAGCAAGAGGCTCAGCTGGACGCTGGAGAACGGCACCCTCGACCTGCACGCCGGCTGCACCGGACTGGCCGACTGCGAGGCCAGGTTCCGCGTCGAGGTGCCCCGCAACGTCGCCGTCACCCGCGACGGCCGCCCCACCGACCTCAAGGGCTGACCACCCCCGCGAACCACGGAGACCCACCCATGACCGACCCGACCATCGAACTCGACGGCATCGGCAAGGAGTACCGCGGCGGCAAACGCGCCCTGGACGATCTCACGCTGCAGCTGCGCCCCGGACTGACCGGCCTGCTCGGCCCCAACGGCGCCGGCAAGTCCTCCCTGATGCGGATCCTGGCCACCGTCACCCGCCCCACCCGCGGCAGCTACCGCTACCGGGGCGCCGACGCACTCGCCCAGCCCGACCGGGTGCGCCGCGAACTCGGCTACCTGCCACAGGACTTCGGCGTGTACCCGAACCTGACGGCACGCGAGTTCCTGGCCTACCTGGCCGCCGCCAAAGGCCTCTCCGCACGCTCCGCCCGGGCCCGGATCGACCAGCTGATCGAACTGGTCAACCTGACCGAGGCCGTCCGCCGCCCGCTGCGCGGCTACTCCGGCGGCATGCTGCGCCGGGTCGGCATCGCCCAGGCGCTGCTCGCCGACCCCCGGGTGCTGGTGGTGGACGAGCCGACCGCCGGACTCGACCCCGAGGAGCGGGTGCGGCTGCGCAACCTGCTCGGCGAACTCGCCGCCGACCGGATCGTGTTGCTGTCCACCCACATCGTCTCCGACGTCGAAGCGGCCGCCGCCGACCTCGCCGTCCTCGCCCACGGCCGGCTGCTCCGCCGCGGCACCCCCGACCAGCTGCTGCGGGAACTCGACGGGCAGGTCTGGGAGGCCGTGGTCGCACCGGCCGAGGTGCCGGGCGTGCAGGCCCGGTACCAGGTCGGCCGCGCGGTGCGCACCGCCGACGGCGTCCGGCTGCGGGTGCTGGCCGGGCACCCGCCGACCGCGGACGCCGTGCCCGTGCCGCCCGACCTGGAGGACGCCTACCTGGCCGCCGTGCACGGCGCCCCCGCCCGGCCGGAGGCGCTGCGATGACCGGCACCGCACTCGTCCGACTCGCCGCCGGGGACTTCCGCGACCGGGTGCGGCGGCCCGTGTACGCGGTGACGCTGCTGGCCGCCGTCGCGCTCGGCCTGCTGGCGGTGCCCGCCGCGGACAGCCGCTGGGCGATCATCGACGTCGGCGGGAACCGCGGCGTCTACAACAGCGCCTGGGTCGGCACCGCGACCGCTCTGGCCGGCGCGCTGTGGCTCACCGTCGGCGGCTTCTGGGTGGTCCGCGGCGGCATCGTCCGGGACGCCGCGGGCCGGGTCGGCGAGATCCTCGCCGCCACCCCGCTGCGCACGGCCGGCTACCTGGCCGCGAAGCTCCTCGCCAACCTGCTGGTGCTCGCCTCGATGCTCGGCGTGCTGGCCGGCACCGCGCTGGTGCTGCAACTCGTCCGCGGCGAGGACCGGGCCGTGCACCCGCTCGCCCTGCTCGGGCCGTTCGCCCTCATCGCGCTGCCGCTGATCGCGGTGACCGCCGCGGCCGCCGTGCTGTTCGACACCGTGCCGCCGCTGCGGGCCGGGTTCGGCAACGTGGTCTGGTTCGTGCTGTCGCTGGTGCTCGCCATCGGCGGGCAGTCGGCCGACGCCCCGCTCGGCGGGATCGGCGTGCAGCAGGCGACGCAGTCCATGGTCGACGCCCTGCGGCGTCAGCAACTGCCTTTCGGGGACGGTGAGTTCAGCCTTGGCCTGACGCAGGTCCCGGAGCCGCTGCACACCTTCGGCTGGGACGGCGCACAGTTCTCCGGCGGCTTCCTGACGACCCGGCTGGCGATCGTCGCCTGCGCGGCCGCGCTGGCCGTGCTGCCCGCGCTCTGGTTCGGGCGCTTCGACCCGGCCCGCAGCCCCGGCCGGACCGCCACCGCCACCGCCACCGCCACCGCTCGGTCGGTCGCGGAGCCCGCCGAGCCGGTCGCGCCCGCTGCGCCCGGGCCGTTCGGGGCGCTGCCGCCCACCGCGCCGGTGCGGGCCGGGACGGCGTTCGGGCGGTTGCTGGTCGGGCAGACCCGGATCCTGGTGCAGGGCGTGCCGTGGACCTGGTGGGCCGTCACCGCGGCACTCGGCGTGGCCGCGCTCGCCGTGCCGCTGCCGCTGGTCACCGGGCTCCTGCTGCCCGCGCTGTGGCTGTGGCCGGTGCTGATCTGGTCCCGGCTGGGCTCCCAGCAGGTGGAGAACGGCCTGGAGGAACTGCTGGCCGCGCACCCCGCGCCGCGGCTGCGGCTGCTGGCCGACTGGGCGTCGGGCGTGCTGCTGGCGGCGGTGGCCGGCCTCGGTCCGCTGCTGCGGATGCTGGTCGCGGGCGACGCCGCCGGGGCCGCGCACTGGCTCGCCGGGGCGCTGTTCGTCCCGGCGCTGGCCCTCGGGCTCGGCACCGTCGTCCGCAGCCACCGCCCGTTCCAGGCGCTGTACCTGCCGCTGTGGTACCTGCTGGTCAACCAGGTCCGCGCGGTCGACTTCATGGGCGCCGTCCGCACCGCCGGCCGCCCGGACGGGCCGAGCCCGCTGCTGGTCGCGGCGCTCGCGGCGGCGCTGCTCGGCGCGGCGGTCCTGGCGGGCTCGGCCCGGCGCGACGTCAAACGCTAGGCCCGGCACGGGCGTTCGGGGGCCGGGCGCACGGCTCAGGTGGCGGCGCTGCTGGAGGTCAGGTGGGCGTACACCACGGTGTTGGAGTCGTAGCCGTTCTTCCGGTCGTAGTGGCCGCCGCAGGTGATCACCCGCAGTTCGGCGCGGCCGGTCGTCCCGTACACCTCCTCGGACGGGAAGGCGCTCTTCGGGTAGGAGCGCACCTCGTCGACGGTGAAGGTGGCGGTCCGCCGGTCCGCCCGGGTGACGGCGATGGCCAGGCCGGGGCGCAGCAGCCCGAGCCGGTACAGCACGCCCGGGCCGTGCCGGTCGTCCGCGTGCCCGACCACCACGGCGGTGCCGTCCGCGCCGGGCGCGGCGCCGTCGCGGTACCAGCCGACCAGGTTCGCCCGCTCGCTCGGCGGGGTCTCCAGCTCGCCCCGGACGTCCAGGCCGAGCTCGGTGAAGGTGGCGTCCACGGAGATCGACGGGATCCGCAGCCGGCGCGGCGCGGACGGGTCGAGCGCCGGGGAGTCCGGGGCGAGCGTGGCGCGGTGCGACGGGGCGGGGGCCGCGTCGGGCGGGGGCGGTTGGGCGCCGACCAGGCCGTCGCGCACCAGCATGCCGCCGAACAGCACGGCCACGGCCGTGGCGCCGACCACGACGGGGTCGGCGCCACGGGTCCGTCGGCGGCGGGGGGCCCGCCGAGGTGGCGTCAACGGCGCGAGCGACGCAGCCGGCGAGCCACCAGCCATCCGCCCCCGGCGAGCAGCGCACCGCCGACGGCGATCTCCGCCGGGTTCAGCCCGTGCGAGCCGCCGCCCTCGCCGGCCGCGACCCCGCCCTTCGGCACGTGGCCCTGGTGCACCTGCGGCGGCGCCGAGTGCAGCTGCGGCGCCGCCGCCGACTGCTGGGCATGCGCGGGCGGCGCGGTCGGCGGCGGGCTGTTCTGGGCGCCGGAGCCGCAGTCGACGGCGAACACCTTCTGCTTGGCCTGCCCGGTCTCGCCGACGAAGTTCCAGATCAGCTTGTAGGTGCCGTTCGGCAGCGACAGGTTGGTGGTGTGCCCGGTGCCGCCGGAGAGCACGATGCTCCCCGACAGCGTCCTGGTGCCGGGCGGCTGCTGCTGGTCGATCTCCCAGGACACCAGCTGCACGGTGTCGAAGTTGAAGGCGTCCAGGTAGAACTTGCAGACCTTCGGCTCGTCCCGAGGGTCGTTGAACGGCACGCCGGTACTGTGGATCTTCACGTCGCCGTTGTCGCCGGGCGCGGCGAAGGCCGGCGCCGCGGGCGCGGCCAGCGGCAGCGCGGCGGCGCCGAGGAGGACACCGGCACGCAGGGCACGCAGGCGTCGCCCGGCCAGGGTTGAGGCCATGGAGAACTCCGGATGGGTGGACGGGAGCTGCCGGCACCGCGCCGACACCCCACGAGGTTCACCGCGCCCCCGTCGCCCGCCACCACAACACTCCGGCCCGGTACGACGTTTCGTCCCAACGGTGGAGCGGGCCCACTCCGACGGCCCGTCAGGCGCCGAGGTGCCGCAGGCCGGGCCGGCGCACCCTCCGCCGTCGAGGAGCCGTCGAGGACGACGCTCCGTCAGGCGGCCTGCCGGTCGGGCTTGCGGCGGCGGGGGCGCAGGCGCTCGCCGCGGGCCAGGCGGCGGATGCCGGCGAAGCGGGAGAAGCGGTCGCGGCCGGCGACGGAGGCCCGGTCGAGTTCCTCCATCAGACGGCGGGAGCGGTGCTCCAGATCCAGTTCGTCCAGGATCCGGTCCACCTCGGCGAGCAGGGAGCCGTGCAGCTGCCAGGCCTGCGGGTCCTGCTGGATGCGGCGCAGCAGCAGCTGCGCGACGTTCTCCCGGCAGGTCCAGGCCGCGGCCAGCTCGGACGTCAGGCGCTGCTCGGCCTCCTCCGCGTTGCGGCTGACCTGGGTGGTGACCAGCACCGCGAAGCTCACCAGCGCCCCGCCGATGTGCGCGAAGAGCTCCTCCAGCGCCACCGCGACCTCCGACGGGAACAGCTGCTCGTCGACGGTGCGCCGCTTGGCCAGGTCGGTCAGCGAACGGGCGATCACCCGGATCACCACCACGCAGATCTCCAGGGTGTCCAGGCCGGTGCGCAGCACCAGCCGCGACAGCAGGCCCTCGCTGATCCGCGGGTTCAGTCGCAGGCTGTCCTCGGCCTGCCGCAGCGCGCCGTCCACCTCCGCGATCGCCTGGTCCAGCCGGCGCGCCTCGTGCAGCCGCTCGGCGGCCCGCTCCACCGGCACCGGGCGGCCCAGCTCCTCCGCGAGGTCCAGCAGCAGGTGACGGGCGCGCCGGGCCAGGTCCTCGATCTTCTCCCCGGCGGTGTCCACCCACACCGGCGGCGCGAACACCAGGTTGAACAGCAGGCCGACCACCGCGCCGATCACCGTCTCCAGCACCCGGTCCCAGGCCTGCGTGGTGACCTGCGAGACGCCCAGGATCAGCATCGCGCTGATCGCCACCTCCTGGACGAACTCGTCGACCCGGACGAACCGGCCCACCGTCAGCGACGCCAGGATGATCAGCCCCAGGCTCCACCAGGACAGCCCCACCACGGTGGAGAACCCGATCGCGATCAGCACCCCGACCACCACCGAATTGACCCGCCGCACGCTGGTCTTCAGCGTCGAGTACACCGTCACCTGCACCACCAGCAGCGCCGTCAGCGGCGCCGTCAACGGCACCGGCTCCCGGCTCAGCCAGGTCGCCACCACGTACGCCAGCGTCGCCGCGACCGTGGCCCGCACCGTCTGCACCACGAACGGGTCCCTGGCACCGCGACGCACCAGCGCCGCCACCGACTCCGGAACAACACGCATGCCGCCCTTCTATCCCCCCGGGCGGACTCCACACCCGCTGACACTCCAGCAACGTGTGAGCGGCGGTCACACGACCAACGCCTGTCTGGTTGCCGCCCCCGCCCGCCGCCCAGGATGGCCGCATCGGGCCCCCGTACCCCCTGCGCGCGGCCGACGGCGTTCCCCGGTCCGAGGACGCGCTGCGCGCTGCTGACGAGGTGGTGGTCGCCGTGAGCGACGTGTCCGACCTTTCCCGGGCCGAGGCGGAGACGCCGGCCGAACCGGTGTTCCGGCGGTGGCGGTACGCCGGAGTGCTCGCCCTGCTCTTCCTGTTCGGGACGGAGACCTTCCTGGTCTCCCCGCTGCTGCCGACCATCGCCGGCTCGATCCACGTCAGCGAGGCCGCCGCGGCCTCCACCGTCACCGCGTACGTCCTGGTGTACGCGGTCTGCGCGCCGTTCCTCGGCCTGCTCAGCGACCGGTTCGGACGACGGCGCACCCTACTGGCCGGCACCGCGCTGTTCGTGCTCTCCAACGCCGCCGCCGCGCTCTCCACCGACCTCACCCTGCTGGTGCTCTCCCGCGCCCTGGCCGGACTCGCCGCCGCGGCCGCCGGCCCCGCGATCTGGGCGCACATCGCGGAAACCGCCCCCGACGCGGTCCGCGGCCGCGCCCTCGGACTCGGCATGGCGCTGTTCTCCACCGGCCAGGTCATCGGCGTCCCGCTCGGCGGACTCCTGGCCGGCGCGGCCGGCTGGCGCGCCGCGTTCTGGGCCCTCACCGCGGGCACGGCGGCCGCCGTCCCGCTACTGCTCCGCCAGGTCGCCCCGCGGCCCGCGTCTCCCGCCGGCGGCACGATCCTCGCCGTCCTGGCCGCCTGGCGGGACCCCGCCCTGCGCCGCGCCCTCCTGGTCAACACCGCCTTCAACGCCGCCAACCTCGGTGCCTACACCTTCCTCGGCGCCGTCCTCGGCGACCGCTTCGACCTCTCCGTCCAGGCCCTCGGCCTGGTCGGCATCCTGGTCGGCGCCGGCAGCGTGGCGGGCTCCCTGCTCGGCGGCCGCCTCGGCGACAAGGCCCGCGCGGCGGGCCGTCAGCCGGCCCTGCTCCCCGGCTGGGCGCTGCTCCTCGCCGCGGGCATCGCCCTCGCCGTGGCGGGACCGGGCCTGATCCTCTCCCTCCTGGGCGTCCTCCTCTGGTTCGTCGCCTCCGGCGGTTTCGTGACGGACCAGCAGACCCTGGCCGGCACCGTCGCCCCCGCCCACCGGGCCACCTCCAGCGCCTGGCTGACCTCCACGATGTACGCGGGCACGGGCGTCGGCGCCTGGGCGATCGGCGCTTTCGGCAACGTCGCGCACGGGTCGCTGATCACGGGCGTCGTGCTCGCGCTTGCAGCGGCCGCGGGCACAGTGCGGGTGCGGAACGCAGGCGGACGTGAAACGCAGGCGGGCGCGAAAACAGGGGCGTGAAACGCAGGCGGACGCGAATCGCAGGCGGACGCGAAAACAGGGGCGCGTGGGGGTGCCTCCCGGCCCGCCAGGGCTGGGGGAGAACTGCGCGACAAGCGCCAACCTGTCCGTAAGGTCGCGATCAATGGCAAGTCATTGTCCTGCGTCGCGATCTTGCGGCGGGGTGCCTTCCGCT
This sequence comes from Kitasatospora griseola, assembly GCF_044999035.1. Classification (NCBI taxonomy): domain Bacteria; kingdom Bacillati; phylum Actinomycetota; class Actinomycetes; order Kitasatosporales; family Streptomycetaceae; genus Kitasatospora; species Kitasatospora griseola. The sequence goes on along the minus strand of NZ_CP173360.1, from coordinate 1,696,719 downwards.
TCGCGCAGTTCCCCGCGCCCCTGGTTTCGCACCCGCTCGCGCCCCTGGTGGTGCTTCCTACGCCGTCGCCCGGAGCGGGCGCTCGATCAGGTCGTTCATCCGCGCCAGGTCCGCCGGGCTGTTCGGGGTGAACAGCAGCACCAGCGCCGACGGATCGTCCACCGGGTGGAACGAGCTCAGCGTCAGGTACACCGCGGTGCTCGCGGGTGGGGAGACCACCACCTCGCGGGCGGTGAGTTCGGCGACGGTGTGGCAGCCCCACCAGTGGCGGAGGTCGGGGGCGTCCGCTTCGAGGTGGCGGTAGAGCTCGTCGGTGCGGGGGTCGGCGATCGCGGGGCCGGCCTGGGCGCGGAAGTGCTGGAAGACGTTCATGGCGAGCGGTTCCCAGTCGTGCAGGACGCTGCGCAGGTGGCGGTCGACGGCCATCAGCCACATCAGGTTGCGGCGGTCGGCGTCGACCTTCTCGGGGGAGCCCCACAGCGCCGTCCAGGCGGCGTTCCAGGCGAGCAGGTCGAAGTGCCGGTCGAGCAGGACGGCGGGGCTGGTCGGCCAGGAGTCGAGGACGGGGCGGACCGCGTCGGCGAGCCGCTCGGCGGCGGTGCGGTCCGCGGGGACGGGCTCGTGGTAGCCGGCCAGTCGCATGGCGTGCCGCAGGCCCGCCGCGTCCAGGCGGAGGGCTCGCGCCACCGCCTCCAGGACCTGCCGGGAGGCGGTGACGCGGCCCTGTTCGAGCCAGGTGTACCAGGCGAGGCCGACGCCGGAGAGCGAGGCGACCTCTTCGCGGCGCAGCCCGGGGGTGCGTCGCCGGGCGGTGGCGGTGAGTCCGACGTCGGCGGGCTGGAGGCGTTCGCGGTGGGCGCGCAGGAAGGCGCCGAGCTCCTGACTGACGGCGGGGGTGGACACGGGTGGCTCCTCGTTGCGGGCGGTTCCGGGGGCGTCGCGCACCCACCCTAGGCGCGGGGCGGGCGGTTTCCGGTTCCTGAAACAAACTCCTCATGTGCCGTCAACTCCCAGAGTCGAACCGGCATTCGGCTGACCCGTCCGAGCGTGTTCTGCCGCCGCCAGGCGCTCGCCCCGATCGCCCGGTAGAAGTCGGCGCGGCGCTCTCCGGGCAGCACCCGGGCGTAGTAGTCGCCGAAGGTCGCGGCGTGGAAGTGCTCGTACTGCTCGGCCGAGTCGACGGTGACGACCGCGTCGCGTTCCGTGTGGCCGGCGACGCGCAGGTGCGGGGCGAGGACGGTGAGCAGGTCGGCGGCGGTGCGGGTGCGGGTGGCGATCGGCAGGACGCCGTGCGCGGCGAGCAGCGCGGGGACGTCGGCGGCGGGCGTGCCGAGGGCGGTGAGCGCCTCGCGGACCAACTCGTCCTCGCCGCCCAGCCCGTGGGCGTCCCGGGCCGGGTGGTAGGTGGTGAGCAGGAAGCGCCCGCCGGGGGCGAGGTGTTCGGCGGCCCAGGCGAAGATCCGGTCCTCGTCCGGGTACAGCCAGTGCAGGACCGAGGTCTGGGTGATCACCTCGGCGCGGTACGGGAGTTGCTCGGGCGCGGTGAGGTCGGCGGCGTGCAGCGCGACGCGTTGGCCGTACGGGGCGAGGCGGTCGGCGGCTTCGGCGATCCGGTGCTCGGAGCGTTCCAGGCCGACGGCGAGGCGGAGCGAGGGGAAGCGGTCGAGGGCGGTGGCGAGCAGCTGGCCGATGCCGCTGCCCAGGTCGATCAGCGTCTCGGGGGATCCGGTGACGCGGTCCAACACCCAGTCGCGGTCCTGGACTTGGCGCAGTCGGCTGGCGTCGGCGTACCCGGCGAGGGTGCGGGCCTGGATCTCGACGGCGGACGGGCTCACGTGCGGGCCTCCTGAACGTTCGCGGCGGGGTCGTCGAGCAGGGCGAGCAGTCGGGCCCTGGTCGCGGACTGGTCGTAGCGGTGGAAGACGGTGATGCGGTTGCGGGCGAGGTCGCCGCGGTGGACATACTCGTACAGGTCCTGGCGCTGCCCGAAGCCGTCCCCGGTGAGTTCCCAAGCCAGCCGGAACAGCCGGGACTTGGCCTCGACGTCGATGCCCCGCCCGCGCATGTAGCGGTCGAGGTGCGGCCGCAGCCGCGGGTTGGCGAGGTCGCCGGGGGAGGGCTGCATCAGCAGGCCGGACGCGCCGATCCGGCGGACGATCTCGACGGCGTCGCCGGCGACTTCGGCCGACCAGACCCGGGAGGCGAAGGTGTCGCCGGGGGCGAACAGGCCGGCGTCGGTGAGCGCGCCGCGGTTCTCCGCCGCGTCCAGGAAGTACTCGGTGAGTTCGGCGTACCCGGCGAGGCGGCCCAGGTCCTCCTGGATGTTGCGGAACTGGCTGACGCCGATCGACTCGGCGAGCAGCGTGGCGGTGGCCAGCAGGGTGCGCAGGCGCTCCCGGTAGCGGATGTGGCCGACGTAGGCGCTCCAGGCGTTGATCCGGGCCAGGCCGCGGCGGGCCAGGTCGGCGTCGCGCAGCAGGAACACCCGGTCCCACGGCACCAGGACGTCGTCGAAGAACAGCATCGCGTCCTGCTCGTCGTAGCGGGCGCCGAGCGGATGGCCGTGTCCCCACGGGGCGGTGCCGAGCGGCTCGCGGGCCAGCGTGATCAGGCCGGGCGTGTTCAGCGGCAGCGCGAACCACACCACGAACTGCTCGGCCCGGCCCTGGGTGAAGGACGCCGACAGGTACACCAGCACCTCGTGCGCCAGCGGCGCGAGGGTGGTGAGCTGCTTCGCCCCGCGCACCACGATGCCGTTCTCGTTCTCCGACAGCACGCGCAGCGCCAGGTCGGGGTCGTCCAGCGGGCTCGCCGAGCGGTCGATCTGCGGGTCGCCCAGCGCGTGCGAGAGCACCAGGTCGTTCTGTGCACAATGCCGGTACCAGGCTTCGGCGTTGGCCCCGAACCGGGGATCGGCGGCGCCGAGCCGGTGGCGGAAGTCGTGCACGCCGACGGCGATCGAGGCCATGAACGCGGGGGAGCGGCCCTGCTGCCCGAGCGCCTCGGCGTGCCAGAACTCGGCGCTGCGCCGCTGGACGCGCAACTCCTCCAGGGTGGTGGGCGGTTGGTAGGCGCGGGCCAGGCGCAGCCCGGTGTCCGGGTCCTTGAAGGTCAGCAACTCGCGGTGCTCGGGCCGGTGCTGGAGGTCGAGCAGGCGGCCGAGTTCCTCGGCGGCGGGCCGGAACGCCGGGTGCTCGGCCGGGTTGCCGACGCGCTGCCCGTCCAGGTACAGCTCGCGGCCGTCGTCGAGTTCGGCCAGGTAGCGGGCGCCGGTGAGCAGGCCGCGCGGCTCCGGGGACAGCAGGGTCATGCGCCAACTCCTTGCGCTGGAGGGTCGATTGATGGGAGCTCGGTCGACGGGAGCTCGGCAGGTGGGAGCTCGGGGCCGAGCTGCCGGTAGCGGGCGGCGTGGTGCAGCAGCGGACGGCCCGTTCCCTCGCCGACCGCGAGGGCCTCGCCGACCAGCAACAGGTGGTCGCCGACCGGGAGTTCGGCGTGCAGCCGGGCGTCGAACCAGGCCGTCGCGCCGGTCGGCACCGGCCCGCCGGTCGGGGCGTCGAGCACCGGCAGGTCGGTGAAGCCGCCCGGGGCCCGGCCCGCGCCCGGGGTGGCGAAGCGGCGGGCCAGCGCCGCCTGGTGCTCGCCCAGCACCGCGACGGTGAAGCGTCCGGCCGCGCGCACCGCGGCCGTCAGCGGGCTGCGGCGGGAGACCGCGACGCCGATCAGCAGCGGGTCGAGCGAGAGGGTGGCGAACGAGGAGACGGTCTTCGCGTGTTCGAGGCCCGCCCAGCGGACGGTGAGCACGGCGACGCCGGTCGGCCAGTGCCGGGCGGCCGAACGGAAAGCGGTTTCCGGCACTGTCTGGAAAGCGGTTTCCCGTTGGGTCTCGCGGGCCGGCGCGCTCACCGCAGACCCACCTGGTAGGCCCGCAGCCACTCGTCGACCTGCACCAGGTGGTCCAGGCCGCCGACCGGGTTCGGCGCGGTGCGCGGGCTGGGCAGTGGACGGCCCTCGGCGAGGTGGCGGCGCACCAGGTCCCGGTCCACCAGGTCGAACACCGGCGCGGCCGGGTCGGCCAGCAGCTCGTGGGCGCGGGCGGTCAGCACCTCGGTGTAGCGCACCGCCGGGGTGGACGGGTAGCCGGACTTCGGACGGTCCGTCACCTGCGGCGGCAGCAGGTCGCGCACCGCGTCCCGCAGCAGCCCCTTGGCCCGGCCGCCGGGTGACTTCAGCTCCCACGGCACGTTCCACAGGTACTCCACCAGCCGGTGGTCGCAGAACGGCACCCGGACCTCCAGGCCGACCGACATCGACACCCGGTCCACCCGGTCCAGCAGCGGCGGCAGCCAGCGGGTCAGCGCCAGGTGGAAGGTCTCCCGCACCTTCGCCGCCGCCGGGTCCTCCCCGTCCAGCCGCGGCACCGAGGCGAGACTGCTGCGGTACGCGGCCTCGGTGTACTCCGCCGGCCGGACCTCGGCGCGCACCTCCGGGCGCAGCAGCGCGGCCGGGGTGGTGCGCCCGTGCAGCCACGGGAAGGTGCCGGAGGCGAGCGCCGCCGCGTCGTGGAAGTACGGGTAGCCGCCGAACACTTCGTCCGCGGCCTCGCCGGACAGCGCGACCGTGGAGCGGCGGCGCACCTCGCGGAACAGCAGGTGCAGCGAGGCGTCCATCTCGCCCCAGCCGGGGCGGTCGCGGGCCCGCAGCACGGCGTCGCGGGCGTCCAGCAGGTCGTCGTCGGGGATCAGCACGCTGGTGTGCACGGTGCCGATGTGGGCGGCGGCGGCCTGCACGAACGGGGCGTCCCGGCCGGTGCGCCAGGCGTCGGGGGCGCGGTCGGCGCTGCCGGGGAAGTCCACCGAGAAGCTGGTGATCTTGCCTTGGCCGCCCCGCTCCCGGGCGGCCGCGGCCAGCGCGGTGATCGCGGAGGAGTCCACGCCGCCGGACAGCAGCGTGCACAGCGGGACGTCGCTGACCAGTTGCCGCTCCACCGCGTCCGCGAGCAGCGCCCGCACGGTGGCCCGGGTGGTCGGTTCGTCGTCCGGGTGCGAGGCCGACTCCAGTCGCCAGTACGGGATTTCACGCACCGCATGGCGGCTCGCCAGCACCAGGTGCCCGGGCCGGACTTCGTGCAGCCCGCGGAACAGGCCGTGCCCGGTGCTCGGCGCGGCCGGCAGTGCGAACAGCTCCGCGATGCCGGCCGCGTCCAACTCGGCCCGCAGCAACGGGTTCGCGAGCACCGCCTTCGGCTCGGAGCCGAACAGCACGCCGTTCGCGTGCCGGTGCCAGTAGAGCGGCTTGATTCCCAAGTGGTCGCGCACCAGCAGGAGTTCCTCGTTGAGGGCGTCCCACAGCGCGTACCCGAAGATGCCGTTGAACCGGGCCGGCGCCCGGTGACCCCACTGCAGGTGCGCGCGGAGGATCACCTCGGTGTCGGAACGGGTCCGGAACACGTGCCCGTGCGTCTCCAACTCGGCCCGCAGCTCACGGTGGTTGTAGAGCTCGCCGTTGTACGCGAGCACCGCCCGGGCGGGCTCGCCGTCCGCGAACGGCTGCAGCCCGCCGTCCAGGTCGATCACCGCCAGCCGGGTGTGGCCCAGCGCGGCGTGCCGCGACAGCCACACCCCGTCGGCGTCCGGGCCCCGGCACAGCAGGGTCTCTGTCATCCGGCGGACCGTCTCGGCGCGCAGCCGCAGATCCTCCGCCCAGTCCAGCCAGCCGGTCACTCCGCACATCAGGGCGCCCCCGTCGTCTCGTCGGCCTCTTCTTCGGCGCTCGCCTCCCAGTGGCAACCGTGGCCGGTCGGACCGGAGAGCAGGCGGTGCGCCGGGCGGAAGCCCTTGGCGCGGATGTTCGCGGACAGCGCGTGCGTGCAGTACGTGCACGGCGAGGCGAGGGTGATCGTCACCCCGCTGCGGCGAGCCTGCTCGCGGTAGTCCCAGATCGCGCAGTGCGTGATGGTCAGCGCGGCGTGCCGCGGGCCGGGCGGTTGCGCATCGTCGAACTCGTAGTCGGAGCCGTACAGTTCGGCCTGCCGGGCGATCCGGTGGATCGGGTCCGCCGCGCCCCGCCCGTGGTCCGGCTCGACGGTGCGGTGCACCTCGGCGTTGGACGCCGCCCACGCCGCGAGCACCTGCTCGCCGTAGTGCCGCACCAGGAAGCGCTCCATCAGCGCCTGCCCGCGGAAGAACAGCCGCTGCCACTGCGCGGACGGCGCGGCCCCGTCCGGCAGGTCGGCGAAGATCTCGCCCTGCAACGCGAACCACTCCGCGAGTTGCGGCTGGTCGCCCAGACTCACCAGGTACCTGGTCAGCCCGGCCTCCGCCTCGTGCAGGCGCCGCCGCCAGAGCGCGGAGCGCTCGGCATCCGGCATCGACCGGTACGGCGAACGCCAACCCTCCTGTTCTGCCGCCGACTTGATTGGCAGCAGCGCGACCTGGCGCCCCGCCGGCCCGTCCGGCCCGGTTCTGCCCTCGGGTGCGACGCCCATCGGTGCTCTCCCTCCGACCCGCACGGCTACGTCCTGCCAGCCACGCTAGGCAGCACCCACCGGGCCCCAGAAGCCCCGAACGGATCCCCCCGGGGCGACCTTCGTCGCCTGCGGGGCGCCGCTCAGCCGGGCAGCAGCGGGACGATCCGGGCGGCCGCGGCGTACGGCCGCGCGCCGCGCGGACGGTCCTTGCGGCCGACGTACCGCGCCATCAACGCCCTTACGTTCTGCTGGAGTTCGCCGGCCTCGGCGGGCGTCAGGTGGAGCACGGCGGTGAACGGCTCGGCGGCCGCTTCGGGCGCTTCGGCGGCGTCGGTCGCTCCGGTCGGGTGGACGGGGTGCGGCGCGGGGGTGTCCTCGGTCTCCCAGCGCAGCCGCCACGGGCGGGCGCGGCCACCCTGCGGGACCTCCTCGACCAGCCCGTAGCGGGCCAACTGCCGCAGGTGGAACGAGCACAGGCCCGAGCTGAGCCCGAGCCGCGCGGCGGCCCCGGTCGACGTCACGGTGCCGGCCTCGGCCAGCAGGTCCAGCAGGGCGATCCGGACGGGGTGGTCGGGCAGCGGGCGGCGGACACCGGGCGGCAGCGCCCGTTCGGTCTCGCGGATCTCATCGGTCACTTTGCAAAGCGTGCTACTTTGCAAAGCAGATGACAAGCCGTCACACCACCGAGTAGAGGCAGGCAAGACCCCTCATGGCCGACACCCCGCAGGACCGCCGGGTCCGCGTCCAGGGCGAACCCGTCGACGCCTACCCGGCGCTCGCCCCCGAGACCGAGCGCGGCGCGGTCCGCCGGATCACCGTCGTCGGCGAGCCGGTCCTGCACCGCCGCTGCCGCCCCGTCACCGAGTTCGGCACCCCCGAACTCGCCCGTCTGATCGACGACATGTTCGCCACCAACCACATCGCCGACGGCGCCGGTCTGGCCGCCAACCAGGTCGACGTCGACCTCCAGCTCTTCATCTGGGACATCACCGACGACTGGGGCGTCCGCCACGTCGGCCACCTGGCCAACCCCGTCCTCGAAGACCTCCCCGCCACCCACCGCCGCCTGCTCGAAGAACCCGAGGGCTGCCTCTCCGTCCCCGGCCCCCACCGCGAGCTCGCCCGCCCCGACCACGCCGTCGCCCACGGCTTCGACCTCCACGGCCGCCCCCTCACCATCGAGGGCCACGGCTACTTCGCCCGCTGTCTCCAGCACGAGACCGACCACCTCCACGGCCGCCTCTACCTCGACCGCCTCCCGTCCCGCGCCCGCAAGTCCGCCCTCCGCGAGATGACCGACCGCCAGGCCGAGGTCTTCGCCCGCCGCGCCGCGAACGCGTCCCGCCTCGGAAAGTAGGCGCCTCGCCGGGGCGCCGGGGCCACGGCGTCGTGCCCGCCGGCGCTCAGTGGGGACGCCGGGTGGTGAGGAACCCCGCGATCGCGGTGACGGTGGCGACGGCCTCGGCGATCGCGGTCGTGGTCTTCTCGGGGAACCAGGCGGGTTCGTACATGTTCGGCAGCGGGCCGATGGCGCCCACGTCCACGTAGCGGTACAGGAGCAGGACGCCGAGGGCGGAGGCGGACACCAGCGCGGCGAACATCCACACGGCCCGCCGGTGGCCGGCCACCAGCACGAGGAGCGCGGCGAGGGCGGCGACGGCCGCTTCGAGCCGGAACAGCGTGCCCTGGGTGAGGTGCGCGCCGATCGCGTCGTAGCCGGGGGCGAGGTCGGCGTGGATCGCGGCACTCACCGCCAGCGCCGCCGCCGTGACCAACTGGAGCGCCCGGCGCAGCAGCGGCCGCTCGGTGTCGGAGTGCCGGGTGTCAGTAGCCATTGCCGGGCGGCGTGGCGCCGGTGGCCCCGCCGGTCGGTGCGGGCGACCCCGTCCCGCCCGCACCGACCTGGACGTGGGCGTCCATGCCGAGCGCCTTGTGGTCGTCGATCGGACACCACAGCTCGTAACTGCCCTGCTGGAGCGTGACGGTGAACTGTGCGTCGCCGCCCGGCGGGATGGGCGAGGTCTGCATGGTGGCGACGCCGGGGCCCGAGATGGCCAGCGCGTGGTCCGTCGTCCCGGCGTTGTGGGCGACGAACGTGTGGCTGCCGGGCGTCAGCTGCATCTCGGAGAAGGCGAGGGAGTACTCCTTCTCGGTCACCGTGACGGTCCCCGCCGGCCCGCCGGTCGCGCCACCCGTCGGGCTGTTCGTCGCAGCGGGGGACTTGCCGCTGCTGCTGCATGCCGTGGCGGCGGCCATCAGGGCGGCTGCCGCCAGCGCGGTGCGGGTGAGAACGCTGGATCGGCGTACGGGGATCACGGTCATCGCCTCCTTGTTTGGGGACGAGCCTGGGGTACCTGGCCTGCCAACCGGTCGCGACACTCCCGCCACCTGCGGCCGTCCACCCGATCAGCCGTTCATCTGACGTGTGTGCGCGGCCCCTCCCGTGACGGACGCCGGACGCATCGGGCCGAGGCGGGCGGTTCAGTCCACGCCGAGCACGCCGTCGCGGACCCCGCGCCGGCGCAGCGAGTCCCCGACCTCGTCGGCGAGGCTGAACCGGGCCGTCCAGCCGAGGAGTTCACGGCCCGACCACTGCACGGGCAGACCCCGGCCACGTCACCGGGCCGGGGTGCGGCCCCGACGACGGGCAGACCTCCCAGCCGTCCTTGCAGGTGGGCTTCACCAGGAGGAGTCGGCCCTCGGGGTCGAAGAGCAGGACCCCGGCGGCGGTGCGCGGCCGGGCGACGACCTCGTGGGGGGTGGGAGTCGGCCGTGGTGATGACCGTAGTCGTCGGGCGGCAGGTCAGGGACAGTTCAGGGTCCGGATCAGGGGGCGTCCGGAGGTGCGGGGGGCGGGCGGGGGCCTAGCGTCTGGGCGGTGATGAGCGAGGGTGTGGCGGGGGAGCACGTGGTGCGGATGGCCGGGGTGCGGCGGGCGTATCGGCGGGGGCAGGGCGTGGTGCGGGCGCTGGACGGGGTGGACGCGGCGTTCGCGGCAGGGAGCTTCACGGCGGTGATGGGGCCGTCCGGGTCGGGGAAGTCGACGTTGCTGCTGTGCGCGGCGGGGCTGGAGCCGGTGGACGAGGGCGAGGTGCTGCTCGACGGGCAGCGCGTCCATCGGATGTCGGAGCGGGAGCTGACCGAACTGCGCCGGGAGCGGCTGGGATTCGTGTTCCAGTCGTTCAATCTGGTGCCGGTGCTGACGGCCCGCCAGAACGTCGAGCTGCCGCTGCGGCTGGCCGGGCGGCGGATCGATCCGGCGGAGATCGACCGGCGGTTGGCCGAGGTCGGGCTCGCCGAGCGCGGCGGGCATCGGCCCGCCGAGCTGTCGGGCGGGCAGCAGCAGCGGGTGGCGATCGCCCGGGCGCTGGCCGTCGGGCCGAAGGTGATCCTCGCGGACGAGCCGACGGGCGCCCTGGATTCGCGTTCGGCGCGGGCGGTGCTGGCGTTGCTGCGGGAGGTGGTGGAGCGCCACGGCCGGACGGTGGTCATGGTGACGCACGACCCGGTGGCGGCCTCGTACGCGCAGCGGGTGCTGTTCCTCGCGGACGGCAGGGTGGTCGGCGAGCTGCCCGATCCGACGGCGGAGGCGGTCGCGCTGCGGATGGCCGCGCTGGAGCCCAACGAGTCCGGGGAGTACGCGTGTTGAGCCTCGCGGCAGCCACCTTGCGGCAGCGCTGGACGAGCTTCCTCGGCGCCTTCGTCGCGCTCGCGCTCGGCGTCACGATGATCGGCGCCATGGCGCTGGTCCTGACCGCCACCTTCGGCACCCCCCACCCCGGCCCGCAGCGCTTCCGGGACGCGGGGACGGTCGTCGCCCCGGCCGGCTTCGCGGACCACCCGATGAAGGCCCCGGCGGTCCTCCCGCCGGACCTGGTCGCGCAGTTGGTCGAGGCCGGCGCCGCGCCCGACCGCAGTTTCCCGCTCCGCCTCGACGGCGACGCCACCGGCCACGGGTGGTCGTCGGCCGCGTTCGCCGGCTACCGGCTGCGCGCCGGACGTCCGCCGCAGGCCTCCGACGAGACCGTGCTGACGGGCACGGACGCGCAGCTGATCGGGCGTCAGGTCGAGACCGGCGCCGGACGCTACCGGGTGGTCGGCGTCACCGAGGGCCGCTGGTTCGAGCGGGCCGCGTTCTTCACCGACGCCGAGGCGCAGCGCCTGTCCCCGGGCGTCAACGCGCTGGTGAGCAACCTGACTTCCGATCGACTGCGGTCCGTGGTCGGCGAGCGCGCCGTCGTGCTGGCCGGGCCGGGCCGGACCCGGATCGACCCCGACGACACCGGCGGCGCGCAGGCGCTGGCCAACGCCCAGGCGATGGCGGGCAGTACCACCGGACTCGCCGTCTGTGTGGCCGTGTTCGTGGTCGTCGCGACCTTCGCGTTCGCCACCGAGCAGCGCCGCCGCGAACTCGCCCTGCTGCGACTGGTCGGGGCCGCGCCCCGGCAGGTGCGGCGGCTGGTGCTCGGCGAGGCCGCGCTGATCGGGACGGCCGCCGCGCTGCTCGGCTGCGCGCTCGCTCCGCTCGCGGTCGCTCCGCTGCGCGGCTGGATGCTGCACCACGGCGTCGCGCCGTCCTGGTTCACCGTGCCGTTCCGCCTGTTGCCGCTGCTGGTCGCGTTCCTGCTCGGAGTGGTGGCGGCGTTGGCGGGCTCGGCGGCGACGCTGGTCCGGGTGTCGGTGATCCGCCCCGCCGAGGCGCTGCGGGAGAGCGCGGTGGAGCGGCGCGGCCGGGTGCCGGTGCGGCTGCTGCTGGGCGGCGCGCTGCTGATCGGTGCGGTCGTCGCCGGCGTCGTCGTCGCCCGGACCGAGCCGTACCTGGCGGCCAACGTCCGCAAGTACCAAGCCGTTCCGGTGCTGTACGTCGGCGCGTTCGCGCTGCTCGCGCCGGTGCTGCTGCCGCCGTTGGTGCGGGTGCTGACCTGGCCGCTGCGGCGCTCCGCGAAGGCCGGTCCGACGCTGGTGCGCGAGAGCGTGCTGACCGAACGGCGGCGCACCGCCGCGACGGTGGCCCCGGTGGTGCTCGCGGTCGGGCTGGTCGGCACCCTGCTGACGGTGCAGCACTCCGCGGACGCCGCCGCGTCGGCCCGTCAGCGCCAGGAGGTGCGGGCGACGGACGTGGTGCTGCCGGCGCCCGGCGCGGCCGGGCCGGCCGAACGGCTGGCCGCCGTGCCCGGCGTCCGGGTCACGCCCGTGACCTCGCTAAACGTCAAGATCGGCACGGCGGACGGCGAACAGCTCGACTCGCTGCGGGTGCAGGCGGTGCCCGCAGCGGCGTTCGGCCGCACGTTCACGCCGCCGGTGCGGGCCGGATCGGCGGCCGAACTGCCCGCGGACTTCCTGGTGATCGACGAGCACGCGGCCGAGTCCGACGGCATCGCCGTGGGCGACCACCTGGTCGCCCTGCTGCCGACGGGCACGCGCGTTCCGGTGGTGGTCGCGGCGGTGGTGGCGCGGGGGCTCGGCGGCGACGACGCGTACCTGTCCGCGTCGCTGATCGGCGCGGCGCCGCCGACCTCGCTGTACCTGGACGGGCTGGACGATTCCCAACGCCCGTCGGTCGAGCGGGCGTTGGCGGGAACGGGTGCGCAATTGACCACCCGGCAGGCCGTGTTGGCGGCTGAACACGCGAAGGCCGCCGAACAGGCCGACAACGCGGCCGTGGTGGTCCTCGGCATCGCACTGGCGTACGCGCTGATCTCGGTTTCCGGCACCCTGGCGATGGCCGTGGCCGGACGCCGCCGCGAGTTCGCCCTGCTGGGTCTCGCGGGCGCGGTCCGCCGCCAGATCGTCGCGGTGGTGGCCGCCGAGGCGGCGATCGCCGTCCTGGCCGGGACCCTGCTCGCCGCGGCCGCCACCGCCCTCACCGCCGTGACCCAACACGCCGCCCTGACCCGCCTGTTGACCGACCCGTCCACCGCGGTCGCCTGGCCCGAGCTGCTCGCCGCCGCCGCCCTCTGCACGGCCGTCGCCCTCACCACCGCAGCCGCGTGCACGGCCCGCGCCACCCGCCCGCGGGCCGCGACCGGCACCCGGGCGCAGTAGCCGGGAAACCCGTTGGCGTCCGCGTGCTCCGGGTGGCCGGTGCTGCGACCGGGACGGCTCACCGTGACCGGAAGGCGGCTCGCGGGACGAGCGCACGCGGAACGGCTGGTATTACTAGGACATGCAGGAAGAGATTGCACGCTCCGCGATCGACACGTTCATCTCCGCGTTCAACGCCTCGGACGACAGCTATGTGACGGCCCTGCTCTCCCAGGCCCTGACCTCGGACGTGGTCTTCTGGGGGCCGTTGGGTCGCAGCGAAGGAATCGCGGCGGTCGAGCGGTTCGTGCTGGACATCCGGCACCACCCGGCGGGGACCGGCACGATGGCGCGCTGCTCGGCGGTGGACATGCCCGACGAGTGGGCCCGGTACCAGTGGGCCTTCACCACGCCCGACGGAGGTCCCCGCCTGGCGGGAACGGACGTCGTCCATCTGCGGCGGAGCCTCATCGACCAGATCATCGTCTTCGCGGGGGAGATCGAACCCTAGGTGTACTGACCATGGAGGTTGGTGACAGGGTTCACGGTCGGGTGGTCTTGAAACGAGTGAGGGCCTTCTGGCCTGGTGTGGATTGCGACATCTGCACCGGCGACCAGAAAGGCCCTCATGCCACACCGTAACGCACCCCTGACCGAGACCGGACGCCTGCGCCTGGCCCGCTGCGTGGTCGAGGACGGCTGGCCGCTACGACGGGCCGCCGAACGCTTCCAGGTCTCACCGACCACCGCCAAGCGCTGGGCCGACCGCTACCGCGCGCTCGGTGAGGCCGGTATGGAAGACCGCTCCTCGCGCCCGCACCGCAGCCCGCGCCGGACCCCGACCCGAACCGAACGACGGATCGTCAAAGTCCGCGTCCTGCGCCGCTGGGGACCCGCCCGCATCGCCTACCTGCTGAACCTCAACCCGGCCACCGTGCACCGCGTCCTGACCCGCTACCGGCTCGCCCGCCTCGCCCACCTCGACCGCGCCACCGGCCGGGTGATACGCCGCTACGAGCACCGCGCGCCCGGCGAGCTGGTCCACGTCGACATCAAGAAACTCGGCAACATCCCCGACGGCGGAGGACACCGCGCCATCGGCCGCGAGGCCGGCCGCAGGACCCGCTCCGGCGCCGGCTACAGCTACTTGCACAACGCCGTCGACGACCACTCCCGCCTCGCCTACAGCGAGATCCTGTCCGACGAACGCAAGGAGACCGCCACCGCGTTCTGGACCCGGGCGAACGCGTTCTTCGCCCGGGCCGGGATCACCGTCCGACGCGTGCTGACCGACAACGGCGCCTGCTACAAGTCCCACCACTGGCGCGACACGCTGACCCGGGCCGGCATCACCCACAAGCGCACCCGCCCCTACCGGCCCCAGAGCAACGGCAAGGTCGAACGCTTCAACCGCACCCTGCTCGACGAATGGGCCTACGCACGGCCCTACCGCACCGAACAAGAACGCCGAGACGCCTACCCCGCCTGGCTCCACACCTACAATCACCACCGCGGACACACCGCACTCGCAGGCAAACCACCCGCCAGCCGCGTCCCCAACCTCACAGGACAGAACACCTAGGTCGCCGGCAGCCCGTTTCGCTGGCGCTGCTACACGTCCCCGAGGAAGCCGGGGTCCGGCAGGCCCGACTGCTGTGCGAAGTCTCCGGCGGTGCCGAGGAGTTCACGCATCGAGACGGGCCGCCGGCTGGTGGCCGCGACATCCCGGCGGGCCTGCTCCGACCAGAGGAAGGGGGTACATCGCGATCCCCTGGTCGGCCGCCGGCGCGGCGGTCTCCTCGCGCCAACCAGGCCACCGCAGGCCGTCGTAGGACGACGTCCACTGCCCGGACAGCAGCCAGGAGGTCCACGCCGAGTGGCCCACGTCCAGGGCCTCCCACGCCAGCGAGTCCGGGGCGAAGTGCGTCACCTGGCCGGGGGCGCCGGGGCGGCTGGCGGCCGGGCCGTGGCCGTTCAGGGCGAAGACGCCGCCGAGGACGTCGTGGGCGAGGACCAGGCCGGTCCCCGGGTGCCGACCGGGATCGAACGTGGTCGGGAACCGGTTGACCCGGCCCAGGCCCGCCGGTCCACCGCCGAACACCCGGAGCCGGCCGTCGTCCAGCAGCAGGCCGCCGGTGTGCAGGGTCAGCGCGCCGAGGGTGGAGCGCGCGGTGACCTGGAGCTGGAGCAGACAGCGGTGGGCCTCCGGCTCCGGCGGCGGGCAGCACCCGGATCGACGGCGCGGCCGGGAGGGCCTCCCGCAACTCGGGCCGGGCCGGGTCGTCCACGTTCACCAGTTCGTCGGGTCGGCGCACCCGAGGGTGCTCGCAGCCACCGGCCGGGTCACCACGACGGGTTGCCGGCCGCCGTGGCGGCTCCGGCGGCGCCGTGCCCGGCAGGGCCTGCCCGGGCCGGCGCCCCGGTCGGTCAACTCGACCGTGCTGCGGCAGCGTTCGCCGCCTGGGCTCAGCCCGTGAGGCCGTGGCGGACGGCGTAGAGCGCGGCGCGGAGGCGGTCGGACTGGCCGGTTTTTCGCATGGCGTGGGTGAGGTGCTTCTTGACGGTGGCTTCGGCGAGGGTCAGGCGGCGGGCGATCTCGGCGTTGCTGAGGCCGAGGGCGAGGTGGGTGAGGACCTGGCGTTCGCGGTCGGTCAGGCCGACCTGGTCGAGGGGACGTTCGGCGGGCGCGGGGTGCGGGCGCAGCGGCGTGGGGGCGGGGAGGAAGAGGGTCGCGCCGGCGGCGGCGAGGTGGACGGCGTCGAGGATGCGGTCGGGCGGCAGGTCGAGCGGGAAGCAGCCGCTGCCGCCGGCCAGCAGGATGCGGCTCGCCTCGGTGGTGGTCTCGGCGCGGCGCAGCAGCAGCACGCGGGCGCCGGGCGCGCCCTCGGGCCGGCGCAGCGCGGCGACGGCGGCGAGGTCGGCGTCCAGACCGGATCCGCGTCCGAGCAGGACGAGATCGGGGCGGGCCCGGTGGACGGCGGCCAGCGCGTGCGCGGGGTCGGTCGCGGAGCCGACCACCGCGAGGTCCGGGTCGGGCGCGAGGACGCTTCGCAGCCCGGCGCTGACCACCGGGTGGCGTTCGATCAGGAAGATCCGGGTCGCGGCCGTCCGGTGGGCGCCGGCCGGGCACAGCGGGTGGCCGCAGGTGCAGGCGGGCTCGGGGGCGGGGCGGGCGGCGTCGGAGAGCAGTTGATGGCCCGCCAGCAGGTCGAGCGGGTTGTCGATCTCGGTGTGCAGGGCGTCCAGCGACCGGGTGCCGCGCCGGGTGGGCGGGCGCAGGGTGCGGGCGGCGCCGCGGGTCAGCGCGGGCACGGGACCTCCCGGCGGCGGGAGGGCGTGACGGGGTACGGGTGCATGGCGGAGGTCCCCTCGAAGGCGGCGGGCCGGGGCACGGGGCCCGGCACGGGAGGTGGGGATCGGCGGCGGCCGGACGACGGCGCGCGGCAGGGATCCCGGCGGAGGACGGGCGGACGCCGGGGCCGGTCAGGCCCGGGGGCGGCGCACCGCGCCGGGACGACAGGTCTCGTCGAAGCACCTGCGGTGCCACGAGCCGCCGATTCCCCAGAGGGTGAAGTCGGTCCGCCGATATGCCATACCGGAAATCGTATGGATGCAGGTGACGGCCGGTCAAGGAAAGTTCGCCGCCAGGCCGTCGGCCGCAGCGCGGTACCCCGTGCCGCCGTTCCTATGACCAGCGGTATCAGCATGAACGCCTGGCTGGCTGCCCCCACGCACCGTCCACGACGCTCGGCCTGGACACACCCGACGGGCCGCGCCGTGAGCACCGCGCACACCTGGTGCCCCCGCCCGTCGCCGAACCGAAGGACCTGCCCCGCCGATGCCCGCCACCGTCCCCGCCGACCCGAGCACCTCGTGACCGGCTTCCTGCTGCGCCGCCTGCTGCTCGCCGTGCCCACCCTGCTGGGGGTGAGCGCCGTCGTGTTCGCCACCGTCGCGCTCGTCCCCGGCGACCCCGTCACCGCGTTCCTCGGCCCCGGCGCTCCCGCCGAGGCCCGGCAGGCCCTGGCGGAACGGATCGGCCTCGACCGGCCCCTGCCCGTCCGCTACCTCGACTGGCTCGGCCACGCCCTCACCGGCGACCTCGGCACCTCGACCTCCGCCCAACGCCCCGTCACCGCCCTGCTGCTGCCCGCCCTCGGCGAGACCCTCACCCTCACCGCCGCCGCGTTCGCCCTCGTCCTGGCCGGCGGCGTCCTGCTCGGCACGCTCGGCGCGCTGCGCCCGCGCGGTTGGTGGGGACGCCTGTGCAGTGCGGCGTCCACGCTCGCCGTCTCCGCCCCGCAGTACTCGGTGGCGCTGCTGCTGATCGCTGTGTTCGCCGTCCACTGGCAACTGCTCCCGGCCGGCGGCACCCACGACGCGTTCGGTTCCGGCGGCGGGTCCGGCGACCTGCTGCGCCACCTGCTGCTGCCCGCGACCGCCGCCGCCCTCGTCCCGCTCGGCCTCACCGCCCGCGTCCACCGCGCCGCGCTCTCCGCCGTCCTGGACGGCGACCTCGCCGACGGCCTGCGCGCCCGCGGCCTCGGCCGGGCCGCCGTGCTGCGGCACTGCGCGCACAACGCCTCGCCCGCGCTGCTGACCATCGGCGGCCTGCAACTGGCCTACCTGCTGGAGGGAGTGGTCTTCGTGGAGACCCTGTTCGCCTGGCCCGGCCTGGGCCGCCTGCTCTACGACGCGCTCACCGCCCGCGACCTGCCGCTCATCCAGGGCGGCGTGCTGATCGTCGGCGCCGCCTTCGTCGGCATCAACCTGCTGGTGGACGCCGCACACGCCCTGATCGACCCCCGAGTGCGGGGCTGACATGACGACAAATCGACTTCCGATCGGCGCGCTGGCCGGCGCCGCCGCACTGCTGCCCGTCCTGCTGGCCGTCGCCGCACCGCTGCTCGCACCCGCCGACCCCACCGCCGGACAGCTCGCCGACCGGCTGCTCGACCCCGGCAGCGCGGGCCACCTGCTCGGCACCGACAGCCAGGGCCGCGACATCCTCAGCCGCCTGCTGTGGGCCGCCCGCCCGTCCCTCACCGCCGGCCTGCTGCCCGTCGCCGTGGCCGGCCTGGCCGGCGCCCTCCTCGGCATCGCGGCCGGCCTCGGCGGACGCCTCACCGAACAGGCCCTGCTGCGCACCCTCGACGTGCTGTACGCCTTCCCCGGCGTCCTGCTCGCCATCGCCGTCGCGTCCCTGCTCACGCCGGGCCTCGGTGCGACTGTGCTGGCGCTGTCCGTGGTCCTGACCCCCGCCGTCGCCAGGGTCGCGTTCACCGAGACCCGGCGCATCCGCTCCGCCGAGTACCTGGAGGCCGCGAGAGTCAGCGGCGCGACCTGGCCCGCGCTCGTCCTGCGCCAAGTCCTGCCGGTGGTCGCCCCGGTCGTCCTGGTCTACGCGACCTCCCTGGTCGGCCTCGCCATCGTCTACGCCGCCGGCCTCTCCTTCCTCGGCCTCGGCGTCGCCCCGCCCACCCCCGAGTGGGGCGCGATGCTCGACGAGCTCCGCCCCGCGATCTTCACCCACCCCTGGCTCGCCGCGACTCCGGCGCTGGTGATCCTCGGGGTGTCGGTGCTCTTCAACACCCTCGGCGAGACGCTGCGCGCGCAGGTGGGGGACCGGGGGGCGCCGGGGGCACCCCCGGGCGAAGCCGAGGCGGCGGAACCGCGCGGGACGGAAGGCAACCCGTCGCAGGAACGCGACGCGGGCCATGACTCGACCACGGACCGTGACCCGGCCGACGGTCCGGGGCCGGTCGCGCCGCTCCCCGCGCCCCTGGCCGTGCGCCTGCCGAGCAGGGAGACGTGAGCGTGCTGACGATCGACGACCTGACGGTCGACTACCCCGGCGGGGTGCGGGCCGTGGACGGGGTGAGCCTCGCTCTCGGGGCCGGGCAGGCGCTGGTGCTGCTCGGGGAGTCCGGGAGCGGGAAGACCACGGTGGCGCGGACGGTGCTCGGGCTGCCCGGGCGCGGTGCGCGGGTCGGCGGGTCGGTGCGGCTCGGAAGCACCGAACTGCTGGGGCTGTCCGAAGGGGAGCTGTCGCGGATCAGGGGCCGCCGGATCGGCTACGTCCCGCAGGACCCGTCCGCGACGCTCGACCCGTTGCGGCGGATCGGCGCCCAGCTGGCCGAGGTGCTGCGCCGGCACGGCCTCGCCGAGAGCCGGAAGGCCGCCCGGGCGGCCGCGCTGCCGGTGCTCGCCGCGGCCGGGCTGCCGGAGCCGTCGCGGGTGGCTGCCGCGTACCCGCACGAACTGTCCGGGGGGCTGCGGCAGCGTGCCGCGATCGCTCTCGCGGTGGCGTGCGGGCCCGAGTTGCTGATCGCCGACGAGCCGACCACCGCCCTGGACGCCCTGGTCCGGACCCACATCCTCGACCTGTTCAGCACGCTGCGCACCGAGCAGGGCCTCGCGCTGCTGCTGGTCACGCACGACCTCTCCGCCGCCGTCCGGATCGGCGGCACCCTCGCCGTCCTCCGGCACGGCCGACTCACCGTCACCGGCCCGGTCGAGACCCTCCTGGTCCCGACCGGCACCAGCCCGACAGGAGCCCACCGGTGACCGACACGCCCACCGAGCCGTCCCCGGACGACGTCCCACTCCTCCGACTCGACGAGGTCTCCAAGAGTTGGGCCGGGCGCCCCGCCGTCAGCGGGGTGAGTCTGGAGGTGCGCGCCGGGGAGGCCGTCGCGTTGGTGGGGGAGTCGGGGTCGGGGAAGTCGACGCTGGCGCGGCTCGCGCTGGGGCTGCTGCGGCCGGACGGCGGGGCGGTGGCGTTCGAGGGGCGGGATCCGGCGCGGCTGCGGGCGCGGGCCGACCGGGAGGTGCGGGGGCGGCTGCAGTTCGTGCCGCAGCATCCGCGCGGCTCGTTGAACCCGGCGCTGCGGGCCGGCGAGGCAGTCGGGTTCGCGCTGCGGGCGCACGGCGTGCCCAGGCGTCAACGGGCCGACCGGATCGGAGAGTTGTTCCGGCAGGTGGGTCTCGCACCGGAGCTGGCCCGCCGGTTCCCCCGGGAGCTCTCCGGCGGGCAGCTGCAACGCGTCGCGGTGGCGCGCGCGTTGGCGACCGGACCGGCCCTGGTGGTGTGCGACGAGCCGACGTCCGCGCTCGACCCCGCCACCCAGCGGCGGCTGCTGGACCTGCTGACCGAACTGCGCGAACGCACCGGCACCGCCTACCTGTTCGTCTCGCACGACCTGGCCGCCGTCGCCCGGTTCGCGCACCGCACGTTGGTGCTGCGGGCCGGCCGAGTGGTCGAGCAGGGCCCCACCGACACCCTCTGGAGCGCACCACAACACCCCTACACCCAAGCCCTGTTGGCCGCCTCCGGCCCCGAAGTCGCGCTGCGCGACCCGAACGTCCGCACCACCGTCGAACCGAACGAAGGACCGTCATGAGCACCTACGCCCGTACCCGTTCCAGAGCCGCCGCACTTGCCGCGACCGCCGTCCTGCTGGCGAGCGCCGGCTGCGCCACCGCGGACGGCGGGGCGGGGGACGGGGCCGGCGGAGCCGGTGGCGGCACGCTGGTGATCGGGGCCACCGGGAAGCTGCCCAACCTGGACACCGTGATCGGCGGCGCCGGGTTCGAGGGCAAGCGCCTGCTGAGCTTCCAGATCTACGAAGGACTCACCCGGTACGAGCTGTTGAAGGACACCGACCGGCCGCCGCAGGTGACGGGCGCGCTCGCCGAGTCCTGGCAGGTCGCGCCGGACCGGCTGACCTGGACGTTCGCCCTCCGCCAGGGCGTCACCTTCCAGGACGGCACGCCGTTCGACGCCGACGCGGTGCTGTTCAACCTGCACCGCTACCTGGACAGGTCCAGCCCCGAGTACACCGACGCGCTCGGCGCGGCCGCCAAGGAGTACGCGGGCGACATCGCCTCGTACCGCAAGACCGACGACACCCACATCGAACTGGTCACCACCGCACCCAACGGGCACTTCCCGGAGGACCTCGCACACGTGCTGATCGCCAGCCCCACCGCCGTGCGCAAGAGCGGCGCTGACTTCGCCCAACACCCGGTCGGCACCGGCCCGTTCGGGTTCGTCTCGCAGACCGAGGGCCAGCAGGTCGAACTCGCCGCCAACCGGACGTACTGGCGCGGCGCGCCCAAGCTCGACCGGCTGATCGTCAAGGCGCTGCCCGACGCGGCGGCCCGCACCGCCGCGCTGCGCTCCGGCGGCGTGAACTGGATCGAGTACCCGAACCCCGACGACCTGGACAGCCTGAAGGCCTCCGGCGCGCAGATCCTCACCAACAGCTACGACCACCTGTGGTACTGGATCCTCGACACCGCCAAGGGGCCGTGGGCGGACGTGCGCGTCCGGCAGGCCGCGAACTTCGCGATCGACCGGCAGGCCGTCGCGGACAAGCTGCTGCACGGCACCGCCGACCCCGCGTACCAGGCCGCGCCGCGGGCCACCGCCGCCTACGACCCGGCGGGCAACCGGTACTCCCACGACCCGGACAAGGCGCGGAAGTTGCTCGCCGAGGCCGGCTACCCGAACGGGTTCAGCACCTCGGTCACGGTGCCCACCGGCGGTTCCGGCAACCTGCTGCCCGTCCCGATCACCGAGGCGCTGCAGCGCGACCTCGCCGCCGTCGGCATCAAGGTGGAGATCCGCACCACCGACTGGACCACCCTGATCGGCGCCGAGGCCAAGGGGCAGGTCGCGCTCGGCTCCGACGCCATCGCCCAGTCCACCACGCTGTTCCAGTCCGAGGCGCTGCTGCCGCTGTTCGTCGGCTCCAACAGCCCGTTCTGGACCGGGCACTACGCCAGCCCGGCGGTCGACGGCCTGATCGCCGCCGCCGCTGCCGAGCCGGACCGGGCGGCCCGGCAGACCGACTACCGCAGCGCGCTGCGGAAGGTCACCGAGGACGCCCCGTGGCTGTTCGTGGTCAACGACCGCAACCCGCGCGCCCTCGCGCCGACCGTCCACGGACTCGTCCAGCCGCAGTCCTGGTTCCTCGACCTCACCACCGTCCGGGTCGGGAAGTGACTGGCAGTCAGGCCAGCGAGACAGAAAGGTAGTTGATCGACCATGCAGAACCACCGGTCCGCGCCGGCCTGGGGCATCACCCTGCCGCTGCCCGGACTCACCATCGACCGGCACCGCTTCCTGGTGGAACGGCTGCCGGAGCTCGGCTACAGCGACGTGTGGAGCGCGGAGGGCGGCGGCACCGACGCGTTCACGCCGCTCGCCGCCACCGCCGCCTGGTCGCCGCACCTGCGGATCGCCACCGGCATCGTCCCCGTGCACACCCGCGGGCCCGCCGTGCTCGCCCAGACCGCCGCCACGCTCGCCCAACTCGCGCCCGGGCGCGTCCTGCTGGGCATCGGGGCGTCGGTGCCCGCGCACGTCACCGACATCAACGGCATCCCGTTCGACGAGCCGTTCAAGCGCACCCGCGACGTCCTGCGCTTCCTCACCGCCGCGCTGCGCGGAGAGCACGTCGCCGGGGAGTTCGACACCTTCTCCATCACCGGCTACCGCCTGCCGCACCCGCCCACCGAGCCGGTCAAGGTCATCCTCGGCGCGCTGCGACCCGGCATGCTCCGGCTCGGCTTCACCGAGGGTGACGGGGCGATCACCAACCTGCTCGGCGCCCAGGACCTGCCGAAGGTGCTCGACGCGGTCGGACCGCAGCCGCCCGGCAAGGAACTCGTCGTCAAGGTGTTCGTCTGCCCCACCGAGGACACCGCGTACGCGCACCGCGCCAGCCGGCCGTTCCTCGCCTGGATCCTCAACCGGGAGCCCTACCGCAAGTTCCACCAGTGGCTCGGCAACGGCGAGTTGCTCGCCGAGACGCACAAGCGGTGGGCCGACGGCGACCACGAGGGCGCGCAGCGCGCGCTGCCGGACGAGGTCGTCGACACGCTGTTCCTCAGCGGCTCGCCCGAGGAGTGCCGCGAACAGATCCTGCGCTACCAGCAGCCCGGCGTCACCGCCATCCAGCTGTACGTCTCGCTGCCGCCCGAGGTGTTCACCAGCCGCACCCGCCTGCTCGACACCCTCGCCCGGCTCGGGCCCACCGCGAGGTGACCGCCGACTGTTCCGCGGCGGGCCGCGCCTCGGCGGCCCGCCCACCACCTCGATCCGTCCGACCTGGAGACCCTCGATGGAACTCGAACTCCGCGGCGGCGTCCGCGCCGCCCCCGTGCTCGGCGACACCCCCGCCGAACGGCAGGCCCTGCGCTGGGCGCCCGACCCGCGCGAGCGCACCGCCGACCCCGCCCACATCAGCCGCACCGCAAGGGAGTTGGAGGAGGACGGCCTGGACAGCGCGCTCGTCGTCCAGTCCTCCTCCTGGCCCGACCCGTGGCTGGTGGCCGGCTGGGCGCTCGCGGCCACGAGCCGCCTGCGGATCGCCGCCGCCCACCGCATCGGCACCACCTCGCCCACCACCGCCGCCCGCGCGCTCGCGACCCTGGACCGGCTCTCCGGCGGCCGGATCAGCGCCCACCTGATCATCGGCTCCAGCGACACGGACGTCGCCCGGGACGGCGACACCCTGCCCAAGGCGGAGCGCTACCGACGCGCCGAGGAGTACCTCTCGGTCCTCACCCGGTACCTCGCCACCGAGACCGACCTCGACCACCACGGCGAGTACTACACCCTGCGCGCCGCCAGACCCGGCCTGCGGCCCGCGCCCCGCGGCGAACTGCTCTCCTTCGGCGGATCGTCGCCACAGGGCGTCGAACTCGCCGCGAAGTACGCGCAGGTGTACGCGGTGCCAGCGCTGCCGCTGCCCGACACCCGGCGGCGGATCGCCGAAGCCCGCGCCGTCGCCGCCCGCCACGGGCGCACCCTGCGCATCTGGCGGCACGTCACCGTCGTCCTCGCCGACACCGACACCGCTGCGCAGCAGCACCTGCGGCGCCTCCGCCGCGACGCGATCCGCCTGGCGGCGGGGCCCGAAGCGGCCCGTCACCTCGACGCCGTCGCGCTCGACCGCGACCGCGAGCGGGGCCTCGCCGGCCCCGACCAGATCGCCTCCTACATCCGCCGCAACCTCGCCAACGCCTACACCGGCTCCCCCGCGACCGTCGCGTCCCGCATCAACCTCCTGCGCGCGGCCGGCGTCGACATCGTGCAACTCGACCTGCCCACCGAGACCGCGCAGGACCGTGCGCTCCGCCGGGAGT
Source organism: Kitasatospora griseola (assembly GCF_044999035.1). Classification (NCBI taxonomy): domain Bacteria; kingdom Bacillati; phylum Actinomycetota; class Actinomycetes; order Kitasatosporales; family Streptomycetaceae; genus Kitasatospora; species Kitasatospora griseola. The sequence continues at coordinate 1,673,069 of NZ_CP173360.1, read as the reverse complement.
TGGTCAACCACCTGCGCAACCCGCTGGCAGCGCGCCGGAGTTGGTGAGAGCGGCCTGCGGCCGGGTGGGTGGTCGTCAGTGGCGGGGGAGGGTGCAGGTGATCTGTTTGCCGAGGGGGGTGGGGGTGACGGTCCATCCCGGGGCGAGGGTGTCGAGGATCCAGAGGCCGCGGCCGGTGTTGGCGCGGGGGTTGTCCGGGGGCTCGGTGGAGCGGCAGGGGAGGGCCGCCGGTTCGGGGTCGTGGACCTGGACGACGACGTCCTGCTCGGTGTGGGCGAGGAGGACGACGACGGGTGCGTGCGGGCCGCACAGGCGTACCGCGTTGCCGACGAGTTCGCTCGCCACCAGCCGGGCGGCGTCGGCGAGTTCCTCGGTGCCGCCGGCCGAGGTGACGGTCTTGAGGACGTGGGCGCGCATGTCGACCAGGTGTGCGGCACTGGCGTTCATGTGCAGGACGAATCCGTCGGGGCGCGGCGAGAGGTAGAAGCCCTGGGTGGAGCCGGACTTGTGCGGTGAGGGGGCGAGGTCTTCGCGGATGGCGGGCTCCCGGGCGGTGGAGCGAGTCGTCGGCCACCGAAGGGTGATGGCTCGCTCAAGGGTTCGGCGGTCGTGTCGGCGTCGGGGCACGCGGCGTTCGGTGCCACGAGGAGCGACAATGAGGTCACTGCGCGCTACCGGGAGTCAGCATGCCTCCATGATTACCGACTGGGCAATATGCCCAGCCCGATTTCCCTCGATCTAGTTGCTGTGCGGTCTCGGCTCGGTGGAGACTGCGGCCCATGGCGAAGAGAAACCCCACGCCCAAGTCGGTCTACCGTCGTCAGCTCGCTTCCAAGCTCAAGGAGTTGAGGGACGAGCGGGAACTGACGCTAAGTCATGTCGCCGAGGTGGTGGAGGTCAACCAGAGCTCGCTGAGCCGGATCGAGAACGGCGACCGGGGCACCACCCCGCTGCTGGTGAAGGCCCTGCTGGACTGCTACCAGGTCACCGACCCGGCCGAGCGGGAGGACATCCTCGACCTGGTCCGCGCCGACCAGGCGCAGCGTCAGCAGTGGTGGAAGAAGTACTCGGCGGTCATCAACACCACGCAGTACGGCGGCTATCTGGCGCTGGAGTCCAGCGCGACCAGCCTGCGGTCGTACGAACCGCAGCTGATGCCGGGCCTGTTGCAGACCGCGGACTACGCGCGCCGGGTGATCGCCGAGATGCGGGTGGATCTGACGGACCGCCAGATCGACGCGTTGGTCGCGGTGCGGATGGAGCGGCAGGAGAAGCTGCTGGACCGTGAAGGCGCTCCGAAGCTCTGGGCGGTGATCGACGAAGCCGCGATAGCGCGGATCGGGAGCAACCGAACTGTTTTCAAAGGGCAGTTGGAGCACCTGCTCGAGCTCTCGCCGCGTCCGGGCATCACGCTTCAGCTGCTGCCGTTCGCGGCCGGTTTCCATCCCGGACTGTACGGATCGTTCATGCTGATGGGTTTCCCGGATTCGAATCCGGAGGTGGTTTGGGTGGAGAATCTCACCAACTCGGTGTACTTCGAGGGATCTGAGGATGTGGAGCGCTACACCGAGGTCTTCGACCATCTGCGGGCCCGTGCCCTCGGCCCACCCGAGACCCGCAGCCGGATCAGCAAGATTCTCAAGGAGCTGTAAGAGTTGAGCACCACCAAGCCCGTCCCCGCCGAACTGGACTACTCAGCGGTCGTCTGGGAGAAGTCCCCGTTCAGCGGGGGCAACGACAACTGCGTGGAGTTCGGCGTGGTCGGCGCGTTCATCGCCGTCCGTGACTCCAAGCGGCCGGAGCAGACGCCGCTCGTCTACACGCGCGACGAGATCCGGGCCATGGTTCAGGGCGCGAAGGCCGGCGCCTTCGACCACCTGGTCTGACGGCAATAGGCCCACCGGCCGACGGACGTCCACGGCCCCGTTCGACCGCACCACACCACAGGCGCGGCCGGGCGGGGCCGTTCCCGACGAATCGTCAGTTCGCCCGTATCGGTGAACTTTCGGGCAACAGCCCACCGCATGCAGGAACGAACGGTGCGAGCGGGGTTTCGGATCGTCATAGCCCAGGTAAACAACCCGGATCGACGCTGCCATGAGACTCCGGGTTCTAACCTGACCGGATGACAGGTCGATCGAGCACAGTGGTGCTGATGTGCGGGCTTCCCGGAGCGGGGAAGACCACCTACGCGCAGGATTTGGTGCGGCGCGGTTTCGTCCGGCTGTCGATCGACGAAGTGGTCTGGCAGCGGCTCGGGGAGCGCGATGCCGGCCTGGCGCTGGAGGCCGATGCGTACGACCGGCTCAAGGACGAGGTCCGCCGCATTCGGCGGGACGAACTGGTCGAACTGGTGCGGGCCGGGCGCGACGTGGTGGTGGACTACAGCTTCTGGAGCCGCGCCGCCCGTGACGACTACAAGGCCTTGGTCGAAAGCCACGGCGGCTGCTGGGAGTTGATCCATCTCAAGGCCGACCGGACGACGCTGGAGCGCCGGCTCGCCGTGCGCAACGGCGAGGAGGGCGCCAATGCGGTGACGGTGGATCAGAAACTTTTCGAACCGGTACGTGGCCGACTTCGAGGAACCGGACGGAGAGGGCGAACAGGTCTTCGTGCAGTCCGCGAGCTGAGGCCCGGAGGCCGGCCGGCGCGGGCGGCGAGGAGCCGCGACGCCGGCCGGGGCGGGTGGGTCAGGGGTGGCGGGCCGGCCACCAGAGGCGGGGGCCGGTGTGGAGGGTGAGGGCGGTGACGAGGACGGAGCGGACGATCAGGGTGTCGAGGAGGACGCAGAAGGCGACGGTGAAGCCGAGTTCGGCGGCGAAGACCAGGGGGAGCGAGGCCATCGCGGCGAACGTGCCGGCGAGGACCAGGCCGGCGGAGGTGATGACGCCGCCGGTGGCGGTGAGCGCGGTGCGGGCGGCGCGGCGGGTGCCGAGGGTGCGGGCGTCCTCGCGGATGCGGGTGACCAGGAAGATGTTGTAGTCGACGCCGAGGGCGACCAGGAAGACGAAGGCGAGGAGCGGGAACGAGGCGTCCGTCCCGGCGAAGTGGAACAGGTGGCGGAAGACCAGGGCGGAGACCCCGAGCGCCGCGCCGAAGGAGAGCACCACGGTGCCGATCAGCAGCAGCGGGGCGACGGCCGACCTGAGCAGGACGGCGAGGATCAGCAGGACCGTCAGCAGCACCACCGGGATGATCAGGGCGTCGTCGTGGGCGGCCGCGTCCCGGGTGTCCAGGGCGATCGCGGTCGTCCCGCCGACCAGCGCGTCCGCGCCGGGTACGGCGTGCACCGCGGTGCGGGCGAGGGCGACGGTGTGCATCGCGTCCCGGCTGCTCGGGTCCGCGGACAGTTCGGCCGACAGGAGGATCTGCGAGCCGGCCGGGAGCGGCGGGGAGACGGCCCGCACACCGGGTACGCCGGCCAGTGCCGCGCGGACCGGCTCGGCGGCGTCCACCCCGGCCACCACGTACAGCGGGTCGCCCGCGCCGGCCGGGAAGTGCGCGGACTGGATCTGCTTGCCGACGGCGGTCTGCGGGTGTCCGGTGAACTGCTCGGTGTCGGCGAGGCCGTCCGCGCGCAGCGAGAAGGAGCCGAGGGCGAGCGCGCCGAGGGCGAGCGCGGTGCCGATCCAGACGGTGCGCGGGCGGCGGGCGATCGCGTCGCCCAGGCGGGTCCAGATCCGGCCGCCGTCCGGTGCGGCCGCGCCGAACTCGGGGCGGCGCGGCCAGAACGCGCGGCGTCCGCAGGCGACCAGCAGGGCGGGCATCAGGGTGAGCATCGCCAGCCAGCCGACCAGGACGCCGATCGCACAGGCCGGCCCCATGCCGCGGGTGGAGTTGAGCTCGGCCAGGACCAGCAGCAGGAGTCCCGCCGCGACGGTCGCCGCCGAGGCGGTGATCGCCGGGGCGCAGCGGCGCAGCGCCCGGGCCATCGCCTCGTGCGGATCCTGATGGACCGCCAGTTCCTCGCGGTAGCGGGCGATCAGCAGCAGCGCGTAGTCGGTGGCCGCGCCGAACACCAGCACCACCAGGATGAACCCGGTCTGCTTGTTGACGACCAGTCCGGCGTACCGGGCCAGCAGGAACACCGCCGCCTCGGCGACCGCCAGCGCCCCGCCGACGGTGACCAGCGACAGCAGCGGCAGCCACGGACTGCGGTAGGTGAGCAGCAGGATCACCACCACCACGATCGCGGTGATGGTGGTCAGGCTGCCGCCCGCGCCGAACGCCTTGATCGAGTCGGAGGCGTACCCGGCGGGCCCCGTGACGTGGAACCCGAGGCCGTCCGCGTGCGCGGCGCCGATCGCGGTCAGCGCGTCCACGCTGTGGCCCAGCCCCTCCCAGCCGTCCTTGCCCTTGCGGAGCTGGACGACCGTCTGCAGGGCCTTCCCGTCCGGCGAGGCGACCGGGCCCTGCACGGCGCCGACCACGGCCTCGACCGAGCCGAACGCCGCAGCGTCGGCCTGTGCTTTCGTCAGATCGGAGGCTGTGATGCCGGTCGGACGGTCGTACAGGACGATCGCCGGAACGGTGTCCGCCGCCCCGAACGCGGCGGCCCGCTGCACCACGGCGGTGGACTCCGCTCCACTCGGCAGCCATGCCGCGTTGTCGTTCTGCTCCGCCTCGCCGAGCCGCCCCGCCAGCAGCAGGGCCGGTATCAGCAGCAGCGCCCACAGCGCCAGCACCACCCACTTGCCGCGCCGACCGGCGGGCACCGTCAACCACGCGGCGGCCCGGCTCGGGCCGGACCCCTTCGCGCCGGAGCCGTTCACGTCGGAGCCCTTCAGGCCGGACCCGCGCAGGTCGGACCCCTTCGCACCGGTGCCCTTCACGCCACGCCTCCGAGCTTGTCCGGGTTCGACACCGCGTAGATGCCGGAGATCCGGTCGCCGTCCGGCACCAGGTCCAGCACCAGCACCGCGAACGTCCGGCCGAAGGCCGAAAGCACCACGGCCGGCGCGCCGTTGACCGTCCGCCAGTCGAACTCCAGGCCCCGGCCGGTCCTCGGCGCCAGACCCGCCAGCAGCCGCGCCACCTTGGACCGGCCGGTGAGCGGACGCAGCCCCCCGGGGGCCTTCCCGCCGCCGTCGCCCCACAGCGTCACCTCGGGCGACAGCAGCTCCAGCAGCGCCGCCAGGTCACCGCCGAGGGCCGCCGCCAGGAAACGCTCCGTCACCTGCCGCCGCACCGCCGGTTCCGGCTCGTACCGGGGCCGCCTGGCCTGCACGTGCTCCCGCGCCCGTTTCGTCAACTGCCGCACCGCCGCCGGGCTGCGGCCCAGGATGCCGGCGATCTCCGCGCCGCTGTACCCGAACACCTCGTGCAGCACGAACGCGCTGCGCTCCAGCGGCGACAGCGTCTCCAGCACCACCAGCAGCGCCATCGACACCGACTCGGCCCGCTCCACCTCCGCCTGCCCGTCCCCGACCGCGCCCGGCTCCGCCGACGGGCCCACCAGCGGCTCCGGCAGCCACGGCCCCACGTACGTCTCGCGCCGCCGGCTCACCGCCGCCTGCTGCGCCAGCGCCCGGTTCACCGCCACCCGCACCAGGTACGCCTTCGGCTGCTCCACCGGCTCCGCCGCCGCGTCCGCGCGCCGCGCCACCCAGGCCAGCCAGGTGTCCTGCAGCACGTCCTCGGTGTCGGCGACGCTGCCGAGCAGGTTGTAGACCAGGGAGAACAGCAGCTCCCGGTGCTCCGCGTACTCCCGCGTGGCGTCGTCGGAGGCCGTCCGTGCCGCCTGTGTCGCCTGCTCCTCGGTCATCCCGGGTTTCCTCTCCGCTGGTCGTGTCGGAGGTGAGAGCACCACCGGACCGCGAAAAGTGACACGGCGGCGCGCAATGTGGCCCAGCTCGCAGTGCGGCGGGTTCGGAGCGCCGCGCGGGGGAGCGGTTTCCGGTCGAACGGACGTATCCGCACCTCCAGTAGGCTGACGGCCGCCGGAGACGTCCGGGGGGACGGGCCGCGCGGGGCGAGAGCCGCCGGGCCGTGCCGCCCCGCGGGTGGGGGCCGGCACACGGGGACGGACAGGACGCGAAGGACAGCGCAACAGTGAACGGCGCCGAACAGCACACCGGAACGCAGGGCCAGGACCACGGGCAGGACGGGGGCGGCGCCGCCTGGCGGTACCTCCTCGACGAGGGAACGGACCCGGCCGGACGGGTCCCCGTCCATGCGGTGCAGGGCAGTTGGCCGCCCGGTGCGGACGCCGCGTACCGGCCGCACCCGCGCCACGGCCGCCCGCTCGCCGACCCCGTCCCTGCCGACGCCCCGCCGCCCGGCCTGCCTCCGCTCGGGGCCGGCCGCCGGCCCGCCGGCCGCGGCCTGCTCGCCTGGCTGGAGGACGCCCGCGGCCCCCGCCTGTGCCGGGTGGCCGGCTCCTCCGGCAGCGGCCGCACCCACCTGCTGACCTGGCTGGCCGCCGCCTGCCCGCCCGACCATCCGCGGCCCGGACGCCGGGTCCACGCGCTGCTGGACGTCGAGGGGCTGACGGTCCGTTCGGCCGCCACCCGGCTCGCCGACCTGCTCGGCCTCACCGCCGGCACCCCCGCCGACCTGCTCGAAGCGCTCCAGGACGGCACCCCGCGCACCGTCGTCGTCACCGACCTCGACCGGGCCGGCGGACCGGGCCTGCCCGGCACCCCCGAGCGGGTGGCCGCCGAACTGCTCGCCCCGCTGCTGTCCGTGCCGTGGCTGCTGCTGGTCGTCGAAGCCGCCCACGGGCCCGCCGCCGACCTGCTCACCGCCGCCGCCCCCGGCGGCGCCGTCCTCGACCTCGACCAGCCGCAGTGGACCGACCCCGCGCAGTACGCCGCCTGGTGCGCCCGGCTGACCGGCCATCAGGTCGACCCGGCCACCACCCACCCCAGCCCCGGGCTCGCCCAGCTTGCCGCCCGCACCCCCGGCGCCGTCCTCGACCCGGCCCGGACGCCCGCCGAACGCGCCACCGCCCTCGCCGACACCTGGTGGACCGCGCTGCCCGAGGCCGAACGCGGCGCGCTGACCGCCCTGTCCACCGCCGACGGCCCGCTCAGCACCGAACTGTGGGCCACCCTCCCCGGCGCGGGCGGCGAACAGGTCGTCAAGTCCGCCGCCGACCTGCTGCCCCCGCCGCCGATGGCCGACCGCTGGCGGCTGCGCCCCGACGAGGTCGCCCACCGGGTCGCCGCCGACCGGCTGCCCGTCGACCACGGCGCGATGATGTGGGAGGTGGCCGGCGGCATCCCCGTCCGCGCCGACGGCGGACCCGACCTGGCGGGCAGTGACCCCGAACGCCTCGCACTGCTGCTGCGGCACGCCGCCGCCGCGGACCCGGCCACGCCGATGCTGGACGAACTCGACCTGCTGCTGCACGCCGAACCCGCCACCGTCACCGCCGCGTTCCAGCGCGCCGAGGACGCCGGCGCACCCGCCACCGCCCTCGCCGAGGCATGGCGGCTCGCCGCCCCCGACCGGCACGCCCTGGCCCGCCCCGCCGACCGCGCCGCCGTCCTGCACGCCTGGCTCACCGGCCGCGACGACCAGTCCGCCGCGCACTGCGCCCACCTCGCCGCCGCCCGCTGGCACACCGTCTGGAACCGCCCCGCCGCCGGCCCCTGCATGACCGCGCTCGGCGTCGGCCCGACGGCCGGCTCGCTGCTGCTCGCCGACGGGACCGCCCTCGGTCTCGCCGACCCCGCCACCGGAGAAATCGTCGACACCACAGTCGAATTGACGGAGCGTCACTCGCACTCGCTCGCCGCCGCCCCCTTCGGCGGGGCGCTGCTGCTCGACGCGTCCGGCATCCTGCGCCCGCTCACCGCGGACGGCGCGGGCGGCGCACCGCCCGGCGCCCTGGACGCGCTCGGCCCCTGCACGGCCGTGGCCGGCCACCACGACGCCCTGGTGCTCGGCCACCCCGACGGATCCACCAGCCACCGCACGCTCTCCACGGGCGTCACCCACCGCCCCGGGACCCCGCTGCACGACGGCCCCGTCACCGCGCTCGGCGTCACCGACGCGGACGGCGGCACCCTGGTGGTCAGCGGCGGCGAGGACGGCCGGGTCTGGACCTGGATGCCCGGCCGCCCCCCGCTGCCCGCCCCCGTCGACCGGCGTCCCCACCCCGTCACCGCCACCGCCCTCGGCGCCACCCCCGGCGGCCTGCTGCTCGCCGCCGCGTGGTCCGACGGCCTGCTCCGCCTGCGTCGCTGGGGCGAACGCCACCGCGGCGCCGACATCCGCCTCGGCGCGCCCGTCCGCTCCCTCGCCGTCACCCCCGACGGCCTGGTGGTCGTCGCCCTGCCGGAAGCCGTCCTCGCGCTCACCCTGGTCGGATGACGCGTCGGCCCTGGTCGGATAGCGCGTCGGCCCCGGGCGGTCGAGGACCGTCCGGGGCCGGGGGAGCGGGTGCGCTCAGAGCGCGGCACGCGTTACGCGGCGGTACACCAGCCCGACCAGCGCGGCCGTCAGCACCAGCAGCACGCCCGACTCGACCAGCTGCATCGGCACGAAGTGCGACACCGGGTGGTACTCGCCCCACACCGTCGGCGCGTCCTGGCAGACCTGGAAGTTGCGGGAGCAGTCGGCCGCGGACAGCCGGGTGCCGTCCGCGAGCACCGCGCCGCTGTTCACCAGCCACGACTGCGACGGCTGGATGAAGAAGCCGAGGTAGTTGCGGCTGTTCGGCGCCGAGCCGTGCACCAGCGGGAGGAAGTACGGCCGGGCGAAGCGCATCAGCAGCTCCGCGAGCAGCAGCAGCACACCGCTGACCAGGATGGACGCGATCGTGCGCCGCAGCAGCACGCCGACCGCCGTGCCCAGCGCCAGCCCGAACAGCGACCAGGCCAGTGGGGCCAGGTCGAGCGCGTGGTACGTGAAGCCCGGGTACGGCGAGTCGAAGAAGAACCGGTGGCCGGCGATGCCGGTGCGCCACACCCAGGTGGTGAGCGCCGACAGGATGCCCGCCGACAGCGCCACCACCACCGCCGGAACGACCAGCCGGGCCGTCAGCCAGCGCGCCGGCGAGACCGACTGCGCCCGGATCAGCTGCACCGTGCCCCGCTCGTACTCCTGGGCCAGCAGCGGCGCGCCCACGAACATGCCCACCAGCACCGGGACGGCGACCATCGCAGGCTGCACCACATTGGTGAACACCGTGTTCAGCATGAAGATCCGGGAGTTCAGATCCGCGCAGCGGTTCGGGAGGGCGCACCGGCTGCCGACGAGGCCGTGGTCCGCGTCCAGCAGCAGCAGATTCATCGTCACCAGGCCGACCGCGGCGACCAGCAGCACCCCGACCGCCACCCGGCGCAGCGGACGGCTCTGCCGCCAGGCCGGCCAGAACGGGCCGCGCGGACGCAGCACGGACAGCCGCGACGGGGCGGCGCTCCCGCGGGACAGCTCGACGGTGGTCATGCGGCGGCCTCGCAGGTGCTGGGGGCGGACGGAACGGGGGCGTCGGGGTTGCGCAGGTAGCCGAGCAGCAGTTGCTCCAGCTGCGGGCGGCTCGGCTCCCACGCGTCCGGCACCGGGGAGTCGGTGCGCAGCAGGCCGGTGACCTGACGGCCCGTCACCCGCCACTCCACCGCGTCGCCGGGCGGGCGCGGCGCGTCGGCGAGGCCCGTCACCAGCCGGTGGCCGTCGAGGATCTCGTCCAGGTCGCCGGCCAGCCGGACCCGGCCGGACTGCACCAGCAGCACGTGGTCGATCGCGCCGTCGAGCTCGGCCAGCAGGTGCGAGGAGATCATCACGGTGGTGCCGCGCTCGGCGGCGTCCGACAGCAGCAGGCCCATCAGGTCGTGCCGGGCCAGTGGGTCCAGATCGGCCATCGGCTCGTCCAGCAGCAGGAGTTCGGGCCGCTTGGCCATGGCCAGCGCCAGCGCCACCCGGCTGCGCTGTCCGCCGGACAGCGACCCCACCCGGGCGCGGGGAGACAGCCCGCCCAGCTCGATCACCCGCTGTGCGCAGGCCTCGTCCCAGCCCGGGTTGAGCTCCCGGCCCAGCCGCAGCGTCTCCTCGACGGTGAACGACGGGTACAGCGGCCTGCTCTGCGTCACGCTGCCGATCCGGGCCCGCAGCGCAGGCGTGCCCGCGGGCTCGCCGAACACCCGCAACTCGCCCTCCGACGGCGCGAACAGATGCGCCATCAGCCCGAACAGCGTGCTCTTGCCCGCACCGTTCGGACCCACCACGCCGCACACCCGGCCCGCCGGAACGGCGAACCCGCAGTGCCGCAGCGCCCACTGGCCGCGACGGTAGCTCTTGCCCAGCCCCACGGCATGCACCGCGGGCGCGGGGCCCGTGACCTCGGTCATCGCTCCCCTTCACTCCTCGTCTCCCGCGCCACCGGGGGAACCCCCGACTCGAAGCGCTGATCCAGTACGGAGGCCACCAGCGCGCTGATGTCCTCCCGGTCCAGCCCGGCCTGCCGCGCCCCGTCCACCCAGGCCGTCAACTCGGCCCGCAGCGGCCCGTCCTCGGCCGTGCCCGGCCGGGACAGCGAACGGAGCACGAAGGTGCCCAGCCCCGGACGCGGCTCGACCAGGCCCTCCCGCTCCAACTCCCGGTACGCCTTGAGCACCGTGTTGGGATTGACCGCGGTCCGCTCCACCACCTCCCGGGCCGTCGGGAGCTTGTCCCCGGGCTGCAGCGCGCCGAGCCGCAGCGCCTGCTTGGTCTGCTGCACGATCTGCTGGTACGTGGGGACGCCGCTGCGCCGATCGAGGCGGTACTCGATCACGCCGCACCACCCTTTCACTAGTTGATTAGTGGAATGGTGGCGGACGGGGGCGCGGCGGTCAAGCCGAGACCTTCGGGAGGTGTCAGGGGTGGTGCAGCAGTACCAGGTCGCCGTCGTCGACCACCACCCGGTACCCGAAGCGCTGTTCGTAGCCGACCAGCATCCGCCAGGTGTCGGCGACCGGGCACGGCACGTGCACGCTCGGGTCGGCCAGGTCGACCGCCACCCACTGCGGGCCGCCCTCCCGGACGCCGTCCGGCCGCAGCGCGCCGAACGGCGGCTCGGGCTCGCGGCACACCAGGGCGACGTCGGTCCGTCCGGCGAGCTGGGCCGCCAGGTGATTGGTCGCCACCACGCTCGCGCCGTCCGGTATCCGCGCCAGCGCGGCGCGGATCTTCACCACCCGCTCGGACGTCCCCCAGGCCGAGGGCAGCACCGCCTCGCGCAGCGGGTACAGCGGCAGCGTCAGGACGGCGGTGAGCGCGGCGAGGGCCAGCGTGCGACGCGCCCGGCGGCGTTCCATCCGGGTGACGGTCTCCACCAGGCCGGCCAGCAGCGGCGGCATCAGCACTGCGCTGTAGTGGTAACTGACGCCCCAGTAGTGCTGGTTGTCGGCCAGCAGCCGCCACGCCAGGGTCGGTGCGCAGATCAGCGCCAGCGGCGAACGCAGGCCCGCGAACCCGGCCGTCGCCGCCAGCAGCCCCAGCAGCAGCCACTTCAACGGCGGCCAGAACGGCCGCAGCACCACCGTCCACGGCGCGGACGCGGCCTGCCCGGCGGAGAGCTGGCCGCCGTAGTCGAAGCCCCCGTGCGGGTTGAACGCGGGCACCACCAGCCAGACCGTCACCACCGTCGCCGCCACGCCGAACAGCGCCGCCCCCACCGCCAGTACGCGGGCCCGACTGCCGGCCGGCGCGCGCCGGAACGCGAGCAGGGCGACGGCCGTGAGCGTCAGCCCCAGGTCCTCCTTCACCAGCACCAGCGGCAGTGCCCAGCACACCGCCGCGACCGGCCGGCGGCGTCCCAGCGCCACCGCCGCGAACGCCGACATCGGTACCGCGAAGGCGATTTCGTGGAAATCGTCGCCGACCGCGGAGGCCACTCCCCAGGACAGCCCGGCCAGGCAGCCGACCGTCGCCCCGAGCCGGCGCCCGCCCACCTCGCCCGCCCAGCGGGCCACCGGCACCACCGCCAGCGCCATCAGCACCGCCTGCGCCACCAACAGCGTCCGGGCGTCCGGGAACAGCCGGTACACGGGCGCGAGCGTGGCCAGGATCGGATGGAAGTGGTCACCGAGCAGGTGGTAGCCAGGCCCCTTCAACGCCACGACCGGCGCCCGCCCGTGCGCGTACGCCCGCACCGCCTGCTCGAAGATCCCCAGGTCGTACGCCTGACTCTCCAACCGGCGGTGCCGATTCAGCGAGACGCAGCAGTACACCGCCGCGAACAGGACGCCAAGTCCCCACGCCAGCACGGCGGGTGAGACCCGCGCGAGCACCAGGCGCAGGACGCCGACGGGCGGGGGAGCGGCGGCGGCCGGTGGAGGCAGGGGGGTGGAGACGGCTGAAGGCATCGCGAAAGTACCCTTCCACTAATGAATTAGTGGAAGGGTGGTGGAACTCGCAGCAGCCCGTCAACCCCGACCGGCAACCGCCGTCGGGGCCTCTGACCTGCCCTGATGTCCCCGAATCGGACGGGGTCGTCCGGTGTGTCGATCGGCGGCGCTACGGTCGGGGCATGTCAAACAAGATTGCGAGCGCGGGCAGGGCCGACACGTGGCCTCCTGCCCGCCGGAAGCGGCTCGCGCCGGGGCCGTTCCGCGCGGTCCTCGGTGCATCCGTCCTGGCCAATACGGCGGACGGCGTCTTCCGGATGGCGCTGCTTCTCGTGGCGGCCCGGCTCACGCATTCCAGCGGCGCGTCCTCCCTGGTGATGGTGGTGACGACGCTGCCGTGGCTGATCTTCGGAGTTCCCGCGGGCGTGCTCGCCGACCGGACCAGTCGCAAGGTGTCGATGGTCGCCGCCGACGGGGCCCGCGCCGCGCTCATCGCGACGGTCGGCATCGCCGCGGTCGCCCACGTCCTGACGCTGCCCGTGCTGCTGGTACTGGCGTTCCTCGTCGGCATCGCCGAGACGGTGTTCAACACCAGCAGCGAGACCGTGCTCCCCACCATCGTCGCGCCCGGTGACCTCACCAAGGCCAACGGTCGACTCAACACCTCCATGCGAGTGACCAGCCAGTTCGTCGCCCCCACCCTCGCCGGCTGGCTGACCGCCGTCGCCATGCCCCTCACCTTCCTGGGCGCCGGAGCGGGCTACCTCGGCTCGATGCTCCAACTCGCCCTGCTGCCGAAGGACGTCGGACGCGTACCGTCGCGCGAGAAGGAGCCCACGAGGATCTGGACCGGGGTCGCCTTCGTGCTCCGCCACCGGACCATCCGGATGATCACCCTCACGGGCGCGCTGACCACGCTCGCGAACACCTCCTTCCTCGCCCTGCTCGTGGTGTACGCGACTTCGGGTCCACTGCAGCTCGGCGACGCCGGCTACGGATTCCTCCTCAGCTCCGTCGGAGTCGGCACCGCCCTCGGCTCCCTGACCGCGCACCGCGCCGAACGGCGGCTGGGCAGCGCGCCGGTGCTGTGCGCCTCCCGGATCGGCTGGGGCCTGATGTTCGTCGCGCCCGTGCTGTTCCGCGGCCCGTGGCTCTGGGTCGCCATGACCGCGGGCAGCGGCCTCGGCGGCATGTGGGGAGTCGTCACCGTCTCGCTGCGCCAACGACTCACACCGCCCGGGATCCGGGGCGCCGTCGGCGGGGCGTACCGCACGATCATCATGGGATCCATGCCCGTCGGAGCGGCGATCGGAGCCCTCGTCCAGAGCCGGCTCGGAACCCCCGGCACCTTCCTGCTCTACGGGGCCGGGATGGCGGTGCTCGCTGTCCCGGTGTACCTGTCCATGCCCGGGAAGTCGCCCGCGCACAGCTCACAGCCGGCGGAGCACCTCGTCGGTGACCAGGAGAGCGGGGCTCGATGAGACGTGGCGGGCGGTGGCGACGATTACGCGGACCGGCCGGAACGCGTGCGCTGCGGGCACAGGCGGAGCGGGAACGGGTGGTGGGCAGGAGCTGCTGTTGAAGGTCTCGCTCAGGGCGCTGCCGGGGAACTCGGCGGCCGGCCAGGACTACAACATCCCGCCGAAGGCCGAGCAGTGGATGGCCGACCGCGCCCACGCCAAGACCGTCACCATCGACAACGCCTCCCACGCCGTCGCCGTCTCCCACCCGGCCGCGGTCGCCGACCTCATCCTCCGCGCGGCCCGCGACACCCGCTGAACCACCACGGGCCGCGTCAACGACCAGCCCCTGTCAGACCTCGCCGAACTCGCCCGTGACGGCAGCGCCGACGAACGCGTCCCACGCCTCGGGGGCGAACGTCAGGACGGGTCCGGCAGGGTCCTTGGAGTCGCGGACGTGGCCCGGGTTGGCGTCGTCCACCTCGATGCAGCCGCCGCCGTCGGTGTTGCTGTAACTGCTCTTGCGCCAACGGCGGTTCTCGTGGTCATGAGACATCGGTGGTCAGTCCTTCCAGTACGGATCCGATCAGTTGCACAGACTCCCGACGGGACAACGCCTGAGCCCTCAGCAGATCGTAGAGCGCCCGGCGTTCCGCGACGGCCTGGGTTTCTTCGAAGATCGTTCCGGCGCGGCTGCTCTCCTCGTACGCCACCTGGTGACCGTCGGCCAGCGTCAGCAGCCAGAGCGATGAGGTCTCCGAGTGCCCTCCGGCGGTGAACGGCAGCACCTGCACGACGACGTTGGGCAGGGTCGCCGCGTCGAGGATCACCTGCAGCTGCTCGGCCATCACTTCGGGACCGCCGTACGCCCGGCGGAGAGCGCCCTCGTCCAGGATGAACCAGTACCGGCACTCCGCGCTGCGCATGCGCAGTTGCCGGCCCAGCCGGGCGCGAACCCGTTCCTCGACCTCGCCCTCCGGCGCGTAGGGAAGTCCGATGCGCAGGGCGTGCCGGGCGTACCGGTCGGTCTGGAGCAAGCCGTGCACGATGGGGCTGTAGGACTCGTCGACGACGGCTCGGTCCGCCGTGGTCAGGATCTCCCGGTACTTGGCCGGATGGGCCTCCCGCAGGACGAGCGGGAGGAGGCGGACGAAGAACCCGCCGGTCCCGAACACTCTGTCCAGTTCCTCCGAGAGGCCGTCGGGGACCCGGATGTCGCCGTTCTCCACGCGCGACAACGTGCTCTGGGAGAAGTGGACTTCACCCGAGAGCCTGGCGAGCGACCAGCCGACCTCGGTACGTCGTCGCCTGGTCTCGGCCCCGTAGAAGTGGCGCGCACTTCTGCTCGGATCCACCTCGCGTTCCTGCCAGCCCACGGCTGCTCCTCCATGTTGCGGGACGTTCTGCGCAACGGCACCGAAGCGACCGCACGTTGCGGGATCAGTCCCCAACATGCCGGTGCTGTTCAGCGTAGCGTCGGACGGCGACGCTTGGAGCACGGACGGTGACCGCCGTTCGATCGGCAACAGCAGTGCGGAGCAGTGATCATGACGGAACATCAGCCGGACGCCGAGCCCGTGGAGTCCGACGAGGCGGACCCGCCTGCGGGCGGCGCGGCCGAGGGGAGTTTCGACCTGGCGGAGGCGTTGCACCGGTGCGAATTCAACACCCGGGCCGGCGCGGCCGGGCGGAGGGCGGGGTGATCGGCCTGCCGGAGGAGCCCGGGGCGTCCGGGCCGGTTCGTCTCCCGCTCGCCGTCCGGCTGACCTTGGGTCTGGTCGTTCTCGGCGGCGCCGCGACGGCGGCGTTCCTGTTCGTCGCGGAGTACTGCGCGGACAGTTCGCCGGACGTGCAGGTGCTCGTGTTCGGGGCGCTGTTGTTCTCCGAGGTGCTGGCGGCCATGTCCGTGATGGCGGAGGCGCGGCGGCCGGAGGGCGGCGGTGAGCGGCCGTCCTGCTGACCGGGGCGGGCGAGGTCTCGTCAGCTCTCCCAGGCGACCGAGGCGACCGCCCCGTCCCGGGTGGCCCTGACGGCGAGGATCTGGTCGCCGAGATCGGGTTCGAACGTGTAGTCCAGGACGACCGGAGGTTCGCCGGAGGGGTCGCTCAGCCGCAGTCCGACGGAGTTCAGGCGCATGGTCGCCACGAAGGCGTCCGCCCCGACCTCCTCGCCTGCCGCCTCGCGGACCAGGCGGTCGACCGTCTCGCTGTCGTCGAGCTCGTCGAGGTGGAAGTCGATGAAGCCGCGGTCCTCGTGCAGGTGCGCCCGTAGGGCGTGGCGCGCCGCCGTGTCGAGGGCGGGCAGGTCGGTGAGGCGGGCGGCGAGTGCGTCCAGTTCCTCGGCGTCCGGCGCGCTGGAGGGGCCGGCCCACAGGCGGACCTCGACCTCGCCGTCCGGGAGCTGTGCGGTGCCCTGCCGGACGACGTCCGGGTCGCGGAGCGCGCCGGTCTCCAGCCGTCCGAAGCAGGCGTGCTCGATGGTCGTCACTCGGGGGGCTCCGCTCGCGTCGGGGTGGGGTGATCAGGTCGGACTCCGGGTCAACGGATCGCGGAGCGCCCGGTGTTCCGCAACAGCCCGGGCAGAACGGTTGCCGGGCGGCGGATCGGTCGGATAGGAAGGTTGGATGCTTCGAGGCGAGAAGATCGGGCTGCGGGCCCGGCACGAGGACGACCAGCCGATCCTTCAGCGCGAGCTCTCCAACGATGTGCTGGTCTCGGCGCGGGCCGAGGGCCGGCCGTGGCGGCCCGTCGCGGTCGGGGGGCCGGAGCCGCGGATCAAGGACGACGATCCGAGCGCGGTGGTCTTCGCGGCGGTGGAGCTGGAGACCGGCGCGTTGATCGGGACGGCCAGTGTCTGGGGGATCGACAACCACAACCGGTCGGCGCACCTGGGGCTCGGGCTGCTGCCGTCCTGCCGCGGCAAGGGGTACGGGACGGATGTGGTCGCCGCGCTGTGCGAGTACGGGTTCACGGTGCGCGGGCTGCAGCGGCTCCAGGTCGACACGCTGGCGGACAACCACGCGATGATCCGGGCCGCCGAGCGCAACGGGTTCGTCCGGGAGGGCATCCTGCGGTCCTCGGCCTGGGTGATGGGGGAGTTCCTGGACCAGGTCCTGCTGGGGCTGCTCGCCGGCGACTGGACGGCCGCCCGGCGGGGCTGACGCCCGGTCATGTGATCACCCTATGGTCGTTCGTTCCGGGTCGGCCCCGGGTGTCGGCCGCATCCTCTGGGTTGGTGTACGTACGGTTCAAGAGGTTCGCCACCGCTGAAACAGGGTCAGGTGGAGGGCTGTGTTGAAAGAGTCCGACAACGCAGCGATCTTCAACCAAACACAGGGAGCCCCACCATGTCCGGTTGCGGGGGGACCGAGTTTGATCACCGGAAGGACCTTGGCGTCAACGGATCCGCCTGTCCTTCCCCTCGGCGGATGAGGCCCTACACACATCAAGTCCGACAGGAAATGAGGAACCGATGACTGAGTACCGTGGCGGGGTCGATCAGGTGGAGAAGGAGTGCGCAGCCCTCGCGGGCCTGCCCGCATCCCAGCGACTCACCGAACTCGAACACCTCTGCCGGCGGACGGAGAAGATCCTCGGCCTCGCCGTCCTGGACACCGCGAGCGAGGTCTACGAGCAGGGCGACGACGCCGCGCTGCACCGCTCCCCGTACGCCTACGGCTACCTGCGCCGCACTCTCGGCTTCGGGACCGAACACCGAACGGACGGCTGACCGTTGTACACCTACCTGTGCCGGACCCGCTGGGGCGACATGGACGCCTTCGGGCACATCAACAACCTGAAGGTGCTGCAGTACGTGCAGGAGGCCGTCTACTGCCTGCTGTACGACGAGAGCGAGGGCCAGGGGTTGTTCGAGGACGGCTTCATGATCGCCCGTCACGAGATCGACTACCGCACGCCGCTCTACCACTGTCCCGCCCCGCTCCCCGTCCAGATCTGGGTGGAACGTCTCGGCAGGGCGTCCATCGGCACCACCTGCGAGGCGCGCCGCGACGGCGAGCTGGTCTTCGAGGCCCGCACGGTCACCGTGCCGACCGACGCCGGGACCGGCCGCAGCCGACCGCTGCGCGACGCGGAACGACGGCACCTGAACCGCTACCGGGTCCGCCCCGTCGGACCGCTCTCCACCGTCGCCCCGGTCGGCCGCGTCCCCGTCCCGGCCACCGCCCGGCTCCGGGTCCCCGCCATGGGCGGCCGCGCTTCCTGACCATCCCCGAGGAAAAAATTGGGAAAACCCTTTCTGCTCCCTCGGGGAATGGCGCAACGGCCCGAACCCGGCCCCGGGCAGGACGTCCGACCCGGGGCCGGGTCCGGTTTCAGCAGGAGGCCGGCGGCCCGCCGGCGGGGCCCACGGCATCGGGCCTGACCAGGTTCGGAGGCCGCCCCCACCGGCGCGCCGCAGTCGGCTGCGGCGCGGCGCCGGGAGGGGGTGGCGCGGCGGGTGGCGGCGCGGCCCGGGAACGGGGTGGCGGGGTCACCATCGGGTAGTACGAAGGATCGTTCATGTCACCATTGACCACGCGGCAGCCCCGGCCCGCCGAGCAACCCGCTCGGCCGCTCACCCCGCCGGCCCCGCCCGCCACCGCCCCGCGGCTACCCGCCCAGGCGGGTGAACCGGCCCTCCAGACGGGAGAGTTGCGCGGAGGTGGCCGGCGAGCGCAGCGCGTCGTGCCGCTCCCGGAAGCTGGTGTACGCCCGCCGGGCCTGGTGGATGTTGCCGGCGTCCAGTTCCAGGTGGGCCAACTGGAGCAGCGACACCCCGATGGTCCGGTGCTCCTCCGTCGGCCGGGCCCGCAGCGAGGCCCGCAGGTAGGACAGCGAGAGCTCGGTGGCCCGCAGCGAGTGGTGGACC
Organism: Kitasatospora griseola; assembly: GCF_044999035.1. Lineage (NCBI taxonomy): Bacteria > Bacillati > Actinomycetota > Actinomycetes > Kitasatosporales > Streptomycetaceae > Kitasatospora > Kitasatospora griseola. Next base: position 1,654,465 of record NZ_CP173360.1, on the reverse strand, counting down.
TGCGCGGCCTGGTACAGCAGCGCGGGCTCCGGGTACCGGTGCGGGCCGCCCTCCGACGCGGACCGGGTCGCCCACTGCTGGGCCGCCTCCAGCAGCCGCAGCGCCTCGTCCGACTGCCGGAGCCGGGCCGCCGCCACCGCCTGCTGCGCCAGCACGAACGCCCGCACCCCCGGCGCCGCGTCCGACGGCAGGTGCTCGGCGGCCGCGTCCGCCAGCCGGGACGCGTACGCCTGATGGCCCAGCGCCCCCGCCTGGGTGCTCTGGTCGCGCAGCGCCATCGCCTGCGCCTGCCCGTCCTGCGCCTCCGCCGCCAGCCGGTACGCGAACCGGTAGTGCCGCTGCGCCTCCCCGTGCCGGTTGTCGTCGGTGTAGGTCCGCCCCACCAGGCGCACCAACTGGGAGGCGGCGACCAGGAGTTCGCGGTGCCGCAGATCGCCGGCCGAGGAGGTCAGCCAGGGGAGCACGTGGTCGCGCAGGTACCCCAGCAGCGGGCTGCGGGCGATCGCGCCGCCGTACCCGTCGTAGTGCCGCGCCCCGAACGCCGTCATCTCCCGCACCGCCTCCACCTGCCGCGCCCCCACCCGCTCCGGGCCGGAGCGGCGCAGCACCGGCGCGAACCGGGAGGGCGGCACGGCGGGGCCGGCCGGGACGCCGGAGGGCGTCGACGGGGGAGCGCTGCGGGGGGCGGGGAGCAGGCGGATTCGGAACAGCGGAGGCTGAAACGTTTCGTCCGAACAGTCGCCGGAATACGGCCGGGAGTGCAGTCGGCGCAGCCCCGCCAGCACGTCCGCCGGCTCCGGCTCGCCGTCCTCGCCGCCGGTCGGGTCGGCCGGCCGGAGGCCGAGCTCCGCCCGCGCCACCGGACGGCCCAGCCGCCGGGCGAACGCCTCCTCCAGCAGCTGCGGACCCGGGTGCCGGGGCTGGGTGCCCGACAGCCAGTGCGCGACGGTGGTCCGGTCGTAGCCGACGCTGAACCCGCTCTCCCGGGCCACCTTCTGGAGGGCCGCCGCCAGGGCGGGCCCGTTCCATCCGGCCTCCGCCATGCGGCTGCGCAGCGCGAGATTGGGTCCACGGACGTGCGGCATCGACAACTCCTCGGGCGGACCGCAGCGAGGCCGGCCCCCGGATCTCGGGAAGTCGTACGGTCGGCGTCGGCGGCGAGTACCAGGTTTCGGAAAGCCCCCTGTTCAACGCGCGGGAGCGGAAATCGGTGCGGCGACGGCGGTACCGGGGCTCACTCGGGGCGGGGCCGGTCCTCCAGCAGGTGACGCAGCAGCGCCCCGGTGTCCAGGTGCTCGTGTTCCGTCCCCGGCGGCACCAGCAGTTGCGACAGCAGTAGGAAGTCACGGACGGGCGCGGCCGGGGTGCGCAGGACGACGGTGTGGCCGGGCGTGTTGAGCGCGATCGCCAGCAGCTCCGGGTCGGACTCGGACCGACGGACCGTCACATCGCCGATGCCCGCCCGCCCCCTCAGCCCCTCGGCGAGCAGCTCGCGGCCGAACAGCCAGGTGATCGGCTCGTCCAGGTCGGCGTGGCAGTCCAGGTGCACCGCGTACGGGTCGGCCCGGTGGTAGCGCAGCCGGGCCGGGACGGAGACCTGCAGCCCTGGGCACGGGGAGACGACGACGTCCAGCCGCAGGACGCAGTCCGGGCCGTCGGCGGGGCGGAGCCACGTGCTCGACGTGTAGTGGCGGGTCACCGGGTCTCCCTCGGGTGGACGGACGCGGACGGGGTGGCGGGTGCGGCGGCGTGTTCCGGGGGCGTGGTGCGACTGGACCGGTGCCGGAGGGGCACCGGCCCGGCATGGAGGGGGGCCTGCTGAATCGTTTCGCCACGAACGCCCGTCGGGGCCAGAGGGTCGGCACTCATGTCCGGGGATAACGACCGAACCCGGGGGCGGTCACGGCGCTCGTCGGTCCGGCCCGGTTCGGCGTCCGCGCGCGGCGTGCGGGCGCGGCGGAGGGGGCGCGAACCGCTCGGCGCGCGCCGGGGGTCCGGCGGGCGTCAGCCGATGGCGGCGTGGGTCGCGGCGACAGCGCGGGCGTGGTCGAAGGCGCGCACCGGGTGCGGGGTGGAGGTCCAGGGGTGGGCGCCGCACCAGGGGCCGAGCTCGCGGAACTGCTCCAGCGCCAGCGCGGGCTGCCGGGAGACCAACGCGAAGTGCGCCAGCAGGTGCCGCAACAGCGGGAGTTGGTCGTGCCGCGGCGGGACGGCCGCCAGCGCCGAGGCCACGGCGGGCAGCAGCTCGTGCAACCGGCCCGCAGCGGGCAGGCCGAGCGGGCCGTGCCGCAGCTCCAGCTCGGTCAGCGCCTGCAGGTACAGCCCGGGCAGCACGGAGCCGGGCGGGGCGGTGCGGACCGCGTGCTCGGCGAAGCGCAGCATCTGCGCGTCGCTGCCGTGCCACTTGCCGCACCAGTACTGCATGGCCTGCCAGTGCCCGGCCACGTGGTGCGGGGCGCGGGCCGTCAACTCCTGCCACAGCGCGCGGAATCGGCGGTGGCTCAGCGGGACGCCGCGGGCCGTGGTGATCAGCACCACCCAGGGGCCGGGGTCGCGCGGGTCCAGCTCGGCGGCCTCCCGGGCGGCCGCGTTCGCCTCGGCCAGCCCGGCCTTGAACCCGGCCGGCCCCTCGGCGTCGCTCGACCGCCCGGCCGGTGCGCGGTGCGCGAGGGCGCTGTCCCGGGCCTCCCAGGCCCGCTGCACCAGCAGCCGGGCGTACACGGTGGCGGCGGCGCACGCCTCGGTGCCGGACGCCCGCCACTCGGTCAGCCAGGCGTCGCGTTCGGCCGCCACCCGGGTCAGGAAGTCCAGCCGGGACCACCGCTCGTCCCAGTCCTCGCCGGCCGCCGCCACGTACGCCGCGGCCGCCCGCCAGCCGCCGGCCAGGCAGGAGTCGGCCAGCGCCTCCAGTTCCTTGCGCCGCAGCAGCGGCAGGGGCGGTCCCGCGCGCCCGGGGTCCAGCTCCGCGCTCGGCACCAGCCCGTACCGCCCCGGATCGAACCCGTCGGGGGTGGGGGCCGTCGGCGGTTGCGCCGGTGCCGGCGCCGGGATCCCGCCGTTGTTCCACCGCCGACGGGTCAGCAGCGAGAGCAGCAGGGCGATGCCGAACACCAGAACGGGGGTCATGTCGAGAATGATCTCCCACCGCCGCCGGCCGCCGGGTACGGGGCCGTGTCCGAGCGGGGTCCGGCCGGGGGCTACCGTGGGGGCCGCGCACGGGTGGTGTTCGTCCGACGATCTGTCCGGAACGCCCGTCCGTTTCCCCGGTCCCGTGAGTCACGACAGCGACGACAAGCGACGGCAGCGACGCCGGCGACGAGAGCGAGCCCCTGATGCCCCTTGCGGCCCCCGATGTGGCGCGACTGTTCACCCCGGGCAGCCAGTACGAGCTGGGCGGCGACCGCACGGCCACCGTGTTCGCCCTGCCCGAGGCGCAACTGGCGCTGCCCACCGGCCGGTTGGTGGCGTGCGACCCGGTCGCGGGCCTGGTGGACGAGAACGAGCCGTTCCTCGCCGTGGTGCCCCCGGGCAGCTACCCCGTCACGCTCGCCGTGGTCGAGGTCCGCAACGCGTACGGCCCAGGCTCCTCGGACACCCGGATCGCCGCCGCCCGGCTGCGGATCGGCGAGCAAGCGGCGGTGCGGTGGCAACTGGCGCTGAGCGAAGGCCAGGACGAGGAGCGACTGGGCCCCGACGACTTCTTCGGGTACGGCGTCGACGCGGGCACCGGCTGCTTCCTGGACGCCTCCGCCGTCGGCCCGATCGGCGAACTGGTCGAGCAGGACGCCGACCCCGTCATCGACGCCATACACGACGCCCGCCACCGCCCCGCCGTCGTCACCGACCCCGGGACCGGCCACACCATGGCGGCCTTCACCACCGGCTGGGGCGACGGCCACTACCCGACCTGGGTGGGTCGCGCCGCGGACGGCCGAGTGGTGGGCTTCGTCAGCGAGTTCTTCGTCGTCCCGCAGCCCGGACGGGGCCCCGTGGCGGGGTGACCGGTCTGCGGGACGACGTCGAACCCCGGGCGGATCAGCTCGGGACGGCTCCGAACCGGGCGCGGACGGCGTCGACCACCGCGGGCGGGGCGGTCTTCGTGGAGCCGGCGGCGTAGGGCGGCTGCGGGTCGTACTCGGTGAGCAGCTGGATGCCCTGGGCGGTCTCGGCGCCGTGGATCCGCCCGACCAGGTGCAGGGCGAGGTCGATGCCGGACGAGACGCCCGCGGCGGTCGCGTACTTGCCGTCGAACACCACCCGCTCGTCCACCGGTTCGGCGCCGAACGCGGCCAGCGCCTGCGGCACGAACCAGTGGGTGGTGGCGCGGCGGCCGGTGAGCAGACCCGCGGCGGCCAGCACGATCGAGCCGGTGCAGACCGAGGTGGTCCAGGTGGTGGTGGCGTCGACGGCGCGCAGCCAGTCGAGCACCTCGGGCTGCTCCTGCTGCACCCGCGAGCCCGGGCCGCCCGGGACGAGCACCAGGTCGGCGGAGGTGACTTCGTCGAGGGCGGCGTCGGCGGTGAGCGCGAGGCTGCCGAGGTCGGCGCGGACCGGTCCGCGCTTCGCAGCGGTGAACACCACCTCGGTGTCGGGCATCCGGGCCAGGATCTCGTACGGGCCGACGGCGTCCAGGGCGGTGAACCGGTCGTAGAGCAGGATGGCGATCTTCATCGGGTGCCTCTCCGTGATGGGTTGACGTTCCAGGGACCGACGCTCCGTCACGACGCGGTGCGGAAGCGGCGGCGGTAGTCGACGGGGCTGACGGCCAGCGTGCGGGCGAACGCGCGACGCATGGCCTCCGGGTTGCGGTAGCCGCTGCGGCGGGCGACCTGTTCGATGCCGTCGTCGCTGTCCTCCAGCCGACGGCGGGCCACCTCCAGCCGCACGCCGTCCACGTAGCGGCCGGGGGTGGTGCCGGTCTCGGCGGTGAAGACCCGGGCGAACTGGCGCGGTGACAGCGAGGCGCGACGGGCCAGGGCTTCGACGGACAGGTCGGCGTCCGGGTGGTCGGTGATCCAGCGCTGGACGTCGCGCAGCGGCCGACGGACGGCGAGCTGGGCGGCCAGCTGGGTGGAGAACTGGGCCTGGCCGCCCGGCCGGCGCAGGAACATCACCAGGTGCTGGGCGATGCTCAGCGCGAGTTCCCGGCCGAGCTCCTCCTCGACCAGCGCGAGCGCCAGGTCGATGCCGGCCGTGACCCCGGCGGACGTCGTCACCCGCCCGTCCCGGACGTGGATCGGATCCGGGTCGACCGTGACGTCCGGGAACCGGCGGGCCAGCGCCTCGCAGTGCGCCCAGTGCGTGGTGGCCCGCCGCCCGGCCAGCAGGCCCGCCTCGGCGAGCAGGAACGCCCCGGTGCAGACGGACGCCACCTTCTCCGCTCCCGTGGCCAACTCCGCGATCCGGCCGACGAGTTCGGCCGCAGGATCCCGGGTGCCCGGCCCGCCCGGAACGAGCAGCGTGTGCGGCGGCGCGGCGGCCGCCAGATCCTCGTCCGGCATCAGTCGCAGCCCGCTGCTCGTTCGCACCGCGAGCCCGCCCGGCGAGGCGGTCCGGATCCGGTACCCGGCCGCCGCGAGCACCTCCAACGGGCCGGTGACATCGAGGCTCTGCACCCCGTCGAAGAGCACGAACAGCACACTGCGGTCGGTCATGCGTCCAGCCTCGCAGCGGCCCGCGATGGCAGCAATGACGCATGCCCCACCTTTTCTGCCATGGCCGACCACCGGGACGGGAACCGGCAGGTCCGGCCGTCGGGGGTGGCGGGGTGTCAGGCGTGGCGGGGCGTCAGGCGGGCCCGGCGGTTGCGGCCGTGGGCGGCGAGGGCGTGGAAGGCGGCCTTCGGCTCCCACGGCAGGCCGGGGTGGGTGGTGGAGGGGCGGCCCGGCGGGAGGGGGCGGACGATGCCGAAGGAGGCGCGGTCGAAGTCCCGGGCGGGGTCGTCGGAGCCGGGCAGGTGGTAGTGGGCGAAGGTCTGCACGAAGGCGGCGTCCAGGCCGGACTGCTCGAAGGCGGCGAGCAGGTCGAGCAGGTAGGCGGCCTGCTCCTGCTCGTCGCGGACGAGCGGCTCGGCGAACCGGACGGCGCGGCCGTCCTCGTCGAAGGCCACGGCGCGGTCGCCGCGGGCGCCGAGCGCGGCGGCGCCGGTGAAGCTGCCGCAGCCGAACTCCGTGACGGCGGCGGGCCGGCCCTGGCCGGTGAGGGCGCGCAGGCCGGGGGCGAGCCGGTCGGCGTTGGTGGCGTCGCGGTAGCCGGCGTCGGTGGCGACCACGTCGAACGCCGTCCAGTCGACGCCCTCGAAGGGCAGTGAGGCGTAGCCGACCCGACCGCCGAAGCGGGGCCGGACCGCGGCCAGGACGCGGGCGAGGAAAGCGTTCACCGAGTGGTGCAGCGAAGGCAGCAGGGCGCGGAAGCGGTCCTGGTCGGCGAGCACGCCGGCCCGGGCGAGGTGGTCGTCGCCGGGCAGGAAGCCGTCCGTGAAGAGCGAGATCTCGGAGCCGGTGAGCAGCACCACCTCGGCGCCGCCCGCCCGCAGCTTCTCGGCGCGCTCGGCGCAGTCGACCAGCAGGTCGAACAGCTGGGGCTGGGTGAGTCCGTTGGTGAACGGCGAGAACCAGACCTCCAGCCCGGCGTCGGCGGCGTACCGGGCGGCGGTCTCCAGCCGGTCCGGCTCGGCGCCGGTGATCCGCACCGCGTCGCAGTGCAGTTCCTGACGGATCACCAGCATCTCGCGGCGGACCGTCCCGGGGTCGAAGGGTTCCCGGGTGGTGGTGTCGGCGGTGCTGCGGAAACCGGTGTCGTAGGTGATGCCGAAAACGCGCACGGCGAAGCCGTCCTCTCCTTGCGAAGTAAGGTACGGGGCGTACCTTATGGCGAATTGGGTACGGCCGGTACCCTGTTCCGGCAGGGGCGTAGCATGCGCTCCGGGACCAGCAGCGGGCAGCGGACGGGAGGTGGCAGGTGGCGGCGACCAGGCGGCGCGGCGCCGAACTGGAGGACGCGATCCTCACCGCCGCCGGCGAACTCCTGCTCGAACAGGGCGTGGCCGGACTCACCATGGACGAAGTCGCCCGCCGGGCCGGCACCAACAAGAACGCCCTGTACCGGCGTTGGCCCCACCGCACCGCGCTCGGCATCGCCGCGTACTGCCGCCTCGCCGCCGCCGAGACCCGGCCCCCCGACACCGGCAGCCTCCGCGACGACGCCCTCGACCTGCTGCGCCGCGCCAACCGCACCTGGTCCTCCCCGTACGGCGAGATCCTGCGCGGCCTGCTCGCCGCCGCCGGCGGCGCACCCGAACTCCTCGCCGAACTCCGCGACCCCGACCGCCCCGACCCGCTCGACGAAGCCTGGCTCGCCGTCCTCACCCGCGCCGCCACTCGCGGTGAGGCCCCCGCCGCCGCCGTCCACCCCCGGGTCGCCGCCACCCCCATGGCCCTGCTGCGCACCGAATACCTGCTGCGCGGCGTCCCGGCCGTCCCGGACGAGATCCTGCGGGAGATCGTCGACGAGGTGTTCCTGCCCCTGGTCCGCGGCCGCGCCTGAACACCCCGGCGGATTTGGGTCAAAAGGCGCTCGCAGCAGTCGAGTCGAGCGCCGCGATTCGGTGTTGGCGGCAGCAGGGGCGTCGGAGCGGCTCGGCGGGGCATCCCGTTTCGTCGCCGGCGGCAGAAGGCGGCGGCCGCGACCGAGCCCGGGAAGCTTCGCGGCGGGTGAAAACCGTTCGCGGCGGGTGAGTCGGGCAGGCATCCTCGTCGGTCGTGACGGACGAGAGCAGCGAACCCGTGGAGTACGCACCGGTCGACACCCTGCTCGGGCTGCTCGAACGCGGGCGCGGGGCGGGATGGTTGTGGGTGAAGGAGGACCGGGAGGCCGGGGCCGAGGCCGTGCTGGACTGTCTGCGGCGGGAGACCCGGTACGACCGGCAGTGCGATGCCCGCCATGACTACCATGCGCTGCTCGTCCGGGAGTTGGCGCTGCCGGTCGACCTGCTGCGGCAGCAGCTCGACGGTGCGGACGAGGACGACCACGACCGGGCCCGGGAGATTCTCGCCGCCCTTGCGCTGACGGGATCGGTCGAGGCGCGGGAGGTGCTGCGCCGGTATGTGCGGAGCGGTCGGTGGTGGCAGGGCGTGCTGGACACTCTCGGCGAGCGGTGGCCCGCGCCCTGGTGGGGCGATCTCGCCGAGGTCGCGGTGGGTCGGCTCGACGGGGCCGAGCCCGACTACCCGAGTAGTGAACCCTGGTTGAGCTGGCGGGAGTTGGTGCCCGAACGGCGGCGGTCGGTGCGGCACGTGCAGGCGCTCGCCCCGGGGAACGTCCGGCTGCTTGCGGTGCTGGCCGACGGGGGAAGTTCGGTGTCCGAGCGTTCGGCGGCCCTGAGCGCGCTGGCCTGGCGGCCGCCCGTGCCCGAAATCCTGCCACTGGTGCCGGAGTTGTTCACCGCGGTGCCCGCCGAACTCGGTGCGCGGCCGGTGCCGCGGCTGGGTCGCGTGGTGGAGCGCCTCGGAGTGCTCGCGGTGGGGGACGCCCGGGTGTGGGTCGCATCCGATCGGCCCTGGCTGGCCCGGCTCGGCCTTGCGGTGCTGGCCCGACACGGCGAGGTGCGTGATCTCCCGCCGCTGCTGGCCGAGTTGGAGCGGCAGTGGGCGGCGGGGCAGTGGTGCGGGTCGGACGACCTCGCGGACGGCCTGGCCCGGTTCGGCCCGGCGGCCGTCGGTGCTGCGCCGGTGCTGCGGCGGTTCTGGGAGCGGACTCCGCACAGCTGTGAACGGCCGTCGTACCTGCGGGCGTTGGCGGCGATCGGGCCCGGCGCGATGGGGGCCGAGCTGGCCGAGTCGCTGTGGGACTGCGAGGAGGAGTCCCGGCTGTTCGCCGTGAAGCATGCGCCCGACGGGCCGGAACTGCGGTTCCGGCTCGCCGAGTTGCAGGGGAGCCCGGTGGAGTCGGAGGAGCTGCGGGCGGCGGCCGCCCGGAGGCTCGCGGGCGGAAACCGTTGACGGACAGCCGCGGATGGGAGACCGCGACTGCCCGTCAACAGGTGGGGGGTGGGGGCTAGAACTGCGTGGCCACGGTGACGTTGGTGAAGTCGGTGGCCGCGTACAGGCTCAGGTACCGGTAGCCGGCCTGCGGGTTGGTGACGGTGATCGTCTGGGTGGTGCTGTTCGGGGTGGTGGAGGACGCGGTGAAGGCGCTGGGGGAGGCCCAGGTGGCGTCGTTGTAGTACAGGTAGGCGGTGCCGGTGCCGCCGGTGGTGGTGATCTTCAGGGTGCTGGTGCCGGCGGGCAGGTAGACGTACAGGTAGTCGACGTTGCCGGCGGTGCGGGTGCGGCCGGTGCGCTGGCAGTTCTGGGCCATCGCGTCGGCCCGCGGGTCGGTGCAGGTCGGCAGGGTGGTGCCGCCGCCGTTGCTGCCGGTCTTGACGGTGACGCTCGCCGGGGTCGCGGTGGAGCGGCCGGTGGAGTCGGTGACGGTCAGGGCGACGGTGTAGGTGCCGGCCGTGGCGTAGGTGTGCGACGGGTTGCGCTCGTCGGAGGAGCTGCCGTCACCGAAGGTCCAGTGCCAGGAGGTCAGCTGCGCCGGGGAGTTGGTGATCACGGAGCGGTCGGTGAGGGTCACCGTCGCGCCGTTCACCGACTGGTCGAACAGCGCGGTCGGGCCGGTGGCGAAGCACGCGCCGGCCGCGCACTGGGTCAGCCAGGCGTCGAAGTCGGCGTCGTAGGAGGTGCCGAGGTTGTTGTAGACCGCGTACCCGCCCTGGTAGTCACCGGTGCGGAAGTGGCCGAGCATGTTGGTGACGTCCGCCGGGTGCTTCTCCATCATGTAGCGGACGGCGAGGTAGCCCCACGGGTAGACCCGGGTGGAGTCGGAGTTGTAGTAGGTGTTCTGGAAGATCGTGCTGAGCTTGTAGGTGTGCTTGCCGGCCTCGGTCATGGCCTGGGTGTCCGTCACACCGCGGTACCCGTACGACTCGTACTCGGCGACGCCTTCGATCCACCAGATGTCCGGAACGGACGTCTCGGTGGTGAAGTTGCCCTTCATGTCGTAGATGTTGTCGAGGTAGTGCGTGTACTCGTGGTTGAGGTTCCACACGTTGCCCGCGAAGTCGTCGTTCCACGACTTCTGGTACATGATCGACACCGGCTTGTTGGTCGGGTCGGTCGGGTCCATGAGGGTGACGCCGCCGTTGTCGGTGGAGTTGTTCCAGATGGCCCACGAGTAGTTCTGGTAGTCGGCCGCGCTGGCGAACACCGGCAGGTCCAGGGTGGAGCCGAACTGGCCCGGGATCGGGCCGTTGTCCTTGACCAGGTTGTGGAAGTACGCGTCCTCGCCGCGCAGGCTCTCGCACACCGGCCCCAGCTGGGCCACCGTCAGCGCCTGGGCGCGCAGCGTCTTGTTGTCGCAGACGAGGACGTTCGGCAGGACGGCGTTGATCAGCTTGTTCGGCAGGTCGCAGATGCCGAAGCCCGAACACTGGGCGCGGTTGAACTCGTTGGACTGGAACGCCGTGTGCACGTACAGCGGCCCGGTCGCGCCGACGATCGGCGTCGAGTCGAGGATCTGCTTGATCAGCGGCCGGGTCACCGCCTCGACGGTGGTGCTGACGCCGGACATCCGGGCCAGGTCGTTGCCCGCGTTGACCTCCAGGAAGGAGTTGCCGGTGCCCAGCAGGTCCTTGTGGTTCAGCGTGAAGTTGCCGAGCGTGGTGACCAGGCTGGTGTCGGCGTTCAGCGCGTTGACGAAGTCGGGGTTCCAGTTGGCGCGCCACAGCGGGGCGAACAGCACCGCGTTGACCGCGTTCACCATCTTCGGGTACGCGTTGTAGCTGTTGCTGTAGCCGTTCAGCACCTGCTTGTACGTGTTCAGGTAGCTCGCCTGCACGTTGGCGCTGTCGGTGAGCACCAGCACGTCGTACAGCACGATGCCGTTGGCGTCCGAGACGTCCTTCCAGCGCTGCCCGGCGAAGAACGCGTCCAGGCCGGCCTTGGTGGCGGCGGTCAGCGACGAGTCGTAGCTGCCGACCGCGCCCGAGTTGTAGGACTGGACGTAGTAGCCGGCCCGCAGGAACTGCACCAGCTGAAGGATGCTGGCGTTGTTGGTGCCGTCGTACGAAGCCGCCAGGTCCTTGAAGGCGTTCGCGACGGTCAGCATGTTCGCCTGCTTGAAGATCGCCCCGGCGTCACTGCCCGTCACGTTGTAGAGCGTGCCGATGCAGGCCGTGGTCGACCCCTTGACGAAGCCGACCAGGTCCGCGCCGGAGCGGCTGCCGAAGTCGGCGGGGGTGCAGCTCTGCGCGGCCGCCAGGCCGCTGAGCGCCTTCGGGCCGGTCTGCTTGGCGGCCGGACGGGGCGTGGTCTGGACGGTGGTGCCGGCCGGCTGGCCCATCACCACCTGGCCGAGCAGGGCCGGCGGCAGCTTGGCCGAGACCGGGGCCGGGGCGTCCTGGGAGGCGGCCGCGACGATCGGGCCGAGCGGCTTCGGGACGGCGCCGCCGGGAGCGTTCGCATCGATCGCGGAGGCGACGGCGGAGGTGGCCGGGGTGGCGGCGGCCTTCGACTGGCCGCCGGTGGCCGCGAAGGCCGGGGCGGGCAGCAGGGTGGCCGCCGTGGCGCAACCGGCCAGCAGACCGGCTGCCAACGCGGGGAGGGACATGCGCACGCGCACTGCTTCTCCTGGGGGAGTGGGGGTGGGGGTTGCTGGGGGGAGTTCACCGAGCAGGGGATGGGGGAGGTGCGGTCGAACGCATGCATCGTGACACCGGAGGGAGGGTCAGAACAATGTCACAGGTCATATGACATTGCACTGCGGCGGCATAACATCCAGGAGAACTTCTTGGGCGTCCGGCCGGCCGCCGGGACGTCAGCGGGCCCGGGGCGGACGGAACGTCCGGCTCGCCCAGGCGTGCAAGTGCGGTGCCTCGGCGGCGAGTTCGCGATAGGCGGCGGTGGCCGCACCGAACACGGTGTCGGCGAGCGCCGGACCGATAGCGGCTCGACGCCACAACAGCACGTACCGCAGCCACAGCGGAGAGCCCAGCAGCGGCTTGATCAACGTGCCCGGAGCGGGCGGTGTGCTGGCCGGGACCAGGGTCGCCCCGAGCCCCGCCGCAACCAGGTCGAGCACCTCCCGCCGCCCGTACGGGAGCTGACGCACGGCGGTGGCCGGAGCAAACGCCGCCGAGTCGCGGGCCGCCCGGAGGACCGCCCCGTCGGCGACCGGCAGCAGCCAGCTCTCGGCGGCCAGATCGGCGAGAGCCGGCTCCGCGTGGTGGCGGAGCGGGTGGGCGGCGGGCAGCGCGACGAACACCGGCTCGGTGGTGAGGACGCGCGCGGCGAGAGCGGGCGTGGGGCGCAGGCCGGAGTCCGGGCGGTCCAGGACCAGCGCGAGATCGAACGGCTCGTCGGGGGCGGTGGGAAGCGAGAACCGGAGCTCCGGGCGGAGCTGTCTGGCGCGGGCCAGGGTGCCGGGCAGCAGTGCCGGGCAGTCGGTGGCCAGTCGCAGTTCGCGGTGCGGACTCGCGCCGTTGGCGGCGACGGCGTCACCGAGACGGTCCACCCGGGAGAGCACCTCGCGGGCGGCGGCGAGGACCTCCGCCCCGAAAGTCGTCGGCACGACACCGGTCGCCGTCCGCTCGAACACGACGGCGCCCAAGTGGCGCTCGATCCTGCGCAGTTGGGTACTGGTCGCGGGCTGCGACGCGCCGATGGCCGCCGCCGCCCGCCCGACACTGCCGGTGTCGGCGATCGCGCACAGCACTCGCAGGTGCCGCAACTCCAACTCCACGGGCCCGGCCCTCCCCTCGCGTTCAGGCCGCCACGAGTACGCCGCGGAGTGACGTGGGGCTGCCGGTGTTATTTCACACGCAACATGTCAGATGGTGCCGCTCACCTTCGCTTCTCGTCGCTGCCACGTCAAGGCCCGGGGGTCCGAGGGGAGGTGGCGGGTCCGCTGCGCGGGGCTGAGGGAGGGGGATTGGGGGTGCGTCTGGGCCCGGGGGTTTGAGCGGGTGGTGGGTCCGCTGCGTGGGGCTGGAAGGAGGGGATGGGGCGTCAGGTCGGGGATCCGGGGTCTGAGGGGAGGTGGTGGGTCCGCTGCGTGGGGTTGTGGGGGAGGGGGATGGGGAGGGGCGATGCGTTTGCTGCGCAAGGCCGGAGGGGGGTGCCGGTGTCGCGTCGTGGCCCGAGGGCGGGGAGGGGGCGGGTGGAGGCGGGGTCTGCTGTGTGGGGCCGGGGGAGGGGGTCAGGTCTGGGGCGGTGTGGTGAAGGAGATCCAGACGTCGGGGGGCAGGTCGGGGCGGCCCGGGACGGGCTTGTGGGTCTCGGTCCAGGTGGGGCCGGCGAGGTGGGTGGCGGCGGTGCGCCAGAAGTGGGCTGCGGGGGTGTTGGCGTCCTGGAAGGCGACCTGCCAGGGGCCCGGGTGCCTGGTGGTGACCTGGCGGACGGCGTGCAGCCCGAGGCCGGAACGCCTTGCGCCGCGGGCGATGAAGAAGCTGTTCAGGATGCGGGTCGGACCGGCCAGGTCGCGGACGAAGGCGAATCCGACGGGGCGGTCGGTGTCGGTCGTCAGGAGGTAGGGCGCCCAGTCGGGGTCGTCGAAGGCCTGGTGGAGGCGTTCGTCGCGGAAGGTGCCGTCGGGGTTGGGGAGGTGGCCGTGGAACTCCGACATGTCGTGGCTGAACATCAGCCAGAGTCGTTCCACGGTGGGGCGGTCGGCGGTGTCGGCGAGGCGGAGGGAGAGGTCGGACACGAGGCTCCTTCACGGCGGCGGTCAGCGGGCGGATGCCGCATGTCGACTGTCTAGCAGATGAGTTGGGATCGGATGGGACTGGTACCACTCGGTCCGCATCAGCCGCTCACGGACGCCCGACGGGGCCGCGGCGAGGCGGCCGGGGAGGGCGCCGCGGACGACCTCGGAGTGGTGGGCGAGGACGGCGGCGAGTTTGCGGGGGAGCCAGGGGGTGACGTCGAGGGTCTCGACGGTGGCGTCCGGGACGGGCCCAACTCCTTTGCGGCGCGGTGCTGGCCGGCTCGGCCGGAGACCGGGGCGGCGCGGGCACGGCGGAGGGCATGGTGCTGGCGCTGCTGCTCGGCGTCGCGCTGCTCGGGCCGCTGATCGGCCGGGTCGCCGGCGTGGCGATCGGCGGGCCGGTGGGCCGGCTCTTCCCGGTCGCGGGCTTCCTCGCCTCCGCCGCGCTGCGGTCCCAGTACCGACGCTTCGCCGCCGCCGTGACCCCGCTGGTGCTGGCGGTGGCGTTCACCGGCACGATGCTGTTCGTCCCGGTGGTCAAGGCGCAGGCCCAGCTGGCCGAGGACGGCCGGCGGCTGCTGGCCGACCAGGTGGTCCAGGCGGACGGCGTCGGCCTGCCGCCGGAATTCGTCGGTGCGGTACGGCAGTTGCCGGGCATCGCGGCGGTCGGTGCGATGGTGCCCGGCGAGGTGGTGGTGTCCGGCCGCGCCGGGAGCCCCGGCACCTGGGCGGACGCCCGGATCGTCGACCCGCAGAGCCTGGAGCAGCTGGTCGACCCGGGGGTGAGCGCGGGCTCGTTGCACGAGCTGCGCGGCGAGTCCGTCGCCCTGGGACGGCGTGCGTTCGAGAAGCTCGACACGCGCCTCGGCGGCACCGTCCGGGTCGAGTGGCAGGACGGCACCAGCAGCGCGGCCACGGTCGCCGCCGTCTACGACCGGGACGTCCGGTTCGCGGACGCACTGCTGCCCGCGGAGTTCGCCGCCGCCCACACCCGGGACCGGCTCGCGCCGACCGTGCTGGTCCGCTCCGAGCCCGGTGCCGACCCCGGGCAGCTGGCCGAGGGGCTTCGGCGCCTGCGCGCCGACTATCCGATGGCGCGGCCCACCGACCGGGCCGCGTACGACGCGGAGCGCCGGCGGCAGCAGGAGTCGGCCACCGCGGTCGGCCGGCTGCTGCTCGGGGTGATCGGCCTGTTCGCCGCCATCGTGGTGGTCAACACGCTGGTGATGAGCACCGTCGAGCGGCTGCGCGAGTTCGCGCTGCTGCGGCTGGTGGGGGCGACGGACCGTCAGGTGCTGCGGATGGTGGCATGGGAGGGCGGGATCACGGTCGCCGTGGCGCTCGTCCTCGGCGCTGCGGTCGCGGCCGCGGTCCTGATCCCGGTCAGTCTCGCGCTCACGGGCACCGCCGCGCTGTCGCTGCCCACGGGTCCGGTGGCCGCGGTGCTCGGCGGGGCCGCCGTGCTGGGCGTCGGCACCGTGCTGCTCACCGGCCGGCTGGCGCTGCGCAGGGATCCGGTCGAGGCGCTGGGCGCGCGCGACCAGTAGCCGGACCTGCGCCCGGAGCGAACGGGAGCCGACCGGTCGGCAGGTGAAGCGGTGTCACGAGCTCGGCACGGAAGAACGGAACGGACCGCTCGGGGCGATTCCGACCGTTCAACGGCCGAGATCCTGGGCGGGCCCCCCGGCCGGGCCCGTGGAGGTGGTCGGCATCCCTGTCAGGGGTGCTGGGGGCAGCGGCAGAGCAGGTCGTGGGCGGTGGCGCTCGTCGCCGCCAAGTCCTCGGCGACGGTGTGCGGCGATTCGCCGGCCAGGACGCGGCGGCGCAGCTCGCGCAGCGCGGCGCGGTGGGTGGCGGCGAGCGCGGCGGCCAGGAACGGCGTGGCGGGGGACGGCGGCAGTGCGGAGGCCAGGGCGGCCTCGGCGTGCTCGGCCATCTCGCGCTCGCGGGCGCGCAGCGCGGGGCTGGCCTCGACGGCGCGGAAGAACGCGGCCGTGCCGGGGTGCAGGCGGAGCGAGGGAGCGGCGGAGCCCGCCAGCGTGGCGCGCAGGTCGTCGCGGAGGGCCGCCACGGGGCAGGCGCCGGGAGGGCGTTCGCGGACCACGGTGGCGAGGTGCGCCTCGACCTCGGCCTGCCGGTCGAAGAACAGGTCCTCCTTGGTGGCGAAGTAGTTGAAGACCGTATTGGTGGAGACGTTCGCGTGCCGGGCGACCTCCGCGACGGTGACCTGGTCGAAGCCGCGGTCGAGGAACAGCGGCAGCGCGGCGTCCGCGATGGCGGTCCGGGTCTGCTGCTTCTTGGTCTCACGAAGGCCCATGCCGCCCATGCTAGGGCCGGCCCGGGGCCCGGCCGGCCGAATGGTAGAGTCACTGAAAAATTGGTGCCACACCAAAAATATCGCCCGAGGGGGCCACATGAGCGACGCGCGGCGGCAGTTCAGGTTCGGCATCTACCCGGGGGCGCTGCTCGGCGACGAGCAGGGGATCCTCCACCCCGTCAGTCCCGACGACCCGCGGCGGGTGGCGGAGGCGCTGGACGACCTGCAGGGCGCGGAGCCGGAGTTCCTGGTCCGGGTCTACCGGTCCTTCGCGTCCACCGTCACCGCGCCGGGGCAGACCCCGGAGGGCTGGGAGGCGTACCTCGGGCGGCCGGGGCGGAAGGTCGACCTGGTGCTGCAGTTCCGCGAGCCGACCGGCAGCCGCGACGGCTGGGAGCGGTACGTGCGCGGGCAGGTGCGCGCTCTCGGGGCGCGGCTCGGCTCGGTGCAGATCTGCGAGGAGCCCAACGCGGACCTGCCGGTGCTGGACGGCAGCATCCCGGGTGTGCGGGAGGCGCTGGTGGCGGGCGTGGTCGCCGCCAAGGAGGAGGTGCGCGCGCTCGGCCTGTCCGTCGAGGTCGGCTTCAACGCGGTGCCGTCCTTCGGCCCGGCCGCACCGTTCTGGGACGCGCTCGGCGCGCTCGCCGACGCCCGCTTCCTGGACGCCCTCGACTACGTCGGCCTGGACTTCTTCCCGGACGTGTTCACCCCCGTCCCGGCGGAGCGGTTGGCGGACGCCGTGGCCTGGGTGCTGCACGGCTTCCGGCGCACCGACCTGCCCAGGGCCGGCATCCCGGCGGCGGTGCCGATCCGGATCTGCGAGAACGGCTGGCCCACCGGGCCCGGGCGGTCGGAGCAGTCCCAGGCCCGGGTGCTGGAGACGGTGATCCGGGCGGTCGCCGGGCAGGCGGCGGCACTGAACCTGGACGGCTACACCCTGTTCGCGCTGCGCGACGCCGACAGCCGCGGCGACTCCCTGTTCCACGGCTTCGGCCTGCTGCGCGACGACCACACCCGCAAGGCCGCGTTCGAGACCTACCGCCGGCTGATCGCCGAGCTCGGGCCGGCGACCCGGGGCGGGAGCGGATCCTGACCGGTCGGTAGATGAACGGGCGTCAACACCTGGGCCGCCGACCGATACCGGCGATTCCCGGACGGTTCGGGACTATTCAGACCGTTCATGTTCAGTTTCCGTGAAGTTGTGACGGGGTCACTGCGCAGTGTGCTGAGGGGAACGCTAGACTCCGAAACGGCTCGGCCGGCGGCCCCTGACGGATGGTCCGCGAGCCGCTCCGGCACTGGTCGGGTCCTCAGGACCGGTGCGGGAGCAGGCAGTTCGCGCGGTCCGGTACGGGTCGGCGGTGAACAGCCGCCGAGCAGCGTTGAGTTGATCCTCGGGCGGCCCATCGCGCCTGGCCGGTAAGGGCGTTGGGGAACTGCCGCGGTGCCGTGCGGGCACCGAGCCGCCATGGCGGCTTTTGGGCTGTTATGGGGGTGATACTAAGATCCCTCCGTCAGAGTCCTCATCAGATTCGACCAGTTCTGAACGACTGGCGTCGCCCCCAAGGAGAATGTCCTGCGCACGCGCGCGCCTCGGCGGATCACCAAGGGCCGGCTGTCGCTCCGGGCGACCCTGCTCGTGCTGGCCATCGTTCCTGCGGTGGCGCTGGCCGCCCTGTGGGCGGTCACCAGCGGACAGCTCCTGTACTCCTTCCAGCGACTCGCCGCCCAGGGCATGCTCGCGGAACAGGCCGGCCAGCCGTCCAACATCGTGTACTACAACCTGCAGGAGGAACGGCGCCTGAGCGCCGAAGCCCTGGCCGGCCGCGCCGGGGTCACCGACGCGCTGCGCAGCCAGCGCACCAAGACCGACCAGGCCGTCGCCACGTTCCAGAAGCTCTCCGGCGCCGAGGCCGGCAGCGCGCCGCAGGAGGTCCGCGACGCCGTCCGGGACGCCCGGGCCGCGATCAACCAGCTGCCCGCGCAGCGCGCGCTGGTGGACAGCGGCAGCGACCAGCAGCAGGCCGTGGTGTACGGCTACTACACCGACCTGATCGCGGTGGACCTGCGGCTGTTCGGCGCCCTCAGCCACGTCGACGACGGCCGGATCACCACCGTCTCCGCGCCGCTCGTCGACCTGTTCTGGGCCAAGGAGATGATCTCCCGCGCCGACGCGCTGCTCGCCCGCGGCTGGTCGACCGGCTCGCTCAGCGTCGAGGACTACCAGCAGGTCCGGCAGGCCATCTCCGAACAGGGCTTCCAGTTCGGCACCAAGGTCACGCCCAACCTGGAGGCCGACCAGGCCGCCATGTGGCAGAAGATCGTCGACAGCCCCGCCTGGCAGGCCAAGAGCCGCGCCGAGCAGGACCTGCTGAAGCCCGCCGCGCCCGACCGCAGCGGCCGGATCGTCCTCGCCACCGACAAGGACGCCTGGCGCCAGTCGATGGACGCCGTCAACCCGCAGCTCGTCGACCTGATCGAGCACCGCACCGAATTCATCCTGGCGAAGGCCAAGCGCATCACCCTCGACCTCGCCGTCCGGCTGGGCCTCACCACCCTCGCCAGCCTGATCGCCCTCGTCTCGGTCGGCCTCACCAGCTGGCGCCTCACCCGCACGCTGCGCCGCCGCATCGGCGGCCTCCAGCAGCAGGCCGAGGAACTGGAGAACACCCTGCCCGACGTGGTCGAACGGCTCGGCAACGGCGAGCAGATCGACGTCGCGGCGCAGGCCCGCGCCATCGAGCCCGACCCGTGGGCCCACACCGAGGACGAACTCGCCAAGCTCGGCGAGGCGTTCAACCTGGCCCGCACCAGCGCCCTGCAGGCCGCCGTCGCCCAGGCCGAGCAGCACCGCGCCTACGAGCGGCTGCTGCAGCGCATCGCCCGCCGCACCCAGCTGCTGATCGGTCAGCAGCTGAAGAAGCTCGACGAGCTGGAGCGCAAGCACGAGGACCCGGAGATCCTCGACGGCCTGTTCGACCTCGACCACCTCACCGCGCGCCTGCGCCGCTACGAGGAGAACCTGGTCATCCTGGCCGGCGGCACCCCGCACCGGCGCTGGCGCAAGCCCGTCCCGCTGCTGGACGTGATGCGCGCCGCCCAGGGCGAGGTGCAGGACTACCGACGGGTCGTCATCGACCTGGACGGCAGCCCCTGGGTGTCCGAACGCGTCGTCGGCCCGGTCGCCCACGTGCTCGCCGAGCTGATCGAGAACGCGCTCAGCTTCTCCCGCCCGCCGAACCCCGTCGAGGTCCGGGCCGGCCGGGTCAGCCGCGGCGTCGCCATCGAGATCGAGGACCGCGGCCTCGGCATGGACGAGGAGCAGATCGACCACGCCAACCTGCTGATGACCCGTCCGCCCAAGGCCGACGTACTGGCCCGCGGCGACGACATCCGCCTCGGCTTCTACGTGGTCGCCCGGCTCGCCGACCAGAACGGCCTGCGGATCGAGTTCCGCCAGTCCGCGTTCGGCGGCACCCGCGTCGTGGTGCTCATCCCCGACGAGCTGATCGTCCCCGCGCCGAACACCCGCCCGACGCTGGTCGCCGCCCCGCAGACCGGCGGCCTGCCCACCCGGGCCCGCGGCCAGGCGCTGGCCGCCGCCACCGCGCTCGCCGGGACGCCCGACCAGGAGAACGCGCTGCTGGAACTGCACGCGGCTCCCGAGGAGACGCCGTTCCCGCCGCTCGGCGACCCGTACCCGCCGATCGAGACCCCGTACCCGCCGGTCGGCGGGCCGGCCACGCCGATCGAGGCGCCGTACATCACCGGCGACCCGTTCCCGCAGCACGAGCTGTTCGGCGGGCCGGGCGAGGACCACACCGCGGCCGGCCAGGAACACCCGTTCCCCACCGAGCTGCCGCCCGCGCCGATCGCGCCCGCCCCGTACGGGCTGCCCGAGCCGTACCGGCCGGAGCCGGCCACGCCGTTCCCCGCCCCCGGCCAGACCTACCCCGCCCCGGCGGCCCCCGCCCCGTACGTGCCGCTCACCCCGGCACTGCCCGGCGCCGAGCCGCCACTGCCGCGCCGCGTCCGCCAGGCCAGCCTGGCCGACGAGCTGCGGATCGACCCGGCCACCGCGCCGGCCGCCCCCGCTCCGCCGCGCTGGGACGAGAACCCGCTGTTCCGACCGGCCCCCCGACGGGCCGGGGCAGCGGTCGGAGCGTTCCAGCGGCGGTCCAGAGAGGCGCGGGCCGAAGCCGCCAAGTCGACTGCGGACACCACCCCGCAGCCCGGCGAGCGGCCCGAGCCCGGCGACACCTGGAACACCCACATCATCCCGACGAGAGAAGACCGGTCATGACGCGCACAACCGCCACCCACCAGGACCTCGACTGGCTGCTGGACGGCCTGGTGGACTCGGTGGCCGGGACGAGGCTCGCCGTCCTGCTCTCCGACGACGGTCTCGTGGTCAGCCACTCCCGCACCATCGAACGCCCCGACGCGGAGCGCCTCGCCGCCATCGCCACCGGCCAGCAGAGCCTGGCCCGCGGCGTCGGCCAGCTGTTCACCGGCGGCACCGTCCACCAGGTGATCGTCGAACTCGCCGACCTGTGGCTGTTCGTGATCGCGGCCGGCCAGGGCACCCACCTCGCCGTCGTCGCCTCCCAGGACGTCGACGCCGAGGTCATGTCGCTGGCCATGCACAACCTGGTCCAGCAGGTCGGCCAGAAGCTCAGCACCCCGCAGCGCGGCGACTTCGACGCGTTCGCCGCCCGGAGCGGGCAGCGCGGGTGAACCGCTACTGGGACGAGGACGAGGACGACGACGGCGCGGACAGCATGGTCCGCCCGTACACCATCACCGCCGGCCGCACCGCGCCCGAGCGGGACGACTTCACCCTCATCACCCTGCTCACCGCCGTGCCCGAGCCGGTCGACGCCTACGGGACGCCGATCCGGCCGGGCCGGCTGCAGCCCGAGCACCGGCTGATCCTGGTTCGGTGCCGGACCCCCGCAGCCGTCGCCGAGGTCGCCGCCGACCTCGACCTGCCGGTGTCCGTGACCAAGATCCTGCTCGGCGACCTCGTCGAGCAGGGCCTCCTGACGGCCCGCGCCCCGATCTCGGTGGCCCGGGCCGCGGGCGGCGCCGACCGGGGCCTGCTGGCCGCCGTACGTGAGGGACTGAGGAGGCTTTGAGATGACGATCACTCAGGCGGGCGCCGCCGCGGTCAAGATCCTGGTCGCCGGCGGCTTCGGCGTCGGCAAGACCACCATGGTCGGCGCCGTCAGCGAGGTCGCCCCGCTGCGCACCGAGGAGTACCTCACCACCGCCAGCGTCGGCGTGGACGACCTGGCCGGCGTCGACCAGAAGACCACCACCACCGTCGCCCTGGACTTCGGCCGGATCACCGTCAGCCCCGAGCTGGTGGTGTACCTGTTCGGCACGCCCGGCCAGGAGCGGTTCTGGTTCATGTGGAACGACCTGGTCAACGGCGCACTCGGCGGCGTCGTCATCGCCGACACCCGCCGGCTGGAGACCAGCTTCGCGTCCATCGACTTCTTCGAGAGCCGCGGCATCCCGTTCGTGGTCGCGATCAACTGCTTCCACGGCGTCAACACCCGCACCGACGAGGAGATCCGCGCCGCGCTCGACCTCGACCCGCACGTGCCGATGATGGTCGGCGACGTCCGCGAGCGGACCTTCGGCCGGGACGCGCTGCTCGCCCTGGTCGACCACCTGATGGCGCTGCCCGTCGGCTGAAACACCCCTGGGCCCCGCGCCCCAACCCCGAACCATCGGAGAAGACCATGGCAACACCCCTGCGTGTCCTCGTCCACGGCGGCGGCATCGGCGGACTCACCCTCGCCGTCGCGCTCGCCCGCCGCGGCCACATCGTCGAGGTCGCCGAACTCCGCGAGCAGTTCGACGCGCTCGGCGTCGGCATCATCCAGCCCTCCAACGCGCTGCACGTGATGCGCGAGATCGGCCTCCTGGAGGACTGCCTCGCGGTCGGCTTCGAATGGCAGGTGCTGACCATCTGCGACCCGGCGGGCAACCCCGTCGCGAAGATCCCGCAGCCGCAGATGGACGGGGCCCCCGCCAACAACGGCATACCCCGCCCCGCGCTCGCCCAGGTGCTCGGCCGGGCCGTCGCCGACGCCGGCGCGACCGTCCGGTTCGGCACCACCATCGCGGACCTCACCGACGACGGCGAGGGCGTCGACGTCACGCTCTCCGACGGCAGCACCGGCCGCTACGACCTGGTGGTCGGCTTCGACGGCATCGGCTCCCCGCTGCGCACCCGCCTGTACGGCGACCGCTTCCGCCCCGAGTACACCGGCTTCGCCAACTGGCGGGTCACCCTGCCCCGGCGGGCCGACCTGCAGGGGGTGCTGATGAGCACCGGCAACCTCGCCGCGAAGGCGCTGCTCACCCCGATCACCGACGAGCTGATGTACCTGGGCTCGGTGTTCGCCGAGGCCGAGGACTTCCGCCCCGACCCGGAGCGCGCCCACGAGCAGCTCGCCGAGCGGCTGGCCGACTTCACCGGCCCGATCGCCGAGGCGCTCGCGCAGATCACCGACCCGTCCACCGTGGTCTACTCGCGGATCTCCCAGGTCACCGTGGACGCGCCCTGGCACGTCGGCCGGGTGGCGCTGGCCGGCGACGCCGCGCACGCCTCCACCCCGCACCTGGCGCAGGGCGCAGCGATGGCCGTCGAGGACGCCCTGGTGCTCGCCCAGGAGCTGGACGCCGCCGACTCGGTGCCCGCCGCGCTGCAGGCCTGGGAGGACCGCCGCCGCCCGCGCGCGATGTTCGTCCAGTCGCTGTCCCGGGCCATCCTCAAGCAGGAGACCGGCACGCCCACCACGCCGGAGGAGGACGAGCTCCTCACCATCGGCATCCCCGGCGCCGCGCACGTGCTGGTCAAGCCGTACTGACCGGCGGCACGGGAGCGGGGCCGGGCAGCGACTGCCCGGCCCCGCTCCCGACGTCAGCGGCCCTTGACGCAGGTGACCCAGCGGTTCGCGGCGAGCGCGTCGTCCCGCTCCGGGCGCGGCGCCCGCGGCAGGCCCGCCGCGTGGTCGAACGGCGTGCGGACGGTGGTCGCCCAGCCGAGCGCGCCCAGGTGCGCCGCGGTGTCCGGCCGGGGCCCCGGGGCGAACAGCGACAGCAGGTCGACGCCGATCCTGGTCCGGGCGGCCGTGTACACCGGATTGGCGCGCACCTTCGCGACCTCCATGCCGACCTTGACCTCGTACGCCAGCGTGGAGCCCGGCGCGCTGAGCTCGTCCAGCTCGCCCGCCACCCGCAGCTCGGCGTCGGCGGGCAGGTACAGGAACAGCCCCTCGGCGAGCCAGGCCACCGGCTGCCGCGGGTCCAGCCCGGCGTCGGTGAGCGCCTGCGGCCACGGGCCGCGCAGATCCACCGGCACCGTCCGGCGGCAGGCCGTCGGGACGGCCTCCAGCTCGTCCAGCACCCGCTGCTTGAAGGCCAGCACCTCCGGCCGGTCCAGCTCCCACACGGTGGTGCCGGGCGGCCACGGCAGGCGGTGCGCCCGGGAGTCCAGCCCGGCGCCGAGCAGCACCACCTGGCGCACCCCGGCCCGGACGGCCGTCAGCAGGTGCGCGTCCAGCACCCGGGTGCGCAGCGCGAAGTAGGCGGCCAGCCGGCCCCACAGCGGGTCGCCCGGGGCGATCTCGTCCGGGTTCAGCGGCCAGTCGGCGCAGCCGGGGTCGGCGCGGACGAAGTGCTCGGCGAACGCGTCGACGGCCAGCGCGTCGGGCCGGCGGGCCTCCAGCGCGCGGGCGTGCGCGACCAGCAGAGCGGTGCGGCCGACGCCGGCGGTGACACCGGGGTCGTCCAGGACGGGGGCGGTCAGAGGCACGACTGACCCACCCGGTCGGTCGCGGCGGTCGGTGCGGGCAGCTCCGGCAGGGTGAAGGGCCGGCCGTCGGTGAGGTCGGTGATCCGGGCGCCGTACACCTTGGCCATGAAACGCAGGACGTCCTGGTCGGCGAGGTGGAGTGCGGCGGTGCAGTCGCTCAGCACGGTGAGGTGGAAGCCCAACTGGAAGGCGGTGCGGGCGGTGGAGTCCACGCACACGTCGGCGAACAGGCCGGTCAGCACAAGGTGCTGGATGCCTCGGGAGCGCAGGTGCGGCTCGAACGCCGGGTCGAGGAAGGCGTCGAAGCAGGCCTGCTTGGTGAACACCGCCTCGTCCGGGCGGGGCACGGCGGCGTGGAACTCGGCGCCCCAGCTGCCCTCCAGGCACTTGGGCCGCTTGCCGAGCACCGCGTCGCGCCGCTGCCAGGCCGGCCCCTGAAGGGCGACGTCGCCGAGGAAGCGGACGAACAGCACCTCGACGCCGAGCGCGCGGGCCCGGTCGACGGCGGTGGCGGTGCGGGCGGCGACGCGGGCCAGCCGGTCGGGATCGCCGGGGAAGCGGGCGGCGGCGACCGGCCCGGCGCAGAAGTCGTTCTGCAGGTCGACGACCACCAGGGCCGTCGCCGTCGCGGTGGTGCCGGTGCTCATCGGGCGCCCGCCCGATCGGTGCCCGAAGCGGCGGCGACCCGGGCCGAGGCCGACCTGGCGGCGGGCACGAACGGCTTTAACGCGACGCTCAGTTCGGCCAGTACCGCGTCCACCACCTCGGTGGTCCCGGCGGCGCCGCCGAGGTCGGGGGTGAGGACGCCGCGGGCCTGCGCGGTGGCCAGCGCCGCCTCGACGGCGGCCTCGGCACCCGGACAGCCGGCATGGCGTTCGGCGATCCGGGCGGCGGCCCGGACGGTGGCGACCGGGTTGACCAGATCGCGCCCCGCCAGGTCGTCGGCGGAGCCGTGAACGGTCTGGTACTCCGTCAGCCCGTGCAGCTCCGGGTGGAGGTTCACGTTCTCGGTGCAACGATTCTCCTGCCGCTCCGAGCCGTACCGGTCGAGCAGCACCACGTGCATGATGTCGGCCCATTCGTTGCCCGCGACCAGCACGGTGCGGTCCTCGGGGCCGTGGGTGATCAGATTGCGGTTGACCGTGTCGGGCTGGAACAGCGAGATCCCGATGCCGAGCTCGGCGGACAGCGCGGTGGCCCAGTCGTCCAGCGCGCCGTCCAGCAGGTGGAACTTGTAGGCCATCTGCACCCGCGCGGGGCCCTCCGGCCACAGCTCCCGGGCGCGGCGGACCGCGTAGCGCACCACCTGCTCGGTGACGGCGCGGCTGAACTCCATGGTGCGCACCACCCGGCCGGGGGTGTGCCGGTTCTCGCCGGTGTAGAACCCCTGGGCCTGGTCGCGGACCAGCAGCAGCCGGGCGCCGGCCGCGGCGAGCGGCTCGACCTTGACGGCGGCCAGGCGCTGGCGCACCAAGTACAGCGACTGGGCGTTGATCGCGGTGCGGAACACGGCCCGGACGCCGGCCGCCGCCTGCTCGCGGCAGAACTGCTCGTAGTGCGCGGCGTCCTGTGCCGTCAGGCGGGTGATCTCGGCGGTGTCGGCGCACTCGGCGCGCAGCGAGACGTACGAGTGGTAGAGCCGCGGTGACCGCACCAACTCGGCCTCCACACCGTGCAGTCGGGTGATCCGGTGGAGCACCCGCTCGAAGACGGGGGCGAGGTCCGGTCCGGTGCCGCGGCCTACGGCCAGGGCAATGAGCGGTGCGGTCAAAACGGGCTCCTTCACAGCGGGTGGAGAGGTCAGACCGGATTCGGGACCAGGCGGTCGCCGGCGATGCCGACCTTCTCGGGCGAGTAGTAGTCGCGAATGCCCTGGGCCCATACCGCCACCGTGATCCGATCGGTGGCGTCCGGGCCGAAGGCGTCGAACAGGGCCTCGATGTTGGGCACGTCGAAGCCGATCGCGGTCATCAGGGCGAGGAAGCGGGGCCGTTCGATCAGGCCGTCGCCGTCCGGGTCGCCGAGCGCGGCCAGCGCGTCGGCGAACACGGCGGCGCTGGCGCCGAACAGATCCGGGTTGAGGACGAAGCCGCGGAACTCCGTGGGGGTGACCAGGCCGTCACCGTTGACGTCCAGCGTCTTGGCCATCACCTCCCAGTAGTTGCTGATGCTGTCGGCCAGCGCCTGCCGGTCGGCCTCCGATGAGTCCGTCGCGACCTCCAGGACGCGTTCGGTCATCAGGTCGAAGTCCTCGGCGTCGAGCACCCCGTTGTCGTTGGCGTCGAACAGGGTGAACACCAGCGCGGCCCGCTGGTAGGCCAGGTGTGGCATGGACGGCCGTCCCTTCCTCGCGGCGGCCCGGCCTCGGACGGCCGGACCTGCACCCCGGTGACGGGCGGCCGCCCGGCCGGGGCTCCCACTCTCCTCCATCCACAGGTGCCAAGTGGCCGAAAATGACGAGACATCACCCCGGGGGGTGATGAATTCGACGTGGGTGACCTTGGTCACGCCCGGTCGGGGCCGGAATTGGGCTGACGATCCGTCAGATTCGGTACCGAGCTGCACCGGAGTGGGCGGAGAGTGTCAGGGGTGTGGCCGTGATCACGTCCGAACGGCCTCGTCCGGCGTACCACCGCTGGTCAGCGAGGGGACCACCCCGTCGTCGACCGGTCGGCCGAAGCTAGCATGGGGGCGCCTAGCTCGGCCTACCCTCGAAAGTTGAATTGTGACTGTCAACGACGACGTGTTCACGGACTGGAAGAACCGCGAGGAGCTCGCGGAGTCGATGATCCCGATCATCGGGAGGCTGCACCGCGAGCGGGACGTCACCGTCCTGCTGCACAGCCGCTCCCTGGTGAACAAGTCGGTGGTCAGCATCCTGAAGACCCACCGCTTCGCCCGGCAGATAGCCGGCGAGGAGCTCTCGATCACCGAGACCTTCCCGTTCCTCCAGGCGCTCACCGCCCTCGACCTCGGCCCGTCCCAGATCGACCTGGGCCTGCTCGCCGCCGCCTACCGTGCGGACGACCGCGGCCTGAGCGTCGAGGAGTTCACCGCCGAGGCCGTGGCCGGCGCCACCGGCGAGAGCAAGCTGGAGCGCCAGGCGCCCCGCGACGTGGTCCTGTACGGCTTCGGCCGGATCGGCCGCCTGCTGGCCCGCCTGCTGGTCGAGAAGGCCGGCGGCCTGCGGCTGCGCGCCATCGTGGTCCGCAGCGGCGGCGCCGACGACCTGGTCAAGCGCGCCTCGCTGCTGCGGCGCGACTCGATCCACGGCCAGTTCCAGGGCACCATCACCGTGGACGAGGCGACCAACACCATCGTCGCCAACGGCAACGCGATCCAGGTGATCTACTCGAACGACCCCAGCGAGGTGGACTACACCGCGTACGGGATCAACGACGCGATCCTGATCGACAACACCGGCCGCTGGCGCGACCGCGAGGGCCTGTCGAAGCACCTCCGCCCCGGCATCGCCAAGGTCGTGCTGACCGCCCCGGGCAAGGGCGACGTCCCGAACATCGTGCACGGCGTCAACCACGACACGATCAAGCCCGACGAGCAGATCATCTCCTGCGCGTCCTGCACCACCAACGCGATCGTCCCGCCGCTGAAGGCGATGGAGGACGAGTACGGCGTGCTCCGCGGCCACGTGGAGACCGTCCACTCGTTCACCAACGACCAGAACCTGCTGGACAACTACCACAAGGCCGACCGTCGCGGCCGTTCCGCGCCGCTCAACATGGTCATCACCGAGACCGGCGCCGCCTCCGCCGTCGCGAAGGCCCTGCCGGACCTCAAGGCGAAGATCACCGGCAGCTCGATCCGCGTCCCCGTGCCGGACGTCTCGATCGCCATCCTGAACCTGCAGCTGGCCCGCGAGACCACCCGCGAGGACGTCCTCGACCACCTGCGCGACGTCTCGCTGACCTCCCCGCTGAAGCGGCAGATCGACTTCATCGACTCGCCCGACGCGGTCTCCAGCGACTTCATCGGCTCCCGCCACGCCTCCATCGTGGACGCGGGCGCGACCAAGGTCGAGGGCGACAACGCGATCCTCTACCTGTGGTACGACAACGAGTTCGGCTACTCCTGCCAGGTCGTCCGGGTCGTCCAGCACGTCTCCGGCGTCGAGTACCCGACCTTCCCCCGCCCGGCCGCGTAACGCTGCCCCCTGCGGTTCCCCGCGGACCCCGTTCGGCCTTTCCGGCCGGGCGGGGTCCGTGCTTTTCGGCTTCCGACTGCGCGTCAACCCCTGGTGGTGGCGCGCTTCTTGGCGTAGGCGCGGGCCGCACGGACCCGGTCGCCGCAGCGGGTGGAGCACCAGTGGCGGGCGGCGTGGGTGCGGACGAAGAACCGGGTGCACGGGGTGCCGCCGCAGGCCGCGAGCCGGTCGGCGTCCGGGCCGGTGAGCAACTCGGCTGCGTCGGCGGCGAGTTGGGCCATCGCATGGTCGGCGATCCGGTCCGCCGGATGGGGGAGGGTGCGGTGCAGGCCGCGTTCGGCGTCCCAATGCAGCAGCGGCGCGGACGGGGTGGCGGTGAGCGCGGCGTTGACGGCGGCCAGGGCGTCGGCGGGGGCCGGTCGGCCTGCTGCCCTGGCCTTGATCAACGCCCTTATCGCGGTGCGGAGTTGATGGATGCGGTCGGTGCACGGCCGGTACACCCGGCCGCCGACCGGGGCGAGGTCGTGGTTGATCAGCCAGGTGGTGGCCGTCTCCGGTGAGCCGATCAGG
Organism: Kitasatospora griseola; assembly: GCF_044999035.1. NCBI lineage: Bacteria > Bacillati > Actinomycetota > Actinomycetes > Kitasatosporales > Streptomycetaceae > Kitasatospora > Kitasatospora griseola. The sequence goes on along the minus strand of NZ_CP173360.1, from coordinate 1,625,839 downwards.
TCGAGCGGGCCGGTGGGCAGGCTGAGCAGCGAGTTGGCGAAGTCCAGCGCCGGGTGCTGCTCGGCGCCCGGGGCGGGGGAGTGGGCGGGGGTGGCGGTGCTGCGCTGGCTCATGGGCCTCATGGTAGAGGCCTCCGTCGCAGGTGAGGAGTGCTGCGTCCGCCGCTTCTCACGGAATCTCTTGCAGTTCCTCGTGATGACCCGTTAGATTCCTCTCACGGTAAATCACTCTCTCTTCCGTGAGGTGCGTCATGACTGCTGTTGGCCCCGCCGTCCAGGTCTTCGGAGGCCCCACCGCACTGATCGAGTACGGCGGGCTGCGCCTGCTCACCGACCCCACCTTCGACGCCCCCGGCGAGTACCCGCTCCCCCGCGGCGGCGCCCTGGTCAAGACCCACCCCGGCGCCGTCGACCCCGCCGGCCTCGGCCTGATCGACGCCGTCCTGCTGTCCCACGACGAGCACCCCGACAACCTCGACCACAGCGGCCGGAAGTTCCTCGCCGACGTCCCGCTCACCCTCACCACCCGCGGCGGCGCGGAGCGCCTCGGCGGCACCGCGAAGGGCCTCGCCCCTTGGCAGAGCGTCGAGTTGACCGGCCCCACCGGCGACCCGATCACCGTCACCGCCGTCCCCGCCCAGCACGGCCCCGACGGCTGCGAGCCCGTCATCGGCGAAGTCATCGGCTTCGTCCTGACCGGCCCCGGCCTGCCCGTCGTCTACGTCTCCGGCGACAACGCCTCCCTCGACGTCGTCGAACGGATCGCCCGACGCTACGCCCCCGTCGACACCGCCGTCCTGTTCGCCGGCGCGGCCCGCAGCGGCCTCTTCGACAACGCCCTCCTCACCCTCGACAGCGCCCGCGCCGTCGAAGCCGCCCGCCTCCTCCGGGCCCGCCGCGTCGTCCCCGTCCACTTCGACAGCTGGGCCCACTTCACGGAGGGCCGCGAGCCCCTCGTCGCAGCCTTCGCCGCCGCGGGCCTCGCGGACGTCCTCGACCTGGCCTGACGCGAGCTTCCTCCGGCTGGTCAAGTGTCGGGCGTCGTCAGTCCAGTTCGGTCGGGTTGACGGCGACGAGTTCGACTTCGAACCCGTCGCTGTTCTCCAGGTAGGCGGCGTAGATCTGTTCGCCGCCGGCGTGCGGGTGACGGTCGGGGAACATCAGGGTCCAGCCGTGCCGCAGGGCCTTGGTGACCAAGGCGTCCACCGTGCCCTGGCCCTGGACGTGGAACGCCAGATGGTTCAGCCCGGGCCGGCACCGGTCGTGCTGGCCCGCGGTGAGCGCCCGGGACTGTTCGAAGACCAGATAGGTCGTCCCGAGCCGCCAGCTGCGGCCGCCGTCCCAGGTCTGGAACACCGTGTAGCCCAGGGCCTCCAGCAGCCGGCCGAAGGAGGCGACGGCGCGGCCGAGGTCGGGTACCCAGATCTCGACGTGGTGCAGCATCCCGGTGGTCGGACGGGTCACGCGGCCACCACCGCGGTGGGCCCGCCGAGGCCGCACTCGGTTCCTGGGCTCCCGTCCGTCGAGTTGATCGACAAGTCGACGATGACCGGTGTCCGGTCCCGTGTGCGGGACTCGAAGCTGTCGCGCGGCGCCATTCGGCCGGTCACGTGGACGAGTGTCATGATCGCAGAGCCTATCCGCGGACCGCCGGACGAGGATCATGTGGTCTCCGTGGAGGCGTTCGGGCGCATACCGAAGTCGAGGTCCCCCGGCGTTGCGACCTGGCCGGGTGTGACTACCGGGACGGGCCGCTGGATCCGGACCAGGACGCCGCGTTGCTTGGCACAGGCGACGACATCTGCGGTGCCGCCGGAGCCTCGGGCGGGCAGGTCGTCCCAGGCAGTAGGAGTTCGTCCACTCCGCCGGCGACGCAGGAGACACCGACCAGGTCGCTGGTCAGCCCGACTTCAGGCGGTCCATGAGATCGAGGACGCCGTCGACCTGGCGGTAGTGCTTGAACGCCGGTGCGAGCTCGCGTACCAGGGTGACGCAGCGTTCAGCACCGATCCGGGTGGCGAGGTCGAGTGACTGGTTCGCGACGATGACGGCCTGTTCGACCTCACGGGCTTGCAGGAGGCTGCGGGCTTCGTAGGTCAGGAAGATCCCTCGGGTCTTGTCGCGGGAGCGGGGCAGCAGGCTCACGCCCTGGTTGATGCGGGCATGCGCTTCGTTGGTGCGGCCGAGGTCGAGCATGCACTGGCCGGAGTCGACGGCCAGGTCCGCGGTGCTCATCCACCGGCACCAGTCGGGGGCCGGGTCGGGACTGTCGGTCAGCAGGGCAGCCTCGGCGGCGGCCAGGTCGCGGTGGCAGTCGGCGGCGGCTCCGAGGGCGGCATGCGCGCGGGCCCGGCGGAGGTGGAGCAAGGAGCGGGCGGTGGGGTGCCGGGTGTGGATGAGGGCCTGGCTGAGCGGTTCGACGGCGGCGTCCGGTTGGGCGAGCCAGACCGACTGGTAGGCGAAGTCGGAGAGGATGCCGGCACCGAGGTCGCGGTCGCGGGCGGCGTGCGCGTTGGTGAGGGCCGCGTTCCAGAGCTTGCCCGCCGCGTAGTGCCGACCCTGGTCGAAGCGATGCCAGCCGCAGGTGCCGGCCAGGGATGCGGCCAGCAGGTGGAGCCGTCGGCCGATGGGTTCGGAGTACCGGCCCTGTTCCAACAGGTCGGCGACCGTCTCCAACTGGGCGTCCATCAACTTCGCAGTGTGCTGTCGCTGTTCGGTGGGCAGGGCGGTCAGCTTGGCGCTGGTGTCCTCCATCCAGTCGACCAGTTCGCCGTCGACGTGTTTGCCGTTCATGGCGGTGGTGAGCCGGTCGGGTTCGAGGGCGGCCCACTGGGCTGAAAGCCCGGCCAGCGCGAGCGCGCTGAAGGTCATGAAGGTGCGGCGGCGATGGTCCATTGCGGCCCTCTGTGCGTCTCGAAGTGCGTGGACGGTGAACGCTGATCCGAGCGGCGTCGGCTGGTCCTGGCCGGGCAGCCAGTGAGGCCACTCGAAGGCTTCCAGGTCGCCGGCCGGGACGTCGAAGGCTTCGGCCATCAGCAGCTGGGATTCGATGCTGGGTGTCTTGCGCCCGTTCTCCCACTTGCTGACGGCGGCCTTGTCGGTGCCGGAGCGCAGGCCCTCGGGCCTGTTTCTGGCGGCGTGGTGGATACGGGCCGCGAGGTCGCTCTGGGACCAGCCGCGAAGCGCGCGGGCGTATGCGAGGGGGTGTCGGATCTGGTCGTCCACGGGCCAATCCCATCATCGACGGTGACCGTGAGCGTACTGCGCGTGAGGGCGGGACTACTCCGGGACCACGGAATGCGCCTGGTTGGTGACCGCGAGTTGGGCTCTACTCGTCGTGCGCCGACACGTTCCTTCACGAAAGCGGAAGGAGTGCGCGCATGAAACGACGCGGAACGAACACCACGTGCGCGCCGGCTTGCCGTTCAGCGGCCGGCACGGGAGGGAACCGATGGAGAGCACGCTGACAGCGCTGGCAGGGCAGATCGCCCAGCTGGCGTCCGTGGACACCGCCCGGTTGGAGCGGATGCGCCACGAAGCCCTGACCGCCCAGGCCCCCTGGAAGGCGGAGTACAGCGCCTACCAGTCCGGGGGCTGGTGGACCACCTCGCTCATGAACGCCTCCGGCGACGCCGCCGACGTCATGATCAGCGACTGCGCCGCCCGTCCGACCGAGCTGTTGCAGCGGATGCCCGCCACCGCCGCATACCTCGCCGACCTCGGGCTGAACTACATGTGGGTGCGGCTCGCCCGGCTGGAGGGCAACGCCTTCCTGTGGGAGCACCGCGACTACGACGAACTCGACCAGGTCGAGCGGCACCGGCTGCACATCCCGCTGCACACCAACAGCTCCGCCTTCCTGGTGGCCGGCGGCACCAAGGTGCACATGGCCGGCGGCCGGATCTGGCGACTCACCCCGACCTACCCGCACGGGGTGTGCAACCTGCTCGGCCCGGACCGGATCCACCTGATCGCCGACGTGTACGCGGATGGCGCCTACCAGCGGCTGGCCCGGCGGCCCTCGCTCCACCCCGCGGTCGCCGAAACGCTGCCCACCGCCAGCCGGACGGCCTTGGCCGAGCGCCTGGAGGCCGCCCGCACCATGGCCACGCTGGGCTACACCGAGGCGGCCGAGCGGATGCTGCTGCGGCTCTTCTACACCTACGCCCTGCCCGAGGGCACGGCCTACGACCTGATCGCCGAACTGCACACCTCCCTCGGCGACTTGGAGGCCGCCGTCCGCTGGACGACGGCCAAGACCCGCCTCCTCGCCCTGTCCGCCTGACCGCTGCCGGCTACACCGAAGCTCCGGAAGGAGAAGCACATGCCCACCCTGCAACTGGCAGAGATCACCCGGGCCAACCGGCCCGCACAGCTGCCGCTGCTGTCGAAGCTCTCCGACACCCTGGCCGCCTCCCCGGCCGTCACCCACCTGATGGTGCGCGGCTCCCTGGCGCAGGGCACCGCGGACCGGCTTTCGGACGTCGACTTCGTGGTCGGCGTCCGGGACGGCCAACTCCCCTCCTTCGTAGGGGCGCTGGACGTCCTGATGTCCGTCGAGGCGGGTGCCCTGCTGCCTGGTTGGCGCGACACGATCGTCGCCGACCTCGGCGGGGTGGGGACGGTCTTCCTCGTTCCGGACGAGGGCCGGCTCCACCAGATCGACCTGTACCTCGTGCCCGCCTCTCGCATCCCGCGTCTGCGGGAGACGGTCAGCACCGCCGTCATCCTCGACCGCGCGCCCGCGCCGGCCCCCGCGCCGGACATCGCCGCGGCCGAGAGCTGTGTGCACTCGTTCCTCACCCGACCGCGTACGTGCAGCGAGCTGCTGATCGAGCACTTGGTCCTGGCCGTGCTCCTGCACAAGCGGATCAAGCGCGGCCAGCGGTTCGTCGCGTACGCCGAGTGGCACCGGCTGCACACCGCGACGAAGGACCTGATCAAGGCCGCCCTCGCACCGGCGTCCAGGTTCTGGGGCTGGTACCAGCTGCGCGAGGAGATCGCCGCCACCCCGATCGGCCGGGCCTGCCTCGCCGACCTGGACGCGGCGATCAGCGGCCCGGCGATCCCGCTGGCAACCGATGTCGACGCGGCGGTCGAGCGCGTGCTGCGGCTGGTGGAACGCGCCTGCCCGCAGGCCCTCGACGGTCTGTACGACGCCGTCGTCGCGTACCGCACGTACCAGGAGCTGGTGTGAACGCACTGCACCTCGCGGGCCCGGCCGCCGTCCGGGCCCGCGAGGATCTGACCGCCGTGTTCTTCGGCGGCGTCGTTCCCGCCTCGGCCGAGGAAGAGCTTCTGGCCGAGGAGATCGGCCGCTCGCTCGGCGGCGGCGGGTACCAGCTGCTGCACGGCGGCTACAACGGCCTGATGGAGGCCGCCGCCCGTGGGGCCGCTTCGCAGGGCACCGCCGTCACCGCGGTCACCTTGATCGGCAAGCACGACGAGTGGGGCGCGTTCAACCCGCACGCCACCATGTCCGTCCACCTGCCCGATCTCGGCGCCCGGCTCAACCACTACCTGGACCACGCCGACCTGGTCGTCGCGATGGGCGGCGGTGTCGGCACCCTGCACGAGCTGACCGCCGCGCTGTACTACGCCACCACCGTCCGCCCGGTGCCGGTCTGCCTCGCCGGGCCGACAGCCCTTCGCCTCCTCACCTTCCTGCGGGAAGAGAAGTGGCTCTTCGAGACGCCCACCCGGCCGCTCGGATTCCTGTGCACCGCCGAGACGGCCGAGGACTTCCGGGCCCTGCTCGGCGCGTTCGACACCAGCCTGATCGGAGGAGCATGACCACCCGTCACACCGAGGCCGGCCTCGCGGCCCGGCTCGCCGACACCGCCTGCGTGAGCGCCCCCTTCAAGCTCTCCGACGGCACCCACCTGAGCACCTATTTCGACGAGTTCCGCCTCGCCTCCGACCCGGCGCTGCTGTGCGACACCGCCAGGGCGCTGGCGGACCTCGTACCCACCGGCGCCCAAGCGCTGGCCGGCATCGAGCTGGGCGGCATCCCGCTGGTCGTCGCGCTGTCGGCCGCCACCGGCCTGCCCGCCGTCTTCCTGCGCCGCCTGCCCAAGCTGTACGGGTCGCACCGGCAGATCGAGGGAGCCGACATCACCGGCCTGCGTACCGTGCTGGTCGACGACGTCGTCCGCTCCGGCAGCCAGCTGCTCACCATGGCAAGGACACTGCGTATGGCCGGAAGCCCGGTCACCGACGCGATGTGCGTGCTGGAGCGTCCGCTCGGCGGCCGGGCGGTGCTGGCCGAGCACCGGGTCACCCTCCACTCGCTGCTCATGGAGGCGGAGCTGCCAGTGCGGGACTCCAGCGGTGCCGCGTGAGTCGCGCCGCCCTCTTCGACCTCGATGGCGTGCTGCTGGACAGCCACGGCGCCCACCTCGCCACACTGGCCGGGTACGCGATGGCGATGCTCGGACGGCGGGTCACCATCGCCGACCTCCCCACCGGTGCGCATCTCGCCCCGCGCGACCAGGTGCTGGCGGCTCTCGGCCTCGACGGGCCGATCCACGAGGAGTCCTGGGACGCGGCCACCGCCACCGCCGGCCTGCGCGCCGAGCCCTTTCCGTTCACTGTCGAGACACTCGCCGAGCTGCGCGCCTCCGGTGTGGCCACCGGGCTCGTCACCCTGCGCAGCCGCCGTTGGGTCGACTGGCTGCTCCCGCCCGTCCTGCTCGCCCTGCTCGACACGGTCGTCTGCTTCGAGGACGCCCCGCCCAAGCCCGCGCCCGACGGGCTGCTGCTCGCGCTCGACCGGCTCGGTGCCGCCCCGCAGGACGCCGTGTTCGTGGGCGACACGGTGGTCGACGTCCGCGCCGCCCGGGCCGCGGACGTCCGGGCCGTCGGCGCCGGCTGGGGCTACACCGAGCCCGAAGCCCTGGCCAGGGCGGGCGCCGATGCGGTGATCCACCAGCCCGGCGGACTCGCCTTCGCGCTGCTCCTTCTGACGGGCAACCAGCAGCCGAGCGACTACGCGAAGCGATCTTGACGCGGGACCCGCTACTGTTGGTGGCGCAGTCACAGCGGACCGTTGCGTCCGATCGCGGCTGCGCCACCTCAGAGCGATGGTCTGGAGTCATGGTCTACACCGTGGGGGCGCGAGCTATCTGCGCCGAGCTGGAGAACTGAGAACCACTCAGTCCTCGTTCTCGGCCCGGCTCGGCGTGTGAACACCTCCACCTCTCCCACGACTTCCCGTGAGGGCCATATCGCCATGCGTTCGACGCAGATCCGCTCCACCTTCCTGGACTTCTTCACCTCCCGCGGCCACCGCCAGGTCCCGTCAAGCCCGCTGATCCCCTCCGACCCGACCCTGCTGCTGGCCAACGCCGGGATGAACCAGTTCAAGCCCTACTTCCTGGGCGAGGTCACCCCGGAGTACCCGCGCGCCACCACCATCCAGAAGTGCGCGCGCACCTCCGACATCGACAACGTCGGCCGCACCAACCGGCACGCCACGTTCTTCGAGATGATGGGCAACTTCTCCTTCGGCGACTACTTCAAGGCCGACGCCATCGCCTTCGCCTGGGAACTCCTCACCCAGGGATACCACTTGGAGAAGGACCGGCTCTGGATCACCGTCTACGAGGACGACGACGAGGCCGAGCAGCTCTGGCGCAGGATCGGCGTCCCGGCCGACCGGATCCAGCGGCTGGGCATGGAGGACAACTACTGGTCGATGGGCGTCCCCGGACCGTGCGGGCCCTGCTCCGAGGTCAACTACGACCGCGGGCCGGCCTTCGGCCGCGAAGGCGGCCCCGCCGTCGACGGCGAGCGCTACATGGAGATCTGGAACCTCGTCTTCATGCAGTACCAGCGCGGCGAGGGCGACAAGAAGGGCGACTTCCCGATCCTCGGCGAACTCGCCCAGCAGAGCATCGACACCGGCCTCGGCCTCGACCGCCTCGCCGCGATCCTCCAGGGCGTCGAGAACGTCTGCACCACCGACCTGCTTCTGCCCACCCTCAAGACCGTCCAGGAACTCGCCGGCCGCGACTACCCCGGCACCGGCGAGCAGAAGACCTCCTTCCAGGTCGTCACCGAGCACGCCCGCTCGATCGCCTTCCTGATCGCCGACGGCGTCCTGCCCGCCAAGGACGGCCGCGGCTACGTCCTGCGCCGCCTGATGCGCCGGGCGATCCGCCACGCCCGCCTGCTCGGCATCGACGGCCCGGTGCTGTCCGCCGCCACCGCGAGCGTCATCGGCAACCTCGGCGACGTCTGGCCCGAACTGCACGCCCAGTCCGCGCTGATCGAGCAGGTCGTCGCAGCCGAGGAGGAGTCCTTCACCCGTACCCTCGCCCAGGGCACCCGGCTGCTGGACGCCGCCATCACCCGCACCCGCGTCGCCGGCTCCACCTCCCTCACCGGGGAGACTGCCTTCGTACTGCACGACACCTACGGCTTCCCCGTCGAGCTGGCCATCGAGGCGGCCCAGGACGCCGGCCTGACCGTCGACGAGGACCGCTTCGCCAGCCTGCTCACCGAGCAGCAGCAGCGCGCCAAGAGCGGCGGCAAGGCGAAGACCGCCGAGGCCCTGCGCCGCCAGGACACCTACCGCGAACTGTCCGCCCGCCACGGCCGTACCGACTTCGTCGGCTACGACCGCCTGACCGCCGAGGCCACCGTCCTCGGCGTGATCGCCGACGGCACCCTCGCGTCCGGCGCAGAGCAGGGCCGGACGGTCGAGGCGGTGCTCGACCGCAGCCCCTTCTACGCGGAGTCCGGCGGGCAGGTCGGCGACACCGGCACCGTCCGCACCGCCGACGGCGCCGTGCTGCAGGTCCTGGACACCAAGCTCGGCCTGGAGGGCTTCCACGTCCACACCGTGCGCGTACTCAACGGCGAACTCTGCAGCGGCCAGGCCGTCGAGGCCCTCGTCGACGGCCCGCGCCGGGACGCCGTGGCCCGCTCCCACTCCGCCACCCACGTCCTGCACGCCATGCTGCGCCGCACCCTGGGTGACCACGCCCGCCAACACGGCTCCCTCGTCGACGCCGGACGGCTCCGCTTCGACTTCTCGCACTTCTCCGCCCTCGACCCCACCCAGCTCGCGGCCCTCGAAGCCCTCGTCAACGACCACCTCCTCGACGACCCCGAAGTCCGCATCTGGCACGCCACCCGTTCGGAAGCCGAAGCCGCGGGAGCGACCGCCCTGTTCGGCGAGAAGTACGGCGACCACGTCCGCATCGTCGACATCGGCGACTTCTCCCGCGAACTGTGCGGAGGCACCCACGTCGGCCACGGCTCCAACGCCGGCCCCGTCCGCATCCTCGGCGAAGCCTCCATCGGCTCCAACCTCCGCCGCATCGAAGCACTCACCGGCCGTGACGCCCTCACCTACTACGACACCGAACGCCGCCTCCTCGACGAACTCGCCACCCTCCTCGGTACCCGCCCCAAGGACGCTCCCGAAGCCCTGCGCAAGCGCCTCGACGCCCTCGCCGCCGCTCAGCAGGAACTTCGCCGCCTCAAGGACACCGAGTTGCGCGAACAGGCTTCGAAGCTCGCCGCATCGGCCCGCCCAGTCGCCGGTGGCCGGATCGTCATCGAGAGGGTGGCCGGCCTCAGCCCCGAGGACCTACGCACCTTGGCCGCCAGCACCGCCGACCTCCTCAACGACGACCGCGCCGTGGTCGTCATCGGTACCGCACAAAGTGACAGGGCCCTCCTCGTGGCTGCCGTCACCCGCAGCCTTCACGAGGCAGGCACTCAGGCCAGCCAGATCCTGGTGCTGGCCGCCCGCGTGGTTGGTGGCGGAGCCGGCGGAAAGGGCCCCATCGCGAGCGCCGGTGGACGCTGTTCTGCGGCACTCGACAACGCACTGAGCGCCGCCGCTCAGGATGCGATGCGAATTCTCAGGCAGTAGAACCGGGATGCCTGGCACGGGCTGCCGGATCTCCTGCTCCGGGGGAGGTTCGGCAGCTCGCTTCCTCCAGCCGATCAAGCCGCAGGGTCTTCAACAGGACCACGCTTTCGTAATTGGTCACGGCCCATCTCCAGGTACCGATCGGTACATACCCGCGCCGGCGGTACCAGCAGACCAGTTCGACAGCCCGGGCCGATGTGTCGATCACCGCATCCAACGACCCGAGCGCAACGATGCGTTCCTCTGCCAGGCTCAGTAGCCGTTGCCCCAGACCGATCCCCTGGCATCCGGGGTCCACTGCCAGCTGCCAGAACGAGCCGGCTCCGATCGGAGCCGGGTACCCCTCGGGTACCGTGTACGGTGCCGCCACCGTCACAGTTCCCAGAGCCCTGTTCCCCTTGACAGCAAGCCAGCACTCCCCCTCACCCGCGCGCGCAATGGTGTCCTCCACGGACTGGTACGAGGCGAAGAACATCCGGCCAGCAGCGACGTGACCTGCATAGGCCCGATGGAGCAGCTGGGTCAGATCCTCGGCCGAGTCGCCTCTGGTGAAGCGACGCAGAAGAATTTGCGAACAGGATTCGGCGGAATGCGGTGTCACATGAACAAGTCTCAGTCACTCTGCCTTCATGAGGCCTCCTGACGCACGTGAACCGGAAAGCCGGTCCATCGTCAGGAACCACTCACGATCAGCGAGCTCGAATGACGCGGGAGGAGCGCCTCAAGATCCTTGGCGCGGAGACGGTCGCGGCCATCCATCGCCGGGTGGCTGCTGCACCGCCACCATCGCCTGAACTGATCGCCGAACTGCGTCCGATTCTGGCCCCCGCGATGGAAGACTTCCAAACCGCCCCACTGGGGCCAGCGGTCGCTCGTCGTGGGTCGGCGCGCGCTCCTGTTCGTCTCCCGGATCTCCGGTAGGTGGTACGAGGACGCCGGGGAGGGCGACCTGCCCATCGAGGAGATCGACGGCTCCGAGTGCGCGCTCCACCGGGTCGCTCACGAAAGGGTCCTGGCCTTCGGCGGCCTGCCCGACGCTCTTCGGGCCGGCCGCCGACCGCACCACACGCTGCCGACCGGCACGTGCTTCGAACCGGCCGGCTTGGAGCGCCACTTGACGGGCCTCGTCGAGGGCCGGTGACGCGTTCGGCCAGGTGACGGGGCCGACTGCCAGAATGGCCCGCGATCGGTGGGTTCGGGCGAGGAGGCGTGGGATTCGTGGGAAGCAGGCGGCGGGCCAGGGAGGTCGTGGGGCGGGCGGGGCGGTTGCGGGAGGCTGCGCGAGGGGTGGTGGCGGAGCGGGCGGCGGCGGTGGGAGCGGTGGTGGACGCCCATGCGCGGATCTTCCGGGGGCTGGTGCGGGCCGAGCTGGAGGGGATACCGGTCGAGCGGCTGAAGGAGGTCACGGAGGGGCGGCTGCAGACCGGGGTGCTGGCGGGGGCGGGGTACCGGACGGTCGCGCAGGTGTGCGGGGTGAACGCGCAGGAGCTGGTGCGGATCCCGGGGATCGGGGGGCCGACGGCGAGTCAGCTGGTGGGGGCCGCGCGGCAGATCGAGGAGGCGGTGGAGCGGAGTACGGCGGTGCGGATCGATCCCGCCCGGCCGGACGAGGGGAGCGCGGAGCTGCTGGTCGCGCTGCACCGGCTGGTGGTGGCCGGGCCGGGCGCGCGCCGGGCGGCGGCGGAGGCCGCGGAGCTGGACGAGTTGCTCGCTGCGCCGATGGAGGCGGCCCGGCCGGCCTGCGGGTGGGTGCGGGGGGTGCTGGCCGGGGCCGGGCGGCGGGAGGAGGCGCGGCGGGCGGTCGAGTTGCTGGAGAAGCAGGTCGCGTTCGCGGAGGCCGACGGAGTTCCGCTGCGGCTCGCCCAGGCCGGGGCCGACCTGTTGCGGCCGGGGGCGGGGGAGGTGGAGGTCTGGGTCGAGTTCGAGCACCGGGCCGCCGAGTTCTACGCCGAGTTGGCGCTGCTGGAGGAGGAGGGGCGGCTCAGCGGCGTCGAGCGGGGCGGCCGGGGCGCCGCCGAGGGGCATCTGCCGGACGGGCTGGCCGAGCAGGTGCGGGCCGAGCCGTTGGACGACCGGGGCTGCACCGTTTCGCTGCGCGGCTACCAGGCGTTCGGGGCGCGGTTCGCGCTGGCCCGCAGGCGGGTGATGATCGGCGACGAGATGGGGCTGGGGAAGACCGTGCAGGCGCTGGCGGTGCTGGCGCACCTGGCGGCGGCGGGGGAGCGGCACTTCCTGGTGGTGTGCCCGGCGTCCGTGCTGGTCAACTGGCAGCGGGAGACGGCGGATCGGACCACGCTGGCCGCGCACCGGTACCACGGGCAGGAGCGGGAGACGGCTCGTGCGCAGTGGCTGGAGCGGGGCGGCGTGCTGGTCGCCACGTACGAGTCGCTGCGGACGCTGCCCGCGGACCCGGTCGCCGCGCTGGTGGTGGACGAGGCGCACTTCGTGAAGAACCCGGCCGCGCTGCGCACCCGGCTGGTGGCCGAGTGGGCGGGGCGGACCGAGCGGGTGCTGTTCCTGACGGGCACGCCGATGGAGAACCGGGTCGAGGAGTTCCGCACGCTGATCGGCCACCTCCAGCCCGAGCTGCTGACCGAGCTGCCCGCGAGCCTCGGCGTGGCCGGGTCGGTCGCCTTCCGGCGGGCCGTCGCGCCCGCGTACCTGCGGCGCAACCAGCAGGACGTGCTGACCGAACTGCCGGACGTGGTGCGGGTGGACGAGTGGGACGAGCTGTCCGGTCCGGACCGGGAGGCGTACGCCGCGGCGGTCGCGGAGGGCAACTTCATGGCGATGCGGCGCGCCGCGTACGCGCGACCCGCGCAGTCGGCGAAGCTGCGGCGGCTGCGCGAGCTGGTCGCGGAGGCGGCCGAGAGCGGGCACAAGGTGGTGGTGTTCTCGTACTTCCGGGAGGTGCTGGCCACCGTCCGGGACGCGCTGGGCGAGGTGGTCGCCGGCACGGTCGCCGGGTCGGTGGCGGCCGAGGCGCGGCAGGAGCTGGTGGACGCGTTCACCGCGGCGGACGGCCATGCGGTGCTGCTGTGCCAGATCCAGGCGGGCGGGCTCGGCCTCAACCTGCAGGCCGCGAACGTGGTGGTGCTGTGCGAGCCGCAGCTCAAGCCGACCCTGGAGGACCAGGCGGTGGCCCGGGCCCAGCGGATGGGGCAGATCCGCCGGGTCCGGGTGCACCGGCTGCTCGCCACGGACAGCCTGGACCGCGGGCTGGTGGAGATGCTCCGCGGCAAGGCCGAGCTGTTCGACAGCTACGCGCGCCGCAGCGAACTGGCCGAGTCGGCCCCCGAGGCGGTGGACGTCTCGGACCGCGCGCTCGCCGTACGGATCGTGGAGGACGAGCAACTGAGGCTGGCAGCGAAGGAGTCGGCCTAGACATCAGAGGCGGACCAGCATCTTGCCGGTGTTCGCGCCGGTGAGCACGCCGAGGAAGGCGTCCACGGTGCGATCGAAGCCGTCCAGGACGGTCTCGGGGGAGATCACCCGGCCGGAGCGCAGGTGCGGGGCGAGCAGGTCGTACAGCTCCTCCTGGGCGTCCATGTGGTTCCGGACCAGGAAGCCCTCCAGCCGGATGCTGCGGCCGACCAGTTCGAACAGGTTGTGCGGGGCGGCGGGCGGTTCGGTGGTGTACTGGGCGATCGCGCCGCACCAGGCGATCCGGCCGAAGTCGCGCATCGCGCCGATCGCGGCGGCCAGGTGGTCGCCGCCGACGTTGTCGAGGTAGACGTCGATGCCGTCGGGGGCGGCGGCGGTCAGCAGGTCGGCGACCGGGCCGTCGTGGTAGTCGAACGCGGCGTCGAAGCCGAGCCGGTCGGTGAGGAAGGCGGTCTTCGCGGGCGAGCCGGCCGACCCGATCACCCGGCGGGCGCCGAGCAGGCGGGCCAGCTGGCCGGCCGCGGTGCCGACGCCGCCGGCGGCCGCCGAGACGAACAGGTCCTCGCCGGGAGCGAGCCTGGCGATCCGGGTCAGCCCGACGTACGCGGACAGGCCGGTGCCGCCGAGGACGCCCAGGAACGCGCTGAGCGGGACGCCGGGCAGGTCCGGCAGCACCCGGACGTCCGCGCGGGTCACCACGGCGTGGGTGCGCCAGCCCTGGCGGTGGATCACCGTGGCGCCGACCGGCAGCGCGGCGCTGCGGGACTCCACCACCCGTCCCACCGTCCGGCCCTCCAACGGGGCGTTCAGCTCCCAGCCGCCCTCGCCGCCCTCCATCGAGCCGAGCATGTACGGGTCCACGGACAGGTAGGCGTTCTCCACCAGCGCGCTGCCCTCGGTGAGCGGCGGCAGCTCGTCGTCGACGAAGGCGAACTGCTCGGCGGTGGGCATGCCGTCCGGGCGGGCGACCTGGTGGATGGCGCGGGCGGTGCGGGTGGCGGTGCGGGACATGGCGAACACTCCTGTGGAAGAAGGGGGTTGACGAGAGGAAACGCTAGGCGGGGCGGCGCGGCCGTGGCAGGGGGCGGCGTCGATGGCTGGGGCGGATCCATGAACGGCGCTCATGGCCGGCGGCGCCCCGGAACCCGAACCCGCGTGCGTGCGTCCAAGGCCCGTCGGTTCGGAGGCGGGGAGAGGATTCGGGAATGGCAGCGGCACAGCGGTACTGGTTCGCGCTGATGGTGTGCGGGGTGCTGCTCGCACTGTCCCTGCCGTTCTATCTGACGGGCAGTCAGGCCTGTAGTCCGGAGCCGTCCGTGGAGGGGCTGTCCCTGTGCGCCGCGCCGGTCTGGTCGCCGGTGGGGATCCTGGGCAGCTACGAGCTGGCGCACCCCGGGGCGCTCAAGCTGTACTGGTCGGCCGCCCTGGTGGGCGGCAGCTGTGCGCTCGGCTGGTGGTACCGGCGGTCGGGGAACGGGCGGCGGGCCGCGGCGGGGGTGCTGGTCGCGGTGCTGCTGACGGCTGCCACGACGGTCCTGACCTGGGCGGACTGGCGCGGCTTCCGGACAGCGTCGGCCTGGGTGGAGTCGACCGAGCTGCTCCGCTTCAACGGGGCCACGCCGCTGCTGGTCATCGGCGCCGTGCTGCTCGCGCTGGCGGTCGCCGAGCGCAGCGCGGGGCTGTCGGCCTTCGCGGTCGGGTTCTGCGGGCTGGTCTACGTGTTCGCCACCCGCGACTCGTTCGGGGTGCTGCACGACCTCGGCGCTCCGGTCGACGTGCTGAGCGACCCGGCGGGAATCCGGCAGCTGCTGAACCTGGCGATACCGGCCGCGGTGCTGCTGGTCGCGGCGGGGGCCGCGTACGCCGCCGGCGCCCGGGGTCGTCGACGCTCCCGGCCGGCGGCGTAGCCGAGGCCGTACGCTGCGAAGGTGGCAGAGGATCTGGTCCCGCAGGAGCTGCGGGTGTTGGTGGCGGTGGCCGACCGCGGCAGTTTCACCGGCGCGGCGGAGGCGCTCGGGCTGACGCAGTCGGCGGTGTCGCACGCGGTGCGCGGGTGCGAGCGCAAGCTGGGCGCGGTGCTGTTCGAGCGGGGGCGGCGCGGGGCGGCGCCGACGGCGGCGGGGGAGCGGGTGGTGGGGCACGCCCGCCGGATCCTGCGGCTGCTGGCGGCGCTGCCCGGGGAGGCCCGGCAGGGCGAGCCGGGCGGGCCGCGCGGGAAGGTGCGGATCGTGGCGTTCCGCAGCGCGGCCGGGCGGGTGCTGCCGACGGTGCTGGCCCGACTGGCGGTCAGCTGCCCGGAGTTGGAGCCCGAGGTGCGGGTGGTGCGGGACCTGGGGCGGGGCACCGCGGGGGAGGTCGCCGACGGCCGGGCCGACCTGGCGCTGGCCACGCTGGGTGCGGCGATCCCGTCGGGGCTGGTCTCGGCGCCGCTGTACCGGGAGGGCTACGCGCTCGCCCACCAGCAGGGCCACCCGGACCCGCGCAGCCTGCCGCTGGTCGACTGGGACGAGAACTGCGGCTCCTACACGGCCGCTTGGTGGCGCCGACAGGACTGGATCCCGCCCGCGACCATCAACGTCTCCGACGACACCGTGGTGCTCTCGCTCGCCGCGCAGGGCCTCGGCATGGCCATCATGCCGATGCTCACCCTGGACCGGCTGCCGGACGGGCTCGCCGTCACCGACCTGGGCCCGGAGCGTCCGTCCCGGCAGGTCGGCTACGTCACCACCCCGGAACTGGCCCGGACCGCGGCCGTGCGGGCCGTGGTGCGGGAGCTGCGCGCCGTCGCCCTTCCGGCGGGTGCGAGCGCGGAGCGGTGAAAGGGGTGTCCCGCCGCCCGTAGCGGGGGCGCCCGGCCCGGGAGAGAGAGTGGGCCGGGTGGGCGGCGGGACTGGAGTGACGAACCCCACCACTGAGTCTGCGAGCCCGGGCTCACGTTCCACTAACGTCCCGCTGACGTGCGGGAACAGCCGTGGGATGTGGTTGACTTGACGAGTGGTCGAAGGGCCGGGGAGGGTGTGCCGGGGTGGCACGCGGGCCCCGGAGGCGACGGGGGAAGTCGATGAGAGCGCTCGCCGAGGTGCGGGACGATCCGCTGACGGACGACGGGCTGCTGCTGCGCAGGCCGCGGCCCTCGGACGCCGCCCTGGTGCACCGCGGCACCCACGACCCACTGGTGCGCGAGTTCCTGCAGGCGGTGATCCCGCACCGGGACGAAGCGGCCGCCGAGCGGTGGCTGACCGAGATCCCGCCGATGCTCTGGCAGACCGGCCGGGCCGCCTACTTCGCCCTCGAAGCGACCGGGGAAGAGACCGCGGAAGCGGTCGGCGAAGAACCCGGCTCAGAACCCGGCGAGGAAGTCGGACGGGCCATCGGCTGGGGCGAGTTGGTGAACCTCGACCCGGAGCAGGACAGCGCGGAGATCGCGGTTTGGCTGCTGCCCGAACACCGCCGGCTGCGCACCGCGAAGAGCGCGATGCGGCTGGTGTGCCGGTTCGGGTTCGAACGGATCGGCCTGCGCCGGATCGACGCCTTCGCCGCCGCCGACAACATGCCCAGCCAGCTGACGGGCGCCGCGATCGGCTTCCGTCGGGCCGGATACCTCCCCGCGCTGTTCCGCAGCTCCCGCACCCAGCGGCTGCACGACGCCGTGTACGCGACGCTCGTACCGGAAGACCTCTGCTGATCCACGGGGTCCCCGACACCCCGCACCTGAACCAGGAGTGACGACATGTCAGAAAGCAGCCTCCGGCTGGAGGACGGCGCGCTCGGCGAACTGCTGATCACCCCCGAGGGGTTCCGCGCCGTCCGTGACGGGCAGGAGCGCACCGGCCGGGTCGACGCCGCGCTGATCGTCCGCGTCCTGACCGCCCTCGGCGAGGCCCCCGCGCCGGCGCCCGGCGCCCCCGCCCCCGCGGCCGGCCGTCGGTTCACCGTCAGCGGCCTGAACGGCCGGGCGGACCGGCAGTGGACGGACGGCACCGCCGCGCCCGTGCCCGCCGCCGTCGCCCCGTTCGCGACCCTGCTGGCCCAGATGTTCGGCGAGCCCGGCGAGCCCGCCGCGCTGCCCGGCGCGGTCGCCCTCGGCCACCCGGCCGCGCAGACCGCCCGCAGCGCCGCCGCCGTCGGCACCGTCGGCGGCCGCGCCGCGTACGCGCTGGTCGAGGAGGACGGCTCGTTCGGCCTGACCGCGCTCGACGACGCCGCCCCGCTCGGCGGCTCCGACGCCGACGCCGGCCTCGCCCCGTCCGCCGTCGCCCTCGGCGAGGCCGGCGGCCGCTCGCTGTTCGCCGTCGGCGGCACCGACGGCTCGGTGCAGGTCTGGGACGCCACCACCGGCCAGGTGGTGCACGGCTCCACCGGCGGCGAAGGCGCCCAGGCGGTCGCCGCGCTGGTCTGCCGGGACATCCCGGTGGCGTTCTCGGCCGGCCAGGGCGGCGACCTGCGGGCCGTCCGCGCCGACGACGGCCGGGTGCTCGGCAACCTGCCCACCGGCGGCCACGGCGCCACCGTGCTGCGCGCCGCGCACTGCGCCGGCATCGACCTGCTGGCCGCGGCCGCCGCCGACGGCACCGTGCGGGTCTGGGACGCCGGCACCGGCGACCAGCTGCACCTGCTGGTCGGCCACCGCGGCGAGGTCCGCTCGATGGCCGTCCTCACCGTCGACGACCAGGCCGTGCTGGCCACCGGCGGCCACGACCGCACCGTACGGGTCTGGGACCTCGCCACCGGTCAGCCGGTCGCCGAACTCGCCGGCCACACCGGCACCGTCACCGGCCTCGCCTTCACCACCCTCGACGAGCGCCCCGTGCTGGCCTCGTGCGCGCTCGACGGCACCGTCCGCACCTGGGACGTCTACGACGCCCGCCCGCTGCACGGCTGGCCCGCCGGCGGCTGGCTCACCGCGCTGGCCGCCGCCGACGGCGTCCTGTACACCGGCGACGAGACCGGCCGGATCACCGCCTGGGACGCCGCCACCGGGCAGGCCCGCACCGACGCCGCCCCGGCCGGCCGGCCGGGCAGCCCGCTCGCCGCCCTCGCCGCCGGCGCCCTGCACGGCCGCCCCGTGCTCGCCGCCGGCTTCGGCGACGGCACGCTCGCTGCCTGGGACGCCCCGACGGGCCGTCAACTGCTCGAAGTGGCGGCCGACGGCGGCCCCGTGCACAGCCTCGACCTGACCGCCGACGGCCCCGACGGCCCGCTGCTGGTCTGCGGCACCACCGCCGGCGCCGTCCGCAGCCACCGCCTCGCCGACGGCGTCGCGCACCCGCTGCCCGTCCCGCACGCCGGCCCCGTCACCGGACTCGCCTTCACCACCGGCGACCAGCCGCTGCTGGCCTCGGCCGGCCGCGACGGCGTGATCGCCGTCCGCGCCGCCGCCACCGGCGACGACAGCCGGCGCTTCGTCACCGGCCACGGCCCGATCACCGCGCTGGCCGCCGTCCTGGCCGGCGGCCAGCCGATCCTCGCCACCGCCGGCGAGGACCTCAAGGTCCGGATGTGGCACGCCGGCAGCGGCGCCGCCGGACCGGTCTGCGAAGGCCTCACCCGGCCCGCCGAGGTGCTGTCCTTCACCGAGATCGGCGACCGCCCCACGCTGATCGCCGGCACCTCCGACGGCAACGTGCTGGTCTGGGACGTCCAGAGCGGCCAGCGCACCGCCCTGCTGACCGGCGGCGGCGCGGCCGTCCGCGCCGTGGTCGGCCGCGAGCTCGACGGAGAGGCGCTGCTCGCCGCCGGCGACGCCGCCGGCACCCTGCGGCTGTGGCACCTGACCAGCTCCACCCTGCTCAACGAGGCGGCGCTGGACGGCACTCCGCTGGCCATCGAGCTCGACGAGGCCGGACTGCGGATCGTCACCCCGGGCGGCGCCGTCACCCTCTGACGACCCGTCCGGAGCGCCGTCGGAACGGGCCCTGATTTTATGTACCGGATAACGACCCGGTAGCCTCCGTCACCGGACACGACTCTGGGGGGAGTTGAGGGGGTTACTGCGGTGAAGTTCCGGCTGCTCGGGGCCGTTTCGGCGGAGGACGCCGACGGCGGCGAACTGCGACTCGGACCGGAGAAGCGGCGCAGCGTGCTCGCCCTGCTGCTGCTGCGCCGCAACCGGGCGGTCTCGGTCGCCCAGCTCACCGAGGCGCTGTGGGTCGCCGAACCGCCCGCCAACGCCCGCACCGTGGTGCAGAGCCACATCTCCCGGCTGCGCGCCCTGCTCACCGAGCAGGGCGCCACCGGGCACGGCGTGCAACTCGCCACCGCCGGCGACGCCTACACCCTGCAACTGCCCCAAGGGCGGCTGGACGTCGAGCAGTTCGACACCCTGGTGGCCGCCGCCCGGGTCGAGCCGCACTCGGTGGACGTCGCCGACGCGCTGGAGCACGCGCTCGCGCTGTGGCGCGGCCCCGCGCTCACCGGAACCGTCGCCAGCCCCCCGCTGGAGGCCTGGCGGCACACCCTGGAGGAGAACCGGCTCGCCGCCGTCGAAGCCCTCGCCGAGCACTACCAGCGGCTCGGCGACCCCGCCCGGGCCGCCGAACTGCTGCGCGCCGAGACGGTCGCCCACCCGCTGCGCGAATCGCTGGTCTCCGCGCTGATGCTCGCGCTGTTCCGGGCCGGACGACAGTGCGACGCCCTCGACTGGTACCACCGCACCCGCGAATCGCTCGCCGACCGGCTCGGCGTCGACCCCGGCCGGGCGCTGAACGCCGCGTACGAGCGGATCCTGCGCGGCGAACCGGTGCCCGAGACCCCCGCACCGGTGGCCGCACCCGCACCTGCACCCGTTGCCGCACCCGCGGCCGCTCCGCCCGTCGCGTACGTGATCCCGAAGCCCGCCGGCCCGCCCGCGATCGAGAACCTCCCGGCCATCGACCTGCTGCCGCGCGCCCCGCGCGGCTTCCACGGCCGCGACGCCGAACTCGCCACCTTGGCCGACGCGGTGCGCGGCGGCCCCGACGGCGCGATCGCGCTGATCACCGGACCCGCCGGGGTCGGCAAGACCGCCCTCGCCCTGCACTGGGCGCACCGCAACGCCGGACGCTTCCCCGACGGCCTGCTCTTCGCCGATCTCGGCGGCTTCAGCGACCGGCCCGACCGCGACCTGGACGAGGTGGTCGCCGAGTTCCTCGCCGCGCTCGGCGTCGCCCGCGAGGACCTGCCGGCCGGCACCACCGCCCGCAGCGCGCTGTACCGGCGGATCACCACCGGCCGCCGCCTGCTGGTGGTGGTCGACAACGCCCGGGACACCGCCCAGGTCCGGCCGCTGCTGCCGGCCGGCGCCGACTCCGTCGCCGTGGTGACCAGCCGCAACCGGATGCTGGGCCTGGTCGCCGCCGAACTCGCCCGCCCGCTGCCGCTCGCCGTGCTCGGCCCCGAGGAGTCCACCGCGCTGCTCGCCCGGGTCCTCGGCCCCGCCCGGATCGCCGCCGAACCCGACGCCGCCCGGGAACTCGCCCGGCTCTGCGACGGTCTGCCGCTGGCCCTGCGGATCGCCGCCGCCAAGGTCGCCGCCGACCCGCGCCGCGGCCTCGGCGCGATCACCGCACAGCTCCGCCACGAACAGCGCCGGCTCGGCCACCTGGCCGCCGAGGAGATCAGCGTGGCCAGCGCGCTGCGCATCTCCTACGAGCAACTCCCGCCCGCCACCGCCCGGTTGTTCCGCGCGCTGGGCTTCCACCCCGGCCCGGTGATCGACGCGTACACCGCCGCCGCGCTCGGCGACCTGGAACCGACGGCCGCCGCCGAGGCACTGGAGCAGCTGGCCGCCACCCATCTGGTCACCGAGACCGACGGCGGCCGCTACACCCTGCACGACCTGGTGTGGCTGTACGCCCGTGACCTGAGCAGCCGCACCCACCCCGCCGAGCAGCGCCTCGCCCGGGAGCGCCTCGCCGACCAGTACCTGTACACCGGCCTGGCCGCCGTGCAGATCGCCGAACCCGGCAGCAAGCCCTGCTGCGCGCCCCCGGCGGGCAGCCACCGGCCGCGCGCCGTCGCCGAGTTCGAGAACGCCGACGAGGCGATCCACTGGCTCGGCGCGCACCGCGAGACCCTCGCCCACGTGATCGCCGGGGCCTCGCCGGAACGGGTCTGGCGACTCGTCCTCACCCAGTGGCCGCTGATCCTGCGGCGGCTGCGCGACGGCTGGGTGTCCCAGCTGGAACACGCCCTGGACGCCACCCTGGAGTGCGGCGACCTGGACGGCGAGAGCCAGGTGCGGGCCATGCTCGGCTGGGTGCTGGTCTCCAACCGCCGCCTGCCCGAGGCCGTCACCTGCCTGGCTCCGGCCGCCGAACTCGCCGCCCGGGCCGGCAACCAGGTCGGCCGGTCCGTCGCCCTGGTCAACCTGGCCGCCGTCCAGGCCGAGCTCGGCGACAACGCCGCGGCCGGCGCCAACCTCACCCAGGCCCTGGAGATCGCCCTCGCCATCGGCCACACCCACACCGTCACCCTCGCCCTCCAGCACCTGGCCCGCCACCTGCTGGTCACCGGCCGCCCCGCGCAGGCCATCGAACGGGCGCTGTACGGGCTGGAGCTGATGGAGGACCAGATCCCGTCCTCGCGCCGGGTCCTGCTGCACACCAGCTGCGGCGAGGCGCTCTCCGCCCTCGGCCGCCACGCCGAGGCCCACAGCCGCCTCCAGGAGGGGCTCGCCGAGGCCGAGCGGATCGGCCACGACGAGGCCACCGCAGAGGTGCTCAGCGCCCTCGCCGCCGCCGAGGACGCCGCCGGACAGGCCCAGGCGGCCTCCGCCCACCGGCGACGGGCGGCGGAACTCGGCTCGCCCTGAGCCGAGTTCGGCCCCCCTCCGGTGTCGCCCGCCGGCGGGCGACACCGACGCGTTAGTGAGGCGCAAGCGGAAGGCAAACCGCTGCCGCCAGGATGAACACGTGCGGCAGCCGCAGGTGCGCGGGATTGCCCGTGGCACCGCGTTCGGCCCCTCGCTCACCCGGTCGCCCGGGTCCCCCCTGCAACGGTTCGCACCGTCGGGGAGCAGGAATCGGGAGAGGGCGGGACGGGATGGCCGGCGACGGCGTGAACATCGACCTGGACGAGGTCCAGGCGGCAGCCAAGACGATCGCAGCGCTGCTGGAGGAAATGCAGGGCCCCTATGCCCAGTTGGAAGCCCACATCAACATGGTCGCGGACTCCGTGTACGGGACCGACCTGCTGGGCAAGGCGCTGACCGGCGGCAGTTCCTCGGTCGGCGGGTTCAACAAGCACCAGAAGGACGTGCTGGCGGGCATCAAGCTGCTGCTCTCCAACGCCACCACGATGGGCGCCAACCTGCAGACGATGGCCGCCCGCCACCAGGCCAACGACGAGAGCCACGCCAGCGAGCTCAGCCGGATCACCACCGGCGACGGCACCCCGCTGGCTCCGACCACGCCGGCCGTGTCCCCGTCGCCCACGCCCACGCCGGCCCCCGTGCCTGCTCCTGCTCCCGCCCCGGCGCCGCAGCCGAACCCCGCGGGCTACCACACCCAGGACGGGCCGTCCCTGGACTACAACAAGCCCAAGCCGCCGGAGCCGCACGGCCCGGTCGGCGGCGGCCCCGGCCGCAACCTGATCTGACGCACGCCGCCCGACCGCACCACGGCGGCTGATCCGGTGTCAGCCGCCGCTCCCACCATTCGAGAGAGCTTCCCCGCCATGATCGAGCTGCCGGCCGACCTCGCCGATGTACTCAAGACCGTGCGGAAGAACGAGAACGGTTCGGACATCTCGTTCCCCGACGGCAACGAGGACCTGATCGCCGACCTCGCCGTCGCCTGGGACAAGTGGAACCAGATCGCGGACACCCACATCCGCGGCATCGCCCAGGCCGCCCAGCGCGCCATGTCCTGCATGTCCGGTTCGGCCGCCGACAGCTTCCAGCAGTACCTGCAGAAGTTCGCCGGCGGAGACGCCTCGCACGTCGCCACCACCGTCAAGGCCGGCACCGACATCGCGAACGGCCTGCACGGCGCGCACCAGGCGATGATCGACACCAAGAACGAGATCATCCGGGAACTCGACTACGCCAAGACCTACATGGCGCAGAACCCGGCGGGCAAGAAAGACGACATCGCCAACTCCGAGGGCATCAAGCAGGCCGCCAGCCTGTACCACCAGTACGTGGGCGGAGTCAGCTCCCAGGTCGACGGCATCCTGCGCAACAACGCCAACCAGATCGCCGACATGAACGGCATCGGCAAGACCTGCACCCTCAACGGCGGCGGTGGCGGCGGTGGCGGTGCGGGCGCCGGCGGCGGATCGGGCCTCGGAATCGACGGCGCGGGTGGTGGGCCCGGTGGCGCGGACGGGGCCGGCGGCGGTGGCGACGGTGCGGGCGCCGGGGCCGGTGGCGGCGCGGGCGGCGGTGCCGGGGGAGGCGCCGGTGGCGGCGCGGGCGGTGGCGCGGGCGGCCACGGCGGGCCGAAGACGCCCAGCATCATGAAGCCCTTCACGCCGCCGCCCGTCAGCCACATCCCCGACCTGACCTCGGGCAACAACCACCCGCCGACCTTCACCCCCCTCCCGGTCAGCCCGAAGGGCTCGCTCAACCTGGCCGGCCTCGGCGACCTGGGCTCCTCCGGCACCGGCCTCGGCCTCGGTGGCTCCGGCCTCGGCGGCAGCGGCGGCCTCTCCGCGTTCGGCGGCGGTGCGGGCGGCGGTCTCGGCGGTGGCGGCCTCGGCGGCGGTGGGGCGTTCGGCGGCGCGGGCGGGATGAGCGCGAGCTCCTTCGGCAACGCGATGGGCGCGATGGGCCGGGCCGGCGGCGCGCTGGCCGGATCGGGCGCCGCCGGCGGCATGCGCGGCGGCGGTGCGGCCGGTGGCGCCCGCGGCGGGGCGGGTGCCGGTGCCCGCGGGGCGGCGGCCGGTGCCGCGGGCGGAGCCCACGGCGGCGGCATGGGCGGCGCCGGACGCGGTGGCAAGGGCGAGAAGAAGGGCGCCAACCGCTTCCTCGGCCCCACCCGCTTCGGCGCGGACGGCACGGAGGAGGAGGCGCTGCTGCACGACAGCGGCATCCTCGGCCAGGCCGGCGAGGTCGACCCGCGCGACCGCAACTGGCAGCGCGCGCGCCGCCGCTGGATGGACGACGCCCGCGCCGAGGGCGTCCTCACCGCACCCGAGCCGGAGCCCGTGGCGGCCGCCGAAGCGGCGGCCGGGGCCCCCGCGAGCGAACAGGCCGTCCTCAACCAGCTCGCCGGCGTCCTGCTCGGCACCCCCGCGCCCGGCGAGGGCGCGGAGGCCGGGGCCGGCACCGGGACGACAGCGGTCGCGACCTCGGGCGAGGCGGTGACGCCTCGCCAGGAGAGCGTGGCGGCGGCGTCGAGCTCGTCCGGGGCGTCCGGGGCGTCCGGGTCGCCCGGTGAGTCCAAGGCGGGAGCGGACGCCGACTACCTGGAGCGTGCGCGCAGTGCCGCCGCCCGGCGTGGGCACGGCGAGGTCGCGGCGACGGCGGCCACGCCGGCGAGCGGGGCGGCTCCCGCCGCTGCTGCTGCCGCCGCCGCGAAGCCGACTCCGATCCGGGAGGAGGGCGGCTACCAGGTCCCCAGCCCCTTCCTGCGCGCCGCACTCACCCGCCTCGCCGCCCCCGCAGCGGACTGACCGCAACCGCCCCCTCCGCGCCGATCCGCACCCACTAAGGAACCTCCATGAGCAACGACGTGCCCTGGTTCGCACTCGACCCCGACGTCGAACCCGCGCACACCGTGCGCATCCCCGAAGGTGAGCGGATCGGCGTGGCGGCGCCGATGTTCGGCGACGCCGCGCGGGTGGGCTGGCTGGAGCCGGATGTGATGCCTGCGCAGCGGTTCGATGGTGGTTTGCCGGTGTCGGAGGCGGCGCGGGTGGGGTGGGCGGATCCGGATGTGATGCCGGCTCAGCGGATTGAGGGGCATTCGCCGTTTACGGAGGCGGTGCAGGTTGGGCGGTTCGAGCCGGATGTGATGCCTGCGCAGCGGTTCGATGGTGGTTTGCCGGTGTCGGAGGCGGCGCGGGTGGGGTGGGCGGATCCGGATGTGATGCCGGCTCAGCGGATTGAGGGGCATTCGCCGTTTACGGAGGCGGTGCAGGTTGGGCGGTTCGAGCCGGATGTGATGCCTGCGCAGCGGTTCGATGGTGGTTCGCCGATCTCGGAGGCGGCGAAGGTCGGATGGCTCGCACCGGACGAGATGCCCGCGTACCGGGTCGGGACGACCGTCGGGGAACCGATGGAGACGGCGCGGTTGAAGGCGTCGGAGGGTGTGCCGTTGGGTGACACGATTCCGGCGATGCCTGCCGAGACGGCGCGGTTGAAGGCGTCGGAGGGTGTGCCGTTGGGTGACACGATTCCGGCGATGCCTGCCGAGACGGCGCGGTTGAAGGCGTCGGAGGGCATGCCGTTGGGTGACACGATCCCGGCGATGCCTGCGGAGACGGCGCGGTTGAAGGCGTCGGAGGGCATGCCGTTGGGTGACACGATCCCGGCGATGCCCGCCGAGGCCGGGCAGTTGAAGTCGCGGGGGACTCCGCTCGGAGAAGGGGTGCCGGCGACGGCCGGTGAGCCGCTCAGTCCGGCTGGTGGGGGTGAGACGGCGGCGCTGAAGTCGCGGGGGACTCCGCTCGGAGAAGGGGTGCCGGCGACGGCCGGTGAGCCGCTGAGTCCGGCTGGTGGGGGTGAGACGGCGGCGCTGAAGTCGCGGGGGACTCCGCTCGAGGAGGGAGTGCCGCGGCAGTCGACGGAGGCCGGGCAGCGGGCCGGGGCGGCCAACGGGACCAAGGCGGGCGGCGGTTCGGGTTCCGGGTCGGGCTCGGACACGAGCAAGGCCGGGCAGGGGTTCGTGGTGAGCCCCGAGCAGTACAAGGCGGCGGTCTCGCCGGTGCTCGCCGCGTCGGAGCAGATCGCCTCGCTGGCCGCCTCGATGACGTCCTACCTCCCGCCGATGGAGGCTCAGATCCCGTGGGGCAAGGACGAGTCGGGCAAGCAGTTCGCCGAGGGTGAGAAGGGCTACTTGCTGTACAGCCAGAACACCCTGAAGACGCTGCAGTCGCTGTCCAAGGAGATCGCGGACATCGCGGGCGGCCTGAAGCAGATGGCCTCGAACTACGAGGACGCCGAGGACGGCACGGTCGCCGCGTTCTCCGGCATGGACGACGGTCAGGGGCAGCCGACCGCGCCCGGCGCCCCGCCGACCGCGCCCACCGGGCCCGTGCACGTCCCGATGACCCCCGGCATGACCCGCCCCAACGGAAGGCACTGACCCATGGCTGTCGAACTCCCGGAGCCCCTCCAGTGGGTGCTCCTGCTGCTCGCGGGCTGCCGTTGGCCGGAAGCCGACGAGGACCAGCTCCGCGACATGGCCGACCACTGCCGCAAGGCGGCGGAGACGCTGAAGGACGCCGGCCAGGGCGTGGACGCGGCGATCAAGCGCGCGGTGGAGGGCCAGCAGGGCAACGCCGCCGAGGCGCTGACCAAGTACTGGGCCACGTACACCGTGGGCAAGGGCACCGATGACGACCCGGGCCGCCTGACCGCGACCATCAAGGCGCTCGACGGCATGGGCGACATGCTGGAGCAGGTGGCCAACTCGGCGGAGACGGCGAAGATCCAGATCGTCGCTCAGCTCGGCATCCTGGCCTTCGAGTTGGCGACCGCCGAGGCCGAGGCGCCGATCACCGCGGGTGCGTCGATGCTCCAGGTCCCCGGCTTCATCGCGGCGGCGCGCGCGTTCGTCCAGACGACGCTGAAGACCCTGCTCAAGGACATGGTCAAGATGGCGGCCAAGCAGGCCGCCCAGATGGCCGCGATCAACCTGATGGCGCAGGGCATCGAGCTCGCCGAGGGCCACCGCAAGAGCATCGACTGGAAGGAGGTCGGCGACAACGCCAAGGGCGGTGCGATCGGCGGCGCCGCCGGTCACCTGATCGGCGCGGGCCTGGGCGGCGCGGCCGGCAAGATGGGCCTGGGCAACCTCGCGAACTCCGCCGGCGGCAAGATGGCCATCGGCGCGGCCACCGGTGTCGGCGCGGACGCCGCCACCCAGTACATCACCACCGGCAAGGTGGACACCTCCTCGCTGCTCGGCTCCGGCCTCTCCGGCGGCGC
The DNA here is from genome assembly GCF_044999035.1 of Kitasatospora griseola. NCBI lineage: Bacteria > Bacillati > Actinomycetota > Actinomycetes > Kitasatosporales > Streptomycetaceae > Kitasatospora > Kitasatospora griseola. The sequence continues at coordinate 1,598,496 of NZ_CP173360.1, read as the reverse complement.
GGGCGCGGGCCTCAGCCACATGGCCACCAGGCCCGGCGCGCACCCGCCCGCGCCCAAGCCCGGCGACGCCCCGCACATCCCGGGCCCGGTCGGCCCCGGCGAGGGCGGCCGCCAGGACGGCCCGCCGAAGTTCACCAAGCCCGACACGTCCTCCGGCGACAGCGGCAGCTCCTACCACGGCCCGTCCGGCGAGAGCAGCAGCAGCTCCAACTCGGGTGGCGGCACGTCGCGTTCGGACGGTTTCGAGCCGAGCAGCTCCAACTCCGGCGGGGGCAAGTCGCGTTCGGACGGTTTCGAGCCGAGCAGCTCCAACTCCGGCGGCGGCAAGTCGCGTTCGGATGGCTTCGAGCCCAGCAGCTCCCACTCGGGCGGCGGAAACTCGGGTTCGGGGGAGTCCAGGGTCGGTGGCCTGTCCCCGTTCGGCTCCGGCCGCAGCGGCGGCGACGCCCCGCCGTCCCACTCCGAGGGGACCGGCGGTGGCGGACGGAGCCACGAGCAGGCTCCGCCGGCGCACGAGCAGTCGGCCGGCGGTGGCCGGACCCACGAGCAGCCCGAGGCTACCCGGCCGACCCGGGAGCCGGTCGCCGAGCAGACTCCGTCGCGCCCCGCGCACGAGGAGCCGCAGGCGGTGCGGCCGTCGACGCACGAGCCGTTGTCGGGGCAGGAGCCGAGTCGGCCGGTGCATGAGCAGCCGGTTCGGCACGAGGCGGAGGGGCAGACGGTCCGTCCGGATTCGCGGGAGTCCGGTGCGCCGGTCCGTGAGGAGCCGCAGGCCGTTCGGCCGGCGACGCACGAACCGCTGTCGGGGCAGGAGCCGAGTCGGCCGGTGCATGAGCAGCCGGTTCGGCACGAGGCGGAGGGGCAGACGGTCCGTCCGGATTCGCGGGAGTCCGGTGCGCCGGTCCGTGAGGAGCCGCAGGCCGTTCGGCCGGCGACGCACGAACCGCTGTCGAGCCAGGAGCCGAGCCGTCCCGCGCACGACAACTCCTCCGCGGGACGCGAGAGTTCGGCCAACGACCGGGACTCCGTCCATCCGTCCGGGGACGACAGCACCTCGCGTCCGGCCGCCGCAGGGCCGGTGCCCAACCTGTCAGGCGTGCTGGGCGGTGCGGCGCACCTCGCGGGTGCGGCGTCGTCGTCCGGGCACGGCGGCGGCAGTGGCAGCGGTGGTGGCACGCACCTCGACGGTGCCCGCAGCGCGACCCTGCCGCGTCCCGACGCGGCGACCGTCCCGGGCCAGGGCATGCCCGACGGACTCGGCGACACCGGGCCGAACTCCGGTGCGCAGAGCCCGAACCAGACCGCCGTTCCGCCGATGGGCGGGGCCGGCTTCACCCCCGGTCCGGTCGGTGGCGGCGGCAGCCACGCCGGTGGTGGCGGCGCACGTCCCGACGCGCCGGCCACCTCCGCCGCGCCCCGGCCCGCCAACACCGGCGGGACCGTCGGCAACCACCAGCAGGGCAGCGGTGGCGGCACGCTGCGCCCGGGCGGCGGTCGCGGCACCTCGCCGGAGACGCATCCCGCGCCGGCGCAGCAGCACGCCTCTTCCCCGAAGCCCACCGAGCACAACGGGCCGACGACCCCGCACGAGCAGCAGCCGCACGAGCGTCCCGCCACCGAGCACGAGGGAGAGCAGCGTCCGCGCGCGACGGACAAGCGTCCGATCGACAAGCCCGGCGGGCTGAAGGAGCCCACCGCGCACGACCGGCAGCGGATCGAGGACGCCGTCCCGCACGACGCGAACGGCAAGCCGAAGACCCACCCCGACCCCTCGGAGGGCGACTGGGTCAAGCAGCTCAACGGCGACGGCCACCGGGCGCCGGGCCGCAACAACAACTGCGCCGACGCGGCCCTGTCGTTCAAGGACACCTACGACGGTCACCCCACGCCGGCCGCGCCGCGCGTGGAGAACAACGGCGCCGGCGAGAAGGGTGGCCGGGACCGGATCGAGCAGTCGCTCGGCGGCCGGTTCGAGCACCTGGGCGCGGGCCCGGACGGGCACGCCAAGCTGCAGGACACGCTGCTCACCAGCGGACCCGGGTCGCAGGCGCTGATCATCAGCGCCGACGGCGAAGGCCGCTCGCACGCCTGGAACGCCGTCAACCAGGACGGCAGGATCGTCTACGTCGACCCGCAGATGGGCCGCACCAGCGACAAGCCGCTGTACGCGGGCGAGGGCGGCCTGTTCGCCGTCCCGCTGAAGCCGGACGGCACCGCCCTTCACCCCACCGACCGTCCCAACCCCGCGGCGAACAGCGGCAACCACCAGGGCGGCCCGCGCACCGAGACCGCCCCGAAGCCGGAGACGGCTCCGAAGCCGGAGACCGCCCCGAAGCCGGGGACGGCCCCGAACGCCGAGACCCGGCCGAAGCCCGAGGCCAGTTCGAAGCCCGAGACCGAGCACCGGCCGGAGACCGAAGCGACCCCGAAGCCGGAGACCGAGCACCGGCCGGAGTCGGAGACCGACCACGAGTCCCGGCCGGAGTCGGAGGAGTCCCCGAATTCCGAGGATCCGCGCCCGGACGCCGAGCCGAGCGGCTGGGAGGACGACACTCCGTCGCCGTACGAGGGCCTGGAGGACAGGCGGCGCATTCCCGGCCTGGAGGAGATCCACCAGGTCGCCGACACGCTGGGGATTCCGCGGGACGAGCTCCCGGTCATGGTGTTCGTGCCGGACGGTGCCACCGTCTCCACGAAGTTCTCCGAGTTCAAGGAGGGGTGGGTCGGCCCGCCGTCGAAGGCGGGCGGCGAGCTCACCATCGGAAAGATCGACGGGCTGAAGGCCAACGACACGACCCCGGCCGCCGTGGCGATCTCCGGCAAGGGCGGCGGGGCCTACGTCAAGGGCGCGAACGGCTCCCCCGACGTGCTGGTGGTCAACCAGCGGATGAACATCAAGGACGGGTTCCCGCAGGACCAGGTGATCCAGCACGAGCTCGGGCACCACAAGCAGGCGCTCGACCAGTGGAGCATCGACAAGTCGCAGAACAACCCCGCGCTGATCGAATACCACAACATCCTCACCAACGAGGTGGTGTTCCACGAGGACGGCAAGAAGCCGCGTCTGACCTATCAGAAGGTGGACGGGCAGGGCGGCCTGTCGAGCGGAGACGCGGCGAAGGTCAAGGAACACCTGGGCCTGGACAAGGACGCCCACTTCCCCCCCAGCCGGTACTGGGCCGCGGTCGAGGGGATGCCCAAGAATCCGAACGAGCAGAGGCTGTTCGACGAGATCGCGGACGCTGCCGGGAGGAAGCCCTACTCCGACCACCCCCAGGTCAAGCAGAACTTCGCGAAGGCGTACCTGGTCGAGCACCTGAAGGCGCAGGACCGGGCCGCCGCCGCGGCTGCCGAAGCGGCTGCTGCCGCCGCCGCGTCGGAGGCTGCGCCGTCGCACGTGGAGCAGCCCGCAGGGCCCGCCCCGGAGGTTCCGCCCCCGTCCGCGCAGCGGCCGGTCGGCGCCCCGCCGGAGGTTCCGCCGCCGTTCGTCCGGCGGCCCACGGGTGCTGCGCCGGAGGTTCCTCCGCCGTTCGCGCAGCGGCCTGCGGGTGGTCCGCCGGAGGTTCCGCCGCCGTTCGCGCAGCGGCCGGTCGGCGCCCCGCCGGAGGTTCCGCCGACCCACCGTCCGGTGTGGGAGCATTCGAACCCGTTCGGCGACCAGCACGCCCCGTCGACGGGCAACAGCCCGACGTCGGAGCACTCGAACCCGTTCGGGGACGAGCACGCCCCGTCGACCGGGAACAGCCCGACGTCGGAGCATTCGAACCCGTTCGGGGACGAGCACGCCCCGTCGACCGGGAACAGCCCCACGTCCGAGCATTCGAACCCGTTCGGGGACGAGCACGCCGGCCCGTCCGAGCTCCGTCCCTCGGAGACCCCCGCGGGTCTGGGCGACTCGACCCAACAGCCCCCGCACGAGCGGTCGTTGACGGAGCGCGAGGGTGGCGGGCCGCGTCATCCGGCCACCGACGAGCGGCCGTTCGACGTCGAGGGCGGGCTGAAGCGGCCGTCGGAGCAGGACCTGAAGCAGCTTCAGGACGCGGTGCCGCACAAGGAGGACGGGTCGCCGGAGCGGCACCCGGACCCGCTGGCCGGCGACTGGGTGAAGAAGCTGAACGGGGACGGTCCGGGCACGCCGGGCCGGGCCAACAACTGTGCGGACGCGGCGCTCTCGCTGGTCGACACCTACGACGGGCACCCGACGCCGGCGGCTCCGCGCACCGAGGACAACGGGCACGGCGAGAAGGGCGGCCGGGACCGGATCGAGCACGCGCTCGGCGGCAAGTTCGAGCACCTGGGCGCGGGCGACGAGGGTCACGCCAAGCTGCAGAAGACGCTGCTGGAGGGCGGTCACGGTGCGCAGGCGGTGATCATCAGCACCGACGCCGAGGGACGTTCGCACGCCTGGAACGCGATGAACCACAACGGCAGGATCGTGTACGCGGACCCGCAGTTGGGCCGCACCAGCGACAAGCCGCTGTACGGCGGCGAGAAGAGCCTGTTCGCCGTCCCGCTCACCCCCGACCGCGCGCCGCTCCACCCCACCGAGCACCCGGACCTCCACCAGGGCGCCGACGACCACCCGGTCGAGACCAGGCAGGACTCCGACAACTCCGACACCTCTCCGAACCCGGAGGAGCACCGGCCGGACGACTCGCCCGGCGCCACCGACGACGTGCCGGACCTCACCGAAGCGCACGTCCCCACCCCCGAGCGGATGGCGGACTACGGCCGGACGCTGGGCATCCCGGAGGACCGCCTCCCGGTCATGGTGTTCGTGCCGGAGGGCGCCACCGTCTCCACACCGCTCAAGGACTACGCGAGCGGAGTCGTCGGCAAGGACAAGCTCCCGTCGGAGACGCTCGACCTCACCCTGGGGCACATCGACGGCGGCCGGACCGGCGACCACAGCTCCGCCACCGACTTCGTCCGCCGCATGGGCGAAGGCGCCTACATCGGCCCGAAGGACGGCCGCCCCGGGATCCTCGTCGTCAACCAGTCGACCGCAGTGGGCGGGTTCAACCAGGAACACGTGATCCAGCACGAACTGGGCCACCACAAGCAGGTCCTGGACGGCTTCGGCATCGACAAGTCGACGACCAACCCCGCGCTGATCGAGTACCACAACATCTTCACCAACGAGTCGAAGTTCGTCGGCGAGGGCGGCAACCTCCGCAAGGAGTACGTCCCGGCCGACGGGCAGGGCGGGCTGTCCAGCAAGGCCGCCGACGTCGCCAAGGGCGCGCTCAAGGAGGCCGACCCGGGCTTCAAGAAGTTCCGCGTGCCGCCGGAGGACTACTGGAAGGCGGCCGAGCAGCTCTCGCAGCACGGCACGCCCAACGAGAGGGAGCTGTTCGGCCGGATCAAGGAGGAGCTCGACTCCGGGCGCTACGCCGGCGACAACAAGGCCCGGAACAACTTCGCGAAGGCGTTCCTGGAGGCACACGCGGCCAAGGCCGACGCCACTGCGGGCAACGAGCACGTGCCGCCGACCGGCACCCCGGGGCCGGAGTCCTCGTCCTCGAACAGCGGCGCCGTGCCCACGCCGCCGCCCGCCCCGTCGACCCACGCCGGCCCGCCGCCGCCCCCGCCCGCGCCGCCGCACATCGCCCCGAGTCACAGCGGGCCGCCGTCGGCTCCGCCCGCGCCCCCGCACGTCGCGTCCAGCCACGGTGCTCCGCCGTCGGCTCCGCCCGCGCCGCCGCACGTCGCTCCGAGTCACAGCGGGCCGCCGTCGGCTCCGCCCGCGCCCCCGCACGTGCCGTCGCAGTCGAACCACGGTGGTCCGGCGCACACCGAGACGTCGTCGGCACACAACCCGTTCGAGACGCCGTTCGACACTCCGCCGGGCTCGCGGCCGAGTACGCCGTCGAACGACGCCGCCTCGCCACGTCCCGACAGCGCGCCGGCGGGGTTGCGGCCGGATCCCGAGCCGGCCGGGCTGTCCGGGCCGAAGAAGTCGCTGCTGTCCGACCAGGGGCTCACCCCCGAGGGCAAGAAGCTGCTGCACCAGAGCCCGGAGGGGCCGTCTCTCGTCTACCCGCCGAGCAACAACAAGGCGGCGCACGCCGGGAAGGCCCTGGCGAACAAGTTCAAGTCGGACCTGTCGCCCGAACTGAAGAACGTCAGCAACCACCTGCCGGTGAAGGACGGCAACACCCACCAGACGGCGGGCTCGACGGCGAGCGGGAAGCCGAACGCCAAGATCAAGGACCACACCTTCAAGGCCTACGTCGACCCGGCGACGATGACGCTGGTCGAACCCAAGGTCGGCGAGCACATCCGGGAGCCGCTGCGCAACGCCATCGGCCCGGACGCCCTCGCCTACACGGGCAACAAGGTGCTCGAAGAGGCCGCGAAGCTGGACTACCGCTCCAGGGAGACCATGGCGCAGCAGGAGGAGCGCCGGCAGCTGCTGAAGGACCTCGCGGACCAGAACCAGGAGAAGGGCACCTGGATCGACGGCGAGCGGGTGGGCAGGCAGCTCCACGACCAGAGTTCCGCGATGGACGGCGTGGACCGCCTGCTGAACGGCCACGGCGACGACGCCGGATTCCCCGGCATGGTGATCGGCGAAGGCCACACCAACGCCGCGACCTGGCCGTTCCTCCGTGACAACATGCAGCAGCTGAAGGCCAGTGGGGTCGACACCGTCTACCTGGAGGCCCTGCGGGACGACGCCGTCCAGCACGACCTGGACACGTACTTCGACCCGCGCCACGACGGGCCCATGCCGCCGACCCTGAAGGCGGCGGCCGCGAAGTACGACCAGCAGTACACCGCCAAGCTGACCGAGATGCTGGAGGCCGCGAAGGCCAACAACGTCAAGGTCCGTGCGGTGGACGGATACCCGGCCCGGACCATCAACGAGGACGGCGGAACCCACGAGCGGGCCCGCCTGATGAACTCGTACGCCCACGACGCGATCACCTCGGACGCCACCCGCAACGGGAAGTACCTGGTCGTGGTCGGCGCCAGCCACGCGCACTCCACGACCGGCCCGGGCGGTACCGGACGGATCCCCGGCACGGCCGACCTGCTGGAACTCCCGGCCGTGCACCTGACCGACGGCTCCGGGACGCCGCACAATGCGCCGAACCGGGCGAGCGGCAGCACGGACCCGAACGACGTCCGACTCAGCTACCTGCCCACCCCCTCGAACCACTCCCCGGCCGGCGCACCGCCGCAGCACGCCGACGCCACCCACCAGTCCGCCCCGGCGAACCCGGGCGGACTCGGCCCGGTGCACCCCGACGCGCAGACGCCGCACGGGAGTTCCGAGCACGTGGCGGGCCAGGGGCCGCAGCACGACCAGCACGAGGGCGGCACCGCCGACCACCGGTCCGGCAACGATCACGACAGCACGGGGAAGCCGCAGCACGAGGGCGGCACCGCCGACCACCGGCCCGGGAACGAGCACGACAACACCGGGAAGCCGCAGCACGAGGGCGGTCCGCGTCACCCGGCCTCGGACGGGCGGCCGTTCGAGGTCGAGGGCGGGCTGAAGCGGCCGTCCGCGCACGAGCAGCAGGAGCTTCACGACGCGGTTCCGAAGAACACGGACGGCACGCCGCAGCGGCACCCGGACCCGCGGGTCGGCGACTGGCTGAAGAAGCTGAACGGCGGCGAGCCGCACACGGCCAACCAGAAGAACAACTGCCTGGACGCCGCGCTCGCGATGGTCGACACGGTCAACGGCCACCCGACGGTGGCCGCGCCGCGCCTGGAGGGCAACGGCCTGGGCGAGAAGGGCGGCCGGGACCGCGCCGAGCAGTCGCTCGGCGCCAAGTTCGAGCACCTGGGCGCCGGCCCGGACGGGCACGCCAAGCTGGCGGAGATGCTGCGCGAGAGCGGCCACGGCTCGCAGGCCGTGATCACCAGCCGCGACAGCGACGGGCGTACGCACGCCTGGCACGCGATGAACCACGAGGGCCAGATCGTCTACAGCGACCCGCAGTTGGGCCGCGTGAGCGACAAGCCGCTGTACGCCGGCGAGGGCGGCCTCTTCGCCATCCCGCTGACCCCGGACCGCGCACCCCTGCACCCCGCGAGCCAGTCGCCCGGCGACCACTCCGTGCCGGCGCAGCCCGCCGGCGTCGGCGGGAACTCCCGTCAGGGCAACTCGGTCTCGGACGCCGTCGCAATGGCCAAGAAGGCCGAGGCGGACCGGACCGCGGTGGCGCAGCGGAAGCGGGAGCAGACGGCAAGGGAGAAGCAGCACACCTCCGAGGAGGGGCTGGCGAATCTGCCGGACCGGACGAAGCAGCGGCTCGCCGAACAGCAGAAGGTGACCGCGCAGCAGGACGATCTGGCCGGTAGGCAGAGCGAGCTGCGGAAGCAGCAGCAGGGCCTGGCCGACGAGCAGTGGGCGCTCGCCGAGAAGCGGTTCACCTCGAACAACAGGCAGCTGGAGGCCGAGCAGCGCCGGGTGGAGGAGCACCAGGAGCGGCTGGAGCAACAACAGGAGCGCCTGGCCGGACAGCAGGAGCGCCTGACCCAGCAGCACGATCGGATGGCCAGGCACGAGGCCCTGGACGGGCAGGCCGAACGGGCAGCCGAGAAGCAGAAGCAGGACCAGGCTCCGGGCGAGGGCGACAAGCCGCCGGTCAAGGGTGAACTGGACGTCCGCCGCGAGACGTTGATCAAGGACCAGAAGCTGCTGGACCAGGAGCACGGTGCTCTCGACGCCAAGCAGGCGGAGCTGGACGCACGCCGTGACAAGCTCGTGGCGGACGGCGACAAGCTGGCCGAAGACCGCGCCGCGCTGGCCAAGCGGCGGAGGGAAGGCGGGGCGGATTCCCGAAAGGCCGTTGCCGATGACCAGAAGAAGCTCGACGGGCGGCAGGCGAGGCTCGACACCGAGCGAAAGAAGGTCGACGCCGACCAGCATGCCCTCGGCGAGACCCGAGAGTCCCTGAACCAGCGGCAGAAGTGGCTCGACAAGAGCGAGTGGCTCGTCGACCAGCACGGCCGGCTGACGGAGCAGGAGCTGCAGGCCAAGCGGGACAACTGGCCGGAGGACCGGCTGAAGGCGCTGGCCGACCGTCGGGAACGTCTGGACAAGTGGAGCGCCGAACAGGCCAAGTCGGAGCTCAAGGCGAAGACCGGCGCGCCCGACGAGGGCAAGTGGCTGGCGGACAAGCAGAAGTGGCTGGAAGGGCAGCGCGACGGCGAAGGGAAGTGGCACTCCGCCGACCAGAAGGCCCGGTTGAAGGAGCAGCTGAACGTCCTTGAGGAGCTGAAGGACTCGGCGTCGAAGCCTGAGAAGCAGCAGGAGCAGCTGAGGCAGCAGGAACGTCTGCTCGACGAGCGGAACCGGCTGAGCGAGAACAGGGAGCTCCTGGAGGATCGTCAGAAGCACAAGGACGGCGACCCCGAGCACCTCAAGTGGGAGGGTGAGCGGCTCGCCCACGAGCAGGGTCTCAACGATGCGGCGCGACAGGCCCTCGCGAGCGGCTACGCAGGTGAGACCGATCCTGCGCCCTTCGAGGCACCGCAAAGGTACACACGCGTCAAATCCGGGGAGAAGGGCTACTACTACAAGGAGACCCCGAAGAAGCTGATGAATGTCAGCATCGAGGGAGCCTTCGACGTGATGAACGATTCCGGGTCCGCCATGGCGAACGGCATCGCGGGGGACAAGTTCCGGCCCGGCTGCGTGGCTTCCGGGCTGTACATCGACGGGCAGTCGGGCGCCAGGCGCTTGCTGATCGTCACCGCGAGCAGCACGAAGGGCCTGGCCGGTGAGACTGCTCCGCAGCACGTCCACCCGCTCGTCAAATTCGCCTACGGCAAGGAAGGGGACCCGGCGTACGATCGCGTGAAGAGGGAGCTGGGTTGGGACAGCTATCCGGCAGGCAATCCGAACACGCGGTGCAAGTGCGCCGAGCCGTCCGTGATGACGGACATTCTCGAACAGGTCGGCGGTCGCTTCCCGGGAATCAACATGAACGATCCCGTTGCCGTGGGCAGGGCCATGGAGTACGCCAGGGGAATCCTCGGAAAGGCATTCGTCCGCCCGCTGGAGACCGGGGCTCTGAAGGACAGCACGGGCGGTCGGGTTCCGGGCTACGGCGAATACAAGGCGCCCTGCGACAACTGCGCCCCGGTGGTGGGATACTTCGGGATGAAATCGGTACAGCTCCTGGATTGACCACGTGAATCAACCTCCGGCTTTCCTGATGATGCGTCAAATGCCGGGTAGTGCCGATTGTCGAGACTGCGGCCCGGTGGCCGTCCGAAAAGAGAGTGCAGAACGCTCATGCCTCAACCCCGCGACCCTGACGGGACGATGTCGTGGCTGGCCGGCTGCGGCTGGTCGCCCTCGCGTGACATCGGCGAGCACGCCCGTGAGTTGCTCGCCGACTGGATGAGCGGTGCGGCCGGGGAGGACTCGGCGGCCGTGCGGGCGGCGCTGTCCTTCCTCGGGCGGTTCGGTGATCTGACGCTGCCGACGGCGTCCGGTGGTGCGCTGCGGACGGTGCCGGCCGGGCCGGCCGGACCGGAGCAGGCCGCGCAACTGGCGGAGCTGGCTGCGGGGTTGGGCGAGGAGGTCGTTCCGGTCGGGGCCGAGGTGGACGGGCCGGGGCGGCTGGTGGTCTCGGCCGGCGGCAGCTTCTTCCACCTGGACACGGACGGGGTCGAGTTCCTCGGCGTCAACCCGTACGAGGTGCTGGACCGCTTCCGGCCGGTCGGCGAGGCCGAGGCCGAGGTGCCGCACACGGTGTCCACGCTGCTCGTCGACCGGACGGTCTTCACCCAGTCCAACGCGCTCGGCGAGGGGGACCCGGAACTGCACCCGGCGGTGCGGGAGTTCCTGGACGGGCTGCCGCCCTACCAGCGCGAGCCGTTCGCCGCCCGGTGTGCGGAGACCGGTCTGATCTCCGACGTGCTGCACCGCCTGGACGAGCAGCGCGGCGACGGTGCGGAGATCACGCTGGACGAGGCCCGTCCGCACTTCGCGGAGAGCTGGATCAGCAGCATCGCGGTCCGGCCGGACGACAGCGCGGAGCACGGCCGGCCGGTCGCGCCCTGCCGGTCCTGCGCGGCGCTGCTGGCAGAGCTTGGCGTCGAGGTGGTCGAGGTGGGGCAGCGATGACAAACGTCCGTTTCACCACAGCCCTGCACGAGGCCCTGGTCGAGGCCGGCTGGATCGCGGGCCGCCGACCCGATGCCGATGCGGAACAGCGGCTGCTGACGGCGATCCTCTCGGTCGTCGACGAGGACGGACTCGTGGAACTGTCCGAGGCGGCGCAGCGATTCCTGGAGCAGTACGGCGACCTGACGCTGCCACCGGCCGGCCCGGGGGTGGAGGTCGCGGCGCACGGCGCGGTGATCGACCCGGCGGCGGCACGCGGCAGCCGAACGGTGGCCGCCGGGCTCGCCCGGCGGCTGGGCACCTCGGTGTTCCCGGTCGGGCGGACCGGCGACGGTGTGCTCGCCGTCGACGCGCAGGGCCGACTGTTCCGGCAGGGCCGGAGCGACTGGTGGTACCTCGGCGGCACGCCCGAGGAAGGGCTCGCCCGGCTGGTCGAAGGGTACGCCCCGGCCCGGGTCGGGGCCGACGGCCGCTGGTCGGAGCCCGCTCCGCTGCCGCGCACCGTCCACCAGGACGGGTGGGTCGACAACGGTCCGGCCAGTGAACTGCTGGCCGCCGGAATGGCGTTGGCCGCCGAGGCGACCCGCCCGCTGCGCCGGCACGGGGTGCCGGCGCTCGGGCGCCTGACCCTGACCGTCGAGGGCGAAGGCGCGGAACTGCCCATCCTCTACCGGGAGTTCGACCTCGACCCGGCGGACCCGGAGGGGCAGATCGCCGAGATCGTGGACCGGACGTTCCTGCGGCCCGGGACGCGACCGGTCCGGGTGACGGTCCGGCTGGCCGCTCCGCCCAGTGCGGACGACCACGACTGGGATGTCCTGGTCGTCGCCCGCGCCGACCGTAGCCGGCAGTTGACGCTTCGGCACCGCGGCCCGGCCGGGGAGCCGATGCCCGATTCGACCGAACTCACCGCGACCGTCGCAGCACTTGCCGCGCTCGGCACCGCACATCGCACCACAGGAGGAACAGCGTGATCACCCAAGAGCAGGCCCTCGCGAAGGCACAGGCGTGGCTGAACGAAGGCGCCCCGGAGGGGGCCGGACGTGAGGTCAGGTTCCGGGAGTTCGACCTCGGCTGGGTGGTGTGGGCCGCGCCCGCGCCGCTGGAGGTCGACCCGGTGACCGGCCAGGTCCGGCCGCCGGCGGACCTCGGGGACTCCACCGGTGTGGTGGACCGGGGAACGGGCGAGCTCAGCACCTGGCCGTCGATCCCGATCGACGCGGTGATCGCCGAGTACCAGGAGCGCCAAGCCGGACGGTGACCACCGGTGGGGGGTGGATGTCACCGTCCACGGCGGCCGGGCCTCGGCACCAAGAGGTCCGGCCGCTTCCGCTTTTCATCCAAAATTTCCCAACCCTCACCGGACATTCACGACTCCCCTCGAACGGAGCGCCCCTGTAGTCACAGGTCAGGTGATTCACACCGCGAATTTACCAACTGCATACCTTCGGGACTGATGTCCCGGTCTGTCGCTCTGCGAAGCTCAATACGAGGTGACGTCCCGTCACCTCGGCGGAGGCGCTTGGCCGTACACCCTCGGACAGCAAGTAAAGTTGCCTGACAATTGAGCGGGTGCGGCAGCCCAAGGTGCCTTCGGCCTGCCCTGGATCCGGTGCGGGCGCTGCGGCGTGCCCGGCCCCGGTGGGGCAGGTCCGGTGCTGTCCCGCTACCCGGGGGCGGTGAGCTGGAGGGGTGGAAAATGGCGGACGAGACGGTGTGGGTCGACCTGGACGAGGTCGAGGCGGCAGCCAAGAAGATCATGGATCTGCTGCATGAACTGGAAGGCCCGGCCAACCACTTGGAGGCCGTGGTCAAGCAGGTCGAGGACTCGGTGTACGGCACCGACCTGGTCGGAAAGGCCCTCAAGGGCGGCGGGTCGTCGGTCGGCGGCCTGAGCAAGCACCAGCAACAAGCCCTGCAGGGAATCCGCGAGTTGATGAAGAACGCCACCGCGGTGGGGCAGAACCTCCAAGCCATGGCCTCCCGGCACCGGGCCAACGACGAACTCCACAGCACCGAGATCGGCCGGATCGCCACCAACGGCGACCTGCCGGCCGCTCCGCGCCTGTCCGGCGTCGTCGACGCGGTGCCCGCCTCGCTGCCGAGCGCGCCCCGGGTACCGGCCGCCGACCCGGTGCCGACCCCGCCCCCGCCGGCTCCGGTCGCCCCGATCGGCGACACCGGCGCGGGCGACGGCTACCACGGCCCCGACGCGCCCACGCTCGACTACAACCACCACAAGGACATCCCGGACCCGATCCGCGGCGGCGGCGGCCCCGGCACGCGACAGGTCATCTGACGAACACCCCCGGGCGAATCGCCGCCCGGGGGTGCTTGTTCAGCAGTCGTCCATCGCCATCGGGGACGCTCGCCGTCCCCGCTCCGACCACGATCGTCCTCCCGGAGAGCCTCCCTGCCATGATCACGCTGCCTGCCGATCTCGCCGAAGTCCTGAAGACCGTCCAGAAGAACGAGAACGGGAAGGACATCGCCTTCCCGGACGCCAACGAGGAACTCCTCGGCGAGCTCGCCGCCGCCTGGGACAAGTGGAACCAGGTCGCCGACACCCATGTGCGGGCGATCACCGAGGCCGCCCAGCGGGCCATGTCCAGCATGTCCGGCCCCGCCGCCGACAGCTTCCAGCAGTACCTGCAGAAGTTCGCCGGCGGCGGCGAGTCGCACGTCGCGACCACCCTGCAGTCCGGGCAGGCGGTCGCCACCTCGCTGCACGGGGCGCAGGGCGCGGTGATCGACACCAAGAACGAGATGGTCCGTGAACTCCAGTACGCCAAGACGTACATGGAGCAGAACCCGGCGGGCAAGCACGACGACATCGCCAACTCCGAGGGCATCAAGCAGGCCGCTGCCGTCTACCACCAGTACGTGGGCCAGGTCGGCACCCACGTCGACGGCCTGCTGCGGAAGAACGCCAGCCACATCGCCGACATGAGCGGCATGGCGAAGACCTGCGCCCTCAACGGCCAGGGCGGGGCCGCCGGTTCGGGCGGGGCCGGCGGGGCGGGCGCCGGCGTGGGCAGCGAGATGTCCGCGCGCACGCGCCCGGACGGGCTGCTCGGTGCGGACGGGGCGGCGGGCAACGGCGGCGTCGGCGGTGCGGGCGTCGCGGGGGCTCCCACCCCGTTCAGCCTGCCGGACGCCCCCGGTGCGCCCGGCTCGCACCTCGGCGGGGCCGGCGCGGCGGGCGGCGCGGCCGGGTTCGGCGGCGTCGGATCGGCGGGCGGCGCAGGGCAGTTCGGTGGAGCGGGAAGTTCCGGCGGTGCCGGTGGCTCCGGTGGTCCGGCCCTGACGCCGTTCAAGCTGCCCATCCCGAACATGCCGAACTTCGGTTCGGGCGGCTCGGTCGGTTCGGGCGGCGGGGCGCCGGTGTTCACGCCGCCCAGCATCGGCACCGGCACGGGGTCGCTGAACCTGGCCGGCATGGGGGACCTCGGCTCCGTGGGCTCCGGCCCCTCGTCCGCCGGGCACTACACACCCATCGGCACCGGCTACACCCCGAGTCCCGGAACGACCGGCGGCGGTGGCGGCAGCCCGTTCACCGGAGGCTTCCCTGGGGTGCCCAACCCCGGTAAGTACCCCGGCAGTTCAGGCAGCACCGGCGGTCGCAGCCTGACCCCGTTCAAGGGCACCACCGGCAGCACGTTCGGCAACTCCGGCAGCTCGACCGCGCGCGGCGGGGGGAGCGGCATCGGTGGTTCCGCGGCGCGCGGCGGCGCGGGCGGTGGCGGCGGCTCGGCGATGCGCGGCGGTGCGGGCGGCAGCAGCTCGCTGGCGTCCCGGGCCGGTGGCGGAGCCGGGCTCGGCGCGGCCGGTGGGGCGTCCGCCAGGGGAATGTCCGGCGCGTCCGGGGCCGGCCGGGTCGGCTCCAGCGGGCTCGCCTCGGGCGGCGCGGCCGGTCGCGGCGCGCCGGCCGGTGGCAGCGCGATGGGCGCGGGCGGCCACATGCCCGGCATGGGCGGCGCGGGCCGCGGCGGCCAGGGCAAGGACGGCAAGGCGGGCAACCGCTTCCTCAGCCCGACCCGGTTCGGCGTCGAGGGCGAGGAGGACGAGGAGCTGATGCACGACAGCGGCATCCTCGGCCGGGCCGGCGACGTCGACCCGCGTGACCGCCACTGGCAGCGCGCCCGCCGCCGCTGGCTGGACGACGCCCGCTCCGACGGCACCTTCGCCACGCCCGAGCCCGCCGTCGCCCAGGTCGCGCCCGCCGGCCCGGCCAGCGAGCAGGAGGCACTCAGCCAACTGGCCGGGATCCTGCTCGGGACGGGTGGCGGTGATGCCGGTGCTTCCGGTGCTGCGACGGCGGATGCGACCGCTACGGGCGGCAGCCCGGCGACTGATCTGACGACACGTCAGGAAACGTCCGCTGCTTCGGCGGGGGCGCCGGCGGCCGGCGGGGACGACGCCTACCTGGAGCGCTCGCGCAGCGCGGCCGCCCGGCGTGGGCACGGGGACGCGTCGGCCTCTGTCGGCACTGCGGAGGCGCCGGCTGCCGCGTCCGCCTCCGGCGCTGCGTCCGGTTCGGTGTCCGGTTCGGTGTCCGGTGCGGCGGAGGAGAAGCCGCAGCGTGCCCCGCTGCGCGAGGAGGGCGGCTTCCAGGTGCCCAGCCCGTTCCTGCGCGCCGCGCTGTCCCGCCTGGCCACCGCGCCCGGCGCTCCCGCCGCGGACTGACCGCGCCCGCCGTCGAACCGAACTGACGAAGGAGCACCATGAGCAACGACGAGCAGGCCTGGTACACCGCAGCAGAAGCCGAGGCGCCCGTCCGGTTCCGGGTGGGCACGGTCGTCCCCGAGCCGTTCCAGGAGGCCGAGGCGGCCACCCCGCTCCGGCCGTTCGAGCGGGCCGAACCGGCAACGCCGGTGCAGCCGTTCGACCGGGCGGAGTCGGCGCGGATCGCGCCGGAGGCGTTCCAGCGGGATGCTGCGGTCACGCCCGTGGAGCCCTTCGAGCAGGCGCGGTCGGCACGCATCGCCCCGGAGGCGTTCCAGCGGGATGCGGCGGTCACGCCTTTGCAGCCGTTCGACCGGGCGGAGTCGGCGCGGATCGCGCCGGAGGCGTTCCAACGGGCCGAACCGGCCATGCCCGTGGAGCCCTTCGACGGAGGGCAGGCCCCGCGGATCGTGGACCGGGGGCTCCGTCGGGGCGAACCGGCGTCCGCTGCCGAGCCGTTGCACCGGCAGTCGGCCGCCGCGCCCGCCGAGCAGGCGACCGCGCCGACGGCCGCGCACCGGACGGAGGCCATGGCGGGCAACCGGATCAGTGCCCGGCCCGCTGCCACCAACCGGGACGCGTCCGGGAACGCGGGCCAGGGCTTCCAGGTCGACCCCGCGCAGTACCAGGCGGCGGTGTCGCCGATGCTCGCCGTCTCCGAACAGGTCGGCTCGCTGTACAGCGCGCTGAGCTCGTACCTGCCCGCGCTGGAGTCCCAGAACCCGTGGGGCAACGACGAGTCGGGCAAGCAGTTCGCCGAGGGCGACAAGGGCTACCTGAAGTACAGCAAGGACACCCTGGACGTCATCAAGGGCCTGCCCGCCGCCCTCAAGGCCATCGCCGACGGCCTGAAGTCGATGGCCGACGGCTACCAGGGCGCCGACGAGGGCGTCATCACCGAGCTGAACGGCGTGGACCCCGGCACCGCGCCGATGCCGGCCTCGCCGCAGCTGTCCAACCCGGTCCCGATGCGGATCACCCCGCGGATCTCCCAGAGCGGAAGGCACTGACCCATGGCTGTCGAACTCCCGGAGCCCCTCCAGTGGGTGCTCCTGCTGCTCGCGGGCTGCCGTTGGCCGGAAGCCGATGAGGACCAGCTCCGCGACATGGCCGACCACTGCCGCAAGGCTGCGGACAGCCTGAAGGACGCCGCGCAGAGCGCCGACGCCACGGTGAAGCGCGCCCTGGAGGGCCAACAGGGCGTCGCTGCCGAGGCGTTGGGCAAGTACTGGGAGAAGTACTCGGTCGGCAAGGGCACCGAGCAGGACCCCGGCTACCTGCCCGGCGCGATCAACGCGCTGAACGGCATGGGCGACATGCTGGAGCAGGTCGCCAACTCCGCGGAGACGGCGAAGATCCAGATCATCGCCCAACTCGGCATCCTGGCCTTCGAGATCGCGACCGCCGAGGCTGAGGCGCCGTTCACTGCGGGCGCCTCGATGCTGGAAGTGCCCGTGTTCATCGCGGCGAGCAAGGCCACGGTCGCGGCCACCCTGAAGCTGCTGCTGAAGGAAATGATCGAGATGGCGGTCAAGCAGGCCGTCCAGATGGCCGCGATCAACCTGATGGCGCAGGGCATCGAGCTCGCCGAGGGCCACCGCAAGAGCATCGACATGAAGGAAGTGGGGATGAGCGCGGCCGGCGGTGCCGTCGGCGGCGCATCCGGCCACCTGATCGGCAAGGGCATCGGCAAGGCCGGCGAGAAGCTCGGCGTCGAGGCCGCACTCAAGACCACCGGCGGCAAGATGGCCACCGGCGCGGCGGTCGGCGTCGGTGCGGACGTCTCCACCCAGCTGATCACCACCGGCAAGGTCGACGGCAACTCCCTGCTCGGCTCCGGCCTCTCCGGCGGCGCGGGCGCGGGCCTGCACGCCGGCGCGTCCAAGGTCAAGGGGCACCTCGCCACGCCAAAGGCTGCGGAAGCGCCGAAGTTGCCCGGGGCGGGCGCCGGTTCCGGTGCGGGCGAGCACGGTGGCACGCCCAGCTTCAACAAGTCCGACACCTCCACGGGTGCCTCGGCCTACCACGGGCCGTCCGGTGGCTCCGGCGCGTCCGGCGCGTCCGGTGCCTCGCACGCGGCGGACTCGGGTTCGTCCAGCGGGAGTTCGGGTGCGGGCGCGGCTGCGGCTGCGTCGCACGAGACGAGTTCTGGTGCGGGCGCGGGCGCGGGCGCGGGTACGGGTGCGTCGAAGGTGAACGGGCTGACCCCGTTCGGTGCGGGACGCGGCGGCGACGCCCCGTCCGCCGGTTCCTCGTCGGCCGAGCGCAACGTCGCGCCGACGCCGGGCCACGAGTCCGCCTCGGCTCCGGCTCCGGCTGCGGCTCCGCGTGAGCAGGCGCGTACGCACGTCCAGGAGTCGATGGCACCCCGGGCCGAGTCGCAGCAGCCTGTTGCGCCGGTGCATGAGTCGACGCCGCGGTCCGGGCCGCGTCAGGAGTCGGTCGCTCCTGCACATGAGAACGTCGCGCCGCGTACCGAGTCGCAGCAGCCTGCTGCGCAGGTCCACGAGTCGGTGCCGACGCACACTGCGCCGCGTCAGGAGTCCGTGGCTCCCGTGCACGAGAACGCCGCGCCGCGGGTCGAGTCGCAGCCGGTTTCGCCCGTGCACGAGCCGACGCCGCGTCAGGAGAGTGTCGCGCCCGCCCACGAGTCGGTGACGCCGCGTTCCGAGCCGCAGCCCGTCGCGCAGGTTCACGAGTCGGTGCCGACGCACACTGCGCCGCAGACCAACGACGGGGTGCCGCGGCAGGAGAGCGTCGCGCCGACGCACGAGTCCGTTCCGTCGCACGAGTCCGTCCCGACGCACACCGCGCCGCAGGCGCACGACTCGGTGCCGACGCCGCAGTCGCAGGAGACCCCGCGGACGTACGCCGCTGCGCCCGTGCACGAGTCGACGCCGCGTCAGGAGAGCGTCGCCCCGGTGCAGGAATCGGTGCCGGTCGCGCAGGTGCACGAGACGATGCCCCGTCAGGAGAGTGTCGCGCCCGCCCACGAGTCGGTGCCCGCGCACACCGCGCCGCCGGCGCACGAGTCGGTGCCCCGGCAGGAGGGCGTTGCGTCCTCGCACACCACGGAACCGACTCCGGTGCAGCAGTCGATCCCGCGCCAGGAGAGCGTCAACGCGGCGGCTGCGCACGATACTTCGGCGGCCTACGAGCCGACGCCGCAGAACGATCCGCGGGAGCCGCGGCCGAGCGGCGCGTCCGCGATGCCCAACCTGTCGGGCGTGCTAAGCGGTGCCGGGGCCGGCGGCGGCACCCACCTGGACGGCGGGACCCGACTGTCCGCCGGGCCGGCCACGGCCCGTCCGGCGGGGCCGGAGCAGGTGCCCGGGCAGATCGTTCCGGACGGCCTGGGCGAGACCTCGCCGGCCGCGAGCACCACGCAGAGTCCGGTGGCAGGTGCGCCGATGGCGGGCGGGTTCACGCCCGGCCCGGTCGGCGGTGCCGGCGGGCACGGCGGGTCCGGGGCCGCGGCCCACGCCGCGCCGTCCGCGACCGTTCCGCAGCAGGGCGGGGCCAAGCCGGCCGCCGCCACCCCGAACCCGGCCGCCGCGGCCGGTGGCACGATCCGCCCCGGGGCGGGCCGTACTCCCGAGACAGGTCGTCCGGCCGCGGAGCAGGCGCACGACCAGCTGTTGGACCGTCAACGGCAGGAACGGCAGGCGGAGCTCGACCGGCTGGGCCGGGCGACGAACGTGCGGGACGCCGTCGACCAACTCGGCGGCACGCAGCGGAACGTGTCCCGGGTCCGGCCGGCCGATGCCGATCGGCTGCGGCAGGACATGCCGGGCATGACGCGGGAGCAGCGCGCCCAGGAGCTCGCCAACCTGAAGCCGGAGCACCGGCGTTGGCTGGCCCGCGACCCGGAGTTCGTCGACTCGCTGAAGTCGGCGCTGCCGGCGAAGGACTTCGCCAAGGTGGCCTCCGAGCTGATCGTGCACGTGGACCCGAGGGCCGAACAGGCCGCGTCCGCCCGGCAGGAGGCGCAGGAGCAGGTCGCCCGGATGCTCCAGGACCCGGACACCGCTGCGCAGTTGATGAAGAACGGCGCGGACGTGGTGATCGTCCCGAAGGACGTCCGGATGCCCGACGTCCCGGGGCTGCACGAGCTGCGCGGGGCCAGCAACGACACCGAGGCGGGCGGCGGTCGCGGCTACGACGACATGCGCGGCTCGGGCGGCAAGCACTCCGCCGTCACCGAGGAGAACCTGCTCGGTGAGCACACCTCGATCGGCGAGGGCGGTCACTACGAGCACGGATACTCCACCACCACGCACGAGTTCAGCCACACCGTGCACGAGTACGGGCTGAGCCCCAACGACAAGCAGGCGATCACGGACGCCTTCGACCGGAAGACGAAGGCCGCCGAGGAGGCTGCGGACCCCAAGAACGGCAAGGACCCCGTGCAGTGGCCCGACGGCAAGACGTCCGGCAACTACTCGTCGCGGGACGAGCACGAGTACTTCGCCCAGGCCACCAACGCCTACCTGGGAACGAACGAGGGCCACGACCCGTACACCGGTGACCGGCGCAACAACGGCCCGGAGTGGGTGAAGCAGCACGAGCCCGACCTGTACCCGCTGCTGAAGAAGCTCTACGGCGAGAACCCGTCTGCGCTCCACGACGGCACCGCGAACCCGGTGAACGAGACCACCGCGCAGAACGCCACCTACGAGGGCTTCCGCGAGTTCATGGAGCACGTGGACGGAACCGCCACCCCGACCGGCGAGCACCAGCCTGCGGCGACCGGGCATCAGCCCGCGGAGACGGAGCACCAACCGTCGGCGGCAGAGCGGAAGGCCCCGGCCGGTGAGCAGTTGCCGCCCCCGCCGCCGCGCCCCGGTGGTCAGGGTGGGCGTAGGCAGCAGGCGCAGCAGGCCGCGCCGGACGCCGGCTACGACCACAAGATCGACAGCAAGAAGACCTTCGAGACCCTCGACAGGTTCCTCAGCGACTCGCCCGAGTTCCAGCAGGTCCGCAGGGACTTGGAGATGTACGCGCGGGAGCCGTTGCTGGACCCCGACACCGCCGTGATGTTCGGCCAGTACCGGAACGAGAAGCGCCAGCACGTGGACGTGCTGTCGCGCAACAACGACCAATTGGAGCGGTCGGCCACCCGGATCGACGAGCAACTCCGGAACGTTCAGCGCGAGTTGGACAACGGCAACCACGCGCCCGAGCTCCACGACCGGAAGAAGAGCCTGGAGGGCGCGAAGGCGCACCTGCAGGAGCAGCGCGACCGGATGGCGATCTTCGAGCACGAGCGGCTCAAGGACACGGTCGGCGGCAATGAGCTGGCCGTGCTGGCCAGGGCGCGGCACGAGGCCGAGACCCGGGTCCTGCCGGGCAGCATCGAGCGGATCAAGGCCGAGGAGCAGCGCAACGACGCGCTGCTCGCGCAGGCCGTGCCGCGCAAGCCGCCCGCGGGCAGTGACGGCGAGAAGGTGCACCTGGACCGGATCACGGACCTGAAGACCCGCCAGGGGGAGTTGAAGGCCGACCGCGAGCAGCGGGAGAAGGACCTGGCGCACGCGCTGGCGGAGGTGCAGAAGAAGGCCCCGCCGGCGGTGAGCAGCACCCACGAAGGCGGGGTGCCGGCACCGGGCGACAAGGCCGGGTGGAAGAAGTTCGACGAGACCTACCGCAAGGCGTTCGGCTACTCCGACCACGGGGTGATGCGGGATCAGCCGCACGCCGAGAAGGTCTCGGCGCGGGTGGCCGACGGCAAGCCCGACCCGGCCTCGACGAAGAAGACCCAGCCGAAGGAAGGCGACACCGACCTGTCGGCGGCGAAGGTCAACCGCAACCACGTGATCGCCGACTACATGGTGCACAAGTACGTGACGGCGGCGGTGTTCAAGGCGCGCGCGCTGGACGAGAGCAGCCACCGTGCGGCGTCGGACGCGTTCGGCGACTTCGTCTCCGCGATGGCGCCGGACCGGCACCGCGTCCTCGACTCGTACGGGCGCAAGGCCGAGGCCCGGATCCGTCAAGGCGGCCCGGGCGAAGCGGAGTTGACGCGCCGCGACCTGACCGCCACGCCGGGCACCGTCGATCTGCGGGCGACGTACGGCAACGAGCGGCTGCCGGGTGCGTTCGCGACAGCGGGCATCACCGACCACCGCAGTGCCGACACGGCGGCGAAGAACCTGGAGCGTGAACTCGGCAGGTCCGGCCTGAACGGGCCGGCCGGCCGGGAGCTCGGCAGGCTGAACGACGCGGTGGCGGGCGTGCACCCGGACAGCCCGACGCCCGAGCAACTCGGGGCGGTGCGCGACGCGATGGGCGCGGTCCACGAGAAGGTCAAGCAGCAGGCGGTCGACGACCTGGCGCTGGTCAACGGCATCACGGGGCCGCAGAAGCTGGACGACGCGGCGGCCGTGCTGCACGCCGCCGCCGACCGCCCGGGCGGGCTGTCGACGCCCGCCCAACGGGAGCGGCTGGCCGGAGACCTGGCGGATCTCGCCGGTCACGTCGAGCGGGCGGGGAAGAGCCCGGACGCGCTGCGCGCCCTGGCGGGTGACCTGCGGGCCACCCCGGACCCGATCGCTCCGAACCGCTACCGCGAGGTCGCCGAGCAGCTCGCGGCCGACCGGGCCGAGGTACGGAAGCACGAGGTCGCCGAGCGACTGTCCGACCTGGCCGTCCCGGGCAAGGATTCGACGCCCGGGACGGACCAGGCGCAGAAGGACGTGACGGCGGCGGGGAAGGAGCTTCCGGCCCGGCAGGCCAAGGCGGCCAAGGCCGAGAAGGCCTTCGAGGCCGCCGAGAAGGCCCACACCAAGGCCAGGGAAACGGCCGACAAGTCCGCGCGGGCCGCCGCGGCCGATCCCAGCGACACGCAGAAGCAGCAGGAGGCGAAGAAGCACGAGACGGCGGCGGGGAAGGCCGCGGCGAAGGTCGAGAGCGCACGAAAGGAGCTGAAGAAGGCGGAGGCCGACCTGGCCGCCACGGAGCGGAACATCGCCACCACCGAGACGGTGCGCGACCGGGTGGACCAGGTGCACGCGAAGGAGATGCGGGACAACGCGCAGCGCGGCGAGGGTGCGGCGGCCCGGGTGGCCTGGGCCGCGGCCGACCGGGAACTGGTCGCCCGGCAGTACGGCGGCGTGCACGCGCGCGCCGGCGCGGGGGAGAACCACCCCGCCGGCATGTTCGACCGGGCGCTGACGGCGCACGTCGAGGACGTGCCGGCGCTGATCGAGGAGATGTCCGCCAGCCTGTCCAACAGCGGCTCCAACCTGCGCTTCGGCGACGAGACGGTGAACAAGTGGGTCCAGAACTTCCTGGACCCGCACGTCATCCGCGAGCCCGACCTGCTGACCGCGGTCGCCCACGAGCAGCTGCCGCCGGAGGTGCTGTACGCGCCGCACACCGCCGACCTGTTGCAGGCCGTCCGCGGTCTGGAGGCGAACGGCCTGGTGCCGCCCGAGCTGCGCGACATCATGGCTCCCAAGACCCAGAACGACCTGGAGCAGCTGCGGACGGCCGGGAAGCTCAGTGACAGCGCGCAGATGATCGTCGACGATCTCGGCATCCCGTCCCCGCACGCCGGCAAGCTGCCGGTCTCCTCGTCCGGCGACTTCGCCAACCGCGCCGACACCGCCAAGCTGACGGACGACCAGCTGAACCGGCTCGGCGTGGAGGGCCTGTACCGACCCGACCACGTCCCGCAGCCGGCGCCCGACCACGACGTGGTGATGGCCGACGCGAGCCAGTCCACCGGTCGCACCCCGGACGGGGACGTGCAGATGCACGACGGGACGGCCGACACCGCGCGGCCCGAGCGCAAGCGCCGCCGGGACGACAGCGAGTCCGACAGCGAGAGCGAACCCGGGCCGGACGCCGTGCGCCGCCGCCTGAACGACCTCGACCTGACCGGCCCCACCCCGCCTCCGCCGCCCCCGCCGCCGCCCGCGGCCGGCGGGCACGGCGCGGCCACCGGCACCCGCGGTTTCGGCAGCCCGGCCGCCCCGCCGCCGCCCCCGCCGACCGGCGAAGGCCTCGGCGCGCCGGTCACCGGGCAGCACGGCGCCACCCCGCGCCCGTCGGCCGCCGAGCAGTTGGCAGGCCGGTACATCTCGGACCGCGTCCTGCCGGACAAGGCGATCGACCTGATCGACGAGTCCGGTCACCGCTTCCGTGACGAGCGGCCCACGAAGCCGGTGGACCGCGAGGCGCTGCGGGCGGAGATCGACGCCCTGCAGGCGAAGCACGCCGCCGAACGGGGCGCCGAGCCGCCGGCCGACACGTCGTCGTCAACCAACCGACGCGGAGGGGACGTTGAGCGCGTCGCCGACCGGGACGTCGAGCCGATGGACATCGAGCCGGTCACCGTCGAGAGGCCGCCGGTCGAGCACCGTGTCGATCGGGACGTTGAGCCGATGGACGTCGAGACGCCGCCGGTCGAGCACCGCAACGACCGCAAGCGCGGCCGGGACGACGAGGAGGTGACGCTGCGCCGGGAGTCCGAGCCGGACGGGCCGCCGACCAAGCGGCAGCGCACCCCCGCGTACGAGAACTCCGACGCCGTGATGCAGGACCGCGGCTACCAGGCGGTGGGCCCGCAGCATGAGTTGACCCAGCGGCTGGTCAACTACCTCGGCGAGGGAACCAAGTTGCACCCGCAGATGAGCAACACCCTGCTGGGGCACGTCAATCCGCACCAGTCGCCCGTGCGGCCCGCCGAGGGCTTCCGGCCCGGCGACGACATGAAGGCCTGCCTGGAGAACGTCGAGGCGTACCGGGACACCCACTTCGGGCGGCCCCGGGTCTCGGGGCAGACCTTGCACGGGACGGTCGAGCCGATCCCCGGCAACGTGCTGTGGAAGCGGCACGACGGGCCCGCGCTGTTCGGTGAAGGACCGGGCGCGGTGGGCGAGTTGATGGCAAAGGTGCAGGCCGGCGGCAAGGGCAGCTTCGCCACCGTGCTGGGCGCCGGACCGACCGGTGCCGGACACGCCGTCGCGCTGGTCCACGACCGGGACGGCGTGCTGCGGTGGGCCGACCTGACGGACCGTCGGGTGGTGCCCGCGCGGCCCGGCGAGATGCCGTACAGCTTCGACCCATCGTGGACGGTGTGGGCCTCCGTCGCCGACCGGCACGAGACCAACATCTCCGGGCCGCACGACCCGCAATTCATGGAGCGCTACAGCACGTTCACCCGCGGCGAGCCGTCGCACGACACGTCCGAGCCGATGGACATCGACGACGGCTTCGGCGCCGAGCACGCCACCCTCGACCACGCCGACCCCGAGCAGACCCCGAAGGCTGCCGCACCGCAGCCGACCGCTCCGCAGCCGACCGACCGGACCTCGTCCGGCGGTGACGGATCGGGCACGCCGGGGCCGACCACGACCACCACCCCGCCGCCGACCATCCCCGGCGGCGGCAACGGCCAGGTGGTCGGCGGGCCGAGCCGGCCCCGATCGGCCTCGGCCCCGGCCGAGTTGGGCCCGCGCACCCCGGCCCCGGCCCCGATCAGGTCGGAGACCGTCACCGAACCCCGTACCGGGACTGGCCAGGAGAGCCCAGTGCGTTCGACCTCCCCCGAGGAGGGCGCGCGCACGCCCGAGCCCGTGCGTGTGCCCGAGGCGGAGTTCCCGCCGCCGGGGGAGCGGGTGCCGGTGGCCGGGGACGGCTACTGCCTGCTCCGCTCGGTCGCGGTGGGTTCGCCGGACCTCGCGGGACCGCACCAACTGCAGGCCGCGGTCGCGGACCACTTCCGGGCGCTGCGCCCGGAGGACTGGCCGACCGAGGTGGTGTCCAACTACCGCGGCAACCTGCTCGGTCGTCCGGATCTGCCTGCGGGCGACCTGCTGGCCTACCTCCCCGCCGACATCCACGAGGCGTTCCGGGGCATGCCCGTCGACGAGTTGAAGGAGATCGTCGGCCAGCACCTCACCGACAACGCACCGCCGCCGTCGCAGCAGGAGCAGGCTGCCCTGCTCCGCACCGTCCAGAGCTGGGACACCCAGTGGCGGTCGACCGGCGGCGAGATGCTCCCGCCGGCCACCGCCCACGCGCTCGGCCTCCGGCTCCGGGTGGTCGACCACGACGGCAACACCCACGCCGTCTTCGGCCCCGCGGACGGACGCCCGGTGACGGTGTACCGCGCCGGCGACCACTACGACGGCAGCGCACCGCCACTGTCGCGGACCCCGGTGACGGAGCACGTCCCAGCGACAGAGCACGTTCCGCCGACCGAGCATGTCCCGGCGACGGAGCACGTTCCGCCGACCGAGCATGCGCCGGAGACCGACCGCGTGCCCGTGAGCGAGCATGCGCCGGAGACCGACCGCGTGCCCGTGAGCGAGCACGTGGCGGAGACTGACAGCACGTCAGTGGCCGAGCAGGTCCCGGCTGCCGACCGCACGCCGGTCACGCCGCCCGTGGACGAGACGTCCACGCCGGCCCCGGCACCGACGTCCGAGTCTGCGCCGATGTCCGAGTCCGCGCCGATGCCGCACGAGGCCGACAGCACGTCAGTGGCCGAGCACGTCCCGGCTGCCGACCGCACCCCGGTCACGCCGCCCGTGGACGAGACGCCCACGCCGACTCCTGCGCCGACGTCCGAGCCTGCGCCGACGCCGCAGGAGACCGTCGCGCCGAAGCCGATCGCCGGCACCGACCTGGTGGTCGGGCTGACCGGGAACGAGAAGGCGGTGCGGGAGAAGGTCATCGACGTCATCGAGCGGGCCGTGCCCGGGGACCGGGCGGCGGCGCAGGCGTTCGCGGACGCGCACTTCGGTCCGGCGACGCTGCGCCCGATGCTCGGTGCGCTGTCGCGGGGCGAGGTGTGGACGGCGCCGTTCGAGGGCAGCGGCTGGAGCGGGAGCGTCAAGCTGCGCGGCCAGGTCACCGGGTCGACGCACCTGCGCACCGAGAAGATCGAGTTCGAGAACGGCGCCGACCGGACGGTGGCGACCGGGACCAACCGTGATGCGCAGTGGCAGTTCAACGTAGGTGTCCAGGCCCGGCAGGCGCGTGGCATCGGGGATCCGGCGGAGCTCGTCGCGTACTACCACGATCGCGGCCAGGCCGAGGTCAACCTGGATCTGGGTGGCATGGTGGCCCGGTCGAAGACCAGTGGGCCTGCCGAAGTGTACAAGTCGACAATGGAGCTGACGCTCGACTTCGGCGACCTGCGCCACAACGGCGAACCGGTGCACACCGGTTCGGCCGACCGCACCGACCGGGTGGATCTCGACCTGACCGTCGCCGTTCCGGAGCGGCCCGACGTCACATCGGGCGGCGAGCTGCGGGTGCCTCCGCAGCGGCTGCGGGACGGGCGGGTCGGCGGCCAGGAGATCGTGCTCGACCTCGCGCCGCGCGGCACGGACCGGAACCGTCCGCCGGTGGAGGGGCTGCTCGACCACGCGGAGGCGGCGGCCAGGCGGGAGTTCGGCGGTCACTGGCCCGCGCTGCGCGAGAAGGTGCTCGCCGAGGTCGACTTCGCCCGGCTCCAGCGGGACCTGAAGAGCATGACGGCCGGCGAGCCGGTCTCCGTCACGCTCACCGACCGGCGCGGCAAGCCCGTCGGCACGGTCGACATCACCGCGCGGGTAGGGGAGTTGAGGCAGGTCGGCACCACCAAGGAGACCGAGTTCAACATCGGCACCACCGTGCAGCAGGTGCGCAGCACGTCGTCGAGCGGCGGCCACGCGGGCCAGCTCGGGTTCTCGGCCGGGGTGAAGCCGGGCACCGGCCTGATCGGCGGCGGCGGTGCCGGGCGACTCGGTCGGGACCACGTGGAGATCAGCGGCGACGCCCGGACCTCCCAGCTGACCAGCAAGTCCAAGGTGCCCGGCGTGCTGTACGACGGCACCGTCCACTTCGAGCTGTCGTTCAACGGCAAGCCCGTCGCCCACGACTCGGCCACGACGGACGGCACCGGCCCGGCGCACGACGCGACCACGGCGGACGTCCGGCTGCTGGTCGACCGCGCGGACACCGCCCCGGATCGGAACGCCGCAGAGGCATCAACTCCGGTGTCCCACCCGGACGGTGAGCCGCAGCTGCACGAGGTGGTCAGCCCGCCGGACAGCGTCTGGCGCGGTGGCGACGACCGCGGCGGACTGGGCGAGACCGTGGTCGTCCGCGACCTGGAGAGCACCTCGGACCTGCGGGCGGCGCTGGACGTCAAGGGCCGGGAGCGGTTCGGCGACGACTGGAACGCCGTCCGCGACCAGGTGATGCGGGGCTTCAGCCAGCCGAACCTGGCCGCCCGGCTGACCGGGATGACCCGCGGCGAGCCGCTGGAGGTGAGGATCCCCGGCAAGGAGGGCCAGGTCGTCACGGCCGTCGCCCGGGTCGAGGCGATGACCTACCGCCGGGAGGACGGCAAGGCCGAACTCAACGCCGTCAACGATACCGGCGCGTTCAGGGTGAACCGCCGCCTGGACGCGCGGACCGTCATCGAGCAGGGCCAGCTCGGCGGCACCGTCGCCAAGGCCACCAAGGGCACGCCCGGCGCCGAGATCGGCGTCACCGGCTCCGGCCAGCAGCGTCAGCGGGCCGGCGGGCAGGGCCGGCAGGCCGACCGGGTGTACGCCAGCGGCAAGTACAGTGCCCCGCAGGTGATTTACGGGGCCGAGCTGATGGTGGACGTGCACGTCGGCCGGCCCGGTGAGGCGGGCGGCGGACGTCCGGACGTCTCGGTGCCGGTCCGCGTCGAGGTGGGCCTGGACGCCCGGGAGACTGTCAAGGTGCAGGCGCCGCGCACCGAGGACGGCGTGATCGGGTTCAAGCGGCCCGAGGGCGCCGCGCCCGCCGCTCCGACCAGTGCCCGCACCGAGCCGGCCCCGCACCGGGCGCCGAGCCGGATGGCGGACCGTCACGAGCTGAACGCCTCCTACGTGGTGCACACGCTGAGCGGCGCCGACAAGGTGCGCGCGGAGGTGGAGAACGCGGTGCGGACCAAGCACGGCGAGCCGTCGGAGGAGGTGAAGCAGCGGATCGGCGCCGGCTTCGACCGGGTCGCGCTCAAGGCCCAGCTCTCGCAGCTCACCCGCGGCGGGAAGATCACCGAGACCGTCTCCGGCAAGACCTGGTCGGCCGAGGTGACCGTCACGGCGAGGCTGGGGGAGTCCACGTACCACTCCGCCGCGGACAAGTACGAGTTCGAGTCCGGCACCCGCACGTCCAGCGGTAACGGCAACCTGCGGGACAGCCGGGACCGGTTGAACGGCGGCGGCCAGGTCAAGGTGAAGACCGAGGTCGTGGACGTCAGCGGCGGCTACGCGTACCGGGTGGACCGCGGCTACGGCCGGGCGACGGAGACCGTCGGCTCGGCCTCCAACCGGGGCAAGCACGTCGAGCCGGCCGTGTTCTTCGACGTCGCGGCGCCCTACCACGTGGAGGTCGCGTTCAAGCGGCTGGGCGTGCCCGACGGCGTGCACAGCGCGGATGTGGAGACGGTGGCCCGGGTGGCCGTCCCGACGCGTGACGCCGTCCCGGTGTCCGGGCCGGTCGAGCGGACCACGGAGAAGCTGCCGAAGGGCTTCGCGGAGGGACGGCGCCTGGACTCCTCGGCGATCGTCACCGACATCCACGCGCTGCCCGGGGCGACCGGCGGGGCTCCCCGGCGGACGCTCGGCGAGTCGGTGCTGGCCCAGGTGGAGTCGGGCTGGAAGCCCGGCGGGCTGCGCGCCCTGCAGCGGAAGCAGGCCGGGCAGCCGGAGTTGACGCGCAATCCGTTCAGCCGTGACTGGGCGGGCATCCGCGGCAAGCTGGACGCGGAACTCACCCCCGACCGGCTGCAGTCCCGGCTGAAGGCCATGACGGCCGGCGACGAGATCGTGGTGCGGCACGGCCGGACCACCGTCCGGGTCGGCGCCCAGCTCCGCGACCGGATGGTGCACCTCGGCGATGCGGGCACCACCGAGTTCAACGCCGGCACCGACGTGCAGCGCAGCTTCGCGCGCACCGACGCCACCGGCACCGGCCACCAGGGCACGCTCGGCGTGACGACCGCCGTCCCCGTGCCCGGTGCGCCCGCCGTCTCGGTGACGGCCGGTCTGACCGGCACCGCCGGCCGGGGCCACGACCGGGCGGACGTGCAGACCCGGGCCACCTCGGCCGGGTCCGCCACCAAGGCCAAGCTGCCCGGCAGCGCCTACGCCGGTGAGGCGGAGCTGGTGTTCACCATCGACCGGCGGCCCCACCTCGGCCGGCAGGTGTTCCAGCGGCGCACCGCGGCGATCGGGTTCGAGGCCCTGGTCGAGACCGGTGAGACCGTGCCGGTTCCCGCGACCGGGGCCGCCGGGGCGACCGGCACGGTCCGGCCGCCCGAGCCCGTCACCGTCCAGGTCCCGCCGGAGCGGGTCTGGGAGACCGGCCTGCGCGACACCGACGTGCTGCGCTGGCTCGGCGACGTCGGAGGTGTCCAGGACCTGGTGCGGGTGCGCGGCCCGGAGTACTTCGGCAAGTCGGCCTGGAAGGAGATGGAACCCGTGGTCGGGACCGTCACCTCGCACAGCCACCTGTCGGCGCTGTTCGGCACCGCCACCCAGGGCATGGGCGTCGCGGCGACCCTCCCGTCCAACCGGGTGACGCTCGGCGGCGGCAAGGGCGTGGAGGTCGGCGTGAAGGTCGTCTCGCTCGAACACCGGGCGGTCGACGACAAGGTCGAGCTCAGCCCGGCCAACGGCGTCACCTCCGGCACCACCCGCAACGACCTGTCGGCGAAGAACGCGGGCGTCCAGGCCCAGCTCGGCGCCAAGATCACCGGTGACGTCACCAACAGCCCGGCGATCGTCGGCGGCGCGCAGCACCTGTGGCGCGACGGCGGCGGCCACAGCGACTCTGGCCAGGTGATCTCCAACGGCAAGTTCGCGGCCCCGATGGCGCGTTACGCCGGCCATGCCGAGGTGGAGGTGACGCTCTTCGACGGGAGCCGAAACCCGGTCAGGGAACGGGGAGTCGTGCCGTTCGCCGTCGACATCCCGCTGTCCGAGACCACCGGCCGGGAGGTGTCGGGCGACCAGTACCTCGCCTTCACCGAGCAGCAGCGGGCCGGTGAGCTCCGGGTCACCGACGGCGCGTGGCGGCTGGACGAGGTCCAGCGGCTGCTGACGCCGGACGCCGACCCGTCCGCCGTCCGCACCCCCGCCGAGCACGAGCAGCTGCTCGGCACCGTGCGGCTCGGACGGGCCGTCTACGACCGGGAGTTCACCGCGAGCACCGACGCGGGCGCCGCCCACGTCCGGGCCACCCACCGCCTGGTCGAACTGGGCGGCGGCACCTCGGAGGGCACCTTTGCCCTGCTGGGCGAGCTGCTCGGCACACCGGACGGTGCGCCGCCGGCCGCGGCCGAGGTGCGCAAGGTGATCGGCTACGTCGAGCGGAAGTCGGCCGAGGGGCCGGTCACCCGAGACGACCTGACGGCCGGGGCGCAGGAGGGCTGGGAGGCCTGATCCACCGGGCACAGCGCGACCGCCGGGGCCCGTACCCGGGCCCCGGCGGTCGCGGCAAGGGGCATTGACAGCCGATCAGTTCGGTCGGTCTAATGCTGACGCCCGAGAACGGGCAGCTCACTGGGGGGAGCCGTGATGGGGACTGCAAGGATCGACGCACTGTTCGAACGGGACCGGGCCTGTCAGGGCGCGGGCATCACCCTCGACGAGGTGACCGGCGGACGGGCGGTGGCCCGGATGAAGGTCACCGAGGAGATGGCCAACGCCCACGGCATCGGCCACGGCGGGTACGTGTTCCTGCTCGCCGACGCCGCGTTCTCCTACGCCTGCAACAGCTACGGCCCCGTCGCCCTCGCCCAGGGCGCACAGGTCACCTTCCTCGCCCCCGCGCAGATCGGCGACGAACTGGTCGCCGAGGCGACCGAGCGCATCCGGTCCGGGCGGCAGGGCGTCTACGACGTCACCGTCCGCACCACGGCCGGCACGGTGGTCGCCGAGTTCCGCGGCCAGAGCGTCCTGGTGGCCGGAGTGCCGCACAGCGCCTGACCGGCCCGGCCCGGTGGCGCCCGGCAGGACGTGTACCGGTGGGCCGTCGACGGGTACCTCTCCGGGAATGGAACCCACAGAAGCGGTAACGGAGTTGGCCGAGCGCGGGGGCTACGGCGAGCTGCTCGCGGTGCACCGGATGCCGCTGCGGTCGGTGCTCTCGCCGATCGGCCTGTTCCTCCTGCCGGTCGCGATCCTGAGCACCGTCCTGGCCTGCACGGAGCGTTTCGGGCCGGCAGCCCGGTCGGCCGGCGCCGCCGTGGCGCTCGGCTGCGTCGTCCTCGCCGCGCTCGCCGTGCGCCGGGACCGGCGCACGGCCCACCGCATGCCGGTGGTGTTCTGGTACGCGGACGGCCTGGTGATCGCCCGCACCGACGAGCCGCCCACCGCTCACGGCCTGGACGGCATCACCCCGTACGAACACACCGTCACCGTCCGCAACGGCCGCTCGCGCGGCAGCAGTTCGACCATGACGCAGATCCCCGTCCTGGAACTGCGCGGACCGGGCGGTGCGCCCGCACTGACGCTGAGCGGCCGAGCACAGGCGGCACGCTTCGCCGCGCTGCTCGCCGCCCGCCGGGCACCGGCGGCCCGCGCCCTCCTCGCGGCGGGGGAGCGGCTGGAGTTCGGCCCGTTCGCCGTCACCCCCGAGGGCCTGGCGCTCGACGGCGCCCCTCACCCGTGGCCACAGGTCCGCGCGCTGCGCATCACCGCCCGTCGGGTCCTGCTGGAGCTCACCGACGGCCCGGCGCGGCCCGTCGCCACCCGCGACGTGCCGCACCTGCGCACCCTGGACGCCCTCGTTCGGGAACACGCCGCGGCGCTCGACTGAGGGCTCGGGCCGCGCGGCTCAGACGTCGCGGCGGGTGCCGAAGAACAGGGTGACCACGATGCCGCCCAGCGCCCAGGCGAGGTAGACCACCCACTCGCCGGCCGGTTCGGCCGGGAACGGGATGTGCGGGTTGACCGGGGCGCCGACCAGGTCGTGCAGGACCTGCCAGGCGCGGAACGGCGTCGCGTGGAACAGGCAGGCCGACCAATGGTGGTTCTCGCTCAGGAAGTTGGGGATCAGCAGCAGCACGGTGGTGGTGCCGACGATGGTCGCCGCACTGTGCCGGATCAGCGCCGCGAGGCCGAGGCCGGTCAGCGCGCAGACCGGCGGCAGCAGGGCCGAGGCCAGCAGGGCGCGCCAGATGCCCGGTTCGGTGATCGAGATGCCGGCGTGCTTGCCGGAGAGGATCGCCTGCGAGACGAAGAAGGACGTCCCGGTCGCCACCAGACCGAAGACGGTCATCACCGCCGTGAGCACGATGATCTTCGCGGAGAGCAGCGCCCGCCGGGCCGGCACCGCTGCGAAGGTGGTCCGGATCTGACCCGTCGAGTACTCGCTGACCAGCGACACCGCCCCCAGGCTGCCCGTGATCAACAGGGTGGCGATACAGGCGTTGTTGGTGAACGAGGCCGCCAGCGATCCGGCGGGCACGAAGAACTCCCGCTGTGCGGGCAGGAAGTGGTCCCAGTCGTTCACGTCGGCGATCGCCGCGTTGGCGTTGAGGAAGACCAGCCCGAGCATGCCCAGGATCAGCCCCCAGCGGATCGACCGCAGCGAGACGAGCTTGAACCACTCGCCCAGCAGCAGGTCGCGGAACCGGGCGCGCGGCTCGTCGACCGTGAGCGGCGCGGGCGGGGCGAGGGAGGTGAGCGCGGTCATCGGGATTCTCCTGCGAGGTATTCGACGCTGTCGGCGGTGAGTTCCATGAACGCCGTCTCCAACGAGGCGGCGCTGGTGGCCAGTTCGCGCAGCCGATGACCGTGCCGGTGCGCCAGCTCGCCGATCGTGTCGGCGTCCAGACCGGTCACCACCAGCCGCTCCTCGCCGTCCGGCCGCACCTGCGCCCCGGCGGCGGTCAGCACGGCGGCCAGCGCGTCCGCGTCCGGCGTGCGGACGGTGACGCTGCTGCCCCGGCCGCGGGCGGCGAACGAGGCCAGCGGCTCGTCGGCGATCAGCCGGCCGCGGCCGACCACCACCAAGTGGTCGGCGGTGTGCTCCATTTCGCTCATCAGGTGGCTGGAGACGAACACCGTCCGCCCCTCGGCCGCCAACCGCCGGAACAGGCCGCGCACCCAGCGCACCCCCTCCGGGTCGAGCCCGTTCAACGGCTCGTCGAACAGCAGCACCGGCGGGTCGCCGAGCAGCGCGGCGGCGATCCCCAGCCGCTGCTTCATGCCCAGCGAGTAACCGCCGATCCGCCGCCGGGCCGCCCCCGCCAGCCCGACCTCCTCCAGCACCTCGTCCACCCGCCGCAGCGGAATCGCATTGGTCCTGGCCAGCACTCCGAGATGGGCGACGGCACTGCGGCCGCCGTGCACGTCGGAGGCGTCCAGCAGCGCGCCGACGTGCCGCAGACCGCGCGGATGGTCACGGAAGCGGTGGCCCTGGACGGTGACGCTGCCACTGGTCGGCTCGTTCAGCCCGATGATCATGCGGAGCGTGGTGCTCTTGCCGGCCCCGTTCGGGCCGAGGAACCCGGTGACGCAGCCGGGTTGGACGGTGAAGGTCAGGCCGTCGACGGCGACGGTGCGGCCGTAGCGCTTGCTGAGTTCGTTGACTTCGATCACGACCACCAGCGTTCCGTGACGGCCTGTCGTCCCGCGTCGGCCTGCCGCCGACACTGCCCGCGGCCGGTGTCTTCCCGGGTTGTACGTCCCTGGTCCGACGCCTCGTTCGGGCGCTGCTGACTACGATCACCCCATGCCCGTGAACTCGCCCTCCCTGCTCAGACGTGTGACGCCCGGCGGCTGGGCGGCGATCGCCTGGGCGGCGGGCCTCGTGTACTCCTTCGTGGTGCTGGTCCGGCTGCCGGGCGAGTCCCCGGACAACTTCTACCGCGGCCTGCTGCTGGCCGACGGCAACCAGATCTGGCTCGCCCTCGGCGCGGCGGCCACCCTCGTCGGCTGCGTGCTGCTGCGCCGCACGCCGCTGACCGCGCTCGGACTGCTGCTGGCGGGCACCGTGTTCGGCGCGTGGGCCATGCACTCCACCGCGATCGACGTCCCGCTGGTCCTTGGGCCGGACGTGGCGCTCTGGTACATCGCGGCGACCCTGCCCCGCCGCAAGGTGGTGCTCGCCTCCGGCCTGGCCGCCCTGGTCCTGCTCGGCTACCCGATCGGACGGGTGCTGGTGGGCTTCATCATCGGCACCTCCACCGCGCTCGCCGTCCTGCTGACCGCCGCCGTCGCCGTGCTGCTCGGCAACTCCGCGGGGGAGTCCCGCCGGCACGCGGCCGAGCTGAGTTCCAATGCCGCGGCCCGCGCAGTCGCCGGTGAACGCCTGCGGATCGCCCGCGAGTTGCACGACATGGTCGCCCACAGCATCGGCATCGTCGCCCTCCAGGCCGGCGCGGCCCGGCTGGTCCTCACCACCCAGCCGGAGGCCGCCCGCGACGCCCTCGGCCAGGTCGAGACCGCCAGCCGGGAGACCCTCTCCGGCCTGCGCCGCATGCTGGTCGCCCTGCGCGCCGCCGAGGACGACCCCTCCGGGCAGCCGCCGCTCACCCCCACCCCCGGCCTCGCCGACCTCGACCGCCTCGCCGCCTCCACCACCGCCGCGGGCGTCGCCGTCGACCTGCGCCACCGCGGTTCGCGCCGCCCCCTGCCACCCGAGGTGGACCTCGCCGCCTACCGTGTCGTCCAGGAAGCCGTGGCCAACGTGGTCCGCCACGCCGGCGCCCGCTCCTGCCAAGTGACCATCTCCTGCGAGGAGGACTCCGTGTCCGTCGAAGTCCTGGACGGCGGCGGCCTGCGCGCCACCCAACCCGGCGGCGCGGGCTTCGGCCTCCTCGGCATGAAAGAACGCGTCGCCCTCCTGCACGGATCCTTCACCGCCGGCCCCCGTCCGACCGGCGGCTTCCGCGTCGCCGCGACCCTCCCCGTCCCGGCAGGTGCCCGATGACCGTCCGCATCCTCCTCGTCGACGACCAGCCCCTCGTCCGAGCCGCCCTCTCCATGGTGGTCAAGGACGCCCCCGACCTGGAGATCGTCGGCGAGGCCGGCACCGGCGACGAAGCCGTCGCCCTGGCTGCGGAGTTGACGCCTTCCGTCGTCGTCATGGACATCCGCATGCCCGGCATGGACGGCATCGAGGCCACCCGCCGCATCACCTCGGGCCCTTGTTCGGCCCACGTCCTCGTCCTCACCACCTTCGACGACGACGAGTACGTCTACGGCGCGCTGCGCGCCGGCGCGTCCGGCTTCCTGGTCAAGGACATGGGCCTCGAAGAGATCCTCGCCGCCATCCGCGTGGTCGCCGCCGGCGACGCCCTGCTCGCCCCCCGCGTCACCCGCCGCCTGATCGCCGACCTCACCTCCCGCCCCACGCCCGGCAGTTCAGCCCCGCCCCGCACCCTGGCCGCCATCACCGAACGCGAACAGGAAGTCCTCACCCTGATCGCCAGCGGCCTCTCCAACACCGAGATCGCCGACCACCTCCACCTCAGCATCACCACCGTCAAGACCTACGTCACCCGCCTCCTCTCCAAACTCGACGCCCGCGACCGCGTCCACCTGGTGATCCTCGCCTACGAGGCGGGCCTGGTGACCACCTCCCGCTGACCGCCCGACGCCAGCATATTTGAACACGTTCAGGACTGCGGTAGCGTACTGATCGTGCGCTGCCGAACTGCGGCGTTCATTCCGGCGTGCCCGCAGACGGGCGCAGCACCAGTACCAGCGTGGGGCGGAGCCATGTCCGAAAGCGAATTCACCAGCTGGGTCGCGGAGTTCGAAGCCGAGAAGACGCGGCGGGCGCGGACGGCGGACCCCGACTGGAGCCGGGGCGCCGGGCTGTCCGCGGAGATCGCGCGAAGCCTGCAGAAGTTCCAGGTTGGCGAGAACGGCGACGGCGCGAACCTGCGGGCCAAGGCCGACCGGGCCGGGGACGCCGCCTACTCGGCGGCGGTCCGACTGTTCATCGACGAGGAACGCAACCACGCGCGGCTGCTGGCCGAGCTGCTGGACGCCGCCGGTCACCCGCTCCTGAACGGCCACTGGAGCGACAAGATCTTCGTCCGGGTGCGCCGACTGCTGGGCCTCCGCACCGAGTTGATGGTCCTCATGGTCGCCGAGCTGGTCGCCGTCGAGTACTACCGCAGCGTCCGCGACGGCCTCGCCGACCCGCTGACCCGCGAGGTCACCGCCCGGATCCTGCGCGACGAACGACGCCACATCCCGTTCCACGTCCTGCGCCTTCAGCGATCCTTCGCCGAACTCCCCTCCACCACCCGCCCGTTCATGACCCTGATCTGGCTGCTCCTCACCACCGCCGGCGCCCTGTTCGTCGCCATCGACCACGGCCCCGCCCTGCACGCCGTCCGCACCACCCGCACCCGCTTCCTCCTCACGGTGGCCCGCCACGCCTGGACCGTCGGTGCGCAGCTGGCAGCCGCCGCCGAAACCCGAGCGGCGCGACGGAGCCCGCTCACCGAGTAGCGGCAGCGTGGCCGCTCGCGACTGCGTTCACCTGGTCATCCTCGCCTACGGGGCCGGCCTGGTGACCGCCTCCCGAGGCCCGCCGGGCTGTTCAGATCGCGAAGTCTTCGCTCACGTTGCGAACAGGAGAGCGCGGAAGCCGCCCGGTCCCAGGCGGACGCCCGCAGCGCGGCAGCCAGACTCTCGCGACGCGCTGCGGCATCGCTGTAGACGTACTGGGTCGCGGTGTTGCCCGCCGCGTCGTAGGTGCTGCTGTTCAGCGCGCTGGCGGCGTCGGTGACGGCGGTGGCGAGGCTGGCCTGGTAACCATCACCTCTCGCCAACTCGCCGTCTGTGGCTGGTGGTGTGGCAGGGGTGTTTCAAAGTCCTGGTGGTCATGTAGACCGGCTGGTCAGGCAATGCCCAGGAGGTCCAGCGGCCTGGTGAAGGGGTCGTAGGAGACGTGGCGAAGGCCGGCGGCGATGTTGCGGTGTCCGGCGGCGCGGAGCGTGTTGATCGCCAGGTTGCGCAGGGTCGCCATGTTCTCGGGTCCGTGGCCGGTGCGGATCTTGGAGGTGTCCTCGGCGAAGGTGGTGTCGCGGACGAAGTGGAGCCGGTTCTCGATGGTCCACTGCGATCTGGCGAGTTGGCCCAGGCGCTGGGGTGATGCCTGTTGCGAGGTCAGGTCGGTGATCGCGTAGACGGTCCGGCGGCTGACGGTGCCTGTCTTGAGGGCGGTGCGGTGTCGCAGGATGCGGACAGCCTGGACGGCGTGGGGGAAGCCCAGGTCGAGGCCGGTGATGGTGAGGGCCCTGGTCGCGCGGGTCTCCCTGCGTCCGAGGCCGATCTCGCGGTCGTAGCGGCGGGCGGTGACGTCCTTCCACGGCAGTGACCGCAGCCGGCGGTGCAGTTCGGGCTGGTTGGCCTTGACCACCAGCAGGTAGTGGGCGTTCTTCTCCTCGATCAGGAAGCGCGCGTGGTCGCGCTGGGTGTGCGGGGCGTCGGCGGTGACGGTGATGTCGGTCAGGTCGTAGGGCTTCAGCGGTGCGGCGAAGCAGGTGATCTCGTTGGTCTTGTCGGGGACCCGCAGTTGGGTGACGGTGCGGCCGTCGCCGGTCATCGCGGCCGGCAGGTGGGCGGCGGGTGTCCGACCCCGCCGGGAGCCGCGGGCGGTCTTGCCGTCCACGGCCACCGAGTCCGCACCGCCGGGATCAGCCCCGGTCAGATCGGCCAGGCCGCCGGGGCCGGCCAGGTTGACGATCCGTCGGACCGTGGCGGCACTCGGCGCGACGCGCACCCCCAGCGCGCCCGCCACA
Organism: Kitasatospora griseola; assembly: GCF_044999035.1. Lineage (NCBI taxonomy): Bacteria > Bacillati > Actinomycetota > Actinomycetes > Kitasatosporales > Streptomycetaceae > Kitasatospora > Kitasatospora griseola. The sequence goes on along the minus strand of NZ_CP173360.1, from coordinate 1,559,926 downwards.
CGGGCGCCGAGGCGGGCCAGGGCGTGCTGCGGAGCATTCGCGGACCACTGGCCGATCGCCGCGTACGAGCGCGCGCCGGCGACCACCGCCGCAGCAGCAACCGGCAGCACCGCCACGAACGGGTGACGCACGCCGCGTCGCTGGCGCGGATCGGGCAGCACCCGCAGCCGCTCCGCCAGCGGGAGCCCTGCTACATCCTCCAGAGCGGGCGACTTGACGAGGCAGACGGTGGCAGACTGGCGGCACATCGAAGCTCCAGCGGCTCAAGGCGACTTGGCAAGGTCACCTCGTTCAGCTGGAGCTTCGATGCGTACGTGACGGGCCAACCCGGACCCTCCAGACCATCCTGGCCTGCACAGTCACTTGATCACCGGGACTTTGAAACGCCCCTGGCTTCCGCGACCTCAGGCACTCGACCGCGACCCTCCTCCTGGAACAGGGCGTCGAACTTGTCGTGATCAAGGAACTCCTCGGCCATGCTCACACCGGCGTCAACGCCACCGTCAACGCACACGTCCGACTGCGCCTCCAGCACGACGCCATCGACCTCCTCGGCCATACCCCCGGCAAGCCCTCCGAAGCCGCCGCCAAGCCCGACGACAGCGACGATTCACCTGCAGCACTCGTCCGCTGACGTGGCCGTCAACTACTGCCGTCAGAACGCCCAGAAGCCCCGCCAGAATTCGTTTCTGGCGGAGCTTCTGACTTTCTCTACAGCGCGGCGGTTGGATTCGCGGCGAGATTCCGAACAGTCGGCCTAAATTCGGCCGACCTACCTTTCACTCCCCTACTCGCCCGAGCCGTTCGGCGAGAGACGTCTGCCCTGGCGGCCGGAGGATGAACTTGTCCTTCCGTTCATCGAAGCAGTCCAGATAGCAGCTGACTCGATCCCCGACCTGGTAGCAATCTCCATCGTCAATATAGAGAGCATCAATTAGCCCAACCCGAGAGAGCTTCAGATCTACGATGACCCCCCAGCGAAACACGGCTTCAATCGCACCATCGACGATCTCTCCTATGAGGCTCTGCTCGTGCTCGCTGAGCTGCTGATTCATCACTGTCCAACCAAGGTTCGTGGATACCGGTTAAGAATTTCGAACGCCGTATTTGGGATCGCAACCTCTACCCCAGGGACCCCGTTGTGCGAGCCTATGTACTGAGCGAAGTGCTGGTCAAAGTCGGCCTTCGGAATCCTTACTTGCACGACGCCCCCTTCATAGCCTCCGCGACTAGCGTAATCGAGCGCGATCATCTTCCCGTCATCCTCAAGGCCAAAGTATGCCCGACCATCCGGATATCCATTTCCAGATCCCGGAAAATCTCTTTCCGTGAAACCATCCTTGAGCAGCTTGTCAGTCATGCCCTTACTTGGCGCCTTGTAAAGGTTGATATCACAGTTCGGCCCAACGGGACCCGTATTGTGAACCAATACAGGCGTGGTACCCGCGAGGACATAGTACGTGTGAAGCTCTGCGACCGTTAGGTTGTACATGTCTGCCGCGCCAGGCTTGACGGTCACGTCTACCACGAAGGCGTGTTCCGCAGCGGTGGTGGCGAGTTCGGTACCGGCAGTCAGACTCCTGGCAGGCACCCAAGCCTTGGCCGTGCTGTCCCAGAACGGGTGATTTGAAGTGGTGTGAATTACATCGCTGCGGCTATCGCCAGTCCGAACTGTTAGATCGATCAGATCGTCGTCGTGGTTGACCCAGGTAGCAGTGACAAGGTGTGAACCGCCCTCCGTGGCCGTTTCGGGAGATGCGGCTTCTACGCTGTCACCGGAGACGATTGAGCCGATCGGCTTTGTCGTACCGTCACCCATGAGAACGAGGGTTTCCGGGGTGAAGCTACATTTTCCGAAGGGGCTTCCTTCGTCTTTGGATCCGACGCCACCGCCGGCTCGAATCAGGAGGACCTGTGTGACTATTTGGCCAACGAATGCGAGGTTCTGCCCGTTGTGGTAATCTTTGCTGTTCTTGTCGGGTGCATCTATCAGGTCAAACAGGAATGCATTGAAGTATCCTGCGGCAAAGTTTTCCCGAGCATCGAGCTCCTCTCCGCTCACCCACTTCTTTTCCTTGCTGCAGGCGTGGGGGCCGCACTTCTTGGATTCCCAGTGGCCCTCTCGGTACCCAGGGCAGCCCCAAATCTTCTTGGAGCATTCTGCTGCTCTTTCTCCCCGGGATGGGCGGTCCACATCAGATGCCGTCCCGTGGGTCCCCGTGAGATTGCCCGGGTTTTGGCCATACCCCTGGCACAAGTCGCGCGGGCAGAGGCCGGTGGGGTCGCTGAGGTTGACGGGGTTGTTGGTGCTGTAGGCGTAGCCGTTCCACTGTTGCGGTGCGGCGTTGTCGAGCAGGGGGTCGGGGTTGATGAAGCGGCCGGTGGTGGGTTGGTACTGGCGGGCTCCGAGGTTGGTGAGGCCGGTGGTGTCGTCCTTGGTGCCGTTGACGAAGCCGTGGTTGCCGGCCCAGGTGGTGGGCTGGGCACCGCGGGGGTTGCCGAACGGGTCGGTGGCGCGGCGGGTTTCGATCAGGGTGGTGCCGTCGAGGGCGAGGTTGCCGGTGCCGTGGTGGTCGCTGATCTGCCAGATGGCGGTGGTGCCTTGGCGGACCAGGGTCAGGCCGCCGGGCATCTGGTAGGTGCGGGTGGTCGTGGTGGTCTTGGCAGAAGTGTCGTAGGTGAGTTCGTCGTCCCCGAGGAAGACGGTGGTCTTGCCGGGGTTGTGCCGGACGAGCTGATTACCGTCGGCGTCGTAAACGTAGGTGGTGGAGTTGTCGGGGACTGTCCACTTCTGACCGGCCGGCACGGTGGTGGTGCCGCAGGTTGCCATGACGGTGGCAGTGCCGGTGGTGCTGACATCACCTGGGACGGCGAGGCACAGGTTGGTGCCGGCGTTGAGGACGGTGCCGTTCGGCTGCGGAGTCCAGGTCTGCGTGGCGTTGCCGGTGCAGGACTGGAGCTGGACCTCGGAGCCCGAGGTGGTGCCCATGGCGGTCAGGCACTTGCCCATGATCTTGAGCAGGTTGCCGGTGGTGGCGAACCTCTGCGCGCCGCTGGAGTTGCAGGTGCTGAGCTCCGCCGGGGTGTTGGTGGCGCTGCTGCTGCCGCGCATGAAGAGGCACTTGCCGCCGATGCCCTGGATCTGGACCGCGGGCTTGTCGGTGTCGAGCTTGCCCTCGGTGTTCCAGGTGTAGTTGGTGATGCCCGCGCTGTAGACGTACTGGGTCGCGGTGTTGCCCGCCGCGTCGTAGGTGCTGGTGTTCAGCACGCTGGTGCTGCCGGTGACGGCGGTGGAGGAGATCAGTGCGTGCGGACCGCCCTTGCCGTTGCCGGAGTTGACGGTGCCGTCAGGCGTGAAGGTCTGGGTGGTGACGGTGTCCTTGGCACTGTCTCCGCTCGGGTCGTGCTGGGTGAGACTCTTGCGGTTGCCGGTCAGGTCGTAGGTGTAGTCCTGCCAGTACGGGACGCTGCCGCCGACGGTGTTCTTCGCCGGGGCGACGGCTCCGCTGGTGGGCGTGGAGTTGGCGCAGGCGCCGCGTCCGCCGACCGTCGGGTTGGGCAGGAGGTTGAGCGCGCCGGTGTCGGTCCAGGCGGTGGTCAGCCGGTTGAGGTAGTCGTAGCTGAAGCACTGCAGGTCGGTCGCCGACGGCGTGTTGTCGGGGATGGTGCGGATCGCGGAGATCCGTCCGGCGGGGTCGTAGGCGTAGGTGGTCTGCTGGACCGCGCCGGTGGCGGCGGTCTGCTTGTCGACCAGCTGGGTCAGCTGACGGCCGGTCGGCTCGTCGTAGGTGTTGGTGAGGACGATCTGGGTGCCGTACGGGTTGACCGTGGTTCGGATCGGCCGACCGTAGGCGTCGTAGTCGTTCGACAGGTCGTAACTGGCCCCACCGTAGGCGCCGTAGCCGATGAGGATGCCGTACTTCTCGTAGCTGTAGTCGAGCCGTTCGGCGGCGAGGTCGCCGACGGCCGGCCGGATGTCCTTCTGCAGCAGGCCGGTGACCTGGTCGTAGGTGGGCTTGTAGGTGTAGGTGAACGGGGTTGTGGTGCCGATCTCGGAGCCCGGGATCGTGGTGGTGGTGCTGGTCGGCCGGTAGGCGGTGTCATATTCGGCTATCGCCTGGGTGTAGGCCGGACCGGAGGCACCGCTCGTGTAGCGGGTTGAGGTGCTGGGCTGACCCTTGAACACGGTGTCGTAGGTGCGGGCCGTCAGTTGCTTTGCCGGGTTCGCCGATGTGCCGTCGAAGGTGCCTGTCGGTCGGCCGAGCAAGTCGTACGTGGTGGTGACGGTGCGTCCGCGTGCATCCGTGGTGGATGCGATCCGGTCGGCGTCGTCGTAGGTGATCGTGCTGGTGCCGGTGTCGGGGTCCGTCGAGGAGATCTGACGGCCGCGGACGTCGTAGGTGTAGGACCAGGTGTTCCCCGCCGCGTCCTTGCTGGTGGCGGGTGCCCCGGCCGGCGTGTAGGTGTACGTCGCCAGGTCGGCGTCTGCCGCGTTGCCGGTGGCGGTGGCGGTGCGGTACTGCCAAAGCTGCACCGTCCGGCCCCGGGCGTCCGTCACGGTCGAGACAGGGGTGGTTCCGGTCGGAGGAGTGACATCGACTCGGTCTGCACCGGGGTAGGCCGTCGCTGAGGTGGTCTGCAGGGTTCCGTAGGCGATGAATTCTCTGCTGACCGGGCGGGACAGGCCGTCGTAGACGGTGTGGATCTGGGAGGGTATCTCCTTGGTGGTCTGCGCCTCGTAGAGTGCGGTGCCCGGTCCGGCGGTGCTGTTGTACCAGGGGCCGTTTGTTCGGATCGTACGACCCTGTGAGTCGTACACGGTCTCGGCGAGAATGCGGCCGGTGTAAGCGGACAGGGCGGGAGTCGACTGGGTCTGGATCATTCGACCGAGGCCGTCCATGATCCGCACGGACGTTGCGGTGCTGTAGATCCCGTCGGCGCTGGTTCCCACCAGAGTGGTCGTGGTGGTGGTCGGCGGCACGACCTTGCCGGCGACAACGCCGGGAACGGTGTACGAGTAGGCCGTGTTAGGGGCCAGGGGTGTGCCGCGTCCGGGGCGCCACACACCTGTGGTGCGGCCGAGCGCGTCGTAGCCGAGGGTCGTGACCAGGCCGTTGGCATCGGTGGAGGTTCGGGGCAGGCCCCGGGCGGAGTCCAGGGTGGTGACGGTCGTCCGGCCGGTGCTTTGGTCGGCGGCACCGGCCGGTGCCGGGCTGGTCACCGTGGTGCCGGTAGGCAGCTCGCCGGCCTGCTGAGAGGAGTACGCGGTGGTCACCGTGGCTCCGGCAGGGTGAGCGCTGTCCGTGACCCGGGGGTCGGTGGCGCTGACGGCCCGTCCGTAGGTGTCATACGTAAGGTTCGCCTCGGTGACGAAAGCGGGTGTGGACCCGTCGTAGCGGTCCAGCCTCTCCGTGGCCGTGACCTCAGCCTTTGCATCGGCCTGGCCCAGCGGTTTGCCGTCGTACCGAGTCCTGGACCACGTCATGGTGTTCTGGGAAGTCGGTGTGGCCGAGCAGGCGTCGGCGCCCGAGGCGATGACGACCTCGGAGACCAGCGAAGTCACCTGAGCGTCGGGGCCGGTGGCATATGACGTTCGAGTGCAGGCGTCCGGTGTGCCGTCCGCGCTGTCGAGGACGGTTTTGGGTCGGTTGCCGTGCGCGGAGTCGGTTGTCGTAGTACGAGTGGACGTGACCCAAGTACCGTCGCTCTTCAGACTCTTGACTGTCGACACCATCGTCGTGGCACTGTATCGAGCCGTTAGCGCCGGAACTCCGGTCTGGTTGTGGGTGGCGGTCGCCACTGGACCGCTGCTGGTGTCGGCCGAGTAGGAGGTGATCGTCCCGCCAGCCTGGCTGTAGGTGTCCCGTTCGAGGGCCTGTCCCGACAACCAGTCCGAGTCCGTGGCCGAAGTGCCCTTCGGCCCGGTCACGGTGACACTGCGAGGCGTTCCGGCGGCGGTGATGTCACCGTCCATGCCCTGGTGATAGGTGATGCTCTGCTGCGATTTCGGGCCGTCGGTACCGCTACCTGCCAGGGTGGTGACCGTGGCGTAGCCGCGGAACTGGTCCCAGGTGCGGTCCTTGTTGTCGGTGAAGGGCGAGTCGTTGCGGTGCCAGGCCGCCGCGCCGTAGCTGTAGGCGGTGGTCATGGTGGCGGAACCCGGCGTGCCCGGGTTGACCGTCACGGTCTTGACCGGGTAGCGCTGAAACCAGTCGTCGACCGGGTCGGCGTCCGCCTTCTCGTTCGGCGTGTGCCACTTGACGTTGTAGCAGGAACGGGTGTCGGTGTCGGCCGAGCCCGGCATGAGGTTGTTGATGCGGGAGCAGTCGGCGGGGTAGTAGTCGACGCCGATGGTGCTGCCGGTCTCGGTGGTGATCAGCTGGATGCGGGGCCGGTTGTAGGCCGGGCGGGACGGGACCAGGTTGGTTCCGTCGACCCGGTTCTGCAGGAGCATCTCGGTGAAGGACACCGGGTTCAGAGGAACCTCGGTGGTGGAGGCCTGAGTGTCCTTGCCGGTGCGCTTGATGGATCCCAGCCACGGGACCTTGGTGTTCTCGGTGCTGTTCACCACGTCCACGAAGCGGTGGTCGAGGGTGTACAGGTCGACGTCCTGGTAGGCGCCGTTGTAACGGACCTGGGTGGTGATGGAGTTGAGCCACTTGGAAGACCAGAACGTCGGCGCGTAGTTGGTGCAGGTGCCGGTCTGCGCGCACTGCTGGTCCAGCGGGGCGTCCGGCCAGTTGGCGGCGTTCGCCGACGTACGGTTGGCCGTGTCACAGGCAGAGGTCGAGGTGACACAGCGCTCACCGGAGGCGAAGAGGATCTTCGCGGCCGACTTGTACGCGCCGTTGGCAGTGATCTGGTCGCTCAGCAGCTGACCGTAGGCGATGGACTGCAGGACACCGTTCCGGGTGTACGCGGTGCTGGTGCCGGTCCCGTTGTTCTGACCGCCGCCCCGGCTGTAGTAGTTGGTCTCGGGGGCGTACGTGTAGTTGATCAGGTTGCCGTGCGGGTCGACGATGTAGTCGAGGTTCCACCGCCAGGCCATCTGGCACCAGGACGCCTTGCCCTTGGCAGAGTCGTAGCAGGGGTCGCCGGCATTCGGGGAGTACACCGGGACGGTCCAGGCCGAGCCGGAGTCCGGGCCCTTGGTGGACGGGTTGCCCGAGGCGTCGGGCAGGTGGGCCAGTCCGAAGTAGTAGGCAGTGCCACTGGTGTCGGTGACCTTGATGTACGAGCCGTTCCAGGTGCCGTTGCTCGCGCCGGTCAGGAACTCGACCTTGCTGCCGTCGTCACCCTTGAGGTGCCAGGTGCAGGCGGACTGCTCCATCGTGGCGGGTGCGCCGGCCTGACAGGAGGTGTCGTTGGGTACCAGCTCGCCGGAGTGTCCTGCCATGGATATGGCGAGGTTGGTGCCTGTCCAGCACTGGTCACCGGATCCGGTGATCCCGTCCTTCGAGCACTGCTGGTACGTCCGCTCGACGAAGCCAGGGCTGTAGTCCCAGCCGTCACCGATCCACGACGCCTGCGAGTTGGTGGACGATGTCTTACCGTCCACCGACGCGGAGTCGTACGAGAGCGCGACCTGTGGGGCGGCGCCTCCCAGGGCGGCCGGTGCCTGGATGGGATAGGAGTAGGTGAACGAGCCGGAGGAAGAACCGGCCTCCCATGCCTGGGAGATGTTCAGCGGGGTCGCGGAGTACTTGCCTGCGCCGCTGTCCGATCCGGTGACCGCCGCGAGCACCACCCCCTGCGGGGCGGCCGCCGCAGTAACGCTCTGCGACTGGCTCTTGGCAGCGGTAGTGTCGCCGCCCGGCAGGACGACGTCACCGCTGACCTTCTTCGTGGTGAGGTCGACCTGCGACTCGACCGGGGTCTGGGCCAGACAGCCGGCGACCTGCGGCGTCGTCAAGGAGCAGGCGGGCATCGTCACGAGCCGCATGCGGGAGACCCAGTCAGCGCCGTAGCTCTCGGTCAGAGCAGCGGCGTCGAGGTTCACCCGTAGCGCGCCGGATGCCTCGGAGGCTCCGTGACGGAGCGTCAGAACAGGGCCGGGAATGCCGGCTGCGCTGCTGGTCGCCGGGTCGATCACCTCGACCTGGATCTTCTGGCCGCCGAGTGCCGAGCCCTCGATGGGCGCGAGGCTGACCGGGAGGCCGGCGGCCGCAGTGTCGGAGCCGGCCGCCGGTCGCTGGTTCGCGGGGTGGGCCTGCTGCTTGGCGGCGGGCGAGGTGCCGAGGCGGACCTCCGCGCGGCCCTTCGGCAGCGGGTGCTTGGTCTTCGGGGGCTGCCAGGTCGGCGGGACGGGGTGGGCGGGCTTCGTCACCGCGACTGCGGGGACGTCGTGGCCGTCCACGGACTTGGTGGCGGGCAGCGGGGTGTCCGGTGGAGACCACTTGCGCGAGTAGTCCGGTCCGGCGGCGACCGCCAGTGAGACCGGTGCGAGAAGAGATCCGACGACGCTGACCGCGGTGATGGCGGCCAGTCTCCGTAGCAGTGACGGATTGTCTGTTCGTCGGCGTGTGAGACGACGTGTCGATGACACGTGCACCCCCCAGTGTGTGGGCGGACCCAAGGGCCTGCCAAATGATCACCAAAATGGTGCGAAAATTTACCAACTCCTCACTGTGTGCAGTCAATACGTTCGCTCTGGTTACTTCGGCGTGACGCATATCACACACTTCGCATACTGTCTGTCTCCGGATCAAAACGGACCGCAGCAACTCAAGTTGCTTGCGCGCGGGCCTTCGGATGCAAGACCGTGCTGCCGACCTCTACGCGCAAGCGTTGTGAGGCTCTTTCAGCTTGAGGAGAGCACTGTGTCCAGACGCCGCCGGGGCGCCGCCCCGCCGCGCCTTGTGGCCCTCGTCGGGGCGGTAGCCCTGACGGTCGGGCCGGTCGTTCCTGCCGCGTTCGCGGCGGAGGGGGTCGGGCTGCCGTCGTCCGAGGAGATCGCGGCCATTGCGAAGGAGCGGGAGCAGCAGCGCCCGCAGACGGATGCCGATCGGGCGTTGGCGAAGGCGAAGGCCACCGGGCAGCGGGTGGTGATCGATTCGCTGACCACCGAGTTCAGTGAGACGTCGGCGACGCCCGACGGGCATTTCGCGTTCACCGCGCATCCGGACCAGCAGCGGGTGAAGCGGACCGACGGCTGGGCGGCGCTCGACGGGACGCTGGTGCGGGCCGCCGACGGCAGTTGGGCGCCGAAGTCCGCTGCCGGGGGCGTTGTGCTGTCGCCCGGTGGCAAGGGACCGCTGACGACGATGACCAGCGCGGACGGGAAGAAGCTCGCGCTGAGTGCGCCGTTCGACCTGCCGACGCCTCAACCGGACGACAGCGGGACCGGGTTGTTGTACCCGAATGTCATTCCCGATGTCGACCTGAAGGTCACCGCCAGCAAGTACGGCGGGATGTCGACCGTGCTGGTCGTCAAGACCCAACAGGCCGCCGCCGGGCAGGCCTTGAAGAGCCTGAAGTTCTCCACCGAGGCCGACGGCGTCACGGTGACGGCCGGCAAGGACGGCACGCTGAGTGCCAAGGCGGCCGACGGGAAGCCCCGGTGGACGGCGCCCGCGCCGCGGATGTGGGACAGCGCCGCGGGGGGTGCCGCCGCGTCGAAGGTCCAGGCGAAGGGTGCTGCCGCGGGCGCCGGCAAGGGAACGGCGGCGAGCAGTGCGGACGGCCCGGGCGCGAGTGCGGCCGTCGCCACCATGCCGGTCGTCGCCGATGCGAGCGGACTGACCCTGACGCCGAGTCAGGACCTGCTTGCGCACGGCACCGCGCCGTACTACATCGACCCGGCCTGGATTCCGTGGAACACCAGTGCCTCGGCGTGGACGTGGGTGCAGTCCGCCCATCCCACCGAGTCCGGCAACTACATGCGTTCCGGCAGCGGTGACACTGCCTATCCCGGTGTGGGCCTGTGCGGCACGTACCCGCAGGGCAACAGCTGCATTCCCGCGGACACCTACCGGTCCTTCTTCCAGTTCGACACCATCCCGCTGCGCGGGGCGGTCATCAACAGCGCGCAGATCGACCTGCAGGAATACGTCTCCGCCAACTTCGACTGCGCCAAGACGTACCCGCTGGACCTGTACCTGACCGGCGGCTTCTCCAGCGGGACCAACTGGAACAACCAGCCCAGCAAGGTCGGCGGCAGCCTCGACGGCAGCCGCTGGGTCGGCGGCTCCGGCCACACCGGCTGCTACAACAACGTCGGCTTCAGCTACAACGTCAGCGGCGTGGTCAAGCAGTACGGGCCCACCCTCGACAACCTCACGTTCGGCCTCTACGGCAACGAGAGCGACGCGTACGGGTTCAAGCGCGTCACCGCCCAGCCGGTGCTGAGCATCACGTACGACCGGGTACCCAACCCGCCGGCGAACCCCGGCACCTACCCGGCGCCCCGGACGGTGAGCCCGGCGCAGACCAACCAGGCCTGTGGCAGCTCCGACTCGGCCACCTGGGCCTGGCTGGGTGCCGGTAGCGCCCAGGCCCAGGCCGTCGCGCTGACCGCCAACGTCTCGAGTCCCACTCAGGCGCAGGTCAAGACCTGGAACCACATCTGGGACTACAGCCAGTCCGGCTCTCCCGATGTCGCCAACGGTTCTTCCGACTTCGTCGGCAACGGCGGACTCGCTTCGTGGTGGCTTCCCGGAGGTCTGCTGAAGGACGGCCACGCCTACGGCTGGAGCGCCTTCTCCAACGACGGTCTCGACGGCGTCTCGTGGGGCGGTCCCACGCCCACCTGCAACTTCAAGGTCGACCTGACCCCGCCCACCCTCTCCTTCCCGACCACGGTCGCGGACCCGACCACCCAGTTCCCGCCGTCCGGCAACGGCCAGGTCACCACGCTGCGGGCCGGCCAGAGCGGGTACGTTCCGTTCACCGCGACCGACCCCAACCCCAGTGGCCTGAACACCTCCGGTGTCACCTGCCTGCGCTGGAGCTTCGACCCGCAGTTCGGCGCCGGTGACGAGTGGAAGTGCGGCAGCGCGATGCCCGCGGGCAAGATCGCCGTCACGCCCGGGCGCTGGGGCACCAACGTGCTCTACGTCCAGGCTCAGGACAACGCCGGGAACGTCTCGCCGGTCGGCCAGTACACCTTCTACGTGCCGTGGAACTCCGCCGGCCCGGCCCCGGTGTTCGGCGACGTCAATGCCGACGTCAACCGCACGCCCGACGTGGTCACGGCCGGTCCCTCGGGCGACCTGCGGGTCTACACCGCTCCGGCTGCCGGACCGCAGTACGGCGTCGCCGCCACCGCGGCGCAGTCTCCGGGCGGCGATTCCTGGGCCAACTACCGCACCACGCACCGCGGCAGCCTCCGCAACGGTCCGGACGTCGACGACCTGATCGTCCACAAGGACGGCGATCCGAAGCTCTGGGTCTACAAGAACCCCGGGAACACCGGTGTCGCCGGCGTGTTCGACACGAAGGTCGAACTGGCCAAGCCCGCCTGCGTGGTGACCACCAGCAACCCCGACTGCACGGGGTACGCCACCACTTGGTCCGGCGCTCTGCAGATCGCCGCCGTCGGCGACCCGAAGTCCACCGACCGGAGCCCGGCGAACGCGAACAAGAACCGCACGGGCCTGGTCACCACGGAGACGGACCCGTCCGGCAACGCCGCGCTCTGGTACTACCCCTCGGTGATCGACAACAGCTTCGGCAACCCGGTGCGGCTCGCCTCGACCGGGTGGAAGGACCGCGACCTGATCAGCCCCGGCGACTGGGCCGGCCAGAGCCGTCCGGGCCTGTGGGCGCGCAACCGCACCACCGGTGTGGTCACCGCCCACACGTTCACCGTCACCACCATCAGCAGCACCGACAGCGACGGCATCACCATCACCTACCCCGTCGCCACCGGCATCTCCGCCGGCAAGACGGCAGCCACCGGAGTCACCGCCGCCGCCTGGCCGCGGATCGGCTCCGACGGCGACCTCGCCGGCAACGGCGTGCCCTCGCTCTGGGGCATCACCCCGCAGGGGGTGCTGCAGACCTGGACCGGCACTCGCACCGGCACCACCGGTGACCCGGGCTTCACCGTCACCGGCCCCAACACGAGTGTCAGCCCGACGTCCGGCACCATCGCTGCCTCCGGCACGAAGCTCACCGCCGGGCAGAGCATCACCGGAACCGACCTCCGACTGACCATGCGCAGTGACGGCAACCTGGTGGTGACGCACCGTCAGGTCGACAGTGGGATCCTGTGGTCCACCGGCACCGGTGGCAACGCGGGCGCCTGGGCCTACGTCCAGCCCGACGGCAACTTCGTGGTCTACCGCAGTGACGGCAACCCGAGCGCCGCGACCGGAGCCATCTGGTCGACCGGAACCTGGGGCACCGGCAACGCCAACGCCTACCTGAAGGTCCAGGACGACGGGAACATCGTCCTCTACAAGGCCGACGGCGGAGAGGACGTCGGCGGGGCACTGTGGTCCACCGGCACCATGAAGGTCGACCCGAAGCTGGGCTCCGGGACCCAGCTCACCTCCGGTCGCTGGACCCAGGTCCAGACCCACGTCCTGGAGATGCAGGAGGACGGGAACTTCGTCCTCTACCGCCGCAGTGACGGCGTTCCGACATGGAACACCGCGACCTGGAACAACCGGGGTGCGTCCCTGACCGTGCAGCCCGACGGCAACACCGTGCTGAAGAACGCCGGCGGCAACCCGATCTGGCACACCGGCACCTGGCAGTTCGCCGGTGCGTACATGAAGCTCAGGGAAGACGACGGCCGACTGCTGGTCTACAAGAACAGCGGCAGTGAGGACACGGCGAGCACGGTGTGGACCACCGCCACGCTGCGCAACGGAGCGGGGCTCCCCTCGGGCCGTATGATCCGGGCCAAGACGACGTACCTGATCATGCAGTACGACGGCAACCTCGTACTGCACCGCAACAGCGACAACGTGGCCATCTGGGCCAGCGGCACCGACGGCAACTCGGGTGCCACGCTCAAGGTCCAGGACGACGGCAACGTGGTGGTGTACCGCACCGACGGCAGCGCCGCCTGGGCGTCGAACACCAATGGCAACTCCTACGCCTACCTCAAGCTCCAGGACGACGGAAACCTCGTCGTCTACAAGGCTGACGGTGGCGAAGGGGTCGGCGGAGCCCTCTGGGCGTCCAACACCTTCGCCTGACGGTACGCAGGCACCGACAAGGCCGGGCCCCACCCTCGAACGACGGGGGTGGGGCCCGGCCTCGTCGGCATCCGCCGCGGGTCAGTGTGCGGGGCGTTCGTCGATGACCTGTTGGAGTTTGCCGGTGCGGGGGTTGGTGGTGAGTTCGGAGCGGGGGACCCACTCGATCTGCAGGGGGTGGATGGCGCCGATGGCGGCTTCGTCCTCGTAGGTGGGGCGGGCGTCGAGGACGGCGCGGAGGAGGGTTTCGGTGAGGGCGGGCGGGGGTGGGGCGGTGTGGCCGAGGCGGATGACGAGGCCGTCGCGGCCCGCCCAGCGGCGTTGGACGAGTTGCATGCCGGTGATGTGGTGGTCGGGGTCGTGGGCGAGGAGGACGTCGCGGACCTGTTCGGTGGGCATGGAGACGATCCCGACCCGGGCGCCTTCGGTGGACCGGCCGAGGAGGCGGAAGCGGCGGCATTCGGGGTCGACCCACTCGGCGCGGTCGCCGGCGGGGTAGCGGAGGATCGGGACCAGGGTGCGGAAGAGGTTGGTGACGACGACGCGGCCGGGGACGCCGGGCTCGGTGATGGGTTCGCCGGTGGCGTCGTCGACGATCTCGACGACGGTGCGGTTCGGGAAGGCCTGGTGGACCCGGAGGTCGTCGCCGGCGGGGACGGGGCCGGCAACGAGGCCGGCGTCGACGGAGGCGTAGCCGATGGAGGAGAGGGCGGCGTTCGGGAAGGCCGAACGGAGCAGCGGGCGAAGGTCGTTGAAGAGGATGTCGCCGCCGAAGAGGATCAGTTCGACCTGCGGGGCGGGCCGGTCCTGCTTGAGCAGGGTCTCGGCGACGGCGGAGAGCTTCATGGGCTCGCCGGCCAGGACGTCCGCGCCGAAGCCGTGGATGACGTCGGCGACGTACTCGTCGGGTGCGGTGGCGATCGGCAGGCGGACGTTGTCGATCGGGGCGTGCTGCAGGGCGTACTCGATGAAGAGGAAGCCGCTGTAGAACTCGCCGGCGCGGAACAGGTTGGCGACCTTCTGGCCGGGCCTGAGGCCGGCGTCGACCAGGCCGGCGCCGAACGCGGTGACGGAGTCGACGTGTTCCTCGCGGGTCCAGGGGGAGAACTTGGGCTTGCCGGTGGTGCCGCCGGACTTGTAGACGCAGGCGTCGGTGAGCGGGCCGGTCAGAAGCCGGTTGTCGGGCCAGGAGTTGGCGGCCCAGAACGCGATCTGGTCGATGACGGGCAGGTCGGTGAGCGAGGTGACGGTGGCGGGCACGTCGCGGTAGAGATCGGCGTAGAACGGGGAGTTGCGCCGAGCGTGGTCGACGAGGGACTGAAGTGGCTTGGCGGGCATGGCGGTTGCTCCAAGGTCACGGAGTGGGGGTGAGGCCGATCCAGTCGTGGGCGAGGCGCTGGACGGTGCGGCCGTCGCGGTCGGCGAGTTTGGCGTCGAGGTAGGCCGCGGCCCACGCGTTGGTGGGGATGCGGAACGGCGGCCGGTCCTCGGCCAGTGCCCGCACCACCGCGTCGGCGACCTCCGCGGCCGGTTGCCCGGCGTTCGCCCAGCTCTGTCCGAGCCGGTCGACGTACGCGGCGAAGGTGTCCGCGTACGGGCCCGAAGCGGCCTGCACAGTACGGCGGTTGACGTCCGGGAAGTGGCCGAAGCGAGTGTCGGGAACGTAGCCGGGCACCACCATCGAGACCTGGACGCCGTGCGCGGCGGCCACCGGGGCGAGTGCCTCCATGAAGCCCTCGACGGCGAACTTGGCCGCGCAGTAGGCCTCGTTGAAGGGCTGGCCGATCACGCCGTGCACGCTGCCGATGGTCAGCAGCCGGCCCCCGGAGGCGCGCAGCAGCGGCATCGCGGCGCGCGAAACGGCCACCGTGCCGAAGAAGTTGACCTCCAGGTTGGCGCGCAGTGCCGTCGAGGTGGACATCTCCAGCGTCGGGTCGAAGTTGGAGATCCCGGCGTTGTTGACCACCGCGTCGAGCCGGGGGAGGTCGGCGAAGCAGGCGGTGATGGACTCCTCGTCGGTGACGTCCAGTCGACGGACGACGGCGTCGGGCGCGGCGGCCCGCAGTGCGTCGGCGCGGTCGGGCGATCTGACGGTGGCGATCACCGTCCAGCCGGCCCGGCTCGCGGCGGCGGCGGTGGCCAGGCCGATGCCGGACGAGCAGCCGGTGACGAGGACGACCTGGCGATCCGTCATGAGGCGGTCTCCGCGAGTTCGGTGACGCTGTCGGCGGCCTTCGGCAGGCCGGCGTCCATCCGGGACTGGACGGCGAGGGCGGGCAGGAAGGAGCAGGCGGCCAGCAGGGTGCCGCCGACCATCGTCCAGCGGGCCGCGTCCAGGACGCCGAGCGGGCCGGTGAGCAGGGAGACGGAGAGGCCGCCGGCCAGGGCGGCGAGCGGGATGACGCCCCAGGTGGCGGTGCGGAACGCGGCGTGCATGACGCCCTGGTGCTGGGCGGACATCCGGGACTGCCGGGCGGGCGCGGAGCACACGTTGATGCAGGACATGAAGAAGCCGTAGCAGCCCATGGTGACGGCGATGACCGGCCCGGCGGGCAGCGCGGGCGCGGCCAGCACGCCCAGGCCGACCAGGCAGTGCAGCAGCAGCGACCAGGCCATGGTCCGGCCGATGCCCAGGCGGCCGCTGATCTTCGGGGCGACCAGTGCGCCGAGCAGCGCGCCGACCGCGCCCGCGGACATCGCGGCGCCGAACACGCCGACGGTGACGTGGAGGCCGCGGTAGGCGAACACCGGCAGCACGGTGACGAACACCGGGCCGCCCGAGTTGAGGGTGACGGCGGCCAGCACCACCCGGCGCAGCACCGGGTCCTGCCAGTTCAGGCGGAAGCCGAGGGTGAGGCGCTGCCACACCGAGCCCTGGGCGACGGTGCGTTCGCCCCAGGGGCGCATCCAGCGGAAGCAGGCCGCGGAGACCAGGTAGCTGGCGGCGTCGACCAGCAGCGAGGCGGCGCCGAGCGCGCTGTACAGGCCTGCGGCGATGGACGGTCCCGCCACTTCGGCGACCGAGCCGCTGCCCTCCAGTCGCGAGTAGGCGCGCACCAGGTGCTGCTGCTCGACGACGGCGGGCACCGCCACCAGGTAGCCGACGTTGAAGAAGATCGTCGCGCCGGAGACCGCCGCGACGCAGCAGAACAGCAGCGGCGTGGACAGGAAGTCCAGCCAGTACGCGAGCGGGATGATGCCGACGGCCAGCAGCCGGACCAGGTCGCAGACCAGCAGGGTGAGCCGCTTGTCCCAGCGGTCCACCAGCACGCCTGCGATCGGCCCGAGCAGCGGAATGCCCAGGTACTGGGCCATGGCGACGATGCCGACCTGGAACGCGGAGGCGTGCAGCACGAAGATCATCAGGGTGGGGACGACGAACACCGTCACCCGGTCGCCGACGTTCGAGATCGACTTGCCGAACCAGAACAGGTTGAAGGCCCGGCCGAGCCGTTCGGGTGCGCGGAGTCTCACGACGCCTCCCGGACGACGAAGCCGGCGGTCTTCCCGGTGCGGTCGTTGCCGATCAGGGCGTCCACCACCCGGACCCGGACGTGCTCCGGGTCGTGCACGAAGGCGGTGCTCAACGTGAAGGTGGCGGATAGCAGTTCACGGCGCAGCGCCGCCGGGTCGGGGAGGGTGCCGAGCACCAGGACGTCCACCTGCTGGGCCCGGCCGCCCTGTTCGGTGATCACCACCTGGGCGCGGGTGACACCGGGTTCGCGTTCCACCCGGGCGAGCAGCTCGTCCACGTGCAGGCCGAGGCCGCGGACCTGCACCACGTTGTCGCGGCGGCCCAGCACCCGCATCGCCGGTCCGGTCCTTCCGCACGGGCAGGATGTCAACTCGCCCGCGTCGCCGGTGCGGTAGCGCAGCACCGGGTTGAGCATCGCCGGGTCGAGGGAGGTGAAGTCGAGCAGGCCGTCGTCGCCGACGTGCACCAGCTGGTGCGGGAACGGGTGGAAGGTGTCGGCCGGGCAGTCGGGGGTGTTGGAGCCGACCACCCAGGTCTCGGTGGAGCCGAACATGCCGTGCCGGCGGGCCTTCGGCGCGACGATTGCCAGGTCCTCCTCCAGCTGCGGCTGCCAGGCCTCGCCGAGCCACAACACCTTGCGCAGCGACGGGAGTTCGATCCCGGCTGCGCGGGCGTGCGCGAACCACAGCCGCAGCACGCTCGGGGTGCCGCCGATCGCGGTGACCTTCCGGTCGGCGAGGAACGCCAGCCACTCCGGGTACTCCTCGCGGGTCACCGAACCCAGCGCGATCACCCGGCAGCCGCACAGGTCGGCCAGGCCCGCCGCGAGGAAGTGCGCGCCCCACATCCGGCCCGCACCCCAGGCGTTGACGAAGACGTCGTCGCGGTCCAGCGGCTGCCAGTGCTCGAACACCTTCGCCATGTAGAACCCGGTCGGCGCGTACCCGACCTTCGGCGCGCCCGTCGAACCGCCGCTCTGGAACAGCCAGGTGGCGCCCTGCGCGGCGGACGGCTCCAGGTGGGCGAGGGCCGTGTTCAGGTCGTCCTTGGCCAGCGGCGGCAGCGCCGCCAGCTCCGCGAGCGTGCCGGGCGCGGCGACGCCCGCGTACCGGTCGCCGAACTCCGGTACGGTGCGCAACAGTTCCAGGGTGTGCCGGGCCACCGCCAGGCCGTCGGCAGCCTGCGCCTCGGTCAGTGAGAAGCTCATCGGGCAGCGCCCCCGTTCGTGAGGAAGGCCGCGTGCGCGTCGCGGTAGGCCGCGAACCGGGCCCGGGTGACGTCCCGTTGGACCGAGCGGTCCGGGTCGTCGAAGTCCGGAGCGATCACCCCGTCCGGCTCCAACTCGGAGAACCAGAACCGCTCCCCGTCGTGCAGGAAGTCCACGCAGAAGAACGGGATCGGCAGCTTCTTCGCGAAATAGGCAGTGGCGTCGGCGAGTTCGGCCGGGATCTCGCAGAACTCCATCGACCCGCCGCGGCTCGCGTTCGCCACCGGCGACCCCGCCTCCGGGGTGCGCCGCAGCACCGCGTACGGCTTCCCGTCGATCACGTACACCCGGTAGTCGGCCGTGCCGTCGCCCAGGTACGGCTGCGCCACCAGCGTGGTGTCACCGCCCTGGGCGAGGCTGGCCAGCCCGCGCACGTCCTCGGGGGAGCGGGCCAGGCAGATCCCGCCGCCGCCGCACCAGCCGGCCGGCTTCACGATCGCCGGGAACGTCAACTCGCCCAGCGCCACCTCGTACTGGTGCTTGGAGACGTCCCGGCCCGAGCCGATCCGCACCGACGGGATCGGCGGCACCGGCGAGTCCGCCAGGAACAGCATGGTCGCCAGCTTGTCGTTGCCCAGCAGCGACACCTGCGCCGGGAACGGCAGGTAGAACCCGGCCTGCTCCAGCACCGTGCACAGCGCCAGCTGGTTGAACACGTCCATCGACTGGTACGGCAGCGAGTACAGCGCCGTGATGAACAGGGTGTCCTCGGGCGTGACCGGTTCGTCGTCCACGTACACCCGCGGCCGGGCCGGATCGGTGCCGTCCACCGTCACCGCCTCCGGGGCGTGCCGGGACCACTCCATCCCCATCCCGGCGGCCACCTCGGCGAACATGTCCCAGAAGTAGTGCTTCCACATCGCCCCCGACCGGGTCGACTCCCGGTCCGGGAAGATCCAGCACATTCGGCGCAGCGGCGCCGAAGCCTCGCTCACTTGCCCTCCAACAGGCCCAATAGTTCGGGAAGTTCTGCGACACCACCGCGTTCCAGCTGCTCCGCCCACCAGGCGCGGCCCGCTTCCGGCAGCGTGTCCACCGGATCCACGTACGAGTACCGGCGGTTCAACGGCGCGTCCTCGCACGGCTCTTCGGCCGACGGGAGCTCAACGGTGGTGCGGTAGTTCTTGGTCCAGTACGAGATGCCGCGTTCCCGGTCGTAGGCGACCGCCTGGTGCACCCAGCGCTTGCCGACGTGCGGCACGTCCGCGACCAGCCGCGGCGTCGCGTAGCCCGGCAGGTAGCCGAGGATCGCCTCCTGCAGGCGCTGCGCCTCGGAGAGCGGCAGCCGCCAGTGCTCGGCGTTCGGGATCACGTCGCACAGGTAGAAGTAGTACGGCAGGATGTTCGCCTCGCCCTGGAGGGCGAAGCACAGGTCGAGCAGCGCCGCCGGGGTGGCGTTCACCCCGCGCATCAGCACGCCCTGGTTGCGCACGTCCCGCACGCCCGCGTCCAGCAGGCCCCGGGCCGCCTCGGCGACCAGGGGCGTCACCGAGGCGGCGTGGTTGGCGTGGGTGTGCACCGCCAGGTTGACCGAGCGGCGGGCGGCCAGCCGGGCCACCCGCTCGACGCCGGCCAGCACCTTCGGCTGCAGCCAGTGCTGCGGCAGGCCGACCACCGACTTGCTGGCCAGCCGGATGTCGCGCACCGAGCCGAGCTCCAACAGCCGCATCAGGAAGGACTCCAGACGCGGCCACGGCACGTTCGCCAGGTCGCCGCCCGACACCACCACGTCCCGCACCGACGGGGTGCGCTTCAGGTAGTCGAGCATCTGCTCCTCGCGGTCGGCCGGGCGCAGCACCAGCCGGGCCTTGGTCACCTGCGGCGTGGAGCGGCCGACCAGGTCCATCCGGGTGCAGTGCCCGCAGTACTGGGGGCAGGTGGACAGCAACTCGGCCAGCACCTTGGTCGGGTAGCGGTGCGTCAGCCCCTCCACCGCCCACATCTCGCTCTCGTGCAGCGAGTCCCGCGTCGCCAGCGGATGGCTGGGCCACTGCGGATGCCGGTCGGAACGCACCGGCAGCATGTACCGCCGCACCGGATCCGCCAGGAACGCCGCGGTGAACGCCGTCGGCTCCAGCGGGGCGTCCGCCGCCATGGTGTTCAGCATGTGCGGCGGAATCAGGATCGACATCGTCGCGAACTCGGCCTGATCGGCTGCCAGTTCACGATAGAAGTGGTCCGTCAGCAGCGGGCCGAACAGCTCTCGCAACTGCCGCTCGTTCTGCACGCAGTGCGCCCGCTGCCACTGCGCGTCCCGCCACTGCGCGGCCGACACCTCCCGCCAGCCCGGCAGCCGCCGCCAGTCCGGCTCCGTCAACTCCCGCCGCGCGTAGGAGTACGGCTGAGGCACCCGACGAGTCATCAGGGACGCGCCGGGCCGGCGGCGGAGAGCAGGCCGGCGTGCCGGGTGCGCAGCTCCCGCTTCAGCACCTTGCCGGTCGGGCCCAGCGGGAACTCCTCGGCGCGGTCCGCGACTCGGAGCGCCGCCAGCTCCGCGAGACCGGCCTTCGCCAGCTCGGCGTTGGCCGCCTCCAGCAGCCCGTCCGCGCTGGCCCCGTCCTGCAGCCGGACCACCGCGATCGGCCGCTGCCCGCCGTCCGGGTGCGGCACGCCCACCACCGAGCAGTCCTGCACCTGCGCGGCGCAGTCGGCGAGCAGCACCTCCTCCAGCGGCAGGCTGTAGACCGGTCCGTCCAAGGTGTCGATCACGTCGACCGTGCGGTCCAGGTGGTAGAACCGCCCCTCGCCGTCCCGGTACGCCACATCGCCGGTCAGCCAGTACCCGTCCTGCCGGAACGACTGCGTCAGCCGCTCGTTGTTCCAGTACCCGGGCGTGATCGACGGCGCGGCCACCGCCAGCAGACCGACCGTGCCGTCCGGGACCTCGACACCGTCCTCGTCCAGCACCGCCGCCCGCTCCACCACCTCCGAGGGCGTGCCCACGCAGCGGTCGTCCCGCTCCGTCTCCGGCGAGGTCACCTGCCCGAACAGCGCCATGCCCATCTCGGACGACCCCAGCCCGTCGACGAACTGCGAACCCGGCAGCGCGGCCTGCTCGGCCCGCTCCTGCGGCAGCAGCCACGGACGGATCAACCCCGCCGGGCGCTCGCCCAGTTGGACCAGCCGGCGGATGTGCCCGTAGTGCGCGCTGTCGCCCGTGTTGAACCACGAGTGCACCTTGGCCGCGCCCGCGGTCGGGAGGTCACCGGTCGCCAACTCCACGAAGGTGCGCGGGAACGACGCCACCATGGTCGGCCGGAACGCCTCCATCGCCGGCTCCACCACGGTCCGCCGCCAGTCCGACATCACCACCGTCGGCAGGCCCAGCAGCGTCGCCGTCATGAAGTAGCTCAGGCCGCCCGCGTGGGTGTGCGGCATCAGCGACATCAGCCGGTCGTACGACTCCGCCGGGAAGCGCACCATCCGCGGCTGCTTGCCCTCCCAGAACTGCCGGTGCGCCAACATCGTCGACTTCGGCGTGCCGGTCGTCCCCGAGGAGTGGATCAGCGCCACCACGTCCTCGGCCGCGTGCTGGTACGGGTACCCCTCCGGCAGCGCCGCCGACGCCGCGTCGAAGGCCTGCACCTCGGCCGTCAACGACAGGAAGCGGGGCCGAAGTTGCGGGTCCTTCCGGTAGGCCGACGCCAGCCGGGTGGTGTCGTCCGCGACCACCCCCACCACGCCGACGTGGCTCAGGTAGCGCACCATCACGTCGTGCCGCATCGCGTCGTTCACCAGCGCCGGAACCGCACCCAGCGCGGTCAGCGCGAAGAAGTGCAGCAGCGGCTCCAGGCCCTCGGCGATCACCACGCCCACCGGCTCGCCCGGCCGCACACCGTTCGCGTGGTACCAGGCCGCGTACCGGTCGCGCAGCGCCACCAGGTCCAGCAGGCTGTGCCCGCGCAGCACCACCTGCCCGCGGTGGTCCAGCCGGTGGCTGAACGCGAACGGCACCGCACGGTGCGGATTCGCCTCGACCGCCCGGTCGAGGAAGTTGCCCGCACCCAGGGTCGGGTCGGACATGAACCGCTCTCTGACGGCAAGCGGCGCGATGGATGTCTGATCGCTCATGGCGGTCTCCGGTCTCTCCGGTCTTCCGAAGCAGGACTCGATGCCCGGGCGCGCCCGCGTGCGAAGCGTGCTACCGGGTCGGGGGGAAAGGGTTCGAACTGGCAACTGACGTGATGCCGGGTGCTGTTACTCGCCTAGGAGGTCGGCGGTGACGCGGCGACCCGAACGGATCGCGCCCTCCAGCAGGCCGAAGAACTCGGTGCTGGTCTCGGTGCCCGCGAAGTGCACCCGGCCGTGCGGCTCGGTCAGCGTCGGGCCGAGCGCCGACCAGTCGCCGGGCCCGAAGAGTGCCGCGTAACAGCCCTTGCTCCAGGGCTCGTTGACCCAGTCGGTGACATGGAAGGCGATCGGATCGGGCAGCATCGGGAACAGCCGGGCTGCCTGCGCGACCGCCGCCGCGCGCTGTTCCTCGGGCGGCAGCGCGGCGAAGCGATGGGCCTCCGCGCCGGTGACGAACCCGGTCAGCACACCCGGGGAGCCCTCCGGCGGAGTGTCGTCCACCGTGGACAGCAACGGGCCGGTCGCGTTCACCGACCATCCCGACAGGCCGTGCGCCCGCCACGCCGGCTCCGGGAACACCAGGTTCAGCTTCACTGCGCAGCCGCGCTCGGTCCGCGACGCCGCCCGCGGGGTGGGCAGCGGCGGACGGAACTCGATCGCGTCCGCGAGCAGCGGCGGCACCGCCACGACCACCGCGTCCGCCCGGTAACTCCCCTCGGGCGTACGGACGACGGCCTCCCGTTCGGTCTGCTCCACCGACAGCACCGGCTCGTCCGTGTGCAGCACTCCGCCCCGATCCAACAGCCGTCGGGTCAGCCGCTCGCACAGCCGGTGCGAGCCGCCCGCCACCCGGTCCTGCTGGGCGCCGCCCTCGAAGGCGTTGAGATAGCGCAGGCCGCCGCCGGACCGCAGGTAGAACGCCATGTGCAGGACCGAGATCCTGGCCGGATCGGCCGCCATCATCTCGCCCAGGAACAGCGGGAAGAACAACTTGGCGTCCGGGTGGGTGAGTTGCTGCTCCGCCCAGTCGGCCACCGGCAGGGCGTCCAGCCGCGCCGCATCCGGTGAGAGCCACGGCGCGTCCGGGCGGACCGCGGCCGTCAACTCCTCCAGCTGCTCGAACAGGTCGCCCAGCGCGACGGCGCTCAGCGGCGGGAACCGGCCGTCGCGGGTCGCCGCGCCGTCCGAGCGGTCCTCGGTGAGGGCGAACCGGCTGGCGCCCGCCATGGTGGTGGGCGCGGTCTTCAAGTCGCAGGCGGCGAGCAGGGCGTGGAGTTCGGTGTGCAGGTCGCCGAGGTAGGCCGCGCCCGCATCGATCCACCGTCCCGGCGCCACCTCGATGCCGAGCGTGCGCCCGCCGACCCGGTTCCTGGCCTCAAGTACCGTCACGCACACGCCGCGGTCGGCGAGTTCGACGGCCGCGGTCAACCCGGCCAGGCCCGCGCCGACCACGATCACCGACCGCGGCGCCGAGGCGGTGCCGGGGGGAGTCGCGGCGGTCATCGGCCGGCCGCGATTCTGTGCGCGTCCGCCGTGACGCCCTCGGTGGCGATGCGGGTGGCCAGGCCGGCCGGGGTGGGGTCGGCGAGGAAGTCCTCGAAGGTCAGCTCCACGCCGTGGTCGCGGGCGACGGCGCTGAGCACCCGGGTGGCGATCAGCGAATCGCCGCCCAGCAGGAAGAAGTTGCCGTCGGCCGGGACGTGGTCCAGCTCCAGGATCCGGCGGAACACCGCCGCGAGCGCCTCCACCGGGTCGGGCGTGCGACCGGGGCCGGCTGCGGCGGGTGCGGTGACGGGCATGTCGAGGCTCATCGGGGTCTCCTTCGGCCGGTGCGGGGTGCGCGTGGTCTGGCGGATGCCAGGTCGGCAGTGCTCGGTGCGCGGTGCTTTGTGGTGCGGTGCGGCGTCCGGGCGCGCGGGGTTCTGCGCCCTCGGCGGTACGTGAACTGACGGTGTGTCAAATATGGGGACGGTTCGATGCCCGGACGGGTGCCGCGGCGGTGGCGGGCGGGACTCAGCGCGGGGCGGTGCTGTGCAGGCGGTGCGAGGCGGCGCGGTCGACCTTGCCGCTGGCGGTGCGGACCAGGTCCGGCACCACGGTGATCCGGCTCGGGACGAGGTGGCCGGGCAGGCGTTCCCGCAGGTAGAGCAGGAGTTCGGCGGCGAGCGCGGGGTCGGGCCCGCCGGTGCGCGGGACGACGTAGGCGACCAGGGCGGCCCGACCGGCCAGCGTGGTGGCGGTGACAGCCGTCGCGCCCACGCCCGGGTGGGCGCCGATTCCGGCCTCCACCTCCGCCGGATCGACCCGGATGCCGCGGATCTTCACCTCGTGGTCCAGCCGGCCCAGCGGGGTCAGCACCCCGTCCCCGTCCCGGGCCGCCCGGTCGCCCGTCCGGAACCAGCGGTGCCCGTCGCGGAGCACGAAGCGTTCGGCGGTGGCCTCCGGAAGCCCCGGGTAGCCGGTCGCGACGGCAGGTCCGCCGATCAGCAACTCGCCGTCGGAGGCCAGGAGTTCGGCGACGTGGGGGAGAGCGCGTCCGATCGGTGCGCGTTCGGTGGGCTCCCAGTGGCGGCCCGGCTCCGGGGTGCGCGGGCCGAGCAGGTCCACGGCGTGCGTGATCAGGGTGGTCTCGGTGCAGCCGTAGGTGTTCAGCAGCCGGATCCGCGAACTGCCCGTCAGCCGGCTCCAGTCGGCCAGCCGGGCCGGATTGGCGGCCTCGCCGCCGATCACCACCAGCCTGACGCACTCCGGAAGTTCGGCCGGTCCGCCGTCCTCGGTGAGGTGCAGGACCAGCTCGTGCCAGAACGCCGTGGGCAGGTCGAGCACGGTGATGCCGCGCCGCTCGACCATCCGCAACAGCCGGGGGAACGACGCCGAATGCGCCTCCGGATCGAACACCAGCCGGCCGCCGGCCGTCAGCGTGGGCAGGATCTCCTCGAAGCAGGTGTCCCAGTTCAGCGAGGCGAACTGCAACACCCGGTCGTCCGGCCCGACTTCGAACAGTTCCCGCAGCGACCCGACCGTGGCCGTGATCGCCGCGCGTGGCGTCGACACCGGCTTCGGTCGGCCCGTGGACCCCGAGGTGAACAGCAGATAGGCGGGGTCGCCGGGTGCGACGGCGGTCGTCCTCCAGGCGGGTGCCTGCTCGGTCGAGTCGTGCAACTCCAAGGGGGATAAGCCGAGTTGGCCGGCATGTTCGGTTGCCCCGGGACCGACCAGCAGCCGGCAGCCGGCCGTCTCGGCCATCTGGCGCTGCCGCTCCACCGGGAAGGCCGGGTCGATCGGGACGTACACGCCGCCCGCCGCGAGGATGCCCAACAGCGCCACCACGGTGTCCGGGTGGTGCCCGGCCGCCACTGCGACCGGACCCGGCCGGTCGCCCAGTCGGGCGGCCAACCGCTGTGCAGAGAACGCGAGTTGCTGGTAGCTGAGAGTGTGCTCGGGAGACTCGATTGCGGCGCGCTCGGGCCACCGGAGAACGGTATCCGCGAACGCATCCAACAGATCGGAACCCGATCTGTCGATGCCACCGTTCTTTGACATGCCCGCTCCAAGATAAATGCCCAGAGGTGCCCGTCCGTGCTTCGGCGAACCGGGACTCTACCTCTCGGCATCCGACCCCACAATGGTTGTTGAGGCGATTTCCCAAGCGGCATGTGAGTGAACTGTGAACTCCCCGCGCCCGAACCTTGATCACGTTCCGTGATCACGCTCCCCAACTGGGGTCGACCGCCCTGCGGTCCCCTGTCGGGCACCCCCGAGTGCTGGTCCAGTCCACGGTTCGGGGGAGTGTCGAGGGTCCGCCGGCGGTGCAGCGAGCTGTCCAGGAATGCGTCCACATCAGTGGTTCTCGTTACCGAACAAGCCCGCTTTGCCTCCGAACGAACACCGGCTCTCGGAGGGGCGGCCGGATCTGTCCGGGAATGAAAAGCGATTACCTGTCGCCGCTTCGGCCGCGGCCATTTCGTCCCGTGCGTGCGACGGTTGCCGTGCCGGGGTTGACCGCCGAACGACAACGGAGCGTGACCGCACGGAGGTTCGACGGCTCGGCTCTCCGTGGGAGAGGGCGGCGCGGGTGCAGGACGGCGGCGGGGCGGATCGAGCCGCCCGGTTCGGCGATGCGGGCGACGCCGCGCCATGGGCGGCAGGGCGTCGCATGCGACGTTGTCCGGATTGGCGGTGGAGAGTGCCCGGTCGTCCGTTTGCCGGGCCGGACGAAGTAGGAACACCTCGTGCGTTTCGTGGTGGGAGGGCATGAAAGCCGGGTCTGCTTCCGGAATCGGGAAGCGGCCGTTTCTTCATCTGCAGGTCGCCGTTGCGGGCGGGCTGTTCATCGTCGGCGCCGCCCTGTGGCAGGAGCAGGTCCGGCGGGCGCTGCTGCCGCTGGCGCTCGGTGCGACGGCCGGTCTGGGCGCCGCGTACCTCGCCCTGTACGCGGTCGCCGACACCTACCCGGAGAGCGGCCTGCTCCGCGCGATGGTCGCCTTCCTGGCGGTCGCGGCGCTGGTGTGCGCCTTCGTCGACCGGTGGACGGCGACCTCGCGCCGGACGTCGGCGGCCTGACGGGCCCTCGGGCGGCGCGGCGGAGCGGTCGCCGGGTTCCGGATCCAGCTCTTCGTGTTCCAGGGCGACAGCGACGTGCTCACCTCGCCGGGCGCCGCCGGGCGCTTCTTCGACGACGCGACCGCACCGGTGAAGTCCTTCGAACTCATCCCCGGCGCAAGCCACTTCGCGAGCTTCCGGCACCCCGACCGGTTCCTCGACCTGATGCTCACCAAGGTCCGCCCGGCGCTGTGGGCCCCGCCCGGTCAGCCGGCGGCCAGGTCGGCGTCCTCGTCGAAGTCGCCCAGGTGGAGCGGGACTCGGCCCGGGCCGGAGCGGAGCAGTGCGGCCAGGTGCTGGGCCAGCCGGCGAGGTCGGACGGTCTGCCCGGTGGTGGCCAACTCCTCGATGCTCCACCAGTGGTGGCCGTAGCGGGCCTCTTCGGTGTCGATCCGGACGGCGGCGGCCTCGGCGGCCGTGAGCCGGCAGAGGCGGTACTCCTCGGACTGGTCGAAGCGCCGGCCGTCGACGCCGAACCGGGTCCGCCGGGTCCAGGCGAGCGGACCGAGCCGGTCGGCGGTCAACGTCAGCGTGGTCTCCTCGCGCAACTCCCGTACGGCGGCGGCCAGTGCGTCCTCGCCGTCCTCGATGCCGCCGCCGACGGTGAACCACCAGCGCGCGCCGTCGCGGCGCGGGTCGCGGCCGCAGAGCAGCAGCAGGCGGTCGAGGTCGTCGAGCAGGAGTACGCGGGAGGTGTGTCGTCGGTGCAGGGTCATGGCGGGCAAGGGTACGGAACGGCCGTGCGGGAGTGGCGGGTTCAGACCGCGAGGCGGACGCCGAACCACTGCTCGGCCCCGAACTCCTCGAAGCGCTCGACCTCGGTGAAGCCCAGTCGCGTCGCGAGGCGGTGCGAAGCGGTGTTGGCGGACTGGGTGCAGAGCACCACCGGCTCGCCCGGCAGCGCGGCGGCGGACCAGTCGAGGGCGGCCGTGCAGGCCTCGGTGGCGTACCCCCGGCCCCAGGCGTGCGGCAGCAGCAGGTAGCTGAGCTCGGGCTCCAGGCCCTTCGGGCGGACGTGGCCGGGACGGTTCGGGTCGCGGCGGTCGAGGGTGACGCTGCCGATCATCGCGCCGTCCAGGTCGACCACGAAGAAGCCCGGCCGCCGACTCGGCGTCTCGGGCACCACCTGCTCGAACTCCTCGCGCGAGCGCGGCCCACCGAGGTAGGCGCAGACCTCCGGCGAGGTGAACAGCTCGATGACCGCCGCCCGATCGCGCGCCTCGGGCTCGCGGAGGACGAGCCGCTCGGTGCGGATCGGGGCGGGCGGCCAGGCGACGGTTCCGAGATCGGTCATGCCCTGGAACCTACCGCACGGCGGGCGGGCCTCACGGCCCGTCAGGGGAGCGCAGGCCCGGCCGACCGGGCGGGTTCAGACCGGGAGGCGGGCGCCGAACCACTGCGCGGCCCCGAACTCCTCGAAGCGCTCGACCTCGGTGAAGCCCAGCTTGGCGGCGAGGCGCAGGGCGGCGCCGTTGGCGAGTTGGGTGCACAGGACCACGGGCTCGCCGGGGAGTGCGGTGTCGAACCAGTCGAGGGCGGCCGTGCAGGCCTCGGCGGCGTACCCCCGGCCCCAGGCGTGGGGGAGGAACAGGTAGCCGAGTTCGCGTTCGCCGCCCTCCGGGCGGACGTGGCCGGGGCGGTCGGCGGCACGCGGATCGAGAGTGACCAGGCCGATCATCGCCCCGTCGAGCTCGGCCACGAACACGCCGGGCCGCTGCCCGGGGACCTCCGGCACCGCGCGCTCCAGGTCGTCCCGCGGCCGGGCGCCCCCGATGTGGGCGCCGACCTCCGGCGAGGCGAACAGGTCGACGAACGCGTCCCGGTCGCGGGCCTCGGACGGGCGCAGCACCAGCCGCGCGGTCGTGATCGGAGCGGGCGGCCAGGCGATGGATCCATGATCACTCATGCCGGGCAACCTACCCGAGCCCTTCGACACGCGGACCGGAACGGCCCGGACCAGGGGTGGCGAAAACCCCGGGCGGGGCCGACCGCCGTCGTGTCAGGATCGCCGGATGCCCGCCCGCGATCGCCTGCTGCCGCGCGGCCTCTCCTGGCCGCTCACCCCGACCGACATCCGCTCCGCGCTGGTGGAGGAGGACAGGACGACCGTCCCCCTCGAATTCGGGCGAATCGCCCGCGAGGACGGGGTGCTGCTGACGGTCGAGTGGGTGCCGCAGATCCGCGGCAACTACGGAGGCGGCATCCATCCGACCTGGTGGGAGACCTACCGGATCCGGGTCGCGCCCCTCCCGTCGGCCCGGCGGGCCGCCGCCCGACAGGCCCTGCGCACCGAGGCACTGCCCGCACTGGCGGCCTGGATCGCCGCCGCCCGCACGGCGCCGGAGGGGTGGCGATCGGGGAGGCACAACCGGTCCTGGCGGGTCGCGGACGACGGAGCGGTGATGTGGTTGGACGACGGAGGATGAGGCGATAGGTCGTCAATCGATGTGTGAGCTGCTCGTTGAGGTGGTGATTCAGCCCTCGCGGTGCGTAGGACCCGCCGGGTCGGGGCGCTGGCTGCACTCGTGGCCCGGTCCGTCGCCGCCTACGCTCGCGTCCGGGACCGCCGCCGCCCGCGCTTGTGCAGGAGGGGCGGCAGTTGGCGCGCCGCAGCTGGTCCTCGCAGGGTGCGGCCGACGGAGCGGTCACGTGGCTGGTCGGCCGACGATCGAGTGGCGGAGCGTCAACCGCCGGACGTGAAAAGCTCGTCGAGGTGGTGGGTGAGGATCGCCAGGGCCGTCTCGCCGTCGCGTTGGCCCCCGAGGACGCTCTGGCCGAGGCCGTTGACCATGGCGGCGAGGCCGGCGGCGGTGATCTCCGGGTCGCGGGCGGGGGAGAGGGCGCCGTCCTGCTGGGCGGCGCGCAGCTGCTTGGCGAGGAAGGACTCCAGGACGTCGGCCTGGCCGGTGCCGTGCTTCTCCAGGGCCGCGGGGTCGTTCAGCACCAGGGCGTAGTACGCGGTGTAGGTGCGGGCGATGCGCCGGCTCTCCGCGTCGGTGGGCAGGATGCAGGCCAGCACGGCGGTGACCAGGGCGCGTGGGGTGGGCGGGCTGCCGGCGGCGGTGATCCAGCGGGCCATCCGGTCCTGGAGCTGGGCGCCGAGGCGGGCCAGTGCGTCCAGCAGCAGGCCCTCCTTGGTCTCGAAGTAGTACTGGACCAGGCGCAGTGAGACGCCGGCTTCGGCGGCGACCGCCCGCATGCTCGCGGACTGCAGCCCCTGGGTGTCGGCGATCCGCAGCAGCGCCTCGGCGATCTGCCGTCGGCGCTCCTCGTGCTCGACCTTCGTGTTCATGATCCGGCCTCCCTGGTACACCCGTATCATGCCGTGATACACATGTATCATGCGAATGAGCGAGTTCAGGAACGCCCAGGCCGCCGACCGTTTCCGTGCCGCCTACGACCACGCCCTGGCCACCCTGTGGCCCGGCCCGCGCACCGCGCAGGACGTCCCCACCGCCTTCGGCACCACCCGCGTCCAGCGCACCGGCACCCCGCAGGGTCGGCCGATCGTGCTGCTCCCCGCGTCCGGCGGCAACGCCCTGATGTGGCACCACCAGCTG
Source organism: Kitasatospora griseola (assembly GCF_044999035.1). Lineage (NCBI taxonomy): Bacteria > Bacillati > Actinomycetota > Actinomycetes > Kitasatosporales > Streptomycetaceae > Kitasatospora > Kitasatospora griseola. The sequence continues at coordinate 1,529,803 of NZ_CP173360.1, read as the reverse complement.
GACCAACTCGCCCAGCACCACGAGGTGTTCGCCCTCGACCCGATCGGTGAGCCCGGTGCCAGCGTGCAGACCGCGCCGATCGGCGACGGCGCGGACGCCGCCGCCTGGCTGGAGGACGTGCTCGCCGCGCTCGACCTCGCCGACGTGCACCTGGTCGGCTGCTCCTACGGCGGCTGGGTCGCACTCCAGCACCGGCTGCACCACCCCGGCCGGGTCGGCGTCATGACGCTGCTCGACCCGGCCGGGTTCAACGGCTTCGGCTTCCGCTTCTACGCCTGGCTGATCGCCGGCGGCCTCGCCGCGTCCGCACCCCGCGCGCTGCGCCCCCGGCTGGCCCGGGCGGTCGGCAACAGCGCCGTGCTGGAGGACGAGTTGATGAGACTCACCCGCGCCGCGATGGGCTTCCGGCGGGCCCTGCCCGTCCCGCCGGTGCTCACCGACGAGGAGCTGCGCCGGATCGACCTGCCCGCCCGGTTCCTGCTGGGCGCCCGCAGCGCCCTGCACGACTCCGCCGCGGTCGCCGCCCGGATCTCCGGCCTCCTGCCCACCGCCCGGGTGGAGGTCGTCCCCGGTGCCGGGCACTCACTGCCGATGGACGCCCCCGATCTGGTAACCGAGCGGATCCTGGCCCGGCTCCCCAGCTGACGGATCATCATTTATCCGATGCCGTCGCCAAGTTGAGCCTTTCGGTTCCGGCGGACGACGAAGGAGCACCTCCGGGTGGCGGCCCGGCCGGGCGGGCGTCAGCATGCGATCCAGCTGAGCGCCGCCGTGTCGCCGTGCAGGATCCGGCGGTGCAGCTCGCGCAGTTCGGGGCCGGGCTCGACGCCGATGGCCTCGGCCAGGTGGCGCCAGACGCGGTGGTAGACGGCGAGGGCCTCGGAGGGGCGGCCGGAACGGGAGAGGGCGGTCATCAGCAGCGCCCAGAAGCGCTCCCGCTCGGGGTGGCGGGCCGTCAGCTTGCGGAGCTCGGCGACCGCAGTGCCGGTGCGCCCCAGGCGGAGCAGCGCCTCGACGCGCAATTCGCGGACGTCGAGCCGGAGTTCGCAGAGCCGAATGGCCTCCTCGTGGTGCAGGACGGCGCAGGCGATGTCGGCGAGGGCCGGGCCCCGCCACAGGGCCAGCGCCTGGTCGAGGGCAGCCAGGCCGGTCGTCGGACTGCCTTCGCGGACCTCGCCCGCGCCGTGCTCGTAGAGGCGGACGAAGCGGTGGGCGTCGAGCTCGGCGTCGGTGATCAGCAGCCGGTAGCCGCCGGGGCCGGTCTCCAGGCGCGGGCCGAGCGGCCCGAGGGCGCGGCGCAGGCGCATCACGTAGCTGCGCAGGGTGGTGGTGGCGCCGGCCGGCGGTCGGCCGTCCCAGACGAGTTCGGTCAGTGAGTCGCTCGGGACGAAGCCCGGCCGCAGCAACAGGGCGGCCAGCAGGACCCGTTGGCGGGCGGCCGGGAGCGGACGCGACCCCGAGTGATCGGATATCACCAGCGGGCCGAGTATCCCGAAGTGCATCTGTTCTCCTCGTGCGTGGGTGGACCCGGGAGCGGCGGCCCGGGACGGGGAGTTGTCGATCGCCCCTGCCTACCCATGGTCCGGCGGAGCGAGGCACACCGATGCTGCCGGTCAATCAATTCCGGTCAACCGGACAGCAGGACCCGCAGGTGGGAGCCGGTTTCCGGACGCCACGCGGGAGCAACGGACGTGCCACGGGCCTGACGAAGGATGTGGTTCGTGGGACCGCCGAGCACTCGGGGGGCCCACCACCACTCGGTGCCGGACGTTCCGGCACCGCTGTTGAGGAAGGACCACGAGATGCGTCTTCGCAAGCTCATCGCCGCCGCGGGCATCGCCACCACGGTCGCCGGCTTCGGCCTGGCGTCCGCCGGCGACGCCTCGGCCTTCAGCGCCGACTGCCAGGGCAACTCGCACGCCATCTGCCTGTACTACAACTCCTCTTCGTACGGCTACGGCGCCTACTTCAAGCAGACCGGCAACATCTCCGACTACTCGGGCTACACCTTCTCGTCCGGCCTGAACGGCAGCGCCGGCGCGGGTTCCGCGGTGAAGAACGGCGCCGCGGCCATCGACAGCTGGTACGGCGGCAACTTCGTCGTGTACTACAACAGCGGCTACAACTGCTCCTACGCCTGCCAGACCATCTCGGGCTACGCCCCCGTGACGGACCTGAACGGCTCGCTGAAGAACAACAACGCCTCGGGTTCCTTCAACTAGGTCGACGCTCACCGTCGGCTGAGTTCCCATCAGTAGAGCTGCGGCTTCCGACCGTTCGCGCGGTCCGGGAGCCGCGGCTCCGCGTCGGCCGGTCGGCCCGGCCCGCGGCCGCCGTGCCGCCCCGACTTCGAGGAGTACCCGCCCGTGCCCCGCCGCCCGAGCCGTCCCCGCCGTACCTCCGGCCTGCTCGTCCTGCCGCTGCTGTTGGCCGCCGGTTGCGCGGGCGCGACCGCCGCCCCCGAGCCTGTCGAGAAGGCGAGCCAGTCACCGCTGCCGATGCCCACGGTGGGCGTCGCCCCCGTGACCGACTCGGCCAACGCGCTGCCGCTGCCGCTGGACGGCTACCTGCTCAATCCGGCGCAGCTCGCCTCGGTGCAGCAGGCGCAGGCGAAGCTGATCGACAGCTGCATGGCCGGGCTCGGCCTGGACTTCCGCTACCCCCCGGCGCCCAGGGACCTGCGCGACCCGGACGCCCCGACCACCCGGATCGACGGCCGGTACGGGCGGCAGGACGCGCAGCTGTCGGCCCGCTGGGGCTACCACCCGGAGGGCGGCGTGCCCGCCGACCGCGCCAACGCGAAGATGCCGGAGCAGTCCGCCGAGGTCAGGGTGGCCGCGACCGGGTCCGACCAGCTGAAGGTCCATTTCGGGCCGGGCGGACAGATCATCAACGGGCACAAGGTGCCCGAGCACGGCTGCGTCGGCCAGGCCAACCGCCGGCTGACCGGCACCCCGGACGGGCTGATCGGCGACCCGCAGAGCATGGGCGACGCGAAGTTCCGCACCCTGGACGCCGCGCGGGAGCACCCGCGCACCCAGGCCGCGTTCGCGCAGTGGGCGGCGTGCATGAAGGAACGCGGCGTCACCGGGTACGCCGACCCGATCGCCGCGATGTCCGACCCCGAGTGGAACCGCACCCCGGAGCCCGGCGAGCGCGAGCTGAAGGTCGCGGGTGCGGACGCCGACTGCCGGCACCGGACCAACGTGGTCGGGATCTGGTACAGCGTCGACTTCGCCTACCAGCAGGAAGTGCTGGACGCCGATCCGGCCGGGATGGCTCAGGTCAAGGCCGGCCTGGAGACCCAGGTCCGCAGCGCCGCCGAAGTGCTGCGCGGCTGACGGATGTTCGGGCCGTGGACGCCGTGAACACCGTGGACGCCGGGGCCCGCGGGCGGCGGTCCCCGGCGTCAGGGTCAGCCGTTGACCGGGTAGCGGCAGGCCTCGGCGCGGGCGATCCGAAGGGCGTCGCCGGTGAGGGCGTCCGGTCGGCCGGTCTTCCCGGGGGCGAGCAGCAGGGCGTCCGAGGTGTCGGTCGGGGCCTGTCCGCCGAGGCAGGCAGCGGCCAGTACCGGGATCTCCGCCGGTCCGCCGTCGGCGGCTCCGGGTTGCCAGGTGGTGCGGAACTCCTGCTTGGCGGTGGTCATCGCGAGCTGGTGCCAGCGCGGCCGGTCGGCGCCGCGCTCCTGGTAGTAGGCGGCGAAACCGACGACACCCAACTGACGTCCGGTGGTGGAGAGTTCGACACCGGAGGGGTCGGTCGCGGAGGGGCGGGCGGTGAGCGCCAGGTCGGACGGGCCGGGGTGTCCGCCGGGGCAGTCGGCGGGCGGCAGTCCGGGCGGCGGGTTGCCGTGGACGACCGCGGAGGAGATGTAGCCGTTGCCCAGCTCGAACCAGCGCACGTCCGGCGAGTTGCCGGTGGCGTCGATCACGACGTCGCCCAGGCAGTAGCCGGAGAACCGCAACCGGCAGCCGGCCGGCAGCTCCTGGAGCACCTGCCCGCCCAGCGAGGGCGCGTCCCGGACCCGGGTGGTGTCGGTGTACGTCCGGCCGGTGAAGCCGCCCTTGGTGTCGGGGAGCTTCGGACATCCCGGCGGGATCTGGGCCAGCTGGTTCAGGTCCTCGGTGGAGAGGTGGAGCGCGAGCAGGCTTCCCACCAGCGCCGTCACCACTCCGGCGGCCAGTGCGAACCGGCCCCGCCACGGCCGTGGCGGGGCCGGCTGCGCGAGGTCGAGAACGACCGCGGTGAGCGTCTCGGACGGTAAGGAGTCGACCGGGGCGGCCGGTGGCTCGGCCGGTGGCTCGGTGGACTCCCGTGCGGCGGTGGCGAGTTCGCCGTCGTCGGTGCTGTGTCGGGCGTCCGTGAGCTCGGCCTCCAGCCGGTGCCAGCGGCGACTCCAGTCGTCCTCGTCGCCCCGGCAGGCGCCGACGAAAGCGAGCGTGACTTCCAGGCTGGGGCGGCGCAGGCCGGCGGCGGCATCGCTCAGGGTGGTGGCGCTGAAGCCGGCGATGCGGGCCAGGGACCGGTAGGTGGGGTTGCCGGCGGACTCCCGGAGTTCGCGCAGGCCGTGGGCGAAGGCCTGCAGCGGCCCGTCGGCGGGGTCGAGCGGGCGCGGTCTACGGGCCAACTTGGCTCTCCTGTGAAAGGGGGCAAACGGGCGAGAGGTATAGACCAACTGCAGTCCGCCATTCTCCATGACCGGAGAGCGGTCGACAACCAAATGTTCGTCATCGAAGGAGTGGGGCGCAGTGCGTCCGACGCCGATCAGAGCGCGGGACGGACGATCTGCACCAGATTGCCGCAAGTGTCGTCGAACACCGCCATCGTCACCGGCCCCATCCGGGTCGGTTCCTGGGTGAACTCCACCCCGAGCGCGTGCAGCCGCTCGTACTCGGCCTGCACGTCGTCCACCGAGAACGACACCGCCGGGATGCCGTCCGCGACCAGCGCCGCCTGGTACGGCGGGACGGCCGGGTGCCCGGACGGTTCGAGCAGCAGCTCGGTGCCCGTCGGCTGCTCCGCCGACACCACCGTCAGCCACCGGGCCCCGCCGCCGAGCGGGACGTCGTGCTTCTTCACGAAGCCGAGCACCTCGGTGTAGAAGCGCAGCGCCTTCTCCTGGTCCTCGACGAACACCGAGGTGATCCAGATCCGCATCGCGCCGCCCTTCGAGTCCCGGAAACCGCCCCGACCTTACGGCCCGTCACCGCCCGGGCCGGCGGCGGCGCGCCGGGCGGTCAGCCGAGGTCGTACTCCCGGCGGAACGCGCCCCGGACCACCTCGGCGACATCGGCCGGGGGCAGCTCGGACTGCAGGCGCGCCAGCAGGACCGCGTACTCGTCCTCGTCGATGGCGCCGCGGTACTCGTCGATCAACTCCTTGATCATGGCGACGAGTTCGGGGCGCAGCTGCATCCAGGCCCGGGAGTCGGCGATCTGCTCGTCGACGAGCTCCAGGAACCAGCGCAGCACCGGCACCGGGATGTGGATGCACGGGTCGATGCCTCCGACCCACACCGACGGTTCCCGCTCCGGGTCCTCGTCGGGAACGATTCCGGCCAGCACGGTGATGCCGCCGCTGGGGAGGTGGTCGAGCTCCAGGTGCCAGGCGTCGTCGGGGAGGACGTATATCGCGGTGACCGCGAAGTCGGGGTCGGGGGAGGGGATTCTGGACACGGCGGTGATCACTCCGGGGCGGGGAGACGGGCGGCGACGGCGGTGAGGAGGAGGTCGAGGGCGAGGGGGTAGGCGCTGCGGCGCATGTCGGCGGCGAGCAGGTGGGTGGTGGCGGCGATGTGCGGGTGGGTGTCGGGGGAGAGGGTGCGGTAGGCGGTGTCCCAGACGGCGAGGTCGGCGTGCTGGGCGGGGGCGGGGAGGGCGAGGGCGGCGGAGTCGAGGACGGCGAAGCCGAGGGCCTGGTCGATGAAGGCGTGGTACAGGCTGACGGCGTCCGGGTCGGGGAAGCCCGCGTCCCGCAGGATGCCGAGCATGGTCTCGATGGCGCGGATCTCGTTGGCGCGGCCGGTGGTGCGGTACACGGCGAGGACGGCGGCCTGCGGGTGGGCCAGCGAGTGGGTGTGGATGCGCAGGCCGACCTCGCGCAGGTCGGCGCGCCAGTCGCCGGTGGGCTGCCAGCCGCGCAGGCCGAGGCCGATGAGTTCGTCGGCGACGGCGAGCAGCAGGTCGTCCGTGCTGTGGAAGTAGCGGTAGATCGCGCTCGGGTCCGCGCCGAGCGCCGCGCCGAGACGGCGGACGCTGAACGCCTGCGCGCCGTGCTGGCCGACCAGGCGCAGCGCCGTGTCGACGATGACCTGCTGGGAGAGCACGGTGCCCTGCTTGGTGGGGCGCCGACGGCGGCGCGCGACCTCGGGGACGACCCGGTCGGAGGCGAGGTCGGCGGCTCGGTCCGTGGCTCGGTCCGTGGCTCGTTCGGTCATGGCCCGAGCTTATGACAACAGCATTGACGTGTGAACCGGCTCACGGGTTTCATGGCGTGCCACCGGCCCTTCCGTCGGTGCCCCCACCCCGGCGCGCCGCCCGTCCGCGGCCCGTCCTCGCACTGCCCGCGCCCGCTGCTGTCGCTGCCGGCGCACCCCCCAACTCGCGCCCACCGTAAGGGCGTTCCCCCACGAGAGAATCGGCGGTGATCCCTTGGCGACGACGATCAAGGACAGCGGCCCCGTCCCCGACGGTGCTGCTCCCGGTACGATGCGCAAGTCGCTCGGCGTCGGCGCGGTGGTGGTGATCGCCGCGTCCAGCACCGCGGCCACCACCTCGATCGGCATCGGCCTGGGCCTGATGGCGGGCGTGGTCGGACTGCACCTGCCGGCGATCATGCTGCTGGCGTTCCTGCCGGTGCTGGGCATCGCCTGCGGCTACGGCCGGCTCAACCGGGTCGAGCCGGACGCCGGCAGCTCGTACCGCTGGGTGGGCCGGACGCTCAGCCCGTGGCTGGGCTTCCTGACCGGCTGGGTCAACATCGTCACCACGATCGTCTTCATGGCCTACACCACCACCGTCACCGGCTCGGCGATCATCCAGCTGGTCGGGAAGGCCGGGCTGCACGAGCTGCCGGGCGTGGCGCTGGACCCCGACTCCAGCGTCCAGTGCACACTGATCGGCATGCTGGTGCTGCTGACCGCCACCGTGGTCGCGGTGCGCGGACTGGACCTGGCGGCGGCGCTGCAGAAGTGGCTGCTGATCTTCGAGTACGCGGTGCTGATCGCGTTCTGCGGGTACGGCCTGTTCGCCGGCGACCAGCCGTTCAGCCTGTCCTGGTACAACCCGTTCGAGATCCCGTCGCTCAGCGCGCTCGCCCAGGGCATGGTGCTGGCGGTGTTCTGCTACTGGGGCTTCGAGTCGGTGTTCAGCGTCGGTGAGGAGGTGCACGACCCGAAGGACGCCTCCCGCGGCGGGTTCCTGTCGCTGCTGCTGATGCTCGGCCTGTTCCTGTTCGCCGGCACCGCGTTCCAACGGGTGCTGCCGATCGACGAGTTGGCCGACAACGGGGCGACCGGGCTGGCGTACTTCGCCGAGCGGCTCGCCCACCAGCCGCTGGCCGCACTGCCGTTGGTGGCGCTGATGTTCTCCGCGGCGGCCTCGCTGCAGGCCGCGGTGATCCCGACCGCGCGCGGCACCTACGCGATGGGCCGCGACGGCACCCTCGGTCCGGTGTGGACCCGGCTGCACCCGCGCCACCGCACCCCGGCCACCGGCACCTGGCTGATCACCGGCATCGCGCTGGCGCTGGCCGCGGTCTCGCTGGTCATCCCGACCGTCACCGAGCTGATCTCGGCGACCGTCAACGCCATCGGAATCGTGGTGGCGCTGTACTACGCGCTGGTGGCGATCGCCTCCGCCGTGCGCTTCCGGCACCTGCTGCGCGAGAACCTCAGGGAGGGGCTGACGGCGGTGGTCGCGCCGCTGCTCGGCGGCGTGGTGCTGCTGCTGGTCGGCGGCTACCTCGCCTGGACCTTCTACTCCTCCACCGACCACTTCGAACTCGCCGCCGACAACGGCTGGTTCGAACTCTCGGTGCCGGTCCTGATGATCGGCTCCGGACTGCTGGCCGGCGCCTGGTCGCGCTGGGGCCGCCGCTCGCCGTACTTCGACGGCGCCCAATCCGTCTGATCGCAAAGAAAGTTCGAGGTTCCACCATGACCCGTGCCGACCTGGTCTTCACCGGAGGCCCGATCCACACCGGGGACGCCGCCCGAACCCGGGCCACCGCGCTGGCCGTCACCGGCGGGCGGATCACCGCCGTCGGCCACGACGAGGTCCGGGAGCTGGTCGGTCCCGGCACCGAAGTCGTCGACCTGCACGGCAGGTTGCTGATCGCCGGCTTCCAGGACGCGCACGTGCACGCCGTCTACGGCGGCATGGAGATGGCCTCCTGCGACCTCACCGGCACCGTCGGCGTGGACGACTACCTGCGGCTGGTCGGCGAGTACGCCGCTGCCCACCCCGAGAAGGAGTGGATCACCGGCGGCGGCTGGTCGCTGGAGAGCTTCGACGGCGGCCTGCCCACCCGGCAGCTGCTCGACCGGGTAGTGCCCGACCGGCCGGTGCTGCTCGCCAACCGCGACCACCACGGCGCCTGGGCCAACACCCGCGCCCTGGAGGCCGCCGGGCTCACCCGCGACACCCCCGACCCCGCCGACGGCCGGATCGAGCGCGAGCCCGACGGCACCCCCAGCGGCATGCTCCAGGAGGGCGCCGTCGGCCTGGTCGGCAAGCACGCCCCCGCCGCCACCCTCGCCGACCGGCTGGCCGGCCTGCTCGACGCCCAGCGGATGCTGCACTCGCTGGGCATCACCGCCTGGCAGGACGCCCTGCTCGGCGAGTTCGGCGGCAACCCCGACCCGTCCGACGCCTACCTGACCGCCGCGCAGGACGGCACGCTGACCGCCCGGGTGGTCGGCGCGCTCTGGTGGGACCGTGAGCGCGGCGCCGAGCAGATCCCCGAACTCGTCGCCCGCCGCGAGAAATTGAGCCACGGACGGTTCCGGGCGGGCGCGGTCAAGATCATGCAGGACGGCATCGCGGAGAACTTCACCGCCGCCCTCACCAGTCCCTACCTGGACGGCTGCGGCTGCGCCACCGGCAACAGCGGCCTCAGCTTCGTCGACCCGCTCGCACTGCGCGAGCACGTCACCGCCCTGGACGCGCTCGACTTCCAGGTGCACTTCCACGCCCTCGGCGACCGCGCCGTCCGCGAGGCGCTGGACGCCGTCGAGGCCGCGCTCGCCGCCAACGGCCGCCGCGGCAACCGCCACCACCTCGCCCACCTGCAACTCGTCCACCCCGAGGACGTGCCGCGGTTCGCCGCGCTCGGCGCGATCGCCAACATCCAGCCGCTGTGGGCCGCCCACGAACCGCAGATGGACGAGCTCACCATCCCGTTCCTCGGCCCCGAACGCGCCGCCTGGCAGTACCCGTTCGGCGACCTGCTGCGGGCCGGCGCCACCCTCGCCGCGGGCAGCGACTGGCCGGTCTCCAGCCCCGTCCCGATCGAGGGCCTGCACGTCGCCGTCAACCGCCGCGAACCCGGCGCCGACCCGGCCACCCCGGTCTTCCTCCCCGAGCAGCGCCTCGACCTGGCCACCGCGCTCGCCGCCTACACCGCCGGCACCGCCCACCTCAACCGCCTCGACGACACCGGCATCCTGCGCCCCGGCCACCTCGCCGACCTGGTCGTGCTCGACCGCGACCCGTTCGCCGCCCCGGCCGAGGAGATCGCCGACACCCGGGTGCTGCGCACCTACGTCGGCGGGCAGGAGGTCTTCGCCGCCGAGTGAGGCGGCCCAGGTGGGGCCTGTCTTCAAGCCCGTGCCGCAGCCCCGCGGCGAGTGTGCGTGCCAGGGGGCTTGGGGCAGGCGGGGTTTGAGGACAGGCCCTCGGTGACCCGGACACCGTGTCAGCCCGCGGGCAGGCGGCCTGACACGGTGTCCGTTGCCGGGCCCGCGGTGGCCCGACTACCGTCCCAGCACGCATCGAGCTCTCCACACCGGCGGAAGCAGGACAGCACATGACCACCGTCAACGGCGGCATCTCCTTCTGGTACGCGGCAACCGGGCTGCCCGAGCGGCGGCCGGCGCTAGCGGGCGACATCGAGGCCGACGTCTGCGTGGTGGGCGGCGGATACACCGGACTGTGGACCGCCTACTACCTGAAGCAGGCCGCACCCGAGCTCGAAGTCGTGGTGCTGGAGAGCGAGTTCTGCGGGTACGGGGCCTCGGGGCGCAACGGCGGGTGGCTGTACAACGGCATCGCCGGGCGGGGACGCTACGCCCGGCTGCACGGGGAGGACGCCGCGCGGCGGCTCCAACTCGCCATGAACGACACGGTGTCGGAGGCCCTGCGGGCGGCCGAGGCCGAGGGCATCGACTGCGACGCGCACCGCGGCGGAGTGCTGGAGCTCGCCCGGACGCCCGCCCAACTGTCGCGGCTGAAGGACAGGTTCGCGCACGAGCAGGCGTTCGGCGCGGACGAGGTGCACCTGCTGAGCGCCGAGCAGGCTGCCGAACGGCTGTACGTGCCGGGCGTGTTGGGGGCGACCTGGACGCCGAACGGGGCGCGGGTGCACCCCGCCAAGCTGGTGGTCGGACTCGCCGCGGCAGCCGAGCGGTCGGGGGTGCGGATCCACGAGTCGACGCCCGTCACCACGATCGCGCCCGGACGGGTCGGTACCGCACACGGCAGCGTCAAGGCCCGGGCGGTGCTCCGCTGCACCGAGGGCTTCACCGCCAACCTGGCCGGTCAGAAGCGCAGTTGGCTGCCGATGAACTCCTCGATGATCGCCACCGAGCCGCTGCCCGCCGAGGTGTGGGACGCGATCGGCTGGGAGGGCCGCGAGGTGCTCGGCGACGAGGCGCACGCCTACATGTACGCGCAGCGCACCGCCGACGACCGGATCGCGCTCGGCGGTCGCGGCTACCCGTACCGGTACGGCTCACGGATCGACCAGGACGGCGCCACCCCCGACGGCACGGTGGCCCAACTCCGGGAGATCCTGCGGAAGATGTTCCCCGCCGCGGCCGACGCCCGGATCGACCACGCCTGGTCCGGCGTGCTCGGCGTGCCCCGCGACTGGTGCGCCGCCGTCGACCTCGACCCCGCTACCGGGCTCGGCTTCGCGGGCGGCTACGTCGGCAGCGGCGTCGCCACCTCCAACCTGGCCGGCCGCACCCTGCGCGACCTGACGCTGCGCCACCTCGGCAAGGGGGAGCGGACCGAACTCACCGAGCTGCCCTGGGTCGGCCACCGGGTCCGCCGCTGGGAGCCCGAACCGCTGCGCTGGCTCGGCGTGCACGGGCTGTACGCCGCCTACCGGCATGCCGACCGGCACGAGCACGCCGCCACCTCCCCGCTGGCCGGCCTCGCCGACCGGATCAGCGGCCGGGGCTGAACCGCCCCCGGCCGCCCCGGTGACCGGCCCGCGAAATGATTCGCACACCTGTCGCACGGACGTGATAGGAATCTCCGTCCGGGGCGGCCGTGCGGCGGCCCCCGCAGATCGGCTCGGCACAAGGGGACCATGGGGATGGGGCTGTTCGACAGGCTGACACGGCGGCGGGCCAAGGTCGGGCCGGTGCTCGACCCGGCCTACGGCGACCCGGAGCTGACGCGGCTGCGGGAGCGCGGCGCGGCCGGCGACTGGCCGGGTGTCCGGGCCGTCCTGGCGCAGGCCCGCGACCAGGCCGACCTGGTCACCATGATCGACGTGATCACCGACCTGTCCGGCAGCGAGGGGTGGACCGGCCGCGCCGTCGAGCAGGACCCCGAGGACACCCTCGCGCTGCTGGTCTCCGGCGCCCGGCAGCTGGTCTGGGGCTGGGAGGCGCGCAGCGGAGCCCGCGCCAAGTACGTCGGCGCCGACCAGTGGCAGGTGTTCGGAGCACGGCTGGAACGCGCCGAGGAGCAGCTGTTCGAGGTTGCCGAGCGGGAACCGGACTGGCTCGGCCCCTGGTACTTCCTGCAGATCACCGGGCGCGGCGTGTCCGTCCCCGAGGAGACCGCGACCCGCCGCTTCGAGGCCGCCGTCCGCCGCCTCCCGCACCACCCGTCGTCCTACCGGCAGCGGCTGCAGCAGAAGTGCGCCAAATGGGGCGGCTCGCACGAGCAGATGCACTCCTTCGCCCGCACCTCGATGCTCGCCGCCCCCGAGGGCAGTCGGCTCGGCGAACTCGTCGCGTATGCCCACCTCGAACACTGGCTGGACCTCGACAACGGCGAGGACGGCCGCTACATGCGCAGCGCCGGCGTCGCCCACTCGTTGCACGAGGCCGCCGAACGCTCCATCTGGCACCCGGACTTCGTCCGCGACCGGACCTGGATCGGCGCGCACAACGCCTTCGCCATGGCGTTCGCGCTGTGCGGCGAGAACCGGGCCGCGAGCCGGGTGTTCACCGAGCTCGACGGCCGCGTCACCAAGTCCCCGTGGGCGTACCTCGGCGACCCGGTCGCCGCCTTCACCCGCAGCGCCGCCGCCGCCAAGTGACCCGCACCGAACCCCGAAGCGAAGGACCCGCCCGGTGACCCCGAACGACTCCAGCGCGCACACCTTCCAGGTGGACCTGCGCGGACTGGTCGACCTGCTCTCCCACCACCTGTACTCCAGCCCGCGGGTCTACCTGCGCGAACTGCTGCAGAACGCGGTCGACGCGATCACCGCCCGGCAGCAGCTGGATCCGGCCGCACCGGCCGCGATCACCGTCACCGCCGGCGACGAGTTCTCGGTCTCCGACACCGGCGTCGGCCTCACCGAGGCCGACGTGCACACCTTCCTCGCCACCATCGGCCGCAGCTCCAAGCGCACCCCGGACGGCGCCCTGGACGCCGGCCAACTGGCCGACGCCCGCGCCGAGTTCATCGGCCAGTTCGGCATCGGCCTGCTGGCCTGCTTCGTGGTCGCCGACGAGATCACCGTCCGCACCCGCTCCGCCCGCACCCCCGACGCCCCGGTGATCGAGTGGCGCGGCCGCTCCGACGGCCGGTACACCATCACCACGCTGCCCGCCTCCGCCCGCCGCGAGCCCGGCACCACCGTCACCCTCACCCCGCGCGCCGACGCCGAGGAGTGGACCTCCACCGGGCGGGTCACCGAACTCGCCCGGCACTACGGCAGCCTGCTGCGCCACCGGGTGACGGTGGTCGACGCGGCCGGCCGCAGCACGCAGATCAACCAGACGCCCGCGCCCTGGGCCCGCCGGTACGACAACCCGGCCGCCCGCCGCGAGGCGCTCACCACGCACTGCCGCGACACCTTCGACTTCACCCCGCTCGACACCATCGACCTCGACCTGCCGCTGGTCGGCCTCAGCGGCGTCGCCTACGTGCTGCCCGAAGCCGTCCCGCCGTCCCGCCGCGCCGGGCACCGGGTCCACCTCAAGGGCATGCTGCTCTCCGACCAGGCCGACGAACTGCTCCCCGAATGGGCGTTCTTCGTGCGCTGCGTGGTCGACGCGGAACGGCTGCGCCCCACCGCCTCCCGCGAGGCGCTGTACGCCGACGAGACCCTCGCCGCCGTCCGCGAGGCGCTCGGGCTGCGGATCCGCGACTGGCTGACCGGCCTGTCCGCCAGCGACCCGGGGCTGCTGCACCGCTTCCTCGCCGTCCACCACCTGGCCGTCAAGTCGCTGGCCCGGCACGACGACCAGTTGCTGAGGATGCTGCTGCCCTGGCTGCCGTTCGAGACCACCGACGGCAACGTCACCCTCGACGAGTTCGCCCGCGCCCACCCCGTCATCCTGGTCACCCGCACCGTCGAGGAGTTCCGGCAGGTCGCCCCGATCGCCGGCGCGGCCGGCCTCGGCGTGGTCAACGGCGGCTACACCTACGACCGCGACCTGGTGCACCGGCTGCCCGAGATCCGCACCGGCACCACCGTCGCCGACCTCGACCCGGCCACCGTCACCGCGCACCTCGACAACGTCGACCCGGCCACCGAACTCGCCGCCGCCGCGTTCCTCGCCGCCGCCCGCGAAGTCCTCGGCCGGTTCGACTGCGACGTCGCGCTGCGCACCTTCCACCCCAGCAGCGCCCCCGCCCTGCTGCTCGACGACCGGGAAGCCCGGCACGAGCGCACCCGCACCCAACTCGCCGACCAGGCCGACGGGTTGTGGGCCGACATCCTCGGCTCGCTGGGCAGCTCCGCGCCGCGCGCCCAGCTCGTCCTGAACCACCTCAACCCGCTCGTCCGGCGAGCGGCCGCGATCCGGCACCCCGAACTCGCCACCACCACCGTGGAAGCGCTGTACGGCCAGGCCCTGCTGCTCACCCGGCGCCCGCTCAAGGCCAGCGAATCCGCGCTGCTCAACCGCTCGTTCCTCGCCCTGCTCGACCACGCCATGCTCGGCCACGAGCCCACCACGCCGCACCGGGAGCCGTGATGCTCGACACCATCGACGCCGTCCGCGCCGCCCTGCGCGCCAACGACGAACAGCCGCACGGCCGGCAGCGCACCGTCACCGCCGAGGAACTCGTCGACGCCGCCGAGCAGTTCGACGAGCCCGAGCTGCTCGCCTACGCCCTCCTCGACCTGATGGAGGCGTACGAGAACGACGCCGAACGGCGCAAGCTCCCGGTGGTGTTCGCCCGGATCGTCACCCTGCGCAAGAAGCACCCCGACGCCTTCGACGGCTGGGCGCAGCGCGCCACCGACTGGCGCTACAAGTGGGTCGCGCACGCCCTGCGCAGCGTCCCCGACGTCCCGCTGGAGGCGGTCCGCCGCTGGCACGGCGAACTGCGCGAGCACTACCGCACGGCCGGCCACGACCTCCAGCCCTACTACGGCGAGCAGTACCACCTCGCCGCGCTCACCGGCCAGGACGTCGAGCAGGCCTTCGACCTGTGGGCCGGCCGGCGCCGCTCCTCGTTCAGCGACTGCCAGGCGTGCGAACTGCGCGCCCAGGCCCGGCACTTCGTCCGCCTCGGCGACGACCGGCGGGCGCTCGGCGTCTGGCAGTCGGTGTTCGACGGCAGGCACTCGTGCGCCGAGGAGCCGCACGTCAGCCGTGCCCACGCGCTGCTGCCGCTGCTGCGGTCCGGCCGGGTCGACGACGCCCGCTCGTTCCACCTCACCGGCTACCGGTGGGCCCGCGGACGCTCCCGGGCCGCCGAGGAGATCGGCCTGCACCTCGAGTTCTGCGCGCTCACCGGCAACGAACCGCGCGGCCTGGAAATCCTCGCCGACAACCGCGACCTGTTCGGGCAGCACGGCGACCCGCTCGCCCGCCTGCACTTCCTCACCGGCACCCAGCAGCTGCTCGCCCGCCTCGCCGCCACCGGCCACGGCGACCTCCCGGTGGCCGGCCCGCCCGGTACCAGCTGGACCGTCGACGCCCTGCTCGCCGAACTGCGCACCGAGGGCGACGCGCTCGCCGCCCGCTTCGACGAGCGGGGCGGCACCACCGCCGTCGGCGACGCCCGCCGCGAGCGCCTGGCCCGTACCCCGCTGTTCGCCGAACCGCTCGCCCTCGGCCTGCGCGCCGCCACCCCCGCGCCCGCCCCGGCGGCGGCAGCGCAGCCCGCCGCTCCGGCCGGATCCGAGAGCGTCGCCGAACTGGTGGTCCGTGCCCGCGAGTTGCACGACCTGCGGCATCCCGAGGCGGTCGCCCTGTGGCGGCGCATCGAGGCCCTCGCCACCGCCGACGGCTACCGGCACCCCGACGACCCCGAGCTCGGGCCGCTCGACCTGCTGCGCGCCGAACTCGCCGAACAGCGCGCCCGCCGCGACGGCCTGCCCGACCGCGAACTGGCCGCCCACCTGACCGAGGCCGCCGAGCTCTACCAGCAGGTCGGCCGGGCCGCCCAGGCGATCGGCTGCCGCGCGCTGGCCCTGGTCCTGCCCGAACAGGACGCCGACGCGGACACCGACACCGGCACCGACGCCGACGCCGGTGGCGAGACCGACGCCGTCACCGGTCCGGCGGCGGAACTCGACGCGTACGAGCAGCAGGTCCGTGAGCTGGTCGAGGCCGAGGCCCCCCGGGCCGGCGACGCCCTGCTCGCCGTGCTGCACGCCAAGGCCGTGTTCGCCATCCGCCAGGACGTGCCGGAGAGCCACCGGCACCTCGGCGACGACCTCGACGGGCGCGACCTCACCCGCACCGAGGCCGCCATCGCCCGCCTGTGCGAGGAGGCCGTCCGGCAGGACGACGCGCCGACCGAGGTCAACGCGCACCAACTCCTCGCCCGCGCCTACTTCCTGACCGGCCGCAAGGAGGCCGCCGTCGAACTGATCGAGCGGGCCGAACGCCGGATCGAGTCCGCCGAGATCCCCTGGAAGCTGGTCGCCGTCCACGGCTGGCAGGGCGAATTCGCCCTGCACCAGGAGGAGTTCGGCCGCGCCGAGGAGCTCGCCCAGCGCGGGCTGAAGGTCGCCGCCCAGTACGGCGACCGCAGCGCCGTCCCCGCCCGGGTGCAGATGCTGCTGGCCCGGGTCCACCTCGCCCGCGGCGAACACGAGTCCGCCGCCCGCGCGTTCACCGAGGCCGCCGCCCGCTTCGACCACGCCGGGGAGGCCGACGAGGCCGCCTCCGCCCGCGGCCGCCTCGGCCAGACGCTGGCCGAGACCGGCCGGTTCGCCGACGCCGCCGCCGTCCTGGAGGCCGTCCGGCTGGAGCCGGGCTTCGCCGCGCTCGACGTCCGCGAGCAGGCGCAGATCCGGCTCGACCTCGCCCGCACCCTGCGCGAGCTCGACGAACACCGGGCCGCCGCCGAGGAGTTCCTGCACGTCGCCGACCTCGCCGCGGGCTGGGAGGACGGCCAGGTGCACACCGCGGTCGCCTGCGAGGCCGCCGTGGCGCTGGCCCGCGCCGGCCAGTGGCCCGCCGCCGACCTGGCCCGGCAGCGCGCCCTGGACAGCCACCGCGCCGCGCCGCACGCCGACGCCGCCTTCGACATGCTGCTGCGCCTCGCCCGGGTCACCGCCGACACGCGCGGCCCCGACGCCCGGGACGAGGCCCTCGCCCGGCTCGACGAGGCCGCCGAGGTGGTGGAGCACGCCCGGCGCGAGGGCCTGGAACTCGGCAGCGGCAGCCCCGACGGCACCCTGCACGACACCCGCGGCCGCACCCTGGTCGGCCTCGGGCGCCCCGAGGAGGCGCTCGCCGAGATGGAGTTGGCGATCGCCGCGTTCGGCGCCCTCGGCCCCGAGGGCAACCTGGCCCGCGCCGAGTCCATCCGCTACGCCGCCCTGGTCGAGGGCAACCGCCTCGACCGCACCCAGGACGCGCTGACCCGGCTGGAGGCCGCCATCGCCTGGTGCCGCGAGATCGGCGAACCGCAGGCCGCCGAGGTCCTCGACGACCTGCACACCCACCTGCGCCGCCAGCACTGATGCCGCACCGGCCCACCGACGGCCCGCCGGGGACGCTCCCGGCGGGCCGTCCGTGCGTCAGGCCTTCGCCAGCACCTCGCCCACCAGGGCGCGGGCCTCGGCCTGGACCTGCGCCAGGTGCTCGGCGCCGTGGAAGCTCTCCGCGTAGATCTTGTACACGTCCTCGGTGCCGGACGGGCGGGCCGCGAACCAGGCGTTCTCGGTGCAGACCTTCAGACCGCCGATCGCCGCGCCGTTGCCCGGGGCGTGGGTCAGGACAGCGGTGATCGGCTCGCCGGCCAGCGTGTCGGCGGTGACCCGGGAGGCGTCGAGCGCGGCCAGCGCGGCCTTCTGGTCGCGGTCGGCGGGGGCATCCACCCGGGCGTAGACCGGGTCGCCGTGCCGGGCCGTCAGGTCGCGGTAGTGCTCGGAGGGGGTGCGGCCGGTGACGGCGGTGATCTCGGAGGCCAGCAGGGCCAGCAGGATGCCGTCCTTGTCGGTGCTCCACGGCGAGCCGTCGCGGCGCAGGAACGACGCCCCGGCGGACTCCTCGCCGCCGAACGCCACCGTCCCGTTCAGCAGCCCGTCCACGAACCACTTGAAGCCGACCGGGACTTCGAGCAGCTCCCGGCCGAGCGCGCCCGCCACCCGGTCGATCATCGAGGAGGACACCAGGGTCTTGCCGACCGCGGCCGCCGCCGGCCAGCCCTCGCGGTGCCGGAACAGGTGGTCGATGGCCACCGACAGGAAGTGGTTGGGGTTCATCAGCCCGCCGTCGGGCGTCACGATGCCGTGCCGGTCGGCGTCCGCGTCGTTCCCGGTGGCCAGCGTGAAGTCGTTCCGCCGGTCGATCAGCGAGGCCATCGCGTACGGGGAGGAGCAGTCCATCCGGATCTTCCCGTCCCAGTCCAGCGTCATGAACCGCCAGGTCGGATCGGTCAGCGGGTTGACCACCGTCAGGTCCAGCCGGTGCGTCTCGGCGATCCGACCCCAGTACGCGACGGACGCCCCGCCCAGCGGGTCCGCGCCGATCCGCACCCCCGCCTGGCGCACCGCGGCGAGATCGACGACGGCCGGCAGGTCGTCCACGTACGCGCCCAGGAAGTCGTACCGGCCGGTGGTGTCGGCCGCCAGCGCCCGCGCGTACGGGATCCGGCGGACCTCCTTCGACCCGCCGGCCAGCAACTCGTTGGCGCGGCGCTCGATCCAGCCGGTGGCCGCCGAGTCCGCAGGGCCGCCGTGCGGCGGGTTGTACTTGAACCCGCCGTCGGCGGGCGGGTTGTGCGAGGGCGTCACCACGATGCCGTCCGCGAGCGCCGTCGGAAGGGTGCGGTTGTGGGCGAGGACGGCGTGCGAGACGGCGGGCGTCGGGGTGTAGCCGTCCGCGGTGTCGAGCAGCACCGTGACGCCGTTCGCCGCCAGCACCTCCAGCGTGGTCGCCCGGGCCGGCTCGGACAGCGCGTGGGTGTCGATGCCGAGGAACAGCGGCCCCGTGGTGCCCTGCTCGGCCCGGTAGTCGCAGATCGCCTGCGCCGTCGCCGCGATGTGGTCCTCGTTGAACGCCGTCCGCACCGAGGAGCCCCGGTGGCCGGACGTCCCGAACGCCACCCGCTCACCGACCACCGCCGGGTCCGGATGCAGCGTGTAGTAGGCCGTCACCAGGCGGGCGACGTCGATCAGGTCCTGCGGCTGCGCCGGCTGCCCGGCCCGTGCGTGCACCATGGTGGCTTCTCTCCTCGGTCGGTACGGCAAGGATGCCCGCCGACCATCATGGGGGCCATACCGCGCCACCTGCGGGAACACGAACGGAAACCGGGCCGACGGTGCGTCGGGCGGAGGTCAGCGGCAGAGGGCCGTGTCGACCGCGTCGGTCATGCGCCGGGTGGTGGCCGCGTCCGGGACGGTGGTGACGGTGATGCTGACGGCCCGGCCGTCCTCCGTGACGCCGCCCCGGTTCCGATGGGCCGCGCCGGTGCCGCCGTGGCCCCAGACCAGGCCGCCGCAGGACAGCGGCCGGCTCTGGATCCCCAGGCCGTAGCGGACGCCGGGGCCCAGCAGCTCGGTGGGGACGGTGGTGCGCATCTGGGCGAGCTGGGCGGCGGGCAGCAGACGGCCCGTCAGGAGCGCGCCGTAGAAGGCGTTGAGGTCGGTGTCGGTGGACACGACCGCCCCCGCGGACCAGGCCATCGAGGTGTCCATCTCGGTGTAGTCGATCCGCGGCGCGCCCGGGGCGGCGGCCAGGTAGGCGTGCGGATGGGGCTCGCGGAGGGCGGTCTCCCCGGTGGCGGGGACGTAGGTGTGGCGCAGGCCGATCCGGTCGATGACGCGCTTGGTGACCTCCTCGCCGTAGGGGCGGCCGGTGACCTTCTGGATCAGCAGGCCGGCCACCAGGTAGTTGGTGTTGCTGTACATCCAGTCGGTCCCGGGGGCGAACAGCGCCTTCTGGGCCAGTGCCCCGTCGAGGAGTTCGCGCGGCTCGAAGTAGCGGTACTGGATGGGGACGAAGTCGGCCAGCGCGGGGGCGTCCAGGTAGTCGGGCAGGCCGCTGGTGTGCTGGAGCAGCTGGCGGACCGTGATGTTCCGGCCGTCGATGCCGTCGCCGCGCAGGAGACCGGGCAGGTAGGTGTCCACGCTCGCGTCCAGGCCGACCTTGCCCTCGGCGACCAGCTGCAGGACGACGACGGCGGTGAACGGCTTGGTGTTGCTGCCGGCCCGGATCTGCCCGTCGACCGGGACCTTGGCCCCGGTGGCCAGGTCGCCGACACCGGCGGTGTAGGTGCGGCTGCGGCCGTCCCGGCCCTTGACGGCGGCGAGGGCGGCGGGCATCCCGTCCTCCTCCACCAGCGCGTCGAGGCGCTGCTGCACGACGTCCGGGCGAGGTGCGGCGGAGGCGGCGGTCGGGGCGAGGGCGGTCAGCGCGAGCCCGGCGGCGGCCGTGGCGTACCGCACGGTGCGGCTGCGGCGCGCCGAGCGCCGCGGGGTGTGCTCGTTCATCGGGACTCCATTGCTGGGAGGAAGAAGGGTGGCCGGCGCCGGGGAACCGGCACGGGCCACCCGGGGACGTCAGCGGCAGAGCGCCTCGTCCACTGCCTGGTCCAGGTGCGCGACGGTGTCGTCGTTGCCCGGGAACACGGTCACGGTGATGTTCACGGAACGGCCGTCGTCGGTGGTGCCGCCGGCGTTCTCGTAGCCCGGGATCGCCCCGCCGTGACCCCAGGAGAGCCCGCCGCAGGAGAGCGGGCGGCTCGCCAGGCCGAGGCCGTAGCGGACCCCGGCGCCGAGCTCCTCGGCGGGGACGGTGGTGCGCATCTGGGCGAGCTGGGCCGCGGGCAGCAGGCGGCCGCCGAGCAGCGCGTCGTAGAACCGGGTGACATCGGTGTTGGTGGAGATCATCGCGCCGGCCGCCCAGCCCCAGGACGGGTCCAGTTCGGTGTAGTCGCGCAGCGAGCCGTCCGCGGCGCGCTGGTAGCCCTTGGGGTGGGCCTCGCGGATCGTCATGTCCCCGGGGACGGGGAAGTAGGTGTGGCGCAGGCCGATCCGGTCGACGACGCGCTTGGTGATCTCCTCGCCGATCGGGCGTCCGGTGACCTTCTGGACGATCATGCCCGCCAGCAGGTAGTTGGTGTTGCTGTACTCCCACTGGGCGCCGGGCGCGAAGTGGGCCTTCTTGGTCAGTGCGGCGTCGAGGAGCTCACGCGGCTCGGCGTACCGCGCGGGGTCGGCGAGCACGCCCGCGGGGTTCATGTAGTCGGGCAGGCCGCTGGTGTGCTGGAGCAGCCGGCGGACCGTGACGTTCCGGCCGTCGATGCCGTCGCCGCGCACCAGGCCGGGCAGGTAGGTGTCCACGCTCGCGTCCAGGCCGACCTTGCCCTCGGCGACCAGTTGCAGGACCACGACGGCGGTGAACGTCTTGGTGTCGCTGCCGATCCGGACCTGCCCGTCGACCGGGACCTTGGCCCGGGTGGCCGCGTCGCCGACCCCGGCGGTGTAGGTGCGGGCACGGCCGTCGCGGCCCTTGACGGTGGCGAGGGCGGCGGGCGCGCCGTCCTTCTGGACCAGGGCGTCGAGGCGCTGCTGCACGGCGTCCGGGCGCGGTGCGGCGGTGGCCGCGACCGGTACCAGGACGCCGGCCACCACGGCGGCGGCCACGGCGGTCACGGTCGCCGCCACCCCGCGGCGGCGACCGCGGAGGCGGTTCGGACGGTGGTGCTGCGGTGCGTGTTCGTTCACGGGAAAGCCCCCTGGGTAGGCGCCGGAACTCTTCTCGGCGCCCTCCAAGAGGACCATTTGACGGACCGTCAATCCGTCCGCGCGCAGGACGAACCGCACCCGGGAACGTGCTCCGGGTCGCGGCCGGGCCCGGGACCGTGCTCCCGGGGCGTGACGGCCGCCCGTCCGCGCCCGCTGCGCGCGCTTGCGGCCGGGCCGGCGCTTGCGGCCGGGTTAGCGCTTGCGACCCTTCTTGGCCTGGCCCTGGCGGGTGGCGGCGGCGCGCTGGCCCGGGCGCGGCTTCTGCTGGCGGGCGCCCGGCTGGGACTGGGACCTGGCAGCCTTGGCGGAGGCCTTCTTCGCGGCGGGCTGCTTCTTCGCCGGCTCGGTGGCGGCCCGGCCGCGGGAGCTGTTCGCGGTGCGGCCGCGGACGATGCCGATGAACTCCTCGACCAGGTCGGTGGTCGCCTCCTCCGGCCAGGCCAGCGCGATCTGCGACTGCGGGACGTCGGAGAGGGTGCGGTAGGTCAGGTCGCGCCGGTGGTGCAGCCGGGCCAGCGACTGCGGGACGGCCAGTACGCCGACGTTGGCGGCGACCAGCTCGATCGCGTCGCCGGTGGTGGCGGGCCGCTCGAACGCGGGGCGGCCCGGGAGGCCGTCCGGCCACTCCAGCACGTCGTCCTGCGGGTGGAAGACGATCTCCTCGGCGAGGTCCGCGACACCGACCTCCTCGGCGGCGGCCAGCCAGTGGTCCTTCGGGAACACCACCACGGTGGTCTCGGTGTACAGCGGGATCGCGCTCAGCACCGTCCGGTCCACCGGCAGTCGCACCAGGCCGGCGTCCGCGCCGCCCGACAGCAGCAGGGCGTGCCCGTCCACGGGAGTGGACTGCACCAGTTCCAGCGGGACGTCGGGCAGCCGCTCACCCCACACCCGCAGCCACTTGGTCGGGGTCACCCCGGGCACGTACACCAGGCGGAAGGGGGCGGAGGGCTGCTCGATCTCGGTCACACCCCCCAGGCTACCCACCGTGACCTGGGCAGGTGCGCACTCCCTATACCCTTGTCGCATGACTACGCCCAAGCCCAAGAGCTCCCAGACCATGAAGCCCGCGACCGCGGCAAAGAAGCTGGGGATCTACCTGGCGGCGACCCCCGCCGAGTTCCAGGCGGGCGTCGTCACCCGCGACGAGCTCAACGCCATGCAGGCCGCCCCGCCGCAGTGGCTCGCCGACCTGCGCCGCAACGGCCCGCACCCGCGCCAGGTGGTCGCCTCCCGCCTCGGCATCTCCGTCACCGGCCTGAACCGGGCCGGCGTCAGCGAGGCCCTCACCACCGAGCAGATCAACGCCCTCCGCGACGAGAACCCGGACTGGCTGCAGCGCGAGCGCACCATCCAGGCCGAGGTCCGCAAGGAAGCCCAGCGGATCAAGGACAAGCCGGCGCCGAAGAAGAAGTAGCACCGAAAGACGCAGTACGGAACGCCCGGGGACGTGAGCCGGTTCACGTCCCCGGGCGTTCTGCACTCCCGGTTGTTGCATTGCGGTGCTTCATGTTCGAAAATGTTTGATGTGATGGTCGAACATCGAGGGAGCGCCGCCGTGCACAAGACGGTGACCAAGCTGGCCGACGGCCGGGAACTGATCTACTACGACGCCGAGCCCGCAGTGCGCGACGCGGTCGACGCCCGCCCGCTGAGCCCGGCGGCCGGCGTCTCCGAGGTCCGGGTCGACCCGTTCACCGGCGACGCGGTCACCATCGCCGCGCACCGGCAGGGCCGCACCTACCACCCACCGGCCGACGAGTGCCCGCTGTGCCCGTCGCGGGACGGCCGGCTCAGCGAAGTGCCCGCCGCGGACTACCAGGTGGCGGTGTTCGAGAACCGCTTCCCGTCGCTGGCCGGCTCCTCCGCCGACCACGTCGCGCCCTGGTCGGAGGGCCCGTACACGCTCGCCCCCGGCACCGGCCGGTGCGAGGTGGTGTGCTTCACCCCGGACCACGGCGCCTCCTTCGGCGACCTGACGGAGCAGCAGGCCCGCCTGGTGCTGGACGCCTGGACCGACCGCACCGCCGAACTGCACGCCCGCCCCGACGTCCGGCAGGTGTACTGCTTCGAGAACCGCGGCGCCGACATCGGCGTCACCCTCGGCCACCCGCACGGCCAGATCTACGCCCTGCCGTTCACCACCCCGCGCACCGCGCAGGCCCTCGCCAAGGTCGCCGAGCACCAGCGGGCCACCGGCCGCAACCTGTACGACGACGTCCTCGCCGCCGAACGCGCCACCCTCGGCGACCCGGACTCCCGGGTGGTGCTGGCCGGCGAGCACTGGACGGCGTTCGTCCCGTTCGCCGCCCGCTGGCCGTACGAGGTGCACCTGTACCCCAACCGGCGGGTCGCCGACCTCACCGAGCTCGACGAGCCGGCCCGCGCCGAGTTCCCGCGGATCTACCTCGACCTGCTGCGCCGCTTCGACCGGCTGTTCCCCGAGCCGGCCCCCTACATCGCCGCCTGGCACCAGGCGCCGCGCCCCGCCGAGGCCGAACTCGCCCTGCACCTGGAGCTGTTCACCATCCGGCGGACGGCCGGCAAGCTCAAGTACCTGGCCGGTACCGAGTCCGGCATGGGCGCGTTCATGAACGACATCCGCCCCGAGACCGCCGCCCGCACGCTGCGCGAGCTGTAGAGCTCCGGCGGCTCGGCCGCGGCAGTGCGAAGCCCCGCCCGGGGAAGGGAAGTTCCCGGGCGGGGCTTCGTCCGTGCCTGCGTGCTCTCCGTGCCTACGCGATGCGGCGCGCGCCCGGCGAGGGGACGGCCGGGAAGACCAGTGGCGCGCCGAACCCGGCCGTCGCGAACGCGGCGCGCACGGCCTGCTCGACGGCCGCCAGCCGGTCGGTGTCGACCAGCGCCAGCACCGAGCCGCCGAAGCCGCCGCCCATCATCCGGGCGCCCAGCGCGCCGGCCGCGTTCGCCGCCGACACCGCCAGGTCGGTCTCCGGGCAGGACACCCGGTAGTCGTCGCGCAGCGAGGCGTGCCCGGCGGTCAGCAGCGGGCCGAGCGCCCGCGGCTCGCCCGCGTCCAGCAGCCGGACGGTGTCCAGCACCCGCTGGTCCTCCGTCACCACGTGCCGCAGCAGCGGCCGCAGTTCGGCCGGCAGCTTCTCCTCGGCCGCCGCCAGCTCCGCGACGCCGACGTCGCGCAGCGCCCGCACCCCGAGCAGTTCGGCGGCCCGCTCGCAGCCCGCCCGCAGCGCGGCGTACGCGCCGTCGCCCAGGTCGTGCTTGACCCGGGTGTCGATCACCAGCAGCGACAGGCCCACGGCGGGCAGGTCGAGCGGCACCTGGCGGCCGGTCAGCGTCCGGGTGTCCAGGAAGAAGGCGTGGCCGGCGACGCAGCAGCTGGACGCCATCTGGTCGAGCGCGCCGCACGGCACGCCGACGAAGTCGTTCTCGGCGCGCTGGGCGAGCAGCGCCCGGGTCGGGGCGTCCAGGCCGAGCCCGTACAGCTCGTCCAGGGCGATCGCGGTGGCGCACTCCAGCGCCGCCGAGGAGGACAGGCCCGCGCCGGTCGGCACGTTCGAGGTGAACGCCAGGTCCGCGCCGCCCACCGGGTGGCCGGCCTGCGCCAGCGACCAGAACACGCCCGCCGGGTAGCCGGCCCAGCCCGGGACCGCGCCCGGCGCGAGCCCGTCGAGGGCCAGCTCGGTGACCTTACCGTCGCCCTGCGCGCTGATCAGCCGGATCCGGCCGTCGGCGCGGCGGCGGGCCGCGACCCGGGTGGTGTGCGGGAGCGCCGCCGGCAGCACGAAGCCCTGGTTGTAGTCGGTGTGTTCGCCGATCACATTGATCCGGCCGGGCGCGGCCCACACGCCGTCGGGGGCGTCACCGTAGGTGGCGGCGAAGGCGTCGGCGGCGTCGGTGGTCATCGGGCTACTCCAGCGGGCGATCACGACATGGGAAGATCCTTCACGGATACTCAACACATTCAAACACACAGCACCAGAGCCGAACAGCGTTCGGTCGGTCGACTATGCTGACGGCTCCCCAGACACCCCGGTGGAGGACCGAGTGACCGACGGCGTACTGCTCGCCGCCCAGCGGCGGGCGCTGATCCTCGACCAGGTGCGCCGCCACGGAGCCGTCAAGGTCGCCGAACTGGTCGACCGGCTCGGGGTCTCCGACATGACCGTCCGCCGCGACCTGGACGCCCTCGCCCGCACCGGCGCCGTCCGCAAGGTCCACGGCGGGGCCGTCGCCCGCACCGCCGCCGCCGAGGAGCCCGCCTTCGAGGCCAAGTCCGGCCTGGAGACCGACACCAAGGCCGCGCTCGCCGAGGCCGCCGCCGCGCAGGTCCAGCCCGGCAGCGTGGTCGCGATCTCGGCCGGCACCACCACCTACGCCGTCGCCGCCCGCCTGCTCGACGTCCCCGGCCTGACCGTCGTCACCAACTCCCTCCCCGTCGCCGAACTGCTGCGCACCCACCCCGGGGAGGACGGCCCCGACCTGCTGCTCACCGGCGGCGCCCCCACCCGCTCCGCCGCGCTGGTCGGCCCGCTCGCCGACCAGGCGATCCGCTCCCTGCACGTCGACCTGCTCATCATCGGCGCCCACGGCGTCAGCGAACACGCCGGCCTCACCACCCCCAACCTCGCCGAGGCCCAGACCAACCGCGCCCTGATCGCCTCCGCCCACCGCACCGTCGCCGTCGCCGACCACACCAAGTGGGGCATCGTCGGCCTCAGCAGCTTCGCCGCCCTCACCGACCTCGACTGCTTCATCACCGACCACGACATCCCGGCGGACGCCCGCGCCACCCTCACCGAGACCTGCGGCGCACTGCTCGTCGTCTGAGGGCCCGCCGGGCCCGGCTGGGTAGAGTCGGGCGCGATCGGCAACGGGGAGGCGCGCGGATGGACGTCGCGGTGTGGGCGGCGGTGCGGCGGCGGCCCCTGCGGTTCCTGGTGTCCGGCTGGCCGTGGCGGGCCTGGGCCCTGCTGCTGAGCGGGGCGGTGCAGGGCGTCCTGGTCCTGCTGGCGCTGGCCGTCGGGCTGGCGCTGGGCGTCGCGCTGTCGGCGGTCGGCATCGGGCTGGCGGTGCTGGCCGGGACGGCCGTGCTCGGGGTGCCGGTCGGGGCGCTGGAACGCCACCGGCTGCGCCTGGTCGAGCCGGCCCGGCTCGCCGATCCGCACCGGACGGCGGCCCGGCGCTGGCTCCGCACCCGGCTGCGCGAGCGGGCGACCTGGCGCGAACTCGGGTACGCCGCCGTGCTGTCGACCCTGTTCAGCGCGGTCGGCCTGGCGTTCGCGGCGGGCATCGCCTTCTGCCTGATGCTGGTGGCCGCGCCGGTGTTCATCTGGGCGGTGAGCCCGGACACCGTGATGCTGGTGCCCGGACGGGCGGTCTCGGGGCCGGCGGACGGGCTCGCCGCGAGCGCCGTCGGCCTGTTCGGCCTGGTGGTCGCGGCGTACAGCGGCGCACTGCTGGCCGGCGCGCAGGTCCGGCTGGCGCGGCTGCTGCTCACCGTCCGGGAGCAGGACCTCGGCGCGCAGGTGGTCGAACTCACCCGCTCCCGGGCCCGGTTGGCGGACGCCTTCGAGGCCGAACGGCGCCGCATCGAACGCGACCTGCACGACGGCGCGCAGCAGCAGCTCGTCGCCCTCGGCATGACGCTGGGCCTGGCCGAACTCGAACTGCGCGGCCAGGACGGCCCGGCCGCCGCACTCGTCACCCGGGCCCGCGGCGAGGCGCGGCTCGCCCTCGACCAGCTCCGCGCCCTGGTGCGCGGCATCCACCCGCAGGTCCTCACCGACCACGGACTGCCCGCCGCGGTCGCCGAGTTGGCGCTCCGTCACCCGGTGCCGGTACTGGTCGACCTGGAGCTGCCGCGGCGGCTGCCCGGGCCGGTGGAGAGCGCCGCGTACTTCACCGTCACCGAGGCCCTCACCAACGCCGCCAAGCACAGCGGCGCCGACGAGATCGCCGTCCGCGGCGCGCTGGACGGCGACACGCTGGTGCTGTCCGTCACCGACAACGGGCGCGGCGGCGCCGACCCCGCCACCGGCGCCGGCCTGCAGGGCCTGGCCGACCGGGTGGCGATCCTGAAAGGACGTCTGACCGTGACCAGCCCCGCCGGTGGGCCGACCCGCCTGCACCTGGAGGTGCCGTGCTCCGGATCGTGATCGCCGAGGACGCCGTGCTGCTCCGGGCCGGCCTCGCCGAACTGCTCACCCGGCTCGGCCACCGCGTCACCGCCTCCGTCGGCGACGCCGAACAGCTGATCCGGGCCGTCGACGAGGACCGTCCCGACGTGGTCGTCACCGACGTCCGGATGCCCCCCGAGCACCGCGACGAGGGCCTGCGCGCCGCACTGTACCTGCGCGAACAGCACCCCGGCCTGCCCGTCCTGGTGCTCTCCCAGTACGTCGCCACCGCCTACGCGACGCGTCTGCTCGGAGCGGCCACCGCCGACCGGGGCGGCCTCGGCTACCTGCTCAAGGACCGGGTGATGGACGTCGCCGACTTCACCGACGCCCTCGAACGCGTCGCCTCCGGCCGGACCGTCATCGACCCCGAGGTGGTCCGCATCCTGCTCGCCCACCGCACCGCCGACGACCCGCTGCGCCGCCTCACGCCCCGGGAACACGAAGTGCTCGCCCTGATGGCCGAGGGCTTCAACAACCAGACCATCGCCCACCGTCTCACCGTCACCGAGGCGTCGGTGGTCAAGCACGCGGGCAACATCTTCATGAAGCTCGACCTCGACCCCACCGAGGGCAACCGCCGGGTCCTGGCGGTCCTCGCCTATCGCAACAGCACCGCGGAAGCGCCGGACGGCGCCGGCCCGCAGTCGACGAGGTCATGACCGAATCTGGCCGGAAGACCGGGCCCGCGGCGGGCCGCGCTGCTATGACTCTCCTACGCGGTCGATCATGTGACGCCGCGTCAGAGCAGTTGCACTGAGGAGAGATTCGCGTGGTGGAGAAGGCGCAGCAGGCCAAGGCGGAGTCGTTGCGGGCGCTGCACTCGGAAGGGGTCCTGGTCCTGCCCAACGCATGGGACGCGGGCAGTGCGGCCGTGATCGCGGCGGCCGGGGCGAAGGCCATTGCCACGACGAGCGGCGGCGTGGCCTGGTCGCGGGGCCGGACCGACGGACACGGTCTGACCCGGGAGGAGATGATCGAGCAGGTCCGGCGGATCGCCGCCGCGGTGGACGTCCCGGTGACGGCCGACGTCGAGGGCGGCTACGGCCCGACCCCGGAGGACGTCGCCAAGACCGTCGAGGCCGCGGTCGAGGCCGGCGCGGTGGGCGTGAACCTCGAGGACTCGGTCGCGCCCGGCGGGCCGCTGTTCGACGTGCAGGAGCAGGCGGCGCGCCTGCGCGCGGCCCGCGCCGCGGCCGAGGCGGCGGGGCTGCCCGAGCTGGTGATCAACGTGCGCACCGACGTTTTCCTGTTCGGCATCGGCGAGCCCGAGGGCCGGCTGGACGAGGCGATCGCCCGCGCCGCCGCCTACGCGGAGGCCGGTGCGGACAGCCTCTTCGTGCCCGGCCTGGTCGACCTGGACGCCCTGGCCGTCCTGGTGAAGGCGACCGACCTGCCGGTCAACGTGATGGCCTGGCCGGGCGCCCCGTCCGTCGCCGAGTTCGAGGCGGCGGGCGTGCGCCGGGTCAGCCTCGGCACCGCCGTCGCGCAGTCGGCGTACACGGTCGCCCGGCGCGCGGCCGTCGAGGCGCTGACCAAGGGCACCTACGAGGAGCTGGGCGACTCGCTCGACTTCGGCACCATGAACAGCTTCTTCGCCCGCTGACCGGCGAACTGACGATCCGTCAGGAACGGCCGTACCGGTTCCGAACCGGCACGGCCGTTCGTGCTTCCCCGGGCGGTTGTCCAGTCCGGTCGACGCTTTCGGCCAATTCGTCCCGACGATTTCGATCGGCGGAGGTCAGGCCCGCACCGGCTGCGCCTCCCCGGCGAGGAGGGCGTTCAGCCGGTCTGCGGTGGCGTCCCACGACCACTGCTGCTGGACCCACGCGCGGCCGAACTCGCCTGCACGGGACGGGTCTTCGAGGAAGCGTGCGACGGCGTCGGCGAGGGCGGGGAGGTCGCGGCCGGCCACCACGGCGCCGGTGCGGCCGGGCCGGACGGCGTCCGGGGCGCCGCCGGAGTCGCCCGCGACGACCGGGAGTTCGGTGGCCGAGGCCTCCAGGAAGACGATGCCGAGGCCTTCCGCCTCCAGGCCCGCGCGGCGGGTCCGGCACGGCATCGCGAAGACGTCCGCCGCCGCGTAGAACGGGGCGGTGTCGGCGTGCCGGTGGCCGCCGGCGAAGACGACCGCGCCGGGCGCGTGACTCTCCGCCAGACGTCGCAGCCGGGTCTCGTCCGGGCCTTGGCCGACCAGCAGCAGGGTGGTGCCCGGAACCCGCCGGCGGATCGCGGGCAGCGCGCGGATCAGCGCGTCCTGCCCCTTGCGCGGCACCAGCCGGGCCACGCACAGCACCACGGGCGCGTCCCCGAGGCCGAACTGCGCGCGGACCGCGCGACGGGCGGCGGGCGAGGGGCGGAAGAGCGCCGGGTCGACCCCCGGCACCAGCCGCGACAGGCTCGCGTCCGGGCCCAGTGCGGGGGCGATCCGCCGCCGGGTGTACTCGCCGAGGTACGTGACGACGTCGCAGTGGGTGCCGATCCGGCGCAGCAGGCTGCGGGCCCCCGGTGTCCGGGCCCACCAGATCTCGTGCCCGTGCGTGGTGGCCACCAGCCGCCGCACGCCGCCGCGCCGCAACGCCGGGGCCATCGCGGCGAGCGGCGCCGCCGCCCCGAACCACACCCGGTCGCACCCGTGCGCCCGGGCCAGCTCGACCGCCCGCCGAGTCACCCGCCCCGTCGGCAGCAGCATCCGCGACCGGTCACGGACCACCGGGAACGGGAGCGTCGCGTCGTAGGCCGCCGCGCCGGGCTCGGCGGAGGTGTAGACGACCACGTCGTTCCCGGGGACCCGGACGGCCATCTCGTGGACGAAGGTCTCGATGCCGCCCTGCCGGGGCGGGAAGTCGTTGGTGACGATCAGCGTGGTGGACATGGGTGCCTCGCAGGGGATCGGGGGCGACGGGGGGTCGGTGGCGCAGAGGTCCTGGCCGCGGTTCAAGGAGCGGCGACGAGGACCGGAGGGTCGGCCGGCGCCGCGGCGGGTGCGCGGGGTCGACGGGTTGCGGACGGCAGGGCGGCCGGGGCGGCCGCGGCGGCCGCGGCGGCCGCCGGACGGCGGGGACTCGGCGTCCGGTGCGGGGCGAGACGGGTGAAGACGGCGAGGAAGAGCGGCAGCGCCAGGTAGCCGTAGCGTCCGGCCGGTGCGAGCAGGAACGCCAGGGCCAGCCCGATCGCCAGGCGGTCGGCCGCCGCGACCGCGTCCGTCGGCGGGCGTCGGACCAGGGACACCGCCACCGCGCCGCCGCCGAGCAGGAGCAGGGTGAGCGCCGACCACCAGCCACCGGTGCCGAGGTGGGCGAGCAGTCGACCCGGCAGCGGGCTCGCGGCGGGCGTCCGCCACTCGCCGAGACCGAGCGGGAACGCGAACACCTGACGCACCATCGGCCCGGGTGCGAGCAGCAGCCACGGAGCCATCAGCGCGGTCGCCCCCGTCACCGTGACCCCGGCGCAACGCCACGCCGTCCGCCGCCCCGCCACCGCGGCCAGCAGCGCCACCGCCACCGGAACGGCCGGCCAGGCCGTCCACTTCAACGCGCACGCCGCCGCCAGCGCCAGCCCGGCCCCACCCGCCCGCCGCCGCGCCGCGAGGGCGAGCGCCAGGCAGAGCAGCCCGGTCATCGGCAGATCGACCCCGCTCACCGCGAGCGGAAGCGCCACCACCGGCGAGGCCACCAGTGCGACGGCCCCGGGGGACAACGGCGTTCGCGTTCGGGTGGAGGGGAGTCGAGCGCGGAGGGAGGTGTGCGGGCGCCGCGGGCGCGGTCGGCGAGTGCGGCGAGGGTCGTCGGGTGAGGCCGGCGGTGTTGCCGTGCCGGGGGCGAGCGCGCGTCGGGCGAGGCGCAGGCGGGCGGGTCCGAGGGCCGCTCCTGTGGCCTGCGGTGACGCCGTCACCGGCGAGGCCGCCAGTGCGACGGCCGTGGGGGGCAGCGGCGTTTGGGTGGAGGGGAGTCGAGTGCGGAGGGAGGTGTGCGGGTGCCGCGGGCCCGGTCGGCGAGTGCGGCGACGGTCGTCGGGCGAGGCCGGCGGTGTTGCCGTGCCGGGGGCGAGCGCGCGTCGGGCGAGGTGCAGGCGGGCGGGTCGGAGGGTCGCTCCTGTGGCCTGCGGTGACGCCGCCACCGGCGAGGCCGTCAGTGCGACGGCCCCGGGGGACAACGGCGTTCGCGTTCGCGTGGAGGGGAGTCGAGCGCGGCGCAGCAGCGCGGGCCCGGCTGTTGCCCGCGCGGTCTGCGGCAGCGACGGGCGGGCAAGCGGGAGTCGGGCGTGGAGCGCGGAGGGGCTTTGGCGGGCCGCGCCCCGGCGCAGCAGGTGCCAGGTGGCGCCCGTCGTTGCCAGGAAGGCCGCCGCGCACCACAGGCGTGGGTCGCCGAGAGGGGTGTTCGGGCCGAGCAGGGCGTGGGGGAGGCCGAAGGCGGCCATGGCGGGGAGGTAGGGGGTCAGGTCGAGGACCGAGTCGGGGGAGTCGAGGTAGGGGGAGCCGTGGGTGAGCAGTTCCGTGCCGGCGCGGCCGATCACCGTGACCTCGCTCTGGCCCGCGCCCGTCCGCAGGGCCAGGGCCAGCGGGAGCAGGCCGGCGGTGACCAGGGCCAGGACGGCGGAGAGCATGCGGGTGTCGCGGCGCCACCAGGGTGCGGCGGCGACGGCGGCCAGCAGGTAGCCGGCCGCGGCGACGACGCCCCAGTCGCGGTGCGGCCCGAGCGGGGACACCAGCGGGAAGACGCCTGCCCAGACTGCGCAGAGCAGCCAGCCGACGGGCCACAACCAGCGGTGACGGCGGGCGAGTTGACGGAGGGAGGTGAACACCCGTCCATTCCAGTCGGCGGACCGGCCGACGTCAGCGGGGCCAGGTCGAGACCTGATGGTCGACTTTTCCCTACTGGGGTCGGGGTGCCACCACCACCGTCCCTGGTCTGGACCACTGGACGGTTCGAGGGGAGTCCGCGCACACTGGCGCGATGACGCTCCGACCGCCCGCCGGCCTGGAACTGCACGACCTGGACGTCCCGGATCCCGGGTTGGTGCCGTTCGCCGCCGGCAGCTTCGACTCCATCGGGCCGCTCTCCCGGGCCGACTTTCCGCATCGGCACTCGTTCTACGAGCTGGTGTACGTGACCAAGGGGAGCGGGACGCACGTCGTCGATCTCGCGGAGTACCGGATCGAGCCGCCGGTGCTGTACGTGGTGCTGCCCGGACAGGTGCACCACTGGGTGGAGGCGCGCCAACTCGACGGCTGGGTACTGCTGTTCAACGAGGACTTCCTGCACCGCCACCCGGAGGACCTGGCCCTGCTGCGCGCGCTGGGCGGCGCCACCGCACCCCGGCCGACGCGTCAGGGGCACGGTGAACTCTCCCGGCTGCTCGCGGAGTTGACCGCCGAGTACCGGGCCGGCCTGGACGGCCGGCTGGGCGTGCTGCAGGCGCTGCTGCACGTGCTGCTGGTGCGGGCGCTGCGGGTGGCCCGGCAGCGGGAGGGCGCGGACGGGGCGGTCGCGCCGCGGGCGCCCGTGCACCCGCTGGCGGACCGGTTCGCCCGGCTGATCGCCGAGGCCGGCCGCACCGACCGCTCGGTGCTCGCGCTGGCCCGCGAACTCGGCGTCTCCGCCGGGTACTTGCACGAGGTGGTGAAGGACGCCACCGGCCGCACCCCGGCCCGGCTGATCCGCGAGCAGCAGACCCTGGAGGCCAAACGCCTGCTCGCCACCACGGACATGACGATCCGCCAGGTCGCGGTGGCGGCGGGCTTCTCCGACCCGGCCTACTTCTGTCGGTTCTTCCGACGCGAAGTCGGCCGCACGCCGGGGGAGTTCCGCGAGCACGCCGGCTGACGGGCGGAGCGGACGGCGGCCCATGGCAGCGTCAATGGCGGGTAAAAGCTCGGCTGAGGAATGCACCACGTCCGGCGGCCCCCGTCCATCGACGGCCCGCCCGGCAGGGCCTAGCGTCTGAGGCACCCCACAGCGCCGCCGCACGGGGACACCCGACCTCTCCAGGTGTCATGTCCTAGCCATGGGAATCCGGGCGGGCGGCGTCGTCCGAAGAAGCAGCCGAACGGAGAGCCATGTCCACCCCCCACAACCCCCTGGGCGACCGGCAGATCAGCCGCAAGAGTCTGCTGAAGGCCGCCGCACTGGCCGGCGCCGTGCCGGTGCTGATCGGCGGTGGCACCGCCCTGGCCCGTGACACCGCCGCCGCCGGCGGCAACACGGCCCCGCTCACCCCCGATTGCCACGACGGCGACGCGCCCACCGGCGCGCAGATCGAGGGCCCCTACTTCAAGCCGGGCTCCCCGCTGCGCACCAACCTGGTCACCCCGGGCACCCAAGGCACCCCGCTGACCGTCAGCGGCTACGTGTTCGGCCGCAACTGCGTCCCCATCGCCGGTGCGCTGCTGGACTTCTGGCAGGCCGACGTCAACGGCAACTACGACAACTCCGGGTACACCTTCCGCGGCCACCAGTTCAGCGACGCCAACGGGGCGTACACGCTGGGCACGATCATCCCGGGCCTCTACCCCGGCCGCACCCGGCACATCCACGTCAAGGTGCAGGCCCCCGGACAGTCGATCCTGACCACGCAGCTGTACTTCCCGAACGAGCCGCGCAACGCCACCGACAGCATCTTCGACCCGGCGCTGGTGATGACGGTCCGCCAGGTCGGCAACGGCAGCCAGGCCAGCTTCGACTTCGTGCTCAACGTCAACGGGACGCCCAAGCCGAGCACCAGCCCGAGCAGCAGCCCGTCCGGCAACTCGCCGAGCCCGAGCGCGAGTTCCTCGCCCGGCGGCACCACCACCTGGCAGGCCGGCACCAGCTACAAGGTCGGCGACCAGGTCACCTACAACGGCGTCACGTACGTGTGCATCCAGGCGCACACCGCCTTCGCCGGCTGGGAGCCCCCGAACGTCCCGGCCCTCTGGTCCCGTCGCTGACCGCTCCACCCCCACGAGAGCGGTCAGCGACGACAGCCACCTGAAGCGGCGGGACGGCCCCACACCCGGGAGGGGAAAACCGGGGGTGGGGCCGTCACCGTCGAGCGCCATGGCGGCCCGTGCGCGGGGTGCCCGAGCCGCCATGGCGCACCACCGCCGGACACCCGGCGGCAGCAGCCCGAAGCAACCCAGTGCCTCCCTCCCGGCCCCCGTAGGCTCGGTCCATGACCGAGCCCCAGCACCTGGTGGTCACCACCACCCACGACGGCGAGGACGCCGCCCGCGCCCTCGCCGTCACCCTGGTCCGCGAACGCCTCGCCGCCTGCGCCCAGGTCCGTCCCGTCCACTCCGTGTACTGGTGGGACGGCGAGGTCCAGGACGCCGCCGAATGGCGGATCGACCTCAAGACCACCGCCCCGCTCGCTCCGCAACTCATCGACCGCATCGGCGAGTTGCACACATACGACACCCCGGAGGCGATCGCCGTGCCGATCGTCGCCGGGGCGCCCGGCTACCTGGCCTGGCTGGAGGCGGAGACCGCCGCCGGATAACCGGTCGCGAGAGTCGAGGGCTGTCACGGCAGCGGTTCGCTGTGCCAGCGTTCGAAGGTGCGGCGGCCGTGGGTGGGGAGTTCGGTGCGGCCGGTGGACCAGAGGAGGGTGGGCCAGCGGTCGGTGTTTGTGGGGGCCTCGGGGAACAGTCGGGCCAGGGCCCGGTCGCACAGGTCGGCGGGCGGGTCCCAGGGCAGGCCGAGGCCGGTGGCTGCGTCGTGGGTGTGCACCAGGATCTCCACCACGCCCATCGCGGCGAAGCCCTCCGGGTCCGTCACCCCGTAGGCGTGGAACGCGCGTGCCTGTGGGGCGGCCGTCCGGACCATGGCCGCCAGCAGCCCGCCGCCCGCGTCCAGGGTCTGCAGCAGGCCCGCCGCGCCGACGGCGCGGTCGACGAACACCACGCTCGCCGGCCCCTCCGGGCGGTCGCGCTGCCAGCGCAGCGGGACGTACCCGTCCAACGGGAGGCGGGCGGGCGCGAGTTGGGTCGCGTAGGCGAGCAGCCCGTCCGCCGTGTGCTCCAGGGTCTCCCAGCAGTCCCATTCCAGCCCCCCGGCCGGGGCGCGCCAGTCCGCGTCCAGCGCCTCCGTCAGCGTCGCGACCGCGAGTCGCACGGCCTGCTCGACGTCCGCCGCCGTGGCCGGCTCGCGGGCGGGGCGCGGCTTCGTCGGATGCTCGCTGTACGAATGATGGTGTGCCATGGCGCGGAGACTAATCGACCGCCCGTGCTCACCGCGCCGCCATTTCCCGGCCGGTCAACGGGGTGGGGATGCCCTGTCGGGCGGAGGCGGACCCGGTCGGCGATGTCGGCCACGGGCGGACGGACCGTCGGTCCGGCCTGCCCGCTACACTCCCGAACGCCCGCGCGCACCGTGCGGGCGTTCGAGGCGGGGGCGGGTACGGACGTGCGGCGATGGGGCAGGCTCGGCAGGGCGGCACTGATCCTGGGGGTCCTCGGCGTGCTGCTGGTGGTCGGCGCGTTCGGGTACGCGATGGTGCTCGGCCCGCAGTCGGTCGCGATCCGGAGCGGGGACATGGAGCCCACCTACCGGCCCGGCCGGTCCCTCGTGCTGACCGCCGTCGCGCCGGGGAAGGTCCGGCGCGGCGATGTCGTGGTGTTCCGCTCGTCCCCCGCACCGGGCGAGCCGGTCAGCAGCCACCTGAAGCGGGTGATCGCCCTCGGCGGCGACCGGGTCTCCCAGTGTGGCGACCAGCCGGTCCAGTTGAACGGCGCCCCGCTCGCCGAGCCGTACCTGGAGGGCGGGGAGGTCAACGGCTTCCGCTGCTTCGACACCACCGTCCCGGACGGGCAGATGTTCGTGATGGGGGACCATCGGGCGAACTCGCTCGACTCCCGGGCGTGGGGCGCCGTCCCGCTCGACACGGTCAAGGCGCGCGACGTGCCCAGCACTGTCCGGGCGCTGGTGGCCGTCGGCGCGACGGGGGTGCTGGGCCTGCTGCTCGTGGTGGTCTCCGCGATCCTCGGCGTGATCGCCGCCCGCCGCCGCCGCACCGGGCCGGCCGCGTACCCGCAGTGGGCGGCCACCGGGCCCTGAGAGCCTGGCAGTTGTCGGTGGCGGCCGCTAGCATCGCGCCCATGCGAGCATCAGGTACCTTCACCGTCCCCGAGTACACCCCCGTGCCCGTCCCGGAGGGCGACATCAAGACGGCCGTGGGCGTCGGTGTCGCCACCATGCGCAAGGAGTTCCAGGGCGAGATCGCAGGGCGGTCCACCACCCTGTTCACCGCCGCGTTCGACCACGCGGCGGGGGTCGGGACGTACCTCGCCATGGAGTCCTTCGAGGGCCGACTGCACGACGCCGAGGGGACGTTCAACTTCGCGCACTCCGCCACCACGCTGGGCGTCGGCCGCGAGGGCGACTACTTCGTGATCGTCCCCAGCAGCGGCACCGCCGCGCTGGCCGGCATCACCGGCACCGGCGGCATCACCATCGACGAGGACGGCACCCACCACATCCACGTCGACTACGAACTCCCCGCCTAGTCAGGGCCGGTGGAGGCGGGATCACTGCGGGCGCTCCCAGTTCGCCGCCACCCGCCGGCGCTCCGCCTCCAGCAGGGTGCGCACCACGTCCGTCGCCGTCCGGTGGGAGAGTTCCGCGAAGTTCTGCAGCCACTCGGCCAGGTCCACCGGCAGGTCCAGCTGAACCCGCCGCTCACCCGGGGCCACTCTGCGGTAACTCCCCATCGGACTAAGCCTCCTGACGGGCCTTCGCGGCCCAGTCGCACAGCATCGGAACGCAGTTCTCGGCGAAGTACTCGTAGTCCGCGGCCGTGTTGTACACGTGCGTGGACAGTCGGAAGTAGCCCGTCCCGCCGAAGCTGGTGAACGCCGTCTCGACGCCGAACTCCGTCGCCATCCGGTCCCGCAGGGCGTCCGCCTCCAGGCGGGTGCGCCCCAGGCCGGCCGGCAGCTTGACCAGGCGCAGCGCCTCGACCGGCATGCCGACCTCGGCCGCGGCCGGTTCGCCGGTGGCCGCGGTGAACGCCTCGCCGATCAACTCCTGGGCATAGTCGGCGAGTTCCCTCATGTACTGGCGGGCCTGCGGCCAACCCCACTGCCGCTCGACGAAGTCGAGCGCGGTCGGCGCGGCCAGGTAGCTGGTCGCGTCCACCGTGCCCTGGGTGTCGAAGCGCTCCGGGAACGGCTCCTCCGCGCCCCAGGAGTCGATCAACGGATAGAGGGCGTGCCGGAGTTCGCCCCGGGCGACGAGCGCCGCGGTGCCGCGCGGCGCGCAGCCGAACTTGTGCAGGTTGCCGACCCAGGCGTCGCAGTCGACGCCGGCCCGCGGGTCCTCGGTCAGGCCGGGGACGTGCGCGGCGTCCACCAGCAGTGGGACGCCGCGCTCACGGGCCGCCGGGCCGATCAGGTCGATCGGGAGGCGGCGCGCGGTGGCGGAGGTGATCTGGTCCAGCACGATCAGCGCCGTCCGGTCGCCGAGCCCCTCCAGCACGGCCGCCGCGGCCTCCTCGGGGCCCGCCGCCAGCGGCACGTGCACGGTGCGGACCGAACCGCCCCAGCGCCGGGCCAGCCGGGCCGCGCCCATGGTGACCGCACCGTACCCGTGGTCGGTGACCAGCACCTCCCCGCCGGGCCGGTGCGGCAGGCTGTTGTAGACGGCGCTCGCGCCCGCACTGGCGTTCGGCACCAGCGCGGTGAACTCGACCGGGGCGCGCAGGAATTCGGCGATCGCGGCGCGCGCCCGGGCGACCCGGCGGGGGAGCGCGGGGAACCACACCACCGGGGCGCGCTCCATCTCCTCCCGCAGGTCCTGCTGGGCGCGCTGCGCGGCCAGCGGAACCGCCCCGAACGAGCCGTGGTTGAGATGCCGCAGCGACGGGTCCAGCGACCAGCCGGCGGCGGCCGGCCGGCCGTTCTGGAGCAGCAGCGGCTTGGGGGCGACGACGGTTCCCACGGTCCCTCTCCGATCCGGCCACCGGCGTCCCTGCCGGCACGGCCTGCTGCCCGATCCTGGCACAGCCACCCGAGCGGCCCTGCGGCCGGGCCGCTCTGGCCCGTTCGGGTGGCTTCCCGTTGCGCCGTCCGGATGCGGCCGAGCGGGTGCCGCATCCTGATCGCATCCGACCTGCCCCGTCCCACGGGTGGGCCGCCGACCGAGAACGAGGATCCCCGCATGTTCCAGAAGTCCCGCCCGCCGGCCATCCCCGCACCGCGCCGCCCGCTCGGTCCGGTCGGGGGCAGCGTGCGCCCGTCCGCCCGCACCCCGCAGCCGCGCACCCGCCACGAGCGGTGACGGCGCGGCCCCGCTGACCGGCCCGTCCCGGCCGACCGTCTCCCGCGGCCGGGCCGGGCCACCGACCCGCCGTTCAGGCAGCGGATCCGCTCACGGCTCGACCACCCAGTGGCGGGTCCGCAGCACCCGCCCCGCGAACTCCACCTCGCGCTCGCCGAGCAGCTCGAAGCCGAGCGCGCGGCAGATCCCGTTCGATGCCCCGTTCGAAGCCCCCGGGAAGGCGTGCACCCGGCCCCAGCGCCCGTCCGCGCCGGCCGCTTCGAGCACCTCGCGGACGGCCCGCTTGGCCAGCCCGCGCCCCTGGAACTCCGGCAGCACCATCCACCCGATCTCGGAGATCGGCGCGCCGTCCAGTTCGTGCGGCCACAGTGTCACCGTCCCCGCGACCGCCCCCGGCGCGGCCCCGTCCGGGACGATCATCCGGACCCACCAGTCGTCCGCCGCCGTCCGCTCCACGTCGAGCCGGACCTTCTCCGCCATCCGGGCGACCGGCTGCGGTCCGCCCAACTCGGCCATCATCGCCGGGTCGCACCGCATCCGGACGTACGCCGCCACGTCGCCCGGCCCGACATCCCGCAACCGCATCCGCCCGCCCCTTCCACCCGGCCCGGGCCCGCTCGGCCCGCTCTGCCCGCAGCTAAGAACGTACCGAGCGGGTCCGGCGCTCCGTACAGTCCGAATGCATGACAACGGTCACCACTCGCACGGTCCGCTACCCCGCCGACGGCCTGACCATGGTCGGCCACCTCGCGCTGCCCGCCGGCACCGGTCGCCGGCCCGCCGTCCTGATCGGCCCCGAGGGCCCCGGCATCAGCGAATTCCAGCGCGGCCTGGCCGACGCCCTCGCCGAACTCGGCTATGTGGCACTGCTGTTCGACATCAACGGCGGCCGCTGGTTCACCGACCCGCAGGAGATGCTGGACCGCGCCCTCCCGCTGCTCGCCGACCCCGAGCGGATGCGGGAGATCGGCCGCGCCGCGCTCGACGTGCTGCGCGCCGAGCCGCGTACCGACCCCGACCGGATCGCTGCCATCGGCTACGGCACCGGCGGCGCGATCGCCCTCGAACTCGGCCGCGCCGGAGTCCCGCTGCGCGCCATCGGCACCCTCAACGCCGTCACCGTCGGCCGCCCCGGCGAGGCCGCGAACATCCCCTGCCCGGTCTGGGCCGGCGTCGGCTCCGAGGACCCGATCATGTCCGTCGCCCGGCGCGAGGAGTTCACCGCCGAACTGCAGGCCGCCGGCGTCGACTGGCGCCTGACCGTCTACGGCGGCGCCCAGCACGCCTTCCACCACCCCATCGGCGACGCCGTCGTCGTCCCCGGCGTCGGCCACCACCCTCGCCAGGCCGACCGCGCCTGGCGCGACATGCTCGCCCTGCTCGCCGAGTGCCTGCCCGTCACGGAGTCGGGCGATTCCGGCTCATGAGTGTTTGAGGAACCGCAGGTAGCACGCGAGGAACACCAGCACGATGCCGACGTTCAGCATCAGCCGGGGCCAGAAGTGGCCGCGGAAGAACGCGACGTCCAGCCCGACGATCAGACCCACCATCGCCAGCACGTAGAACACGAGGCCCAGCTGTCTGCCCATGCCCCCTTTCTACTGCGCCCCGGCCGGAACGGGGAGCCCGGCTGCCGGGAGCCGTTCGGAGCCCGCCCGCAGAGAGCGCCGCCCGTAGAGAGCGCCGCCCGCCGGGAGCGCTGCCCGCCGGGGTTCGCGGTGGCGCGGCGGTCAGGGGCGGACGGCGCCCATGTACGGCATGACGTCCATGTCGACGATCTCGACGTTCTTGCCGGTGCGGGGGGCGTGCAGGAGCTTGCCGTTGCCGATGTAGATGCCGACGTGGTGCAGGTCGTTGTAGTAGAAGAGCAGGTCGCCGGGCTGGATGTCGGCCTTGGCGATGCGCTTGCCGGCGTTCCACTGGTCCTGGGAGACCCGGGGGAGGCCGACGCCGCCGGCCCGGAAGGCCATCTGGGTGAGGCCGGAGCAGTCGAAGGAGTTGGGGCCGGCGGCACCCCACTTGTAGGGCTTGCCGAGTTGGGCGTAGGCGAAGTCCAGGATCGCCTTGACCTGGCCGGTGGCGGGGCCGGTGTAGGTCTGGCCGCGGGCCGAACCGCGGGACGCGGCCTGCTGGTTGTCGCCGAGGACGCGGGCCCGGTCGGCGGCCTTGAGGCCGGCCAGGATCTGGCCGGCCTCGGCGAGCTTGCCCTGGACCTCGGTCTTCTTCGCCGACAGGGTGGTGCGGGCCTGCTCCAACTCGTCGAGCTTGGCGGCGGTTTCGGCCCGGTCCTGGTCGATGGACTGCTGCAGTCGCAGGGCGCTGCGCAGGGCGTCGGCCTGCTGTCCGCCGGCCAGCTCCTGGAAGCCGGCCTTCTGCAGGTACTCGTCGGGGGAGCTGCTGAGCATCAGCTGCATGCTGGGGTCGATCCCGCCGCTGCGGTACTGCTCGGCGGCCAACGCGCCCAGGGAGTCCTGGAGTTGCAGGATCTTCGTCTGCTGGGCGGCCAGTCGTTCCTGCAACTTGCCGGCCTGGTCCTGGAGTTGGCCGGCCCGCTCGTTCACCTTGTTGTACTGCTCGGTGGCCGCCTCGGCGTCCTCGTACAGGTTGTCGACCTTCGCCTTGACCTGGTCGAGGCTGCCGGTGCCGGGCTCGGCCCAGGCCGATCCGGTGGGCAGCAGGACGGCTGCGCCGGCCGCCGCGCCGAGGACGGCGGTCCTGGTGCGGCCGGCGGGTCGGGGGCGGCGGTGTGTTCCCATCGCTGCGTCTCTTCTCCTCGGGTCGGGGCACCCGCCGTCCGGGCGAGAACTACGAGACAACTTAGTAGTTCAGTAGATCGACCGGCAAGCCACCCCCCGCCCACTACGATGAGCCCGACGACGGCGGACCGAGGGGACGGAACGGCAGTGCGCAGACTCGGCGACCTGGAGGCGGAGATCATGGACCGCCTGTGGACCTGGGGCCGCCCCGCCACCGTCCGCGAGATCGTCGACGACCTCAACCGGTCCCGGCCGCTCGCCTACACCACCGTGATGACGGTCGCCGACATCCTGTACCGCAAGGGCATGCTGCGCCGCGAGAAGTCCGGCCGGGCCTGGAGCTACCGGCCCGCCTGCACCCGCGAGGCGTACAGCGCCGCCCTGATGCGCGACGTCCTCGGCGAGAGCCCCAACCCCGCCGGCGCCCTCGTCCACCTGGTCGAGCAGCTCACCCCGGCCGAACTCGACGCGCTGCGCGCCGCCATCGACTCCGTCGACCGCGACCAGCCCGGCGGGACGGGCGGCGCACCCGGGAGCGGACGGTGACCGCCGCCCTCGCGCTGCTCGGCTACGCCGTGCTGGTCGGCGTGCTCGCCCCGCTGCCCCTGGCCCGGGCCCGCTGGACGCACCGCGCGCCCCGGCTGGCCGTCGCGCTCTGGCAGGGGCTGGCGCTGTCCTTCCTCACCGCCCTGGTGCTGGCCCTCCACCACCTCGCCGTGCCGGGCGGCCACCTGCACCTCGGGCTGGCCGGCCTGATGCACCTGTGCGGCGTCGACCACCCCGCCGGGCAGGCCCTCGGCGGCGGGTGGCGGCTGCTGCTGCCCGCCGCGGCCGCACTCTGGCCGCTCGGCCGGTTCACCGCCGCGCTGGCCCGCACCGCCCGGCACCGGCGGCGCCACCGCGCCCTGCTCGACCTGGTCGCCGCCCGCGACCCGGAGCTCGGCGCGCACGTCCTCGACCACCACGTCCCCGCCGCGTACTGCCTGCCCGGCCGCCGCTCCCGGATCGTGCTCACCCGCGGCGCGCTCGACCTGCTGACGCCCGGGCAGCTGGCCGCCGTCCTCGCCCACGAGCGCGCCCACGTCGCCGGCCGCCACCACCTGGCCCGCACTGCCGGGGACGCGTTCGCCGCCGCGTTCCCGTTCCTCCCGCTGGCCCGCCTCGCCGCCCGGGAGACCCCGCTGCTACTGGAGATGGCCGCCGACGACCGGGCCGTGCGCCGCCACCCGCGGGCCGTGCTGGCCGCCGCCATGTACCGGGTGGCCGACGGCCAGGTCCCGCGGGCGGCGTTCGCCGCCGGCGGCCCCGCCGCACTGCTGCGGGTCCGCCGCCTGCTCGCCCCCGCTGCTGCCCCGCACCCCGCGCTGCGCGTCGCCGCGGCCCTCACCACTGCCGCCGCCCCCGTCCTCCCGCTGCTGTTCACCTGCGGGCCGGTGCTGCCCTGAGCACGCCGCACCGCCCGTCCGGGCGGACCCGGGCGGGCGGTGCGCAGGCCGGGCCGGCCTACATCGGCTGCGGCTTGATCAGCGCGAACGGCGCGCCCTGCGGGTCGGCGACCACCGCCATCCGGCCGGCCGGCATGTCGAACGCCGGGGCCAGCACCGTCCCCTTGCTCTTCACCAGCGCGTCCACGGTGGAGTCGGTGTCGTCGACCGCGAAGTACGTCAGCCAGTGCGCCGGGGTGCCGGGCGGGTCGTTGGCGAGCCGGGTGACACCGCCGACGTCGCGGCCGCCGACCTGCAGCCCCCAGTAGTCCTTAGCGCCCTCCATCGGCTTGATCTCGATGCCGAACGCCTCGCCGTAGAACGCGGTGGCCGCCGGGACGTCACTGGTGTGCAGCTCGTTCCAGACCACCGCGCCGGCCTCGTTGACCACCCGCGCGCCGGCGAACTCGACGGCCTGCCACACGCCGAACACCGCGCCCTGCGGGTCGGAGGCGATCAGCATCCGGCCCAGCTTGCCGACGTCCATCACGGGCGCCAGCAGCGTGCCGCCGGCCGCGACGATCGCGTCCTGGGTGGCCTGGGCGTCGGTGGTGGCCAGGTACGTGGTCCAGACCGTGGGCGGCGTCGGCTGGCCCTCGGGCGCCATCGCCGGGCCGATCCCGGCGACGGCCTTGCCGTTCAGCTCGCAGACCGCGTACCCGCCGAACTCGGCCGGGCCGGGCTTGCCCTGCCAGCCGAGCAGGTCGCGGTAGAAGTCCAGCGCCGCCTGCTGGTTCTTCGCCATCAGATCGACCCAGCACGGCGTGCCGGTCGCATACGGTTTGGTGACTTCGGGCATGTCTCGCTCTTTCCGGTGAGGCGTTCCGGTGCTCCCCCGCAAGTCACCCTGGTGGCGCGGCCCGCGATCCGCCACCGGGCGTACGCCCGTCGGGCAGGCCCGCGGCGCCTTCGGTGCGCGGCACTCGGACGGGTGCGGCGGCCCCGAGCGGCGACCGGTCCGGGCCGTTCGCCGGCCGTCCGAGGAGTGGAACGGATCGAGGGCGGACGGGCCTCGCCGGTACGGTGGCAGGGTCGCTGACGGACCGTCACTCTCGG
Organism: Kitasatospora griseola; assembly: GCF_044999035.1. Taxonomy (NCBI): domain Bacteria; kingdom Bacillati; phylum Actinomycetota; class Actinomycetes; order Kitasatosporales; family Streptomycetaceae; genus Kitasatospora; species Kitasatospora griseola. The sequence goes on along the minus strand of NZ_CP173360.1, from coordinate 1,485,527 downwards.
AAGGCTGCGCCGTGATGCTCACCACCGGGTCCCACCCCGCCGTGCTCGCCTCGATCGTCGAGGGCTGCACGTCGCTCGGCTTCACGATGTCGTGCGACCTGGTGACCGGGCAGCTGCTGCGGACGCTCGCGGCGGCCCGGCCGGGCGGGCGGATCCTGGAGCTGGGCACGGGCGCCGGCGCGTCCACCAGCTGGCTGCTGAGCGGGATGGACCCGGGCGCCACCCTGCTGAGCGTGGAGCAGGACCCGGTGGTGGCGGCGGTCGCGGCCGCCCACCTGGGTGCGGACCGGCGGCTGGAGCTGATGGTGGGCGACGGCGCCGAACTGATCGACGCACTGGCCGGCCGCCACTTCGACCTGATCTTCGCGGACACCTGGCCCGGCAAGTTCCACCACCTCGACCAGGTGCTCGGCCTGCTCGCCCCCGGCGGCCAGTACCTGGTCGACGACCTGCTCCCGCAGTCGACCTGGCCCTCCGACCACGCCCGCGCCGTCCGGGCGCTGATGGACCGGCTGACCACCGACCCCCGGCTGCACACCACCTACCTGGACTGCTCGACCGGCCTGCTGCTGGCCACCCGCCGCGCGTAGCGCCACCCGCCACCCGCCGCCCGCCGCGCGTGGCGCCACCGGGCCGCAGGCCGCGGTGGGCCGCCCGCCTCCGCCGGTGGGCCGATCGGGGGAGTGCGGGCGTGGGGCCCGGCGAGGTGGATCGCGCCGGTGCCTACGGTGGCGGGCATGTGGCACGACATGTTCCAGGCGGGGATCTCCTACGGCGAGAAGACGCTGCGCACCGTGCTGGTGTACCTGGCGCTGCTGGTGCTGCTGCGGGTGATCGGCAAGCGCGGGCTGGCGCAGCTGAACACCTTCGACCTGGTGGTCATGCTGCTGCTGTCGAACGTGGTGCAGAACGCGGTGATCGGGAACGACAACTCGCTGGTCGGCGGCCTGTACGGGGCGCTGGTGCTGCTGCTCACGGACTGGGTGCTGGTGCGGCAGGCGATGCGCTGGGACTGGTTCAACCGGCTGCTGGACGGGACGCCGACGGTGCTCGGCCGGGACGGCGCGTACGACCTGCGGGAGATCGACCGGCAGGGCATCCGGATCCCCGACCTGGACGTGGCGATCCGGCACCAGGGCGGCGACGGTGTGGAGGAGACCGCACTGATCGTGCTGGAGCCGGGCGGCACCCTGCTGGTGAAGCTGAAGCGCGGAGACCAGGTGGCCGACAAGGACGACGTGGCGGCGATCAGGGCGGCGCTGGCGGCCATCGAGGCCCGGCTGCCGACCGCGCGGTGACCGTTTCGTCCCGGTTTGCGGCCCTCGTCGAGCGACATTGACGAATCCTTAACGGCAGCCTTGACGGCCCAAAAGCCTTCGATTCGATCACCTGTACCGGCCCTGGCCTGCGGAAACGCGGGAAATCCGGTGATCGGACAGGCTGCTTGTCTTAACGCCATCGGCGCATACGCTCCCGTGCTGTGTTCAACCTCCCCCAGGCGCTCAAGCGCCTCGTGATCGGCCGGGCCATGCGCAGCGAGGAGCTCGGCGAGACGCTGCTGCCCAAGCGGCTCGCGCTGCCGATCTTCGCCTCCGACCCGCTCTCCTCGGTGGCCTACGCGACCGGCGAGATCCTGCTCGTCCTCACGGTCGGCGGCACCGCCTTCCTGTACCTCACCCCGTGGGTCGCCGTCGGCGTGATCGCCCTGATGGCCGTGGTGGTGATGTCCTACCGGCAGGTGGTGCACGCCTACCCCAGCGGCGGCGGCTCGTACGAGGTGGTCTCGCGCAACCTCGGCGCCAACTCCGGCCTGGTGGTGGCCGCCTCGCTGCTGGTCGACTACGTGATGACGGTCGCCGTCTCGGTGGCGTCCGGCGTCGACAACATCATCTCCGCGTTCGGCTCGCTCGCCGAGTACCGGGTGGCGCTCGCCGTCGGCTTCGTGGCGCTGCTGACCGCGATGAACCTGCGCGGCGTCCGCGAATCCGGCCGGGCGTTCGCCGCCCCGACCTACCTGTTCATCGGCGGCATCCTGCTGATGGTCGTCACCGGCCTGATCCGGCTGGCCTTCGGCGACAACCCGCAGGCCCCCACGGCAGCCCTCGGCGTCGCCGCCGTGGACGGCAGGGACACCCTGCAGGGCCTCGGCCTGCTGATGCTCGGCCTGCGCGCCTTCGCCTCCGGCTGCACCGCGCTCACCGGCGTCGAGGCGATCTCCAACGGCGTGCCCGCGTTCCGGGCCCCCAAGTCCCGCAACGCCGCCGCCACCATGGCCGTGATGGGCATCGTCGCGGTGGTGATGTTCGCCGGCGTCACGCTGCTCGCGCTCACTTCGCACGTCCACTACGTCGAGGACGCCTGCCAGTTGACCGGCCTGGCCGGCGACTGCCACACGTACACCCAGCAGACGGTGATCGCACAGCTCGCCGCGACGGTCTTCGGCGGCTCCGACACGCTGCTGTTCTACTTCATCCAGGCCGTGACCGCGCTGGTGCTGATCCTGGCCGCGAACACCGCGTTCAACGGGTTCCCGCTGCTCGCCTCGATCCTCGCCCAGCACCGCTACCTGCCCCGGCAGCTGCACACCCGCGGCGACCGGCTGGCCTTCTCCAACGGCATCATCGCGCTCGCGGTGGTGGCCGGCGGACTGCTCTGGTTCTACAAGGCGGACGTCACCAGCCTGATCCACCTGTACATCCTCGGCGTGTTCACCTCCTTCACGCTCTCCCAGATCGGCATGGTCCGGCACTGGAACCGGGCGCTGGCGACCGAGAGCGACCCGGCGGTGCGAGCCGCCGCGCAGCGCTCCCGGCTGATCAACGGGCTGGGCGCCGTCACCACCGCGCTGGTGCTGGTCATCGTCCTGATCACCAAGTTCACCCAGGGCGCGTGGCTGGCCGTGGTCGCCGCGCTGCTGCTCTGGCTCACCATGCGCGGCATCCGGCGGCACTACGACCACGTCGCAGCGGAACTCGCGGTCGAGGACGTCGCCGCGGAGAGCTCCCGCCCCCGCCAGGTCCACGCCGTGGTCCTGGTCTCCAAGCTCCACAAGCCCACCCTGCGCGCCCTGGGCTACGCGGAGGCCTTCCGCCCGGACACCGTCGAGGCCGTCACGGTGGACGTCGAGCCCGAGGCGACGGCCGACCTGCGGGCGGCCTGGGACGGCAGCGGCCTGGACGTGCCCCTGCGGGTGCTCGCATCCCCCTTCCGGGAGATCACCAAGCCGGTCGTCGCCCACGTCCGCGCGCTGAAGGCCGCCTCGCCCGGCGATGCGGTGGCGGTGTTCATCCCCGAGTACGTGGTCGGCCGCTGGTGGGAGAACCTGCTGCACAACCAGACCGCCCTCTGGCTGAAGAGCCGCCTCCTCTTCACCCCCGGCGTGATGGTCATATCGGTGCCGTGGCAGCTGACCTCGGCGAAGCGGGCCGACCGGCCGGCGGTGCGGGCTCCGGGGGCGGTTCGGCGGGGGCAGTAGCGGGGCGCCCGGGAGGGCAGGGGCGCGGCCACGTGCAGGTCATCGGCGTGGGTCGCGCCCCTGCTGTGCGTCCGTCCGACCGTGTGCTCCTCCGGTTTGGCAGCTGCTTGTTCGCCTAGACTTTCCCGGGTTGTCGCAGTTTGGACACTTTCGGTTGACTGCCCGGGCACCCAGGACGAGGACCGTATGGCCATGATCACCGATTCCGACACCGCGTTGTTCCGCGCACGGCCGGCGGCCGCGGCGCGAACGTTGGTGGATGTGCTGGCGGCGACGGCGGCCGCGTACCCGCAGGAGCCCGCGTTGGACGACGGGCGGCAGACGTTGAGCTATGCCGCGCTGACGGGTGAAGTGGAGCGGGTGCGGCGGCAGTTGGCGGAGGCCGGGGTCGGGCTGGGGGACCGGGTCGGGGTGCGGGTGCCGTCGGGCGGGAACGAGCTGTACGTGGCGATCCTGGGGGCGCTCGCGGCGGGGGCCGCGTACGTGCCGGTGGACTTCGAGGATCCGGACGAGCGCGCGGAGCTGGTGTTCGGCGAGGCGGACGTCAATGCGGTGATCGGGGCGGGCGGGCGGCTGGAGAAGGTGAAGCCGTCGGGTCACGAGGCGCAGGCGCCGGGCCCGGAGCACGACGCGTGGATCATCTTCACGTCCGGTTCGACCGGCAAGCCCAAGGGCGTGGCGGTGACGCACCGCAGCGCGGCGGCGTTCGTGGACGCCGAGGCGGCGATGTTCCTCCAGGACGAGCCGATCGGGCCCGGGGACCGGGTGATGGCCGGACTGTCGGTGGCGTTCGACGCGTCGTGCGAGGAGATGTGGCTGGCGTGGCGGCACGGCGCCTGCCTGGTGCCGGTGCCGCGGGCGCAGGTGCGCAGCGGCGCGGACCTGGGGCCGTGGCTGGCCGAGCAGGAGATCACGGTGATCTCCACGGTGCCGACGCTGGCCGCGCTGTGGCCGGCCGAGGCGCTGAACGAGGTGCGGCTGCTGATCTTCGGCGGGGAGGCGTGCCCGCCGGAGCTGGCGGAGCGGCTGGTCACCGAGGGCCGCGAGGTGTGGAACACGTACGGCCCGACCGAGGCGACGGTGGTGGCGTGCGGTGCGCTGCTGACCGGACAGGCCCCGATCCGGATCGGGCTGCCGCTGGACGGCTGGGAATTGGCGGTCGTCGACGAGGCGGGTGCGCCGGTGCCGATGGGCGGCAGCGGGCAGCTGGTGATCGGCGGGGTCGGCCTGGCGCGGTACCTGGATCCGGTGAAGGACGCGGAGAAGTACGCGCCGCTCGAATCGCTGGGTTGGGAACGGGCATACCGCAGCGGCGACCTGGTGCGGGCCGAGGCCGAGGGGCTGGTGTTCCTCGGGCGGGCCGACGAGCAGATCAAGCTGGGCGGCCGGCGGATCGAGCTGGGCGAGGTGGACGCGGCGCTGCAGGCGCTGCCCGCGGTGTCCGGCGCGGCCGCGGCGGTGCGGACGGCCCGGGGCGGCAACCAGCTGCTGGTCGGGTACCTGGTGGCCCAGAACGGCTTCGACCGCGACGCGGCGGTGGCGCGGCTGCGGGCCGAACTGCCCGCCGCGCTGGTGCCGCTGCTGGCCACCGTCGAGCACCTGCCGACCCGGACGTCCGGCAAGGTCGACCGGGACGCGCTGCCGTGGCCGCTGCCCGACCTGGAGACGTCCGGCCCCGCCGAGCAGCTGTACGGCACCGAGGCGTGGCTGGCCGAGCAGTGGGCGCAGATCCTCGGCACCCGGGTGCGCGGCGCCGGCGACGACTTCTTCGCGATCGGCGGCGGCTCGCTCGCGGCGGCCCGGCTGACCACCCTGCTGCGCGGCCGCTACCCGTCCGTGTCGGTGCTCGACATCTACCAGCAGCCGACGCTGCGCAAGCTGGCCCGGCTGCTGGAGCGGTCCGCGCAGTCCGAGGGCCCGGCGCGCACCGTCGAACCGGTGCCGCGCCGCGCCCAGCTGCTCCAGCTGTTGCTGATGCTGCCGCTGATCACCCTGACCGGTCTGCGCTGGTCGCTGCTGCTGGGCGTGCTCGGCACGGCGCTGCACCTGGTCGGCGACTACCCGTGGGCCCCGTCCGCGCCGTGGTGGCTGCTGGCGGCCGGTGCGGTGCTGCTGTACTCGGCGCCCGGCCGGCTGGCGATCGCCGCCGGCGGCGCCCGGCTGCTGCTGCGCGGGGTCGGCCCCGGCCGGTACCCGCGCGGCGGCAGTGTGCACCTGCGGCTGTGGACGGCGGAGCGGCTGGCGGAGGCGTCGGGGGCGGTGCAGCTGTCCGGGTCGTGGCTGGTCAGGTACGCGCGGGCGCTGGGCTGCCGGGTCGCCGCCGATGTGGACCTGCACGCGCTGCCGCCGGTGACGGGCCTGCTGCGGCTCGGCAAGGGCTGCGCGATCGAGAACGAGGTGGACCTGTCCGGCTACTGGCTGGACGGCGACCGGCTGGAGATCGGCGCGCTGCGGATCGGTGCGGGCGCGGTGGTCGGCACCCGTTCGACGCTGCTGCCCGGCGCGAAGATCGGCAAGCGGGCCGAGGTCGCGCCCGGCTCCGGCGTCACCGGGCACGTCCCGACCGGTCAGCGCTGGGCCGGCGCGCCCGCCGTGAAGACCGGCAAGGCGGAGCGCGGCTGGCCCAAGGAGCGCCCGCGGCGCACCGCCCGCTGGGCGGCCGTGTACGGCGCCACCGGGTTCGTGCTGTCCGTGCTGCCGCTGCTCTCCGCACTGCCCGCACTGCTGATCGCCGCGCAGTTCGTCCACCCCGGCGACGGCCTGGCGGCGGCGCTCCGGGGCGCGCTGATCGCCTTCGTCCCCGCCACGCTGGCGTACGGGCTGGCGTACGCGGCGAAGGTGCTGGTCGGGGTGCGGCTGCTGTCGCGCGGGCTGCGCACCGGGTACCACCCGCTGCACGGCCGGGTCGGCTGGCAGGCGTGGACGGTCAGCCAGCTGATGGACCTGGCCCGGGAGACGCTGTTCCCGCTGTACGCCGGGCTGATCACGCCGGTGTGGCTGCGGCTGCTGGGCATGCGGGTCGGCAAGGGCGCCGAGGTGTCCACGGTGCTGGCGCTGCCCAGCCTGACCACGGTCGGCGACGGGGCGTTCCTCGCCGACGACACCCTGATCGCCCCGTACGAGCTGGGCGGCGGCTGGGTGCGGATCGGACGGGCCGAGATCGGCGAGCGGGCGTTCCTCGGCAACTCGGGGATGACCGCGCCCGGCCGGGCCGTTCCGGACCGGGGGCTGGTCGGGGTGCTGTCGGCGACGCCGAAGAAGGCCAAGCGCGGCAGCTCCTACCTGGGCATGCCGCCGGTCAAGCTGCCCCGGGCCGCCGACACCGCGGACCTGGCGCTCACCTACGAGCCGCCGGCCCGGCTGCGCTGGGCGCGCGGGCTGACCGAGCTGGCCCGGATCGTCCCGGTGCTCGCCTCCGCGGCGCTGGCCGTGCTGACGGCCGCCGCGCTGTGCGCCGTCGGGCAGCCGCTGCTGTCGGGGCTGGTGCTGCTGGCGTCCGGCATCGTCGCCTGCGTGGTGTCCGCCGCCGCGAAGTGGCTGCTGGTGGGCCGGTTCCGGGCGGTCGAGCACCCGCTGTGGTCCGGTTTCGTGTGGCGCAACGAGCTGGCCGACACCTTCACCGAGGTGCTGGCCGTCCCCTGGCTGGTCGGCCGGACGGCCGGCACGCCCGTGATGACGCTGTGGCTGCGGTCGATCGGCGCCCGGATCGGGCGCGGCGTGTGGTGCGAGAGCTACTGGCTGCCCGAGGCCGACCTGGTCACCCTCGGCGACGGGGTCAGCGTCAACCGGGGCTGCGTGCTGCAGACGCACCTCTTCCACGACCGGATCATGCGGCTGGATACTGTGGAGCTCCGCGCGGGCTCCACCCTGGGCCCGGGCGGGATCGTGCTGCCCGGCAGCACCGTCGGCGAACGCACCACGCTCGGCCCGGCCTCCCTGGTGATGCGCGCCGAGACGGTCCCCGCCGACACCCGCTGGCTCGGCAACCCGATCGAAGCCTGGCAGCCCGGCGAGGAGGAGCAGCACCGGTGAGCGGCGATCCCTACTTCCCCCGCAACGGAGACCCGCGGTACCGCGCCCACCGCTACGAACTGGCCCTCGACTACCGGCCCGGCCCCAACCGGCTGGCCGCCTCGGCCCGGATCGCCGCCATAGCGGGCCCCGAGCCGCTGCGCGAGTTCACCCTCGACCTGGGGGCGTTCCGGATCGGCAAGGTGCTGGTGGACGGCCGGGCCGCGCACTACGCGCACCGCGACGGCAAACTGCGGATCAAGCCCGCCAAGGCCCTCGCCGCCGGCGCGGTCTTCACCTGCGAGGTGCACTGGTCCGGCAACCCGCGCCCGGTCCGCAGCCCGTGGGGCGGCCTCGGCTTCGAGGAGATCGAGGACGGCGCGCTGGTCGCCTCCCAGCCGATCGGCGCACCGTCCTGGTTCCCGTGCAACGACCGGCCCGCCGACAAGGCCGCCTACCAACTGACCGTCACCACCGCCACCCCGTACACCGTGGTCACCGGCGGCCGGCTGCTCAGCCGCACCACCCGGTCCTCCGCCACCACCTGGGTCTACGAGCAGCCCGCGCCGACCGCGTCCTACCTGGTCGGGCTGGCGATCGCCCCGCTGCGCGAGTTCCCGCTGACCGAGCGCGTCCCCGGCACCATCCCGCAGATCGCCTGGGTGCCGCTGGCGCTGCAGGCCGCGTTCGAGCACGACTTCGCCCGGCAGCCGCAGATGATGCGGCTGTTCGAGGAGCTGTTCGGGCCGTACCCGTTCGGCGAGTACACCGTCGCCGTGGTGGACGAGGAACTGGACGTCCCCGTCGAGGCGCAGGGCATGGCCACCTTCGGCCGCAACCACGTCGACGGGCGGCGCGGCTGGGAACGGCTGGTCGCCCACGAGCTCGCCCACCAGTGGTTCGGCAACAGCGTCACCATCGCCGACTGGCGGCACATCTGGCTGAACGAGGGCCTCGCCAAGTACGCCGAATGGCTGTGGTCCGAGCGCACCGGCGGCCCCACCACGCAGGCCAAGGCCGCCGAGGCGCACCGCCAACTGCGCGGCCTGCCGCAGGACCTGACCATCGGCGACCCCGGCAAACGGCAGATGTTCGACGACCGGGTGTACGAACGCGGCGGCCTCACCGTGCACGCGCTGCGCTGCGCCCTCGGCGACGCCGCGTTCTTCCGCCTGCTGCACGGCTGGGCCACCGCGCACCGGCACTCCGTGGTCACCACCGACGACTTCGCCGCGCACGCCTCGCACTACACCGACCGGCCGCTGCGCCCGCTGCTGGACGACTGGCTGCTCACCCGCGCGCTGCCCGACCTCCCCGAGCTCCGACCGTTCGTGACCTGATGTACTGACCCCATGGCCGCGAAGCCAACGTGGTCTTCGATGTCACCGGAGGAACGAGGAACATGAGCACGCACTACGACGTGGTCGTCCTGGGCGCCGGCCCCGGCGGCTACACCGCCGCTGTCCGCTCCGCCCAGCTCGGTCTGCGCACCGCCGTGATCGAGGCCAAGTACTGGGGCGGCGTCTGCCTGAACGTCGGCTGCATCCCCTCCAAGGCGCTGCTGCGCAACGCGGAACTCGCGCACACCGTGCTGAAGGAGGCCGACCTCTACGGCATCCAGGTCGAGGGCCGGGTCTCCTTCGACTACGGCAAGGCGTTCAGCCGCTCCCGGCAGGTCGCCGACGGCCGGGTCAAGGGCGTCCACTACCTGATGAAGAAGAACGACATCACGGAGTACGACGGCTGGGGCACCTTCGTCGACGACCACACCCTGCAGGTCGCGCTGCGCGGCGGCGGGTTCGAGCTGGTCACCTTCGACCACTGCGTGATCGCGGCCGGCGCCACCACCCGGCTGCTGCCCGGCACCTCGCTCAGCGAGCGGGTCGTCACCTACGAGGAGCAGATCCTCACCGAGCAGCTGCCGGGGTCGATCATCATCGCGGGCGCCGGCGCGATCGGCGTCGAGTTCGCGTACGTGCTGCACAACTACGGCGTCAAGGTCACCGTCGTCGAGTTCCTGGACCGCATGGTGCCGCTGGAGGACGCCGACGTCTCCGCCGAACTCGCCAAGCAGTACCGCAAGTTGGGCATCCAGGTGCTCACCTCCACCCGGGTCGACGCGATCGACGACTCGGACCCGAACAAGCCGGTCCGGGTCACCGTCACCCGGGACGGCAAGCAGGAGGTGCTGGAGGCCGACAAGGTCCTCCAGGCGATCGGCTTCGCGCCGCGCACCCAGGGCTACGGCCTGGAGGTCACCGGCGTGCAGCTCACCGAGCGCGGCGCGATCGCGGTGGACGGCCGGGGCCGCACCAGCGTCGACCACATCTTCGCGATCGGCGACGTCACCGCGAAGCTGATGCTGGCGCACGCCGCCGAGGCGATGGCCGTGGTCGCCGCGGAGACCATCGCCAAGGCCGAGACCATGGAGATCGACTTCGTGATGGTCCCGCGCGCCACCTACTGCCAGCCGCAGGTGGCGTCCTTCGGGTACACCGAGGCGCAGGCCCGCGAGCTCGGGTACGACGTGAAGGTGCAGAAGTTCCCGTTCACCGCGAACGGCAAGGCGCACGGCCTCGGCCAGCCCGTCGGCTTCGTCAAGGTGATCTGCGACAACACCCACGGCGAACTGCTCGGCGCGCACCTGATCGGCCCCGAGGTCACCGAGCTGCTGCCCGAGCTGACGCTGGCCCAGCAGTGGGACCTCACCGTCCACGAGGTCGGCCGCAACATCCACGCCCACCCGACCCTGGGCGAGGCCGTCAAGGAGGCCGTCCACGGCCTCGCCGGCCACATGATCAACATGTAGCACCCGCTCTTCCGGGCGAGCCGCCCCGGCGCCCCCGTCGACCCGGGCGAGGCGCCGGGGCGGCGCCGTCCCCGGCGTCAGCGCAGCACCGGGCGGCCGGCCTCCAGGTGCGCGAAGAGGCGGGAGCCGTGGACGCCCGGGACGTCGAAGTAGTGGCCGTCCTCCTCGCCGTCGGCGCGCAGGAGCTCGGGCAGCAGCACCTCGGCGGCGGGCGGCGTGGCGACGTCGTGGCCCAACTCGGCCACCGCGTACGGCTGGGCGAGCACCGGGCCGGTCAGCGCGCCCGCGACCAGGTCGGGGAAGAAGCCGCCGGACAGGACGGTGACGCCGGCCTGCAGGTCGCCGCCGATCATCACCAGCTTGTCCGTCATGTTGCCGACGAACGCGCCGACCCGGACGGTGCCGCGGACCAGCAGCTTGGCGTCGCCCTCCAGGTAGACCGCCCCGGCGGTCAGGTCGCCGAGGACGATCAGCGCCGGGCAGCCGTCGTCCAGGTTGAGGATCGTGCCGGTCACCTCCAGGTCGCCGTCGATGACGAACCCGGTGCCGTACGGCTCGGTCGCGTCGAGGTCCAGCGGACCGGAGACGGCCAGGCGGCCGGCGTGGACGTCGTAGCCCTCCTCGTAGAGGTTCTCATAGCTGCTCGAAGGCAGGCCGCGGCTCTCGAAGAGCGCCACGCAGTCATGCCAACTGTGGTGCACCGCAGTGATGTTCATGGCGCGGAGTCTGCCACGGGGCACTGTCGGAACAGGCTTCGGAGCGGTCTCGGAGCGGTTTCGGAGCGGCCGTTGATGTGATGTCTCCACCGCACCGGCCGACCGGTCGGGGCGGAGGAAACGAACCGAGAGGAGGACCTCATGTCGAAGGTCCTGGAGCTCCAGAAGATGGTCACCGTCGAGGGCAGCCCGATCGACCAGGAGGCCATCAGCGTCTCCTCCTGCGACTCGCACAGCTGCTGACCCACCGGTCATCCGGGCCCCGGCGGAGCCGCGCCGCCGGGGCCCAAGCCGTTTTTCCACCGCTTCGTCCGGACGGGAACGCCCATGCTCTCCTGGCAATCGCTCCAGTTCTACCTGCAGTTCGACCGGCGCTGGTACGAGACCGCCGACCGCCACCGCCCCGACCCGGCGCACCTCGTGGCGTTCCGCGAACTCGTCCCGGACGGCTGGACCACCCGGCGGCGCGGCCTCTGGTTCATCGCCGACCCGCCCGGCCGCGCCACCCCCGCGCAGGGCTGGAAGCTGCACGTCACCGCCGCGGCGGGGGAGAGCGCGGAGGTGCTGCGACTCGCCCTCCCGGTGCTGTTCGCGCGCCGGGCGGCGTTCAAGTTCCTGATCGACCCGTGGTCGGTCGACCTGACCAGCGGCAAGAACTTCTCCCGCACCGCCAGCGGCAAGTTCATCACCGTCTACCCGGCCGACGACGCCGAATTCCACGCCGTGGGCGAGGAGTTGGCCGCCGCCCTGGCGGGCCGCGGCGGCCCGTACATCCTCTCCGACCGGCGTTGGCCCGGCTCCACCGCCGTCTACTATCGCTACGGCGGCTTCGCCGCGATCAAGCAGCTGCGCCCCGACGGCATCAGCGACCTGATGATCGCCGCCCCGGACGGCGCCCTGGTCCCCGACGTCCGCAACCCGTACTTCAGCACACCGTCGTGGGTCGACGACCCGTTCCCGCCCGAGGAGGCCGAGCCGGACGGCGCGCTGAACGGCCGCTACCTGCCCACGGCCGCCCTGACGTTCGGCAACCGCGGCGGCGTCTACCTGGCCACCGACCGCGACACCGGCGCACAGGTGGTGCTCAAGGAGGCCCGCCCCGGCATCCTGGTCGGCCGGCCCGGGCGGGAGGCCGCCGAGGTGCTGGAGAAGGAGTACCGGGTGCTGTCGGCGCTCGCCGACACCGGGTACTTCGTGCGGCCGCTGGACTTCTTCCACGAGGGCGGCCACGCCTTCCTGGTCGAGGAGTACGTCGACGGCCCGCACTACAGCCGGCACGGCATCGTCACCAACCCGGTGATCACCGGCCGGCTCGACGGCGACAGCCTGCGCGCCTACTACCGCGCGCAGCGCGCCCTGTGGCGGCAGATCGCCGAGGCCGTCGCCGTCGCCCACCGCCGCGGCATCCTGCTCGGCGACCTCTCGCACACCAACGTGCACGTCACCGAGGACGGCCGGGCCGTGCTGCTCGACCTGGAGTCCGCCGTCCGCGAGGGCCTCGACCCGCACCTCGGCGTGCACACCGTCGGCCTGGCCAGCCCCCGGCTGCGCGCCACCAACCGCTACGACCGGGCCAACGACTGGCACTGCCTGGGCGCGCTGATGCTCTCCTCGATCATGGTGGTCAACAACACCACCGGCTTCCACCGCCCCGCCCAGGACCGGTTCCTGGACGCGCTCGCCGAGGACCTCGGCCTCCCCGCCGAACTCACCGCGCTGATCCGCGACCTGACGGACCCGGAGGCCGTCGACGGCGACACCGATCCGGACGAACTGCTGAAGCGGATCGACGCCCTGCCGTTCGACGACCCGGAGCTGTGGACGGCCCCCGTCCCGCTCGCCCAGCCCGCCGGCCGCCGCTACGGCGACCCCGAGGCGGTGCCCGGGCTGCGGGACGCCGACCTCGCCGCCACCGTCGGGCTCGTCACCGCCGAGATCGAGGCCGCCGCCGACCCGCAGCGCGCCGACCGGCTGTTCCCCACCAACCCGCTCGCCCACCAGAGCAACCCGCTCTCCCTCGCGTACGGCGCCACCGGCATCCTGTACGGCCTGCACCGGCTGCGCGGCACCGTGCCCGCCCCGCTGCTCGGCTGGGCGCTCGCCAAGGACGTCGACCCGGCCGCGTACCCGCCCGGCCTGTACGTCGGCCAGTCCGGCCTGGCCTGGGCGTTCGACGCGCTCGGCCACCCCGACGTCGCCCGCTCGCTGATGGCCGCCGCCCGCCGCCACCCGCTGCGGCACGCCCTGCCCGGCGTCCTGCACGGCACCGCCGGCCACGGCCTCGCCGCCCTGCACCTGTGGCACCGTCAGCACGACCCCGCGCTGCTCGCCGACGCCGTCGCCGACGGCGAACACCTCGCCGCCGCCGCCGTCCACGGCCCCGACGGCCCGCACTGGCCGCACACCACCCCAGGCGACGACCGGCCCCGGACCCGGCTCGGCCACGGCCACGGCGGCAGCGGCATCGCCCTGTTCCTGCTCTACCTGCACCTCGCCACCGGCGAGGAACGCTGGTACACCCTCGGCCGCGCCGCCCTCGGCCACGACCTCGCGCACGCCGCCCGCCTCCCCGGCGGCACCCTCGGCTTCCCGTCCCACACCGGCCCCGCCGAAGGCCGCACCGTGCTGCGCAACTACTGGGACGAAGGCACCGCCGGCGTCTCCGTCGCCGTCGTCCGCTACCTCGCGGCCCGGCCCGACGCCGAACTCGCCGCCGTCGCCGACGACCTGCTGCGCGACTCGGCCCGCCGGTACGCCGTCTTCCCGCACCTCGCCCACGGACTCGCCGGCTTCGGCAACGTCCTGCTCGACGCGGGCGAACTGCTCGGCGAACAACGCTGGCTGGACGAAGCCCGCCGGGTCGCCGACGGCATCCTGCTCAGCCGGATCGAACACCCCGACGGCCTCGGCTTCCCCGGTGAACAGGCGCTGCGGGAGAGCTGCGACCTGGCCACCGGCTCGATCGGCATCGCGCTCTTCCTCGACCGGCTGCGCCACGCCCGCCCCGGCACCCGCACCGACTTCCACTTCACCGTGGACGGGCTGCTGCCGTGACGACCCACCTGGAGGCGGACACCCGACCCGCCGAGGACCGGCGCGCGCTGCGCCGGTTCCGGCTGGTCGGGGCCAACCCGATGTTCCGGCGGCTGTGGATCGGCCAGTTCACCTCCGAACTCGGCAGCTCCATGAGCGTGCTGGCGGTGCCGCTGCTCGCCGTCGCCGTCACCGGCTCGCCCAGGAAGGCCAGCGTCCTCGCCACCCTGGGCTTCCTCACCACCTGGCTGACCGCCGCCCCCTGCGGCCAACTCGCCGACCGGATCTCCCCGCGCCGCCTGATGCTCGCCTGCGACACCGTCCGCCTCGCCGCCGTCACCGCCGTCGCCGGGTGGACGCTCGTCGGCGGCCCCCCGATGTGGCTGCTCGCCGTGACCACCGTGGTCTCCGGCACCGCCCTCACCGCGTTCGGGCCCGCCGCCGGCAAGATGCTGCGCACCCTCGTCCCCGCCGACCAGCTGCCCGAGGCCGTCGCCGCCAACCAGGTCCGCGGCTACAGCGCCTCCATCGTCGGCCCCGCCGCCGGCGGCGCACTGTTCGGCCTCGCCCGGGCCGTGCCGTTCCTCGCCGACGCCGCGAGCTACCTGGTCTCCCTCGCCTGCGTCCGCGGCCTGCCCTCCGGCGCCGGCGACGCCCCGACCGCCCGCGGCTGGCCCCGGCTGCGCGAAGGCCTCGCCGTCATCCGCCGCACCCCGTTCCTGCGCGGCTCACTGGCCTACTCGGTGCCCGGCAACCTCGCCGTCTCCATGCTCATGTACATCCTGCTGCTGCGCCCCGGCGCGGCCGGCGGCGGCACCGGCCTCGCGTTCAGCGCCGCCGCCGTCTGCGGACTCCTCGGCTCCCTCGTCGCCGCGGGCGCCCACCGCCGCTTCGGCCTCTGGCGGCTGATGGCCGCCACCGCGGGCCTGCGGCTGCTCGCCGCCCTCGCCGCCGCGTTCATCGGCGGCCAGCTCGGCCCCGCCGCCGCCCTCGCCACCGTCCTGCTGCTCGCCCCCGTGGTCGGCGCCGCCCTCGGCACCACCACCCTCCTGGTCGTCGACCACGGCGTCTACGGCCGGGTCACCGGCACCACCTCCTTCATCGGCGGCGCCCTCCAACCCCTCGCCCCGCTGGCCGCCGGCGCCCTCCTCCAGTCCGCCGGCGCCACCGCCGCCCTGACGGTGGTGGCCGGCCTGTTCGGCCTGGCCCTGACGGCGGTCCTGGTGGGCCGGCGCAGCCTGGACGTGGCGGTGCAGGAGCCGGAGTGACGCCGGGTCAGGCGGGCCGTCGCGCGGGGGCGGCCGGTTCGGCGGCGAGGGCCGGGTCGTGGACCAGGACGCGCTGGGTGAGGTGGGCGAGTTCGGGGCCCGGGTGGACGCCGAGCTCGTCGCGCAGGGTGCGGCGGGCGGTGTGCAGGACGGCGGCGGCCTCGGCCTGGCGGCCGCTGCGGTAGAGGGTGCGGGCGCGCAGCGCCCAGGCCGATTCGCGCAGCGGGGCCTCGGTGGTGAGGAGGGCGCACTCGGCGACGGCGAGGTGGTGGGCGTCCAGGGTGAGGAGCGCGTTGGCGCGGATCTCCCGCGCGGCGCAGCGCAGTTCGGTCAGGCGCCAGCGCTCCGGGTCGAGGAAGGGCAGGTGGGCGAGGTCGGCGAAGGCGGGGCCGCGCCACAGCGACAGGGCCCGGTCGGCCGAGGTGAGGGCGTCGTGCGGGCGGTGGGCGCGGGCGGCGGCCCCGGCGCGCTCGACCAGGTCGGCGAACCGCCGGGCGTCGACGGCGTCCGGGGCGAGCGACAGCCGGTAGCCGCCGGGTCCGTGGCGCAGGACGGAGGGGGCGTGGCCGGCGGGGCGGTGGGGTTCCAGGGCGCGCCGGAGGTCGGCCACGCAGGTGTGCAGGGCGTGGCGGGGGCGGGCCGGCAGGCGGTCGTCCCACACGGCGTCGATCAGGTGCTGCTCGGGGACGGTCGCGCCGCCCGCCGCGACCAGCGCCGCCAGTACCGCGCGCGGCCGGGGCCCGCCGAGGCGCACCCGCGTTCCGCCGACCGTGGCCGCCATCGGGCCGAGGACCTGCACCGCCGTGTCTGTCATGGTCGCTTCCATGGGTCGAGCGTGACGCCGCCCGGCCGCCCGTCCCATCCGGGCGGGGCCCCGAATTCCGAATCCCGGCACCGCCCCCCGTGGGGCGGTCGCGGGAATATGGGGGCCGTCCCCCATGTCGCGCGGCCCGCCGACTGCCATGCTCGCCACCATGACGGATCCCACAGCCACCTGGGGCCAGCACGGCGACGGCGCCTGGTGGGCACCGGCGTTGAGCCTGACCGAGCGCCTGCCCGGACCGGGCGGGGGAGCGGGCGCCCCGCGACCGCCGCGCCCCGGGTTCGTCGCCGCGTTCCGCGACGCCGCCGTCCAGCTGGTGCAGCCGGCCCCGGCGGACGCCGACGAGGCCCGACTCGACGCCTGGCAGCGGGAGTTCGACGGCCGGCTCGACGAGTGGCTGGCCGACCTGGGCGCCGACCGGGGCCGTCTGCGGGCGCTGCTGGCCGAGTCGGCCGACAGCCTGGCGGCGCGGGTCGCCGAACCCGACTGGCCGGCCTTCGTCCGGCGCGCGGTGGCGGCTGCACCTCTGGCGGCGGTCGCGGCCGACGGGCCGGTGCCGTGGGCGGACGGGTTCGCGGCCGTGCTGGCCCCGTTCACCGCCACCGCGCTGGCCGCCCTGCGGGCCGAGCCGGCCTGGCGGGCCGCCGAACCCGTGGCCGAACTCGCCGAGCTGGAGCGGGACTTCGAGCGCAGCCTGACGTCCCGGCTGGTGCGGACCGCCGGCCGCACGCTGGTGCTGGAGCTGAACGTGGCGCGGGTCGGCGGCGCCCTGCGCGGCGAGAGCGGCGCGGAGCGGTTCGGCGACTTCGTCCGGCAGGCCGGGACGCGGCCGAGGCTGGCCGCGCTGGCCGCCGAGTACCCGGTGCTGGCCCGGCTGTTGGCGCACTGCTGCGAGGACGCGGTGGCCGCCTGGGCCGAACTGGCCGGCCGGTTCACCGCCGACCGGGCGGCGCTGGTACGGGAGTTGCTCGGCGGCGAGGACCCCGGACCGCTGGTGAGGGCGCGGACCGGCGCGGGCGACCGGCACGCCCGCGGCCGCGCGGTCGCCGTCCTGGAGTTCGCCGACGGGCGGCGCGCGGTGTACAAGCCGCGCCCGCTGGGCGTCCACCGGCACTGGAACGAACTGCTGCGGCTGCTCGGCGAGTCGGTGCCGAACGCGGCCCTGCGCAGGCTCGCCGTGCTGGACCGCGGCGGCTACGGCTGGCTGGAGTTCGTCGAGGCGGAACCGTGCGCGGACCGGCGCGGCGTGGAGCGGTTCTACCGGCGGCTCGGCGTGCAGCTCGCGCTGCTGCACGTGCTCGGCGGCACCGACATCCACTACGAGAACCTGATCGCGGCCGCCGACCAGCCCGTCCTGGTCGACCTGGAGACGCTGTTCCACCCCGAGCAGGGACCGGCCCCGGGCGACGACCCGGCGCGGCGGGTGCTCGCCGACTCGGTGCACCGGATCTCGCTGCTGCCGTTCCCGCTGCTCGGCGAACACGGCGCACTCGACGTGTCGGGGCTCGGCGGCGACGACGGCGCGCCGCTGCCCACCTCCGTGCCGGGCTGGGCGGAGGCCGGCACCGACCGGATGCGGCTGGTGCGCGAACAGGGCCGACTGCGCCGCGCCGCCAACCGCCCCCGGCTCGACGGGACGGACGCCGACCCGCAGGAGTACACCGAGGCACTGGTCGCCGGATTCCGGGCCGGCTACCGGGCGCTCGCCGACACCGCGCCCCGACTCGGCGCCCCCGAAGGCCCGTTGGAGAGCTTCGCCGCCGACACCGTGCGCGTCGTGGCCCGCCCCACCCGGCGGTACGCGACGATGCTGGAGGAGTCCACCCACCCCGACGCCCTGCGCGACGGCCTCGACCGCGACCGGCTGCTCGGCCTGCTCTGGCGGGAGTCTGCCGACGACCCCCGACGCCGTCCGCTCGCCGCCGCCGAACGCGTCGAACTCTGGCGCGGCGACGTCCCGTTGTTCACCGCCGCCGTCGGCGACGGCCGCCTGCACTCCGACGGCCGCCCCTGCGGCCCCGCCCCCGCCGACAGCGGGCTCGACCGCACCCGGCGGCGGCTCGCCGCGCTCGACCGCACCGACCTGTACGACCAGGAGTGGATCGTCCGGGCCGCGCTCGCCACCCGCTCCGCCGGGCCGGGCGCCGCCCCGGCCGCCCCGGCCGGACACTCCCGCCCGCCCGTCGCCCCCGACCCCGACCGGCTGCTCGCCGCCGCCTGCGACCTCGCCGACCGGATCCTCGCCCGCGCGCACGGCGACCGCCGGCGCGTCAACTGGCTGACCCTGGAACCGATCACCGACTGGCAGTGGGCGCTGATGCCGCAGGGCGCGGCGCTCGACGGCGGCTACCTCGGCACCGCGCTGTTCCTCGCCCAGCTCGCCGCCCTCACCGGCACCGCCCGCTACGCCGAGACCGCCCGGCGCGCCGTCCGGCCGCTGCCCGCCCTGCTCGACGCGCTCGCCGCCGACCCCGCCCACCTGGACGCCGTCGGCGCGGGCGGCTTCACCGGACTCGGCGGCATCGCCTACGGCCTGGCCCGACTGGACGCGCTGCTGCCCGACGCCACGGGCACACTAGGCGGGGCGGTCGGCACGGCCGTCCGGCTCACCGCCCGGGCCGCCCGCACCTCGCCGCCCGAAGACCCGCACCCGGACCGGCAGTTGCTCTCCGGTGACGCCGGCTGCCTGGCCGCGCTGCTCGCCGTCCACCGGCTCACCCGCGACCCGGCCGCGGCCGCCGCCGCCGACCACTGCGCCGAGCGGCTCGCCGCCACCCCCGACCCCACCCCGGACGGCGCCGCCCACCGGCGCTGGGCCCTGCACCGCTACGCGGCCACCGGCCGCGCCGTCCACCTGCCCGACCCCGGACCCGCCCGGCCGTCGAGCCCCGCAGCGAACCTGGCGGCCGCCCGGACCCCGGACACCGCAGCGCCGTCGCCGCCGGCCGGACCCGCCGCGGACCACAGCCTGCTGCACGGCGACAGCGCCACCCTGGAACTCCTGCTCACGGGCCGCCCCACCGACGCCGCCACCCGCGCCGCGGCCCTGCTCGGCGAGCTCGACCACTCCGGCCCGCGCTGCGCCACCCCCGCGGCCATCCCCACCCCGGCCCTGCTCACCGGCCTGGCCGGCATCGGCCACACCCTGCTCCGCCTCGCCCACCCGGCCGAGGTGCCGTGCGTCCTGCTGCTGGAGCCCCCGCGGCACCTGCGCCAGGCCCGCACCTGATCGTCCGTCCGCCCGTTCCGTCTCCCCCCACCAGGAGGACCGCCATGACCGCCTCGACCCTCGTCGCCCAGTGGAAGAACCCCGAGGCCCGCGCCGACGAGAGCGCCCCGCACCCCGCGGGCGAGATCGCCCCGACCCTGCGCTGTGCCGAACTGCCCCGCGTGCGACGGGCGTTGGTGCTGAGCGGGTGGGCGGCGCCCGACCTGAGCACGATCGACGTCAACACCAACGACACCACCACCTGGAACACCGTCACCTCGCTGTCGTTCACCGAGGACTGAGAACCGCCCGAACGTCCCCATGGCCCGTTGACGGCACCGGCGGCTAGCCTGCCGGAATGCTCACCTCCTCGCCTTATGTCGTGGGTCGCGCCGAGGAACTGCGGGTCCTGCTCGACGGGTTGATCGACGCCCGCCGGGGGCAGGGGCGCGCGGTGTTCGTCGGCGGCGAAGCGGGAATCGGCAAGACCCGGCTGGCGGCCGACTGCGCCTACCGGGCGGTCGCGGACGGGATGGCGGTGCTGCGCGGCCGGGGCAGCAGCGCGGGCGCGCCGGTGCCGTTCCGGCCGGTCGCCGAAGCACTGCTGTCGCTGTTCCGGGTGAGCGGGCCGCCGCAGGACCCGGCGCTCGCGCCGTACCGGTCCGCGCTGGCGGCGCTGGTCCCGGACTGGCGGGGCGAGCAACGCCCGGCCGCGCCGCCCTCGTTGACCGACATCGCGGAGGCGCTGCTGCGGCTGCTCGGCGCGGTCGGCCGGGAGGGGCCGGACCGGCCGCCGCGCGGCTGCCTGCTGATCGTCGAGGACCTGCACGAGGCGGACGCGGAGACCCTGGCCGTGCTCGACTACGTGATCGACAACCTCGACGGCCTGCCCGTCCTGCTGGTCGCGACGCTGCGCCAACACCCGGGCCCCGCACTCGACCTGGCCCTCGACGCCGCCGCCCGCCGACAGGCCCGACGGCTCGACCTGCACCCGCTGGACCAGTCGCAGACCGCCGAACTCGCCGCCGCCTGCCTGTCCGCCGCCCCCGGCGCGCTGCCCGCCGCCGTGGTCGAGCGGGTGGCCAGGGACGCCGGCGGAAACCCGTTCGTGGTCGAGGAACTGCTCAGCGGCATGGTCACCGCCGGGGCGCTGCGCCGCGACCCCGAACGGGGCTGGGAGGTGTTCGGCGACCTCGGCATCGAGGTGCCCACCACGGTGGTGCGCAGCGTGGCGCAGCGCGCCGCCCGGATCGACCCGGCGGGCCGGGAGATGCTCAACGTCGCCGCCGTGCTGGGGCGGCGCTTCGCACTGCCGGTGCTGCAACTGGTCACCGGGCTGGACGACCGCAGCCTGCTGATCCACCTGCGGGCCGGGATCGACGCCCGGCTGCTGTCGCCCAGCGGCCCGGTCGCCGATCGGTACGAGTTCCGGCACGCGCTGGTCGCGGACGCGCTGCTGGCCGACCTGCTGCCCGCCGAGCGGGCCGCGATCGCCCGCCGCGCGGCCGGGGAGGTGGAACGCGCCTACCCCGGACTGCCCGGCGAGTGGCGGCAGTTGGTGGCCGTGCTGCGGCAGGCCGCCGGCGAACCGGAGGCCGCCGCCCGGCTGTTCGCGGAGGCCGCCGAGGAGGCCCGGCAGGACGGGGCGACCGAGTCCGCCGTCGCCCTGCTGGAACGCGCCCTGGAACTGGTCGGCGGGAGCGGCGCCGGCCCGGCCGCCGCGAGCGGGATCCGCGAGCGGCTGGTGCACGCCCTCGCCGACAGCGGCCAGTTCGACCAGGCCCGCGACCTCGCCCGGACGCTGCCGCTGGGCGGTCCGGCCGCGCTCGGCGACGACCGCACCGCCGCCCTGCACCTGCGGCTGGCCCGGGCCGCCGTCAGCGCCGGCCGCCTCGCGGACGCCGCCGAGCAGGCCGCCCTGGTCCGCACCCTGCTCGGCCCGGCGGCCGGCCCGGAACGGACCTGCGCACTGGAGGTGGTGGAGGCCCACCTGGCGCTGACCGACCCCGCGCAGGCCGTCTCCGCGCATGCGGACGGGGTGCCGGACGGCGAGCAGCGGACCGCCGCCGCCGAGCGGCTGGCCCGCCGCGCCGCCGAACGGGCCGAGGCCGCCGGACTGCCCGAAGTCGCCTGCCAGGCCTGGCAGTTGCTCGCCCTGCTGGAGCGTCGGCACGGCTTCGACCGGGCCGACGGCTGCCTGCGCCGACTGCTCGACCTGGCCGTCCGGCACCGCCTCCCCGGCTGGCAGGTCGACGCCCAGCTACGGCTCGGCGTCAACGAGTTCATGCGGATCGGGGAGTCCGTCCAGCTGGAGCGGGCGCACCGGGCCGCACTCGACCTGGGGGCGCTCGACCTGGTCCGCTCCGCCGAGGCGACGCTCGCCATGCACGCCGTGCTGCGCGGCGACTACGCCCGGGCCCGGAAGCTCACCGACCAGGGCCTGGAGGCCAGCGCCCGGCTGCGCAACGTCGACCACCACCAGTTCCTGCTGCTGACCCGGGCGATGGTGGCCGCCCACCAGGGCCGCCGGGCCGAAATGACCGACGTGCTGGCCGAGTTCGACCGCTGGGACGGCGCCGACTCGCTGCAGCTGCCGCTGGCGCACGGCAACTGCCGGGCGGTGTGCGCCCTGCTGGAGGAGGACCGGGCGCTGGCCCTCGCCGAGTTCGACCGGGCTCGCCGCTGGGAGGCCCGGCACCCGTCCGTCTTCTACCTGAACGGCGCGCACGGCCTGCACCCGCTGCTGCGCGCGCTGGCCGGCACCGGGTCCGCGGAGGAGCACGCCCGAACGGCCGCCGACCACGCCTCCGCGCTGGCCTGGAACCGGCAGTTCGAACGGCTCGCGCATGCCGTCCACCTGGGCCGGGCCGGGCAGTCGGGGCCCGCCGCCGAGGCGGTCGAGGAGGCCGCCCGGGCCGCCCGCCCGTTCGCGATGGCCCGCCACCTGGGGCTGCGGCTGGTCGCGGAGGCCGCGCTCGCCGACGGCTGGGGCGAGCCGGTGGGGTGGCTGCGCAGCGCCGAGGAGTACTTCCACCGCGCCGGAGTGCCGGCCGTCGGAGCGGCCTGCCGCCGTCTGCTGCGGGAGGCGGGGGCCAGCGTCCCGCAGCGGCGCACCGGCACCGAGCAGGTCCCGGAGCCGCTGCGCGGGCGGCGGGTGACGGTGCGGGAGTACGAGGTGGTGCTGCTGGTCGCCCAGCGGCTCGGCAACCAGGAGATCGCCGCCCGGCTGAGCATCTCGCCGCGGACGGTGGAGAAGCACGTGGCCAGCCTGCTGGAGAAGGCCGGCCAGCCGAACCGGACGGCCCTCGCGGACTGGGCCGCCCGCGCCACCTCCGCATGACGCGCGGATCCGCCCCGGGAGAGGCTCCCGGGGCGGATCCGGCCGTGGCGGTGCGGCCGATCGGCGGGCCGCAGGCCTCAGGCGGCGTCCGGGCGGCCGATCGAGCAGACCAGTTCGCCGTCCTGGGCGTCCGCGACGATGGTGTCCCCGGGCTGCAGGTCGCCGGAGAGCAGCATGGTGGCGAGCCGGTTGTCCAGCTGGGTCTGGATGGTGCGGCGCAGCGGCCGGGCGCCGAACTCGGGCTGGTGGCCGCGGTCGACCAGCCACTGCTTCGCCGCCTCGGTGACGTCGAGGTGGAGGCCCTGCGCCTTCACCCGCCGTTCGGAGTTGGCGAGCATCAGGTCGACGATCCGCAGCAGGTCGTACTCGCCGAGCGCGTCGAAGACGATGATGTCGTCGATCCGGTTGAGGAACTCCGGCAGGAAGCGGCCGCGGAGTTCGGCCATCAGCCGGTCGCGGATCTCGTCGGTCTCGCCGCGGTGGGAGAGGATCAGCTGCGAGCCGATGTTGGAGGTCATGATGACCACCGTGTTGCGGAAGTCCACGGTGCGCCCCTGGGCGTCCGTCAGCCGCCCGTCGTCGAGGACCTGGAGCAGCGCGTTGAACACGTCGGGGTGGGCCTTCTCGACCTCGTCGAACAGCAGCACGCTGTACGGGCGGCGGCGGACCGCCTCGGTGAGCTGCCCCGCCTCCTCGTAGCCGACGTAGCCGGGCGGGGCGCCCACCAGCCGGGAGACGGTGTGCTTCTCCTGGAACTCGCTCATGTCGAAGCGCACCAGCCGGTCCTCGTCGCCGAAGATCAACTCGGCCAGGGCCTTGGCGAGTTCGGTCTTGCCGACGCCGGTCGGGCCGAGGAACAGGAACGAGCCGACCGGGCGGTTCGGGTCGGCCATGCCGGCCCGGCTGCGGCGGACCGCCTCGGAGACCGCGACCACCGCCTTGTCCTGGCCGATCACCCGGTTGTGGAGCTCCTCCTCCAGCTTGAGCAGCCGGGCCTTCTCGTCCTCGGTGAGCTGGGCGACCGGGATGCCGGTCTGCCGGGAGAGCACGTCGGCGATGTCGTCGACGGTGACCGAGACGACGCCCTCGCGGCGCTCCTCGATCTCGGCGCTCTGCGACTCCAGGTCGGCGATCCGGTCCTTCAGCTCGGAGGCGCGGGCGAAGTCCTCGGCGGCGACCGCCTCGTCCTTCTCGCGGCGCAGCTTGGCGAGTTCGTCCTCCCGGCCGATCACCTCGGTGGAGCGGCCCAGACCCCGCAGCCGGACCCGGGCGCCGGCCTGGTCCATCAGGTCGATGGCCTTGTCGGGCAGGAAGCGGTCGGACACGTACCGGTCGGACAGGTCGGCGGCGGCGCGCAGCGCGTCGTCGGTGAACCGGACCTGGTGGTGGGCCTCGTAGGAGTCGCGCAGGCCCTCCAGGATCTGCACGGTCTCCTCGACGGACGGCTCGGGGATCAGCACCGGCTGGAACCGGCGCTCCAGGGCCGCGTCCTTCTCGATGTGCTTGCGGTACTCGTCGATGGTGGTCGCGCCGATCACGTGCAGCTCGCCGCGGGCCAGGGCCGGCTTGAGCATGTTGCCGGCGTCCATCGCGCCCTCGCCGCCGGCGCCCGCGCCGACCACGGTGTGCAGCTCGTCGATGAACAGGATGGTCGAGTCGGCGGCCTCCCGGACCTCGTCGATGACGTTCTTCAGCCGCTCCTCGAACTCGCCGCGGTACTTGGAGCCCGCGACCAGGCCCGACAGGTCCAGGGAGACCACCCGGCGGTCCTTCAGCGTGGTGGGGACGTCACCGGCGATCACCCGCTGGGCGAGGCCCTCGACGATGGCGGTCTTGCCGACGCCGGGCTCGCCGATCAGCACCGGGTTGTTCTTGGAGCGGCGGGAGAGGATCTCGATGGTCTGCTCGATCTCCTCGGCCCGGCCGACCACCGGGTCCAGCTTGCCGAGCTTGGCGTCCTCGGTCAGGTCGCGGCCGTACTCGTCCAGGGTCGGCGTCCTGCTCTCCTCCTTGGCCGGGACGCCCCGCTCGCCGCGGGCCGCGGCCGCCTCCGCCCCGCGCCGCATGCGGGAGGCGTCGGCGCCGTGCGCGGCCAGCAGGCGGCCGGCCGCCGAGTCCGGGTCGTCCAGCAGGGCGGCCAGGATGTGCTCCGGCCCGATGTACGAGACGCCGGCGGCCTGCGAACGGGCGTGCGCGCCGATCAGCACCCGCTTGGCGGCCGGGGTCAGGCCGGGCTCCGCGGACGGGTCCGCCTCGCCGGCCGGCAGCGACCGTTCGATGGTGACGGCGAGCTTGTCGGGGTCGGCGCCGGCCTGGGCGAGCAGCGAGCGCGCCGGGTCCGTCAGGGTCGCCGCCCACAGCAGGTGCGGGGTGTCGAGATCGGTGCTGCCGTCCTCCTGGGCGCGCAGCTCGGCCCGGCCGATCAGGTCCCGGGCGGACTCGGTGAGCAGCCGCCCGATCGGGACCCGCTGGACGGCGGGCGGGGAAGCGGCCGGATTCAGGCCGAAGAAGCGATTCAGCAGTTCGGAGAAGGCGTCGTTGGAGCCGAGCGAGCCGAAGCCGGGCATGGTCATAGTGAGGGCACTCCCATGGGCGGACGGGCAGCAGTCTCCCAGAACTATGTCAATCCGTTATATGAGCCGCAAAGCGGTGCGATCCGGACAGGTGGCGGGCCGTCGGACGCCGCCCGCTCCCGGCCGGCTCCCAGGAAGCTTCCAGGAACTTGGGACAGCCATTACCCGCGCATGGGACGCTGATGGTCTGACTCCGACGGGCACCGCGGGCCGCAGGCCCCAGGTGCCCGTCCGTGCCACCGGCCCATGGGGGGAACCATGCCGACCACGGACCGCGCCGCCCGGCGCCGGACCCTCGACGCGCTCCTGCGGCACTCCCCGCTCCAGCCCGCCTTCCGGGCCCGCGCCGCCCGCCGCCTCGCCGTCCTCGCCTACCACGGCATCGACGACCCCGCCGCGTTCCGCGCCCAGATGGAGCACCTGGCCCGCACCGCCCACCCGGTCGGCCCCGACCAGGTCGCCCACGCCGCCGAGCACCACCGCCCGCTGCCGCCCCGCAGCGTGCTGGTCACCTTCGACGACGGCGACCCCACCGTCCTCACCCACGCCCTGCCGATCCTCGCCCGACTGCGCATCCCCGCCGCCGCGTACGTCATCACCGACCTGATCGACACCGACCATCCGTACTGGTGGACCGAGGCCGCCCAGCTGATCCGCCGCGGCGGCCACACCGGCGCCCTGCGCGGCCTCCCCTCCGCCGCCGCCGTCCACCGCCTGAAGACCCTGCCGGACGGTGAACGGCTGCACGCCCTCGCCGAGTTGCGCGCCACTGCCGGGCGGCAGGCGCCCCGGCAGCGGCAGTTGACCGCGGCCGAACTGCGCACGCTGACCGACGGCGGCCTCACCGTCGGCAACCACACCGCCTCCCACCCCTGCCTCGACCGCTGCGACGACGACCACCTCGACGCCCAACTGGTCGAGGCCCACGACCGGTTGACCACCTGGCTGGGGCGCCCGCCGACCACCTTCGCCTACCCCAACGGCAACCACGACCCGCGCGCCGAGACGGTGCTGCGCATCCTCGGCTACCGCACCGCGTTCCTCTTCGACCACCGCCACACCGCACTCGTCCCCGCGGAGCGGCTGCGGATCAGCCGGCTGCGCGTCAACTCGCACACCGGGCGCCACCGCTTCGACACCATCCTGTCGGGTCTCCATCCGGCGGTGCACCGCCTGCGCGGGGGGCGTTGAAGGGGCGTTGAAGGGGCGTTGAAGGGAATGGAGATGAGTGCCGAGGACCGGGGGTGCGGCGTGGAGATCGTGCGGACGGATCGGCTGGACGGCGAACTCGTCGACGGATGGCGGCAGTTGATCGCCGACGATCCGGACGGGTCGTGGTTCGCCGGGCCGGACTGGGTGCTGGCCTGGTGGCGCACGCTCGGCGCCGGGCAGCGGGGCGAGATCGCCGTGTGGCGCGGCCCGGACGGACGGGTGGAGGCGGTGCTGCCGTTGGCCCGCGGCCGGTTGCGGCTGCACCACCGGGTGCCGTTCGGGGTGCCGATGGTGACCCTGCTCGGGGCGGGGCCCGGCGCCGCCGACCACTGCGGGCCCGCCGTCCGGCCGCACCGGCGCGAGGAGGTGGCCGCCTGGCTCGCCTCCCGGACGCGCCGCCGCACCCTGTGGCTGCCCGCGCTGGACCAGGCGCACCACGACCTGCTGCCGCCCGGCGCCCGCCCCGTCGCCCGCACCGCCTGCCCGCGACTCGACCTCACCGTCGGCCCCGACCGGCTCGGCTCGCGCGACTTCCGGGCCGCCAACCGGCGCGCCCACCGCCGACTGGCGGCGGCCGGGGTCACCTTCCACTGGGCGCCGCCCACGGCCGCCCCGCCCGGCGTGCTGGACGAGCTGCTGCGCCTGCACCGGCTGCGCCGCCAGGCCGCCGCCGGCGGCGTCAGCAGCTTCGACGCGAGCCGGCTGCCACTGCACCGGGCGCTGCTGGAGACCGCCCGGCCCGGCTGTGGGCCGGCCTTTCAACTCGCCCGTCACCAGGGCGAGTTGATCGGCCTACTGTACGGGTTTCGGTGGGCCGATCGGTTCGCCTACTACCAGATCGGCTGGGACCAGCGGTGGGCCGCCGAATCGCTGGGCACCGCACTGATCGACGCGGCGGTGCGCAGCTGCGCGGCCGAGGGCGTGCGGGTCTTCGACTTCCTGCGCGGCGACGAGCCGTACAAGTACCGGTTCGGCGCGCAGGACCGCACCGATGTCAGCCTGCTGCTGCCGCGCGGCCCGGGCGGGGCGCTGCTCGGCCTCAAGTACCGCCTGCTCAGGGCTGGATGACGCCGTCCAGGTACACCCACTCGCCCTGGTGGCGGACGAAGCGGCTGTTCTCGTGCAGCGAGCCGGCCCGGCCGCGCTCGCGGTAGTGGGCGCGGAACTCGACCGTGCCGTCCTGGTGGAACGGCCCGCCGTCGGTGGCGCCGAGGATCTCCAGGCGCTCCCACCGCAGCGACGGGTCGAAGTCGACGGAGGCGGGCCGGGTGTCCGGGTGCCAGGACCGCAGCAGGTACGGCTCGTCGCGCACCGCGAAGGCACTGAACCGGGAGCGCATCAGCTGCTCGGCGCTGCCCGCGGCGGCCTCGCCGCGGTGCAGCCGCCCGCAGCAGTCGGCGTACGCAGCGGGCAGCCCGCACGGGCAGCCGGTCGGAGCGGCGGAGGCGGAGGAGGGGGTGCGTCGGCGGGCCATGGCGACCATTATCGCCGCCCGCGGGAGCCGACTCCGTCGCGGCCGGCCGCGGTCAGGCGGAGGCGGGTGCCCCGGCGGGGATGCTCGGTGGGAACCCGCACGCGTCGATCAAGTCGAAGATCAGATCGTCGACGAGCGAGTCCGCCCGCTTGGTCGGAACCTCCGCGAGCGCGACCGGATCGGCGACGCAGCCGGCCTCGGCGGCCCACCGGGTGATGTGCTCGGCGGCGCCGGGCGGCAGTTCGGGGAACCCGTAGTCGGCCGCCGTGGCGGGGTCCAGGTAGGTCGACCACCGCGCCCCGGACGGCGCCAGGCCGACGACCTCGCACACGTCGCTGTCCATGACGCGCGCGATCAGGACCGGGGCGCCGGTGGAGCCCGCGAGCTGCCGGAACGGCCGGAGCGAGTCGCCCGGGAGGCCGTGGTGGATCTGCAGGGTCTGCCGGCCGCCGGGACGCGGCAGGCACTCGGTCACGCAGTCCGAGTGGCCCTCCGCGCAGCCGGCCGCGAACGCGGCCGGTTCGCGAAGCGGCCGGTCACTGCAGGCCAGGACGTATTCTCCGCTGAAACCCATGTCCCCCTCCTCGGTCGATGCGCAGGGACTGGGCGGCCGCAGTGACAGGCCGGTGCAGAGCGGCCACGCGGACGGGCGTGCCGGACGGGCGCGACGCGGGCCCCGCGGGGCAGGATGGGCGGGTCCGCGCCCGGACGGGGCGGACGGCGACCGGTCGGCGAAGGGGACTGCGATGAGCGACCACCACCACAACGTGCTGCTGCTCGGCTTCACCGACCGGGAGGCGTGCCGGCGGGCGTACGAGGACGCGATGCACCTGCCGGGGGTGCGGCAGGTCGCGGTGCTGGAGCGCAGCGACGAGGGGATCGTCGACATTCCGGAGAGCCACATCCGCGGTGCGGGCGTGCCGACCATCGGCTCCGGACTGGTGGGCGGGCTGGTCGGGCTGCTCGGCGGGCCGATCGGGGCGCTGCTGGGCTTCGCGGCGGGCGCGGCGATCGGCAACGCGGCCGAGCAGACCGAGATGACCGACGGCGGCGCGGGCCTGATCGTGCTGTCGTCGCGGGTGGACAATGGGCGGGCGCTGCTGGTGATGGACGTGGTCGAGCACGACAGCGCACCCGCCGACGAACTGGCCGCGAAGTACGGGGCCCCGGTGGAGCGGATCACCGCCGAGGAGTTCGCCGAGCAGGTGCGGGTCGCGAAGGAACGGGCTCAGGGCTCCTGACGCCTGCTCAGAAGTAGGGCCGGTAGCCGTCGCGGAGCTTCTCCAGGTCGCGGCGGTCGCGCTTGGTGGGCCGGCCGGCGCCGCGGTCGCGCAGGCCGATCTCGGCGGGCCGTTCGGCGCGGGGCGGCGGCGGGGGGCTGTGGTCCACGTAGCAGGTCTCCGCGACGGGGGCGCCGACGCGTTTGGCGATCGGCCGGACCACCTGGACGATCCGCTCGCGGCCCTCGATCCGCACCCGGACGTCGTCGCCCGCCCTGACGTGCTGGGCGGGCTTGGCGGTGGCCCCGTTCACCTTCACGTGCCCGGCCCGGCAGGCCGCGCCCGCCGCGGAGCGGGTCTTGATCAGCCGGATCGCCCAGATCCAGCTGTCGATCCGTACGCTCGCCTCGTCCGTACTCATGGCCCGAGCCTATCGCCCGCCCGGGCCCGCGCCCGCGTTTGTGCAACTAGTTGCAGAGTCGGCCGGACGGCCCCTACCGTTGGGTAACAAATCCTGACCGGAGGCGTCGATGACTGCTGCGTACCCCCACCTGCTGGCCCCGCTCGACCTGGGCTTCACCACCCTGCCGAACCGGGTGGTGATGGGTTCCATGCACGTCGGCCTGGAGGAGGCCGAGGGCGGCTTCGAGCGGATGGCCGCGTTCTACGCCGAGCGCGCCCGTGGCGGCGTCGGCCTGATCGTCACCGGCGGCATCGCCCCGAACGAGGCCGGCCGGCCGTGGTCGGGCGGCGCCAAGCTCACCACCGAGCAGGAGGCCGCCGAGCACCGGGTGATCACCGACGCCGTGCACGCCGAGGGCGGCCGGATCGCGCTGCAGATCCTGCACTTCGGCCGCTACGCGTACCACCAGGACCTGGTCGCCCCGTCCGCGCTGCAGGCCCCGATCAGCCCGTTCGTCCCGCACGAGCTGACCGAGGAGCAGATCGAGCAGACCATCGAGGACTTCGCGCGCTGCGCCGAGCTCGCCCGCTCCGCCGGGTACGACGGCGTGGAGATCATGGGCTCCGAGGGCTACCTGATCAACGAGTTCATCGCCCGGCAGACGAACCACCGCACCGACGGCTGGGGCGGCTCGTACGAGAACCGGATGCGCTTCCCGATCGAGATCGTGCGCCGGGTGCGCGAGCGGGTCGGCGCGGACTTCATCGTCGTCTACCGGCTGTCCATGCTCGACCTGGTGCCCGGCGGCTCCACCTTCGAGGAGGTGGTGCGGCTCGCCGGCGAGATCGAGGCGGCCGGCGCCACCATCATCAACACCGGCATCGGCTGGCACGAGGCCCGCATCCCCACCATCGCCACCTCGGTGCCGCGCGGAGCGTTCGCCTGGGTCACCAAGAAGCTGATGGGCAAGGTCGGCATCCCGCTGGTCACCACCAACCGCATCAACACCCCGGAACTCGCCGAGGAACTGCTCGCCACCGGCCACGCCGACCTGGTCTCGCTGGCCCGCCCGATGCTCGCCGACGCCGCCTTCGTCAACAAGGCCGCCGCCGGCACCCCCGAGGCGATCAACACCTGCATCGGCTGCAACCAGGCCTGCCTGGACCACACCTTCAGCGCGAAGATCACCTCCTGCCTGGTCAACCCGCGCGCCTGCCACGAGACCGAGCTCGTCCTCGCCCCCACCCGGCTGCGCAAGCGGATCGCCGTGGTCGGCGCCGGCCCGGCCGGCCTCGCGTTCGCCGTGTCCGCCGCCGACCGGGGCCACCAGGTCACCCTGTTCGACGCCGCGAGCGAGATCGGCGGCCAGCTGAACGTCGCCCGCCGGGTCCCCGGCAAGCAGGAGTTCGACGAGACGCTGCGCTACTACCGGTACGAACTCGCCCGCACCGGCGTCGAGTTGCGCCTGAACACGCTCGCCGACGCGGACGCCCTGACCGGCTGGGACGAGGTCGTGCTCGCCACCGGCGTCACCCCGCGCGTCCCCGAGATCGAGGGCATCGACCACCCGAGCGTGCTCGGCTACCTGGACGTGCTGCGCGACGGCGCGAAGGTCGGCGACCGGGTGGCCGTGATCGGCGCGGGCGGCATCGGCTTCGACGTCGCCGAGTACCTCACCGACCCGGGCACCGACTCCGACTTCCTCGCCAAGTGGGGCGTCGACGCCGAGCACACCACCCCCGGCGGCCTCGCCACCCCCGAGCGCCCGGCCGTCCCGCGCACCGTCCACCTGCTCCAGCGCAAGGCCGGCAAGGTCGGCGCCGGCCTCGGCAAGACCACCGGCTGGATCCACCGCACCGAACTGCGCCACCGCGGCGTGGTGATGGTCCCCGGCGTCGAGTACCGCCGCATCGACGACGCCGGCCTGCACGTCGTCGTGGACGGCAACGAACAGACCCTCCCCGTCGACACCGTCGTCCTGTGCGCCGGCCAGGAACCCCGTCGCGAGCTCGTCGACGCCCTCCGCGCCCGCGGCGTCGAGCCCCACCTGATCGGCGGCGCCGACCTGGCCGCCGAACTCGACGCCAAGCGCGCCATCGACCAGGGCACCCGCCTGGCGGCGGCGCTCTGAGCAGACGTCACCAGCAGACGTCAGCAGCAGGGAGACGAGTGGGCCGGGACGCGACCGCGTTCCGGCCCGCCGGGCGTTCCGGGGCGGTGGTCCGCCGGGCGTTCCGGGGCGGGTGGCTCGGCGCGCAGGGTCGGTGGTCCGACGCGCAGGGCGGTCAGCGGGCCGGGTCGCCGGTCGGGCGCTCCAGGATCAGGCGGCCGGCCCGGTCGAGGACCTCGGCGCGGGTGCGGCCGGGGTGGTCGGCGGCGAGGAAGTGGTTGCCGATGGCGAGGCAGAAGGCGAGCAGGCTGCGGGCCTCGATCTCGTCGGGGTCGGCGCAGAAGCTGCCGATGGCCTCGCGCAGCAGGTCCATGCGCCTGTTGTCCACGCGGCGCAGGCGTTCGGCGACGGCCGGATCGCGGCGGGCCCAGTCGCGGACGGCCAGGTCGATGGGGCGCAGGCGGTCGGAGAAGGTGAGCTTCCCGGCGAGGCGGGCCCTGGCGCGGGTGTCCGCGTCCTCGTGCTCGATCCGTTCCAGGACGTCGTCGGTGGCCTCGCGCTCCCAGGCGTCGAGCATCTCGGTCAGCAGGGCGTCGCGGTCGGCGAAGTAGCCGTAGAACCCGCCCTTGGTCACACCGAGGGACTTGGCCAGCGCCTCGACGCGTACGGCGTCCACGCCGCCCGAGGCCAGGGTCTGCAGGCCGGCCCCGACCCACTTCTCGCGCGGTGTGCGCAGTGCGCCCATGGTGTGATCCACCTCATGATCTCCGCCGTTGTGCGGGGGCGTACAACGGGTCTAGTTTCGTTGTACGCCATCGTACAATCCGGGGAGGGCATCACCATGTCGTTCGGTTTCGTCGCCTACCACTACCCGAAGGCCGAGTACGTCGAGGAGTTCGTCGGCCGCTGCCACCAGGTCCGCGAGGTGCTGACCCGGCAGCCGGGATTCCTGCGGGCCGAGGTCTGGGTCACCCCCGAGGGCGACGCCGTCGTCACCACCGGCGAGTTCGAGTCCCCGCAGGCGTTCCAGGGCGCGTTCGCCGCCGTGGCCCACGAGTGCGCCGAGGCGGTCGTGTTCGACGAGCGCGAGGTCGAGCCACGCCAGGTCCACACCCTGCTGTCGCGTCAGCAGTAGGTGAGCGGGCAGCCCTGTCGCAGGCAGTACTGGGCCGCCCGCAGGTACATTGCGGCGTAGAAGGCGGCGGGCAGATCCCGAGTCCAGCGGCCCGTCCGACCGGCGAGCGCGTCCGGTTCCCCCGCGACGTCCAGGAACCAGCTGGACACCTCCATGGTCCGGAAGCCGCTGCGGCGAAGGTCCTCGGGCAGTTCCAGGACCGCCGCCAGCCGCTCCGCGAGCGGCAGCAGCCGGTGGGCCGAGAAGACCACCGCCCGGTCGCCGTACGTCGACGGGACCGGAAGCTCGATGACGCCGTCGAACGGCACCGGCACCAGCTCGGTCCAGTCGAGCAGCCCCGCTGCCTCCTCGGGCGCGAGCACCTCGCGGCACAGTGCGCCGAAGGTGTCCGTCGGCGGCATCACCTTCTCCTCGAACGGTGCGAACGACGCGACCGAAGCAGCCGGCGGCAGCTGCGGCGGCAGGCCCCGCCGCGCCAACTCCTCGTCGAGGGCGGCCGCGACCGCCCCGCCGAACCACTCCTCGACGTCCGCGCTCACCAGGTAGATCCCCATGCCGCGCACGCTGGCGGGCTCCGCCGACAGGGCCGTCCGTCGCGGATCCGGGCGGACCGGCTCGGGCGAGCCGGCTCGGGCGGGCGGCTCTACCCCCCTTGCTGCTGAACACCGTCCAGGTCGTCGGCGTAGTGCTCGATCGCCCGCCGGTAGTCCTGTACGCGCCGGTCGCCGCTGGTGGCGGCGAGTGTCCTCAGGAGCAGGCGAACGGCCTGGCGGCCCTCGCCGCGGTTGTACAGCGCCATGGCCAGGAAGGCCTGGAGGGCGGGATCGTCCGGGAACTCCTCCAGCGCGCGGCCCAGGGTCCGCACGGCCTGCTCGTACCGGCCCAGCACCCGGTAGGTGCTTCCCAGGCCGAGGAACGCGCCGTGGCGGTCCTCATCGGTCAGGCCCGTGGTGCTCAGGGCGCGTTCGTAGAAGGGGACGGCCTCGGCCTCCAGTTCGAGCACGTCGTGTGCCCAGGCGGTCTGGTAGGCGATCTCGGCATCGTCCGGGTAGCGCTCGGTCAGGAGCAGCAACCGGGTCCGGGCCTGCTCGGCGCGACCCTGCTCGCGCAGCTGCACCGCCTGCGCCAGTGCCGCGTCGCGTGGGTGATCACTGTTCACGCCGCACACGCTGACACAGCGCGCCCGGTCAGGAGAAGCCCGGGCCGGTCCGCCGTGGATCGGGGCGGACCGGCCGGGCGGGTCAGGCGAGCAGGGGGACCAGGCCGACGGCGAAGACCGCGTAGAAGCCGGCGGCGACGGCGAGTCGGGCGGGGGTGAGGCGGTGGGCGCGCATGGTGAGCAGCAGGTAGACGATCGCGGCCATGGTCACGAGGCCGGACCACAGCAGGGGGCCGTCGAAGTGCCACTTGGTGAACAGCAGGCCGATGCCGCTGGGGACGGTGGCCTGGATCATCATCGAGCCGGAGACGTTGGCGAGCGCCAGCTTCACCTTGCCCTGGCGGACCCAGATGATCGCGTTCATGATCTCGGGCAGCTCGGTCGCTATCGGGGACAGCAGCAGCGCGGTCACGGTCGCGGACAGGCCGAGCATCGGGCCGATGACGTCGAGCTGGGCGACGAACCAGTGCGCGGCGAAGAAGATCACCACGAGGGTGGCCAAGGTCTGGGCGACGACCGCCCAGGTGTCGGGCGAGGCCTTCTTCGGCTGGATCTTCAGCGCCTCCAGCTCCTCCTCGTCGTCGTCCTCGTCACCGGCCGCCTCGTCGGCGCGGCTCGCCCGGATCTCGCGCCAGAAGTAGGCGGCGTACGCGGCGAAGAACAGGACGCCGAGGGTCGGCTTGAAGGCGAAGGCGACCAGGCCGAGCGAGACCTTCACGAAGAAGATCGGCAGGAACCACTTCTGGTCCTTGGCCAGGCGCCGCATGTCCTTCTCGGTGCCGAGCGCCATCGAGGCCGGCACGAGCGCGGCGCCGGTGGCCAGGGCGGCGGCGCGGTCGCGACGACGCTTGACGAGCAGCGCCACGCCGGTGATGCCGTAGGCGACGGTGGCCAGCGCGAGAGGGCCGCCCATGGCGGCGCCGACGCCGATGTTCTTCGCCTCTTCGGTGCCGCCGGTGGTCACGGCGACCAGGGTGACCACCGATTCGGGCAGCGCGGTGCCGAACGCGGCCAGGATCGTGCCGACCGCCATTTTTCCGACGTTGAGGCGCTCGCCCAACCACTCCACCGCGTTGACGAACCACTCGCAGGAGAGGTAGATCGCCACCGCGCACACGATGAGCAGAACGAAATGGATCACGGAACTCGTCAGGCCTTCCTGCGCCGACGGGCGTCCGAAAGGCGAGCGACACGGGGGCAGCACGACTTCGGCCCCGCCGACGCGCACAGTCGTCGACACATGGGCCGAAGGTCTCGCCCACCCGCCACCGTCGCCGACGGCGGGCCCGGCCACCGGGAACCCGGCAACGGGCTCCAGCATGTCGACGACCGGTTTGCGGGGCTACTCCCCTTCGCAGCGGCCGAGTCTACCGTCCTCCGCCGCGAGCGGAAGCCATGCCCGTGGCCCGCTCGGACCGGGCCGGTCCGAGGGGGCCACGGGCGTGCGATCAGTAGAGCGAGACGCCGTACGCGGCGGCGGCCGCGGTGACCGGCTGGAAGAAGGTGGTGCCGCCGCTGGTGCAGTCGCCGCTGCCGCCGGAGGTCAGGCCGATGGCCTTGCTGCCGTCGTACAGCGGGCCGCCGGAGTCGCCGCCCTCCGCGCAGACGTTGGTCTGGATCAGGCCGCGCACCGTGCTGCCGTCGGAGTAGCGGACGGTGGAGTTCAGCGCGGTGACGGTGCCGCCGTGGGTGCCCGTGGTGGAACCGGTGCGCTTGACGGACTCGCCGACGTACGCGCTGGCCGCCGTGTAGCCGCCCGGGTGGCTGGCCGAGGTGCTGCTGTACTTCACCAGCGCGTAGTCGGTGCCCGGGAAGCTGGAGCTGACGGTGGTGCCGACCGTGGAGGTCTGGCCGGAGTTGCTGTACCAGGTGCTCGCGATGTTGCCGCAGTGCCCGGCGGTCAGGAAGTAGTAGACGCCGCCCTTGACCACGTTGAAGCCCAGCGAGCACCGGTAGCCGCCGCCGTAGATGGCCGCGCCCGCGGACAGCAGCGGGTTGAAGTTGCCGGCGGTGCGCTCGATCTTCAGGTGGGCGGCCTTCGACCCGGCGGCCTTGGTGAGCTCGGCGAGCGCAGCCGGGGTGACGCTGCTGTCCGCCGTCACGACGACCTGGCCGGTGGCCTGGTCGGTGTGCCAGGCGATGCCGTTGACGCCGGTCTGCTCGACCGAGGCGCTGACCTGGGCGAGCGCGGTGGCGTCGGCCACCGGCGCGGCCGCTCCGGCGCTCGGCACCGCGAGGGCGGTCGCCGCGGCGAGCGCGGCGGCGACCGCCGGCACCCGGCCGCGGGCGCGAGACGGCGACGTGGGGGTGGTGCGCATGGTCCTCACAGTTCTCCTCCTGGGGTGTGGGGGAGGCCCGGTCAACCGACGGGCCGTGAGGCGCGGGCAGGCGCGATCGCGGGCCGGTCGACTCCCGGCCCTGGTTCTGATCTGCCCCTGACAAGCGCTACCCGGGAGTATTCGCCACCCGGCGGGGCGGCACAAGACCCCGGACCGCACCGGCGCACCGTCAACTCCCGTACGGGAAGGGCGAGTCGAAGGTTTCCGTCGGGCGGTCCCAGTCGGTGCGGCGGCCCGCGTTCCGCGGTCGGCGGGCCGCCGTCCGGCCCACGGCCCGTACGATCGCCGCATGTCACTGCCGCACGCGATCCTCACCGCCCTGCTGGAGAAGCCGTCCTCGGGGCTGGAGTTGACCCGGCGGTTCGACCGGTCGATCGGGTTCTTCTGGTCGGCGACGCACCAGCAGATCTACCGGGAGCTGGGACGGCTGGAGCGCGAGGGGCTGGTGCGGGCCTCGGGGCCGGGGGCCGGGCGCGGGCAGCGCAAGGAGTACGAGGTGCTGCCGGCCGGGCGGGCGCAGCTGCGCGAGTGGGTCGGGCAGGCGCAGGACCCGAAGCCGATCCGGGACCCGCTGCTGCTGCGGCTGCGCGCCGCGGCGGTGCTCGGCGTGGACGGCCTGGAGGAGGAGCTGGCGCGCCACCGGGAGCTGCACCGGGCGCAGTTGGCCGAGTACCTGGAGATCGAGGCGCGGGACTTCCCGCCGGAGCGGGCGGAGACGGAGAACCGCCTGCAGCACGTGGTGCTGCAGGCGGGAATCCAGCTGGAGTCGTTCTGGCTGGCCTGGCTGGACCAGGCGCTGGAGGGGAAGTGACGGAGCGTCAGACCAGGCGGGCCAGGTAGCCGTTGTCGACCAGCCAGCCGACGTTGATCCGGCTCGGCGCGCCCGGCACCAGCGCGGCGTCCAGCTGGTACTGGAGGCCGAGGCCGGGCTGCCCGAACCACGGGGCGATCGGCCCGGAGTGCACGGTGAACGCCTTGAGCACCCGGTAGTCGTGGTAGTTGCAGCCCGCCGCCGGGTTGCCGTCCAGGCTGGACGGGGGGATCGAGCGGGTGGCGTACGGCAGGCCCTCGGGAGCGAGGAAGGAGCCGTACTCGCTGCCGTAGCGGTCGATGGCCTGGCCGGGCTGGAGGGTGGTGTCGCTCTCGATCGGGGTGCCGTCGGGCAGCAGCAGGTAGCCGTTGGACGGCGGGTACTTCCAGCTGCCGGCCGCGCTGTCGTAGTAGGTGGCCAGGAACTGCTGCTCGCCGAGCAGGCCGGTGCGGAAATAGCCGATCAGTTGGCGGCCGACCGGGCCGGCGTTGGGCAGCTGGTCGGGGCCGAGCCGGGAGTCGCCGTGCCGGAAGTCGACGGAGCACTCGGTGGTGAGGCCGATCCGCAGCTCGGTCGGGGTCGCGGCGGCCGCGGTGGGCGCGGCGGTGGCGAACAGGGCGACGGCGGCGACGAGCGGGGCGAGGAACTGGCGCAGGCGCACGGACACTCCGGTGGGGGAGGCGGGCAGGGAGGAGGCCGGGGCGCGGAGGTGACGGTCCGCACCCGAAGGCGTGCATCAGGTAAGCGGAATGTCTGACCTTCAGTCAACTCTGCGTGCCCGATCGACTGCCGAGAGTGTCGGCGTTTCGGTCAGTCCGGGCGGAAGGCTGGCGGGAATAGGTCGGAGTGGCGTCCCGTTGCACCGGGTGGTTGAATGTTGAATCAACCGAGAAGGAGTTGAGCGCGGTGCAGTTCGGCATTTTCAGCGTCGGCGACGTGACCACCGACCCCACCACCGGTCGGACCCCCAGCGAACACGAGCGGATCAAGGCGATGGTCGCCATCGCGCTCAAGGCCGAGGAGGTCGGCCTCGACGTGTTCGCCACCGGCGAGCACCACAACCCGCCGTTCGTGCCGTCCTCGCCGACCACGATGCTCGGCTACATCGCGGCCCGCACCGAGAAGTTGATCCTCTCCACCTCCACCACGCTGATCACCACCAACGACCCGGTGAAGATCGCCGAGGACTTCGCGATGCTCCAGCACCTCGCGGGCGGCCGGGTGGACGTGATGATGGGCCGCGGCAACACCGGCCCGGTCTACCCGTGGTTCGGCAAGGACATCCGCCAGGGCATCCCGCTCGCCGTCGAGAACTACGCGCTGCTGCACCAGCTCTGGCGCGAGGAGAACGTCGACTGGCAGGGCCGCTTCCGCACCCCGCTGCAGTCCTTCACCTCCACCCCGCGCCCGCTCGACGACACCCCGCCGTTCGTCTGGCACGGCTCCATCCGCAGCCCCGAGATCGCCGAACAGGCCGCCTACTACGGTGACGGCTTCTTCGCCAACAACATCTTCTGGCCCAAGGAGCACTTCCAGCGCCTGGTCGACCTCTACCGGGAGCGCTACGCCCACTACGGCCACGGCACCCCCGAGCAGGCGATCGTCGGCCTCGGCGGGCAGGTCTTCATGCGCAAGAACTCGCAGGACGCGGTGCGCGAGTTCCGCCCCTACTTCGACAACGCCCCCGTCTACGGGCACGGGCCCTCGCTGGAGGAGTTCACCGAGCAGACCCCGCTGACCGTCGGCAGCCCGCAGGAGGTCGTCGAGAAGACCCTGGCCTTCCGCGAGACCTTCGGCGACTACCAGCGCCAGCTGTTCCTGATGGACCACGCCGGCCTGCCGCTGAAGACCGTCCTGGAGCAGCTCGACATCCTCGGCGAGGAGGTCGTCCCGGTGCTGCGCAAGGAGTTCGCGAAGAACCGCCCGGTCGAGGTCCCCGACGGGCCCACCCACGCCGCGCTGGTGACGGCGCGCGAGAAGGGGCAGGAGGCCGCGGAGTGAGCGCGCTGAAACTGGTCGTGGTGACGGCCGGTCTGTCCGTCCCGTCCTCCACCCGGCTGCTCGCCGACCGCCTGGCCGGCGCCGCCGCCCGTGAACTGGGCGACGCCGGACGGCAGGTGGACCTCCGGGTGGTCGAACTGCGGGAACTCGCCCGGGACATCGCCGACAACCTGGTCACCGGCTTCCCGCCGCCCGCGCTGCGCGACGCTGTTCGGGCGGTCGAGGAGGCGGACGGCCTGATCGCCGTCACGCCGATCTTCTCCGCCTCGTACAGCGGCCTGTTCAAGTCCTTCGTCGACGTCCTCGACAAGGACGCGCTGACCGGCACCCCGGTGCTGATCGCCGCCACCGGCGGCACCGCCCGGCACAGCCTCGCCCTCGAACACGCGATGCGCCCGCTCTTCGCCCACCTGCGGGCGGTGGTCGTCCCCACCGCGGTCTTCGCCGCCTCCGAGGACTGGGGTGCGAACGGCGCCGACGGCTCGCTGGCCGGCCGGATCGACCGCGCCGCCCGCGAACTCGCGGCCCTGCTGGCCGGGCGGCCCGCCGAGAACCGGCAGGTCGAGCAGGTTGTGCCCTTCGAGCAACAACTCGCTGCGCTACGAGCACACTGACGGGCCGCCGAGCCCGTATCTTGCGAACCGACAGCCCCGACAACCAGGAGCAGTGCGCCATGGAACCCCAGGTCACCGACAACACCGAGCAGTCCCGCTTCGAGATCA
Organism: Kitasatospora griseola; assembly: GCF_044999035.1. NCBI lineage: Bacteria > Bacillati > Actinomycetota > Actinomycetes > Kitasatosporales > Streptomycetaceae > Kitasatospora > Kitasatospora griseola. The sequence goes on along the minus strand of NZ_CP173360.1, from coordinate 1,445,685 downwards.
CCACGGACGCCGGGTTGGCCGGATTCGCCGAGTACCAGCTCCGCGACGGCGGGCGGATCGCCTTCATCCACACCGTCATCGACCCGGCCTTCGAGGGCCAGGGGCTGGGCGGCAAGCTGGCCCGCAGCGTCCTCGACACGGCGCGCGAGCGCGGCCTGGCCGTCCTGCCGTACTGCCCGTTCATCCGGGGCTGGATCGCCAAGCACCCCGAGTACGTCGACCTGGTGCCGGCCGACAAGCGCGCCAAGTTCGACCTCTGACCCGTCGCCGCGGCCGACGGACGGCGGGTGCCGGGGACGAGACCGGCACCCGCCACCGAACTTGACGGAGTGTGCCGAACCGGGACTCACCGTGGACGAAACGTTCCTGCGCAGCTATCGTCGCCCGTCGTGACCTTCTCCATCGTCGCTCGGCACGGCAACGCCTATGGCGTGGCCGTGGCCAGCAAGTTCCTCGCCGTCGGCGCCCTGGTTCCGGCCGCCGAGACCGGCATCGGCGCCCTCGCCACCCAGGCCTGGGCCAACCTCGCCTACCGCCCGCAGGGCCTGGCCATGCTCCGCAGCGGCGCCTCGCCCGCGGACACCGTCGCCGCGCTGCTCGCCGCCGACGACGGGCGGGTGCACCGCCAGCTCGGCGTGGTCGGCCCCGAGAACGCCGTCAGCTGGACCGGCGAGGAGTGCCTGCCCTGGGCGGGCGGCGTGGCCGGCCCGGACTACGCGATCCAGGGCAACATCCTCACCGGCCCCGAGGTGGTCGCCGACATCGAGGCCGCCTGGCTGGCCTCCGCCGAACTCCCCTTCGCCGAACGGCTGCTGACCGCCCTCGCGGCGGGCGACGCGGCCGGCGGCGACTCCCGGGGCCGCCAGAGCGCCGCCCTGTACGTGGTCGAGCCCGGCAAGGGCGTCGGCGGCTGGGGCGACACCTCGCACGACCTGCGCGTCGAGGACCACGCCGACCCGGTCGGCGAACTGCGCCGCCTGCTCGCCCTGCACGAGGTCCTGCACGGCACCCCCGACCCGGCCACGCTGCTCCCGCTGGACGGCGAACTCGCCGACGAGGTCGGCGCCCTGCTCGCCGCGCTCGGCTACGACGACCTGGACCGCTGGGCCGGCGTGGAGAACCTCGAAGGCCGCCTGGTCGAGGGCCGCATCGACCCGCTGGTCCTCGACCACCTGCGCACCGCCGCCGCCGGCTGACCCGGCCGCCACCGCGTCAGAGCGTCAACTCCCGTGCGGCCGTCACCTCGTGCAGGTGGACCAGGACGTCGTAGGCCGCGCCGACGGCGAGTTCCCGGAGCGGTGTCGTGAAGGTGGTCCCGGCGTCGTACGTGGGGCGCGGGGTCGCCAGCCAGCCGCGTGCGGCGCCTGGCAGCCCGCGCAGCGGGACGTAGTAGTCGCGGTGGCGGACCTGGTCGAGGGTGTGCTCGACGCTGCCCGGCGCCGCGGGCGGGACGCAGACGGGACGCCACGCGCCGCCCGGGCCGTCCGCGGTGGTGAGGAACGCGCCCCGGTCGAAGGTGGTGCCGATCGCGGTGTAGCGCGAGCCGAGCGCCTGGCGCAGCTGGGCGCCCTGCGGGAACGGATAGAGCTCCGGCATGGTGGAGGCGTAGCCGGCATGGCCGTTGTGCGCGGAGAGCAGGATGCGGTGGCCAGTCCGCCGCTGCCACCACAGGACGTTGTGCGCCATGGCGCGGTCGCGGAGCTGCTCGGCGGCGGCGACCGTCGCAGGGTCGCCGAAGTCCATGGTGAGGAAGGCGAAGGTGTCGGCGATGACGCGGGCGTGCTGTACGGCCCACGGCTCGCCCACCGAGGAGACCGACTCGAAGGCCTTTCGGGCGAGTTCCGCGTTCGCGAGGCGTTCGGCGAGCGGCCGTCCGAGGTAGCCGACGGCGTCGTCCAGCGGACGCAGCGGCGCGTACAGGTCGGTCAGCCGGGCCGCCTCCTCGGGGTGGCCGGGGCGGACCAGGTCGAGGACGCGCCGGAAGACGCGGTCGCCGAGGCCGGGCAGGCCGAGGTCGTCGCCGAGGAAGTGGACGGGGCGGCCGGGGTGGCGGCGGTTGTGGTCGCGCATCCAGGCGATCAGGTCGGCGAACTCCTCGCGGTGCCACGGCGATCCGGCGAGGGTGCGGTCGGCGACCCGGCGGGCGTCGCCCTCGCCGCCCTGGAGGAACTCGTCGATCTCCAGGCCGGCGGTCCAACTCGCCTCCAGGGCGAAGGTGGTGAAGCCGCGCTCCTCGACCAGGTACCGGAAGACCCGGTGCTTGAGGGCGAAGAACTCGTGGGAGCCGTGGGTGGCCTCGCCGAGGCCCACCACCAGCGAGTCGCCGATCAGGTCGCCGAGCGCCGCCAGGTCGGTGCTGCGACCGCCCGGCGCGGTGGAGCGCAGCGGGTGCGCGACGGACTCCAACTGCTCCACCACGAGCATCTCCTGCCGGTCCGTCCGGTCGGCCGCCGAGGCGGCGGGGATGCGCAGCGCGGGGACGGCGAGGGCCGCGGTGGTGGCGGCGAGCACGCCGCGCCTGCTGATGCGTCGGTCGGATGCCGTCATGGTCGTGTCTCCCTGTCCGGGCCGCCGGGCGCGACCCCCGTGACGATCATGGTTCGGCGGGACGGCGCGACGCGCTGGGGCGGGCCACCGAACGGGTGCGGGGGAAAGCCCCCGCACTCGACGTACGGCAGGCCTCAGCACCTACCGGAGCAGCGCCTTGGCGAGGTCCGCCTCCAGGTCGGCGGGGTCCTCCAGGCCGACGGACAGCCGCAGCAGCGCGGGGACGGGCTTGTGCGCGGCGGCGACCGGGCGGTGGGTGAGCGAGGCCGGGTGCTGGATCAGGGTGTCCACGCCGCCGAGCGAGACCGCGTGGGTGATCAGCTCGCAGCGCTCGGCGATCGCCGCGGCGTGCTCGAAGCCGCCCGCCGCCTCGAAGGCCAAGGTGCTGCCGCCGCCGAGCAGTTGACGTCCGAGCAGCGGGGAGCCGGAGCGGCCGGGGTAGTGCACGGCGGAGACCTCGGGCTGCTCGGCCAGCCAGTCGGCGAGCCGGGCGGCGCCCGCCGAGGCGGCGCGGACCCGCAGCGGCAGGGTCTGCAGGCCGCGGTGCAGCAGGTAGCCGGCCAGCGGGTGCAGGATCGCGCCGGTGACGGCGCGCACCCGGCGCAGCCGCTCGGCCCACGCGGCGGTGCAGGCGACCGCGCCGGCCAGCACGTCGCCGTGGCCGCCGATCGACTTGGTCGCGGAGTGCAGCACCAGCGCGGCGCCGAACTCGGCAGGGCGCTGCAACACCGGCGTGGCGAAGGTGTTGTCGACCATCAGCGGCGCGTCGCCGCACTGCCGGGCGATCGCGGCCAGGTCGACCAGATCGAGGGTCGGGTTGCCGGGCGTCTCCACCAGGACCAGTCCGGTGTCCGGCCGGACGGCGTCGCCGACGGTCTCCGGGGTCGCCCAGGTGACCTCGGTGCCGAGCAGCCCGGAGTCCAGCAGGTGGTCCGAGCCGCCGTACAGCGGCCGCACCGCGACCACGTGCCGGCGGCCCTCCGCGGCGGCCGCCAGCAGGCAGGCGGTGAGTGCGGCCATGCCGGAGGAGAAGGCCACCGCCTGGGCGCAGCCCTCCAGTTCGGCCAGCGCCTGCTCGAAGCGGGCCACGGTCGGGTTCCACAGCCGCTGGTAGACCAGCCCGCCCTCGGCGGGCGGGCGGCCGCCGGTGGCCAGCGCCTGGTAGGCGTCGCCGCCGGCGGCGAGGTCCGGCACCGGGTACGTGGTGGACAGGTCGAGCGGGGGGACGTGCGTGCCGAGGCCGGCGAGGTCGTCGCGGCCGGCGTGCACGGCTCTGGTGTCGAGTCGGCTCATGGCCGTTGATGGTGAACTTGCCGCCGGTCGAAGGCCATAGCGGCAGTCGATCATTCGGCGCGGGCGGACGCGGTCTTGCGGATCTTCGGTTCGGGCCGCCACGCTGGGGGCGTGCCGAACATTCCACGGGCCCGTGCGGCGTTGGACGAGACCGACCGGACGATCGTCCGGGCGCTGCTGGCGAACGCCAGGATGGCCAACAACGCGCTGGCGGAGCTGGTCGGGATCGCCCCGTCCACCTGCCTGACCCGGGTGCGGGCGCTGCGCGAGCGCGGAGTGATCCGCGGCTACCACGCCGAGGTGGACCTGCCGGCCGTCGGCCTGTCGCTGCAGGCGATGATCTCGGTCCGGCTGCGGGCGCACACCCAGGAGCAGAACGGCAGCTTCCGCGCCGCCGCGCCGGACCTGCCCGGGGTGCTGGCGGTCTTCCACATGGCCGGCAGCGAGGACTACCTGCTGCACGTGGCGGTGGCCGACCCGGAGGCGCTGCGCCGCTTCGTGGTGGAGCACCTGACGACCCATCCGGCGGTGGCGCAGACCCGCACCAACCTGGTCTTCGAACGGATCCCGGGCGCCACGCCGCCGATCTGACGGCGAACAGTGCGGGGCCGTGCGGAGTTCCTGGCGGGGGTGGCGAGTTGTGGCCACTGTCCACCATCCGCCGCCGCAGATGGACCGGTTCGGCCGTACCGTACTGGTTGTCGGCCATCTGTCCGGTTCGTTCGCCGTCCGGTTCGGACGGGGCAGGGCCGCCGAGCCCCGACGCGGCCGGACGACGGCGCTTCCCGCTCCGCCCCGGTCGCTGCCCCGCTGTGAAGGGACCGACCATGGCTGTCGCGGACCCACCCCAGACCGTGCGGTACCGCCTGACCCTGGCGACCGTGCCCGCGTCCGTGCCCGAGGCGCGCCGCAGCGCGCGCGCCGAACTGGCCGCCCGCGGCCTGGCCGCGGACCATCCGCTGACCGACACCGTGCTGCTGGTGGTCAGCGAACTGGTCACCAACACGGTCCGGCACGCGGCAGCGCGCTCGCCCCGCGCCACCCTCCAACTGGACTTCGAGCCGGACCTGTTGACGATCCGGGTGCACGACCGGCACCCGTACTGTCCGCGCCGCCGGGAGGCGCCGCACCCCGACGGCAGCGGCGGCTGGGGCCTGAACCTGGTGCACGAGATGGCGCTGCTGGCCGGTGGCGGCACCGCAACGCTGGCCGATCCGGACGGCGGCGGCAAGACCATGGTGGTGCGGCTGCCGCTCGGCTGAGGCCGTGGCGACCGTCGCGGGGGAGAGGTTGGCGCGGGGCCGGCGCCGTGTCCCGGCGGGCGCCGGTTGGGAAGACGATCGGAGGACGACCCCGCGGCCCCACTCTGCTGCATGCAGTCTGTTATTGCAAGTAAGTCGCAATAAGGCGGGCGCGTGCCCGGGCCGGGCTCAGCGGCGGCGCAGCGCCCCCGGCGCACGCAGCGACTCCAGTGACGGATAGCCGTCCACCGCCATCAGCAGATCCGCCTCCGCCAGCAACGACCGCAGCACGTGCACCACCCCCGCCTCGCCGCCCAGCGCCAGCCCGTACACGTACGGACGGCCCACGCCCACCGCCGTCGCGCCCAGCGCCAGCGCCTTCACCGCGTCCGAGCCGCTGCGCACCCCCGAGTCGAACAGCACCGGCAGGCCGTCCGCCGCCGCGACCACCTCGGCCAGCGACTCCAGCGCCGGCAGCCCGCCGTTCGCCTGCCGGCCGCCGTGGTTGGAGCAGTAGACGCCGTCCACGCCGGCGTCCTTCGCCCGCCGGACGTCCTCCGGGTGGCACAGGCCCTTCAGGATCAGCGGCAGATCGGTCAGCGAACGCAGCCACGGCAGATCGTCCCAGGTCAGCGGGTTGCCGAAGATCTGCACCCAGTCCATCACCGCGCCCCGCGGATCCCCGTCCGGATCCTTCAGCCCGGCCCGGAACACCGGGTCCGAGGTGTAGTTCGCCAGGCAGTGGCCGCGCAGCTGCGGGAAGCTGCCGCTGCCCAGGTCGCGCGGCCGCCAGCCGGTCACCCAGGTGTCCAGGGTCACCACGATGCCCTTGAAGCCGGCCGCCTCCGCCCGGTGCACCAGCGACTCCGCGAGCGCCCGGTCGGTCGGCGTGTACAGCTGGAAGAACCCCGGCGTGTCGCCCAGCTCCGCCGCCACCTGCTCCATCGGGTCCACCGACAGCGTCGACGCCACCATCGGCACCCCCGTACGGGCCGCGGCCCGGGCCGCCGCCAGATCCCCGTGCCCGTCCGGCGCGCACAGCCCGAGCACCCCGACCGGGGCCAGGAACAGCGGCGACGCCAGCTCCAGACCGAACAGGTCCACCCGCAGGTCCCGCTCCTTCGCGCCCACCAGCATCCGCGGCACCAGCCCCCAGCGCTCGAACGCCGCGACGTTCGCCCGCTGGGTGTGCTCGTCGCCCGCGCCGCCCGCCACGTACGACCACACGTCCGGGGCCAGCGTCCGCTCCGCGCGCTCCGCCAGGCCCGCGAACGTCATCGGGTACCTGGGCGCGACGCCGAACAGCGCCTCGAAGTAGATCTCGTTCTGGTAGTCGCCGAACTGCGGGGCCATCCGCGCTCCTCAAGGGATTCCTGGGGGTGGTGATCGTCGTGGCCGTCACCCTCCATCCGCCACCGGCGGGCGGTCAAGGGTGCGCCGTCACCGGCCTGCCGCGCAGCACCAGGCGGGTCGGGACCGTCTCGGTGCGCGGCGGCGAGTCGTCCCCGTCCAGCCGGGCCAGTGCCAGTCGGAGCGCCGTCGCGCCCAGCTCCGCCGGGGCCTGCGCGACCGCCGACAGCGGTGGATCCAGCACCTCCGCCAGCGGCAGGTCGTCGAACGCCAGCAGCGCCACCTCGCGCCGCCCCGCCCTTCCCAGCGCCAGCACCGCACCCGTCGCCGCGTTCAGATGGGACGCGAACAGCGCCGTCGGCGGGTCCGGCAGCGCGAGCAGCCGCAGCACCGCGAGTTCGGCGTCCGCCGCCGTCCGGGCCTCCGCGACCAGCGCGTCGGCCGGGGTGACGCCCGCCGCCGCGAACGCGTCCAGGTAGCCCGCCAGGCGCTCCCGGCGGGTGTACAGCTCCGGCGGCAGATCGCCGAGGAACGCCACCCGGCGGTGGCCCAGACCCAGCAGATGGGCCACGCCCTCGCGGGCGCCCGCCCGGTTCGAGGACACCACGCAGTCCGCGTCCGGCCCCGGCCGGTCCACGAACACCAGCGGCACCCCCGCCGCCCGGGCCTGCGCCGACGCCTCCCCGCCCGTTGCCGGAACCACCAGCAGGACGGCCGTCCGACGCGCCAGGAAAGCGCCTACCACCTCCGTCTCGCGTGCCGGATCACCACCGGAACACCCCAGCAGCACCGTCAACCCGCGGGCCCGCGCCGCCTCCTCCACCCCGCCCGCCAACGCCCCGAAGAACGGATTGTCCAGATCCGGCACCACCAGACCCACCGTCGAATCCGGACCGCCCGTGCGAATACTGCGCGCCAGCAGGTTCGGCCGGAAGCCCAGCCGCCGCACCACCGCCTGCACCCGCTCCCGGGTCGCGGCCGCCACCGGCCCGTCCCCGTTCAACACCCGCGAGACGGTCTTCGCGCTCACCCCCGCCTCCCGCGCCACATCGTGCAACGTCGGACGCCGCTCCATCCCCGCTCCCCTCCCGTCCCACTGCTGCACCGACCGTACCGCCGCCCTCCCGGCGGAAGATCCACCGGAGGTAGCCTGGCTGCGGGTGGTGACCATGCGAGGCAGCGACAACCCGACGTCCGGGGCGGCGATCCCCGAGGTCCCCTTCGCCGCGCCCCCCGGCGGGCCCGTCGGCGTCGAAGTGATGACCCTCGCCGAACTCCGCGCCCGCCGCGCCACCGCGACCGACCGCACCTTCCACCGCCCCCAGCGACCCGCCTTCCACCACCTCCTCACCCTCGACCGCGGCACCCTCCACCACACCGTCGACTTCACCGAGCACGCCGTCCACCCCGGCAGCTGGCTCTGGGTCCGACCCGGTCAGGTCCAGCAATGGGGCGAGCTCGGCGACGCCGACGGCACCCTCGTCCTCTTCGAACCCGGCTTCCCCGACCCCGCGACGGTCGCCGCCGCCCACCTCGACGACCCCTTCGCCGCCGCCGTCCTGCACACCACCGGCCCCGGCCGCGAGGCGCTGCGCGCCGCGCTCCACCACCTCCACCACGAGTACGCCTCCGGCGCGGACCTGCCCGCCGACATCCACCACGCCCTCCTCCGCCACCTGCTCGCCGCACTCCTGCTGCGCCTCGCCAACCCCGCGACCCCCTGCGGCACCGGCACCACCGAGCCCGGCGAGACCTACCGCCGCTTCCGCCACGCCGTCGAGCACCACTTCACCCGCACCCGCCGCGTCGAGGACTACGCCAAAGCCCTCGGCTACTCGCCCCGCACCCTGTCCCGCGCGACCCTCGCCGCCGCGGGCATCGGCGCCAAGGAATTCGTCGACCGCCGCGTCGTCCTCGAAGCCAAACGCCTCCTCGCCCACAGCGACACCCCCGCCGCCCGCATAGCCGACCACCTCGGCTTCGCCGACGCCGCCAACTTCGCCAAGTTCTTCCACCAACGCACCGGCACCACCCCCATCGCCTTCCGCACCTCCGTCCGGGGCACCACCGACGACACGTAGACACTGGCGCCTGCGGCGGGCCAGGGTTGGGGAGTTGAGTTCGCTGTGGCGTGGCGTGCCTGCGGCGGTGCGGCACAGAGGCGCCGACATCCGTCGTTGGGCGAAGGAGAACAAGGTCGAGTTGTGCTTCACCCCGACCTACGCCTCGTGGGCCAACCCGATCGAGGCGCACTTCGGGCCGCTGAGGCAGTTCACCATCGCCAACTCCAACCACCCCAACCACACCGTGCAGACCCGGGCCCTGCACGCCTACCTGCGCTGGCGCAACGCCAACGCCGGCCACCGCCACGTCCTGGCCGCCGAACGCAACGAACGCGCCCGCATCCGAAGCGAGAAAGGCATCCGCTGGGGCGGACGGCCTCTCTAGAGCGCAGCTTGATCCAACCTGGCGGACCTGTCCGGCCGCATCACTAGAGTTTCGGCCATGAGTGACGACGTTCATATGACCGCTTCGGCTTCGGATCCGTCCGGGGCGGAAGGGTGGTGGACGGACCTGCCATGGCTGGTGAACGCTGATCCGGAGCGGGTTCTGGGGTTGCTGGCTTCCGATGCGGATTCCGATGCGCGACTGATGGCTGCGGTTTACCGGGCGTCGGTGGACGTACACCGGGACGTGCCACCGTGGGTGCGGCGGCAGCTGCTGGCCCTGGACGCGGCTCGGTACGGGGACCGGGAGTTGTCGGCCCGGATTGCCGCCGTGTCAGTGGATGATGTCGACACCGAGCCATGGCAGGTGCTTTGGTCCACCGGCGCGCAGAGTGACCCGCACTTCCAGATGAACCCGTCCGGTCACACCGGCGGTGTTGACGCGGTGGTGACAACCTTCTCGGACGGCCGCCACGTCGTGGTCACCGGCAGCAAGGACCAGACGGTCCGGGTGCGGGACCTCGAGACCGGCCAACCGGTCGGCGGGCCCATGAGCGACGTCAACGGCAGAGTGTGGGCGGTGGCGACGGAGATCGTGGACGGTCGGCCGTGCGTCGTCACGGCCAGCGACTGGGCGGTACTCGCGTGGGACCTGGCCACCCGCCGGCAGACGGGCGAGCTGCCGGGGATCAACGGTGAGGTGTGGTGTCTGGGCACGGCTGTCGTCCAGGGGCGACCGTGTGCGCTCGCAAGCGACGACGACGTGTCGGTGCGGGTCTGGGATCTGGCCAGTGGGGAACAGGTCGGCGAACTCACCGGACACGACGACTTCCTGATGGCCATCGACACGCTGGTGATCGATGACAGGCCCCATGCGGTGGGCTGTATGAGCGGTGGCAAGGTCTGGCAGTGGGACCTGACCACCGGACAACCGGTCGGGGAGCCCCTGCCGGGCCACGACGGCGAGGCGTGGGCGGTCGCGACAGCGGTCGTCGGCGGCAGAGCCCACGCGATCACGGCAGGTTACGACGCCACCGTGCGCGTGTGGGACCTGGCCATGGGACGGGAAGTCGGCAGGCTGGTCGGCCACGAAGGCACCGTGTCCGCGGTGGTGACCGCGGTGATCGGTGGAGAACTCCGGGTCGTCACCGGTGGTTCGGATGGAACGGTGTGCCTGTGGGAGCCGGCCGCCGGGCGGCAGATCGGCCGGGAGCTGGTGTTTCCCGCGCCAGTCCATGCGCTGACCGTGACCCCGGAAGGCTCGCTCGTGGTGGGCTTCGGCGGCGACGTCGCGGTCCTGTCCCTGCATGCCGACCCTGACTCTACTGGGCCGTGAGCCGTTGGTGCTGTGACCGGATGGTTGCTGGTTCCGCCCCGGCGATGAGGACAGAACGCAGCCAGCGGCTGCGCAACCCGGCGAACCTGTGCGGTCAGAGCACTAGCCGGTTCCGGCCCTCCGGTCGTCCTGCTCGCGCAGCGCTGTGCTCTTGTTCCGGACGGCGGTGGGGTGCTCGGGTGAGTGGGTGGGGTCAGAGGGCGGCGCGGATCAGGGCCGCCGTCTTCGTGGCGTGGGCCGCGTCGCGGTAGTGGGTGCGGGGCCAGAAGAAGCCGCGGAGGCCGTCCTTGGGGTTGCGGGGGACGATGTGGGTGTGGAGGTGGGGGACGGACTGGCTGATGCGGTTGTTGGTGGCGACGAAGCTGCCGGCCGCGGCCGTGCCGCGTTCGACGGCGGCGGTCAGCAGGCGGACGCGGGTGAAGTAGGGGCCGGTCTCGGGTTCGGTGAGGTCGGTGAGGGTGGGGACGTGGCGTCGCGGGATCACCAGCAGGTGGCCGGGGAACAGCGGCCGGTGGTCGAGGAAGGCGTGGACGGTGTCGTCGGCGAGGACGGTCTCCACCGGGACCTCGCCGGCGACGACGCGGCAGAACAGGCAGTCCATCGCCCCATCATCGCGGTCGGGGCGCGCCGGACCGCTCCGGCGCGCCCCGCAGGACGTGTCGTCAGGCGTGCGGCCAGGACGGGGCGGTGATCAGCGCGACCAACTGCTCGCGGCCGAGCGCCGGGGGGACGGTGGTGACCTGGTAGTCGGATCCGCACGTCCAGATCTTGGCGGTGACCATGGTGCCGTCGGGGAGCAGCGCACCCGCGATCTGCTCGGCGCCCTGGGTGCCGCCCGGGCCGGGAAGGGGCACATTGTTGACGAAGAGCAGGCTTCCGTCCGGAGTCCGACTGACGTTCTTGTCGAACGCAAGGTTGCGGAATCTGGTGCTCGGGTCGACGGGGAAGCCGCGCTGCCAGTTGTGTTCGAGGGAGACGACCAGCCGACTGGTGAGACCGTCGAGGGAGATCGTTCCGTGTACCCGCCCCGGGGTGTCCTGCGCGCCCGTGCCCGGGTCGAAGGTGGCCCCGGCGGGCAGCGCGGCGTTCAGGGCGGCCAGCATCGCGGCACCGCCGACGGGCGCGGCCGGCGGCACGGTGGAAGCGGGGAGTACGGCGAAGGCGGGCCGCCAGCTGTCGGAGGCGGCCACGTTCAGCAGTCGCTCCTGGGCCAGCGGCGGCTGCTCACGGGCCGGGTGGCCCGGGCGGCCGGAGGCGATCTCGGTGGCGCTGACCATCCGCCCGTCGGGGGCGGCGTAGGTCACCGTCCAGATGCGGTCGTCGCCGTCCCAGCGCGGGGCGGTCGCGGTGGTGATCAGACGAGAGCCGTCCGGACGGGTGGTGAGTCGGCAGGTGGCGGTCGGCTGGGTGAGGGTGTCGGGGCACTGCAGGGCGGCGGCGCCGTCGTTGAGCGGGGTGGGCAGTCGGTCGATGGTCAGCAGAATTCGGGCCGGACCGTTGCCGTCGTCGTAGTCCAGCCAGGCCATCGGGGTGTGGCCGGGCTGCAGATCGTCGGGGGAGGTTCCCGAGAGGTCGGTGACCCGGCCGCCGGCGGGCATCAGCGAGCTCAAGGTGTCGGACATGAATGTCTGGCCGACGGGCGTGGCGGCCGGCGCGGGAGTCGCGGGGGAGCGGTCGGGCAGCAGGGTGAGGGCGCAGCCGGCTGCGGCGACCAGGGCGAGGGTCGAGGCGCCGGCGGTGCGGCGGCGGCGTACCCGGGTGCGGCCGCGGCGTTCGGCGGCGAGGGCGAAGAGCTCGGTGGGCGGTTCGGGGGCGTGGTCGGCGGAGGCCCGCAGGGCGCGGGCGAAGTCCTCTTCGGAAGTCATCGGCAGGCTCCGGAGTGATGGGAATGCTGAGGGGGCGTCAGGGGCGGGCGAGTTCGTCGAACTCGCTGCCGAGGCCGGTGCGCAGGCGGCTGAGGGCGCGGGAGGCGCGGGAGCGGACGGCGCTCGGGGTGAGCCGCAGGACGGAGGCGGTCTCCTCGACGCCGAGGTCCTCCCAGTAGCGCAGGATGAGCACCGCGCGGTCCTGCTGCGGCAGTTCGGCGAGCGCCTGGAGCAGGGTGAGGCGCAGGGCCGGGTCGACGGCGGGCGCGGCGGATTCGGCGAAGGTGTCGGTGACGTGTTCGCGGCTGCTGCGTCGGCGCCGGTGGCTGAGGAAGGTGTTGACCAGGACGGTGCGGGCGTACCCGGCCGGGTTCTCCATTCGGCAGACCCGCCGCCAGCTGCCGTAGAGCTTGCCGAGCGCCTCCTGGGCGAGGTCCTCGGCGAGGTGGGCGTCGCCGCCGGTCAGCAGGTACGCGGTGCGTATCAGGTGGCGGCTGCGGGCGGCCGCGAAGTCCCGGAACTCCAGGGGTCCGCCGCCGGCCCCGCTCGTCGTCGTGCTGTCCATGCCCCTCTAACGCGGTGGGCCGGCGGTCCTGTCGCACCGTTTTGAAGGATCATCAGCTGATCACTCACTGGCTGGACGGGGTGTCGAACCGGACAGTCCGGGACAAAGTGTGACGATACCGTGGTGACCACCACCAGCGAGACCGGCCAGGCGGCCCCGCCCGTCCTCGACCGGCGCCAGCGGAACGTCGTCTTCGGCACCATCGTGCTCGGCATGCTGCTGGCCGCCCTCGACCAGACCATCGTCGGCACCGCGCTGCCCACCATCGTCGCGGACCTCGGCGGCGCCGCGCACATGTCCTGGGTGGTGACGTCCTACCTGCTCGCGGAGACCGTCACCACCGCGCTGGTCGGCAAGTTCGGCGACCTGTTCGGCCGCAAGGTGGTCTTCCAGGTCTCCGCGATCGTCTTCATCACCGGCTCGTTCCTGTGCGGCCTGGCCACCAACATGACGCTGCTGATCGCCTGGCGCGCGGTCCAGGGCGTCGGCGCGGGCGGCCTGATGGTCACCTCGATGGCGCTGATCGCCGACGTCATCCCGCTGCGCGAACGCGGCAAGTACCAGGGCGCGATCGGCGCGGTGTTCGGCGTCGCCACGGTGATCGGCCCGCTGCTCGGCGGGCTGTTCACCGACCACCTGTCCTGGCGCTGGGCGTTCTACGTCAACGTGCCGATCGCCGTTCTGGTGGTCGTCGCGGCGGCCCGGAACATCCCCGTGGTCCGCTCCGCGGCCCGCCCCGTCATCGACTACCTGGGCATCGCCCTGGTCGCGATCGGGGCCAGCGCCCTGATCCTGGCGACCAGTTGGGGCGGCAACGAGTACGCCTGGAGCTCGCCCGTCATCATCGGCCTGTTCGTCGGCGGCGTGGTCGCGCTCGGCCTGTTCTGCTGGGTGGAGACCCGCGCCGCCGAACCGACGCTGCCGATGCGGCTGTTCCGCAACCAGGTGTTCACGGTCTGCTCGGTGCTCAGCTTCATCGTCGGCTTCGCCATGCTCGGCGCGATGACCTTCCTGCCGACCTTCCTGCAGTACGTGGACGGCGACTCGGCGACGGTCTCCGGCGTGCGCACCCTGCCGCTGGTGCTGGGCCTGCTGATCGCCTCCATCTTCAGCGGCAACACGGTGTCCAAGACCGGCCAGTACCGGATCTTCCCGATCGTCGGCTCGCTGGTGATGGCGCTCGGCCTGTACCTGCTCTCGCTGCTGAACCCCGGCACCAGCGCCTGGCTGGCCAGCCTCTACATGTTCGTGCTCGGCACCGGCATCGGCCTGTGCATGCAGGTGCTCACCATCGCCGTGCAGAACACCGTCGACTACGCCGACCTCGGCACCGCCACCTCCGGCGTCACCTTCTTCCGCACCCTCGGCTCCTCGTTCGGCACCGCCGTGTTCGGCACCATCTACACGAACGCGCTGAAGACCAACCTGGCCGACGGCGTCGCCGCGGCCGCCCGGGCCACCGGCAGCAGCCCCGAGCAGATCGCCGGCGCCGCGCAGAGCCCGCACGGCGTTCAGGGGCTCCCGCCGGCCGCGGCCGAGCCGGTGATCCAGGCGTACGCAGACTCGCTGCACACCGTGTTCCTGTGGACGGTGCCGGTCGCGCTGCTCGGCTTCGTGGTCGCGCTCTTCCTCAAGCAGGTCCAACTCCGCGACTCCGCCCGGGCCACCTGCACCGACATGGGCGAGGGCTTCGCCCAGCCGTCCTCCGGAGACTCCGCCAAGCTGCTCGAACTGTCCGTCGCCAAACTCCTCGGCGTCGTCGGACTGGACACCGCCCGACAGGTCGTCGCCTCCTCCGGCACCCGGCTCGACATGGCCGGCGCCTGGGCCGTCATGCAGGTCGAGCTGTTCACCCGCAGCGTCGGCCACGCCACCCTCAACCTGATCGCCGCCCGCCGCCGGGTCCCCCCGGAGGTGCTCCAGCCGGTGTTCGACCGGATGGTCGCCGAAGGGTTCCTGGAGGCCCACGGCGGTTTCTACGCGCACACCGAGGCCGGGGAACGGGAGGCCGCGGCCATCGGCCGGGCCTGGTCCCAGTGGCTGAACCACCGCCTGGAGCAGGACATCGGCCGCCCCCGCAGCGCCGAACTGCGAGCCGCCGCCGACACCATCGCCAAGCGCATGATCGCCGAGGACCTCGCCGAAGGGTTCCCGCAGGGCGGCGTGCCGGCCCGCTCGTCCTCCTGACCTGCCGTCACGTGACGCCGGAGTTCGTCGGACCGTCGGATCGGCGGCCCCGATCTCACCGGACGTCAGGCCGCCCCGGCCGCGCCTGTCCCTAGGCTGGCCCCCATGCTCCTGTATGCCCCCGCGATCTTCTTCCTGCTGCTGGCCGCCGTCGGCGTGCTGCGCGACCGACGCCGCTTCAGCAACGCCCTGTACCTCGGACTCGCCGTCACCTTCCTGGCCTTCGCCCTGCTCGTCACCCTCGGCCAGGTCGACTCCGTGCTCGCCGAGACCGTGCTGATCGCGGTCGTCCTCGCCCCCGCGCTCGCCACCCTGGTGCTCGCCGCCCTGCTGATCGCCAACGGCTTCAAGATGCTCCGCAAGGAGGGCCGCCGGATCGCCAACCTGCTGTCGCTGCTGTGCGGCCTCGGCATCCTGGTGGTCGTCGCCCTGCTGCTCGCCGCCACCCAGGCCGACTCGCCCGTGCTGGTGGTGATCGCCCGCACCGTCTTCCTGCTCTCCTGCTACCTGTCCTTCCTGTTCCTCTGCTTCATCGGCTACGCCTACCTCTACGGCCGGCTGACCCCCAGCCAGGACGTGGACTACGTCGTCGTCCTCGGATCCGGCCTGCTCGGCGGCACCCGCGTCCCGCCGCTGCTGGCCAGCCGCCTCGACCGCGGCCGCGCGCTGTACGAACGCCAGGCCGCGACCGGACGCCCGCCGCTGCTGATCGTCTCCGGCGGTCAGGGCCCCGACGAACAGCTCCCCGAGTCCGACGCGATGGCCGCCTATCTGATCGACCGCGGCTTCCCCGACGAGCGGATCATCCGCGAGGACCGCTCCCGCACCACCGAGGAGAACCTCCGGTTCTCCCGCGACCTGATGACCGCCGCCGACCCCCACTACCGCTGCATCGTCGTCACCAACAACTTCCACGCCTTCCGCACCGCCCTCCTGGCCCGCCAGGAATCCCTCAACGGCCAGGTCGCCGGTTCCCCCACCGCCGCCTACTTCTGGCCCAGCGCCACCATCCGCGAGTTCGTCGCCGTGCTCGCCGCCCACAAGTGGATCAACCTGACGGTCTGCGGCCTGCTCACGCTGGTCTCCGTGACCGCCTAGGGCCGCCGGCCGGGTCGGTTCGGGCGCAAAGTCATGCTGGTCGCCGTCACCGTTCAGCGCTCGGGGGAGTCGTGCCGCCCAACTGCGCCAGTGCTCCGGTGCCGCGGCCGCGGCACCGCCTGCGGGTGGTCGTGGGTGCGGCCGCCGCGGCGCTGCTGCTCGGGATGGTGCCCGCCGTGCGGCACGGTGCGCAGTCGCTGATCGGCGCGGGCGGGTCGGACGGACCCCGGGTGACGGTGGCGACCTGGAACATGTGCGGGTGACGGCCTGGGGCTGCGGCGAGTACGGCGGCGGCGAGCAGAAGGCCAAGGCGCTGCGCTCGCTGGCTAAGGACCACGGGGCCCGGGCGATCCTGGTGCAGGAGGCCTGCCGGGTCGACCTGGACCGGGCCCGGGCCGGGCTCGGCGCCGACTGGCAGCTCGCCTTCCAGCCGTACCAGCAGCTGGACGGAGCGGGCGGCGCCGAGCACGTGCTCCCCGATGGCGAGTTCGACCCGGTCGGCGCCGGGCGCGTGGCCGGTCCGCCGGACGGCGGGGCCGGGCACGTAGCTCTGGTCGGCAGCGGCAGTCGGGATTGGGGGGGCGACCGGTCGGGCGACCGGCGGCCGGTGTGCCCGTTGGCGGGGCGCACCGGCCTCGGCGGAGTTCGGTCGGGTGGGTCAGGAGCCGGTGTCCGCGGCGACGAAGGTGTAGGCGCCGAGTTCGAGGAAGAGGGCGTCGGCGAGTTCGGGGACGCCGGTGAGGGGGACGGCGAGCCGGCGTTCGAGGGCCCCGGCGTTGTTGGTGACCGGGTTGTAGGCGCGCAGGACGATCCGGGCGTCGCACGGGAGGGGCTGGTCGAGCTGGACCACGACCGTGACGGTGCCGGAGTAGTTGGCGGGCAGGAGGATCGAGCGGGTGTAGCCCTCGTCGGTGCCGGGCGAGTAGATCTGTGCGGTCAGGCTGAACGGGGCCTTCTGGTCGGTGTTGGAGAAGGTCGCGGTGCCGGAGGGCAGGTCCGTGCCGGAGATTCCGAAGACGAATCGCGTGGGGGTGTTGTTCAGGTTGCAGATGGCCAGGTTGGCGAGGACGTAGTTGGTCCGCCGGCACGGGATGACGTCGATGTTGCGCCAGCCGACGTTGGGGTTGTACCTGACCCAGTTCAGGTAGTCGGCGAGCGAGCCGAAGGTGGGCAGCGTCGCGGACATGGGGTGGGCGGGGGTGTCCACGGTGGTGATCGTGCAGTAGTGGCCCGGCGGCGTGTCGCTGGGGAAGAGGAACGCGGACCGGCTGACGCAGATCCGTCCGGGCGGGATCTCCCGGGAGCCGCCGCGGACGGTGAACGGCACGCTGGTGCCGCCGCCCTCCGCGGCGATCGGGGTCCAGGCCCGCGGATCCAGCAGCAGTCCGCCGGGGGCGAAGTAGAGCCTGACGTCGCCGGAGGTGGGGCAGCCGGTCCGCTGGTTCTTCCCGCGGACGTAGATGCGGTTGAGCTGCCCCTGCACGATGGGGTGGCGCAGCCCGAGGTCGGGCCCGCTGTAGCTGGACTCCAGCAGATCGAAGTCGAGGATGTCGCTGCCGAAGGGGATGATGTCCGGGGACTCCCAGACCGGGTCGGCGGTGGGCGTCTGCCCCATGTCCTGGAAGTTGTCCCGGACCAGGATGTCGTCCCAGCTGGCGGCGGCGTTCATGGTTCCTCCCGAGTGAATGGTGTGCCGGGGCGCAGCTCGTACGGCCTTCGCAGGCCGTGCCCGAAGGAGGGGTGTTCGTCGGGGCGGTGCGATTCCCCGGAAAGGAGTCCGTCGGACGGCCGGTGGAATCGGCGGTCCTCATCGGCGGCCGTACGGGAGGTCGCCGGATTTGTCGGTGAGTCGGTCCTGACGGGTCGGGACGGCGAATGCGCCCGGTGCCGGACGCCGCGTCGGCGTCGTCGAAATCCAATGTATTGTGCTCGAACCATTCCGCCCAATACGCCGTCCGAGTGAACGTCGGCTGTCGCGGTCGAGTGGGCGGAGCGGCGGAAGTCGACGATATGCAGCGTCAAAAAGCCGAGCCGGAAAGCGAGTTGTTCCGGCAGCTGTTCCCGGCGCGGGATTCGGGGCCGGCATGGTGGGCGAGCCGGCGCCGGCGGGCGAATCGGACCGGCGTCAGAGTCCGGCGGCCAGGCCCCTGAACAGGGTGAGCAGGCCGCCGGCCAGGGCCAGTCCGAGGACCAGTCGGCGGACGGGGCGGTCCGGGACGCGGCCGGCCATCAGGTGGCCGGCGACGGTGCCGACGGCGACGGCGCAGGCCGCGACCGTCCACTGCGGGGCGGACAGGGCCGGCAGGCCCTTTGCGCTCAGCGACATGACGTTCACCGCGAGGCCGAAGAACTGGGCGTTGGGCAGGAATTCGCGGGCCGACCAGCCGCAGTTCGCCGCGTACAGCGACACCGGCGGGCCGCCGACGCCCGCGGCCGCGTTCAGCAGTCCGCCGGCGGCGCCCGCCACCACCGCCCCGGGCACTCCGCGCAGCGCCGCCGCCCGGACGCCGAGCATCACCACCACGGACACCGCGCTGACCACCGTGCCGATCGCGACCAGCAGCACCGCCTCGGGCGCGACCGTCGCCAGCCGGGCGCCGAGCGGCACGGTGAGTGCGGCGGCCAGCACCAGCGGCACCATCCGTCCGGCCCGCACCCCTCGCCAGCCGACGGCCAGCCCGAGCACGCTGATCATCCCCGAGGCGCAGTTCGCCAGCCCCACGCCGCCGGCCGGGCCGAGCACCAGGACCAGCACCGGCGCGGCGATCAGCGCGAACCCCATCCCGGACAGCCGCTGCACGGTCGCCCCGAGCAGTACCACCACTCCCAGCGCCGCAACGCCCACGTTCCCGACCTCCCGTCAGCGGCGTCTCCCGTGGGCCACGGTGGTCAGCGTACGGCCCGCCCTCCGGCTCCGGTCAACCGGCGGGTGGGGACGGGGAGTCACCAGCCGGAGGGGGAGGCCGCGCCGAGGCGGGCGGCGGTGAGGGAGTGGCGGAGGCGGCGGTAGGCGTCGTCGTCGAAGTGGCCGGCCCGGGGGTGCAGGACGGTGGCGGCGGACAGCGCCACCGCGTCGGGGAGGATCGCGGACCAGCCGGCGTTGCCGGACAGGCCGGCGGCGAGGGCCGCGACGGCGGAGTCGCCCGCGCCGGTGGGGTTGCCGGTGACGGCGGCGGGCGGGGCGCAGCGCCACGAGCCGTGGGCGTCGACGGCGAGCAGGCCGTCGGGGCCGAGCGAGGCGAGGACGGACTCGGCGCCGCGGCGCAGCAGGGTCCGGGCGGCGTCGTGCGGGTCGGGCAGACCGGTGGCGGCGGTGAGTTCGGCGGCGTTCGGCTTGACCGCGGTGGGGCGGGCGGGCAGTGCGGCGAGCAGTGCGGGGCCGTCCGCGTCGAGCACCACGGGGACGTCGAACCCGCGTCCCAGGGTCACGAGTTGGGCGTAGCCGTCGGCGGGGGCGCCGGGCGGGAGGCTGCCGGAGAGGACCAGGACGGCGGCCTGCGGGAGGTGGCGTTCGGTCTCGGCGAGCAGTGCGTCCCACTCGGCAGGGGCGAGCGCCGGGCCGGGCTCGTTGAACATGGTGGCGTCGGCGGTGTCGACCACGGCGACGGTGCGGCGGGTGTCGCCGGCGATCGGGACGGCGGCGTGGTCGAGTCCGGCGGCGGCGAGTTCGGTGCGCACCGCCTCGCCGGTGGGGCCGCCGAGCGGCAGGACGCAGCGGGCCGGACGGCCGAGCGCGGTGAGCACCCGGGCCACGTTGACGCCCTTGCCGCCGGCCTGGGCGGCGATACCGGTGACCCGGTGGCTGGTGTGCGGGCGGAAGTGGGGGACGGTGTAGGTGACGTCCAGCGCCGGGTTGGGTGTGACGGTGAGGATCACGGTGGACGCCCCCAGGGACTTGGATACGGTCGGTCTGCTGATCGAAGCTGCTTGATCATAGCCAGATTCGCGCAGCTTCGATCACGTAAGCTTCGATCGGGGCGGGGTTGCTACTTGAGCAGCCGGGACAGTCGGCGGTCGGCCAGCACCCGCCCGCCGGTCTGGCAGGTCGGGCAGTACTGGAGCGAGGAGTCGGCGAAGTTCACCGAGCGCACGGTGTCCCCGCACACCGGGCAGCTCTCGCCGGCCCGGCCGTGCACCGCGAGGCCGGCCTTCTTCTCCGACTTCAGCCCGCCGGCCGGCGCCGCCCGCAACTGCTCCAGCGCGCCGCCCAGTTCGTGCCGGACGGCGGCGTACAGCCGGGCCAACTGCTCGGCGTCCAGCGAGGCCGCCAGTGCGTACGGGGAGAGCCTGGCGGTGTGCAGGATCTCGTCGGAGTACGCGTTGCCGATGCCGGCCAGGACGGTCTGGTCGGTCAGGAAGGTCTTCAGCCGCTGCCGGGCCCCGGCGGTCAGCGCGGTCAGCTGCTCGGGGGTGACGGCGAGCGCGTCGACGCCCAGGCGGGCGATGCCGGGGACCTGCTGAGGGTCCGTCACCACGTGGGCGGCGAGGCGCTTGGTGGTGCCCTGCTCGGTGAGGTCGAAGCCGCTGCCGTCGTCCAGCACCAGCCGCAGTGCGAGTGGGCCGCGCCGGCTCGGCGGTTTGGCGGGGAAGGACTCCCGCCGGTGCACCCAGCCGGCCCGGGCCAGGTGCACCACCAGGTGCGGGCCGCCGTCGGTGGCCAGGTCGAGGAACTTGCCGTGGCGGGAAACCCCGCTGACGGCCCGTCCGGTGAGCGACTGAACCGGCGGGTCGACGGTCTTCAGCGCCTGGATCGACAGCACGTCCACACGCTCCAGGACGCGTCCGGCGCAGGCGGCGGTCAGCCGCTCGGCGAGCGCCTGTACTTCGGGGAGTTCGGGCACCCGTCCAGTCTCGCCCGGCCCCGCGCGGGCGGGCCACCGGGGCGGTGGTGGACGGGTGACGGCCGCACGCTAAGTTGTCTGTACAAGTGGATGGTCGGGGAGCTGTCGGAGGGAGACGCCGGTGAGCCAGAACGCCGTGCCGTTCGTGGTGTTGGCGGCCGCACTGCTGCACGCGGTGTGGAACGCGCTGGTGCACGGGGTGCGCGACCGGTTGGCCGGGGTGGCGCTGATGAACGTGGTGTTCGCGGCATTCGGCGCGGTCTTCGCGCTGGTCGTGCCGCTGCCGGGCGCCCGCGCCGTGCCGTACCTGCTGGCCTCGACCGCCCTGCAGCTCGGGTATCAGCTGCTGCTGGCCCGGGCCTACCGGCTCGGCGACTTCGGCCAGATGTACCCGATCGCCCGCGGCACCTCCCCGGCGGTGGTCGCCCTGCTCGCCGCGACCGTCCTGCACCACCCGCTGCCGGTGGGGCAGGTCGCCGCCGTCGCGGTGATCTCGCTCGGCCTGGCCGGACTCGCCCTGGTCGGCGGGTGGCCGCGCCGCGACCAACTTCCGGCGCTGGCCGCCGCGCTCGGCACCGGCGTGCTGATCGCCGGCTACACCGTGGTGGACGGGAGCGGGGTGCGCGCCGCCGCCTCCACCGCCGGTTACATCGCCTGGATGTTCCTCCTGCAGGGCCTGGCCGTCCTCGCCGCCGTCCTCGCCGTCCGCGGCCGCGCTCTGCTGCCCGCGCTGCGCGAGGGCCGTGCTGCCGCGATGGCCGGCGGCCTGATGTCGCTCACCGCGTACGGCCTGGTGGTGTGGGCGCAGACCGTCGGCGACCTGCCCACCATCGCCGCGCTGCGCGAGACCTCCATCGTGATCGCCGCCCTGATCGGCACCCTCGTCCTGCGCGAACGCCTCGGCACGCTGCGCCTGGCCGCCAGCGCCACGGTGCTGACCGGCATCGCGTTGCTGGAATTCGCGCACTGACGATCCGTCCGGTCTGCCGGTCTGCCGGTCTGCCGGTCTCCGGCGATTCACTCGCCTGCAAGGGCGCAGATGGACCGGCCGACCGCGTCCGCCGACCCGAAGGAGCCCGCGCTCGGCCTCCGGCCGCCGATCGTGCTCCAGGCGGGCTGTGGCCGGTCGTCGCAGCCCCGGTCGGGGACGTGTCCCCGGAGGTCGGACGCCTGCCCGAGTTCTCCGGTCTGCTGTTCGCCGTGGCGGGCGCGGTGTGGGCGCGCAGGTGCTGGCGCAACGCCGAGGCGCTCGCATCCGGCAGCCGGCCGCTCCGGCCGGGCCGGACCACCGCCGGCCGGCTGATCCCGGTGCTCGACATCCGGATGCGCCGGCGGATCCTGCTCGGCCGGTGGTGGGCCTCGGGCGTGACCGGGAGCCTGCTGCCCGACCATTGGGCGGCGCTGTCCGTGCCGGCGGTCCGCCGGACAGCGGCCCGCCGGCCGGCCGTCCTCGACGTCCCTCCGGCGCACCCCGGGGAGGCCGCCGTCGAGGCCGACCGGGCGAAGCTATCCGCCGAGTGATGCCGACGCGGCGGCCAACCGGTGGGCGGCGTCCGCCAGTTGGGCATGGTTCTCGGCTCCGGCCCAGCCCACCCGGACCCGCGGGGCCGGTTCCGCGGTGAAGTAGCCCGTGCCGTGGGTGACGGCGACGCCGTGGCGCAGCGCGGCGGCGGCGAAAGCGGCCGGGTCGATGTGAGCGGGCAGCGGCAGCCACAGGTGGAAGCCGCCGTACGGGAGCCGGGCGGGCAGCAGGGTCGGGGCGCGGTCGGCCAGGGCGGCGGCGAACAGCTGCCGGCGGACGGTCAACTCCCGCCCCAGCGCCCGCAGGTGGCGCGGCCAGTCGGCGGAGGTGACGAGCTCCAGGGCGGCTTCCTGGAGCGGACGCGGGACGAAGAAGGAGTCCACCGTCTGGACGGCGCGCAGCCGGGCCAGCGCCGGGCCGCGGGCCACCAGCGCCCCCACCCGCAGGCTCGGCGAGGCCGCCTTGGTGAGCGAGCGCACGTGCACCACGGTGCCGTCGGGGTCGTCGGCGGCCAGCGGCGGCGGCAGTTCGGGGGCGTCGGTGTGGGCCAGCAGCCGGGCGAAGTCGTCCTCCACCACGAACGCCCCGGCGCGCTTCGCGGCGGCCAGCACGGCCCGCCGCCGCTCCGCGCCGAGCACCGCGCCGGTCGGGTTCTGGAACAGCGGCTGGCAGACGAACAGCCGGGCGCCGGACACCGCGAACGCCTCCGCCAACCGCTCGGGACGCACCCCGTCCTCGTCCACCGGAACCGGCACCGGACGCAGCCCGGCGGCCCGGGCGATCGCCAACAGGCCCGGATAGGTGGGGGATTCGACCAGCACCGGCGCACCGGGCGGGGCCAGCGAACGCAGCGCCGTGGTCAGCGCGCTCTGGCCGCCGGCGGTGATCAGCACCTCGGCCGCGGTGACGCCCCCGCCGACCTCCCGGGCGAACCAGCCGCGCAGCTCCGGCAGGCCCTCCAGCGGCGGACGCCCCCACGCGCCGGGGCGGCGGCCCGCCCGGGACAGCGCACCGGCGAGTGCCCGCTCGGGCAGCAGCGACGCGTGCGGGTAGCCGCTGTTCAGGTCGATCACCTCCGGCGGGGCCAGCGCGAGCGCCGTCAGCACCCCCGCGGCGTCCACCGTCCGGGCGGGCGGCGCACCCGCCTCCGCACTGAGCGCCACCTCCTGCCAGGAGAAGTCGCCCTGCGGGAGAGAAGCGGGCCGCGGCTCGGCCCGGAACACCCCCGCGCCCGGACGTGCCACCACCACGCCCTCCGCGACCAGCTCGCGGATCGCCCGGGACACCGAGACCGGACTGACCCGGTAGCGCTCCACCAGCTCTCTGCTACTGGGAATCCGCTCACCCGGCGAGTAGCGCAACACCGTGCTGCGCAGGGCGTCCGTCAGCTCCTGCACGGTCATTGACAGACCTTCCGATCACCTGAGGGCAACTGCTACCGTCCTGTATGTCAGCACAGAATAGCGCTATCGCCCCACTGTCAGTAGCAGTCACCGGAACCGTCCAGGCCGCGCTGGGGACGCTCGCCTTCTCCTTCACCTTCCCCGCCATGACGTGGGCCCTGCGGGGCTTCGGGCCCTGGACGCTCACCGGACTGCGCGGAGTCCTGGCCGGACTGCTCGCCGCGGCCTGCCTGGCGGCGGCCGGCGCCCGGATGCCGCCGCGGTCCGCCTGGCCGGGCCTGGCCGCCGTGGTGGCGGGCTGCGTGGTCGGGTTCCCGCTGCTGTCCACCTTCGCCCTGCAGCAGGCCTCCACCGCGCACTCCGCCGTGGTGATCGGCCTGCTGCCGCTGGCCACCGCCGCGGTCGCCGCCCGCCGCGCCGGGGCCCGACTGCCCCGCGCCTTCTGGCTCGCCGCGTTCGTCGGGGCGCTCGCGGTGCTGGCCTTCACCGTCCGGCAGAGTCACGGCGCGGGACTGGCCACCGCCGACCTGTACCTCTTCGTCGGCCTGCTGATCTGCGCCGTCGGCTACGCGGACGGTGGCCGGCTGGCCCGCACCCTGCCCGGCTGGCAGGTGATCGCCTGGAGCCTGGTCGCCGCCCTCCCCGTCACCGCCGTCACCGCCGCCCTCGGCCTGGCCGCCGAACCCGTCCACTGGACCTTTCGCGGCGTCACCGGGCTGGCCTACCTCGGCGTGGTCTCGCAGTTCCTCGGCTTCGTGGTCTGGTACCGCGGCATGGCCGCGATCGGCGTCCCCCGGGCCAGCCAGCTCCAGCTCGCCCAGCCCCTGTTGACGATCTGCTGGGCCGTGCTGCTGCTCGCCGAGCCGCTCCCGGCCCTCGCCGTCCCGACTGCCCTGGCGGTCGTCGCCTGCATCGCCGTCACCCAGCGCACGGCGGGCGGGCGCTGAGCGGCTCAGCGGCAGGGGTCGGGCGGCCTCGACGGGGAGGCGAGAGTTCGGCGATCCCGTTGGAGCTGCTGCGGACCCCGCCGCCCAAGGAGCGCGCCGACGCCGCCCGCAACCGTGCCGCGGTGCCGGCGGCCGCCGCCCGGCTGTTCGCCGAGCACGGCGTGGACGTGGTCCCGATGGACCAGGCGGCGACGGCCGCGGGCGTCGGCAAGGGCACGCCGTTCCGGCGCTTCGGCGACAGTTCGGGGGCGGCGGTGGCGCTGCTGGACGCCCGCGAGCGCGAACTCCAGGACGGGATCCTGCACGGCCGCCGCCGCTCGGTCCGGGCGGGCCGGCGCAGGAGCGCGCAGCCGCGTTCGTCGCGGCGTACCTAGACCACCTGCCGCCGCACCTGGCGCTGGTGCCGATGTCGGAGACCGCCGCGCCGGGCGCCCGCTACCGGATCGGCGCGTACCGGTTCTGGCGCCGCCACCTGACGGTGCTGCGGGCCGGCGCCCCCGACCCGGAGCACACCGCGCACGCCCTGCCGGCGGTGCCGGCCGCCGAACTCGTCACGGCGCTGCTGCCCGAACTCGGCGAACGACGGCTGCGCGAGGGCGTCGAGCGGCCGGCCCGCGCCGTGACGGCGTGACGACGGGTCAGGCGGCGGTTCCCGTCCGGTAGTACAGCGACTCGCCGGCCGCCACCGCGCGGCGGGCCAACCCGGCCATCGCGCAGAGCTGTTCGAGCGCGGCGGCAGGCGGTTCGACACCCTGGTACGGGCGCAGCGCGGCGAGCTCGGCCGGGCTCGCGGCGGCCAGCGCGTCGCGGACGGCCGGGTTGATCCCGTACGTCCACGGCTCCCCGAAGTGGGGCGCGTTGGACAGGAAGCAGCCGTACGCGGCCGGGTCGAGCTCCGGCCAGGTGAGACCGGTGATCAGCGACGGGTCCGGCCCGTCGACGACCAGCTCCTCCATCAGCAGCAGGACGTCGACCGGGTCGGTGAGGCGCGCGCGCAGGCCGTCGAAGGCGGGCAGCGCGGGGCCGCCGCCGAGGGTGGTGAGGACGGCGGCGGTGTTCGGGGCGCGGAAGAACTCGAGTTCGGACAGGCGCAGTCAGCCGGAGAGGGCGCAGTACAGGTGCTGCTGGGCCTTCTGGGCACGGCGGGCCAGGACGCCCAGGCGGTGGATCAGCTGGACGAGTTCGGCGGTCGCCAGCGGCCGGAGCTCCTCGGCGCGGGCCCAGCGGGCCGCGAGTTCGGGCAGTCGCTTGCGCTCGATGGTGGCGAGGATGTCGCGGGTCTCGTCGGGCAGTTCCACCACCCAGGGCCCGGTCATCCACGGGTCCTCCCGGTCGACCTCGGTGATCGACCCCTCCTCCGTCACCCAGGGCTGCGGCCCGGTCGGCCAGATCGAGCGGTCCGGCGCGCCGCCGGCCTCGAACTCCTTGGTCTCCACGGCGGCCACCAGTCGGCGCAGCACGGTGGTCGGATCGATCCGCTTGGCCCGCACGGATTCGAACGCCTCCGCGGGCTTCCCTTCCTTGTCGGCCATCACCGTTCGCACGGCCGTCTCGTCGGCAGCCCGGAAGTAGTCGGTCTGCAGGTCAAGGTCCAGGATCATGTCGCACGCTCCCCTCGCTCGGCAAGGTGCCCAGTGGACCACGGCGAACGGACGCTTGGGTACCGGGCCCCCGGTTCGCCGCCGTCCTGTGACCTCTCGCGGCCGCCGCCGGGGCGCCTACCGGAGAGCGGGCCGAGCGGGACCGGGCCGCGGGACACCCCCGCACAGCGGCGTCGCGCGGCCCGTCCCGGTCAGTAGGCGCCGGGTATGTTCGCGGCCCGGCAGGCCTGCGCGTACTGCGGGGTGCAGATCTCCTCGGCCTTGTACAGTCCGGCCGCGACGATGGTCTCGGCGACCTTCGCCTTGGTGACGACCACCGGGCTGAGCAGCATGGACGGGATCTGGCTGCCGTTCGAGTCGGTGATGGTGGCGGCCACCGAAGTGACGTCGATGCCCTTGACCAGGTAGACCGCCATGTTGGCGGCGGCCTCGGCCTCCGGCTGGTACGGCTTGTAGATGGTGTAGGCCTGCTCGCCGGTGAGGACCCGGCGGACGGCGTCCAGCGAGGCGTCCTGCCCGCCGACCGGGACGTCGGTGCGTCCGGCCTTGTGCAGCTCGTCGATGATCGCGCCGGCCATGCCGTCGTTGGCGGAGTAGACGGCCTGGAAGCCGTTCTTCCCGAGCTTGTTGATCGCCTCGCCGACCTTGGCGGCGGCCACCTCGGGCTTCCACTCGCCGGACTGCTCGTAGGCGACCCGCTTGACCTTGCCGTCCAGCGCGTGGTGCGCGCCGGCCTTGAAGTCGGCGGCGTTCGGGTCGGTCTCCGCGCCGTTGATCATCACGATCTCGGCGCCGGCCGCCCGGCCGCCGAGCGCGTCCAGCAGGGCCTGGCCCTGCAGCTCGCCGGTGCGCTTGTTGTCGAAGGAGATGTACGCGGCGACGTTGCCGGCGGCCAGCCGGTCGTACGCGATGACCTTGGTGCCCTTCTTGGTGGCCTCGTCCACCCACGGCGCGGTGACGGCGGCGTTCACCGGGTCGAGCAGGATCACCTTGACGCCGCGGGCGAGCAGCGCGTCGAACTGCTGCTTCTGCGCCTTCTCGTCGCCGTCGGCGTTGGCGTAGTCGATGGTGCACTTGGTGCACAGGCCGGTGACGGCGGTCTCGATCAGTGGCTTGTCGAACGCCTCGTACCGGGTGGAGGAAGCGCGTTCGGGCAGCAGCAGGCCGATCGCCTGGTTGCCCGAGGACGTGTTCTTGCCGCCCCCGCAGGCGGCAAGCGACAGCGTCATCGACACGGCGGCCGTGCCGATGACGAGTCGACGCGTCATCGAATTCATGGTGGGTGGTGCCTCCCTGAGAGCGCCGCGTCCTTGCGGCGAGAGTGAAGGGGAGTCAAGCCCACCCGTCATGTGTCGTCAAGAAGTAAATCATCGCCCGGGGAGGGTGAGGCAAGTCGTTACCTTCTTGAAGGCATCGGGCGAGGTCGGTCCGTGCCGCGTTCAGCGGGCGTTGCGAGCCACCAGGAACACCCCGCCGACGACTATCGCGCCGCCGAGCATGATCGGCCAGGTCAGGGCCTCGGAGAGGAGCAGCCAGCCGAGGAACACGGCCACCACCGGGTTGACGTACGCGTAGGTGGCGACCAGCGGCAGCGGTGCGCGCTGCAACAGCCAGGCATAAGACGTGAACGCGACGATCGAGCCGAACAGCACCAGGTACCCCAGCCCCACCCAGGACGCCGTGGACACCGCCGCCGGGTCGAAGTCGCCCGGCTCGCCCCGCAGGAACGACAGCGCGAGCGCGCCCACCGCACCCGCCAGCATCTCGTACACGCTCGCCACGAACGGGTCGGCCGGCAGCGGCAGTCGGCCGGCCAGCACCGAGCCGAGCGCCCACACCACCGCGCCGATGACCACCAGCACCAGGCCGGTCAGCCCCACCTGGCCGGTCAGGCCCGGCGCGGTCAGCACCGCCAGGCCCACCAGGCCGAGCAGCACGCCCGCCAGCGTGGCCGGGTCGGTCCTGGTCCCGAACGCCCGGCGCAGCAGCACCACCCACAGCGGCACGCTCGCCACCATCAGCGCCGCCAGCCCCGACGGGACGGTCTTCTCCGCGAGCACCACCATGCCGTTGCCGCCGGTCAGCAGCAGCACGCCCACCAGTGCGGCGGAGGCGAACTGACGCCACGTCACCCGCAGCACCCCGATCCCGCGGCGGGCCGCCAGCCCCACCGCCAGCAGCAGCCCGGCGGCGGCGAACCGCAGCGCGCCGGACAGCAGCGACGGCATGGTCTCCACCACCACCCGGATCGCCAGATAGGTCGACCCCCACACCACGTACACGATGCCGAGCGCCGCCCAGACCGCAGCCCCCAGCCCGGCCGGGCGGTCGCCGGGGCCGGGCGAGCCGTCGGTGGGCGGACAGTCGGGTTCGGCGGCGGACTGCGGAGAGGTGGCGGACATGGGCGTCTCCTTCTCTTGCTCCTGACAGGGTTCGGCGGAATGACACCACACTCCGCCCGCGACCGGCAGGGGGTTTCACCGGCCGATACGGGCAGAAGCCCGATCGCGCACGCCGGGCAGGGCCGACCGGATGAACCGGCGCACCACCGGACCCCCAACCGGCCCCGCCCCGGCCGCCGCGGATGGTAGGCATGGTGGCGGCCCGAGCGCAGCCGACCCGAGGAGCGGCCGCATGGCATGGTTCGCCGCCCCCGAGTACCGGCTCGCCCGCGAGCTGTTCCTGCGCCTGCTCGCCCTCGTCTACCTGTGCGGATTCCTCGCCGCCGCACGCCAGTTCCGCGCCCTGCTCGGCACCCGCGGCCTGCTCCCGATCCCGCGCTTCGTCGCCCGCGTCCCGCTGCGGCACGCCCCGAGCCTGTTCCACTGGCACTACAGCGACCGCCTCTACGCCACCGTGGCCTGGACCGGTGCCGCACTTGCCGCCGCCCTGCTCGCCGGCCTCGCCGACCGGGTTCCGCTCGCCGCCGCGATGGCCCTCTGGGCGCTCGCCTGGGCGCTCTACCTGTCGATCGTCAACGTCGGGCAGACCTGGTACGCCTTCGGGTGGGAATCCCTGCTGCTGGAAGCCGGCGCCCTCGCCGTGTTCCTCGGCAATGCCGACACCGCGCCGCCCGTCCTCGGCATGTGGCTGCTGCGCTGGCTGCTGTTCCGCGTCGAGTTCGGCGCCGGACTGATCAAATGGCGCGGCGACGCCTGCTGGCGCAAGCTCACCTGCCTCTACCACCACCACGAGACCCAGCCCATGCCCGGGCCGTTCAGCTGGTACTTCCACCACCTGCCCCGGCCCCTGCACAAGGCCGAGGCCGCAGCGAACCACTTCGTCCAACTCGTCGTCCCGTTCGGCCTGTTCCTCCCACAGCCGATCGCCTCGGACGCCGCCCTGCTGATGGTCGCCACCCAGCTGTGGCTGATCGCCTCCGGCAACTTCGCGTGGCTGAACTGGCTCACCGTGGCCCTCGCCCTCGGCGCCCTCGACACCGGCACCCTGCGCCGCGTCCTGCCGATCGCCCCCGACCCGCACTACCCCGCCCAACCCGTCTGGTACCAGGCCCTGGTGGCCGCCTACACGCTGCTCGTGCTGGTCCGCTCCTGGCAGCCCGTCCGCAACCTGCTCTCCCCCCGGCAGCAGATGAACCGCTCCTTCGACCCGCTCCACCTCGTCAACACCTACGGCGCGTTCGGCTCCGTCAACCGGGTGCGCCACGAGATCGTCCTCGAAGGCACCCGCGACCAGGACGGCGTCCACGGCTGGCGGGAGTACCACTTTCGCGGCAAGCCCGGAGAACTGCGCCGACTGCCAAGGCAGTTCGCGCCCTACCACCTCCGCCTGGACTGGCTGATGTGGTTCGCCGCGATCTCGCCCGCCTACGCCCGCGGCTGGTTCCTGCCGCTGCTCGCCCGGCTTCTCGTCAACGACCCCGACACCCTGCGGCTGCTGCGCCGCAACCCGTTCCCCGACACTCCGCCCGCACTCGTCCGGGCCCGCCTGTACCGCTACCGCTTCACCACCGGCCCAGAACTGCGCGACACCGGCGCCTGGTGGCACCGCACCCCGCTGCGCGACTACCAGCGCCCCGTCGGCCTCGCCGAACTGCGCCACCTCGCCCCCGAAGCGCCCGGAGCCCGCCGGTGATCCGACCCAACTCCCGCCCGCCACCCGGGAAGGGCGTACTGTCGGTGCCGATCCCTACCGTACGGACCACGCGACCGGGCCCGGGCCCGCCGCCACCGGTCCGGCGCGGCCCGGCAATTCACGGGGTCAGGTGCGTGCAAGCGTCGAACGCGCACCCGTATTCTGGCCTCCCGCGACGCCACCGCCGCCGCAACCACCCCACCCGCGCCCCTGCCCGCCACACGCCACGAACCGGACTTCACATGACAGTGCGCACCCTGAACGACGCCGACGACGCCGCGTCCGAGACCGCGTCCGCGACGGACGGCGAGACCCGCCAGAGCACCCGTGAGGAGCTCGGCCGGTTCGCCGACCAGGGCGGCTTCACACTCAACCACGAGACCAACCCCTGGCTCGAAGCCGCCGAAACCCTCACCGGCCCCGAGGACGCCCGCGCCGCGTCCACCGTCCTCGCCGAGCTCCGCAGCCGCGACACCCGCGCCGTCGGCAAGGCCGCCAACGCCATCGCCGACAAGGCCGGCCTGCGCATCCCCGACACCCTCGGCGGCCTCACCACCCTGCTGGACCTGCTCCAGCGCGTCCACGCCACCTCCGCCGTCCTCCGCACCGACGCCTACCAGTACGACCTGCCCGAACTCGCCGCCGCCACCGGCAACAGCGGCTACCGAAAGTACGAGGGCATCAAGCTCGGCTGGGCCCGCCGCCGTGCCCTCCGCAGCCAGGCCCGCGCCCTCACCCCCGCCGGCACCCGCGCCCCCAACCGCGCCGAGCTGCACGCCGCGCTGGTCGCCGCGGCGGTGGCCCACCGCGACTGGCTGGCCCTCGCGGCCGACGCCGCGGCGGGCTCCTCGCGACCCTCCGTGCCCGTGGACGGAGCCCTGCTGACCGAGACCGCGAACGTCGTCGAATCGCTCGCCGACGCCGTCCGCTCGCTCACCCGGCTGCTCCCCGAGCGCGCCCTCGACTCCCTCCCGCTGGGCGAACTCGCCGACCTCGTCGACCGCCTGGCCGCCGACGAAGGCACCCTCTACCGCCTCTCCGCCCTCCGCCAGCTCCGCCTCGAACTCGCCGAGCAGGGGCTGACGGAGCTGCTGGAGGAGCTGACGGAGCGTCAGGCCGACAAGGACACTGCGCTGGCCGCCTACGACCGTCACCAGGCCGCCCGCTCGGCACTGGCGGCGGGGCCGCGACAGGCGACGGACGAGAGCCCGGCCGAGACGGCCGTCGAGGCCGAGGCTGCGGCTGCGGTCGAGGAGCCGGCTGCGGAGGTCGAGTCGGAGGCGGTTGTTGAGGCTGCCGTCGAGACGGCGGCCGAGGTCGAGGTCGAGGCCGAGCAGGCGGACGCCGAGGTCGAGGCGGTGACTGAGGCTCCGGCGGAGGTTGTCGCCGAAGAGGGCGCCGAGGTTGCTGCAGTGGCGGTCGAGGTCGAGGTCGAGCCGGAGGCCGTCGCCGAGGCCGAGCCGGAGGTTGCCGCGGAGCCCGAGGCCGAGTCGGTCGCGGTCGCCGGGGTCGAGGCGGTTGCTGAGCCGGTCGCCGAGGTCGTTGAGGAACCCGCCGCCGCGGTTGCGGCCGAGCCGGAGGCTGTCACCGAGGCCGAGCCGGTCGCCGAGCAGGCTGACACCGAGGTTGAGGCCGAGGCGGTGACTGAGGCTTCGGCGGAGGTTGTCGCCGAGGTCGAGTCGGAGCCGGTCGCTGAGGCGGTTGTTGAGCC
Organism: Kitasatospora griseola; assembly: GCF_044999035.1. Classification (NCBI taxonomy): domain Bacteria; kingdom Bacillati; phylum Actinomycetota; class Actinomycetes; order Kitasatosporales; family Streptomycetaceae; genus Kitasatospora; species Kitasatospora griseola. Next base: position 1,413,636 of record NZ_CP173360.1, on the reverse strand, counting down.
GGTTGCCGAGGTCGCCGAAAAGCTGGCGGTTGACGTCGAGACGGAGCCGGTTGTTGAGGCCGAGTCGGTCGTTGAGGTCGAGCCGGAACCGGTCGCGGTCGCCGAGGTCGAGGCGGTTGCTGAGCCGGTCGCCGAGGTCGCCGAGGAATCCGCCGCCGCGGTTGAGGTCGAGCCGGCGGTGGAAGCCGTTGCCGAGCCGGAGGTTGCCGCGGAGCCCGAGGCCGAGCCGGTCGCCGAGGCTGAGCCGGAGTCGGCCGTGGAGGCCGTCGCCGAGCCGGAGGTTGCCGTCGGGGCCGAGCCGGTCGCGGACGTCGTCGCCGATGCTGAGGCTGAGGTTGCGGTCGTCGAGGAGCCTGTGGTCGCGGCCGAGCCCGAGGCCGAGCCGGTCGCGGACGTCGCTGCCGAGTCGGTCGTCGAGGTCGAGGCAGAGCCCGCCGTCGAGCCCGTGGCCGAGGCCGTCGAAGAGCCTGCTGCCGAGCCCGAGGTCGAGGCAGAGCCCGCCGTCGAGGCCGTTGCCGAGCCCCTTGCCGACGCGGCGCCCGTCAAGCCGGAGTTGACTCCCGGTAAGCCGATCACCGGCTACTCCGCTGAGGAACTGGTCGCGCTGGTGGCGTGGTTCGACGCGGACGGGACCGAGCGGAGTGACGACGAGCTGCTGCGGGCGGCGATGAAGGAGCTCGGGTTCGCCCGGCTCGGGCCGCGCATCAAGGAGGCGCTGGGAGCGGCCGTGGCCTCCGTACGGAGCTGATGCAGCGTCAAGAAGTAAGCCTGTGCCCGTCGTTGTGCGATTTCGCGCAGCGGCGGGCACGGTCGTTCGGGGGTGGGTGCGGGGCCGTGGATGTTCGCCTTCCCGATCGGGCGGCGCGGATCTACGATCTTGCTTCCGGATCACTGCGGGAGTGATCCTCCGGGGGGGAGTGCGGCCATGGTGAACCACGTGATCGGCATTGTTCTGATCGTCCTTGGCGCGCCGCTGGTCGGCATCGCCGGCAACGTCATCGGCGAGAGGGTGCACGAGGGCGTCGGTCGCGCGATCTCGGTCGGTGGGGTGCTGGCGGTGCTGGGGGTCGCGGTGTGGTTCGTCGTGCGGAGTTTCTGAGCGCGTCGCGGGTCATGCGCCGATGTCCTCCTGCCAGAGGTCTGGGCGGGCGGCGATGAAGTCCGTCATCAGGCGTACGCACTCGGGGTCGTCCAGCTGGGTGATTCCGGTGCCGTGTTCGGCGAGCCAGTGGTGGCCGCCGGTGAAGGTGGTGGATTCGCCGATGACCACGTGTCCGATGCCGAACTGCCGGACCAGGCCCGAGCAGTACCAGCACGGGGAGAGCGTGGTGACCATCACCGTGTCCCGGTAGCCGCGCAGGCGGCCGGCGGCGCGGAAGGCGGCGGTCTCCGCGTGCATCGACGGATCGCCGTCCTGGACGCGGCGGTTGCGGCCGCGCCCGAGCAACTCTCCGTCCACGCCGAACAGCGCGGCCCCGATCGGGATCCCGCCCTCGGCCAGCCCGAGCCGCGCCTCCGCCACCGCGACCGTCAGCCACTCCTGTGCCTGCTCCGTCGAGACCGTCACCGGCCACCTCCTCAGTCCGCGACCGGTCTACCCGCTCCCGTGCACGTACACCGCACCCAAGGCGCACTTCGCTCGATCGAGTGTTCGGAGCACGGTGGCCGTAACCGAGAATCGACGGCCGGTCAGGACAGGCCGAGGATGCGGACGAGGCGCTCGGGGAGCCCGTCGTCGATGGGGAGCCCGGTGACGAGCCGGCGGTAGAAGACCGCTCCGGCCAGGGCGTCCATGAACAGTTCGACATCGGTGTCGGCGGGCAGGTCGCCGCGGTCGACGCCGCGGCGGATCACGGCGGCGCAGTTGGCCCGGCGTTCGGTGAGGAAGGCCGATCGGAAGGCCTCCAGGGCGCCGGGGCGGCCGGAGAGGTCGGCGATCAGGGCGGGCATCGTCGCGCCGGCGGGGGTGGCGGTGTAGTTGGCGATGGTGCCGCGCAGCCAGGTGGTCAGGTCGTCGCGGGTGTTGCCGGTGTCCGGCACCGGGCCGGTGTCCATGCGGGAGGCCAGGGCGTCCGCGACCAGGGCCGCCTTGTCGGGCCACCAGCGGTACAGGGTGCTCTTGTGCACGCCCGAGGTGCTCGCCACTCCTTCGACGGTCAGTCGTGCGTACCCGGCCTCGCCGAGCAGGGCGAGCGTGGCGTCGAGCACCCGCTCGCGGCTCCGGGGCCCCCTGGGCGGCGCGGACGGGGGAGAGGAGGTGGGGCGAGAGGTGGTCATGGGGTCCAGCCTGCCATAATGCGACGCGACGTCGCGTCGCATTTGGAGGATTGATGCGCTTCGCAGTCTTTGCCGGATCCGCCGCCGGCACCCGCACCGAGTACGCCGCCCTGGCCGCCGCACTGGGGACCACGCTGGCCCGCAGAGGCATCGGCATCGTCTACGGAGGCGGCCGGGTCGGACTGATGGGCGCGCTGGCCGACGCCGCGCTGGCCGCCGGCGGCGAGGTGGTCGGCGTCATGCCGAAGGCCCTGGTGGACAAGGAGATCGCCCACCGCGGCCTGACCACCCTGCAGGTGGTGGAGGACATGCACCGGCGCAAGGCCGCGATGGCCGAGGCCGCCGACGCGTTCGTCGCGCTCCCGGGCGGCACCGGCACCCTGGAGGAGCTGTTCGAGGCGTGGACCTGGCAGCAGCTCGGACTCCACGCCAAGCCCGTCGCACTGCTCGGCCCGCCCGGATTCTGGCAGCCCCTGACCGGGCTCGCCGACCACCTGGTCGACACCGGTTTCGTCCGCCCCGCCCTACGGAACCTGATCGCCGAGACGGACCCCGACGCCCTGCTCGACGCCGTCGAGCGCTGGCGGCCGCCCACGCCCAAGTGGGAGACCGCCCCGGCGGCGGACGAGGCGGTGCTGGACTCCGTGGGCTGGATCTGCGTCCGCGACCGGCGCCTGCTGGCCGTCCGCACCCACGGCAAGGACGCCTTCTACCTCCCCGGCGGCAAGCTCGAACCCGGTGAGACCCCGGCCCGGGCGCTGGCCAGGGAGCTGGGCGAGGAACTCGGACTGACCTGCACCCCCGAGGACCTCGCCCACGCCCACACGGTCGAGGCCCCGGCCCACGGCCGCCCCGGCGTCCGGCTGCGCATGCGGTGCTACACCGGCCCCGCCGAAGGCGCGCCCACCCCCGGTGCGGAGATCGCGGAGCTCGCCTGGATCACCGCCGCCGACAGCGACCGGTGCGCCCCCGCGCTGCGGGAGCTGATGGCCCGGCTCGACCTGGCCCGGTAGCCCGCCGCTCAGCGCAGCACCGCGGCGAGCAGGTCGGCGCCGAGCGCCGCGGTGACGGTGAGGTCGAGACCGTGGTGGACGTAGCGGCCGCGCCGGTGGGCGGTGAGCAGACCGGCGCGGCGCAGCACCGCGAGGTGCCGGGAGACCTCGGGCGCGGTGAGGTCCCAGGCGCGGGCGAGCTCGGAGGTGGTGTGCGGGCCGCGGGCCAGGCTGCGGACCAGACGCAGCCGCACGGGGTGGGCGAGGGCGTCGAGGCGCAGCCGGACGGCGTCCAGCGGGACGGTGGCGGCGTGCTCCCCGCCGGCCGCCGGGTACTGGACGACGGGCTGCCAGCCCGGGGCGTGGACGGCGACCAGGTGGGGGTGGCCGAAGACGCTGGGCAGGAAGGTGACGCCCGCGGCGCCGGCGGCGGTGCTGTTGTCCTGGAGCTTGTCGAGGACGAGCGAGCCGCCGTCGGAGGTGAGGGTGACGGCCGCGGACACTTCGGCGAGCGCGTCGGGCAGGCCCTGGCGGCGGGTCAGCTCGGCCTTGGCCCGGACGTCCTGGCCGAGCCGGGCGGCCAGAGCCGGCCACTCGGCGTCGAAGAACGCCTCCGCGCACTGCTCCAGGGTGTCCCGGACCCGGGCCCGGACGGCCCGCGGGTCGGCCAGCAGACGGGCGGCGAACGCCTCCTGCCGCGGGCCGCGGGCCTGCGCGCGGTCGAGCGCGTCGGTGCGGGCGTCCGGGTCGTGCAGGGGCGAACCGCCGGCGAAGGCGAGGCGGTTGGAGCCGCAGGTGGTGATCAGCGCGGCTCGGACGTACCGGTCGTCGTCGATCCGGTCGAGGTCGTCGAGTTCGGCGGCGAGGGTCGCCCGGGGCCGGGCGGGCACCAGGAAGTCGGCGCGGGAGGAGCGCCACAGGAACTCGGCCTCGTGCAGCCGGTCCGCGAGTTCCGGGCGCAGGCCCGCCCGCACGCCGGCCGCCCACCCGGCGTACGGCGGATGGTGCTCGGGCGAGGCCAGCACGTGCAGCATCGCGGTGAGTTCGGCGAGCGGGGAGACGGCGAACCGGATCCGCTCCGGCGGCGTCCCGGTCAGGTCGATGCGCAGGGTCACCCGCCCATCCTCCCCGCCCGGCCGAACACGTCCGGGGTCAGGGCTGCGCCGGGCCCGCCAGCAGGACCGGCACGGTGCGGTGCCCGTTGGAGATCAGCGAGTCGACCGGCTCCAGCGCCACGGCCGGGTCGAGCGCCAGGCGGGGGAACCGCTCGAACAGCGCGCTCAGCGCCGTGCGGGCCTCCAGCCGGGCCAGTGGCGCGCCGAGGCAGAAGTGCGGGCCGTACCCGAAGGCGAGGTGGTCCTTGACCGCCCGGGTGACGTCGAAGACCGCGCCGGTGTCGCCGTGCCGCGCGGGGTGGCGGCCGGCGGCCGCGTAGGAGGCGAGGATCGCCTCGCCCGCGCGGACGGTCACGCCGCCCGGCAGCTCGATGTCCTCCAGGGCGAACCGCAGCGGCAGGTGCGCCACCGGCGCCTCCCGGCGCAGCGCCTCCTCGACCGCGTCGTCCCAGCCCGCCTTTCCGGTGCGCACCAGGTCGAGCTGGTCGGGGTGGGTGAGCAGCAGGGTGATGGCGTTGTCGATCAGGTTGACGGTGGTCTCGAAGCCGGCGGAGACGATCAGCACGACGGTGCCGAGCAGTTCCTCCTCGGTGAGGGCGCTGCCGTCGCCCTCGGTGTCGCGGGCGGCGATCAGCAGCGAGGTCATGTCGTCGCCGGGCTGCTCGCGCTTGAGGGCGACCAGTGTCGCGATCATCGCGAAGAACGCCGCGTTGTTGGCCTCGGACTCCTCCGGGCTGAGGGTGGTGTCGAAGACCCCGTCGACGTGGTGGCGGAAGCCGTCGCGCAGCTCGTCGGGCAGCCCGAGCAGCCGGGCGATGACCAGGATCGGCAGCGGGCGGGCCAGGTGCTCCCGCAGGTCCACCGGCGCGCCGTCGGCGCCCGCGGCGGCGGCCGCGTCGAGCAGCGTGGTCGTCATCTCCTCGATGGCGTCGCCCAGCGCGGCGACCTGGCGCGGCGTGAAGGCCGAGCTCACCATGCGGCGCAGCCGCCGGTGGCGCTCGCCGTACGCGGAGAACATGTTGCGGGCCGTCAACCACAGGGTCAGCGCCCAGCCGGCCGCGACCGGCTCGTAGTCGGGCCAGTGCTGCCTGCCGTCCTTGGAGACCCGCGGGTCCCTGAGCAGGTCCTCCAGCACGTCGGGGTCGGAGACGGCCCACACCTGCACGCCGAGGATGTCGGCCGGCGTGGCGGGCCCGCGGGCGATCAGCTCGGCGCTCTCGGCGTCGCGGTCCCGCCCGGTCGGGTCGAGGACGAGCAGCGAGTGGTCGACCGGGCACGTCAACGGACGGTTCAGCGAGGTCGGCCCGTTCTCCGACTGACGCTCCACGAGGGCTCCTTCACGGATCGAGGCGCACGGGCGATCCGCACACCCGTCGAGGATGGCCCGTCGCCCGTCACCCGTCGAGGGCGCATCTCCGCGCTCCCGCGCGCCCCCGGCGCGCCCCGGCCGCCCTCCCCCGATTGACGGGGAACGTCAACCGGCGTGACCGCGGCCGGGCCGGGCCTCCACGGTGGGCCGCATGACAACGATCACCGCGCCCCGCCCGACGCCCCGTCAACTCGTCCGGGCCGTCGGCGGCGCGCGCTACGCGGTGGCGCTGGCGGTGGACGCCCTCGGCACCGGGCTGCTGCGGCCGTTCCTGCTGCTGTACGGGATCACGGTGCTCGGACTCGGCGCGGCCGCCACCGGCCTGGCGATGACGGTCGGGATCGTCGCCGGGCTGGCCGCCATGCCGCCGCTGGGGCGCTGGCTGGACCGCGGCGCGCGCAGCACGGCGGTGGCCGCGTCGATGCTGGTGCGGGTGGCCGGCGTCGTGGTGCTGCTGGCCGCGCCGCGCGGGAACGCGGTGCTGTTCGCGGCGGCGGCGCTGATCCTGGGCGTCGGCAACCAGGCCTGGCCCGCCGCGCACGCGGCGCTGGTCGCCACCGTCGCCGAGGACCGGCTGCGGGACGCCGCGCTCGCCGCCGGCCGGGCCGTTCGCAACGCCGGCCTCGGGGCGGGCGCGCTGCTGGCGACGGTCTGCCTGAGCGGCGGCGCCCCCGCGCTGCGGGCGCTCGCGGCGGTCTCGGGCGCCGGATTCCTGGCGGCGGCCCTGCTGGCCCGCTCGGTGCGGGTGACGGCCGCCCCTTCCGCCCGGACGGCCGAGCACGCGCCGACGGCGACCGGGCGCGCGCTGGGCACCGTGCTGCTGGCGAACGTGGTGTACGTCTTCTGCCTGAACGTGCCCGAAGTGGCGCTGCCCCTCGTCCTGGTGACGGTGCTGCACGCCTCCCCGGCCTGGTCGGCCGCGGTGTTCGTGCTCAACACGGTGCTGGTGGTGGCCCTCCAACTGCCGCTCACCGGCTGGGCGGCGGCCCGCTGGTCGCGCGGGACGGTGCTGGCGCTGTCCGGCGTGGTGCTGGCCGCGAGCTACCTGGGCTTCCTGCTGGCGGCGCCGTTCGGGCCGCTCGCGGTGGCCCTGGTCTCGGTGCCGTGCACGCTCGGCGAGATCCTGTACGCGGGCAGCGCCACCGCGCTGGTCACCGCGCTGGCCCCGCCGCCGGTGCTGGGCCGCGCGCTGGCCCGCTTCCAACTCTCCACCGGCCTCGGCCTGGCCGTCTCCCCGGCCGTGATCACCGCCCTCGCCGCCGTCGGCCCGTTCGCCCTGTGGGGCGCCCTCGCCGCCGCCACCCTCGGCGCGTCGGCGGCCGTCGGCCGAACCGCGACCGGGCCGGTCCCCGCCGGACGGACGGTGGCCGGGTCGGCGGCGGTCGGGCCGGCGGAGGATCGGAACCGGCCGGGTGTCCGGGCGAGTTGACGGTTCCTTTAAGGTGCGGGAATGCGAGATTTCGGGGCGGGACTGCGATTCCTGTTCAACGGGCAGCGGTGGGTGGCGCGGCACGGCCGCTGGTGGGGCTTCGGGCTGATCCCGGCGCTGATCACCCTGGTCGGCTACCTGGCCGTCCTGGCCGTGCTGATCGTCTACGCGGGCGACCTGGCGGCCTGGGCGACACCGTTCGCCGACCACTGGTCCGAGCCGTGGCGGGACACCGTCCGGGTGGCGGTCGGCGCGGCCGCCGTCGGCATGGGCGGACTGCTGGCGATGCTGACCTTCACGGCGGTGACGCTGCTGATCGGCGAGCCGTTCTACGAGTCGCTGTCGGCGAAGGTCGAGGAGACCGAGGGCGGCGGTCCGCAGGGCCCCGACCTGCCGCTGTGGCGCGAACTGTGGACCGGCGCCAAGGACAGCCTCGCGGTGCTGCTGCGCGCCGCCGGCTTCGGCGTCCTGCTGTTCCTCTGCGGGTTCATTCCGGTGGTCGGCCAGACCGTGGTCCCGGTGATCGGGGTCTGCGTCTCCGGCTTCTTCCTGACCGTCGAACTGACCGGCACGCCGCTGCAGAAGCGCGGCCTGGCCCAGAAGCAGCGGCTGCGCCTGCTGCGCTCCCGGACGTCGATGGCGGTCGGCTTCGGCGCCGGACTGGTGCTGCTGTTCCTGATCCCGGTGCTGACCGTCCTGGCGATGCCGGGTGCGGTGGCCGGCGCGACCCTGCTGGCCCGCGAGATCGCCCCGCACGAGGAGCCTGCCGGGGAAACGCCGTCCGACGGCCCGGACGACGGCCCCGACGACGACCCGAACGGCGCACACCCGTCGGCGGACGGCCGGCCGGCCCACCCGTACCCGCCGAACCCGTACCCGCAGAACCCCTACCAGCAGCCGCACGGGAATCCCTACCAGCAGCCCTACGCGAACCCGTACCAGCAGCCGAAGGCGAACCCCTACCAGCAGCCCTGACCCGTGGACCCGCGCCAGAGGTGACCGGAACCTTCACCGAGCGTTGACGAGGATTTGACGCAGAGTCACCGACTGCGCGATAACGTCCCCATGCCCGTATCCGTGGACGCCGCCCCGCGCGGCATTGACCTCGGCGACCCCGCGTTCTGGCGGCTCCCCGAGAAGCTGCGCGCCGAGGCGTTCGCCCGGCTGCGGGAACGCCCGGGGCCGGTGGCCTTCACCGACCGGGCGACGGGGCGGCGGTGCTGGGCGCTGGTCCGGCACGCCGACGTGATGACCGCCAGCCGGTCGCCCGAGGTGTACCTCTCCGGGCCGGGGGTGACCTCGCCGGAGCCCGCCCGCTGGGTGCGGGCGGTGTTCGGCGACTCGATGGTCAACCTGGACGACCCCCGGCACGCCGACCTGCGCCGGGCGGTCGGCCGGGCGTTCACGCCCCGGCTGCTCGCCGAGGTCGAGCAGGACATCGCGCGCACGGCCGCCCGCCTGGTGGACCGGCTGGAGCGCGAACGCCCCACCGACTTCGTCGCCGCCGTCGCCGGGGAGCTCCCGTACCAGGTGATCTGCTCGATGATGGGCATCCCCGAGGAGCAGCGCCGCAACATCCTGGCCCGGATCAACCGGGCGTCCGCGTCGGCGGGCGTCGCCCGGCGCGGGCTGCGGGTGCCCGGTCGCGGGCTGCACGCGCTGGCCGCGATGCACCTGACGGTGGCCGCGCTGGGCCGGGAGCGCCGCCGCCGCCCGACCGGCGACCTGATCTCCGCCCTGGTCACCGCCGACGTGGACGGCCGCCGGCTGGGCTCCCGCGAACTGGGCGCGTTCTTCTCCCTGCTGCTGGTCGCCGGCGTCGAGACCACCCGCAACGCGCTCGCCCACGGCCTGCACCTGCTGACCGTCCACCCCGAGCAGCGGGCGCTGCTGCTCGGCGACCCGGACGCGCACCTGGGCGGCGCGGTGGAGGAGATCGTCCGCCACTCGACGCCGATCGTGCAGTTCCGCCGCACCGTCGCCGTCAACCACAAGCTGTCCGGGATCCGGCTCGCGGCCGGCGACAAGGTGGTGCTGTTCTACGGCTCCGCCAACCGCGACGAGGCGGTGTTCGACCGTGCGGAGGCCTTCGACATCACCCGCTCGCCCAACCCGCACCTGGGTTTCGGCGGCGGCGGCCCGCACTTCTGCCTGGGTGCGCACCTGGCCCGCCAGGAGATGCGCACCATGCTGCGCGAACTGCTCACCCGGCTGCCGGAGATCCGCTCCACCGCCGAGCCGGAACTCGTCCCGTCGTCCTTCGACCACCGGGTGCGCGCGCTGCGGTTCACCTTCTGAGCCGCTCCCGGGACAGCGCGGAGGGGCGGCCGCCTCGGGGGCGGCCGCCCCTCCGCGCTCGGACGTCGCAGGTCAGGACGGGTGGGCGCCCACCGCATCGCGGACCTCGGCGCCGAGCACGCTGTTCGTCCGGGCGCAGTGCGCGCCGCAGAAGAACCGGCCGGCGACCTCGACGCCGTGGCCGACGATCCGTACCGTGCACTGCTCGCAGCGCGGTGCCAGCTTCTCCATCGCGCACTCGAAACTGTCGAAGACGTAGGTGTCTCCGGTGATCGTCTTGACCTCGAAGGAAAGCCAGTAGTCGTTCTGGCACACCACGCAGACCGCCATGTCGGGCTCCTCTCGCCGTACGGGTCCACCGCCGAGTCTTGGCCCGCACCGCACCGGCGGCAATCGGCGGCGGTCCGAACGGATCCCGGTGGGTGCGGGCGGCCCCGGACCGGGCCGAGCTGTCGGAACACGGTCAGGTCCGATAATGGTCAGAAAGGCCGGGTTCAGTCGAGGAGGCCGAGATGATCATTCGAATCTGGGAGGCCCAGGTCTCCCCACTCCGGGTCGAGGACTTCTGCGCCCGGCTCGCCTCGATCGTCCTGCCCGAATTCGACCAATGGGACGGCTTCCTCGGCGGCGAACTCCTGCGCGCGCTGGCCGACGGCGACCACCGGGTCCAGATGATCACCCGCTGGCGCGACGAGGAGGCCCTGCGCGCCTACGCCGGCCCGATGTGGAAGATCCGCCCGGTCTGGTCCGAGGGCGAACTCCACGAACTCGAACACCCGCCGACCGTGGCGCACTACCACTCGCTGCGCCGGATGGACCAGCTCCCCGGCGACTGACCCCCGTCAGCCGCGCTGCACCGGGATGCCCGCGTCGGCCTTCACCTGCTTCATCGTCAGGTGGGAGTGCACCTGCGCGATGCCCGGCAGGCCGGACAGCACATCGGTGACGAAGCGCTCGTACGCGGCCAGGTCCGCGACCGCGACCCGCAGCAGGTAGTCCGGGTCGCCGAACAGCCGGTGCGCCTCCACCACCTCCGGCAGCTCCGCGACCCGACGCTCGAACTCGGCGACGGTCGACCGGTCCTCGTGCCGCATCACCACCGTCACGAACGGCTGGAACCCGCGTTCGACCGCCACCGGATCGAGCTGCGCGCGGTACCCGCGGATCACGCCCTGCTGCTCCAGCTGACGCACCCGGCGCAGACACGGCGACGGCGTCAGCCCCACCCGGTCGGCGAGTTCGGCGTTGGTGAGCCGGCCGTCCTGCTGGAGCTCGTGGAGGATTCTGCGGTCGAGGCGGTCCATGGCGCAACATTCTGCCCCACGAGGGGGCTGACCAGCGAAAACGGGACATCGGCTGCCAGCGCCGGACGGATAGCGTCCAGGACGTCGCCCCGACCCCCCTCGAACCCGAAACCGAAGGTGCCATGGACCCGCACGCCCTGTTGCTCTTCCTCGGCGTGGACCTGCTGCTGGTCTGCACCCCCGGACCGGACTGGCTCTACATCGCCGCCCGAGGCCTCGGCCAGGGTCGAACCGCCGCCCTCACCGCCGTCGCCGGCGTCTGCGCCGGCTACGCCGTGCACACCCTGCTCTCCGCCGCGGGCCTCGCCGCCGCGCTGCGGGCGCTGCCCGCCCTGCTCCCCGCGCTGCGCCTGGCCGGCGCGGGCTACCTGGCCTTCCTGGCCGTCACCATGCTGCTCACCCTGCGCCGCGGCGGCCCCGCCGACGCCCTCACCGCGGCCCGCCCGCAGCCCACCTCCGTGGTCCTGCGCCAGTCCCTGCTCACCGCCCTGCTCAACCCCAAGGGCCTGCTCCTCTACCTCTCCCTCGTCCCCCAGTTCGTCACCCCCGGCACCACCCTCCCCGTCGCCGCCCAGGTCACCGCCCTCGGCGCCGTCAACGTCCTGTGCTGCGCCACCATCTACACCGCCGTGGCCCTCACCACCGCCCGCCTCGCCACCCGCCTCACCACCACCCCCACCGCGGCCCGCCGCCTGTCCGCGATCTCCGCGGTCCTGCTCCTCGCCGTGGCCGGAGTGACCGCGGCCGCCTGACGCCCCTCAGGGGTCCGTCGGTGTTCTGCGCCTTGCTCGCGCGCGGCGCCGTCACCGCCTCCCCTCGTCGCGGTCCTTCCGGGTCGTGGCGTGCGCGGTGCTCGTCTCGTGGGCGGTGAGGGCGGCGTGGAGGGTGAGGAGGTCGGGGCCGCGGACGGTGTCGAGGCCGGTGAGGGCGGCGGTGCGGCGGAGGCGGTAGTCGACGGTGTTGGGGTGGACCAGGAGGCGGGCGGCGGTGCGGCGGCGGTCGAGGCCGCAGCTGAGGAAGGTGCGGAGGGTTTCGAGGAGTTCGGGGCGGTCGGTGAGGGGCGCGAGGATCGCGGCGAGTGCGTCGCGGGCCGGTCCCGGGCGGCTGAGCTGGTGGGCGAGCAGGACGTCGTCGAGCAGGTGGAGCCCGGGCCCGCGGCCGGTCGCGTCGGCGATCTGCCGGACTTCGGTGGCCAGTTGGACGGCGTCGGCCACCGCCGAGGGCGCAGCGGTGGTCGCGCCGACGACCAGCGGCGCGCCGCACGCCCTGGCCAGGCGCTCGACCAGCGCGGTGAGCACGTCCCGTTCGAAGGTGTCGGAGGGCAGCAGGATCGTCCCCCCGTCGTCGGCCAGCGCGGCCAGCGGCACGCCGTCCGGGTGGCGGCGCTCCAGCTCGGCGCGCAGGCGGCGGAGTTTTCGTCGGGCGACGACCGAGCGGTTGACGCCGGGGCGGGTCTCGTCGGGGTGCGGGCCGATCGTGAGCGAGAGCACGACGTAGCGGGCGGGCAGCCGGATGCCGGCCCGGTCGGCGGCGGCGCGCGGGTCGCCGCCCTCCAGCAGGCGGGACAGCAGGGCCTGCCGAGCGACCTGTTCGTCGCCGAGCGCGGCCTGCCGCTCCTGGACGTAGCCGGTGGCGACGGCGCAGCTGACGGCCCGTAGCCAGCCGAGCAGGCGGTCCTGCGCGGTGGCGATGTCGGGCAGGTCGGTGGGGGAGGCCTCGGCGAGCAGGCGGGCGGCGCACAGTTGTGCGCCGAGGTGGTAGGCGCCGACCACGGATTCCAGCGGGACGCCTTCGTCGGCCCGTCGCGCGGACGACTCGCGGATCCGGTCGAGTTCGTCCTCGCCGGGCAGCTGCCCGGTGCGCAGGACGTCGACGAACGCCCGGATGCCGCGCTCGACCTGACGGGTGATCTCGCCGCGGAGCTGTTCGGGCGGCAGTGCGTGGTAGGCGGGGAGGCGGTCCAGCAGCCGGGTCATCACTTCGACGGCGAGCCCGGGGGTCAGGGCGAGCAGCCGCAGGTGGGCCGGGGTGCCGCCGAACTCTGGTTCGGGGGCGGAGAGTCGGACGTTGGGTGCGGTCACAATCCACCTCGCGAATCTCTGTGCAGCGGCCCGGCGACGTGGCGGGGCGACGCGTTCATGATGGTTTCCCCGGAGGTTACCTACTCGTAGGTAACTCGCGCGATCCCCCACCTGCCCCCATCAGGTCGCGCCTCCGGCCCCCCAGTCGGACACCGTCAGAAACGGGAGAGCCATGTACCGAGCCGTCGCCCGGACGATCGCCACCGCCCTCGCCGCCGCCGCTCTCGCCACCGCGGCCCCCACCGTCACCGCCGTCGCGGCCCCCGCCGCGGCGGCCACCGACGGGTTCTACACCTACGACGGCAGCACCCCGCTGTCCTCGCTGGCCCCCGGCACCGTGCTGAAGACCCGCACCCTGGCGTACCACCTGCTGGGCATACCGACCCCGGTGCAGGCCGTGCAGCTGCTGTTCCGCACCACCGACGCGCAGGGCCGCCCGTCCGCCGGGGTGACCACGGTGGTGCGGGGCCTGGGCAGCGACGGGTCGAGGGCGGTGTCGTACCAGTCGTTCTACGACTCGCTGAACCCGGCCGACGGCCCGTCCCGGGCGATCGCCGGCGGCCTCACGCTGGGCGGGGCGATCCCCAACGCGGAGGCGCTGTTCGTGGTGCCGTTCCTGCTCCAGGGCTACGACGTGGTGATCCCCGACACCGAGGGCCAGAGCGCCGACTTCGCCGCCGGGCCCGAGTACGGCACCACCACGCTGGACTCGATCCGCGCCGCCTCCGCCTCCGGGGCGACCGGCATGGACGCGAACACCCGGTTCGGCCTGCTCGGCTACTCCGGCGGCGCGATCGCCACCAACTGGGCCGCCGCCCTCGCCCCCGGCTACGCGCCGGACGTCAACCGCCGCCTGGTCGGCTTCGCCGAGGGCGGCCTGCTGGTCGACCCCGCGCACAACCTCAAGTACGTGGACGGCGGAGTGGTCTGGCCGGGCGTCATCCCGATGGCGATCATCGGCGTGGCCCGCGCCTACGACCTCGACCTGACGCCGTACCTGAGCGACTACGGCAAGCAGGTGTACGCGAAGATGCAGAACGCCTCGATCGTCAACGCGCTCGGCCAGTACCCCGGGCTGACCTGGAAGAAGCTCGCCAGGCCGGAGTACGGCGACCCGAACTCCGTTCCCCCGTTCCTGGCCGCGGTCAACAAGGTCAACCTCGGTTCGGCCGCCACCCCCACCGTCCCCGGCTACCTCGCCCAGGGCAACGCCGGCGTGCTGGAGGGCACATACAGCAACCTGCCCGGCATCGGCACCGGGGACGGCGTGATGGTGGCCGGCGACGTCCGCGCGCTGGCCCGGCAGTACTGCGCCACCGGCAACGGCCGGATCGCCTACCAGCAGTACGACCTGCTCAGCCACCTCGGCGCCGCCGTCCCCTGGGCGCCCACCGCGGTCGCCTACCTGAACGACCGGTTCGCCGGGAAGAGCGCGCCCAGCGACTGCGGCCGCATCCCGGCCGGCAACTCGCTGGCCCCGGAGCGGCCCACCCTCGCCCGGTAGCCGGTAGCCGGTAGCCGGTAGCCGGTAGCCGGTAGCCGGTAGCCGGTAGCCGGTAGCCGACAGCCGACAGCCGACAGCGGGTCCGCCCGGAGCGTCTCCGGGCGGGCCCCGCGGGGTGTCAGAGCTCGCGCGGGTACAGCTTCGCGCCGCGCCGGATCTGCAGGGCCGCGACGATCTCGGTCAGGCCGAGCACCAGCAGCGAGACGGCCGCCAGGATCGCCAGCGCGGTGATCGAGTGGGCGGGGAAGACCATCAGCAGGATGCCCGCCAGCAGGTACAGCGTGCCGATGAAGCCCTGCCAGCCGCGGGCCGGCATCAGCGGGTCGGAGGCCACCGCGGCGAGGTGGGTGATGCCGCGGAACAGCCACCCGATGCCGATCCACAGCGCCAGCAGCAGGATCGACTGGGCGGCCGAGCGGAAGCACAGCAACCCCAGCAGCACGCAGATCGCGCCGCTGACGAACGCCAGCACCCGCAGCGCCGTCGAGACGTGCGTGCCGAACGCGGCGACCAGCTGCACGATGCCGATCACCACCAGGTACACGCCGAACAGCACCCCGACCACCCACAGCGTCTGCTTCGGCCAGACCAGGATCACGATGCCCAGCGCCAGCGAGATCAGACCCCCCGTCAGCACCGCCTGCCAGGCCATCCGCGCCAGTTGCTGGAACGGTCCGACCGTCCCGGGGCGGTCGTCGGTCCGATAAGGGTCTGCCATGGCTCCTCCGAGGTGCCGCTGCGGAACACGGATTTCACCCACCACCCTCGACTCCCGCCCCACCCCCGGGCGCGGCGGAATCCGCCGAACGGGGCAGTCCCCCGCGTGCGGATCCGATACCGTCTGTTCACCCGGGGGTCCTGACGGGGCGTCTACCATCTGACGCTATGACGGATCAGGGGCGGGGGAGCCCACAGGACGCCGCCGACGCGGGGGACACGCGCACCAGTGGGGCCGGACCGGGCAGCAGCGGTTCCGGAGCGGACAGCGGCGGGGCCGGGCCGAGCAGTGGCGGAGCGGGGTCGATCGAGGGCCACTACATCGTCTGCGGCGGCAACTCGCTCGCGCACCGGCTGGTCCTCGAACTCACCGAGCAGTACGAGGTGCCGGTGGTCGCGGTGGTGCCCGACCGCTCGCGCGAACACGGGCCCGCCATCGCACAGTTGCCCGGTGTCGCGGCCGTGCTGGAGTACTCCACGCTGACCGGCGAGGCGCTCGAAGCGGCCGGCGTCGACCAGGCCCGCGGCATCGCGCTGATGGACGGCACCGACCAGGAGAACATCCACGCCGCGCTGGCCGCCGAGAACCGCAACCACGGGGTGCGGATCGTGCTGCGGATCTTCAACCAGCGGCTCGGCGAGCACCTGGAGAAGCTGCTCCCCAACTGCGCGGCGCTGTCCGCCTCCGCGACCGCCGCGCCCGCCTTCGCCAACGGCGCCCTCGGCCGCCCGCACTCCGTCGAGGTCGGCGGACGCCACCTGTACGTCGCCTACGACGAGGACATCCACAGCAACCAGCTGTGCCTGGTCGCCGACCGGATCGACCCGCAGGACCTGTCCCAGCTGCGCCTGCTGCCCGACACCGGCGGCCGGGCCGCCGACTTCATCCGGATCGCCGAACGCTTCGGCAGCGGCGAGGGCCCGATCGAACTCGGCCGCCCCGACGTGGCCCCCGCCCGCGGACCCGGCGGCCTGGCCGCCCTGCAGCCCCTCGACGCCGAACCGGCCCTCCGCCAGCCGCTCGGCAAGAGGGTCAAGTGGTGGCTGCTGGACAGCCTCAAGTACTTCACCAACACCCGGCTGCGGGTCATCCTGATCACCGCGTTCGCCGCGATCGTGGTCGGCGCCGCCGTGCTCTACTACCGCACTCAGCACCCGCCCGGCCTCGGCTGGACGCTCTACTCCACCCTGTTGGACGCGGCCGGCGCCGCCCAGCCCGACCTGCCCACCGACCAGGCGCTCGGCGACCCGTGGGCCCGGGCCGCCCAGGTGCTGATCACCTTCTGCGGAATCACCTTCGTGCCACTGGTCACCGCCATCGCGGTCGAGGCTCTCGCCAGCGGCCGCCGCGGCCTGCCCCGCCCGCCCGGTTCCCGCACCCGCGACCACGTCATCGTGGTCGGCCTGGGCAACGTCGGCACCCGGGTCGCCACCCTGGTCCACGGCACCGGCCTGCCCGTGGTCTGCCTGGAACGCGACCCGAACGCCCGCGGCATCGCCGCCGCCCGCGCCCTCGGCATCCCCGTCCTGATCGGCGAAGGCCCCCTCGAGGCCCAGCTCAAGCAGGCCCGGGTCAAGCACGCCCGCGCCGTCGCCGCCGTCACCTCCGACGACGCCGCCAACCTGGAAGCCGCCCTCGAAGCCCGTGCCGTCCGCCCCGAAGTCCGCATCGTGGTCCGCCTGTTCGACGACGACTTCGCCCACCACGTGTACGCCACCCTCGGCAACGTCGCCTCCCGCTCGGTCTCCTACCTGGCCGCCCCCGCCTTCGCCGCCGCCCTGATGGGCCGGGAGGTCCTCGGCACCCTCTCGGTGTTCCGCCACGTCCTGCTGGTCGCCGAACTCACCGTCGAGGAGGGCTCCGCCCTGGAGGGCCGGAACACCGGCGACCTGGAGGCCTCCGGCGGCGTCCGCGTCGTCGCCGTCCGCCTGCACCGCCGCGCCGACGCCTACCAGTGGAACTTCGCCGACCGCTCCCGCCGCCTCGTCCCCGGCGACCACATCGTGGTTGCCGCCACCCGGGCCGGACTGGCTCGTATCATCCAGTGAGCGGCGACCCCAACCCTGGGCGCTGCGAGGGAAACTGACGAGGCGTCGATGACCAGCGCGATCCTGAACGGCAACGCAGGCCTGATCCCGGCCTTCCTGGTCCTGGCCCTGCCGCTCGGGGCCTGGGCCCGGGCGCTCGCCGCGCGGCGCGGCCTGCCGCGATGGTCCATCGCGCTGCTCGCCGTCGCCCTGGCCGGCGAGTTGACCGCCACCCTGTACCCCACCGGCCTCGGCGGCACCCAGGACTCGTCCTGCGCCTGGGGCGCCGCCCTCGACTTCACCCTGAACGGGGAACCGGGCCGGCTGAACGTGCTGATGTACGCCCCCATCGGGCTGCTCGCCGTCCTCGCCTTCGGCCGCCCCGCGGTGGTCGCCGTCGGCGTCCTGGCCCTGACCGGCGTCACCGAGACCGTCCAGGGCCTGCTGCCGTTCCTCGGCCGGGCCTGCGACGGCGGCGACCTCGCCGCGAACGCGCTCGGCGGGCTGTCGGGAGTCGTGCTCGGCTGCGCGGTGCGGCTCGTCCAGCGGCGGCGGATGCGGCTCGGCGGGCGGGAGTTGGCGTTCGGCTCCGCGATGGCCGTCGCCCTCGGAGCGCCGGTGCTGACCCTGCAGTTCATGGTGCTGGAGCCGACCGTCGCCACCGGCATGTCCGGGGCCACCGGACCGCAACGCGAACTCGCCTACGGTGAAGCCGAGTTGCTGTTCGGCCCCGGGGCGAGGGTGGTCGCCGTGCAGCACGAGCTGCTCGGCCCCGGGATGAACCGACTGGTCGTCACCCTCGAACGCCAGGGCTTCGTCCTCGACTGGCCGTCCGGCCTGCTGCGCGCGGTCGACGGCGGCTTCCTCCCCGCCGAGACGGAGAGCGGCCCCGCCACCGACCAGCAGGCCCGCGAGGCCGCCGACCGCTTCCTCGCCCAGTGGGCCGCCGGCCGCGTCGCCCCCGGCGAACCGAAGTTCGACCCGCACGGCGGCGTGGGCGGCCGGCGGCGCTTCACCTACCCCGCACCCGGGGGCCCGGTCCATGTGGACGTCGACCGCACCAACCGGGTGGTCGATTTCCAGCAGGACTGATCCCCGCGCCGCTCACCCCGCGCCGGGACCGCGGCCTTCGGATACCGCTTTCGCGGAACGGATCACAATTCGCCCAATAAGGAAGGCGCGGTCGAAGTCGGACCGGTCCGCTCCGTTTCCCGAACCGCGAAAATCTATATTCCGCCGGCGGATTGCGGACGGCTTCCCGGGTTCACAGCCAATCCTTCCGGACGGCTTGGGCCCCGGCCTGGAAGCGGCTTTCGGCGCCCAGGCGATTCATCAGGTCTTTCATCATTCGACGCACCGTCCGTAAGGACAGGCCCAGCTTCCGGCTGGCGGACTCGTCGGTGTGCCCCTGGCCCAGCAGTTGCAGCAGGGCGCGCTCGGACCCGGTGAGGTCCTGGTCGTCGCGGGGTGCGGGCTGCTGACCGAAGTCGGCGCCGTTGCGCCACAGTTCCTCGAACAGTGCGCACAACGGCTGGACGAGGGCGGCGCCGTGCAGTTCCAGTGCGCCGCGGCGGCCGTCGCTGGGGTCGCTCGGGATCAGTGCGATGCTGCGGTCGACGATCACCAGCCGCATCGGGAGTATGGGCACGGTCCGGGTCGAGCCGCCCAGATCGGCCAACCAGCGGGCATAGCGCAGGGTGTCGGGGTCGTTGCGGAAGCTCTCCTGGAAGATGCTGCGGATGGCCACTCCGCGCTCCAGCGCCACCTGGTTGGGGTGCTTGCCGGCCTGGATGGAGTCGGGGCGGACGGCGCCTCCGCGCATCAGCGACAGGCACTCCTCGGCCGCGGTCGCCGCGAGTTCCTCCAGGCGGTCACGGACGGCTTCGAGGGAGTCCAGCCGCACGACCATCTCGTCGTCGAGCCGCCGGTCGGTGTACTCGGCGGAGAGGGCCGCGATCGCGGTCCGGGCGGTCTCCAATTGCTGCTGGCGGTGGAGCAGTTGGTTCTGGTTGTGGGCGAGCAGTCGGATCAGTCCGACTTCCGGGCTGACGGCCCGCAGGGTGCGGGAGTCGCTCGCGGGGCGCAGCAGCGTCAGTTCCAGCAGTTCGTCGAGTGCTTCCCGTACCTCCGCTTCCGACAGGTGCAGTTTGGCGGCGATCTGCTCGACCCCTCTGTCCGGCTCGGCCAGCAGGGTCCGGTAGACGGTCTCTGTCAGTGCGTTCAATCCGAGTGCTTGTAACACGCGGCCCTCCCCCGGGTCGATGATCATCATCATCGCCTCGGTGCGGTCGGCGATGCAATGCTTTCCGCAGACGAAATGATCTGGCACGTAGTTGCCGAGTGACTTGGTGCCACCTCTGAAGTCGTGACATCGCGTTGCCCAGGAAGGCAAGATCTTCCCCAACGGCGCGGAAAGCACCGCATTGACCGGGACGAGTTCCGCGAACCGCTCACGCGCGCACCATGGTTACGAAACAGGAGGGAACAGTCGTGGCCCGCTCCATACGGATCGTTTGCACCGGCCTGGTCTTCGCATTCACCGTCGGCCTGGGTTCCGGCGCATCGGCCGGCGCCTCCGCCGACCGCTCGGGGGGCCAACGCACCGCCGCCAGCACGGGCTTCGACTGGGACATCGCTCCTGCCGCGCCGCCCGCGCAGAGCTGACCGGACCCCGTGCACCTGGTCGCGGTGACTCTCACCTGCTCTGACCCGGTGCCACCGAGGCTGGCCGCTGGGGCGGTCACCGATCTGATCTGGCTCCACTGCCGACGCGCGGACCGCGTGGAACACATCCGCACCCGCGTCGACCTCGACCGGTGCCGCATCGCCGCCGCGATCATCGCGGATACTCCGGATGCGGCGGCCGCGAACCTGCGCAGCGTCTGCGAACGCGCCCTGCAGCAAGTGCCGGCCCTGCGCGGCTGGTCCCTCTCCCTCACCTGACACCTCCGCGAGCCGGGCCCGGGGGCCCGGCCGGCCGCCCGCGTGCGGCCGCGCCCGGAGATCGACCACCGACTGCCCGCCTCCGACCGAACTCCGCGGAGCGCCAGGGCACCTGACGTCCACTCGGGAAGCAACGCGCCCGAGAGCGACAGCCCCGACGGCCGATGCGGCGGTCGTCACGGGGTTCCCCGACCCGTCCGCCGGTGTTCGCGCGCCCTGGAGTCCCTGGGCGCGGTCGGCGGGCACCCCCTCCCAACCCCCCTTTTCCGAAAGGACATTGCTCACCATGCGCATGCTCACCAAGATCGCTGCCGCCACGGCCCTCGCCGTGCCGATGTTCGCGGCTGTGCCCGGCGTCGCCAACGCCACCACCGTGCCCACCGCCCCCAGCGCCTCCCTCGCGGCCAGCTGCTCCAGCGTCACCCAGATCGGCACCACCGCCTACATCAACGTCGGCGGGCAGACCATGGCGTCCGTCAAGCAGTACAAGGGCTGCGGGAAGAACTACTCCTACCTGTACGTGTGGCAGGGCTACCGCGACACCCACAGCAGCTGGAACGCGTGCACGACCATCCTCACCGGCACCACCATCCGTGACGTCCAGTGCGACAGCAACATGGTGGAGATCTGGTCCTCCGGCGCCGACACTCTGGCGGAGTGCACCCAGGCCATGGGCTGGAACGGCTACGGCCCGTGGCCGGGCGCCGGTGACGTCGTCGCGAAGACCGACACCCGCTGCTGACCGCTCCGCCCACCGGCGAGCCCTGCAACACCGGGCCCCGGGGCGGCTGTCGACGACCGCCCGGCGCATTCTCCGACGCCGGCCGGGTCGATCGGGCAGCGGTGCGCCGCGGGCCGTCGGACCCCTGTCCCGCCCGGTGCCTGCACCGGGCGGGACAGGGACCGATCCTCCACCGAACAAGAAGGAACCACCGCATGGCAACCGTCACCAAGACCCGGAACACCGCCACCCGGCTGCTCGCGGCCGTCGCCGTCCTGAGCGGCCTGGTGCTGAGCGCCGCACCGGCCCACGCCACCACCCCGCCGCCGCAGAGCGCCGCCACCGTGCTGCCCGTGGTGGACATGGAAGCCACCGTGCTGGCCGCCCTGATCGACCCCCGCCGCGCCGACAGCACGCAGACCCCCGGCGCCCACGACTCGGTCCTGGCCGTCGAGCAGGCCCTGCAGGCCCGCGGCTTCCTCGCCGCCCAGTGGGTGGACGGGTACTTCGGCACCAGCACCACCACCGCCTACGCCGCCTACCAGCGCTCCCTCGGCTTCAGCGGCCTGGACGCCAACGGGCTGCCCGGCGTCACCTCGCTCACCTCGCTCGGGCAGGGCCGGTACACCCTGACCCACCAGATCGGTCCCGGCGCGAAGCTCCAGCGCGACGGATACACCGTCAACACCCGCACCCAGAACATGCTCACCGAGGCCGAGCGCCTCCTGGGCTTCCACCTGACCCTGGACCAGGGCTCGTACAACCCGGGTGGCGACCCGACCTCCGCGGGCACCCACGACGGCGGCGGCGTCGTGGACATCAACGTGGACGGCATGACCGCCGCCACCCGCAACAACGTGGCCCTGGTGCTGCGTCAGGTCGGGTTCGCCGCCTGGGTCCGCAACCCCACCCAGGGCAACTGGCCGTGGCACATCCACGCCGTGGCGATCACCGACACCGACCTGGCCACCCAGGCCCAGAACCAGGTCGGTGACTACTACCTCGGCTTCAACGGTCTGGCCAACCACGGCCCCGACGACGGCCAGCGGATCACCATCCAGACCTGGGAGCAGTACCAGCGCACCCACTGACCGCGCGCGGCTCCACCCGAGCACGACCGCGCACCGGTCGACCACGCAGCGTTCCACGACACACCACGAGAAGAGTCAGCAGTGAAGAAGATACGCAACATCCTGACCGTCGCCGGCACCACGCTGGCCCTGGCCGTTCCCCTGATCGGGGCCACCCCCGCCTTCGCCGCGTCCCGCGACGGATCCTGCGACTCCGGCGAGTTCTGCTACTACTTCAACAGCGACAACGCGGGCTCGATCTCCGACTTCACCGGCTCGCTCAGCAACTACGGCGACACCCAGCCGTCCTGCTACGACTTCAAGAGCGCGGGCAACGGCCAGGGCGTCTGCATCAAGAACAACGCCGCGTCGGTGTGGAACCGCTCCGGCCAGACCGTCCGCGTCTACTTCAACAGCGGCTACGCGGGCTCCTACCAGGACTTCGCCCCCGGCGCCAAGGGCAACCTCAACTCCACGCTGAAGAACAACAACGCCTCGCACCAGTTCCTCGGCGGCGGCGGCAGCGGCAGCAACGAGAACGCCACCAACGACTACGACGGCGGCGCGCACGGCTTCATCGCCCTCCAGTGCACCGCCTTCGCGTCCTCCCGCGTCCAGAGCCGTCTCGGCATCTCGAACTTCGGCAACTCCTACGGCGGCACCACCTGGGGCAACGCCGCGCAGTGGGACGACGCGGCCCGCCGCCTCGGCATCACCGTCAACACCACCCCGTCCGTCGGCGCCATCGCCGTCAACGACGTCCACCGGGCGAGCAACGGCATCATCTACGGCCACGTCGCCTACGTCAACGCCGTCTACTCCGACGGCTCCTTCGACGTGGAGGAGTACAACTGGAACAACCCGGAGGGCTACGGCACCCGCAAGGGCATGCACGTGAGCAGCGCGGACAACGCCTTCCAGTGGATGATCCACTTCTGAGCGGCCCCCGGCAGGACACCGGCATCCCCGAGGTGATCCTGTGAGCGTACGGGCCACGGCGGTTTGACAGGTCCGCCGGAGCCGGAGCGGTGCGCAGCGAAGCCCCGTCGGGCAGGCGACTCCTCGAAGTCGCCCCCGCCCGGCGGGGCTTCGACGTGCCGGCAGCGGACGCTGCGGCTACTTGTTGGTGAAAGCGGCCGGGCGCTTCTCGGCGAAGGCGGTCATGCCTTCCTTCTGGTCCGCGGTGGCGAACGCGGCGTGGAACAGGCGGCGTTCGAAGCGGACGCCCTCGGCGAGGGTGGTCTCGAAGGCGCGGTTGACGGACTCCTTCATCATCACCGCGGCGGGCAGCGACATCGCGGCGACGGTCTCGGCGACGGCGTGGGCCTCCGTCAGGAGCTGGTCGGCGGGGACGATGCGGGAGACCAGGCCGGCGCGCTCGGCTTCCTCGGCGTCCATCATGCGGCCGGTGAGGCAGAGGTCCATGGCCTTGGCCTTGCCGACGGCGCGGGTGAGGCGCTGGGAGCCGCCGATGCCGGGGATGACGCCGAGCTTGATCTCGGGCTGGCCGAACTTCGCGGTGTCGGCGGCGATCAGGATGTCGCAGAGCATGGCGAGCTCGCAGCCGCCGCCGAGGGCGTAGCCGGCGACGGCGGCGACGACGGGCTTGCGGAGGCGGCCGAGCTCGTCCCAGGGACCCAGCCAGTCGTCGAGGTAGACGTCGGGGAAGCGGTTGTCCTGCATCTCCTTGATGTCGGCGCCCGCGGCGAAGGCCTTCTCGGAGCCGGTGATCACCATGGCGCCGATCTCCGGGTCGCGGTCGAAGGCCTTGGCTGCCGCGACCACCTCGGTCATCAACTGGTTGTTGAGCGCGTTGAGCGCCTTGGGGCGGTTGAGGGTGATGATGCCGACCCGGCCCTTGCGGTCCACCAGGATCGTCTCGTACTCGGTCATCGCCGCAAATCCTCTCCACGCTGAGCGGAACACTGACGGTGGATACGATCTCGGAACGCCGCCCCGGATGCCAGTCTCGACAGGCGAGACGATGGTCACCTCGGCAGTCGCAGGTCGCCGCCTTCGGGGACGGTGAAGAAACGTGCGACGTCAGCGGCGGTGACCTCGGAAAGCGACGCGGGGCTCCAGTGCGGGTCGCGGTCCTTGTCGACGACCTGGGCGCGGATGCCTTCGACCAGGTCGTGGTGGGCGAGGGCGGCGCAGGAGATCCGGTACTCCTGTTCCAGGGTGGCGGCCAGCGAGGGCAGCGTGCGGGCCCGGCGCAGCGCGGCCAGGGTGACCTTGAGCATGGTGGGGGACTTGCCGAGGAGCTGCTCGACGGCTTCCTTGGCCTCGGGCAGGCCGGTGGCCCGGAGGCGCTCCAGGATCTCCTCGACGCTGTCGGCGGCGTAGCAGTGGTCGATCCACTCGCGCTGCTGGGCGAGTTCGGAGGCGGGGGCGGTCTCGGTGAGCGGGGCGAGAGCGGCGACGGGGTCGTCCGAGGAGAGCAGTGCGGGCAGCGCGGCCGACGGGACGAAGTGGTCGGCGAAGCCGCAGTGCAGGGCGTCGCCGGCGGTCATGGTGGCGGCGGTGAGGGCGAGGTGGGTGCCGAGCTCGCCGGGGGCGAGGGCGAGCAGGCGGCTGCCGCCGACGTCGGGGACCAGGCCGATCCGGGTCTCGGGCATGGCGACGGTGGAGCGTTCGGTGACGATCCGGGTCGCGGCGTGCGCGGAGAGGCCGACGCCGCCGCCCATGGTGATGCCGTCCATCAGCGCGAGGTACGGCTTGGGGTAGCGGGAGATCAGCTCGTTGAGGGGGTACTCGACGCGGAAGAACGCCCGGCCGCCGGCGCCGCCGAGTTTGGCGTCGTCGTGGATGGCGCGGATGTCGGCCCCGGCGCACAGTCCGCGCTCGCCCGCGCCGGTGAGCAGGACGGCGGAGATCCGGTCGTCCGAGGCCCAGGCGTCCAGGGCGGTGCGGACGGTCTCCAGCATGCCGTGGGTCAGGGAGTTGAGGGCACGTGGGCGGTTGAGGGTGATCCGGCCGGTGCGGCCGACCCGGTCGATCAGCACGTCCTGCGGGGTGTCCATCACCATGACTGTCTCCGCTCCCGTCCGGAAAGTACGACGATCTTCCCGTGCACGGTACCGGGCCGGTGGGGCGGCCGGGGGCGCAGGGTCAGCAGGGGTGCAGCGGGGTGGTGAGCAGCACCGGCCCGGTGGTGGCGACCGGCTGCGAGGCGAAGCCGCAGAGCTTCACGGGGTGCGGGGCGGACGGGAACGCCTGGGCCTGCGGGGCGGCGGGCATCAGCAGGTTGGCGGCTGCGAGCGCGGCTCCGCAGACCAGGGTGCGCAGCTTCATCATCGGGTCCTCCGGCAGCGAGTCGTCCGCGAACGGTCGCGGCCGGCTCGGGAGTCGGGCCGCGTGATGTCGCGTCAACTTCTAGCGGCGGACGGGTTCGGCGTCCCGCAATCTCACCCGAACAGCGGCGAGCTGCGGGCGCGTCATTGACGCACCCGCAGCCCACGGAGGGACAGATCAGCCGATGATCCGCCCGGTGACCTCGCCGAAGCCGACCCGCAGCCCCCCCGGGCCGGGGGCGGTGGCGCTGATGGACACCTCGTCGCCGTCCTCCAGGAAGGTGCGCTCGGTGCCGTCGGGGAACTTCAGCGGGTGCTCGCCGTTCCAGGTCAGTTCGATGAGCGCACCGCGGGTGTCCGGCTCGGGGCCGGAGACCGTGCCGGAGGCGTACAGGTCGCCGGTGCGCAGGCTGGCGCCGTTCGCGGTGAGGTGGGCCAGCTGCTGGGCGGCGGTCCAGTACATGGTGGCGAACGGCGGGCGGGAGACGGTGCGGCCGTTGAGCGCGACCTCGATCGCCAGGTCCAGGCCCCAGGGCTCGGCGTCCCGGTCGTCGAGGTACGGCAGCGGCTCCACGTCGCGGGCCGGCGGGGCGACCCGGGCGTGCTGGAGGGCCTCCAGCGGCACCACCCAGGGGGCGAGGGAGGTGGCGAAGGACTTGCCGAGGAACGGGCCGAGCGGCACGTACTCCCAGGCCTGGATGTCGCGCGCCGACCAGTCGTTGAGCAGGCAGACGCCGAAGACGTGCTCGGCGAAGTCGGCGAGCGCCACCGGCGTGCCCATGGCGCTGGGCGTGCCGACGACGAACGCGACCTCGGCCTCGATGTCGAGGCGGCGGCTCGGTCCGAACGAGGGAGCCGGGTCCGCGGGGGCCTTGCGCTGGCCGTGCGGGCGGGTCACCGGGGTGCCGGAGACCACGATGGTGCCGGAGCGGCCGTGGTAGCCGATCGGCAGGTGCTTCCAGTTCGGGGTGAGCGGCTCCGAACCCGGGCGGAAGATCTTGCCCAGGTTGGTGGCGTGGTGCTCGGAGGCGTAGAAGTCGACGTAGTCGGCGACCTCGAACGGCAGGTGCAGCTCGACGTCCGCCAGGTCCAGCAGGCAGGGCTCGACGGCCGGGCGGTGGGCGGCGTCGGTGAGCCACTCGGTGAGCGCCGCGCGCACCTCGCGCCAGGTCGAACGGCCCGCGGCCATCAGCGGGTTGAGCGTCTCGGCGTCGAGCAGCTCGGACGGGCTGCCGACCGCCCGGGCGGCCGCGCCGGCGTCCAGCACCCGGTCGCCGATCCGGACGCCGATCCGCCGCCGGCCGGGCCGGTCGTCGGCGGTGAACACGCCGTAGGGGAGGTTGTGCACGCCGAACGGCGAGTCCGCGGGCAGATCGAGCCAGGTGGTGGCGGTCACGAGTTCTCCAGGAGGCCGAGTCGGGCGAGGTCTTCCAACGGCTCGGCGATGCTACAGGTGCCGAAGGCGGTGAACGCGGAACGGATCCGCGCGATCTGGTGTTCCGTCAGCGACTGCACGGCCGTCGCCAGCCGGGCCCCGTCGCGTTCGGCGAGCAGCTCGGTGGCCTGCTCCCGGTCCGAACTTCCGGCGGCCAGCAGCACGTTGAGGAAGCCGTGGTGCTCGTAGCCGGTGCCCAGGTCGGTGTGCCGGACGGCGTTGTGCAGGCCCGCCGTGCACTTGTACGGCAGCTCGCGCTCGGCGCAGGCCACCTGGAACCCGGCGAGCTCGGCGACGCTCGGGAACGCCGCGAAACTCAGGCCGCCGGTGCGGTACTTGGCGCGGTAACGGGTGCCGGCCAGGGCGTCGAGGGCGTCCGGCGGGACCGCGCGGGGCACCTCGACGGCCGCACCGACGCCGTCCGGCAGCAGCGCGTCCAGCTCCGCCACGGCCGCCCGGACGTCCTCGCCGGCCACGTACTCGACGCCCGCCAGCGGCAGCCCGGCCGCGGCCTTCAGGGCGTCCGCCAGTCGGCCGGTCGGCACCGTCACCACGATCGGGAACTCCGGTGCCAGCAGGGCGAGTTCGGCCAGCTTGTCGACCGGCGCGAGCAGCGGGCCGACCGCCGCCGCGTACGGTGCGGCGCGGTGCGCCAGGTGCGCGGGGACGGCCTCGGCCAGCGGCAGGTCGCCGGGCGGGAAGACCGCCGCGTCGTCGAACAGCCCCCGGTACAGCTCGGGTACGTTCATCGCTTCGCCCAGGTCCATGCGTAGTTCGGGTCCTCGCTGGCGGTGGCGGCCTCGCCGAGCTCCAGCGGGCGGAAGGTGTCCACCATGACCGCCAGCTCGTCGAAGAGCTCCACGCCGATCGAGCGCTCGTACGCGCCCGGCTGCGGGCCGTGGGTGTGGCCGCCGGGGTGCAGCGAGATCGACCCCTGTCCGATGCCGGAGCCCTTGCGGGCCTCGTAGTTGCCGCCGCAGTAGAACATCACCTCGTCGCTGTCCACGTTCGCGTGGTAGTACGGGACGGGGATCGACAGCGGGTGGTAGTCCACCTTGCGCGGCACGAAGTTGCAGATCACGAAGTTGTTGCCCTCGAACACCTGGTGGGCCGGCGGCGGCTGGTGCACCCGGCCGGTGATCGGTTCGAAGTCCGCGATGTTGAAGGCGTACGGGTACAGGCACCCGTCCCAGCCCACCACGTCGAACGGGTGGTTCGGCACGGTGTAGCGGGTGCCGACCACGCCGCCCGGGCCGCGGTGCTTGACCAGCACGTCCACCTCGCCGCCCTCGACCAGCAGCGGGCCCTCGGGGCCGCGCAGGTCGCGCTCGCAGTACGGGGCGTGCTCCAGCAGCTGCCCGTACTTGGAGAGGTAGCGGCGGGCCGGGGTGATGTGGCTGTTCGCCTCGATGCAGTAGGCGCGCAGCGGCTCGTCACCGGTCGGCACCCAGCGGTGCGTGGTGGCCCGGGGGATGATCACGTAGTCGCCCCGGCCGACCGTCAGGGAGCCGAAGACCGTCTCCAGCACGGCGGCGCCCGACTCCACGTACACGCACTCGTCGCCCAGCCCGTTGCGGTACAGCTCGCTGGGCGCGCCGGCCGCGACGTAGGAGATCCGCACGTCCGCGTTGCCGAGCACCAGCCGGCGGCCGCCGACGACGTCCGCCGACTTCCACTCCTGGCCGGGGAACAGCTCGTGCAGCTTCAGGTGACGGGGGAGCAGCGGGAGGTTGGCGGTGGTGGACTGGTCCGGCAGCTCCCACACCGAGGCGGCCGTCACCGCCGACGGGATGTGCCGGTGGTACAGCAGCGAGGAGTCCGAGAAGAACCCCTCCTCGCCCATCAACTCCTCGTAGTAGAGGCCCCCTTCGGGGGTGCGGTGCTGGGTGTGCCGCTTGGGCGGCACCGAGCCCAGCTGCCGGTAGTACGCCATCGTCCCGCTTCTCCCTCGTCGCCCTGGTTCCTGCCGCCCGTCAGAGGTTGCCGCGCCGGTCCTGCTCGCGCTCGATCGCCTCGAAGAGCGCCTTGAAGTTGCCCTTGCCGAAGCCCAGCGAACCATGCCGCTCGATGAACTCGTAGAACACGGTCGGCCGGTCGCCGATCGGCTTGGTGAAGATCTGCAGCAGGTAGCCGTCCTCGTCGCGGTCCACCAGGATGCCGCGCGACTTCAGCTCCTCGATCGGGACCCGGACCTTGCCGATCCGCTCGCGCAGCTCCGGGTCGTCGTAGTACGAGTCCGGGGTGTTCAGGAACTCGACGCCGCGCGAACGCAGCACGTCGACGGTGGTGAGGATGTCGTTGGTGGCCAGCGCCATGTGCTGGCAGCCCGGGCCGGTGTAGAACTCCAGGTACTCGTCGATCTGCGACTTCTTCTTCGCGATCGCCGGCTCGTTCAGCGGGAACTTCACCCGGTGGTTGCCGCTGGCGACCACCTTCGACATCAGCGCCGAGTAGTCGGTGGCGATGTCGTCGCCGACGAACTCCGCCATGTTCACGAAGCCCATCACCCGGTTGTAGAACGACACCCACTCGTCCATCTTGCCGAGCTCGACGTTGCCCACCGCGTGGTCCAGCGCCTGGAACAGCCGCTTCGGCGCGCCCTCGGGGCGGACCACCGTGGACTCCTTGGCGATGTAGCCCGGCAGGTACGGGCCGGTGTAGCGGGAGCGGTCGATCAGGGTGTGCCGGGTCTCGCCGTACGCGGCGATCGCGGCGCGGCGGACGGTGCCGTGCTCGTCGGAGACGTCGTTCGGCTCCTCCAGGATGGTGGCGCCCTGGGCGCGGGCGTGCTCGATGCACTTGTCCACGTCCGGGACCTCCATCGCCAGGTCGACGACGCCGTCGCCGTGGCGGCGGTGGTGGTCCAGCAGCGGGCTGTCCGGCAGCACACCGCCCTTGATCACGAAGCGGCAGGAACCGGAGCGCAGCACGAAGGCCTTGCGGTCGCGGCGGCCGGTCTCCGGACCGGAGTAGGCGACCAGCTCCATGCCGAACACGGCCTGGTAGAACTGCGCCGTCTGGGTCGCGTTGCCGACCACGAAGACGACGGCGTCCTGAGCGGTCACCGGGAACGGGTCGGTCGAGGCGTCGTACTCGACCAGGCCCACCAGAGTGCGCAGCTGCTCGGCCGTCAGTCCGGCCTGCAGCTCCTCGGGCGTCAGTTCAACAGCGGCGTCGGCGGTCATCGGTGCATTCCTCCACGTCGAGTCGGTTGCGAGGAGCTTCCTCCTGCTCGGTGAGGTGGGCAACAGGTCCGATTCCGGCTGCTCAATGTGTACAAGGTGAGCAGCTCGGGGCGGGTCCGACTGGGCGGATTGCTCAACGACCCGCCCGATCGTCGCCCGGTCGACGCACCGCGAGGTGCTCGGCGAACCACCGCGCGGCCAGGTCGGCGACCGTCTCCAGCGCCCCCGGCTCCTCGAACAGGTGGCTCGCACCGGGGACGATCTGCAGGGCGCTCTCGCAGCGCAGCTCGGAGCGGGCCTGCCGGTTCAACTCCACCACCTCGCCGTCCGCGCCGCCCACGATCAGCAGCGTCGGGGAGGTCACCAGCGGCAGCCGGGCCTGCGCCAGGTCCGGGCGGCCGCCCCGGGAGACGATCGCGCCCGGCGCGGTGTCCGGTTCGGCGGCCGCCCACAGCGCTGCGGCCGCGCCGGTGCTGGCCCCGAAGTAGCCGAACGGCAGGCCGGTGAGCGGGGGGTGGTGGCGCACGGTGCGGGTCGCCTCGGCGAGCCGGCCGCCCAGCAGGCCCGGGTCGAACACCTTCCAGCGGTCCTCCGCCTCGTGCGGCGTCAGCAGGTCGAACAGCACGGTGGCCAGGCCCTCCCGGTGCAGCCGCTCGGCGACCCGCCGGTTGCGCGGACTGCCCCGGCCGGAGCCGCTGCCGTGCGCGAACAGCACGACGCCGACGGCGTGCTCGGGCACCGCGATGGCGGCCGGGCCGGTCGGGAAGGCCAGCTCGTGGGTGTCCACCTCCGGGTGCCGCGGCCGGCCCGCCCGCGCCAGCGCGGCCAGCACCTCGCCGTCCTCGACCTGCCGGAAGTCCCGGTAGAACTCGCCGACGGCCATGAACCGGGACGGGGTGTGCACCGCGACGAACGCGTCCGCCGCGCCGGACAGCCGGGACGTCCAGTCGTGCGGGGCGACCGGCACCGCCAGCACCACCCGGGACGCGCCGCGGGCCCGCACCAGCCGGCAGGCCGCCAGCGCCGTCGAACCCGTCGCCACCCCGTCGTCCACCACCAGCACGGTGCGCCCGGTGAGCGACACGGGCGGCCGGCCCTCCCGGTACGCGGCCGCCCGGCGGGCCAGCTCGGCCCGCTCCCGGGCCTCCACCGCCGCGAACTCCTCGGGCGTGACGCCCACCGCGTCCACCACCGTCTGGTTCACCACCCGGGCGCCGTCCTCGCCGACCGCGCCCATCGCCAGCTCGGACTGCCCCGGGGTGCCGACCTTGCGGATCACGCACACGTCCAGCGGCGCCCCCAGGGCCGCCGCCACCTCCACCGCCACCGGCACGCCGCCCCGCGGCAGCGCCACCACGACGGGGCCCTGCGGGTCGGCGCCCAGCGCGGGGGTGTCGGTCAGCGCGGCGGCGAGTGCGCGGCCCGCTTCGGTCCGGTCGGTGAAGTACATGGGGAACCTCTCCGTTCTCCACCGTACGCGCGCCCGGAGGCGGTGGAGAGGCGGGCAGAAGTACCGCAAATCGGGTGATAAGTAAAAAATAAGGATTAACCGGCGGATAGCGTTAGTTTCCGCGCAGACCGGGTAGCGACCAAGTGGTTTCGCATTGGCCTGACAACGAGGAGGTGATCCAGGTGTCTACCCAGCTGCCGTCGGGCATGGAGCATCACCCGGACATCCTGGAGATGCGTGAACACGCCGAACGGGCGACATCCACGACCGCAGGGCAGGGGACGGAGGCGCTGGCGATCTGCGCCGGTCTGTTCCTCGCCATCTCGCCGTGGGTGGTCGGCTTCAGCGGCTTCACCGGCCTGGCCATCAGCAACCTGGTGCTCGGTATCGCCTACACCGTCCTGATGGCGGGCTACGGCCCGGCATGGGGCCGCACGCACGCACGTGCCTGGGCCTGCGCGGTCATCGGCGTGTGGACGATCGTCGCGCCCTGGGCCGTCAACGGCGGAGCGCACATCCGCCGGACCATCCTGACCAACACGATCACCGGCGGCGTCATGACGCTGCTGGCGCTGGCCGCGGTCGGCATGGTGTTCGCCGGAGCCTCCGGCACGGCGCGACGACGCCACTGATCGTCGCGCGACCTGCCCGTCCGCCCCGGCCCGACCGCCGGGGCGGACCCGTGTCCGGCGCAGTGGACGGAAAGTGAACGGCGAGTAGGGGAACGGTCACAGCTCGGGGCAGGGCGGCATGGCGCGGGCGCCCGGCGGGCAGCCACGCTGTGGAGCCACGGGGGAGGACCGGATGACCGAACGGGAACGGCAGCTGCGGGCGGCCGTGGAGACGGCCCGGCACCAGGTCCGGCGGGACGGGGACGCGGCGCTGCCCGCCCTGGTGGAGGCGCTGCACCGGTGGTGCGCCCCGCTGCTCGGCGACCCGGCGCGGGCCGCCGAACTGGACGCCGCACTGGCCGAATGCGTGTCCGCCGCAAGGCAGTTGGTGCGCGACCGCCCGGAGTACCTGCCCGCGCTGGCCGCCGCGCTGTACCGGCAGTCACTGACCCTCGGCCACCGCGGCGAACGCGCCCGCGCCCTGCCGCCCGCCCGCGAAGCACTCGCCCACTACCGCGAGTTGGCCGACGACGACCTCCGGACGTTCGGGCCGCCGGCGGCCGCCGCACTGGAGAACCTGGCCAACCAGCTGGCCGGGACCGGCGCCCGCCCCGAGGCCGTCGAGGTCGCCCGCGAGGCCGTCGCGCTGCGCCGCCGGCTCGCCGCCCGCCACCCCGGCCCGGAGCGGGACCTCGAACTCGCCTCCGCCCTCGCCGACCTGGGCATCGCCCTCGGCGAGGCCGGCCGCCACCAGGAAGCCGTGGACGTCGCCCACGAGGCCGTCGCGGGATACCGGGCAGCGGGCGGCGGACGCGGCCCGGACCGGGTCGCGTACTGGGCGGCACTGCTCAGCCTGGTCGAGGAACTGGAGCACACCGGCCGCCACCACGAACAGGACCGGATCCTGGCGGAACTCGCCGACACCCGCCGCCAGGCCGCCCGGCAGAACCCCGAACTGGTCGCCCACCTGGACGCCGCGCTGCGCGCCCGGGGCTACCGCGTCAGCCCCGACGGCCGACCGCGACGGGAGGCGCGCGGCGCGTCGGACCGGTCGCAACCCGGAGCAGCGCACGGGGTGTCGGACGTGCCGCAACCCGGAGCAGCCCGGGGACAGCACCGGGCAGCGCCCGACGCCTCGCGCGAAAAGCCGCTGAGAATCGCCGAGTTGACGCAGTACGGGCACGCCCGGGCGGAGCACGGCGACCCGGCGGGCGCGGTGACGGCGTTCCGGCAGGCGCTGGCGCTCGCCCGGCAGCTGCCGGCCGCCGACGCCCGGACGCGGCCGACGCTGGCCGCCGTCCTGCACGACCTCGGCCTGGCGCTCGGCTGGGACGGCCGCCCGGCGGAGGCGATCGGCGTCCTGGAGGAGTCCGTCCGGCTGCACCGGGCCGAACTCGCCGAGCGCGGCGCGCCGGTGGCGCCGCTGCTCGCCGAGAGCCTCGACACGCTCGGGAGCAGGCTCGCCGCGCTCGGCCGCCACCGGGCGGCGCTGGCCGCCACCCGGGAGGCGGTGCAGCTCCAGGAACCGGTCGCGGACCGGACCGGCGGGGAGCGCGAGAACCGCGAACTCGCCCGGATGCTCAACAACTTGAGCATCCGGTACGCGGACCGCAGGCGGCACCGCGCGGCCCGGGACGCCTCCCGCCGCTCCGTCGCCCGCTACCGGTCGCTGCCCTTCGCCGGCCCCGCGCACCTGACCGGCCTGGTGCACGCGCTCACCAACCTCGCCCTCCGCGAGGCCCGGCTGCGCAACACCGAGCCCGTACCGGCGCTGGTCCGCGAAGCGGTCAAGCTGATCCACCTGCCCCGCGGCCACCAGCGCGCCCAACTCGCCGACTCCCTGCACTGGTTGGCCTGGTACCTGCGCCGCCACGGCGACCCGGCGACGGCGGACGTCGCGGCCGCCGCGGAGGCGGGGCTGCGGCGCTGAGGTCAGCCCTGCCCGGCCGGGCGGGTCATCCGCAGGACGTCGAGGGCCTCGTCGAGCTGGGCCTCGGTGAGCAGTCCGCGGTCCAGGTAGCCGCGTTCGACGACGACCTGGCGGATGGTCTTGCGCTCGGCCAGGGACTGCTTGGCGACCTTCGCGGCCTCCTCGTAGCCGATGTACCGGTTGAGCGGCGTCACCACGGACGGCGAGGACTCGGCGTACTCGCGGGTGCGCTCGGCGTTCGCGGTGATGCCGGTGACGGTGCGGTCGGCCAGCAGGCGGGCCACGCCCGCCAGCAGGCGGACCGACTCCAGCACGTTGCGGGCGATCACCGGGAGCATCACGTTCAGCTCGAAGTTGCCGCTCGCGCCGGCCACCGTGACGGTGGTGTCGTTGCCGATCACCTGCGCGGCGACCATCAGGACCACCTCGGGCAGCACCGGGTTGACCTTGCCCGGCATGATCGAGGAACCCGGTTGCAGGTCCGGCAGGTTGATCTCGGCCAGGCCGGTGCGCGGGCCGGAGCCCATCCAGCGCAGATCGTTGGCGATCTTGGTGAAGCCGGTGGCGATCGTCCGCAGCTGGCCGCTCAGTTCGACCAGGCCGTCGCGCGCGCCCTGCGCCTCGAAGTGGTTGCGGGCCTCGGTCAGCGGCAGCCCGGTGGCCCGGGCGACCTCGGCGATCACCGCGGCGGAGAACCCGGCCGGGGTGTTGATGCCGGTGCCCACCGCCGTTCCGCCGAGCGGCAGTTCGGCGACCCGGGGCAGCGTGGCCGTCAGCCGCTCCACGCCGTAGCGGACCTGCGCCGCGTAGCCGCCGAACTCCTGGCCGAGCGTGACGGGCGTGGCGTCCATCAGGTGGGTGCGGCCGGACTTCACCACCTCGGCGAACTCCCCGGCCTTCGCCTCCAGCGCCCCCGCCAGGTGCTCCAGCGCCGGGATCAGCTCGTGCACCACGGCGCCGGTGGCCGCGATGTGGATCGAGGACGGGAACACGTCGTTCGACGACTGCGAGGCGTTGACCTGGTCGTTCGGGTGCACGGGGCGGCCCAGGCGCTCGCCCGCCAGGGTGGCGATCACCTCGTTGGCGTTCATGTTCGACGAGGTGCCGGAGCCGGTCTGGAACACGTCCACCGGGAACTCGGCGTCCCAGCCGCCCGCCGCGACCTCCTCGGCCGCGGACCGGATCGCCTCCGCGACCGGCTCGTCCAGCACCCCGAGGCGCGCGTTCACGACGGCGGCCGCTGCCTTGATCCGGGCCAGCGCCGCGATGTGGGCGCGCTCCAGGCGCTGCCCCGACACCGGGAAGTTCTCGACGGCGCGCTGCGTCTGCGCCTGCCACTTGGCGGCCGCCGGCACCCGTACCTCGCCCATCGAGTCGTGCTCGATCCGCCAGCCCTGCTCGTTCCTGCTGTCCATGGTGGGACACCTCCTGGTCCCGTCAGCCTTCCACGGACGCCGGGCATTCCCGCCGCGCCGCACCAGCGTGTCGGCCCGGGCCACCCCCCACGGCGGCACGGGCCGACACGGGCTCAGCCGTGGTACGAGGCGACGACCTTGGTGAAGGCGTACGCGGACTGGCCGATGCCGCTGCAGGTGTCGCCCGCGGAGGTGCCGGACGGGCACGGGCGGTCGCGGTTGACCGCCCAGAAGGTGAAGCGGGCCAGGTGGTGGCTCTTGGCGTAGTTCAGGATGGTGGTGAAGTCGGCGGTGGAGACCGTCTCGTCGGACTCGTCGGTCCTCCCGTTCATCGAGGAGATCCCGATGTGCCGGTACGCCGTCGCCGAGTCGTAGCCGTAGGCGCTCGCCACCGCGTTCTTCAGGCCGTCGGCGGCCTTGGTGGAGACGCTGCCCATGGTGCCGCTGTGGCCGCCGAAGTCGAACGGCATGATCGTCCAGCCGTCCACCGCGAGACCGGCCGCCGCGCCCTTCCTGATCAGGTCGGTGCCGGTGGAGTCCGGGCCGGTGGGCGTGGTGCCGAAGGTGACGTACACCTTCAGGCCCGGGTTGTTGGCCTTGACCGTCTTCAGCGCGCCGATCACCCGCTGGCGGACCGTCGCGTCGGAAGCCTCGGTGTTCTCGATGTCGATGTCGATGGCCTTCAGCCGGTAGGCGTCGATCACCTTCTGGTAGGCGCCGGCCAGCGCGGAGGCCGAACTGCACTTCTCGCCCAGCTTGTTGCCGCTCCAGCCGCCGAACGAGACCAGCACGTCGCCGCCGGCGGCGCGGATCGCGTCGATGGAACGCTGGTCGCTGCCGCCGGTGAGCGCGCGGGAGCCGTCCCACTTCGGGTTGCAGCCGCCGTCGGAGAGCATGAAGGCCAGCGTGAACTGGGTGGCGCCGGTGGCCTGCATCACCTGCACGGGGTTCTGCGGGCTGCCCCAACCCAGGTACTCGTACGGGGCGTTCAGGCCGACCGGGTCGGGCGAGGCGGCCTGGCCGGCGGGGGCCAGGGCGAGGGCGCCGGCCGCCAGGGCGGCGGTGGTGGCGAGGGCGAGGAGCGGGCGGGCGAGGGCGGGCTTGGCCATGGGTCACCGTTCCGGGAGTCGCGGACGCGGCCGGGCGAGGGGCCGCCCGGCCGCTCAACTGTTAGGAAAGTTTCCTGATCTGACAGGGAATCAGTTCGCTCTGTCCGCGTCAAGACTCCGGGCCGGGCGGGCGGCATACTCCTCGGTAGCCCCGTTCCCCGCAACCCTCCGAGGAGCCCGCCCGATGGCCAGCACGCCCGAATCCGCCTCCCGTCGCCCCGACCCGCTCGACCTGCTCGGCGTCGACGAACTGCTCACCGACGACGAGCGGCTGATCCGCGACACGGTGCGCGCCTTCACCGACCGGCAGATCCGGCCGCACCTCGCCGACTGGTTCGAGCGCGGCACCTTCCCGGTTCGCGAGATCGCCCCCGAACTCGGCAAGCTCGGCGTCCTCGGCATGCACCTGGACGGCTACGGCTGCACCGGCTCCACCGCCACCGAGTACGGCGTGGCCTGCATGGAACTGGAAGCCGCCGACTCCGGGCTGCGCAGCTTCGTCTCGGTGCAGGGCTCGCTCGCCATGCGCTCCATCCACGCCTTCGGCTCCGAGGAGCAGAAGCTGCGCTGGCTGCCCGAGCTGGCCGCCGGACGGGCCGTCGGCTGCTTCGGCCTGACCGAGCCCGAGGTCGGCTCCGACCCGGCCGCGATGCGCACCCGGGCCCGGCGCGACGGCGCCGACTGGATCCTCGACGGCGCCAAGATGTGGATCACCAACGGCTCGGTCTCCGACGTCGCCGTGGTCTGGGCCGCCACCGAGGACGGCGTGCGCGGCTTCCTCGTCCCGCAGGGCGCCCCCGGGTTCACCGCCCGCGACATCCCCGGCAAGCTCTCCCTGCGCGCCTCCGTCACCAGTGAACTCGCCTTCGACGGCGTCCGGCTGCCCGCCGACGCGATGCTGCCCGACGCCCGCGGCCTGCGCGCCCCGCTGTCCTCGCTCGGCGAGGCCCGCTACGGCATCCTGTGGGGCACCGTCGGCGCCGCCCGCGACTGCTACCGGGCCGCCGTCGACTACGCCCGCGACCGCGAACAGTTCGGCCGCCCCCTCGGCGGCTTCCAGCTCACCCAGCAGAAGCTCGTCGACATGGCCCTGGAACTGGAGAAGGCCTACCTGGTCGCCGTCCGGATCGGCCGCCTCAAGGACGAGGGCCGGGCCCAGCCCGCGCACATCTCCTTCGGCAAGCTCAACAACGTCCGCACCGCGCTGGAGATCGCCCGCACCGCCCGCACCATCCTCGGCGCCAACGGCATCACCACCGCCTACCCCGTCCTGCGGCACGCCAACAACCTCGAGTCCGTCCTCACCTACGAGGGCACCTCCGAGATCCACACCCTGGTCCTCGGCGAGGCCATCACCGGCGAGTCCGCCTACCGCTGATATTCGCTGGTCACGGCCCCTGCGCCGCCCCTACGGTGGCGCCATGACGACGCAACAGCAGCCGACCACCACCCTCTGGCGCCCCACCGGCCCCGAGGAGCTGGCCCTGGTCGCCGCGTCCGGCTGGCGCGCCTGGCCGCCGCGGCTGCCCGAGCAGCCGATCTTCTACCCCGTCATGAACGAGGACTACGCGATCCGGATCGCCCGGGACTGGAACGTCCCGGCGTCCGGCGTCGGCTACGTCACCCGCTTCGAGGTCGAGACCGAGTTCCTGCAGCGCTACCCCGTCCAGCAGGCCGGCGGCCGGACCATCCTCGAACTGTGGGTCCCCGCCGAGGAGTTGGACGAGTTCAACCAGCACCTGGTGGGCACGATCCAGGTGGTCCACGAGTTCCGCTGAGCCCCCTCCGCCCGGGGCGGATCCCGCCGCGCCGAACGCCCACGGCCCGGTGGTCCTCGGCCGGCGGCGCCGCTGCGGCGGGGAGCGGGGTCCCCCTTGTGGGTGGGCCGGGGTCCGTCGGAAGTCGGGGGCCGGAGGCGGGGGGTCAGCCTCGGGGACGAGGAGGGTCGGTACCTGGTGCGCATGGTCGGTGGGGCGCGGCCCGGAGAGGATGGAAAGGACGGGACACGGGCGGGAGGGCAGGCGGAGATGGGCGGCGCGCGGCAGGCGACGGCGGTGGTGGTGGGGGGAGCGGCTGTTGCGGCGCTGATGGTGATGCTCGCGCCGGCCGCGATCCAGCAGGCCCAGGACCGGATGGACCAGACGCTGCGGTACCCGACGGGCGCCGCGGCCAAGGCGGAGGACAGCGGGGTGCCGACCTGGCTGCCGGACACGGCGCTGCGGATCGCGTTCCTGACGGACACCCGTGACGGCGACCGGCTGATCCGGGCCACGCTGCCGGACCGGGCGCTGCCGGCCGGGTGCACGGAGGGCCGGCCGGTCGGGACGGTCCACCTGCGGGCGCACTGGTTCCCCACCGACACCCCGCAGCGCGCCACCGCGCACTGCGGCCTGTACGACGTCGCGCTGGTCGGGGACCAGCTGTACGGCTGGCAGGACGCGGCCGTGGTGGCCAGCGCCCGGCCCGGCGGCGTGCCGGTCCGCTGAACGACGGGACCCGCCCTACCGGGCGGCCGGGCGGATGCGATAGGACGGTGCGCATACCCGCCACCCCTAGGAGCACCATGCCAGGCCCGACCGTCGAAGCCGACGGCGACCAGACCGTCCCCGCAGCCCCCGGCCGATCCGACACCGCGAACGGCAAGGCCCCGTTCGCGGCGGCCACCGTGGGCGTCCTGGGCAGCCTCGCCGCGCTCGGGCCGCTCACCACCGACCTCTACCTGCCGGCCCTGCCCGAGCTCACCGCGGACCTGCACTCCACCGCGCCCGCCGCCCAGTTGACCCTGACCGGCTCGCTGCTCGGCATGGCCCTCGGCCAACTGCTGTTCGGCCCGCTCAGCGACCGGATCGGCCGGCGCCGCCCGCTGCTGGCGGGTCTCGCCCTCTACACCGCGGCCAGCCTGATGTGCGCCCTCGCCGGCTCGATGCCGATGCTGGTCGCAGGCCGGGCCCTGCAGGGCGTGGCGGGCTCCGCGGGGCTGGTGATCGCCCGGGCGATCGTCCGCGACCGGCTCGAAGGCGTCCCGATGATACGTTTCCTCTCCACCATGGGCCTGATATCCGGCCTCGCCCCGATCCTGGCCCCCGTCGCCGGCGCCCAGCTGCTCCACGTCACCGACTGGCGCGGCACGTTCCTCGTCCTGGCCGTGCTCGGCGCGCTGCTCACCGTCGGCTCCGCGCTCGGCATCCGCGAGACCCTGCCGGCCGAGCTCCGCCACGGCGACGGCCTCGGCACCACCGTCCGCGCCATCGGCGGACTGCTGCGCGACCGCCCGTTCCTCGGCTACCTGCTCACCAGCACCTTCGCGTTCGGCGCGCTGTTCGCGTACGTCGGCGGCTCGTCGGTGGTGCTGCAGGACGTCTACCGGATCTCCCCGCAGACCTACAGCCTGGTGTTCGCCGTCAACTCGATCGCGCTGCTGGCCGTCACCCAGCTGAACGGCCGGGTGCTGGTGCAGCGCTTCCCCGGCCCGGTGCTGCTGGTCTCCGCGCTCTCCGTGGCGGTGGCGGCCGGGGTGGCCGTGGTGCTGTGCACCACGGTGTGGGACACCGGCCTGGCCGGGGTGTGGCCCGCGTTCGCGGTGCTGATGGGCTCGATGGGCGTGATCATGCCGAACGCCAACGGACAGGCCCTCACCATGGCCCCGCACGCCGCCGGTTCGGCGTCCGCGCTGCTCGGCACCGGCAGCTTCCTGTGCGGCTCGCTGGTCGCCCCGCTCAGCAGCGTCGGCGGCCACCCGTCCGCGACCGCCCTCGGCGTGATCGTGCTGGGCTGCTCGCTGCTGGCGCTGGTGTCCTTCCTGCCGCTGTACCGGACCAGGAGCTGACCGCAGACGCGGCCGCGCCCGGCCGGTGGCGAGGAGGAGCCACCGGCCGGGCGCGGGCGTTTCACCGGGAAGGCGTCAGGTGAGCTGCCGGGCGAAGCGTCAGGCGATGGAGAAGTCGTCGCCGTAGACCGCGCCCTGGCCGTACCAGCCGTGCAGGTAGACCGTGACGGTGCCGGAGGCGCCGGTGGTGAACGGGACGCTCACCTTGGTCCAGCCGGTGCCGTTGGCCCAGGTGGAGGCGGTGGCACCGCCGCTGACGCCGACGTAGGAGTACGGGCCCTGGACCCAGGCGGTCAGGGTGTACGCGTGGTTCGGGGCGAGGGTGACGGTCTGGTCGCACTCGCCGGTGGCGCCGGCGGTCGGGGTGACCTGGAGCGCCTTGGAGCCGCCGTGGACGGGGCTGCCGACGACGGCCGCGCCGCTCTGGCAGGTCCACGGGGCGAGGTTGCCGGTCTCGAAGTCACCGTTGACCAGGCCGGTGGGCGGGGT
The DNA here is from genome assembly GCF_044999035.1 of Kitasatospora griseola. NCBI lineage: Bacteria > Bacillati > Actinomycetota > Actinomycetes > Kitasatosporales > Streptomycetaceae > Kitasatospora > Kitasatospora griseola. The sequence continues at coordinate 1,373,045 of NZ_CP173360.1, read as the reverse complement.
GACGCCGGTGACGGTCAGCGCGTAGGTCGCGGTGTGGGTCCGGCCCGCGCCGGTGCCGGTGACGGTCAGGGTGTAGGTGCCCGGGGCGGCGGAGGCGGTGGTGGCGATGTTCAGCGTGGCGGAGCCGCCGGCGGTGACGCTCGCCGGGCTGACGGTGGCGGTGACGCCGGCCGGAGCGCCGGAGACCGTCAGGCTCACGGTCTGGGCGGTGCCGGCGGTGACGGCCGTGTTGACGGTGCTGGTGGCGGAGGCGCCGGCCTGCACGCTGCCCGCGGCGGGGGAGAGCGCGAGGGAGAAGTCGGAGGCGGTGGTGCCGCCGGTGACGGTCAGGGTGTACGTCGCCGAGTGGGTGCCGCCGGCCCCGGTGCCGGTCACGGTCAGCGGGTAGCTGCCGTTCGGGACGGCCGCGGTGGTGGAGACGTTCAGCGTGGCGGAGTTGCCGGCGGTGACGGTGGAGGCGCTCAGCGAGGCGCTGATGCCGGCCACCGGGACGGTGGACACCGACAGGTTGACGGCCTGCGCGGAGCCGGAGGTGACGGCCGTGTTGATGGTCGCCGAGGTGGACGCGCCCGCCGTGACCGAGCCGGTGGCCGGGCTCAGCGCGACCGAGAAGTCGTTCGCCGGGGTGGTCGAGCTGGTGAACTGCGAGAAGATGTGGCTGAAGTCCCACTTGTTCTGCGCGATGCCCGAGCAGTCGTCACGGCCGCCGGTGCCGGCGCAGCCGCCGTTGTCGCGCTGCAGCGCCCAGAAGGACAGCGTGTTGATGCCCTTGGAGACGGCCCAGTTGTAGACCGTGGTGGCGTTGGCGACGGTGAAGGTCTCGGCGGCGCCGAAGTCGTCGATGCCGGGCATCTCGGTAATGCCGATCATGCCCCAGATCTGGGCGGAGGTCTTGCTCGGGTAGAGCTTCGCCAGCTGGTTGTACAGGCCCTGCGCGGAGGTCTGGGTGTCCGCGGCCATGTCGTGCGGCTGGTTGTCGTAGTAGTCGAACGTCATCATGTTGACGACGTCGATGCGCGCGTTGTTGGTGACCGCGTTCTTCAGCACCGCGAGGCCGCTGGAGGCCAGGCCGCTGGTGGTGGTCGGCAGGGTGTAACTGAACTGGATGGAGCGGCCGTTGGCGGCGGCCCAGTCCTCGACGATCTTGATCGCCTTGTTGCGGCGGTCGATGCCCGCGGTGTTGGTCAGCGAGTTGTCCTCGATGTCCAGGTCGATCCGGGAGACGTCGTAGGTGGTGATGACGTTCTGGAACTGGGCGGCGATCTGGTTGACGTCGGTGCACGAGTCGGCGATCTCGGTGCCCGTGTTGTCGGCGGTGTAGCCGCCGAAGGACGGGATCACGTCGCCGCCGCCCGCGCGGATGGTGGCGATGTCGGCGCCGAAGGTCGAGTTGGACACCGGCATCGAGGTGTCGCCGTTCCACAGCGCGGTGCAGCTGCCCTTGGCGGCGGTCTGCAGGAAGGCCATGGTGAGGTGCTTGACACCGGACTGGGAGGCCAGCGCGGCCGGGCTCTCGCCCGTCCAGGACTCGAAGTACGGGGCGAAGACCCGCTGCGGCAACGGGGTGGCGGCCTGCGCGGGGGCGGAGATCAGCCCCAGCGAGGCGGCCGCCATCGCGCCCGTCGCGAGCAGCGCTTGGAGTGGTCGGTGAAGGCGCATCGAGGCTCCATCAGGCATGGGAGGATGGCCTCGTGCCGCAGTTCGGGCACGGGGCAAGGGTGTTCGGCCTGGTGCAGGGAGTGCCGGGGTGGTGCGGGGCGTACGAAGCCCCGGCCGGTGGTCACACCCCCACGATGCGTTCCGGTCGGGAAAAACAACGCTCCCATGGTTGGTCTGGACCACTCATCTGTCAAGACTCCTAACTGTCCGTCCCACCAGGTGTCCTGACACGCCGTCGGCCCCGCACCCGGGACAGCGGGGTGCGGGGCCGACGGGCAGTGCGGGGTCAGTTCAGGCCGTTGGTCTTCAGCCAGTCCTTGGCGACCGCCGACGGGTCCTCCTTGTCCACCGCGACGCGCTTCATCAGCGCCGTCAGCCCGGCGGTGTCGAGCCTCGCCGAGACCGCGTTCAGCGCGGCCGTCCCGGTGGCGTCCAGGCCCGCCTTGTTCACCAGCGGGGTGACGTTCTGCGAGCTGAACAGGTTCTTCGGGTCGTTCAGCGACACCAGCTTCAGCTGGACGATCTTCGGGTCGGTGGTGAACACGTTGCCGACCTGGACGGTGCCGTCCTTGAGCGCGTTGGCGGTGGTGTCGGCGGTGGGCTTCCACTCCTTGAAGGTCAGCCCGTACGCGTCCTTGAACTGCTGCTCGCGGCGCGACTTGAACTCCGGCGGGCCGCCGATCACCAGGTCCTGCGCCTTGCCCGCGAGGTCGGCGATCGACTTCACGCCCAGCCGGTCGGCGGTCTCCTGGGTGACCGTCAGCGAGTCCTTGTCCTCGGCCGCCGCGGAGTCCAGGATCCCCAGCCCGGCCGGCAGCTTCGCCGCCAGCTCGGTGTTCACGGCGTCCTTGCCGGTCGCCGTCGACTTGGCGTCCAGGTAGCCCAGCAGGGCCCCGTTGTACTCCGGCAGCACCGTCAGCGCGCCGGACTGCAGCTGCCCGTACAGCACCTCGCGGCTGCCGATGTTGAACTTCTCCTCGACCTTCACGCCCTTGGCCTGCAGCGCCTGCGAGTAGATCGACGCCAGCAGCACGTTCTCCGGGAAGTTCGCCGAGCCGACCACCACGGTCTTCCCTGAACCCCCCTGCGCGGCGGGGGACTTCGCGGCCAGTGGGTCGCCCCCGCCGGAGGAGGAGCAGGCCGCCGCGCCGAGCATCAGCACGGCGACGGCGACGGCGGTTCGGACCGGACGGGTCGTCATATGGATTCCTTCGAAAGTGCGGGGGAGCCCGCGGGTTCGTCAACATGGGCGGTGCGCGCGCCGCGTGGCGTCGCGTACCGGATGAGCAGGGCGAACAGCAGTTGGACGGCGACGGCCAGCAGCACCACCAGCAGGGCGCCGCCGACGGTGGTGGGGAAGTCGCGGGTGGCGAGGCCGTCGATGACGTAGCGGCCCAGGCCGCCGAGGCCGACGTAGGCGGCGACGGTGGCGGTGGCGATCACCTGGACGGCCGCGGTGCGGGCGCCGGCCAGCAGGGTGGGCAGCGCGGCGGGCAGGCACACCTGGAAGAGCGTCTGCGGGTGCGTCAGGCCGATGCCGCGGGCCGCGTCGCGGACGTCCGGATCGGAGCCGCGGATGCCCTCGGCGGTGGCCACCAGCAGCGGCGGCGCGGCCAGCGCCGTCAGCGGGAGCAGCACCGCGGTGTCGCCGACGCCCGCGAGCAGCACCGCCAGCGTGACCAGGCCCAGGGTGGGCAGCGCGCGGGCGATGCCGGTCAGCGCCGTGACCAGGAACAGGCCGCGCCCGGTGTAGCCGATCAGCAGGCCCAGCGGCACCGCGAGCAGGGTGGCCAGGAGGAGCGCCTCGGCGGAGAACGCCAGGTGCTCCAGGACGCGGTCGAGGATCGAGTCCGGCCCGCTCCGGTGCGCGGGGTCGGCGAAGAAGTCGTGCAGCCAGCCGAACCAGTTCACCGCGCCACCCCCGTCGCCCACGGCGCGAGCAGGCGGCGGGCCGCGACCAGCAGCAGGTCGCAGACCAGCGCCAGCAGCGCCACCAGTACGATCCCGGCCAGGATCGGGGTCGGGAAGGTCCGCTGGAAGCCGTCCACGAACAGGTAGCCGAGGCCGCCCCGGCCGATCAGTGCGCCGACCGCCGCCAGCGAGATCGAGGAGACCGCCGCGACCCGCAGACCCGCTATCAAGTACGGCACGGCGGCCGGGAGTTCGACGGCGGCCAGCCGGTGCCACGGCCCGTAGCCCATCGCCGTGGCGGCCTGCCGCACCGGCTCCGGCACCGCGCGCAGCCCGTCCACCGTGGTCGGCAGCAGCACCGCCAGCGCGTAGAACGTCAGCGGCACCATCACCGTCTCCCGGGTGGCCAGCCCGGTGTACGGGATCAGCACCACGAACACCGCCAGCGAGGGCAGCGCGTACACCACGTTGAACACCGCCGCGAGCGGCTGGTACAGCCGCGGCCAGCGGGTGCAGGCCAGGCCCAGCGGCACCGCCAGCAGCAGGCCGATCAGCACCGGGACGAGCGCGATCACCGCGTGGTCGCCCGTCAGGCCGGCCAAGTAGCCCAGGTGGTCGCCGAGCCAGTGCCAGCGGACCAGCGGCTCACCGTCCAGCATGGTTCACCTGCGCCCCCGAGCCGTGCGCCCCGGATTCGTGCGCGTCGGATGCGGGCGGTCCCGAGTCGTGCGCGTCGGGCTCCTGCGTCCCCGGCGCGGCGAGTGCGGCCACCACGGCGGCCCGGCTCGCGGTGCCGATCGCCCGGCCGTCGGCGTCCACCGCCACGGCGTGGCCGGACGGGGACAGCACCGCCGCGTCCAGCGCCGAGCGCAGGGTGTCCCGCGCCGGGGCGAACACCGGCACCGGGTGGCGCTGCCCGTCGTGCAGCCAGTGCTCCGGGCGGCCGTCCTGATCGAGCGTCAACTGCCAGCCGTCGTGGACCGGTTCGAGCTTCGCGAGCGGGACGTCGGCGGCCGGACGCAGGCCCAGGCCGCGCAGGCCCCGGTCGCGGCCCAGGAAGGCGGCCACCCCGGCGTCCGCCGGAGCGGTCAACAGGGTGTGCGGATCCGCGAGTTGGGCGATCTCGCCGTGCTCGCGAAGCACCACCACCCGGTCGCCGAGCCGGACCGCCTCCTCGATGTCGTGCGTCACGAACAGCACCGTCTTGCCCAACTCGGCCTGCAGCCGCAGCAGTTCCTCCTGCAGCCCGGCGCGCACCAGCGGATCGACCGCGCTGAACGGCTCGTCCATCAGCAGCACCGGCGGGTCCGCCGCCAACGCCCGTGCCACGCCCACCCGTTGCTGCTGGCCGCCGGAGAGCTGCGCCGGGTAGCGGCGGGCGGTCTCCGGCGGCAGGCCGACCAGCTCCAGCAGTTCGGCGGCCCGGGCCCGGGCCCGCTTGCGGTCCCAGCCGAGCAGCCGGGGCACCGTCGCCACGTTGTCGATCACCCGGCGGTGCGGGAACAGCCCGGCCTGCTGGATGACGTATCCGATGCCGCGCCGCAGCTGCGCCGCCGGCAGGGTGGCGACGTCGGTGCCGTCCAGCAGGACCCGGCCGCCGGTCGGCACCACCATCCGGTTGACCATCCGCAGGATGGTGGTCTTGCCGCAGCCGGACGGGCCGACCAGGACCGTGGTGCGGCCCGCCGGTACGTCGAGGTCCAGGCCTCGGACGGCAACCGTGCCGTCGGGGTGGCGCTTGGCGGCGCCCTCGAATCTGATCACGGAAGGGTCCTAGCGATGGCCGAGCGGATTATCGAACACTGATCTGAATACGTCTGTCCGGCTTCCCGGGTCGCGATCACCGCAAACCTTGATCCACCGAACGGGTGGGCAGGCCGGCCGCGGCCCAGGCCACGAACCCGCCGGCCAGGTCCGTCGCCCGGAACAGCCCCAACTCCCTTAGTGAGGCGGCCGCGAGAGAGGAGGCGTAGCCCTCCGAGCAGACTACAATCCACGGCACGTCGTGTCCGGTCGCCTCGGGAATTCGGTGACTGCCCGTAGGGTCGAGCCGCCACTCCAGCACGTTGCGTTCGATGATCAGCGCCCCCGGAATCTCACCCTCCCGGGCGCGCTGTGCCGCCGGACGGATGTCCACCAGCCGGGCCCCGGCCGTCACCGCCGCCCACGCCTGCTCCGGCCCGGGCCGCTCCATCCCCTCGCGGGCCCGCGCCACCAACTGGTCCACCGTCGTCACCACTGCTCCGGTCCTTCCGTCGCCGTGCGCACCAGGCCGCCGGCCCGCAGCTCGTACCGGGACATCCGCGCCAGCGGCGGCGAGTACGCGTGCAGCGTCACCGCGGGCCCCGGCGAGGTGTTGCGCACATCGTGCAGGTACTGCGGCCCGAACGCCCGCTCGGTGCCCGCGGTCAGTCGGCGCACCGTCAGGCCGTGCTCCGGGCCGGCCAGCGCCAGCTCCTCCAGCTCGCCCAGCGCGACCGTGAACGCCCCGCGCGAGCCGCCGTGGTCGTGGAACCCCGTCGACTGGCCCGGCAGCCAGCTGATCAGCCACACCTCGTAGTCCTGGGCCAGCTCCAGCCGCTCGTACCAGCGGTCCTCGCCGGACAGCCGCACCCGGTGCAGCCAGCGTTCCGGGCGTTCGGCCAGGTCGCGGACGAGGCGGCGCAGCGCGTTCGGCGACAGCGGTGGGCGGGCGGATCCGGCCTCCGGGGGTGCGGGGGCGGCGAGATCGGTGGGCATGGCTCTCCTCCGGATGTGCCGCGACGGCCGTCACCGGGGAACGGCGGGCGGCGGGCGGCGGGAACGGGACGGCAGGGCGCACCGCCGAACGGGCGGATGCGGGTGCTGCGGGGGTTTGCGGCAGGGCCCGGTTCAACTCACGGGGATGCGCGCGGAGGTCAGGCGGGGAAGGTCAACAGGCACACATGTCGCTCGCCTGGCGTCGCAGATCGACGTGCAGGCGGCAGACCAGGAAGGTGCCGGAGTTCATGCCGCCGATGCTTCACGACCCGGTGGCGGCGCGTCAAGTTCCGCCACGCAGGCGATCGAACGGTGGACGATTCCGTCTCGCCAGCCGGGCATTCGAGCGTCCGGGCATGCGGGCGGACGGGCGTGCGGGCGGACGGGCCGACGGCCCGCGCTCCGGGGAGAGTGCGGGCCGTCGGGGTTCTCGACGTGGCTCAGTTGTCCTGACCGGCGTTGTCGTCGGCCTGGGCGGCGGCGCTGTCCGCCGCGTCCACCTTCTGCTGCATCTGCTGGACCTGCGCGCTGTCCGGGCCGTCGGCGGGTGCGGCGGTCGGGCCGCAGGCCGTCAGCAGGGCCGCCGCGGCCAGCGTGAGCGCCGCCAGGGCGGCCGTGGCGGCGGGGCGGCGGGTCACTTGGCCGCCGCCGGGGCGTTCTTCGCGCACCAGTCCGCGACCGACTTCAGGTCCGCCTTGCGGGTGTCCAGGGTCGACACCAGGCTGCGGCGGACCGTCAGGCGGTCGTTCAGGTACTTCTCGATCTCGGGGTGGCCGGCCTTCTTGGCGCTGTCGACCCGCTGCTCCAATCGGGCGACCGACCCGTTCACGGTCGCGTCCCCGTGCAGGCGGGTGAGCGCCTTGTCGATCCGCTCCTCGGTCTTCGGCAGCCGCTTGCAGATCGCCTTCGCCCCGTCGCCCTTCGGCGCCGTCCCGCTCGCCGCCTGCGCGGGCCCCGCCGCCAGCAGTGCGCCCGCCAGCGCGAGCACCCCGGCCGCCGCGACCGTCCGGTTGATCCGCATGGCACTCCCCTTCCCACTACCTCACGGCCGGACCGCCCGGCCGTGCAGGCGACCGTACGGGCGCTTCTTGTGGAAACCCTGTGGAACCTCGGCCGGACTACCCGGCCGGCTGCTCCGGCGCGCCCAACCAGGCGCGCGGAGCCGGGAGTTCCGGGGTCGGAGCGTGGTCGCGGAGCAGCGGGAGGCGGACTTCGAAGCGGCAGCCGGGAGAGTCGGGGCGGGTGGTGGCGGTGGCGGAACCGCGGTGCAGGGCGGCCTGCTGGGCGACCAGGGTCAGGCCGAGGCCGGAGCCCGGGCTGTCCGGGCGGCGGTGGAAGCGCCGGAAGACGGCGGCGCGGTCGGCGGGCGGGATGCCCGGGCCCCGGTCGTCGACGGTGAGCCGCGCGGCGGCGCCCTCGATCCGCAGCCGGACGTCCACCTCGGCGGGAGCGTCGCCGCTGCGCCCGTGCACGGCCGCGTTGCCGAGCAGGTTGTCGAGCAGGATGCGCAGGCCCGCGTCCCAGCCGAACACCCGGGCCTCCGGAGGGAGTTCGGTGCGGAAGACGGTCTGCGGGTGGCGGCGTCCGGCCTCCGCGACGGCGGCGTCCACCAGCTCGGCGAGATCCACCGGGCCGAACGCCGAAACCTCCACCAGGTCGCCCCGGGCCAGCGTCGACAGTGCGCTCAGCAGGTCCACGGTGCGGGCGTGGTCCTGCTGCAACTCGGCCAGGATCTCGGCGCGTTCGGCCTCCGGCAGGTCCGGGTGCGCGGACAGCACGTCCAGGTTGGTGCGCAGGCTCATCAACGGGGTGCGCAGCTCGTGCGAGGCGGCGGAGGAGAACGACCGCGCGGTGTCCAGGGCGTGCGCGGTGCGGGCCGCCTGCTCGTCGTAGCGGGACAGCAACAGGGCGATCGCGCCCGAGAGTTCGTCCACCTCGGCGGTGCCCGTGCGGGTGTGCGCGAACACCGCGTGGCCGGTCCGCGGGTCCAGCACGGCCGCCCGGCGGCCCAGGCGGCGCAGCGGCAGCGTCGCCCGCTCGGCCAGCCCGAAGGCGATCAGCCCCGAGAGCGGCGCGGCCAGCAGCGCCACCAGCAGCACCCGCCGCCGCACCGCTCGCAGTTCCTCCGCCGGCGCACCGGCCGGGGCGAGCACCCAGAGCGTGCCGGCGGTGGCCCCGCTGTTCACCTTCACGGTCAGGACGCGCCAGGACGCGCCGCCCTGGCGGACCGTCACGGTGCCGCCGGAGGGCAGGAGCTGCGGGTCGGCGGGCTGCGATCCGGCCGAGAGCAGGACGGTGCCGTCGGCGGCGGCGACCCGGACGCCCGCGTCCAGGGCGGCGTCCAGCACCTTGCGCTGCTGGTTCTGCTCGGCCTTCGGGCGGCCCTTGGTGTCGGCCGTCAGCAGGGCCCGCGCGTTCGGGAGCAACGCGGCCGCCCGGTCGTTCAGTTGGGTGTCCTGACGGCGGTGCAGATCCGCGTTGACCAGCGGCAGCAGCAGGGCCGCGGCGGCCGCCACCAGCAGCGGCACCAGCAGGGCGGCGCCCAGGGCGATCCGGGTGGAGAGCTTCACCGGCCGCCGCCCTCGCCGGGCTCGGGCGCGCGCAGGACGAAGCCCACCCCGCGCACGGTGTGGATCAGCCGGGGCCGGCGGCCGGACGCCTCCAACTTGCGGCGCAGGTATGAGACGAAGGTGTCCACGGCGTCGCTGCGCACCTCGAAGTCGTAGCCCCAGACCCGGTCCAGCAGCAGTTCGCGGGAGAGCACGATGCCCGGGTTGCGAGCGAACTGGGTGAGCAGCTCGAACTCGCGCCGGGTGAGCCGGAGTTCCTCGTCCTCCCAGAACGCCTCGCGGGTCCCGGGGTCGATCCGCAGCGGGCCTGCTCGGAGCAGGTCGGACGGCTGGGGCGGGCGGCGGCGCAGCAGCGCGTGCAGGCGGAGCACCAGCTCCTCCAACGCGAACGGCTTGACCAGGTAGTCGTCCGCGCCGGCCTGCAACCCGGCGACCCGGTCGGCGAGTTCGTCCAGCGCGGACAGCATCAGCACCGGGGTGTCGTCCCCCCGGGCCCGCAGCGTCCGGCACACCTCCGTGCCGGACAGCCCGGGCAGCCCGACATCGAGGACCACGACGTCCGGCGGCCCGTCCGCGAGCCGGGCGAGCGCGGCGGTCCCGTCCTCGGCGAGGGACACGGCGAACCCGCTCAGCCGCAGTCCCCGCTCCAGACTCCGCCGGATCGCCGCATCGTCGTCGACCACCAAGACCCGCCCGCCCACCCGGCCACCTCCGCTCCAGCCGCACCCTGCAAGGGCACCGACTTTCGCACAGCCGGACGAGGAGCAGGCGGTCGGGGGTTACGACTCGTCGTGCCAGGAGAACGCGGATATCCGCCAGCCGTCGGGGGTGCGGACGAACTGGAAGGTCTTGGTGCCGCCGCCTTCGTAGGGTTCGCCGTTCAGCAGGCCGGACTTGCGGTACCCGCCGATGCGGCAGGCGACGCTGCCGGCGACGTCGGTGTGCTCGCTGGTCTCCCACTCGTGGAACTCGGTCAACCGGCCGTCGGAGAGCAGCTGTTCGCGCGGGCCGATGAACTCTTCGAGGCTGTAGGTGAGGTACTTCGGCTCGGCGACCGTGATGACGGAGCCGGGGAGCATCAGGCGGCGCAGGCGGGCGACGTCGGCGGGGCGGCCGTCGCGGTTGTCGAAGGCGTCGAAGAACTCGGCGGTCAGGCGGTCGAGTTCGGCCTTGACCTCGGGAAGCGGAAGCGGAAGCGACATGATCGGAACAGTAACATTGCACTGCCCGTCCGCGGGTGGAGAACAGCGGACGGGCCCGTCGAAGTGACGGGCGAGGTTCTGCAGCCTGGCGCCGTCGGCGGCGTCCTCGTGCACGGTGACGCTGTGGGTGACGGTGACGGAGGCACCGGCGGCCGGCGGGCCGGACCAGGTGATGCTGCCGTTCTGGGCGACGGCGCCGCCGGTGATGGACGCCGGATCGAGGGTCGCGTCGTCCAGCACGTCGGTCAGGTTGTCGGTGAACGACGCCGGGTTGGCGTCCGTGCAGTCGATCAGACCCGTGTTGTGGACGGTGACGGTGTAGGTCACCCGGTCGCCGGGGCCGACGAACTGAGGGGACTCGACCGAAGCGCTCTTGGCGATGGTGAACGACGGCGGGAGCGTGCCCGTCGGGCAGGCGGTGGAGGTCGCGGCGTTGTTGGTCAGGTCCGGGTCGGGCTCGTTGCCGAGGACCGTCGTGGTGTTGGCGATGCCGTCGGTGGCGCAGTCGGTGCCCGCCTCGTGGGCTGACGAACCGGCAAGTACAGGACATAAGGGCCGAACGAGGGCATGTCAGTGAAAGGTAAATACGATTGCAGGGCCGTCGGGGCGGGGCGAGAATCCGCTGCATGAGCTCTGTGATTCGCCACGTGACCATTGACTGCCTCGACGCCTACACCCTCGGGTCCTTCTGGGCGGAGGTGCTCGGCCAGCCGCTGCACGCCGAGGACTTCCCCGGCGACCCGCAGGCCCTGATCGAGGGCGCGGGCCTGCTGTTCGTGGCCGTCCCGGAGCCGAAGGCCGGCAAGAACCGGCTGCACTTCGACCTCCAGCCGCAGGACCGCACCCGGGACGAGGAGGTCGCCCGGCTGCTCGGCCTGGGTGCGAAGCTGGTCGACGACCGGCGCAACGCCGACGGCACCGGCTGGGCCGTGCTGGCCGACATCGAGGGCAACGAGTTCTGCGTGGAGCGCAGCAAGGCGGAGCGCGAGGTCTGACGCGACGGCGGCGGGCCGGGGCGCCCCGCCGATCCGGGCCGAATCCTTTTCGGCGGTCGCCCCCTCTTACGGGCACACCCACCGGCGGACGGCCGCCGGCGGCGACAGCTCGGAGGAATCCCATGATGGTGGCCCTGGTCATCGGCGCCGGCGCAGTGCTGGTCTGCACCTGCGCGTTCGTGCTCAAGTCGAAGCGGGGCAAGCGTGGTTGAGACGGCCTGGCCCGCCGAGGAGGTGATCGCCGCGGCCCGCTGCGGCGACCCGGCCTCGATCGACGCGCTGGTGGCGGGCACCCACCCGAAGGTGCGGCGGTTCGCCCACTCGCTGTGCGCCAGTCCCGAGGACGCGGAGGACGCCGCGCAGGAGGCGCTGATCATCCTGTACCGGCGGATCGGCATGCTGCGGGCCAGCGGCGCCCTCGCCTCCTGGCTGTTCCGGATCGTCCGCAACGAGTGCCTGCGGCGGATCCGCGTGCTGCCCGCCGCACCCGGGGCGCCGGCCGAACCGGCGGACTCCGCCGAGCAGGAGGCGCTGCGGCGGCTGGACGGCGAACGGGTCGCCGTGGCGATCGCCGCGCTGCCCGACGACCAGCGGCGGGTGCTGATCATGCGCGACCTGCAGGGCCACGGCGGCCGGGCGGTCGCGGAGGCGCTCGGACTGAGCACCGCCGCGATGAAGTCCCGGCTGCACCGGGCCCGAGCGGCCGTCCGGGCCGAACTCGGGGGCCCACGATGAGCGGACGACCCGGACAACCCGACTTCGCCGCCCCGACCCTGACGCGTCATCTGCTGCGCGGCGGACTCGGCTTCGGCGCGATCGCCGCCGCGTTCGCCCTGCTGCCCCTGGCCGGACCCGCCGCCCTGCTGCTGGCCCCCCTCGGGCTGGTCGCGCTGCGCGGCTGCCCGATGTGCTGGGCGATCGGCCTGGCCCAGGCGCTCTCCCGGGGGAGGCTGCAACGGCAGTGCCGGGACGGGCAGTGCACGCTCACGCGGGTGTGAGCGGCCGCACATGAGGGCCGCCGGGCCGATCGTCGCACGAGTCGGCCGGGCGGGGGAACGGCCGCCGGTTCTGCGCCCTCCGTCGGGGACGGTCGACCAGACTTCGTCACGTCGATCGCCCCCGAACGGCGGAGGAGCCAGCCGTCATGAGCCCAGCCACCGCGCACCGCGCCTCGACCGGGCCACTGGCCGAACTGCTCGCCCGGACACCCGCCCCGGCGCCGCACCCGCACACCGAGGCGCTGCGCTCCGAACTCGCCCACTGGCTCACCGCCACCGGCGTCCTGGATGCGGCCACCGCCACTGCCTTCCTCGACCGGGGCCATCTGGACCTCGCCGCCCGCAGCTGGGGCGACGTCCCCGCCGGACCCGGACTGCGGGCCGCAACCAAGTGGCTGGTGCTCACCCGGATCCTCGACGAGCACCTCGACGGCCACGACGACACGGCCCGGCGGACGGTCGGCGCCCTGCAGGCGCTGACCGCCACCGGCCACGTCCCGGGCGCGCGGACCGCGCCGGACGGTGCGGAGCCGCCGCTGGTCCGGGCCTTCGAGGAGCTCCGGCGGGACAGCGCGACGCTCGCCGGGTCCGACTGGCAGGCCCGCTGCGCCGCCGACTTCCGCTCCCACCTGGACAGTTCGCTCGACCGGCTGGAGGCCGCCGACACCGCTCCGACCGTCCCGCAGTACCTCACCCACGGCGGCCGCGACGGCGCGGGCCGCTGCGCGGCCGGCTGGGTGGAACTCGCCCACGGCCTCGACCTGCCCGACGACCTCCACCGTCACCCGCAGCTCACCGACCTGCTGACGCGCTTTCAGCACCTGGTCCGCTGGATCGGCGACCTCGGCCCCGCCGGCCCGGCCACCGGTCGGAGCCTGCTGCGCGCCCTGGAGGTCCACCGCGGACTGCCGCCGCACCTCGCGGCCGCGAAGGTCGCCGACCTGTGCGCCGCCGAACTGACCACGCTGGAATTCCTCGCCGACGGCATCGCCCGCGGCTCCCACTGGCCCACCCGGGTCCGCCGCCACGCCCAGGGGTTGGTGCGCCACGTGCACGCCCTGATCCACTGGACGGCGGGCGCCGACGGCAGGCAGGCCGGAACCTGACGGAGCGTCAGGCGGACTCGTCGAGAAGCAGCGCCAGGACGCCCACCAGCGTGGCGCTGCTGACGATCTCGCGGCGGGCCACCAGGTCGCGCAGCTCCGCCAGCGGCACCCAGACGACTCGGTCGGACTCGTTCTGCTCGGTCGGCGGCCCGGTGAACTCCACCGGGTCGGCGCGGAACACGAAGTGCTCGGAGTCGGTGATGCCCGCGGCGGGCTGCGCGTAGATCAGCGGGCGGACGTCCGACACCCGCCAGCCGGTCTCCTCCAGCGCCTCGCGGGCCGCCGCGGCCGCCGGGTCCTCACCCGCCTCGACCAGGCCCATCGGCAGCTCCCACGCCCAGGTGTCGGTGATGAACCGGTGCCGCCACAGCATCAGCACCTCGCGGCGGTCGTTCACCACCGCCGCCACCGCGAGGTGGCGCAGCTTGACCACGTGGTGCTCGAAGCGCTGCCCGTCCGGCAGTTCGACGTCCGCGACCCACACGTTCAGCCACGGATCCTGGTACACCGGACGCTCCCCGTACACCTTCCACCGCACCCCGCCACCCCTCTCGTCCCCCGGACGCTACCGCAGCCGGCGCCCGCCGCGGCCGGAACCGAACGATTGTGCCGTTCGTCCTTGTCAGGGACAGGCACGACGGGATTGGCCCTCGTGGCGCAGGGCAGGAGAACGGCATGGGCATCGTCAGTTGGATCATCCTCGGGCTCCTCGCCGGAGCCGTCGCCAAGCTGCTGCTTCCCGGCAAGGACCCGGGCGGCATCATCATCACCACGCTGATCGGCATCGCCGGCTCGTTCATCGGCGGCTGGCTGTCCTCGAAGATCCTGCACAAGTCGGTCAACGTGCACTTCTTCGACCTGCCGACCTGGATCTCCGCGATCGCCGGAGCGCTCGTCCTGCTCATCGTCTACCGGCTGCTCTTCGGCAAGTCCCGCGACTGACCGACCGCCTGACGGACCGCCATCAGGGCGCCCCGGCCGAGGAATTCGGCCGGGGCGCCCTGCGTTGTGCGCCTCACAGCGCAGGCAGCGGCTCCTGCGCGGCCAGCCAGGCGGCCGGAACGCCCACGACCCCGGTACGGGCGGCGACCACCCCCGCGGCGACGGCGCAGGTGGTGTCCATGTCGCCCCAGCCGGAGACGGTGTGCCAGAGCGCCTCGACCAGGTCGTCTAGGTGGCCGGCGGCGGACCACAGCGCGAACGGCACGGTGTCCTGCGCCGAGACCAGGTGGCCGGAGCCGAGCACCACCGCGGCGTGCCGGACACTGGCCCCGGCCGGCAGCCGCGCGGCGATCCGCAGGCCGGACCGCACCTCGGACTCCGGCAGCAGCGCCGCCACCTCCCGCAGGAACTCCGCCCGGGACGCCGCCGCACCGCCGCGCGAGCGGACCGCCAGCGCCGCCGCCAACGCGACCGCCTGCGCCCCTGCCACCGCCTCCGGGTGCGCATGGGTGGCCCGGGCCGAGCGCTCGGCCTGCTCGGCGACCACCCCGAGGTCGTCCGCGAACCACGCGCCCAGCGGCGCCACCCGCATCGCCGCGCCGTTGCCGTGCGAGCCCTGCCCGCCGAACAGCGCGCCGGTGACGGCGAGATGGTCCTCGCCCGCGTGCACCGCGCGCAGCACCTGATGCATCGACGGCCCGTACTTGCGGTGCGGCACCGCCAGGTACTCGGCCGCGAACTCCCGGGCCAGCGCGGCCGGTTCGACCTCGCCCCGGCACCGCAGGTGACGCGCCAGGACGAGCGCCATCGCGGTGTCGTCCGTCCAGTACCACGGCCCCGGCCGCACCAGCCGCCCCGCGACCTCCGCCGACGCCTCGTCCACCGGCGGATGGAACCACCGGTCGCCGAAGGCATCGCCCAGCGCCAGACCGTGCAGGCTGTCGAGGGCGGGCGGCGGGACGGGAAACATGACGACTCCTCGGAACGGCGGGCCCGCCGATTCTGGCCGCCCGCCCCGCCTCCCGTCGAGCCGATTTCCCACTGGTGCCGAAGGGTGATCCGGTCTCATCCATCGGACGGGATTCGCTCGATCGTGAGCGATTCGTGCTGCTGATTCGCCCTCGCGGGTTCAAGGTGGGAGACGGGCGCACTCGAAAGATCGCGCCCCGCTCGCCGCACCCGGCCAGGGTCCGTGGCCGCTCCCCGGCCTCGACGACGGGTCGAGCGGCGAGAACGCGGACGGCGGACACCTCGCAGGGAACTGATCGAATCTTCTAGGCTCGCTTCCCGGTCCCTGCCACGGCTGCTCGTCCGCACCGCGGAACAGAGACCGACCTTCCCGGACCCCGGGCCGAGCCGGGGTCACGGACCGAGCGAGGAGGACACAGTGCTGCCCAGCCCCACATCGCACCGGACACCACGACCGAGCCCCAAGCCGCAACAGATCCCGCCGACACCCGTCCCGGCCATACCTCCCAGTGCCCCGCGCCCCACCGGGGGTGAACAGTGAGCCGCCATACCGTGGCCCCCGAGCCACATCCCGCCACACCCGCGACACCCGCCGCACCCGCCACGGCCGACGAACCGCCCACCACCGCACCGGCGTTGGCCACCGCCGCACTGCCGGGCCTGCCCCGCACCCTGACCAGCAGGGCCCGCACCCTCACCGCCGCCGTCCGCAAGCGCTGCGCGGATCTCGCCCGGATCGAAACCCCGTCCGGCGACGCGCCCCGGCTGAACACCCTCGCCGAAGAACTCGCCGCCGGCTACACCGCCACCGGCGCCACCGCCACCCGCGACAGCTGCGCCCACGGCGACCACCTGGTCCTCAACTGGCCCGGCCGGCACGAAGAGCTGCCGCACCTGCTGGTGGTCGGCCACCACGACACCGTCTGGCCCGTCGGGACCCTCGCCGACTGGCCCGTCGAGGAACAGGACGGGCGCCTCACCGGCCCCGGCATCCTCGACATGAAGGGCGGACTCGCCCTGTTGGAAGGCGCGTTCGCGCTCCTCGCCGACCTCGGCCAACGCCCGCACCGACCGGTGCGGATGATCGTGGTCTCCGACGAGGAGGTCGGCAGCCCCGACGGCCGCCGCCTGTTCGAGCAGCACCTGCGCGGCGCGGCCGCCGTCCTCGGGCTCGAACCCGCCCACCCCGACGGCCGACTCAAGACCGCCCGCCGCGGCACCGCGAGAGTCCGGCTCACCGTCACCGGACGCGAGGCGCACTCCGGCAACGACGCCGCCGACGGCATCTCCGCGATCGACGAGCTCGTCGACCAACTCGTCGCCGTCCGTGGCCTCACCCGGCAGCCCGGCACCGAACTCAACACCGGACGCATCGGCGGCGGCACCCGCGCCAACGTCGTCGCCGGCCGCGCCGAAGCCGAGATCGGACTGCGCTTCGTCACCACCGAGGCCCAGCGCCGCACCCTCGACACGCTCGCCCACCTGACCGCGAACCGGCCCGGCGCGAACGTCCGCACCGAAGTCCTCTCATCCCGCCCCGCCTGGCCCGAACGCTCCGCCAACCCCCTGCTGCGCCACGTCCGCTCACTCGCCGCCGCCCTCGGCCACCACCTCGACGGCGCACCCGCCGGCGGAGCGGGGGACACGAACCTGGCCGGCGCGAGGGGTCTGCCGACCCTGGACGGCCTCGGCGCGGTGGGCGCGGGGCCGCACGCCCGCCACGAGCACCTGCGGATCGACCAACTGGGGCCGCGGATGGCGTTGTTGGCGGCGTTGCTGGCGGTGCCGCTTCCGCGACTTCGCTGAGCGAGCACACAGACAGGGGCGCGTGGGGCACCTCCCGGCCTGCCCCACGCGCCCCTGGTTCGCCACCTGCCCCGCCCTGGTGGTGCTTACTTGGCCAGCGGGGCCAAGGTGCCCGGGTAGAGGTACTGGTTCGCGGGGATCGTCGTTCCGTGGGCCCAGGCGTCGAAGAAGCCCGTGAGGTTCTGGCCGGACACCTGTGCGGCCAGGGCCTCGAACTGCGGGAAGGAGGCGTTGCCGTAGGCGTGGTCGGCGGTCCAGCGGCGCAGGGTGGTGAAGAAGGCGTCGTCGCCGACGGTGCGGCGCAGGGCGTGGAGCATCAGGGAGCCCTTGAAGTAGAGGGCGGAGTCGAGCTCCTTGCCCGCGCCGGGGTCGTAGAGCTTGGTGGACCAGTAGGCGGGGCTGTCCTTGTTGGCGGCGAGTTCGAAGGCGTAGAAGCCGGTGTCGAGGTCGCTGCCCTTGTGCTCCTCCCACAGCTGGTTGGCGTACTGGGCGAAGCACTCGGCGAGGCAGCCGTCGCGCCAGTCGGTGAACGAGACGCTGTCGCCGAACCACTGGTGGGCGTTCTCGTGGACGACCGACATGTCGAAGATGGCTCCGCTGTAGGTGGGCCGGCTCTGCGTCTCCAGGGCGACCGGGCCGTGGCCGGGGTCCTTGGGCATGCCGACCACGATCGCGCCCGCGGAGGAGAACGGGTAGGGGCCGAACTTCGAGGCCAGGAAGGCCAGGATGTCCTGCTGTTCGGCCTCGGCGGCCGGGTCGATCGTGGCGTCCGGACTGTAGGCCGTGATGACCGGTGTGCCGTCGGGCAGTTGGGCGCGGTGGACGGTGAAGCGGTCGATGGCGACGGTGCTGAGGTACGTCGCCATCGGGCGGTCCTCGTTCCACCGGAAGGTCGTGGTGCCGCGGGCGGTGGTGGTCGGCCCGGGCCGGCCGTTGCCGATCGCGGTCCAGCCGTCGGGGACCGTCGCGGTGAGTGCGAAGGTGGCCTTGTCGGACGGGTGGTCGTTGGACGGGTACCAGGAAGTCGCGGAGTGCGGTTCGCCCGCGACGTTCGCGCCGCCGTCGGCCAGCGTGTGCCAGCCCTCGGCGTCGGGCTTCCCCGCGTACTTCACCCGGACGGTGAAGGTGGCGCCCCCGGCGAGCCGTCGGGCCGGGACGATGTCCAGCTTGTGCTCGCCGGAGCGCGAGAACGACCGCGCCGGTGCGCCGTTCACGGTGACCGAGGCGACCGTGAAGCCCTTCAGGTCGAGGCTGAGGCGGTCCAGCGGGCGGGTGGCCCGGGCGGTGACGGTGGTGTCGCCGTCCAGGTGGTCCGTGCGGGCCGGGTCGTAGGCGATCCGGACGTCGTAATGTGCCACGTCGTAGCCGGAGTTGCCGTCGTCGGGGAAGTGCGGGTCGATGCCGCCGGTCGCCGCCGAGGCGGGCAGCGCGGTCAGGGCGACGCCGATGGCGGTGGCGGTCGCGAGGGTGGTGGCGGTGCGGCGGCGGGTCGTCGGTCGGGTGCGCATCTGGGTCTCCTCGGGTGTCGGGTCGGTCAGGGGCGGGTGGCGGAGAGCTGCCACAGCACCCCGATCAGGGCGTTGGTGCTGGTGGTCTCCGTGGCCGGATCGACGTTGGCGAGGTCGTCGCACGCCTCGTGGATGCAGTCCGAGATACCGGTGCTGAAGCCGGAGGACGGGATGCCGGCGTTGCCGAACGACTCGTTGTCCGACCCGCCGACGCCGATGTCGAAGGTGGCGAGCCCGCGGGCGGCGAACCACGAGTCGAAGGCGCGCCCGGCGGCCGCGTCGGCCCCCGGTCCGTCCTCGACCACCAGCCACTGCTGGGTGTTCCTGCTGCCCGCCTGGTCGAAGTTGAGGTAGAGGTCGATCGCCTTGCGGTCGCCGGCGGACAGGTCCTTGACGTAGCCGGCGGAGCCGAACAGCCCGGCCTCCTCCGCCCCCCACCAGGCGAACCGCAGGTGCCGCGCGGGCTTGAGCCGGGCGTTGGCGACCTGGAGCGCGGTGGTCAGGACGGCGGCCGAGCCGGAGCCGTTGTCGTTGATGCCCGGGCCCTGTTCGACGCTGTCCAGGTGGGCGCCGGTGAGCAGCACGTGGTTCGGGTCGCCGCCCGGCCAGTCGGCGATCAGGTTGTAGCCGGCCCGGCCGTCGTGCTCGAAGCGGTGGAGCTGGGTGCGGAAGCCGGCCCGGTCCAGCGCGTTCCGCACGTACGCCACCGAATCCGTGTACCCCCGGGTGCCGTGCGCGCGGTTGCCGCCGTTGCGGTCGGCGATCCGCTGCAGGGCGCTCAGGTGCGGCATCACGTCCTGCTCCGAGACGGTCGGGGCGGCCGTGGCGCGCACCGCCTCGGCGGGTGCGGCCGCGGCGACCGCGGACAGGGCCACGGCCACGCCGAGCAGCCGGACGGAGAGGGGCGACGGGGGGAGGGAGGACTTCACGCGGAGGCCTTTCGGAGTGGTACTGGGACGCGTCCCGGCGGACTCCGCCACACTGGCCGGTCGGTGTCAGGAAGTTGTCAGGAACCGGTTGGGATGTGGTGGCGAACCACCCCGGGTCGAGACCGGGATTGACAGGTCGTCAGGGGCCGGGGCTTTCGGCGCGTTTTACGATCATCGGCATGTGTGCACATGTCGTCGTCGCCGAGGACGATCCCAAACAGGCCGACCTCGTCCGCCTGTACCTGGAACGCGAGGGGCACCAGGTCGTCGTCGTCCACGACGGCCGGGCCGCACTGCGCGAGGCCCGCCTCGGCCGGGCCCGACTCCTCGTCCTGGACGTGATGATGCCCGTCCTGGACGGCCTCGACGTCTGCCGGGCCCTGCGCGCCGAGTCCGCCCTGCCGGTGCTGATGCTGACCGCCCGCAGCGCGGAGGACGACCTGCTGCTCGGCCTCGACCTCGGCGCCGACGACTACCTCACCAAGCCCTACAGCCCCAGGGAGCTCGTCGCCCGGGTCCGTGCCCTGCTGCGCCGCGGCGCGCCCGCGGCCCCGCCCCGGGACGCCGCGACGCCGCCGGGCGCCCTGAGCGTCGGGCCGCTGACCGTCGACTCGCTGCGCCACGAAGTCACCACCCACGGACAGCCCGTCAACTGCACGCCCGGCGAGTTCCGGCTGCTGGAGGTGCTGGCCGCCCAGCCGGGCCGGGTCTTCACCCGGGCCCAACTGCTGGAACACCTGCACGGCATCGACCGGTACACCACCGCCCGCACCGTCGACACCCACGTGATGAACCTGCGCCGCAAGATCGAACCCCACCCGCGCCGCCCCGCCGTCCTCCTGACGGTCTACGGCATCGGCTACAAGCTCGCGGAGGTGCCGCGCGTTGCCCCGTGACACCCCGCTGCGCCGCAGCCTGACGGCCCGACTGCTCGCGCTCTCCGCGCTGGTGTCGCTCTGCTCCATCGCGGCGACGGCCTGGCTGGCCGCCCGCACCACCACCGGCGCGATCAAACAGGAGCAGACCCAGGCCATCGCGGACCAGGCCCGGATCTACCGGCAACTGCTCGGCTACGCCGCGACCCACCCCGACTGGAACGACGCCGAGGACACCGTGCGGCGGCTCGCGGCCGCCACCGGGCAGCGCATCGTCCTCGCCACCCCGCGCTTCGAACCGGTCATCGACTCCGCGGCCCCGGCGCCCGGCCCCGCCGGACCCGGTACGGCACCGCCCCGGAGCCCCGGGGCCGAACGCGCGGCGCTGCCCCGCACGCCCACCACCACCGTCGACCCGCTGTCCGTCGACCTCGCCATGCTGCCCGACGCCCCCGGCGACCGGATCGACGCCCGCGCGGTCGGCCCGTTCCGGCTCACCCCGGAGGAGCACGAGGCCCTGCGGAACGGAATGGAGGCGCAGGCCGACTGCCTGCGCTCGGTGCTCGGCATCGAGGCGACCGTCACCGACGACCCCGCCGGACGGCCGCAGCTGCACACCGCCGACGGCGCCGTCCTCGGCCGGCGCTGCGCGACGCCCATGGTGGCGAGCGCCCCCACCCGCACCGACACGGCGGCCCTGGCCGACCTCACCGCCCTGGTCAACGCCTGCCTGGCCCGCCAGGAACGCGGGCCCGTCACCCTGTCGCTCGGGCCGGACGGGGTCCCGGTCGGCGACGCCCGCCAGGACCCGCCGACCTCCGCCTGCCTCACCAACGCCCGCAGGCAGCAGCTCGTCCAGTACGTGGCGCCGCCGATGCTGCTGTTCGTCGGCGCCCCGGCCGACACCGACACCGTCGGCCCGACACCCGTGCTGACCGCCGCTCACCCCGGACGGATCACCGAAGTGTCCGCCGCGGTGCTGCTGGTGACCGTGGCCGTCACGGTGGCGGTCGGACTGCGCCTCTCCAGGCCGCTGCACGCGCTCACCCACGCGGCCCGGCGGATGGCCGACGGGGACCTCTCGGCGCGGGTACGGGTGACCGGCCGCAACGAGATCTCCGGGCTGGCCGTCGCCTTCAACGCCATGGCGGAGCGACGCGGGGAACTGGAGGAGCTGCGCAAGGCCATGGTCGGCGACATCGCGCACGAACTGCGCACCCCGCTGAGCAACATCCGCGGCTGGCTGGAGGCCGTCGAGGACGGGGTCGCCACCGCCGACCGGGCCCTGACCGGCTCCCTGCTCGAAGAGGCCATGCTGCTCCAGCACCTCGTCGACGACCTGCGGGACCTCGCCGCCGCCGACGCCGGTGAACTGTCGCTGTACCGCGAACCCGTCGACATCGACGAGCTGCTGACGCAGGTCGCCAAATCGCACGGGGCACAGGCGCAGGCCTCCGGGGTGACGCTGGCCGTCGGGCCGGCCACCGCCCCGGAGGTCTTCGCAGACCCGGTGCGGCTCCGGCAGGCCCTCGGGAACCTGGTCTCCAACGCCGTCCGCCACACCCCGTCCGGCGGCACCGTCACCCTGCGGGCCCGGGCCGAGAACCACTCCGTGCTCATCGACGTCGCCGACACGGGCAGCGGCATCGCGGCGGCGGACCTGCCGCTGGTGTTCGAACGCTTCTGGCGGGCCGAGAGGTCGCGCAGTCGGCGCAGTGGTGGCAGCGGCCTCGGCCTCGCCATCGTCCGCAAGCTCGCCGAGCTCCACGACGGGGGCGTCGAGGCGGCGAGCACGCCGGGGGCGGGGGCGGTGTTCACGGTCCGGCTGCCGCTGGAGGGAGCGGGAGCAGGGGCGGGGGGAGATCTGCGCCAGCAGTCGGGCTAGCCCCCACGCGTCCTTGGTTGTGCTCTCCCAGGTTTCGCGCCCGTCCTCCATGCTTGTCAGAGGGTCCCCCGTGTGTACAGAATGGAACCGACCGAACGGTCAGTCGGGAGGTGGGTGGTGGAGGCGAGCGCGGAAGCGCAGTCGCGGTTCGAGGCGGTGATCGCCAACGAGCAGCGGGTGGAGCCCCGGGACTGGATGCCCGAGGCGTACCGGGCGACGCTGGTGCGGCAGATCGCGCAGCATGCCCACTCGGAGATCATCGGGATGCAGCCGGAGGGCAACTGGCTGACCCGGGCGCCGTCGTTGCGGCGGAAGGCGATCCTGCTGGCCAAGGCGCAGGACGAGGCCGGTCACGGGCTGTATCTGTATGCGGCGGCGGAGACCCTCGGGGTGGACCGGGCCGAGCTGACCGAGAAGCTGATCGACGGGCGGCAGAAGTACTCGTCGATCTTCAACTATCCGACGCTGACGTTCGCCGACGTCGGCGTGATCGGGTGGCTGGTGGACGGCGCCGCGATCTGCAACCAGGTGCCGCTGTGCCGGTGCAGCTACGGGCCGTACGCGCGGGCGATGGTGCGGATCTGCAAGGAGGAGTCGTTCCACCAGCGGCAGGGCTACGAACTGCTGATGACGCTGATGGCCGGCACGGACGCGCAGCGCCGGATGGTGCAGGACGCGGTGGACCGCTGGTGGTGGCCGTCGCTGATGATGTTCGGTCCGCCGGACGGGGCCTCGCCGAACAGCGAGCGGTCGATGGCGTGGCGGATCAAGCGGCACAGCAACGACGAACTCCGCCAGCGTTTTGTGGACATGACCGTCCCGCAGGCCGAGCACCTCGGGGTCACGCTGCCGGACCCGGCGCTCGCGTGGAACGAGGAGCGCGGCAGCTGGGACTTCGGCGAGCCGGACTGGTCGGAGCTGATGCAGGTGATCAAGGGCCAGGGCCCGTGCAACGCGCAGCGGGTCGACCGGCGGCGCGCCGCCCACGAGGACGGCGCCTGGGTGCGCGAGGCGGCGTCGGCGTACGCGGCCAAGCACGGCCGAGGAAAGGGGAGTGCGGAATGAGCGGGGAACGGGCGTCCTGGCCGCTGTACGAGGTGTTCGTGCGGCCCCGGCGCGGTCTGAACCACGTGCACGTGGGGTCGCTGCACGCGGCCGACGACCGGATGGCGCTGCTCGCGGCGCGGGACCTGTACACCCGGCGCAACGAGGGGGTGAGCCTGTGGGTGGTCCGCTCGGACGCGATCACCGCGTCCAGCCCGGACGAGCAGGACCCGTTCTTCGCGCCGAGTGGGGACAAGGTGTACCGGCACCCCACGTTCTATCCGATCCCCGAGGACGTCCCGCACATCTGACGTTCCGTCAATCATTGAGCAGGGAAGGCGACATGACCGACGACCACGTGTACCTCTCACTGGCCGACGCCGCGGGTGAGCCGGACGGCGAGGCGCGCTGGGCCTACGGCACGGGGTTCGCCGATCCGCTGCTGGGCGTGGACGCCGCGCCGCCGCCGGGCATCGACCCGGCGGACCTCGCGGCGTACTGCCTGATGCTGGGCGACGACGCACTGGTGCTGTCCCAGCGGCTGATCCAATGGGTCACCCGGGCACCGGAGTTGGAGGAGGAGGTGGCGCTCGCCAACCTCGGCCTCGACCTGCTCGGGCAGGCCCGTCGGCTGCTCACCCGGGCCGGCCAGCTCGACGGCACCGGCCGCAACGAGGACGAACTCGCCTACTGGCGCGAGGACTTCGAGTACCGCAACGTGCGCCTGGTGGAGCTGGAGAACGGCGACTTCGCGCAGTGCGTGGCCCGGCTGCTGCTGTTCGCCACCGCCCGCGAGGAGCTGTACCGCCGCCTGGCCGACCACGCCGACCCGGTGCTGGCCGCCGTCGCGGCGCTCGGCGTCAAGGAGTTGGCGTACCACCGGGAGTACGCGCAGTCCTGGACGCTGCGGCTCGGCGACGGCACCGCCCACTCGCGGGAGCGGATGCAGGCCGCGCTGGACGCGCTGTGGCCCTGGCTGGACGAGCTGTTCACCCCGCACGAGGTCGAACTGCGGCTCGGCGTCGACCCGTTGGACCTGCGCGAACCCGTACTGGCAAGCCTGGCGAAGGTGTTGGAAGAGGCCACGCTGAGCCTGCCGGAGGCCGCGCCGCGGGCCTACGTGAACGGCCGGGCCGGGCGGCACGGCGTGCACACCGAGGCGCTCGGCCCGCTGCTGGCGGAGCTCCAGGTGGTGGCCAGGGCGCACCCGGGGGCGACATGGTGACCACCGTCGAACGGGCCCGGGAGGTCGCGGCCGCGGTGCCCGACCCCGAACTGCCCATGCTCACGCTGGCCGACCTCGGCATCCTCGCCGACGTCGAGGAGCACGACGGCGCCGTCACCGCCTGGATCACGCCCACCTACTCCGGCTGCCCCGCGGTCGCCGAGATGGCCGGCGACGTGGCCCGGCGGCTGCGCGCGGCCGGCTTCGACCAGGTCGAGGTCCGGCTGCGGATCGACCCGCCGTGGTCCAGCGACCGGATCAGCGCGGAGGGCCGCCGGAAGCTGGCCGAGGCGGGCATCGCCCCGCCGGTCCTCGGGGCCCGGCCCGCGGCGGGCCTGCTGACGCTCGGCCCGACCCGGCTGGCCGTGACCTGCCCGCAGTGCGGCTCCACCGACACCGAGGAACTGTCCCGGTTCGGCTCCACCGCCTGCAAGTCGCTGTGGCGGTGCCGCAGTTGCCGCGAACCCTTCGACCGGATCAAGGAGATCTGATGGCCGCCCGCCGCCCGCAGTTCCACCCGCTGCCGATCGGCAACCTGGAACGGCTCTGCGAGGACGCCGTCGCGGTGACCTTCGACGTACCGCCCGCGCTGGCCGAGGAGTTCACCTTCAAGCCCGGGCAGGTGCTGACGCTGCGCCGGATCGTCGACGGCGTGGACGAGCGCCGCTCGTACTCGCTGTGCTCGCCGGTCGGCGGGCCGCTGCGGATCGCCGTCCGCGAGGTGCCCGGCGGGCTGTTCTCGCACTGGCTGGTCGACGAGGCCGCGGTCGGCGAGACGGTCGAAGTGCTGCCCCCCAGTGGGGCGTTCACCGCCGACCCGGCCGATCCCGGCGAGCACGTGCTGATCGCGGCGGGCTCCGGCATCACCCCGATGCTGTCCATCGCGGGCTCCGTGCTGGCCGGCCACCCCGACTCACGGGTCACCCTGCTCTACGGCAACCGGCGCAGCGACACGGTGATGTTCGCCGACGAGCTGGCCGACCTGAAGGACTGTCACCTGGACCGCTTCCAGCTGGTGCACGTGCTGTCCCGGGAGAGCCGGGACGCCGAACTGCTCAGCGGCCGCCTCGACGCCGACCGGGTCAAGGCGCTGCTGGAGGCGCTGGTGGACGTCCCCGCGGTCGACCACTGGTGGCTGTGCGGGCCGTTCGGCCTGGTGGCGGACGCCAAGGACCTGTTGGCCGAACTCGGCGTCCCCGCCGGGCGGGTGCACCAGGAGCTGTTCCACGCCGAGGACGAGCGGGCCGAGGAGCGGCACCTGGAACCCGTCCCCGACGCCGCCGCCAGCGAGGTCACCCTCGTCCTCGACGGCCGCTCCAGCACCCTCGCCCTGCCGCGCGACCGCTCCATCCTGGACGGCGCCCAACGCGCCCGCCCGGACCTGCCGTTCGCCTGCAAGGGCGGCGTCTGCGGCACCTGCCGGGCGCTGCTCTGCGAGGGCAAGGTCGAGATGCGCCGCAACTTCGCGCTGGAGGAGTCCGAACTGGCCGCCGGCTACGTGCTCACCTGCCAGGCCCGCCCGGTCTCCGACCAGGTCACCGTGGACTACGACCGGTAACTGTCCGTCAGACGGCAGCGGGTTCGGCGGCCCTCCGGTCGTGCAGCAGGCGGACGACCTCGTTCACCGCTGCGCGGCCGGCCCGGTTGGCGCCCACCGTGGACGCCGAAGGCCCGTAGCCGAGCAGGTGGATGCGCGGGTCGTCGGTGACGCGCGTGCCGGTCATCCGGATGCCGCCGCCGGAGCCGCGCAGCGCGAGCGGCGCCAGGTGGGTCAGCTCGGCGCGGAAGCCCGTCGCCCAGATGATCGCGTCGACCGGCAACTCCTGGTCGCCCCAGGCGACTCCGTGCTCGGTGAGGCGGTCGAACATCGGGCGGCGGTTCAGCACGCCCAGCTCCTCGGCCCGGCGATAGGCGACGCTCGGGCCGAGGCCGGTGACCGAGACCACGCTGCGCACCGGCAGGCCGGCCCGCACCCGCTCCTCCACCTTGGCGACCACCTCGCGGCCGAACTCCGGGGTGAACGGCCCCTGGTGGACCATCGGCGGGGTGCGCGTCACCCACCCGGTCTCCGCGACGGCGCCCACCTCGGACAGCACCTGGATCGCCGAGGCCCCGCCGCCGACCACCAGCACGCGCCGGCCGGCGAACTCCGCCGGGCCGCGGTAGTCCGCGTAGTGCAGCTGGCGGCCCGCGAAGTGCCCCGGGTAGCGCGGCAGGAACGGCCGCGTCCAGGTGCCGGTGGCGTTCAGCAGCGCCCGGGTGACCCAACTGCCGGAGTCGGTCTCCACCAGCAGCCGCCCGTCCGGCCGGTCGCGCACCGCCAGGACCTTGACCGGGCGCACCACCGGCAGGGCGTGCTGGGCCTCGTACGCGGCGAAGTACCCCGGCACGGCGACCCGGGCCGGGGTGGCCGGATCGGTGGCGGGCAGCTCGAAGTCCGGCAGGTCGTGGAAGCCGTGCACGGTGGCCATGGTCAGCGACGGGGAGCGGTGCGCCCAGGCCCCGCCCGGCGCGTCGTCCGCGTCCAGCACCACGAAGCCGGTGTGCGGGGCGAAGCCGCGACGGTACAGGTGGTAGGCGGCGGACAGGCCGGCCTGGCCCGCGCCGATCACCAGCGCGTCCACCTCGCGGGGTTCGACGGCGGCGGGCTCGATCGTTGCACCTTGAACAGTCACGACCGTGAAACATCGCCCCGCGGGCGGGTGTTCCCGTTCCCGCCGCCGGGCAGCAGGCGGAGCGCGGCGGCGGCCAGCGCCTCCGGGCCGTCCGGGCGCAGGTCCAGGAACAGCCGGGGCTCGGTGAGCTCCAGCTCGATCAGCACCGGCGAGCCGTCCGGCAGGCGCACCAGGTCGACCCGGGCGTAGAGCAGCTCCGCGCGCTCCGGGACGGCCGCCAGCACCTGCTCGGCGAGGGCGAGTTGGTCGTCGGCGGGCTCGCGGGCGACGTCGGCGAAGCCGCCGCCGAGCATCGGGCCGCGGCGCACCGCGTGGCTGAACCCGCCGCCCAGGTACAGCAGGGAGGTCTCGCCCTCGTCCTCGACCATCGGCAGGTAGGGCTGCACCATCGCGGTCCGGCCGGCCGCGGTGAGTGCGGCGACCTGTGCGAGCGCCTCGGCGCGGTCGGTGGTGCGCACCGTGTCCCGGGCGCCGGAGGAGACGGTGGGCTTCACCACCAGCTCCGGCCAGTCGGCGCCGGTGAGTTCCTCGCCCGGGGCCACCCAGGCGGTGGGGACGATCGGGACTCCGGCCTCGGCCAGGTCGCGCAGGTAGGTCTTGTCGGTGTTCTGCTCCAGCACCGGCACCGGGTTGGCCACCCGGGTCAGCGCGGCCGTCCGGCGGGCCCAGGCGAGGAAGGCGTCGCGCTGCACGATGTAGTCCCAGACGCTGCGGATCAGCACCAGGTCGAAGCCGCTCCAGTCGACGGCCGGGTCGTCCCAGAGCACCGCCTCCGCGCGCACCCCGGCGCGGGCGAACGCGGCCAGCACGGGGAGCATCTCGACGTCCTCGATGCCCCGGCAGGTGGCGTACGCGACCCGCGGGCCGGGCGTGGGCGGGACGGGGTGCGGAGAGGTGCTCACGGGTGCTCCAAGCAGTGCGCGGGACGGTCCGGCAGCGAGGCTCTTACGCACCCGTGAGCAGTGTCAACCGCATTACTGACTGTCAGACAATATGGCTGCTTTGTGTTCGAAGCCGGTCGTCGTCGGCTGTCGTCGGTCGCCGTCGGTCGCCGCCGGTCGCCGTCGGGTCGTCGCCGTTCGTCAGCCGAGCGGGACGATGACCGCCGCGGTGCCGTACGCGCACACCTCGGTGCCGACGTCGGCAGCCTCCGTGACATCGAAGCGCATCATCAGAACGGCGTTGCCGCCGCGCGCCTTGGTCTGCTCGACCAGCCGCTCCATCGCCTGGTTCCGGGTCTCCACGAGCGTCTTGGTGAGACCCTTCAACTCGCCGCCCATCAGCGACTTCAGACCCGCGCCGATCTGCGAGCCGAGGTGACGGGAGCGCACCGTGAGGCCGAACACCTCGCCGATCACCCGCTCCACCCGGTACCCGGGCACGTCGTTCGTCGTGACCACCAGCACGCCGCCGGACGGGTCCTGCCCGCCGCCGAAATCGTTCAGTTCACTCATGACTCCACCTTCCGCTACGCTCCGGTGCCGACGCCAGCATGGCACACCGGGAAAGCGCTTTCCGAGCCACCTCGACCGGCCGCTCCGGCACCGGATCGGGAGAGCCGATGGACACCGGACCCCCAGGTTTGTCAACCTTGGGGCATGGGCGAGCGAAGCGATCATCCACACGGGCCTGGCGCGGCGGAGGACTCCGGCGCGCAGGAGATCGAGGCCACCGTGGTGCTGGGCATCCGGATCACCGACTGGCCGGCCCTGCGGGCCGCGGCACAGGCGGCCGTCGAAGACCTCGACTTCGCCGGGATCGACCCCGAGGGCCAGCGCGGCCAACTGCTGCGGGAAGTCTCCGAAGACCCAAACGCGGCCCTCGGCGCGCTGCTCCACCCCGACCGGCTGGTCGCCGCCATCCCCGGCATCGAAGCCCTCGGCGGCACCCTGGAGATCAGCGTCACCGACGACTTCGCCCCCGACTTCGCCGAACTGTTCCCGCTCGACGACGACAGCGACACCGGCGACTGGACCCTCACCCCGCGCACCGCGTGCCTGCTGCACACCCAGCTGATCAGCCTCTCCGACGCCGCCTACGAAGACCTCGACGAACACGGCAACGACCCCGTCACCGTCGCCGACGAAGCCGACTGGACCGTCTTCGGCCGCCTCCAGCAGCGCACCTGGAACCTGCACCGCGGCTGGCGACGCGCCTTCGCCCGGGCCTTCGACGACCTCGCCGACGACATCGCGCTCGGCGAATGGCCGCTGCCCCGCAGCCTCGCGGAGGACGTTGCGCTGCGCCTCGCGCTCGCCGACGCCCGCTCCCTGCTCGGCTCCCAACCGGAGTCGGTGGCCGACATGATGGGCGACCTGCCCGCCGACCTGTACGACTACGACTGGGACGGCTGCACCGACGAACTCTTCGGCGTCTACGGCCCCGAGGAGACCGAGGAGGACCTGGACGCCGGGCAGCGGATCGACCAACTCCTCGCCGCCACCCACCCCGAGGGCTGGTTCCTCGGCTACCAGGACGCCGAGGAACGCGACCCCGGACGGGGCTACCGGCGCTGAACTGGCATGCTGGAGGGGTGAGCTCACCCAACGACGTGCCCGAACTCCCCTCGCCCGCTTCCGCCGCACTGCCCGCGGTCGGCGGGCACGCCGAGGATCGGGACTCCCACGAGCAGTACGTGCTGCCGCTGGTGGTCCGGCTGGAGAAGGCCGAACCGCCGGGCCGGACGGACGCGCTGGAGACCTCGGCGCGGGCCGTGCTCACCCTGCTGTCCGACCCGCGGGTCACCGCCGGCGACGGCGAGTGGGCGGAGCGGGTCAAGGCCTGGGAGGACGCCCGGATCCGCAAGGTGGTGCGGCGGGCCCGCGGCGGCGAGTGGCGCAAGGCGGGCGAGCTGCCCGGCATCACCGTCACCGGCGGGAGCGCCGAGGTGCGGGTCTTCCCGCCGATCCCGCTGGACGGCTGGCCCAAGGAGCTCGCCAAGCTCCAGGTCTCCGGCACCGAACTCGACGACCCCGCCGAGCCCGGCCCCGCACCTGAAGGCGTCCCCGTGCTGTGGCTCAACCCCGAACTGGAGATGAGCGCCGGCAAGACCATGGCGCAGACCGGCCACGCCGCCCAGCTCGCCTGGTGGGAGCTGGACGACGCGCAGCGCAAGGAGTGGGCGGAAAGCGGTTTCCCACTGGCCGTCAGAACCGCCTCCGCCACCGACTGGCCCGCCCTGACCGACGGCCGCCTGCCGGTGGTCCGCGACGCCGGCTTCACCGAGATCGCCCCCGGCAGCTGCACCGTCGTCGCCGACCACCCGGCCCTGCGCGGACGCTGACCCCGCGCCTTCGGCGTTCGCGATGCGCCGCCCTGCTGGGCCTGCACCGCTCCCGAAGCCGCCCCTGCGGACGGCGCGAACTACCGGTCCGCACCGATCCTGCGGCCCACCAGGCCCAGCCGCTCCAGATCCGAATCCGGCTCCCAGCACACCGCAAGGTCCGAACTGCCGTCCGCCACCCGCGCGTCCACCTGCACCGCCACCGCCACCACCCGCTGACAGGTGGGACGGCGCAGCACCCTGAGTCTGACGTTCACTCAGACCGATCGGCCGTCCGCAATCGGGGAATCAAGGCCGGTCCGGCCCGGCGCCCAGTGTGTCAGGCGTGTTGGGGCCAGCGGTGGTGGTTGTGGTCGATGACGTAGTGGTGGTCGTGGCCCCAGGCTCCGGTGTCGCCGTCGAGGGGGTGGGCGTCGGTGAGGTGGGGGTGGTCGGCGGGGAGGTCGATGTGGGTGTGGGGGAGGGTGTCGGGGTCGTGGCGGGGCCACAGGGCGCCGGCTGCGAGGGCGGCGGTGAGGGAGATCGCGCCGAGGGTGAGGGCGGTGGCGGGGAGTCCGGCGCCGGCGGCGAGCCAGCCGGCGAGGGGGTAGGTGAGCAGCCAGCAGGAGTGGGAGAGGGAGAACTGGGCGGCGAACGCGGCGGGGAGGTCGGCGTCGGTGGCGGAGCGGCGGACGACGCGGCCGCCGGGGGTGAGGACGGCGGCACCGGCGGCGCCGATCAGGGCCCAGGCGGCCAGGAGGGCGACCCAGGTCGCGGTGCCGGGTGCGGCGGCGGTGATCGCGGCGGTGGCGGCGAGGATCGCGGGCAGGGCGAGGGCGGCGGGCAGCATGACGGCGCGGTCGCTGACCCGGGCCAGGAGGCGGGGCAGGAGGAGGGCGGCGAGCATGGAGCCCGCTCCGTAGGCGCCGAGCGCGAGGGACACGGCTCCGGCGGGGCGCCGGAAGTGCTCACGGACCACGATGACGGTGTTGACGAAGACGACGGCTCCGGCGGCGGCGACCGCGAGGTCGAGGGCGAGCAGGGCCCGGAGGCGTGGGGTGGCCCGGAACAGGCGGGAGCCGAACAGCGCGTTCCGGTGGATCCCGCCGGTGCGCTCCCGGACGGGCGCCTTGGGCAGGGCGGCGGAGACGACGAGGGCGGCGGAGGCGAGGAAGCCGACCGTGGTGCCGGTGAACAGCCAGTTGTAGGAGACCACCGTGAGCAGGGTCGCGGCGAGCGCGGGGCTGAACAGGGACTCCAGATCGTAGGCGAGGCGGGACATGGACAAGGCGTTGGTGTAGTCGCGCTCGGCGGGCAGCACCTGCGGG
This sequence comes from Kitasatospora griseola, assembly GCF_044999035.1. Classification (NCBI taxonomy): domain Bacteria; kingdom Bacillati; phylum Actinomycetota; class Actinomycetes; order Kitasatosporales; family Streptomycetaceae; genus Kitasatospora; species Kitasatospora griseola. Next base: position 1,341,417 of record NZ_CP173360.1, on the reverse strand, counting down.
ACGGTGGCCTGGAAGGTCGGGGTGAACGCGGCGGAGGCGGCCTGGAGCAGGAAGACCATCAGGTAGATCTGCCAGACCTGGGTGACGAACGGCAGGCCGAGCGCGACGCCGGCGCGGGTGAGGTCCATCGCCACCATCAGCGCCCTGCGCGGTGTGCGGCCGGCGAGCGCGCCGGCGATCGGGGCGATGGCGACGTAGGCGACCATCTTGATCGCCAGTGCGGTGCCGAGAACCGCGCCCGCGTTCGCCCCGGCGATGTCGTAGGCGAGCAGCGAGAGGGCGACGGTGGCCAGGCCGGTGCCGACCAGGGCGACGACCTGGGCGGTGAACAGGTGGCGGTAGGTGCGGTTGCGCAGCACGGAAAGCATGGCCCGTCCCCGGATCCGAGGTCCCTCGACCGTGCCATCGTAAGCAATATGTGCGCATGAATGCACGCGTTTGAATCGAGGATGTGCCCGGACCCCGGCGTGGGCGAGTCAGTCGTGCGGGGGAAGGGCGGCGATCTGGTGGTCGGCGACGTTCAGGGCTTCGTCGACCAGACGGCGCAGGTGGCCGTGGCGCAGGGAGTAGACGACGTGGCGGCCGTCCTTGCGGGTGGCGACCAGGCCGGCCAGGCGGAGTTTGGCCAGGTGCTGGCTGACGGAGGGGCGGGCGGCGCCGGTGGCCTCGACCAGGGTGGTGACGTCGGCCTCGCCCCGGCCCAGGCGTTCCAGGAGGGCCAGGCGGGTGCGGTCCGCGAGCAGGGCGAGGACGGAGGCGGCGACGTCGAGCCGTTCGCCACCGGTGTGCCGATGCGAGTGGAGTGCATCTGCGACCTGTGCGCGGTTGTCCATCCGCTCATCGTAGAGCCCCTTCAGGGATGCGCGGGTGCGCACACGTGAGGGGCGATGGCGGGCGGAACCATCGCCGCAGCCCGTGAGGTGGCGAGCGGTGAGGGCGGGCGAACCGGACGCCGATGAGCGGTGGTCGAGTCTGCCGGGCAGATGGCTTCGAGCACGGGGACCGGGGTGAGACCCGTCGGCCGGCAGAGTCACGTTCTCGCGCTCGATGTGTCCCCTGATCCCGGTGCGCCGTTCTCCGTCGACAGGCTGGTAGGGATCGCGCTCGGCGCTTCCGGCAGGTCGGCGCAAGCGCCGGCCTGCCGGAAGTCCGGTCACCGGATCGAGACGGTCGCGTCGGCATGGGCATCGGTGCGGTGTCGGCTCGGCGTACTGGAACGCTGTCTCGGTGACAGGGCGGTTGGTTCAGCCGTGGTTGGGGCGGTGGATGAGGAACTCGGGCCCGTACACGTGTGCGCTGTCACCCGGTAGGGGCTTGACCATCAACGCCTGCGCAGCCGTTTTCAGCGTGAACATCACGCCGATCGACTGGCTCAGCGCGGAGGAGTCCCCGTCCCGCCAGGCCGTCTCCAGGAAGTCGAGCATCTTGGTGTACTGGTCGTTGAACGCGGTGAGCAGATCCGACACCTCGCCCGAGGGGTTGGGCCAGGCCCCCGCCGTGAGCCTGCCCATGGGGAACGTCTCGGGGAAGGGAACCGGATCTCCGACCCAGTCGTACGGTGTGGGGCCGGAGGGCGTGGGCACCAGCCGGTGTCCCTTCCAGATCTCACCGAAGCCGTAGTAGTGGGCCAGCTTTCCGCCGGCGGTGGGGTCGTCGGGCAGGTGGCTGGTGCCCTCTCCCTGCTCCTTGATCACATCGATCGCCTTTGTGATCTGGTCGACCGAGGTGAACTTCTCCAGTGTGTTCCTGCCGATCTGCGCCTCCATCTGAGGGCCCGACCCGATGGGCGGTTTGACGTTGTCGAAGGCGTCCCGCACCGCGTCGTAGAACGCGCCGATCGTGACCCACTCCTCCTGCATGCGCGCGAGCGGGTTCTCGGGCATCTCGATCTCCATGAAGACCTCCCGGACGTACGTCTGGGTCAGCCCCTGGAGGTACACATCGACCGTCGGCCGCACATTGCCTGGCAGCTTGCCCGGATACGTCGGGGCCGCGGCGAGGATGTGCGGTGTCCCGCCGATCGCCGACAGCATGTTGCACACCATCCCCATGTGGTACATCTCGTCGTGGACGACGCTCTTGATCACCGCCTCGGCGTCGGAGCCCACGGTCTTGATGGACCACATGCCACACAGGTAGGGCGGCAGGGTCGACAACTCCAGCGCGATGGCGGACTGCAGACTGTCCTTGATCCACTTCAGGTCGTGATCGACCGCTGGGATCTTCATGAGTTCGGCGATCGGCGCCGGCTTGGTGGCGGAAGTGGTCACGGTGGTTCCCGTTCGGTCGATGGGAGCGGCGGGCAGGCACGGCCGACACGACCGGAGTCCGAGAAGGAGCTCCGGCCGATCACGACTGTTCAGTGCGAATCCCCGCGCCGCTGAGTGCGCATTCGATCGTTCCCGGGGCGGATCGTGACAAAAGCGGACGGGTGGGTGAAGACTCCTTCGGCGTACTCGCCCTCCGGGGCCGTGCGCGGACCCGCGGCGGCGTAGCGCGCCCGGAGCGGACACGGCCGAGCCGGGACCGGAGTTGCAGGCACTGGCGGCCCCGGTCCGTGGTCGACGTCGGGTCGACCTGGACCCCTGCCGCGCCGGAACGGACGCCCGCGGGCGGGCTGCCGGAACAGCGTGGCCTCAGGTGTCGAGCTCGCGGGTGATCTTCGAACGGGCGGGGGCCCAGGTGCTGCCCGGCAGGAAGCCCGTCTCGCCGACGTGGTCAAGCTGCATCGCGACGTAGTGTGCCGAAGCGTCGCAGTCGTCGTCCGCCTCGTCGAAGAAGGTGATGCTGCCGGGGTCCGGGTGGAGGTCCCAGTCCGGGTTGTGGTCCGACTTCTCCGGGACGACCCGCCCCTGGACATGAACCTTCGACGTCTCGATCCCCGCCAGGATGTCCCGGGCCTGCCCGATCAGCTTCTCGTCGTCGAGTCGGAACACGAACTCGTCGTCGTTCGGGGCTGCTTCGAGACCGAAGCGTGCGGTCGCCATCGGGTGCCCCTCCGAGAGTTTGAATCTGCGGCCGTATTCCGTGTCGACGGCGTCGGGACACCAGCCATGTCCGCACCGATCCGCGGGCTTCGTCGGACGGGCAGGATGTTCCCGGTCCGGTCTGTCCCGGCGGCAGACTGCCGTCGGATCCGGACACTGATGCAGCGGAGGTCCCGGGACCGCTCATCGGCCCGGAACATCACCCGGAAGGAAGCACCGAGAACCGGGGCCGTCGAATCGGGACTGCCGCCGGTCGGCCCGGCGCAGTCACGGGACCGACCGCAACCTCTGGGCGACTCCCGGAAGTGCGGGGTTCAACGCTGCGCGGCGTGCGCCATGCGCCCGGGGCGTGAGCCGAGGCCCATGAGGTAGAGGGGTCGGTTCACCGACTGCACCGGGCCGTAGCCGCGTTGCTCTGGTACCACCGGCAATCGAGTCGGCGGGAGCCTGCCAGGAGCCCGCCGACTCGTGCGTGGCCTCGTACCGGGCGCGTGCCGGGGTGCGGGTGCCTGAGCGGGCCGTCATCGGGATCGCCCCCGGCAGCTGCACCGTCGTCACCGACCACCCGGCCCTGCGCGCCCGCTGACCCCGCGCCCGCTGACGCCGGGGCAGCCTACGAGGGCCGCGCCGAAGTGCCGATCCCGCGCTCCGAGTAGCGGAACTGCGGGTGGGTGGAGGTCAGTTGGCGGACAGGGCGTCGAAGGAGCGTTCGATGGCCTTGCAGGTGGTCGCCAGGTCGTCGGCGGTGACGGCGGCGGAGACGAACCAGCAGGCCATGCCGTAGGCGTTGGTGTGCACGCCCTGTTTGAGCAGTTCGTGGCGGAAGGCCGCGTATCGGGCGGTGTCGGCACGGAGGAGGTCCCGGTACTGCGTCGTGGGGGTGCCGCCGGGAGTGAACACCACCTGGAAGAGCGCGCCGACGCCCTGGACCGCGCAGGGCACGCCGCGGTCGTGGGCGGCCCGTTGGATGGCCTCCATGATCTGGCGACCGGTGGTGTCGATGTGTTCGACGACCTCGGGGCGGTTCAGCTCTCGCAGGGTGGCCAGGCCCGCGGTGGCGCACAAGGGGGAGGAGTTGTAGGTGCCGCCGTGCTTGAGGTGACCGGTGGCGAGCGGTTCCATCAGCTCGCGCCGGCCGGCGAAGGCGGCGATCGGCAGGCCGCCGCCCAGGGCCTTCGAGTAGGTTGCGAGGTCGGGAACCACGCCGAACAGGGCCTGCGCGCCGCCCGGTGCGGTCCGGAAGCCGGTGCAGATCTCGTCGAAGATCAGCACGATGCCGCGCCGCGTGCACTCCTGGCGCAGCACCTCCAGGAAGCCGGGTGCGGGCATCGTGCAGGCGTTGTTGGCGACGATCGGCTCGCAGATGACGGCGGCCAGTTCGCCCCGGTGGGCGTCGAGCACGGTGCGCAGGGCGTCGGGGTCGTTCCACGGGCAGACCACCACATCGTCCACGACCCCGGCCGGGATGCCCGGGGAGTGCGGCACCGGGTGGGGGCGGTCGTAGGGGCCGGCTTCGTCGGCGCCGGGCCGGTTGGACACGGCCAGCACATCGGTCCAGCCGTGGTAGTGGCCCTCGAACTTCAGGATCTTCGTCCGCCCGGTGTGGCTGCGTGCGGCGCGCACGGCCCCCTGGACCGCCTCGCTGCCGGAGTTGGCGAACCGCACCAGGTCGGCGCAGGGGACCATCTCCGTGATGAGTTCGGCGAGTTCGACCTCCGCGGTGTTGCAGGTGCCGAACATCGTGCCGCCGTGCAGCACCGGTTCCAGGGCGTCGGTGAGGACCGACGGCGCGTGTCCGAGGACGGCGCTGCCGTAGGCGGCCAGGTAGTCGACGTACTCGTTGCCGTCGATGTCGCGGATCCGCGCCCCGTGGCCGGAGGCCATGTACAGGGGGTACGGGTGCGGGCCGGTGGAGGTCAGCCGGGCGGAGGAGCTGATGCCGCCGGCGAGGGATGCCTGCGCCCGTTCGTACCAGGCTCGGCTGCCTTCGGTGCCGCCCAGTGCCTGGATGTCGCCAATCATGTGTCGCTCCCGGTTCGAGGGTGAGGTCGGCGGGCACGCTCGGGTGGCGGACGTGCCCAAGTGGGCTTTGTGGAGAAGGAGATGACGGATGGTCAGGCGGATTGCGATCGTGACGGGAGCGGGGACCGGCATCGGACGGGCCTGCGCGCTGGGCCTGCTGGCCGACGGCTGGACGGTGGTGCTCGTCGGACGCCGGGTCGAACGGCTTGAGCAGACCGCCGGCCTCGCCCCGGCCGACCAGCGCGACCGTGCCGTGCCCCTGGCTGCCGACATCACCGACCCCGATGCCGTGGCAGCGCTCTTCGACACGGTGGCGCACCGGTTCGGGCGGCTCGACCTGCTGTTCAACAACGCCGCCGACACCATGCCGTACGTCCCGATCGAGGAGGTGGGCGTGGCGGACTGGAACCGGGTGATGGGATCCATCGCCACCGGCACCTTCCTCTGCTCCCGGGCCGCGTTCCGGTTGATGAAGCGCCAGGATCCGCGCGGCGGACGGATCATCAACAACGGCGCCCCCTCCTCCCAGGTCCCGCGGCCGGACTCGATCGCGTTCACTGCGGCCAAACACGCCGTGGCCGGCATGACCCGGTCGCTGTCCCTCGACGGCCGTCGCTTCGACATCTCCTGCGGCCAGATCGACATCGGCAACGTGACCCCCGAGGGCCGGCCCCAGCCTGCCGTGCGGCAGGCCGACGGGTCACTGCGGGTCGAGCCCACGATGGACGTGCGCCACGTCGTGGACACGGTCCGGGCCATGGCCGCCCTGCCGCTCGGAGTGAACATCCAGTCGGTCCTGGTCATGCCCAGTGCCATGCCGTACGTCGGCCGGGGGTAGCCCCGCGACGTACGCCGGCGTCCAGTGGCCCGGAGTCAGGCGCCCGGCCGTGGCCCAGGCGAGCATCCGGTGCAGGCCGTCCAGATGGATCAAACCCTGGCGCACCGCCAGGAGTTCGTAGTCGGGGCCGGGCATCGGCGCGGTGCTCAGGAAGAGCGGCAGCGGCGGGGCGTCGACCTGCCGGGCGAGCTTGTCCGCGCACAGCGGATTGGTGGTGGCGTAGGTGGCGTGCAGACGGCTCAGCCGGCGGGCGGCGGCGGTCACCGTCAGGCCCGTGCGAGGGATCAGCTCGACCTCGCCGTCCTCGCCCAGGTGCCAGGGGAGCACCACCCGCAGGATCTCCGGCCCGTCCAGGAGCACCTTGTGCCAGCGTCCCCGCAGAAGGCGCTGCGCATTTGTGATGTGACCCAGGGCCTCGTCATTGGAGTTGGCCGCGTCCAACGGGTCGTACGGGTGCTGCCGCGAGAAGTGGTCCAGGACCACGTCGAACGGTACGGCCTCCAGGATCCTCATGTCCGTGTCCTTTCGTACGGGCGGACATACTCGGTGAAGTGCCGCTCGGCGAACAGATCGGGCCAGCGGTCGCGGGCCAGGCCGCGGCGGTTCGCGACGTCCAGGATCTGCCGCCAGTACGGCTTGACCGGCGGCCACCGCACACCGGTGCGGCAGTAGGAGGCGTCGATCATGTACCGCGCCCCGGTCTCCGGTGCGGCAGGAGGTCGACGGGTGTGGAAGAGGGCGGAGTGCAGGATCACGGTCGATCCCGGCGGCAGCTCGTCGATCAGCACCTCGCCCGGGAGCGGGCCGGTGCCCAGGTGGCCGCGTGCGTCCTTGCCGAGGGGCTCCCGGTGGGAACCGGGCAGCACCGCCAGCCCGCCCGTCCCCGGGCGCAAGCCGCGGATGTAGTGCAGGGCGTGGACCATCGGGTGCCGGCGTCGATCGCCGGCCGGCTGCTCGTAGTCGTGGTGCCAGCTCTTGCCGCCACCGGCACAGGGACGGCGGTCACTGTGAAGGTGGTGGAAGACGAAGGAACGGCCGAGCAGTTCGTTGCAGGAGAGAAGCTCCAGCAAGGGTGGGTGCACGGCCAGTTCACCGTGCGCCGCCAGATCGAGTTCCACGACCTCGGGCACCTCGCCGTCGGCGGGACGCGCGCAGGCGTCGATCGACCGCTGCCGCCAGCCCGCGTCCACCCAGTAGTTCACCTCGTGCGTCAGACGTTCGACGAGGTCGAGCGGAAGCCAGCCCGGCAGGACCAGGTAGCCCAGCTCGCGAAAGCACTGTAACTGCGAATCGACTGCTCCGAAATTCACCATGCGCTGACACATCCTTGTGTTCATTCACATGTAGCCCGGGAGACGCTCGGGTGCCTGAGAGTGTGTATCCGGTAGCTGACAGTGCCATGCCTGCCGTCCGGTATCTGACCGAAAACGGACCGATCCGCCCGCGGTGCCGAGGCCCGTGGAGGGATGCCAACGTCCGTTCGCCGGGGGCGAGTTGTTTGCCGTTCGGGGGTTCGGCACCCGGTGTTCTGGCAGTCTGTTGCACGGCAGGTCCGAACCGGTGCGGTCAGGAGTGTGTTGCGTGGCAGCGAGGGAGCAAGAGCCCGCCCAGTACGACGGCATCGGTGAGCGGTACGCCGACTTCAAGCGCGACCACGGCAATGCGCCCGAGGAGCCCGCGGTGCGTGCCCTGCTCGGGGAGCTCGCGGGAGCCCGGGTCCTCGACGTGGCCTGCGGGTTCGGGCGCTACACCCGGCTGGCCAAGGAGCTCGGCGCCGCCCACGTCGAGGGGGTGGACGTCTCCGCGGAGATGGTGGCGCTGGCCCGGCGGGAGGAGGCGCGGAGTCCGGTCGGGGCCGTGTACCACCAGTGCGACGCGGCCGCGCTGCCGGTGCTGGGCGTCTTCGACGTGGCGGTGGCCGTCTGGCTGTTCAACTACGCCGAGGACCCCGGGCGGATGGCCGACATGTTCCGGGGCATCCGCGCCAACCTCGCCCCCGGCGGCCGGCTGGTCGCGGTGACGGTCCACCCCGGTTACGACCCGGCCGACCCGGACCGGCAACCCGCCGGGGCGTCCGTCACGGCGGCCCGGCCCGTACCGAGGGGCACCGCTCTGGTCCTGGAGTTCCCGGTCGAGCCGCCGGTCGTGCTGGCGTTCACCCGCTGGGACGCGGACGTCTACGAGCAGTCCGCCCGCCGGGCCGGTTTCACCAACCTGACCTGGCACCCCGTCCGGAACCCGGCGTCGGAGCTGCCGGGACAGGAGGACCCGTTCATCGTCGCCCTCGTCTGCGCCTGACCGGGCTTCCGGGCGCCCACCGCCGGGCGGCGGCGCAGGGTCAGGGGCTCTGTCGCCGGAGCGGCCGGAATCACTGGAAGTGGGCGCGGTGTTCGTTCAGGAAGGCATCGAGGGTGCGGGGCCGGCGGCCGAGGATGTCGGTGACGGTGGTGGTGGGGGACTCGGGGCGGGCGACGGCGAGTTGCTGGATCTCCACGACGTGGTCGGCGAGCCAGGCGGGCATGGCGGCCCGGTGGACGAGATTGTCGCGCAGCTCGTCCGGAGCGAGGTCGACGTACCGGATCCGGCGGCCGGTCAGTTCGGTCAGCCGGGCGGCGAGGTCGGGGTGGGAGACGGCTTCCGGTCCGGTCAGGGTGTAGGTGCCGCCCGCGAGGTGGCGGCGGGTGAGCACGGCGGCCGCGACGTCGCCGATGTCGCGGCAGTCGATGTAGTTGCAGGGCGCGTCCCGCATGGCGCCGAGGACGAGACCCTGGGCCACGCTGGGCGCGAGGCGCAGCAGATTCTGCATGAAGGCGTAGGGGCGCAGGACGGTGCCGGTGGGTCCGGCGGCGCGCAGGTGTTCCTCGACGGCGTGGTGTCCGCGGGATATCGCGACGGGCGACGCGGGCTCGGCGGCGGGGGCGGAGAGCTTGACGATGTGTCCGATTCCGCTGTGGGCGGCGATGTCGATGACGCGGGTTTCGAGTTCGACCTGTGCGGGGCTGTTGGCCATGGCGAGGAAGAGCTGGGAGGCGCCCGCGAAGGCGGCGCGCAGCGAGTCCGGGTCGCCGGCGTCGGCGTACCGGACCTCGACCTGCCGGTCGTGCGGGCCGGCGGTGCCGGGGAGCGGTCGGTTCGGGGTGCGGGTGAGGGCGCGGACGGGGACGTCGAGTGCGCGCAGGCTGTGGAGCAGGGCGGTTCCGGTGGTTCCGGTCGCTCCCATGACGACGATCATCGGGTGTCTCCTCGGTGCTCGGTGGTGTCCGCGGCAGCCGGTGCCGCAGAGGTGGGTTCGGGCGCCGGCGCCCGGGTGTCGGGGCCGGTCACGGCCGGGCCTGCGGGACGGTGGCGCGCCAGCGCAGGGTGACGATGGTGGTGGCGAGGACGGCGGAGACGGGCAAGTCGATGCGCAGTCGCCGCAGCCAGGGGGCGGGGCGGATCGAGGCGTGGGCCGGCAGCCATTCGGCGGCGAACCATCCCAGCGCTGCCGCCAGGCCGGCGGTCGCGACGACGAGCAGCGCGGTCAGGGCGACGCGCGGCAGGGTCGTGGTCCAGCGTCGCGGCCGCCCGCCGTGCCGCAGCCAGGCGCCGACCAGGAACGCCACCACCGCGGAGGTGCCGGCGATGGAGCTGCAGGCCGCCACGGTCAGGTCCGCCTGACCGGTGACGACTCCTGCGGTACCCGCCATCAGGGCGGGGGCGGCGTAGGCGGTCAACACCTCGCGCCACAGCGTGAACGGCCGGGCGGCCGCCCGGCGCGGGCCGGTTCTGTCGTTCGTTGCGGGCATCCTGGCCTCTTCATCTCGTGGGAGTTCCGAACGGCGAAAGGGTGTGGCCGGGTCGCGACGGGCCTTTCCCGCAAGGTAATTAGTTGGCTAATTACTGCTTGGCGAAAAGGGCTCCCGTCCACGGGACGGGAGCCCGGGCCCGGCCGTCGGCCGGGTCAGTCGGCGGTCAGGGCCGAACTGCCGCGCACGACGCGGGCGAGCAGGTCCAGGAACACCGTGCGCTCCTCGACGGTGAGCCCCGTGACCATCGCCTCCAGTCGCCCGAAGTGCTCGGGCGCCATGTCGCGCAGGCGCTGCGCACCGCGCGCGGTCAGGACCGCGACCGTGCCGCGCCCGTCCTCGGTGGACGGGCGCCTGGCGATCAGGCCCTCGCGTTCCAGGCCGTCCAGCAGACCGGTGACCGTGGCCCTGGAGACGTCGAGGTCGGCCGCCAGCTGCGAGGGGGACTTCTCCCCGCCGTGGCCTTCGAGGTCCGCGAGCAGTCGGTAGCGGCCCGTCGACAGCCCGAACCTGGCGAAGTGGGCCTCGGCCGCCCGGCCGACCTTCGCGCCCGCGGAGATCAGCCGCACCGCGACCAGCACCGCCTGCGGATCCGTCTCCAGGCCGTAGTGCCGCAGCTGCCATCCGGCCTGCTCCAGTGTGGGCTGCTCGCGGTCGGCCTCGTCCCTCGTCATGAAAGTAATATGGCAGCTAACGACTTGAGTCGTCAAGGCGCCGCGGGCCGCGGGTGGATCGGGGCCCGGGCTCCGGGCGCCGGTCCGACGAGTCCGCCCGTGCGCTCCACCGGACCGCCCGTCAGGAGTTCGGTGCAGGTGCCCGGGAAGGCCCGCAGCCTGACCCGGACCGGTTCGCGACCTCGATCCGACCGGCCGCGTGCTGTCGCCAACTCGCCCTCGCCCCTACCATGTTGACCGTCGAAGGAGGTGTCGGCGTGGTGCGCGGGGGTGCAGGTCCCGGCCGGCGGCTGGAGAGCGCGATCGCCTGGGGGCTCAGGAACTCGGACGGCGTGGTGGCCCTGCTCGGGGCGCTGGCCGTCGGTCTGCTCGACCTGCTCGGCGGGGATCTGGGCGACAACGTCGTCTCCGGTGCCACGCTGCTGGTGCTGGCGGCCGTGGTGTACGGCTCGCTGGCCGAGCGCCGACGGCGGGTGGTGGACATCCGGGAGGCGACGGAGGGCGCCCGGCAGGCGCTGGAGAACCTGGCATCGGTGCGCGAACTGGCCGGCGTCGACCTGGAACGGGCGCTGGAGCGGGCCCGGCAGGACACCGACCGGTGGGTGTTCAAGGGCGGCACCGGCACGTACCTGCGGGCGGTCACGCTGCCCGAGTGCGTCCAGGAGGCCCGCCGTCGTCGCCGCGCGCTCACCGTGAAGATCGACATCGTGCACCCGGGCAACGAGGCGGTCTGCGCCGCGTACGCGCGGTTCCGGGGCACCTTCGCGAACCGGGCGGACGGTGCGCTCGGGAGGAGCGACACGGGCTGGAGCGTGGAGCGCACCCGGAAGGAGTCGTACGCGACGGTGCTGGCCGCCGCCTGGTACCGGCAGCGCCTGGACACCCTGGAGATCGACGTCCACCTCTCGGAGGTGGCGCCGTCGCTGCGGTTCGACGTCTCCGCCTCCTGCCTGATCATCACCCAGGACGACCCGCAGCGGGTCAGCATCTGCGTCGAACGCGGCCGCCCGCTGTACGACTACTACGTCACCGAACTGCACCACTACCGGGAGCAGGCGGTGAAACTCGACCTCCGGGACACCGAACCGCTGGGCGACGACCCGACGGCGGACGAGGTCCGGCGGCTGTTCGAGCACCTGCGCATCCCGCTGCCGACCGCCTTCTCGGACCGGGACGTCAGCGACATCATCGACCGGGCGCTGCACGCGGAGAACCCGTACCGACGGTAGCCGCGCCCGCTGGGGGAGGGCAGAGGAGATGACGAACCTCTACACGGCACTCGAACGGGCCGCCGGGTCCACCGCCGCCGCGCCCGGCCTGGACGGTCTGGTCGGGGGCCTGCTGGCCGAGGTGGCCTCCGGCGTGCGGCCGTTGCGCGCGGTCGTGCACCCGCTGGGCTTCTACTGCCTGCCGGTGCTGCGTGACGGCGCGTACGGCGTGTGCGTGCACGTCTTCGACCCGGCCCCGGTCGGGGCCGATTACGAAATACACTGCCACAGCTGGGAGTTGAAGAGCAGCGTGCTCTACGGCCGGATCGGCAACCTGCGGGTGGGGGTGTACGACGAGCCCGCCCGGCCGACCCACCGGGCGTTCGAGGTGCACAGCGCCGGAGGGACGGACGAGATCCGCCCGAGCCCGCGGCTGGTCCGCTGGGAGCCGCTGGCCGAGCAGACCAGCGCACGCGGCGAGACGTACACCCTGGGCGCCGGCGAGTTCCACGCCACGATGCTGCCGGACGCCGCGCCCGCCGCCACCGTCGTCCTCGGCCGGACGGTGCCGGGTCCGGTGGACGTGGTGCTGGGGCCGGTGGACGGCGCCGCCCGCCGGGTGGTGCGACGGCGCTGCGACGCGGCCCGGACGGCCCGGATCGCCGACGAGGCGGCCAGGAGGATCAGTGGACGCGACAGCGCCGGGTGAGGGAGCCCGGCCGGCCGCCTTCGCGGACGAGTGCCGGACCGCGGTGCGGGCCGCCGAGGAGGCGGGCGCCCTGCTGCGGGCCCGCTTCCTGGACGCGTTCCGCGTGGACAGCAAAGGGCAGGACGGTGACGTCGTCACCGAACTCGATCTCCTGGCCGAGGAGTTGGTCACCCGCCGACTGGCCGAGCGGTTCCCGGCGGACCGCATCCTGGCCGAGGAGGGCGGTACCGCGGCCGACCGGCCGGGCTCCCGCCGCACCTGGCTGGTCGACCCGCTGGACGGCAGCAACAACGTGGTGATCGGCCTGCCCGCCTACGTGGTCGGCATCGCGCTCTGCCTGGACGACGAGCCGGTCGTCGGCGTGGTCCACGACCCGGTCGCCGGCCGGACCTGGCGGGCCGTGCACGGCGGCGGGGCGTACGGCCCGTCCGGGCGACTGCGCGCCGCTGCCCGCCCGCCGCGGTCCGGCCGCCCGGTGCTCGGCTGGACGCAGGGGCACGGGGTGGCGCGCGACGATCCGGTGGCCCGGGCGCTCAAGGACGGCCTGGAGGGCGGCGCCCGCCGGGTGCTCCAGCTGTGGGCGCCGCTGCTCACCTGGTCGCTGCTCGCGTGCGGGCTGATCGACGGCTTCGTCGGCTACCGGGCCGAGGAGATCGACCTGCCCGCCGGGATCCTGCTGGCGACCGAGGCGGGACTGGTGGTCCGGGCGCTCGACGGCAGCGGGTTCGACGCGCGGATCGGGCAGCCGGACACGGCCCGCAGCTACGTCGCGGGCCGGGCGGAGGTCGTGCCGTACCTGCTCGACCTGGTGGCCCGCGCCGCCCGGCCGGCCGGACCCGAAGAGGCCGCCGCAGGGCCGTGACCCGTCGGACCCCCCCGCCTCGAAGCCGGCCCCCGCAGGAGCCCTTGTGCGGGGGCTCAGGCGGAGCCCACCACCGCGAGTGCCGCGGTGGCCAGCGCCACGCCACCGACGGCGAGCACGGCCCCGGTCCCGGCCACGCTCCGCAACGGCACCCGCAGGCCCGCCGAGCGGCAGCGCTCGTACCAGAGCAGGGTGGCCAGCGAGGCCCAGGGGGCGATCAGCGGGCCGATGTTGGTGCCGATCAGCAGGGCCAGCAGCTGCTGGTGGTTGCCGGCCGGCACCGCGGCCTCCCCGGCCAGGTAGACCGGCAGGTTGTTGAGCAGGTTGGACAGCCCCGCACCGACCGCCGAGGCCCGGAACAGGCCCAGCGGCCCGGCGTCGTCGCCGACCGCCGCAGCGAGCAGCCGGTGCAGTCCGTGCGCGTCCACGGTCTGCACCACCAGGAACATCCCGGGCACCAGGACCAGCAGCCGCCACGGAATCAACGAGGCGCTCAGCCCCTCCGGACGGCGCACGGCGTACGCCGCGACGACCACCGCGGCCGCCGCGCCCGAGGCCATCCAGAGCGGTACGGGGGCCAGCAGACTGCCCGCCAGGAACCCGGCGCAGGCCAGCGCGCAGACCCGGAACAGCACCGGATCCTTCGGCCGCCGGACCTCCGGCGGCCGGTACCCGTCCGCGCCCCGCCGCCCGCGCCGCCAGTAGAACCCCCACAGGCACGCCATGGTGGCGAGCAGGGCGGCCAGTTGCGGCGCCCACATCGCCCGCGCCAGCCCGGCGCTGGAGAGCGCGACCCGGTCGGCGGCCAGCAGGTTGGTCAGGTTGGAGACCGGCAGCAGCAGGCTCGCCGTGTTGGCCAGCCAGACCGTGGTCATCGCCAGCGGGAGCGGAGCGATGCCCACCCGGGTGGCGAGTGCCAGCATCACGGGGGTGAGCAGCACCGCGGTGGTGTCCAGGTTGAGGACGGCCGTGGTGAGCGCGGCGAAACCCACGCACAGCAGGAACAGCACCGGGTAGCTGCCCCGGCCGGCCCGCGCCACCCGGGTCGCGAGCACGTCGAACACCTCGGCGGCGCCGGTCAGTTCGGCCAGCACGACCACCGAGCCCAGGAAGGCGAGCAGCGGCGCGATCCGCTGCACGGCCGCCCCGGCGGAGTCCGCCGGGAGCAGCCCGGTGGCGAGGAGGAGGAGGCCGAGGGCGAGCAGACCGCCGGCCAGGAGGTCGAGCGGGTGCAGCCGCCGGGCGGCGAGCCAGTACGCAAACACGGACGCCAGGGTCGCACAGCCGCCGTCGAGGGTCGAGGCCGCCGTCGGCCCGCCCCCGCGCCCGGCCGGTCGTCGACCGGACGTCGGTCAACGGAGAGCACCCCGGAATCGCCCAAAAGCGTTGCAAGGAAAGACGGTTACTCCCGTCCGGGGCGGTCATATGTTCTCCGTATGGGGGCTCTTGACGCGATCCCGGGTGGCCCCGGGCCGATCGACTTCTTCATCAGCTACTCGCCGGCCGACGAACGCTGGGCGTCCTGGATCGCGTGGACGCTGGAGGAGGCCGGCTACCGGGCGTTCCTCCAGGCGTGGGACTTCGTCCCCGGCACCAACTTCGTCGACTTCATGGACCGCGGCATCACCGAGTCCGCGGCGGTCATCGCCCTGCTCTCACGCCACTACGAGCGCTCGCGCTACGGCCGGATGGAGTGGCAGGCCGCCCTGCGCGCGGACCCGGACGCCCCGGAACGCCGCCTGGTCACCGTCCGGATCGAGGACATCCCGGTGGACGGCCTGCTCGCCACCCTCACCTACATCGACCTGGTCGGCGTCAACGAACCGGCCGACGCCCGGCAGCTCCTGCTCACCCGGGTCGCGGCGGCCATGGACGGCCGCTCCCGGCCCGAGCTGCGCCCCGGCTACCCGGGCGGCGCGCTCGGCCCCGCCGACGCCCCGGGCACGCTCTCGCCGGCCGCCCGGACGCCGGCCGCCGCACCCGGGGCGGCCGGCGCCGCCGGCCGGACGGCCCGGCGCAGGCCGTCCGTCCAGCCCGAGTACCCGCTGGCGGCCGGCCGGGCCGGCGGGCGCGAGGCGGTGACGGTGCTGCACCTGGCCGGCCCCGGGTTCGGCCGGGGCAACGACCCCGCCGACCTCCAGGCCGCGGTCTGGGGCGACCTGGTGGAGCTCGCCGACTTCGGCGCCCCCGCGCCCGAACTGGTCGTGGTCACCGGCGACCTCACCGCCTCGGGCAGCCCCCGCGAGTGCGAGCAGGCGCTCTCCTTCCTCAGCGGGATGCGCACCCTGCTGGGCCTGGAGCCGCACCGGGTGGCGATCGTCCCCGGCGGACAGGACGTCAGCCAGGCCGCCTCGCGCGCCTACTTCGCCACCTGCGAGGCCGACGAACTGCGGCCGGCCCCGCCGTACTGGCCCAAGTGGCGGCACTACTCACGGCTGTTCCAGGAGTTCTACCAGGGCCTGGACGTGGTCTTCGACAGCGCCCAGCCGTGGACCCTCTTCCCCGTCCCCGAACTGGGCGTCGTCGTCGCCGGCCTGAACTCCTCGATGGCCTGGTCCCACCGACCCGACGACCGGTACGGCTGGCTGGGCCCCGAACAGGCGGCCTGGTTCGCCCAGGCGCTGCGCCCGTACGAGAACGACGGGTGGCTGCGGATCGGCGCGATGCGCCACCCGGTGGCCGCCCACCCGGCGCGCGGCGGACCGGCCGACGAACCGCTCCGCGACGCGGACCGGTTCACCCGGCTGACCGCGCCCCGGCTCAACCTGCTGCTGAACGGCCCGGGCGCCGCGCGCAGCGGCGTCGGGACGCTGGCGACCTCGGCCGGCGAGGTGACCACGCTCGCCGCCCCGGCCGCCGGCGGCCACCAACTGCTCCGGCTCACCCGCGAGGGGCTGACCCGCTGGTCCGACCCGGGCGCCGAGCCCCTGCGGGCGGCCGTCCCCTGGCGCCTGGCCGGGCGGGTGTTCCCGGCGCCCGAACCGGCCGACCGGGCCCCGACCGTCGAACCGCCGCAGGTGGCCGAGGCCCGCCCTGCCGCCGGGGCGGAGCGCGAGGTCCGCAGGCTGGCCTCGCCGCTGGACACCCTGCTGGCCCGGGTCGCCGAGGTGTGCCGCACCCGCCACCGGGGCGCCCAGATCCGCGAGGTGGCGGGCCCCCCGCCGCAGCTCTTCGTGACCTGGGCCGAGTCCGGCCTGGTCCGCCAGCAGCGGGTGGCCGTCAGCGTGCGGACCCCGACGCCGGAGGACGTCGACCGCTTCATCGACGAGGTGCACGCCGACGGCGCCGCCCCGGACGCCGAACTCGTCCACGACGGCCCGCCGCCGTCCCTGGCCCTGCGCGAGCGGGCCCGCCGCCGCGGGGTGCGGCTGCGCAGCTTCCTGGAGTTCCAGGGCCTGCTGGACCTGCGCGACTACGTCTCGGCGCAGAGCGAGCGGCTCGCCGCCGACAGCCAGTACCAGCCCGGCCTCTACCTGCCGCAGCGCTACCGCGACGCCGAACGGCCCGGCGCCGAGGAACGCGACGGCCTGGTCGACGAACTGCTCCGGCTGCTCGACTCCGACCACGGCCGGTTCGTCCTGCTGCTCGGCGACTTCGGCCGCGGCAAGACCTTCGCCCTGCGCGAGACGGCCCGCCGCATTCCCACCGAACTCCCGTACCTGACACCGCTGTTCATCGACCTGAGCGCACTCGACAAGGCGCACTCGCTGGACGGCCTGGTGGCCGCCCACCTGACGGAGCACGGCATCGACTCCCTCGACCTGCGGACGTTCCGCTACATGCTCCGGCAGGGCCGCGTCGTGCTGCTCTTCGACGGCTTCGACGAACTGGTCAACCGGGTCAGCTACGAGCGCGCCGCCGACCACCTCCAGGTGCTGCTGGACGCCGCCGTCGACAACGCCAAGATCGTCGTCACCAGCCGTACCCAGCACTTCCGCTCGCACGAACAGGTGCTCACCGCGCTCGGCGAACGGGTCGGCCTGCTTCCGCAGCGCAGGCTGGTCGCCGTCCAGGACTTCACCCCGCACCAGATCCGCAGCTACCTCGCCAACCGGTACGGCGACCCGGATGCCGCCGCCCGCCGGATGCGGCTGCTGGAGGCCATCCCCGACCTGCTCGCGCTCTGCCGCAACCCCCGGCTGCTCAGCTTCGTCGCGGACCTCGACCACGACCGGCTGCGCACCGTCGCGGGCGCCGGCCGGGCGCTCAGCGCCGCCGGCCTCTACCAGGAACTCTTCACCTCCTGGCTGCGGTTCGAGGAACGACGCGGCGACGGTGGGCCGGGCGCCGCCCCCGGCCTGCGCCTGGAACAGCTCTGGCAGGCCGTCACCCTGCTCGCGGTGCGGCTGTGGGAGAGCGGCCGCACCTCCGTCTCGCTGGACGAGATCGTCGACATCGCCGAAGTGCTCAGCGGCCTGGTCGACAGCCCGATGCCCACCCCGCAGGTCGCGCACGCCGTCGGCTCCGGCAGCCTGCTGGTCCGCTCCGACGAGGGCATGTTCCACTTCATCCACGGCTCGGTGGTGGAGTGGCTGGTGGCCCGGGCCGCCGCGGCCGCCCTGGCGAGCGGCGACCCGGAACTGCTCGCCCGCGGCCCGCTCAGCCGGCTCGCCGTCGAGTTCCTCTGCGACCTCGCCGACCGCCAGGCCTGCCAGAACTGGGCCCGCTCCGTCCTGGACGGCGCCCAGGACAGCGGCGAGGCGGCCCGGCTCAACGCCATCAAGGTGCTGGACCGCCTGCGGGTCCCCGCGCACACCGTCCTGCGCGGTGCGCCCCTGGCCGGTGAGGACCTCTCGCACCGCGACCTGTCCGGCGTCGACCTGTCCGGCGCGGACCTGACCGACGCCCGCCTGCTCGGCGCCGACCTGTCCGGCGCCGACCTGCGCGGCGCGACCCTGGCCGGGGCCCGGCTCGACTCCGCCGACCTCTCCGGCGCCGACCTGCGCTCGGCCGACCTGCGCGGCGCCCGCCTGCTCGGCACCGACCTGCGCGGCGCCCGACTGCAGGGCAGCCGCTGGCAGCGGGCCGCCCTGATCTCGGCCGTCACCGATCCGGAGGTGATGGCCGCGCCGGAGCTGCGGGCCGCCGCGATCGCCCCGGGACTGCCCGTCGAGGCCGGGTTCAGCCCCTCGGAGGTGGGCGTCCCGTACGGCTTCGACGTGCGCTCCACCCGGCTGCCCGAACCCGTCGCCTTCAGCCCCGACGGCCGACTGCTCGCGGTCGGCAGCGAGGACGGCAGCGTGCTGGTCTGCGACGCCGTCACCGGAGTCGCCCTGCGCACCCTCAAGGACCACAGCGGGCGGGTCTACGCGGTCAAGTTCGCCGGCGACGTGCTGGCCACCGGCAGCGCCGACGGCACCGTCCGGCTCTGGGACCAGGTC
The DNA here is from genome assembly GCF_044999035.1 of Kitasatospora griseola. Lineage (NCBI taxonomy): Bacteria > Bacillati > Actinomycetota > Actinomycetes > Kitasatosporales > Streptomycetaceae > Kitasatospora > Kitasatospora griseola. Next base: position 1,322,951 of record NZ_CP173360.1, on the reverse strand, counting down.
TCCGGGGAGTGCCGGCACCGCCTCGACGTCCACCCCGGCGGCGTCTGGCCGGTCTCGCTCGGACCGGACGGCCGACTGGTCGCCACCGGCGACCCGGACGGCGTCGTCACCCTCTGGGACACCGCCACCGGCCGCCCGCTGCACCGCCTGCGCGGCCACGCCGCGCCCGTCTACACGGCGGTGTTCAGCCCCGACGGCACCCTGCTGGTCACCGGGGACTCCGGCGGCGGAGCCCGGCTGTGGTCCACCGCCACCGGCCGCCGGCGCGCCGTGCTCCCCGGCCACCGGGGCACCGTCTACCGATCCGCGTTCAGCCCGGACGGCGCCCTGGTCGCCACCGCCGACGGCGGCCACGACGACGGCGTCGGCGGCAGCGTACGGATCTGGGACGCCGCCGGGCGGCGCCTGCTGCACACCCTGTCCGGCCATGCCGGACGGATCTACACCCTCGCGTTCCACCCCGACGGCGACCTGCTGGCCAGCGGCGACACCGAAGGCCAGGTCCGGCTCTGGAACCCGCTCGACGGCACGCCCGCCGAACGGCTGGAGGACTCGGCCGGCAAGATCTACCAGGTCACCTTCGACGAGGCCGGCACCCGGCTGGCCGCCAGCGACAGCGACGGCGGGGTGCGGATCTGGCAGGTCTCCCGGACCCTCCGGGCCGACGGCGCCGGACGGTCGGGCCGCGCCCCGGCGACCCGCAGCGGCGGCTACAAGGTGGCGCCGCTGCGCCGCCAGCCGCCCGAGCACCGGGGCTCGGTCTGGGCCTGCCGGTTCCGTCCCGGCGCGGGCCGGGGGAGCGCGGAGACCGACGCGCTGCTGGTCACCGGCGGCAACGACGGGCTGGTCCGGCTCTGGGACCCGGCCTCCGGCCGCAGCCGCCAGCTCCTGCGCGGCCACGGCCGCCGGATCGGCTCGCTCAGCTTCAGCGGTGACGGCGCCCTGCTCGCCGCCGGGGGCAACGACGGCGTGGTCCGGCTCTGGGAGCCCGCCACCGGCCGCCGGCTGCGCGAGCTCTCCGGCCGCAGCAGCCGACTGGTCTCCGCCGAGTTCAGCCCGGAGGAGGCGGTCCTCGCCACCGCCACCAACGACGGCGACCTCTGTCTCTGGAACGCCCGGAGCGGCGAGTACCTGCGCGAGATGGACATGGAGACCGAACACGTCTGGGCCGAGGCGTTCAGCCCCGACGGCGTCCTGGTCGCCACCGCCAACGACGACGACACCGTCCGGGTCTGGTACCGCCGCACCGGGGCCCACCTCACCACCCTGCGTGAGCACCGGGGACGGGTCCGCTCCATCGCGTTCAGCCCGGACGGCCGACGCCTGTTCACCGGCTGCGACGACCACCGGGTGAGGATCGCCGACCTCGGCACCGGCCGGGTCGAGGCCGAACTCGACGGCCACACCGACCGCGTGTACGCCGTCTCGCTGGCGCCCGACGGCTCCTGGCTGGCCAGCGCCTCCTGGGACGGGACCGCCCTGATCTGGGGCGACGGCGTGGTCCGGCACCGACTGACCGGCCACATCGGGCGGCTCTGGACCGCGGCCGCCCACCCCTCCCGGCCGCTGCTCGCCACCGCGGGGGACGACCGGATGGTCCGGCTCTGGGACCCGCGCACCGGCGAGCAGCTGGCCGGCCTGCGCGGCCACACCGGCCGGATCCTCGCGGTCACCTTCAGCCCGGACGGCTCGCTGCTCGCCAGCGGCGGCGAGGACGGCACCGTACGGCTCTGGCGGATCCGCCCCGACGGCCGGCCCGCCGCCCTGGCGACGCTGCTCGGCTCGCCCGACGGCTGGGCGGCGCTGCTGCCGTCCGGCGCGTACAAGTGCGAAGGCGATGTGGCCGGGGAGTTCTGGCACGCCGTCGGCATGTGCCGGTTCGAGCCCGGCGAGCTGGACCCCCACCTCCCGGGCGTCCACCGGCTCCCCCCGGAGGCGGAGCTGTGAATCGGCGTCGCGCCGGTCCTCCGCCGGCCCGGTGACTTCCACCGGCTGCACCGCCGTCGCCGACCGCCCGGCCCTGCAATCCGGCTGACGCCGCATCAGCCTACGAGGGCGGTGCAGCGGCGGGGCGAGGTCAGGTGCGGCCGGAAGGTTCAGGCCAGGCGTGCCGCGGCCAGGGCCAGCGCGCGGTCGAGCGCCGCGTCGGCGTGGCACGGCACGTCGGGCCGGACGCCGGCGCCCTCCCAGTTGGTGCCCGAGACCGGGTTGACCGCGCGGGCGACGGGCACGGAGAGCTCCAGGTTCGGGTGCACCGTCCAGCCCTCGCGCGGGTGCGCGCCGCCCCGGGTGGTCTCGCCGACGATCTCGGCGCGACCGAGCTGCTGCAGGTCGTAGGCGAGTTCCTCGCCCGCGGAGAAGGTGTTCCCGCTGGTCAGTACGTAGAGCGGCTTGCTGCCGCCGAACCGGGCGCCGGGGACGAACGGGGGTGTCCAGGACTGCTCGGCCACCTCTCCCTGCCGCGACAGCATGGTGTTGAGGTGGGTGCGGCCGTCGAGCAGGTAGCCGCAGACGAAGGCGACCGTGTCCGGATCGCCGCCGGCGTTGCGGCGCAGGTCCAGGACGAGGGCGCGGGCCGGCGCCACCAGGGAGAGCGCCGCCGCCAGCGGCTGTGCCGCCCAGTCCAGCGGGAACATGTTCGGTGCGATCTCCAGGACCGCGACGCCGTGGTCGAGGAGTTCGACCCGCGGAATCCCGCCCAGGGTCGCGTCGAACTCCCTGCGCATCGCGGCCAGGGCCGCCGCGCCCCGCTCCGGCGGCGCGGGCACCGCGTGGTACTTGAGGGACAGGTGCAGGTCGCCGTTGACCGACCGGAGATCCGTCGTGACCGTTTCGGCCAACTCCTGGGCGGATTCGGTGCGGTAGCAGCCCTCGGCGAGGCGGCGCAGGAGCAGCGCCGCCAACTGCCCGGCCGTGTCGGGGAAGACGTAGTGCTCGGCGACCAGGTCGGCGAGCGACTCGACGACGGCGTCGGTGTCCAGCATGGGCCGCGCGGTGGTGGAGGTCATGACAGGGAGTAGAACAGTGGCTTGCCAAAGCGTCAAACATGCTTAACGCTTGATCTGATGAACAATCAACCCAGCGGCGACGTCCAGCAGATCAGCACCTCCGCGCAGCACACCGCGCTGGCCCACCCCGTGCGCCAGCGCCTGCTCTTCGCCCTGAGCGCCCGGCCGTCGACGATCAGCCGGCTCGCCGCGCAGCTCGGGGTGAACAAGGGCAGCGTCTCCCACCACCTCAGGGTGCTGTGCGAGGCGGGGCTGGTCCAGGAGGCGGGGACGCGACGGGTGCGCGGCGGCACCGAGAAGTACTACCGGCGGACGGCCGAGCGGCTCTTCGTCGCCGAACCACGGGCCGAGGGCACGGCCGCGCTGCTCGGCGCCGTCGCCCAGGAGTTGGAGCGCTCGCCCGTCGAACACGTCCTGACACTGCGTCACATCCGGCTCAGCCCCGCCAGAGCGGCGCGGCTCGCGGAGACGTTGGCCGCACTGGTCGAGGAGACGGAGGAGGACCCGGAGGGCGAGCCGGTGCACGGCCTGCTGGTGACGCTCTACCAGCAGGCCGGGGCGCAGGCGCCGGGCGGCCCGAAGGCCGGGTGACCGGATCCGGCCCGCCCGACCCCACGGGCGGTGGCTCAGGCGGCCCGCAGCTCCGCGCGGGCCAGCGCCACCACCGACAGCAGCAGCACCGCCGTGCCGAGCAGCGCGGACGGCGTGAGCGGCTCGTCCAGCACCGCGGCGGCGATCACCGTCGCGCTCAGCGGCTCGATCAGCGCCACGACGGATGCGGTGGCGGCGCGGATCACCGCCGCGCCCGCGAAGTACAGCGCGTAGGCGAGGGCGGTCGGCACCGTCGCCAAGTACCCGAGCAGCAGCAGCGTGGACGGCAGCGCGTGCGCCGTCGGCAGCAGGCCCTCGGCGTACCCGAACGGGGCCAGGCAGGCCGCGCAGATCGCGAACGACCAGAGCGTGGTGACCGCCGGGTCGTCCGCGGCGCCGGTGCGGGCCCAGTGGCGGGTGGCCACGGTGATGGCCGCGTACCCGGCCGCCGAGGCCAGCGCCCAGGCCAGGCCGCGCGGCTCCACCCCGGCGTCCGCCCCGCCGCCGAGCACCAGCACCGCCAGGCCCAGCAGCGCCCCCGCGATCGCCGACACCCCGGCCCGGCCCAGCCGTTCGCCCATCAGCAGCCGTCCGCCGAGCGCCACCATCACCGGCGCCGAACCCAGCGTCACGACCGTGGCCACGGCCAGGCCCGTGTGCCGGACCGCGAGGAAGTACGCGGCCTGGAACAGCGTCAGCCCCAGGCCGTTGAACAGGATCCGGACCGGCGCGGGCCTGGACCGTCCGCCGCCGCGGCCCACCCGCACGGCCAGCAGCACCGCGGCGCCGCCGAGCGAGCGCCAGAACGTCAACGCGAGCGGTCCCAGGCCGCTCTGCCGGAACAGCAGCGCGGCCGCCGCCCCGGCGGTGCCCCAGGCGGTCGCGGCGAGTGCGACGTACAGCAGGCCCCGCCGCGCGGGCAGGGCGGAATGAAGCGAGAACACGGGTGAACTCCCGAAATGCCGTCATGGTCAATGGCCACGGAAGCGGGCAGCCCACACCGTCCCGGGACGCCTGCCGTCAACGGCGGTCTCCGGGCACTCGTTCGACGATCGGCCGGCCTGCCCGCTCAGACGGCGGGAGGAGGCAGCACACCACGATGCACGCCGACCACTCTACGCACCTCCGCCCGCCCGGCCGCCGAACAGGAGGGAGGACGTCAGATCAGGGGCGGGCGGCCGAGGCGGGTGAGGTGCCAGACGGTGTGCCAGCGCATCGGGCGACGGGGCGGGCAGGAGGTGCGCAGGCCCTCGGCGAAGCCGGCGAACCAGGAGGCGAGGCCGGGGAAGGAGCGGGTGCGGACGAGGGTGAGCAGCAGCCACGTGGCGAGATAGAGCGGGACCAGCGGCGCGGGGAGGCGGCGCTTGGCCAGCCAGACGCGGTTGCGGGCGGTGTAGCGGAAGTAGACGGCGTGCCGCGCCGGGGAGGTCTTCGGGTGCTGCAGGACCACCTGCGGGTCGTACTGGATGGTCCAGCCGTCGTCCAGGGCGCGCCAGGCGAGGTCGGTCTCCTCGTGGCCGAAGCGGAACTCGCCCGCCCACAGGCCGGTTCGGCGCAGCATCGGCACCGAGAGGGCGTGCCCGCCGCCGAGGAACGCGGTGACCAGGCCGGCCCGCATCGGGTCGGACGCCCGCAGGCGCGGGACGTGGCGGCGCTGGGTCTCGCCGTGCTCGTCCGCGATCCGGAACGCGACGATCCCCAACTGCGGCTCGGCGGCGTACCGTTCGGCGACCCGTCGGAACACGTCGTCGGCGATCAGCAGCCCGTCGTCGTCCAGCTCCACCACCACGTCGACGTCCCCGGCGTCCAGCAGCGCCTGCAGCCCGACGTTGCGCGCTCCCGGGCAGCCCGGGTTGTCGGCGAGCGGCAGCTTCTGCAGCCCCGGCCGGTCGACGTCGGTGAGCGGGCAGGCACTGCCGACCAGCACCACCCGCTGTGCGGGCAGGTCCTGCCGGTCCACCGAGTCCAGCAGGGCGGCGAGTTCACGCGGGCGGTTGCCCATGGTGACGATCACGACGCCGATCCGTGGTGCGCTCATCAGCTGGACTCCGGTGCGGGACGGGCAGGTTCGGCCCCGATGGTAGCCGGTGCCGGAGGGCCGGCCGGCCGTCGAACGCGTCGGCGGTCCGGCCTCCGTTGCACCGTCCGAGCAGGGCGGGCAGGGCGGCTCGGGAGGTCAGGCCGGGTAGGCGTGGGTCTGGGTGGCCTTGACGGCGGCCCAGACCCGAGTGCCGGGGGTGAGGTCGAGGTCGGCCGCGGCGGTGGGGGTGAGGTCGGCGGCGAGGGGGAGCGGGCCGGCGAGGTCGACGCGGAAGCGGTCGCCGTGGAGGTCGAGGCCGGCGACGGTGCAGGGGAACAGGTTGCGGGCGCTGGTCTCGGGGCGGTGGCGGTGCAGGGTGACGGCGTCGGGCGGGAAGGCGACGAACGCGGGGCCGGTCAACTCCTCGTCGGTGGCGAGGACCTGTCCCTCGGGAAGGGTGACGCGGCGGCCGTCCGCGACGCCCTGGTACAGGTTGAGGCCGACCAGGCGGGCGATGTAGTCGGTGCGCGGGCGGCGGGCCACCTCGGCGGGGCGGCCGGTCTGGACGACCCGGCCGGCCTCGATGACGACCAGGCGGTCGGCGAGCACCATCGCGTCCAGCGGGTCGTGCGTGACGAGGACCGCGACGGCCTCGAACTCGGCCAGGTGACGCCGGAGTTCGGCGCGGACGTCGAGCCGGGTACGGGCGTCGAGCGCGGCCAGCGGCTCGTCGAGCAGGAGCAGGCGGGGGCGGACGGCGAGGGCGCGGGCCAGGGCGACGCGCTGGGCCTGGCCGCCGGAGAGCTTCGCGGGGCGCCGCCCGGCGTGCTCGCCGAGGCCCATCCGCTCCAGCCAGGGCAGCGCCTCGGCGCGGGCGGCGGCGCGGCGAAGTCCCTTGCAGCGCAGGCCGAAAGCGACGTTGTCGAGCGCCGACAGGTGCGGGAAGAGCAGGTAGTCCTGGAAGACCACGCCGATCGGACGCTGCTCGGCGGGACGGAAGACGTCGTCGGCGGGGGAGTCCAACTGCTCGCCGTACAGCGTGATGTGACCGTCCGTCAGGGGGAGCAGCCCGGCGAGGGCGCGCAGCGCGGTGGACTTGCCGGCGCCGTTCGGGCCGAGCAGTGCGACGACCTCGCCGGGCTGCGCGGAGAGCGCCACGTCGAGGGTGAACGCGCCGCGGCCGACGCGCAGTTCGGCATCCAGAGTGGTCACGGGGCGGACATCCAGCGGTCGCGCAGTCCGGCGAGGACGGCGATGGAGACCGTGAGCAGGATCAGACTGAGCGCGATGGCCGCCTGCGGGTCGGACTCCATGGCGAGGTACACGGCCAGCGGCATGGTCTGGGTGCGGCCGGGGAAGTTGCCGGCGAAGGTGATGGTCGCGCCGAACTCGCCCAGCGCGCGCGCCCAGGCGAGCACCGCGCCGGCCCCGATGCCCGGGGCGACCAGCGGCAGGGTGACCCGGCGGAACGCGGTCAGCCGGGACGCGCCGAGGGTCGCGGCGGCCTCCTCGTAGCGCGGATCGGCGGCGCGCAGCGCGCCCTCCACGCTGATCACCAGGAACGGCATGGCGACGAAGGTCTCGGCGACGACGACGCCCGCGGTGGTGAACGGGAGGGTGATGCCGGTCGCCGCGTCCAGCCAGCGCCCGACGATTCCGGCCCGGCCGAGCACCAGCAGCAGCGCGACGCCGCCGACCACCGGCGGCAGCACCAGCGGCAGGGTGACCAGGGCGCGCAGCAGCCGGCGGCCGGGGAAGTCGGTGCGGGCCAGCAGCCAGGCCAGCGGGACGCCGAGCAGCAGCGAGACGCCGGTGGCGGCGGTCGCGGAGATCAGCGACAGCCGCAGCGCCTGCCAGACCTCGGGGCCGGTGAGCAGCGCGGGCAGCGCGCTCCACGGGGCGCGGATCAGCAGGCCGAGCAGCGGCAGCACGAGGAAGGCGAGGCCGAGCAGGGCGGGCAGCAGCAGCGCGCCGGGGACGCGGGTGGCCCCCCGGGGCCGCCGCCGGCCCCGGGGGTGTGGTGCGGGAGTGGTTCGGGGCGTGCTCACGGCACCTGGAAGCCGGCCTCGGTGAGCACCCGGCGGGCGTCCATGGAGTTCAGGTAGCCGAGGAACGCGGCGGCGCCGTTGGCGTTGGGCGCCTTGCCGAGGGAGACGACCGGGTAGTCGTTGACGGCCTGCGCGGACTCGGGGAACTCCACGCCGTCGATCTTCGCGGCGTCCGCCTTCACGTCGGTCCGGTACACCAGCGAGGCGTCCACCTCGCCGAGTTCGACCTTGGTCAGCGCGCCCTTGACGTCCTGCTCGTAGGTGGCCGGGGTGACCTCGACGCCGGCGGCCTTCAGCGCGGTGACGGCGGCGGCGCCGCACGGCACCTCCTTGGCGCACAGCGCGGTCTTCACCCCGCCGAGGTCCTTCAGGCCGCCGATGTGCTTCGGGTTGCCCTTGGCGACGGCGATCTCCAGCGTGTTGCGGACGAACACCCTCGGGTCCTCGCCGGTCAGCTTGGCGTCCGTGACGGTCTTCATGGTGGCGGGGCTGGCCGCGGCGAACACGTCCACGGGCGCGCCGGAGACGATGCTCTGGGCGAGCGCCGAGGAGCCGCCGAAGTTGAAGCTCACCTTGGCGCCCGGGTAGGCGGCCTCGAAGCGCTTGCCGAGCTCGGTGAAGGACTCCTTGAGCGAGGCCGCCGCGAACACCGTCACCGTGCCGTCGACCTTGGGGGCGTTCTGCGCGCCGTTGTTCGACGGCGGGTTGTTGGCGGTGCACGCGGTCAGCGCGGCCGCGAGGGCGAGCACGGCGGTGGCGGCGAGGAGGCTTCTGGCGCTGCGCATGGATGGGTTCCCCTGGTCGTGGTGAACGGTCGCGGCACATTGTCGGGGGCCGATCAGCCGATCATAGTGCCGCAGCTGCGGGGCCCAACAGGGCAGCCCCCTCGCATCAGCGACCTTAAGGCGAACTTAAGCGCTGCATGTGCCTCAACTCAAGCGCCGCTTTAGGCCAGGGCGAAGATCCTCGCCACACCCCGACCGGCCAGGACATACTGACGCATTGTCAGCGAGCCTCCACTGTCCGGAGGTTCGCCCGCCGATGGAGGGGGAACTCCATGACCGCCACCACCCGCGTGCCCGGCCCCGCCGGACTGCCGCTGATCGGCTCGCTGCTCGATCTCCGCCGCAGTTCGCTCGCCACCTACCTCGCCGCCCGGCGCGACCACGGCGACGTGCTGCGGATCACGGCCGGCCCGCCCGGGCTGCGCGCCGAGATCTACCTGGTCGCCTCGCCCGAGGGCGTCCAGCAGGTACTGGCCACCGAATCGGCCAACTTCCGCAAGGACAACGTCTTCTACAGCGAGATCAGGGAGAGCTTCGGCAACGGCCTGCTCACCGCCCAGGACGAGGACTACCTACGCCAGCGCCGCCTGGTCCAGCCGCTGTTCACCCGCCGCCGGGTCGACCAGTACGCGGACGCCATCGGCGTCGAGGCCGAGTCGCTGGTGGAGCGCTGGGCCACCGCCCCCGACGGGACGGTGGACGCCGCCGAGGAGATGTCCCGGTTCGCGCTGCGCACCGTCGCCCGGATCCTGTTCGGCCAGGACGTCGAACAGGCCGTGGAGACCGTCCACGACGCCTTCCCGGTCCTCGGTGCGTTCGTCCGCTCCCGCGGCTTCTCCCCGGTCCGGCTGCCGCGGGAGTGGCCGCTGCCCGGCCACCGCAAGGCGCTGGAGGCCGAGCGCACCCTGTACGCCGTGTGCGACGGGATCATCGAGCGGCGTGCCGCCGAGGGCGTCACCGAGGAGCGGGACGGGGAGGACCTGCTCGGCCTGCTCGCCAGGGCCCGCGACGAGGACGGCAACCAGCTCGACGCCACCGAGCTGCGCGAACAGGTGCTGATCTTCCTGCTGGCCGGCCACGAGACCACCGCCACCTCGCTGACCTTCGCCCTGCACCTGCTCGGCAAGCACCCCGAGCAGCAGCGCCGGGCCCACCAGGAGGTCGTCGAACTGCTGGCCGACGGCCGCCGCCCCACCGCCGCCGACTACCCGAAACTCCCGTACCTGACCCAGGTGCTCAAGGAGGCGATGCGGCTCTTCCCGGCCGCCCCCTCGATCGGTCGACGGGCCGTCAAGTCCACCGTGGTCGGCGGCGTCGAGATCCCGGGCGGCGCGGACGTGCTGGTCGCCCCGTACGTGACGCACCGCCACCCCGACCACTGGGAGGACCCGGAGCGCTTCGACCCCGACCGGTTCACCCCCGAGCGCGAGGCCGCCCGCCACCGCTACGCCTGGTTCCCGTTCGGCGGCGGCCCGCGCGCCTGCATCGGCCAGCACTTCTCGATGCTGGAGTCGGTGCTCGCACTGGCCGTGCTGCTGCGCGAGTTCGAGATCACCGCCGTCGACCTGGACGTCCCGCTCGGCCAGGGCATCACCCTGGAGGTCCGTGGCCCGGCCCGGGTGAAGCTGACCCGCCGTCAGGAGCTCTAGCGGACAGCGCACCGCCCGCTCCCGGCGCGGAAAGGGGAGCGGGCGGTGCGGGCGGTTCAGGTGGTTCAGGTGGTTCCGGTGGTGGCGTGGGTGAGCTTCACCAGGCAGAGCGTGACCGGGTGGGATCCGCTCTCCCGGACGAGTCGGCTGTCGCTGTCGGGGTAGGCGTCGCAGACGTCGTCGGTGGTCGCGGTGGAGCGGCCGACCACCTTGGAGTCCGCGTTCGAGGCGCCGCAGTCGACCACGACGATGAACGTGCGGGTGGAGCCGCCGACCTGGTGCAGGCAGTCGCCGACCTTCACGTTCGCCGGGTCGACGGCGCTGGACGTGGGGGTCGGGTAGGGGCTGAGGTACACCCGGGTCGGGGTGGGGCCGCTGCCCGTGTCGCTCCAGGAGTGGCCGCCGTTCCAGACCAGAGCGGAGATCAGCAGCACCGGCAGCAGCAGGCCGAGGATCTCCACCCGCTTCCACAGCGGACGGCCCACCGGCATCGGGGTGGCCGGCGCGCCCGGCAGCGGCGCGGGCAGCCGGCGGACCTTCGACCAGGCCCCGAGGTTGCTCAGCATGGTGATCGGATTGATCAGCATCGAGCCGATGCCCCACCAGCCCTGCCACAGGCTGTTCGAGGTCATCCGGCGCACCGACGCGAGACCGCAGTCGCGGCAGAACGGGCCCCGCAGCTTGAGGAAGCGCATGAGCACGATGAAGCCCTGGTGGCCGCGGACCGTGGCCTCCACGGCCGGGACCGAACCGCAGAAACGGCAGAACGGGCCGTGGAACTGCGGCTGCGGGGCGGCAGCGGCCTCGGCGTCCGGAGCGGCGTACGCGGCAGCGCTCTCGGCGCCCGGAGCGGCGTACGAGGCAGTGGTCGCGGCACCCGGAGCGGCGTACGCGGGAGCGGCGAACGCGTCGGCCGGCGGGGGCGGGACGGGATTGGACACGTAGATCCTCGAATTGATGTTCCAACTGGGAAGCACGCGGAGATTAGCGGGTCCGGCCGACAGCCCGCACCTCGAATAGTCGTCGGCAGCGCGGGGGACATGCGGCAGGCATAGGCCGCGGGCCCATTCGAGCACACCGCCCCCACAACGCGTGGTGCTTTTCAGATCTTCTGGTGACCATCTCTCAACTCTGGGTAGCGTCCAGCGTCCCCGGATCACAAGAGCCATGGCACCCGGGAGCCCTGAACAACACCAGAGTGGGCGAGCGCCGCCGGGCACTCGCGGGAGGCACCCATGGGATCGATGGACCACTTCAGTTTCGGCTGGCTCACCCCAGTCCTGTCCTACGCGATGGCCTGCGTGGGCGCCGCCCTCGGCCTGCGGTGCACCCTGCGCGCGCTGTCCGCCACCGGCGCCTCCCGCCGCAACTGGCTGCTCACCGCCGCCGCCGCGATCGGCTCCGGCATCTGGACCATGCACTTCGTCGCCATGTTCGGCTTCACGGTGAACGGCACCGAACTGCGCTACGACGTCCCGCTGACCGTGCTCAGCCTGCTGGTCGCCGTCGCCGTGGTCGGTCTCGGCGTCTTCGTCGTCGGCCACGGCCGGCACCGCGGCCGCAGCCTGCTGCTCGGCGGCCTCACCACCGGCGTCGGCGTCGCCGCCATGCACTACCTCGGCATGGCCGCCGTCCGCATCCACGGCGAACTGCAGTACCGCTTCGGCACCGTGGCGCTGTCCGTGCTGATCGCCGTCGCCGCCGCCACCGCCGCGCTCTGGGCCGCGATCACCATCCGCAACGTGTACGCCGCGGCCGCCGCCTCCCTGGTCATGGGCATCGCCGTCAGCTGCATGCACTACACCGGCATGGCCGCCGTGCACGTCCACATGGAACCCGCCCGCACCGGCCTCGGCGGCGCCACCCCGATGCAGTTCGTCTTCCCGCTGGCCGTCGGACTCGGCTCCTTCCTGTTCCTCACCGCCGCGTTCGTCTCGCTCTCCCCGACCGCCCAGGAGAGCGCCGCCTACCGCGAAGCCGGCGAACTCGCCGTCGAGGAACTCGGCCGCGCCGCCTGACTGCCCGTCACCCCCCGAAAGGCCGCCCCCCATGCGCCCACCCCGAGGCACCTCCCGCAGCGGACCACCCGCCCCCAGCGCACCCCGCGGCCCCGCCCGCGGCCGGCCCGGCTCCCCCCGGCGCGGCGCCCACGCCGGACCGCCCGCCGACGAAACCCCGCTGCCCACCGCCCCGTTCACCCGGACCGACCTGCGTCCGCGCACCGTCCGCGCCCGGATCGTCGCCGTGCTGATGCTCCCCGTGGTCGCCCTGATGGCGCTGTGGTCGTTCGCCGCCGTCAGCACCGCGGGCGACGTCTCGGACCTGCTGCGGATCAAGGACGTCGACGCCGCCCTGCGCGCCCCCCTCGACCGCACCGTCACCGCCCTGCAGGCCGAACGCGCCGCCGCCGGACAACTCCTCGCCACCACCGGCCCCGACGCCGCCCGGGACGGCGAACTGCGCGCCGCCGCCCAGAACACCGACCGCGCCGCCGCCCCGCTCAGCCTCGCCCCCGGCTACAACCGCGCCGACGCCGAAGGCCTCGGCGGCGAACCCGCCGACCGCCTCGACACCCTCACCCGCTCCCTCGCCGGACTCCCCGTGCTGCGCCTGCAGATCCTCGGCCACGGCGTCCGCTGGGACGACGCCTACAGTGCCTACACCGCCGCCGTCGACCACGCCCTCGCGGTGGTCGGCTCGCTCACCGCGCTGCAGGACCACCGGGTCGCCGCCGACGCCCGCGCGCTGCTCGAATTCGCCCGCTCCCGCGAACAACTCGCCCGCGAGGACGCCCTGTTGCGCGCCGCCGCCCGGGCCGGCCGACTCTCCGACGGCCAGTACCGCGCCGTCCTGCAGGCCGGCTACGCCCGCAGCCAGTTCGAACAGGCCTCCGCACCCGACCTGCGCCCCGCCGACCGCACCGCGCTGGCCGCCGTCATCACTGGCCCCGACTACCAGGAAATGCGCCGCTACGAGGAAGCCGCGCTCGCCGCCGACGACCCTGCCGCCGCCCTCGCCGCCGTCCCCGCCGACCGCTGGACCACGGTCGCCGCCACCACCGCCCACGACCTCGCCGCCGTCGAACAGCAGGCCGGACAGACCGCCGCCGAACGCTCCGACCCGTACGCCCTGGGCCTGTTCACCACCTCCGGCGCCACCGTGCTGCTCGGCCTGCTCGCCGTCCTCGCCGCCCTGCTGATCTCCGTCCAGGTCGGCCGCGGCCTGGTCGCCGAACTGCACGCCCTGCGCAACACCGCACTCGAACTCGCCGGACGCAAACTCCCCGCCACCATGCGGCGGTTGAGGTCCGGCGCGGAGGTCGACGTGGATGCCGAGGCGCCGCTGCGGGAACACGGCGGCGACGAGATCGGCCAGGTCCACCGGGCCCTCGACAGCGTGCAGCGGGCCGCCGTCACCGCCGCCGTCGAACGCGCCGAGGTGCTCTCCGGCGTCTCCGGCGTCTTCGTCAACCTGGCCCGCCGCAGCCAGGTCCTGGTGCACCGTCAACTCACCCTGCTGGACGCGATGGAACGCCGCACCGAGGACCCCGCCGAACTCGACGACCTGTTCCGGCTCGACCACCTCACCACCCGGATGCGCCGCCACGCCGAAGGCCTGATCATCCTCTCCGGCGCCGCCCCCGGCCGGGCCTGGCGCAAGCCCGTCCCGCTCACCGACGTGGTCCGCGCCGCCGTCGCCGAGGTCGAGGAGTACGCCCGGGTCGACGTCCACCGCCTCCCGCCCGCCGCCGTCACCGGCCCGGCCGTCGCCGACCTCACCCACCTGATGGCCGAACTCGTCGAGAACGCCACCGGGTTCTCGCCCCCGCACACCAAGGTCCACATCCGCGGTGAACAGGTCGGCACCGGCTACGTGGTGGAGATCGAGGACCGCGGCCTCGGCATGGGCCCCGAAGCCCTCGCCGACGCCAACCGGCGGATCGCCGCCAGCGACCAGGTCGACCTGTTCGACAGCGACCGGCTCGGCCTGTTCGTGGTCAGCCGACTCGCCAAGCGCCACGGCGTCAAAGTCGCCCTCCGCCCGTCCGCGTACGGCGGCACCACCGCCGTCGTGCTGCTGCCGACCGACCTGCTCGACCTGCGGGCCGCCGAGCCGGATCAGCTTGACAGCCATGTCGAACCCGCCTACCCGGCACGGCCGTTGACCCCGCCGCCGCTGTCCGGTCGGGCCACTGCCACCGCGCTCGCCGAACCGCCCGCGCCGCAGCTCCCGGCCGTGCCGTCGCTCGCGCTTCCCGCCGACGGCGACGACCGACTCCCGCGCCGGGTGCGGCAGGCCAGCCTCGCGCCGCAACTGCGCGAAGCGCCCGCACCGGTCCGGCCCGGGCTGCGCCCCGCCGCGCCCGCCGAACGCGACCCGGAGCAGGCCCGTACCGCGATGGCCGCGTTCCAGCGCGGCTGGGCCCGCGGCAGCGCCCCCGACCCGCACCCCCTGGACCGAGGAGACCTCGACCGATGATCGGCACCGCCCAGCACAGCGGCGAACTCAACTGGCTGCTCGACGAGTTGATCACCCGCACCGCACACGTCAAGTTCGCCGTGGTGCTCTCCGCCGACGGCCTGTCGATGGGCAACTCCAGCGGCCTGGCCCGCGAGGACACCGAGCACCTGGCCGCCGTCGCCTCCGGCTTCCACAGTCTCGCCAAGGGTGCGGGCCGGCACTTCGACGCCGGCCAAGTGCGGCAGACCATGGTCGAGTTGGAACGCGGCTTCCTGTTCGTCGCGGCCGCCGGCCAGTCCTCCTGCCTGGCGGTCTTCGCCGGACCCGACGCCGATCTCGGCCTGGTCGCCTACGAGATGGCCCGCCTGGTGCGCCGGGTCGGCGAACACCTGCACGCCGCCCCGCGCGGCCACCGGGAAGGGTGAGCCCGTTGGCCTACCCGCCGCGCCACTACCTGCCCGGCTCCCCGTTCGGCTACCCGCCGCCGCCCGAGCGTCCCGTCCAGTGGTACGACGAGGCCGCCGGGCCGATGGTCCGCCCGTACGCGCTCACCAAGGGCCGCACCCGCCCCGGCCAGCCCTTCGACCTGATCGCCCTGGTGGTCACCGACGTCCCCGACCCCGCCGTTCTGCCGATCGGCCCCGAACAGGCCGCCATCCTGCACCTGTGCCTGGGCAACGCACTGTCCGTCGCCGAGATCGCCGCCGACCTCGACCTGCCGCTCGGCGTGGTCCGGGTCCTGCTCGGCGACCTCCTCGACGCCGAACTCGTCCGGGTCAGCCGCCCCGTCCCGCCGGCCCTGCTCCCGCACGAGCACATCCTCCAGGAGGTCATCCATGGACTTCGCGCGCTCTGACACCGACCTCGCCCTGAAGATCCTGGTGGCCGGCGGCTTCGGCGTCGGCAAGACCACCCTGGTCGGCGCCGTCAGCGAGATCAAACCCCTGCGCACCGAAGAGCAGTTGACGGCGGCCGGCACCCACGTCGACGACCTCGGCGGGGTCGAACGCAAGACCACCACCACCGTCGCCATGGACTTCGGCCGGATCACCATCCGCGAGGGCCTGTCCGTCTACCTGTTCGGCACCCCAGGCCAGGACCGCTTCTGGTTCCTCTGGGACGAGCTCGCCCAGGGCGCGCTCGGCGCCGTCGTCCTCGCCGACACCCGCCGCCTCACCGACTGCTTCCCCGCCGTCGACTTCTTCGAGCACCGCGGCATCCCGTTCGTGGTCGCCGTCAACCACTTCGACGGCACCCGCGCGTTCGCGCCCGAGGAGGTCTCCCGGGCCCTCGACCTCGACGGCGAGACCCCCGTGGTGCTGTGCGACGCGCGGGAGCGGGGCTCGGGAAAGACCGTGCTGATCAACCTCGTTGAGCACGCCGGGAAGGTGCACGCGGCCAGAGTGCTGGCACGGGCCGGGAGTTGACCGCGGGGACGCATCATCGGCGTCGCCCCCGGATCGGTTCGAATCGCGGGGACCGATGAGCGGGGAGAACCTGGACGAGGGGCACAGCCAGACGTAACCAGCAGTAACCAGGAGGACGGCATGACCACGGCCAAGGACATCATGCATCCGGGTGCCCACTGGATCACCAAGAGCGACACACTCCTGCACGCCGCCCAGCTGATGCGCCAGTTGAACGTGGGCGCGCTGCCCGTCGGCGACGAGACGCACAGTGAGCGGCTGTGCGGGATCATCACCGACCGGGACATCGTCGTGAAGTGCGTCTCGGAGGGGCTCAGCCCGGCCGAGTGCACGGCGTCCGACATCATCGAGGGCACCCCGCGCTGGATCGACGCGGACGCGGGCGTCGACGACGTCCTGCGCGAGATGGAGAGCCACCGCATCCGCCGACTCCCCGTGATCGAGAACAAGCGGATGGTCGGCATGATCAGCGAGGCCGACCTGGCCCGGCACCTCCCCGAGCACCAGCTCGCCGAGTTCGCCGAGCACATCTACGCGGCGAACCCGGTGTAGCGGGCACGTCGGTCAGCCGGCGGCGGGGGCGCCCGCGACGCGGCGCTCACCGCCGTTGCGCTGCTGCCACAGGCGGTAGACGTCGACCGCGTCCTCGCGTTCCTGGTGGCGCATCGGCAGTCGGCGCTCCTGCCACGGCTTGGCGAACTCCTCGTAGAACGAGTTCAGTTCGAAGTACTTGCGGTCGTCGACGTAGTGCGGCTCGTACGCGTCGCGGGTGGTCAGGAAGACGACCTCGTCCGGCGAGCAGTAGTACAGCGAGCCCAGGCACATCGGGCACGGGTGGGCCAGCACGTAGATGGTGGCGCCGGTCAGGTGCTCGGTGCCGAGCTTCGTGCAGGCGTCGCGGATGGCGAGGATCTCCGCGTGGGCGGTGGGGTCGCCGGTCTGGGCCACCTTGTTGGGGCTCTCGGCGAGGATCTCGCCGTCCTTGACGATGACGGTGGCGAACGGCCGCCCGCCCTCGAGGACGTTCTGACGGGCGATGTCGATGGTGCGCTGGGCGAAGTCCACGGTGGCTCCTGGCAGTTGGGGGCGGGCGGGGCGGGGCGGGCCGGCCGGTGCGGTCCGCCCCGTTGGCGTGCTCGTCGACTCAGAAGGGCTTGGTGGGGAGGTACTTGCCGTCGAGGGTGATGACGGCGCGCTCGCCGCCGTCGGGGTCGGCGACCTTCTTGACGTCGAGCCTGAAGTTGATGGCGGAGATGATGCCGTCGCCGAACTGCTCGTGGACCAGGGCCTTGAGGGTGGTGCCGTAGACCTGGAGCATCTCGTAGAAGCGGTACATGGTCGGGTCGGTGGGGATGCGGTCGGGCATCGAGCCGCGGACCGGGACGGTCTGGAGCAGTCGGGTGTCGTCCTCGTCGAGGCCGAGGAGCGCGGCGACGGCCTCGGCGGACTCCTGGGGGAGCGGGTGCTGGCCGAGGACGGCGGCGGTGGTGAAGGCGACCGAGAGGCCGGAGGCGTCGGCGATCTGCTGCCAGGAGAGGTCCTTGCGGGCCTTGGCGTCGACGGCCTTGGCGGCCAGGGCCTCGCGGGCGGTCCGGTCGAACTGGGACTGGATCATGGTGGCTCGGTTCCTTCGGTCAGGCCGCGATCGCGGCAGAGGTGCGGTCGTCGGACGCGGCACGGTCGGACGGGGCGAGGTCGGACGCGGTGAGGTCGGACGCGGTGAGGTCGGACGCGGTGAGGTCGTCGACGCGGCCGGTCGGGATGTCGTAGACCCAGCCGTGCAGGGCGACCTTGTGCTCGTTCAGCGCGCGGGCCACCGAGGGGTGGGTGGCGAGGTTCGCGAGCTGGGCGAGGACGTTCTCGCGGACCAGCGCCGGGACGTCGCCGACGGCGGCGGTGCGGGCCAGCGAGGAGTCCGCGTGGCGCAGCCAGGAGGCGACGGCGGGGGCGCCGGTGAGGTCGTGGCCCTCGGCGAGGGCGGTCATCGCGCCGCAGGCGGAGTGGCCGCAGACGATGATGTCCCGCACGTTCAGGGCCGCCACCGCGTACTCGATGCTGGCGGAGATGCCGTCGGCCGCAAGGGTGTGGGCGGGGACGAGGTTGCCCGCGGTGCGGACGACGAACATGTCGCCGGGTTCGGTGCCGGTGATCAGCTCGGGCACCACGCGGGCGTCGGAGCAGCTGATGAACAGCGTGTCCGGGGTGTGGTGCGTGGCCAGGTGGGCGAAGAGTTCCTTCTTGGCCGGGAAGACGTCGCGCTGGAAACGGGCGACGCCGTCGGTGATGTCCTGCATGGTCACTCCCTTCGAGTGAGTGCCGGCCCCGGTGGGCTGGTGAGATCCACCATGCATGACCTGTGCTCATAGCGTCCAAGAGTCGTTGGCCATGGTCTCCATTGGCCGTATCTATAGTGCTGTCCATGGCTTCCGTCGAACTGCGTCACCTGCGCTACCTGCTCGCCGTCGCCGAGCAGGGGAACTTCACCCGCGCCGCCGAGGACCTGCACATCTCGCAGCCCACGCTCTCCCAGCAGATCAAGCAGCTGGAGAAGACCGTCGGCGTCCAACTGCTCGACCGCACCGGCCGCACCGTGCAGCTCACCGACGCCGGCGTCGTCTACACCGAACACGCCCGGCGCGCGCTGCGCGACCTGGCCGCCGCCGAACGCGCCGTCCACGACGTCCAGGACCTCACCCGCGGCCACCTGCGCCTCGGCGTCACCCCCACGTTCACCGCCTACCTGATCGGCCCGCTCACCGCCGAACTGCACACCCGCCACCCCGGTGTCGGCCTCACGCTCACGGAGACCGCCCAGGACCGCATCGAGACCGCCCTGCTCGCCGACGACCTCGACCTCGGCATCGCCTTCGCCGGCACCCACCTCCCCGGCCTGTCGGGCACCGCCCTGTTCACCGAGACCCTCAGCCTGGTGACCGGCGCCGAACGCGCCCGGACCATGCCCGGCCCGCTACCCGTCGCCGCCCTCCAGCGCGAACAACTCGCCCTCCTCACCGGTGACTTCGCCACCCGCGGTCACATCGACGACTACTTCGCACAGCATCGGACCACTCCCCGCATCTCGGTCGAGGCCAACTCCATCCAGGCCCTCACCGAGATCGTCCGCCGCACCGACCTGGCCACCGTCCTCCCCGACGCCGTCACCGACGACCACCCCCACCTCGCCCCCGTCCCCCTCGACCCACCCCTGCCGACCCGCACCGTGACCCTGCTCCACCGCGAGGGCGCCTACCGCAGCGCGGCAAGCCGGGCGTTCACACGGCTGACGCACGACCTGGTCCGGGCACGGGGGTACCCGCCGGTGGGGTAAAGGGACTGGTGGGAAAGTCAGTTGATGCCCTGGACCCGGGGCGGTGTCGGAGCGTCCCGTGAAGCGAGCGCCGACTCGGCCAGCCAGTCGAGTAGTTGGGAAGCAAGCGGCCAGGATGTCAGAGGCTGGACGTCCGCGGCCTCAGCCAAGGCGGCCAGCAGGGCCGGGTTGTTACGGAGCGGCGGTGGAGTTTCGGGAAGTACGCGGAGTTCGGTTCCGTGGGCGTCCACTCGGCAGATCGGCAGGTTGTCGACCTCGAACGTCTCCAGGTGGCCGGACCGGTCGTGTTCGGCGAGGAAGTGCGCAAGCGACGCGTATCCGATGAGGGGGTAGCGGCCATCGAGGGAGGCCAGGGGCTTGATGAGGTCGAGGAACGACGGGCCGGTCAGGTTTGAGGTCAGTACCGCTCCCCGCGCCTGGGAATCGAGGGCTTGCACAGCGCGGTCGAACATCCCGGTCGCCGTCGTCCACGAGTGGTCATCGGTGATGACCCAGCGCTGGAGCAGGGCGAGTCCTGTGACCAGACTGATGTCACGCGAGCGGACCGCCTTCGTAACGGCCCGTACGACGATCTCCGACGAAGCTTCGGACTGGGTGGCAGCCTTCGCCAGCGTGTCCACGGTCGCCCGGAAGCTGGGGCCGATCGCGCCCTCCAGGACTTCGCAGGCGTGGGCGAGCAGTAGCCGGTGGTGCCGGGGATGCGCTCGGGCGAGGTCGTCCTCGACCAGGGCGGCTGCCATGGTTAGGCCGGGCCGCAGCGTCATCGCCACCCGGTTCTCGGTGTCGGCAGCACGCAGCACGGTCACCAGGCCGTCCCGCAGGTGTGGGCGCTGAGTGAAGATGCCGGCGGCAGCGAGCAGCCAGGTGTGGTGCCATGCCGGTTGTCCCACAAGCTGTTGGAGCCGAGGCAGGATGGCCGCTTCCGGGCCGGAGATCAGCGCCTTGGCTGCCATGAACTCCTGGAGGCTGCGCACCTCGAAGCCGACCAGCTCTGCTTCGGAAGCGACCAGCAGCACCAGCCGTTCGGTTGCCGCATCGAACAGTTGCCGGGCCAAGTCGGTGGCCAACAGCGGGTCTTCGGTCTCCTCGACCAATCGGGCGCGGGAGCACTCGCGCAACTCGTGCTCCGGCATGACGGAGTCGAGTGCGCCGGCCTGCCCGGCCCGGGACTGCAGGGTCAGACCGACGTACTGGTGCATCCAGTCAATGTGGCCCTTGTGCTCGGCCAGCAGCCGTCCGTTCTCGCCCGGCTTGTCCACTTCACGTGCGTAGATCGTCGAGTAGTACGCCTCGAAGAGTTCGAAGCGGTTCTGCGGCATCCTGGTCCGACGCTCTACCAGCAGCGACATGATGGTCACCTGGAGCGGACTGCTCATCAGGCGCGCCGTGTTGGGCTGCTGAGCGGCCTCGCCGAACCGTGTGACGACCGCCTCGCGCATCTCCGGGTCGTCGGCGTGCCGGGCGTCGGCGAGCCGCTCAGCATAGTGAAGGGCGGCTTCGGGTGACAGCGTGGAAAGCCTCAGCTGCTCGAAGTCGCTGACGTGGAACTCGCCCCGGTAGCCCTGTGGTCGGGTGGTTGCCAGGATCAGATGGTCTGCATCCAACTGGCGTACGTGGAACAGGAAGTCACCGATCGCCGCCATGACTTCCTCGCGGACTGCGGGTGAAGCGACCTCGTCCAGTCCGTCCAGGACCAGGAACCACGGCCAGTTCGCCAGCCACTCGTTCAAGCGCTCCACGCTGAGGCTCCCGGTGAGCCGGCTGCCGATCCGGGACGTCAGGTAGCGCAGGATGCTGCGGTCGCCGCTGGTTGCGAGGTGGTTGGCGAACTCGTGCAAGGCGATCCGAATTGGCCAGCGGCGTACCCGCGGGCGCGGGATTCCCGCCGCGTCCAGGTCTCTGTGCAGGGTGCGGAGCAGGTCTCTGGTGGCGAACGGCAGTAGCATCTCGCTGTCGTCGCCGAGCAGGGCCACGCGGTACGCCTGGCAGACGAGCTGGCCCAGAGTGCTCTTACCTTGCCCCGGTCCACCGATCAGGGCGACGTCGAGCAGTCCCGCCTGCTTTGAACGTGTGGACGGTCGTAGGACGTGATCGCCGCGTTCGATGATGTGGCGCGCGCTCGGCACGGTGGCTTCCGCGTCAGCGGCAGGCATCGACGCCTTCAGGTCGATGGCCACGGTTCCCAGGCTCAGTCGCTGCCGATCGCCCTCCGCGCCCGCCTGGCCGAGTCTGACCCACTGGTCGCTGAGCACTTCGGAGGCAGTATGTGCACGGATCAGTTTGGCAGTCTCCGCGACGCCGTCCTCGTCGATGAACTCACCGATCTGTGCGAGCGGGTCGCTCGGGGCAATGAATCCCGCGTACAGGCGACGCAAGTCGGGGCGAGCGAGGAGATGTTCGTGTATGTCCTCCTGATACCAGACCCGAAGCTGTTGGGGTCTGCGCATCCCCAGCGAATGCTTCCGTTCGTTCCTGGAGCGGGCCCGGAGGAGTTCGTCCGTCAGATTCGTGGCTCGGGGGAGGTTGGTGTACACCACTACCTGCCGGGCAGCAAGGCTGTGCTTGGCGATGTCCAATGAGAGCTTGGTCAGCCACGCGGAGAGGAGTTGATCGCTCCGTTGGACGGCTGACGGGACGAACGCGGGGACCAGCCTGCCGAGGTTTGAGAGGTTCAGTTCCACCGGCTGGGTGTGGTTGAGGAAGATGAGCTCGCCTGCCTCGGCGAATGCGAGCAGTCGCACCAGTTGCCCGAACGCCCGTTCGCCAAGCCGGTCGAGGTCGTACGTCGGGACGGGGGGAAGCGCGGCCGTCCCGTGCGCCCCGAACGCATGGGCGGCTGTCGTCAGCGGCGCTTCGCGCGCCTCCTCCGCCAAGCCGGCCCAGTACCTCTGCGTATGCGGCGCGCGGCCCGCCGTCTCCGACCACAACCGGACCAGCGCCCACAGCGCGTCCGCACTGTCCGCAGCCGGCGCCTGCGCCTGGCGGACGTCCTTCGGCACCCAGTCGCTGACCCGCTGACCCCGGAAATCGGCGATTCCGTACGGCGGTTGGCGCAGCGCCCGCTCGATCTCGGCCTGCGACAGCGGGCGCAGGCCCTGCTTGCTCCGGGCCGCGTCGGCGGCGTCCTTGAGGGCCGAGAGCTCGCTGTAGAGGCGTCGGCGAGGGTCTGGCGTGGCGATCGGTGTGCTCCCTGTCTGGATGCCCGCCCGTTCCACCCGGTGCGGGCGGGTGCGGGCAGCGCCGCTACCTGGAGCGTAGCGGCCAACTCGCCCGCACCGCCCGGGGATCGGGGTATCCGGAGGCAGTCCGCCCGAGGGTGGTCGCAGCGCCCGGGCACCCGGCCGGGGCGGACGATCCGGAGGTGGGCCGGCGATGGCGAACGATGTGCGGCGGACGGCGAGGCGGTTGGTCAGGGCGGCGCTCTTCAGCGCGGTGCGGGCGGCCGCGGGGGCCGGCGGCACCGCGTTGGCGGTGTGGTGGCTCCATCAGCGGTGACGGTCCGTCAGGACGTGGTGGGCGGAAGTGCGTGGACGGTGTTCGGGGCGGGTGGGCTAGCATGGCCGGCATGTTCCTCCTCCGTGACTAGGACCCCGCGCGGCGACCGCCCACCACGATCGGTGGCGCGGTGCCTTCGGCGTTCCTGTTCACCTTTCCGGCGCGTTGCGCGCCGTCTTCCGCGAGGAACTTCACGATGTCTTCGTCGTCCTACGGGGCTGTTCTGCGTGCGCCCGGCGCGGCCCGACTGTTCGGTGCGGCCCTGATCGGCCGCCTCTCCTACGGCACCGTCTCGCTCTCCCTGCTGCTGGCCGTCGCCGCCACCACCGGCTCGTACGCGCGGGCCGGCTGGGTGATGGCGGTGTTCTCCACCGTCAGCGTCCTGCTGTTCCCGGCCCGGGCGGGGCTGGTCGATCGGCACGGTGCGCGTCGCGTTCTGCCGCCGATGGCGGCCGGGTACGCGGTGACGCTGGTCGGGTTGGCCGCCGCCACCTGGCGGTCCGGTGTGCCGTTTCCCGTGCTGCTGGCGCTGGCCGCGGCGGCGGGAGTGTTCGCCCCGCCGCTCGGGCCCGTCACTCGGGCGCAGTGGAGCCGGCTGGTGACCGATCCCGAACTGCGCCTCCGCGCCTACAGCTTGGACACGGTGGCGGAGGAACTCCTGTACGTCACCGGCCCGTTGTTGGCGGGCGCCCTCGCGGCGGTGGCCCGGCCCGCGGTCGGCCTGCTGCTCAGCGCGGCGCTCGTCCTCGGCGGGACGGTCGCGCTGGCGGTCTCGGTGCCGCGCGAAGCGGCCAGGAACAACTCTGCGGAAGAGGCGGCGAGTTCGAGCACCAAGGGCCTGCTGTCCCGGGCCCGGCAGCCGCTGGCGGCTGCCGCCGGCGCGGGGGCGGGGCTCGGTGCGTTCGGCCTGCTGGCCGTGGTGTTCGCGGGCCGGCACGGGCGGGACGCGGACGTCGCCTGGGTGGAGGCCGCGCTCGCCGCGGGCAGCGCGGTCGGCGGATTGGCGCTGGGCGCCGTCAACTGGCGCGCGGCGGCGGGGAATCGGCTCACCGTGCTGACCGCCGTGCTCGGCGCCGCGCTCGCCCTGGCGGCGCTCGCCCCGTCCCTCCCCGTGCTGGCCGTGATCGCCGCATTCGCCGGACTGGCCGTCGCTCCGACCCTCACCACCGCCTACCTGCTCACCGACGAGATCGCCCCGCCCGAGCAGCGCACCCGGGCCGGCGCCTGGGTCAACACGGCCTTCAACGCGGGCGGTTCGGCGTCCACGGCGCTGGTCGGTCTGCTCACCGAGCGCCTCCCGCTGTCGGTCTGCCTGCTCCTCGCCGCCGCCCCGGTGCTGGCCGCCCTCGCCGCCGCTCCGTCCTGGCGGAGGACGACCGACACCGGCCGCGGGGTGCTGACGGAGGGCTGAGCCGGCGGCCCGGTACGGCGGTAGCGGACGCCGACGGGCCGTCAGGCTGTCCGGCGGCGACGCAGCATCCGCTCCGCCACGGCCAGGTTGATCATCCAGGACGCCCACGCGCCGGAGGCGTACACCACCCCGAAGGGCAGGCCGGTCAGGCCGACGACGAACAGCCACAGGCGGAAGGTGACGGCGGCGAACATCAGCGCGTAGGAACGGAGCATCCAGCGTCGGTGCTCGGCGATCCGCCCGCTCCTGGCCCGGGCGACGCCGAGCGCCGTCGTGGTGAGAGTGAGCAGGTCGAGGGCGGCGAAGCCCAACGGGGAGAACGGCGGGAACAGGGCACGCGGCGCGATCAGCAGGCCGCCGACGCCCATCGCGAGGGCGGCGAGCGCGTAGAGGCGGCCGGTCCAGCGGTGCACGGCGGGGCGGCGGGCGCGCAGGCCGGGCAGGAACTGGGCGAGGCCGACGACCAGGGCGACGATGCCGCCACCGATGTGCAGGAGCAGCGGGGCGAGGTGGGCGAGGTAGACGGTGCGCTGCTGGGGGACGAAGGTGTCGGGGTCGAGGGTGAAGTAGCGGGCGGAGACCGCGGCGACCAGCAGCGCCAGGGTCGGGACGGCGATCCGGCCGGCCCGTCGCAGGGCCCCCCGCTTCCGTCCGGCGGTGGGTATTGGGGGCGCCGCGGGGTGATGGAGTGTCATGCCGAGGACGCTACGGAGCGGCCCGGGCGGTGGCGTCCCCCCGCTGGGGGCAGCGGGATACCCCAGCGAGGGTAGGGCGGGCCGCCGTACCCCAGGGGAACCCCGGTATCTCCCCGGACAGGCGTGCGAACACGGCCGGTCGGTGGCTAGCCTCACCGGGTGACCGACACCGGACCTCGCACCAGGTATCCCGCCGGTTCCGCCGAACCCCGGATCGCGGCGGTCCTGCGGACCCTGTGGCCCCTGCCGCCCGCGCTCAACGACGCGGGGCCCACCGCCGTCCTGCTGGTGGCGATGGTGGTCGAACGGCTCGGATCGGCGACCCGGATCGGCGGGCGGATGCCGCTCGCGCTCACCCTGACGCTGCTGCTCGCGGCGGCGGTCGTGGTCCGCCGCCGGGCGCCGCTGGCCGCGTACCTGGTGGGGACCGTCGCGCTCACCGTCGAGTCGCAGCTCGTGCTGCCGAGCGTGGTCTCGCCGTACGCCAACCTGCTCGGCGCGTACGCGCTGGGACGGTACGGCGGACGGGGCCGGGCCGGGTACGGGCCGGTGATCGTGCCGGTCGGCGTGGCGGGCTACTTCCTGGGGCACCCGACCTCGACCATCATGCCGATCGGCGTGCTGGCGGTCTGGCTGGCGGCCTGGGCGCTCGGCTGGGGCACCGCGCACCGGCTCGCCGAGCAGGCCGTCGAACGGCGGCAGGCCCGCGAGGAGTTGCTGGCCGAGGAACGCGCCCGGATCGCCCGCGAGGTGCACGACCTGGTCGGGCACTCGCTCACCCTGATGCTCGTCCAGGCGGGCGCCGCCCGCCGGTTGATCGACCGCACCCCCGAACGCAGCCGCGACCTGCTCCGCGCACTCGAACACACCGGTGCCGACGCCCTCGGCGAACTCGACCGGGTGCTGGGTCTGTTGCGCCGCACCGAACCCCAACCCGCCGACGGCGCACCGCGCACCGAACCCGGCCTCGCCGAACTCCCCGCCCTGATCGGACGGATGGAACACGCCGGACTGCACATCACGCTCCGCCACGACGCCCCGCCGCTGCCCCCGGAACAGGACCGCTGCGCGTACCGGGTGGTCCAGGAGGCACTGACCAACACCCTGCGCCACTCCGGCGCCGAGCACGCCACCGTCCACATCCGCGCCACCCCCGACACCACCGCGATCGAGATCCGTGACGACGGCACCGGGCCACCGCCCGGCCACCGCCCCGGCCGCGGCCTCACCGGCATCGCCGAACGTGCCGCCCGCCTGCACGGCACCGCCGAGCACGGCCCCGGACCCGACGGCGGCTTCCGCGTCCTCCTCACCCTCCCGTCGACCGGAACACCCGCATGAGCGTCCCCCGCCCCGTCCGGGTGCTGATCGCCGACGACGACCCGCTGCTCCGCGCCGGACTCGCCGTCGTCCTGGAGACCGCCGACGGCATCGAAGTGGCCGGCCAGGCCGAGGACGGGCTGCGCACCGTCGAACTCGCCCGGGTGCTGCGCCCCGACGTGGTGCTGATGGACGTGCGGATGCCCGGCTGCGACGGCGTCGAGGCGACCCGCCGCCTGGCCGGGGTCGGCCCCCGGGTGCTGGTGCTGACGACCTTTCACCACGACGCGTACGTGTGGGGTGCGCTGCGCGCCGGCGCGGCCGGATTCCTGCTGAAGCGGGCCTCCCCGGAGCGGCTGATCGACGCCGTCCACGCGGTCGCCGCGGGCGAGGCCGTCCTCGACCCGGCCGTCACCCGCGACCTGCTCGGCCACCTGCTCGCCGCTCCCGCCCCCGTCCCGGCCCCCGAGCCCGTCGGCGCCGACGGCAGCGGGCAGTTGGCGGCGCTCACCGCCCGGGAGCGCGAAGTCCTGCGGCTGGCCGCCGACGGCCGCCCCAACGACGAGATAGCGGCGCTGCTGCACCTGGCCGAGTCCACCGTGAAGACCCACGTCAAACGCATTCTGGCGAAGCTCGGCGTCCACGACCGCTCGCAGGCCGTGGCCGCCGCGTACCGGCACGGCCTGATGGGCCCGCACCCGTACCGCCCGCCGGGCGCGCCCTGATTCCGGAGGCCTCTCAACTCGGTCTCGTTTCAGGGCGGTTCGATTGGCAGCCGACGGCTGGTGGAACCATCGACGGGTCGGCCGATCGGTCTCGGGGGAGTCGACGTGGCACAGACACACAGGGGACGACGAGTGGTCGGCGCGGCAGTACTTCTACTGCTGGCGGGGTGCACCAGCTCCGGGGGTCCCGCGGTGAAGGCGAAGACGGCGTCGCCGCCCGCCGTCCGGGTGCGGTCGGCGGAGCCGTTGCCGGAACGTGGGCCGTCGGTGTTGCGGAGCCTGCGGAGGATTCTGCCGACGGGTGACGTCCACTACCCGCCGCCCGAGGCCGATCAGTTGACGGTGCTGGATGCCCTGCCGGACGGCGAGACCCTGGGGGCGTGGATGCCGGACAGTACGGCCGTCTGCACCGTCGCGGTCCAAGCGATCGAAGCGATCGGATCAAGTCCCGGGAACCGGTCGTTCGAACCGTTGGTTCTGGACGATCCAACGACCTATTCCGAGGAGATCACCTGCGCGCAGGTGCCCGAACGGCCGAAGGTGACGAACGTGGGGGGCCTGAACGGGTCCTTCGTCTCGACGGACGGATACGGCAAGGTGCTGCTGCTGACCGGCCCCGACGAACCGTTGGTGGCCCGGGACCCGAGTACGCACACCGAGTACGGGGCCATGCCGCAGCGGGTGTTGCGGGCGGACGACGGTCGGACGTTCCGACTCGCGCACTACCAGAACGTGCCCTTCACGTTCAGGGACGCGGAGGTGTGCACCGTCAGCGGCGACCGCTGCCTGTCGGTCGACGAGCGGCACTGAGCGGGCGGGCACACAGCTGCCCGCGCGTTCGTTCGGGTGGCCGACGATCGAGGCGAGGAGAACGTGATGGCAGTGCGGATGTGGCCGGTGGCGGGGCGCGCGAGGTCGCTGTGGTGGGAAGGTGAGGAACTCGTCGACCTGGTCGCGGGCGGACGCAGGTGGGGCGCGGACGGGCAGGTCCGGGAGACGTCGGTGGCCTGGGCAACTGCAACCGGCTGCAGGTCGAGGACCTGGTGACCGGGGACCGGCTGACGCAGGGGGGAGCGCGGCGACGAAGACGTCTTCCACTCGCGGCCGGTCGGTGCGACCGGAGCCCATGTGGCCGACCGCGTCCGAGGACGGCCTCCAGGCGGCGATCGGGGGCCGGGAGACCACCTGCGTGCGGCGTGCGGAGCGCGTCCCCAGCCGTGGCTGCCCGCCGAGAAGGACGACCGGCCGGTCCGACCGTCGCGGGAGGCGTATGACGGTGCGTCACCGTCGCGTCGGCGGGCTGTTCTTCCGGTGTGGTCGTACATTGAGCGGATGATCGTCGACAACGGGACGGGGCCGGCGCGGTACGGGTGGGGGCCGTCCGGGCAGAGGCTGGCCGCGCAGGGGGAGTGGGGGGAGCTGCTCGGGCGGTTCCGGGTGGCCAGGGCGCTCGGCGACGGGCTGGCGGGGCCGCTCGGGCACCTGGTGGCGTACGGCGCGCCCGCCGCGATCGCGGCGAGGTTGTTCGACCCCGCTGCCGGGCCGGGCGCGGCGACGGTGGGGGACCACGACGCCGGGCCGCTGTGGGAGGTGCTCGCCACCCGCCACCCCTGGACGGTGCTGGCCGAGCTGCCGCTGCCGCCCGAGATCCGCCGGCCGGCCGCCCACACCCGCGCCCTGCTCGGCGACGGCCCGTCCGGTGGCGGGTGCGACGAGGCAGGGGTGCCATATCGGCTGCGTCCGTGGGAGGACAGCGGATGGGAGCACGACACCCGGGTCCGCGAGTACCTGCCCGGCGGCGGCGCACGGCGCGCCCTGCAGCTGGCGCCGCCCACTCGGGAAGGCCTCGGCGTCGTCCGACTGCCGTCCCCCGGTGCCCGGTTGACGGGGCGACTGGCGACCGGCCTGCTCGCCGGCCTGTCCGACTGGACCAGCGCCGTGTGCGTGCGCGGCCGCGCCACCGATGCCGCTGCGCAGCTCACCGCCGGTCCCGAAGTCACCGGCGGGCAGCTGCCGTTCGCCGCGCTGTACCCGGCGCTGGTCCACCTCGCGTCCGCCCGCTCCGACTGCGGCGCGGCCCAAGGGCGGCTCGCCGTCTGGCAGTTGCTCGCCGCGATGGAGGACGCCGACACCGCGGACCCGGCTCGCGTCGATGCCGTGGTCGGCCGCCTGCACTGCCTGGCCTGGACCGAACCGGGCGATGACCTCCGCCATCTGCACCTCGCCCTGGAGGACCCGGCCACCGGCCTCGCCTGGGCGCTCTCCGGCACCACCCCCGACCCCGCCTGACGTGCCGCACTCCTCCGCGGCGCGAGCGAACGGCGACACCCCCGCCTGACGTGCTGCGCCTCTCCGCGGCGCCGGCGAACGACGACGCCCCCGCCGGTGCCCGGGCGGACCCGGACGCCGACAGGGGCGGAGTGCAGTCGCGGCCGAGGACCGGTCAGGCGGCCGGCTCGGTCACCGGGGCCTGCGCCTGGGCGGGCAGTTCGGCGCCGTCGGGCGTGCCCGCGGTCTCGTCGTAGGGGAGCTCGCCGGCCAGCACGGCGTTCATCCGCTCGCGGTCGAGCTCGCCCGTCCAGTGGCCGATCAGCACGGTGGCGGCGGCGTTGCCCGCGAAGTTGGTCATGGCGCGGGCCTCCGACATGAAGCGGTCGATGCCGACGATCAGGCCGACGCCGTCGACCAGCGCGGGCTTGTGGGACTGCAGGCCGCCGGCCAGCGTCGCCAGGCCCGCGCCGGTGACGCCCGCCGCGCCCTTGGAGGCGATCACCATGAACAGCAGCAGGGAGAGCTGCTCGCCGATCGACATCGGCTTGTCCATCGCCTCGGAGATGAAGATCGAGGCCATGGTGAGGTAGATGGCGGTGCCGTCCAGGTTGAAGCTGTAGCCGGTCGGCACGGTGATGCCGACGACCGGGCGGCTCACGCCGAGGTGCTCCATCTTCGAGATCAGCCGGGGCAGCGCACTCTCGGAGGACGAGGTGGACAGGATCAGCAGGAACTCCCGGCCCAGGTAGCGCAGCAGGGAGAAGACGTTCACGCCGGCGGCCAGCCGGAGCAGCAGGCCGAGCACCACGACCACGAACAGCACGCAGGTCACGTAGAAGCCGACCATGATCACGGCGAGGCTCTTCAGCGCGGCCGTGCCGGTCGCGCCGACCACCGCCGCCATCGCGCCGAACGCGCCGATCGGGGCCACCCACATGATCATCGACATCACCCGGAACACCAGCTTCTGCAGGTGCTCCACACCGCGCAGGATCGGCGCGCCCGCCGCGCCCATGCCCTGCAGTGCGAAGCCGACCAGCAGCGCCACCAGCAGGGTCTGCAGGACCTGGCCCTGGGTCAGCGCCGACACCAGGGTGGTGGGGATGATCCCGAGCAGGAAGTCGGTGGTGGTCGCGGCGCCGGCCGCGGCCTGCGCGTGGCCGGACTTCGCCAGCGCAGCGGTCAGGTGCAGACCGCTGCCCGGCTCCAGCAGGTTGCCCACCAGCAGGCCGATGCCGAGCGCCACCGTCGAGGTCAGCAGGAAGTAGCCGAGCGCCAGACCGCCGACCCGGCCGACCTTCGCCGCCTTGGTGACCGATCCCACACCCAGCACGATGGTGCAGAAGATCACCGGGGAGATCATCATCTTGATGAGGTTGACGAAGCCGGTGCCGACCGGCTTCAGCTCCACCGCGAACTTCGGGGCGGCCAGACCCACCACGATCGCCGCGATCACCGCCGCGATCACCGCCAGGTACAGGTAGTGGGTCCGATCCGATCTGCGCGTCGGCTTCCCGCTCGTGGTGGGGGTCATCCGCTCGGCTCCTTCGCCGTAGGCTCGTTCTCGTCACGCCACCGGGGGGAGTGGGCGCGACCGGCCCGTGGGTGGCGGGCCGCGGCTGACTATCCGCGCCCTCGTGGGGCACGTCACGATTGCGGTCATAGAGTTCACGGGAAACCCCCGCGAACGTCGTGACAAGCCCGTGACCAGGCACACTTGTCGGCATGCACCCGCCCAGCCCGACCGCCCGTGCCGCTCGCGCCGCCCGCCCCCGTCGGCGCCGCAGCCTGGCCGGACGGCTGTTCGCGGTCCAGGTGGTCATCGTCGGGGCCGTGGTCGCCGGCGGCGCCGTGCTCGCCTACCTGTTCACCGCCGCCCGCGCCGAGGACACCGCCCGCCACGAGGCCACCGCCGTCGCCCAGTCCGTCGCCGACGCCCCCACCGTCCGCGCGGCCGCCGTCGGTCCGGACCCCAGCGCGGTTCTCCAGCCGTACGCCCAGCGGGTCCGCGCCGACACCTACGTCGACTTCGTCACGGTCATGGACCCGCAGGGCATCCGCTGGACCCACCCCGACCCGGCGCAGATCGGCCGTCCCTTCCTCGGCCACATCGACCAGGCCCAGCAGGGCCGCCTCCAGCAGGAGACCTACACCGGCACCCTCGGCCCGTCCGTGCGCGTCGTCGCCCCCGTCTACGACGACGAACACCACGTGGTCGCCCTGGTCAGCGCGGGCATCACCGTCGACAACATCTCCGCCCGGCTGCGCGTCCCCCTGCTCGCCCTCACCGGCGTCGCCGTCGGCGCCCTGGCGCTCGGCGCCGCCGCCAGCTACCTGGTCGCCGCCCGGCTGCGCCGCGACACCCACGGCATGGACGCCGAGGAACTCGCCCACCTGTACGACTACCACCAGGCGACGCTGCACTCGGTGCGCGAAGGGCTGGTGCTGCTCGACCGCGACCACCGGGTGCTGCTGTGCAACGACGCCGCCCGCGAGCTGCTCCAAGTAGTCGACGAGGTCGAAGGACTGACGGTGCGTCAGATGGGTCTTTCGAGCTCGCTGGACCGGGCGATGGAGTCCGCCGAGTCGGTGCGCGACGAGGTGCACCTGACCGCCGAACGCGTGCTGCTGGTCAACACCTCGCCGATCGGGGCCGGACTCGGTAGCGTGGTCACCCTCCGGGACCACACCGAACTCCAAGGACTCACCGGCGAGTTGGACACCATCAAGGGCATCGCCGCGGCACTCGACGCGCAGGCCCACGAAGCCGCCAACCGGCTGCACGCGGTGGTCTCGCTGATCGAACTCGGCCGCCACCGCGAGGCCGTGGAGTTCGCCACCGCCGAACTCGCCCTCGCCCAACGGCTCACCGACCAGGTGGTCGGCGCGGTCGGCGAACCCGTGCTCGCCGCACTGCTGCTCGGCAAGGCCGCGCAGGCCGCCGAACGCGGCGTCGAACTCCACCTCACCGAGGACAGCCGGATCGACGACGGCGTCCTGCCCGACCGGCTCACCCCGCGCGACCTGGTCACCCTGCTCGGCAACCTGATCGACAACGCGGTCGACGCCGCCATCGAGAACGCCGCCCACGCCGCCCCCGAAGTCCGGGTCACCGCCCGCACCGAGGACGGCCACCTGCTGCTCCGGGTCGCCGACACCGGCGCCGGCGTCGACCCCGCTGCCGCCGACGAGGTCTTCCGCCGCGGCTGGACCACCAAGCAGCACGGCCGCGGACTCGGCCTCGCGCTGGTCGCCCAGACCGCCCGCCGCAACGGCGGCGACGTCCGACTGGGCCACGGCGACGACCGGTTCGGCGGGCCGTGCGGCGGCGCGGTGCTCACCGTCCGACTCCCGCTCCGGCGCCCGGCGGTGGACGCATGACCGGCCTCGCCGAGCAGCGGCCGATCCGGGTCCTGGTGGTCGAGGACGACCCGGTCGCCGCCGACGCCCACGCCCGGTACGTCGCCGCCACCCCCGGCTTCACCGTCACCGCCACCGCGCACTCCCGCGCCGAGGCCGTCCGCGCCCTCGACCGCGCCCGGGAGGCCGGCGCCCCGGTCGAGCTGATCCTGCTCGACCTCTACCTCCCCGACGGCCACGGCCTGCACCTGTGCGCCACGCTGCGCGCCGCCGGGCACAGCGCCGACATCATCGCCGTCACCTCCGCCCGCGACCTCGCCACCGTCCGGCAGGCCGTCTCCGCCGGCGTCGTCCAGTACCTGCTGAAACCGTTCGGCGCCGCAGCGCTCGGCGACCGCCTGCGCCAGTACGCCCGCTACCGGGCCAGTCTCGGCCGCGAGGGCGAGGCCCTGGGGCAGGACGAGGTCGACCGGGCCCTCGCCCTGCTGCGCGGCACCGACCGCACCAGCCTCCCCAAGGGCCTGACCGCCGCCACCCTGGAGACCCTCGCCACCGCCCTGCGCACCGCCCCCGACGGCCTCTCCGCCGGCGCGGCGGCCGAGGCCACCGGCGTCTCCCGGATCACCGCCCGCCGCTACCTCGAACACCTGGTCACCACCGGCCACGCCACCCGCGAACCCCGCTACGGGCAGGTCGGGCGCCCCGAACTCGGGTACCGCTGGAAGCACGAATAGCCGGACCCGGCAGGCCGCTGGGTACGTCAGGTGCGTCGGGTGCGTCGGGTGCGTCGGGTGCGCGTCAGGCGCGTTCGGCGAGGACCAGGAAGCGGTCCGGCTCGTCGGTGTAGGAAAGCGGTTTCCAGCCGTTGGCGGCGAGGAGCGGGAACAGGTTGTCGCGGGCGCGCAGGTCGTCCGCGGTGACGGGGCGGCCGTGGCGGGCGGCGAGGGTGGCGCGGCCGACGGGGTGGTACAGGGCGAGGCGGCCGCCCGGGCGGGTGACGCGGGCGAGTTCGCGCAGGCCGGTGTCGGGGCCCGGCAGATGGGAGATCAGACCGGCCCCGAAGACCAGGTCCGCGACGGCGTCGGGGAGCGGGAGCCGGGCGCAGTCGGCCTGCAGCAGGGCGGCGTCGGCGCGGTGTTCCGCGGCCCGCTCCAGCATCTCCGGGGTGAGGTCGACGCCGAGGACGGTGCCCGACGGACCGACCGCCGCGCGCAGCAGTGGCAGCGCGCGGCCGGTGCCGCAGCCCGCGTCGACGGCGAACTGGCCGACCGTCAGGCCGGTGTCGGCGATCGCGGCGGCGTAGCGCGGACCGTCGTCCGGGAACCTGGCGTCCCAGCCGGCGGCGCGTTCGGCGAAAAAGGCTTGGGTGTCGGCGAGTTCGCGGGCGTGCGCGTCAGGGGGCGGAGTTTCCATGGCGGCAGGGTACTTGGGCCGCAGCCGTGACTTCGGCGTGGTCATGCTCGTTGGGGAGGCGGGTGCGAGAAATGGTGCGTGCTCACTCGGACGAGTGATCAAAGTGCCCCGGGGCGGCACCCGTCGGAGCCTCGGGAGTAAAGTTAGGCTTACCTAACTTCCCAAGGGAGCTCCGCTGTGACCCTCACCGTCGGCACCTCCGCCGCGCCCGCCGGCGACGCGATCCTGCGCCGCCAGCGCATCCGCGAATCCGCCGCCCGCACCTACGCCCGGTCGTTCCCGATCGTTCCGGTGCGCGCGAACGGCATGACCGTGGAGGGCGCCGACGGCCGCCGCTACCTGGACTGCCTCTCCGGTGCCGGCACCCTCGCGCTCGGTCACAATCACCCCGTGGTGCTCGAAGCCATCCGCCGCACGCTGGACAGCGGCGCCCCGCTCCACCTGCTCGACCTCGCCACCGCCGAGAAGGACGACTTCACCACCGCGCTGTTCGAGAGCCTCCCCGAGAAGTTCGCCGCCAAGGCCCGGATCCACTTCTGCGGCCCCGCCGGCACCGACGCCGTCGAAGCCGCCCTCAAGCTCATGCAGACCGCCACCGGCCGCCGCGGCGCCCTCGCCTTCACCGGCGCCTACCACGGCATGACCGCCGGCGCCTTGGCCGTCACCGGAAACACCGCCGTCAAGGCCCCGCTGCCCAGCGCCGGCGAAGTCACCCGCCTGCCCTACCCGTACGCCTACCGCTGCCCGTTCGGCCTCGGCGGCGAACGCGGCGCGGAGCTGGCCGCCGCCTACACCGAGCGCCTGCTCGACGACCCGTCGGGGGGCGTGCTCCCGGCCGCCGCGATGATCCTCGAACCCGTGCAGGGCGAGGGCGGCGTCGTCCCCGCACCCGACGGCTGGCTCCGCGAGATGCGCCGGATCACCGCCGAACGGGGCATCCCGCTGATCGTCGACGAGGTGCAGACGGGCGTCGGCCGCACCGGCCGGATGTGGGCGGTGGAGCACAGCGGCATCGAGCCGGACGCGATGGTGCTGTCCAAGGCGATCGGCGGCAGTCTGCCGCTCGCCGTCGTCGTCTACCGCGAGGAGTACGACAGTTGGCGGCCCGGCGCGCACACCGGCACCTTCCGCGGCAACACCCTCGCGATGGCGGCCGGCGCCGCGACGCTCCGCCACATCGCCGCGAACGGGCTGGCCGCCCGGGCCGAAACGGTCGGCGCCCGGCTCGCCGCCCGCCTGGACGGCGCCCGCGACCGCCTCCCGGTGATCGGCGACGTCCGCGGCCGCGGCCTGATGCTCGGCGTCGAACTCGTCGACCCCGCAGGCGAATCCGACAGCTGCGGCGCCCGCCCCGCGAACCCCGGCCTCGCCGTCCGGGTCCGCGAAGCCTGCCTCGCCCGCGGCCTGATCGTCGAGCTCGGCGGCCGCCACGACGCAGTCCTGCGGCTGCTCCCCCCGCTCACCATCACCGACGAGCAGGCCGACGCCGTTCTCGAACGGCTCTGCGAGGCCATCGAGTTCGCGATGCGAGAGCCTGCGGCGGCGGGGTGAGGAGTGGGCGGGTGCGGTCGTCGGGTGGGATCGGCGGATCGGCGGAGCCGTGCGGCCGGAGGTGGGTGGGGCGGGGCCGGTCGCTGATCTGCCGACTGGCATTCCCGGTCGATCTCTTGCTCTGCCCCGCTGCGGCGGCGGTCGGACTGCGTTGAGGGGCCTGCGGTGGCCGGCCGGGCCGTAGACGGCGGAGGCGGGTGGGTCGCGGGCGTCCATCGGCCGACCCGGGCGCGGACAACTGTCTTGACCTGTGCGCCACTTGCCTCCGGCGGCCGCGCGGGGTCGGCGATCACCGTGCCGAGTCCCGGGGCGTCTCCGCCTGCTCGGTCGCGAGCAGCCGAGCCGGCGTCATGAAGCTGGATCTGTCTCTGTGGAAAGTGGGTGGGACGTGGGCGGGTTAACCGATCTCTCCGGTGGTGTGGGCGGGCCCGAGGCGTTGCGGCCGTTGCTGGCGCAGGTGCTGGCGGCGCTGACTGCCGGGGCGGTGCGGCGGGGTGGGCCGGTGGTGGCCGGGGAGCCGGCGGCGGTGGGGGAGATGGTCCGGGAGGCGTTGGAGCGGGCTCAAGGGCCGGGTGCGCTGGGCCAGTTGGTGGAACTGCTGGCGCACGGTGCGGCCGACCCCGCGGACCCGGCCTGCGCGGCGCACCTGCACTGCCCGCCACTGGCTGTTGCGGTGGCCGCCGACCTCGCCGTGAGCGCCCTCAACCCGTCCCAGGACTCCTGGGACCAGGCCCCGGCCGCCACCGCACTGGAGAGCGAACTCCTCGCCGAGCACGCGGATTTGGTGGGCTTCCGGCCCGATCGCGCGGCGGGCGTGCTGACCACCGGCGGCACCGAGTCCAACCTGATGGGGCTGATGCTGGCCCGCGACCAACGTCTCGGCCCGGACGTCGAGTTGAACGGCATCCCGCACGGCGTCCGGCCCCGGATCCTGGCGTCCGAGGTCGCCCACTTCTCCGTCCAGCGGGCCGCCGCGCTGCTCGGCCTCGGCGAGCGCGCCGTCCGTGCCGTCCCCGTCGACCGCCAACTGCGCATGGTGCCGGACGCGTTGGCCGATGCGTTCGCCGAGGCCGGCTGGGAGGGCGCCACCCCGATCGCCGTGGTCGCCACCGCCGGCACCACCGACACCGGCGCCGTCGATCCGCTGCAGCAGGTCGCCGACCTCGCCGCCCGCCACGGCACCTGGCTGCACGTGGACGCCGCGTACGGCGGCGGCGCACTGTTCTCCGACCGGCTCGCCCCGCTGCTGGACGGCCTCGACCGGGCGGACTCGGTCTCCCTCGACTGGCACAAGCTCGGCTGGCAGCCCGCCGCCGCAGGCGTCTTCCTGGTCCGCGACGCCCGCACCTACGGCTCGCTGGCCCGCCGCGCCGTCTACCTCAACCCCGCCGACGACGAGGAGGCCGGCTACCCCAGCCTGCTCGGCCAGTCGCTGCGCACCACCCGTCGGCCCGACGCGTTCAAACTCGCCGTCACCCTGCGGACGTTGGGCCGGGACGGGCTCGGCGAGCTGGTCGACCGCTGCCACCAGCTCGCCCTGCGGGCGGCCGAACTCGTCCGGGACGAGCCCGAGTTGGAGCTCTACTGCGAACCGGTGCTGACCACCGTGGTGTTCCGGTACGCGGCGGAGGACAGCGACCACGTCAACGCGGAGCTGCGCCGCCGCCTGCTGCGCACCGGCCGGGCCGTCGTCGGCCGCACCGAACTCCCGGGCAGCGGCCCCGGCCGAGTACGGCTGAAGCTGACGCTGCTCAACCCGCACACCACCGAACGGGAGGTGGAGTCGCTGCTGGCGGCCGTCGTGGAGAGCGGGCGCGCGGTGCAGGAGCAGTAGGCGCCCCGGCGGGCGTCAGAATCCCTTGAGCAGGATCTCCCTGAGCGTCTCCCACTGGTCCGGATCCGCCGCGACCAGCAGGCCGTTGGTGCCGCCGGGAGGCTCGGGCAGGTACGGGGAGCCGTCGAAACGGGCGGAGCGGCCGCCGGCCTCGGTGATCAGGAGGGAACCCGGGGCGTGGTCCCAGGGGAGGGTGCGCCAGTACAGGATGAAGTCGCGCTCGCCGGTGGCGACCAGCGGGTACTCGATGCCGGCGGCTCTGCGGCCCGGGTCCAACGGGCCCAGCGCGCGGGCGTTGGCGAGCAGGCGGTGGCTGGTGGGCGGGTCGAAGTAGCGGGACTTCAGGATGCCCGTCCAGCTCTCCGGAGCGGTGGTGACCTGCTCCCGGACCAGCCGCTTCCCGTTCTGCCAGGCCCCCGCGCCGAGTTCGGCGGTGTAGGCGGTGCCGGAGCACGGCTGCCAGATCCAGGCGGCGACGGCCCGGCCGCTCCGGACCAGCGAGGCCATCACGGCGTACGAGGGCTCACCGGCGACGAAGTTCTTGGTGCCGTCGACCGGGTCGACCAGCCAGGCCGCGGGCTCGTCCAACAGCGCCCTGGCGAGCGCCGGGTCGGCGGCCACGGCCTCCTCGCCGACCACGGGGACGGGCAGCAGCTCGCGCAGCCGCCGGGTGATGATCCGCTCGGCGTCCCGGTCCGCGACGGTGACGAGATCGCCGGGGGCCTTCTCCATCACCTCGCCCTCGGCCAGCGCCCGGAACCGAGGCTCGACCGCCTCCGCCGCCGCCTCCACGAGGATCTCGGTGACCTTCTCCATCAACACGCCCGCGCTCCCTTCACCGCCCCCACTCTCCCATGCCCTGGTGTGACGGGTGGTGCGCAGGTGGCTGGTGGGACCGCGACCGCGTGTGGGGGCGGGGGAGGGCCGGGAGTGGAGGGGGTGCCGGGTGTGGCCGGGTGGTGTGCAGGTGGCTGGTGGGATCAGTGACCGTGTGCGGGGCGGCGGAGGGCCGGGAGCGGGGGTGGAGGGCCGGGAACGGAGGGGGTGCGGGGCGTGGCGGGTGGTGGGCAGGTGGCCGGTGGGCGAGAGGGGCGCCTGCGCGGGCGTGGAGAGGGCCGGCCGGCGGGTGCTCGACGGACGGGGCCGGGGAGGAGTGGCGCGGAGCGGGTGATCGGTGGCGGCGCAGCCACTACTCGCCGGTGAGCCGGCCGTACTCGGTGCGGGCGCGGCGGTCCATGGCCAGGGCGAACTGGGCGTCGTTGACGGCCCGGGCGAGGGGGCGGATGCGGTGGATGCGTTCGGTGAGGCGGGCGGCCTCGGCGGGGGTGAGGTCCTGGACGTGGGTGAGCGCGCCGAGCAGGTGGTCGCGGATCAGGGCGACGAAGGCGTCGGCCATCGCGTCGGCGTACTCGCTGGCGCGCCGGCTGACGTCCAGGACGGCGGACAGCGGCACGCCCTCGTCGACCAGGGCGACGGTGGCGTCCATCAGGCGGCGGCTGATGTGGGTGATGCCGTCGGGGTCGAGGGTGATGAAGCCCTGGGCGAGGGATTCGGCGGTGTTGGCCTCGGTCAGTTGGTCGCCGAACGCGGCGCGCAGTTCGTCCCAGCCGAGGTGGACGGGCGTCTCGTCGGACCAGGGGGCGACCAGGGCGGCCTGAAGGCCGATCAGTTCGGCGACGTCGCGGCCGTCCTCGCCGGCGCCGATCAGTTCGGCGATGCCGCCGAGCGCGTGACCGCGTTCCAGCAGTTCGGCGATCAGGCGCAGCCGGGCCAGGTGTGCGGGGCCGTACCAGGCGATCCGGCCGACCTTGCGGGGCGGCGGGAGCAGGCGGCGTTCGCGGTAGAAGCGGACGGTGCGCACGCTGATGCCGGCCGCCTCGGCGAGTTCGGCGATGCGGTACTCGTCGGGGGGTTCGCGGTCCTGCTCGATCTCCGCCACGCGGGTCAGCATAGGGCCGGCCGGGCGGGGCGAACACATGTGTGATCCCTGCTGTCCGCGCTATTCCACTCAGTGTCAATAAGGGCTACTCTGCCAAACGCGCCAGTGATTACTGGCAGCATCCGGGGCTCCGACCAACGCCCCATCCCCCCACCTCTCAGCGGCAGTTCACCGCAGCGCTGAGCAGCACCGCACCGGCCCGTGCCGCCCCACCCTCGCCAGGAGGACCCGCCCATGGCACCCCGTACCAAGAAGCCGCCCCTCCCCGTCGAGCCCGATCCCGATGCGCCGCGCGCGGACGCCGCACCGCAGGCCGTGCCGCACGTGCGGGTCGCCGTCGTCGGCTCCGGCTTCGGCGGCCTGGGCGCCGGCGTCCGGCTGCGCCGCGCCGGGATCACCGACTTCGTGATCCTGGAACGCGCGGAGTCGGTCGGCGGGACGTGGCGTGACAACTCCTACCCGGGCTGCGCCTGCGACGTGCCCTCCCACCTGTACTCGTTCTCGTTCGCGCCGAACCCCGACTGGCCCCGGGTGTTCTCCGCCCAGCCCGACATCCGCGCCTACCTGGAACGGGTCGCCGACACCTTCGGGCTCCGCCCCCACCTGCGGTTCGGCGCCGAGGTCACCGAGCTGCGCTGGGAGGAGGCGTACACCCGGTGGCGGGTCACCACCCGGGTCGGCAGCTGGACCGCCGACGCCGTGGTCTCCGCCGCCGGCCCGCTGGCCGAACCGAAGATCCCCGACCTGCCCGGCCTGGACGGCTTCCCCGGCAAGGTCTTCCACTCCTCCCGCTGGGACCACGACTACGACCTGACGGGCAAGCGCGTCGCGGTGGTCGGCACCGGCGCGTCCGCCGTGCAGATCATCCCCGCCATCCAGCCCACCGTCGGCAGCCTGACGGTCTTTCAGCGCACCCCGGCCTGGGTGATGCCGCGCGCCGACCGCGAGGTCACCGGCGTCGAGAAGTGGTTGCACGGCAAACTTCCGCCGAGCGGCCTGCTGCGGCGTTCCGCGTTGTTCGCGATCCGCGAGCTCCAGGTGGATGCTTTCGTGCGCCGTCCGCAATTCCTGAAGCTGGTCCAGCAGGTGGCGCTGCGCCACATGCACCGGGCGGTCGCCGATCCGGCGCTGCGGGCCAGGCTCACCCCGGACTACCGGATCGGCTGCAAGCGCATCCTGCTCAGCAACACGTACTTCCCGGCACTGGCTGCGCCCAACACCGAGGTGGTCGCGTCCGGTCTGCGCGAGCTGCGCGGCAGCACCCTGGTCGCCGCCGACGGCAGCGAACACGAGGTGGACGCAGTGGTGTTCGGCACCGGATTCCACGTCACCGACCTGCCGATCGCCGAGCGGGTGTACGGCGTCGGAGGCATGGCGCTGGCCGAAGCGTGGAAGGACGGTATGGAGGCGCTGCGCGGCTCCACCGTGCGGGGCTTCCCGAACCTGTTCTTCCTGATCGGCCCGAACACCGGGCTCGGCAACAGCTCGATGATCCTGATGATCGAGTCCCAACTCAATTACCTGATCGACGCGCTCACCACGCTGGACTCGATCGGCGCCACCGCGATGCAGCCCACCGAACGGGCCCAGCGGCAGTGGAACCTGGAACTCCAGCACCGGATGAGCCGCACCGTGTGGACCACCGGCGGGTGCCGCAGCTGGTACCTCGAAGAGGACGGCAAGAACACCGTGTTGTGGCCGTCCTCCACCAGCGCCTTCCGCCGTGCCACCCGGCACGTCGACCTCGCCGAGTACGAACTCCTCAAGCGCACAGCCCCGTTGGGCGACGCGCTCGACCCCGAGGTGGTGCCCGTATGAGCCCCCGTATCCCCGCCGACTGCGTGCTGCCCGACCCGGCCGCCGTCCACACCGTCCGCTCCGCGGACGGCGCCGAACTCAACGTCGAGGAGTACGGACCCGAGGGCGCGCCGCTGATCGTGCTCGCCCACGGCTGGACGTGCGCCACCACGTTCTGGGCGCCGGTGATCAACCGGCTGGTCGCGGACCACCGCGTGGTCGCCTACGACCAGCGCGGCCACGGCCGCAGCCCCCTGCCGGCCGACGGCGCCGGGTACGGCACCGGCAAGCTCGCCGAGGACCTCGAAGCGGTGCTGGTCGCGACCGTCCCCGCCGGGCGGCGCGCGGTGGTGGCCGGCCACAGCATGGGCGGCATGACCATCATGGCGGCCGGTGGACGGCCCGAGGTGGCCGCCCGCACCGCCGCCAACGTGCTGATCAACACCGGTGCCGGCGACCTCGTCGGCGAACTGCTGGTGCTGCCGCCGATCGTGCGCGGCAAGGCGCTGCGGCGCTTCCTGAGCCGGCCGGTGCTGCAGTCCCGGCTGTCCCTCGGGCCCGTCAACGGCATCAGCCGGGCCGCTCTCAAGTACGCCACCATGGGCCCCGCCACGCCCGCGGACCGGGTCGAGGCCTGCGCGCAGGTGGTGCACGCCTGCCCGGCCGAGGCGCGCCACGGCTGGGCGGTCGTCCTCGACGTCCTGGACGTGTACGCCGGCCTCGCCCGGATCACCGCGCCCACCGCCGTCGTCACCAGCACCAACGACAAGCTGACCCCGCCCGTGCACTCGCACCGCATCGTCGCCGCCCTGGCCGACGCCCGCGGCCTGCTGGAGCTGCCCGGCGCCGGCCACATGAGCCCGGTGGAACGCCCCGCCGAGGTCGCCGAGGAGATCCGCCGGGTCGCCGCCCTGGTCGCCGACGAACTGTCGGCCGCCGCGGTCGGCGGCGCCGCCTCTGACATCCCGTCCCAGTCCGTCGCCGCCGTGGAGGAAACCGCATGACCCCGCCGCTGTCCTCGCAGGTCGTCGTCATCACCGGGGCCGCCCGCGGCCTCGGCGCGCTGATGGCCCGGAAGCTCGCCGACCGGGGCGCCAAGGTCGCGCTGGTCGGGCTGGAGCCCGCCGAGCTCAAGGCCGTCGCCGCCCAGTGCGGGGAGCACGCCTCCGCCTGGGAGGCCGATGTCACCGACCTGGACGCGCTCACCGAGGTGGCGAACCGGATCAAGGACCGGTACGGGCGGATCGACACCGTGGTGGCCAACGCCGGCATAGCGCTCGGCGGGCCGATGCAGGACAGCGACTTCCGGGCCTGGAGCCGGGTGGTCGAGGTCAACCTGCTCGGTTCCGTCGCCACCGCCCGGGCGTTCCTGCCCGCGCTGGTCGAGAGCCGCGGCTACCTGCTGCAGATCGCCTCGCTGGCCGCGCTCACCCCTGCTCCGCTGATGTCCGCCTACTGCGCCTCCAAGGCCGGCGTGGAGTCCTTCGCCCACGCGCTGCGCGCCGAGGTCGCCTACCAGGGCGTCAAGGTCGGCGTGGGGTACCTGAGTTGGACGGACACCGACATGGTGCGCGGCGCCGACCAGGACGCCGTGCTGCGGCAGATGCGCGCCAAGCTGCCGTGGCCCGCCAACAAGACGTACCCGATCGGCCCGGCCGTGGAGCGCCTGGTGGCCGGCATCGGCCGCCGCTCGCCGCACGTGTACGCGCAGGCCTGGCTGC
Source organism: Kitasatospora griseola (assembly GCF_044999035.1). Classification (NCBI taxonomy): domain Bacteria; kingdom Bacillati; phylum Actinomycetota; class Actinomycetes; order Kitasatosporales; family Streptomycetaceae; genus Kitasatospora; species Kitasatospora griseola. Next base: position 1,280,102 of record NZ_CP173360.1, on the reverse strand, counting down.
GCGGCATGCAACCGGTCCGCTGGATGCTCCCCGGCCTGATCGCCGCGGTCGGCTCCCGCGACGTCGCCAAGCTCGCGCCCGAGCTGAAGGCCACCGCCGACACCCGGCTGCGTCCGGTCGGCGCCGGCGGGGACGCCGACCGGAACGCCCTGGCTGCCAAGGTGGAGTGACCGGCGGCCGGATGATCGGACAGGCACATGATGATGAGCGGACAATCAGCCCCAAGAGAGGCTGATTGTCCGCTCGTCATATTCAGACAGTCCTACCGGACGGCGTGGCCCGGGTCAGACGCCGTGCACCGACAGCTCGTACAGCGAGTACCCCCACTGGGTCGCCCGCGCCGTGCCGTGGAAGCGCACGTACCGGGCCGCCGTCGGCGCGAACGCGGCGGTGTCCAGCCCGCCGTCACCCGCCGTGGTCGACCAGACGGTGCGCCAGGTGCTGCCGTCCGTGGACACCTCGATCCGGTAGCCGGTGGCGTAGGCGCGCTCCCAGTCCAGCGTCACCCGGTCCACGGTGTGCACCGAGCCGAGGTCCACCCGCAGCCACTGGTCGTCGCTCCAGTCGCTGGCCCAGCGGGAGGAGCGGTCGCCGTCCAGCGCCCGGCCCGGCTGGTAGGAGGTGAACGGGTTCCACTCCGCCGAGCTCGCCGTGGCACTCGCCGTGCCGGTCGCCAACTCCCGGCCCGCGCCGTGCTGTTCGGTGGCCCGCCAGGTGGTCAGGTAGGACTGCGCGCCCTTCATCAGGTCGTTCACCACGCCCTGCCCGCCGCTGAGCCGGATCTGCTCGATCCAGTCCGGCAGCAGACCGGCGTGCGCCACGCCGTCGGTGTTGACGTCCCACGTCCGGGAGCCGGTCACCTGACGGTCCAGCACCGCACCGCCGTCCGCGCTGCGGAACGGGTACGTCACCGCGTTGGGCGCGCCCGCGCCGACCGGGCCCGGCCAGCCGCCGACGCCGTTCAGGTCGCTGCCGTAGCCGTAGCCGACCCCGTAGGCGTCGCGCAGCGCCTTGGTGCGGTTCGCCTCCGCCACGAAGCCGTTCGCGTCGTGCGGGTACTGGGCGGCGAACCCGCCCAGCCGGTACAGGCGGTCGGTCCAGGAGAGGTCCATCCAGCTGTGGCTGGAGATCACCCCCGGGTAGGACTGCGACTCCAGGACCTCGAACGCGCTCTTCGCGGCCTTGACGCTCATGTGGTCGACTTCCAGCATCATGTGGCGCTTCATCATGCCGCGCAGCGCGTAGTCGCCGAGCTCGGTCAGCCCACGGGTGTTGCACTGCGCGGACGCCGAGTAGGTGGGCAGATCCACTCCGGCCGGCAGCATCCCCTGGGCCTGCGCGGTGGGCAGCCCGATCGGATTGTCGCGCTGCGGGCCGGTGCACTGCTCGGTGGTCCAGAAGGTCCCGGTGGACAGGAACTGCCCGGCGTTCACCGCCACCCCGGTGGTGCCCTCGTCGAACCGCACCCCGCACAGCGCGTTGTCGAACTTGTGGCACAGGAACATGCTGCGCACGCCCAGCGCGTACAGCTCGTCCAGCCCGCGGTCGATCGCGGCCCGGTCGCACTGCGGCACGTCCAGGATCTGCTTGCAGCCGAACGGCTCGGAGGTCTCCACCCCGAGCACCACCGCCAACTTGCCCTGCTCGACCACCGAGCGGGCCTGGTCGGAGTCGGTGACGATGCGGAACCAGCCCTTGCCGGGCCCGCCGTACATCGCGTCGATGTACGCCTGGAGTTCGTACGACTTACGCGCCTCGGTGCGGATGGCGTCCATCTCGTCGCAGCCGCGGTCCTTGTACGGGTAGATCGAGCACAGCAGTCCGTTGGTCACCAGGTCGTTGACCAGCACCCGCTCGCCGCCGCGCCACGCCCGCTCCACCCAGGCGTAGTAGTCCTGCTGGTGGCTGAGCGAGTCGTGCGCGGGCCAGTCGGCGAAGGTCGGCCAGCCGACCGGGTCGTGGTGCCCGTTCGCGCCGCCCGTGACGTTCTCGAACAGGGCGAGCGAACCGTCCGGGTAGTGCTCCGGGCAGTCCTTCAGCGCGTCCGCGACGCCCTGCGGGGAGAACGCGGCGCCGCAGATCACCCGGCCGCCGAAGCCCTCGGCGGACATCAGGTGGTTGTGCGCGTCGACGAAGCCGCGGACGCTGCCGTCGGCGGCGGTGCCGCGGAACGGCTCGCCCGTGACATTGATCTGCGAGTCCGGCGCCGGCCGGGCGGTGGGATTCCACCAACTGTCGGCGGCGCGGGCGTTCGAGCCCGGCACGGCGCCGCTGACGAGCGCGGCCGCGAGCAGGAGCAGCGGCAGCAGGCGGGCGAGGACGTTCCTGGTGCGACCATTTTCGATCATGGTCACCTCTCGGGTCGGGGAGGCGGCGGTTTTCCCGAGAATCCCGAGCTGTTGACACTCCGTCAATACATCTGACCGGATTACTTACCGGTCAGTATCCAGCGGGGCTTGAGAGATGATTTGTCGACAGATTGCCTTCGTGTGCACTCGTGCCCGCGCCCGCGTCCGCCCTCCGCGCCCGGCACGCACGCGGGCCCGGCCCCGTGGGGAGGGGTCGGGCCCGGCGGGCGAAGGCGTGCCGACCTGTCAGGACCACCGGGGTCGGGGACGGGCCGGGCACGCGACTTCTATCCAGAACGGGTGAAGCTGAACAAGCATCAGTTCTCCAGAGCGAGACGGACACCGCGTGGGACGGCGGCGATGCCCGAAACCGTAGGGTGATATGACCGGTGCCACGACGGGGCGCGCCGCCGACACCCCCCGCGTCGCTCGAAGGGCCGACGGGGCCTCCGGAGGGGATCCGCGCCGGATCCGGCTACCGGCGGGTACGGTCGGGTCCATGACGACAGCCCTCATCACCGGCGCGACCGCCGGCATCGGCGCCGCCTTCGCCAACCGTCTCGCCCGCGACGGCCGCGACCTGGTGCTGGTCGCCCGCGACACCGCGCGCCTGCAGCAGGCCGCCGACGAACTCGGCTCCCGCTACGGCGTCCAGGTCGAGACCCTCGCCGCCGACCTCTCCACCGACACCGGCATCGGCGCCGTCGAGGACCGGCTGCGGGACGACACCCGCCCCGTCGACCTGCTGATCAACAACGCCGGCTTCGGCAACCGCGGCGCATACCTGGACGTCCCCGTCCAGGACGAACTCGACATGCTGAAGGTCCACATCGAGGCCGTCCTGCGCACCACCACGGCCGCCGTCCCCGGCATGCGCGAACGCGGCTTCGGCGGGATCGTCAACCTCGCCTCGGTCGCGGCGTTCGTCCCGCGGGGCACCTACGGCGCGACCAAGGCGTGGGTGGTCAACTTCACCCTTGGCATCGCCCGCGACCTGGCCGGCAGCGGAGTTCGACTGCAGGCGCTCTGCCCCGGCTTCACCCGCACCGAATTCCACGAGCGGGCCGGCATGGGCACCTCCAGCATCCCCTCCTGGGGCTGGCTCACCGCCGACCGCGTCGTCGACGACTCCCTGCGCGACCTCGCCCGCAACCGGCCGCTGTGCGTTCCTGGCAAGCGCTACAAGGCGGCGGTGACGGCGGCGAGGCTGCTGCCGGTGGGCGGGCTCGGCAAGCTCTCGACCACGGCGGGACGGGACTACCGGAAGGGGTGAGAGAGCCGGCGGGCGCGAGAGCAGGGGCGCGGGAGGTACCTCCGCGCGCCCCGGTCTCGCCCTCTCCCTCGTCCCGAAATATCTCGGCCGATCAAAAGGTTAGGTTTGCTAATGGTGAGTGAAGCTCGCTAAGCTCGCAGTGCCGTGTTCGCCGACCACCAGGAGGTCCCCGTGCGACTGAACCGGATCGACTGGACTCCGCCCGAGGGGGAGGAGCGGCAGCCTGCGCAGGTGCGGCGGATCCTGAGGCTGTTCCGGCCGTACGCCGGGCGGCTGGCCGTGGTGGGGCTGCTGGTGGCGGCGTCGGCGGTGGTGTCCGTGGTGACGCCGTTCCTGCTGCGGGCGGTGCTGGACACCGCGATTCCGGAGCGGCGCACCGGGCTGCTCACGCTGCTCGCGCTCGGGATGATCGCGGCGGCCGTGGTCACCAGCGTGCTCAACGTGCTGCAGACGCTGATCTCCACCACCGTCGGGCAGCGCGTCATGCACGACCTGCGCACCTCGGTGTACCGGCACCTGCAGCGGATGTCGCTGGCGTTCTTCACCAGGACCCGCACCGGTGAGGTGCAGTCCCGGATCGCCAACGACATCGGCGGGATGCAGGCCACCGTCACCGGCACCGCCACCTCGCTGGTGTCGAACCTGACGGCGGTGGTGGCCAGCGTGGTCGCGATGGTCGCGCTGGACTGGCGGCTGACCATCGTCTCGCTGCTGCTGCTCCCGGTGTTCGTGTGGATCAGCCGCCGGGTCGGCCGGGAGCGGAAGAGGATCACGGGGGAGCGGCAGCGCCAGCTGGCCAAGCTCTCCTCCGCGGTGCAGGAGTCGCTGTCCGTCAGCGGCATCCTGCTCGGCCGCACGATGGGCCGTTCCGCCTCGCTGACCAGCGAATTCGCCGACCAGTCGGACGAGTTGGCGGCCCTGGAGGTGCGCTCCAGCATGGCCGGCCGGTGGCGGATGTCCACCATAGGAATCGTGATGGCCGCGATGCCCGCGATGATCTACTGGGCGGCGGGCCTGGCCACCGCGACGGGTGCGCCGATCGTCTCGCTGGGCACCCTGGTCGCGTTCGTGTCGCTGCAGCAGGGCCTGTTCCGGCCCACCGTCAGCCTGCTGTCCACCGGCGTCGACGTGCAGACCTCGCTCGCCCTGTTCCAGCGGATCTTCGAGTACCTCGACCTGCCGGTGGAGATCGACGAGCCCGAGCACCCCGTCCACCTGGAGCGGATCCGCGGCGACGTGCGCCTCGAGGACGTCGAGTTCCATTACCGGGCCGACCAGGACCGCCCGACGCTGTCCGCGATCGACCTGACCGTCCCCGCCGGAGGCTCGCTCGCGGTGGTCGGCGAGACCGGCTCCGGGAAGTCCACGCTGTCCTACCTGGTGCCGCGGCTGTACGACGTCACCGGCGGGCGGGTGCTGATCGACGGGGTGGACGTGCGGGAGCTGTCCTTCGAGACGCTGGCCCGGGCGGTGGGCGTGGTCTCCCAGGAGACCTACCTGTTCCACGCGTCGGTCGCCGACAACCTGCGCTTCGCCAAGCCCGACGCCACCGACGAGGAACTCGTCGCCGCCGCCAAGGCCGCCCAGATCCACGAAATGATCGCCGAACTGTCGGACGGCTACGACACCTTGGTGGGGGAGCGCGGCTACCGCTTCTCCGGCGGCGAGAAGCAGCGCCTGGCGATCGCCCGGACGGTCCTGCGCAACCCGCCGGTGCTGATCCTGGACGAGGCCACCAGCGCGCTGGACAACCAGACCGAACTGGCTGTCCAGCAGGCCCTGGACACCCTCGCCGAGGGCCGCACCACCATCACCATCGCGCACCGGCTGTCCACCGTCCGGGACGCCGACCAGATCGCCGTCCTCGACCACGGCGCCATCGCCGAACTCGGCACCCACGAGCAGCTGCTGGCCCGCGACGGCCGCTACGCCGCGCTGCTCAACCGGGAGACGCTGCCGGTGGCCGTCGGCTGACCGGGGCGACGGCGGGTCAGGCGGCCTTCGGGGACTCGTTGTACTGCTCGGCGAGTTCCTGACCGGACAGCGCGTGGATGGCGGCCATCACCTCGTCGGTGACCTGTCGGCGGGCCTTCGCGGAGCGGGCCTGGCCGTGCAGGTCGTCGAAGCGCAGCGGCTCGCCGAACCGGACGGTGATCCGGCTGATGCGCGGAATGCGCTTCCCGACCGGGAGGATGTGCTGCGAGCCCTCCAGGGCCACCGGGACGACCGGCACGCCGGCGGTCAGCGCCAGCCAGGCGACGCCGGTCTTGCCGCGGTACAGGCGGCCGTCCAGCGAACGGGTGCCCTCCGGGTAGATGCCGAACGCCCGGCCGGAGTCGAGGATCTCCAGCCCCTCCTCCAGCGAGGCGGTGGCGGCCCGGACGCTGCCGCGCTCCACCGGGACGGCGTTGATCACGTGGGTGAAGAAGTACCGGGAGATCGCGCCCTTGAGCCCGGTGCCGGTGAAGTACTCGGCCTTCGCCAGGAAGAACACCTGACGCGGCGCGGCCAGCGGGATCACCACGCTGTCCACGAACGACAGGTGATTGCTCGCCAGAATCACCCCGCCCTTGCGCGGCACGTTCTCCAGGCCCTCGATGGTCGGCCGGTAGACGGCCCGCGCGAGCGGCTTGAGCACGAGCTTGGTGACGAGGTCGATCAACTGGCCCTCCCTGGCCGGAAGTTCGGACCGCCCGAAGCCCAAGGGCACAGCCCGCCGCGGGGCGAGGTGCGCGGCTCGGACGGAGGTCGGACCACTGGGTTCGAATCGCAGACTACGACATCGCCCCGGCCGCCCGTCCACCGCCCGCGGCCATCCCGGCACTGCGATCCTCGTCACGCCCACCTGGTGGGAAAGCGCTCTCTCACCAGGTGAGACGGGCGGTGCCTGCCGGGTCTACTTGCGGACCGGGAAGATCCGGCTGACCACCCGCTCGGCGGCCCGGCCGTCGTCCCACGGGCAGAACCGCTCCCGGAAGCGCTGCCGGGCGGCCGGCTCCGGGTCGCCCGCGAGCAGCGCCTCGGTCAGCGCGTCCTGCTCGGTGGCGACCGCGCCCGGCGGCTCCTTCATCAGGTCGAAGTAGACGCCCCGGACCTGCTGGTACTCCTCCCAGTCGGGGGCGTACACGGCGATCGGCCGGTCCAGCACCGCGTAGTCGAACATCATCGACGAGTAGTCGGTGACCAGGGTGTCCGCCGCCAGGTACAGGTCCTCCACCGACGGGTGGTCGGAGACGTCCAGCAGCCGGGCCGAGCCGGGGCGGGCCGCCAGGTCGCCCGCGCCGCCGTCGTGGAAGTAGTGGGTGCGCACCAGCACCGTCCAGCCGGAGCCCAGCCGCTCGGCCAGCGCCGGCAGGTCCAGCAGCGGCAGGTAGCCGCCCCGGGACTCCCGGTGGGTCGGCGCGTACAGCACGGTGCGCTGTCCGGGGGCGATGCCCAGCTCGCGGCGGACCGTCGCGCACTCCTCCGTGGTGGCGTGCACCAGGCGGTCGTTGCGCGGGTAGCCGGTGTCCAGGGTCTGGTAGGTGCCGGGGAACGCCCGGGCGAAGTGCTCGCTGGTGTGCGGGTTCGGCGACACCAGGTAGTCCCAGCGCGCCACGGCCTCGCGCAGCCGCTCGAAGTCCATCCCGTCCGCCGCGACCGGGTGCTCCCGCAGGTCCATCCCCATCGCCTTCAGCGGCGTGCCGTGCTGGGTCTGCACGTGCACCGTGCCGGTCCGCTTCGCCATCGTGTGCGGGAAGTTGACGTTGTTGACGAAGTACTTGGCGGTGGCCATCGCCTTCAGGTACGCCGGGGTGTTGACGATCACGTACGGCACCCCCTCGGGCAGCGTCGCGGCCCGTGCCGCGTTCTCCACCACCCACACGCCGCGCACCTGCGGAGCCAGCTCGCGGGCCTTCTCGTAGATCGCCGCCGGGTTGCAGGCGTACCCGCGGTGCCAGTACGCCGCGTACACCGCCAGGTGCTCGTCTATCGGAAGCCGCCGGAACGCGTTGTACGCGGTGAACCGGGCGCTGCTGCGCATCGCCTTCTTCACGCCCGGCGCGACTGCCTTGGTGCCGCGCTTGACGGCGCCCGGCAGCCGGCCGCCGCGGCGCAGCTCGGCGTAGGCGCGCCGGGAGCCGCGGGCGGCCAGCCGGTACTGGATGCCGCGCACGCCGGACGGGAAGCGGTAGCCGGCCGGGCGGTGCTTGGCGAAGTGGCCGGTGATCCGGGCGAAGAACTCGGCGCGCAGCTCGACGGGGACGAGCCCCGGGGTGTCGTAGATGGTCAGGGCCTGCTTGACGGTGCGGTCGAAGACCAGGGTGCGCAGCCGGTTCGCCCGCTCGTCGCGGTCCAGGAACGCGAAGATCGCGTCGTACTGGGCGAAGGCGTCGGCGTGCTTGGCCGAGGCGGTGGCGGTGATCGCGCCCGGGCGGCCGCGCCGGTAGCGGTAGCAGGGGCGGTCCAGGTAGACCAGCCGGTCGGCGGCCAGCAGCAGCGGGTAGGTGACGGAGATGTCCTCGTAGTACCCGCGGCCGAAGTGCACGTCCAGGTCGAGCAGGTACTGCCGGCGCATGATCTTGTTCCACACCGCGAGCACCGAGTTGAACAGCGCGGGGTGCTCGGCGGCGGTGCAGCCTGAGACCAGCGGGGAGCCGGCCAGTACGTGCCGCCAGGGGTTCGGCTCCTCGCCGCCGTCGTGGTAGACGTGCGTGAAGTCAGTGAGCAGCACGTCGGCGGGCAGGTCGCGGGTGGTCTCGGCGCGCAGTTCGGCGAGGACCGCGTCGATGGTGCCGTCGGGCAGCCAGTCGTCGCTGTCGACGAACCAGACGTAGGTGCCGGTGGCCTCGCCGAGGCCGGCGGTGCGGGCGCCGCCCAGGCCCTGGTTCTCCGCCAGGTGCAGGACGCGCATCCGGGGATCGGTGGCGGCGTGGGCGTCCAGCAGGGCGCCGCTGCGGTCGGGGGAGCGGTCGTCCACCGCGATCAGTTCGACCTCGCCGGGCGCGGCGCCGTCGGACCGGAGCGATTCCAGGCACTGCGGCAGGAAGCGTTCCACGCCGTGGACGGGCAGGACGATGCTGAGCAGGGGTGGCACGTGCGTTCACTCCGCGAAGGGAAGGGGGCTCCGGCAGATCGCCCGGTCCCCGCCCACTCTACCGAGCGCGTACGGGCCCGCCCCGGGCGCGGCCGGGCCGCGGCACCCCGGGCGCAGGTAGTCGGGGTGTCCGGGGCGCCGCGGGCGGTGCCCACCGGTAGGAAGGCGACCGCCGGTGCCGCGCCGTACCAGCGGCGGCACCGGCAGTCCGGTTGGCGGCCCGACCGACCCTCAACGGTCGACCGCCGGTCCGTGCACCACGCAGGAGTCGGACCGCCGCAGCGTCGAGACGGCCGCAAGTGACTCTCTGTGGTGCCGGAAGCCTGTCATCGGATGAGCAGGTGATTCGTTCATGTTCGAACTCATCCGACCGGGGATCGGCGGGCGCGACCCGTGATCCCTTGCCGATACAGATACTGCTTGGAGGTTTCGGCGGCGTCAATCCCTCGTATGTGTTCAATTTCTGAACTCTCGATGCCGCGCCCGACCGCTCGGTGCCGGGCGCGGGCGGTCCGGCGGCGGGGCGGCTCGCGCGCGGTCGAACCGGTGCGGGACGGACGGACGTCCGTGCGCCCGGCGCACCCCGCTGCCCCGGTGCGCCCGCGAACGCCCCGAGCCGCTGCGGCACCTGACGCCCGGTCATGCTTGGATGGTGCACCATCAACCGATGCGCAGTCGTGACCGGGACCACCGTACTTGGGTGACACGGCAGTCCGTTCGCACGATACGGTGGCAGAACACCAGGACGGTTGCATGAAGACCGTCATAGCCGGATAGTCTTCGCCTCACGGCCCTGGCGCCTCGTAGGGGTGGGAAACAGATGGAACAGATGCAAGTGCGGACGCGGCCCCGGGTGCCCGCGATCCAGTGCGGCGTCGGCGCGACCGGCCGCCGGATCGACCGGCACCTCGCGGTGCTCGGCGCTCCCGCGCTCTCGACGGTGGACACGGCGGAAGCGCTCGGCCTGATAAGGGAACTGACGCCGCGTGGACCCAGCGTCCCCGTCGCCGTGCCCCGGCGCTCCGTGCGGGTCTCGCTGATGGCCCCGCTGCGCAGGCTCAAGCGGAGCATGTTCGGCAGCCGCGGCTGAGCGCACCGACGTGAGGACGGGCGGCCACCGCTCGTCTCCACGAACCCGACGGACCGGGAGTCCGTCGGGCTTTCGGCGTCCCCTCCGGTAGGCAGGGGGGCCATGGCGCGGGGTTGCGAGGCGCTGGCGTGCCCTGGCGGGCGGCCTTGCGGTCGGGTGGCGTTCGGCGGCCGCCCCTTCGGACGGGGTCACAAGATCGGCCAGGATGGCCCCATGTCCGACACCTTCCACACCACCACGCTCGACGTCACCACGGGCCGCAGAGAAGTCGCCCTCGACATCACCGACCGCTGCCACGACTTCCTCCGGGACGTCGCCGGCGGACGCGACGGCCTGCTGAACGTCTTCGTCCCGCACGCCACCGCCGGCATCGCCGTCATCGAGACCGGCTCCGGCAGCGACGACGACCTGCTCAGCACGCTGCGCGAGCTGCTGCCCGCCGACGACCGCTGGCGCCACCGGCACGGCAGCCCGGGCCACGGCCGCGACCACGTGCTGCCCGGGCTGGTCGCCCCGCACGCCACCCTGCCGGTGGTGGGCGGCCGGCTCGCCCTCGGCATCTGGCAGTCGGTCGTCCTGATCGACACCAACGGCGACAACCCGGACCGCACCCTGCGGCTCTCGTTCCTCGGCTGACCGGCCGGCCGGGCGGGACGGCGTGCCCGCCGGCGGGCCGGTCGGTCGTCAGAACGTGATCGACACCCCTTGGACGCGGTGGTTGTCGTCGAGCCCGCCGGTGGCGCCCGTGAAGCCGACCAGGACGGCGGCCGGAACGGCCACGGTGGCGTCGATCGCCGCCTTGCCGTCCACGGTGACCTGGACGCGGCCGCCGGTGACCTGCACGTCCACGGCGTGGGTGCCGGTGCGCAGATCGCCGATGTTGGTCGCGGTGGCGGCGTAGGTCAGCGCGTCGCCGTGGCCGCCGGTGGCCAGGCCGACGAAGTTGGCGGAGGGGTCGTTGGCGTTCTGGGACGTGTCCAGGGTGACGGCGAGGCCGTGCAGGCCGGAGTAGCCGAGCCCGCCGCCGCCCTCGCCGAGCGAGTGCGGCGTCTCGTGGGCCGCGTCGAGCAGGACGAAGGCCAGGCCGTCCGCGCCCGAGCCGCCGCCGATGACGGCCGTGAAGTGGGCGCGCAGGTTCGCCGAGGGCACGGTCATGTTGTTCAGCGCGGATCCGGTCTGGCCGTTGATCGCCTCGGTGAGCACGATGTCGGTGTTGGAGAGCACGGCCGTGCCGTTGAACGTCCAGTTGCCGGCGCTCGGCTGGGAGAGGCTGCCGGAGGTGACTCCGGTGCCGGTGAAGGGGACGGGCTGCTTGCCCTGGCCGTCGTCGCCGGTGATCACGAACTGGCCGGAGGCCGCTCCGGCCGCGGTGGGGGAGAAGACCACCGCCTGGTGGACCACCTGCCCGGGGCCGAGCTTCTGGCCCTCGGCGATCGGGTCGGGGGCGGCGAAGGGCGCGGTGGGCGGTGCGGCCTTGGTGATGGTCAGCACCAGGTTGCCGGTGTTCGTGATGTCGAAGGTCTTGCCGAGCGATCCGCCGACCGCGACCTGGCCGAAGTCGAGCGAGGCCGGACTGATCGTCAGGTGCGGGGCGCCGACGACGGCCGTACCGGTGAGCGGGACCGTGACCGAGTGGCCGTCCGCGCCGGTGACGACGAACTGCGAGCTGTCGCCGCCGGCCGGGCTCGCGACGGTCGGCGCGTAGGTGACGGACACGGCGATCGAGGCGCCCGGGGCGAGGGTGGCGCCGGCCGCGGGCAGGCCGGTGACCGTGAACGGGGGCGACGACGGAGTGGTGCCGGCGATCGTCTCGGTGGCGGTGCCGGTGTTGGTGACGGACACGCCGAGCGTCATCGAGGACTGGGTGGGCAGCCGGCCGAAGTCCAACGACGGCGGCGACGCGGCGAAACCGGGCTGGGTTCCGGTGCCGTTCAGGTCGATGCCGACGGTGCCGGCGACGCCGTTCGTCGTCACGGCGAACGACAGCGTCGCCGTCGCGCCGCCGGGCCCGGTCGGCGCGAAGCCCACCGGGACGGCCAGGGTGCCTCCGGTGTTCAGGGTGACGGGGAGGGTCGGGGGCGTGACGCTGAACGGCGCGGTGGTGGTGATCGCCGTGACCGTCACGCTGCGCGTCGCGGTGACCGTCGCCGTGGCGTTCCCGGTGGCGCCCACCGCGACCTGCCCGAGGTCGACCGGACTGCCCGTCAGCGCGGCCTGGGACGGGCTGCCGAAGGCGACCAGGTGGCCGCCGCGGGTGCCGACGTACACCCGGCCCTCGCCGACGGCGACCTTGGAGAACTTCACGGCCGTCCCCATCGGCGCCGACCAGCGCAACTTCAGGACGCCGTTGACCGGCACCGCGTCGTACGCGCGCAGTTGCGCGTTGACGCCGTCGGAACCGTTGGGGTCGGGGCAGACGATCCAGACCAGCGCCGAGCCGGAGGTCGTGCCGTCGGACGTCACGACCGGCGAACCCGGGTAGTGGCCGATCGCGGCGCTGCTGGAGCCCGCATTGGTCAGGACGGGTGTGCCGGCGCCGTCGACGCCGAACCTCAGTGCGCGGAGGTGGCCGTCGTTCTCGGGGACGTACACGAAGCCGCCGTCGCCGCCCCAGACCGCCGGGTGGCCCCAGATGCCGCGGAACGGCCCGCCGACGGACAGCGCCTTGTCCGAGCCGCCGGGCCCTTGGCTGCGACCGCCCAGGTCGTCCCGGTCGAGGAGGAAGACCCGGCCGTCCTTTCCGATCTGGACCAGCAGCTTCGGGTGGGCCGAGGTGCTGAACGGCGGCGAGGGCAGGGCCACCGGGCCGCCGGATCCGAGGTCCTGGTCGTTCAGATCCAGATTGTCCGCGTTGCCGGGGCTGAAGAAGTCCACCGCGGTGAGCTGCCCGCCGCTGGACAGGTGGACCACCGACTCGGCCAGGTGACCGGGCGGCTGCTTGCCCGGGCCGGGCGCGGGCGAGACGCCGTTGCCGGTGGAGAAGAAGATCCGGCCGGGACCGTCCGAGACCAGGCCGCCGCCACCCATCCAGACCCCGGCCTCCGTGTCGCTGGCCGCGTTCTCCGTGGACCACATGCGCAGCGCACGCGTCGCCGTGTTCACCCCGACCACGTAGCCGACGTACGGTTTGACGTCGCAGTGCGAGGCGAACCCGGCGAACACCTCGCCGTCGAGCAGCAGCAGGCCGGGCCGCTGCTGTGCGGTGAACGGGTTGAACGTGTTGCCCGGGTTGTTCACCGGGGAGCCCTGGATCGTCACCGGCCAGCCCGCGGCTTCGTGGCCGTTCGCCACGTCCAGGCTGTGCAGGAACCAGTGCGGGTGCTTGGTGTCCGGGCCGTCGTTGACCTTGGCGGTGAGGTAGACCCGCCCCGACGAGGGGTCGTACACCGGGGTGGAGGTCACGCCGATGTTGGGGATCAGGTCGCCGCAGCCGATCGCGGCGGCCGGCCAGGCCGGGCCGAGCGACCTGGACCAGAGGACCGCACCGGTGACGGCGTGGATGCCGTAGACGTGGTTGTTCTCGGTCGCGACCACCACGGTGGACCCGATGACCAGCGGCTGGGCGTAGACCTGCCCGTCCACGGGCGTCGAGAACAACTGGCCGAAGTCGCCGGCGCTCACCTTGCTGGGCGCCAGCTGCGGCTGGTGCGGGTCCCAGCCGGTGCGCATCGGATTCATCGAGACGGTCGGGTCGTGGGCGACCACATTCTGCGTCATCGTGCGCTGCCTCTTCCGTTTCGAGCGACTGTCGGGGGGATGTGACGGTGGGTCATGGGGGTGTTCACGGACTGCTCACAGCTGCAGCTCCATGCCGTCGCCGGCGACCTCCACGCCCTCGGCCGCGAGTTCCTTGTGCCGGTCCGAGTCCGGGTCGGTCAGCGGGTTGGTGTTGTTGAGGTGCGTGTAGAGGCGCCGGGTGCCCGGGTGCGAGCGCAGCCGGCGCAGGGTGCCGTCCGGCCCGGCGATCGGCAGGTGGCCGAAGGCGCGGGCGGTGCGGCGCTCGCCGGTCACGTGGCGCAGCTCCTCGTCGCTCCAGAACGTGCCGTCCAGGAGCAGGCAGTCGGCGCCGGCCAGGAACGCGTCGAATCCGTCCGGCCAGTCGGCGAGCGAGGGTGCGTAGACCGCACGGGCTCCGGTCCGAGTGTCGGTGAGGCGGTAGGCGACGGTCCAGGGGCCGGGAGCGTCGAAGTGGGCGGCGTAGCGGGGGCGCTTGTCGCTCACCGGGAAGGCGTCGACCGTCAGCCCGCCGTCGAGCCGGAGCGGCCGGTCGAGCGGGTGCCAGCGGGAGGCGCCGTAGCAGGCCAGCAGACCGCGCAGCGGCAGGACATCCCCGAGGCTGCGCCAGACCGGCGGCGGGGCGTGGACGTCAAGTTCGGCGCCCTCGCGCAGGGCCAGCAGGCCGGTGGTGTGGTCGAGTTCGCCGTCGGTCAGCAGGACCCCGCGCAGCGGTGTGCTGCGGGTGCCGTCCGGCGGGGTCAGGCCGGGTGCGGCGAGCAACTGGACGCGGAGGTCGGGCGAGGCGTTCACCAGGTACCAGGCGTCGTCCGAGACGCCGACGGCGAGGCACTCCTGGGTCCGCCAGGCGCCCGGGCCGGCCGCGCGGGCCTTTGCGCAGGTCGGGCAGGCGCAGTTCCACTGCGGCAGGCCGCCGCCGGCGGCAGTGCCGAGTACCCGTAGCCGCATGGCTTCCCTCTCTCTCGGCTCAGGCCCCGCGAGGCACCAGAGGCACGGTCGGGGCCGACTCGCCGTCCCGGACCAGCCGGGTGACCAGCGCGTGGTGCGGCGAGAGCCGGCAGACCGGGTCGGTGGCGGCCGGGTCACCGGTGAGCTGGAAGGCCTGGCAGCGGCAACCGCCGTGGTCGAGCTCCTTGCGCTCGCAGCTGCGGCAGGGCTCGGGCATCCAGTCCGTGCCGCGGAAGCGGGTGAACGCGGGGGAGTCGAACCAGATGTCCGCCAGCGGGCGGTCGCGCACGCCCGTCACGCCGAGCCCCGGGATCTGCGCGGCGGCGGGGCAGGGCAGCACGTCACCGTTCGGCGCGACGGTCAGCTGGCGGCTGGCCCAGCCGTTCATGCAGGGCTTGGGCCAGGTCTCGTGGTAGTCCGAGACGACGTAGACGATCTGCAGGCCGCCCGCCAGGCGCTCGCGGGCGGCCGTCACCGCGGCCTCGGCCGCCGCCAGTTGGGCACGGGTCGGCAGCAGCGCCGCGCGGTTGCGCAGCGCCCAGCCGTAGTATTGGGTGTTCGCCAGTTCGAGGCGGTCCGCGCCGAGCTCCGCCGCCAGGTCGATCAGGGCGGGGACGCGTTCGATGTTGCGCCGGTGCAGCACGACGTTGACCGTCAGGGCCAGGCCGGCGGCCCTGACCAGGCGGGCGGCGGCGAGCTTGCGGGCGTGCACGGGCCGGCCGGCCAGCGCGTCCGCCGGGGCGGCCGTCGCGTCCTGGAAGCTGAGCTGGACGTGGTCGAGGCCCGCGGCGGCCAGTCCGGCCAGCCGGGCCGGGGAGAGCGCCTGCCCGCCGGTGATCAGGTTGGTGTACAGGCCCAGCCCACGGGCGTGCGCCACCAGTGCGGGCAGGTCGCGCCGCAGCAGCGGCTCGCCACCGGACAGGTGCACCTGGAGCACGCCCAGGGCCCGGGCCTCGGTGAGCACCCGTCGCCACTCGGCCGGGCTCAACTCGTCGGCGTACGCGTCCAGCGCGACCGGGTTGGAGCAGTACGCGCAGCGCAGCGGGCAGCGGTAGGTCAGCTCGGCGAGCAGGCCGAACGGCCGGTCCGGCCGGTCGCCGTCCCGAGCCTCGGGGGTCCCGGGGGTCCCGGGGGTCTCGCGAACGGCCGGTGTCCCGGGAGCGGTCGGCGGCCGGGGCGGGTCGGCCGGGCCGGCCTCCAGCAGGCACTGCTCGGCGAGCGAGGCGAGGAAGGACCGCACCTCGGCCGGTCGCACCCCGGTGTACTGCCGCTCCAGTTCGGCGAGGATCGCCGTGGTGCCGGTGGCGCCGTCGCAGCGCGCGAGCACGGCGGCGGCCGTCCCGCCGAGCACCAGCACGCCCTCCGGATGCAGCAGCACCGGGACGGACCGCACCTGGTCGTGGCCGAGCCGGACGCCTCGGCGCAGGCGCCAGGGGCCCTCCTCGTCCGTGGTCACTCGTCAGCCCGCCGCGGCCGCGTGCTCGATGGCGTCGAGCATCGACCAGAGGACGTCGCACTTGAAGGCGAGCGCGGCCAGGGCCGCGTCCTGCTGCTCACGGCTGGTGCAGTACTCGGTGACCAGGCCCAGCGCGTGGGCCGAGTCGGCGTCGGCCACGGCCGGACGCTGCTCGAAGTACCGGAGGCCGGCGGGCTCCACCCAGCCGTAGTGGGTGCGCAGGGCGGTGAGCCGGTCGCGCATCAGGTCCGGCGAGAACAGCTCGGTGAGCGAGGCGGCGACGGCCTCGATCCACGGCCGGGTGCGGGCGAAGTTCACGTAGGCGTCCGTGGCGAAGCGCACGCCGGGCAGGACATGGCGCTCGTCCAGCACCTCCGCCCGGCTGAGCCCGGCGGCCTCGGCGAGGGCGAGCCAGTCGACGTTCCCGCCCTGGTCGGGCGCGGTGCCGTCCTGGTCCGCGAGCCGTTTGACCCAGCGGCGGCGGACCTCCGGGACGGGGCAGTTGGCGATCACCGCCGCGTCCTTCTGGGGCAGCCACTTCTGGTAGTACCAGCGATTGGCGATCCAGGACCGCAACTCCGGCTCGCCCAGGCCGCCCTGGTGCAGTCGCAGGTGGAAAGGATGGTTGTCCCAGTAGCATTCGGAGTGCGCCTGCAGGGCCGCGGTGAACTCCGGGACGGTACGCGCTGTCCGGTCCGTCATCGCCGGCCGCTACCGTCGGCCCGCATATGCCGTGACCTCGTGCGCGAGCTCGATGCTCTGCGCGTCCGGCGGCGACCAGGCCCGTCGGACGTCCGGGCGGGGCGGCAGCCCGGACGGGGCCGGGCGGGGCGGGCCGGCGGGGCCGGCGGGCAGGTGGGGCGAGGTGGCGGCGGTGTTCGGTCGGTTCGTCATACAGCACCCCGGGGTGGTCATGATGGGATGTACACGGTCGGTTTCCACCATCGATCGGTGCCTTGCACCGCGCAATCCGGCGAGGGTGGGGCCGGGGCCCGGACGGCGGGGGACGTACTCTGGACGCATGGCGGAGCAGCAGTCGGAGACCAGGGGCGCCGAACAGATCTGCGAGGTGTCGGCCGACCCGGAGCAGGCCCGGCGCGGGCTGCGGCCCGGCGGGCCCGGGGAGCGCGCCGCGTGTGTGCTGTGCGGCGGGGAGACCGAGTACCCGGCCGAGACGCCCGGATCCACGCTCTGCCCGGTCTGCACCTGGCAGCAGGCCCAGCGTGGCGCGTGCTCCGGCTGATGATCCATCAGACAATCGGTCAATGACCGTTTTTGCGCCGAGCGCCGGGCCCGCCGCCGACCGACTGGAACGCCCCGACGCCACGCTCGCCTTCGAGACCACCGGCAGCGCCGGCCCGCTCGCCGTGCACGCGCACGGCTCGCTCTCCAGCCGGGCCCACGAGCGGCGGGCCGGCCTGTTCGACTGGACGCCGCTCACCGCGACCCACCGCCTGGCCCGCTACGACGCGCGCGGCCACGGCCGGTCCACGGGCCGGCCGGTCGCCGCCGACTACAGCTACCCCGCGCTCGCCGCCGACCTGCTCGCGCTCTGCGACCACCTCTCGCCGGACGCCCCCGTCACCGGGCTCGGCGCGTCCATGGGCACTGCGACGGTGCTGTGGGCGGCGCTCGCCCGGCCCGAACGGTTCGACCGCCTGGTGCTGGCCATCCCCGCCGTCGCCTGGGCGGCCCGCGAGCCGCGCCGAGCCGGGCTGCGGGCCGCCGCGACGCTGGTGGAGCGGCGCGGAACGGGCACCCTCAGGGCCGCCGCGAAGTTCTCCGGACCGCCCGCCGTCCTCGCCGAAGCCCCCCAGTACGCCACCGAGTTCGACGCCGTCGAGGACCTCGTCCCGTCCGTCCTGCGGGCCGCCGCCGACGCCGACCTCCCCGCCCCCGACCGCCTCCGCGACCTCCCCCACCCCGTCCTGATCCTGGCCTGGCCCACCGACCCCGTCCACCCCCTCGGCACCGCCCGCACCCTGGCCGAACACCTCCCGAACGCCCGGCTGCACACCGCCACCACCCTTGCGGACGTCAGGAGTTGGGGACGCCTCGCCGCGGACTTCCTGGCGGGCCGTCGGCACGGGTGAGGTCCGGGGCCGTGCGCCCGGGCAGTGGCTCAGGCGTCGTCGCGGGTGGTGTGGTGGACGGTGGAGCCGTGGCGGTGCTTGCGGACGAGGAGTTGGGCGGGGATGCGGGTGCGGAGGTCGGCGACGTGGCTGACGATGCCGACGGCGCGGTCGCGTTCGCGGAGGGAGTCGAGCACGTCCATGACTTCCTCAAGGGTGTTCTCGTCGAGGGTGCCGAAGCCCTCGTCGATGAAGAGGGTGTCCAGGGGCATGCCGCCGGCCTCGTCCGTCACGACGTCGGCGAGGCCGAGGGCCAGGGCGAGCGAGGCGAAGAAGGACTCGCCGCCGGAGAGGGTGGCGGTGTCGCGCTCGCGGCCGGTCCAGGCGTCGACGACGTGGAGGGAGAGGCCGGAGCGCTTGGTGCCGGAGACCAGGCCGTCGCTGTGGACCAGGGTGTAGCGGCCGCCGGACATCTTCAGCAGGCGCTGGCTGGCCGCGGCCGCGACCTGCTCCAGGCGGGCGGCCAGCACGTAGGACTCCAGGCGCATCCGCAGCGCGTTCTCGGCGGGCGCGCCCGCGAGCAGCGCGGCCAGGCGGCTGATCCGGGCGTACGCGTCGAGGACGGGGGCGAAGGCGTCGGCGAGGGCGGTCAGGTCGCGGGTGATCCGGGCCAGCGCCGCCACCCGGTCGTCGGCGGTGCGGTGCGCGGTGTCGGCGGCGCGCAGGACGGCGGTGGCGTGTTCCTCCGCGGCGTGCGCGAACTCCGGTTCGGCCGAAGGGAGTTCGGCGGCCGCGCGCAGCTCCGGGTCGGCGAGGCGGGCGGCGGCCTGCTCCAGCGCGGCGTCCAGCTGCTCGAACTGCCGCTGCAGTGCGTCGCGTCGGTGGGCGGGGAGCTCGGCGGCGGCGAGCGCCGACAGGTCGGCGAAGCCCGCGTCGGCGGCGGCGCGCTCCAACGCGCCGGTGGCCTCGGCGAGTCGGCGGGTGGTCTCGGCGGTGGTGCGGGCCGCGTCGAGGACGGCCGTGACGGCGGCCGCGAGGGCGTCCACCGCGGCGGCGCGGGCCGCGACCGACGGGGCGTCGCCCCGGGCGGCGGCGATCCGCCCGGCCAGCGTGTCGAGCTCGGCCGTGACGGTGCCCAGCCGGTCGGCGAGGACGGCGCTGCGCTCGCCCGCCTGCCGCAGTCGCTCGTGGCGGGCCCGGCGTTCCTGCTCCAGCCGCGCCACCTGCTGGCCCAACGGCACCAGCCGCTCCGCGGTGTGCAGCGCCTCGCGCCGCTCGGCGGTCAACTCGTCGAGGGCGGCGGTGAGTTCGGCGACCGAGCGGCCGGCGGCGGCGGTCTCGGCGGCCGCGGCGTCCACCTGGAGGGTGCCCAAGCGGTGCTTGGCGGCGTCGAGTTCGGCCTCCGCGGCGTGCTGGGCGGCGCGGGCGCGCTGCTCGCCGGCGGCGGTGACCTGGTCGGCCGACGGGCGGGCGGGGGCCGGGTGCTCGGGCGAGCCGCACACCCGGCAGGGCTCGCCGTCGGCCAGCTGGGCCGCCAACTCGGCGGCCATGCCCGTCAGTCGGCGCTCCTGGAGGTCCAGGGTGCGGGACCGGGCGGCCAGCGCGGCGTCCGTCAGGGTGCGGACCTGGGCCTCGGCGGCGGACAGTGCGGCCCGGAGCGAGCGGTGGCGGTGGGCCGCGTCCTGGCGGGCCGTCAACTCCTGTTGCCGGGAGTCGAGTCGGGCGAGCAGCGCGTGCGCGTCGCGGGCCGCGTCGAGGTCGACGGTCAGCTGCTTCAGCTGGTCGTCGAAGCCGGACAGCCAGTCCTGCGACTCCTCCGCCAGGTCGTCCGCCCGCTTCTGCTCGGCGGCCAACTCGCCGCGCTCGACCAGCAGTCGGGAGTGGCGCTGCTCGTCCGCGCGGGCCTCCGCGAGGCGGGTCGCCTCGGTGCGCAACGTGCGTTCCGCAGCGGTGGGTTCGAGGTCGCCGAGCAGCTGGACGGCCCACGGCGCGGCGGCCCGCGCGGTGAGCGTCGCGCGGTGGGCCGACTCGGTGGCGGTGGCGGCGGCGTGGGCGGCCAGCGCGCCCTGGTGCAGGGTGCGCAGCGGGGACAGTGCCCCGGCGGCCAGCGCGAGGCGCAGGCGGGCCCGGTCGGGGGCCGACTCCCGGTCGGCGTCGGTCAGTCGGAGGTGGT
The DNA here is from genome assembly GCF_044999035.1 of Kitasatospora griseola. Classification (NCBI taxonomy): domain Bacteria; kingdom Bacillati; phylum Actinomycetota; class Actinomycetes; order Kitasatosporales; family Streptomycetaceae; genus Kitasatospora; species Kitasatospora griseola. Next base: position 1,259,930 of record NZ_CP173360.1, on the reverse strand, counting down.
CCTGCTGCGCGGAGCGGTGGCGGTGCTGACGGTCCGCCAGGGTGCGCTGGGCGTCCAGGTGCGTGCGGGCCCGGGTGCGGGCCGACTCGGCGCCCTCCAGCGCGAGCGCCGTCGCGGTGACGCGTTCGGCGGCCGTGCCGCGCAGCATCGCCGCCCAGGCCAGCACGTCCACCGCGGAGGCGTTCTCGTCGGGCCGGTGCGCGGCGGCGTCCGCGGCGAGCGGACCGGCGGCCTCCTCGGCCCGGGCCGCCAGGTCGCGCAGCTTCTGCCGCCCGGCCTGCACCTCGTGCTCCTGGCGCAGCCGGCGCTCCGCCGTCCAGCGCTCCAACTGGTCGAACCGGCCGGTGTCGAACAGCTTGCCGAGCAGGTCGGCGCGCTGCTTGGAGTCCGCGCGCAGGAACCGCGCGAAGTCGCCCTGCGGCAGCAGCACCACCTGGCAGAACTGGTCCCGGCTCATGCCGAGCAGCCGGGTCAGCTCCTCGCCGGCCTCCTGGTGCGACTTGCTGACCGCGACCCAGCCCGGCCCGCCCTCGCCGGCGTCCGCAGCCCACTCGCGCAGCAGCGTCTGCGCCTTGTCCGCGGTGAAACCCGAACCGCGCTTCTTCGGCCGGAGCTGCTCGGGGCTGCGGGTGATCTCCAGCCGCCGCCCGCCCAGCGTCGCCTCCAGCACCACCTCGGTGCGCCGCCCCTGGTCGGCGTGGTCGCTGCGCACGCCGTTGCTCCTGCGCGAGCCCGGCAGTTCGCCGTACAGCGCGTAGCAGACCGCGTCCAGCACGCTGCTCTTGCCCGCGCCGGTCGCCCCGCGCAGCAGGAACAGGCCGGACGCGGTGAGCCGGTCGAAGTCGATCCGCTCCGTCGACGCGAACGGGCCGAACGCGGTGACGGTGAGCTGGTGCAGCCTCATCGGGCGCTCCCCTTCGAGAGGTTCATCGGCCGTTCTCCTCGGCCCGGTCGGCGGCCGTGCGGCGCACCGCCTCCAGGCCCTCCAGCAGCCAGGACTGCTCGGTGTCGTCCAACTCCCGCCCCGGGCGGACGTGGGCGACGAAGCCCTCCACCACCTCCCGGTCGCTGCGCCCGCTGACCCGCTGCGCGTACGACCGGGACGCGGCCTGCTCGCCGCCCTCGGGTTCGAACAGCAGCTGCAGGGTGTGCGGGAAGCGGACCCGCAGCCGCTCCATCGGGTCGACCGGCCGGACCGGGTCGGTCAGCGTGGCCTGGACCCAGGCGCCCTCGGCCCACTCGTGCTCGTCGGCGGTGAGCAGCTCGTCCAGGCGGCCGCGCAGCTGGGCCAGCCGACGCGGCTGCGGGCAGAAGATCCGGGTGGCCTCGACGGCGCCCTCGGCGTCCAGGTCGACCAGCCACATCGACTTGCGGTGGGTGGTCTCCGAGAACGAGTAGGCGAGCGGCGAGCCCGAGTAGCGCAGGTGCGGGGCGAGGGTCTGGCAGCCGTGCAGGTGCCCGAGGGCCACGTAGTGCACCCCGTCGAACACCCCGGCCGGCACCGACTGCACGCCGCCCACCGCGATGTCCCGCTCGCTGTCGCTCTGCTCGCCGCCCGTCACGAACGCGTGCGCCAGCACCACGGCCCGGGTGCCCGCCGGACGCGCGGCGAGGTCGGCCCGGACGGCGTCCATCGCCGCCGCCAGCACCTGCTCGTGGCCGCCCTTCGCCAGGCCCAGCCGGTCCCGGACCAGCGCCGGCTCCAGGTACGGCAGCCCGTACACCGCGACCGGCCCGTGCCCGTCGGCCAGCAGCACCGGCTCGGCGAGCGTGCCCGGATCGGTGCGCAGGTGTATGCCCGCCCGCTCGATCAGCCGGGACGCGACCCCGAGCCGGCGGGCCGAATCGTGGTTGCCGCTGATGAAGACGGTCGGAATGTTCCGCTCGGCCAGCCGCCACAGCACATCGTCGAAGAGCGCGACGGCCTCCAGCCCGGGCAGCGCCCGGTCGTACACGTCACCCGCCACCAGCACGGCGTCGACCCGCTCGGCGACGGCGGTGGCCACCAGGTGGTCGAGGAACGCGCGCTGCGCCTCGTGCAGGTTCTCGCGGTGGAACGAACGGCCCAGGTGCCAGTCCGAGGTGTGCAGCAGCCTCACGCCGAAGCTCCCCGCAGCATGTCTGTCACTCCTCGTCGCTTTCATGGTGGTCCGGCCGGTACCGAGTATCACAGGTACGGGTGACAGGCCGGGTCGGGAGTGACGGGAGGGGCGGTCGGGAGGGGTGGGGCGCTGACCCGGGTGGCGGCCGGGGCTGTTCATCGGTCGGGTGTTCGGGGAAGATCATCAGGTGGCGAGGGCGGCCGCCCGGAGTGCGGAGGGAGTGGCATGGGCATCGAATACAGCCCGGAGATCTCCGAACTGCTCGGGCGGGTCCGACGCCGGCCGAACGCCGGCTGGCCCTGGCACGCCGGGTTGGCGGTGCCGGAGGGGCTCCCGGTGAAGCAGTCCTGGGGCTGGCTGTTCGCCCCCGACGGCCGGGTGCTCACGCTGGTCAACCCCCGGGACGGCGTGGTCAGCCTCCCCGGCGGCTCGCTGGAGGCGGAGGACGCGGGCGATCCGGGCGCGACGCTGGCCCGCGAGGCGGCCGAGGAGGCCCAGGCGCTGATCGGGCCGCCGGTCTACCTCGGTTACCTGTACGACCGGGTCGGCTCGGCGAACGGCGGCCACGAGTGCGCCCGGGTGCGGATGGCCGCGGCGCTGCACGGCGTCGCCCGGTCCGCCCCCGATCCGGCTTCCGGCCGCCACTACCGTCGTCTGCTGGTCGCCCCGGGCCTGGCCGTCGAACTCCTCGGCTGGGGTGCGGCCGGACTGCAGCAGGCCCGGGCGGCGGTGGCGGCGGCGGTCGCGGTGCTGGGGGTTCCGGCGTCGGCGAACGAGACGATCGAGGAACTGCCGCTCGGGGGCTGCTGGCTGCGCTGAGCCCGCCGCCCGGGTGCGCAATCGGTGCGGTGAGTCAACTGGTTTTGCTGCCAACCGAGTTGGCGGATCCGGCGGGTAGCATCCGCAGCATGACGGATATTCAGGAGTTCGATGCGCGTGCCCTGAAGGTCACGCAGACGGTCGTCGACCGCGTCGCCGCGGACCGGCTCGACCGCCCGACGCCGTGCGGGGACTGGACACTCGGGCAGTTGCTCGCGCACATGACGGGACAGAACCACGGCTTCGCGTTCGCGGCCGGCGGCGAGCTGCACGGGCGCGAGGTGTGGCGCGACCGCCCGGTCGGCGACGATCCGGGCGAGGCGTTCGCCGCCTCGGCGGCCGCGGTGGTCGCGGCGTTCGGCGAGGAGGGCGTGCCGGAGCGGGAGTTCTGGCTTCCGGAGGTGCGCGGCGGGCAGTGGTTCCCGGCCGTTCAGGCGGTCGGCTTCCACCTGGTCGACTACGTGGTGCACGGCTGGGACGTCGCCGCCTCGATCGGCGTCGGGATCGAGTTCGACGCGGACGTGCTGGCGGCCGCACTGACGGTCGCCGAAGCGGTTCCGACCGGTGCTTCCCGCGAGCGGGAGGGCGCCGCGTTCGCGCCCGCGCTGGACGTGCCGGCCGGGGCCTCCGTGCTGGACCGGATCCTGCTGCTGCTCGGCCGCGACCCGAACTGGTCCGCGCCGGGGCACACCGGCTGACGGGGGTTCGGGGCGCGGGGCGGGCCGGTGTCGCCCCCACGGGGGTGGGGCGGCACCGGCCCGGCGGTCGGGGCGCAGGGCGGGCCGGTGTCGCCCCCACGGGGGTGGGGCGGCACCGGCCCGGCGGTCGGGGCGCGGGGCGGTGCGGGTCAGCAGGTGCCGGTGATCCGCTTCTGGCCCACCAGGACGACGCCGTCGTTGGCGATGACGACGCTGATGGCCGCGGTGCCCGCGGAGTTCGACGACCACAGCGCGGTGCCGTACTGGGTGTACAGCACGAAGTTGCCGTCCGACTGGTACGAGGCGTGGTGGGCGGCGCTCCCGTTGGTGCCGGTCGCCCAGCACACCGTGCGGCCGCTGCCGGACCCGCGGTACTCGACGAGGTTGCCGTCCGACTGCAGGATCAGCTGGTAGACGCCGCTGGGGCTGACGATCGAGTCCCCGACGTTGAGGCTCTGGCCCGGAATGATGCCCTGGCTGGAGGTCGCCGACGCGCTCCCGGTCGCGCCGAGGACGGCCGCCGCGGCCGCGGTGACGGCGACAGCGGCCTTGGCCGCACCGCGAATGGTCTTGTTCATCATTGCCCCCTTGCTCAATATGTGTCCGACATGCCCGCCGCATTCATCGGCGGCGAACGCGGATCAAAGCTAGCCGCAGGGGCGGGCGGAAAGATGGTCGACGGTCGTGATTCAGCTCACATTGTCGAGGGTTTAATATCCTTTTCCGAAATTTACCGCCGTACTGTGTGCAATTTGCGAAACCCTGCCGGAGGGGGGCGGCTGTGTGGTGCGAGTCACGGCTGCGCGAGGTTTAACTGCACTCCGTGATGGCCGAGTTGACCTCGCGTTCGATCGGCGGGCGGGTGTCGGGGCCGGGTGGGGGTGCGAGCCGCGCGGGTCGGGAATTCCACCTCCGCCCGCCGCTGGGCAGCGGCGCTGCTCGTCGGCCGGGCGAGTGTCCGCGGCGAAGTGGCGGGCGTGGCGCGGAATTCTTCGGGCGCATCGGAAATCGGCGACCGCCGACCGGTATTTCGTCCTCGATGTCCGGAGGGTGGGACGGTTCGGCGCGCCCGATCCGGCGCTCGGTGCGCGCTCGGACGGCGGCGGTGCGGGCGGCTCGCGCCGGGGGGTGCCACGACTGCCCATTTGGGGCGGGTGGGGCTGGAGTGCGCCGTGAGCACACTGTGTCACGCCCCCATTGCGCTCGGAGATGAGGCCTGAGGTGACGGTGCGTCAGGTGAAAAATCGGGCGATCGGACGTTCGGGCGGTGCTTCGCGGGATTTCCGCAGCCCAGGTCAGGGGTGGGTCTCCGCGCGTAGCGAAAATCGAGTGACCGTTGGATGAGAGTTCGTCAAATTCTTTGGCATGACCGCTTCCCTGCGAGGCTACTGGCTGGTATCCAATGTGTGGCCTGCGTCACCCATGGAGGAAACATGACTAGAGTCCGTGCCATCACCGTCGCTCTCACCGCGGCGGCCCTGTCCGTCACCACCCTTGTCGCCGCCACCCAGGCGAGCGCCGCCGGCGTCAACTATGTTGCGCTCGGCGACTCGTACTCGGCCGGCGTCGGCTCGGGCAGCTACACCAGCGAGAGCGGCAGCTGCAGCCGCAGCACCAACGCCTACCCGTACCTGTGGAAGAACGCGCACGCCCCGACCTCGTTCAAGTTCGTGGCCTGCTCGGGTGCGACGACCAACGACGTGGTCGCCAACCAGCTCAGCTCGCTGAGCTCGACGACCACGCTGATCTCGATCACCATCGGCGGCAACGACGCGGGCTTCGCGTCGACCATGCAGACCTGTGTGCTGAGCAGCGACAGCTCGTGCCTGAGCGCCGTGAACACGGCGAAGAGCTACGCCAACAACACGCTGCCGGGCAAGCTCTCCAGCCTGTACTCGCAGATCAAGGCCAAGGCGCCCAACGCGCATGTGGTGGTGCTGGGTTACCCGCACCTGTACCAGGTGCCGGGCAGCTGCCTGGTCGGCATCTCGGACACCAAGCGGACCGCGATCAACAGCGCGGCGGACACTCTGGACACGGTGATCTCCAAGCAGGTGGCGGCGGCCGGCTTCACCTTCAAGGACGTCCGGTCGATCTTCTCCGGCCACGAGATCTGCGGCTCGTCGTCCCAGTGGCTGAACAGCACCACGCTGCCGATCAGCGACAGCTACCACCCGAACTCCTCGGGCCAGGCGTACGGCTACCTGCCGTCGTTCTCCGCGGGCGTCTGACCCCGGAGTTCACCGAGACGTCCGTGACGGGCGGACGAGCCGGTGTCCGGGCCCATGGGAGGGGCCCGGACACCGGTGTTCGTGAGCCGCCGCGGACTGACGATACGTCAGCTTATTTCAGCGGCGCGGCGGCGGTCACCGCAGGTAGTCGGTGAGCGCCGCAGGCGTCAGACCGGCCGCGCGGGCCGCGTCCAGGGCGCGCTGCAGGTCGCTCGCCAGGGTGTCGGTGAAGTGCAGGATGATCACGTCGCCGGCCTGCAGCGGACCGCCGTGGTAGACGTTCGCGGCGCCGGAGGTGAAGTCGGCGGTCGCGGTCAGCAGGTACGTGATGCCGCAGTTCGCGGCGGCCTGCTGGGTGGTGGCGTCGAAGGTGAAGTACGGCGGCCGCAGGATCGTCGGGGTGGTGCCGTAGCGGGCGGCCACCGCGTCGCGGGCGTCGCAGATCTCGGCCTGCTGCTCGGCGGGCGAGAGGGTCGTCAGGTCGCGGTGTGAGACGGTGTGGTCCTGGATGGAGGAGCCGGGCGCCGCGGTGACCTTGCTGAAGTAGTCCGGCTCGAAGCCCTCCGGCATGGGCAGCGGGAACGCGGTGACCGGCAGCCTGCGGTCGGCGATCAGCTGCGCGGCCTCGGGGGTGCGGAACCAGCCGTCGTCGATGGTGAAGAAGACCACCTTGTCGGCGGTCGGCGCGTTCCAGGTGGCGTACGCGGGGGCGGGGGTGTCCCCGGTGACGCTGACGTCGTCCACCGCGATCGGGCCCTGGCCGTACCAGCCGTGCACGTACAGCTGGACGGAGGTGGTGGCCGCGCCGGTGGTGAAGGTGGTGGACAGCTGCTGCCAGCCGCTGCCGGTGGACGCCGTCCAGGCCGGCGGGGCGTCGTGGCCGGTGCCGGTGGCGCCGATGAACGCGTACGAGCCGTGCACCCACGCCCGGTACGTGTAGCTGGTGTTGGGGCGCACCGCGAGGGTCTGGGTGCACTGGCCGGTGGAGTCGGCGGAGGCCGGGGTGACGGCCAGTGCGGAGCCGCCGGTGCGGGCCGCGGTGGTGACGGCGCCCTCGCCCGCGGCGCAGTGCCAGCCGGGGATCGAGCCCCAGTCGGCGAGCGGCAGGGCGGGGATCTCGAAGCCGGGGTTGGTGGCGAGGTTGACCGCGGGGGCGTCGGCAGCGGCGACCGGGGCGTCGGCGTGCGCGGCCGGGGCGGTGGCGAGGGCGGCCAGCACGGCGGCGGCGGCAGCCGTCGCGAGACGGCGGCGTGCGGAACTGAGCACGGATCGACTCCAGTGTGGGGGAGGAGGGAAGACGTGACTCCCGGAGGGGGCGGGGGTCGGTCGCGGCCCTGCCGCACCGGGCCAGGTGCACACAATGGACTGGACCAATCCCGGCGGTCAAGGGGGACTGGCGGAGATCGGTCAACCGCCGTACCGCCCGTCGAGGCCGCCGCCCCGCAGGGACGGTGACGGACCGTCATGTTCCGGTTCAGCCCGCGTACAGCTCCTCGATGTCCTGCGCGTAGCGCGCCGCCACCGCGGCCCGGCGGATCTTCAGCGAAGGCGTCAACAGGCCCTCTTCCAGGGTGAATTCGTTCGGCAGCAGGCGGAACGCCCGGATCGACTCGGCGCGCGAGACGGTGGTGTTGGCGGCCGCCACGGCCCGCTGCACCTCCTGGTGGAGCTCGTGGTCGGTGAGGGCCTGCCGGACGTCCGACCAGGTCCGGCCGCGGGCCTTGAGCCAGTGCCCCAGGGCCACCGGGTCGAGGGTGATCAGCGCGCCCAGGTACGGCCGGTTGTCGCCCACCACCAGGCACTGGGCGATCAGCGGATGGGCCCGGACGCGCTCCTCCAGGATCGCGGGCGCCAGGTTCTTGCCGCTGGAGGTGACGATCACCTCCTTCTTGCGGCCGGTCAGCGTCAAGTAGCCGTCCTCGTCCAGCGATCCGAGGTCGCCGGTGGCCAGCCAGTCCCCGTGCAGCACCTCCTGGGTGCAGCGCGGGTGGTTGAGGTAGCCGGCGAACACGCCGGCGCCGCGCACCCACACCTCGCCGTCCTCGGCGATCGCCACCGACGCGCCGGGCACCGGGCGGCCCACGGTGCCGAACCTGGGCCGGTCCGGGGGATTGGCGGTGATGGCGGCGGTCGTCTCGGTCAGGCCGTAGCCCTCGTACACCGTCATGCCCGCGCCGGCGAAGAACAGCGCCAACTCCCGCCCCAGCATGGACCCGCCGGAGATCACCGAGCGGACCCGGCCGCCGAGCACGGCCCGCAGCCGCTGGTACACCAGGCGCTCGTACGCGGCGTGCCGCAGCCGCAGCGCGGGGGACGGGCCGGGGCCCCTGCGGTGCGCCCGGCGCTCCCAGGCGGCCGCCCACTCGATCGCCACCTGCTCGGCCTGGACGAAGGTCTCCAGCCGGCCGGACGCCTCGGCGGCCTCCCTGGCCCGGCGGTGGATCTTCTCGAAGATGTACGGCACCGCGTGCAGGAAGGTCGGCCGGAACGACGCCAGGGCCGGCAGCAGGCTGTCCGCGGCCAGCTTGGCGTGATGGCCGATCCGGATGCCGCCGCGCACCGCCGCCACCTGGGTGAGCCGCCCGTACACGTGCGCCAGCGGCAGGAACAGCAGGGTGGCGGGCTGCTCGCCGCCGGTGTCGGAGAACACCTCCGCCCAGCCCTCCAGCACCGCGTCCGCCACCGCCGCGAAGCTGCCGTGGGTGAGCAGACAGCCCTTCGGGCGGCCGGTGGTGCCGGAGGTGTAGATGACGCTGGCCAGTGAATCCGGTGTCACGCCGACCCGCTGACGGTGCACCAGGGCGTCCGGCACCCCCTGCCCGTCCGCCATCAACTGCTGCATGCAGCCCCGGTCCAGCTGCCAGATGCCGGTCAGCTCGGGCAGCGCGTCGCAGACCGCGCCGACCGTCATCGCCTGGTCCTCGTCCTCGACCACGCAGGCCACCGCCGAGGTCTCGGCCAGGATCCAGCGGACCTGCTCGGCCGCCGCGGTCGGGTACACCGGCACCGGGATCGCGCCGACCGACCAGAGCGCGTAGTCGAACAGCGTCCACTCGTAGCGGGTGGAGGACATCACCGCGACCCGGTCGCCGTAGCGCACCCCGCGGGTGAGCAGACCGCGGGCCAGGGCCAGCACCTCGTCGCGGAACTGTGCGGCCGTCACCGGCTGCCAGCCGCCGTCCGCCCAGCGGGACAACTGCACCAGCCGCGGCTCGCGCTCGGCCCGGTCGAACACCGTGTCGGCCAGCCCGCCGGTCACCGCCGAGCTGCCGAGCGCGGGGCTGCTGATCTCTCGCACGGTACCCCCGTTCCCGCCGATCCCCACCCCGGCTCGCACGACCCGGCGGGCGGTACCGGCGAAGCTACCCGATCGGCGCGGTGCTGCCCAGAGTCACCGCCCGACGACACCCCGCACCGGGCACAGTGCCGCAGGTGGGGGCACTGGAGGGGCTCGGCGAGGAAATTAAAGGACGATCCGGACAACACACGATCACGATGCAAATTCACCCTACGAACGGAAGGTCAGGAAGTAGTAGGCTCGCGGCTCTCGTACCCCTCCGTGCCCCCCGACCGATTCCCCCCAGCGCCCCCTGCCGCACCCCGCCGCCCCCTGCCCCCCGGCCGCTCGTGCCCGGCGACCAACACCGACCGAGGACCACCAGAGGACCCCCCATGCGCCTGCGCCGCAGCTCGATCCGCGCGAGGATCATCGCGCTGCTCCTGGTGCCCATCGCGGCGCTCAGCTGCCTGTGGGGCTACTCCACACTGGTCACCACCGGCGACGTGTGGACCCAGCTCGACCTCAGCGCCACCTACGAGGCCTTCGGCAACCCCGCCGACCAGTACGCCTACGACCTGCGGCAGGAACGCTCCGCCGCGGTGCTCCGCCTCGCCGACCCCGGCAACAAGAACTACGGCGACGCCTACCTGAAGACCCAGGCCGCCACCGACCGGGACCTGCAGCTGCTGCGCTACCAGAGCACCAGCCGCGACGCCGGCCGGCTCAACGCCGACCAGCGCGCCCGGATCCAGGACATCATCACGGTCGCCGACCAACTCGCCGCCATCCGCAGCCAGATCGGCCAGCAGCGGACCAACTGGGAAGGCGCGCTCCAGGACTACAGCGACCTGATCAGCCCGGTCTTCGCCTTCCGGTCCTCGTTCGTGGCCAAGGAGAGCGGCGAACTGCCCCGCCAGGGCACCATCCTGGTCGAACTCACCCGGGCCACCGACTACCTGGCCCAGGAGACCGCCGCGATGCGCGCCCTGCGGGCCGGCAGTGCCGGCGCCGCGGGCGACAGCCACAAGCAGCAGGCCGCGCTGGACGCCATGCACGCCCAGCAGACGCTGTTCCGGGTCTACGTCGCCGAACTCGACCCGCAGGACCGCGCCGACTACACCGAGCTGCGCTCCGGCCTCACCTGGAGCACCCTCACCACCGCCGAACACGGCTTCGACGACGCGGCCGACCGGGCCCTGGAGGTCCGCGGCGGCCCCGTCGACTCCTGGGGCGACAACGCCGACAAGGTGCTCGAGGACCTGGACGCGATCAACACCCGGCTGGCCGCCAAGATCGGCGACCAGGCGCACGCCTACGCCGTCAACTCGCTGCTGCGCGGCGGCATCGCCGGCCTGGTCGGCCTGATCGCGGTGGTGCTGTCCATCCTGGTGTCCTACCGCATCGGCCGCCGCCTGGTGCGCGAACTCGTCGGCCTGCGCAACGCCGCCGCCGAACTGTCCACCACCCGACTGCCCTCCGTGATGCTCCGGCTGCGCCACGGCGAGGCCGTCGACGTGGTCGCCGAAGTCCCCCAGCTGGAGTTCGGCGCGGGAGAGGTCGGCCAGGTCGGCCGGGCCTTCAACGAGGTGCAGCGGGTCGCCGTCGAGGCCGCCGTCGAACAGGCCGAGCTGCGCCGCGGCGTCTCCGCGGTCTTCGTCAACCTGGCCCGCCGCTCCCAGGTGCTGCTGCACCGTCAGCTCACCCTGCTGGACACCATGGAGCGCCGCACCGAGGACCCGCGCGAGCTGGAGGACCTGTTCCGGCTCGACCACCTCACCACCCGCATGCGCCGGCACGCCGAGGGCCTGATCATCCTCTCCGGCGGCTCGCCCGGCCGCGCCTGGCGCAAGCCGGTCCGGATGGTCGACGTGGTGCGCGCCGCCGTCGGCGAGGTCGAGGACTACGCCCGGGTCATCGTCCGGCCGTTCCCCGGCACCGGGCTGCTCGGCTCCGCGGTCGCCGACGTCACCCACCTGATCGCCGAACTCGTCGAGAACGCCACGGTGTTCTCCCCGCCGCAGACCCAGGTCACCGTCCAGGGCGAGGTGGTCGCGCACGGCTTCTGCCTGGAGATCGACGACCGCGGCCTCGGCCTGAACGAGCAGCACCTCGCCGAGGTCAACCAGCGCCTCGCCGTGGAGCAGGAGTTCGACCTCGCCGACACCGACCGGCTGGGCCTGTTCGTGGTCTCCCGGCTGGCCCGCCGGCACGGCATCCGGGTCCACCTGCGGCCCTCCCCGTACGGCGGCACCTCCGCCGTGGTGCTGATCCCACGCGAACTCCTCGCCGACAGCGCCGAGATGGCCCCCGAGGGGGCCCGGCCCGCCACCGACGAACCCGCCCACCGCCGGGCCCCCGGCGCCGACCGGCCCGGCCGGGCGCACGCCGCCCCCGGCAAGGCGCTCGGCGGCCCGCGGCCGTCCGCGCCCGACCCGTCCGCGGGGCCCGGCGGCCTGCCGCGACGTCGAACCCCCGGACCGGAAGCGGTGTCCGACCCCGCGTCGGGGACCGGGCGGCACCGCCGGACCGAGGACGCCGGGCCCGCCGCCGCGCCCGCGCTGCCGCCCGCCGACGGACCGGCCCCCGCGACGCCGGGCGCGCCGCTGACGCCGGTGGCCGGCGGGCTGCTGCCGCGCCGGGTCCGGCAGGCCAACCTCGCACCCCAACTCCGGGAAGCTGTCGGCGAGGAGAGCCCCGAGTCGCCCCGCGAGCGCAGCCCCGAGGAGGCCCGCTCCGCTTTCGCCTCCTTCCAGCGCGGCTTCGCCCGCGGCCGCGGCGACCGGCTGCAGCCCGCCTCGCTGACCGTCGTCCGCTCCGAGCCCGACCCGGCCGCCCCCGGCGGCGGCCGGGGCGTTCCCGGCCGGCCCGCCGTGCCGGTCGTGCCGCAGCCCGGCCGCCCGCCCCGGCTGCGGGTCGCGCTGCCCTCCGCGCCGGTGCCGCCCGCGCTGCCGGCCGCCCCCGTCCGTTCCGTCCCCCCGGCGCACCAGCCGCCGGTCGCACCGCCCGCACCAGCAGAAGGAACCGAATCATGACCGCAACAACTCCGCCGTCCGGGAGCCTCGACTGGCTCCTCAACGACCTGGTCGGCCGCGTCGCGACCCTTCGGCACGCGGTGATCCTCTCCAGCGACGGTCTCGCCACCGGCGTCTCCAGCGGCCTCGGCCGGGAGGACGCCGAGCACCTGGCCGCCGTCGCCGCGGGCTTCCACAGCCTGGCCAAGGGCGCCGGCCGGCACTTCCGGGTCGGCGGCGTCCGCCAGACCATGGTCGAGCTGGACGAGGCCTTCCTGTTCATCACCGCCGCCGGTGACGGCAGCTGCCTGGCCGTGCTCAGCGACGCCGAATCCGATGTGGGCCAAATCGCCTACGAGATGGCACTGTTGGTGAAGCGCGTCGGCGAGCACCTGGCCGCCGAGCCGAGGACCGAGACCACTCCGCCCGGGAGATGACCGACCGATGAGCGAGCCCGAGCCGACCGAGCCGACCGAGGGCGCCGCCCCGGGCGGCCCCAGCGGCGAGACCGCGGACGAGACGTCGGCCGACGAACCGTCGGTCGACCTGTTCGCGCCCCGCACGCCCGTGGACGACCGCTGGTTCGACGACGACGCCGGTCCGATGGTCCGGCTGTTCTCGATGACCGGAGGACGCGCCCGGCCGGTCGACGACGGCCTGTTCGACCTGATCTCGCTGGTCACCGCCGCCGGGCAGGCCCTCGCGCCCGGCGGCGCCCCCACCGATCTGCCGTTCGGCCCCGAGCACCACGCGATCATCCAGCTCTGCCGCGAAGAACCCCTCAGTGTGGCCGAGTTGGGCTCCTACACCGACCTGCCGGTGAGCGTGGTGCGGGTGCTGCTCGGCGACCTCCACGACGCCGACCTGATCAGCGTCACCCGACCCTTCCAGCTCGCCCAGCAACCGGACGAGCGCCTGCTGCGAGACGTGATCAATGGCCTCCGTGCACTCTGACGCCCCGTCGACCTCCACCACCCGCAGCGCGCCCTGGGGCGCCAACGCGGTCAAGATCCTCGTGGCCGGCGGCTTCGGCGCGGGCAAGACCACCCTGGTCGGCGCCGTCAGCGAGATCCGGCCGCTGCGCACCGAGGAGACGCTCAGCGAGCGCGGCCGCCCGATCGACGACACCGCCGGCGTCGAGGCCAAGCGCACCACCACCGTCGCGATGGACTTCGGCCGGATCGACCTCCGGCCCGGCCTCGCCCTCTACCTGTTCGGCACCCCCGGCCAGGACCGCTTCTGGTTCGTCTGGGACGAACTCGCCCGCGGCACGCTCGGCGCGGTCGTGCTGGCCGACACCCGGCGCCTGGCCGACTCCTTCCCCTCCGTCGACTACTTCGAGCAGCGCGACATCCCGTTCGTGGTCGCGGTCAACTGCTTCGAGGGCACCGAGGTGTACGCGCCGGAGGACGTCCGGGCCGCGCTCGACCTGCCCGGGACGGTGCCGGTGCTGCTGTGCGACGCGCGCCGCCGCGAGGACGGCAAGGAACTGCTCGTCCGGCTGGTCGAGCACGCCGCCGAGCGGCTCGGAATCCGATTGTAGGACTGGCGGCATTGCCGCAGGTCAGCGGAGTACTGTCCGCATGGTGAGCAGATTTTGTCTTGCTGTGCGGACCAGTCGGTACGGTGGGTTGCCTTCCGGGCACTTCGCGTGGAAGTCTCGTACTCATGCCCGCCGTTCGACGCGGGCCCGATGACACGCGCCGGGGGAGGAGCAGCGCCATGGCCGATGCGGCCCGCATAGCGGCGCTTCCCGCGCTCACCGTCCGGCGATACATCGACCAGGGTCTGATCTACAGCGCCTGCTGTCGCTGAGGCACCGCCACCATCCTGTTCCCGCGGATGTGGTGGCGGTTTCGTGCGTCCCCCGCCGATCCCCGCCGTGCTCCGGAGAGCAGCCCGTGCACCCTCGAACCCTTCTCGACCCGTTCTGGCCCTCGCGCCAGGCCCACCATTTCGATCAGACCTGTCGGCGCGCACCACGCGCCTCCCGCCCGCCGCACTGACCCACCGTCAGCGACGGCGCGCCGGAAGCGCAGACGACGACCACCCACCGACCGTCACGCGCGAAAGAGCCCACGATGTCCTACGCCGCCACCGCGACCCCGCACCTGCGCGCGGTCCGCACCCTGCCGAACCACTCCCTCGACACCGAGCACCGCCGAGTCGCCCCGATCACCCGGCCGGCGCCCGCGATCGCCCCCGAGAGCCTGCTCGCGGGCCTCCAGGACGGCGCGGCCGTGGTCGCCGCACTGCCCCAATCCGTGCTCCCGCAGGGCCTGTTGACGCAGCTCGGCGCGAACGCGAACGCGCCGCTGGTCGGCTACCTGGTGCTGGTCCCGGCCGAGAAGGTCGCTCCCGCGCCCGCACCGGCCCCCGTCGCCGCACCCGCCCCGGTCCGGCCGTTCACCCGCCCCGCCGACAGCGGCATCTCCGTCGACCTCGACCGCCGCAACGCGTACGTCGACGGCTCGCTGCTCGACCTCACCTACCTCGAGTTCGAGCTGCTCGCCCACCTCACCGAGCACCCCCACCGGGTCCACACCCGCGACCAACTCGTGCACACCGTCTGGGGTTACGGCCACGTCGGCGACGGCCGCACCGTCGACGTCCACGTCGCCCGGCTGCGCCGCAAGCTCGGCGCCGCCTACCGCGACACCATCGTCACGGTCCGCCGGGTCGGCTACAAGTACGCGCCGGTGGCCTGAGACTCCGCACGACCGGCCCGGCGAGCCGCGTCGCCGGGGCGGTCGTGCGGCACACGGGCGGCGGCCCGCACCAACTGGTGCGGGCCGCCGTTCTGCTGTTCCCGGCCGACCCGAACCGAGTAGCGCCACCGCCGGTTGTCGCAGTGGGCGGGGCCGAAACCCGTGGGCCCGCCCCGGACGACGAACGTCCGGGGCGGGCCTCGGTGACGACCGGACGCGACCGCGTGGCGAAACGCCGATCGCGCGGTGACCCGGCCCGACCCGGGCGGTCGAAGGCCGGCGGCGTCGGCCGTGGCAGGGCGTCAGCGCGGGGCGCGGATGGCGTCGATGATGCGGGTCCAGTTGTCGCCGCCGTGCCCGTTGTCGACGGCGTGGCGGTAGTGGGCCTGGACGGCGAGGGGGAGGGCGAGGTCGAGGCCGAGGGTGGTGCTGGTCTCGACGATGTGGTCGGCCGTCGCACCCATCATGGTGACGGTGCTGAGGTGGCCGGGGTGTTCGCCCGCGTCGAGGGCGGTGCCGGGGACCTGCTCGACGGCGCGCAGGATGGCGCCGATCCGGTCGGCGGAGGCGAGCAGTTCGGGCAGGGCCTCGGCGGCCTTCATGCCGGCGGTTCCCAGCATCGCGGTGGCGTGCATCAGGGAGGACAGGGTGGTGAGGAACACGGCGAGTTGGGCCTGGTACATCATCTGGGCCAGGCCCGGGTCCGTGCCGAGGTACTTCGGTGTGCCGAGCAGCTCCAGCACCGCAGTATGACGCTCCATCAGTCGAGGGTCGCCGCTGTAGTAGACGTGGGCCGCCGGGGTGCCCACCATCGGCGCGGGAACCATGACGCCGCCGGTGAGGAAGTCCGCGCCGTGGCCGGCCGCCCAGGCCGCCGCCTCGCGCGAGCGGTCGGGCGTGTCGGAGCTGAGGTTGGCCAGGGTCCGGCCGGCCAGCGAGGCGGTGGAGCGGTCGAGGATGTCGTGCATCGCCCGGTAGTCGGTGAGGCTGAGGAGCACCAGGTCGCTCGCCTCCACCGCCTCGGCGGGCGTCGCGGCGAGCGTCGCCCCGGCGGCGACGAGGTCGGTGGCGCGGGCGGGGGTGCGGTTCCAGACGGTGACGGGGTGTCCGGCGGCGAGCAGGGTCCGGGTCATGGCCTGGCCCATCGGGCCGAGGCCGATCACGGTGACGGCGCTGAGCTTCTGTGGTTCGTTCACCCCTCCATGCTCGGAGGCTGCCCCCTGTTCCGGAAGTACCCACTATCTTCTGCGGTACTTACCTTTTTGTCAGGGGGATCGGGATGGTCAAGGCACCGCGGCAGGGTCCGTACATCTGCGGCATCGACGCCGCGCTCGACGTGGTGAGCGGCAAGTGGAAGGGCCTGATCCTCTGGGAGCTGGACACCCACGGCGTTCGCCGCTTCGCCCAACTCCGGCGCGCGCTACCGGGGGTGAGCGAGAAGATGCTGACGCAGCACCTGCGCGAACTGGAGGAGGACGGGCTGGTCCACCGCGAGGTGTACGCGGAGGTGCCGCCCCGCGTCGAGTACTCGCTGACCGACCAGGGGCGCACGCTCAACGAGGCGCTGCGGCCGCTCGGGCTGTGGGGGACCGAGCGGGTGCGCCGGGAAGGGCTGGGGACGGTCGCCGTCGATCAGTGATCCTCGCCCCGCAGGCCCAGGGCCTCGCGGAAGTCGCCGAGGGCGGCGTCGAACCGGCAGGCGGCGGTGCGGAAGGTCGACCGGTCGATCAGCACCTCGGCCAGAGTTCGGCCTCCGGCGGCCGGGTCGTGCGCGTCCAGTCGACGGGCCAGCTCCACGCCCTCGTCGAACAGGGGTTGCAGCTCCGGCAGTTGCGCGGCGAAGGCGTAGGTGCGGTGCTCGCACTGGACGGCGGAACGGACGGTGAGGACGCGGTGCAGCCGGAGCAACTCGGGCAGGTGCCGGTCCGGGTCCTCGGCCAGGGCGTTCACCTGTTCCCGCAGGGTGACCAGGCGGTCGAA
This sequence comes from Kitasatospora griseola, assembly GCF_044999035.1. Classification (NCBI taxonomy): domain Bacteria; kingdom Bacillati; phylum Actinomycetota; class Actinomycetes; order Kitasatosporales; family Streptomycetaceae; genus Kitasatospora; species Kitasatospora griseola. The sequence continues at coordinate 1,243,101 of NZ_CP173360.1, read as the reverse complement.
GTAGCGCTGCCTGACCCCGGCGGACCACTGCCTGGGGCCCGCGCCTGACGGTGGACACGGGCCGTCGGAGGCCAGCCGTTCGCCGTCGGCGGCGGACCAGGACAGCAGGGTCGCCCAGAACGGCGCCTGGTCGCCGCTCCGCACCTTGCGCTCACCGGTGGTGGCCAACTCCGTCAGCGCGGCCAGCGCCGACTGCCGTGCGGCGGCCGCCCGTTCGGCGTGACCGCAGCCGTCGAGCAGTTCCGCGTACCGGACCAGCGCGTAGAAGTGGCAGGCCAGCGGGCCCCGGTCGTCCGCGTCTTCCCCCGCGTCCAGGCCGACGAGCACCTCGAACGCGGCGAGCGCTTCGTCGATGCGGCCGGCGTCGGCGAGCGTGGCGGCCCACTCCGCGAGGGGCCGGGCGAGCGTGTCGAAGTCGGGTCGCAGCGGCCGGATCGCCGCCACCCACTCGGCGAGGGCGTCGGCGGCCTCGGCGCGGCGGCCCTCCTCGGCGAGGGCGGTGGCCCACAGGTGCAGCGCGCTGACGGCGGGGACTTTGGAGAGTTCGCCCCAGCTGCGCTCCATGGCGACCATCTCGGCGAGCATGGCGAGCCCTTCGGCGCGGCGGCCGAGGGCGTAGAGCTCCCGGTGGCACAGGAGGAAGGCCCTGAACAGGAGCTTCTCGCGGTCGGGTGTGCCCGGATCGATGGCCCGCGCAGCGGCCACCGCCTCCTCGCACAGCGCGAGTCGGAGCGGGTGACTGTCCCGCAGGCCGTGGTCGTAGCTGAGCGACAGCAGGGCGTCGACCAAGCGGGGTAGGTGGGTGGCGGGGTTGACCTGGGCGAGCACCCGGTAGGCCTCGACCTCTTCGCGCCGGGTGGGACCCGTAGCGGCGAGCAGCTTGGTCCGGGCCCGTAGAACGTCGTCCTGATCGATTGTCGGCGAGGGATTCATGACGGGGATTCTGGGCGTCCCGGACGGACCCGAACAAGGCCGGTGACCTGTGCGGTTCGTCCTACGAAAAGGCCTGTCGACCTGTCATGATGGGTGTGTCGTCGGCCCTCGGGCCTCGGCCGGGCGCAGCGGACCCACCGCCCCGGGCGGGGTCGCCGCCCGGCTCTCCTCCTCACTCCCGTTCGGCGGGTGTCTTCGCCTGCCCGGCGTCCGGTCAGCGCTCGTCCGGGGGAAGCAGCAGCACGGCCAGCGCCTGGGCGCAGGTCTGGGCCTGGGCGAGGATGTGGGGGAGGGACTCGGGGGTGAGGTGGGCCGGGGTGGAGCGGAGGGCGAGGGCGAACCGGGCGGTGCGGGTGGCGTCGAGGACGGGGACGGCGAGGGTGCGGATGCCGGGGGCGGACTCGCCGTCGTTGAGGGCGTAGCCGCGTTCCCGGGTGAGGGCGAGTTCGGCGTCGAGGTCGGCGGGGTCGGTGAGGGTGCGGTCGGTGTAGGCGGGGAGCGGTCCGGGCGGCGGGCTCTCGGTGGAGGCGGGCCAGGCGAGCAGCACCTTGCCGAGGGCGGTGGAGTGCAGCGGGCGGCGCAGGCCGAGGCCGGTGGACGGCAGGACGGATCCGCCGACCAGGATGACGGCGTGCGGGCCGGAGCGGATGGCGAGGTCGGCGGTGGCACCGGTGCGGCGGGCGAGCTGGTCGAGTTCGGGGCCGGCCAGGTGCAGTCCGCGCTGGTGGAAGGTGAGTTGGCCGAGTTCGGCGACGGCCGGGCCGAGCCGGTAGCGGGCGGTGCGCTCGTCCTGGTCGAGGAATCCGGTGGCGACCAGGGTGCGGGCTAGGCGGTGCGCGGTGGAGACCGACAGGCCCATCCGGCGGGCGAGTTCGGAGGCGCTGAGGTCGGGACCGTTGTCGTGGAAGCAGTGCAGCAGGCCGAGCGCCCGGTGGACTGCCTGGGCGCCGGCCGGCGGTGACTGCAGGGTTCCGGGGCTGGCGGGCATCGCACCTCTTAGGGATTGGCTCAATCGGGGTCAACTGGGCTGGGATTTCCAGGATATGGGGGTGATCGCCAACGGAGCATGTCGGCGGTGTTGCGGCGGCTCACCCGCACATGAACAACCGATCCCATCATCTGGCAAGGCTTGATCGAGGCCCTGGCGTCGTGGAACGCTCGACCCATCGGCCGACATCGGCAGCCACCGGCCCATCGGGCCGGTCCGACAGGAGGGAGCGCGCCGTGAACACCGTCCGGCAGCGCCCCTGCTGTTGTTGTTGAGAGCTCTCCCCTGAACTCCCTTTTCCCGTCGTACAGTTCCCATTCTGTGGGATATCTGTGCGTTTTCCCAGATTTCCGGAGCCCCGCCATGAGCCCCGCACCCGCCGCGCCCCCGTACCCCGACACCTTGTGGTTCACCCGTTGCCCGGTGCCCACCGCCACCGGCATCGCCGCCGATCAGGGCTGGCTGGCCGCGGAGTTCGCGGCCGACGGCATCGAAGTGCGTTCCCTGCAGGACGCCCCGCCGGAGGTCGCCGCCGACCACCACTACACGCACGCACTGGCCGGGCTGTTCCGCGAGGGCGGCAACGTGCCTGCGCTGTGGGCCCGTTCGCGTGGCGAGCGGACCCGGCTGATCGGCCTGACCTGGATCGAGGAGCGCCAGACGATCCTGGTCCGGGAGGGCAGCGGCATCCGCTCCGCCGAGCAGTTGCGGGGGGCCCGGCTCGCGGTGCCCCGGCACCCGATCGGCATCGACTTCTGGCGGGCGATGGCCCTGGCCGGCCATCGAGGCGCCTTGAAATCAGCACAACTCAGCCTGACCGACGTCAAGTTGACGGAGATTCCGGCGGAGCCGGACGGCGACCAGTGGGCGGCCGAGCTGGCGGCGCTGCGGGACGGCCGGGTGGACGCGGTGTACGTGAAGGGCGCGCTGGCGGTCGAGGCCGCCCGCCGGTACGGCGCGGTGCCCGCCGTGGAGCTGGACGCGCTCGCCGACCGCCGCCACCGGGTCAACAACGGCACCCCGCGACCGATCACCGTTCACCAGCAACTGCTGGACGAACACCCCGAGTTGGTGGCCCGGTTCGTCGCCGTGCTGCTGCGGGCCGCCGACTGGGCGGCCGACCGACCGGCCGAGGTGGCGCGGATCCTCGGCGCGGAGACCGGCGCCGGGCCGGAAGGCGTCGCCGGGGCGTACGCCGGGGGCGGGCACCGCACCCTGCACCTGGACCTGTCCGCCGAGCGCCTCGACCTGCTCGCCCAGCAGGAGCGGTTCCTGCACGCCCACGGTTTCCTTGCCGACCGGGTGGACGTCCAGGCCTGGGCCGACCCCGCGCCGCTGGCCGCCGCCCGCGCCCTGCTCGCCGCCCGCCCCTGACGCCCGTCCCCGACGTTCGTCCCTGAGACCCACCCCTGACGGCCGCGCCCGACCCGCGCCCGACCTTCCGTGATTCCAGAGGAGAGACCCATGCGCAGCACCACTTCGCGCACCCCTGTCACCGCCACGCTCACCGCCGTCGCCGCCACCCTGGTCCTCACCGCCTGCGGCTCGTCCGGGCCGGACGCCGCCAGCAGCGCCGACGGCAAGGGCGGCGAGGTGGTGCTCCGGGTGCCCGACCCCGGGAACTCGGGGTTCCTGGCGAAGGGGAAGAAGGACGGGTCGCTGGACCGGGCGCTGGCGGCCGTGCACGCCAAGGTGGCGTGGACGGGCAGCGCCGGGCCGTTCGCCCCGGCCGCGCAGGCGCTGAACGCCGACCAACTGGACGTCGCCCAGGGCTCGATCACCTCGGCGGTCACCGCGCTCGCCCAGAAGCCCGGCTTCAAGCTGTTCGCGCAGATCGCACCCGACGAGGCCGGCGAAGGCATCCTGGTGAAGAACGGCTCGCCGATCAAGGAGGTCAAGGACCTGGTCGGCAAGAAGGTCGCGGTCTCCCAGGGCGGCACCTCCGAGTACCTGCTGCTGAAGGCACTGGAGAAGAACCGGATTCCGGTCGACCAGGTGCAGCGGGTCTACCTGCGGGCCGACCAGACCTCCGGGGTGTTCAACTCCGGTCAGGTGGACGCCTGGGCGACCTGGGGGACGTTCTCCATCCCGGCGATCGCCAACACCGGCGCGCACTTCCTGGTCGACGGCAAGGCCGTCGGCAGCGACAACTACGCGGTGTGGGCGGCGCGTTCGGCCTTCGCCGAGCAGCACCCCGAGGTGCTGAAGGCGTTCTACGGCTACCTGCACGAGAACGGCGCCAAGGAGAAGGCCGACCCCGCCGCCTACCTGAACGTGTTCACCGACGCCGGGCCGACCGCCGTCACCCCCGCCGAGCAGCAGGTCGCCGTCGACTTCGGCAGGAAGCGCGCCGTGGACTCGCCGATCACCGACGCGGATGTCGCCCGGTTCGCGGTGGTCGCCGGGTTCTACGCCGACCAGGGCGTCACCAAGTCGAAGGTCGACGTCAAGCCCTACCTGATCGACATCGACGCACTCGGTGGAGCGGCGAAGTGACCGTCACCGCCGCCACCTCCGTCACCACCGAGCAGGCGCAGGCCGCAGGGCTGGTCGCCCCGCGCGCCCGGACCACCGCCGACCGCCCGCGCGGCGTCTCGCTCGCCCTGCGCACCCTAGGCCCGCTCGCGCTGCTCGCCGCCTGGCAGCTCTCCTCCGCCACCGGGGTGCTGACCCCCGACGTGCTCGCCTCGCCCGGCCAGGTCGTCCAGGCCGTGGGTGAGTTGTGGGGCAACGGGCAGCTGGCCGACGCACTGTCCACCTCGCTGACCCGGGCCGCGCTCGGCCTGCTGTTCGGGGCGGGCGTCGGGCTGGTGCTCGGCGTGGTCACCGGGTTCTTCCGGCTCGGCGAGGAACTGCTCGACTCCGCCGTCCAAGTGCTGCGGACCGTCCCGTTCCTGGCGCTGGTCCCGCTGTTCATGGTGTGGTTCGGCATCACCGAGACCGCGAAGGTCGCGCTGATCGGCGTCGCCACCTCCTTCCCGATGTACGTCTCCACCTCCGGCGGCGTGCGCAACACCGACCGCAAGCTCGTCGAGGCGATGCGCAGCTTCGGCCTGTCGCGCTGGGCGGTGGTCCGTGAGGTCGTCCTGCCCGGTGCGCTGCCCGCGCTGCTGTCCGGCCTGCGGCTGTCGATGACACTCAGCGTGATCGCGCTGATCGCCGCCGAGGAGATCAACTCCACCGAGGGGATCGGCTACTTGATGGCCCAGGCGCAGAACTTCTCGCGCACCGACGTGCTCGCCGTGTGCATCCTGATCTACGGCCTGCTGGGCCTGGCCGCCGACGGCGCGGTGCGCGTCCTGGAGCGGCTGCTGATGCCCTGGCGCCCCGTCAACGGCCGGGCGGTGGTGGGACGATGAGCGCCCCCGCCGTTCACGTCCGCGGACTGCGACGGGTGTTCGGCGCTCGCGCCGTCCTGGACGGCATCGACCTGGACATCGCCCGCGGCGAGTTCCTCGCCCTGCTCGGCGCGTCCGGCACCGGCAAGACCACGCTGCTGCGGATCCTCGGCGCACTCGACCGCGCCGACCAGGGCACCGTCCTGGTGCCGCCCGCGCGGACGGTGGTCTTCCAGGAACCCCGGCTGATCCCGTCCAAGCGCGTCCTCGGCAACGTCACCGTCGGCCTGCCGCGCGGCGAGAGCACCCGGGAGACCGGCCGGCAGGCGCTCGCCGAGGTCGGCCTCGCCGACCACGCCGACGCCTGGCCCAGCACGCTCTCCGGCGGCGAAGCACAGCGCGCCGCACTCGCCCGGGCGCTCGTCCGCGAACCCCAACTGCTGCTGCTGGACGAGCCGTTCGCCGCCCTGGACGCGCTCACCCGGCTGCGCATGCAGGACCTGGTCGGCGACCTGTGCCGCCGGCACCGCCCCGCCGTGCTGCTGGTCACCCACGACGTGGACGAGGCGATCCGCCTCGCCGACCGGGTCGCCGTACTGCGCGACGGCGCACTCGTCCGGGACGAGACCGTGGCCGTCGACCGCCCCCGCGACCCCGCCGACCCCGCCTTCGCGGCGCTGCGCCGCGACCTGCTCGCCGACCTCGGCGTGCACCAGGCAACCGAAGCCCACTGACTGACGTCACGTCAGATCGCAAGGAAGAAGAGAGAACCGCTGCCATGACCGTCACCGTCGGTGTGCACCGCTCCAACCCGTCCCTCTACCACCTGGCCCGACTCGACTACCTGCAGCAGGAGTTGGCCCCGCTCGGCGAGAGCGCCGAGTTCCACCACTACGCCGACGGCACGAAGACCGGCGCCCACCTGGCCGACGGCACCATCGACTTCGGCGGGACGGGCTCCACCCCGCCGATCACCGCGCAGGCCGCCGGGCACGACATCGTGTACACCGCGGTGTCCGCGCCCCGGCCCGACCACGGGGCGCTGCTGGTCGCCGCCGACGGGCCGATCGCCTCGGTCGCCGACCTGAAGGGCGCCACCGTGGTGCTCGCCGTCGGCTCCTGGCAGACCCACCTGCTCGCCAAGTCCCTGCACCAGCACGGGCTCTCCTACCGGGACGACATCACGGCCGAACGCCCCGCCGGGGACGAGGCGGAGCGGCTGCGCAGCGGCGCGATCGCCGGCTGGATCGCGCAGGGCGCGGAACTCGCCGCCGCCCGCCGCACCGGCGAGTTCCGCGAACTGATCCGCACCACGGACGTGATCACCGACCGCTCGGTGTTCTTCGCCCGCCGTGAACTCGCCGTCCAGCGGCCCGAGGTGGTCGCCGCGATCGTCGCCGCCCTGCAGCGCGCCGACCACTGGGCCGCCGCCCACCCCGAGGAGGCCGCCGCGCTGGCCGCTGCCGACCAGGGCGGCGAGGCCGCCGACTGGCACACCGCGCTGACCGCGCTGCCCTGGCAACTGGAGCCCGCCACCGCCGAGTTCGTCGCCGAGCAGCAGGAAGCCGCGGACATCTTCCACCGGGTCGGCTTCATCGACCGGCCCGTCACCGTCGCCGACATCCACCTGCCCGCCCTGGAGCAGCCCGTCGCCGACGCCATCTCCCGTGCCGGAAAGGGGAACTGAGCACCATGGCCACCGAAGTCCTGTGGTACCTGATCCCCCGCGAGGGCCACTACCCGTGGGAGCCCGAGGGCCGCCGACCCGTCGACCTCGGCTACCTCCAGCACCTCGCCGCCACCGTCGAACGCCTCGGCTACACCGGCGCGTTGCTCGCCACCGACCAGTACGACGTGTGGGCGCTCGGCTCCGCGCTGGCCGCCGCCACCGGCCCCGGCTTCCAGCCGCTGCTCGCCGTCCACCCCGGGCTGGTCTCGCCCACCCTGCTCGCCAAGATGGCGCTGTCCTTCGAGCACCTGCACGGCGCCGGCCGGCTCCGCTTCAACGTGGTCAACGGCTCCACCAACCAGCTGCGCGAGTACGGGCTGCACGTCGACCACGACGACCGCTACCGGCTGTCCGCCGAGTACTGGAGCCTGGTCAAGCGCCTCACCAGCGGCGAAGTCTTCGACCACGAAGGCGAGTTCTACCGGCTGAAGAACGCCGGCGAGTCGCTGCGCGACCTGCCGCCGCTGCGCGAGGGCCACATCCCGCTCTGGTTCGGCGGATCCTCCCCGGCCGGCATCGAGGTCGCCGCCGAACACGTCGACGTGTACCTCACCTGGGGCGAACCCCCGCACCTGCTCCGGCAGAAGCTCGACCTGGTCCGCGAACGCGCCGCCGCCCACGGCCGCACCCTGCGGCTCGGCCTGCGGCTGCACCTGATCGTCCGCGACACCGAGGAACAGGCCTGGGCCGCCGCCGACCGCCTGCTCGACGCCACCAGCCAGGCCACGTACGCGCGGCAACTCGGCACCCGGCAGGGCGAGGACGGCGTCGGCTGGCAGCGACAGTTCCGTCAGCACGGCGGCCGGGTGCCGGCCCGGGCCCGGGAGCTGGAGACCCACCCCAACCTGTGGCCCGGCATGAGCCTGTTCCGGCCCGGCCCCGGCACCGCCGTGGTCGGCTCCACCGAACAGGTCGTCGAACGACTCCGGGAGTACCAGGAGTTGGGCGTCGACACCTTCATCCTGTCGGGCAACCCGCTGCTGGAGGAGGCGTACCGGGTCGCGGAGACCGTTCTGCCGCAGCTGCACTGACCGCGGACGGGCGGGCGGCCGGGGAGAACCGGCCGCCCGCCCGTCGCGTCCCGGTGGACGTCAGGCGGTCAGGCGGTCGATCTCCGCCAGCTCCTGCGCGGTGAGCGGGCCGGCCGCCAGCGCGTCCAGGTTCTGGTCCAGCTGGCGCACGCTCGACGCGCCGACGATCACCGACACCACCCGCTCGTCCCGCAGCACCCAGGACAGCGCGAGCTGCGCCAGGCTCTGGCCGCGGCCCTCCGCGACCTTCGCCAGCGCCCGGAGCTGCGCCAACTTCGCCTCCGTCAGCGCCTCCTGCTTCAGGAAGTGCCCCACCGACATCCGCGAACCCACCGGCACGTCACCGCTCAGGTAGCGGTCCGTCAGCAGCCCCTGCGCGAGCGGCGAGTACGCGATCAGCGCCGTCTGCGTCTCGCCCACCGCGTCCAGCAGGCCCTGCTCCGGCTCCCGGTTCAGGATCGAGTAGCTGGCCTGGTTCAGCAGGCACGGCGTGCCCAGGTCCCGCAGGATCGCCACCGCCTGCCGGTGCTGCTCCGCCGGGTAGTTCGAGATCGCCGCGTACAGCGCCCGGCCCGAACGCACCGCGGTGTCCAGCGCCCCCATCGTCTCCTCCAGCGGAGTCGACGGGTCCCACCGGTGCGAATAGAACACGTCCACGTAGTCCAGACCCATCCGGTCCAGCGACTGGTCCAGACTCGCCAGCAGGTACTTGCGGCTGCCGCCGTCCCCGTACGGGCCCGGCCACATGTCCCAGCCGGCCTTCGACGCGATGAACAGCTCGTCCCGGTACGGGCGGAAGTCCTGCGCGAACAGGTAGCCGAAGTTGCGCTCCGCGCTGCCGTACGGCGGGCCGTAGTTGTTCGCCAGGTCGAAGTGCGTCACCCCGCGGTCGAACGCCCGGCGCAGCACCGCGCGCTGCACCTCCAGCGGCTGGGTGTCACCGAAGTTGTGCCACAGGCCGAGCGAGACGGCGGGCAGCTGCACGCCGCTGCGCCCGGCGCGGCGGAAGGTCATCGAGGCATAGCGGTCGTCCGCGGCGAGGAAGGTCATACCGGCATCCTGCCAGGTGAGCGCCGTGAACGGGACCAACGGCCCTGCCGTTCCCGAACCCCGGGACGTAGCCTGACCGGGCGCGAGACGTACGAGGAGGAAGCCGTGGCGCTGCCGGACATCACCACCAGGGCCGAGCTGGAATCCGCCCTGCGCCGCTTCTACGGCGCCGCGTTCGCGGACCCGCTGATCGGCCCGGTCTTCACCGAGATCGCCCGCCTCGACCTGGAAGCGCACCTGCCGAGGATCACCGACTTCTGGGAGAGCGCCCTGCTGCGCACCGCCGCCTACCGGGGCAACGCGCTCGCTCCGCACGCGGCGCTGCACGCGATCAGCCCGCTCACCGCCGAACACTTCGGCCGCTGGGTGCAACTCTGGCGCGCCACCCTGGACGGCCGGCACGCCGGCCCCGTCACCGAACGGGCCAAGGCGCAGGCCCAGCGGATCGCCGTCGCCATGCTCCGCCGCCTCGGCGAGGGCGACACCGGCGGCGGCAGCGGAGGGTTCGTCCCGCTGGCGGCGGTCCGGCTCGCCTCCGGGGCCTGAACAGGAGACGCCTGAGCAGGGGGCGTCGGAGCGGGAGACGCCTGAGCGGGGGACGCCGGGGCGGGGGCGCTCAAGCGGGGAACGCCTGAGCGGGGAACGTCCGAGCGGGGGATGCGCGTCGTTGGCGTCGTCCACCCGTTTTCTGCGGATTCGGCACGCAGGGGTGGGGATTCGTGGTGCGCCCGAATTCCGGTTCTCCCGCTCCTCGGCCTGCGGTCGGGCCGGAGAGGGTGGGGGAGTTCCGGTATGCGGGCAGTGGCCATTTCCTGACCGTCGGCGCGCCGGGCGCTGTCGGCAACACCTGCGGTGTGGTCCGCGGGATTCCGGAGCGGCGGCGGGGGGAGTTCGCCGTGGCGGTCAATTCACGCGCTGCGGTCGGCAGTTGTTCAGCGCTGGCCCCAGGTGACGTCCGGGTCGGGGCCGGCCGGGGCCTGGCCCCAGGTCACGTCCTCGTCGCGGTCGTCCGGGGCCGACAGCGAGACGCCGTTCGCCCGGACCGTGTGGGCGGAGGCGGAAGGCGCGGCGGAGATTCCGACCAGGACGGCGATTCCGGCGGAGAGCAGACCGACGAGGACGGTGCGGGACAGGCGGGTGACGTTCACGGAATTCTCTTCTCTGGGATGATCTCGATGCGAATTCGGAAATTTTCCCGGTGAATTGCTTTACCGGTATTTCCTTTTCGTCGGCGTCCGGTTCGTTGCTGCTCCCTGCCGACGCCTCATACTTTGGCCGCTCGTTCGACCGCAGGGAAGAGTCTGAGGGTGGACGGATCATGCAGTGGCACAAGTCGTCCACGAGCGCCTCGTGGTAGGGCACTGCCCCGGCAGGCGGTGGCGAGGGTGAATCCGCAGGTGGGAGCGGTCGGACGGGGCGCCCCCGGGTGCGGGCGGAGCGCCCGGTGCGCGGGTGGTGGACGGTTCCGGACAGCCATCGCATAGGCTCGGCGCACGATGGTGCGGATCACTGTGCTCGGGGCACTCACGGCGCAAGTGGCGGGGGACGCAGTGGCTGGGCGGCCCGCGTCAGCGTGCCGTGCTCGCCCGCCTGTTGGTCGCCCGCGGCGCGGCGGTGTCCGCCGAGCGGCTGATCGACGACCTGTGGGACGGCGACCCGCCCGCGAAGGCGGCCGTCTCGCTCCAGGCCTACGTCTCCAACCTGCGGCGGCTGTTGGAGCCCGCGCGCGGCCCCCGGCAGGAGTCACGACTGCTGGTAAGTGCCGGGCGCGGCTACGCACTGCGCGAAGTGGACGTCGACGCGGCCGAGTTCGAGACGCTGACGACGGCGGGTGAACCGGCGCTCGCGCTCGCGCTGTGGCAGGGCGCCGCGTACGGGGAGTTCACCGACCGGCCGTGGGCCGTCGCCGAGGCCGCCGACCACTTCCGGCACGCCGCCGAGGTCGCCCGCCGCTGGGAGTCGCCGAGCTGGGAAGCCCAGGCCCGCACGGCGCTCGGCGCGCTGGACGGCTGACGCCCGGTCACCCCCGCAGCGCCACTTGGAAGATCGCCACGCCCGCGCCAAGTGGACTCCAAGACGCCTCTCCCACACTGGTGTTCGTCAGTGACTCGAACGCCTTACGGGAGGCACCCGCACCATGTCCACACTCCTCGGCCGCCTCGGCGGGGCCGCCGCCGCCCGGCCCTGGCGCACCGTCGCCGCCTGGCTGCTGCTGATCGCCGCGATCTTCGGCCTGGCACGGGCGTTCGGCGGTGAGTCCCGCGACAGCTACCGGGTGCCGGGCACCCGCTCCACCGCCGGACTCGACCTGCTGCACGAGCGCTTCCCGGAGACCGCCGGCGCCGACGCCCGCGTGGTGGTCCACGACCGCAACGGGAAAGCGCTTCCCGAAGACGCCCTGACCGCGCTTCGCACCCGCCTGTCCGGCCTGCCGCACGTGCTCGCCGTCTCCCCGCCGATACCCTCGCAGGCCGGTGACACCGCGCTGCTGACGCTGAGCTACGACGTCGAGGTGACGGCCTTCAAGGACTCCGCCGGAATCGACGCGCTGCACGACGCCGCCCGGCCCGCCACCGACGCCGGCTACCAGGTGGAGCTCGGCGGCCAGGTCCCCGAGCACTTCAGCGCCCCCGACGGCACCGCCGAGGCGATCGGCATGGGCGCCGCCCTGATCATCCTGGTCCTCGCCCTCGGCACCGTGGTCTCCGCCGGTCTGCCGCTGCTGGTCGCCCTCGCCGGCCTCGCCCTCGGCACCGGCCTGATCACCCTGCTGTCGGCCGTCACCGACATCAGCAACATCGCCCCCACCGTGGCCTCCATGGTCGGCCTCGGCGTCGGCATCGACTACGCGCTGCTGCTGGTCGCCCGACACGTCGAAGGACTGCGCCGCGGCCTGGACGCCCGGGCCGCCGCCACCGTCGCCAACGCCACTGCGGGCTCCTCCGTGGTGGTCGCCGGCTCCACCGTGCTGGTCTCGCTGTTCGGCCTGAAACTCGCCGGCCTCTCCATCTACGCATCCTTCGGCTACGCGACCTTCGCCACCGTCGGCGGCGTCATGCTCGCCTCGCTCACCCTGGTCCCCGCCCTCGCCGCCCTGGCCGGCCCCCGCCTGCTGCGCCGCGCCGAACGTCGCGCCACCGCCGGGGGCGAGCCTGCCCGGACCACGGCCACGCCCACCCGCACCGAGCGCTGGGCCCGGCTGATCGGTCGCCGCCCGGTCGCCGCCGCGGTGCTGTCGCTGGCCGTTCTGCTGGGCCTGGCCGCGCCGATGCTCGGCATGCGCACCTGGCCGCAGGACGCCGGCAGCCAGGCCGCCGACAACACCACCCGCAAGGCGTACGACCTGATCGCCGAGGCGTACGGCCCCGGCGCCAACGGGCCGCTGCTGCTGGCCGTCGACCTCGACCGGCTGCCGAAGAGCGAACTCCCCGCGCTGGCGGCCAAGGTGGCACAGGACCCGGCGGTGGTGCAGGTCCAGCCCGCCCGGTTCAACCAGGCCGGGAACGCCGCCGTGATCACCGTCCAGCCGAGGACCGGCCCGCAGGACGAGGCCACCGCGCAGCTGGTGAAGCGACTGCGCGACCACGACCTGCCCGCCGGCGCCGAGGTGACGGGCGTGGTCGCGACCTTCTCCGACATCTCCGACCGGCTCTCCGCCCGCCTGTGGCTGGTAGTCCCGTTCGTGGTGGCGCTGTCGCTGGTGCTGCTCACCGTGCTGTTCCGGGCGCCGGTGATCGCGGTGAAGGCCGCCGCGATGAACCTGCTGTCGGTGGCCGCCGCGTACGGCGTGATGACGGCGGTGTTCCAGCACGACGCGACCGCGAAGCTGCTCGGGCTGCCGCACGCCGTGCCGGTGTCCAGCTGGGTGCCGATCCTGATGTTCACCGTGCTGTTCGGCCTGTCCATGGACTACGAGGTGTTCCTGCTCGCCCGGGTCCGCGAGGACTGGCTGGCCACCGGCGACGCGAAGGGCAGCGTGGTGCGCGGCCTGTCCGCCACCGGACGGGTGATCAGCAGCGCGGCCGCCATCATGGTCGCGGTGTTCACCGGCTTCGCCATCGACCCCGACATGACCGTCAAGATGATGGGCGTCGGCATGGCCGTGGCCGTCCTGATCGACGCCACCGTGGTCCGCCTGGTGCTGGTGCCCGCCACCATGACCCTGCTCGGCCGCTACAACTGGTGGCTGCCGCGCCCGCTCGACCGGCTGCTGCCGCAACTGCGCATCGAGCACGGCGAGGAACCGCCCGCCCCCGCCGAGCCGCTCCGGCCGGCCGCGGTCTGACGCGCCGCGTCCGACCTGCCGACAAGGGCCCGCCCCCCGGGGCGGGCCCTTGCTGCGTGCGGGTGGCCGCCCGCGTGGTCCGCCCCGCCCCGGCCCCGCCCGTGCGTACCGTGGGCGCATGAGCGTGCGAGTGGAGCGGGTGTACGAGGCGCCGGACGGCGGGGTGCGGGTGCTGGTGGACCGGCTCTGGCCGCGCGGGCTGAAGAAGGAGGACGCGCACCTCGACCGGTGGGCCAAGGAGATCGCGCCGTCCACCGAGCTGCGCCAGTGGTTCCACGGCCCGCAGAGCGAGTACGGGGAGTTCGCCCGCCGCTACCGGACCGAGCTGGACGCGCCGCAGGTGCAGCAGGAACTGGCCGAGCTGCGGGAGCTGGCGCAGAACGGCGACCTGGTGCTGCTGACGGCGGTGAAGGAGCCGTCGCACAGTCATGTGAACGTGCTGCTCGAACAGTTGGAGCAGGTGGACTAGCTCCGCCCGGCCGGTGCGGCCCGGCGGTGTGTTCTCTCCGGCATAGGTGTGCAGACAGGATGTAATGCGGACATGAGCCTGCTGCGGGAGAACGCCGTTCTCGCCCTCTTCTTCTGCCTCGGCCTGGGCTACCTGGTCGGCAAACTGCGGATCGGACCGATCCAACTCGGCGGCATCTGCGGCGTCCTGATCGTGTCGATGCTGATCGGCGCGCAGCACGTCTCGGTGAACGCCGACGTCAAGAACGTCGCGTTCGCGCTGTTCATCTTCTCGCTCGGATACATCGCCGGCCCGCAGTTCTTCGCCAACCTGAACGCCCGCGGTCTGCGCTTCGGCGTGCTCTCCCTGATGGAGGCCGTGGTCGTCATCGTGATGGCGCTCGGCTTCGCCACGTTCTTCGACCTGGACGTCGGCACCGCCGCCGGCATCCTGGCCGGCGCGGCCACCGAGTCCGCCGCCGTCGGCACCGCGCAGGACGCCATCGCCAAACTGCCCGGCATCACCGCCGAGCAGACCACCCAGCTGCAGGCGCACGTCGCCACCGCCTACTCGGTCTGCTACCTGTTCGGCCTGATCAGCATCGTCCTGCTGACCAGCCAGCTGTTCCCGATGCTGATGCGGATCGACCTCGCCGACGCGTCCCGGCAGCTGTGGGAGAAGATGCGCGGCGGCGACGCCGGCCAGCAGCCCGGCGAGGAGCCCTCACTGCCCGCACTGGTCGGCCGGACCTACCTGGTGTCCCAGGGCGAAGGCACCCGGATCAGCCGACTCCAGGAAGCCTCCGGACAGTTGATCACCGTCGAGGCGATCAGCCGGGGCGGGCGCAGACTCGACCCCGACGACGACCCGGTGCTGCGCCGCGGCGACCAGGTGCTGGTGGTCGGCCGCCGGACCGCCGTCATCGACACCGGCCACGAACTCGGCCCCGAGACCAGCACACCCGGCCTCGACCGGGCGTTGGCGGTCCGTCAGGTCGTGGTCACCAACAAGAAGGTCGCCGGGCACCCGCTGAACGACGTCCGCGACCGCGACAGCCAGGCCACCGGCGGCGTCTTCCTCACCGACATCCAACGCGTCGACCACCACCTGCCCGCCGTCGGCGAGACCGAGGTCCACATCGGCGACACGCTCACCGTCGTCGGCGCCCCCACCAAGCTTGACCGGTTCGCGAGCCGGGTCGGCGCCACCGTCCGGGAGGACACCGCCGACTGGATCTACCTCTCCTTCGGCATCTGCCTCGGCGTCCTGCTCGGCAAGGTCAATGTCCACTTCGGCGACGTCAACCTCACGCTCGGCACCGGCGGCGGCTGCCTGATCGTCGGGCTGGTCTTCGGCTGGGCCCGCTCGCTGCGACCCACCTTCGGCGCCTACCCGCCGGTCGCGGCCCAGACCATGAAGGACCTCGGCCTGGCGATGTTCATCGCCGTCACCGGCATGGCCGCCGGCCCCGACGCCGGCCCGCTGCTCAAGCAGTACCCGGTGCTGCTGCCCGCCGCGGGCATCCTGATGGTCGCCGTCCCCGCCTTCCTCGGCCTGTTCGTCGGCCGTAGGCTGCTGAAGATCGAACCGCCGATCCTGATCGGCGCGATCGCCGGCCAGCAGTGCTCCACCCCCGCGATCACCGCCATCGGGAACGTGGCGCAGAGCAGCGTCCCGATGCTCGGCTACACCATCACGTACACCATCTCCAACTTCCTGCTGCCGCTGACCGGTCCGGTACTGGTGGGCCTGGTCGGGCTCTGAGCCCCCGTCGGCGGCAGTCGAACAGCTGACCCGAACGCTAGGAGAGACGCCACCCATGACCAAGCCGTCGATCAGCCGCGAGGAGATCCACCGGCTCTCCCGGCTCAGCCCGTTCGAGCTCAAGAGCGAGTTCGTCCGGCTCGCCGAGCACTACCAGGCCGACCGGCCGGGCCAGAAGGACAAGAGCACCGCCCACATGCTCAACGCCGGGCGCGGCAACCCCAATTGGATCTGCACCGGCCCGCGCGAGGCGATGCTCGCGCTCGGCCACTTCGCCCTCACCGAATCCCGCCGGGTCTGGACCGCCGACAACCTCGGCGGCATGCCCGAGCGGATCGGCATCGCCGCCCGCTACGACCGCTTCGCCCGAAGCCACCCCGAACTGCCCGGCATCGACCTGCTCTCCGCCTGCCTCAGCCTCGCCGTCGACCGCTTCGACTTCGACCGCGACGCCCTCGTCCACGAACTCGCCGACGCCGCGATCGGCGACAACTACCCCGTCCCCGGCCGGATGCTGACCGCCGTCGAACAGATCGCCGCCGGCTACCTGCGCGACGAACTGATGGACCGCCGGCCCCCCGCGGACCGCCTCGACCTGTTCGCCACCGAAGGCGGCACCGCCGCCATGTGCTACATCTTCGACTCCCTCGTGCAGAACGGCCTGCTGCACAAGGGCGACCGGATCGCCCTGATGGTGCCCGTCTTCACGCCCTACATCGAGATCCCCGAACTCGACACCTACGAGTTCGATGTGGTCCGGATCGAGGCCTCCTCCTTCGCCGAGGCCGGCGTACGCGAATGGCGCTACCCCACCGAGGAGGTCGCCAAGCTGGCGGACCCCTCGATCAGACTGGTCTGCCTGGTCAACCCCAGCAACCCGCCCTCGCTCGCGCTCTCGCAGCGGGTCACCGATCAGATCAGGTCCATCGTGGAGAGCACCAACCCCGGGCTGATCATCGTCACCGACGACGTCTACGGCACCTTCGTCGACCACTTCCGCAGCCTCGCCGCCGACCTGCCCCGCAACACCCTGC
The DNA here is from genome assembly GCF_044999035.1 of Kitasatospora griseola. Lineage (NCBI taxonomy): Bacteria > Bacillati > Actinomycetota > Actinomycetes > Kitasatosporales > Streptomycetaceae > Kitasatospora > Kitasatospora griseola. Next base: position 1,226,501 of record NZ_CP173360.1, on the reverse strand, counting down.
TCGTCTACTCCTACTCCAAGCACTACGGCTGCACCGGCCACCGCCTCGGCCTCATCGGCCTGCACCGCGACAACGTCGTCGACGACGCCCTGGCCGCACTCCCGCAGGCCGAGAAGGACCGACTGGCCGCCCGCTACGGACGGCTCAGCCTCGACCCCGGCCGCATCCGCTTCATCGACCGCCTGGTCGCCGACTCCCGACAGGTCGCCCTCAACCACACCGCCGGACTCTCGCTGCCCCAGCAGGCCCAACTCGCGCTGTTCTCGCTGTTCGGGCTGCTCCCCGAAGGCAAGGCGTACAAGGCGAAGGTGCAGGCCATCGTCCACCAGCGCCTCGAACTGCTGCTGGAGGGCTCCGGGATGAAGATCTCCCAGGACCCCGAGCGGGCCGGCTACTACGTCGAACTCGACCTGCTCGCCGAGGCCGAACGCACCTCCGGCGCCGCGTTCGCCGCCTACCTGAAGTCCACCTACGAGCCCACCGAACCCCTGTTCCGGCTCGCCGAACAGACCGGCGTCGTGCTGCTCAACGGCGGCGGCTTCGACGGCCCCGAATGGTCGGTGCGGGTCTCGCTGGCCAACCTCGACGACCTCGACTACCTGAAGATCGGCCACCACCTGAAGGCCATCCTCGACGAGTACCGGGCGGAGTGGACGGCGACCGAGCTGCGCTGAACGGTTCTCGGGCCCGGTTGTCACTGCTCGGCGGCGGCCCGGACCACGCCGTGGTCGAAGGCGAACACCACCGCGTGCACCCGGTCCCGCACCCCCAACTTGTCCAGCACGCGCCGGACATGGGTCTTCACCGTCGCCTCGCCCAGGTGCAGCGCCGCTGCGATCTCCGCGTTCGACCGCCCCCGGCCCAGCAGTTCCAGCACCTGCCGCTCACGCGGCGTCAACCGGGCCAGCGCCCGCTGCCCCGCCGCCGACCCGCCCGGCGGCGCCGAGCGGGCGAACTCCGCCAGCAGTCGACGTGTCACCGACGGCCCGAGCAGCGCCTCCCCGGCCGCCACCGTGCGAACCCCCGCCAGCAGGGCCTCCGGTGGCGTCCGCTTCAACAGGAACCCCGCCGCGCCCGCCCGCACCGCGGCGAACACGTACTCGTCCAACTCGAAGGTGGTCAGCACCAGCACCCGGGCCTGCGGGCAGCGCACCGCCAACTCCGCGGTCGCCGCCACCCCGTCCAGCACCGGCATCCGGACGTCCATCAGCACCACGTCCGGCCGGCACGCCTGTGCCACCTGCACCGCCTGCGCCCCGTCCGCGGCCTCGCCCACCACCAGCAGGTCCGGCTGCGTCCCGATCATCATCCGCAGGCCGGCCCGCATCAGATCCTCGTCGTCCGCCACAAGTACCCTCACTGCCACGGCAGTTCCACCTCCACCCGCCACCCGTCGGCGACCGGCCCGGCGGTCAGCGTGCCGCCGAGCGCGGCGGCCCGCCGGCGCATCGAGGCCAGGCCGCGGTGCGAGGTGCGGTGCGAACTCCCGGGCGTGGGTGAGCCGTTGTCGGCGACGGTGAGGCGCAGCGCGGCCGGGGCGGCGACCAGCCGGACGGTGGTGGCGGTCGCCGTCGAATGCTTCAGGGTGTTGGTGAGGGACTCCTGCACGATGCGGCGAAGCGTCTCGGTCTGCCGCTCGGTCAACCGGTCCGCCTCGTCGTCGAGTTCGAGGGTGGGGGAGAGGTGCGGGGGCAGATCGGCGAGCAGCGCCCGGAGGGCGTGGACGAGCGGCGGGACGGGCCGGAGCAGGCCCAGGACACGGTCCAGGTCGGTCATCGCGTCCCGGCCCACCCGCTCGATCCGCTCCAGAGCGACCCGCACCTCCGGCGGCCCGCCCGGCAGACAGAGCCGGGCCGCGCCCGCGTGCGTCACCATCACCGTCACCGCATGCCCCACTGCATCGTGCAACTCCCTCGCCATCCTCGCCCGTTCATCGGCGATCAGCCGTTCGGCCCGCAACTCGGCGGCCGCGCGCCGACGTTGCTCGGCCCGCTCCAGCCGCAGCCGGGTCGCCACCCCGACCGCCGCCGACGCCGCATGCACGACGCAGACGAGGACGAACCCCGGGCGGGTCGAGAGAACGACCAGAACGGCCGCCACCGGGACGGCCGCGAGCGCCGCCGCGACCACCGGCGGCCGGCTCCGGCCCAGCACCACCAGCGGCAGCGCCGACGCCAGCGACAGGTTGGTCACCGGATCGCCCGCCAGCACCACCGCGACGGTCGCCGCGGCCCCCGCCCACAGCGCCCCCACCGGCGCGATCCGCCGCCCCACCAGCGCGGCGAACCACACCACGACCGCGACCCGCGACGCCACCGTCCCGTGATCGAGCGACGCCGTCCACCCCGCGCCCCCCACCGCGATCCCCGCCGACGCCCACGCCACCACCCCGTCCAGCGCCACCCACCAGCCGCGCGCGACGGGCCGGTCCGGGCGCCACCAGGCGTCCGCACCTCGCAGGCGTCGTGCCACTCGTGTCTCCCCCTCCCGGACGACCGGCTCGGCCGTCAGCCGGACGACTGCGCCTGCTCGAGCGCGGCGCGCAGCCGCCGCACCGCGTCGAGCAGGCACGGCACGTCCTGGCGGGCGGCGGCGATGAAGTCGATGTCCGCATCGGTCCGGGCGTCGATTCCCCGGATCTCCCGACCGCCGGTGACGCGCGTCAGGTAGCGCTCGTCATCCTCGTCCGGGTCGGCGTCGAGCCGAATGAAGCTGCAACCGCCGGTCGCCTGCCGACTCTCCAGCCAGGCGACCCACGGCCCCGGAGTGGCAGCGGCAGCACGCTGCTCGATGGCAGCCAACTCCCTGTCGGACAAAAGCTGTTCGGCCCTCATGCTCCCCCTCGGCGGCAGGCCGCCTGCCGTGGGTGCAAGTGGCGCCGCCCCACGGTAGGCCGGGTGGTCGGATCCGCGCGTCCGCCCAGGAGTTGACGCGTCGTCCCCCTCCGGGAGGAGAGTCCGTCGGGGCGGCAGAATGGTTCGCCATGGTCCTCGAACCGGCGTTCGCCACCTCGAACTTCATCGCGCGCGAACTGGGCTGCTCGCTGGCCGGCGGATTTCGGCAGGACGATCCCGCGCATTCGTTCCTGGGCGGATGGGCCGAGTGTGCGGAGGCCGTGCGGGCCGCCTTCGCGCCCGTGGAGGCCTACCGCGCGCGGTTCGGCGCCCTGCTGGCGGAGGTGCGGGGGGCCGGATTCGAGGCCGTCGAACTGTGGTCCGGACACCTGAACCCGCACTGGGTCACCGACCAACACCTCGCCATCGCCCGCGAGTTGATCGACGAACTCGGCCTCCGGGTGGTCGGTTTCCACGGCTACCTCGGCGACAGCCGCGACACCGCCCGGCGCGCCTGCCGGATCACCGCCGCGCTCGGCGCCGGCCTGCTCACCGGCGGCGGGGGCCGCTTCCTCGACACCCACCGTGCCGATGCGGTCGCCATGCTGCGCGACCACGGCATCCGACTGGCGATCGAGAACCACCCCGAGCACGCCGCACCGGCCCAACTGCTCGCCGACGTCGGCGAGTCGGTGGACGGAACGATCGGCGTGAACCTGGACACCGGCTGGTGGGCCACCCACGGCCAGGACCCGGTCGAGGCGATCACCGCACTGTCCGGCCACCTCCTGCACGTCCAGCTCAAGGACGTCGCCGCACCCGGCACCCACCACCCCGCCCCGCTCGGCACCGGCTGCGTCCCCGTGCGGGACTGCCTCCGCGCACTGGCCGCAGCGGGCTACCGGGGCGCGTACTCGCTCGAACACCTCGCCGCCGACGAGTCCCCCGTGGCCGCCTGCCGGGAGGCCCGTCGAATGCTGGTTCGTCTCCGGTCGGAGCCCGTTACGATCGCGCCATGACTGTGGACGGACGGATCAAAGAAGCGGAACTCCTCTACGAGCGCGCCGTGTTCGGGGACGACAGCAGCGTCTTCGATCCTGCCGAACGCGGGCTGGACGGAGTCGAGGCGGATCTCGCGCTCGCCCGGGGGAGGCTCATCCACGCCCGCTACCTGCGCGAACGGGTCGAGGACCCACGGGAGTTGGGTCTCTTCGAGCGGGCCGCCGAGCTGTACGGCCGACTGGGGGACGAGCGCGGCGAAGCGGAAGCGCTGTTCTGGATCGGCACGTTCCACCAGCTGGTGCGGGACGACAACGGGACGGCGCTGCCGGCCCTCCGCCGCGCCCGCGAGCTGGCCGCCCGGGCCGGGGACCGGCTGACCCTCTCCTACGTGCTGCGCCACCTCGGGTTCGCCGACCACATGGCCGGCCGACTCGACTCCGCCCGCGCCCACTTCGAGGAGTCCACCCGACTGCGACGCGAGCTCGGCTTCCTGCCCGGCGTGGCCGCCAACCTGATCGGCCTCGCCTTCCTGGCCGCCCAGCAGGACCGGCGCGAGGACGCCGCGGAGCTGCTCGTCGAGGCGGGCCGACTCGCCGAGAAGAGCGAAGCGCACGGCGTGCAGCGCTGGGTGGCGGAGGCCCGGGCGGAACTCGACCTGGCCTGAGCGCCGGCAGTGGTCGGCGGGCCGGAGCGCCGGCAGGGGTCGGCCGGGCCGGAGCGCCGGCAGGTCGGCCCGGCGGGCGGGGTGAACGGCCTTGGCCGGTGGGCCGGTTCGGCCTCAGCTCTCGGCGGGCCGGTGGCCCGGCTCCGGCTCGGGTGCGGGGTGCGGCTCCGGCGCAGGGTGCGGCATGAAGCGGCTCAGCGAGTAGTGGGGCGGGGAGCCGTCGCGGCTGCAGGGCGCGTCGATCCGAAGCTCGTCGGAGCGCAAGTCCGGTTCGGCGAGCACGAGTTCGTTGACGTAGGCCTTCAACTCGTGGGCGTCACCGGTGGCGAACAGGAACGTCCAGCTGCCCGCCTCCGGCGCGAAGCGGGCGGCGTGCTGCTGAACGCGCTCCTGCTGCCGGCGCTTTCTCTTCCGTTGACCTGGCATTCGGTCAGCATCCCCGGCGGCCGTCACCCTGGCAAGCCGGTTTCCCGAGCTCAACGGCGGTGCCTCCGCGGCTGATCGGCCGCCGACTCGCCTGCTCAGTGCGGGAGTTGCCGCTCGCCGAGAGTACGCAGGTGGCGGGCGAGGGCGGTGTGCTGAGCGGGGGTGAGGCCGCCGGTCAGGTCCGCGTCCACCGCCTCGGCGGCTTCGGCGCAGCGGGCGAGCAGGTGACGGCCCTCGGCGGTGAGGGTGAGCACCTGGCGGCGGCGGTCCTCGGGGTCGCGGACGCGTTCGACTGCGCCGAGCTCCTGCAACTGGTCCGCGAGCGCCACGATCAGGCTCGGCACGACTCCCAGGCGGGTCGCCAACTCCTGCTGGGACGCGGCCGATCCGTCATCCAGTGCGGCCAGCAGGGCCGCGTGCTTGGGCTTGATCCCCAGCGCTTCGACCCGGCCCGCGAAGCGGTCCGACGCGAGGGCACCGAGGACGCCCAGGTTGAAGACCACTGTGGCGCGCAGCGCCGCTGCTCCCTTGGCATCGCTCACGGTTCGAATGGTAGCGTCCCCATATCGTTCACAGTTCGAATGATTCAGGGGGAGATGAAATGACCGCTCTGCTGGTGGCCAACGCGCTGGTGGCGCTGCTCAGCGCCGGATCCGGGGTGGTCGGGGCGATCCGCCCGGGGCTGGTGCTGGCCGCGAACGAACCGATCACCGCCGGGACGCACCTCTACGCCCGGGCCTACGCGGCCCGCGCCGTCCCGCTCGGAGTCCTCACCGCGCTGGTACTGACGGTCGGTTCGCGCGCCGCGGCCTGGCCGGTGCTGCTGGTGGCCGGGCTGGCGCAGGTGGGCGACACCGCGATCGGCGTCCGCCGGCGAAACGCCGGCATGACGATCGGCGCCGCCACCACCGCCGTCCTGCACCTCGCCACCGCCTGGTGGCTGGGCCGATGAGCGGCATCGACCCCTTCGGCACCCGGGTCTTCCGCCGCCGAACCGGCCGCCCTCGGTGCCGCTGCCGCCTTCGCCGGCCCAGGGCGGGCACTGCCGGGGGCTGGTGGGGAACCCCCAGCCCCAGTAGGGGGTGGCCCATCCCTGAGGGGGAGCCGTCCATCGTCCGAAGGTAGGTCCAGGGTCGGGGTCGGCCTGGACCGTGGGCTGACGACCCGGGTCGCCGTCACCTGGCAGCGTGTCAATTGTCGGAAATTGCAGGGGTGTTGGGTTTTCACCCTTCGGCATGGACGCGGGAAGGTGGACGGACATGGCGGAACACAGGGGCGGAACGGGTCCGGGCGGTAGCGGGAGCACGGGGCTCCGGCGCGGGCGCCCGGCCGTGCGCCTGCTCGCGCTCGCGCTGGCGGGCGCGGGCCTGGTGGGGGTGACGGCCCCGGCGGCCGACGCCCTCGGCACGAAGGGACCGGGCGCAGTGGTGACGGTGACCGCCGCCCAGGACCCGGCGCAGGACACCGCCGACCGGGGATCGCGCAAGGGCGTCGACCCCAAGGCCCTGGACGCCGCGATGCAGGCCATCGTCGACTCCGGTGGCGCCTCGGCCTCGCTCGCCCGGGTCGGCGAGTACGGCCGCACCCGGTGGAAGGGCGCCGCGGGCACCGCCGACTACGCGACCGGCGCCCCCGCCTCGGCGACCGGCCGGTTCCGGATCGGCAGCGTGACCAAGACCTTCGTCTCCACCGTCGTCCTCCAGCTGGTCGCCGAGGGGCGGTTGGGCCTGGACGACCCGGTGGAGCGGCTGCTGCCGGGCGCGGTGCCGAACGGCGCGAACATCACCCTGCGTCAACTGCTCAACCACACCAGCGGGCTGTTCGACTACACCGAGGACCAGGCCTTCGACCCCACGGCGCCCGGCTCCCTCGAACGATGGCTGGAGTCCGGCCGCTACACCCGCTGGACGCCGCAGCAGCTGATCGCCCTGGCCAACAACCACCCGGCGTACTTCCCGCCCGGCCAGGGCTACCACTACTCCAACACCGACTACATCCTGGCCGGGCAGATCATCGAGCGGACCACCGGCCGCAGCTGGCAGCGGGAGGTGGAGCGCCGGATCGTCCGCCCGCTCGGCCTGACCGGCACGTCCATGCCCGACCACGAGACGGCCGTCCCCGGCCCGCACGCTCACGGCTACTTCGACCTGCCCACCGGCCGCGTGGACGTCACCGACCTGGACCCGAGCATGGCGGGCGCGGCCGGCGCCGGGATCTCCACCACCGCCGACCTCAACACTTTCCTCACCGCCCTGCTCGGCGGACGGCTGCTGCCCAGGCCGCAGCTCGCCGAGATGATGACGGTCACCCCGCAGAGCCAGGGCAGGTACGGCCTGGGCCTGGAGCGGACCACCACCGACTGCGGGGAGTTCTGGGGCCACACGGGCGGTATCCCGGGCTTCAGCACCTTCCTGTACACCAGCACCGACCTGCGCCGTCAGCTCTCCGTCTCGATGAGCGGCAACGGCCTGTCGACCCCGCTGCCCACCCGGCAGGCCTTCGAGAAGCTGATCGACGCCGCAACCTGCACCGGCTGACCCCGCCCGGCAGACAGTTCGACCGGGCCCTCTGCCTGCCGAAGTCCTGGACGGACGACCACGAGCGCTGCCGGGAGGCGGGGATCGGCGACGAGGTCGAGTTCGCCACGAAGGTCCAGCTCGCGAGGGCGATGGTCCGCCGCGCGATCGACGACGGGATCCCGTTCCGATGGGTGACCGCGGACGCCGGGTACGGCTACAGCAAGGGCTGGCGGAGCGAGCTCGAAGAGGCCGACGTCTTCCGTGTGGTGGCCGTCACCCGGCATGACACCGTCGTCACCCGGCAGGCCCTGGACCACCCGCTGCACGACCTGATCGCCGGCCTGCCGAGGCAGAAGCGGAAGCGTCGTTCGTGCGGAGCGGGCGCCCACGGCCCGAGGGTCTACGACTGGGCGCGGGTGGAGGTCCGGCCTTGGCACCGGCCCGACCGCAGGCACTGGGTCCTGGCGCGCCGCAGCATCAGCGACCCGACGAAGGTCGCCCACTACGTCGCCTACACGCCCGCCGGGTCCACACTCGACGAGCTGATCGCCGTCGCGGGCGCCCGCTGGGCGATCGAGGAGTGCTTCCAGACCGCGAAGGGCCAGTGCGGCCTGGGCGACCACCAGGTCCGCCGCCACCAGGGCTGGTACCGGCACATCACCCTCGCCATGGCCGTCCGCGCCTACCTCACCGTCCTGCGGGCCGGGCAGCTCGAAAAGGGGCCCCACCGGCTCGAACGCCAGACCTGATCCCACTCGCCGTCCCCGAGATCCGCCGACTGATCACGCATCTCACCCGGCCTGTCCGCCGCAGCACCGCGCATGTCCTGCACTGGTCCAGCTGGCGCCGCCGACGCCAACACCAGGCCCGCACCAGCCACTACAAGAGACGAGGCCACAGCCCAAGAGCTGAAGCCTCGTCACCATAAGCACCGTTGCAGTACTAAGCAGCTTCCTGACGTCGCCGTCGCCCGGTCGATCGCGGAGCGTTTCATCCCGAGGAGCAGAGCCAGGCCGGTGTGCAAGTGCGGGACGCAGGCGCAGAGGGATCGCCCCCGGCAGCTGCACCGTCGTCGCCGACCACCCGGCCCTGCGGAGTCGCTGACGCCGCGTCAGCCGAAGAACGCGGCACGCGCTACTGCCCCACCCCGTGCCTTCGGCACCCATGACGCACTCCGCGTTCCAGTACGGCAACGTAGCAGGTCAGGACAGTTGCCCGACGGTGCGGCGGGGCCGACCCGGCGACCGCAACGGCGGACGGCCGGCCTTGCGAGTCAGGCCTGCGGGAGACGGACGAGCATCTTGCCGGTGTTGGCGCCACGCATCATGGCCTGGAAGGCCTCGAAGGCGTTCTCGATGCCGTCGACGACGGTCTCGTCGGTGACGAGCGAACCGTCCTTGAGCCAGCCGCCCACCTGTCGGGCGAAGTCCGGCGCGAGGTGGAAGTGGTCGCTGACGTTCATGCCGCGCAGGTTGATGCGCTTGCCGATAGCGAGCGGCAGGTGCGGCGGGCCCGCGGGCAGCTCGGTGGCGTTGTACATCGAGATGGCGCCGACCAGGGCGACGCGGCCGCGCAGGTTCATGGCCCGGAGAGCGGCGTCGAGGTGGTCGCCGCCGACGTTGTCGACGTAGACGTCGATGCCGCCCGGAGCGGCGGTGGCGAGCTGCCCCGCGATGTCGCCCGCGCGGTAGTCGAGACCGACGTCGTAGCCGAAGTCCTCGGTCAGCCGCTCGGCCTTGGCCGGGCCGCCGGCCGAGCCGATGACGCGCGAGGCGCCGAGCTTGCGGGCGAACTGCCCGGCGACGGAACCGACGGCGCCCGCGGCACCGGAGATGAAGACGACGTCGCCCTCCTGGACCGGGGCAACCTCCTTGAGGCTGGCCCAGGCGGTCAGGCCGGTGGTGCCGAGGACGCCCAAGTAGGCCTGGGCGGGGGCGAGTTCGGGGTCGACGAGCTGAACGTCGGCGGCGCCCAGCAGGGCGTACTCGCGCCAGCCGAGGAAGTGGGTGACGGTCGCGCCGACCGGGACCCCGGGGGCCTGCGAGGCGACGACGGTGCCGACGGCCGAGCCGGTCATGGCCTCGCCCAGCTCGAACTGCGTGATGTAGGACTCGCCTTCGTTCATCCGCCCGCGCATGTAGGGGTCGACGGAGAGGTAGTCGTTGCGGACGACGACCTGGCCGGGGCCCGGGTCGGGCACGGCGGCCGTCTTGAACGCGACGTCCGAGTCCTTGGGCTCGCCGAGGGGGCGGGCGGCGAGGTGCCATTCACGGCTGGAAAAAGACATGACGATCCTAAGAAGTAGTGCGGTGTGAGGGAGGCGGGGAAGTCAGTTGCCCGTGGTCCTGGCGGGGTCGGGTGCGCCCAGCAGTCCGGCCACGAGGGCATCGGATCCCAGGGGCAGCAGGCGGTGCGCGTCCGTCGCGTTCTCCAGGCCGACCACGAGCGAGATGCAGATGTCCGCGGCCTCGGCGGGCCCGACCCCTGCTGCGGTGCCCGCCTCGGCGAAGAGTCCGGTGAGCAGGTGGCGCAGCTCGGCGGTGAAGTCGGAGCAGATCCCGCCGAAGAGGCGGGCCTTGTCGTCGAGGAGCTCGGCCGTGTGCGGCGAGTCCTCGGACAGGGCGAGGACGAGTTCGAGCTTGGCGGCGAGCACGCCCCGGACGCGGGCGGCGTACGGGACCGCGCTGTCGGCCGCTGCCCGGCGGGCCCGCACGAGCGCCTGCTCGTGCAGGCGCCCGGCGAGCCGCCGGAAGGCGTCGTCCTTGCTGCGCACGTACTGGTAGACCGCGGACCGGGACACGCCCATGGTGGTGGCGATGTCGTCCATCGTGGTGCGCCGCACGCCGTACCTGGTCAGGCAGTCGTACGTGGCGTCGAGGACCTCGTCGAGCCGGTCGGTGCCCATCGGGTCAGGCCAGCTTCTTGAGCAGTTCGACGGCCAGTGGGGCGGAGGAGGCCGGGTTCTGGCCGGTGACCAGGTTGCGGTCGACCACCACGTTCGGCGCCCACGGCTCGCCGACCCGGACGTTCACGCCGGCCTCGGTGAGGCGGTCCTGGAGCAGCCACTTCGCCTTGTCGGCAAAGCCGGCCTGGGTCTCCTCGGCGTTGGTGAAGGCGGCGACGTCGTAGCCGGTGAAGGCGTTGGCGCCGTCGGCCTTGACGGCCGCCAGCAGCGCGGCCGGGGCGTGGCAGACCACGCCGAGCGGCTTGCCGGACTCCAGGGCGAGGGTGAGGAGGCGGCCGGAGTCGGCGTTGACCGCGAGGTCCTCCATGGGGCCGTGGCCGCCGGGGTAGAAGACGGCCGCGTAGTCGTCGAGGTCGACGTCTCCGACCTTGATCGGAGACTGCAGCTCGCTGAAGCCGGCCAGGGCGTCGGCGATGCGGTCGGCGTTCTCCTGCCCGCCGTTGGCCTCGGGGGCGAGGCTGCCCTTGTCGACGGTGGGAACGACACCGCCGGGCGTCGCGACCACGATCTCGTGACCGGCCGCTTTGAAGGCCTGGTAGGGAGCGACGGCCTCCTCGGCCCAGAAGCCGGTGGGGTGCTTGGTGCCGTCGGCCAGCGTCCAGTGGTCGGCGCCGGTGACGACGAACAGGATCTTCGACATGAGGTGGTTCTCCGAGGGTGCGGATCCCGTACGGGCCGTAGGGATCGGGGACGGTGGGTCGCCGCCGCTGACGTTTCCGAAGGACTGACACTCAGTGCTCAGTTCGTCAGTGCGGCCATGTCCTCGAAGGTAGGACCCCTGTCCCATCGGAATCCAATAGGCTCGTGCATGTGAGAGATAGGGATCCCAATGGACCGCCGGGAATACCGCCGCCGCAGGGCAGCGGCCTTCTCGATCTGAATCTGCTGCGCACGTTCCTCGCGGTGTACCGCGCCGGCGCCTTCACCGCGGGCGCCCGCGTGCTGGGCCTGTCACAACCGACAGTGACGACGCAGATCCGCTCGCTGGAGAACCAGCTGGGCCGGGAGCTGTTCGAGCGGCTGTCCCGCGGCGTCGCCCCGACCCCGTTCGCCGACGAGCTGGCCGCGCGGGTCATGGAGCCGTTGGACGCCCTCGGTCCGGTCAGCGGCGGCGCCCTCCTCGGCGAGAGCGACGCGGAGCCCGTGCACTTGGCGGGGCCTGCCGAGTACCTCACGCACTGCGTCATGCCGACGCTCGCCCCGCTCGTCGACAAGGGCGTGCGCCTGCGCGTCGCATTCGGCCTCACCGACGACTTGCTCGACGGACTGCGCGCGGGCCGGCACGACCTGGTGGTGGCCACCCTGCGCCCACGCGGCCGCGCACTCGCCTCCGTACCGCTGGCCGACGAGGAATTCGTCCTGGTCGCCGCACCTTCATGGGCGGAACGGATCGGATCACGCCTTGCCGCCGAGGGGCCCGCGGCCCTGCACGGAGTGCCGCTCGTCTCGTACGCCGAGGACCTGCCGATCGTCCGCCGCTACTGGCGCCACGTGTTCGACAGGCGCCTGACCTGCCGGCCGACCGTCACGGTCCCCGACCTAGGAGCAGTCAAGGCGGCGGTTGTCGGCGGCGCCGGGTTCAGTGTGCTGCCCCGCTACCTGTGCGCGGACGATCTGGCCTCGGGCGCCCTGACCCTCCTCAACGATCCGGACGACCCACCGATCAACACGGGCTTCCTGGTCCAGCGCCCAGGATCGTCCACGAACCCCCATGTCGCGCTGGTCCGCGACCACCTGCTGCGCTCCGCCCGCGAGGCCTGAGGGTCGCCGCCGCCGATCAGTTGCAGGGTGATCACACGAGTTCCCAGCGTCATGAGACGGACTGGTCGCTCTCGGTGGACCTGTGATTGCGGCTGGCCATCGTCTCCCAGAACCGGTCGAGCGCTCTCACGGGGATGCCGACCCAGGTCGGGGTGGTACGTCTTATCGCAGGACGGGGCCAGCGCGAGCGGCTGTGCAGGAGTGCCTGCTGTTGTCGGCAGAACGGCTCCTCGATCTCGGTCTGAGTCTTTCCCGCTTTCGGTGGATAGGGGCAGAGCCGGAAGCGGCACTCGTACAGGCAGGTGGATCCTGGCTGGTCCGATTCGGCCCGACCGACGCTGCGCTCGGGATGGAGCCGGGTGCGGTCGTGGGTGAGGCACGGCGGAAGGGTGTCCGGGGCGGCCCTGACCAGGCGTTCCTCCAGGTCGTCCGGCGAGGCGGTGTTGCGCTCGGTGAGGTTCAGCATGATCAGCATGTCCGCGACGAGCTGCTGGGCCCGGGGGTGGAGGATGCTCCAGCCGACCGAGGGAGCAATCCAGAGGTTGTGCTTGCGGTACCGGTCGGGACCGGCCGGGCGGGAGCCGACGCTGTCAATGGCGCCGTTCTCGTCGATCCAGAGGAACCGCTCAGGTCGCCCGGCCTCCAGGGCGAGGGCGACCAGGTCGCCGGCTTCGGCGACGAAGGGGTGCAGGGGCCGCTTGGAGTCGACTCCGCCGCTACTCGCGACTGCCGACCGGGCGTGCGCGCTGCCCGCCATGGAGAGCCAGCGGGCCACCGCCTGGACAGGGTCGTCGGTGCCGCCGTGGCCGGCGGGCGCCGTACCGTTCGTGGCGATGTGGCCCCGGCGGTGCCTCGCCCGCCCTGCGGTCGCCCTCGGCCAGGCGGGCCCGGTGCCGTCGGGGAGTTCCCACAGACACAGGGCGTGCAGGAGGCTGACCTGCGCGTGCCAGTACCGGCTGCACGTGAGCATCTTCTCTGCCTGCCGGACGAGGTGGGGACGGGTCTCGTCACAGGAGTTGGGATGCCGTCTCCTGCGGTTGGCGGCGTACTTGAAGCCCTGCGCGAGAGCGATCTCCAGGGAGAGCGGGAGGTCCGGCTCTCGGCGGGGAGTGGTGAGCGGTGCGATCGACGATGCAGCGGAGGTGGCGGGGTCCGGCGAGCGTGTGGAGGCGGCGGAATCGGGAGACGGCGCCTCGGCAGCCGGAAGGGGTTTCCCGAGGGAGGCGGCGGGGTCGAGGTGCCGCAACCAGATGTCGAGCCGGTCCTTGGCCTCCTCGCGATACGTCTCGCTGAGCGAACCCACGAACATCGGAACCAACCACGCACGCATCACGAACTCCCGCCACAGCTCGGCCCGGTCCTGCAAGTAGCCGTCGACGATCTCCTGCAGTTCGGGCGGTTGCTCCTTGGACGGGCGGCCGCTTTCGGCCACGCCCACGATCCCGGTGACGTCGCCCACGGTGCTCCGGAACTTCTCGTCCTCGTCCCTCTTGGACTTGTTCACCTTCTCCAGGTACTGCTGCACGGGGTCACGCAACTCACGGAAGTGCTCCCGCAGTACGCGATAGGCGTCGTCACCCCCTGCGGCGATCTCCTGGGCGGTGGCCAGGCGAACCGGGCGAGACGGCTCCCGTCGGCCGATCAGGGCGAAGCTCTCGTACGCGTAGGCCGGGGTCAGTCGGTCGGTGCCTGTGATGCGGTCGATTCCCTGGAGCTCGCTCTTCCAGACGGGGCCTTTCGACGCGACGGCCGACTCTCCGCGGCGAGGGGTAGCGCCGGGCGTGCACCGGCCCCGGTGCTGATCGACTTCGCGCAGCGCGGCGCCGAAGCGCCGGACGAGACCGAGTTTCGCCTCCTCGACGGTGCGCTGGTCGTCCTTGATCTGCTGGTTCACCTCCGGCCACCGGTTCGCGAGACTCACAGCGATGGCGGGTTGCACCGACTCAGGTCCCACACTGTCGATCTCCAGTGCGGCGGCGTAGAGGTCGAAGAACTTGGCGTCGTGCCGGCCTTTCGCGGCGGCGCAAAGCACCTCGGCGAGTGTCCAGGAATCATGGCGCTCCTGACTGGGGAAGTCGTCGACGCTGTCGGTCACTGCGAGGTGGCGCAGGGGCTCCGAGGGCCCAGGGGCGGTGGGTCCCTGCCCGTGGCGGGACAGGAGCACCAGAGCGATCAGCAGTTCCCGGGACGGTCCGGGGGGCTGGAGTGCCTGCTCGACAAGGGCCTGGATCTTGTTCTGGTCGTCGATGGTGCTCAGCAGGTGGAAGCCCAGGTACGCCTGGAGGATGCTGTGCGGAAATCGCACCTTGTTCTCATGACTGGTGACCAGACCGAGTTGCTGCCCATTACGGGCGAACCGCGCGAGCTCGGTGCGGAGTTCGTTCGGACTGTAGCGGTCGCCGAGCCACTTCTCCTGCCCGCCGAAGCGTGCCGTGAGCGCCTCCCAGATCGCGCCGCGCTGCTGCACCGAGACGGTCAGCCGGACCGCATCGGACTGCGGTTCCGCAGGCTTGGCGGCGTCCGGGCGAGTCTCCTCGTACGCGGTCACGAGGTCGTCGAAGGTCACCTCGAGGCTGTCCTGGATCAGTCCCAGACAGGCGAGGGCCGCCATGATCTGGATCGTCTTCTGCCGCTCGCGACGGTCCAGTACCAGATCCCCGTACAGGCGGCCCTCCTCCAACGCCGTCCGGTAGGTGTCCAAGAGCCCCAGCCGCAGGGCAGCGGCGTCCTGGGTCCGGGTGTCCAGCCGGTCCGGCTGCTCGCGCAGCGCCAGATGCTCCAGGAGGCCCACCTCCCTCAGCCGACGGGCGATCTGCAGGTAGAACGGCGAGTCGGTCACGCCGGCAGTTTCGACGATCCAGTCCAAGCGGCGTTCGTCCACCTCCTCGGCGTCCCGGAGCACGTAGTCCAGGGCCGCCTCCTCGCTGAGCGGTTCCAGTACCGCGATCGCGGCCGGGGAGCTTTCCAACGGGGCGTGCGGGCGCGAGGCCACCACCAACGGCAGGCCGTCGCGGTTCGCTCGATCGATCGCGCGGCGAATGAGGTTGTCGCGGTCGTCCCGATGCGCATCGTCGAGCAGGGCCTCCTCCAGCCCGTCGGCGATGACGACCACCTTGTCGTCGAGACGCAACTGCCTCCAGGTTCGATCCAGTTGACCGCTGAACAGCACGCCCCGGCCCGCCTCCCGCAGGAAGCAGCTCCGGCCGAGGGCCTCGAAGTCCAACTCGCCGTCCACGGTCGCGTCACGGAGTCGGACAGGCACCGGGACGGCCCCGTGCTCCGCCAGCATCCTGGTGAGCTCGACCAGGACAGCCGTCTTCCCGACCCCCACCCCGCCGATCAGCACATACGGCCTACGGGTCCGCCGATTGCGCAGGGTTTGGGCGATGACCTGCGACAGCTCGTCCCGACCTACGATCTCGTCGATGATCGTCCCGGCAGTGGGGACCAGATCGTGCGGTCGCTTCCTCGCCTTGACGACCACGGGCTTCCTGGTCCAGCGGTAGCCGACGAGCAGGAACACGGTCACGCCGAAGGCGGTGAGCAGGAACGGCACGATCGTGCCGAACCAGTTGCTGTTCTGGATGCTGTTGAACCACCCAACCGGGCCGACGACCCCGGTCCAGATCAGCAGGCCGACCCACGCCACCAGACAGATCGCTCCGAGGACGGCAAAGCTCCGCACGAGCACGGAGGAGAGCCGGGGGCTGAACCAGCTCCTGTTGGGCACGATGCTGCGGCGTGCCTCCCGCTTCGTCCGCACACCGTGCCACCAGTGCCGGAACCACGCCCACAGGGCCAACAACCGCCTCGGATAGAGCGTGTACCAGGGTGCGCCGTGCGGGCGCCGTCTTCCCCTGGGGTGCCGAACGACCTTGCTCACCGGCTCGCTCCTCCGTGAGTCTGGAAGGCATGCCATGCGTGACATCCGGAAAGGGCCCCGTGTTCCATCGAACCATGCATGTGGAGGAGGGCAAGCCGGCCCGCGCGTCGAGGCGTCGGCCCGCGCGAAGGGTGCGGCCGACGCCGGGGGCGCCGCCGCCCGACGCCCGGTCAGTTCTCGTCGGCGACGCGGACCGGGTCATTTGACCAGCGTGATCACAAGATCACAGGACTTTGCGGTCTGGAGCCGCGGCGCGATCGGATGGGCGGGACGGCATCGGTCAACGGGATCAGGGCTTGGCCGTCATGGACGTTGGCACCGGATATCGCGCGCGGCAGGGGTAAACCGGTACGTTCGGTGAGCAGGTGGATCTCCGACCCGTACTTGCCCCGATCGACAGGATTCGGACCTGTCAGGTCCCCCTGTTCAGGGCCCGCATGTTCACGGAGTCGACCGCGCAGCGGGACCAGTCCAGTTCGCCCCTCGCGCCGAGCTCGTCCAGGACGACCCGGTGCAGCTCGGCCCACACCCTGGCCCTGCTCCGCTCGGTGAACCGCCGATGGGCAGTCGGCCCGGACTGACCGAAGCAGGGCGACAGTTGAGCCCACCTGCATCCGGAGGTCGCCACGAAGACGATCGCTGCCAGCACCTCGCGGTCCTGGTTTTCTCAGCGAAATGATCTTCGCGACGTGGCCTCACCCGACGGCATCACGCTTCTGGCGGGACGGCGAACGGGTCATACCCCCAGGGAATGAAACAGCCGTAGTCCTGCAGCGGTTGCGGATCGTTCAGCACGATGCTCTTGAGCTCGCCTGCAGGGGAGAGTCCGTCCGGGCGATCCACGAGGACGACGTTCTTGTCGACCCCGGGATCGGTGAGCGTGATGACGGTGCTGATCACTGCGCGCAGGGCGTCCGGCGGATTGCCGGGCGGCGGGGCGCCGGCCGGGGGTCGGCAGCTTCCTGGAACGACCTCACGGTGTCGGAGAAGGCGTGGACCTCGGCCACACTGAAGAGGCGCTGGGTGTCCTCGGTGACCACGTGGCCCAGCTTCTTCCAGACCTGGATGTACGCCGGGTCGATGCCGGACTGCTCCGCGAGGACGGCCATCTCGCCGAGCATCTCGGTGATGCGCTCCTCGGGCATCGGGAGGGGTGTGTCCGCGTCGGGGTGGAACACGGGGTCGCCGGGGCCGGGCGCGCGTCCGAACTCGGCTCGGAAGGCATCGAGCTGACGCTTGATCGCACCCTGCAGCTTCTGGCCTGCATGGGAGTCGGGGCTCCAGGACACCTCGTAGCCGTCGTCGGTGCGGCGGCGCTGGACGAAGCGGGGGTCCAGGTGGCGCGAGGCGACGGTGCGGGCGTGGGCCTCGTTCGAGCCGATCCGGTCGAGGAGTTGCTGCCGTCGGACCTCGCGCACGTCCTGCACTGGTCCCGCCGGCGTCACCGACGCCGATACCAGGCCCGGACCAGCCACCACAAGCGACGAGGCCACAGCCCAGGAGCTGAAGCCTCGTCACCATAAGCACCGTTGCAGTACTAGGGGTGCCGTTAACGAACGTGTCACCAGCCCCAAACGCGGGTGATCTTTGACCGTTCGGCCGCCCTGACCTGGGCCTGTCCGGCATGATGCGGGGCCATGGGGCGGCAGCCGGTCGGCATGGACGAGTTGGTGGAGCACTGGACGGTGCTCGACGACGAGCTGGAGCTCGTGGCGGGGAAGAGGGGCGGAACACGCCTGGGCTTCGCGCTGTTGCTGAAGTTCTACACCCGGCACGGCCGGTTCCCCAGAGGCCGGGTGGACTTTCCGGATGAGGTTGTTGACTTCGTCGCCCGGCAGATGCGGGTGTCGGCCGCCGACTTCGATTTCTACCAGTGGTCTGGCAGCACAATCGAGTACCACCGGTCGCAGATCCGCGAGCACCTGGGCTTTCGGGCGTGCTCCGTGCAGGACGCCGAGAAGCTGACGACCTGGCTGGCGTCGAATGTCGCGCACGCCGAGCGGAACGCGGATCGGGTGCGTGAGGAGTTGCTGAAGCGGTGCTGGGAGGAGTTCATCGAACCGCCGGCGCCGGAGCGAATCATGCGGATGGTCCGCTCCGCGCTGCATACCGCCGAGGAGACCTGGTTCACGACGGTGGCGGCCCGGCTGCCGGCCGAGGCGCGGGAGAAGGTGCTCGCCCTAGATGATTGATGCCAAGGGCTCGCTGGCGTGCATGAAATGACGCGAGGGAGTCCAAAGGTCGGTTGTGACGCCTGACCTGGACTCCCTCGCGACCGCACTCTACGTGAAGACCGACGACCTGCTGAAGGAATCGCCCCATCTGGCGCCGTGGCGACCCGAGATCGGGATCGCGCCCCGGCTCAGCGATGCCGAACTGGTCACCCTGGCGGTGATGCAGGCCCTGCTCGGCTTCACCTCCGAGCGCCGCTGGATCCGTTACGCCACCGCCCGCCTGCGGCACCTGTTCCCGTACCTGCCCGGGCAGTCCGGCTACAACCGGCGCCTGCGCAAGGCCGCCGGCCTGATCGCCCGCGTCAACCGCCTGGTCGCGATCGACACCTCGCTGTGGACCGACAGCGTGTGGGTCGTCGACTCCACCCCGGTGGAATGTGGGCGCTCACGCGAGACCGCCAAGCGCTCCGACCTGGCCGGATGGGCCGAGTACGGCTACTGCGCCAGCCACTCCCGCTACTTCTGGGGTCTGCGCCTGCATCTGGTGTGCACCCTGCACGGCCTGCCCGTCGCGTTCGCGCTGACCGGCGCGAAGGCCGACGAGCGCCAGACCCTGCTCGGCATCCTCCACGCCGAACCCGACCTGGCCGGTTCCCGACCGGGCCAGACCCTGATCGGCGACCGGCACTACTACGGCCGCGCCTTCGAACACGAACTCGCCGAGTGGGGCGTCCACCTGCTCCGCCCGGCCCGCAAGGGCGAACCCGAGCGGGCCGGAGCCAGGCTGTTCAAGCCGCTGCGGCAGATCATCGAGTCGGTCAACCAGACGTTCAAGGCCCAACTCGACCTCGAACGCCACCAGGGCCGCACGCCGGCCGGGGTGATGGTCCGTGTCCTGCAACGCATCCTCGCACTGACCTCGGCGATCTGGCACAACGACCGGACCGGTCAGCCCGTCATGCGCTCGCTGACCGCCTACGACCACTAACCCTTCGCATCATTCATCTAGTGGCCACCGCCCCGGAGGCGACCGAGGGCACCGAGGAGGACGACCAGGACGGGGAGTCGGTCCTGGCTCTGGTGAAGGCGATGCCGGGCAACGTGAGCCTGGAGTCGATGCTGCAGGAGATCCGCAAACTGAGGGCGATCCGGGCGATCGGCCTGCCATCCGGGCTGTTCGTGGACGTGGCGCCGAAGGTGCTCGCGTCCTGGCGGCAGCGGGCGGTGGTCGAGTCCCCTTCCCACCTGCGGCGGCGCTCGCCGGAGTCCGCGCTGCTGGTGGAGCGCGAGCGCGAGGTGACGGACTGCCTGGTGGACCTGTTGATCGCCACGGTGCACCGGATCGGCGCCCGCGCGGAGCAGAGGGTGACCAACGAGCTGATCAACGCCTTCAAGCGGGTGTCGGGCAAGGAGAACCTGCTGTTCCAGATCGCCGAGGCGTCGCTGGCGGAGCCGGGCGGCGAGGTCCGCGAGGTGGTCTTCCCGGCCGTGCGCGGGGGCGAGCAGACGCTCAAGGAGCTGGTGCACGAGTACCGGACGAAGGGGCCGGTGTACCGGCGCACGGTGCAGACGACGCTGAAGGCGTCCTACACCAACCACTACCGCAAGGGTCTGATCGAGCTGCTGGGCGTGCTGGAGTTCCGCTCGAACAACACCGCCTACCGGCCGGTGATCGACGCGCTCGACCTGGTGACCCGGTACGCGAAGGCTGGGAACACCACCTACTACCCGCTCGGCGAGACAGCCCCCGGGCACCGGGGCACCAAGGGGCAGTGGGCCGAACTGGTCTACCGGGCCGACAAGCGGGGTCGGCGCCGGGTGGTACGGATGATTTACGAGGTCGCCACCTTCCAGGCCCTGCGCGAGCAACTGCGCTGCAAGGAGGTGTGGGTGGTCGGCGCCGGACGGTGGCGCAACCCGGACGAGGACCTGCCAGGAGACTTCGAGGCCTGCCGTGTCGAGCACTACCGGGAGCTGCGCAAGCCGCTGGACGCGGGTGAGTTCATCGGCCAGCTGCGGCGGGAAATGACCGAGGCCCTGACCATGCTGGACGTGGCCCTGCCCGGCCTGGACTGGGTGGAGATCAAGGAACGGGCGTCGGGGTCGATCAAGTTCACCGCCCCGGAGGCCCAGGAGGAGCCGCGCAACCTGCGCCGGATCAAGGCCGAGGTCGGCCGCCGCTGGACCGCCGTCCCGCTGATCGACATGCTCAAGGAGGCGATACTGCGGACCGGCTGCCTCAAGGCGGTCACCTCCGTGGCGGGCAGCGGGACCCTGCTGGAGGAGGTACTGGCCGAGCGGCTGATGCTGGCGATCCACGCTTACGGGACGAACACGGGAATCCGGTCGGTGGCAGGCGGCGCGCACGGCCACAGCGAGGAGGAGATCCGTTACACCCGGCGCCGCTACCTGACCTTGGAGGCGGCTCGGCAGATCGCCGTCGAGATCGCCAATGCCACCTTCGCCGCCCGCGACAGTGACCTGTGGGGCGCCGGGTCAACCGCGGTGGCCTCGGACTCCACGCACTTCCGCTCCTGGGACCAGAACCTGTTCACCGAGTGGCACTCGCGCTACGGCGGGCGCGGCGTGCTGGTGTACTGGCACGTCGAGCGTGGCTCAGTGGTGGTGCACTCCCAGACGCTGCGGGCCTCCGCGTCGGAGGTCGCGGCGATGGTCGAGGGCGCGATCCGGCACGGCACCACGATGAGCGTGGAGGGCAACTACGTCGACTCGCATGGCCAGTCCGAGATCGGATTCGCGGTGACCAGGCTGCTGAACGTCGACTTGCTGCCGCGCATCAAGCAGATCAACCGGGTGAAGCTCTACCGGCCCGTTGCTGGCGAGCCGAGCACCTACCCGAACCTCCAGGCCGCCCTGACCCGGCCAATCCGCTGGGATGTCATCGACGCCAACTACGACCAGGTCATCAAGTACGCCACCGCGATCCGCACCGGCACCGCCTCCACCGAGGCGATCCTCTCCCGCTTCACCCGGGCCGCCTCCCACCCCGCCTACCAGGCCATGCTGGAGATCGGCCGCGCCCAGAGGACCATCTTCGTCGCCCGCTACCTGCGCGACCGTGCGCTGCAGCGCGAGATCGAGGAGGGGCTGAACGTGGTGGAGGCGTGGAACCGTGCGAACGCGGTGATCTACTACGGCAAGGGCGGCGAGATCTCGACCAGCCGGCGCGAAGAGGTCGAGATGGCCGCGCTGTGCCTGCGGATCCTCCAGGCGTCCCTGGTGTACGTCAACACCTTGATGCTCCAGGACGTGCTGGCCGAGCCAGCCTGGGCCGATCAGCTCGGCCCGGCTGACCGCCGGGGCCTCACCCCGCTGTTCTGGTCCCATGTGCGACCGTACGGCGAGGTCCGCCTCGACCTTGCCACGCGGCTTCCCCTTGGCCCCGCCCCGGTGCCGACACAAGCCGGGTGAACCGGGATGGCGGTCCGTCACTTACGGCTCCCGCGTACCGCGCGGATCACCTCGGCCACGGCCTTCAGGACCGTGGCGCGGTCGCGCGGGGCCGTGCCCTTCAGCGCGACCATCACGATAGTTACGGCAGCAGCGGCCGCAACCAGCATGACGGCGACGGGCACCAGCGCGGCGGCCCAGGTGGCGATGTCCATGTATCTCGGTCCTTCCCCAAGTGGCCTAGGCAGCCCCGGACGGGGCGGCCACGAGAACGATGGCGGGACCTTCAAGGGCGCGGCCATGGATTCCGGACCGCCGGATTTCCGGCTACAAAACCCCAGGCCACGGCGCGGCCGGTGGAGGTCCGCCGGATCGCCTCGGATCGCAAGCAGCGCTCGAGCAAGAAGAGAGAGGAAGCCGACGTGACGGATGAGCTGACAGGACCTGAGGCTCTGGCGGAACAACTCAACCTGCTCCAGGCCAAGCTGCTCGCTAGGGGTAAGGACCAAAGGGCCGTGGTCGTCGAGGCAAACATCCGCCGACACAAGGTCGAGCGCCGCCCCCTGAGCACGTCGAGGGTCAACGACTGGTTCCCCCGGCAGAGAGGGAGTAGCTCGAAGAAGCTCAGCGTGCCGAGTGACGTCGACGACCTATGGGACGTGGTGGAGGTGATGCTGGACTGGACCGGGCAGCTCGCAAGTCCGTCCGAGCGGTCGAGACTCCGCGCGCACTGGGCGAACCTCTGCCGGGAGGCGCAGCGCAAGACCGGCTTGGACGACGACGTGCTCGGTTATCTCGAAGCCGTCCGCAAATTCGCCGAGCAGCAAGATCCATATTTCGGCCGCACGGGTCTACCTTTCTTGGCCCACCTCTATGTAGATCAGCGGATCCGCCCGATGCCGACCTTGGATGAGCGCACCGGTCCCGGCGGCGACGATGCCGCCCCTGCGGGAAGCGGGCTTGCTGCTGCGGCGAAACCCGGCGCGATGTTCCGGAAGTCCGATCCAGTGTGCGTGGTCATCTCCGGCCCGGGAACCGGCAAGTCCACACTGCTGCGCGCCCGGCTGCGCGATGCGGCCCATCGATGGCTCGACAACCCGAAGGCTGTGGGGAGGACCTTGCCAGCAGTCCCGGTGTTGGTGGACGCGCGTCTCCTCGCCGGCGAGGAGACGCACGTGGCCGACGCACTTGCCGCCGCCACCGGAAAGCTCGCCCGGTACGGGCCGGGACTCACCCCGGCCCACTTCCTTCAAAAGCCGTGCCCCGGGGCGCACTGGCAGTTGCTCGTCGACGGGCTGGACGAGCTCCCCAACGCGGACGAGCGCCGCGCCGTGCTCGAGAAGCTGGCCAACGCCGCCGCTGCGGCAGACCCGCCGCTGTACCGGTCCGTCGTGGCAACCCGCCCCCTGAGCGAGAACGAACTCGACGTCCTCGGTGGCACGGCGCCCCGCTACGAGCTTCAGCCCTTCACTGTCGATGACCTGCATAACTACGCCGAGAAGTACTTCAGCACCCGGTGGCCGCAGGAAGAAGCCGTCCGCCGTGCCCGTCAGTTCACCGACGCGCTCCGCGACGCCTCCCTTATCGAGCTGGCCCGCACGCCCTTGATGGCGTTCATGCTCTGCCAGCTCCACCTTGAGAAGCCCGAACGCCCGCTCCCCAACGCTCGCACGGCGGTGTACACGGAATTCACCGACCTCCTCTTCGAGAACAACAAGCCGAAGAACGTCGCGAAGAGCCACGAAGAAGCGATCGAGAACCTCGTGGAGCATGTCCAGAGTCCGCGGGCGCGCAACGAGGCAAGATCCGCCGCAGGGCAGGTCCACGACCAGCTGTCCGAGCTGATCGACTACCTGGCGCACCAATGGCTCACTAGCCCTCATCAGGCCCCCGTGACCGAGGTGCTGTCGGCGCACGAGGCCGTCCACCGCCCCTCCAAGGTCCGCCAGGTGCTGTGGGAGGCATTCTTGGAGGACCTTCTCCTGCACACTGGCCTGGTCGTCCACCGCGCGAATGGCCTCGAGTTCCCTCACCGAACCTTCCTCGAATTCCACGCCGCCCGCCACGCCACCCGCGACGAACAAGCTCGCACCGTCCTCGACGAGCTCTTCCCGCATGGGCAGACGCACCGGGTTCCCGCCATCGAATCGTCCTACCTGGGCTTCCTGCTCGACGGTCTCCTCGCGAGCCCCGATGGCATTGCTGCCGAGACAGTCGACAGGATTGAAAAGATCACCCGCGGGGCGGGAGATCACGCCCTCCGCTTCCTGCTGGATCAGGTGGACTTGAGGACCAGCCTCCCCCCTGCCCCCACCGCAAGACAACTCACGCGCTTCGCTCAGGACAAGGCCCTCCACGGCACCTACCGCGTCTCAGCGGCCGAGCGCCTGGCCAAGGTCGACGGGCAGCGGGACTGTGCTGCCAAACTCCTCGCCCAGCTCGCCGACGACACCACGTTCACATCCGCCCTTAGCTTTCTCTTCGGCTCTGACCGGGTAACGGCGGCCTTGTGCCTGGCCAACGTGGACAAACACAAGAAGGAGGGTGTGAGCCGGCTGATTGCCTTCACGAAGGACAACACACTCAGCACCATGGACCGCGTGCAGGCAGCCGGGGCCTTGGCGCAAGTGGACGGGTGCCAGAAGGAGGGGGCCGCCCGGCTGATCGCCTTCGCCAACGACACCACCCTCGACAGCACAGACCGCGTGCGCGCAGTAGCGTTCCTGACCGGGGTGGAGGAGTACCGGAAGGACGGTGTCGCCCGGCTGATCGCCTTCGCCAACGACACCACCCTCGACAGCACCGACCGCGAAGTGGTGGCTGTGGTCTTGGCGGAGGTCGACGGGCAGCGGGATCGTGCTGCCGAACTCCTCGCCCAGCTCGCTGACGACGCCACCCTTGACGGCGTGGACCGTGTGCAGGCGGCCGAGAGCCTGGCCAAGGTCGACGGGCACCAGAAGGACGGTGTCGCCCGGTTGATCGCCTTCGCCAACGACACCACCCTCGACAGTTTCCACCGCTTGTCAGCAGCCCTGGGATTGGCCAGAGTCGACGGGCACCTGGAAGAGGGTGCCGACCGGCTGATGGCCTTCGCTGGCGACCCCAGCTTCAACGGCGTGGACCGTGTGCAGGCAGCCAAGAACCTGGCCGAGGTGGATGGGTACGGGGACCGCGCTGCCCAACTTCTCGCCCAACTTGCCGGCGACACCACCCTCGATGGCGCGCACCGCATGTGGGCAGCTGAGGGCCTGGCCAAGGTGGACGGGTACCAGGACCGCGCTGCCCAACTTCTCGCCCAACTTGCCGGCGACACCACCCTCGATGGCGCGCACCGCATGTGGGCAGCTGAGGGCCTGGCCAAGGTGGACGGGTACCAGGACCGCGCTGCCCGGCTCTTCGCCGAGCTCGCCGACGACGCCACCCTCGATGGCGCGCACCGCATGTGGGCAGCTGAGGGCCTGGCCAAGGTGGACGGGTACCTGGAAGAGGGTGCCGACCGGCTGATGGCCTTCGCTGGCGACCCCAGCTTCAACGGCGTGGACCGTGTGCAGGCAGCCGAGAACCTGGCCGAGGTGAATGGGTACGGGGACCGCGCTGCCCAACTTCTCGCCCAACTTGCCGGCGACACCACCCTCGACAGCGCCGCCCGCATACGGGCGGCCCAGAAGCTGACCGCCATCCACAGTGACGGGGGTGCGGAGCCTGGCAATGGTGGTGTCCGTTAGAGGATCCCCTAACGGACACCAATGATCACGAGCCGCCCACGGACCCGAACAGCCCTGACGCCGTCTCATTTAGGGTGTCCGATGATCTGTACGGTCAGCGGGGGCTATCCGTACACTCTGCGAGCATGAGCGCACTCCTGACGGGTTACGCCCGATGCTCCACCGATTCCCAGGACCTGACGGCCCAGCGGGAGATCCTGCTGGGCCTCGGCGTGGCCAAGGATCGGATCTACCTTGACCGCGGACTCACCGGAACCAACCGCAACCGGCCCGGTCTCGACCAGGCCCTCGCCTCCGTCCGCGCCGGCGACACCCTCGTCGTGCCCAAGCTCGACCGCCTCGCCCGATCCGTACCCGACGCCCGCGACATCGGCGACTCCCTCGTCGCCCGCGGCGTACGGCTCTCACTCGGCGGTGCCCTGTACGACCCCACCGACCCCATGGGCAAGATGTTCTTCAACATCCTCGCCACCTTCGCCGAGTTCGAGGTCGACCTCCTGCGGATGCGGACCCGAGAAGGCATGGCCGTCGCCCGAGCGAAGGGCAAGCTCAAGGGCAAGCAGCCCAAGCTCAGCTCTCGGCAGCAGGCTCATCTTGTCCAGCTCCACCAGGCCGGCGAGCACACCATCGCCGACCTCGCCGAGCTGTTCTCCGTCAGCCGGCCGACGGTGTACCGCGTCTTGGAGCGCGCCCGTACCAACACATGAACCCACAGCTCACGGGGTCAATCAGCCACCGTTTGGGGCTGGTGACACGTTCGTTAACAGCACCCCTACTAGCCGGATCCGGTTGCCGGTTGTTCACCGTTGGCGGCGGCCGCCGGTTCACGGCGCAGCTCCGGGGTCGATCCGGCGACTGCGGCCACTGCCGCCAGGCAGAGCAGGCCGCCGCTGATCAGGGCGGTGGCGGCGCCGGCCCAGGTGGCGACGAGGCCGGCGCGCAGGTTGCCGAGTTGTGGTCCGGCCTGGCCGACGACGGTCTCGGCTGCGGTGACCCGGCCGAGCATCGCGTCGGGGGTGCAGGTCTGGACGATCGTGGTCCGGGCGAGCACCGCCAGTGCGTCGGCGCCGCCCGCCACGATCAGCAGGAGGAGGCCGGGCCAGGCCCGGTGCGTCAGGCCGAACGCGGTCAGCGCGCCGCCCCAGGTCGCCGCGGCGGCCAGCATCACCGGGCCCGGGCGGCCGAATCGGGTGACGGGGCCGGAGAAGGCGGTCGCGATGATGCCGCCCACGGCCAGCGCGGACAGGAACAGGCCGAGGGTGCGCGGGTTCCCGGCGAAGCGTTCGGTGTTGACCAGC
Source organism: Kitasatospora griseola (assembly GCF_044999035.1). NCBI lineage: Bacteria > Bacillati > Actinomycetota > Actinomycetes > Kitasatosporales > Streptomycetaceae > Kitasatospora > Kitasatospora griseola. The sequence continues at coordinate 1,199,839 of NZ_CP173360.1, read as the reverse complement.
GGGAACAGTGCCGCCGGCATGGACAGCACGGTCGCTGCCAGGTCCGTCAGCAGCGCGCCCCGCACCGCCCGATGGCCCGTCAGGAACCGCAGCCCGTCCGCCACTCCGCCCAGGCCCGCCCGGGACGCGCCGCCCACCGGAGGCAGCGGCGGCAGTCCGAACGCGCAGGCGAAGGAGACGCCGAAGCTCGCGGCGTCCAGCAGGTAGCAGACCCCGACGCCCCACCAGCCGAGCACCACGCCCGCCACCGCCGGACCGAGCAGCATCATCGCCTGCCCCGTCGCCTGATTGAGCGCCAGACCTGCCGCGACCTGGTCCTTCGGCAGCAGGCGCGGCACGAACACCCCCGCCGCCGGCGCACCCAGCGCACCGAACGACGCCTGCACGGCGACCAACGCCAGCACCACGGCCACCGGCACCTGCCCGGCGAATCCCTGCACCGCCAGCAGCAGCGAGCACGTCGCCTGCCCCGCGTTGCCCAGCAGATAGATCCGGCGCCGGTCGGCCCGGTCGACCCAGGATCCCGCGAACAGGCCGAACCCGATCATCGGCAGCGCCTGCGCCAGGCCGACAGCGCCGCTCCACGCCGGGCTGCGGGTGCTGTCCCACACCTGGAACATCACGGTGACCACGGTCATGAAACTGCCCAGGGTGGACACCGTCCGCCCGAACAGCAGCCACCGGAACAGGCGGGAGGTCCGTAGCGGCCGGACATCGATCAGGGCTCGGGCGAGACTCACGAGGCACACACGGGGGAGGGCGCGGGCTCAGGCACGCCGAGGACCCTAGCCCATTTCTCCGGGCGGCGGCGACGCGCCGGTGGCGCCGGCTTCGAACAGGATCCGGAGCCGCTTCGCGCTTCCGGACGAATATCGCGGAGGAATTTCGGAGGAGTTTCGGTGGAACTTCGGAAAATGCGTGCGGAGAATCAGGAGGATTCGGATTTCGAGCAGGCCGCACGGGCGCGGGTGGGTGTGATGACCCAGCCGGCCCGTGCGGCCCTTTCGCGCTACGGGTTCAATTCAGCCCGCGATTGTCCTCGGACTCAGCCGCAGTGGGAGTTGTACTGCACCGCGGTCGACGCGATGGTGCCGTACCAGTCGATGCACTGCCCCGGGGCGTAGACCTTCACCGGGCCGGCGTAGGTGGTGTAGTTGCCGCCGTCGTGGATCCAGGTGGAGCTGCCGGAAATCTTGATGCCGGCATCCACGAAAACGGTCGATCCGGAGCTGTTGCGGACCGTGACGACACAGTTCTGCCGTTGCCGCTGTTGTAGGTCAGGAACACGGTGCCGCCGCTGACCGGCAGCGAGTCGATCACCGAGTACCCCGAGCCGCAGGCGCCGTTGTACGAGGCGGCCTGGGCGGTCGTCGGGGCGGCCAGCAGGCCGGCGCTCGCGGTGGCCAGTACGGCTGCGCCGGCGGCGATCCGCTTGGCGGTCTTCGTTCCACGAATCATGTTGTCGTCCCTCCCTTTGTTCGCCCACCTGGCGAACGGGAATGAGCATGTCATTCGATTTGAATCGACGCAAGGGTGTTCGGGAAATGCGGGAGGCAATTGACCGACTGTTCGATACCGGATGGTGGGACATGCTGCAAAAAGGGCGATTTGACCGGTCGTGATGTTCGATCGGATCTGCGTTTTCGGGCTGGTGGGCCTGATTCACCTGGGTGGCGTGTGGAAATTCTGAGAACGTGCGCCAACAGGTAATTGCGGGTTTCTGGATTCGCGAGGGAATTCCCGGGGCTGCTGTGGCGGCAATGGTGTCGCGGGCCGAGGGAGGGTCCACCGCGAGGGGGACCGGGTCGAGCTTCGGAGGGGACGCCGGTGGGGCGGGCGGGGCGTGAAGGTGGGCGGCATGAAGAAGCTTTTTGCGGGTGGGTTGCTGGTGGTCGGGGTGCTCGGCGGGGTCGTGGGGGCCGCGGTCGGGACGGTGGTGGCGGGCGCGGTGTGGCCGGCGTCGGGGGTGATGGCGGGCGGCGCGGTGTGCGGGGTGGCCGTCGGGTGCGGGCTGCCGGTGTGGGGTGCGCGGCGGTTGGTCGGGTGGCCGCGCTGGTTGCCGGTGGTGACGAGCGCGGTGCTGGCGGCGGCGCTGGGGGCGGCCGTGCTGTGGCCGGGGGAGCGGGCGGTGCCCGGACAGGCCGCCGCGTACTGGGAGTTGCCCACCGGGTCGCGGCTCGCGTACCACCTGACGGCGGCTCGGGGGACGGTCCGGCCCGAGCCCGTCGTCCGACTGCACGGCGGCCCGGGCACGCCGGGCGAGGCGGCGGACGGGCTGGACGAGGAGCTGAGCCTGGCGGGCTACCAGGTGTACGCGTACGACCAGTTGGGGTCGGGGGACTCGCCGCGACCGGCCGGCCTCGGCGGGTACACGGTGCAGCGGCAGGTCGACGACCTGGAGGCGATCCGGCAGCGGCTCGGCGCGGAACGGATGGTGCTGATCGGGGCGTCCTGGGGAGGCACCCTCGCCGCCGAGTACCTCGCCGCGCACCCCGACCGCGTCGCGCAGGTGGTGTTCACCTCGCCCGGCGCACTCTGGACCCCCGAGTACACCGACGAGCAGGCCGGGCAGCTCTGGGACCGGCTCACCCCCGAACAGCGCCGGCGGGTCGACGGTCTCGGCGGCAGCGGGCCGCGCCTTCCGCTCTGGTCGGCGCTGATGGCCCTCGACCCCGCGCAGGCGCACGTCCTGCTGCCCGACGACCAGGCCGACGCGCTGTTCCGGAACCTGCTGGCCATCTCCGGCTCCGCCGCCACCTGCCACCCCGGCGAGGCCGCCGAACTGCCCGTCAAGACCCCCGGCTTCTACGCCAACCAGCTGATCGCCGCGGACCTGCGCCACCGCCCCGACCCCCGGCCCGTGCTGCGCACCGTGCACGTCCCGGCGCTGGTGCTGCGCGGCGAGTGCGACTACAAGCACTGGGAGGTCACCCGCGAGTACCGCGACACCCTGCCCGGAGCCCGGCTGCTGTACGTCCCGGGCGCGGGCCACGCCATCGCCGTCGACCGGCCCGCCGCGTACCGCGCCGCCGTGCTCGCCTTCCTCACCGGCGCCCCGCTGCCCGGCGCCCCGTACACCGGCGCGGACGACCCCGCGAAGCGGTGACGGCGGCCGCGACCCCGGAGGGAAATCGCTTTCCGCATTCGGTCGGCCGAGTGCTCCCGCGCGCGCTCGGAAACCGCTTTCCGCACCCCGCGCCGTCCCTGTTTGTCCGGGCGGCGCGGGGCGGCGCATGCTGGAGAAGGACCAACCCGGCTCCGAGGAGAGTGCCATGGAGATCAGGGGACCCAGCGGAGTGGTCGCCGGGGTCGACGGTTCGGTGCCCGGCAACGAGGCTGCCGAGTGGGCGGCCCGCGAGGCCGAGCGGCGCGGCGAGAGCCTGCACCTCGTGCACGCCGTCAACACCGGCACCGTCACCCTCTCGCCCCGCACGGGGACGACCGTCACCGACCTGATTCTGCGTGAGGCGGCAGAACTGCTGGAGAGCGTGCGGTCCGGGCTGGAGGCCGCGCACCCCGGACTGCGGATCACCGGTGACGTGGTCCCGCGCGACGCCGCCGAGGCCGTGCTGACCGCGGCCGAGCACGCCGGCGTCGCAGTGCTCGGCACGCGCGGGCACGGCGGGTTCGCGTCGCTGCTGCTCGGCTCGGTCAGCCTGCGGGTCGCCGCGCACGCCGCCTGCCCGGTGGTGGTGGTCCGCGGCACCGAGCACCCGGACGGGCCGGTGCTGGTCGCCGTCCACGACGAACGGGACGCCGCCGCACTGCGGTTCGGCTGCGAGACGGCGGCCCGGCGCGGCCTCGCGGTGCGGGCGCTGCACACCTGGTCGCCGGTGGTCGCCGACGTGGGCCGGATGGCGCCGATGGTCGACGAACTCGGCGAGGAGAGCCGGCTGCACGAGCAACTGATGCTGCGCACCTGCGACCCGGTGCGCGACGAGTTCCCCGCCGTCGACGTGCAGACCCAGCAACTGACCGGCGGCACCGCCGCGACCGTGGTGGAGGAGTCCCGCACCGCCGCGCTGGTGGTGATGTCCCGGCACCAGCCGGCCCCGCGCTTCGGCCTCCGGCTGGCCACCCCCGTGCATGCCGTCCTGCACCACGCGCAGTGCCCGGTGGCCGTCGTCCCGGTGTGAACCCCTCCCGTCCGGGCGGACCCGTCGCCACATGACGGGCCCGCCCGGTACGCGCCCGGCTGCCGCCGGCGGGGCGGCGCTGCCGGTTCGTGCAGCAACGATCCGGTGGTCGCGGTGGCGCGGCAAGGGCGGTACGGGCCGTGCCATCCGATCGGCGCAATAGGTCGGTTGGTCGTACGTCGGACGAGCTGATGAGACGTCAACCAGCCCATCGCGGCGATGGGCTGGGGCGAACCGGGCGCGTCAGTTCGGCTCGGTGAGCGGTCCGGTCAGGCGGCGGAAGGCGGTCTCGGCGAGCTCGGCGGCGCCGGCCGGGTCGGTGTCGCCCGCGGCCCAGGCCTCGACGGCCACCCGCATGGCGGCGTTGGCGGCGGCGGCCAGCAGACGGATGTCGAGGCTGTCGGGGGGCAGGTCGGCGAGCGTGGCCAGGACCGGGCGCAGCGCGGTCTCGGCGTCGTGCTGGGTGCGGTGCCAGACGTCGCGCAGGGCCGGGTCGTCGGGCATGGCGCGGAGCAGGCCGCGGGTCCAGGCGAGGGCGGCGGCGGGGCGGCCGGGGGAGGGGTCGAGCGAGCCGCGGGCGGAGTCGAGCAGGGCGGGCAGCAGCGGGGTGCCGGGGGCGGTGGCGGCGAGCAGCTCGATCCACTGGCGGGAGCCGTCGGCCAGCAGCGGGGCGACGGCGTCCTCCTTGGTGCGGAAGTAGCGGTAGAAGGTGCGCAGCGAGACGCCGGCGGTGCGGGCGATGTCCTCGGCGGTGGTGCCGTCGGCGCCGCGTTCGGAGAACAGTCGGGCGGCGGTGAGCGCGATCTCCTGCTGGGTGGCGGCCTTGCGGCGCTCGGTGAGGGAGAGCGCGGGGCGTTCGGGTTCGGCCATGGTGTGGTCCCCCGGGGTGGTGGTCGGGCGGTGGGCGGCCGCCGGGCGGTTTGCGAACCGGTGCAGGTCGGACGGGTCGGCGGCGGCCGGGCGGTCCTCAGCGTAGCCGCCCGGGCGTCACGGGATGCGGGTGTGGCACAACGTGCCATGTTGGCGTACCGTGCATGAACGAGAGGTCGGAGTGCACCCCGCCCGACCCGCCGCACGACAGGGAGACCCCCATGAACCGCTTCGAAGGCCGCCGCGTCCTGATCACCGGCGCCGGCTCCGGCATCGGCCGGGCCACCGTCCACCGGATCCTGGCCGAGGGCGGCACCGTGGTCGGCGCCGACGTGGTCGAGGCCGGGCTCGCCGCGACCCGTGCGCAGGCCGAGGCCGACGGCACCGCCGACCGCCTGATCACCAAGGTCGTCGACATCTCCGACGAGGCGTCCGTCAAGGCCGGCGTCGGCGCCGCGATCGCCGAGCTCGGCGGCCTGGACGCGGTGGTGAACGCGGCGGGCATCCTGCGCTCCGCCCACACCGAGCAGACCACGCTGGAGCTCTGGAACCGGATGCTGGCGGTCAACCTCACCGGCACCTTCCTGGTCACCCGTGAGGCGCTGCCCGCGCTGCTCGCCACCGGCCGCGGCGTGGTGGTCAACTTCTCCTCCACCTCCGCCGCCTTCGCCCACCCCTACATGGCGGCGTACGCGGCGACCAAGGGCGGCATCCAGTCCTTCACGCACGCGATCGCCGCCGAGTACGCCAAGCAGGGCCTGCGCGCGGTCTGCGTCGCCCCCGGCTCGATCGCCTCCGGCATGACGGCCGCCCCGGGCCTGCCCGAGGACGCGGACATGTCCTGGTTCGCCAAGCTCCAGCCCGCGCTCGGCCAGGGCTTCGCGGGGCCCGAGACGGTGGCCGGCGTGATCGCGATGCTGGCCTCGGACGACGGCGCGTTCGTCACCGGCACCGAGATCCGCATCGACGGCGGCACCCACGCCTGACACTCCGTCAACCCGACCCCCGCCGTCCCGCCCGTCCGTGACCGGGACGGCGGGACGGAACTTCCCGGGCGGCCGCCGGCGCGGGCGCCGCAGCGTGCATACTTAGCCGGCACGTTCGGCACGGCCGCGCCGAGCCCGTTCGTCATCGGCTGGTGGATGCGCGGCGAGGGGAAGACACGGGGATCACGGCCATGGGGCTGACCGGCACGACGCTGCTGCTGTTCACGATCGAGATCGCACTCGTGGTGCTGGGCGCCACCGTCTGGTGGTGGCCCGCGTTCGCGAAGCGCCACTGGCGGGCCGTCCTCGGCCGGGTCGGCCTGCTGTTCGGCAGCCAGCTCGCGCTGCTCGCGGTGATCGGCCTGCTGGTGAACAACTACTTCTCGTTCTACAGCAGTTGGAACGACCTGCTGGGCACCGGCAAGGACGGCCCGGTCTCCGTGAAGGCCGCCGCCGCGCCCGCCCCGCCGCTCGGGGCGACAGCCTCCCCGAGCGCCTCCCCCACCGTCGAGCCCGAGCCCGCCAACCTGCCGGTGCTGCCCGCGCAGGAGCTCGGCCAGGAACCCGTCGACACCACGGTCGGACGCGACCCGCAGAAGGTCGGCGAGATCCGCTCCGTGCGCATCCCCGGCGCGCGCACCGGCCTGAGCACCGACGGGTACGTCTACCTGCCCCCGCAGTACTTCCAGTCCGGCAACGAGCAGCGGAAGTTCCCCGCGGTCATCGCGATGACCGGCTTCCCCGGCGACGCCAAGGCGCTGATCACCCGCTTCAACTACCCCGGCGTCGCGCTCGACGAGATGCGGGCCGGCCGGATGCAGCCCACCGTCCTCATCCTGATGCGGCCCTCGCCCGCGATGCCCGCCGACCCCGAGTGCGAGAACGTCCCCGGCGGGCCGCAGGCCGAGACCTACTTCGCCAAGGACGTCCCGCGCTCGATCGCCGCCGCCTACCGGATCTCCACCGCCCCCGGGGCGTGGGGCGTGATGGGCAACTCCACCGGCGGGTACTGCGCCGCGAAGCTCGCCATGCGGCACCCCGAGGTGTTCGCCGGCAGCGTCTCCATCTCCGGCTACCTGAAGGCCGCCGAGGACGTCACCACCGGCGACCTGTTCAAGGGCAGTCAGCAGCGCCGCGACGAGGCCGACCTGCTCTGGCGGCTCCAGCACCTGCCGATGCCCGCCACCGCGATCATGCTCAGCGGCGCCGAGAAGGGCGACGGCGACTTCCGCAAGGACGCCGATGCGTTCACCGCCGCCGCCAAGGCCCCGATGACCACCGGCGTCGCCTCCGTCCCCGAGGGCGGCCACAACTTCACCACCTGGATCAAGTTGCTCCCCGCCGGCTTCCAGTTCCTCTCCGCCCACCTGAAGCCGTGACCCGGCCCGGGGCCGTGATCCGACCCGGGGCGTGACCGGGCGCGGGCCCGCGGCCGGACGGGCCGGCGGGCAAGTGCGGCAGGAAGGTCAGTGCGCAGGTGCCGGCGGGCCGGGCGTCAGGCCGGGGTGAGGGTGCCGGTGTGCAGCTCGCCGACCCGGCCGGACTCGCCCTCCCACGTCCAGAAGGCCTTGACGGTGAGGGAGTTGAGGTCCATGACGTGGCTGACGGTGAGGCCGCTGCGCTCCGTCCAGGAGACGAACCAGATGCCCGGGGCGATGGCCGCGGTGTGCAGCGGGACGTCCTCGAACTGGCCGGCGGACTCGCCGAGGCCCTCCCAGCGGAGCCGGGCGCCGTCCGCGGAGTAGGAGTTGCGGAAGGCCGCGCCGTTGTCGACCTGGAAGAGGTAGGTGCGGCCGGCGAAGCCCGGCAGAGCGGCGGTCATGTGTGGGCGGTCCTTCGGGCGGGTCGGTGCGGTGGACGGGTGCGACCGGTGGGGTCGCACCCGTCCCAACCTATCGGACCGGGGTCGGACGCGGGGCTCCGATCAGCAGGCGAAGTCGACGCGGCGGAACGTCACGTAGTGGTCGGCCGTGTAGTAGTCCTCGTGGTGGACCTTGCCGGTGATGATCCGTCGGGTGCCGCGGGTGGGGCTGCCCGGGGTGATGACGGTGTACTCGTGGTAGTACCCGGTCGACTGGGCGGGCAGGACGCCCTCGCGGTTCTGGAAGACCACGCCGTCCTGGGAGTACGGGAAGGGCCCGCCGGCGTCGATCAGGCGGATGGTGTCGCGGCCCTGGCTGGGCAGCGCCGTGTAGCAGACGTTCCCGCTGACGGCCGCGTGCGCCTCGGTGGCGAGCGCGGCGGTGGGGGCGAGGGTCAGCAGACCGAGGGCGGCGACCGAGACGGCACGGACCTTCAGCGCGCGTGGAGTCATTCGCATGCCGCCAGTGTGATGCGGCGTCAGCCGCCGCCGTAACCCTTGTCGCGAACACTTCACCTGCTGGCCGCGGCCGGAAAACCCGGACGACGCGCGGCGTACCAGGACCGGCCTGTGGCGGGCCGACACCGCCGGACCCCGCGCCCTGTGGTTCCGACACATGGGTGGCCGGACGCACCGCCCCTAGCGTGACCTGACCCACAGTCGGACCGCCGACCGGCCCACCCCCACGTGGCCGGCCGCCGGCGGTCCACCCGTCCGTCGAAGGAGGACCAGGTGCGCCACCCGCTCAGGTCCGTGTTGACCGCCCTGTCGGCCGGTGCGCTGCTCGCGCTCGGCCTCGCCCCCACCCAGGCCGCCGCGGCCCCCGCCGTCCCCTCCTACCTCAGCCAGGAGGCCGTGTTCGGCTCGCCCGGCAACGGCTGGGCGCAGGTCGAGCGCTACCTGGACGGCACGTCCGGGTTCACGCAGGAGCAGTACCCGTCCGACGGGCGCGGCGACCAGGACGGTGCGCGGGTCGGCTACTTCGGCGGGGTCAAGCGGCCGTTCTCCGGCCGGTTCCTGCTGTACAGCGCGCAGGGCTGGAACACCGCCACCGGAACGCCCGTACTGCTGGTGCACGGCGCCAACGACAACGCCGACCGGGCCTGGGCGAACCCCGGCGAGACCGGCAACTGCGGCGCGTCCGGCTGCCCGGGCACCGGCATGGCGCAGGCGCTGGCCGCGTCCGGCCACCGGGTGTTCGCGATCGGGTTCGCGCACAAGCAGGGCGACAACCTGATGCAGGCCCAGGCCGTCGGCGACGCCATCGCGGTGATCAAGGCCCGCACCGGCGCGGCCCAGGTGGACGTGGTGGCCTGGAGCAAGGGCGAGGTCGCCGCGCGCTCCTACGTGTCGTCCGTGAAGCCGGGCTGGGGGCGCGCCTACGCGGGCGACGTCCGCCGACTGGTGACGCTCGGCGGCCCGAACGGCGGCCTGGACTACACCTACGCCCACGGCTGGGCGTTCTCGCTGGCCACCTGGCCGGCCTGCGGCGGCACCGCCAACGCGCCCTCCCCGCACCTGTACATGACCTGCTACGGCACCTACACCGCGCAGCCCTGCCTGGGCGTGCTGCCCACCAGCGGCTACGACTGCTTCCCCGGACAGCGCCAACTCCTCGCCCGCTGGGACGGCCCCTACGGCGTGGACGCCACCATGCAGGACTGGTGGACCACCTACTACGGCGGCCAGGGCTACTACACCTCCGGCCAGGGCATCCAGGCCGCGATCGACGCCGGCTCGCTGATCAAGCCCCTCCAGCAGGCCGGCGTTCCGGTCACCGTCCCCACCTACCTGCTGGCCGGCGGCTCCGCCGACATCCCCGGCATCCTCAACGAGGGCCGCGGCCCGAGCGACGGCCTGGTCCTCACCGCCAGCGCGCTGGACACCACCGGCATCGCGAAGGTCGGCGGTACCGCCCTGCTCGGCGGCCTCAACCACATGGAACTCGCCTGGGCCCCCGCGGCCGTCTCACAGGTGACGGCCTGGCTGGCCTGACCACCGGGGCGGGTGGCCGTCGTCCACCCGCCCCGTACCCGCTGTCGGGCGTCCGCACTACAGTGCCGCGCATGACGACGTCTCTGCTTGCCATCGTCCGCGACCGTGCCGCCGTCGCCGACTACTTCCGCTGGCCGGGAGAGCTCGACCTCACCCGGACCGAGCACGTCGAACCGGTCCACCTGGCGTCCGGCCTCCGGCTGGAGGCGTTCGCCGGGGACGGTGGGGGCGGGACGTACTTCTTCTGCGGGGAGGGCGGCGAGGGGCGCCCGATCCTGTTCGCCGACTCCGAGGGCGGCGCGGCCCTCCTCGCCGTCGGCCTGCCCGAGCTGCTGCGCCTGCTGCTGGCCGCGCCCTGGTGGCGCGACTGCCCCACCTGCACCGCGGAGGAGAGCGACGAGGCCGCCGTCGAGTACCTGGAGGACGAGCCCGCCCTGCTCGCCGCCCGAGACACCGTCGCCGCCACCCTCGGACTCACCTACCCGACCGCCGCCGAGGCCCTCGCCCGCCTGCACCTGACCGCCACCGGCATCGGCCGAGAGTTCGACCTGATCTACACACCCGAGGGCACGTCCTACCGGCCGCTGATCGGCTGACGCCCTCGACGGGACGGCCGGCTTCTTCCGGCCGGAGGTCAGCCGACCGCGAGGCCGATGGCGATGCCGATGCCGATCAGGATCAGTACGCAGGCGACGACGCTCACCGTCAGGGCCCTTTTCACCACGCGCGGGATGGTGCGGGGGTCCTTCTTGTCGAGTGCCCTGCAGGCTCTGAGGCGGACGTACCAGGTGACCCAGCGGAGCCAGCGCTTGTCGGCCTTCTGCACGGCCTTCGGGTCGGTGGCGACGAGGGGGCGGGTGACGGCGAGCACCTTGCGCCACTGGGGGCCGGCGGCCGCCGATGCCGCGGCTGCCTCGTCCCGGTCGGTGTTGCCCAGCAGCGCGGTCGCCGAGCAGATGACGGCCCGCAGGCCGGCCTCGCCCTGTTCGGTCTCCAGGATCCGGTCCAGCAGCTCGCTGTCCCTGGTGGTCCGAAGCTCTTCCAGGTTGTGCTCCAGCTGGTCCTTGGCGGAGGTCTCGGCCGCGTGCTCCCGGGTCTCCGCTTCGAGGATGGCGAGGTGGAGCTTCTCCTCCCAGGCCAGGCGTTCCTCGCGGGACGGGACGAGCAGGAAGAGCAGGTGGTGGGCGGCGTCGAGTCGGCCCCAGATGAAGTCGGAGCGGCGCCATTCGCGGTTGATGAAGGCGCCGAAGTGCTGGAAGCGGATGCCGTAGAGCTTCCGGTCGCCGAGATCGGCGAACCGGTCGACGTTGAACACCGGACTCATGCTGTCCGGCCCGAGCCGCAGGAATTCGAACGCCGGGGTGAGCGGCCCGGCGGCCTTCGACGGGGGTGCGTACATCCTGGTGACCACTTCGACCGCCAGGCAGTCGTGCACGACGTCCCCGAGGCCTTTCCAGTGGCCGAGGCCGGCCTGCCGGGTCGCCTCGGCGAACCGGCTGCAGGCCTTCGCGACGAGTCCGCCGATCGTGGCCGGGACGTCCAGATCGTCGAAGACCCGGCCGAGGAGCCCGCCCAGTTCCAGGTTCGACAGCTCCAGCCCCGGCCGGTACTGGTCCCGGATCCGGTGTCTGACGGCCTTCGCGACGGCGAGCGCGCGGCGCTGCTGCCGGCTGATGTCCGTCGCGCCGTCGAGCAGTGCGCGCTGTCCGTCGGGATCCGCGTGCAGGTCCTTGGAGTCGAGGTACTGCTGGAGGTAGCCGCCGAGGGTCTCGAAGAGCCGTTCGGCGGTGATGAGTCCCCAGCGCCACTGGGACATGTCGGGGCTGTTGATGTCCTGGCTCGGCCACTGCGGGCTCCAGTTGGGGTTCTCCCCGAGGATCCGACCGAGCTCGTCGGGGTCCGCCTCCGGCACGGCGACGAGCTCGGTCACCGTGCCCACTTCGGCGAGCCGCTGACGGGTCTCCCAGAGCACTGCGCTGGCCCGGCTCAGCCGGTACTCGCCGAGCATCGTCTCGGCCGCGTCCCGCACGTAGTCGCGGAGGTCCTTCTCCTTGCTCATCCGGTCGAACAGACTCAGCTGCGTGCCGCGCACGCTCGTCCCGAGCCGGGTCGACAGCTCCTGCGTCCCGGACCGGAAGTCCGCCTCCCGCGGGTACTGCAGCGCGTTCAGGGCCGAGGTGACGAACGAGACGTCACCGCAGGCCGACTGTCCCGCCGTGTTCACCGTCTCCAGGCCGACCGAAGGGGTCACGTAGACGACCACCCGGCGCACCCGCTCGTCCAGTTGACGTTCGGTGATCGCTTCGAGAACCGGGCCGAAGGGGGCGTTGTTGAGCACCCCGCCGTCGATCACGCAGCTCGCCGGGGCGTCGGCGGCCGGAGCGGGGAGCTCGCGGAAGTGGACCATCGGCTGCTCGTCGACCGGCGGGAAGGCCACCGGAAAGCCGGCGCTCGCCCGCGCCGCCTGAACCAGCGCGTTGTTGTTCACCGAGCAGAAGTCACAACGGCTGTCGAGCTCGAAGCCCATCGTGCCGTCGTCCTGCTTCCGGAAGACCTCCGCGTGCTTGTCGTACTGGAACCGGTAGACGCGCCGGTGGTCACGGACGTCGAACCGGCTGCCGAAGCCGTCCTTGAAGTTGCGCGCCCGGCCGCCCAGCGAGGTGGCCGTCATGAAGAGGCTGATCGGCTGCTCGGGCGATTCGGCCTCGGGCATGTCCTCCAGCTGCGCCCTGATCCGTTTCTCGAAGTAGGTGCCGTCCAGCAGGCTCTGCCGGGAGGGCGACTTCAGCAGCTCCGGCAGCGAGGCGGCCGCTTCCCAGACCTCGCGCAGCGAGCCCAGCTCCGAACCACGGCCGATCGCGGTGGCCAGCAGGAGCCCGTTGAGGCCGCCGGCCGAGGTGCCCGAGACGATGTCGATCACCACTCGGGCGTTCGCCCCCGTCGCGTCGGTGATCTGCCGCCAGATCTCGGCCACCTCCCGTTCGGACGGGGAGAGCGATTCGTCGGGTTCGTCGGCGGAGGCGCGGCGCAGCAGGTCGAGCTCGTGCGTGACACCGCCCATCCAGACCGCGAGGCTGACGCCGCCGTTCATCACCAGGGCCAGCCGGACCTCTTCCTTCACCGCCATGTCTCGCACCGTAGGGCGGCGGCCTCCGGACCGCTCACGCAGTGCGAGCCGGTTGGTCCAGTGCGCGGCCCGGGGCGAGCCGGGCGGGGCCGGGGCGGCGGACGGTCGGTCAGAGCGCCGAGCCGAGGCGGGCTGCGACGGACTGCATGAGGGGGACCAGGGCGGCGGGGCCGGACTGGGCTTCGAGGGCGTGGACGCGGGCCTCGGGGCCGGAGACCGAGAGGGCGGTGGGAGTGGGGGCGCCGGGGACGGCCACGGCGAGGCAGCGGACGCCGATCTCCTGCTCCTGGTCGTCGACGACGTAGCCGGACTCGCGGGCGGCGGCGAGCTGGGCGAGCAGCACGGCGGGGTCGGTGACGGTGTGCGGGGTGTGGGCCTGGAGCGGGCCGGGGCCGAGCAGGGCGCGGGCCTCGTCCTCGGGGAGCTGGGCGAGCAGCGCCTTGCCGACGCCGGTGCAGTGCGGCTGGGCGCGACGGCCGACCTCGGTGAACATCCGCATGGAGCGCCGGGACTGGACCTGGCCGACGTAGACGACCTCGCAGCCCTCCAGGACGGCGAGGTTGGCGGTCTCGCCGGTGGCTTCCATGAGTTCGGCGAGGAACGGGCGGGCCCAGGAGCCGAGCAGCCGGTTGGCGGTCTCGCCGAGGCGGATCAGGCGCGGGCCGAGGGTGTAGCGGCGGGCGGAGTCCTGCCGGACGTAGCCCTGGGCGAGCAGGGTGCGGACCAGGCGGTGGATGGTCGGCATCGGCAGGCCGGAGGCGGCGGAGAGTTCGCTGAGGGTGGCGATGCCGCCCGCGTCGGCGAGGGCCTCCAGGAGGAGGAAGGCGCGCTCGACGGACTGCACCGAGCCGGTGGTGCGTTCGGTGGGGCTGCTGGCCACGGGACGGTTCCTTACACGGGCGGACTTCGCGCGACCTCTCAACGGAGCGTTGAAATTCTGCATCGCGGAAACTAATCTCACTGTACAGAACGGAACAGCGGAACGGCCCGAGGGGAGTGCCGCCGATGGCTGCAGATCAGGGTGCGACTGTTCCGGGCGCGGTGGTGGCGGGCCCGCCGGTGGAGCGCGCCGGCGAGGTGCTCACCCCGCAGGCGCTGGCGTTCGTCGCGGGCCTGCACCGCGCGTTCGACGGCCGCCGGCGGGAGTTGCTGGCCGCCCGGGCGGCGCGCCGCACCGAGATCGCCCGCACCGGCACGCTCGACTTCCGGCCGGAGACGGCGGCCGTCCGGGCGGGGGAGTGGCGGGTCGCGCCCGCGCCGCCCGCGCTGACGGACCGTCGGGTGGAGATCACCGGCCCCATCGACCGCAGGACGACGGTCAACGCGCTGAACTCCGGCGCCCGGGTGTGGCTGGCCGACTTCGAGGACGCCACCGCCCCCACCTGGGCGAACGTGGTCACCGGGCAGCTCAACCTGATCGACGCGTTCGAGCGCCGGATCGACTTCACCGACGCCCGCGGCAAGGCGTACGCGCTGAAGCCCGCCGGCGAGCTGGCCACCGTCGTGGTGCGCCCGCGCGGCTGGCACCTGGACGAGCGGCATCTGACGGTGGACGGCGAGCCGGTGGCCGGCGCGTTCGTCGACTTCGGCCTGTACTTCTTCCACAACGCGGCCCGGCTGCTGGCGCGCGGCGCACAGGACCCCAACTCCGGCCCGTACTTCTACCTCCCGAAGACCGAGAGCCACCTGGAGGCCCGGCTCTGGAACGAGGTCTTCACCCACGCGCAGGCCGCACTCGGCATCCCGCACGGCACGATCCGCGCCACCGTGCTGATCGAGACCATCACCGCGGCCTTCGAGATGGACGAGATCCTGTACGAACTGCGCGAGCACGTCGCCGGGTTGAATGCCGGACGGTGGGACTACCTGTTCTCGATCGTGAAGAACTTCCGGGACGCGGGCGCGCACTTCGTGCTGCCGGACCGCAACGGCGTCACCATGGCGTCCCCGTTCATGGCCGCCTACACCCGGCTGCTGGTGCGGACCTGCCACCGGCGCGGTGCGCACGCGATCGGCGGGATGGCCGCGTTCATCCCGTCCCGCACCGACCCGGAGGTCAACGCGGCGGCGCTGGCGAAGGTCCGGGCCGACAAGGAGCGGGAGGCCGACGGCGGCTTCGACGGCTCCTGGGTCGCCCACCCCGACCTGGTGCCGGTGGCGCGCGAATGCTTCGACGCGGTGCTGGGCGAGCGGCCGCACCAGCAGGAGAACCCCGGCGCGGCGGAGGAAGTGACGGCGGAGCAGCTGCTGAACGTGGCCGGCGCGGAAGGCAGTTGCACGTCCGCGGGGCTGCGCAACGCCGTCCGGGTCGGCGTCCGGTACATCGAGGCGTGGCTGCGCGGGATCGGCGCCGTCGCCATCTTCCACCTGATGGAGGACGCCGCCACCGCCGAGATCTCCCGCTCGCAGATCTGGCAGTGGATCCACAACGAGGTGGTGCTGGCCGACACCGGCGAGCAGGTGACGGCCGAGCAGGTGCGACGGCTGCTGGCGGAGGAACTCGCCGCGCTGCGGGAGGAGGCGGGCGCCGGGCGACGGTGGGACGAGGCCGCCGCGCTGTTCGAACAGGTGGCGCTCGGCGAGGAGTTCCCGGAGTTCCTGACGCTGCCGGCCCTCGCGCTGCTCGACCCGAGCGGCGACGAATAATCCGGTGCGGCCGGTGGCGGCGGGCGACTAGGGTCGTCCTCGTCCAGGTGCGCAGGCAGGGGTTACTTCCACTCTGAATGGGCAGGTCGCGGGTTCGAGTCCCGCCGCCGGCTTTCCAGCCGGCGTAGCTCAGTCGGTAGAGCAGCCAATGTCGCCTCCGCCGCTTCTGTTCTCCGGACGTCCAACTTCAGAAAACTGCCACCTCCCGGTGCGCAGGCGCCGGTTACTTCCTCCAAAGAATCCCACCGGCGCCACCTTTGATCTCGGGAGGGCAACCGCGCC
This sequence comes from Kitasatospora griseola, assembly GCF_044999035.1. Classification (NCBI taxonomy): domain Bacteria; kingdom Bacillati; phylum Actinomycetota; class Actinomycetes; order Kitasatosporales; family Streptomycetaceae; genus Kitasatospora; species Kitasatospora griseola. The sequence goes on along the minus strand of NZ_CP173360.1, from coordinate 1,183,936 downwards.
GGGGCGTCCGGTGCGCAGGTCGGGGGTTACTTCCGGATCTGGCGGTTCCGGGTTCGAGTCCCGGTCGACCGTGCGTCAGCACGGCCGATAGCTCAAGGGAGAGCACCAGACTTCTACCTCCGCCGAGGCCGGCCCGTGCGGTCGGCAATTCTCGGACGCCCCGGTTCGGCCTGCCTGCCCGCAGGAGGAGTCGACCATGTCCCGCTTCAACTTCCGCCGTTCGAAGAAGACCGCCCCCGCCGTGACCGAGGCCGGGCCCGGCTCGCCCGTCACCACGACCGGGCAGCTCACCGCGAACCACCAGGGCGGGCCGGGGCACCTGCGCGACGAGAAGTCCGAACTCTTCCTGCTGGCGATGGCCAACCTGGTCGGCCAGGACACCTTCTACGAGCGCGGCGGCGCCCGCGACGACCGCTACACCGCCCTGGTGCGCTCGCTCGCCGTCAGCGATCCCGAGTGGACGCTCGGCCTGCTGCGCTGGCTGCGCCACGGCGCCGCGATGCGCACCGCCTCGCTGGTCGGCGCCGCCGAGTTCACCCGCGCCCGGCTGGACGCGAAGCTCCCCGGCCACTCCCGGCAGGTGATCGACGCCGTCCTGCAGCGCCCCGACGAGCCCGGCGAACTGCTCGCCTACTGGACGTCCCGGTACGGGCGGGCGCTGCCCAAGCCCGTCAAGCGCGGCGTCGCCGATGCCGTCGCCCGGCTGTACAACGGCCGGGCGCTGCTCAGGTACGACACCGGCACCAAGGGCTACCGGTTCGGCGACGTACTGGAGCTCACCCACCCGACGCCGGATCCCCACAAGCCGTGGCAGAGCGAGCTGTTCCGCTACGCGCTGGACCGGCGGCACCGCCCCGACACCGCCGTTCCGCCGGCGGGCGACGCCCTGCTGACCGCCCATCGCGCGCTGCTGGCCGTCCCCGTGGAGGAACGCCGCGCACTGGTCACCGGCCCCGACGGCGCGCAGCGCCTGGCCGAGGCCGGGATGACCTGGGAGGCACTGGCCGGCTGGCTCCAGGGCCCGCTGGACGCCGCCGTCTGGGAGGCCGTCATCCCGTCCATGGGCGCGATGGCGCTGGTGCGCAACCTGCGCAACTTCGACCAGGCCGGGGTGTCCGACGAGGCCGCCGAAGAGGTCGCCCGGCGGATCTCCGACCGGGGCGAGGTCACCCGCTCCCGGCAGTTCCCGTTCCGCTACCTGGCCGCGTACCGGCACGCGCCGTCGCTGCGCTGGGGCCACGCGCTGGAGCGGGCGATGAAGCACTCGCTGGCCAACGTCCCCGCGCTGCCCGGCCGTTCGCTGATCCTGGTGGACCGGTCCGGCTCGATGTTCGACCGGCCGAGTGCGCAGACCCAGCTCAACCGGGCCGACACCGCCGCGATCTTCGGCACCGCGCTGGCCCTGCGGGCCGCCGGGGCGGACCTGGTCGAGTTCGGCTCCACCAGCCGGGCCGTCCCGCTGGAGCGCGGCGACGCGGTGCTCCGGGTGCTGGACCGGTTCGGCAACCTCGGCGGCACCGACACCGCCGGGGCGGTCCGCCGGCACTACCGCGACCACGACCGGGTGGTGATCGTCACCGACGAGCAGGCGTACGGCGGTCGGGCGAGCCACCCGCTGGAGTCCGTCCCCGCCCGGATCCCCGTCTACACCTGGAACCTGGCCGGCTACCGCCCCGGCCACGCCGCGTCCGGCACGGCCTACCGGCACACCTTCGGCGGCCTGACCGACGCCGCGTTCCGGCTCGTCCCGCTGCTGGAGGCCGGGCAGGACGCGGCCTGGCCGTGGGAGGAGTGACGGCGGCTCACTCCTCCCGGCGGCGCCGGTGGTAGGCCCAGGTCAGGGCCAGGACCAGCGGGCCCCACAGGGTCAGCGGGAGGGTGGCCGCCGCCGCGAGGGCCTTCCACCAGCCGTTGGAGTACTCGACGAGCGGGACTCCGAGGTCGAGGAAGGCCAGCGGCAGCGGGTCCCACAGCGCGACCAGGGCCAACCCGCCCAGGGTTGCCGGGACGATCGCCGCGAACGGCGGAATGCGTCGGCCACCGATCAACGGCAGCCAGGCAGGCGCGACTTCGCCCCAACCGGCCACCAGACCGAAGGAGAGGTAGGCGATCCCCTCGGACAGGACACTGAGCCCGAAGACGTAGAGGATCACCCACCAGTGCCAGGTCTTGTGGACCTCGTAGACCTGGCCCATCTCGAACTCGAACGCGAAGGGCAGTCGCCAGAGGCACGACGGCAGGACGGCCAGCGGTATCAACCGGGCGGCGCGGACGGCCCAGGGCGGGACCGGCCGTGCGGTGCCGCCCAGCCTCGGAGTCGGGTGAAGCAGCTCGAATCGCATGCCCCGATCCTCCCGACCCGACCGGCGCCGGGGATCGGCCTGAGGCAGTGTCAGGTACTCGCCCGTGCGAAGGAGATCGCCTCCTCCGCCAGGTGGAAGGCCGGCGGCTCCGGTCGGGCCGAGGAATGATCCGGACACCGGCCTATGCCCCGCCGGCCACCAGCGCGTCGCCGAGCGGGGAGCGGGCGTACAGGACGGAGCGGCCGGCGCGGGTACGGGTGAGGAGGCCCGCGGTGGCCAGGGCGGAGAGGTGGCGGCTGACCGCGCCCGGGGTGACGGCGAGCCGGTGGGCGAGCGCGGTGGTGGAGGCCGGCTGGTCCAGCAGGACCAGCAGGCGGGCCCGCGGCAGGCCGATCAACTCGGCCAGCGCGTCCGGGACCCGGGGCGGGGAACTCTCGCCCATCAGGGCGTTGCCGCGGGCCGGGTAGGTGATCACCGGCGGCTCGTCCGCGTCGATGACGGTGTGCGCGCCCAACGCGCACAGCGTCGGCATCAGCACCAGGCCGCGGCCCGCCACCGGCGTGTACCGGCCGCCCAGCGCCTGCACCCGCGGATCCGGGTCGTCCAGCCGCAGCACCCCCGCCCGCCAGGACAGCCGGGAGTCCAACTCCGCGAACAGGCCCTCCGCGCCGCGCTCCGCGAACATCCGCCCCCGGTACCCCAGATCGGCCTCCAGCACGGTCCGCGCCCGCGGCCACCACTGCGGCAGCAGGCAGCGCTCCCAGTACCCGCGCAGCTGCGCCACGCAGCGCGCCAACAGCTCCGCCGGATCGGCCAGCAGCGAGGCCACCGGCTCCGGGACGGGCGCCCCGTCGCCCCGGTAGGCGGCCGCGAAATCCTTCACCACCGTCTCCGGCGGCGTGCCCGCGATCGTCTCCAACTCACTCTCGAAGGAGGGACGTTGGACCATCGGCCTGGGCGTCAGGAAGTCCGGCGCCCAGGCCCGGGGCGTCACCAGGGACTCCAGCAGCGGGACGTCCAGCGCCCGGTACGCCGACTCCCAGGACTCCATCCACCGCTGCTGGAACGGGTACTTGTGCAGGTAGCGGCGCGCCCGCAGGCTGAACACCGCCTCCTGCACGGGGGAGTAGGTGAACCAGGTGGTGGCGAGGTCGTCCACGCCGAGGGCGAACTCGAACATTGACCCCAACGGTAAAAGGATTCCGGCGAGTTGGGAACCCTGGTGTGCTGACGGCCATGACCGCCACCGCCGCGCCCGCCGGGCGCCGCTCCCTGCTGCCCGCCGAGCCCGTGCTGCGCCGGCTCGCCGTGATGACCGGCGTCAACACCGTCGGCAACGGGCTCTACTACTCCGTCAGCGCACTCTACTTCACCCGCCAAGTCGGGCTGAGCGCCGGACAGTTGGCCCTCGGACTGGCTGCGGCCGGAGTCGCCGGGATGCTGTCCGGCGTTCCGTTCGGGCGGCTCGCCGACCGGGTCGGGCACCGCCGACTGCTGTACGTCCTCGGGCCGTTGCAGGGCGCGGCCGTGCTCGGCTACGTCTTCGTGCACGGCTTCGCGCCGTTCGTCGCCGCGATCGTCGTCGCCACCGTGCTGGAACGCGGCGCCGTCGTGGTGCGCAGCGCGCTGATCGCGCACCTGCTGCCCGCCGCCGACCAGGTGCGCTCGCGGGCCCTGCTGCGCTCGGTGATGAACGCCGGACTGATGCTCGGCGGCGCGGGCGCGATGCTCGCCCTCCAGGCCGACACCCACTGGTCGTACGCCACCGTGCTGGCCCTGGACGCCGCGAGCTTCGCCGCCACCTCGCTGCTGCTGCGCGGCCTCCCCGACGCGACGGTTCCCGCCGCTCCGGCCGCCGGTCGATCGCGGCCGCGCACCGCGCTCGCCGACCGCCGCTACCTGCTTGTCGCCTTCCTGCACGCGGTGCTGGAACTCCAGTTCGCGATGCTGGAGATCGGCATCCCGCTGTGGATCGCCGTCCACACCACCGCGCCGCGCGCCCTGGTCGCGGTGGTCGCCATCGTCAACAGCCTTGCCGTGGTGCTGTTCCAGGTCCGCGCCAGCCGCGGAGTGGTCGACGTGCGCTCGGCGGCCAGGGCCTGCGCCCGCGGCGGCGTCCTGCTCGGCGCGGCCTGCCTGGTGTACGCGGCGGCGGGCGGACGCGGCACCGTGCTCGCCGTGACCCTGGTGCTGGCCGGCGTGCTGCTGCACTCGCTCGCCGAACTGCTCACCTCGGCGGGCGGCTGGACGCTCAGCCTCGACCTCGCCGACCCCGCCGCGCACGGCGAGTACCAGGGCGTCTTCATGAGCGGCCAGGCCGGCTCGCACGTGATCGGCCCGCTGATCGTCACCGCCACCGTGCTCGCCCACGGCGTCGCCGGCTGGGCGGTCCTGGGCGCCCTGCTGGCGACGGCCGGCCTGGCGATGCCCGCGGTCGCCGCCCGCCGTTGACGGACCGCCGGGCGGGTCGCCGTCAGTCGCCGGAGAAGCCGAACACACCGAAGTGGGTGGGCTCGCCGTCGGTGTGCAGGACGACGTACTTCCCGGTCCACCGCACGTTTCTCCCCCCGCGGCGCGGTGCGCCCGCCGTCCCCGGCCGACGGGCCGTCAGTCGTGGCGGGCGGCCAGGGTGCGGGCGGCCGTTGCGCAGGTGCGGGCGATGGTGGGCTCGTCGGCGGTGGTGAGGTGGCCCCGTTCGACGACGGGGCGGCCGTCGACGAGGAGGAGGGTGAGTGGGGGGAGGGCGCCGAGGACGAGGGCGGCGACGGGGTCGGCGATGGTGGAGTGGAGGAGGCCGTCGACCTTCCAGAGGGCGAGGTCGGCGAGCTTGCCGGGTTCGACGGAGCCGATCTCGTGCTGACGGCCGAGGACCCTCGCGCCGCCCATGGTGGCGAGGCGCAGGGCCTGGCGGGCGGTGAGGGTGTCGGGGCCGCCGCGCAGGCGGCTGATCAGGAGGGCGTTGCGCAGTTCGGTGCCGAGTTGGCCGGACTCGTTGGAGGCGGTGCCGTCCACGCCGAGGCCGACCGGGACGCCGGCGCCGAGCATGTCGGGGACGCGGGCGATGCCGGCGGCCAGGCGGGCGTTGGAGGACGGGCAGTGGGCGACGCCGGTGCCGGTCTCGGCGAACTTGGCGAGGTCGGAGTCGGTCATGTGCACGCAGTGCGCCATCCAGACGTCCTCGCCGAGCCAGCCCGTGGACTCGAAGTAGTCGGTGGGGCCCATGCCGAACAGCTGGTGGCAGAAGGCCGCCTCCTCGGCGGTCTCCGAGCCGTGGGTGTGCAGCCGAACCCCCTTGCGGCGGGCCAGCTCGGCCGAGCGGGACATCAGTTCGGTGGAGACCGAGAACGGCGAGCACGGAGCCAGGGCGACCTGCAGCATCGAGCCGAAGGAGCCGTCGTGCCACCGGTCGACCGCGGCCTCGGAGGCGGCGAGGATCTCGTCGGTGTCCTCCACCGCGTGGTCCGGCGGCAGGCCGCCGTCCTTCCGGCCGCGGTCCATCGACCCGCGCAGCGCGGTGAACCGCAGGCCCAGCTGCCGGACGGCCTCGATGGACGCGCCGAGCAGGTCGCCCGCGTCGCGCGGGAAGACGTAGTGATGGTCGGCGGCGGTGGTGCAGCCCGAGGTGAGCAGCGCCGCCGCCGAGCCCAGGGTCGCCGCGTGCACCAGCTCGGCGTCGATCCGCGCCCAGGACGGGTACAGCTCCACCAGCCAGTCGAACAGGATGCGGTTCTGCGCCAGTCCGCGGGTCAGCCACTGGTAGAAGTGGTGGTGGGTGTTGACCAGCCCCGGCGTGAGCAGGTGCCCCTCGCCGTCGATCCGCCGTGCCACGTCGGCCAGACGGGGCGGCGCGGGCCCGTCGCCGACCGACTCGACGGTGTTGCCGAGGACGACCACGTGCCCGCGCGCGTACTCGGTGCCGGCGGCGTCGACGGTGGCGATCGCCGCGTTCTCGATCACGATCCGTCGAGCGGCGGCCGGGGGCTGCACTGCCATGGGAACTCCTGGGGGAGGCGACGGGTCGTCAGGAGACGGGGATGACCGGGGTGACGCCCTCCCGGTGCACGGTGCCCTCGATCAGGCCGTACATCCGGTCGGCGGCGAAGTACACCTCGTTCTCGTTCTTGAGCCCGAACGGCGCCAGGTCGACCAGGAAGTGGTGCTTGTTCGGCAGTTCCAGGCGGACCTCGTCCACCTCGGCCCGGTGGTTCAGCACCCGGGTGCCCATCGCGTGCAGGGTCTGCTGCAGCGAGTACGAGTAGGTGTCGGCGAACGCCTCCAGCAGGTGCCGCCGGACCTCCTGGTACGAGTGGTTCCACTCCGGCTGCGGCTGGCCGTCGCGGCCGTGGAAGCCGAACGCCCAACGAGCCGTCACCTGGGTGGCCAGGATCCGGTCGTAGGCCTCCCGGAGGGTGGTGTACCGGTCCTTGAGGTAGCCCCAGAACTCCGAGTCGGTGGTGTTCATCACCACCAGGTCCTTGAGCCCCGAGACCACCCGGAACCGGTCGCCGTCGTACAGCACCTCGGTGGTGCGCACCTCCTGCCCGCTGCGGACGAAGGAGTGCCCGCTGTCGCCGGCTTCCGCGGCCCGGTCCGCGGTGCGGATCCGCTCCCAGCGGTACTCCTCGACCCGGATCCGGGCGCTGTGCACCACGCCGCGCTCGGTGTGCTCCACGAAGTGCCGGGCCAGCAGGGCGGCGAACCCCTCGGCGGACTCGATGCCGTACTGCTTGGCGAACGCGTACACGGTGTTCTTGGTGGAGTCGGTGGGCAGGCAGTTGGCGTTCGAGCCGGTCAGGTGGACGTCGTCGAACTCGCCGCGCAGCGAGACCGAGACGTTCAGGTCCTTGATCTCGTGGCGTCCGGAGTCGCGGCGGACCCGGACGATGCGGTTCTCCGCCTTGCCGTACTGGTTCTGCCCGAGCACGTGGGCCATGACGTGTCTCCTAAGGGTGGGCGGCGTCCAGGGGGTCAGCTGCCGCGGTAGACCGAGTAGCCGAACGGGTTCAGCAACAGCGGGACGTGGTAGTGCCGCTGGGCGGGCGCGACGGTGAAGACGATCGAGACCTCCGGGAAGAACGGCGGCTGCCCCGACCCCGGGTCGGCCGCCTGCGCCGCGTGGTACTTCGCGGTGTCGAACAGCAGTCGGGCGACCGAGCCGCCCGCCACGTCCGGCAGGTCCGTGACCCGGCCGTCGGCGTCCGTGGCGGAGGCGCCGAGCACCTGCCAGCCGCCCTCGGCGTGCACGGCCAGCTCGACCGGGACGCCCTCGGCCGGGCGGCCGAGGCTGGTGTCGAGCACGTGGGTGGAGATGCCGGCCATGAACCGTCCTTGCGTGCGGGTGACATGACGGTGCGTCAGAGGGAGAGGGCGAGCAGGCGGAGCTCGTTGATCCGGCGCAGTTCCTCGCGGACGGTCTCCGCCTCGGTGGCGGCGTCGTGCGGCAGCCGCTCGCGCAGGGCGGCGAGCAGGTCGGCCGCGGTGCGGCCGGTGGCGCAGATCAGGAACAGGTGGCCGAACTTCGCCTCGTAGGCGGCGTTGGCCGCGGCCAACTCGTCCAGCACGGACGGCTCGACGCCCCGGAGGCCGGCCTGCTCGCGTTCGGACGCCGCGTCGCCGGCGTTCGGCGTGCCGATCCGGGCGTGGCCGGCCAGCGCCTCGGTCAGCTCGGCCGGCGACAGCCGGGCCGTGGCCGTCGCGTTGGCGGCCAGCAGCGCGGCGCGGTCGGGCCAGGGGCGGGAGGCCGCGACGGCGGCGGCCCAGGCGGGGCTGGCGCAGACCTCCAGCAGGATCGCCAGCAGGTGGGCGGGCTCGGCGGAGGACAGCGCGGTGAGCGGGAGAGGGGCGGCGGGCGGCTCCGGGGGTGGCTCGGTCACGGAGGGACCTCCTGGGGTTGGTGCCACCCGGACAAGCTAGAGCGGGCCCGACGGGCCGTCAACGCTTTGTTGAACTGTTTGTGGCGAGGGCGTGCGGCGGCGGCCGTGCGTGGCGCCTGCCGGTCAGGACTTCTCCTGCCGGTTCAGGTAGTTGTACACGGTGAACCGGCTGACCCCGAGCGCCGACGCGACCGTCTCCACCCCATGGCGGACGGTGAACGCCCCGCGTTCCTCCAGCAGGGCGACCACCCGCTGCTTCTCCGTGCGGTTCAGCTCGGCCAGCGGGCGGCCGTCGAACTGGCGGGCCGTCTCGGCCAGCAGCCGGTCCAGCGCGCTGCCCAGGTGCGGCAGCCGCACCGCGACGGCCGGTGCGCCGTCCCACTCCAGGACGACGTCCTCGGCCCGCGCCTCGGCCGGATCGACGGCGGTGGCGCCGATCGCCTCCAGCAGCGGCCGCAGGGCCGCCGTGAACGGGTGCTCGTCGAGCGGTGCGGGGCCGGCCGGCGCCGGGCCGTCGGCCAGCACGCTGACCTGGAGCGAGATCCGGCTGGCGCCGACCGCCAGGGTCTCCCGCAGCAGCCGGGCCGTGGCGGTCAGCGCCTGCTCGGCGTCGCCCTCGGCGCTGGTGCCGAACGGCCCCACGGCGACGGCCAGTCCGGCGTCCTCGACCGCGCGGCGGGCGGTTCTGGCGTGCTCGGGGAAGCCGTCCAGCTCGAACGGCTCGGTCGTGAACTCCACCATCACTCGCACACGCTCACCTTAGCGATCGTCCGTCGAAATGATTGTCGGATGTAATGACCAAATGGAGCGATCGGTCGGATTCGGTGATCACTGCCGACCTGCCGGGTTCGGCGTCAGCGCGGGCGCACCATGACGGTGAGCCGCGGCGAGTCGGGCTCGGCCCGCTGGCTGTTGAACGCCCGGTAGCCCCAAGTCCCGTAAAGGGTCTGGACCTTGCCGTCCCCGGCGAGCGGGTTGACCATGAGCGTGACGCGGCTCTCGGTGCGGTGGGCGAGGAGTTCGTCGTGGATGCGGCGGGCGGTGCCGGTGCCGCGCCAGGCGGCGCGGACGCCGATCTCCTTGAGGGCGAGCACCGGGGCGTCGGTGAAGCCGTCGGGGAGCGGCTCGGCCATCCGCGCCCAGTACCGGTCGTCGGCGTCGACGGTGTTGCCGTAGGCGTACCCGACCGGGAATCCGCCGCGGTAGCCGAGGACGAGTCCGAAACCGGGGTCGGCGAGGTGCCGGTCGAGGCGTTCGACGAATGCTTCGACGCGGTAGTTGGCCAGTTGAAGCAGCGGGGCCCGGACGTCCGCGTAGACGTCCAGCAGGTCCTGGCGGGCCTGTGCGGTGAGGGCGGTGAGGTGGCGGAGTTCGACGGTCACGTGGTGGTCCTCCTGGCGGCGAAGCGGGTGAACCCGGCCCGGATGCGAGCGAGTTCGCTGTGGGTGGTGAGAGACAGCAGCATGCCGGTCGCATTGACGGTCGATCGGGGCGGGCCTACGCTCCCAGGACTCTCCCGGCGTTCGGAGGCTCCTGGTGCCGCTCGGCGATGGTGTGGTGATCCGCAGTCGGCGGGTGGTGCTGCCGGACGGCGAACGGGCGGCCGACGTGGTGGTCCGGGGCGGACGGATCGAACAGGTGGCGGCCCACGGGGCGGTGGGCGGCCGAGGGGTGACCGACCTAGGCGCACTCGTGCTGATGCCCGGGCTGGTCGACACCCACGTGCACGTCAACGAACCCGGCCGCACCGAGTGGGAGGGATTCGCCTCCGCGACCAGGGCGGCGGCCGCCGGCGGAGTCACCACGATCGTCGACATGCCACTCAACTCCGTTCCACCCACCACGAGTTCGGCCGGCCTGTCGGCCAAGCGGAAGGCCGCCGAGGGCCGGCTCTGGGTGGACGTCGGCTTCTGGGGCGGGGCGGTGCCCGGGAACCTCGGCGAGCTGGAACTGCTGCACCGGGCAGGAGTGTTCGGCTTCAAGTCGTTCCTGGCCCCGTCCGGGGTGGACGAATTCCCCCACCTGACCGGTCCCGCCGAGCTGGTGGCCGCGCTGACCGAACAGGCCAGGCTCGGCGCGCTGGCGATCGTCCACGCCGAGGACCCGGCCGTGCTGGACGCCGCCCCGAACATCGGCGGCGCACGCTACCGGGACTTCCTGGCGTCCCGTCCGGACGCCGCGGAGAGCGTCGCGGTGGCCGGGCTGCTGGACTGCGCCCGGCGCACCGGCGCCCGCGTGCACCTGCTGCACGTTTCGAGCGCCGCCGTCCTGCCGCTGCTGCGGCAGGCCCGGGCGGACGGCGTGCGGGTCACCGCCGAGACCTGCCCGCACTACCTGACCCTGGCCGCCGAACAAGTCCCCGACGGGGACACCGCGTTCAAGTGCTGCCCGCCGATCCGGGACGCGGCCAACCGGGAGCTGCTCTGGCAGGCGCTGGCGGCGGGCGAGTTCGCCGCCGTGGTCTCCGACCACTCGCCGTCGACGAGCGAGCTGAAGCTGAGTCAACGCCTGGGTGGGAGCGGCGACTTCGCTGCCGCGTGGGGCGGGATAGCGTCGTTGCAGGTGGGGCTGCCCGCCGTGTGGACCGAGGCGCGACGGCGGGGGCACTCGCGGGCGGACGTGGTGCGCTGGATGGCGGCCGGGCCGGCCGGGCTGATCGGTCTGTCGGGTGTGAAGGGCGCCATCGCGCCCGGCTGCGACGCCGACCTGGTGGCGTTCGACCCCGACGGCGAGTTCACCGTCCGGCCCGAACAGCTCCGCCACAAGAACCCCGTCACCCCGTACGCGGGCCGCACCCTCACCGGGCTGGTCCGCCGCACCTGGCTGCGCGGACGGGTCGTCGACCTCGACGGCGCGCCGCACGGTCGACAGCTCGTCCGTCGTTGAAGTCCGTCAGGAGGAGGGTCGGTTGAGTATTGGATCGGATCCGGACGTGCCGTTCACCGAGCTGGTCGACCTGGCCTCGCGGGCGCTCGGCGCGGGCGTGGTCGCCACCAACGAGGACACCTTCGCCGACGCCGAGAACCTGCTGGTCGCCGCGCCCGCCGAGTTCCGCCCGCACACCTTCGGGCACAAGGGCCAGATCATGGACGGCTGGGAATCCCGCCGCCGACGCGGCGTCAGCGCCGAACACCCCCACCCCACCGACGAGGACCACGACTGGGTGATCGTCCGGCTCGGCGCGGCGGGCGTGGTGCGCGGCGTGGTGGTCGACACCGCGCACTTCACCGGCAACCACCCCGAGACGGCGTCCGTCCAGGCCGCGTCGGTCCCCGGACACCCCTCGCCGGCGGAGGTCGCCGCGGCCTCCTGGACCGAGATCGTTCCGCGGACGGCGCTGCGCGGCGACAGTGCGCACCTCTTCGCGGTGTCGGACCCCGTGCGGTACACGCACGTCCGGCTGAACATCTGGCCGGACGGCGGCGTCGCCCGGCTGCGGGTGCACGGCGTGGTGCTGCCCGACCCGCGAGAGCTGGCCGGGCTGACCTTCGACCTCGCCGCGCAGGAGTACGGCGGCGTCGCCGAGGACGCGTCCGACCGGTACTACTCCTCCCCGCACCACCTGAACGCGCCCGGGCGGGCGCGGGTCATGGGGGAAGGGTGGGAGACCCGGCGGCGACGCGACAAGTCCCACGACTGGGTGCGGATCGCGCTGGCCGGGGAGGGCGAGGTGCTGGCGGTGGAGGTGGACACCTCGTGCTTCGTCGCGAACGCGCCGGGGTGGGTGGAGCTTGTGGGTCTGGGCGGGGAGGGCGAGGTGGTGCTGTTGCCGCGGACGCGGTTGCAGCCGGACACCCGGCATCGGTACCGGCTCCCGGGGGGTGCGCCCGTGACGCATGTGCGCGTGAACGTGTATCCGGACGGGGGGTTGGCGCGGGTCCGGCTGACGGGGCGCCTGACGGAGGCGGGGTGGGACGGGTTGGTGGGGCGGTGGGTGCGGGCATTGCCGGAGGGGGAGACGAGAGCGGAGGCGATCGGGGGGCTTTCGGGCGCGGGCCGGAACAGGGGACCGGAGACGGCGGGACGCGACGCGCCCTGTTGATCGCCGGCAGACCCGGCCTCGCCGTTCGCCGAGCCCCTGCGAGAGCTCCCGCGCACGGACTCTTCGGGGCATATGCCTGTCAAGGGGGTGGCGCTCTGGTGGGGGAATATCCGGTGAGCTGATGATGGGGCGGTGATCGGCTGGATACGCTGGGCTGACGGTGGGATGCGAGGGAGGGGGTCCGGGAGATGACGACGGTGAGCCGGGGTCGGAGTGATCTGCTGGGGCCGGGTGGTGGGGGTGCGGGCCCGTTCGGGGTGTTGCGGCGGGCGCTGCGATTGCTGGAGGTCGTGGACCGGTACGCCGACGGGTGCACGACGGCGGAGTTGTCGCGGGCGCTGAGCATGCCGGAGTCGGCCGTCCGGCAGTTCGCGGAGGAGTTGGAGACCGAGGGGTACCTGATGCACCTGGACGGGGTGTGGACGCTCGGCGGGGCGTTCACGCTGCTCGGGGCGCAGCACCGGGAGCCGCTGGTGCGGGCCCGGTTGCACCATCGGCTGGAGGATCTGCGGGACGAGCTGGGCGCCGCCGTGTACTTCAGCCGGTACCAGGACGGCGAGTTGCTGGTGGAGGCGGTCTGCGACGGCGAGGACGCGCCGGCCGTGCACGAGTGGGTGGACTTCCGGGCCACCGCGCACGCGTCCGCGATCGGCAAGTGCCTGCTCGCCCAACTCGACCACGCCGCGAGGCTGGACCACTTCGCCCGGCACCCGGTGGCCCGGCTCACCGCGAGGACCATCACCGAGACCGACCGCCTGCTGCACCGGCTCGACCGGCAGCCCGCGACCGTCCCCGTGCTGGACTTCCAGGAGTACTCGATGGACGCGGTCTGCGCAGCTGTCCCGATAGTCGCCGGGAACACGGTGGGCTGCCTGGCCACCTCGCTGCCCGCCGAGCAGGCCCACCGGCTGCGCGAGGCTGCCGAGTTGCTCACCGCGCGGGCCACGCCGCTGATGCTCGCGATGGCGGTGTGACCGGCTGACGGGTGGGGGCGTCGTACCCCGGCATTACGGTCGCCGACGCCGATCGAACGGAGGGGACGACGCGATGCCCCTGTTCACGCGAACCGCAAGCCCAGTCGGGCCGGAGAGCTGCTGACGGCCGCTCAACAGGAGCACGAGGCGGGCAGGTTCGCGTCGGCCGAGCAGCTGGCGCGGGAGTCCGTCGAGCTGTACACCGGGGCGGGCCGGCCGGGCGGCGCTGGACACGCCGGGCGTGGTGGGCGTGGCCGAGGTGGTGCTGCGCCTCGAACTGGTCGACGCCCTGTGGGCGGACCGGCGGTGCGACGAGGCGATGGACGAGATCGGCCGGGCCGTGGCGGTGGCCGGGGCGACCGGCCTGCGGCTGTCGGCAGGTCAGGCGCAGGCGCAGGCGCTGATGCCGGGTGAGGCGGGACGCCACCGGGAGGCCGTCGAAGTGCTCGTCGACCTCGCCGAGGTGGCCCGCCACATGGCGCCGCCGAGGCCGAGGCGCTCGCGCTGCACGTGCGGGCGGCCACCGCCGCGGTGGCCGAGCCCGTCGCCACCCCGATCCGGCTGTGGGCGGGCCACAACCTGGCGGTGAGCCTGCTGCTCAGGGGCCGCCACGCCGAGGCCGAGGGCCTGCTGCGGGAGGCGATGGCGGAGACGGGCGGTGCGGACCGGTTCGGGTTCCAGCTGAGCCTCCACCTGTCCCGGGCGTTGCTCGGCCAGGGCGAGCCGGCCGCCGCCCAACAGGTTGTCGAGACCGTCGAGTCGATCGGCATCGAGATGTCCGCCCTGACCGAGCAGGACCTCTCGGCGCTCGGGCTGCCCGCCGCCAACGTCCTCCTCGCCCTGGAGCAGCCCGCCGAGGCCGAGCAGCAGGCCCGGGAGGCCCTGACCCGGTGTGCGGACGCCGCGTCCCACCGGGTGCTGGAGCTGCGTACCGTGCTCGGGATCGCGAAGTTGCGGCAGGGGAGGGGCGACAGCACATTGGCCGGTACGGTGGCGGATTGGCGGGCGCACTTCGGGGAGGAGCACCACGGGGCGGTCGCAGCCCGGGAGGTGCTCGCGGGGTAGCAGAACGGGGGCCGTCGCGTGGATCCGGCGATCCGGTGCGACAGCCCCCGTCGGTTTCGACGTTCCCCCCTCGTTCTCCGGACCGGCGGGCGGGCCGACGGTCCGGAGTGACGTCGAAGGTCGAGCCCGTCCCCCGGAACGGGCTTCCCCCCTGGACTCCACGCTAGGGCGGACGGGTGGGGTGCGGTTTGGCACTGGGTGTCCGGCCGGTTGGCGAGGCGTCAACTGTCAGGGGCAGGAGTGGCGGCGGTGGTCGCGCGGGGCGAGGCCGTACGCGGTGCGGAAGGCGCGGCTGAAGTCGTCGGGGCGGGGGATGCCGCAGCGGGCGGCGATGGTGCCGATCGGGACGTGGCGCAGGGCGGGGTCGGCGAGGTCGCGGTGGGCCTTCTCCAAGCGCAGGCGGCGGATCCAGGCCGCGACGGTGTCGCCGTCGGTGTGCTGGGCGAACAGGCGGTGCAGGTAGCCGACCGAGATGTGGTGGGCGGCGGCGACGGTGGCGGGGGACAGCTCGGGGTCGTGCAGGTGGCGGCGGACGAAGGCGCGGACCTGTTCGACGGTGGCGCGCTGCCGGGCGGTCTCGGGGAGTTCGGCGTCGTCCGCCAACTCGTCGGCCAGCCAGGCGGCGACCAGGTCCACCGCGATCGGGCCGAGCCGGTCGGTGAGGGCGGGGCCGAGGACGGGGGCCTGGCGGTCCACGCTGAGCAGGAAGTCCGCGAGGATCGCCGCGGACCCCTCGGTGGCCCGGAAGCCCCGGCCGAGCAGTCCGCGCAGCCGGTGCGGGGGGATCGGCAGCAGCGCCGTCGGGAAGTCGATGCCGACGCCCTCGACACGCGGCTCGCCGCCCGTCGCGGTGCGTTCGCCGAGCGCCCGCAGCTCGTACGGACGGGAGCTGTCCAGCATGGTCACCTCGCCGGGGCGGAACAGCTGGGTCGGCTCGCCGTCGCGGGTCAGCGCGAGCGCGCCGTGCTGAACGAACGTCAGGTGGAACACCCCGGGGTCGGAGCGCCGGACCCGGGCGTCGGTGCGGCGGAACCGGGCGGACGGGAAGGAGGTTCCGAGGAAGGTCACCGGTCCGAGTGCGGAGCGGCGCAGTTCGGCGTCGAAGCGGTCGATGTCGGCGCTGGTGGCGTCGCAGTCCCTGGTCAGTCCGATCAGGTCGCGCCAGACCTCGAACCGCTCGTGTGGTCGGAGTTCCCCGAGCGGGTCGTCGTTCTCCGCCGCCGTGGCCATGCTGTGCCCACCTTCCGTTGCCCTTCGGCGACTCGCCGTGTCCGCCGACAGCATCGCAGGCCGCCACCAGGGCCTCGTAGGGCGGGTGTCACCACGGGGTGGATGCGACGGCCGCGCCTGGGCCGACCGGGCGAAATCGGTGAACACGCGCGCGGCCGGAGCGGCCGCGCCTCCGGGCCGGACTAAACAGGGCATACCAGTCAGTTCGGGTTCGGGCCACCGTATTTCACCGACGTAGTTCACCGACAACGGAAGTCCTGGAGTGTTCAGGAGAAAACGTGACGCATGGTGTCGGCCCGTGGCCTGCGCCGAGCCCTGGACCGTGAACCGCCGGGCCGCCTGACGGCCTCGCTGCGCGGCGGCGTCCAGGTCGATCTGCCACCGCAGCTGCGCACCGGGGCGTTCACCCCCGCCGCGCCGTGGGCGGCCGGCTTCCGGGTCGGCACGGCGTACGAGCGGGTGCCGGGCGAGGAGGCCGAGACCGCCTTCGGTGCGCTCGGCCGACCGCCTCGGCGCACTCGTCAGCACCGGCGTCGACCGTAGCGACAGCGAACTCGTCCGCGGCATCGCCGAGTTGCCCGGTACCCGCCGCCAGGACCGGCCGCGCGCCGAACGAGACCGGGCGAGACCGGGCGAGACCGAACGAGGAGAACGGTGAACCACGGAATCAGTGTGCTGTTCCGGGCGATTCCCCTGCTCATGGGCGCGGTGTCGGCCGCGCTGGGCGGCTACGTCCTCGCGCACTCCACCGGGCCGAGCGCCCGGGTCGCGGGCCTGGTGCTGGTCTTCCTGGCGGCCGTCTGCCTCTGCCTGTTCGCCACCGCGGCGACGATCGTCCGGCAGCTGATCGGCCGCTTCACCGCACTGGACCGGTTCGGCTACCCGGCGTTCGGCTTCGCGGTCGCCGGGGTCGCCATCGGCTACGGGGTCTGCCTGCTCACCGAGAGCCGCCGGCCGCCGCCGGACTTCGTGGCCGGGAGCGCGGTCCTCGGCATCGGCCTGGTCTGCGTGTGCGTCTCGTCGGTGGCCGCCGTCTCCACCCGGTTCGCGCTGATCAGCGAGAACGCCGCCCTTCCCGAGGGTTCCCCGCCGCGCTCGCCCGCGCCGTTCCGTCCTTTCGCGGCCCGGACCCTGGTGGCGGTCCCGGTCCTGGCAACCGTCGTCGCCGCGGCATGGGCGACCGTCCTGCTGGCCAACGGGGGCGGCGGGGACGAGGCCGGGCGCTTCACGGCCGGGCACGTGGTGGTCGACCTGGCGATCGTCTGCACCTGCCTGGTCGGGCTGGTGGTCAGCCTGCTGCGGCAGATCCAGAACACCTACAGCCGGCGGGACCGGATCTGGTGGCCCGTCGTGGCGGGCACGCTCGGGGCCATGGACATCACCGGGGGCCTGGTCGTCGTCGCCCTGGACCCGAGGCCCACCCAACTGGCCACCGGCTACGTTCAGATCGGGCTGGGGCTGATCGCCTGGACCGTCCTCGGCAAGCTGCTGCTACTCGCCCTCGTCTGGCGCCGCGACGCTCCGTCGGCCGACCGCATCCCGCTGATCCCGATCGGCACCGCCCTGGTCTGCCTGTTCATGTCGGCGTTCCTGTTCGAGTCGGCCGACCCGGACGTGATCGTCGCGGCCCGGGTCCTGGTCGGCCTCGGCGGCGTCTGCTTCGCGCTGTTCTCCCTCGCCTCCATCCTGGAGAGCGGCACCGGCGGCCGGGACTGAGGAACCGCCGGGGAGAAACAGAAAAGGCAGGGAGTCGATGCTCTCCTGCCGCTATCCAACTTATATCCGACAGGGGGCCTTGCGGCAAGGCCCCCCCGATGGCGCACAATCGCTGACTGAATCGGGAAAGCAGCGCAAAGAGCATCAAACCGGGCAGAGCGCGCGAAGTGCCCGGCAGGGGATCGGAGAAGCAGGACATGACCCAGCAGACGACCAGTGCCTTCGAGCTGCCCGAGCGGCTCGCCGCCAAGGCGGACCCGGCCCTGATCGCCGACGACGAGCGGCACTTCGCCACCGTCGCCGCGACCCTCGAACAGGACATCGCCGAGCTGACCGCCCGCCTCGACCAGGTCCGCCGCAGCCCCGGCGGGGCCGGTCGCGCCGCCATGGACCGTGACAACGAGGTCCACCAACTCTCGTCCCGGCTGCGGACGTTGCGCCGCTTCGGCAGCGACCTGTGCCTCGGCCGGATCGTCCACGCCGACCAGTCCGAACCCGTGTACATCGGCCGGCTCGGCCTCGCCGACGGCGACGGCCGCCGACTGCTGATCGACTGGCGCTCGCCCGCCGCCGAACCGTTCTTCGCCGCCACCCACGCCAACCCGATGGGCCTCACCAGCCGTCGTCGCTACCGCTGGCAGCGCGGAAAGGTCGGCGACTACTGGGACGAGGTGTTCACCGCGGACGCGCTCGACGGCCACGCCGCGCTCGACGACCAGTCCGCGTTCATCGCCAGCCTCGGCTCCGCCCGCTCCGAGCGGATGCGCGACGTCCTCGCCACCATCCAGGCCGACCAGGACGCCATCATCCGGGCCGGCTCGCGCGGCGCCCTGGTCGTTGACGGCGGCCCCGGCACCGGCAAGACCGTGGTCGCCCTGCACCGCACCGCCCACCTGCTGTACTCCGACCCGCGCCTGGGCCACCGCAAGGGCCGG
This sequence comes from Kitasatospora griseola, assembly GCF_044999035.1. NCBI lineage: Bacteria > Bacillati > Actinomycetota > Actinomycetes > Kitasatosporales > Streptomycetaceae > Kitasatospora > Kitasatospora griseola. The sequence goes on along the minus strand of NZ_CP173360.1, from coordinate 1,165,798 downwards.
GTGCTGTTCGTCGGCCCCCACCAGCCGTACCTGGCCTACGTCGCCGACGTGCTGCCCAGCCTCGGCGAGGAGGGCGTGCAGACCTGCACGCTGCGCGACCTGCTCCCCGAGGGCGCGAGCGTCGCCGAGGAGGAGGACGCCGAGGTGGCCCGGCTGAAGGCGGTCGCCGGAATGGTCGGCGCGATCGAACGGGCCGTCGCGGTGTACGAGGAGCCGCCCGCGGAGGGCCGCAAGCTCTCCACCGAGTGGTACCAGCTGTGGATCGACCCGGAGGACTGGTCGGAGGCGTTCGCCGCCCCCGGCCCCGGCACCCCGCACAACGAGGCCCGCGAACTGATCCTCGACGAACTCATCACCATCCTGCTCGACAAGAACGCCGACTCCTTCGACGACGAGGAGGACGGCATCTCGCCCGAGGTGCTCCGCCGCGAGCTGCGCCGCGACCCCGAACTGCTCGGCGCGCTGCGCCGCGCCTGGCCGATCCTGGAGCCCACCGACCTGGTCGGCGACCTGTGGACCGTCCCCGCGTACCTGCGGCTGTGCGCGCCCTGGCTGAGCCGCGAGGAGATCCGGACCCTGCAGCGCACCGACCCGGCGGCCTGGACGCTCTCCGACCTGCCGCTGCTCGACGCGGCCCGCCGCCGGCTCGGCGACACCGACGCGGACCGCCGCCAGCGCGCCCACCGCGCCCGCCTCGCCGCCGAACGCGAGCTGATGGACGGCGTCGTCGACCACCTGCTGACCGCGGACGACGACGGCGAGGGCGCGGTCGCCATGCTGCGCGGCGCGGACCTGCGGGACGCGCTGATCGACCACTCCGAGCCCGAGCCGCTCGACCCCGACCTGCTGGCCGGCCCGTTCGCGCACATCGTGGTCGACGAGGCGCAGGAACTCACCGACGCCGAATGGCAGATGCTGATCGCCCGCTGCCCGTCGCGGTCCTTCACCATCGTCGGCGACCGCGCCCAGGCCCGGCACGGCTTCACCGAGTCCTGGACCGAACGCCTGGAGCGGGCCGGCCTGGAGCGGATCACCCTCACCTCACTGAGCGTCAACTACCGCACGCCCGAGGAGGTCATGGCCGAGGCCGAGCCCGTCATCCGGGCCGCCCTCCCCGACGCCAACGTCCCCACCTCGATCCGCCGCAGCGGCCTGCCCGTCCTGCACGGCGCCCCCGCCGACCGCGACGCCCTGCTGGACGCCTGGCTGGCCGAACATCCCGAGGGCACCGCCTGCGTCATCGGCGACCCGGACTACCCCGGCCTGCCCCGGGTCCGCTCGCTCACCCCCGAACTGGTCAAGGGCCTGGAGTTCGACCTGGTCGTGCTGATCGACCCGGAGTCCTTCGGCGAGGGCATCGAGGGCGCGGTCGACCGGTACGTCGCGATGACCCGCGCCACCGGGCAGCTCGCCGTCCTGCGCCACTAGGAACTGTTCAAAGTTCGGATCAGGTGGCTGGAGTCAGGGACTTCAGCCACCTGATCGATCCGCGAAGGCGCAGGCCACCGCCCGGGGTGGCGGTGCCGTGGCGGTGGGCGTGGCGGCGGCAGTGGAGCCACCCGCTCCCACGGATGGTCAGGCGCAGGATCGTCCGGCACGTGCAGCACTCCGCCGTCCGCAACCCTCGACTTCCGGGCCCCTGGACCGAACTCACTCCGGAACGGTCAGTCGGGGTGTCAGCCCGTCGGGTCCGACGGGGTAGCGGGCGAGGATCTTCTTCCTGGCGTCGGCGGACGGTCGGTGGAAGTACACCAGCTCACGCGTCGTCCCGGCGCACTGCGCCGGCCCGGCCAGCATCGCCCGCTCGGTGTCGTCCAGGACCAGCAGATCGCGTTCGGCGGCCAGCCCGGGCAGCCGGGCGAGGACGTCCCGGGCATTGTCCTCGTCCACCTCCAGCAACGCGTACGAGGTCGGTTCGGGCAGGCGGCCGGCCAGCGCCCGCGCGGCGTACTCCATCCGGACCGTGCAGTCCAGCCAGCCGAGACGGCGTTCCGCCTCCGCCGGGTCGAACGCCCGGCAGATGACCTGCTGGATCGCCACATCGGCCACCGCCGCGTGCTTGGCGACGAAATGGTCGAGGTTGGTGCGCCACTGGCCGAGCATCTCCGCCGTGACCTCGCGCCGCGTCTGGTAGGAGAGCGCCTCCGGCTGGAACGCGAACGCCAGCCCCCGGCGCCGCAGCCGGTAGCCGAGCTCGGAGTCCTCCAGGCCCCAGCCCCGGAAGCCCTCGTCGAAGCCCCCGATCGCGAGCAGGTGCTCGCGGCGCACCGACAGGTTGCAGGTGAACGCGTAGTGCCAGCAGGTCTCCAGGTTGTCGAAGTTCTCCGAGAACTCGGCCAGCAGGAACTCCCGGCCGTCCCAGCCGACGATCTCCGGCATCGCGTCGAGCGAGAACTCCCGGGCCAGGCGCTCGTCGTCGATCTCCCCCTCGGCCATGTCGCCCCGGGGGCCGGCCACGACCAGGTCGGTGCGGAGCCGGTGGTACCGGGCGTGCGCAGCGAGGAAGCCGGGTTCGACGACCTGGTCGGCGTCGACCAGGACGACCACGTCGCCGGAGGCCGCGCGGATCCCGGCGTTGCGCGCCGCCGCCCGGCCGGAGGCCGAGGTCCGCGGCAGGAACAGGTACTCCAGGGGGTAGGGCGGCGCCAGTGCGGCGAGGAGTTCCCCGGTGCCGTCGTCGGAGCCGTCGTCCACCACGACGACTTCGAACGAGTCGCCGGCGTCGAGCTCGCAGAGGGCCAGGCACGACAGCAGTCGCCGCACCTGCGGGCCCGCGTTGTAGGACGGGACGACCACGCTGATGTTCATCGTGACCCGACCAGGCGTGCGCTCACTTCGACTCCCCGTCCCGGTGTTCCACCGCGGCCGCATCCCGCGCATGCCAGGGTCCCACAGGGCCGGCGGGCCGGGCTAGGAGCTGGTTCGAGGTTCCGATCCTGTCGGCTCGCGTCTCTGGTGGAACTCGGCGCCGTAGGCGCAGGGTCCGGGCCGCGAAGGCCGAACTCGGCCGGTCCCGGGGCGGCCCGAGCAGGAAGATCCATGCGCATTGAACACGGCGGGCCGTCCGCCCGGACGGGGGCGCTTGGCCGTCCGGCCTCGCGCAACCCCTCACCGATGGAGGACGGATGCTTCGCACGATGGCAACGGGACTCCTCGTCGGCCTGCTCTGCTTCGGCGGCGCGGCCACCGCCATGGCCGCCGCCAACCCGAGCGGAACCGGGCCCCCGAACCAGTCCTGTCAGAGCTTCGAGACCCCCGGCACCGGTGCCGGGGCGCCGGGGCACTCCGGGACATCACCCGGGTCGGTGTTCAACGAACCCGGCTTCGGCAGCACGAACGGCGGCACCGGCGGAGCGGCCTACAACAACGCGGGCGCGCCGTCGCAGTACGACGTCGCCTGCTTCCAGGTCAGTCAGCACTGACACCCGTCACGGCCCGGGCCGTCGAGCCCGGGCCGATCCGGTGGTCGGAGCGGTCATGAGCAGCAGTCAGTCGGCGGTGTTCGGGCCGAGCACCCGGTAGCGCAGGTGGGTGACGGTCGCGGAGGGGATCACCTCGGCGGGCTCCAGCTGGATCCGGAGGCCGTCGAGGAGCCGCTCGCCGGCGCCCAGGGTGACGGGGACGAGGTGCAGGACCAGCTCGTCGAGCAGCCCGGCCCGGAGGTACTGGCGGACGGTGGAGGCGCCGCCGGCGATCTCGACGTCCTGTTCGCCGGCGGCCGCGCGGGCCCGGTCGAGGGCGGCCTCGATGCCGTCGGTGACGAACTCGAACGTGGTGCCGCCGCCCATCGGGAGCGGCTTGCGGGCGTGGTGGGTGAGCACGAACACCGGTGCGTGGTACGGAGGTTCGGGCCCCCACCAGCCCGTCCAGGTCTCGTCCCAGGCGCCCCGGCCCGGGCCGAACATGTTCCGTCCCATGATGTGCGCGCCGGTGTTGGCGTGCAGCGTGCCGAGCAGGTGCGCGTCCTGCTCCCGCCCCGGCCGGTCGGTCTCGAACATCCAGGAGGTCAGGGCCTCCCGCGCGCCCGTGCCGAACGGGTGCTCCAGGCTCTGGTCCGGCCCGGCGGTGAACCCGTCCAGCGAGACGGCCATGTTGGCGGTGACGATTCCCACGAGGGCTCCCGGTGGTTTTCGACGGCGGTGTTCCCCCGGCGATGCTAGGCAGCCGGGCCGCCGTTCAGCGGGAGCCGGGCGGCGGAGTGTCTTCCGGGGTGTCGTCGATCGGGAGCTCGGGCGGGTCGAGTCGGACGCGGCGGGCGGTCGGGTCGTCCGCCAGGTAGCGGACGGTGCCCTCCGCGCCGAGCTGCGGCGGCAGGTGCACCGGGAACTCGTACCGCACGCGGACGGTGGACTCCCCGTCCTGCCGGTCGGTGTAACGCAGCGTCAGGACGGTGGCCGTCCGGCCCCGGTGGTCGATCTCCTCCAGGGTCTCGCCCATCCCGACCACCACGGCCCGGCGGGTCACCGCCTCGGCGGCGAACCGCCGCTCGTGCAGGGCGCGCTCACGCGGCTGGTTCAGGGAGAACAGCCGCCGTTCACGATCGCGCCGGGCGGTGAACACCACTCCGACCGCGGCGGCCGCCGCCACCGGCAGCGGCCAGGGGCCGGGCAACCCGACCGTCGCGCCGACCGCCATGGTGAAGACCGCGGCCAGGGTGGCCGTCCACGGCCCGAACACCGGGTACACGTGGTCCAGGGTGTCCCAACCCGCCACCGCGAGGGCCATGAACGCCCCGTACGTCGCCGCGGCCGCCGTCATCACCAGCGTCGTCGGCTGCTCCCGGTACCCCGCCCCGGTCAGCCACCCGCCGCCCACTCCGACCCCGAGCGCGATCGCCAGCAGCACCCAGCGCAGCCAGAACAGTCGCGGCCACTTCCCCGCCGGTGGTATCGAACGTCGGTAGTCCATGGGCGGGGATGGTAACCGCTCCACCGCCGAAGCGGGTTCGCGCCCCGCGGTCAGGCGTCGCGCAGCATGCAGGTCAGGCGGCAGCTGCTGATGCGCTTCCCGGCGTCGTCGGTGACGGCGATCTCGTAGGTGGCGGCGGTTCGGCCCCGGAAGACGGCGGTCGCGACGCCGGTGACGTGGCCGGAGACGGCCGGGCGGTGGTGGGTGGCGTTGAGGTCGACGCCGACCGCGTACCGGCCGGGTCCGGCGTGGAGGGCTGCGCCGATCGAGCCGAGCGACTCCGCGAGTGCGGCGGAGGCGCCGCCGTGCAGCAGGCCGTACGGCTGCTGGTTTCCGTCGACCGGCATGGTGCCCACGACCCGGTCCGGGCCGGCCTCGAGGATGCGGATGCCGAGCCGTTCGGCGAGGCGGCCGAGCGGGATGAGGCCGGGGTCGGTGCTGAAGTCGGCGACCTGGTCGGGGAGGTCCTGGAGCGGGTCGAGCGGGAGTGCCTGGTTGGTCATGGCGTTCCTTCCGGTAATTGCTTCAGGACTGTAGCTACAGGAGTGAAGCTTTCACAAGATAGGCTGGCGCCATGGTTCGACCGCCCACACCCGCGAAGCGCCCGTACGCCCCGCGGATGGCCCCCGCCGAGCGGCGGGAGCAACTCCTGGACGCGGCACTGGAGATCATCAACCGCGACGGCGTGGCAGCCGTCTCGGTGGACGCGGTGGCCAAGGCCGCCGGCGTCACCCGGCCCGTGGTCTACGGGCAGTTCACCGACGCGGACCACCTGCTGCGCGCCCTGCTCGAACGCGAAGGCGAGCGGGCCCAGGCCCAGATGGCGGCCACGCTGCCGGGCGACCTGAACGGAGCGGACCCGGTCGAGGTCTTCACCGGCGTCGCCCGCGGGTACTACGACGCGGTGGTCACCGCCCCGGGCCGCTGGCGCGCGATCCTGCTCCCGGTGGACGGCACGCCGCCCGCCGTGCGCAAGTACAAGGAGCGCAGCGACGCGCTGATCCGGGAGCAGTTCGCCCGGGCCGTCCGCTGGTTCCTCCGCGACGCCGCCGACGCTGCCGACGCCGCCGCCGACCTCGACGTCGAGCTGCTGATCCGCCTACTGCTGGCGGCACTTGAGGAGGGCGGCCGACTCGTCCTCGACGACCCCGACCACTACCCGCCCGAACGCCTCACCGCGATGGCCCGGTTCCTCGTCGAGACCCTCCTCCACCGCTACCCGCACACCGCGCGCCGACCGCCGGCGGCATCCGCCCCGGGCCGGGGCGGTTCGCCCAGGCGGGCGAGCCGGTCCGCATCGACCTGATGGCGTAGCCCGGCCACTCGTTGGGGCACTCCGTGCGGCCGCCCCGGCCGCCGGCGGCCCGAGCGGCACGGACCTGGCCGATGATCACATGCACCGCTCCGTGCCCGGCCCTCGCCCCTGGAGGCTCCGATGACCACCAGCAGCCCGCCCCGGCGCATCCTCGTCGTCTGCCTCGGCAACTACTGCCGCAGCCCGTTCGCCGCCCGGGTGCTGACCGACCTCGGGGGCGACGCGGTCGAGGCGCGCTCCGCCGGCCTGATCGGGACGTGGCAGGAGGCACACCCCGAGATGGTCGCGGTGGCGGCCGTCCTCGGCTACGACCTGACCGGCCATCACCCCGCCCCCGTCACCCCCGAGCTGATCGAGTGGGCCGACCTGGTCCTCGCCATGGACCACGCCGTCCTCGACCGCCTCTACGCCCTGGTCGGCCCCGACAGCACCACCGAGATGCGCCTCTACCTCGACCACGACCGCGACGTCCCCGACCCGATGGGCCGCTCCGCCGTCGAATTCGTCTACTGCGCCCTGCTGATCGAGGCGGGCGCGGCGAACCACCTGCCCTGACGGTGCGTCAACCGTGACGGGCCACCGACAGCAGGACGTCCACCAGGCGCTCCGCCGCGTCCGGGCGGCCGTGTTCGCGGGCGCGTGCCGCCATCGCGGTGCGGCGCGGCTCGTCCTCCAGCAGGGGGCCGAGGGCGGAGCGGAGGTGGTCGGGGGTGACGGTGCCGAGGAGGGCGACGGCGGCGCCGGCCTGTTCCAGGTGGGCGGCGTTGTGGGCCTGTTCGTTGCCCGCCGAGGAGGCCAGCGGGACGAAGACCGCGGCCTTGCCGAGGGCCGTCAGCTCCGCGAGGGTGCCCGCGCCGCTGCGGCTGACCACGACGTCCGCCAGGGCCAGGACGTCCGGGAGTTCGGCGCCCAGGAAGCCGGTCAGGAAGTAGCGGCCCATCAGGTCGGCAGGCAGCCGCGCCGCCCGGGCGTGCAGGTCGGCCTCGTTCGCGGGGCCGCACTGGTGGACGACGTTGGCCCGCTCCAGCAGCCAGGGCAGGACGTCGGCCACCAGGGTGTTGATCTGCACCGAGCCCTGGGCGCCGCCCGTCACGTACACCGTCGGCAGCGACGGGTCGAAGCCGTACAGCCCGAGCGCGGCCACCGCCTTGTCCGGACGGCCCGTCAGGACTGCGGGACGGACCGGGTTCCCCGTCACCACGGCGGTGCTGCGGGCGGCCGCCGGCAGCAGGGGCAGCGTCGACTCGGAGGAGACCGCCACCCGGGTCGCGGCCCGGGCCAGCACCTTGTTCGCCAACCCCAGGCGCACCGTCTGCTCGTGCACCACCAGCGGCGCCCGGCAGGAGCGCGCGGCCAGCCCCACCGGCACCGCGACGTACCCGCCCGTCGCCAGCACCACGTCCGGCCCGAACCGGCGGATCAGCGACCGGGCCTGGAACGCGCCCCACGGCACCCGGAGCATGTCCCGCACGTTCGCCGGGGAGATCAGCTTCAGCGGGTTCTTGGACCGCCGGACCTTCCCCGTGGCGACCGGCTCGAAGCTGATCCCCTCCGCCGGGGCGATCCGCGCCTCCAGGCCCTTCGCGGTGCCCACCCAGAGCACGTCCACGCCACGGCGCTCGGCCGCCAGCCGCGCCTGCAACGCCCGTACCGCCGTCAGCGCCGGATACGTGTGCCCGCCGGTGCCGCCGCCCGTCACCACCAACCGGAGCGCCCGCTGTTCGCTGCCCATCCTCGTACTCCTCCCGATCGATTCCGTGCCGTCCCCAAGGGTGCACGCTTACCTGGCGAGCCGTCACATCCCGTGGCGGAACGATGAGAAGGGTGGGGAACGGGTGCGCGAGGCGTACATGGATCGTGACGTCGCGGCGGCGGTCGCGGCCCGCGGCGGCGTGCCGGAGCCGCTGACGGCGGAGCGGCTGCGGGAGTGGCAGCGGGCGGACGCGGCGGCCCGACCGCGGCCCGGGCTGCGGGAGTTGGCCGACGGGGGCCGGTTCGAGGTGGGGCTCGGCGAGGGCGTGGTGTGGGCGCGCCCGGCCGGCGCGAGCGGGCGGCTGCCGGTGCTGCACTACCTGCACGGCGGCGGGCTGATCGGCGGCAACGCGTACGCCGTACTGCCGCGCGTGCTGCGGGAGTTGGCGGAGCCGCTGGGGACCGCGGTGGTGTCGGTGGAGTACCCGCTCGCGCCCGACGCGCCGTACCCGCGGCCCCTGCACGCCTGCCGCGACGCCCTCCGGTGGACGCTGGCCAACGCCGCCCCGCTGGGCCTCGACCCGGCCCGGGTGGTGCTGGCCGGGAAGAGCGCCGGGGGCGGCCTCGCCGCCGCCCTCGCCCTGCTGCTGCGCGACGAGGGCGGCCCGGCGCCGATCGGTCAGCTGCTGCTCAGCCCGATGCTCGACGACCGGGGCGGCACCGCGTCCGCCCGCCAGCTCGCCGGGCGCGACACCTGGGACGCCGCCTCGAACGCCACCGCCTGGCGGGCGGCCCTCGGCGCGCGGTACGGCACGCCGGACGTCCCGCCGTACGCCGCGCCCGCCCGCGCCACCTCGTTGGCGGGGCTGCCGCCGGCCTACCTGGAGGTGGGATCGGCGGAGACCTTCCGGGACGAGGTGGTGGCCTACGCCGACGCCCTCTGGCAGTGCGGCGGCAGCGCCGAACTGCACGTGTGGCCCGGCGCCTGCCACGGCTTCGACACCCTGGCGCCGGGTGCGGCCGTCAGCCGGGCGGCCGTGGCGGCCCGGCAGGGGTGGCTGCGGCGACTGCTGGCGTGAGGGGCCGTCAGTGCGCTCAGTGCGTTCAGTCCGCCCGCAGGATGCGCGAGAGGTAGATCCGCGGCGGGTCCGCGTCGTCGTCCACCGTGTACTCCACCAGGCCGAGATCGCGGGGCAGCGGCGCCGAGTGCATCCCGGGCCGCCCCGGGACCGGCAGGCTCAGCTGCGGGAACGGGTGTTCCCGCAGGTCGACCAGGAACGCCACCACGGCGGAGAACACGTCCGGCGGCGTGCCCGGATCGCCCAGGGACTCCGCGACGGCCGGGGAGAGGACGAGCGGATCGTCCTCGGACTCGCCGTGGCCGCTCACCGGTCCTCGAGGCGGCGCAGTACCGCGGACGCCGGGGTGCCGGGCGCGGTGCCGGACCGGACGGCGGTGTGGATGCGGTCGCCCTCCGGGTCGCGGTAGAGCTCGGCCCGCAGCCACCACCGCCGCAGGACACCGCCGATCGTCGTGTCGTCCGCCTCGCCCATCTCCCGGTAGAACTCCATCCGTTGCGCCGGCGGCAGCGCGGCGGCCACCGCGTCCTGGGTGCGCGGGATGGGCGGGGTGCCGTCGTGATGGCCGTGCAGGGATGCGGCGCTCACCATGTCCTCCGGAGTCTCGGGCGGGCGGGGCCACCGCCCAGTGTGCTCTCCCCGGATTCGCGGCCGACGGCCGGGGCACGGGGTCGGGCGGTGAGTGCTCGATCAGCCCGGGACGTCGGTCGGGACCCAGCCGGTGGAGGCCCAGCCGGCGGGGGTGCGGGTGAGGAGGACGTGCCGATGGCGGCGGTCCCCACTCGCCTGCCAGAACTCGGCGGTGACGGCGTGCAGGGCGTAGCAACTCAGCGCGGGGGAGGGGGTGGCGCACTGCGGTGCGGGCCGGACGGGGCCGCGCAGGCGGACCTGGCGGCCCGGTTGCGGCCAGTAGAAAGTGAGGGCGGCGTCCGGTCGGGCGGCGAACTGACGGGCCTTCGGGGAGCCGGGCTCGGTCCAGAAGTGCCAGGCGCCGGCGGCCCGGTCGACGTCGCGCAGGACGAGCACCCGGGCGTCCGGGCGGCCTTCGGCGTCGACCGTCGACAGGGTCATCACCTGCGCGTCCGGGACGCCCGCCGCGAGGGCGTCCAACAGCCAGGCGGTGAACACGGCGGCCGGGTCGGCAGGGGCGGCCGGGTCCGGGGCCGGGTAGCCGGCGGCAGCGAGGACCGGGTGGCCGATCAGGGCCCGGACCAGCGGGTCGGGTGCGGTGCGGTCGGTCAAGGCGTCTCCCGGGGTGGCTTCGGATCACCCTATCGAGCGGCTTATTAGACTCAATGTTGATAAGAACCGTCGAAACCCTTGTCGGGCCCGCTACCCGCGAGTAGTTTGCCCCTGTGCCCACGGGCCCGCCGGGACCGTTCCGACCCCCTCCCGGCGGCCGGGCCGACGCCCACTCCACCCCACCCCAGCCGTGTGTCCACCCGCAGGTACTGGAGGCACCCCCATGCCGCGCACCACCCCCTCCCGCAGCCTTCGGCCCGGGCAGCCCGCGTCCGTGCACGACAACCTGGTCCTCGAACCCCGCGACGTCCACTTCGACTGGTCGCGGCTGCCCCTGCACTGGATCCCCGACGAGCCGATGGCCACCCACACCATCAACGTCCTGCACCTGCTGCTCCCCGAGGGCGAACGGTGGTTCGTCAAGGTGTTCAAGGAAGCGCTGCCGCTGATCCGCGACGACCAACTGCGCGAGGAGGTCCTCGGCTTCATCGGCCAGGAGGCGATCCACGCCGAGGCCCACCAGGAAGTCCTCGACCACCTGCTCGGCCAGGGCCTCGACCCGCGACCGTACGTCCGGCAGATCAGCTGGCTGTTCCACCGCGTCCTCGGCGACAAGCCCGGGCTGACGGCACGTCAACGCCGCGAGAACGTCATCGAACGGGTCGCCTTCATCGCCGCGATCGAGCACTTCACCGCGTTCCTCGGCAACTGGGCCCTCAACTCGCCCGGCCTCGACCGCGCCAAGGCCGACCCCACCATGGTCGACCTGCTCCGCTGGCACGGCGCGGAGGAAGTCGAACACCGCAGCGTCGCCTACGACCTGATGCGCCACCTCGACCCGGGCTACCTGCGACGGGTCCGGGGCATGGCGGTCTCCGGACCGCTGCTGGTCCACCTGTGGATCCGGGGGACGCGCTTCATGCTGGCCGCCGATCCGTCGTTGAACGGGAGCCTGGTGCCGACGTGGCGGGAGGCGCAGAAGGCCGCGAGGCGGGGACTGCTCCCCGAACCGGGGCGGTTCGTCCGCTCGGCGCTGCGGTACTTCGCCCCGGGGTACCACCCGACGAACGAGGGGTCCTCGTCGCAGGCGCTCGCGTACTTGGCGAAGTCGCCGGCGGCGAGAGCTGCCGCGGCGCATTGATGTAGGGGGCGCGAAACGCAGGCGGGCGCGAAAACAGGGGCGCGTGGGGGTACCTCCCGGCCCGCCCCTGCTTTCGCACCCACTCGCGCCTCTGCTTTCGCACCCACTTGCGCCCCTGCTTCCTCCCTCCGTCCCCCCAAGAACCCCGGAGTTGCCCGCCCATGGATCTCGAAACCCCGCCGCCCGACCTCTACGGCCGTCCTCGGGCCGATCGGATGTTCTCGCGGTTGACTGCGTTCGGTGACTGGTACAGCCCTGCCCTGGGGCGGCCGGGGTTGCGGCGGAGTCCTCGGCGGGCCGAGTCGCGGCCGGTGCCGCCGTTGTACCTGGTGGTGACGTCGCATCAGGTGGTCGCCGAGGATGTGGTCGAGCTGCGGTTGGCCGATCCGTCGGGCGGGGCGCTGCCGGAGTGGCAGCCGGGGGCGCGGGTGTTGGTGACGTTGCCGTCGGGGCGGGAGCGGCACTATTCGTTGTGCGGGGATCCGGCCGATCGGCTGGTCTACCGGGTCGCGGTGCGGCGGATCGCCGACGGCGGCGGCGGGTCGGTGGAGGTGCACGACGAGCTGCACGTGGGAGTGCGGCTGCGGGTGCGCAGGCCGCGGAACGGGTTCGCGTTCTGCGGGGAGCGGCAGGTGCTGTTCCTGGCCGGCGGCATCGGGGTCACGCCGTTGCTGCCGATGGCGCGGGCGGCTCAACATGCGGGCATCGACTGGAAGTTGATCCACGTGGGCCGGACGGCTGCCGCGCTTCCGTTCACCGCCGAGCTGACGGCGCTCGATCCGCGCCGGGTCGAGATCCGGACCGACGACGTGCACGGCGTCCCGGATGCGGCGGAGCTGCTGTCGCACGCCGCGCGGAACGCCGCGGTGTACGTGTGCGGTCCGGCACCGATGCTGGGTGCGGTGCAGCGGGCGCTGGACGCCTCGCCCGCGGCGTCGTTGCACTTCGAGCGGTTCGGGGCCGCGCCGGTCGTGGACGGTCGGCCGTTCGCGATCAGGCTGGGGGAGGGCGGGGAGACGGTGGCCGTTCCGGCGGACCGTTCCGCGCTGGACGTGGCGCGGGAGTCGAAGCCGGATCTGGCGTACTCCTGCAAGCAGGGTTTCTGCGGGACGTGCGTGCTGAAGGTGGCGTCCGGGACGCCCGAGCACCGCGACCGCAGGTTGACCGAGGAGCAGCGGGCCGCGGGCCTGATGCTGCCGTGCGTGTCCCGAGCCGCCGAGGGCGAGACCCTCGTCCTGGAGGTGTGATCCGATGAAGCAGCGCGGACAGTTGCCCCGATTCCCGTTCGACGAGCGGGACCTGGCGAAGTTCCGGGAGGTGCAGCAGCTGGCGTACCACTGCGCGGAGCAGGTCGCGGCGTGGATCGAGCCCGGCGTGACGGAGCGTCAGGCGACCGCGAAGCTGCGGCGCAGCCTGGTGCGGGCCGGGGTGCAGGACTTCTTCCACGTGCCGTTCGCGTGGTTCGGCGACCGCACCGCGTTCCGGCACTTCCACACACCGCTGCAGTTCTTCGCCGGCTCGCGGGTGTTGCAGGAGGGCATGCCGTACGTGCTGGACTGCGCGCCGGTGGTGGACGGCTACACCGCCGACATCGGGTACGGCGGCAAGGTCGGCGAGAACCCGGTGTGGGACCGGCTCGCGCAGGACCTGCGGGTGTACCGGGAGCTGATCCTGCGCGAGGTGAAGGCGCGCAGGACGTTGGACCAGGTGTACGCGGCGGTGGACGCGCAGATCGCCGAGCACGGCTACGACAACCGCCACCAGGTGTACCCGGGCCGGGTGATCGGCCACCAGGTGACCAGAACGACCGCGCGCGGCCCGGCCGGCGTCAACCTGTTCGGCTTCGGCGTGCGCACCCTGCAGACCCTCGGGCGGGAGCTGGTGAAGGAGCGACTGGAGGGGCGCTCCCCGCTGTGGGCCGGCGGCCGCGCGTCGCGGCACGCCCCCACGCCCGGCCTGTGGGCGGTGGAGCCGCACATCGGCTTCCGCGAGGTGGGCATCAAGTTCGAGGAACTCCTCGTGGTCACCGACGAGGACGCGTACTGGCTCGACGACGACCTGCCGCACGTGCGGCGCTGGGCACTCCAGGAGGGCACCGCATGACCGGCCGCAGCACCGAGATCCGTCGCCGCACCGTCGACTCCGGCGGGCTGAAGCTCGCCGTGTACGAGCAGGGCGACCCGACCCGCCCCACCGTGCTGATGGTGCACGGGTACCCCGACGACCACAGCGTCTGGGACGACGTGGCCGCCGACCTGGCCGTCGACCACCACGTGGTGCGGTACGACGTCCGCGGCTGCGGCGCGTCCGGGACGCCCGGCGGGCGGGAGGGCTACCGGCTGGAACTGCTCGGGCAGGACCTGTTCGCCGTCGCCGACGCCGTCAGCCCCGACCGGCCGGTGCACGTGGTGGCGCACGACTGGGGCAGCGTGCAGTCCTGGGAGGCCGTCACCGCCCCCGGCTCGTACCGGCGGATAGCCAGCTACACCACCATGTCCGGCCCCTGCCTGGACCACATGGGCTTCTGGATGCGGCACCGGCTGCGCCGGCCTACGCCCCGGCACGTCTCCCAACTGCTGCGCCAGGGCGTGCACTCCTGGTACATCGGCCTGTTCCACCTGCCCGTCGTCGCGCCCGCCGCGTGGAAGCTCGGCCTGGCCCGGCTGTGGCCCAGGGTGCTGAACGACCTGGAGGCCGTCCGCCCCCGGCCCGGCCACCCGCAGCGCACCCTCGCCAAGGACGCCGTGCACGGCATCGAGCTGTACCGGGCCAACATGCGGCCCTCGATCGCCAGGCCGCGCGAACGCCACACCGAGGTGCCCGTCCAGCTGATCACCCTGCAGCGCGACCACTACGTCGCGGAGTTCCTCTCCGAGGGCCTGGAGCGGTGGGCGCCCCGGCTGACCCGCCGCACCCTGAACGCCACCCACTGGTCGGCGCTGCTGGAGAAGGGCCCCACCGTCGCCGCGCTGGTCCGCGAGTTCGTCGCCCGCGACCACGGCGCGCTGCGTCAGGAACCCTCCGGGGGCGGCGAGTTGGTGGTCGTCACCGGTGGCGGCAGCGGCATCGGCCGGGCCACCGCACTGGCCTTCGCCGACCGGGGCGCCCGGGTGGTGGTCTGCGACCGCGACCTGCCCGCCGCGCAGCGCACCGCCGAACTGTGCGCGCTGTCCGGCGTCAAGTCCGGCGCGTACCAGGTGGACGTGAGCGACGGCGCGGCCATGGCCGCCTTCGCCAAGCAGGTCGCCGCGGACTTCGGCGTCCCCGACGTGGTGGTCAACAACGCGGGCATCGGCCACTCCGGGACGTTCCTGGAGACCACCGAGGAGGAGTGGCGGCGCGTCCTGGACGTCAACCTGTGGGGCGTCATCCACGGCTGCCGCGCCTTCGGGCAGCTGATGGTCGACCACGGCCGGGGCGGACACCTCGTCAACCTGGCCTCCGCCGCCGCCTACCTGCCGTCCAAGGTGCTGGCCGCGTACGCCACCTCCAAGTCGGCGGTGTACATGCTCTCCGACTGCCTGCGGGCCGAACTCGCCCCGCACCGGATCGGCGTCTCCACCATCTGCCCCGGGATCGTCAACACCAACATCACTCGCACCACCACCTTCTCCGGCCTCGACACCGACGAACAGGCCGCCAAGCAGGCCCGGGTGTCCAAGATGTACGCCCGCCGGGGCTTCCCGCCGGAGAGGGTCGCCGCCGAGATCGTCCGCGCCGTCCGCACCGGCAAGGCCGTCGTCCCCGTCACCGTCGAGGCCAAGGCCGCCAAGCTGCTCGGCCGGATCAGCCCCGGGCTGCTCCGCCTCGCCGCCCGGATCAACGCGGGCTGACGGAACGGCAGTTGGCGGAGGCGGCATGGCCGGTGGGAGAACCGGCCGGGCCGCACCCGCCGGGCGCGGGGAAAACCGGCTGCACAACGCGGGTTCTCGGCGTAAGACTGCCGTCCATGGACACACCCGAAGCCCGAGCCCTGCGGCACGTCGCCGCCCGCAGCAGCGGCGACCCGCTGCCCGCCGGGATCGACGTCACGCTCAACTTCCACCCCGACCGCGAGCTCGACGGGGTGCCGATCCTGGAGTCGCTGGCCCGGGACGGCGTGTACCGCTCCCAGTTCTCCACCGGCACCAGCAACGGCGGCCTCACCGCCCACCCCGGCGGCGACCGGTGGACGTGGGAGAGCCGGATCTTCGGCGGCGCCTACGACGACGCCCCCGCCGAGCGCCGCCCCGTCTACGGCGCGCTCAACCACCTGCGCAGCCCCTACGGCGGCGCACCCCGCTTCGGCTCCGCGCACTTCCGGCTCGCGCCCGGGGCGCTGGACCGGGCCACCTTCTGCTACCCCGACAGCGTCTTCGAGCCCGAACACTTCGGCACCGCCGCCGCGATGGCCCTGATCACCCTGGTCGAGGCCGACGGACCGGACCTGCTGGACGCCTACGTGGAGGCCCAACTGCACGGCAGCGTCCGAGTGCCGGACCACTTCGACGCACTCGTCCTGGACCCCTGCTACCGGGGCACCGCCGTCGAGACCGCCGCCCGCGCGCTGCCCTGTCGCCTCGAATGGCACCCCGGCCACCGGCTCACCGTCGACGAGCTCGCCCGCCACGACGACTACCGCGGCCCGCACATCACCGCCCTCGGCGCGAAGATCGCCCGCGACGGCTCGCCCGAGGGATCGACCGGCGGCGTGCTCGACCCGGCCGTCATCGGGGCCGCCGTCCGCAGCGGGCAGTACGACCCGCAGGAGCTGAAGAAGGTATGGCACTGTCTGGCCCGGTTCGGCCGGCCCGTAGACTGACAGTCCATGGATCTCACCGCCATGGCCGCCCCCCTCGCCTCCTTCGCGCTGGTCGTGGGCCTGCTCACCCTCACCCCCGGCCTCGACACCGCGCTCATCCTGCGCACCGCCGCCCTCGGCCACCGCCGCCAGGCCTGGGGCGTCGTCATGGGCATCCAGACCGGCACGATGCTGTGGGGCACCGCCTCCGCCGCCGGCCTCAGCGTGCTGCTCACCGCCTCCCGCGTCGCGTACGAGACGCTGCGCTGGGCCGGCGTCTGCTACCTGCTGTGGATGGGCGTCCAGCTGCTCCGCAGCCGCAAGCACGACAGTTCCTCCGACGGGCCGGAGGAGACCGACAACCCCGGTGGCTGGTGGGCCGGCTGGCGGCGCGGCACGCTCACCAACCTGCTCAACCCGAAGGTCGGCGTGTTCTACGTCGCCGTGCTGCCCCCGTTCATCCCCGCCGGCGCCCCGCACCTGCCGGCCGGCGTCCTGCTCACCTCCGTGCACGTGATCGAGGGCACCCTGTGGTCCGCCGTCCTGATCGGCTTCGCCCACACCCTGCGCGGCTGGCTGTGCCGTCCCGCCGCCCGCCGGGTGCTCGACCGGGTCACCGGGACCGCCGTGGTCGGCTTCGGGGTCAAGCTGGCGCTGAGCGACTGACCTCCCCGGGCCCCGCGGGCTCCCCGGGCTCCTCGGGTTCTGTCGGTTCTGTCGGTCCTGCGACGGCGGCGGCGAAGCGGGCCGCCGCCGCGGCGACCGCCGCACGCAGCTCCGGGCCGCCCACGACCCGGAAGTCGAACGGGACTCCCGACAGCCAGTCCTGGGCGTACATCGCCGGGTTGCGGGTGCTGCCGCGCAGGACGCACCGCCGCTCGCCCGCCGCTTCGAGGCGGCCCATCGGCCCGGCGACCCACGGGGCGACCTGCGCCAACGGGGCGTCGAACACCACGTGGGTCGGGTAGGCCCAGCCCGAACCGAGATGCGCCTCCAGCAGCGCGACCGGGTCGAGGTCGGCAGGCATCCGGAAGCCGGTCGTGGTCTCCTCCGCCGCCAGCACCCGGTCGATCCGGAAGGTGCGGATCGCGTCCGACCGGTGCGAATGGCAGAGCAGGTACCAGCGGGCCCGGCGCACCACCACCGCCCACGGATCCACCTCCGCCCGCCACTCGTCGCCCGCCGCGCTCCGGTACGTGATCACCGCCCGGCGGTGCGCCGCCACCGCCTCGACCAGCGTGTTCGTCACCCCCGGATCCGCGTACACCGCCCGCGGGTCCGGCGCGGCCGCCGCATGCTCGCGCAGGGCCGCGGCCTGCCGCCCGACCTCCTCCGGCAGTACCCGCACCACCTTGTCCAGCGCCGCGCCCACCGGATCGCCCGGCTCACCGGCCGCCGGCCGCCCGTCCAGCACCGCCATCACCAGGCCCAACGCCTCCGCCTGGGTGAACGCCACCGGCGCGAGCCGCGTCCCGCGCCGCAACCGGTACCCGCCGTGCGGCCCGCGCTCCGACTCCACCGGAATCCCGGCCTCCCGGAGGATCGCCACGTACCGCCGGGCCGCCCGGTCCGTCACCCCGAGCCGCTCCGCCAACTCCTCCGACGTGGTGCCCGGCCGGGCCCGCAGGATCTCCAGAGTGCGCAGCGCGCGGGCGGTGGGACTCGTTCCG
This sequence comes from Kitasatospora griseola, assembly GCF_044999035.1. Classification (NCBI taxonomy): domain Bacteria; kingdom Bacillati; phylum Actinomycetota; class Actinomycetes; order Kitasatosporales; family Streptomycetaceae; genus Kitasatospora; species Kitasatospora griseola. The sequence continues at coordinate 1,147,971 of NZ_CP173360.1, read as the reverse complement.
GTCGACATGTCGGCCAGCGTAGGCCGATCCCGCGACAATCAGGAAGCAGATCGTCCGGAACCGCACCTAGCCTTTGAAGCGCCCGCTTCTCTTCTCTCCACTTCGGGAGCTCATCGTGGACATCCTGCTCATCGGCGGTCTCTGGCTGGACGGCACCGCCTGGGACGGCGTGACCCCCGTCCTCCGCGAACTCGGCCACCGGCCCGACCCGTTGACCCTGCCCGCCGGGCCCTCGACCACGCTGGACGAGCAACTCGCCGCGGTCGTCTCGGCAGTGGACGCGGCGGCCGACCCGGTCATGCTGGTCGCCCACTCCGCCGCCTGCACCCTCGGCTGGCTGGCCGCCGACGCGCGGCCCGAACGGGTCGCCTCGCTCGTCCTGGTCGGCGGGTACCCGCAGCAGGACGGCGCGCCCTACGCCGAATTCTTCGAGATCCGCGACGGCGTCATGCCGTTCCCCGGCTGGGGGCCGTTCGAAGGCCGGGACAGCGCCGACCTCGACGAGGGCCTGCGGCAGCGGATCGCCGCCGAGGCGATCCCCGTCCCCGAACACGTCGCCCGCGGAATCGTCCACCTGACGGACCCGCGCCGTTTCGACGTCCCGATCACCATGGTCTGCCCCGAATTCGACCCCGACCAGGTCCGCACCTGGGTCGCCGAGGGCCGGGCCCCCGAACTCGCCGCCGCCAAGCACGTCGAGTACCTCGACTTCGAATCCGGCCACTGGCCCATGTTCACCAAGCCGGCCGAGCTCGCCCGCCTCCTCGCCACCCTCGCCTGACAGGCCGTCACGACCACCGCCCGGCGGCCTCCACGCTGTCGCTCGCGCCGGCGTTCCGGAACGGGACCGGGGCGGCCCAGGTCCTCGGGGTCGATGCCGTCCGGGCAGCGGGTGCGGATCGGGCTGCCCCGGACAGCTCCGGGCCGGCGGCTCCCGGCGCGAGGCGATTCGCACACCCGCTGCGCGTGCTCAGCTCGCGTCGGCGGGGCCTTCGAGGACGAGAGTGGTCTCGTTGATGCGGCGGAAGCGGCCGTCCGCGGCGAACTCGGCGAAGAGGTAGACCTCCATGTGGAGGGTGGAGCCGTCCTTCATCGAGATGGCGGCGGTGTGGTGGTCGGCGTAGTTGTCGCCGTCGAAGAGCTCCTGGTGCATCTCGATCACCCCGGAGACCACGGCCTCGCGGAGATTCGCCATGTTGACGAGAAACGCGTCGCGCTCAACGGTTCTGCCGTCGATGCGCTGGACGAAGTCGGGGGTGATGTGACGCTCGGCGGCCTTGTCGAGATCGAGGTCCGAGGAGAAGACGATGTCGTCGAGGGCGGCCCGGATGTCGGTGCGAGGCATGCTGCAACTCCCTGTGTCGGACGGCGACGTCGGTGCCGGAAGGACCGCCGGGCGGTGGGCCGGAGCCGAGGCGCCGGCCGGCCGGAACCCGTTGTCGCCGCTGATGTAACTGCTCTTATACCAAAGGCAGTTCATCCTCCGTGGCGGTACGCCGATTCACGTTGCGGCGGCTTCCCGGACGGCGCGGAGCCGGGGGAGGGCGGCATGCCGGAGGTCGGTCGTCGGGCGGCCGCAGTGCGCGCGGCGCGCCGTCGGCCGAGGCGGTTGAGCCTGCGACGGGCGCGTTCGCCGAGGGCGGGGGTGTCAGGGCCGGTCTGCCGCGTTCCGGACGGCCGTGATCGAGGTGTTGAGCAGGCGGGTGGCCGTGGCGTGGGCCGCGGCGGGGTCGCTGCGGGTGATGGTGCGGGCGAGCTGTTCGAGGTCGGCGGTACGGCGGGATTCGTCGCGGAGGGCGGCCATGAAGTGCTTCGCCGTGGGGGAGTCGTCGATCGCTTCGAGGCCGGCCATCAGGGTGTTGAGGGCGAGGCGGTACGGGAGGCTGTTGGTGCCGGTGACCAGGGCGGTCCAGTAGGCGGCGCCGGTGGCGGCGAGTTCGGCGTCGGACATCGCGTCGTGGGGGAGCAGGTCGAGCAGGTGGGCGCCGACGTGGGGTGAGCGTTCGGCGCAGAGGCGGGCGGCGTCGGCGCCGATGCAGGCGCGGAGTTCGAGGACGCCGACGGTGGCTTCGTCGTTGAACGTGCCTCGGGCGATGACGAGTTCGGGGAGCAGGTCGAGTCCCGCGTGGGCGGGGATGTCGAGGACGCGGGTGGCGCCGCCCTGGTTGACCTCGACGAGGTTGCCCTGCTGCAGGCGCTTGATGGCTTCGCGGACGGCGTGCCGGTTGGCGCCGAAGGTCTCGGCGAGTTCGCGCTCGGACGGGAGGGCGCCGGTGAGCGTGCCGTCGAGGATCGCGTCCATCAGCTGACGGTGGATCTGGCCGGAGAGCGGCATGGGGCCCACGGGTCGGAGGTTCACGCGGTCAGCATACTCAGGCGGGCCGTCCGCATTACTCGTTGTCTGGTTGGACCAGTAACCCTATGCTCCGGGCTCATGGATCTCGCATCGCTCGTACTCTGGCTCTCCGCCCCGGTCTTCCTCCTCGGCATGCTCGTGGAACTGTTCGTGCTGCGCCGACGCCGGCTGCCCTCCTACGACGGGCGCGACTCCCTGCTGAACATCGCGACGGCCGTCGGCAACCAACTGGTCGCCATGCCATGGGCGATCGTCGAGGCCGTGGTGCTGCTGCGGCTGCACTCGGCGGTGCCGTGGCACCTCGACGGCTGGCCGGCCTGGGTGGCCGGGATGATCGCCGTGGACTTCGCGTACTACTGGTTCCACCGCGCGCACCACGAGATACGGGTGCTGTGGGCGGTGCACGTGGTGCACCACAGCAGTGAGCGGTACAACCTGTCGGTCGCGCTGCGCCAGCCGTTCCTGCTGGCGGTCACGGCGTTGCCGTTCCTGGTGCCGGTCATGCTGATCGGCGTCCGGCCAGAGGTGCTGACGGCCTGTTTCGCGATCAACCTGGTCTACCAGTTCTTCATCCACACCGAGCTGGTGGACCGGATGTGGGCGCCCGTCGAGTTCGTCCTCAACACCCCGAGCCACCACCGGGCCCACCACGGATCGCAGCGCCAGTACCTCGACATCAACTACGGCGGGATCCTGATCCTCTGGGACCGGCTCTTCGGCACCTTCGAGCCCGAGGGCGAACGGGTGCGCTACGGCCTGACCAAGAACATCGACACCTACAACATCCTGCGGGTGCAGACCCACGAACTCGTCGCGATCGCCCGGGACGTGCGCGGCGCCCGCAACTGGTCCGACCGGTTCGGCCACGTGCTGCGCGGGCCAGGCTGGACGCCGAAGCCGACGCAGGCCTGACGGGAACCCGGGAGCCGGGAGTCGGTCGGACGGGACGGGAGGTGTGCACGGACCGGACGCGGTGGGTGCGTCGTCGGGCCAGCCGGGGGCGGGGCGCGTTCCTAGGGTGGAGGTCGATCCGAGCCCAACTTCGAGGGAGCGCACCGTGACTGGCGCGAACACGGTCGGCCGGGGGCCGGTCCTGGAGTCCGAGGCGCAGGCCTCCGCGGCGGCGAACCCGCCGGCCCCGCGTCAGGGGTGAGCGCGATGAAGCCGCCGACCACCGAGCCGCTGCTGAACCAGTGGGGATGGCAGGCCCGCGCCGCCTGCCGGGGCATGGACTCCGCCGTGTTCTTCTCGCCGTGCGGCGAGCAGGGCGAGGCCCGCCGGATGCGCGAGCGGCGGGCCCGGTCGGTGTGCCACGACTGCCCGGTCCGCTCGGCCTGCGCGTCCTTCGCGGTCCGCACCGGCCAGGACTTCGGGATCTGGGGAGGCCTCACGGAGGCCGACCGCCTGGCCGCCCGGAAGGGTTGAGGGCGGATCGATGCCGGTCCAACAAGAAGGAGTTCACGTGTTCACACGCATCGTCCTGGCCGTCGACGACAGCGACGCCCGACGGCACGCCGTCTCGACGGTCGCCGAGCTCGCACGGCGCTTCGGCGCGACCGTCCACGTGCTGCACCTGGCGCCGAGCGTGGTGGTGGAGTACAGCGTGGTCGCGCTGGAGGACGACGACGCGGCGCGGCGGGTGCTGGACGAGTCGGTGCGGGCGCTGCGCGAGGCCGGGGTGGAGGCCGACGGCGAGCTGGTGGACGGGATGCGCGGCCAGGTGCCGACGGTGATCGCCGACGCGGCCGAGCGGCTGGGGGCGGAGCTGATCGTGCTCAGCCCGCACCATCGGGGTGCGGTCGCGTCCTGGTTCCGTCCCAGGGTCTCGGACGCCGTCGGCCACGCCTCGCGCGTTCCGGTCCTGCTGGTCCCCGACGCCGGCTGAGAGCCGCCGGCCCGCCGAGAGCCGCCGGCCCGCGGGGACGGTCATCGCGAACGGAGATGACAGTTGTCGTCGATCATCGCGATCGGACGGGAAGCGGGGGCCCGGCCCCCGGCGCTCACACAGGTGCACGCTGCGATCGGCCGCAGCGGTAGGACACGACCACCCAGGAAGGCAGCGATGGCCACCTCACCGAGCAGCAACAGCTCGACCACGTCCACCACCACCTCGACGGAGACGACGCAGAGCGGCGTGCCCGGCGGGCTCGTCGCGCTGCTCGCCGTCTCCACCGGCATGACGGTCGCCAACCTGTACTACGCGCAGCCGCTGCTGGCGAAGCTGGCCGAGGTGTTCCACGTCGGGACGACCACGGCGGGCGCGCTGGTGACGGTCACCCAGATCGGCTACGTGCTGGGCATGCTGTTCCTGGTGCCGCTCGGCGACCGGGTCGAGAAACGGCGGCTGGTGGCCCTGCTGCTGGTCGTCACCACCGTCGCGATGGCGGTGGCCGGTACGGCGGGCAGCTTCGCGGTGCTGCTGGTCGCCTCGCTGGTCAGCGGGGCGACCTCGGTGGTGGCGCAGATACTCGTGCCGTTCGCGGCGAGCCTGGCCCCGGACCACGCCCGCGGCCGGATCGTCGGGCGGGTGATGGCCAGCCTGCTCGCCGGCATCCTGCTCTCCCGCACGCTGAGCAGCCTGGTGGCGGGCGCCGCCGGCTGGCGGGTGGTGTACCTCGGCTCGGCCGCCCTGACGGCGCTGCTCGCCGTCGCCCTGTACCGGGCGCTGCCGGCGCACGCGGCCACCACCGACCTGCCGTACCACCAGGTGCTGCGCTCCACCGTGCGGTTGGTGCGCACCCACCCGGCGCTGCTGAAGCGCGGGCTGTACCAGGCGGCCGTCTTCGGGTCGTTCAGCGCTTTCTGGACGACGGTTTCGTTCCAGCTCACCGGCCCGGCGTTCGGGTACTCGGAGGCGGGCGTCGGCGTCTTCGCGCTGGTCGGCGCCGCGGGCGCGCTGGTCGCCCCGCTGGCGGGCCGCTGGGCGGACCGCGGGTTCGGGCGGCCGCTGACCGGGGCGGCGCTGCTGGTGGCGTCCGGGAGCGCGGTGCTCGCGGGCCTCGGCGGGCACAGCATCGTGCTGCTGGCGCTCGCCGCGATCCTGCTCGACGTCGCCGTGCAGACCACGCTGATCCTCGGTCAGCACGTGGTCTACCAGCTCGACCCGGGCGCCCGGGCGCGGCTGAACAGCGTCTTCATCGCCACCTTCTTCCTCGGCGGCGCGCTCGGCTCGGAGTTCGGCACCGTCGCCTTCCACGCGGGCGGCTGGTGGGCGGTCGCCGGGTTCGCCGCGGTGCTGCCGCTGCTGCCGCTGGTGCACTGGGCGACGGACCGGAAGGGCGCCGCCGGCTGAAGCGGGGGCGGATCAGCCGAGGTGGCGCAGCAGCGCCGCCACGGCGGGGGTCGGCTCCCCGGCGGGGCAGGCCACCGCGACGTCCCAGCGGGGCTGCCCGCGGGTGAAGCGGCGCAGGGCCAGGTCGGGGAAGTGGGCGGCGATCGACTCGGGCAGGACGCAGACGGCGAGGTCGTGGCGGACCAGTTCGGCGGCGGCGACGATGTCGTTGACCTCGAAGACCGCCGTCCGCTCGACACCGGCGGCCCGGAACGCCCGGTCGACCGCGGACCGGACCGCCCAGCCCGGGGCGAAGTCGACGAACGGCAGGCCGGCGAGTTCCTCGAAGCGCACCCGGCCGGGGTGGGCGAAGGCGCGGTCCGGCGCGGCGGCCAGCACCATCGGCTCGCAGGCCAGCGAACGCACCGTCAGGCCGCGCTGCTGCTGCCGGTCGAACGCGACGATCGCCGCGTCCACGGTGCCGTCGCGCAGCCCGGCGCGGATGTCCACGGCCGCGGCCTGGTGCAGGCGGATCGTCAACCCCGGGTGCTCGGCGCGCAGTTCGGCGAGCACCCGGTCGAGCCCGAGCCAGACGCCCTGCATGGTGCCGATGGTCAGCACCCCGCGCAGCACCCCGCGCGCCTCGTCCGCCGCCGCCCGCGCCAGATCCGCCGCCCGCAGCGCGGCCCGGGCGGCCGGGACGAACGCCGTCCCGGCGGAGGTCGGGGTGACCCGGTGCGTGGTGCGCTCGAAGAGCTGGACGCCGAGCTCCTTCTCCAGCGTCCGGACGGTGCCGGACACCGCCGACTGCACGACGTGCAGCCGCCGCGCCGCCGCGGTGAAACCGCCCTCCTCGGCCACCGCGACGACGACCTCCAGCTGCCGCAGTTCCATCCCGCTCCGCTCCGTCCTCGCAGGTCGGCCCGCCTGTCGGGGCCTGCGGTCAAGGCTAGGCGGTGCGGTCGGCGAAGCGGATGCCGCGGTGGGTCACCCCGACGGGTCGTCGCGGAGTCGAGCCCGGGGGTCATGCGGAGATGTCGGGGCGCCCCGTCACCGGGCCGAGGAACCGTCAGGGGAATTGTCTCAAAGTCGACTTGGAGGCAATGGTGCGCTTTGACGGCGGGGCGGTTCGGTCGTGATGATCTGCAGTCGTACTCACGCACCGGCCCCGCGGAATGGGCGCGGGGATTTTCTGCCGCGCGCCGGGCGCGCGAGCTGCGGGGGAACGGTGGGGAGCGGCGCGGTGGGGAGTGGCGTGCGGGCGCGCGGGCCGGGCTTCGGGGCGTGGGGAGCGCACGGAACCGATCGGTCGTGCTTCCTGATGAACCGTCAATTTGCCTGGTAAGTAAGCGGGACGTGTCTATTCCGCTTATTATTCGGCCAAACGAGGAGTGCGCGGGACCGAATCGGTGAACTTGCTGCGGGGGTTCGGCGTGCCTTCCTGACGACGAGAGCAGGGCATGACCCAGACAGAACAGGAAACCCGAGCGCCCGCGCCCCGCGCGGGCCGGCGGACGGCCGGGCGGGCCGCCGCCGTGGTGGCGGCCCTCGCCGCCACCGCAGCCGTCACCGCGCCCTCCGCCTCGCCGGTGACCGCCGAAGGTTCGGTGACGGTCCAGGTGGTGCGGACGGTCGACGAGAGCGGAACCTGGTCCGGACCGGCGCTGGAGCCGGGCATGGCCGGAGTGACGGTCACCCTGACCGGCGACGACGGCGCCATCAGCACCGCGGTCACCGCCGCCGACGGCACCGTGACGCTGAAGCCCTCCAAGGCGACGGCGAGCGGCAAGTACCGCGTCGAGGTGGTCAATCCGAAGCCGGGCGTGCTGTTCCCGGCCTTCGCCTCCCGCGAGGGCCTGCCCGGCGCGCCGGACAAGCTCAGCAGCAACGAGGAGTTCGTCGACCTCTCGGCGGGCAAGCACGCCGCCCTGACCACCGGCTTCTGGAACCCGGCCGACTACTGCCAGCAGAACGCCCCGCTGGCCACCGCCTGCCAGCCGGCCTCCCTGGACCCGGCGAGCGGCCGCACCCTGCTGACCTTCCCGTACCGCTCCCGGGGCGTGAACCAGGACGTCACCAACATCGCCAACACCGGCGACACCGGCAACGTCTTCGGCATCGCCTGGAACCGCGACGACCGGCGGCTGTTCAGCTCCGCCCAGGCCAAGCGCGCCACCGTGTACGGCTCCGGCGGACCGGGCGCGATCTACGTCACCGACCCGGCGACGAAGACCACTTCGCTGTTCACCGTCGTCCCGAACGCCGGCAGCACCGCGCACGCCGGCAACGCCCAGGACGACGCGTTCGTCGCCCCGGTCGGCAAGGAGAGCCTCGGTGGGCTGAAGCTCTCCGAGGACGGCCGCGACCTGTACGTGGTCAACCTCCACGACCGGAAGCTGTACCGGTACGACGCCACGGCGAAGACGGTGGAGAAGCCCAAGGCCGTCTACCCGATCCCGACGCCGGACTGCCCGTCGGCGGACGACTGGCGGCCGTTCGGCCTCGGCATGCAGGACGGCGTCGGCTACGTCGGCGGCGTCTGCTCCGGCCAGTCGACGCAGAAGATCGGCGACCTGCGGGCGATCGTCCTGCCGTTCGACCCGGCCACCGGGACGTTCGAAGCGGCCGTCCTCGACCAGCCGATCGACTACCACGGCACGCCGGCCGGGAACGCCTGCGGCGGCTACTTCTGGTACCCCTGGCAGGACACCGTGCCGATGGCGAACGGGCAGGTCTGCGGCCTCAACCCGGAGCCCGAGCTCGGCGAGATCGGCTTCGAGACCGACGGCTCCATGCTGCTCTCGTTCCGCGACCGGTACGCCGACCAGGCCGCCGCCGCCCCGCCCGAGGGCCCGCTGCCGAACGGCTTCGTCTACGTGCTCGCCTCGGCCGACCTCAACAAGGCCTGCAAGTCCGGCGACGCCTACGTCATGGACGTCAACCTCGGCTGCGGGATCACCACCAAGGGCAAGGGCTTCTTCAACCTGAACCGCCCCGCCCCGGTCGGCCACCCGTACGCGTCGTTCGCGGGCATGGCGCTGTCCAAGGTGGAGAACTCCATCGCCACCTCCGGATACGACGTCTCCAACCACATCGTCACCGCCGGCACCATGTTCACCCTCCGCAACGGCGGGATCGACCCGGGCTTCGGCAACGAACTGTCCAACGGCACGTCCCGCTTCGGCAAGGGCGCGGCGATGGCCGACCTCGAAGTGCTCTGCGACAAGGCGCCGCTGCAGATCGGCAACCGGGTCTGGTACGACCCGGAGCGCTCGGGCCTCCAGCTGCCGCAGCAGAAGCCCGTTCCGGGCGCGACCGTGAACCTGTACGACGCCGACGGCAAGAAGGTCGGTACCGCGAAGACCACCGCGCGGGGTGAGTACTACTTCGACAACACCAACGTCACCGGCGGGCTCAAGCCGAACACCAAGTACACGATCCGCCTGGACGACCCGGCGGACTACGCCAAGGGCGGCCCGCTGTACCACTGGGTCCCGACCAAGGCGAACGTCGGCGACAACAAGGCGATCGACTCCGACGGCACCGTCCCCAAGGGCGGCACCTACGTCGAGCGCGCGCTCACCACGGGCGGCCCGGGCCAGAACGACCACACCTTCGACTTCGGGTTCAGCCAGCAGCAGGGCGCGCTGCGCCTGGTCAAGCACGATCAGGACGGCAAGCCGCTGCCCGGCGCGGTGTTCCAGCTGTGGCGCGAGACCAACGGCACCGACGGCCTCCAGACCGACGGCGACAAGGCGGACACCAAGGTCGGCGACCCGTGCACCACCGGCGACAACGGCACCTGTGCCAGCAATGTCGACAAGGGCACGTACTACTGGCAGGAGGTCACCCCGCCCAAGGGCTACCAGACCCCCGAACAGCCCGTCCTGGGACCGATCGTGCTGGACGACGAGCACCTGGACGACGGCATCAGCACCACCGCCGTCAACAAGCTGATCCCGCCGCCGCCCACCACCCCGGCACCCACTCCGCCGGCGACGCCCACTCCGGCGCCGCCGCAGCCGTCGGGCGGCCTGGCCTTCACCGGCATGGACGACACCGCGCTGACCTGGACCGTGGTCGGCGGAGCGGTCCTGCTGGTGGTCGGCACCGGAATCCTGATCGTCGCCCGGAAGCGCCGCACCAACTGACGCACAAGCACTGACGCTTGAGCACTGATGCCCGAGCACCGACGCGCGACCGAGGGGCCCCGGGATACTCTCCCGGGGCCCTTCCCCGAGCACCGTCCGTCCCGCACCGAGGAGCGACACACCCCGATGGCATCCGAGAAGAAGCGCCCGTCCCGCCGCAGCCTGATCGTCACCGCCGTGGCGGCGGCCGTGCTCGCGGGCGGCGGGGTGACGGCCTGGCAGCTGGTGGGCGACGAGGAGGAGAGCCGTCCGCTGTCCACCGAGGAGGCGTCCCGGCTGGCGCTGTCCCGGCTGAAGGTCTACCAGGCCAGCCCGCTGCGGGTGACGTTGAAGGCGCAGGAGGGCAACGGCATGGTGGTCGAGGTGCAGGGCGTGGTGGACTACCGCAGCAAGCACGCGGCGGGCAGCTACACCGTCAGCGGCAAGAACGGCACCATCGACCAGGGCCTGGTGGTGTGGGACACCGGCGGCCTGGGCCTGGCCAAGGCGCCCGCGGACGCGAGCGGCCCGGCCTGGGAGCAGGCCGAGCACGTGCCGCGGGCCGGCTGGTCCTCGCGCAGCTACGGCACCGACCCGCTGGACGCCGGGCTCCAACTGCTGATCCAGCTGGGCGCGGACCGGCCCGACAACCCGCTGCTGCTGGTCCAGTCCGGGCCGCGCTGGCTCGGCCGGGACCGGATCGACGGCCGCGACTACGACCGGATCGCCGGCCCGCGCTCCCGCGACGCCGCCGACAAGGACACCGGCGCCACCTCGCCGATCACCTACTGGCTCGACGGCGACGGCGGCCTGCGCCGGGTCACCATGCGGATGGCCGGCCTCGGCACCCCGACCACCCTGGAGATCGGCGGTCAGGACGCCGGGGCCAAGCTCCCGGAAGCGCCCTGGGCGACCGCGGGCTGAGATGCCGTCAGACCGCGGCGGGCAGCGGGTAGCTGTCCGGGTCGACCTTGCCCGGCAGGTCCACGGCGGGGACGGCCGGGGCGTTCGGGTCGGCCATCGACGGCTGCGCGGGCGGCACCGGCACGGCGTTGAACGCCATCCCCGGCGGGGCCTGCACCCCGGCGGCCCGGCCCGGCGGGACCTTGCCGCCGCCGCTCGCCCCACATGCGGCCAGCTGCTCCAGGTCGGCGGGGCTCTGGGTGCCCGGGCCGTTGCCGGAGAAGCAGTTGCCCGGGTCGACGGCCGAACTGACCAGGTCCACACCGTTGCCGGTGGCCCGGTTCCCGGTCACCCGGTTGCCCGACGCGGGGTGCCCCGGCGGGTCGGTGACCACGACGCCCGCCGCCCGGTTGCCCTGGACGAGGTTGCGCTCGACCCGGTTGTCGGTGCCGCCGCCGATGCCGATCCCGATGCCGAAACCGCCGTCGGCCTGCTGCGGCGAGTCCGCCGAGTTGTTGTTCGCGACCACGTTGCCGGCGATCACCGCGGCGTGCTGCGGGGCCAGCGACTCCAGGTCGTTGGAGTTGACGGTCACGCCGACCCGGTTGTTCACCGCCCGGTTGCCCACCACGGTGAGGTTCTCCGAGGCGTTGGTGATCTCGATGCCGACCGCGTTGCGCTCCACCGTGTTGCCCCGCACCAGCGTGTTGCACGGCTTGCACTGGCCGACGTAGATCCCCGAGTCGGCCATCCCGGACGCGTACGAGTCCTCGATGATCCCGTCCCGCGCGTCGAACGCGTAGATGCCGTACAGCGCGTTCCCGTACGACGTCACCTTGCTCGCCCGGAAGCCCTGCACCGCCGGGAACCGGGTGGTGTCCAGCGGGTCGTACGCGGAGCCGCCCGCGCCGTGGCGCTGCAGCTTCTCGTCGGTGACGCCGGTGAACAGCACGCCGTTGGCCAGGAAGCCCCGCACGGTGAGGTTCTCGACCACGGTGCCCGCGCCGGTCGCGGTGATCCCGTTGATCAGCTTCAGGTCGCCGTCGAAGACCACCGTGTTGCGGTCCGAACCGCGCAGCACGATCCGGGGCTTGGTGATCCGCACGCTCTCCTTGTACACGCCGGGATGCACCAGGACGAGGTCGCCCGGGTTGGCGACGTCCACGGCCCGCTGCACCGTCGGGACGTCCTCGGGCACCTGGATTACCGTGCCCGGCGGGTGGCGGTCGGCGGACGTCGACGCCGACGAGGAACAGGCGGCCAGCGCCGGCAGCAGCAGGCCCAGTGCCACGAGGCCGGCCCGGAACCGGCGCGGACCGGTCCGACGGCGCATCAACGGGTGGAAATCATGGAGGAGTTGCATGAAACGTGTTCTATCGTCTCCAATAGCGGCCATGCACATCGAATCGGGGAACCCGCAGGACGCCGCCGCCACTGCCCGGCCCCGGATCGGCCGTCGGGCGCTGCTGTCGGCCGGCGCCGTGCTGGCCGCCGGGGCGGGCGCCGCGACCGCCACCGCCTTCGGCCGCAACCCCGGGCCCGCGCCGGCCGCCGCGCCGCCCGCCCCGATTCCGCACCACGGCGCGCGACAGTCCGGCCTGACGTACCGCCAACTCCCCGCCACCAGGCTGCTGGCCCTCGACCTGCCGGCCTCCGTCGACCGCGAGGCGCTGCGCGGCCTGCTCGCCGGCCTCGACAAGGTGCTCGCCGCCGCGTCCGACGGCAGCCTCGCCGACCCGCGACTGGCCGCCGCCCCGATCTCATCGCTGGTCGCGATCGGCCCCGCACTGGCCGCCCGGCTGAAGCTCGACGCGCCCGCCGAACTCGCCGAACTCCCGGCCTTCCCCGGTGACCGGCTCGACGAGAAGCGCGGCGGCGGCGACCTGCTGCTCCAGGTCTCGGCCGAACAGCCCTGGACCACCGGCGTCCTGACGGAGCATCTGCTCGCCGCCGCCAAGCCCTTCGGCGCTTCGTCCCGATGGAGCCAGGCCGGCCTGCTGCCGCCCGTCCCCGACGGCGAGACCCCGCGCAACCTGTTCGGCTTCAAGGACGGCAGCGCCAACCCCGACCCCGCCGACCCCGGCCTCTGGCACTCCGACGGCACCATCCTGGTCTACCGCCGGATACGCATGGACAGCGCCGCCTTCACCGCGCTCCCGACCGACCGTCAGGAACTGGCGATGGGCCGCCGCCTCGCCTCCGGCGCCCCGCTCACCGGCACCGCCGAGCACGACGACCCCGACATCTACATCAAGCACCCCGACGGCTCCTACGTCATCCCCGCCGACGCGCACGTCCGCCTCAGCAGCCCCCGCCTCGACGGCGGCGCCCGGATGCTCCGTCGCGGCTACTCCTACGACGACGCCCCCGACGACCGGGGCCTCCTCTTCTGCGCCTTCATGCGTGACCCCGCCCTCTTCACCCGCGTCCAGAACCGCCTCGCCGGGAACGACGCCCTCAACCCCTTCCTCACCCACAACGCCTCCGCCGTCGCCTGGGTCCTCCCCGGCTCCCAGCCCGGCCGGCCGTTGGGTGCGGCCCTCTGAGGTCCTCGGTACCCTGGGGCCGCCGATCCGGGAACGTGCGCAACTACCGCGACGGCGCCGAGATCTGACGGACCGAGGATTTGCCTGGATGGGGATGGACATGTCCGACAACGCACGCCTCTCCGGGGAAGTCCTGCTGGACGTCGGGAGCCCCGAGGAGTACCGGGCGGTCGTCCTGCGGTTCCTCGGCGACGCGCTCGGTCGCGTCGAGGTCCTGCTGAAGGCGCGGGTCGAGGAACTGGCGGACGGGAGCGCCGGGCGGGTCCACGGCGACGCGCTCACCGGCCGGATCAAGCTGTCGGCCGCGTCGCTGGAGCTCGGCGGCATGTACCAGCACCGCCCGTACAGCCCCGAGAACCTCGCCTGGCTCGCCGACCGGGCGGCGGAGGGCCGGATCGTGTCCGCGCTGGCGGAGGTCGCCGGCCAGGGCGGCATCCACGTCGACGTGGTGTGCCATCTGCGCGCGTGGCGGGACGACGCCGACGACCGGTGGGCGGTCCTGCGGATGGAGACCCCGGACTCCGGCGCCCTGGTGGACAGCATCCGCACGCTGGCCGAGCAGGTGGACCCGGTGTTCGGATCCATCGGCCACGGCGGGGACATGACCTGCACCGAACTGGAACGCGCCCTCGGCCTCCGCGATCTCGGCGACACCTACGACGACGCCCGCCGGATCCTCCGGGGCTACGACTGGATCACCGTCGTACCACGGCAGTTGGCAGCCGAACACGGCGGCGCCGCAGCGTTCGCCGGCTCGGCCCTCTCCACCGTCGACGAACTCCCGTCCGGCGCCCTCTGGCTGGCCGCCACCGAGGAGTTCACCGACTACCGCGGCTCGGCGGTGTGGGCGATGTTCCAAGCGGTGGCCCCCATGCTCCCCACCGGCCTGCCGACCCAGCGCGAGTGGCTGGGCGCGCCATCGCAGGTGAGCCCGGTCGTCCTGGAGGACGCCGAGAAGTACGGCGCGACGCGGGCGTTCGATTCCTGATCTACCGTCGGTTCCGGGCCCCGGGCCGGCGTCGCCCGACCGGTTCCGCAGGAAACGAGCGGTGCCCCGCCGCCCGGAAGGGCAACGGGGCACCGGCTGTCGGTCATTGAGTGGGTGTTACATCCAGGTGCCTGTGCTCCAAAGGGGTTGGCCGTCGAAGTTGTAGATCACCAGGTTTCCGTCGGGCTGCAGGAACATGCTGGCGTTGCTCCGCGGGCCTGTGTTCGACGTCCAGAGAGCGGTTCCGGACGTGCGACTGGCGTCCGGGTAGATGACCAGGTTGCCGTCCGACTGCAGGCACAGCACTGCGTTGGGGTAGCCGGCCTTGCCGCCCGTCCAGGTGGCGCCGGTCACCGAGCGGACGGTGAGCACGCCGCTGTCGAACGTCATGGTGGCGCGTCCGCTGGTCCAGGTGGACTTGCTGGGGTAGTTGGTGTCGTCGCTGGGGAAGAGCACGTAGCCGGGGGTGCCGGAGAGGATCGCCATCTGGTCGGTGCCCAGTGTGGTGCCCGCCCAGGTGCGGACGTCCGACACGGCGCCCGGGAAGTACACCTCGTGGTTGCCGGTGTACATGTAGTCGCCGACCCGGAAGCCGCGGTCGGTTCCGGTGACCGGGGCGTGGACGGCGGTGGCGACGCAGAGGCCGTTCACGTACAGCGCCATGATCTTCGTGGTGGCGTTGTACGTCGCGCCCAGGTGGGTCCAGACACCGGTCTGGATCAGACCTTGCGGGCCTTCGCCCCGGGCACAGTCGTAGTACCAGCCGTCTTCCCGCGTGGCCATGCAGAACCGCCACTGCTTGGTACCGGGGCCGTCGCTGAACAGCATGAACCGGGAGTTGTTGGTGCCGTCCTGGGACAGCACCACACCACCACTGACGTCGTCCGGGTTGGCCCACACCGAGACGCTGAAGTTCGTGGACGCGTTGACCGCCGGCCCGGACGCGCTCAGCACACCGGACGAGGCGGTGTTCAGGCGGACGTTCGGGGTGAACAGGCCGCGGTTGCTCCAGGTCGCGCCCGTGCTGCCGGTCAGCGTGAGGCCGCTGGCCAGGTCGGCGGTGGATGCCACTCGGCTGCCCTCGGTGCCGCCTTCGGCCAGTGCCCATTCATGGGTGGGCGGGGTGAGGGTCTGGGTGGTCTGGACGGTCAGTGCCGACCCGTTGAACAGGCGGGCGGTGACGGTGCCGGTGGGCGCGACCGACCAGAGGTCGACGGTGCCGTCGCGGTTGATGTCGGCGGCCTGGAGCACGGGGAACGCGCTGCCGGTGAAGCCGGAGGCGGCGACCTTGACCGGGGCGGTCGGGCCGTTGTCGGTGCCGAGGAAGGCATTGGTGGCGAGGTTGGTCAGTACGGTGGGGCTGTAGTACCAGAGCTGTCCGGTGGTGGCGTTGCGGGCGAACAGGGCGGGCCTGTTGTTGACCAGGGCGCTGGTGATGGTCCAGCCGGTCCAGTTGCCGGCTCCGGTGGGGTTGGCGGTGGTGAGCGGCACGCTGTTCGCGGCAAGCTCGAACGCGCCAGGGATGCCGGCCGGGCCGGAGAGTGAGAGCTGGCCGTTGATCAGCATCAGGATGCCCGGCCGGGTGCCCGGTATCTCGTTGGCGATCTGGTACAGCGCACCCGCGTTGGCGACCTGGGTGGCCTTGGCGCTGGTGTTGCTGTCGACGAAGACCGCCGAGTTGACGTTCACCTGGGAGCCGCTGTTCGGCGACAGGGGTGAGCCGTCGCCATTGCCGTAGAGGATGCTGCCGGAGCCGGTCGACGGGTTGTAGGCGAGGACGTCGTTGAAGCCCGTGCCGCTCGCGTAGCGCCCGGTGATCGCCTGGTTGCCGTTCCAGTCGGCGGCGGAGCCGGGCGCGTTGAGGCCGGTGCCCTTGGTGCCGATGTTGTCCGCGGCCGCGTTGATGGAGCGGTTGGACGCGGCGGAGGAGAGCCAGTAGCCGGACGGCAGGCCGACCTGTCCGCCGACCACGGCGAGGTCGGCTCGGCCGGTGCCGGTCAGGTCGTTCTCCGCGGCGGTGGCGGGTGCGGCCGCGTTGAAGATTAGGACCGCGGTGTTGCCGATGTTGCCGCCGGGCGAGACCGAGGTGACGGTGAGCGTGTTGACGGCCCGGGTCGGCTTGATCGACGCCGTGGCCGCGCCCGAGACGGGGGTCACCGAGGCAGGTGCCGCGCCGTTCAGCTGGTACAGGAAGCTGGACGGCGTGGCACCCGACGCGTTCGACTTGAACGTGAAGGTGGCTGCTGTACCGACCGTGTAGGTCGGGTTGGCGGGCGGGGTGATGCTCGGCGCACCGGGGACGGTGGGGTCGAAGGTGAACTTGCAGGTGGTGCTGGTGGGGCTGTTGAGGCTGCCGTCGCTGCTGTACACGTTCCAGGCGAAGGTGGTGGCCGCACCGTTCGCGGCGCTCACCAGCGTGTTGCGCGGAATGAGGAACGAGGCGGTGGTGCCCGCCGTCGCCCCCGGAGTTCCGGACGCAACCACCGTGCTGGTGCCGTCCTTGACTACCTTGAACGCGGCGTTGAGAGCACCGCCGTCGGAGTCGTTGGCATTCGCGTAGAGGGCGATGTCGCCGTTGCCGACGAGGCTGGGCGGGTTGGCCGAGCAGGAGGTGGGGGGCGAAGTGTTCAGCCCGTCGGGGGTACTCGGCGCGTGGTTGTACGTGGTGGTCATGTACATCGAGCCCGGCTGGAACTTCTTGTAGCCGTAGCTGTCCGACTCGTCAGTGGCACGCAAGCCGAGGGTGACGTTGTCCACGTTGATGTTGACGGCGGCCTGGACGGCGGCCTGGGAGTTGAAGCCGATGCCTGCGGCCGGGCAGTCGCTGCTGTAGCCGTGGGCCTCGCTCTTGGTGTCGAGCTTGTTGATCCAGCTCGTCTGGTTGTTCCAGGTGGTGCCGGAGTTGACCGCACCGGTCAACCACAGTTCGACGTTTCGGCCTCCGCAGGACGGGGCGTAGGTCTCGGTGGCATAGAAGGTGGAACTGATGATCTGCGCGCCGGACAGCTGCGACGGCATGCTCATCTGAGCGAAGGCGCGGGCGGCGAAGTACGGGGACTCCCAGCCGTTGTAGCCGACCCGCAGGCCGCTGGCGTCGGTGGTGCGCCAGTAACTCTGGTTCGGGAACGCGGAACTGACGTACGTCCAGTTCTGCAGAGAGCTACCCGCCGCGTACGACGGGTCGATGTACAGCGGCCAGACCGTGTCCTTCCCGGCGAGGAGCTCCTGGTCGGGCGCAAGCGTGATCGCGCCGTCCTGGTACTCGCTCTTCAGCCGCCCGATGCGGGCGTGCGCTCCGGGCTCAAGGTGCGAGGAGGCGGCCGGGGTACCCGACTTGGCGTCCAGCAGGATGCCGGTACGCGGATCCGGAGTGGTCGCGGCACTCGGGTCGGTGGCGGAGTCCCAGACACCCCGTTCGGGAGAGGGGGCGGAGAAGTGGGTCCTGCCGGCCTTGTCCTTGGCGGTGATGTTGCCTGCCGGGTCGATGGCGAGATCGACGCCCTTGGCGGTGGTTTTGAACGCCAGTTTCTTCAGGGCCGGGTTGGTGGCGGCGGTGGCGTCCTTGACGACGAGGACTTCGGAGAATCCGCCGAGGGTGTCGGCGGTGACCTTCAGGTCGATGCCCGGCTGGAGCGCGTACGTCGCGGTCGCACCCTCCAGCGTCGGGGCCGGTAGCTTCGTGCCGAGGTCGGCGGGCAGGTCCAGCGACATCGATGACGCACCGGACTTCATGGTCGCGAGCGGGCCGGAGCCGCCGCCCGAGAGCACCAGGTCCGTGCTCGCGAGTGTCGGACCGACGGTGCCGTCCTTGTGCCTGACCAGGGTGGCGTCGAGGCTCCTCCACTCACCGCCCTGGTAGCGGCGCACCGGCATCACGGACTGCGTGAGCGTGAACGTGCCGTCGGCGTTGGCTACCAGTTCGTCGGTGGCGGTGGTGGCGGCGTCCGCCTTGACCGCCTTGCCCGTCTGCCGGGCCAGCGCGGAGGCCTGATCGGAGGTCAGCAATTCGGTCTGCGTGGCTGGTTCAGGAACAGGAGTGGCTGCATCCGCATGTGCAGAAGTAGTGAGTGCACCGAGTGCAGCTGCAGTCAAGGCGGCGGACACCACTCCGGCCAGAAGGCGTTCAGGTAGGGCGACCGACATCGGTCTGGTCATGGTGAGTCATTTCCACTTGGGGTAAACAGCCTGGTGAGAGGAGTGTTCGATGATCAAGTGGGAGCAGCCTGCCACGACAGACGGGCATCTGGGCGGGTCGCCCGGAGGCAAAAGTCGACGGGCGGCGGATTACTGATGCTTTGCCCGATTTTTCATCTAGAGATTATGTAAAGATTTGATCAAGTATGCAGAGTTGATCCGAAACTTCAGGTGACCGGGCTGGTCGTGCACTGCCATAGTCGCTGGCGAGCCGGCATCTGCCGGGGGTGGAGGGTTGTGTCCACGCAGCCCGCAGTGGAGGGGGTTTCATTCGCATGCCCATTTTTGGCCCAACCGGCAGGGGAGGGGGCAGGGCACGGGGCCTGCCCAAACCGCCCAGATTGAGGGGGCTGGGGACGCTGACGGCCGCGGCCTTGATCGCGTCCCTGGTGGCAACGCCCGCGTTTGCCGCATCGTCCGGCCCAAGCAAGCCCGGTGTGCCGGATGGAGCGCCGGTGAAGGGGGTGAAGTCCCTCGGTGCGAAGAAGATCGACGTGCCGGGCGATGCGCAGCGAGTGTTCACCCCGAAGGCGACGGCATGGCCGAAGGCCGCGTCGGGACAGGCGAGCCTGAAGGGCAAGCCGGAAGGCACGAAGGCGCAGGTCACCGGAACCCCGGTTTGGGTGAAGGCCGGCAAGCAGTCGTCTGACTCCGGCGTGGACGTCAAGGTCCTCGACCACACCAGGAGCACCCAGCTCGGCGTCTCGGGCACGGTGTTCACGGTGGACAGCGGTGACGCGCACGGGATCGTGCGCGTCGGCGTCGACTACTCGTCCTTCGCGGAGGCGTTCGGCGGCAACTACGCCTCGCGGCTCCAGTTGGTGTCGCTGCCGGCGTGCGCGTTGACGACGCCCGAGGTGGCGGCGTGTCAGGTCCAGACGCCGCTGGTCACGGACCGCGATGTGAGCGCCAAGTCGGTCTCGGCCGAGATCGATCTCGGTACGTCGGCTCCGACCGGTCAGGCGGCCCGAGCGGCATCCGCGCCTCTGGTGCTGGCCGCTTCGGCCTCAACTGACACCGACGGAGCGGGCTCGTACGCTGCGAGTGCGCTGAGCCCCAGCGGGACGTGGACCGGTGGCGCATCCTCCGGCTCGTTCACGTACTCGTATCCGGTGGTGACGCCGGAGTCCTCGACGACCTTGGCGCCGAAGCTGTCGCTCAGCTACAACTCCGCGTCGGTGGACGGGAAGACCGCCAGCACGCAGGCACAGGCGTCATGGGTGGGCGACGGTTGGGCGGCCCCGGACTCGTTCATCGAGCAGACCTTCACGTCATGCTCCGAGGAACCGGAGGGTTCGGCCGCGCCGAAGGCGACCGGCGACCAGTGCTTCGCGGGTCAGATCCTGACGATGTCACTGGACGGTTCCTCGACGGCTCTGGTGTGGGACAAGGACAAGGGTACGTTCACAGCCGCCAACGACGACGGTTCGAAGGTCGCGCATGTCACAGGGGCGAACAACGGGACGGGGACGTATAACACGGACTACTGGACGCTGACGGACCGTCTGGGCACGACGTACTACTTCGGGCGCAACCAACTGCCGGGCTGGTCGTCAGGCAAACCGGTCACCAACTCCGTCGACTCGATGCCCGTCTACTCTGCGCACGCGGGCGATCCGTGTTACAAGTCCTCCGGGTTCGACGCCTCGGTGTGCACGATGGCCTACAAGTGGCACCTGGACTACGTGAAGGACGTCCGCGGTGGTGCGATGGCGTACTACTACACGCAGGACAGCAACTACTACGGGCAGAACAACGGGGCGTCGAACACGAAGTACGTGCGCGACTCGTACCTGTCTCGGATCGACTACGGCTTCCAGGACGGCGGCGCGTACGGCACCGTTCCGGACCAAGTGGTGTTCACGCCTGGCTCGCGCTGTGTGGCGGCGACCTGCGATCCGATCTCGGCGGCGAACAATGCCACCCAGTACCCGGACGTGCCGTTCGACCTGATCTGCAACCAGGGTGCTACCTGCACGCCGAAGTCGCCGTCGTTCTTCTCGACGGCGCGGTTGAAGCAGATCACCGCTCAGCAGTGGGATGTTGCGCTGTCGAAGTACCGGGCCGTCGACACGTACGACCTCGCGCAGACCGAGCCTCCCACAGGTGACGGCACGTCGCCGACCCTGTGGCTGAACTCCATCACGCGCACGGCGAGCGACGTTTCCGGCGGTGGCACGGGCACAGTTCCGCTGCCGCCGGTGAAGTTTGCGGGCACCACGATGCAGAACCGCGTCGACACCGCGAACTATCCGGGCATGTTCCGTTACCGGCTGACCTCGATCACCACTGAGATGGGCGCGGTCACCGGCATCACCTACGGCCTGCCCAACCCCTGCACCGCAGCGTACGTAGCCTCGGCCAACGCCTCGACCAACACCAACTCCTGCTACCCGGTGCGGTGGACGCCGAAGTTCTACACGGCGCCGATCACCGACTGGTTCCACAAGTACGCGGTCACCCAGGTCCTGGAAGCGGACAAGACGGGTGGCGCGCTGCAGAAGGCCACCAGCTACGAGTACGGGGGCGGCGCGGCCTGGCACTACGACGACAATGAGATCGTGAAGGCCAAGGACCGCAGCTGGGGCCAGTTCCGCGGCTATGCGACCACCACCGTCCGGACCGGCGATGGCACGACCAGCAATCCGAAGACCAAGAACGTCACCGCCTTCTACCGGGGCATGGACGGCGACTACCTCACCCCGACCACCACTCGAACAGTCACGTTGACCGATTCGCAGGGCGGTGTGCACTCGGACAGCGATCGGCTCAGCGGGATTCCTCTGGAGGCCACCGCGTACAAGGGCGACGGCGGCAACGTCGACAACTCGACGATCACGTCCTACTGGGTGTCTTCGGCCACTGCCAGCCGCAGCCGGACGGGTCTGCCAACGTTGACCGCCAACACGGTCAAGCCGGTGGAGGTCCTGACCCGGCAGGCGGTCGGCTCCGGCTGGCGGTACACCGAGACGGACAGCAGCTACTATGCCGCTGTAGGCGATGTCAACTTCGGTCTGCTGAAGGCTACTTACACCCACACTGTCCCGGCGAATCCGGTGTACGACAGCTGCACTGTCACCACGTACGCACCGGCGAACACGGCGAAGAACCTGGTGGGTCTGGTGGCCTCACAGGAGACGGACTCGGTGGCCTGCTCCGGCTATACGGCCGGCGCGAAGCCGTCCGTTCCAGGATCGTTCAACACTCTTGAGGCGCCGTCGTCGGTGAACCGCCCGGCGCAGGTCGTCTCCGCGATCCGGACGTTCTATGACGACGCCACTTACAACACCGCCTTCCCACAGACCAACGCTCCGAGCGTCGGCAACGTGACCATGTCGCAGCAGGCGGCGGACTATGCGAACGGGTCGTTCTCCTGGCAGACCGTCAAGCGGGCGACCTACGACGGCTACGGCCGCCAGCTGGCCGGATACGACGGCAATGGGAACCTCAGCACCACTGCCTATTCCGTGAACTCCGTCGGTCTGACGACCGCTCAGTCTGTCACCAACGCAAAGGGGCAGGCGGTAAGCAACTCGCTGTCTCCGGCACGCGGACTGCGTCTTACGTCGACCGATGCCAATGGCGTTGTCACGACCGTTCGCTACGACGCGCTGGGTCGGCCGACTGCTGTGTGGCAGAACTCTCGGGCGACGAGCGACAAGGCGAACCTCCTGTTCTCGTACACGGTGTCGCAGGCCGGGGTGTCGGGGACCAGAACGCAAGCGCTGAACGACTCCAGCGGCTACGTGGACACCTACACGGTGTACGACTCGCTCGGCCGGAAGCGGCAGACTCAGGCATCGACGCCGAAGGGCGGACGTCTGATCACGGAGTCGTTCTTCGACTCGCATGGTTGGGCGTGGAAGACCAGCAATGGCTACTGGGATCCGGACAATTCGCCGTCCCTGTCGGTGGGGTCGGTGCAGGACTCGAAGATTCCGAACCAGGTCGTGTCGACACTCGACGGTCTGGGCCGTGCGGTGGTGTCCACTTCGTACCAGTACTCGCAGGTCAAGGAGGTCACCACCACGGTCTACGGCGGTGACCGCATCACTGTGGTGCCGCCGACCGGCGGTACCGTGAAGAGCACGGTGACCGACCCGCTGGGGCGCACGGTCGAGTTGGACGACTACACCGCCCGCCCGACCGTGAACACCCCGGCGAACACGTTCACCGGTGACTTCACCCTGAGCGGCGGCACGAGCCAGGCGATCACCTACGGCTTCGACGGCCACGGCAAGCAGAACACCGTCACCGCAAACGGCTCCACCTGGACGACGACGTACAACCTGCTCGGACACGCGGTCGCCAAGAGCGACCCCGACGCGGGCGCCAGCACCATGCAGTACGACGCCGTGGGCAACCTCGTCCAGAGCACCGACTCGCGCGGAAAGAGCGTCAGCACCACCTACGACGCGCTGAACCGCAAGACCGGCACGTACGCCGCGACGCTGGCCAACAGGAGCGCCGCGAACCAGACCGCCTCGTGGGTGTACGACAACGACAACAACGTCGCCGGCGTCACCAATGCCGTCGGCCAGGCCACCACCGTCACCTCCTACGACGGCGGCCAGCCCTACGTCACCCAGGCCACCGGGTTCACCACGATGGGCAGGTCGAAGGGCGAGACCATCACCATCCCCTCCGCCACGGAGGGCGCCCAGCTCGGCAAGTCCTACACGTTCAAGCACGACTACAGCGCCATCAAGGGCCTGCCGCTGGGCGACACCTCGCCCGCCGGCGGCGGTCTGCCGCTGGAGACCGTGACGCGCACGTACGCCACCGCGTTCGACCTGCCCAACGGACTCGGCATCATCGGCGGCATCGGCTACACCCAGGGCACCACGTACGACGCCCACAGCCGGGTCGAGCAGACCACGCTCGGCATGGACACGAACCTGGCGTACATCACCAACACCTACGACCCGCACACCGGCAAACTCACTGACCAGCTCGTCTCCCGCTCCAACACCGGTGTGGCGAGCGACGTCGACAAGCAGCACTACGACTACGACCAGGCCGGGAACATCACCCGCCAGACGTCCACCCGTCTCGGTGCGACCACCGAGACGCAGTGCTACACCTACGACCAGCTCGACCGCCTCACCCAGGCCTGGACCGCCACCGACTCCTGCGCGGCCGTCCCGACCGCGCTCAACCACTCCCAGGTCGGCGACGCGATCAGCGGCGGCGCGTACTGGACCGAGTGGAGCTTCGACCCGCTGGGCAACCGCACCAAGCAGACCGAGCACTCCACCACCGGCGGCGCCGACACCACCACCACCTACACCTACAACGGCAACAACGCGGGCCAGGCACACACCCTGACCTCCACCAGCAACGGCTCCAGCTACTCCTACGACACCGCCGGCAACACCACCAAGCGCACCACTCCCGCCAACGGCACACAGACCCTCACCTGGGACGACGCTCACCGCCTCAGCAAGGTCAGCGGACCGGCGGGCGACACCAAGTACGTCTACGACGCCGAAGGCAAGGTCCTGCTCCAGAAGGACCCCGGCTCGACCACCCTCTACCTGCCGGGTGAGCAGATCACCCTGACCGGAACCACGGTCAGCGGCGTCCGTTACATCCCCCTCCCGGGCGGCGGCACCGCCGTCCGCACCGGCGCCGGAACCAACTACAAGTTCGAGATCGCCGACCCGCACGGCACTGCCGGCCTGGCGCTCGACAATACGTGCCAGACTCCGACCTGGCGTCAGTTCACCCCGTACGGTGCCTCGCGCGGAGCGGCCGTGGCCTGGTTCGACAACCGTGGCTTCCTCAACAAGCCCACAGACACCACCACCGGCCTCACCACCCTGGGGGTCCGCCAGTACGACCCGCTTACCGGACGCTTCATCAGTCCGGACCCACTGTTCGACACGACGGATTCCCAGCAACTCGGCGGCTACACCTACGGGGCGAGCAACCCGCTCAGCCGCGTGGACGCCGACGGCCTCTATGGAGACTGGTGCGTCACCGCCAGCTGCGTCGAGGAGACCGGTGGATCGAACACGGCGGCCACCAGCAGGCCGAATGCACCCGCGCCCGGAAACGGGACCAAGTCCCAGGAGGACGTTGCGAACGAGCCGCACCCGGACGTGCGCCCGACCCCCAAGGGGAAGGGCGGCGACAAGCCGAAGAAGCCCGCCAAGAAGCACTGGTATGACGGCATAAAGTCCGGTCTCGAGGAATTTGCCCACCAGTACCTGCCGCACACCGAGGGCTTCTGTCTGACAGGTGGATTCGCGGTCGGATACGCAGCCAGCGCGAGTGTTTGTATTGTCTCGGTAAAGGGCCCGGACGGGGAAAGGCATTCGGCGCTGACCAGCACGGTCAGTCCTATCGGGCTCGGAGGGGTCGGAGTCAACTATGGTGGCGACATGCTCTTCTCCAATGCGGACGACCTGGCTCAACTGGAAGGGTGGGGCGGGCAATTCGATTTTACCGCCGGTGAGGGAATGCTGCTTCACGAATCCATTGGTACAGGAGGGTCGATAAATAGTCACGGCGGAATGGTCTATACCGGCCAGATAGGTCTGGCTGGCGGTTATGACTATCTTCCGCCAGGGCTTCCGATTTCGATGTCGGGTGGGGCTGGAAAAACCGACGTATTGTACCGGTTCAACTAGAACATGTGGAGCGGGAATCATAGAGCGCCGGGGCTGCATCGACATGCAGCCCCGGCGCCCGACTGTCCTGGTGATACAATTCACCGGCCTCGACCTGCCTCGCCAGGAAAGCGGGAATCATCATGCACCACTTGCTCATATCTGCGCCGTCGGAATCAGCCGTGGGGGAGTATATTCCCATGGCCTTCACTGGTGTCGTGTTCTTGACGATTGGAATTGTTTTCATCACTGCCTCGGAGCGCATTGCAGAATTTTGGAGATTGCGACTCAAGGATGTCTCGCCGGACCGTGCGCGAAAAATCTCCGCGGCATCGATGATGGCCCCAGGATTTTTCTTTACCGTCTTCGGCGTCGGGCTCATCGGTTGTGCTGCCTACTTTATTATTCGATGAAGTAAAAGCGACCGCGAGGGTCTGCAATAGGCATTTGTTGTCGGCGAGCGCCGACGCTCGGAACTTTCTGCTGGGATATGTTGGCGAGGGTGCTGCCCCCCAGATCCACCGGCCAATTGCCGTTCCAGGGGGCATGCACAGGTAGTCCCAGACGAGCACGATCGAGCCGCCGAGCCGGATGTGCGCCCTGACCAGCAGGTCGCGTCGGCCGATGCCCTTCGGCTCGCCCTTGCGGCCCCAGCCCCGCGCGCGCGGCGGCGTCATCGAATGCCCGGCCTCGTCCTCAAAAGACGATCCAGCCGTCGCACGCCGCCGCGGTGCTCTTACCTGGGGCCAGATCTACTTCTCCCATACCTCGACCGCCGAGTCGTCGCGCTCGATCGCCCGGCGGGCGGGCTGCTGCCACGACCAGCCGTGCCGCTTGAGCAGCTGCCACGCGCCCTCGACCGTGTAGGAGATCCGGAACAGCCGACCGATCAGCGTCTTGATCCGCGCGAGCGTCCACCGCGGGTCTGCATCTGTCAAGGAAGTCGGTAGTACTGAACTTGATTGGGTGATGTCGGTCAGCCGTCCATGATCAGGCCGGTGCCGACGAGGCAGCCGTCGACGAGGTCGGGGTGGTGCTGGATCTGTTTGAGCCGGTGCTTCACGGCTCGGGTGATCTGGCCGAGGTCGGCGGCGGCGAGGTTGCCGATGTCGCGTTTGACCAGCGACCAGATGCCCTCCTGTGGGTTGAGGTCCGGCGCGTAGGTGGGCAGCTGGAACACGGTGAGCCAGTCGGAGTTCGCGGCGATGAACTCCCGCAGCGGCTTGGTCAGGTGGAGGCGGACGTTGTCCCAGACCAGTACGATCGGGCCGCCGAGCTGGATCCGGGCGCGGACGATCAGGTCCCGGAAGTCGCGCCAGCCGAAGCCCTTCGGCTCGTCCTTGCGGCCCCGGTACTCGCGAATGCGGTAGATCAGCCGGGACCGTTCGCCGGGTTTGTAGCAGGTCATGCCCGCCATCGACACCCGGCCGGAACCCCGCCCCCGGACTCGAACGACGGGGGTCCGGCCGATCCGGCCCCATGTCCTGGCGCGCGGCGGCGTCATCGACTGCCCTGCTTCGTCCTCGAAGACGATCCAGGCTCCGAGGGCCGCCGCACAGCTTTTACCCGCGGCCAGGTCTCCTTCTTCCACACCTCGACCGCCGCGTCGTCGCGCTCGATCGCCCGGCGGGCGGGCTGCTGCCACGACCAGCCGTGCCGCTTGAGTAACTGCCACGTGCCCTCGACCGTGTAGGAAACGTGGAACAGTCGGCCGATCAGCGTCTTGATCCGCGCGAGCGTCCACCGCTGATCCGCCCAGCCGTGGGCGAGCGGGCCACGCTCCAACTCCCTCTCCAGCCTGGCAATCTGGTCCGGGCCGAGTCTCGGGCGGCCTGGTGAGCCCTTCGACTGGAGGCCGGCCTCGCCCCGCTCGCGCCAGGACCGGCGCCACCGCTCGACCGACCGCTCGCTCACCCGCAGCGCGACAGCGATCTCCCGGTTCTTCTGCCCGCCCTCGAAGCGTTCCACGGCCTGCAGCCGGATCCGCTCCCGCGCGGCCCTCTCGGCGTCGGTCAGCCCGCCGCCCTGCGCGTACCTCACGAACCCAGAGCTACCGGAGCCCACCCACCACTGTCAGGCGAACGGCTCCGACATCACCCAATCAAGTTCAGTAGCACCTGGCACTACAAGGAGGTTTCCGACTCAGGGTCGGGCATTGAGATCGTCCTGCCGGACTTCTATAAGCCTGGTAGTTCATGTGATATCGAACCGCTCTTCGAGAAGTCGGGGGAGCGAGTGGACAGCCTGACGCCCACCAGCGGGCCGGCACCGGCCCGTCCGTTCCGCAGGCAGTGAGATCTGCACACCGACTGATGTGCCGATCGGACACCCTGTCAGGCCTGTTCGTGGTGGATCGGCCCCCTGGTGGTGGTGAGGGGCAGGCAGGTGCCGCCGCGGGTGTGGGCGACGAGTTCGGCGGCGATGGAGACGGCTGTCTCCTCGGGGGTGCGGGCGCCGAGGTCGAGGCCGATGGGGGAGTGGAGGCGGGACAGTTCGGCGGTGGTGAGGCCGGCTTCGCGGAGGTGGGTGAGGCGGTCGTGGTGGGTGCGGCGGGAGCCCAGGGCGCCGACGTAGGCGAGGGGGAGGCGGAGGGCCCGTTCGAGGAGGGGGAGGTCGAACTTGGCGTCGTGGGTGAGGACGCAGACGGCGGTGCGGGCGTCGAGCCGGGGGGCTTCGGCGTCGAGGTAGCGGTGGGGCCAGTCGACGACGATCTCGTCCGCGTCGGGGAACCGGCGGCGGGTGGCGAAGACCGGGCGGGCGTCGCAGACGGTGACGCGGTAGCCGAGGAACCTGCCGATGCGGGCGAGGGCGGCGGCGAAGTCCATGGCGCCGAAGATCAGCAGGCGCGGGGGCGGGACGTAGGACTCGACGAAGACGGTGGCGTCGCCGACCGGCAGGAGGCCGGTGCGGCCGGCGGCCAGCATGGCGCGGGTCTCGCCGACCACCGGGTGCGCGAGCGGGAGGGCGCCGTACGAGGCCTCGGGGGTGACGGCGAGGGTGCGGCCGAGCAGGGCCGGCGGCCCGTCGACGATCCGGGCCACCGCGACGGGGACGCCGGAGGAGACCAGGCGGACGGCGGCGTCCAGGCCGGGGGAGGTGCCCGGGACGACGGGGTGGACGAAGACGTCGAGGGAGCCGCCGCAGGTCAGGCCGACGGCGAAGGCGTCCTCGTCGCTGTAGCCGAAGTGTTCGAGGACGGGGGTGCCGGAGGCCAGGGCCTCCTGGCAGGACTCGTACACCGCGCTCTCCACGCAGCCCCCGGAGATCGAGCCGACGGCCTCGCCGTACGCGTCGACGGCGAGCGCCGCGCCCGGGCCGCGCGGGGCGCTGCCGGAGGCGCGGACCACGGTGGCGACGGCGAAGGGGCGTCCGGTGGTGTGCCAGTCGTGGAGCTGCGCGGCGATGTCCTGCACGAAAGGTGCTCCCTCCGGGTGGCTAGATGAATGATGCGAAGGGTTAGTGGTCGTAGGCGGTCAGCGAGCGCATGACGGGCTGACCGGTCCGGTCGTTGTGCCAGATCGCCGAGGTCAGTGCGAGGATGCGTTGCAGGACACGGACCATCACCCCGGCCGGCGTGCGGCCCTGGTGGCGTTCGAGGTCGAGTTGGGCCTTGAACGTCTGGTTGACCGACTCGATGATCTGCCGCAGCGGCTTGAACAGCCTGGCTCCGGCCCGCTCGGGTTCGCCCTTGCGGGCCGGGCGGAGCAGGTGGACGCCCCACTCGGCGAGTTCGTGTTCGAAGGCGCGGCCGTAGTAGTGCCGGTCGCCGATCAGGGTCTGGCCCGGTCGGGAACCGGCCAGGTCGGGTTCGGCGTGGAGGATGCCGAGCAGGGTCTGGCGCTCGTCGGCCTTCGCGCCGGTCAGCGCGAACGCGACGGGCAGGCCGTGCAGGGTGCACACCAGATGCAGGCGCAGACCCCAGAAGTAGCGGGAGTGGCTGGCGCAGTAGCCGTACTCGGCCCATCCGGCCAGGTCGGAGCGCTTGGCGGTCTCGCGTGAGCGCCCACATTCCACCGGGGTGGAGTCGACGACCCACACGCTGTCGGTCCACAGCGAGGTGTCGATCGCGACCAGGCGGTTGACGCGGGCGATCAGGCCGGCGGCCTTGCGCAGGCGCCGGTTGTAGCCGGACTGCCCGGGCAGGTACGGGAACAGGTGCCGCAGGCGGGCGGTGGCGTAACGGATCCAGCGGCGCTCGGAGGTGAAGCCGAGCAGGGCCTGCATCACCGCCAGGGTGACCAGTTCGGCATCGCTGAGCCGGGGCGCGATCCCGATCTCGGGTCGCCACGGCGCCAGATGGGGCGATTCCTTCAGCAGGTCGTCGGTCTTCACGTAGAGTGCGGTCGCGAGGGAGTCCAGGTCAGGCGTCACAACCGACCTTTGGACTCCCTCGCGTCATTTCATGCACGCCAGCGAGCCCTTGGCATCAATCATCTAGTGGACGCCGAGCCAGGACTTGATCGGGGCGAGGGCGAAGTAGACGACGAAGACGACCGTGAGGATCCACATCAGCACCCCGGGCTCGCGCCACTTGCCGGTGCCGGCCTGGACGACCGTCCAGGAGACGATGCCGGCCGCGACGCCCGCGGTGATGCTGTAGGTGAAGGGCATGACGACGCTGGTGAGGAAGGCGGGGACGGCGACCTCGCGGTCCGACCAGTCGATGAGCCGGGCCTGACTCATCATCAGCGAGCCGATCACCACCAGCGCGGCGGCGGCGACCTGGACCGGCACGATGGCGGCGAGCGGGGAGAAGAAGAGCATCAGGGAGAAGACGGCTCCGATGACGACGGAGGCCAGGCCGGTGCGGGCGCCGTCGCCGACGCCGGTCGCGGACTCCAGGAAGACGGTCTGTCCGGACGCCCCGGCCACGCCGCCGATCGCGCCGCCCGCACCGTCGATGAACAGCGCCTTCGACAGGCCCGGCATCCGGCCCTTGGAGTCGGCGAGGCCGGCCTCGGTGCCGACGCCGATGATGGTGGCCATCGCGTCGAAGAAGCCGGCCAGGACCAGGGTGAACACCGCGACGGAGGCGCTGATCGCGCCCATGCCCTGCGCGCCGAACGCGCCGAACAGGTCGACGTGGCCGAAGAGGCCGAAGTCGGGTGCGGCGACCGGCGATCCCGGCCAGACCGGCGCCGAGCCGCCCCAGTCGTCGGCGGTCAGGTCGGCGGCCTTGTTGACGATCATCGCGGCCGCGGTGCCGACCGCGAGGCCGATCAGGATCGCGCCGCGCACACCCCGGGCCAGCAGCACGAAGATCAGCAGCAGGGTGAGTGAGAAGAGCAGCACCGGCCAGCCCACGAGTTCGCCGAACGGGCCGAGGGAGAGCGGGGTCGGCCCGCCGGTGTGCACGAATCCGGCCTTGACGAAGCCGACGACGGAGATGAACAGGCCGATGCCGATGGTGATCGCGTGCTTCAGCGCCAGCGGAATGCCGTGCATGATCTTCTCGCGCAGGCCGGACACCACCAGCAGCACGATCAGCAGACCGTAGATCACGCACAGGCCCATCGCCTGCGGCCAGGTGCTGTGCGGCACCACCAGCGCGGAGATCACGCCGGAGACGGACAGGCCGGCGGCGAGTGCGAGCGGCACCTTGCCGAACACGCCCATCACGAGGGTGGTGACGGCGGCGGCGAGCGCGGTGGCGGTGACCAGCTGGGCGTGGTCGAGGCGGTGCCCGGTGACGTCCGCGCCGCTCAGGATGATCGGGTTGAGCAGCAGGATGTAGGCCATCGCCATGAAGGTGGTGAGGCCGCCGCGGACTTCCGTGCCCACGGTGGACCCGCGCGCCGAGATCAGGAAGTACCGGTCCAGCGTGCCGCGCGAGATGGGGCCGGGTTCCGCCGGGGTCTGTGCCATGTCGGTTCCAAGGGGTCAGGGCGTGTCGGTGAGGTGCTCCGGCCGCACCGGGATGCGGGTGAGCGCCTTCCCGGTGGCCTGCCGGATCGCCGCCACGATGGACGGCGTGGCGGAGACGGTCGGGGCCTCGCCGACGCCGCGCAGCCCGTACGGGGCGTGCGGGTCGGGGAGTTCGAGGAGTTCCACCGGGATCGGCGGGGTGTCGAGGATGGTCGGGATCAGGTAGTCGGTGAACGAGGCGTTGCGCACCTTGCCGTCCGTCAGCACGATCTCCTCCATCACCGCCAGGCCCAGCGCCTGCGTGCAGCCGCCGTGGATCTGGCCGACCACGGCGAGCGGGTTGAGCGCCCGGCCGACGTCCTGAACGGCCGTCAGTTCGACCACTCTGACCAGACCGAGCTCCACATCCACGTCCACCACGGCGCGGTTCGCGCAGAAGGAGTACTGGACGTGGCCGAAACCCTGGCCGGTCTCCGGGTCCAGCGCGGCGGTCGGCCGGTGGCGGTGCACCCGGGTCTGCTCGACGGGCTCGTCGCCGAGCAGCTCGGCCAGCGGGGCGAGCACCCCGGCGGAGGCGGACACCACCTGACCGCCCGTCAGCGTCAGGTCGCGGTGCGTCCAGCCGTACCGGCGGCGGCCCCGGTCGAGCAGCACCTCGCGGACGGCCTCGGCGGCGAGCTTGACCGCGCCGCCCGTCATGTACGTCTGCCGGGACGCCGAGGTGGAGCCGGCCGAGCCGATCCCGGTGGTGGCGGGGTGGATGGTGACCCGCTCGACGCCGAGCTCGGTGCGGGCGATCTGGGCGTGCACGGTGATGCCGCCCTGGCCGACCTCGGCCGCCGCGGTGTGCACCAGGGCGACCGGCTCGCCGCCGATCACCTCCAGCCGGACCCGGGCGGTCGAGTAGTCGTCGAAGCCCTCGGAGAAGCCGACGTTCTTGATGCCCACCGAGTAGCCGACGCCGCGCACGATGCCCTCGCCGTGCGAGGTGTTGGACAGCGCGCCCGGCAGCGCGCGCTGGTCGGACGGGTCGAGCGGCGGCGGCAGCGGCCGGTCCTTGGCGCGCTGCAGCAGCTCGGCGACCGGCGCGGGCGCGTCGATCGGCTGCCCCGTCGGCATCAGGTCGCCCTGCGCGACGGCGTTCAGCTGCCGCAGCTCCACCGGGTCCATGCCGAGCGCGGCCGCCAGCCGGTCCATCTGCGACTCGTAGCCGAACGCGGCCTGCACCGCGCCGAAGCCGCGCATCGCGCCGCAGGGCGGGTTGTTGGAGTACAGCGCGAGGGCGTGCATCCGGACGTTCGGGATGACGTACGGGCCGTGGCCGAGCGAGGCGGCGTTGCCGGCCACGGCGGCCGAGGTGGAGGCGTACGCGCCGCCGTCCAGCACGATCCGGCAGTCCGCGAAGACCAGCTTCCCGTCCCGGGTGGCGCCGTGCTCGTAGCGCATCCGGGCGGGGTGGCGGTGCACGTGGCCGAAGAACGACTCGTCGCGGGAGTACACGATCTTGACGGGCTTTCGGGTGTGCAGCGCCAGCAGGCAGGCGTGGATCTGCATCGACAGGTCCTCGCGGCCGCCGAACGCGCCGCCCACCCCCGCCAGCGTCAGCCGGATCTTCTCCTCCGGCAGGGCCAGCACCGGGGCCATCTGCTGCCGGTCCACGTGCAGCCACTGGGTGGCGATGTACAGGTCCACGCCGCCGTCCTCGGCGGGCACCGCGAGACCCGACTCGGGGCCGAGGAACGCCTGGTCCTGCATGCCGACCTCGTACTCGCCCGCCACGACCACGTCCGCCAGCGCCCGCACCTCGTCGGTGACGCCGCGGCCCGCCACCAGCCGCTGCTCGTGGCAGAGGTTGCCGTGCGCGCGGGCCTTGTACTCGTGCGGCTCGTGGACGTACCCGTGGGTCTCCGGATCCAGGCACTGCTGCTCGGTGGTGATCGGGGTGAGCACCTCGTAGTCGACGACGATCCGCTTCGCCGCCCGGCGGGCCGTCTCCGGATGGTCGGCGGCCACCAAGGCGACCGGCTCGCCCTGGTAGCGGACCTTGTCGACGGCCAGGGCCGGCTGGTCGGCGATCTCCAGACCGTAGAACTTGGCGCCCGGGATGTCCTCGTGGGTGAGCACCGCGTGGACGCCGGGGACGGCGAGGGCCGCCGAGACGTCGACGGAGCGGATGTTCGCGCGCGGGTGCGGGGAGCGCAGCGCCGTGCCCCACAGCATGTCCTCGTGCCACAGGTCGGAGGAGTAGGCGAACTCGCCCTTCACCTTCAACGTGCCGTCGGGCCGCAGCGGGGACTGCCCGATGCCGTCCTTGGACGCCTGGTCGATCCGCTGCAGGTTCTTCTCGGCCTGGACCGGACGGGTCGTCGTCATTCCCCGCCCCCCGCCCCTGCGATGCGGGCCGAGGCCAGCCGCACCGCGTCCATGATCTTCTCGTAGCCGGTGCAGCGGCACAGGTTGCCCGACAGCGCCTCGCGGATGTCGGCGTCGGACGGGCGCGGGTGCTGGGCCAGCAGGGCGTCGGTCTGCACCAGCAGGCCGGGCGTGCAGAAGCCGCACTGCACGGCGCCCGCGTCCAGGAACGCCTGCTGGACGGGGCCCAGCCCGCCGTCCGGGCCGGCCAGGCCCTCCACGGTGCGGACCTCGCGGCCCTGCACCTGACCGGCCGCCACCAGGCAGGCGCAGACCGGCACCCCGTCCAGGTAGACGGTGCAGGAGCCGCACTCGCCCTGCTCGCAGGCGTTCTTCGAGCCCGGCAGGCC
This sequence comes from Kitasatospora griseola, assembly GCF_044999035.1. NCBI lineage: Bacteria > Bacillati > Actinomycetota > Actinomycetes > Kitasatosporales > Streptomycetaceae > Kitasatospora > Kitasatospora griseola. Next base: position 1,114,342 of record NZ_CP173360.1, on the reverse strand, counting down.
GACCCGCTCGCGCAACACGTACAGCAGCGACTCGCCCTCCCACACGTCGTCGGCCTCGACCGGCCGGCCGTTCGCGGTGAACACCACCCTCATGCGGTCCTCCCCAGCTGCTCGCGGTAGTCGTTCCAGCACCAGGCCAGCGTGCGCCGGGCCAGCACCGCCAGGGCGTGCCGCCGGTACGCGGCGGTGCCCCGGACGTCGTCGATCGGATCGGCGGCGGCCGCCACCAGCTCGCCGAAACGCCGCACCACCTCCGGGGCCGGCGGGTCGCCGGACTCCCAGGCCAGCGCGTCCGCCAGGTACGCCTCGGCCCGCGCGGCCCGGCGCGGCGTCGGCGCGGCCGAGCCCAGGCCGGTGCCGACCGTGCGGTCCGCCGGGTGCAGCGCGAGGGCGAACGCGCACACCGCGATCACCATCGCGTTGCGGGTGCCGACCTTGGAGAACTGCTGCGGGCCGTCGGCGACCGGGATCCGCACCGCCCGGATCAGCTCGTCCGGGGCCAGGCAGTGGCGTTTCACCCCGAGGTAGAACTCGTCGATCGGGATCAGCCGCACCCCGCGCACCGAGTGCGCCTCCACCCGCACCCCGCGGCCCGCGGCCAGCAGCGCCGGATGCGCGTCGCCGGCCGGCGAGGCCGCGCCCAGGTTGCCGCCGACACTGCCCCGGTTGCGGATCTGCGGCGAGCCCACGGTCCGTGCCGCCAACGCCAGCCCCGGCAGCGGAACGGACAGCTCGTCGATGATCCGGGCGTACGGCACGGCCGCGCCCAGCCGCACCGACGACCCGTCGGTGCTCCAGTCCGTCAGTTCGCCGACCCGGTTCAGGTCGAGGATCGCGGACGGCCGGCGCAGGTCGAAGTTCAGCTCGACCATCACGTCGGTGCCGCCGGAGACCGGCAGCGCCCCGGGGTGCTCGGCCATCGCCACGAGCGCCTCGTCCCAGGTCGCGGGCCGAAGGAACTCCATGCGGTGCCTCCTCTCTTCGCCGGCGGACGGGGGTCCGGCGCCCCGGCCGGGGGTGGCCCGGCCGACCGCCCGGCGGGCACCGCGGTGCAGCCCGGCGGCGTGCAGGCCAGTGAACCGCCGCGGCCGGGGCCGCCGGCAGTCACCGATGGCACGAGGGCCGACGGTGCGCAGCCGCACTGTCCTGTACGTTCGTCCAATGTGGACGATCCGCCGGCCCACCCGGGTCACCCTGGGCCGTCCTCGCCCCGGAATCACCCCCACGATCCACCCGCAGCACCCGCAGCACCCGCCGCACCGTCACGAAGGGCCCCGTCCATGCGCGTCCGCGACCTGCTCGCCCCCGGCGCACCCCGACTGCGCCTGCTCGCCGGCGAGGAGGAGCTCGACCGGCAGGTCACCGGAGTGATGACCACCGACCTCCAGGACCCGGGGCGGTTCCTGCACGGCGGCGAACTCGTCCTCACCGGCATGCTGTGGCGCACCGGCCCCGCCGACTCCGCGCGCTTCGTGCGCACCCTGGTGGCCGGCGGCGCCGCCGCGCTCGGGGCCGGCGAGGTGGAGGTCGGCCCCGTCCCCGACGACCTGGTCGCCGCCTGCCGACGCCACCGGCTGCCGCTGCTCGCCGTCCCCGACGACATCGCCTTCGGCGCCGTCACCGAGTACGTCGGCCGGCACGTCTCCGCCGGCCGCGCCGCCGACCTCGCCGCGCTGGTCGACCGGCACCGGCTGCTGGTGTCCGCCGCCGGCGCGGGCGGCCTGGACGCCGTCCTCGACCTGCTCGGCGGCGACCTCGACCTGGACTGCTGGGTGCTCACCCCCACCGGCCAGGTGGTCGCCGGCCCCGCCGACCGCCTCGCCCCCGAGGACCGCGACCGCCTCGCCCGCACCCACCTCGCCGCCCAGCAGCGCGGCCAGCGCCCCCCGCACCGGGTCCGCCTCGCCGACGGCGCCTACTCGCTGCTGCCCGCCGCCGAGGCCGCCACCGGCACCCCGCTCGCCGACTGGATCCTCGCCGTGGCCGGCGACCTCACCGAATGGCCCGCCAAGCGCCGCCAGCTCGCCGAGAACCTGGCCCGGCTGGTCGCCGCCGAACGCACCCGCCGCGACGACGGCCGCCGGCTGCGCCGCCGGATCGCCGACGAGCTCCTCGCCCTGCTCCGGCGTGACGCCGACCCCGCCGACATCGCCCGCGTCCTGCACGGCGAGGGCCGGCCGCACTGGCTGGTGCTGTCCGCCGACGCCGCCGGCCTGCCCGACGGCGCGCTGCGCCCCGTCCTCGAAGAGGCGCTGCCGGCCACCGCCCTGGTCGCCGCGGACGGCCCGACCGGCGCCGTCGCCGTGCTGCCTGCCCCCGACACCGCCGTCCCTGCCGCCGCCGCTCCCACCGACGACGTGCGCGCGCTGCTGGCCCCGCTGGAGGCCGGACTCGACGCCGGGAGCCGGATCACCGTCGGCGTCGCCGCGCCCGTCGCCGAGTCGGGCGGCCTGCGCGGCGCCCTGGAGGAGGCCCGGCACGCCCGCCGGGTCGCCGACGCCCGGGCCGGCCGGATACGGGTCGCCGGCCCCGAGGACCTCGCCTCGCACGTGCTGCTGCTGGCCGCCGTCCCCGACGAGGTCCGGCGGGCGTTCCGGTCCCGGCTGCTCGACCCCGTCACCGCCTACGACCGGGAGCACCAGGCCGACCTGCTGCACACCCTGGCCGCGTTCCTGCGCGCCGACGGCTCCTGGACGCGCTGCGCCGCCCAGCTGCACGTGCACGTCAACACGCTGCGCTACCGGATCGGCCGGATCGAGGAGCTCACCGGCCGCGACCTGTCCCGGCTGGAGGACCGGGTCGACTTCTACCTGGCCCTCCAGCCGGGCTGACGGGCCGCCACTGTCCCGGCACGCGGCGGTGCCTTCGGGCCGGAGGAACCGGTTCCGAAGGCGCCGATGGCGACCAGCGGTTTCCGCTCCCGACGATCAGCGGCAGAAACCGCCCTTTAGGGTCGGCGCCCATCCGCACCCGGGTACTTCTGCGAGTAGTTCACCGGTGCGATGTCCGAGGCTTGAGACGAATCACGGAGGTTTGATCGAAATTCTCCGCCGATCGTCGAGCTACAAGATGGCTCTGCTGTGTCGATCGGCGACACTTGGGGGATGTCTGTCCATGTATAGGAAATGATGTCCAATTTGTCCGAATGTATTTGCCCGATTGGGGTGCATTTTCCCTGCGGATGCAATGGCAATTTCGTCAAGCGCCGCCCGATGGTTGCATTTCACACTTGCGCGGCCCCCTTGGCCTAGAACATGGCGGAACCGGGATGAGACATTGACCTGTTATTGACCTGTCTGGTAGTCCTTCGTCGGCTCTCATTGGGAGGGCATGACAAGGAGCGCCATTACATGCGGTCTTCTTCTCTACACACGGGCGGACGCCTGCGAAAAGTCGCGGGCGTCGTATCCCTGATGCTGATAGCCGAGACAGGTTTGGCTGCTCTCAGTACCGGGCAGGCTTTTTCGGCCTCCCCGAGCGTCGTTACTCTGGCCAGCGGCGCACCGGGCACACCGAGCGGATGGGGGCTGACCACGTGGTCCGTCAACCCCTACAGCGGGATTCGCTACACCGCGAACGCCACGCCGACGCTGTGGGCTAACGCTGTCAACGCCAACGGCTCTACTTATCAGGCGCAGTTCGAGATCAGTGCGGAACCGACAGCCGCCGACACCACGTACACGTACACCGGTAGCTCCGGCACCACTGCGTCGGGGGTCAACGCACTTCTCGTCGTTCCCACGGCCAACGCGCTTCCCAACGGAAAGCACCTGAGGGTGCGGTCTCGGGCTTTCAACGGGGCGGACTACAGCGCGTGGACGGACTACACCACGTTCACTGTCGACACCACCCAGCCGGTCGCGCCGACCGTCTCCTGCAACGGATTCCCCCAGAACAGCTGGAACGCCGCGCCGAACGGGGCCATCACCTGCACGTTCAGCACGACCTCCGCGGACGGCGCGGGGTACGACTGGGGTCTGGACGACCTCAACACCCCCAACCGATTGCGTGACACCACCACCGGCACCGGCGGCGCCTCCCTCCAGGTGAGCATCACGCCCGACCAGGGCTGGCACATGCTCTCGGTCCGGACGGTGAATGTCGCCGGAAACCTGTCGGCGAACACGGTGTCCTACGGGTTCGGTATCGGCGCGGACGGCGTGGGCCTGCTCGCGCCGGCGGACGGTTCACGTTCGGCGCGCCGGATCATGCTCTCCGCGAAGGGGCGAACCGACTACACCGGTGCGACCTACGAGTACCGCTTCGGCGAGGCCGACGCCTGGAAGCAGGTGCCCGCTGCCGACGTCATCCGAGTCTCCACCGGCTCTGCCGTCACCTGGCCTGTCCAGGTAACCGGCGGCAGCCCGGCGGACCTGAGCTGGAACGTGACGTCCTCGCTCGCGCAGGACGGCCCGATCGAGGTGCGCGCGAAGTTCACCGGCTCGGCCTCCACGGGGTATTCGGACAGCAGCTCGGTCACGGTCGACCGCAACGCGGGCCCGGCGCCGGACCAGGCCATCGGGCCCGGCAACCTGAACCCGCTCACCGGTGACTACTCCATCACCTCGACCGATGCCTCGTTCTTCGGTCTCTCCGTGACCCGCACGGCTTCCTCCCGCCGTCCTACGGCCGGCGCACAGCAGACCGGACAGGCGGCCATCTTCGGGCCGCAGTGGTCCTCCGGGACGCTCGCGCAGGAGACCGATTCGAGCTGGCGCTACGTCGAGCAGACCTCCCCGACCGCAGTCTCCGTGGTCGACTCCTCCGGTGCGCGGACGGGCTTCACCGCTGCCGCCAACGGCAGTTGGACCCCCGAGCCGGGCGCCGAGAAGCTGACCCTGACCGGACAGCCGACCGGCTCCTTCACCCTGACGGACACCGACGGCCGCTCCACCGTCTTCGCCAAGGCCTCCGGCGCCACCGTCTGGAACGCCGCGACCACCTCGCTGCCGACCGCAGCCTCCACCTCTACGGTGGTCTCCGAGACGGTCACGGCCAGCGGCAGCACGTTCGTGCGACCGAAGTACCTGATTGGCGCCACCAGCGCGGTCAGTGCCGCCACCTGCTCGGCCACCCCGTCGACCGCGGGCTGCCGAGTGCTGGAGCTCGTGTACGCCAACTCGACCACGGCCACCGCGAGCGCGTTCGGCGACTACTCCGGGCAGGTGTCCACGATCAATCTGTGGTCGACTGTCCCGGGTGCCGGCACGGCCACGGCCGTGGCGGTCAGCAAGTACGCCTACGACGCGTCCGGCTTCCTGCGCGAGTCCTGGGACCCCCGGATCAGCACTCCACTGAAGACGGCGTACACCTACGACAGTGCCGGACGGGTCGTCAGCCTGACCCCGCCCGGGGAACTGGCCTGGACCTTCAGTTACGGCCAGGCGGGCGGTGCCGCCACCTCGGGTGACGGCATGCTGCTCTCGGTCTCCCGCCCGACCCTGGTGCAGGGTTCGGCCGACCAGACGGCCGGTACCGCGACCACCAACGTGGTCTATGGAGTGCCGCTCAGCGGGTCGGCGGCGCCGTACCGGATGGGCGCCCAGGATGTGGCGGCATGGGGTCAGCGCGACATTCCCACTGACGCGACCGCGATTTTCCCGCCGGACCAGGTGCCCGCCTCGCACAACGGCAGCGCGCTGGGTGCGGGAAGCTACACCCGGGCATCCATCTCCTATATCGACGCTTCCGGTCTGGGTGTGAACAGTGCGCTGCCCGGCGGTGCGATCTCCACCACCCAGCACGATCGCTTCGGCAACACCATCCGCTCGCTGACCGCTGCGAACCGCTCGCTGGCCCTCGGCCTGACCAATGCCGACCAGGCCGCCCTTGGTGAGCTTGGGATAGCCCAGCTGGCCACCGACGACCGGGCCGAACTGCTCACGACGTTCGCGCTCTACAATGCGAGCGGCACTCGGCTCCTCGAGCAGTTCGGCCCGCTGCGGCGGGTGGAGCTCACCTCCGACTTCAAGTCGGGCGACAAGGTGCTGTTTCCGACGGGGACGGTGGTCTCGGCGAATTCCTGGTCCATTAACGAGTACGACAGCGACCGTCCCACCGACGGCACGGCCACGGTCAGCGACAAGCTGACGCTGACCATCTCCGGCCTGCGGGTCCTCGGTCTCGACTCGATCATCGCCGACCGGCGGATCACCCGGACCGAGTACGACTGGGCCAAGGGCATGCCCACGCTGAGCGTCAAGGACTCCGGCGGTCTCAATCTGATCACCGGCACCGGCTACAACGCCCAGGGCAAGGTCACCGCCATCAATCTTCCTGGCAGCACCGGCGATGACGCGGCCAGCCGCACCACCGTCTACTGGTCCGGCAGCGGCACTGGCTGGTGCAAGGGGCGCCCGGAGTGGGCCGACATGGTGTGCTGGACGGGCCCGTCCGGCAGCATCACCGGAGGCGGATCCAACCCGACCGAGTTGGTCGACTCCCTGTTCAGCTACGACCGGTACGGTCAGGCTACCGAGATCGCCGAGACCTCCGGCAGCGGCTACCGGACCACCGCACTGGGCTACGACGCAGCCGGCCGACAGACCACGACGACCGTCACCGGAAACGTGGGCCAGGCCATCCCGTCCGTGACCACCGGCTACGACTCGGCGACTGGACGTCCTGTCACCACCAGCTCGTCGACGGGGGGCACGATCACCCGGCGCTACGACAAGCTCGGCCGTCCGATCTCCTACACCGACGCCGACGGCGGCACGTCCAGCAGCACGTTCGACGACCTGAACCGGCCCGTCACGATCACGGACAGCGCGCCTTCCACAACCACCTACACCTACGACACCTCGGTCGAGCCGACCGGCGTGGCGACCAAGATCGTGGACTCGGTCGCAGGCACCTTCACCGCGCTCTTCAACGCTGACGGGGCGATCACCAAGGAGACCCTGCCCGGCGGTTACACGCTGACCCAGGCGCTCGACGCCACCGGCAGCGCCACCAACCGCACCTACACTCGGGACAGCGACGGCGCCGTCCTGCTGGCCGACTCCGTCACCCGCTCGATCCACGGCGAGGTTGCCACGCACTCCGCCGCCACCGGCGGTGCGACCTCCCAGAAGTACTCCTACGACCGCGCGGGCCGCCTGACAGAGGTCCGCGACACTGTCAACTCGGTCTGCACGCAGCGCACTTACACGCTCGACAAGCGGTCCAACCGGGTCGCCCAGACTGCCGCGACCGGTGGTACGGACGGTACCTGCCCGACCAGCGGCCCGACCACCGTGCACAACTACGACACCGGCGACCGTCTGGTGGACAGCGGCTACGTCTACGACACGCTCGGGCGCACCACCGCGCTGCCCGGGTCCACGGTGGGCTACTACACCAACGACCGCGCGTACCAGCTGACCACCGGCAGCCAGCGGCAGACCTGGGCGCTGGACTCGGGCTTCCGCTTCCGCAGCTGGACTACCGAGACCAACACCTCGGGGACCTGGAGCCGGACCGGCAGCAAGGTCAACCACTACTCCGGCGACATCGACAGCCCACGCTGGATCAACGAGGACGCAAACGGCACGATCACCCGCAACGTCGCCGACCTGACCGGTGACCTGGCCGCTACCACCGGCAAGACTGGCTCGACCGTCCTCCAGCTCACCAACGTGCACGGCGACGTGGCCGTCCAACTCCCGCTGGCCACTCCGACCGCGCCGACCGTGCTCGACTACGACGAGTTCGGCAACCCGCGTGCCGGCCAGACCGGGACGCGCTACGGCTGGCTGGGCGGCAAGGCCCGCTCCGCCGAGACGGCCGCAGGCCTGACCCTGATGGGGGCGCGTCTCTACAACTCCGCCACCGGTCGCTTCCTGTCCGTCGACCCCGTCCCGGGCGGCTCGGCGAACTCGTACGAGTACGCCAACCAGGACCCGGTCAACCGGTTCGACCTTGACGGCCAGAAGGTGAGCTGCGGCATGCCCAGTTGTGACTGGCGAGCCCCCACTCCCTGGTACCGGCTCTATGACTACTGGGACACCACACGGTGGTACCCCTCGACCTACAACTCACTGCCCAAATACATGAAGGCCTTCCTGCAGTCCCTGCAGGGTGTCTTCATGACCGGTTGCTATGTGGAGGGGACGGCCTGGCGGTACCGCTATCGCAAAACGCTGTACAAGCGATATGTGGGCTACAGCGTCCAGTACTGGAGCAAGGACCTCGGTCGTATGGAGTCCCAGTCCCGGATCACCGTCTGGGTCAATTTCTTCGGAAGCTTCTCCAAGACCTCCTACTGGGACGACGGAAGGTACAGCCAGTGACCGAGGGGAGCACCCCATGTCGGTCGCCCAAGCGGTGCTGATCGTGGCGGAGATCGCGGCGGCGCTCTACGCACTGCGCCCTCTCGGCCGAAACCGCACCCTTGGCTGGTGGGTAGCCCTTGCCCTCACCAGTGCAGCGGGGTGGGCCCTACCACACCTCTACCCGTATGGGCGGGCAACACCACTGTCGCTCGCCTTGCAGGGGGCGGCCGCACTGGCCCTCCTCGGCGTTGGCATCGGCCGGGGCCGACAGTAAAAAAGCTTCGGTCCCTGAGATCAGATCTCGGGGACCGAAGGCTTTAAAGTCTTCCCTCTATGGGCCCCCGGTGCCTGGAGCCGGCCGACGAGGTGATGCCAGGCGGGCCGGCCGTCCCGGACGGGCCGGCCGAGACGTCGGCCGGGCGGAGGATCGGACCCGCGGGCGGCATCACCACGTCATCTCGCCGTCAGGCGACGCCGCGGCGCCGACCGCGTGGGCGGCGCGGGTAGGGGAACAGCCGCGGCCTGCGCTTCGCCGCGACGTCCTCGACCCAGCCGAACACCAGCACCAGCAGGGCCAGCAGCGGAAGCCCCACCAGCAGGGTGAACCACGGGCTGGAGAGCAGCCATGGCAGGTGCTGCTCGAAGAACGGGATCTTCCACAGTGGGTCGATCAGCGGCACCGCCGCCACCAGCGCCACCTCGTGCCACAGGTAGACGCTCACCGCGCGCGCGTTCAACAGGCTCACCAGGCCGTTCCAGAGCTCCAGCCGCGCCGGCCAGCGCTCCCACGACGGGCTGATGTGCAGCAGCATCGCCACGAAGCCGAACGACCACAGCGCCTGCGCGATCGGCCAGTCCTCGATGGTGCTGCGTACGGTCGGATCCACCGGACGGGTCTGCAGGTACCAGAAGCCCGCCACCATGATCAGCGGCGCGATCGACGGCAGGACGTACTGCGGGATCCGGCGCAGCAGTCCCTCCTGGTGCGCCATGCCGAGGATCCAGCAGGAGCCGAAGGTGGTGAAGTCGCCCGCGGCCTCCCAGACCCGGCCGTACACGAACTCCGGGTCGGTGAGGAAGAGGTTCAGGCCGATCGACACCGCCAGCGGCGCGAACAGCGTCACCAGCGGGAACCGGCGCAGCGCCCGCAGCAGCAGCGGCGACAGCAGCACGAACCACACGTAGGCCCGCAGGTACCAGAGCGGGACGACCAGCTGGGCCGCCCAGGTCGACTCCACCAGGTGGTGGAAGCCGGACAGCTCGTCGGCGTACGGTGGGGTGCTCAGCGGCAGCACCCAGAACGCCAGCTTGCCCCACCACCAGTTCGGGTGGCCCTCGGAGTCGGGCCCCCAGCCGTCGACGATCTGCAGCGTCAGCAGGACCGCGCCGAACAGCCACATCGGCGGCAGCAGACGGCGCAGGCGGCCGCGGATCACGCCCAGCGCGGGGCGGCTCAGCGAACGCGTCATCAGTGAGCCGGCCAGCGCGAACATCACGCCCATCGAGGGGAAGACGATGGGTAGCCAGAACCAGCCGAAGTTGTGGAACAGCACCACGCGGACCAGCGCCAGGGCGCGCAGCAGGTCGAGGTAGCGGTCGCGGCCGCCGGTGCGGGCGGGCGGCGGCGGGTCGGCGGGCAGCTCCCGGCGCAGCTGCTCGGGGATCCGCAGCCGAATGGTGTCGCTCATGGTCAGCCCTCCACCGGTGCGGCGGCGACCTCGCCGGTGCGCCGGAGCTTCTGCCAGCGCAGCCGGCCACCGGTGAACGCGGTGATCGTGGACTGCAGCAGGACGATGTACATCAGCTGCCGGTACACCACCTGCTGGATCGGCAGGCTGATCAGGTGCCAGGGCTTCTCCCGGTCGAGCCGGAAGGCGTACCAGGACAGCAGCGCCTGCAGCGCGATGAAGGCGCCCCAGCTGGCCAGCGTGATCGGGGCGTCCGTGAACAGCACGCCGTACAGCAGGAACAGGTCGACCAGCGGCGCCAGCAGCGGGGCGACCACGCCGAACAGCACCACCAGCGGCAGTCCGATCCGGCCGAAGCGGCCGGCCGGGCCGCGGGCGATCACCGCGCGGCGGTGCTTCCACATCGCCTGCATGGAGCCGTAGCTCCAGCGGTAGCGCTGCGACCAGAGCTGCTGGAGGCTGGCCGGCGCCTCGGTCCAGGCGCGGGCGCGCTCGGCGTAGACGATCCGCCAGCCGTCGCTGAGCACCGCCATGGTGATGTCGGTGTCCTCGGCGAGGGTGTCGTCGCTCATCCCGCCGACCCGCCGCAGCGCCTCCTTGCGGAACGCGCCGACCGCGCCGGGGATGGTCGGGATGACGTTCAGCACGTCGTACATCCGGCGGTCCAGGTTGTGGCCGAGCACGTACTCGATGTGCTGCCAGGCGCCGATCAGGCTCTCCCGGTTGCCGACCTTGGCGTTGCCCGCGACCGCGCCGATCTTCGGATCGCCGAACGGCTGGACCAGCTCGCGCACCGTCGACGGCTCGAACACGGTGTCGCCGTCCATCATCACCACGATGTCGTACGAGGCCGCCGCGACGCCGGCGTTGAGCGCGCTGGGCTTGCCGCCGTTGACCTTGCGGATCAGCCGGACGAACGGCAGGTTCATCTCCTCGACGATGTCCGCGGTGCCGTCCGTCGAGCCGTCGTCGATGACGATCACCTCGATCGGATAGTCACTGGCCGCCAACGAGTTCAGGGTGTTGGCGATGCACTCGCGCTCGTTGTACGCCGGGACCAGCACGGTGACCGGCCGGGTGACGGGCGGCCCCCAGGCGCCCTGCCGCTTGGAGCGGCGGGCGTGGATCGGGGCGAGCACGATCATCAGCGCGAACCGGCCGAAGTTCAGGAAGCCGACCAGGGCCATCAGGCCGACCAGCACCGGCAGGGTGTGCACGGCGACCTGGGTCGCCCAGATGAAGCCCTTGCCCGCCCACAGCTGGAAACCGTGCACCGGCACCGTCCCGGGGGAGGCGCCGAGCGCGTCGGAGATGGTGGTGAAGCGGTAGCCCTCGCCCTGGAGCTTGACGATGATCTGCTCCAGCGCGGCGACCGTCTCGGCGCGGTCGCCGCCCGCGTCGTGCAGCAGGATCAGCTCGCCCGCGCCCGGCGTGGCGGGCATCGCCGCCTTGACGATCTCCTCGACGCCGGGACGCTTCCAGTCGTCGGTGTCGCGGTCGATGAACGCCGTCAGGTAGCCGTGCGCGCCCACGTACTTGATGACCGGGTAGTTCCAGTCGTCCAGCGCCGCGGAGTTGGAGGAGTACGGCGGCCGGAACAGCGAGCTGTGCACGCCCGCGACGCCGGCCAGCGCCAGCTGGGTCTGCGCCAGCTCCCAGCTGATCCGGGCGTGCGACTGGTACACCAGGTCGGGGTGGGTGAAGGTGTGCAGGCCGATCTCGTGGCCGCCCGCGACGATCTGCCGGATCAGCTCCGGGTTGCGGGTGGTCATCGCGCCGGTCACGAAGAAGTCCGCCCGGATGTCGTGCGCCTTCAGCACGTCCAGGACCTTCGGCGTCCACTCCGGCGAGGGGCCGTCGTCGAAGCTCAGCACCACCGTCTTGTCGGGGATCCGGTAGCTGACCGGGTTCGCCTGCTTGTCCCCGCGCGCGTCGATCACCGGGCCGCCGTTGAGCAGGTTCTCCGGGACGGTGTCCTTGTCGACGGAGACGGCGATCCGGGTGTCGTGGAACACCTCGTTGGTGGCCAGCCCGCGCAGCACCAGCAGCGCCAGCAGGCACGCCAGCAGGGACAGCGGCATGACGAAGCGCAACGGCGGCGCGGCCAGTCGGCGCGGCCTCAGCAGGGACTGCCGGCGGCGCTGGTGGCGGGACAAATGGCGCTCCTGGAAAGGGTGGTGCGGATGGATCAGGGGTACGTGGCCGACCGGGTCAGGGGTGCTTGGTCGACTTCCCCGAGGGCGTCGCCCCGTGCGTCCCGGTGCTGGGTTTCGTGGTGCCGGCCGAGTTGCCCGGCCGCGGCGACGTGGAGCGGGTGGGCGTCCCGGACGAGGACGCGGACGGGGACGCGGACGGCGAGGGGGACGGGGCGGCCGACGGAGCTGCGGCCGGCGCGGGCTGCGCCGGGATCTCCATCGCCGGGGCGTCCGCCTGAACGCCGATCAGACTGCCGCCCATCGCGACCGCCAGCACCGCGCCCACCACCGACACCGGCCAGCCGAGCCCGCGCAGCAGCCTGCCGCGCAGCCCGGACTCGTCGACGAACACCGGTTCGGGCAGTGGCTCCTCGGCCTCCGGGCCGGGTGTGCCGGGCTGGATCAGGTGCTCCGATCCGCGCTCGGAGGAAGGCATGGCAGAGCGCACCGAGCGAGGCCTTTCAGGGCAGGGAGGGAAGGTGTGAAGACCGCGGGAGCGTAACTCGAACGCTAGTGCACCGTCCTGGGACGAATTGGGCCCGATGTCCACTTTCGACGCGTTCCGCGTCAGGGTTGTAATCGGATCGAGACCCCTACCGGTCCGTACCAGGTTCAGACCTGTGTACGGATTGTCGATCAAGGCCCCGCCCGCCCCGGCCGGGCCGTCCCCGCGGCGAAGCCGGAGGTGAGCACGGTTAGGATGACCGCCTCCGACCGGTCGTCGATCACCGCGCAGCAGGCGTGTTCCAGCTGACACCGCTGCGCCCCAAGGAGTTTGTGTGCGCCAGCCCCGCCGCTTTCCGCGCCCTCGTGCGTGGAGCGTGATCACGCTGCCGACCCTGCTGTGCGCGCTCGCGGCGTGCACCGGCGACCCTGCCTCCGGTGGAGACTCCGGCGCGAAGGGCACGTCCGCCGCCAGTGCCTCGCCGACGCCCAGCGGTCCGCCGGGAACGATGTTCGACACCTTCAAGTACAGCGGCCCCGACGACCCCGCCTTCGCCGCGCACGGCTGGCAGGTCCGCGACGGCGGCGGCGGCCCCGGCGTCAAGGACACCTGGTCCGCGGCCGGCGCCTCGTTCCCCGCCGACCCGACGGCGCAGGGCGGCCGGGCGCTGCAGCTGCGCTCGTCCACCGACGGCACCAAGCAGGGCACCAAGCAGGTCGAGGTCCAGAGCACCCGCACCAACCTGTTCCACGGGACCTTCGCCGCCCGGATCCACTTCAGCGACAAGCCCTCGACCGGCCGCACCGGCGACCACGTCGTGCAGACCTACTTCCCGATCTCGCCCGCCGACGACTCGGCGAACTACAGCGAACTCGACTTCGAGTACCTGCCGAACGGCGGCTGGGGCGCGCCGGGCCCGAAGCTCGACACCACCAGCTGGTTCAAGGCCGACCCGCCGGACCGCGTCACCCGCGCGGCCAAGCAGCGGATGGAGGGCTGGCACACCATGGTGATCACCGCCATGGACGGGAAGGTCGTCTACTCCATGGACGGCAAGGAGCTGTTCACCAGCTCCGACAAGTACGTCGCGCGCGAGAAGATGGACATCCACTTCAGCAACTGGTTCATCGACCTGCTGCCCTCGATCACGGGCCAGCGCAGCTGGGACATGAAGGTCAACTGGTTCTACTACAAGGCCGACCAGGCGCTCTCCCCGGCCGACGTCCAGCAGGCGGTGGACGGCTTCTACGGCGCGGGCACCGACTACGTCAACACGCTGCCGAAGTCCTGACCTCGCGCCACGCGAAGGGCCCGGCCGCCGTACGGGACGCTGTTGGTTAATGCGGGCCTGATGGCACTTCGCCCCGTTGCTTATGCGGCGGGGCGGTGTGCTGTCAGGGGGCTGGTGCGGGTGCGGGCGTGGGGTTTGCCGGTGAGCCAGGCGTCGATGCGGATCAGGTTGACGGCGGCGCCGGTGAGTTGATGTTGGAGGCTGGTCTTCGGCAGGCCTCGGTAGCGGGATCGGCGCAGGCCGCAGGCCTGTACTGCTTGGGAGACGGTCCCCTCGACCCCTGCGCGGATCTTGTAGCGGTCCTTCCACTCGTCGGTCCGCTGGAGAGCTCGTGCCTGTTGGAGTGCTTCGTATTCGTCGCGGGGCCTGAGGTTGATCTCCCGGCGTTGGGCCGTCGGGGAGTTGACGCATTGCCGCAGTTGGGGGCAGGTGCGGCAGTCGGCCGGGGAGAAGCGGACCCGGACGGTCGGCAGGCCGTCCTCCGAGCGGCGCTGGTGCCACTGTGTGCTGGTGGTGCCGTTCGGGCAGGTCACGCGCCGGTTGTCCCAGTCGATGGTGAACGCGTCCTGTCCGAAGGCGGCCTCGCCGCGGGCGTGCGGGACGGTCACGGCCTTCAGTGGCCCGTGCAGCGCGACCCCGCGGTCACGGCGGGCGGCGACCATCGCGCCGCTGTTGGCGTAGCCGGTGTCGACCCAGTGCTCGTCCGGCAGCAGGTCGCGCCCCGCGAGGCCGGCATGGACCACGGCGGCCATCCGGTCGTCGGGGACGGTGGCGACGGTGGTGGCCACGTTCGTGACCAGGTGCACGTGCCCCGGCTCGCACGTCTCGGTGAGATGGACCTTGTAGCCGTCCCAGAAGGTGTCGCGCTTGACGCTGCCCCTCGCGTCGGGGTCATAGGGCGTGACCAGGCGCTTCGCGCCCGGCGGCCGGTCTTTTGGGTCCCGCGGCACCACCTCGCCCTCCACCAGGTGGAACTCCTGGACCCACAGCCTGCGCAGGAACTCCACCTCCGCGAGTGCCCGAAGCCGGGCGGGCGCTCCGTCCGCCCGGGTCATCTCCAGCAGTCGCGTCCCGTCCGCACCGATCCGGCGCCCCACCTCGGCCCGCTTGGCCTGGGCCTTCGGGAAGCGGGAGTCCTCGATCCGGGTCGCGTAGTGCGTGAACCACTCCGGCGGGGCGTGGACGGCGAGCCAGTTGGGCTCGGCTCGGGCCACCGCGTTCAGCGCCGCCCGCAGACTCTCCCCGACCAGCTCCAGCCGGTTCAGCTCCCGCGCGGCGGACAGCACGTGGGTGGAGTCCGTCCGGGCCCTGCCGCCCTTGCCGACCAGCCCCTTCTCCCGGGCGGCGGCCAGGATGCCGTCCAGCACCGACCGGCCGCCGTCCGCGCCCACCAGCCGGTCCCGGAACTCCGACAGCACGGAGAAGTCGAAGCCCGGATCGGTCAGTTCCAGCCCCAGCGCGTACTTCCAGTCGATCCGGGCCCGCACCGACTCGGCGGCCTGCCGGTCGGTCAGGCCCTCGACGAACTGCAGCACCGCCACCAGCGCCAGCCGCGCCGGCGACCAGGCAGGCCTGCCCCGCACCGCGAACAGGCCCACGAACCCCTCATCGGTGAACAGCGGCCCCAGCTCGTCCCTGACCCGGATCGCCAGGCTCCCCTTCGGGAACGCCGCCCGCGCCACCCGCACCGTCTCCGCCGGGATCTCCCCAGACCCCTTCGGCTGCATCGACACCCGCACCCACCCCAAACGACAACGTCGGCCTTCAAGACCACAACTGAGTCTTGAAGACCGACGTCACGCACAAGCCCGCATTAACCAACAGCGTCCGAGTGCGGCCGGGCCCTCGTGCGTGCGGGGCATCAGTGCTGGGCGTCAGTGCTGGGCGGGGATGATCGTGGTCAGCCAGGTGAAGATGCTCGGGACCAGCTGCTTCCAGACGTCGCTGCTGTGCGGGCCGGTGGTCTCCTGCGTGGTCACCGTGGTCGGGGCCTTGGCCGCGGCCTTCAGCGCCTCGCCGCCCTCCAGGCCGTCGCCCTTGTTGCCGGTGACGTACAGCGCGACCTTCGGCGGGGTCTTGGCGTTCTTCAGGATGTACAGCGGGTTGGAGATCTCCTTCAGGTGCGGGTCCTTCGCGGTCAGCGACTGGCCCTCCGCACCCGGGTCGTTGTAGCCGGAGAGGCTGATGCCGGCCCGGTAGCGGTCCGGGTGCTCCAGCGCCAGCTTGGCCGCGCAGTGCCCGCCCGCGGAGTAGCCGGCCACCGCCCAGCGCTCGGCCGAGGTGTCGACCCGGAAGTTGTCCAGCACCATCTGCGGAACGTCCCGGGACAGCCAGGTGTCGGCGTTGACCTTGCCGGGCACGTCCGCGCAGCCGGTGTCGGTGGAGTCGCCCAGCAGGTTGGTGCGCGGCGAGATCAGGATGAACGGGGCGACCTGTCCGCTCTGCATCATCGGCTTCAGCTGCTCGGAGACCCGCAGCGTGCCGTACCAGGTCTTCGAGGAGCCCGGCCAGCCCGGCAGCAGCTCGACCACCGGGAAGGTCTTGTCCTTGTACGCCGGGTCGTTGTACTGCGGCGGCAGCCAGACCAGCACCTCGCCGTCGACACCGGAGACCGCGCCCTTCAGATCGGTGGTCTGCACGTCGTTCGGCACCTTCGGGTCACCGACCGGCTTGAACTGCTGGATCACCTTGTTGCGCTGCGGCTTGGAGTCGTTGCCCGGGGCGGCGCTGCCGCCGGCCTCGGCCTGCACGTTCGGCACGGCGCGGACGTGGTTGCCGGTGCCCAGCAGGTCGTCCCAGCTGCCGTAGATCAGGTTGGCGTTGTTCACCATGACGAAGACCATCATCACCGCGGTGATCTGACAGACCAGCAGCATCACGATCCGGGACAGCACCTGGACCGGCTGCGGCCCGCGGACCCGGCCCCACAGCAGCAGCGCGGCCGCGATGGAGATCGGCACCAGGATGATCGTCAGAATAAGGAAAGGGGTGCCTGTCAGCTGCATCGGGTCTCTCGAATCGGGTCGTCCGGCCGTCCGGGGCAGGGTCCCCCGGTTCGCACATCACACTTGTCAGACTGCGTCAAACACACGATCAGTTGCTGGCGACACCCGCAGAAACCTGAGAGGAACATCACGTTTTCGTGAGAATCCGCTGTGCGTTCGCGGCCTAGTCTGCCAGCTCGTTCGAACCCCTCCCGCACCAGCCCGAAGCTTTTACCGAAACCAGGAGCATTCATTCCGTGACCAGTGCCAACGGCCCCGCCCGCCCCGCCCTGCCCAGCCTGCTGGGCCTCGGCCCGCGCGCCGAACGCCGCCGCCGCACCCTGCCCGCCGGAGTGCTGCGACTGCCCACCATCGGCGTCGACATCGGCGGCACCAAGGTGGTCGCCGGCGTGGTCGACGGCGAAGGCCGGGTGCTGGACCGGCTGCGCACCGAGACCCCCGACAAGAGCAAGAGCCCCAAGGTGGTCGAGGACGTCATCGTCGACCTCGTCCTCCAGCTCGCCGACAAGCACGACGTCCACGCCGTCGGCGTCGGCGCGGCCGGCTGGGTCGACTCCGAACGCTCCACCGTGCTGTTCGCCCCCCACCTGAACTGGCGGAACGAACCCCTCCAGGAGGCGCTAAGCTCCCGGCTGCGCTTCCCCGTGGTGGTCGAGAACGACGCCAACGCCGCCGCCTGGGCCGAATGGCGGTTCGGCGCCGGCCGCGGCGAGGACCACATGGTGATGATCACCCTCGGCACCGGCATCGGCGGCGCGGTCGTCCGCGACGGCTACGTGGACCGCGGCAAGCACGGCCTGGCCGGCGAGTTCGGCCACATGCAGGTGGTCCCCGGCGGCCACCGCTGCCCGTGCGGCAACCGCGGCTGCTGGGAGCAGTACTCCTCCGGCAACGCGCTGGTCCGCGAGGCCCGCGAACTCGTCGCCGAGGAGTCCCCGGTGGTCCAGCCGCTGCTCGCCCGGGCCGGCGGCAGCCCGCTCGGCATCACCGGCCCGCTGGTCACCGAAGCCGCCCGCGACGGCGACGCCGTCGCCACCGAGCTGCTCTACGAGGTCGGCCGCTGGCTCGGCGTCGGCATCGCCAACCTGGCCGCCGCGCTCGACCCCGGCCGGTTCGTCGTCGGCGGCGGCGTCAGCGAGGCCGGCGACCTCCTGCTCGGCCCCGCCCAGGACGCCTTCCGCCGCACCCTCACCGGCCGCGGCTTCCGCCCCGAGGCCGAGATCGTCCACGCCGCCCTCGGCAACGAGGCCGGCCTGGTCGGCGCGGCGGACCTCGCCCGCCAGGTCGCCCGCCGGTTCCGCACGGTCAAGCGCCGGCGGGTGGAACGCGAGCCGCTGACGCGGGGACTACTGGGCGGCGGCGCGAGCCGCTGACGCGGGGTCTGCTCCCGGGGACCGGTGCAGTGCCTGCCGTGGTGGTGGGGTGATCCGCTGGCGTGGGGCTTGTCGGGGTCGGGTTTCTCGGTGAGTTGCCGGGGCGGGCCTGCTGGTGTCGGGCTGTGTCTCGTCGGCGCGGGTCTGCCGTCTGCCGGTGCGGCCTCCCGCTGATGCGGGGCCTGCTCCTGGGGACCGGTGCGGTGCATGCCGTGGTCGTGGGGCGAGCCGCTGGCGTAGCGCCTGCTGGGTGGTGGTGCGGGCCGCTGACGTGGGGCCTGTCGGGGTCGGGCGTCTTCGTGGGTCGCCGGGACGGACCTGCTGGTGCCGGGCCGTGCTTCGCCGGCGCGGGTCTGCCGTCTGCCGGTGCGGCCTTCCGCTGACGCGGGGTCTGCTCCCGGGGGCGGGTGTGGTGCCTGTCGTGGTTCTGGGGTGATCCGCTGGCGTGGGGCTTGTCGGGGTCGGGTTTTTCGGCGAGTTGCCGGGGCGGGTCTGTCGTCCGGTGGTGCGGCCTCCCGCTGACGCGGGGCCTGCCGTGGCTGTGGCGTGATCCGCTGACGTGGGGCTTGTCGGGGTCGGGTTTCTTCGTGGGTCGCCGGGGCGGGCCTGCCGGTGCCGGGCCGTGCTCCGCCGGCGCGGGTCTGCCGTCCGTCGGCGCGGCAGCACGCCGGCGCGGGGCCCTGCGGGGAAGGCGGTTCGTGTCGGTGCGGTCTGAGGGTGCGACAGGATCGTTTCGGCGTGCGGCAGTTGGCCGAACGTGCCGTTGTCGAGTGCGTGGCGGGTGTGGGAGAACGGGAGACCGATGCCGTCCCAGGGAGGCCGTATGAGACCCCTCGTCCGTCTCGTCCCCGCATTCGCACTCGTCACCGGACTGCTCTGCACTGCCGCGCCCGCGCAGGCCGACCAGGCCGTCGTCGCCGGGAAACAGCCCGAGGCGGTGGGCTGGGGCGGAGCGGTGAGCAGCGTGGACGCCGACGCCACCGCCGCCGGGCTGGAGGTGTTGCGGCGCGGCGGCAACGCCGTGGACGCCGCGGTCGCCACCGCGGCCGCGCTCGGGGTGACCGAACCGTACTCGGCGGGTATCGGCGGCGGCGGGTACTTCGTGTACTACGACGCCCGGACCGGGAAGGTCACCACCCTCGACGGGCGGGAGACCGCCTCCCGGACGGCCGACAGCTCGCTGTTCCTGGAGAACGGGCAGCCGTTGGCGTTCAACGACGCCGTCACCAGCGGCCTGTCCGTCGGCGTGCCCGGCACGGCCGCCACCTGGGAGCAGGCGCTGCGCCGCTGGGGCAGCCGCGATCTGGCCGAGGTGCTGAAACCGGCCGAGCGGATCGCCGACCGCGGGTTCACCGTCGACCAGACCTTCCAGGACCAGACCGCCCTCAACCAGGCCCGGTTCCAGGACTTCCCGGCCAGCCGGGCGCTGTTCCTGCCGAACGGCAAGCTGCCGGTCGTCGGTTCCACCCTGCGCAACCCCGATCTCGCCGCCACCTACCGGGAGTTGGGCCGGACCGACACCGCCGCGCTGTACCGCGGCCCGATCGGCGCCGACATTGTCCGGACCCTCCAGCACCCGCCCGTCGACCCGGCGTCCGGGCGCAACGCCCGCCCCGGGAAGGTCGACGCCGCGGACCTGGCGGCCTACCAGGTCCGGCAGCAGGACCCGACGCACGTCACCTACCGCGGCCTGGACGTGTACGGCATCGCCCCGTCCTCCTCCGGCGGGACGACCGTCGGCGAGGCGCTGAACATCCTCGGCACCAGCAGCCGCGCCGACCTCGCCGACCCCGTCCAGTACGACCACCGCTTCCTGGAGGCCAGCCGGATCTCCTTCGCCGACCGCAACCGCTGGGTCGGCGACCCGCGCGCCGTGCAGGTGCCGACCCGTCAGCTCCTCGACCCGGCCTACGGCGCGTCACGGGCCTGCCTGATCGACCCGAAGCACGCGCTGACCAGCCCGCTCGCCCCCGGCGACCCCTACCACCCGGCGGCCTGCGCCAGCAGCGGACAGCCGGTCGCCGAACCGTACGAGGGCCTGAGCACCACCCACCTGACGGTCGCCGACCGGTGGGGCAACGTGGTCGCCTACACGCTGACGATCGAGCAGACCGGCGGCAGCGGCATCGCCGTGCCCGGCCGGGGCTTCCTGCTCAACAACGAGCTGACCGACTTCAACTTCGCGCCGCTCACCCCGGGCGTCCCCGACCCCAACCTGCCCGGCCCGGCCAAGCGCCCGCGCTCCTCGATCTCGCCGACCATCGTGCTGAAGGACGGCAAGCCGTACCTGGCGGCCGGCTCGCCCGGCGGCGCCTCCATCATCACCACCGTGCTGCAGGTGCTGACCGGGCGGATCGACCGCGGCCTGACGCTGGAACAGGCCATCGCCGCGCCCCGCGCCAGCCAGCGCAACACCGCCGCCACCCAGGCCGAACCGGCCTTCCTCGCCTCGCCCGAGGCGGCGAAGCTCCAGGCCATGGGCCACGTGTTCACCAGCACCCCGGAGATCGGCGCCGCCACCGGCATCGAACGCCTCCCCGACGGCCGCTGGCTGGCCGCCGCCGAACCCGTCCGCCGCGGCGGGGGAGCGGCCGCGGTGGTGCATCCGTCCCGCTGAGCCGTCGCCTGCCGGGCGCTGTCGGCGCCGGGCGGTATGTTCGGACGGGGTGCCCGGCCCGGTGCCGCGCGCCCCGTCCGTCCGTACCGCCGAGGGAAGGCCGCCGTGACCGTCCGCATCGCCACCTGGAACATCAACTCCGTGACCGCCCGGCTGCCCAAGCTGCTGGAGTGGCTGGAGTCCGCCAAGCCGGACGTGCTCTGCCTGCAGGAACTCAAGTGCACCACCGAGGCGTTCCCCGCCGAGGCGATCGGCGAGCTCGGCTACCGGAGCGCCGCGCACGGCACCGGCCGGTGGAACGGCGTCGCCGTGCTGTCCCGGATCGGCCTGGACGACGTGGTCCGCGACCTGCCCGGCCAGCCCGGGTACCTCGCCGAGGACGCGATGCTCCCCGTGGTCGAGCCGCGCGCGGTCGCCGCGACCTGCGGCCCCGTCCGGGTCTGGTCGGTGTACGTGCCCAACGGCCGCGAGGTCGACCACGCCCACTACCGCTACAAGCTGGAGTGGCTGGCCGCGCTGCGCGACGCCGTCCGCGAGGACACCGCCGGCGACCGCCCGTTCGCCGTCCTCGGCGACTACAACATCGCCCCCGCGGACGAGGACGTCTACGACATCGCCGCCTTCGAGGGCCTCACCCACGTCACCGCGCCCGAGCGCGCCGCACTTACGGCCCTCCAGGAGATCGGCCTGCAGGACGTGGTGCCCCGCCCGCTCAAGTACGACCACCCCTACACCTATTGGGACTACCGCCAGCTGGCCTTCCCGAAGAACCGCGGCATGCGGATCGACCTCACCTACGCCAACAAGCCGTTCGCGGACGCGGTGTCGGACAGCTACGTCGACCGCGAGGCCCGCAAGGGCAAGGGGACGTCGGACCACGCGCCCGTGGTGGTCGACCTGGACCTCTGACCGGCCGTCAGGGGGCTGGCTGCCCGGTCGGCGCGGGTGGCCGAAGGTGTCCGGTGGAGCGTCAGTTCGCCCGAGGGTCGTGGCGGCTGACGCTTCGTCCGACCCCGCCTCGGTGAACTCCACCGCGTCGCCCTTCGATCGTGAAACCCCAGGTCAGAGCCGGAAGGTGCAGGACTCCGCGCCAGTATTCTCTGAGTGTATAGACGTGGAGTACACCCTCGGCGTACTCTCTCGATCATGAGCGTTCCACTCACCCTGCTCGGGCTCCTCGAACGCGAGCCCAGCCACGGCTACGACCTCAAACGGGACTACGACGCGTTCTTCGGACGCGGAAAGCCGCTGCCCTTCGGCCAGGTGTACGCGACCCTCGGGCGGCTCGCCCGGGACGGGAAGGTCGTCGTCGGCGAGCCCGAGGCCGGCGACGGGCCCGACCGCAAGCGCTACGTGATCACCGAGACCGGCGCCACCGAGTTCGAGGACTGGCTGCGCGAACCCGTCGCCGCCGAACCCCACCTGCAGACCGTGCTGTTCAGCAAGGTCGTGCTCGCCCTGATGCTCGGCCGCGACGCCGAGCTGTACCTCGACACCCAGCGCGCCGCCCACCTGAAGCGGATGCGCGAACTCACCGAGATCAAGCGCTCCGGCGGCCTGGTCGACGCGCTCCTCGCCGACCACGGCCTGTTCCACCTGGAGTCCGACCTGCGCTGGATCGACCTGACCGCCGCCCGACTCGACGCCCTTGCCGCAGAGGTGGCCAAGCGATGACCGACCCCCTGATCCACGCCCACGGCGTCACCCTCGCCTTCGGCGAGACCCCCGCCCTGCGTGGCGCCGAACTCGCCGTCGAGGCCGGCGAGATCCTCGCCATCATGGGCCCCAGCGGCTCCGGCAAATCCACCCTGCTGCACTGCCTGGCCGGCATCCTCACCCCCGACAGCGGCGAGATCCGGTTCGACGGCCGCCGGATCGACAACCTCGGCGAACAGGAACGCAGCGCCCTGCGCCGCGACAGCTTCGGCTTCGTGTTCCAGTTCGGGCAGCTGGTGCCGGAGTTGACGGCCGAGGAGAACGTCGCCCTGCCGCTGCTGCTCGGCGGGCTGCGCCGGCCCGCCGCGCTCCAGCGGGCCCGCAGCTGGTTCCCGAAGCTCGGCCTGGACGGCCTGGAGGCCCGCCGCTCCGGCGAACTGTCGGGCGGTCAGGCCCAGCGCGTCGCCCTCGCCCGCGGACTGGTCGCCGAACCCCGCGTCCTGTTCGCCGACGAACCCACCGGCGCACTCGACTCCCTGACGGGCGAACAGGTGATGGACCTGCTGGTCGGCTGCGCCCGCGAACAGGGCACCACCGTCGTCCTGGTCACCCACGAGGCCCGGATCGCCGCCTACGCCGACCGCGAGGCGATCGTCCGCGACGGCCGCGCCACCTCGATGAGCGGACGGCTGACCTCGTGATCGGGCTCGGACTGCGACTGGCCGTCAGCGGCGGGCGCGAGGCACTGGTCCGCCTCGCCATCACCGCCGGCGCGGTCGCCATCGGCGTGGGGCTGCTGTTCACCACGCTCGCCGCGATCAACGGCGTCCACGCCCAGAACGCGCGCAACGCGTGGCTCAACACGCCGTTCGTCAACGGGCTCCCCGCCGATCGGGAGGCTGCGGGGAGTTCCGGCGGCGGCCAGGGGGCGAGCGCGTCCGGCGGTGCTGCGGAGGCGGGGAGCTCCGCCTCCGGCAGCGCGGTGGCGGCCGACGGTCGGGCGGCGAGTGCGGCCGGGGTCGATCCGATGTGGTGGACGACGCGGCGGGACACCGTGCAGGGCAAGGAGATCGGGCGGATCGACGTCGCGCCCACCGGGCCGCGGGCGGCGCTCGCACCCGGCGTGCCGCGGATGCCCGGGCCCGGCGAGTACTACCTGTCGCCCGCGCTGGCCCGACTGGTCGACGAGCTGCCGCCCGCGCAGTTGGGGGACCGCCTCCCCGGGCACCGGATCGGAATCCTCGGGGACGCCGCGCTGCCCGCGCCGGACAGCCTGCTGGCACTGGTCGGCCGCACCCCGCAGGAGCTCTCGGGGCAGCTCGGCGCCACGATGGTGGACCAGGTCGCCGCCGTCGCGCCCGAGAAGTGCGCGAAGTGCGTGGTCGGCATCAAGGCCAACGGCGTGGACCTGATCCTCACGGTGGTGACCGGCGCGCTGGTCTTCCCGGTGCTGATCCTGATCGGCACCGCCACCCGGCTGAACGCGGCCCGCCGCGAGCAGCGGTTCGCCGCGATGCGGCTGGTCGGCGCGACACCCCGTCAGGTGTCCACGGTGTCGGCGGTGGAGGCGACGGTCGCCGCCGCGCTCGGAGTGCTGCTGGGCTTCCTGCCGTACCTGGCGCTGCGCGGCCCCGTCACGAACGCGAAGCTGACCGGCGCACCGTTCTTCGCCTCGGACATCGCCCTGACGCCCGTGCAGATCGCCGCCGTCGCCGTGGGCGTCCCGCTGGCCGCCGCCGTCGCCGCCCGGATCGCGCTGCGCCGGGTGCAGATCTCCCCGCTCGGGGTGAGCCGCCGGGTGACCCCCAAGCCGCCCAGGACGTGGCGAGTGGTGCCGCTGGTGGCCGGGCTGGTCGAGCTGTCCGCGTTCCTGGTCTGGCACCCGGAGTCGGTGCCCGGGCAGGTCAAGGCGTACCTGTCCTCGTTCCTGCTGATCGCGTTCGGCCTGGTGCTGTCCGGCCCGTGGCTGACCATGAAGGGCGCGGGGCGGATCGCCCGGCGCACCCAGCGCCCGGCGACGCTGATCGCGGTGCGCCGACTGGTCGACAACCCGACCGCCGGGTTCCGCGCGGTGAGCGGACTGGTGCTGGCCCTGCTGGTGATGACCGCGACGATCGGCGTCATCACCACGATCAGCGAGGAGCGCAACCACCCCCACGGCGGCCCGCAGTTCAACAACATGCTGGTCAACGACCTCACCGGCGGATTCGACCAGGGCAGCGAACGGTTCGTCAGCCAGGGCCCGCCCGCCTCACCCGAACTGCTCCAGCGCCTGCGCGCCGTCCCCGGCGTGCGAACCGTGCTGCTGGCCCACCCCAGCGACCGGCAGCTGGAGGTGCAGGCCGCCGACGGACCCGCCACCACCCGGGAAGTCGTGGCCTGCCGCGACCTGGAGCCCCTCAAGCTGTACGGCCACTGCGCGCCCGGCGCGCAGAGCGCCTACGTCCCGGTCACCTGGTACGGCTGGCGCGACGAGAGCGCCACCGAATGGCCCGCCGCCCCGTTCACCCCCGACCAACTGGACGCCACGGGCGTACTGAACGTGGTGGTGGACACCGACGGCTCACCCGCCGCCGTCGAGCAGATCCGGACCATGGTGGACGTCGCCTACCCGGCCGAGCGCCAGATGATGACCCTCGGCGAGGCGTGGAGCCTGGCCGGAGCCGAAGTGCGCGGCTTCCAGCAACTCGCCGACGCGGTGATCCTGGCGACCTTCCCGATCGCCGGATGCAGCCTGGCAGTGAGCGTCGCCGGCGGCCTCAGCGAGCGCAAACGCCCGTTCAGCCTGCTGCGCCTGACCGGCGTGCCGCTCGGCACCCTGCGCCGGGTGGTGGCGATGGAGTCGGTGGTGCCGCTGCTGGTGATGGCCGCCGTGGCGATCGGCGTCGGCCTGCTCGCGGCCGACCTGTTCCTGCGCTCCCAGCTGAAGTACACGCTGCACGCACTCGGCGCCGGCTACTACCTCGTGGTGATCGGCGGCCTGAGCGCCGCACTGGCCATCATCGGCGCGACGATGCCGCTGCTGCGGCGGATCACCGGACCGGAGACGGCCCGCAACGAGTAGCCCTCCGGCTGGTGGAATCCGGTGGCGCCGCGTCCCGCGGACGCGGCGTCTCCGCAGGTCACCGGGGTCCGACCGTCCCGTCGGGAAGATGGGACGGCGGAGGCTTGAGGGTCGGTGGCCCGGTTCCGGAGCATGGATCCCGGCGGGACCCGCACCGTGCGGCGTCCCGTCGACGACCAAGGGGGTAGTGAATGCGTCGTTGGTCAGGTTGTCGTCGTACAGCTCCTGCTGCCTGAGGCAGTGGTCCCGGGGGCGGCGATCCCGAGGGTCCCAGGGCGAGCGGGGCGCCGGTGCTGATCACGTACGACTGACCGGTCGCCACGGGTTCCGGGGCAGGGCGACGCTCCGGACCCGAACGGCCCTTGAGGTGTCGCCGGGCCCCGGGCCCTGGCCTAGCGTGGTCGGCGACCACGGGTAGTGGGGCGGTCACGCACCGCTGCCCCTCGGCTCGACTCCCTGGAGGTACGGCATGCGCCGAACGCGCACCGCCGGCGTCGCTCTGCTCGGCACCACCGTCCTGCTCGGCCTGGCCGGCGTCACCGCCGGCCCCGCGTCCGCGAAGGGCAGCCAGCCCGCCTGGGTCAGCCCGGCGCAGGCGCAGCCCGGCCAGTCCGTCTCGGTCAGCGTGAACTGCGCCGGCAACGAGACGAAGACGCTGACCGCGAGTTCGCTCGCCTTCGCCGGCGGCTCGACCACGCTCAGCGTCGGCCCCGACGGCAAGTACTCGGGCACCGCGACCGTCATCTCCGAGCACGAGATGGCCGACGCGGCCGCCAAGCGCTCCACCGCCAACGACCCGTCCTGGGGCATCGACGGCAAGTGCCCGAACGGCGACAAGTTCGTCGGCGCGGTCGCCATCGCGGCAGCCGGGGCCGGCAGCGGCAGCACGGGCAACGGCAACGCAGGCAGCGGCAACGCGGGCAACAGCAACCCGGGCAGCGGCAGCGGTGCCGTGGGCGGCGACTGGGAGGGCGCCGCGCGGCTCCCGCACGGCGGGGTGGAGACCGGGGTCGGCGGCTCGGTCGGCATGGACGCCGGGCGGCTGGCCGCCGGGGCCGGGCTGGTGACGGCCGGAGTGGCCGGGTTCTGGCTGCTGCGCCGGCGCGGATCGGCTGCCGGCGAGGAGCTCTGAGCGGTCCTCCGGTACGCGCCCACCGTACCCGGCGGGCCCCGCGTCCCCCGCGGCCCGCAGCACGGAACGCCCGAGGGCGGCCCCCACCAAACGGTGGGAGCCGCCCTCGAAGCGTGTCCGGGCGGGCCGGTCAGGTGGCCGGGACCGCGGCGGCCGCGGGAGCGGCGTCGGTGCGCTGCAGGGTGCCGACGGTCAGCAGGTACTGGCCGACGATGTAGGTGAGCATGATCAGGAAGCTGTGCATGGGCAGCAGCTTCCAGTTCGCCAGGTCGGTGGCGATCAGGGTGTCGGACAGCAGGAACAGCGCGCCGCCCACGCCCGCCCGCCAGTCGATCCGGGAGGACGTCACCGCGGTGGAGGCCAGCAGCAGGCTGTAGGCGGCCATCGGGATCCGCATGGCGGCGTCCAGGTCGGGCAGCAGCAGCGTGATCAGCGTCGCCCAGGCCACCGCGTAGCAGGCCGCGACCATCGCCGTGCGGCGCCGGTCGGCGAGCGCGCCGAGCTTCACGAACATCGTCACGTAGCAGGCGTGGCCGACCGCGAACGAGCCCATGCCGGCCAGGAACCCGACGGTGCCGCCGACCTGCAGCAGGATGTCGCCGCCCGCGCCGAACAGCAGCGCCGGGATCAGCAGCTTCGGCGTGGCGGGCCGCGCCGACGCCCACACCCAGGCGGCCAGCAGCGGCATCAGCAGCGGCTTGGTGGAGTACCGCAGGACCGGCACGTGGACGGCGATCGCCGTCAGGTGCGCCACCGAGACGACGGCGAAGGCGATCAGCAGGGCCCGCGCGGTGCGCGGGTCGCGGGCGGGGCTCATGCGGGGGCACTCTCCGGTGAGGCGGCGGGGGAATCGGTACGCGGCGCGGGCTGCCAGCCCGGGCCCTTCACCAGGTGGCGCAGCCGATCGCCCCAGGTGGTGGCACGGGCCACGTCCCGGGCGATCGCCGCGTACTCGTGGGTGGCGACCTTCAACGGATTGTAGGTCGAGATGTTCTTGGTCAGTCCGTACACCGGCTGCTCGGCCTCGGCCGCGAACGAGCCGAACCAGCGGTCGAAGACGATCAGGATGCCGCCGAAGTTGCGGTCCAGGTAGCCGCCCTGCGAGGCGTGGTGCACCCGGTGGTGCGACGGCGTGTTGAAGAGGTACTCGACCGGCCGGGGCAGCCTGCCGATCCGCTCGGTGTGGATCCAGAACTGGTAGACCAGGTTGACCGAGCCGCAGAACGCCACCGCCGCCGGGTGCACGCCCGCCACGATCATCGGCAGGTAGAAGATCCAGCTGGTGGCGGACGTCCACGGCTGACGCAGCGCCGTCGACAGGTTGTAGTGCCGACTGGAGTGGTGCACCACGTGGCAGGCCCACAGCACCCGGATCACGTGGTGGCCGCGGTGCGACCAGTAGTAGAAGAAGTCGTAGGCGAGCAGCATCAGCGGCACCGTCCACCACAGCACCGGTGTCCGAAGCGGCGTCAACTCGTACAGGAACGAGTAGATCGCCACGATCGGGATCTTCCACCCGGCGTCGAACAGCAGCGAACCCAGGCCCATCGACAGGCTGGCCGCGGTGTCCTTCGCGGTGTAGCCCTGCTCGTCGTCGTCCGGGTGGAAGCGGTAGGAGACGATCTCCAGGACGGTGAGCAGCACAAAGGCCGGTATCGACCAGAGCACGACATCGGGTAGGTCAGGCATGCCCGGAACCATAAGGGACGTGGGCGACCGGCGGAAGAGGTAGTTACCGACGCGTAGTGTGCGGTGCGGCGTCTAGGCTTGGGGGCGACATGGAGCGGCAGGAGGCAGCCGCCGGCGCCCTGGCGGCCACCGGCGGTACGGGGAACGGACGTACGGGCGGGGCCACGCGGCTCGCGACCCCCGACCGGACGTACCCGCAGATCGTCGGTACCGGAAGCGAATTCGCCGATTCCGTGCGGCGGTTGGCGGAGCGGTTCGCCGCCGCCGACCGGGCCGGGGCGGATCTGCTGGCCTCGGCCGTGCTCGGCGCGCACGGCGCCCGGCACCTCGGCGGCGCACCCCAGCAGGCCGAACCCGCCGCCGGCACCAGCTGGTGGCACGGGCCGAGCGTCCACCACACCACCTCGCCGCTGTTCCGGCCGCTCGGCTACCGCCGGATCCGGCGCGAGGCCCCCGCGCTGCCCGCGCCCCGCGCCACCGGCGGCGGCCGGCACCGCAAACCCGAACGCCCCACCACCGAACTGCGCATCGCCGCCCGGCTGCTGCTCGCCCACCCGCTGGTCACCGCCGACGGTCCGCACGGCGCGTCGCTCCCGCTGATCCGCCGTCACGCCGCCACCCTCGCCGAACGCTTCCACACCCTGCTCGGCTACCGGCTCACCCTCGGCCCCGCCCACGCCCGCCTGCACAAGGCCGCGCTGCCCGGCCGCGGCCTGCCCGGCCTCGACCCCGCCGGGTACGCGGCGCTCGTCCGGGCGCTGGCCGCGATCGCCCGCGGCGAGCGGCCCACGGCGGACGTCGACGCGGTGCAGGCGCTGCTCGACCAGTGGCAGCCACCCGCCGAACTCGCCGCCGACCTGCTCACCGCATCCCCGCTGCCACCCGCCGGACCCGACCTGACGGTCCGCCGACTGCTCGCCGAGACACCCGTCGTCCTGCTCGACGACCTCGCCCCCGCCGAACGCGACCACCTGCGCGAGGCCGTCCCCGCGGAGACGGAACGATTCGCCGACGTGCTCGGCCTGACCGCCGAGATCCGCGCCGAAGGCATCGCCCTGCTCGACCCCGCCGACGAACTCACCGACCTCGCCCTCCCCGGCACCGGCACCCTCGCCCAGGCCGCCCTGCTGCTCGCCGAACGCCTGGTCGAGGACCTCCGCCCGGTCGACACCGGGAGCGCCCCGCCCGCCGTGCTGATCCCCGACGCCCTCATCGACGGCACCCTCGGCGACATCACCGACGACTACGGGATGAGCGCCGGCTGGGACGCGGGCTACCTCGCCGACCTCGCCGCGTTCCGCCGCGACGCCCTCGACCTGCTCCACCGGATGGGCCTCGCCGCCCCCGCCGGCCGCAACTGGCTGCTCCGCGCCCCCGCCGCCCGCTACGCCCCGCGCGCCGAACTCCAGCCCGCCCCGGGCTCCGGCCGCCATTCGCGCCCCGCGAAGGGCCGGGACCGGCAGGCGGTGTGAAGGACAGAACACCTAGGGTTTCGGGGCATGACGAGCAAGGGGTGGGGCGCCCTGTACGGGCTGGCGGTCATGGCGGTGCTCGGCTGGGGGTTGACCGGACTGGTCGAGGCGGGCTGCGACTGGGGCTTCTCGCGGGGCCGGCGGCAGTGCGGGGTTCCCGACGGGTACCTGCCCCACTTCATCGCCTGCGGTGCGGCGGCGTTCTCGACGGCCGGGCTGGGCTGGACGGTGATCCGCACCGACGACTGGCGGCCCTCGCTGGGCGCCTCGGCGGGCGGGCTGGTCGCGCTGGCGATCACGTTGGCCAACGGTCGGAGCGGCGGGCACCTCGCGCTCGCCGCGCTGGAGGCGGCCGTCGCGATCGGGTTGCCGGTGACGCTGCGTCAGGTCGGTCGGGCCGGGGCGCGGCGGGCGGGGAAGGCGGCGGGGGGCGTCAAGGGGTGAGCGGGCGGACGTGTTCGGCGACCGGGCGGAACTCCTGGACGGTGGCGTCGTACTGGACGCGTTGGCCCTGGTGGAGGAAGCGGTTGTCGTCGGGGGCGAGGACGGAGTCGTAGTAGACGGCGACCTCGGGGCCGCCCGCGTCCGGGGTGATGTAGCCGTAGGCGTGGTGGATGTCGAACCACCGCACGGTGCCGGTCTCCATGGCGGGACTCCCTTCGGGCCGGTCACCCTCAGTATCGGCCGCGGCCCCGGGACCCACCACTCGTTCGGCCGAGCGTCAGCGCTGCGCGGCGCTCACGGCATGGCCCTGGCGGACGGTCTCCACGGTGGCGGCGACGCCGAAGGAACCCAGGACGACGGAGGCCGCGACGGCGGCGCAGGCGAGCATCCGGCGGTGGCGCTTCGGCAACGGGAAGCGCAGAACCGGGGCGGACGCGGTGGTGCGGGCGTTCATGGCGGAGAGCGTGGCAGGGCGGCGTTACGCGGTCACCAAACGCGGGTGAAATCCGGAAGGGATCTCGGCGTCGGAACCTCCACGACCCGATCGCCGCAGGTCGGCAGGGGAGTCGCCGGTGTGCGTAGCAGGCCCGGCAGGAACGAGGCCAGCACCTGCTGGGCCGCGCCGTAGAAGAAGATCGGCAGCAGCACGGCCGGGTGGCCGCCGAACTGGGCGCCCGCCAGCGCGGCCGCCGCGCTGGTGTTGTTCAGGCCCGAGGCGAGGGTCAGTGTGGTGCGGGCCGCCGGCGCGGCGGGGGAGCGGCGGGTGGCCAGCCAGCCCGCCAGGAACGGGCCGGCGCAGACCAGCGCGCCGCACCCGGCGGCGACCGCGACCAGCCGGGGCTCGGGCCGCAGCACGATCTCCCGGGCCACACCCGCCGCGTTCAGGTACGTCAGCGCGAGGGCGTTCAGCAGACCCGCCAGCCGCAGCCGGGGCAGCAGCGCGGCGCGCAGCCGACCGCTCAGCAGACCCCGGGTGGCGCGGCGGGCCAGCAGCCCGGCCAGGCAGGGCAGCGCCACCCACAGCGCCATGAACCGACAGGTGGTGTCGGAGTGGGCGAGGGCGTCCAGCACCCGGCGCAGGCCGCCGCTCTCCGGCTCCTCGGCGAGCGCCAGGCCGAGCGGGGTGGTGAGCGGGCTGAGCAGCGTGGTGACGAGGACCAGGCCGAGGCCGAGCGGCGCGTCCCCGCCCACCCGGGCGCCCCAGGTCTGGGCGGCGCCGGCGACCGGCATCGCGGCCGTCAGCGCCAGCCCGACCACCAGCCAACGGGCCTCCCGGACGTCCGGCCAGCACCCGGCGGCGGCCCGCTCCGCGCCGAGCAGCACCACCGCCCGCAGCACCAGCGCCACCCCCAGTCCCGCCAGCAGCAGCCCGGGCCGCAGCAGCGCCCGGCCGACGTCCGCGGCCCGGGTCTCGAACCCGCCGATGAACATCGCCGCCACCAGCATCAGCATCGGCACCGTCACCCCCGCCGCCCGGCAGTGCCGGATCTCCCCCGCCGCGGCGGGCAGCAGCGCCCCCAGCAGACAGGCGGCCACCGTGGCGGCGGCGAGACGGCGGCGCAGGGCGCGGTCGAGGGCGGTGCAGAACGGGCGCATGGGGGGCGGGGCTTTCGAGGGGGTGTTCGGCGGGACGTGCGGCGGAAAGGCAGCGGGGCGTGGCGGCGGACGGACGCGGGCGGCGGGTCCGGGTGGCGGACGTCCGGGCTCCCGGGCGGCGCGGGGAGTGGAGGACCGGCGGGCGCGGGCGGATGACGGCCGCCCGGCCCGCCGCGCGGCGTGGAGTCCGACCCGGATCAGCCTGCCACCGTCCCGCGGCGGCTTTGACCATTACGAACTCTTGGTAAAGCCGGGCGAGTTGCCGCTCGCCCAGACGCCGCACGGGCCGCCGGGACAGCCGCCGCGGGCCGCGGCGGGGCCGTTTCACCCCTGCGGGCGAGACCGCCCGGGGTATTCCTCGCCGACGGCGGTGCCGACGGCGTCGCGCAGCCCGTGCGCCGCGTGCATCCGCGACGGCCCCGCCGCCGGGTCGTCGCGCAGCTCGCGGATCAGGGACAGGCAGAGCGCCAGCATCACCAGCACGAACGGCAGCGCCACCAGGATGGTGGCGTTCTGCAGCGCCGTCAGCCCGCCCGCCAGCAGCAGCGCCGCCGCGACCGACGCCATCAGCGCGCCCCACACCACCACCAGCCAGGTGCGCGGGTGCAGCGCGCCCCCCGAGGAGAGCGAACCCAGCACCAGCGAGGCCGAGTCCGCCGAGGTGATGAAGTACAGCATCACCAGCAGCACGGCGATCACACTGGTCAACGAGCCCAGCGGCAGCGACTTGAGCATCTCGAACAGCCCGGCGTCCGCGCCCTGCGGAATGGTCGCGACGAGGTCGGCCGCACCGGTGGACTGCAACCGGATCGCCGTGGCGCCCATCACCACGAACCAGACCGTGGTCGCCCCGCTCGGCACCAGCAGCACCCCGATCAGGAACTGGCGGACCGTCCGGCCGCGGGAGATCCGGGCGATGAAGGTGCCGACGAACGGCGCCCAGGACAGCCACCACGCCCAGTAGAAGATCGTCCAGGAGCCCAGCCAGTCCTCGTCGGTGAACGCCCCGGTCTGGGTGGCCAGCACCGCCAGGTCGGACAGGTAGCCGCCGACGGTGGAGGGCAGCGCGTCCAGCACGAACACCGTCGGGCCGACCACGAACACGAACGCCATCAGCGCGGCCGCCAGCACCACGCTGGTGGTGGACAGCCACTTCACGCCGCGGTGCACACCCGACATCGCGGACAGCACGAACGCCCCGCCGAGCGCCGCGATCACCACCAGCTCGACGCCCTGGGTGGCCCGGACGTCCGTCACGTACCCGAGGCCGCCGGCCACCTGGATCGCGCCCAGGCCCAGGCTGGTGGCCGAACCGAACACCGTCGCGAACACCGCCAGCAGGTCGATCACCCGGCCCGCCCAGCCGTGCGCCCGGCGCTCGCCGAGCAGCGGCACGAACGCCTCCGACATCCGGTTGCCCCGGCCCTTGCGGAACGTGGTGTACGCCAGCGCCAGGCCGCCCACCGCATAGATCGCCCACGGGTGCAGCGTCCAGTGGAACAGCGAGAACTCCAGCGCCCGCTGCGCCGCCGCCGACGACTGCGGCGCGATGTCGGAGCCCGGCTGCGGCTGCGCGTACAGCTGCAGGGGCTCGCCGACGCCGTAGAACAGCAGGCCGATGCCCATGCCGGCGCTGAACATCATCGCGACCCAGGCCAGCGTGGAGAACTCCGGCTGCTCACCGTCCCGGCCCAGTGGCACCCGGCCGAAGCGGCTCAGCGCGATCACCACCGCCAGCACCAGGAACACGTCCGCGGCCACCACGAACAGCCAACCGAAGGAGTGCAGCACCCAGGACAGCGCGGTGCTGGACGTCCGGCTCAGCGAGTCCTGCGCGAACACCCCCCAGGCGACCACCCCCAGCACCGCGACGGCGCCGACGCCGAACACCACCCGGTCCACCGGGAAGGCGTCCGGCGCGGACGGCCGAGGGTCTGTCGAAGGCTCGGAGGGCCCGAAGGGCTCGGAAGGCGTGGGCATATGAGGCACTATGTCCACAAACGCCCGCCCGTCGGTAGGCGGCACGCCGAGGGCCCGCGCAGCCGGCCCGGCGTCAGGCGGTCGGCACCGGCGGCGGCTCGTACGGGCCCAGCACCAGCCGGACCATCTCCTCCAGCCGGGTACGGGCGTCGTCCAGGGTGGACCGGCCGGTCACCCAGGCCGTCAACTCGCCCTGCCAGGCGTGCCCCACCATGTGCCGCACCAACTCCCCGGAACCCGGCGGGACCTCCGGCAGCACCGCGCCCAGCGCCGCCCGGTCCGCCCGGGCCAGCCCCTGCAGGGCCTCGCTGGCGAACGGATCCGTGGACGTCGCCACCGCCACCCGCAGCCGGGCCAGCTCGGGCTGCCGCTGGTACGC
Organism: Kitasatospora griseola; assembly: GCF_044999035.1. Classification (NCBI taxonomy): domain Bacteria; kingdom Bacillati; phylum Actinomycetota; class Actinomycetes; order Kitasatosporales; family Streptomycetaceae; genus Kitasatospora; species Kitasatospora griseola. The sequence continues at coordinate 1,080,061 of NZ_CP173360.1, read as the reverse complement.
CCGCATCCCCCGGCGCACGAACCGCACCGCCCGCTCGGTCGGCGAGGCGCTGCGCCCCGCCCCCACCTCGCCCACCAGGTCGGCGAGCAGCAGTCGATGCCAGTCCGCCATCGCCGCGGCCAGCAGATGGTCCTTGGAGGAGAAGTACCGGTAGGCGGTCCCGAGAGCCACCCCCGAACGCTCCGACACCTGCTTCATCTGGAGCCGCTCCACGCCGATCTCGGTCACCAGAGCCAGGGCGGCGGACAGGAGGGAGCCGCGGCGTTCGAGCTGACGGGGGGACATCGCCTCCACCGGACGAGGTGACAGGTCAACCTTGGTCACCCGAACCATGATACGGGGCGGCCCCTCGCCGCGGTATGACGCGACAGGTCACCGGTCAGTGACGGTCGCTCCCGACTCAGGGCGACTTCGGCGCCCCCGGGACCCCGGGCCGCAGCTCGCGCAGCAGGGTCTCCTGCACGGCCGACGCCACCAGCACCCCGTCACGGTCGTAGAACTCGCCCATCGCCAGCCCCCGGCCGTCCGACGCCGACGGGCTGCGCTGCGCGAACAGCAGCCACTCGTCGGCGCGGAACGGGCGGTGGAACCACATCGCGTGGTCCAGCGAGGCCAGCGCCACCCGCGACTCCGCCACCCGGTGCACCCGGTGCGGCTGCAGGTGCAGCGCCGTGGTGGACGCCAACGTCAGGTCCGAGAGGTAGGTGAGCGCGCACACCTGCAGCAGCGGATCGTCCGCGGGCAGCCCGGCGTCCGTCCGCAGCCAGACGAACTGCTGCGGCACCCCCGGCAGTTCGGGCGGCAGGCCGGGCGCGCCCGCCGGGACGAACCGCATCCGCAGGGCGCGGAAGATCGCCGACAACTCGTACTCCTCCGGCGCGTCGCGCTGCCAGGCCAGGTGCGGGTCCGGCAGCTCCTCCGGGCCGGGCACCGGCGGCATGGTGCGCTGACGGTCGCCCGCGGACTCAGGGCGCTTGAACGACGCCGACATGGTGAAGATCGCCTCACCGCGCTGGAGCGCCGTCACCCGCCGGGTCGCGTACGAGTTCCCGTCCCGGGCCCGGTCCACCTGGTAGACGATCGGACGGCGCGGATCGCCCGGCCGCAGGAAGTACCCGTGCAGGCTGTGCACCCGCCGCGCCGGCTCCACCGTCCGCCCCGCCGACGTCAGCGCCTGCGCCGCCACCTGGCCGCCGAACGCCCGCAGCGGCGCACCCGCGTGACAGTGCCCCCGGAACAGGTTCTCGTCCAGCTCCTCGATGCCGAGCAGGTCGGTGAAGGAAGGGGCGTCGGTCGGGGAGTTCGGAGTCACGCGGCACATGCTAGAACACGTTGCAGTGTTGATCGGATGTGGAACGGGTCACGTCGCGCTGTCCGAGGTGATCGCCTGTCGGGGGTGATCGTTAGCGTTCCGTCCATGACCACGGCCGTCCACACCCTGCGCTACCCGAGGCCCTCCGCGCTGCGCCCGCACCGGCTGGAACTCGCCACCCAGCACGGACCGTTCTTCGACGGCGCGCTGCGCCACCCCGGGCCGGCCGCCGCCGCGCTGCTGGCCGTCGCCGACGTGGCCGCCGCCCGCTACCACCGTCCGCTCGCCGCCGCCTCGCTCGACCCCGTGGTCACCGCCGACGGCGACCGGCTGCGCTTCGAATCCTTCTCCGGCTGCGGCGGCGTGCACGCCCGCCTCGACCTGCTCCCCGACGGCCTCGACGGCGCCGCCACCGGCCACGGCACCACGAACATCGACATCGGCGCCCCGCTGCGCGAAGCCCTGCGGCTGCGCGCCCCGGCCGAGCGGCTCAGCCTCGCCGTCGGCGCGGACGAGGTCGAAGTCGGCATCGGCGCGGACACCTTGATCGAACGGAAGGTGCCGCTGCCGACACGCTGGCTCAAGGGCTTCGCCGAGACCCAGGTCCGCACCGCCCGGTTCGACCTGCGCGCCGAACTGCCCGCCGCCGAAGCCGTCCGCTTCCTGCGCACCCTGCCCACCGGCGGCCGCAGCACCGTCCGCTGGGTCCTGCCCACCGGCCGCGGGCTGCGCCCCACCTCCCGGCCCGGCCCCGGCGCCGTCTGCCTCCCGGGCCCCGAACGGCTCGCCGCCCTGCGCCCGCTGCTGCGGCATGTCGTCGCCCTGCGGATCTACGGCCCACCCGGCACGCCCACCGGCCCCACCGCCTCCGCCTGGGAACTCGCCCTGCCCGGCGGCCGGATCACCCTCACCCTGTCGCCCGACGCCTCCCGCGGCTTCTCCGGCGAAGGCGGCCTGCTCGACCTGCTGGCCGTGCCGACGGCCGCCGGCGACGCCGAGATCCTGGAGGCGCTGTTCGACGACGAGCCCCGGATCGACCTCGCCGCAGACCTCGGCCTGCCCCCCGACCGGGTCCGGGCCGCCCTCGCCCACCTCGCCACCGCGGGCCGGATCGGCTACGACCTCGCCGACGCCGCCCACTTCCACCGCCAACTCCCGTACACCGCCGAACGGGTGGCGGACGCCAACCCCCGCCTGCGACGCGCCCGCGACCTGCTCGCCGCCGGGGCCGTCGGCCCGCGCACCGGCGACATCCGCGTGGTGACCGTCGGCGACCACGCCCACCACGTCCGCCTCGACGCCGACGGCCCCGCCGGCTGCACCTGCCGCTGGTGGGCCCGGCACCGGGGTGACCGGGGGCCGTGCAGCCATGTGCTGGCGGTGCGGATGGCGACGGAGGGGGCGCGGTGAGGCGGGGCGGAGTGCTGCGACCGGAGGTGCTGCGGGCTGCGCGGGGGCGTCCGGGTGGTGGGCCGCCGTCGCGGCGACCGGGGGCGTGCAGTGCGGTGGCGGCGGTGCGGACGACGATCGAGGAGAACCAGCGGTGAAGCAGTCCGAGACGGACCTGGTGGCGGCGATCCGCCGTGCCGACTTCGACGAAGTCGCCCGACTGGTGGGTGGGTTGACGCCGCCGCAGCGGCGGGCCGAGGTGCCCGGGCTGAAGGCGCTGCGGCGTGAACTGCGCGACAGCATCCACTCCCGGGCCGGGGCCGGGACGGCCCTGCTGGTCGCCGGGGCGGTCTGCCACACCGCGCCGTCCGGTGCGGCCGAGTGGATCGGCTCCGGTGACTTCGAGGGCGTCGAGCGGTGGCACCGGCCGCCGCTGGGCGGCCTGCTGGACGGTCAGGACACCGGCTGGCAGCGGGAGGTGGCCCTGCGGCTGGCCCGCCGCCCCGGTGACCGCGAGAGTTGGGGGCCGTCCACCGCCTACCGGATCGCCGAGCACCTGCTGCGCGCGAGCGACACCCCGCCGCCGACCGACCCCGGGTTCGTCGTCGAGTGGATGACCGACCGCGGCGACCCGCGGCCCCGGCACGGGGAGCCGCGACTGCCGCCCGGCATCGACCTGTTCGCGCGGCTCGTGCAGGACAGCTTCACCCCCGTCCTCGCCCCGCTGGTCTTCGACGCCGACACCGCCGGGCAGCTCTCCGGCCCGTGGGTCGCCAAGGAGGACGCCCAGCGCTGGCCCGGCGTCCTCGCCCGGCTCGCCGACGAACAGGTCGTCGACCGCGAGGAGTTGGTCGCCCGCGGTTTCGCCCGGCTGGTGCGCGGCGGCGGGGCCGGGGAGCTGCGCGGCTACCTCGCGGTGGTCCGCGCACTCGCCCCGTCCGAGGACGAACTCCTCGCCAACCTGCGGGCGTTGACCGCCCTGCTGGACGCCGCCTCGCCGCTCGCCGGGTACGCGCAGGACTGCCTGATCGCCCTCGACCGGGCCGGGCGGCTCGACGACGCGACGGTGGCCGAAGCCGCCGAGGTGCTGCTCGCCCGGCCGGAGAAGAAGCTCGTCCGCACCCAACTGGCCTGGCTGGACCGGGTGGCGGCGCGAGCACCGGAGCTCGCGCTGCGGGCCGTCGCCCAGGCCTACGGGCACCCGGACCGGCAACTCCAGGGCCAAGCGCTGAAAGTGACCGGCCGCCATGTTGCGGGCGTGCGCGGCCGGTTGCTGGTCGAGCTGCGGGCGGCCGCCCTCGCGCTGGACCCCGCGCACGCCGAGACAGCGGCTCAACTGCTCGGCATTCACGTCGAGTCGGAGGAGGCGGCGGAGGAACAGGACCGGCTGCCCGAGCCGCCCCGACCGGTGGCGATGCCCGCGCCGCTCGGCAGCCCCGCCGAGGTCGCCGAGGAGCTCGCCGCCGCGCTGGCCGGCGACGGCGACAGCGTCGCCTTCGAACGCGTCCTGGACGGGCTGGTCCGGCACGCCTGGCAGGACCGGGAGGCGCTCGCCTCCGCGCTCGCCCCCGTCCTCGTGGCCGACGAGTGGCGGACGCTCGGCGTACTCGCCGGAGCCGTCACCGGCGCACTGCCCGAGCAGCGGGCCTGGCGGTCCCTGACGACGCCCAAGGCCAGCCCGTTCCGGACCTGGGAACTGCGCGGCGGCGTGGGCGGGTTGATCGCCGCCCGACTGGAGGAGACCGCCTGGCGACTGACCGGCGACCCCGTCCCCCTGCTGCTCTCCATCCCCACCCGCCGGAACGGCGCGCTCGACCCCGGCGAGCTGGTGGCGCGACTTCGCCGGTACGAGGAACTCGGTCTCGAACCCGGCCCGATCGACCTCGCCCAGGCCCTGCTGCGCACTGTCCCCGACGGCACGTCGGACGCCGGGGCGGACGGCCTCGCCTCCCCGGCGGGCGCGCTGCTGGCCGCCTGGCTGCGGGCCGGCGGGCTGCCCCGGCAGGCTGCCACGCCGATCCCCGCCGGGAGGGCGCGGCCCGGGGTGCGGATGACCGAGTACCGCCGCTTCTGCGACCAACCCGGCCTCGGCGACGCCGAGTTGTCGATGCTCGGGGTGCCCGGATCCGGTGCGCCCGGCGTGCGGCCGGAGGGCGGAGTGCCGGACCCGGTCCGGGCGCTGCTCGGCCCCACCGAGCGGTTCCACCGGTGCTCCGAGGTCGAGCACTCCATGCCGGACGCCCGCTGGCTCGCCGTCCTGCCGCACCACCGCGAGGAACTCGCCGTCCGCCTCATCGGTCAACTCGCCGACTCCGCCGGTTCGTCGCCGGTCCGCGGCTACCCCCAACTGCTCCCGCTGCTCGCCGAGACGGGCGGCCCGGCCGGCTTCGCCGTCCACCAGGCCCTCGCCTACGGCCTCGGCGCGGCCCTCCCCGAGGACCGCACCGCCGCCGTCGACGCCGTGCTGCTGCTGGCCGCGCAGTCCGCGCTCGACGCGACGCTGCTCGGCCACGAGACCGGCGAACTGCTGCGCGCGGGCGCGGTCAAACCTAACCGCCTCGCCGCCACCTGCACCGAACTCGCCGACGCGGGCGCGCCGAGGCTCGCCTGGACGGTGCTGGCCGGCGTCCTGCCCGCACTGCTCGACGGCCGCCCGCCGGCGGGCGCGGCGGGGCTGCTGACGGCGGCGGTGGAGTGCGTACGCCGGGCAGGGGCGAGAGGGGAGATTCCGGCGGTGACGGCCGCCGCGACAAGTGGCGGGCGCAGCAAGCTGGCTGCGGAGGCGAAAGTCCTGGCCGGACTGCTGGAGCGGGCCTGACGGTGCGGGCCTGACGGTGCGGGCCTGACGGCGCGGGCCTGACGGCGCGGGCCGTCAGGCGGCCGGCTTCTCCCGGACCGGGACGTGCTGGGCGCTGTTCCCGGTGAAGCGCGCGCGGGTCCGGCCGTCCCAGCGGTGGCGGAGCCGCAGGCCGGCGAGTCGGCCATGAGGTCCAGCTCGGCGGGCCGGACGTGGCGGAAGGGCATCGTTCGGGCTTCGCCGCGGCCGTCCTCGGCGACCGTGAGGCAGTGGCAGGTCGCGTCCTGGGTGACGGTGTCGTGGACGGTGCAGGCCCACTCGGTGACGGGGATCTCCGCGCCGCCCGGCCTGGCGCGCAGGCGCTTCACCATCGCCCGCGACAGTTCGACGCCGTGGACCGGAACGCCGCGCCGCGCGAGTTCTGGAACGCTCGTTCTTGACCGATCGTTCTCGAATGTCTAGGGTCGTGGGCATGGGAAGACCACGCGCCTTTGACGAGGCCGAGGCGATCCGGAGGGCCGCGGTGCTGTTCGCCGAACGCGGCTACGACGGCACCTCGGTCGACGACCTGGTGCAGGGCCTCGGTGTGCACCGCGGCAGCCTGTACAAGGTGTTCGGCAGCAAGCGGGGGCTGTATCTCGCCGCGCTCCGGCACCACTTGGAGGACGAGGTGCTGCCCACCGTGGCGGCGCTGACCGTCACCAGCGGCCCGGCGGAGGCGCTCGCGCAGGCGGCGGGCGGGTTCGACGGCGGTGCCGCGGCCGGGCTGCTGCTGTCCGCCGCGGTTCACCAGGCTCCGACCGACCCGGACGTCGCGGCGCTGGTGGAGGAGGCCCTGCGGGCGTTGGAGCGGGCGCTCGCGGCCGTGCTCGGCGAGCCGGCCGACAGCCCGCTGATCGGGGCGCTCGGGGCGAGCGTGCTCGGACTGCGGCTGCGGGACCGGGCGTTCGGGCCGGCGGCGTCCGCCCCGGCGGTCCGTGCGCTGGCCGCCAGACTGGCCGACTGACCGGCCGTCGACTCACTGTTTCGCACACACCGTACGAGGAGGGTTCACCGAGATGGCTCGACTGTCTGTCGACAACGGGACGCTGGTCGTGGAGATCGAGGGTCTGGACAAGCTCTGGGCGATCAAGAGCCGAATAGAGATCCCACTGGCCAACGTCCGTGGTGCGACCGCGGATCCGGGCGTCGCGTCGGAGCCGAAGGGCATCAAGGTCGGCGGCACCCAGTGGCCGGGTCTGATCACGGCGGGCCGCTTCCGCCGGCACGGCGAGCTGGTGTTCTGGGACGTGAAGAACCCGGCGAAGGCCGTGGTGATCGAGCTCGCGGACGAGCAGTACGCCCGGGTGATCGTCGAGGTGGAGGACCCGCGGGCCGCAGTGGCCCTGGTCGAGGGCGCACTGCGGCACTGAGCGGGCGTCAGGCCGGCCGGACGGGCCCGCCGTCCTGGCCGGAGCGGCCGGGGGAGCGGCCGGAGGAGTGCTCGGCCGCGGCGGCCTCCGGCTCGACGGTCCGGACGGCGCTCGCGGCCGGCTTGGCCGCGGCCAGCGGCGCGTCCGGGCGCGGGGCGGCGGCGGTGAGGCCGGCCGGGGTGTCCGGGACGGGGGAGGAGGCCTCGGGAACGAGCACGTCGGCGCCGGCCGGGGTGGCGGCGACGGCGCGCCACCAGGGTGCGGCGGGCGGCGGGTCGGCCGGTTCGAAGGGCTTGCCGGGGCGCGGGACGGCCAGCGTGACGCCGGCGGCGTGCGCGGCGGCGACCGTCCGTTCGGCGGGCTCCTCCCACGGGTGGGGGGCGAGGTCGAAGGTGCCCCAGTGCATCGGGAGCATGACCTTGCCGCCGAGGTCGCGGTGCGCCTGCACGGCCTCCTCGGGCGTCAGGTGGACCTCCGGCCAGTGCTCGGAGTACGCGCCGACCTGCATCATGGTGGCGTCGAACGGCCCGAAGCGGTGGCCGATGTCGGCGAAGCCCGGGAACCAGCCGGTGTCGCCGCTGTGGAACAGACGGTGGCGCTTGCTCTCCACCACCCAGGACGACCAGAGGAACTTGCCGCTGGGGCGCGGCCCGCGCGAGCAGTAGTGGCGGGCGGGGGTGGCCGTCAGCCGCAGGCCGTCCAGTTCGGCGGACTCCCACCAGTCGAGGTCGACGATCCGGTACGGCTCGACGCCCCAGTGCTCCAGGTGCGCGCCGACGCCCAGTGGGACCGCGAACACCGCGTCGCCCGCCGCCAGCGTGCGGATGGTGTCCATGTCCAGGTGGTCGTAGTGGTCGTGGGAGATCACCACCACGTCCACCGGCCCGAGTTCGGCCAGCGGCAGCGGCACCGGGTGCAGCCGTTTGGGGCCGATCCAGTCGAACGGCGAGACCCGCTCGCTCCACACCGGGTCGAACAGCACCCGCACGCCGTCCAGTTCGGCCAGCACCGTGGCGTGGCCGAGCCAGGTCAGGCGCAGCCCGGACTCGGGCGGGGTGGACAGCTCGGCCGGCAGCAGCCGGTGCACCGGCACCGCGGCGGCGGGGCTGCGGCGGCCGCCGTCCACTGCCAGCCTGGTGCGCATCAGCGCCAGCGGGGTGTGCCCGTACGCCAGCGGGCGGGTGGGCACCGGGTTGCGGAAGGAGCCGTCCACGAAGTGCGGCGAACCGGAGACCCTGTGCAGGCGCTTGCCGCGCGGGTCGGCGCCGAACGCGTCGGTGCGCACCCGGTGCCAGCTCTCCCGCGGCAGGGTCCGGTAGGAGCGCTTCACGTCGCGCAGCAGGAGCCCGGCCTCGGCAGCCAGCTCACCGGCGCGGAACAGCCAGGAGACGGGACGGGACAAGGCACCTCCACGGTAGAACACCCGAACGGCGGCGTGCCGGGGCGGCGGAACGCAGTTGCGCCCCGCACGGGTCGACGGCAGGCCGGACGGCGCCGCCCGGGCAGCCGGAAACCCCGGCGCGGACGACGCATCTCGAACCTGGACATTACCTTTCCAAACGACCAAAACCCACCGAACGGGCCGTCGGCGCGCCGTTCGGCCCAACGAGAACGGACCGCCCCGGGTTGCGGGACGGTCCGTGCGGGAAGCGTGAAAAGGCGCAGATCAGGCCCGGTAGAAGCGGGTGATGGTCTCGGCGACGCAGTGCGGCTTGGCACTGCCCTCGCTGGAGATGGTGAACCGGACCACCGCCTGCACCCCGCCGGGCACCTCGTCGGCCGACACCAGCACCGCCGTCGCCCGGACCGCCGAGCCCACCGGCAGCGGGGCGGGGAAGCGGACCTTGTCCGAGCCGTAGTTGAGGGCCATCGCGATGTTCTCCACCGCGTAGCACTCCTTCGCCAGCACCGGCAGCAGCGACAGCGTCAGGTAGCCGTGCGCGATCGTCCCGCCGAACGGGGAGTCCTTGGCGCGCTCCGGGTCGACGTGGATCCACTGGTGGTCGCCGGTCGCCTGCGCGAACAGGTTCACCCGCTCCTGGTCGACGGTGTGCCACTCGCTGGTGCCCAGTTCGGCGCCGACGGCGGCGGTCAGATCGGCGAGCGAGGCGAAGGTCGTCACGGTGCGCTCCACAGGTGCGACGGGGCAGGGACGGCCCGTCCGGGCCGCCCCGCAGAGTATGCCTACTCGCCGGTCACCTGTCAGTGGGGGCCGGGGCCGGCCGCGCCGCGGGCGAGCGACCGGACCGGCCCCGGCGGGATCACAGCGCGGGGTCGGGCATCAGCCGGCGGCCGGAGACCAGCTCCGGGGTGATCGCCACGTACTCCGGGCCCGGTTCCGGGATCCACGGGCGCAGACCGTCCGACTCCAGCGCCGCGCGCTCCTCCGCGTCCCGCACCACCTCGGCGCGCCCGTGCACCAGCACGCTCCAGCCGCAGCGGCCCGCCGGGTCGAAATCGTCCACCTGGAACGCCGCCACCGTCCCGTCCAGCGCCCTGGCCACCCTGGTCCCGGTGCGCAGCGCCAGGATCAGCCGCCCGTCCTCGGCCAGTCGAAAAGCCACCGGCAGCACCGCCGGAAGCGCGTGCTCGGTGTACACCACGCGCCCCAACGGCACGGCGCCGAGCAGGCGCAGGCACTCGGCCTCGCTCAGGGTCTCCACCCGGTCGTCTCGGTCCATAAGGCCGATGGTGCCCCGCCCGCACCGCCCACGAACAGGGCCCATGGTCCCTGAGCTGGGGCTCATCGGGCCGAATTCGGCGCGCGCCGACACCGCTCGGCGATACCTTGGCATTCGGCCGCAGCACTCACTGGTGGCCGGAATGCGCAGGCGAGGGGGCGGTACAGGTGAGCGGTGGCATCGAACTGGTGGTGATCGGCGCGGACGGCGGCCCCGAACGCGGCCACGGCGGCTCCGCCCGCGCCGCCGACGGCGCCCGCACCCTCGCCGCCGCCCTGCCCGGCCGCACCTTCGACGCCGGCACCCGCGGCAGCAACGTCAGCATGCCGCCCGCCGACGCCGACGCCAACACGCTGCTCACCGCGCTGCGCCAGGCCTCCGCGCGGCCGGCCCGCTGGCTGGTGGTCTGCCTGCTCGGCCAGCTGATCGCCGACCCGCGCGGGCGCCGGGTCGCCCTGGTCACCGCCGGATCCACGCCCGACAACGCCTACCGGCGCGGCCTCGCCTGGGACTGGATCACCAGCGCCATGGTGCACGGCGAGCAGGAGGAGACCCTGCTGATCGTCGACGCGGTCGCCGACCGCGACACCTGGGCGGCGCTGCTGCGCGAGGACGGCGCGGGCGAACTGCTCGGCCACTCCCGGGTGCCGCTGTGGGGCCGGATCGGCCGCTGGAGCGCCGGGCGGCGCGGACGCGACGGCGTGCTCCCCGGCGCGGAGGGCTCGTTCAGCTGGGCGCTCGGCCGGGTGCTGGAGCACGGCGTGCCCGGCGCGCCCGCCGCCGTCGGCCCGCTCGACCTCCAGCCCGCCGTCGAGGGCCAACTCGGCTGGGGCGAACCGGCGTCGGCCGGCGAGGCCAGACTGCTGGTGCCCCGTGACGGAGGGAGACTCCTGATGCGCAACCGGGCGGCCGTGCGCGGAGCGCTCGCCGGACTGCCGCTTTCCGATGAACTTTTGGCTGTTCTGTGGCGAGAAAGTGCCCCAACGGATCCGCCTTCCGCGTAAGGTCAGGACGCCCCGGGTGTTGCCGTGCCGGGGCGGGTTGGCGAAGAATCGACCTCCGAGCGACCCGGAATCACCACAGGGGACGGCAGACGAGATCCGCGGTCCGGACCCGCCACAGGTTCGGCCGCGACAAGGTGGGGCTATGCGGCAGCGCGGAATTCTGGTGCGCCCTAAGGCGGTTGGGATCAGCGGGCTGGTTCTGCCATTCCTGCTGGCGGCCCTGACGGCATGCGGAACCACCGAGAAAGGCTCCGCCGACCGCCTCGGCACCCCCGCCTCCGGCCTTCCCCGGGCCACCGCCGCCCCCACCGCGAGCAGCGACCCGAATCGCAGCCCCGTCCCCGACCAGGGCGACCAGGGGCTGGAGGCGCACGCTGCGGTGACGGCCTATCAGGCCTGGTGGGACGTCCGCACCGAGGCGTTCAAGCGATCGAATTCGGACGGAACGGCGCTCGGCCAGTACGCCACCGGAAACGCGCTCAGCGAGGCCCTGCTCTCGCTCACCCAGCTGCACGATGCGAAACTCGTGATGACCGGAGCGCCGAAGACCTCACCCCTCGTCAAAACCCTCGACCTGCAGGCCAGTCCGCCCACCGCGTCGATCGAGGACTGCCTCGACGTCAGCGGCTGGCACCAGGTGGACGCCGCCACCCAGCAGATCAAGGATCCGCAACAACGGCCGTCCCGCTACCCCGTGACCGCGGTCCTGAAGAGATACGGAAATCGCTGGCTGATCGCCGACTTCACCCGTGAGGTGACCAAGACATGCTGAACTCCGCCTGGCGCGCAGCGCTCTGTGCACTGACCGGAATCGGACTGACGGTCGCGTTCGTCCCCTCGGCGAGCGCCGACGTGACGCCGTGCGCCGACGACATCATCTGCACAGGCATCCACGAACCCGGCAGCGGCGGAACCCCCGGCGGCGGGTCGACCGGCGGAGGCTCCGGCTCCGACACCTGCAGCTGGAACGGCCAGCCCGTGCCGTGCTGGCGCGACGACCTGGGCTGGTTCTCCAGCGGCTGCTACTACCGCCTGGCGAAGCCCCAGCCGCTGGAGACCGAGGACGTCTGGGACGGGAAGACCAGCAAGGACGGCGCGATCTACGACCGGGCCTGCCTCGGCAACGAGGCGCCCGGCTCGGTCTTCCTCGCCCAGCCGCCCGGCGGGATGAAGCCCCCGACGCCCCGGCAGCTCGCGTTCGACGCCCTCGACCAGATCAAGGTCGCCCGGCCCGTGCTGCACGCCGCCCCGCAGACCGACGCCGTGGTCGGCTCCCCGGTGTGGTTCTGGTTCGACGCCACCCCGCAGAGCGCCGGCCCGATCAGCCACGACGTCCCCGGGCCCGGCTACACCGTGACCACCACCGTGACGCTCAAGCAGGTCGTCTGGTCCGTCGACGACGGCCCCGCCGGCGGCCGCTCCCAGGAGTTCACCTGCTCGGACCCCGGCACCCCGTTCGCCGTCGGTCAGACGCCCAGCTGCAGCCACATCTTCGCCAGGAGCTCGGCCGCCATGGCCGACCACGCCTACACCGTGCGGGTCGCCCTGCTGTGGCGGGTCACCGCGAAGACCTCCGCCAACACCGACATCGACATGGCGGACTTCACCTGGCGCAGCGAGTTCCCCGGACTGACGCTGCGGATCCCGGTCAACGAGGTCCAGGTGCTGAACTGACCGGCCCGGCGGCCGGACCGCCGGCCGCCGCCCCAGCATTGACGTTCCATCACGAGTGAGAGGCCGCGAAGCGGTGGAGAACCGAAGCATGCCGACCCCGCCGCGCCGCCTCGGGGCGCGCCGGCGCAGGCCCGCCGTGCTGGCGATGGCGGCCGCGCTGATCGCCGCCGGCGGACTGGGCGGCGCGGTGCTGTACAACAGCAGCGGCCAGCGGATCGCCGTCCTGGCCCTGGCCCGCGACGTGCCGATGGGCCAGGTGATAAGCAACGACGACCTGGTGGTCGCACACATCGCCGGCGACCCCGCACTGCACCCGCTGGACGCCCGCGACCTCGAACACACCGTCGGGCTGCGCGCCACCACCGACCTCAAGCGCGGCGCCCTGCTGGTCAAGTCCGACCTGACCAGCGACCCCGCCACCCAGCCCGGCCAGCAGATCGTCGGCCTCGCCGCCAAACGCTCCCAACTCCCCGCCACCCGGCTCCAGCCCGGCCTCCAGGTGCTGATCGTCTACACCCCCGACAGCACCAAGCCCGACGGCAACACCCGCACCCCCGACACCATGACCGCCACCGTCGCCGTCGTCGGCCGCGCCGACACCGACGGCACCACCGTCATCGACGTCGCCATCGGCCCCGGCGACGGCCCCCGGCTGGCCTCCTGGGTGGCCGGCGGCAAGTTCCAGGTGATCCTCGCACCCCGAAACGCCGGGGGCTCCTGATGACCGTGGTGGCCGTGCTCGGCGGGCCGGGGGCGCCCGGGGCCACCAGCAGCGCCCTCGCCCTGCTGCTGTCCTGGCCGCTGCGCCCGGGCCGCCGGGTGCTGCTCGTCGAGTGCGACCCCGACGGTGGCGCGATCCTGGCCGGCGCCCTGGAGGGCCGCGTCGACGCCGTGTACGGACTGCGCAACCTGGCCGTCGCCGACCGGCGCGGACTGCTCGCCCAGGCCCTGTGGGAGCAGCTGCTGGACGTCTCCCCGCAGGGCAACGGCGAGCGCCTGCTGCTGCCCGGACTCACCGACCCCGCCCAGGCCCCCGGCCTCGCCTACACCTGGGAACCCCTGGTGGAGGCGCTGCGCGCGCTCGACCCCGAGGGCTACGACGTGATCCTCGACCTCGGCCGCTCCGGCGCGAACGGCCCGATGGCGGTCCTCGCCCGGCGCTCCGACGTGGTCGCCGCGACCGTCCGCACCACGCTGCGCGGACTGTCCGCGGTCCGGCCCCGGCTGGCCGCGCTGCGCGAGGACCTCGACACCAACGGCACCGGCGCGGACAGCCTCGGGCTGCTGCTGGTCGCCGAAGGCCCCTACCCCGACCACGAGGTGTCCCGGCAGTTCCAGCTGCCCGTCCTCGGCACCCTCACGCACGCGCCGCGCACCGCGCGCGTGCTGTCCGACGGCGGCGACACCACCGACCGCCGGTTCATCCGCTCCGAGCTGATGCGCACCGCCCGGACCGCCGCCGACCGGATCCAGCACCACGCCGAGGGCCGCCGCCGACGCCTCGGCCCGCAGGCCCAGCAGCCGCCGCAGCCGCCGCAGATCCAGCAGGCGCCGCGGACCCAGCCCGCCCAGCTCCCGCCGCAGCCGCCCCAGCAGGCTCAGCCGCAGCTCCAACAGCCGTACCAGGCACCGGCCCCCCGGCCGTCGACGCCCCAGCAGGCCGTACCCTCGCAGCAGATGACGCACCAACAGATGACGCACCCGCAGACGCCGCAGCCCGGAGCCCCGTTCGCGCAGCCGCCGTTCGCGGCCGGACCGGTGGGCGGCCGCCCGGAGCAGCCGTACCCACCGCAGCCGCAGCACCAGCAGCCGTACCCGCCCCAGGCGTACCCGCCGCTGCACCAGCAGCCCGTGCACCAGCAGCCCGGCCGGCCGCAGCCGTACCCGCCGCACCAACAGCCCGTCCAGCCCTCGCCCGTTCCGCCGCCGCTCGGCCAGCCGCCGCGTCCGCAGCCGGGCGGGCAGTTCACCGGCGAGTGGCCGATCCGGGTGGAGAGCCAGCCGCAGATCTCGTACGCCGCGCCGTACATCGCGCCGCCGGTGGTGCCGCAGCCGCCCGCGCCCGCGCCGTTCCCCGGACAGGACGACGGGCCCGAGGACGGCCCGGGGGAGGTGCACCGTGCGCGCTAACCCGTACCAGGGGCCGCCGCCGTACCCGGGCGGCCCGCAACAGCCCGTCAACGGGCAGGTGGTGTACGGCGGTTCGCCGGACGCCGCCGGGCTGCCGTGGGCCAAGCCGGCCGTCCCCGCGCCGATGCCCGTCGCGCCCGTGCCGCCGGCCGGGCCGGTGGCGGCCGTGCCCTCCGCCGTGCCCGCGCTCGCCGCGGCCGGCGCGGTGCCGGCCGTGGACCCGCAGGTCGCCCGGGAGCTGAAGCGGCAGGTCGCGGCCGAGCTGCACCAGCAGCTGTCCCGGCTGAACGAGGCGTCCGGCACCGAGGCCGACCGGGCCACCCGGCGCCAGCGCGGGCGGGCGCTGATCGAGGAGTCGGTGGCCCGCTGGTCCGACGCGTACGCGCAGACCCACGGCATCCCGCCGACCCGCGAACAGGACCGGGCCCTCGCCGAGGCCGTCTACGACCTGCTGTTCCGGGCCGGGCGGCTCCAGCCGTACCTGGACGACCCGGAGATCGAGAACATCCTGATCAACGGCTGCGACGACGTCTGGGTGTCCCGGGTGCACCAGCCGCTGCGCCAGGTCCCGCCGGTCGCCGACTCCGACGAGGAACTGATCGAACTGCTCCAGGACCTCGCCCGGCAGCACGGCGGCGGCGAACGCAGCCTGTCCACCGCCAGCCCGATGTTGGCGCTGCGCCTGGAGGGCGGCATGCGCCTGCAGGCGATGACCGAGGTCACCCCGCGCCCGTACGTGGCGATCCGCCGCCACCGGGTGGCCAGCGCCACCCTCCGCGACCTGGTCCAACTCGGCACCGTGGACACCACCCTGGCCGCGTTCCTGGCCGCCGCGATCCGGGCCCGGAAGAACGTGATGATCACCGGCACCCAGGGCGTCGGCAAGACCAGCCTGCTGCGCGCGATGGCCGCCGAGATCCCGCCCGACGAGCGGATCGGCACCCTGGAGTCCGAGTTCGAACTCTGGCTGCACACCCTCGGCCACCTGCGTCAGGTCGTCCCGATGGAGGCCCGCGAGGGCAACGGCGAACGCGTCGACGGCCGCCTCGCCGGCGAGCTGACCATCGGCGAACTCATCCCCGCCGCCCTGCGGATGACCCTGTCGCGGATCATCGTCGGCGAGGTCCGCTCCGGCGAAGTGGTGCCGATGCTGCGGGTGATGACCAACGGCGAGGGCGGCTCGATGTGCACCCTGCACGCCCGCGGCCCGCACATGGTGGTCGACCGGATCGCCGAACTCTGCCTCGAGTACGGCTCC
Organism: Kitasatospora griseola; assembly: GCF_044999035.1. Lineage (NCBI taxonomy): Bacteria > Bacillati > Actinomycetota > Actinomycetes > Kitasatosporales > Streptomycetaceae > Kitasatospora > Kitasatospora griseola. The sequence continues at coordinate 1,064,404 of NZ_CP173360.1, read as the reverse complement.
CACATGACCGACAGCCTGGCGTACCGGCTCACCGCCAACGCCATCGACTTCATCGTGCACGTCACCATGGTCGACGAGACCGCCGTCGGCGGCCGCCGCCACCGGTTCGTCTCGCACGTCCTGGAGGTGGCCGGCCTCGGCGAGTCCGGACGGCCCGCGATGAACACCGTCTTCGGGCCGCGCCCGGAACTCGGCGAGGTGCGGGCCGTCCCCGTCACCCCGCCGCACTGCCTGGACGACCTGCGCCGGGCCGGATTCGACGCGGGACTGCTCGCCTCCCCGTACGGGACCTGGGGCGCGCCGCTGAACCTGCGGATCGGGGGGATGCGCTGATGCTGCTGTACGTGCTGTGCGGACTGCTCGTCGCCGGCGGACTGGTGGCCCTGGTCGCCGGACTGACCGGGCGACAGCGCGACCCCGACGAGCGGGCCAACCCGCTGGAGGGACGGCTGCACACCCTCTGGTACGGCGCGCCCGGCACCGCCTCGCCCGGCATCGCCCGGCTGCGCCGCGTCCAGCTCGCGCTGGCCCTGCTCGGCGGCCCGGCCGGCTGGCTGTTCACCGGCATCCCGCTGGTCGCCCTGCTGGTGCCCGCCGCCGTGTTCGGCCTGCCCTGGCTGTTCGACGCCACCCGCTCCGACACCCGCCGGATCGAACGCCTGGAGGCACTCGCCGAGTGGACCCAGCGCCTCGCCGACGTACTGCTGCTCGGCGTCGGCCTCAACCAGGCCATCGTGACCAGCCGCCGCACCGCACCCGCCGCCCTGGAGACCGAGATCGCCGACCTCGCCGCCCGCCTGCAGGCCCGCTGGCGCCCGGAGGACGCGCTGCGCGCCTTCGCCGACCAACTCGCCGACGCCACCGCCGACAAGGTGCTCGCCGCACTGCTGCTGCGGGCCGGCGACAGCGGCCCCGGCCTGGCCCGGGCGCTCTCCGACATGGCCGAGTCGGTGCGCGAGGAGGTCCGCCAGCGCCGCACCATCGAAGCCGACCGCGCCAAGCACCGCACCACCATCCGCTGGATGGTCGGCATCATCCTGCTGGTCGTCGTCCTCGGCTCGTTCAACTCCAGCTACACCCAGCCCTACACCACCGGCATCGGCCAACTCGTGCTCGGCGTCGTCGCGGTGGCGTTCGTGCTGGTGATCGCCTGGATGCGCGCGCTGGCCTCCTACACCCCGCTGCCGCGGATCCTGGAACAGGACCGGCGCTCCAAGGCCGGCCGGATGCCCGGACAGCGCACCGCCGAGGAGAGCCCCGACACCGCCGCCGGCGACGACACCGACCCGTTGGTCAAGGGGGCCCGATGATCTCGCCCTGGGCCGTCCTGGCCGGCGCCGCCGCGGCCGGCGGCCTCGCCCTGCTGCTCGCCGAACTCCGGCCCGCCCCACCGGACCTGGGCCAGGCCCTGGACCGGCTGCACCGCACCCCCGAACCGCGCCGGGACACCGCCGAGAACCCCGCCGACCCCTGGTACGACCGGGTCGGGACGCGCTCCCTCCAGCTGCCCGGGGTCCGCATCCCGCAGCAGGAACTCGCGCTGATCGGCCGCAGCCCCGCCCGGTTCATGGCCCACAAGGTGCTGTTCGCCGTCCTCGGCCTCGCCCTGCCCGGCTGGTTCGCCGCCCTGGCCGCCCTGTTCGGCGACGGACTGCCGCTCGCCGTCCCCGTGCTGGTCGGACCGCTGCTCGGCGCCCTGCTCTGGTTCGTCCCCGACGGCATCGTGGCCGGCGAGGCCAAGGAGGCCCGCACCGAGTACCTGCACGGCATCGCCGCCTACCTGGAACTCGTCGCGCTGGAACGCGCCGCCGACTGCGGACCCGCCGAAGCCCTGCGCCGGGCCGCCGCCGCCGGCCGCGGCACCGTGTTCCGCCGGATCCGCGACGCCCTGGAACGCGCGGCCACCGACCGGCTCCCGCCCTGGGACGGACTCGACGCCCTCGCCCAGGAGTTGGGGCTCACCCCGCTCCAGGACGTCGCCGACATCATGCGGATCTCCGGCGTCGACGGCGCCGCCGTCTACGACACCCTGCGGGCCCGCGCCAAGAGCCTGCGCGGCGAACTGCTCTCCGAGGAACTCGCCAAGGCCAACACCGACAGCGAACGGATGGTCGCCCCCGGCTCAGCGCTCACCCTGCTGATGACGGTCCTGATCGTCTTCCCGGCGCTCTACCAGATGCTGACCGTCCAATGACCCCACCGCAGGCACCCCGTCCCCCCGCACCGAACGCACCGGAGAGCACACCATGACCCGAATCCGCGCCCTGGCAACAGCAGTTCTGCTGCCGCTGCTGTTCCCCGTCCACCTGCTGCGCCCCGTCCTCGAGTTCCGCCTGGTCAAGCTGCGCGCCGCCCGGGCCTCCGGCGACCGCGGCGCGATCAGCATCGAACTCGCGCTCGCCGTCATCGTGCTGGTCGCCATCGCCGGAGCGGTGGTCTACGCGATCACCCAGCTCGGCACCAACGTGAAGAACAAGATCCCGCAGAACGTCCCGGACGGAGGCCAGGCGCCGTGACCCGACGCCCGCCCCGGCCCTTCGCCCGCGCCGCCCTGACGGCCCGACGATTCCGCGGACGCACGCTCGACGTGGGAGCGATGTCGATCAGCCTCGCCATCGTCTTCCCCGCCGTGCTGTTCGTCATCCTCCTGGTCGTGCAGGCCGGCCTCTGGTGGTACGCCGACCAGGCCGCGCTGACCGCCGCCCGGGAAGGCGTGGACGCCGGACGCGTCAACGGCGCGCACACGGACGACGGGCCGAGGCGGGCCCAGGACTTCACCGACCGGCTGGGCAACCTGGCCCGGCTGGAGCGGATCGACCCCGACAACGGCGACCCCGAGCTGTACCGGCTGTCCGTCACCGTGCACCCGGCGTCCGTGCTGCCCTTCTTCGACCGGCTCACGCTCACCAAGACCGCCAGCGCCCCCCGGGAGAAGTTCGTACCGCAGGGGCAGCCGTGACGACCCGACACCTGAAGGACGACCGCGGGTCGTTCGCGATCGAGGCCGCGATACTCGTGCCCGTGGTGCTCGCCTTCGCGCTGATGGCGGTCGCCGCCGGGCGCGTCCAGAGCACCGGCGCGATCGTGGACGCCGCCGCCCGCTCCGGCGCGCGCGCCGCGTCGCTGGCCCGCACCCCGGAGGGCGCCCGGCAGGCAGCGGCGGACGCCGTGACACAAGCCCTCGAAGACCGCCACGTGCAGTGCGCGACCGAGCCCGTGGGGGAGCCCGAGTACGGCATCCTGAACACCGACGGCGAACCGCTCACCACCATCACCGTCAAGGTCTCCTGCACCGTCGCGTTCGGCGACCTGATGGAACTGGACGGCCTGCCCGGCCACAAGACGCTCACCGGTACATTCACCTCCGTGGTGGACCGGTATCGGGGAAACTGACCGCACGGCACCACCGGATGGGGGGAGGGACTGTGAACGAACAAGGCGTGAACTGCCGTGACCGGGGCAGCATTTCGGTCATGGTCGCCGTCACCGCCGTCAGCCTGGTGGCCGTGGTCGGCCTGGTCCTCGACTGCGGCGGCCGACTGCGCGCCGTGGAACGGGCCGACGCGCTCGCCCAGGAAGCCGCCCGGGCCGGCGGACAGCAACTCGACATCGACGCGCTGCGGGCCGGCCAGGGCTACCGCTTCGACCGGGCCGCCGCCGAACGGACCGCGACCGCCTACCTGCGCAGCCACGGCGTCAAGGGCGCCATCGGCTTCCCCCGGCAGGGCGACCTCAAGACCTTCAGCGTCACCGTCGAAACGGACTACCCGACCGCGCTGCTCGGCCTGGTCGGCATCACCACACTCCCCGTGCAGGGCCACGGCAAGGCCACCCTGGTGCACGGCATCACGGAAGGGACGACCGGCTGATGGCCGCGCGCGGAGCCGACGACCAGCACCGCAAGGGCCGCCAGGAGCGGCGACCGCACCCCGGCGGCACCCCGCCCGTGCACCTGCGCCCCACCCGCCGGCGCGGCGCCGGCGGCTCGGTGTTCGCCGCGCTCGGCTCACTGCTGGCGCTGGCCCTGCTGCTGATCGGCGTACCCGCGCTGCTCGGCTACGGCACCGCCACCGTCGCCGCGATGGGCAACCCGCTGGGCCGCGGCCTGCTGGAGGCCCTCACCAGCCCCGACGACGGCAGCCTGTTCCTGTGGCTGCTGGTCGCCGTCGGCTGGCTCGGCTGGCTGTGCTTCCTGGCCTCCGTCCTGATCGAGATCCCCGCCCAGCTGCGCGGCCGGGTGGCCCGCCGGATCCCCGCCTTCGGCTGGAGCCAGCGGATCGCGGCCGGCCTGGTCGGCTCCGTCCTCGCCCTGCTCCCGGTGGCCGGCTCGGCCTTCGCCGCCACCCCCGAACTCGGCGAACGCCCCGCCGCCGTCGCCCAGTTGACGACCTCCCCGGCGCTCGCCGCGCTGCCCGCCGCCGCTCCGGCCACCGCGCCCACCGCCGACCCGCAGCAGCCGAGCTACACCGTCCGCGACTCCCGGCCCGCCGACAGCCTGTGGTCCATCGCCGAACGCCAACTCGGCTCCGGCGACCGCTGGACGGAGATCGCCAAGCTGAACGCGGGCCGCCCGATGGACGACTCCGGCACCCGCTTCGACGCCGACCGGCCGATCCAGCCCGGCTGGCAGCTGCTGATGCCCGCCGACGCCAAGCCCGACGGCGCCGCCGCCCCGGCGGCCGACGCCGCCGCCGGTGGAAGCAACCGGAGCGCCGCCGTCACCCCGCCCGGACTGTCCGCGGCCGCCCACGCCACCGTCACCGTGCACGGCGGCGACTCGCTGTCCTCCATCGCCCAGCGGGAGTTGGGCGACGGCGACCGCTGGCCCGAGCTGTTCGACGCCAACAAGGGCGTCACCGCCCCCGACGGCGAGAAGCTCACCGACCCGGACGTGCTCGCCCCCGGCATGGTGCTCACCGTCCCCGGCGCGCAGCCGGCCCCCGCGCAGCCGCCCGTTCCCCAGACGCCCGCTCCGCAGCCGCCGGACGCCCAGTCGCCGACCGCCCCGCTGCCCGCTCCGCAGCTGACCGTTCCGCGCAGCCACGCACCCGAGCGGCCGGAGGTCGACGAGCGGACGGCACCGCCGGCGCAGACGCCGGTGGCCGAGACGCCTGCCGCCCAGCCGCCCGCTGCCCAGCCGCCCGCCGTCGAGACGCCCGCCGCTCAGCCGCCGGCCGCTCAGACACCGGCTGCCGAGACGCCCGCCGCCCAGCCGCCTGCGCCGCAGGACAGCGCGCCCGCCGCAGACCTGCCCGCCGCCGGCGACCAGCAGCAGGCGCACCACGGTGACGACTACACCGTGCCGCTGGCGGTCTCCACCATCGGCGTGCTGATGGCCGCAGCCCTGATCACCCTGGTCGCCCGCCGCCGCACCGACCAGCAGCGGGCCCGCCGCCCCCGGCACCGGATCGCCCTGCCGTCCGGCCCCGCCGGGCGCCTGGAGGCCGAGCTGAAGGCCCGTCAGAACGACGGCGGCCTGGACCTGCTCAACCGCGCGCTGCGCACCCTCGGCCGCAACACCGTCCGCGGCGACAAGCGGCTGCCCGCCCTGGTCGCCGCCCGGATCACCACCGCCGGCACCGTCGAACTGCACCTCGCCGCGCCCGCCGTGCCGATCGCCCCGTTCCGGGCCGCGCACGCCCCCAACGTGTGGTGGTGCCCGGACGACTCCGGCGAACTGCTGTCCGCCGGACAGGCCGCCAAGTACAGCGCCCCCTACCCGGCGCTGGTCACCCTCGGTAACAGCCCCGACGGCTCCACCGTCCTCGCCGACCTGGAGACCGTCCGCCTGGTCCACCTCTCCGGGCACCCCGACGACGCCGACGACGTGCTGCGCACCCTCGCCGTCGAACTCGCCCACAGCCCGCTCGCCGACCGCCTCCACCTGCACCTGGTCGGCATCGCCACCGACCTGCCCGCCGCCGGCCCCGCCACCGACCGGGTCCACCACCACGCCACCCTGGAGGCCGCGCTCGCCGCGCTCGGCCCGCGCACCGCCAAGGCCCGAGCCACCCTGGTCGCCGCCGAGGCCGGCAGCCCCCGCGAGGCCCGCAGTCGGGGCAGCGCCGACGAGGCGTGGGTGCCGGAGATCGTGCTCTCCGCACAGCCGCCCGCCGGCACCATCCCCGCCGAGCTCGGCCGCCTGCTCGACGGCCGCCCCCGCACCTGCCTGGCCGTCCTCACCCGCGCCCCCGAGCGCGGCGCCGGCCCGGTCGCCCGCTGGACGCTCCCCGCGACCGGCCAGTCCACGCTGCCCGGGCTGCACCTGAGCGTCGAACTCCAGCGCCTGAGCCGCGAACAGTACGACCAGCTCGGCGAACTCGTCCGCGCCTCCGGCGACTTCACCCAGCACCCGGCCCCCGAGTGGACCTTCGACGGCCCGCACAACGGCCCCGAGGACGAGGAGGAGCTCCCGCTGCCCGCCGTCCCCGCGCTGGCCACCGTCGGCGCGGCGATCGCCACCCACCCCGGGCTGATCGGCCTCGACGCCGAGCCCGTCGCGTTCGCCTCCGAACGGTCCGCCGAACGGCTCTCCGAGCGGCCCTCCGGCCGGTCCTCCGAGCGGGCCGACACCGCGCTCGACGCCCGGCTGATCGCCCTGCTCGGCGGCCCCGGCGGAGCGCAGCAGGACGTCACCGACGCACCGTCACCGCTCTCGCTCGCCAAGCCCGCCGCCGACGGCGACGCCGCCGGACCGTGCGTGGTGGCCCGGGTCGTCCCCACCGGCAGCAGCCCGTTCGCGGGGCTCGTCCCCACCGCCCCCACCAACCCCTACGCCGTCATCCCGGTCTCCCCGGTCGCCCCCGTCCCGCCGGCGGCCCCCGTCCCGCCCGCGGCCGCCGAGCCTGTTGCGCCCCGGCACGCCGCCAACGGGCAGGCCCGTAAGGCCACCACCCCGCCGCACGGCACCCGCATCGACCCGCGTCTCGGCGCCTACCCGACCTCGGCGGACAGCCCCGTCGAGCAGGGCCCGGACGCCACCGACACCGCCGAACTCCCGCCCGTGGACGCCGCTCCGGCGCCGGTCGCGGAGCCGGTGCAGTACGGCGAGGGCACGCAGTACTTCGAACTCCTGCCGGCCGAGAGCGCCCCGGAGCCGAGCACGGAGCCGGCCGTGGAGCCGGTCGCGGAACCCGCTGCGGAGGGCACCCAGTACTTCGAGCTCCCGCCCGTCGCGACCGTCCCCGAGATCGCCCCCGCCCCGGTCGCGCCGGTTGCCCCCGCCGCGCCCGCCGCGCCCGTGGTGCCCTCGGTGGCCGAGCCCACGCCGATGCACGACCAGGCGGAGGCGCCCGACCCGCACGGCGTGAGCATCGCCGCCCGGCCGTCCGCCCGGCCCGGAAGCACTGCCTCCCGGACCGACAGTGACGACCTGTTGGCGATCCTGCGCTCCCCGGAGGCGCACCACCTGCGCTCCGCACCCCGGATCCGGCTGCTCGGCCCGGTGGACGTCCTCGGGGTTGCGGGGACCATCGACCCGGCGGGCCGCCCCCGGCTGACCGAACTCGCCGCGTACCTGGCGCTGCGCCCCGGCTCCGAGCACTCGACGATCGACCGGGACATCCACCCCGGCGCCGCCCACCTCGACCCGAAGGCCACCGCGGAGCGCCTCGCCGAGCCGCTGCCCGTCAAACTCGCCGCGCTGGCAGCCTGGTTGGGCACCTCTCCGGAGGGCCGCGACTACCTGGCCGCGGAACCCGCCGAGACGTACACCTTCGCGCCGACGGTCGGCTGCGACTGGGACGAGTTCCGCAGCCTGTACCGGCGCGGCATGCGTTCCACCTCCACCACCGCGGACGCCGCACTCGCGCACGCCCTCGCCCTGGTCCGCGGCGCCCCGTTCGCCGAGGCCCCGGCCGGCACCTTCGCGTGGGCGGAGACCGAACGCCAGGACATGCTGGCGGCGATCGTCGACACGGCCCACGAACTCGCCGCCCGCCGCCTCCAGTACGGCGACCACCGCACCGCCGAGGCCGCCATCTTCCGCGCCCTCGCCGTCGCCCCGGACGTCGAACTCCTGCACCGCGACCTGTTCTACGCGTACGCCTCGGCCGGCGCCCGCGACCAACTCGTCCGCGCCGTCAACCGCCTCGACGCCCTCAGCCGCCGCACCGGCCGCGACCTCGACCCCGACACGGTCGCCCTGCTCCGCGACCTCCTCACCGGAGGCTGAGCTCGCACCGGGACCGGCGAGGAGAGGTGACGAAGGCCCGGGCCGCTCAGCGGTCCGGGCCTTCGAACGACCGCCTGTCCGACGACCGGGCCACCGCCTGGACGTCTGCTTGGTCGCCCGGCCGGTCACGGCCTCGTGCTGATCGCTTCGGCGACGGCGCCGGGCAGCCAGTCGGTGGTGCGGGAGAAGGCGAAACCGAGATTCTTCGCACGGGCGTTGCTCATGGCGTAGTGCCGGTCGAACGAGAACGGCGAAGCTTCCCCGCCCACCGGGACGGTCCGCAGGACGGGCTCCCGGCCGACCCCCTCGGCGACGATCGCGGCGAGGCCGTGCACGTCGAGCAGGCCGTCGGAGCAGGCGTTGACCGGGCCGGTGAACTCGGCGACGGCCGCCCACACCAGCAGCTCGGCCAGCTCCCGGCAGTGAATGAAGACGGTGGGCAGCGCCTCCGCGTGCACGTCGACCGCCCGGCCCTCGGCGATCCGCTCGACGTAGTGCGCCAATCGCCCGGTGAACTCCTGCGCGCCGCCGCCCAGGACGTGCGCGCTGCGCACAGCGGCGAACTCGACGCCACCGGCACGGGCGAACACGGCCTCCGCCTGCCGCTTGCCCTCGGCGTAGTGCGCCGCTCGGTACGCGTCGTCCTCCCACGGTGCATCCATGGCCACCGGCCAGCCGCCCAGGTCCACCACCTCCTCCGGCACCGGCACCTCCGCCGCCAGGGCCGGCAGCGGGCCGCTCCGCGGGTCGTAGACCTCGATCGTGGAGGTCATCACGTACCGCCGAGTCCGACCGGCGAAGACCCGGACGGCGACGGCGGCCTGCACGGGGGTGTAGCAGACCTGATCCACCACGACGTCGAAGGCGCGGCTGCCGAGGGCGGCCGTCAGGGCGGCCTCGTCATTCCGATCGACCACGAGGTGCTCGACGCCGACGGGCGGCGGGACGGAACCACGGTTGATCACCGTGACCTGGTGCCCTGCGGCCAGCAGTCGTTCGACCAGGAGCTTCCCGAAGTACCGGCTTCCGCCGATGACACAGATCTTTCGCATGCGCCCATGGTGGTAGCGGGTGGGCATCAGTAGAAGTCCCGACTTGCAGGGCAGATGTGAAGAAGAACTGTTGATCGAACGGACGGTCCGAGGCCTCCGCACTCCAGCGCGGGTTCGCCGGGTTGCTCCTCCCGTAGGGGGAGGTCGGAGGATGGCGGGATGACAGGCGACACGCGCTACTCGATCGGTGCGTTGGCCCGGCGGACCGGGCTGACGGTCAAGGCGATCCGGTTCTACTCCGATCGGGGCATCGTGCCGCCCACCGGCCGTACCCCGGCCGGGCACCGCTGGTACGGCGTCGACGCCGTCGCACGGCTGGACCTGGTGCGGACGCTGCGCGATCTGGGGCTGGGGCTTCCGGCGATTCGGAGGGTCGTGGACCGGGAGCTGTCGCTGTGCGAGGTCGCGGCTGCGCACGCCGAGGCGCTTGCCGTGCAGATCGACGTGCTGCGGCTGCGGCGTGCGGTACTGACGGCGGTGGCCAGGCGCGGGGCGACACCCGAGGAGACCGAATTGATGCACCGACTGGCCAAGCTCTCGGCGGACGAACGCCGGCGGCTGATCGAGGACTTCCTCGACGCCGCCCTCGGGGACGCCCCCGAACTCGCCGGCGCCAGGCGCACGTTGACCCCGGAGCTGCCCGACGATCCGGATGCCCGTCAGGTCGAGGCCTGGCTGGAGTTGGCGGAACTCACCCAGGACCCGGAGTTCCGCGCCGTCGTCCGGCAGTTGGCCGACGGGCGCCGTCCCGGCCTGCACCGGGACGCGGTCGCTCTGGTCCGCGACCGGGCCGCCCCGGCGGTGACCGCCGGCCTGGACCCGGCGTCCGCGCAGGCGGATCCGGTGGTCGAGGCGGTGACGGCCCAGTACGCCGAGGAGCTGGCCCGGCCCGACGACGTCGAGCTGCGCCGTCACCTGTGGACGTACCTGGAGGCGGCGAACGATCCGCGCCGCGAGCAGTACCTGCGGCTGCTCGCAGTGATCAACGGCTGGACGGCCCCGGAGGGTCTCACCCCGGTCCTCACCTGGTTCACCCGCGCCCTGGCCGCCCGCCTCCCGGGCTGACGTGCCATCATCTGCGGCATGCGCCTCACCGGAGACGGAGCCGTCGCGGCCTCGCGGCTCGTCCTGATCGACGAGTTCGAGACCGACGACGGCTACGCGTTCGTTCCGACCCGCCCGCTGTTCCTGGCCGCCGGCGACCGGGTGGAGCTCGCCGACCCCGGTCCGGCCGTCGTGCGGGCGGACGGTACGCGGCACCTGCTGGACGGCGGCTGGGAGACCCGGTGCCGGTGGAGTGTCAGGAGACGTTGAGCGCCAGGTCGTCGAGGACGAACGAGGTCTGCTTCTGGTAGTCCTCGGCGCCGATGAAGGTCAGTGTCACGGTCTGGCCCGCGTAGGCGGAGAGGTCGACGGTGTGCTGGGTGTAGCCGGTGTTGTGGTCGAGGTTGGAGTGGGTGGCGACGGTGGCGCCGTTGGCGGTGACGGTGAGCTTGTCGTAGGCGGTGGTGGCGCTGGTCTCGGCGGTGTCGACGTGCAGCCAGTAGGTGAGGCTCGCGGCGCAGCCGGCCGGGACGGTGACGGTCTGGGTGAGGGTCTCGGTGCGGGTGGTGCCGTAGCCGTCCAGCCAGACGTCCCAACTGCCGCTGCGGGCGGGCTCGGTGGCGGCGCTGTTGACGGTGCCGGCGGTGCCGGTCCAGGGGCTGAGGGCGCCGGTCTCGAAGCCGGGGTTGCCGAGCAGCTGGGTGGGCGTGCAGGAGCCGGTGGGCGGCGGGGTGGTGCCGCCGGTGCTCGGGACGCGGTTGAAATCGGCGGTGAAGGTGGACTCGATGCCGGAGATCACGGCCGGGTCGGCGATGATCAGGCCGAGTTCGCGGTTGTGGTTGAGCGAGTTGTCGGAGAAGTTCTCCGAACCGGCGAACACCTTCGCGGTCGAGGTGCCGTAGTCCGCGACGATCGCCTTCGCGTGCACGTAGAACCCGGTGCTGCTGGTGTACGTGGTGACCTTGCCGCCCGCCGCGGTGACCTGGTTGAACTGCGCGGTGTACTTCGCGGAGGTGTCCTCGGCGACCACCCGCACCGTCACGCCGCGCTGCTCGGCGGCGACGATCGCGTTGACCAGCGCGGTGTCGCCGAACTCCTCCTGCTCGACGTCCAGGCTGTGCTGGGCGCCGTTGATCAGCGCGAGCAGCCGGTTCTGCGAGTCGGTGGGCGACCACACCAGGTCGGTCCCGTCGGACGGGGTGACGGCGGTGTGCGCGTAGTCCGCGTCGAAGACCTGCTCGATCGCGGCGACGTCGGCCGCATCGGTGTCCAGCACGCCGTAGTCGCGGGAGGTGGCGTAGTAGGTGGTGTCGAAGTTGCCGGTGGAGACGTACGACCTGGCGCCGTCCACGGTGATGGTCTTCTGGTGGGTGTAGGTGAACGAGGTGGACGAGTAGACCACGCTCACCCCGCCGGCGGTCAGCGCGTTGTACGCGGCGCTGTTGACGGTGCTGTGGTTGGGGTCCATCACCACCCGGACCTTCACGCCCGCCTTCTGGCGGTTCACCAGCGCCGTGGTGAGGTTGGTGTCGCGCAGCTCGTAGATGGTGACGTCGACCGACCTGGTGGCCGAGTTCACCAGGCCGTAGATCGCGCTCTCGCCCTGGTCGGGCAGGACGACCAGGGTGTAGGCGCCGGTGGCGGCGTGGCCGGCGGTGGCCGGGGCGAGCGCGGTGGCGGCGACGGTGGCACCGGCGGCGAGGGTGCGCAGCAGGCGGCGGGTGAGGCTCATGGCGGGGCTCCAGCTGTCGGGTGCACATACGGAAGTGACGCGCGTAGCGCCGCCCAGTAAGACACGCCCTGACGGCCGATCAGAAGAGTCCGGACATGACAGATCGCTGAACAGGAATACTTTTACCGGGACCCGGACAACCGTTGACCGGACGTTCTGTCCCGCGTTCGCCCCGCCACCCCGGCTCGCGCGGAGGTTCGAGCCCGGGTGAGGGGCGACCCGTCGGCTGCGCCGTCACCCGGACGAGTCACCGTCGGCCGCGGCCTCCAGCACGGCGAGGTCGAGCCTGGTCATGGCGAGCATCGCCGTCACCGTCCGGTTCGCCCGCTCCGGGTCCGGGTCGTTCAGCAGCTCCAGCAGCCGGCGCGGCACGATCTGCCAGGACAGGCCGAAACGGTCCTTCAGCCAGCCGCACTGGCCGGGCTCCCCGCCGTCCGCGGTCAGCAACTCCCAGTAGCGGTCCACCTCGGCCTGGTCGTCGCAGTCCACCTGGAGCGAGAACGCCTCGTTGAAGGTGAACATCGGCCCGCCGTTCAGCGCCCGGTACTCCCGGCCGAACAGTTCGAACGACACCAGCATCACGCTGCCCGCCGGGCCCGGCCCGGCCTCCGAGTAGTGCTTGACGTCCGTCACCCGGCCGTCCCGGAACACCGAGAGGTAGAACGCGACCGCCTGCTCGGCCTGGTGGTCGAACCACAGGAACGGGGTGATCTTCTCCGCCATCGGGGGAACGCCTTTCGTCGCTGTTCGAGGCCTGCCGCATCGACGCTAGCCCGGCAGGTCCGGCGGGAGCGGGCGGCGCTCCGGCGGTGCGCCAGGTCGGGGGACGGGCCGAGGGGACGGGCCGAGGCGGCGGGTCGAGGGGGCGGGCCGGGGGAGAGCTCGGGGGACAGGTGGGGGCGGAATGCGGGGCGGGGCCGTGCGGGCCGTGGCAGAGTCGGTGCCATGACGCTCCCGGACCCGGTCACCCCGCCCGCCGCCGACCTCCCGCCCGTCGCCGGCCTGCCCACCGCCGCCGAACAGGCCGAGCGCGACCCGGCCCAACGCGCCCTCGCCGCCCCGCTGCTGACGGAGTTCACCGCCCGCCTGCACACCGTCACCCCCGTCACCGCGCTCTGGGTGCACGGCTCGCTCGCGCTCGGCGACTACCGGCACGGCCGCAGCGACCTCGACCTGATCGCCGTCCTGCCGACCGCGCCGGACCGCCGGCTGCGCACCGAACTCGCGCTCCTGCACCAGCAGTTGATCGCCGACCGGTCGCCCGCGGAGAAGCTGCACTGCACCTACCTGTCGCAGGACGCGCTCGCCGACCCGGCCGTCGACCACTTCACCTTCGCCCAGGGCGAGCCGATGGACCGGCCGGTCACCGCCGTCACCAGGCGCGAACTCCTGGACGGCGGAATGCGGTTGGCCGGTGCCGAGGCGGTCGCGCTGCTGCCCCCGGTGGGCGACCAGGAGTTGCACGCGCACCTCCGCACCGACCTGCGCACCTACTGGTACCCCGTCACCGACCGCCCCGGACCGTGGCAGCGCGACATCTGGGTGGACTTCGGCCCGATCACCACCACCCGCGCCACCGTCGCCCTCCGCGAGAGCCGCCTGATCACCAAGCGCGAGGCGATCGCCCGACTTCCGTCCCTGGACGCCCCGTCCGAGCTGGTCGCGGACATCGTCGCCCGCCGCTACGGCACACCGCTGCCGCTCACCGGGGAACAGCGCGACCAGCGCGCCGAGCAGGCCCGGCTGTTCACCCGCTCGGCGATCGAACGGGCGCTGGAGTGACGGGAGTTCGGCCGAGGACGGACAGCGCCGCGCGGAGCGAGCCGTAGCCGTCGGCCGGGTCGGCACGGTCGCGCAGGCAGCGGTGGACGGCGGCGGTCAGTTCGAGCCGCGGGCCGATCCGGCGGTCGATCAGGGCCACCGCGAGCCGGGGACGGGTCTCGGCGTCGACGTCCTCGTTGTTGCGCAGCGGGAGCCAGCGGGCGCCCCGGGCGCGGCAGGCGGTCTCGCCGAGGTACCAGAGCGCACAGTCGAAGACCGGATCGTCGAACAGGCGGATCACGGACGGGAGATGCGCGATCCGGTAGCGCTCCACTGCCGCCATGTGGTCCAACTTGTCGGCCAGGCCCAGGGTGTGGACGCGCTGCCGCAGCACCTCCTCCAGCGCCTCCAACGACCGCTCCGAGAAGTCGAGTTCACCCTCCCGGCCGGTGGCCCGCGCCCACAGCGGGAACGCCTCCTCGCGAATCGCCAGCCAGAGCGCGAGGTCCTGGCCGGGCCGGCCGGGGTCGAGCGGTCCGGGCGCGTCGGGCCGGGGGCGGCTGCCCCGGTTCTGCCCCGGCCGGGTGCGGGCCAGGTCCAGGGCCCGGTCCACCACCGAATCCCAGAACGCATAGCCCTCCAGCGTCTCCGCCAGCCGGTCGCCCGCCGGCGGGCCGGCCGCCGCGACCACCGTGTCGAGCGCGGCGCACATCGGGAAGTCGTCCTCGTACAACTCCTCGGCCTCGGCCAGCTCCTGGGCCTCCTCCTCGTCCAGCACCTCCTTCGGCAGCCGCAGCAGCGGCTGCAGCCGCCCGGGCGCATGGGGTGCAGGCTCGGGCGAACAGTGCCACAGCGCACCGTAGTTGCGGACGTGCACCTCGCCGAAGTACCAGGCCGCAGCGGTCAGGAACGGCTCGTTCCGCGCCGCGTCCGCCTGCTCCCGGTCCGGGAAGCGCTCCCGAACGGTCCGCTCCAGGCGGGGAAGCGAGCCGGTGTCGAAGTCCCAGCCGCCGCCGGTGAGTTCGGCCCAGGCGGGAAACCCGTCCCGGCCCTCGGTCAGCCAGGCGTTCAGCCGGGGATTGTCACGCCACTCGGGGTCGTCGATGGTGGTCATGGCCGCCGAGAGTAGGCGGCGGGACGGACAGTCGACGGTCCGTCAGTGCGCGGGGCGCCGGAACAGGGCGGTCCACAGGAACGGCATGCCGAACAGCGGCGACTCGGCGGGCTGCTCCCGCATGCGGCGCAGTTCGACCTCGGTCAGGTCGGCGAACACCCGGCGCAGCGTGTCCGGGGTGTACGCGAGGCCACCGTGCAGCGAGCGTTCGCGGTAGCAGTCCGCGTCGGAGAGTTCGGAGCCCATGCCGCCCCCGCCGGCGGCGAAGCAGGTCAGCGCGAACAGACCGCCGGGAGCCAGTACGCGGTCGAGCAGCGCCAGGTAGCCGACCCGGCGGTGCGGCGGCAGGTGGTGGAAGCAGCCCGAGTCGACGATCAGGTCGTACGGCCCGCTCAGCTCGCCCGCACCGACGGCGAAGGCGTCCCCGCAGCGGAACCGGACGTCGACACCCGCCTCGCGGGCCCGCTCCCGACCCCATTCGACGGCGACGGGGGAGAGGTCGACCGCATCCACCTCGAAGCCCCGCGCGGCGAGGTGCACGGCGTTGCGGCCCGGGCCGCAGCCCAGGTCCAGCGCGCGGCCGCGGGCGATCAGGCCCCGGTCGAGGTGCGCGGCCAGGTTCTCGTCCGGTTTCGCCACGAAGAACGGGACCGGCCTGCTCCGGTCGCCGTAGAAGCGGTCCCAGTAGTCCCGGCCGTCGCCGGTGGCGAGCCGGCCGGTCTCCGGCGCGGTGCCGAACAGCCCGTCCAGGAGCGCGAGTACGTCCTCGACCGTGCGAACGGTCCGGTCCATCCGGCCCCCCTTCCGACCTCGCCGATCCTAGGCAGCGGGGACCGGGCCGACCAGGTCGGGCGAGTTTCGGCCACCGCCGCAGTGGGCCGCTGCCGCCCGGCGCCGACATCGCAGGCCCCGGACTTCGGGCGACGGGCCCCGGGCCGGGCGGGCCACCCCTGCGAGGCCGGGACGGGCGCCTTCCGCGCTGCGCCCGGCCGCCCGGGGTCGAGAAAAAATCATCCGGGCGGGTGACAGGGCGTGGCGTGGCCGACATTCGCCCCGGGGCTGGATCCGCGGGCCGACGGGGTGTCAGTCGGCGGCAGGGAACAGGGCGGTCAGCTTCGGCAGGCGGGCGGCGGTCTGCTCGGCCGTCCACGGCTCGCCGTCCGGGTCGGCGACCAGCGGACTGTCGTGGCCCTGGGCGAGCATCGCCTCCTCGAGGCCGTCCTCGTTGCCGGTGAGCGCCTCCCAGGCGTCGGCCGCGCAGTAGTCGAGGGTCTCCCAGCCGGGCAGCTGGCGGTCGGTCTCGGCGGCCAGCCGCCGGAACTCGGGGTGGTCGGCGAGCGCGTCCGGCTCGTCGACGGCCAGCCGGTGGGCGTCCTGCCCGAGGCCGACCAGCCAGGCGTGGAAGTACCACAGGCCGTCGTCGCTGAGACGGCCGGGCGCCACCAGCTTCGCCACCGCGACGGTGGCCCGGGTGTCCACCGGCGCCCGCACCTCGTCCAGGCGCAGCTGGAACTCCAGCACCTCCTCCAACGGCAGTTGTCCCAGCCGGTCGACCAGCAGCTTGGTGCGGTCGCAGGGCGCGCCGGCCTCCAGGGTCGACTCCACCAGTTCCCAGAAAACGCTCAGGTCCATGCCCGGCATGCTCCCACGCCCCGAGGACACCGGTTTCCGCCGCAGGCCCTTGACTTCAAGGGCGCTTGAACTCGCAGGATGGGCGACGGCAGGGCCGGAAACGTCCGGCCGGACGACGGGTGGAGGCATGATGCGGGCAGTGTGGCTGCGGGAGTTCGGCGGGCCGGAGGTCCTGGTGCCGGGCGAGGCGCCGGATCCGGTGCCGGGCGACGGCGAGGTGCTGATCGACGTCGCCCACGCCAACCTGACGTTCGTGGAGACCCAGTTCCGCGCCACCGGACTCGGCCCGTTCTCCGCCGCGCTGCCGATGATCCCCGGCAACGGCGTCGGCGGTACCGTCGCCGCCGTCGGCCCCGGCGTCGACGCCGAGCTGCTCGGCCGGCGCGTCATCTCCTCCACCGGCGGCAGCGGCGGCTACGCGGAACGCGCCGCCGTCCCCGCCGCCGGCCTCCACCCGGTGCCCGACGGCCTCGCCCTGGACACCGCGACCGCGCTGCTCGCCGACGGCCGCACCGCCCGCCTGCTGCTGGAGACCGCCGCACCCGCCCCCGGCTCCCGGGTCCTGATCCTGGCGGCCGCGGGCGGCGTCGGCACCCTGCTGGTCCAACTCGCCGCCCGCGCCGGCCTGCACGTGGTCGCCGCGGCCGGCGGCCCCGCCAAACTCGCCCTCGCCGCCGAACTCGGCGCCGCCGAAACCCTCGACTACCGGCAACCCGACTGGACCGCCCGCACCGCCCCCGTCGACCTCGTCCTCGACGGCGTCGGCGGCACCCTCGGCCGCGCCGCCACCACCCTGCTCCGCCCCGGCGGACACCTACTCAGCTACGGTCTGGCCAGCGGCAGTTGGACCGACCTGCCGCCGGACGAGGTCGCCGCCCGCGGGCTCACCGTCCTCACCCTGCGCCCCACCCCCGACGCCGTCCGCGCCGCCACCGCCCACGTCCTCGCCGAGGCCGCGGCCGACCGCCTGCGCCCCGTCATCGGCCGCCGCTTCCCGCTGGCGCAGGCCGCCGACGCCCACCGCGCCATCGAATCCCGGGCCACGCTCGGCAAGACGCTGCTGGACGTCCGCCCGGAGTGACCCGGACGCTGCGTCGAACCCGAGCGACGCCCGGTCGGTCGGAGTTCGACCGCACCAGCACGGCCGGCCCGTCCGGCGTGAGCACCGGAACCCACGCCTCCTCCGCCCGGTCGAGCCGGGTCTCGTCCAGGCACAGGGGGTGGGGCTGCTCGGTGGTGCCGTCGGAGGTCCAGTAGCGGACGGTCCCGACGATCGCGCGGAGGCGGCGCCGCTCGTCGTCCGGCCAGCTGTGGCTCCAGGTGCCGGCGCCGCGGAAGTGACGCTCGAACAGCTCGCGCAGCGCGTCCAGTGCGGCCGGGGCGAACAGCGGCATCAGGAAGCCCTCGACCTGTCCCATTCGGCAGGCGGTGCCGCCGTACTGGTGCTGGTGGACGACCCTCGTCGGCGCCTCGACCAGCGCGAACAGCCAGCCGCCGCCGCTGGTGCCGTCGGGGTCGAGGAAGACGACGCGTCGAAAGCCCATGGCCGCAGTCTTCCCGGCGGCCGGCCCCGGGCTCAACGGGATTCCCCGCAGGGCGAACGCGCGACTGACGGGCCGTCGGAAATCGGGTCGTGCCCGGCCCGACGGTCTCGTTAGCATCCCGACATGTCAGATCAGCCGATGTACCCTCCCAAGCCCCGGCCCGGCGACCGCGTCGCCGTGCTCTCGCCGTCCTTCGCCGGGCCCGCCGCGTTCCCGCTGCCGTACGAGCTCGGCCTGCGCCGCCTGCGCGAGGAGTTCGGACTGGAGCCGGTCGAGTACCCGACCACCCGCAAGCTCGGGGCGAGCCCCGAGGAGCGGGCCGCCGACCTGCACGCGGCGTTCACCGACCCGAGCATCACCGCCGTGCTGGCGACGGTCGGCGGTGAGGAGCAGATCAGTCTCGTCCCGTACCTGGACGGGGAGTTGCTCCGATCGCACGCCAAGCCGTTCTTCGGGTACAGCGACAACACCAACCTGCTGGACTTCCTGTGGCGGCACGGCGTGGTCTCGTACCACGGCGGTGCGGTGATGACCGAGTTCGGCCGGCCCGGCGCCCTGCACCCGCTCACCGAGGCCTCGCTGCGGGCCGCGCTGTTCGACAGCGGCGAGTTCGAACTGCGCGAAGCCGAGGACGTCAGCACCGAGCTCGGCCGCTGGGAGGACCCGGCCACCTTCGAACGGCTGCCTGCGAGCGAGCCCGGCACCGGCACCTACTGGCACCGCTCCGACCAGGTGGTCGAAGGCGTCAGCTGGGGCGGCAACCTGGAGATCCTGCACTGGATGGCCGCCGCCGACCGCCTGCTGCCCGTCGAGGCGTACGCGGGCTGCGTGCTGGTGCTGGAGACCTCCGAGGAGATGCCGTCCGGCACCGAGGTGTACCGGATGCTGCGCAACCTCGGTGAACGCGGACTGCTCCGGCAGTTCCCGGCCGTGCTGTTCGGCCGCGCCATGGCCTGGTCCTTCGAGCAGCCGAACGACGCCGCGCAGCGCGCCGAGTACCGCGCCGAGCAGCGGGCCGGCGCGCTGCGCGCCCTGGACGCCTACGCGCCGGACACCACGGCCGTGTTCGACGTCGACCTGGGCCACACCCAGCCCCAGCAGGTGATTCCGTACGGCGGCCGGATCCGGGTCGACGGCCCGGCCCGCCGCATCACCGTCACCTACTGACCCTGCCCGGCGGCACGTGCCCGCACCCGCGCCGACCAGCGCGGGCCGCCGCGGGCCGCGCCACCCGGCCTGGCCCGGTCGCCCGCCGACCACGTATCGTGGCCGGGATCGGAACGCGGTGCCCGGGGCACTGCGGCGAACGGGCACGACGTCGCGCGGGCGGCGGACGGGGGCGGTGACCTGACGGTGGCTGACGTGGCATCGACGACGGGGGACGGTCCGGCGGCGGCAGACCTGGAGGACACCTTCAAGCTGCCGACCCAGCCGGCGGGAAGCCCCGCGCAGGGCGCCGAACTTCCGCCCGCCAACGACCCGTTCGCCACCTCCGTCAACCTGCGGGTCAACCTGACGCCCCCGGACCTCACCCCTGGCGGCAACCGGCCGGCCCCGCCGCCCACCCCGACCCCGGCCGGCGGCACGCCGGTCCCGCCGCCGCCCGCGATGCCGCCCGCCCCGGTCAGCACCGGGTGGACGGGCATGATCCCGGTGATCACCGCCGACATGCCGCCGCCCGGCACGGCCGCCCCGGCACCCGTCGCGGCGTCAACTCCCGCACCCGCGCCGGTACCCGCGCCCGCCCGCGGCATCGGCCAGGGCCTGCGCGGCCGGATCCTGGTGATCGAGGGCGGCTACGGCGGCGGCCGCCGCTGGGGACGCGGCGGCACCGCGCACGCCTCCGTGCTGTCCGCCGCGCTGGCCGGCGTCGCCCCGCAGATCCTGCTCTCCGCCGACCAGGTGGACGCCGTTCACCTGCCCGGCGCCAACGACCCGCAGACCGTGCTCGCCCACCTGCGCGCCGCCGCCCGCCACCCCGGGCCGCTGCTGATCCACCTCGGCGGCCACCTGGTCACCGACCGGCGCGGCGACCAGATGTACCTCTCGCTGCGCGAGAACAAGGCCTCCGAGAGCCTGCCCTGGTCCGCCCTCGCCACCGAACTGCGGCACCGCGGAACCGAGTTCGACACCCTGGTGGTCGGCGACCTGAGCGCCGACCCGGTGCTGTGGCCGCACCTCGTCTCCGCCGCCGGGCAGCAGCTGAGCGAAGGCGTGCCGCTGTGGGCCGTCGTCAACCACGACCCCGACCAGCTCGGCACCTTCACCCGCGCGCTGATCGAGACCCTGCACCGCGGCCGCCCCGGCGCGGACCAGCTGCTCACCCCCGAACTGGTCCGCCAGCAGGTCCACTCGGTGCTGCGCGCCGACACCGTGGTGATCGCCGCCCACCCCGGCGACCGGCCGTGGTTCCGCAACACCTCCCGGCAGATCGGCCCTGCCGACACCGCTGCCGGCCGACCGACCGCACCCCCCGCCGCGGCCCCGGCCGCCCCGCCCGCCGCGCGCCCCGCCGAACCGGCCCGGCCCCGGCTCGCCCCCGGCTGGACGCCGCGCGCCCTGGTCTCGCTGCGCAAGCCCGGCGTGCCCGCCACGCCCGCCCGCCGCCGAATGATCGTCTCGCTGGTGCGCGGCGTCCCGATGGTCCCGGTGGACACGCCGCTGGTCGACCTCGGCAAGGACCGCCCCGCACCGGACATCGCACCCGAGCCCACCGTCCGGCTCGGCAAGGACCTCCCGGCGGCCGAACTCGCCGAGTCCGAAACCGCGCCCGCACCGGCCGAGTGGTACGCCGTGGACTTCGCCAAGGCCGCACCCGCGCCCGCACCGGCCGGACTGCTCGAACGGTCCGAACCCGCGGCGGCGGAACCCCGGTTCGACCCGCTGGCAGCGACCGTCCCGATCACCGGCGACGCCCTGGCCGCCACCCTGCCGCTGCCCGACCCCGGCGCGACGGTTCCGACCGTGCCCCTCGACAAGCCCCGACCGCCGCTCCGGCACGACCCGTTGGCAGCGACCGTGCCACTGGACAAGCCGCCGGTCCGGCACGACCCGCGGGTGGTCGCCGTCCCGCTGGAGAAGAACGCCTCCGCTGCCCCGGCCGAACAGGCCCCGCCGACCGACTACTTGGAGGCCATCGGCGAGATCGTCCGGGCCGCCGAGGCGGGCGACCACGACACCGCCGCGACGCTCGCACTCGCCCTGGAGAACAAGGCGGTCGCCGCGCACGGCACCCTCGCCCCGGTGGTGCTCCAGGTCCGGCAGGTCCGCGCGCACGTCTCCCGGGTGGCCGGACTTCCCCTGCTGGCCGCCGAGTTGTACCGCCAGGTGGCCGCCGCGCTGCTGCAGGTCGAAGGCCCCGAGCACCCCGAGACCCAGCGCGCCGCCACCAACGCCGAAGCCTGCTGGCGCGCCGTCAAGGACCCGACCGAGGCGATCCGGATCGCGCCCGAGATCATAGAGCTCCGCGCCCACCTGCCCGGCCCCGACGGCCGCAAGCTGCGCGCCTCCGAACGCTACCTCCAGCAGCTCGTCAACGCGAAGGCGGCGGCGGGCAGTTGATGCCCGCTCACCGATCCACGGACCACGGCGCGTCCGGCGGCGGCGCACTGGTGCCCAACAGGTGCCGGACGAGGCGCAGCGCCCGGTCGAGCGGGACGGTGTCCTCGTCCGGGTACTCGTCGTGCCGGCCGCTGGCGAGCAGGTAGCCGTCGCTCCAGCCGTCCGCGCCCGGGTCGACGGCGTGCCCGCCCGGGTCGCCCGGCCCGTCCAGCAGCATCACCATCGCCCGCTCGCCGTTGCAGACCACCGCCAACTGCCGCCCGCGCGAACTGTGCAGCCAGTTCTCCAGCCGCCCGCGCCGATCCGTCGCCGCAGCTCGGCGACGGCGTCCTGCCCGTCGGCCGCGATGGGCGGGTGGTCGGCGAACTCCCATCGCTCGGCGTGCTGTTGGGTCATGCGGGCGGTCTCCCTCCGGGTGCGGCGGCGCGGTCCCGAACTGCCCACGCTACCGGGAGGCCGGGCTCAGTCGGCGTCGACGGGCAGCAGGCCGCGCTCGGCGAAGACCCGCTTCGCGGCGAGGGTGGCGTTGATGGCCCGGGGGAACCCGCAGTAGGCGGCGGCGTGCAGCAGGGCCTCGACGATCTGGCGCGGCGTCAGGCCGACGTTCAGTGCGGCGTTCACGTGGACCTCGACCTGGGGCTCGCAGCCGCCGAGCGCGGTCAGCATGCCGAGCGTGACGAGTTGCCGGTCGCGTGGCTCCAGCGCCGGACGGGAGTAGATCTCGGCGAACCCCCAGGCCGCGATCTGGTGCGCCAGCTCGGGGGAGACGTCCGTCAGCGCCGCCACCATCCGCTCGCCCGCCTCGCCGTCGATCCGCCCGAGGACCCGCATGCCCCGCTCGAAACGCTCACGGCGGTCGTCCGTGGTCATGGCCCGGCTCCCTGCGTGGTTCGACGATCGGGCAGCTCGACGGCCCGAAGGCCACCGTAGAGTCCGGCCGGGCCGCATCGGGCGGGCCGCGCCGACGCGCCCCCCCGGCGGCCCAACGGAGGGCGGCCCTGCGGGGCTGGCCGGGTCGACACCGGCCGGAATCAAATGCTGCGACGTCCGGCGCGAGGAGGCGCTACACTCGCCGCGACACCGTTGGTACGCGATGCGCGGGTACGCGATTCGCGTGAGCAGAGGGACAGAGACGTGGCGGGTGACGACGACATCTCCGGGTGAGATCCGGATCTGACGGCCACCGGGCCGGCGCACAGGAGCGCTGCCGGAGTGGTCCGTTTCGTCGTCCCCTTTTTCGCCCGTCCCCTCGGGGCAGTGGCTGTTCCCTGCCCTCCAGCACCTTCGAGGTCTCTTCACCATGTCCGACGCTGCCGTCGTCTGCTCCAACCTGTCCTTCTCCTGGCCGGACGACACCCCCGTCTTCCACGACCTGTCGTTCAGCGTGCCCACCGGCCGCACCGGCCTGGTCGCCCCGAACGGCTCCGGCAAGTCCACCCTGCTCCGGCTGATCGCCGGACAACTCAAGCCCACCGCAGGGTCGGTGACGGTCTCCGGCACCCTCGGCTACCTGCCGCAGACCCTGCCGCTGACCGGGAACCTCACGGTCGCCGAGGTGCTCGGCATCGCCGAGGTGATCCGCGCCCTGGACGCCGTCGAGTCCGGCGACGTCGCCGAGGAGCACTTCGCCACCATCGGCGACGACTGGGACATCGAGGAGCGCACCCGCGCCCAACTCGACCGCCTCGGCCTCGGCCACCTCGCCATGGACCGCAGCCTGAGCACGCTCAGCGGCGGCCAGGTGATCTCCCTCGGCCTCGCCGCCCAACTCCTGCGCCGCCCCGACGTGCTGCTGCTCGACGAGCCCACCAACAACCTCGACCTGACGTCCCGCCACCGGCTCTACGACGTGCTGTCCGAGTTCAACGGCTGCCTGCTGCTGGTCAGCCACGACCGCGCGCTGCTCGACCGGATGGAGCGGATCGCCGAACTCGGCAACGGCGAACTGCGCCTGTACGGCGGCGACTTCACCGCCTACGAGGAGGCCGTCCGGGGTGAGCGGGAGGTCGCCGAACGCAACGTCCGCAACGCCGAGCAGACGCTGAAGCGGGAGAAGCGCGAGGCCCAGCAGGCCCGGGAGCGCGCCGACCGGCGGGCCAGCAACGCCGCGAAGAACCTGAAGAACGCCGGACTGCCGAAGATCTTCGCCGGAAACATGAAGCGCGGCGCGCAGGAAGCCGCCGGCCGCTCGGGCCAGGTGCACGCCGCCCGGGTCGACGAGGCCAAGGCCCGCCTCGACGAGGCCGGGCGGGCGGTGCGCGAGGAGCAGCGCCTCAGCCTGGAACTGCCCGACACCCAGGTGCCCGCCGGCCGCACCCTGTTCCACGGCACCGGCCTGCAGGCGCGCCTCGACGGCAGCGAGGTGTTCGCCCCCGGCGGTGTCGACCTGGTCGTCCGCGGCCCCGAGCGGATCGCGCTGACCGGCCCCAACGGCGCCGGCAAGACCACCCTGATGCGGCTGATCACCGGCGCGCTCACCCCGGACAGCGGCGAACTGCGGCGCGGCGAAGGCCGGATCGCCTACCTGTCGCAGCGCCTGGACCTGCTGGACGAGAACCGCACCGTCGCGGAGAACTTCGCCGAGTTCGCGCCCGAGCGCCCCGAGGCCGAGCGGATGAACCTGCTCGCCCGGTTCCTGTTCCGCGGGCCCCGCGCGCACCTGCCGGTCGGCGTGCTGTCCGGCGGCGAGCGGCTGCGCGCCACCCTGGCCTGCGTGCTGTGCGCCGAACCCGCACCGCACCTGCTGCTGCTCGACGAGCCCACCAACAACCTCGACCTGGTCGGCGTGGGCCAGTTGGAGAGCGCCCTGAACGCTTACAAGGGCGCGTTCCTGGTGGTCAGCCACGACGAACGGTTCCTCGCCGAGATCGGCGTCGACCGCCGCCTGCGCCTGGCCGACGGCGTCCTCGCCGAAGCGGCGGCCCCCGCGATCTGACCGACCGCCCCGAGACACCTGCCCGGGCGGGCCACCGGCCGCCCGGGCAGGTGTCGCGAGTGGGCCGCGGTGAGGCTGCCCTGCCGGTTCCCGTGGATTGCGGCAGCGTGCCCGGCGGGCTGCTCGTCGCGGACTGCGGGGGAGTTCGGCGGGGGCTCGACCGGCCGAGGGTGCGGGCGAGGCCGGGCCACCTGGGCGGGGTCGGCCCGGCGCACTGCCCGGTGTGGCTGTGCTGCGGGGCTCAGCGGCCGACGGGGTGCTTCAACCATGCTTCAACCACGGTCGCGCGCACCCGAGTTGCCGAGCCCGGGGCGGCGGCGGGCCGCACCGTGCGGCCGTCCCGCCGCGTCCCGCGGCCCGGGTGGCAGCTCGCCGCCGACCGGGCCGCGGGAGCCCCGCTCGCCGTGCCTCAACCGGCCCCGGCTGTCGCCGAGTCGGTCCGTCCGTCCGTCCGATCCCGGCCCGGGCCGCTCGCCCGCCCGAAGCGAGCCGCCAACGACTGCAACGGAGTTACCTCATGACCCAACCTGCCCTGATCGCCCATGACCTGGTCCGGGTCCTCGGCGGCCGCCGGATCCTCGACGGCCTGTCGCTGACCGCCGCACCCGGCCGCCGTCTCGGCCTGATCGGCGAGAACGGCTGCGGCAAGTCCACCCTGCTGCGGGTGCTGGCAGGCGTGGACGAGCCCGATGCCGGGAGCGTCGACCGCCCGGCCGACCTCGGGTACCTGCACCAGGAGATCCCGTTCGACGCGGCCACCACCGTCGCCGCCGTACTGGACGACGCCCTGCGCGAGGCCCGAACCGACCTCGCCGAACTCGACCGGCTCGGAGCCGACCTCGCCGAACTCCCGGACGGCGACCCGCGCCTGCCCGACCTGCTGGCCGCGTACGGCGCGCGGCTGGAGCAGGCCCAGGACCGGGAGGCCTGGGACGCCGACCGCCGCGCCGCCCTACTGCTCGACGGTCTCGGCCTGGCCGCCGTCGCGCCGCAGCGCACTCTCGGCTCGCTGTCCGGCGGGCAGCGCGGCCGCCTCGCCCTGGCCGCCCTGCTGGTGCGCCGCCCCGCGGCCGTCCTGCTCGACGAGCCGACCAACCACCTCGACGACGGCGCCGCGGCCTTCCTGGAGGAGCAACTCCGCTCCCTGCCGGGCACGGTGGTCGTCGCCAGCCACGACCGGGCGTTCCTCGACGCGGTCTGCACCGACCTGCTCGACCTCGACCCGGCGGCGGACGGCCCGGTCCGCTTCGGCGGCGGCTACCGGGCCTACCTGGACGCCAAGCGCGCCCGGCGGCACCGCTGGGAGCGCCGGTTCACCGACGAGCAGCGGGAGTTGGCGGAGCTGCGGCGCTCGGTGGAGGTGACCGCGCACCGGGTCGCTCCGGACCGCGGGCCCACCGACAACGAGAAGATGGGCTACGGCCACCGGGCCGGCCGGGTGCAGCAGCAGATCTCCCGCCGGGTGCGCGACGCCGCCGGCCGACTCGCCGACCTGGAACGCCGCCAGGTGGCCGAACCGCCCGCCCCGCTGCGCTTCGCCCCGGACGCCCTCGTCGGCGGCCCGGAGCAGGAGGTGCCCGACCCGCTGGTGACGCTGCACCGGCTCCGGGTGCCCGGACGGCTCGCACTCGACGCCCTGGACGTGGCCGCGGACGAACGCCTGCTGATCACCGGCGGCAACGGCACCGGCAAGTCCACCCTGCTCGCCGTCCTGGCAGGCCGCCTCGACGCGACGGGGCGGATGCACCGGAGAACCGGCCTGACGGTGGGGCTGCTCACCCAGGACACCGTGTTCGAACGGCCCGACCGCACCGCCCGCGACACCTACGAGCTGGCGCTCGGCCCCGACCGCGCCGAACGCGTCCCGCTGGCCTCGCTCGGCCTGCTGGCCGCCACCGACCTCGACCGCCCCGTCGGGTCCCTGTCGGTCGGCCAGCGCCGCCGCCTCGCCCTCGCCCTGCTGGTGGCCCGCCCGCCGCAGCTGCTGCTGCTCGACGAACCCACCAACCACCTCTCCCCGGTGCTCTGCGACGAACTGGAGGAGGCCATGGGCGCCAACGGCCCGGGCGCGATCGTGGTGGCCGCCCACGACCGCTGGCTGCGCCGCCGCTGGCAGGGTCGCGAGATCGGCCTGAACCCCTGACGCACCGCCGGCCTGCGCCAACGGACTTACCGCGCGCCGCCGTTGACGTACAGCGTCTGCCCGCTCACGTACGACGCGTCCTCGCTCGCCAGGAACGCCACCACCGAGGCGACCTCCTCCGGCAGGCCCACCCGCCGCAGCGGGGTGCGCTGCGCGACCTCCGCCTGGTGCGCCTCCGGCGTCGCCCCGACCCGCTCGGCCGTCGCCGCCGTCATCGAGGTCGCGATGTAGCCCGGCGCGACCGCGTTCACGTTCACGTTGTACGGACCCAGCTCGATCGCCAGCGTCGCCGTCAGGCCCTGGATGCCGGCCTTCGCCGCCGCGTAGTTGGCCTGGCCGCGGTTGCCCAGCGCCGATCGCGAGCTCAGCGACACGATCTTGCCGTACTTCTGCTGCACGAAGTACCGCTGCGCGACGTGCGAGCAGTTGTAGGCGCTGGTCAGATTGACCGACAGCACCAGGTCCCAGTCGCTCTTCGGCATCTTGAAGAACAGGTTGTCGCGGGTGATCCCGGCGTTGTTCACCAGGATGTGCACCCCGCCCAACTCCTCGACCACGGAGGCGAACACGGCCTCCACCGCCTCGTAGTCGGCCACGTCGCAGCCGAACGCCCGCGCTGTGCCGCCCGCCGCGACGATCTCCTTGACGGTGCCCTCGGCCCGCTCCGCCGTCAGGTCGACCACGGCCACCGCCGCGCCCTCCTCGGCCAGCCGCCGCGCCGTCGCCGCCCCGATGCCCTGCGCGGCGCCGGTCACCACCGCCACCTTGCCGTCGAACCTGCCCACAGTCACACCTTCCTGATGGTTCGTCATGAATGAACTCAGTCCCGCTCGACCAGCACCGCGGAGCCCTGGCCGACGCCCACGCACATGGTCGCCAGGCCGCGCCGGGCGCCGGTGCGGCGCATCCGGTGCAGCAGCGTGGTGAGGATCCGGGCACCCGAGCAGCCCAGCGGGTGGCCCAGGGCGATCGCCCCGCCGGACGGGTTCACCAGCTCCGGGTCGATGCCCAACTCGCCGACGGACGCCAGCGCCTGGGCCGCGAACGCCTCGTTGAACTCGGCGGTCTCCACGTCCTGCAGCTTCCAGCCGCCGCGCTCCAGCACCCGCCGGGTCGCCGGGACCGGCCCGATGCCCATCACGTCCGGGTGCACGCCCATCGAGGCGCCCGCCACGTACCGCCCCAGCGGCTCCAACTCCAGCTCCGCGAGCGCTCGTTCGCTGACCAGCAGCAGCGCTGCCGCGCCGTCGTTCATCGGCGAGGCATTGCCCGCGGTGACAGTCCCGCCCGCCCGGAACACCGGCTTCAGCGCGGCCAGCTTCTCGGCCGTGGTGTCGGGACGGATCGACTCGTCGCGCTCCACCAGCACCCCGTCCGGGCGCTCGACGGCCAGCAGCTCGGCGTCGAAGTGGCCCGACTCCCGTGCCTGCGCGGCCAGTCGGTGGCTGCGCAGCGCGAACGCGTCCTGCGCCTCGCGGTCGATGCCGTAGCGGGCCGCGACCTCCTCGGCGGTCTCGCCCATCGACAGCACGCCGTGCAGCTCGCGCATCCGCGGGTTGGTGAGGCGCCAGCCGAGCCGGGTGTCGAAGGTCTCCAGCTTGTGCGGCAGCGCCTCGTCCGGGCGGGGCAGCACGAACGGGGCCCGGCTCATCGACTCGCAGCCGCCCGCGACCACCACGTCCGCCTCACCGGACCCGATCGCCCGGGCCGCCGTGGTGACGGCCTCCATCCCGGACGCGCACAGCCGGTTGACGGTCGCGCCCGGGACCGAGTCGGGCAGGCCGGCGAGCAGCACCGCCATCCGGGCCAGGTTGCGGTTGTCCTCGCCGGCCTGGTTGGCGGCGCCCCAGTACACGTCGTCGATCCGCGCCGGGTCCAGCCCCGGCACCTGGTCGAGCAGTCCGCGCAGCACCGCCGCCGACAGGTCGTCGGGTCGGACGGCGGACAGTGCGCCGCGCAGCCGACCGATCGGGGTGCGGCGGGCGGCGGCGATGAAGACCGGAAGCACTTCGTCGAGCTCCTGTTCGTGACGGTCGGTCGACCGGTGCGCTCGTGACGCACGGTCAGAAGGCGTTGACCCCGGTGAGGGAACGCCCGATGAGCAGCTTGTGGATCTGACTGGTGCCCTCGTACAGCGTCATCACGCGGGCGTCGCGCAGGTACTTGCCGACCGGGTACTCGTCGATGAAGCCGTACCCGCCGAACACCTGCAGTGCGTTGTTCGCCGACCGCACCGCCGCCTCGGAGGCGAACAGCTTGGCGACCGAGGACTCGGTGGCGAACGGCAGGCCGCGGTCGACCAGGTCGGCCACCCGCCAGGTCAGCAGCCGCGCCGCGGCCACGTCCACCGCGATGTCGGCCAACAGCTCCTGCACCAACTGGTGGTGGGCGATGGGCTTTCCGAACTGCTCGCGTTCGCCGGCGTAGCGGACCGCCGCGTCGAGGGAGGCCTGCGCGATGCCGACGCAGCCCGCCGCGACCGACATCCGACCCTTGGCGAGCGCCGCCATCGCCACCGTGAAGCCCTTGCCCTCCGCGCCGAGCCGGGCACTGTCGGGCACCCGGACCGCGTCGAATGACAGCTCGGCGGTCGCCTGGCCGCGCAGGCCCAGCTTGCCGTGGATCGGCGTGCGGGTGAACCCGGGCGTGTCGGTGGGTACCAGGAAAGCGCTCACCCCCCGGTGCCCGGGCTCGCCGGTGCGGGCGAACACCAGCGCCACCTCGGCCCACGTCCCGTTGGTGATGAACATCTTCGAACCCGAGATCAGCCAGTGGTCGCCGTCCCGCACCGCCCGGGTGGTCAGATTCGCCGCGTCCGACCCGGTGCCGGGCTCGGTCAGCGCGAAACACGCCAGCGCCTCGCCCGAGCACAGCCGCGGCAGCCACTGCCGCTTCTGTTCCGCCGTGCCGAACGCGTTGATCGACTTGGCGACCAGGCCCAGCGAGACCGACACCACCCCGCGCACCGAGGAGTCGCCCCGCCCGAGCTCCTCCAGCACCAGGCAGTACGCCAGGTGGTCGCCGCCGCTGCCGCCGTACTCCTCCGGCAGGGTCAGGCCGAGGAAGCCCAGCGCGCCGAGCTTCTTCACGATCCCCAGGTCGATCGACTCCGCCCGGTCCCACTCGGCGGCGAACGGCACGATCTCCCGGTCGGCGAACCCGGCCGCCAACTCCCGGACGGCGGCCTGCTCCTCGGTCAGCTCCAGGTCCACGCGGCGACCCCTCGACAGTCCCAATAAACTAGCGGTGCAAGTTTTACGGCGACTGTAGCCCGCCCCCGCCCCGCACGGAAGAGGCCGCCTGCGACAATGGGCCGGTTCCGTCGGCCCGCGACCCGAGGAGGCCAAGATCGCCCGACCGCGCACCCCCCTGCTCAGCCGGGACCGGATCGTCGCCGCCGCACTCGCCCTGGTCGACACCGAGGGACTGCCCGCCCTCTCCACCCGCCGCCTGGCCGCCGGACTCTCCGTCAGCGGACCGTCCCTCTACAACCACTTCGCCACCAAGGACGAACTCCTGGACGCCGTGGTCGACAGTGTGATGGGCGAGGTCGACCTCACCATGTTCGACGCGCCGGACGACTGGCGCACCGCCCTGCGCGACTGGGCCCGCTCCTACCGCGCCGCCCTGGCCGCCCACCCCCACCTCGTCCCCGTCCTCGCCCAGGGCCCCGGCCGCCGCCCCAACGCGCTGCGCCTCGCCGACGCCGTCTTCGGCTGCCTGGTCGACGCCGGCTGGCCCCGCGGCCAGGCCACCCGGATCGGCGCCCTGATGCGCTACTTCATCACCGGCTCCGCCCTCGGCTCGTTCGCCGCCGGCTTCCCCGAGGACGCCGCCCTCTACACCGCCGACTACCCCCACCTCGCCGACGCCCACCGCCTCGCCGAACACCGCCGCACCATCGACGAAGGCGCCTTCGAAACCGGCCTCGAAGCACTCCTCGACGGGCTCGAACTCCGCTACTGCAAGCTGAGTTGACGGAGCGTCAACAGTCGTGGGACGTGGGGGTCCGCACCGCCGACGACGTCGAACGGGCACAGCGCACCTTCGCACCCGGACGCACTGACCTGCCCTGCCCTCCGCCGGCCGTGCCCCGCCTGCCATGATCCACTCGTTCGCGGACCGCAGCGAGGAAGGCAGCACGGTGAGCCGCAACCCGAAACTCCTCGCCCTGATCGGCCCGTTGCTCATGTTCGTCGCAGTCCTCATGGGCTGGTCGAACATCCAGGCCCGCATCGACTTCGCCGACGCACCCCGCGTCCGGGCGACGGTCCTGACCGCCGACTACCGCGAGGCGCACAGCTCCACCGCCCGTGACATCACCCTCGGCGTACCGGAGCCGGTTCCGCTCGACGACATCCGCACCGCCCCCGACGGTCTGGTGCCCGGCGCCACCGTCACCGCCCTGGTCCGCCCCGGCCACGCGCTGCTCCTCGAACAGCTCTCCTGGTCCACGCTGATTCTCCCGGTCTTCCTCGCCGCGCTGGGTCTCGCCGTCACCGTGGTCGGCGTCTGCGCGATCCGGGCCGACCCGCCGACCGGGCCCACCGACCCGGAAGCCTGGTTCTGATCGGGCCGGGGATTCCGTCGCGCGGCCAGGCGGAGAGCTCTTGCCCCCCGCGCGCCCCGTGATGCTGTTCTTCGGCGCATCGCACGGCACCGGGGGGAACGGATGCCCGACGGAGAACAGGCTGTCACCACGGTCTTCAGCCTCGTCGCGGCTCTGCTGGCCCTGATCGGCCTGCTGATCGCGGGCCTCGGCATCACCGGCATCGTCCTCGTCCTGCGGCGCTCCCGCCGGCGCACCCGCATCCGCACCTCCGGACTCGTCGCCGAGGCCGCGGTGCTGGACACCTGCCTGACAAGGGAGCGGCCCGACGACTGGACTCTCCACCGTCACCCGGCGCCACGTCGTCCTCGGTTTCCGGACTGCCGACGGCCAGGACATCCGCGTCAAGGACACCACCGGCATCCCCCGGACCGTCGGCGACCGGGTCACCGTCCGGTATCTCCCCGCCCACCCGCACCAGACCCTTCCCACCGATGCGCCCGGCTCCGGCTGGCGCCTCGGGCACACCCCGGGCGTCGTGTTCGGCTCGTTCTTCGGACTGGCCGGCCTGGTCTTCGCCGCAGTCGCCATCGGCATGGCCGTCTTCGCCTCCCAGCTGCCGACCGAGCCGCCGCCCGACCCGGGCACCTGGCCGTAGCGACCGGGGCCGGGCCCGAGCGTCTTTGGACTCGACGCCCCGGGAGCTGTCGCGGGAGCCCTCGCGGGCGGTCTGCGCGACTGCGCTCTGTCGACCGGGCCCGACCGGGCGCCCGTGGAACGCGCCGCGGATGCTCTCCAGGGCCGTCCGGGCCGATGGTCTGACGTTCCGACAGCAGTTCGCCGCCCAGCCTGTCCCTGTCTGTCCGTTTTACTTCCGTTTTGCATTGAGCTCTCCGTTTCCGTACGGTTTCATCCGTTCGGAGCAATTCGGCAGGCGGACGCGCCGTGAACACGGCGTAGCGCCGTCCGGCCGACATGCGGTCGCTCGAACGGTCGACCATGGTTGGCCGGACGTGGGCGGCACCGGTCCGCCTGCCCTGACGGTCAGGAGGACCAGGCGTATGGGTGGAACGGACAGGCGGGCGGTGATCGGCGAGTTCCTCGGGACGCTGCTGCTGGTTCTGCTGGCGGTGGGCGCCGCGGTGCTCGCGGGCGAGGCGATCGGCCCGGTCGGCATCGCGCTGGCGTTCGGCTTCGTGCTGCTCGCGCTGGCATACGCGCTCGGACCGATATCCGGCTGCCACGTGAACCCGGCGGTGACGCTCGGCTTCCTGCTGGCCCGCCGGATCGACGGGCGCACCGCGGTGTCGTACTGGATCGCGCAGGTGCTCGGCGGCATCGCCGGCGCGGCGCTCGTCCTGGTGCTGGCCAAGCAGGTGCCGGGGCTCGAAACCCACGGCAAGCTCGGCACCAACGGCTGGGGCGACCGCTCCGAGGTGCACATCAACGCCGGCGGCGCGTTCCTGACCGAGGTCGTCCTCACCTTCCTGCTGGTGTACGTCGTGCTGGCGGTCACCCACCGGCTGGCCGCGGTCGGCTTCGACGGGCTGCCGATCGGCATCGCCCTGGCGGTCGTCCACCTGGTCGGCATCCCGCTCACCGGCACCTCGGTCAACCCGGCGCGCAGCCTTGGCCCGGCGCTGTTCGCAGGCGGCGACGCGCTCTCCCAGCTGTGGCTGTTCCTGCTCGCCCCGCTGGTCGGCGGCGCCCTGGCGGCGGGCATCCACCTGCTGACCCACCCGCAGCCGAACCTTCCGGTCGCGGAGGCCCTGGCCACCGACGCCCGGGTGTAGTACCCGACCCGACGGCCGAAGCGGCGGTCGGGACCGTGATGAACGGTCCCGGCCGCCGCTTCGGCGTCGGGTGCAACGGGGCCCCCGGTCGGGCACGCGGCTCGAAGTCGCTCACCGGGCGGGCCCGCACTCCGGAGGGAGAGCGCCTACCGCAGGGCGCGGCGCAGGGACGCCACCGGGTCGCCCGCGTGGTACGGGCGCTCGCTGGGCTCGATGCCGTCCAGGAACTCCTGGTAGCGCAGCGCGTAGTGGAGGTGCATCAGCGGGGCGGCCGGCTTCAGCGCGCGCAGCGGGTCGCTGCCCGGGACGAGGGCCTGCCAGGCGGCGGCCCAGCGGGCCCGGACCTGGGCAGCGCGCTCGGGGGAGAGGAACGGGTCGGGGCGCAGGCCGTCGAGGGCCGGGTGGCTCCACACCGCGTCGGAGAAGTCCAGGACCACCCCGCGCTCGCCGTCCCAGCGCCAGTTGCCCGGATGGCAGTCGCCGTGCACCAGCGTCAACGGCAGCCCGCAGTCGGCGAGTTCGTCGACCAGCTCGGGCAGCCGGTCGGCCAGTGCCAGGGCCCGGTCGTACTCCTCGGCGGTCAGCTCCGGCCGCAGCCGCTCCAGCAGCGCCGGGAACAGCTCCGCCAGCGCCGCCGGCGAGCGGTCCGTCAACCCGCCCGGCCCGTCCGCGGCGGCGGCCGCCTGCACGGCCGCCCACCGGTCGACGACACTCAGCATGCCGTCCTCCGGCAGCCCCCAGCAGTCCACGCCCGGCACGTCCGCCATCAGCATCCGACGACCGTCCGCCGCCAGCACCTGCGGCACCAGCCCGGGGTCGGCCTTCGCCACCCGGGCGATCACCTCGGCCTCGGCCACCGCGAACGGCGGAGTGCTCTTCAGCCAGGCCGCACCCGCACCGGTCGGGAAGCGGGACAGCGCCGACAGGTTCCAGCTGCGCAGCTGCTCCACCGGGCCGGACCGCGACCGCCCCAGCGCCGCCAACTCGCCGTCCGCCCATGCCCACTCCGCGGCCAACCCGTCCGCCGACGCCCACGGCAGCCGCAGCGGCTGCTCGTCGAGTGCCACGGCGGGGGCCGCGGTCAGCGGCCGCGACGGACGCTCCAGCGCCTGCGCCAGGTACACCACGTCCCCGCAGCTGCCGGTCTCCCCGCCGTCCACGGCGAGCATCCGCAGCAGCGCCACCGGCGCCCCGGCCGCCTCGGCGGCCGCCCGCACCACCTCGCCGATCTGCGCCCAGTAGGGCGAGGAGGCCGTGAAAGGCCCCACTGCGCCGAGAAGTTCACCCTGCCATGCGATCAGGACGGTCGCCGTCCGCTGTTCAGTGTTCTGCACCCCGGCATTGTCCGGACGCAGCGGCCCGCCCGCCAGCGAATTACCGCCGACGGGCGGGCCCGGCAGTCGCCGCTCAGTCCGAGGCGTCCGTCATCGGCCGCGACAGCGACAGCCCGAACCGGCCCTCCGCGTCCGTCCACCAGTCGGTCAACTTCAGTCCGGCGGCGAACAGTTCACGCTCCACCCGCTCCCGGCGGAACTTCGCCGACACCTCCGTGTGCAGCTCCTCGCCCTCCTCGAAGTGCACCGCGAGACCCAACTCCGTGATCTTCACGCTCTGCGCCCGCAGCGAACGCAGCCGCATCTCGATCCACTCCTGCTCGGGATCCCACAGCGCGACGTGCGCGAACTGCGCGGGGTCGAAGTCCGCGTCCAGCTCCCGGTTCAGCACGGACAGCAGGTTCCGGTTGAACGCCGCCGTCACCCCCGCCGCGTCGTCGTACGCGGCGACCAGCACCGCCGGGTCCTTCACCAGGTCGGTGCCCAGCAACAGGGCGTCGCCCGGCAGCAGTTGGGCCCGCAGGCCGGACAGGAACGCCGCCCGCTCGGCCGGCACCAGGTTGCCCAGCGTGCCGCCGAGGAACACCACCAGCCGCGGGCCGCCGCCCTCCTCCGGCAGGCCGAGACCGGTGGTGAAGTCCGACAGCACCGCGGAGACGTCGAGCCCCGGGTACTCCTCGATCAGCGACGCGGCCGCCGACTCCAACGCGCTCTCGCTGACGTCGACCGGCACGTACCGCTCCAGGGTGCCGTGCCCGCGCAGCGCGTCCAGCAGCAGCCGGGTCTTCTCCGAGGAGCCGGAGCCCAGCTCGACCAGGGTGCGGGCCCCGGTCGCGGCCGCGATCTGCCCGGCCCGCGCGGTCAGGATCTCCCGCTCCGCCCGGGTCGGGTAGTACTCGGGCAGCCGGGTGATCTCCTCGAACAGCTCGGAGCCCCGGGCGTCGTAGAACCACTTCGGCGGCAGCCGTTTGGGCTGCCCCGTCAGACCTGCGCGCGCATCGGCGCGCAGCGCCCGGTGCAGGTGGTCGGCGGGCAGCAGGCGGGTCAGCCGGTATCCGGTCACAGCGGGGCGTCCTCTCGGCTACGCGGCCCGGTCGGGGCCAGGGGGGTGAGCGCGCTGCCGGCCGCGTCGGCCACCAGCAGGGAACGGTCGGGGACTTCGGACCAGCCCGGCCCGTCGTCGAACGGCTCGGAGGCCACCAGCAGCGAACCGTCCGCGTCCCGCCGCCGGAACAGCGTGTCCCCCCAGGCGGTCGCGGCCAGGCTGCGGCCGTCGGTGGCCAGCAGGTTGATCCGGGCATCGGCCAACTCGGATGCCGCCAGGCACACTTCGGCCAGCGCCTTGCCCAACTCGACGCCGCTGCGCAGCCGGTTCAGCACCACCGCCCAGAGCAGCGCCGAATCGGTGCGCGCCTCCAGCTCCAACAGCTCACCGGTCGGGATCAGTTCGGCCAGCGGCTCGAACGCGCCCGGCCAGCCCGGCAGCGCCCCGTTGTGGCTGAACAGCCAGCGCCCGGCGGCGAACGGCGCCGCCGCCTGCGGGCCCGGCGCGCAGCCCGGGGTGGCCGAGCGGACCGCGCCGAGGATCGCGTGCGAGCGCACCACCCGGGCCAGGTCCGCCAGGTCGCCGTCCGCCCAGATGGGCCCCTCCCGCCGGTAGCGGGCCGGCCGCTCGTCGCCCTCGGCGTACCAACCCACCCCGTAGCCGTCCACGTTGACGGTGCCGTGGCGCTGCAACCGGGGCGCCCAGGACTGCCGCAGCGGCCCGAACGGCGGATCCAGCAGCACCGTGCGCAGCGCCACCGGCGTTCCCAAATAGGCGAAGTGACGACACATCAGGCCTCACCTGCGCCCTCGGCGTCACGGGCGGTGCGGAACCCGGAGAAGATCTGCCGCCGGATCGGGTAGTCCCAGTTGCGGAAGGTGCCCCGGCAGGCGACCGGCGCGACCGCGAACGAACCGCCGCGCAGCACCTTGTACTCGGGCCCGAAGAACACCTCCGAGTACTCCCGGTACGGCCACGCCCGGAATCCCGGGTAGGCGGTGAAGTCGCTCGCCGTCCACTCCCACACGTCGCCGATCAACTGCCGTGCCCCGTGCGGCGACTCGCCCTGCGGGTAGGCGCCGACCGGGGCCGGGCGCAGGTGGCGCTGGCCCAGGTTGGCGTGCTCCGGGCCGGGCGGCTCGTCGCCCCACGGGAAGCGGCGGGAGCGGCCGGTCGCCGGGTCGTGCCGGGCCGCCTTCTCCCACTCCGCCTCGGTCGGCAGCCGCCGTCCCGCCCACCGCGCGTACGCGTCCGCCTCGTACCAACTGACGTGCAGCACAGGCTCGTTCGGAGGCACCGGCTCCAGGTGGCCGAACCGGCGGCGCAGCCACTGTCCGCCCTGCTCGGTCCAGAACAGCGGCGCCGTCAGGTCGGCGGCCATCCGGTGCTCCCAGCCGGCCGGCGTCCACCAGCGGGGCTCCCGGTAGCCGCCGTCCGCGATGAACGCCTGGTAGGCGGCGTTGGAGACCGGCGCGGTGTCCAGCCAGAACGCCGACAGGTCCACCCGGTGGGCCGGTCGTTCGTTGTCCAGCGACCACGGCTCGGTGTCGGTGCCCATGGTGAACGGCCCGGCGGGGACCAGCACTTCGGGCCGCAGGGCGCCCTCGGCGGCGGGCGGGGGAGGGGCGTCCAGGACCGCCGGGCCGGTGCGCAGCTGGTGGGTGATCAGCATCGTCTCGTCGTGCTGCTGCTCGTGCTGCGCGATCATCCCGAACGCGAACCCGGCGTCCAGCAGCGGTGCGCCCTCCAGCGGGGAGGCAGCCAGCAGGTCCAGCACCCGGCCGCGCACCTCGTGCGC
Source organism: Kitasatospora griseola (assembly GCF_044999035.1). Classification (NCBI taxonomy): domain Bacteria; kingdom Bacillati; phylum Actinomycetota; class Actinomycetes; order Kitasatosporales; family Streptomycetaceae; genus Kitasatospora; species Kitasatospora griseola. The sequence goes on along the minus strand of NZ_CP173360.1, from coordinate 1,027,194 downwards.
GTAGGCGCGGGCCTGGTCGGGCGGCAGCAGCGGCAGGCTGGGCCGCTCGGAGCGCGGGTGCTCGAACGCGTCGTACAGCGGGTCGATCTCCGGATGCATCGGGTCGCGGCCGCCGACATTGCGCAGCAGCCACAGCTCCTCCTGGTTGCCGATGTGCGCCAGGTCCCAGACCAGCGGCGACATCAACGGCGAGTGCTGGGCGACCAGTTCGGCGTCCTCCACGGCGCCGGTGAGCAGCGCGGTGCGCTCCCGGGCGGCCAGCAGTTCGGTGGCGATCAGCTCGCGCAGCACGGCGGGGTCGGTGCGGTCGGCGTTCAGCACGAGGAGTCCTCCTGCAGCGCGGGCGCCGCACCGGAGCGCAGCGCGGCCAGCTGGTCGTCGGCGGGGCAGCGGCCCCGGGCCGGATAGCGTTCGGCGAACTCCATTACGGAGGAACGCAGTTCGCCGTCGAGGCGGGACAGCGCCCGGTCGGCGGCGGCGAAGCAGGCCAGCGCAGCCCTGCGCAGTTCCGGGTCGGCCATGCCGAGCGCGGCGGCGCGCCGCCACAGGCCCGAGCGGGGCGCGCGCGAGCCCGCGTGGCCGAGCCGCTCCAGCGCCTCCAGGGCCTCCTCGGCGGCCGACGGATCGTCCATCAGCGCGGAGACCAGCGCCAGCGGCACCCGCCAGCCCTCGCCCGGCTGGGCGTCGATCATCCGCAGCTCCAGATGGCCGCGCGGGCGCACCGGCGGGAACAGCGTGGTGCGGTGGTAGTCCAGGTCGGCGAGCGCGACGCCGCGCTCGCCGCCACCGCGCAGCCAGTCGCGGAAGGTCAGCCCGGCCGGCGCGTCCCACGGCAGGCCGTCGGTGCGGCGCACGCACAGCACCGTGGCGTCCAGCACGTACCGGGTCCACGCCTCGCGCGGATCGGCCAGCGGCGGCGGAGCGAGCGTGCGGGAGGGGTCCATCCGGGACCAGATCAGCTGCCGGGTCGACTTCCAGCCCGTCGGGCGGCCTTCCAGCAGCGGCGAGTTGGCGAACGCGCCGACCAGCACCGGGCCCAGCAGGTGGGCAAGTCGCCAGCGGTCGAGGTAGGTCCGCTCGGTGCCCGCGTCGACGCAGACCTGTACCGAGGCGGTGCCCGTCATCATGATCCGGCCCCACGGGCCGCCGCGGTCGAAGTAGCGTTCCATCGCCCGGTACCGCGGGTGGGTGGCCTGCATCTGGCGCTCACGGTCCAGCGGATCGGTGCCGGTGCCCGTCAATCGCAGGCCCTCGGCGGCTAATGCCGCCCGCAGCACCGCCTGGTCGGCGCTCAGACCGGCCGCGCAGGCGGCCGGGTCGGGGGCGGGCGGGGAGCTCAGCTCGACCTGCCCGCCGGGTTCGTACGTCAGCCGCGAGCCGGCCGGAAACACCGGGCCGTCGGCCGAATCGGGCAGCACCGCCAGCGCGGACGCCACCCGGGCGGGATCCACCGGAGCGGTCGGACATCGGTCGTCGTGGACGAACCACTCCGCCTCCACCCCGACCAGCGCCGGGGGCCCGATCTTGAAGCAGATGGCGCCCAGGTGTCGTTCGGCCGACGCCTCGGTCAATTCCATCAATGCGGTTACGCTCTGTGTCGAACCGACCGGCCGATCGGCCTGCGGTGGACGTAGAGATGTCACCGGACTCACCATCCCTCGGTACGTGACTATGGCCCGGTTGTTCCTGCTCAGTCTGCCCCGGAGCAAACCTCGACGCCGCTCGGCCCGCAGTCGCGCAGGTCAAGCGGGTGAGAGCGGTGCGGGGACGATCCGACGGCAGGGCGGGATCCGGCCAGGGGCGGGCGCAATCGGATGAAATCGCCCACCAGTTCGACTTGACCCTGTGTGAGCGGCTGTGCAGGCGGTCCGGCCGTCGGCCGGACCGGTCGCAGGAGTGGCCGCCGGTTCGGCCGGAGGCGTGGCCTGCCGCAGGCTCAGCGGTCGAGGCCCAGGGCGTCGGGAAGGCCCCGGATCCAGGCGGCCCGATCCGGTTCCGCTGCGGCGATGCGCTCCAGCCCGTCGACGAACCGCCGGTGCGCCGCCGCGTCCATGCCGCCCAGCTCGTGGGCGACCCCCTCCAGCGTGCTCAGCGCCAACTGGGTGTCGTGCCCCACCGCGACGAGGTCCTCCAGGGTCGCCGGCGCCGTCAGGAGCGCCCGGACCACCTCGTCCCCCTGAGCCACGGCCGCCTCCTCCACCCGAGTGATCACGGAGGCGATGCTGCCATCCGCATCGGACGCCCGGGACGGCGGGTCCTGGGCCGGGCGTCCGAGGACGCGCACCGGCGGTTCGACCGGGCTCCGGTCGGCCGGCCGGCTACCTCGGCGGGCGCGGCGCCGTCCGCCGGTGGATCGACCCGCCGGGGGCGTACCAGCCCGCCTTCTTCCGGACGGCCGGGCTCGGGTCGTCGGCGCGGGCCGCCTCCAGGGCGGCGACGGCGCGGGCCTCGGTGTGGACGAACTTGCCGACCAGCTCGGCGGCCCTCACCCGGACCCGCGGATCGGGGTCGGACGCCAGATGCCGCAACGCGGGCTCGATGACCCGCTCCGCACCGGGCGCGCACGTGTCGTCCTTGCACCGGTCGCAGGCCAGGGCGTGGAACGCCGCGATCCTGACGTCGGCGTCCGGATCGTCGGCCATGGCGATGAGCCGCCCCATGGACTCGGTGTCGACGAGATGGTCCAGCAGGCGGCAGCACCCCTCGCGGACGGCCGCGTTCCCGTCGGACAGGCCGGCCCGGATGGCGCCCAGCGCGTCGTCCTTGCGCAGCAGCAGCTCCCGGTAGGCCGCCACGGCGCGCTGCGGGTCGCCCAGGCACGAGACCAGGGCTTCGTTGTCGGTCCTGACGAATCCCAGCATGGCGCCAGTGTCCGCCCCAACGGCCGCCCCGGCAAAGGGATTTCACCGCGCGGCCACGGGGGGGGAGGGGTCAGGACAGCTCAGGGTCCGGGTGGGCCGGGGTGCGGTCGGCGGCCTTGAGGCAGGCGATGGTCCGCTCGTGGGTGTCCCCCACCCGGTCGACGACCTGCACCCGGATGTAGACCTCGTCGACGACCTGCATGGCGTGCTCGGTGAACCAGCCGAGGAAGCGCCTCCCCTGGGCCGGGAGCGGCACACCCGAGGTGAGCACCACGAGCATGAAGTCCTTCCGCTGCTCCAGGCCCGCCGCGGCGATCTCCGCGATCGCGTGCAGCGCCGTCCCCCAGGCGCCCGGTGCGCGGGGCGGCGCGCCGTCGGCGGGCGGCCGGAACGCGACCAGGTAGCTGATGTCCGAGATGACGGCGACGTCCTGGGCGGCGTTCGTCAGATGGCACGCCCAGGCCCGCTGCCCCAGCGGGGCCATGCCGTCCACGGCCCGCCCGGAGTGCCCGAGCGCGGGCCTGACCGTCCTCGCGTACTGGGCGCGCGCGAGCGACGCACCGAGCGCGGCGAGCGCCGCCGTGGTCGCGCTCTGGATGTCGAGGAGCTTCAGCTTCCACGGCCAGGTGTTCTGCAGATGGTCCGACAGGTTGTCGTGGACCACGCTGTACGCCAGCAGCGCCAAGGCCACCGCGGCCGAAGTGTTCAACAGTCTGGACAACAGCGTGTTCCTGCGGACGACTCGCTGCTCGCTCTCCATCAGGCCCCCAGTCCCGGCCGGCGACCCGATCCCCCGAACGGCGGGCGCCGGCCACTCCAGGGTCCCCGACGGGCGGCCCGAAGGGAATCAACCGGCCAAGAAAATCAGCACAGTTGAAGCATCACGAAGCCGCCGCGGCCCGGGCCGAGGACGCGTCCGGCCTGCCCCGGCCCGGGCGTCAGGTGCCCGGCACCCGCCGCAGTTCACGGATCGGGCGGCTCAGCAGCAGCGCCGAAGCGACCAGCAGCGCGGCCAGCGCCACCGCGGTGAGCACGGTGCTCGGGCCGAACGCCTCGGCGGCCGGGCCGGCGAGCGCACTGCCGATCGGGAGCATGCAGACCGAGCCCGCGACCTCGTACGCGTGGATCCGGTTGAGCACCTCGCCGGGGACCTGGGTCTGCACACTGGTCGCCCACATCACACCCCAGAACGTGACGCCCGTGCCCACCAGCACCTGGGCCACGGCCAGCACCGGAACGTGCCAGCCCAGGACGATCCCCAACGGGTAGAGCGGAAAGGCGAGCAACGCCACGGCGCCCGCCGCCAGCGGCCGCCGGGGCTTGAGCCGGATCGCCAGCAGCCCGCCGCAGACCGTTCCGACCGCGAAAGCACAGCTGAGCAGCCCGAACAGGGCCGATCCGTACACCGGGACGAGCACACCGGCGGCGACCGGCAGCAGCGGACCGGTGGAGAACATCGTGTAGAACATCCAGATCACGATGGTGCCCCACAGCCACCGGCGGGAGCGGAACTCCCGCCAGCCGATCGCCAGGTTCCGCCAGAGACTGTCCCCGGGCGGCGGAGCGGCGACCGGGCCCAGCCGCAGCGCGAACAGCCCGCAGGCGCTGATGCCGTAGGTGACGGCGGCGATGACCATGACCCAGCCGGTCGCGGCCGCGCCCACCAGCAGGCCCGCCAGCGCCGGGCCGAGCAGCGCGGTCAGCGCCTCGGACGTCCGCAGCACACCGTTGGCCCCCTGCACGTCGCGGGCGACCAGCGGGACGGTACTGGCGGCGCCGGGCTGGAACATCGCGGCGGCCGCGCCGGCCGCCGCCATCAGCGCGTACAACTGCCAGAGCCGCTCGATGCCCTGGAAGAACAGCAGGGCCATCAGAGCGCGGGTGACCAGATTGGTGAGGTCCGCGCCGATCATCATCCGGCGGGCCGTGAACCGGTCGGCGAGCACACCGCCGAACAGCACCAGGCCGGCGAACGGCGTCGTCATGAAGGCCAGCGCCAGACCGACGCTGCCCAGCCCGTGGCCCGCACCGATCAGGCCCGCGGAGACCGCCACCGGCAGCATGGTGTGCCCGAGCAACCCGGCGCTGCGCGCGACGAAGTAGTACCGGAAGTTGCGCGACCAGATCGCCGGCCCGGCAGTGGCGGCGGCGGGGCCGAAGAGCGGGGGCTGCAGCTCGGAGTGCGTCACGGGAAGCAGTCTTGGCGCCGACCGGGCGGGATTTCCAGTCGCCACGGGTCACGATCCGGCGGTGGGCGGAAGCCGATCGCCACCGCACCGCAGCGGACCGGATCCGATCGCAGGTCAGGCGCCGTGCCGGGCCGGCGGAACCGGTCCGGCACGGCCGGGGGCTCACGAGGTGAGACGGCGCTCCAGCGGGGTGCGGAAGCGCGGGGTGACGCGGGCGTCGCCGAGGACGGTGCGCAGGACGGCGGCCTCGGCGGAGATCGCGCCGCGGGCCTCGCGGCCGGGGTCGTCCAGGAGGTCGAGGACCACCTCGCCGTCCGAGCGCTGGGCCCAGCCGCCGACGATCCGGCCGTTCCACCAGACCGTCGGGCCGAGATTGCCGGAGCGGTCGATCAGCTCGGAGCGGTGGGCGGGGGAGAGGTACCAGTCGCGGTGCTTCATGCTCATCGCGGTCGGGTCCAGGGCGGGCAGCAGCGCCGCCCACGGGGCCGGCTCCGGGACGGGGTCGAGATCGTCGGGGAGGACGAAGCCCGCTGCGCCGCCCGCGAGTTCGACCTCGACGGCGGCGCAGCCGGCCAGCGCCGCGCGCACCTCGCGGACACCCCAGCCGGTCCACCACACCAGGTCGTCCTCGGTCGCCGGGCCGTGGCTCGCCAGCCAGCGCCGCGCCAACTCGACCTGCGCGGCGGCACGTTCGGCGGCGGACGGGGCGGCGGGGGCGTCCGGACCGGGGGCCCAGCGGTGCCGGCTGCTGGTCCAACTGCCCTGCGGGCGGCGGCGGACGATGCTGCCCTCCATGCCCAGCAGCCGCAGCAGCCGCATCCCGACCGGCTGCTCGGCCTGGTAGGAGGTGCCCGCGCCGTACTCGATCGTCTCGCGCAACTGCGGTACGGCCTCGCTGAGTTGGGTTCCGGTCAGCTCGGTGGGCGAGTCGGTGAGGGCGGCCCGGACGGCGGCCTCCACCCCGGCCGTCCACGCGGCGTCGCGGCCGGAGGCGGCGAAGTCCTTGAGCAGGCGGGCGCGTTCGCGGGCCACCACCTTCGCGGTGGTGGAGGCGTACACGGTCGGGGCGAGCGCGGCGGGGATCGCGAACAGCGTGCTGCGCATGCCGTGGTGACGCAGCACGGTGCGGTCCTGGTAGAGGGCCCGTTCGGTGTCGGCGATGCCGGGCGTGGCGAGCCGGGCCGAGACGGCGAGGAAGACCGTGGCGGGGTCGGTGGCGTGCACGGCGACCAGGTCGTCCACCACCTGCTCGGCCCGGTCCGCCCGGGTGCCGGGGGCGAGGCGGTGCCGCCGGGCCAGCCGGGCGCGGCGCTGGTCGTCGTCGAACTGCGGTCGGGCGGGCACGCGTTCCTCCTCGAACTTCGGGCCGCCCAGCCTGCCACGCCGCACCGTCACCCCGCGCCCGCCACACGGACGGCCCGCAGCACCGACAGCCCGCAACACCCGTCACCGGCCACCGGCCCGGCGACCCCGCGACCCCGCGACCCCGCGACCCCGCGACCCCGCGACCCCGCGACCCCGCGACGTGAAAGTTTCACCCGGGTGACCGGCCCGCCCTGGGGGTGCGGCGGGGAGGGTTTCGCGCGGGGCGGCAGGGCGGTGAACTGCGCGGCCGGGCACGGGGCCGCTGGAAGCATTGCGGGAGCGCTCCCACGGTTTCTGCGCAACTCCTTGACGACACATCAAGGCCATGGCTTCATATCGGTTGTTCCCAGGCCGAGTTCACCTCTGCCCGGGGGCAAATTTTGGGAGCGCTCCCATCCCCAGGGAGGCTCCGCCGAGTCCGTCCCCCACCCGAAAGGACTCCCGTCACTGTGTCGGCCAACCTGACGCGCCGTCTTCGGACGGCGGCAGCGGCCGCGGCGCTCGGCGCCGCGACCGTGCTGCCCATTGCCATGTCGACCCCCGCCGCCCACGCGGCGGCCCGTGTGGACAACCCCTTCGCCGGCGCCGGGGTGTACGTGAACCCCGAGTGGTCCGCCAACGCTGCCGCCGAGCCGGGCGGTTCGGCCGTCGCCAACCAGCCCACGTTCGTCTGGCTGGACCGGATCGCGGCCATCAACGGCGTCAACGGCGGCATGGGTCTGCGCGACCACCTGAACAAGGCGGTGCAGCAGGCGGCCGGCAAGCCGTTCGTCTTCCAGGTCGTCGTCTACGACCTGCCGGGCCGCGACTGCGCAGCCCTGGCCTCGAACGGTGAGCTCGGCCCCACCGACCTGCCGCGCTACAAGAGCGAGTTCATCGATCCGATCGCCTCGATCCTGGCCGACCCGGCCTACGCGAATCTGCGGATCGTCACTACGATCGAGCTCGACTCGCTGCCGAACCTGGTGACCAACGCGGGCGGCACCGCCACCGCCACGCCCGCCTGCGACACCATGAAGGCCAACGGCAACTACATCAACGGCGTCGGCTACGCGCTCGCCAAGCTCGGCGCCATCTCCAACGTCTACAACTACGTGGACGCCGGTCACCACGGCTGGCTGGGCTGGGACTCCAACCTGCAGCCGACCATCGACACCATCAAGCAGGCCGCCACGGCGTCCGGCTCGACGCTCGGCAACGTCCAGGGCTTCGTCGTCAACACCGCCAACTACGGTGCGCTGCACGAGCCCAACTTCACCGTCGGCGACTCGGTGAACGGCACCACCGTGCGCCAGTCGAAGTGGGTGGACTGGAACAACTACGTCGACGAGGCGTCCTTCGCGAAGGCCTGGCGGGCCAAGGCCGTCGCGTCCGGCTTCAACGCCAACGTCGGCATGCTGATCGACACTTCGCGCAACGGCTGGGGCGGCGCCAACCGCCCGGCCGGACCGGGCCCGAAGACCTCGGTCGACGCGTACGTCGACGGCGGCCGGATCGACCGCCGCTTCCAGACCGGCAACTGGTGCAACCAGTCCGGCGCAGGCCTCGGCGAGCGTCCCAAGGCCGCCCCCGAGGACGGCATCGCCGCGTACGTGTGGGTGAAGCCCCCGGGCGAGTCGGACGGCGCGAGCTCGGCCGTCTCGAACGACGAGGGCAAGGGCTTCGACCGGATGTGCGACCCGACGTACACCGGCAACCCGCGCAACAACAACAACATGTCGGGCGCGCTGCCGAACGCCCCGCTGGCCGGCCACTGGTTCTCCGCCCAGTTCCAGGAGCTGATGCGGAACGCCTACCCGGCGCTCGGCTCGTCCGGCGGCAGCGACACCACCGCGCCGACCGCGCCCACCGGCCTCGCCGCGACCACCACCGCCAACAGCGTCGCGCTGACCTGGAGCGCCGCCACCGACAACGTCGGCGTCACCGGCTACGACGTGTACCGCGGCGGTGCCCTGGTCGGCTCCACCGCGAGCACCTCCTACACCGACACCGGTCTCACCGCCTCCACCGCGTACTCGTACACCGTCAAGGCGCGCGACGCGGCGGGCAACGTCTCCCCGGCGTCCGCGGCACTGGTCGCCACCACCACGGCGTCCGGCGGCGGCACCGGCTCCGGCTGCACCGCGAGCTACAAGGTCACCAACGACTGGGGCGCCGGCTTCAACGCCGACGTCACCGTCACCGCCGGCAGCACGGCGATCAAGACCTGGAAGGTCAGCTGGAACTACGGCGGCAACCAGCAGATCACCAACCTGTGGAACGGCCAGCTCGCCCAGTCCGGCCAGGCCGTGAGCGTCACCAACCTGGCCTACAACGGGACGGTCGGCGCCGGCGCCAGCACCTCCTTCGGCTTCGGCGCCACCTACTCCGGCGCCAACGCCCTGCCCACCCTGACCTGCACCGCCACCAGCTGACGACGCGGGAACGCAACCCGGCCGCCGTCCGCCCGCAGATCCAGCGGGCGGGCGGCGGCCGCGTTGCCGGGCGGCAGGGCCCCCGAAGTCGCGTGGCCGACGGCGGCCGGTGCGGCCGCCCGGACGAGGTGGCTTGCCGAGCGGATCGGAAGTATAGGAAGATCTTTATGTCCTGTTGCCATTTTTCGACCGATTGCCCGCCGGAAGGGGTGCCGTCATGGCGCGTCCGAACTGGGTGCCTGCGGGGACCGACCCTGACAAGCCGAACGCCGCCCGGGTGTACGACTACTACCTCGGCGGTTCGCACAACTTCGAGGTCGACCGGCAGATGGCCCGCAAGGCGATGGAGCTGTGGCCCGACCTGCCGAAGATCATGCGGGCCAACCGGGCGTTCCTGCACCGAGCCACCCAGTACGTGGCCGCCGAGGGCATCAGCCGGTTCCTCGACATCGGCTCCGGCATCCCCACCTTCGGCGCCGTCCATGAGGTCGCCCGCGAGTACCAGCCCGACGCCCGCGTGGTCTACATCGACATGGACCCGGTCGCCGTCGCGCACAGCCGCCTGATCCTCGCCGACGACGACCTGTGCCAGATCGTCGACGCCGACCTGCGCAACACCGACGACCTGCTCGCCCGCCCCGAGGTCGAGGACCTGCTCGCCCCCGGCGAGCCCGTCGCCGTCATCCTCAACGCCGTGATGCACTTCGTCACCGACGACGACGAGCCCGAGAAGATCCTCGCCAAGCTCCGCGAAGCCCTGCCCAGCGGCAGCGCCCTGGTCCTTTCGCACGCCTCCCTCGAGGGCCGCCCCGACCAGGCCGGCTCCCACCAGGACCTGTACCGGGCCACCCCCACCCCGCTCACCATGCGCAGCCGCGAACGGATCACCTCCTTCTTCGAAGGCTTCGACCTGGTCGAGCCCGGCGTGGTCTACCTGCCCGAATGGCGCCCCGACGAGGCCGCCGCGGTCGACCCGCACCCCGAGCGGATGACCGGGATGGCCGGCGTCGGACGCCTGTCATGAACGAGGCGGCCGCCCCGGACAACGGGTTCCGTACCGCCTGGGCCGCCATGCTGCGCACCGGACACGGGGCGGCCGTGCGCCCCGGCGTCCTCAACCCGTTGATCGCGCGGACCGCCGAACTGCTGCGCCGCGCCGCCCTGGAACACCCGTTCCGCCCGGAACTCGCCGGGCAGGTCGGCGCGCTGCTGATCGACAACCACTTCACCGACCCCCAACTGCTCTCCGACGCCGTCCAGTTGATCCAGAGCCGGTCCGTCCCCGACGGGCGCGGCCCGGCGCTGTCCGGCGCCTTCGCGGCCGGCTGGGCGGCGGCGCTGCGCGAACGCACCCTGCGCGAGCAGGAGGCGATCCGGCTGGCCGCCGACACCGCCCGCCAGGAGATCGAGCGGGCGCTGCGGGTCTCCGAGGCCCGCTTCCGCGCCCTGTTCGAATCCGCGGCGATCGGCATCGGCCTCGGCGACACCGACGGCAACATCCTGGCCGTCAACCGGGCCCTCGGCGAGATCTTCGGCGGCGGCCCCGAGGACATGCAGGGCGTCCGGGTCAACGACCTGATGCACCCCGAGGACACCCCCGGCGTGTGGGAGGCCTACGAGGAGCTGATCAGCGGCAAGCGCGAGTACTTCCAGTTCGACAAGCCGTACTACCGGCGCGACGGCGAAGTGGTGTGGACCCACCTGACGGTCTCGCTGATCCGCGACGACGACGGCTCGCCGCTGTACCAGGTGGCCATGCTGGAGGACGTCACCGACCGCTACCGGCTGCAGGAACGGCTGCGCCACCAGGCCACCCACGACCCGCTGACCGGCCTGCCCAACCGCGCCGCGTTCTTCGAGCGGCTGGAGCGCCTCTTCGAGTCGCCGGAGCCGGACGCCCGGTTCGGCCTGTGCTACGTCGACCTGGACGGCTTCAAGGTCGTCAACGACAGCCTCGGCCACGACATGGGCGACCAACTGCTGTCCGTGGTCGCCCGCCGGCTGGAGTCCGCGCTCAGTCCGCTCGGCCACATGGTGGCTCGGCTCGGCGGCGACGAGTTCGTGGTGCTGCTGGAGAACTGCCGCGGCGAACAGGAGGCCGTCGCCGCCGCCAAGACCGTGCTCGCCGCGCTCACCAAGCCCGTGGTGATCGGCGACCACCGGCTCGCCGTCGGCGCCAGCGTCGGCGTGCTGGAGCGCCGGATCTCCAGCACCACCCCCGGCGCGGCCGTCCGCGCCGCCGACCTGACGCTGTACCGCGCCAAGGAGGCCGGACGCGGCCGCTGGACGCTGTTCGACCCGAAGGAGAACGCGCGCGCCGTCAGCCGCTACGCGGTGTCCGTGCGGATGCCCGCCGCACTGGACCGCGGCGAGTTCTTCATCGACTACCAGCCGATGATCGACCTCGGCACCGGCGTGATGACCGGCGTCGAGGCACTGGTGCGCTGGCGCGACCCGCAGCTGGGCGTGCTCAGCCCCGAGGAGTTCGTCGGCGTCGCCGAGGAGACCGGGCTGATCATGCCGCTCGGCCGCTGGGTGCTGGAACAGGCCTGCGGGCAGGCCGCCGAATGGGTCGCCAGATTCGGCGACCGGGCGCCCCGCCTGAGCGTCAACCTGGCCGTCCGGCAGGCCCGCAACGCCGGTCTGGTCGGCGACATCGACCGGATCCTGCGCAGCACCGGACTCGACCCGTCGATGCTGCAGCTGGAGATCACCGAATCGACGGTGGTCGGCCCCGAGGACGAGGCCCTCAAGGCCCTGCATGCCCTGGTCGACATGGGCGTCTCGCTCGCCGTCGACGACTTCGGCACCGGCTGGTCCAACCTCGCCTACCTGCGCGACCTGCCGGTGTCCAACCTGAAGATCGCCGGCTCGTTCGTCGGTGACCTGCACGACCCCGCCAAGGACACCCACCTCGGTTGGCGGATCGTCAGCGGTCTGGTCTCGCTCGCCCACACCCTCGGCCTGTCCGTCACCGCCGAGGGCGTCGAGAGCCGCGCCGACGCCGAACGCCTGCGGCTGATGGGCTGCGACCTCGCCCAGGGCTGGCACTTCGGACGGCCGGTCCGCCCCGCCGAGATCGCCCGCCGGATCGCCGAGGGCGACCCCGACCGGACCGCCGAGATCGAGCCCACCACCGGCCCCGACGGCACCGAACGCCGACGCGCGCCCGAAGGCGTCCGCCAACTCCCGACGTTCGGGCCGGAGTTCGCCCCCGAGTCGGAACTCGCCCCGCGGACCGACGGCGACTCCTGAGGCCCGGCGCCCCGCCCCCGCCTCCCGGCCCGGCACTCCCGTTCGGCCCACCCGTCCCCGGCTACCCGCCAGTACCCCGGCAAGCTGAAGGGCGTCGGCGGAACCGGAGAGCAGGAGGAGGCAGGACGCGATGGTGAAGGCATTCGGGTTCGTCGCGTACGGCGGGCCGGAGCAGCAGCAGTTCCTCGACCGGCCGCTGCCCGTGCCCGGCCCGGGCGGGGTGCGGATCGAGGTCAGGGCGGCCGGCGTCAACCCGGCCGACTGGAAGAAACGCGAAGGCTGGTTCGGGACGGTCGCCGAGCCGCCCCTGGTGATGGGCAGCGAAGCCGCGGGCGTGGTGACCGCCGTGGGGGACGACGTGGACGCCTTCGCCGTCGGCGACGAGGTGTTCGGCATCGCTCCCGGCGGCGCGTTCGCCGAACAGGTGCTGCTGTCGGCCCGCGCCACCGCCCGCAAACCCCCCACCGTCGGCTTCGACCAGGCCGCCGCCCTGCCCGTCGCCGCCGCCACCGCCTACGACGCGCTCCGGCAACTCGACCTGCACTCCGGCGAGACCCTGCTGATCGTCGGCATCTCCGGCGGCGTCGGCAGCGCCGCCACCCAGATCGCCCGCGCCCGCGGCATCACCGTCCTCGGCACCGCCGGAGCCGGCAGCGCCGACCACGTCCGCTCCCTCGGCGGCACACCCGTCCGCTACGGCGACGGCGTCGCCGACCGCCTGCGCGAGGCCGCCCCCGACGGCGTCGACGCCGTCCTCGACCTGGTCGGCGGCGCCGCCGTCCGCGACGTCGCCGGGGCGCTGCGCCGACCCGGACGGCTGGTGTCCACCGCCGACCGCGCCACCATCGAGGACCTCGGCGGCGCGTACGTGAAGCGCGACGGCACCGCCGCCGTGCTCACCGCCCTCGCCGACCTGGTCGCCGCCGGGACGCTGAACGCGCAGATCAGCGCCAGGTACCCGCTGGAGCACGCGGCCGAGGCGATCGCCGAGGTCGAGTCCGGACACGCCCGCGGCAAGCTGATCCTGGAGATGAACCGCCCGTGAAGATCACCGACGCGAAGCCCGGCGCGCCCTGCTGGGTCGAACTGTCCACCAAGGACCCGGTCGCGGCCAGGACCTTCTACCACGAACTGTTCGGCTGGCGCACCGAGGCCGTCCCCGAAGAGAAGGCGATGGGCTACACCCGGCTGTACGTCGGCGACCGACTCGCCGCCGGCCTGGTCGGGTTGATGAAGGAGGGCCAGCCCACCGCGTGGAACATCAGCTTCCACGCCCCCGACGTCGACGCCACCGCGGAGAAGATCACCGCCGGCGGCGGCAGCCTGATCGTCCCGCCGACGGACGCCCTCGACTGGGGACGGTTCACCGTCGTCCGCGACCCCTCCGGCGCGGTCTTCTCCGCCTGGCAGCCCCGGAACCGGCGCGGCTGCGAGGTGATGAACGAACCCGGCTCGCTCGGCTGGATCGAACTCGCCACCCGCGACCCGCGGGGCGCCGTCGTGTTCTACCGCGAGATCTTCGACTGGACCGTCACCGTCGGCGAGATGTACACCCAATTCGGCCTGGACGGGCGGGACTTCGGCGGCATGATGGACATGGCCGACCAGTTCCCGCCCGAAGTCCCGCCGTACTGGATGCCGTACTTCGCGGTTGCCGACGTCGACCTGAGCGCCGAACGCGCCGCACTCCTCGGCGCCACCGTCACCCTGCCGCCCACCGACGTCCCCGACGGCCCGCGCCTGGCCGTGCTGCGCGACCCGCAAGGGGCGGCGTTCGGCATCCACGTGGCGTACCAGGAGAGCTGAGTTCGAACAACTCTGCGATCCGGCACGGGAGTTCAGGCCCACGGGTGACGGCGGGTCGGCGGGCGGCGCGGGCGCCGAGCACCGCAACGCCCGGAGCCAGTAGGGGAGTTCAGACCCGAGCCGACGGCAGGTCGGAGGACGGCGGGGCGGCGGGCGGTGCGGGCGGAACGGGCGCCGAGCACCGCAACGCCCGGAGCCAGTAGGGGAGTTCAGACCCGAGCCGACGGCAGGTCGGAGGACGGCGGGGCGGCCGGCGCGGACGGTCGGCGGCGCTCACGCAGCCGGGGCAGCAGGCCCGCCGCCCCGGCCGCTGCCGTCACCGCCAGCGCCGACAACGGCACCCAGTCGCCCAGCCGGACGTACCACGTCCGGGCCGTCGGATCGGCCGGCGACAGGTGGACCGTCACCGCGCCCGACTCGGCCGTGGTCAGCCGCGCCAGCCGGCGGCCCTGCGCGTCGTACGCCACCGACTCGCCCGTCAGCGCCGCCTGAACCACCGGCCGGCCGGTCTCCGCCGCGCGGATCGCACCCAGCGAGGCGTGCTGCGCCGGCGCCCAGGTGGACTGGAAGGTCGAGGTCGCCGACTGGTAGACGATCAGCTCGGCGCCCTGCCGGGACGCGGTGCGCGACATGTCGGGGAACGCCGACTCGAAGCAGATCAGCGCGCCGACCGGCAGCGGGCGGCCGCCCTGGCCCACCACCGGCAGCAGGTGCACCGAACGGCCCGGGGCCCGGTTCTCGCCCGCCGCCGAACTCACCCCCGCGATCCAGCCCAGCAGTGGACGCAGCGGAATGTACTCGCCGAACGGCACCAGCCGGATCTTGCGGTATCGCGCCGCGATGCCGGAGGAATCCACCAGCACCGCGTCCTTGGAGATCCGGCCGTCCGCCTTCCGGGCGTCCTCGCCGACCAGCAGCTGCGCGCCCGTCGACTGCGACAGCGCGGTCAGCCGGTCGAGGGTGGCGCCGTCCCGGTCGAGGTCGGCGGTGGTGGAACTCTCGCCCCACACCACCAGGTCCACCGGGCGGCCCGCCAGCGAGCGGGTGATCCGGACGTTCGCCTCCAACCGGGCCCGCTCGTCCGTGGTCTGGCCCGCCTGCACCAGCGCCACCGACGCCGAACCGCGGGTCGCCGGCGCGGGCTGCGCGGCGAACGCCGCCGGACCCGACACCACCGCGACCAGCGCGGTCGTCACCGCCAGTGCCCGCAGCCGCACCTCGCGGGCCAGCACCAGCAACGTCAATGCCGTGTTGACCGTGACGAGGGCCCAACTCACCAGCCACACCCCGCCGACCGAGGCCAGGCCGAGGACCGCCGGATGCTCCCACTGGGACGCGCCCAGCAGCGCCCACGGCCCGCCCAGCGCATGCCAGGACCGGGCGAACTCGGCGCTCACCCACACCGCCGGGACGACCACCAGCGCCGCCGCCGACCGGCGGAGCGTCAACTCGCCGTGCAGCAGCCACCACACCGCCACGCCCACCGGTGCCTGCAGCACCCCGAACACCACCGCCAGCAGCGGCAGCGCCGGGCCGATCGACGGGATCAGCCAGTACATGGCGGTCAGGATGAACCCCGCGCCGAACCACCAGCCGCGCACCGCGGCCTCGCGCGCCGTGCCCGCCGCCCGCATCAGCAGCAGCCCCGGCACCAGCGCCACCCAGGCCAGGGCGGCCAGGCCGGCACCCGGGAACGTCAGGACGGGCAGCGCGCCCGCGACCAGCGCGCCGTAGCGCGCCGGGCGGGTCAGGGCGGTTCGCAGGCTCATGCGGAAATTGTCCGCCCGGGCGGGCCGGAAGACACCCCTTCGCGATCATCGGCACGTCAAGTGTCGTCCGACGTTCACCTCCGGCCCCGGCCGGGTCCCGACGTTCACCTCCGGCGTGCGTCGGTACCCGGCCCGGTTTCGAGCCCCGGCCCGGTTTCGAGCCCCGGCCCGGTGGCGGGCTCCGCCGTCACTCGCCTTCCAGGTCGCCCTCGGTCTCCAGGAAGACCTGCCGCAGCTCGGCCAGCAGCGCCGGGTCCGGCTCCGCCCACAGGCCGCGCTCGGCGGCCTCCAGCAGGCGTTCCGAAATTCCGTGCAGGGCCCACGGGTTGGCCTCGGCGAAGAACTCGCGGTTGACCGGGTCGAGGACGTACTCCTCGGTGAGCTTCTGGTACATCCAGTCCGCGACCACGCCGGTGGTGGCGTCGTAGCCGAACAGGTAGTCCACCGTCGCGGCCATCTCGAACGCGCCCTTGTAGCCGTGCCGGCGCATCGCCTCCAGCCAGCGCGGGTTCACCACCCGGGCCCGGAACACCCGGGCTGCCTCCTCGGTGAGGGTGCGGGTGCGCACCGTCTCCGGGCGGGTCGAGTCGCCGATGTACGCCGCCGGGCTGCTGCCGGTCAGCGCGCGCACCGTGGCCACCATGCCGCCGTGGTACTGGAAGTAGTCGTCGGAGTCGGCGATGTCGTGCTCGCGGGTGTCGGTGTTCTTCGCCGCCACCGTGATCCGGCGGTAAGCGCTTTCCATCTCCTCCCGGGCCGGTCGCCCGTCCAGGTCCCGGCCGTACGCGTAGCCGCCCCACACCGTGTACACCTCGGCCAGGTCCGCGTCGGTGCGCCAGTCCCGGCTGTCGATGAGCTGCAGCAGGCCCGCCCCGTACGTCCCCGGGCGGGAGCCGAACACCCGGACGGTGGCCCGGCGTTCGTCACCGTGCTCGGCCAGGTCCGCCTGCACGTGGGCGCGGACGAAGTTCTGCTCCGCGGGCTCCTCCTGGCGGGCCGCCAGCCGCACCGCGTCGTCCAGCAGCGCCACCACGTGCGGGAAGGCGTCCCGGAAGAAGCCGGAGATGCGCAGCGTCACGTCGATCCGGGGCCGGCCCAGCTCGGCGAGCGGGATCGCCTCCAGACCGGTGACCCGGCGCGAGGCGTCGTCCCAGACCGGCCGGACGCCCAGCAGGGCGAACGCCTCGGCGATGTCGTCGCCGGCGGTGCGCATCGCCGAGGTGCCCCACAGCGACAGGCCCACCGACGGCGGGAACTGGCCGTCGTTGTCGGCCCGGTACCGCTCGATCAGGGAGGCGGAAAGCGCTTGCCCGGTCTCCCAGGCGAGCCGGCTCGGCACCGCCTTCGGGTCCACCGAGTAGAAGTTCCGGCCGGTCGGCAGCACGTTGACCAACCCGCGCAGTGGCGAACCCGACGGCCCGGCCGGCACGAACCCGCCCTGCAGCGCGTGCAGCACCGCGTCCAACTCGTCCGTGGTGGACGCCAGCCGCGGCACCACCTGGGCGGCCGCGAAGGAGAGCACTTCCGCCACGGCGGCCGGCAGACCGGCCGCGACCTTCTCGACGGCGGCCGGGTTCCAGTCCTCGGCCTCCATCGCCTCCACCAACGCCCGCGCCTGCGCCTCGGCGGCGTCCGTCGCCCCCAGCGTCAGCGCCGCCTCGTCCAGGCCGAGCGCCTCCCGCAGCCCCGGCAGCGCGCTGACGCCG
Source organism: Kitasatospora griseola (assembly GCF_044999035.1). Classification (NCBI taxonomy): domain Bacteria; kingdom Bacillati; phylum Actinomycetota; class Actinomycetes; order Kitasatosporales; family Streptomycetaceae; genus Kitasatospora; species Kitasatospora griseola. The sequence continues at coordinate 1,009,829 of NZ_CP173360.1, read as the reverse complement.
CCCCAGATCTGCCGCGCCCGCAGGATCGCCAGCACGATGTTGACCCGGTCGGCGCCGCTCGGGGCCTGGCCGAGCACGTGCAGGCCGTCGCGGATCTGCGCGTCCTTCACCTCGCACAGCCAGCCGTCCACGTGCAGCAGGAAGTCGTCGAAGCCGTCGTCCTCCGGCCGCTCGTCCAGACCGAGATCGTGGTCCAGCCGGGCGGCCTGGATCAGCGTCCAGATCTGCGCCCGGATCGCCGGCAGCTTCGCCGGGTCCATCGCCGCGATGTTCGAGTGCTCGTCCAGCAACTGCTCCAGGCGCGCGATGTCACCGTACGAATCGGCGCGGGCCATCGGCGGCACCAGGTGGTCGACCAGCGTGGCGTGCGCCCGGCGCTTGGCCTGGGTGCCCTCGCCCGGGTCGTTCACCAGGAACGGGTAGACCAGCGGGAGATCGCCGAGCGCCGCGTCCGGACCGCACTCCGCCGACAGCGCCGCCGTCTTGCCCGGCAGCCACTCCAGGTTGCCGTGCTTGCCCAGGTGCACCACCGCGTGCGCACCGAACCCGCCGTCCTCCTGCGCCGCCGCGATCCAGCGGTACGCCGCCAGGTAGTGGTGGCTCGGCGGCAGGTCCGGGTCGTGGTAGATCGCCACCGGATTCTCGCCGAACCCGCGCGGCGGCTGGACGAGGACCAGCAGGTTGCCGGAGCGCAGACCCGCCAGCACGAGGTCGCCGTCCGGGTTCTGCGAACGGTCCACGTACAGCTCGCCCGGCGCCGGACCCCAGTGCTCCTCCACCTGCTCGCGCAGCGCCGCCGGGAGCGTGGCGTACCAGCGCCGGTAGTCGGCGGCCGGGATGCGCACCGGGTTGCGGGCCAGCTGCTCCTCCGTCAGCCACGCCTGGTCGTAGCCGCCCGCCTCGATCAGCGCGTGGATCAGTGCGTCGCCGTCGTGCTGGTGCTCGGTCTCGGTGTGCAGACCGGGCAGGCTGTCGCCCAGGTCCATGCCCTCCGCGCGCAGCCGCTCCAGCAGCCGGATCGCCGACGCCGGGGTGTCCAGGCCGACGGCGTTGCCCACCCGGGCATGCTTGGTCGGATAAGCCGACAGGACCAGCGCCAGGCGGCGCTCGGACGCCGGAGTGTGCCGCAGCCGGGCGTGCCGCGCGGCGATGCCCGCCACCCGCGACGCACGTTCCGGGTCCGCCGCGTACACCGTGAGTCCGTCCTGGTCGACCTCCTTGAAGGAGAACGGAACGGTGATCAGCCGGCCGTCGAACTCCGGGACGGCGACCTGAGTCGCCGTGTCCAACGGCGACAGCCCGTCGTCGCTGCCCTCCCACTGCGCCCGCGACCAGGTCAGGCACAGCGCCTGCAGGATCGGCCGGTCCAACGCCGCCAACGCGCCCGCGTCCCAAGCCTCTTCGTCACCACCGGCCTGCGCGTCGGCCGGTCGGGTGCCGCCCGCCGCCAGCACCGTCGTCACGATCACGTCGGCCGCGCCCAGCTCCGCCAGCAGCTCCGGCTCCGCACCGCGCAGCGACGCGCAGAAGTACGCCCGGGCCTGCGCGCCCTCCGCCTCGATCGCCCGGCAGAGCGTCTCCACGAACGCCGTGTTGCCGCTCATGTGGTGCGCCCGGTAGTACAGCACCGCGACGGAAGGCCCCTCCGACGAGTGCGCGGTGCGCTCCAGCGGGCCCCAGGACGGAGCCGACGCCGGCGGCGCGAAACCGTGACCGGTCAGCAGCACCGTGTCCGACAGGAACGCGCCCAGCTCCGCCAGGTTCGCCGGACCGCCGTGCGCCAAGTACGCGTGCGCCTCCGCGGCGATGCCCGCCGGCACCGTCGACAACTCCATCAACTGGGCGTCCGGCGCCTGCTCGCCCGTCAGCACCACCACCGGACGCGGCCCCGCGAGCAGCGCGTCCAGACCCTCCTGCCAGGCCCGGCGCCCACCCAGCAGCCGAACCACCACCAGCTCGACGCCGTCCAGCAGTTCGGGCAGCCCGGCCGGATCCAGCCGGGCCGGATTGCCCCACCGGAACCGCACCGGACCGTTCGACGCCCGGGCACTCAGCAGGTCCGTGTCGGACGTGGACAGCAGCAGGATCATGCGAAAGCCCTCCCGGGCGTCTCGGACAGCGGGGACAACCCGGTCGTGGGAGCACAGGTGCGATCGAGGACGCGGAAGGGCCCGACGGGGACAGAGCCCACGGGCACCCGCCAGGATGCGGGCATGCGACGGCGCATGGCACGGACCTTCCTCGGGGTCCTCGCCCCGGGCAGTGGAGGACGGCCGGAGTTCCTGGCTCCCACGGCTCACTGAGCCGCGGTCACAGTGGCGGGACCGCACCGGATTCTCACCGGACTTCCTCCGCTGTGCCGTCGCTGGCAGCGGACACCCCGAAAGGCGCCCGGGACACCTCGAAAGGCACCCGCCAGCATCGTACGGGTTGACGGCGCATCGGGGGAGTGTGACCTGCGACGCGCCCCCGATCCGATCCGCGCCGACCCCGGAACCCCGCGCTGAGCTGGGCATTCACCGGGCCCACGACACCGGAGGTCGACACTCGGGGCAGTGGCGCGACCCGCCGCCATGGGTATGCTCGCCGCCATGCCACCCACACCCGACGCCTTCGCGGCACCCTTCGTCGGGCCCGACCGAGGCCGCGCCGACGCCTGCCCCGGCGCGCTCCGCCTGCACCTCGCCGAGGACGGCCACCTCGCCCGACTCCGGCTGCCCGGCGGTTACTTGACGCACCGTCAGCTGCTGGCGCTGGCCGACGCGGCCGACGCGCTCGGCGACGGCGAGGTCGAGATCACCTCCCGCGGCAACCTCCAACTGCGCGGCCTGCGCGAGCAGTGCGCCGCCGACCTCGCCGAACGGCTGCGCACCGTCGGCCTGCTGCCTTCCGACACCCACGAACGCGTCCGAAACATCGCCGCCTCGCCCCTGGCCGGCCTGGACGGACGCGGCCGCCCCGACGTCGATCTGCCGCACTGGGTACGGGAGTTGGACGCCGCCCTGTGCGCCGCGCCGTGGGCCGCCCGGCTCTCCGGCAAATTCCTGTTCGCCCTGGACGACGGCCGCGGCGACATCGCCGCCCTCGACGCCGATGTGACCTTGATCGCAGTCGGCGACGGGCGCGCCCTGCTGCGCCTCGGCCGCGCCCGCACCGGAACCGTCGTCGACCACCCCGTGCCCGCCGCGCTCGCCGCCGCCCGGCACTTCCTCGACCTGGCCGCCGGACGCGCCTGGCACCTGCGCGAAGTGCAGGCCGAGCTGCCCGACGGAGACGTGGCGCTGCCGCGCTTCGTCGGCGAACGGCCGCTGCTGGGCGCGGTCGGTGACGCCGCCTCGGTCGGGCTGCGGTTCGGGCGGGCGAGCAGCGCGCAGTGGCGGCTGCTGGCGGACGCGCTCGGACCGGGCGGTGCGGGTGGCGGCGGAGGCGGGAGCGTGCGGCTCACCCCGTGGCGCGGCGTCGTCGTGCCCGGGGCTGGGGCCCAGTGGCTGCCGCGGCTCGCCGACGCGGGCTTCCGGGTGGAGTCCGGCGGCCCCTGGGAAGGCGTCAGCGCCTGCACCGGCCTGCCCGGTTGCGGGAAAGCGCTTGCCGACGTCCGCGCGCAGGCCGCCCGGGCGATCGCCGCCGCGCCCGTCGAAGGCCTGCCCGTGCACTGGTCCGGCTGCGAACGCCGCTGCGGGCACCCCGCCGGACGCTGGGTCGACGTGCTGGCCACCGCCACCGGACACCGCGTCACCGTGGACGGCCGCGTCCGCGAGACGACGTGGCCGGGGGCGTCCGGGCAGGGGGCGGCCGGGAACGACATGACCGGGAATGGCCCGACCGGGGACGGCCCGACCGGGGACGGCCCGGCCGAGAACGACACGACCGAGAACGACCTCGCCGAGGCAGTCGCCGAGGCGCGCAATGCCGACTGGCGGAGGACCGCATGATCGACTACGAGAAGGACGGCGCGGCCATCTACCGCCAGTCCTTCGCCACCATCCGCGCCGAGGCCGACCTCGCCGCGCTGCCCGCCGACGTGGCCCAGGTCGCGGTCCGGATGATCCACGCCTGCGGCATGACCGACCTGGTCGAGGACCTGCTGTGGTCGTCGAACGTGGTCGCCGACGCCCGGCGCGCCCTGCACGCCGGTGCGCCGATCCTGTGCGACGTCAACATGGTGGCCAGCGGGGTGACCCGCAAGCGGCTGCCGGCCGACAACGAGGTGATCTGCACCCTCACCGACCCGTCGGTGCCCGAACTGGCCCGCGCCATGGGCACCACCCGCAGCGCCGCCGCCATGGAACTCTGGCTGCCCCGCCTGGAGGGCGCCGTGGTCGCCGTCGGCAACGCACCCACCTCGCTGTTCCGCCTGCTGGAGCTGATCGAGGCCGGTGCGCCCCGACCCGCCGCAGTGATCGGCGTCCCGGTCGGCTTCATCGGCGCCGCCGAGTCCAAGCAGGCCCTGGCCGAACACCCGGCCGCACTGGAACACCTGGTGGTCCGGGGCCGCCGGGGCGGCAGCGCGATAGCCGCTGCCGCGATCAACGCGATTGCGAGCGAACAGGAATGACGGACCGTCAGGAAACCTCCTCGGCGACCACCGGTCGGCTCTACGGCGTCGGCGTCGGACCGGGCGACCCGTCGCTGATCACGGTGCGCGCCGCCGAACTCATCGGCCGGGCCGACGTCATCGCCTACCACTGCGCGCGGCACGGCCGTTCGCACGCCCGGGCCATCGCCGAGCGCTATCTGACGGGCAGTCAGCTGGAGGAGCGGCTGATGTACCCCGTCACGGTGGAGACCACCGACCACCCCGGCGGCTACCGGGGCGCACTGGACGACTTCTACCAGGAGGCGTCCGAGCGGCTCGCCGCCCACCTCGACGCCGGGCGCACCGTCGTCGTCCTCGCCGAGGGCGACCCGCTGTTCTACGGCTCGTACCAGCACATGCACAAGCGCCTCGCGCACCGCTACCCCACCGAGGTGGTGCCCGGCGTCACCTCGATCAGCGCCGCCGCCGCCCGCCTGGGCACCCCGCTGGTGGAGGCCGAGGAGGTGCTGACGATCATTCCGGGCACCCTGCCGGAGGAGGAGCTGACCGCGCGCCTCGCCGCCACCGACTCCGCCGTCGTCATGAAGCTCGGCCGGACCTTCCCCACCGTGCGCCGCGCCCTGGAACGGGCCGGACGCCTGGACGAGGCCCGGTACGTCGAGCGCGCCACCATGGACGGCGAACGCACCGGCCTGCTCGCCGAGATCGACGCCGACAGCGTGCCGTACTTCTCGGTCGCCGTGCTGCCCAGCCGGGTCGCCGCCCTCGACTCCGACGGGCAGCCGTTCGAGGCGTTCGCGGCCCCGGCCGAACAGCCGTCGCAGACCGGCGAGGTGGTGGTGGTCGGGACCGGCCCGGCCGGGCCGCTGTGGCTGACGCCCGAGGCGCGCGGGGTGCTCGCCGGCGCGACCGACCTGGTCGGCTACACCACCTACCTGGACCGGGTGCCGGTCCGCGCCGGGCAGGTCCGGCACGGCTCCGACAACAAGGTCGAGGGCGTACGCGCCGAATTCGCCCTGGAGTTGGCGCGTCGCGGCCGCCGCGTCGCGGTCGTCTCCTCGGGCGACCCGGGCGTGTTCGCGATGGCCACCGCCGTCCTGGAAGCCGCCTGCGAGGACCCCTACCGGGACGTCCCCGTGCGCGTCCTGCCGGGGATGACCGCCGCGCACGCCGCCGCGTCCCGGGCCGGAGCGCCGCTCGGCCACGACTACGCGGTGATCTCGCTCTCCGACCGGCTCAAGCCGTGGGAGGTGATCGCCCGCCGGCTGCGCGCCGCCGCCGAGGCAGACCTGGTGCTCGCGCTGTACAACCCCGGCTCCAAGTCCCGCACCACGCAGGTGGGTTCGGCGCGCGACCTGCTGCTGGAGTACCGCGACCCGGCGACCCCCGTGGTGCTGGCCCGGGACGTCGGCGGCCCCACCGAGCGGGTCCGCACCGTCGCGCTGGCCGAACTCGACCCCGCCGACGTCGACATGCGCACCCTGCTGCTGATCGGCTCCACCCAGACCCAGTGGGTGCAGCGCGACGGCGGGCACGACGTGGTGTGGACGCCGCGCCGTTACCCGGAGGCCTGACGCTCCGTCAGTTCGTTCAACCCGCCAGCTGGCGCAGCCAGTCGACCGCCCCGGCGACGTCCGGGGCGGTCTGCACGCCCTGCGGGGCGGCCGGGCGCTGGACGACCACCACCGGCAGGCCGAGCTCGCGGGCGGCGGTCAACTTGGGGGCGGTGGCGGCGCTGCCGCTGTCCTTGGTGACCAGCACGTCGATGCGGTGCGCCCGCAGCAGTGCGCGCTCCCCGTCGAGGGTGAACGGCCCACGTTCCAGCAGGACTTCGACGGCCGCGGGCATCGGCGACACCGGCGGCTCGACCGAACGGGCCAGGAACCACAGGGCGTTCAGATGCGCGAACGCGGCGATGCCCTGCCGTCCGGTGGTCAGGAACACCCGGGCACCCAGCGCGGGCAGGGCCTCGGCCGCGGCGGCCAGACTCGGCACCGGATGCCACCGATCGCCGTCCTGCGGCAGCCAGCTGGGACGACGCAGCGCCAGCAGCGGCGTCCCGGTCTCGGCGGCGGCCAGGGCCGCGTTGCGGCTCATGGTCTCGGCGAACGGGTGCGTGGCGTCGATCAGCACGTCCACCCGGTGCCCGCGCAGCCAGGCCGCGAGCCCGGCCGGGCCCCCGAACCCGCCGATCCGCACCTCCCCGGCAGGCAGCCGCGGCTGGGCCACCCGCCCGGCCAGTGAGCTCGTCACCCGCAGGGCCGGGTCGGCGACCAGCACCTCCGCCAGCCGACGGGCCTCACTGGTACCGCCGAGGATCAGGACGTGCATGGCGGACTCCCGGAGCCGACGCGATTCGGACACACCACCCTAACCGGGGCCGCCCGCACGCCGAGAGGCCCCCGGCGGGTCGGCCGGGAGCCTCTCGTGGCCGGCCGCGGCGGTCGGCCGGAGCCTGCTGCGGCAGTGGCGTCAGTCGGTGACGACGGCCTGGGCGTCGATCTCCACCAGCATGGGCTCCTGGGGGAGTTCGACGAAGACGGTGGTACGGCACGGCTTGACGCCGCCCGGCTTGATGTTCTCGTCGATGAAAGCGGCGTAGACCTCGTTCATCAGCGGGAAGTCGGCGCGCTTGGTGAGGTAGACGCGGAACATCACGACGTCCTCGATGGTGGCGCCGCCGGCCTCGACGATGGCCTTGACGTTCTCCAGGGTGCGGCGGGTCTGGGCCTTCACGTCGCCGTGGTGGAGGTACTCGCCGGTGGCCGGGTCCTGCGGGCCCTGGCCGGAGACCTGCAGGATCGGGCCCTTGCGGACGCCCTGCGAGAACATCCAGGCCGGGGCGGGCGCGCCGTCGGTGCGGATCTCGGTCTTGTCGCTCATGTGCGGTGCTCCAAAAGGAAGATGACGATACGTCAGGAAAGGCTCCCGCGGGCGGGGAGGCCCGCGTCGGCGGAGATCGCCCGGGTGCAGGCGAGCAGCTGGGGGAGCAGGTCGAGGACCTGCTCGTAGGGGAGGACGACGTCCGGGACGGAGATGGAGGCGGCGGCGACCACCCGGCCGGAGGCGTCCCGGATCGGCGCGGCCACACAGTTGATGAACGCCTCGTGCTCCGCGTGGTCCTGCGCCCAGCCCTGCGCGGCGACCTGCTCCAGTTCGGCGAGCAGCGCGTGCGGGCTGGTGATGGTGTTGGGCGTGTGGACGGTGAACTCGATGGTGTCCACCACCCGGCGACGCTCGACCGGCGACAGGTCGGCCAGCAGGACCTTCGCCACGGCCGTGTTGTGCAGCGCCGCGCGCAGCCCGATCCGGGAGTACATCCGCACCGGGTGCCGCGAGTCGTACTTGTCGATGTAGACCACCTCGCCGCCCTCGTACGCGGCCAGGTGCACGGTCTGGCCGGTCGTCGCGTTCAGCTCCGCCAGGTGCGGGGCGGCGGTGCGCCGTATGCCGCGCTGCTCCAGGGCGAGGCTGGACAGCGCGAACAGGCCCGCGCCCAGGTGGTAGCGGTACTGGGCGTCGCGGTGGACGAACCGTTCCTCCTCCAGGGTCTGCAGCAGCCGCAGCACGGTGGTCTTGTGCACGCCGAGCAGGTCGGCCAGCTGGTCCAGGGAGCGTTCGCCCTCGCCGAGTTCGGCGAGCAGGCGCAGGGCGCGGGTGACGGTCTGGCTCATGGGTGTCCCGATGTTCCGAGGGTTTCGAGGGCTTCGGGGAGGTTACGGGTTCCGGCGTCCGCGGGGGAGGCGGGTACGGCGGAGGCGAGCGCGGGGGAGGTGATGCCGGACGCGGAGATCCGGGTCGCGGCCCAGTCCCGCTCGTCGGCGGCGAGCAGCGCGGCCACCGTGCGGGCGTCCGGGAGGGTGCCGTGGTCAGCGGGCGCGGTCAGCGCGCTCGCCGCCGCCAGGTGGCCCAGGCGCAGCCGCGAGCGCTGGTCGAGGCCGCGCAGGGTGCCGGCCAGGTAGCCGGCCGCGAAGGCGTCGCCCGCGCCGGTGGGCTCCACCACCTCGACGTGCAGGGCGGGCTCGGTGACCGAACCGCCGTTGCGGTCGAGCGCGGTGACGAGGTGTCCGGAGTCCTTGACGACCAGTACGGAGGGAGTGGGAAAGCGCTTTCTGAGTGCGGTCGGGTCACCGGTGCCGAACGCGTCCTCGGCCTCGTCCGCGCCCAGCAGCAGCACGTCGGCGGCGTCCAGCAGGGCCGGGAGCACCGACGGGTCGCGGCGGCGCCACAGCGCGGGGCGCCAGTTGAGGTCGAAGGAGACGAGCCGGCCGGGGCGGCGGCGGGCCAGCAGGGCGCGGACCAGCTCCAGGCAGTCGTCGGAGAGGGCGGGGGTGATGCCCGTCAGGTGCAGCAGCGGGGCGCGGTCCAGCAGCGCGGCCGCCGCCGGGTCGTCCAGCAGGGCGGGGGAGAGCGCGGAGGCGGCCGAGCCGGCGCGGTAGTAGTGCAGGCGGGAGCGGCCCGCGCCGAGGTCGTGCGGCAGGTCGGAGCCGCCGGTCTCCTTCAGGTAGACGCCGGTGGGGCGGTGCGGGTCCACCGCCACGGCGGAGACGTCCACCCCCGCCGCGGCCAGGTCGCCGGTGAGGCGGCGGCCGAAGCCGTCCGCGCCGACCCGGCTGATCCACGCGGTCGGCACGCCGAGCCCGGCGAGCGCCGCGGCGACATTGGACTCGGCGCCGCCGACCGAGGGCCGGAACGCGCCGACGGCCTCGAACGGTCCCGGCCGGTCGGGCAGCAGCACCGCCATCGACTCGCCCAGGCACACCGCCCGGCCGGTCGCCGCCCCGCCGTCCTGATCCGCCATCAATCCCGCTCCCTCACCCTCGGGCCCGTGCTCCCCGCCCCCGCCAACACGGCCCGCGCGGCCGTCGCTCGGCGGTGAGTTCCGGTGCTGCGTACCTGGTGGGAAGGGGGACGGGCCGCGTCGCGGTCCGTTGACCGCCGTCCGGCGTGAATGCTAGAACCGTAACACCAACATGCGCAATAGAGGTTGCACATGTTGCAACATCCCAGCTCGTCGGGCGGGCCGGGACCGGAACGGAGGCACAGCCATGAGCAACACGGCAGCACACCAGCACACCGGACACCACTCCTTCGCGGACCCCGCCCCCGGGCCCGGCATCGACCGGGACGCCGTCGCCGCCCTCGCCGACGAAACCCTCGACTGGCGCTTCAAAGCCGTCCCCGCCGACGCCTGGGGCCGCACCGTCCGCGACTGGCTCGCCACCGACCCCACCCTCGACAGCCTCGGCACCCCGCTGCTCACCCTCGACGCCGCCGCCCTCGACCACAACCTGCGCACCATGGCCGCCTGGTGCCGCGAGGCCGACGTACTGCTCGCCCCGCACGGCAAGACCACCATGGCCCCCGCCCTCTGGCAGGCCCAACTCGCCGCCGGCGCCCACGCCATCACCCTTGCCAACCTGCCCCAGCTGCGCGTCGCCCGCGCCTTCGGCGTCCAGCGCCTGCTGCTCGCCAACACCCTGCTCGACCCCGCCGGCCTCGCCTGGCTCGCCGCCGAACTCGACCGGCACCCCGACTTCGCCTTCACCTCCTGGGTCGACTCCGCCGACAGCGTCCGCCAGATGGACGCCGCGCTGCGCGCCGCCGGCGCGAAGCGCCCCGTCGAAGTCCTGGTCGAACTCGGCGGCCCCGGCGGCCGCACCGGCGCCCGCGGCATCCCCGCCGCCCTCGACGTCGCCGCCGCCGTGGACGCCGCCCCCACGCTGCGCCTGGCCGGCGTCGGCGGCTACGAAGGCGCCCTCGCCCACGACGCCTCCGACCGGGCCCTGGCCACCGTCCGCGACTACCTGCGCGACCTCGCCGAACTGCACCGCCGCCTCGCCCCCGACTACCTCACCCCGACCCCTGTGGTCACCGCCGGCGGCAGCGCCTACTTCGACGCCGTCGCCGAAGAACTCACGCCCCTCGCCGAGGAGTTCCCCGGTACCAAGGTCGTCGTCCGGGCCGGCGCCTACCTCGCCCACGACGACGGCTTCTACCGCGGCATCTCCCCCCTCGCCCGCACCACCGGAGCCACCCCCCTGCGCTCCGCCATGCACGGCTGGGCCCGTGTCGTCTCCCACCCCGAGCCCCAACTCGCCCTGCTGGACGCCGGGAAGCGCGACCTGCCGTTCGACGAAGGCCTGCCCGAACCGCAACTCGTCCGAGGAGCCGGAGAGTTGACCGGCGCCGAGGTCACCGCCCTGAACGACCAGCACACCTTCCTGCGCGGCGCCGGCGAGAGCGCCCCGATCGGCGCCGTCGTCCGCCTCGGCCTCTCCCACCCCTGCACCGCCTTCGACAAATGGAACCTCATCCCCGTCGTCGACCGCGCCGACGCCCAACACCCGCGCGTCGTCGACCTGGTGAGGACGTACTTCTGATGCCCGACCTCCTGCTGCGCGGCGCCACCGTCGTCGACGGGACCGGCGCCGACCGCCGCCGCGCCGACGTCACCGTCACCGACGGCCGCATCGACGAGATCGGCCCCGGCCTCACCGCCCGCAGCACCATCGACGCCGACGGCCTCGTCCTCGCCCCCGGCTTCATCGACCTGCACGCCCACTCCGACCTGAGCCTGCTCGTCGAACCCGACCACCCCTCCCGCCTCACCCAGGGCGTCACCCTCGACGTCCTCGGCCAGGACGGCCTCTCCTACGCGCCCGCCGACGACGCCACCCTCTCCGCGCTGCGCCGCCAACTCGCCGGCTGGAACGGCGACCCCGACGGCTTCGACTGGAACTGGCGCACCGTCGGCCAGTACCTCGACCGCCTCGACCGGGGCATCGGCGTCAACGCCTGCTACCTGGCCCCGCACGGCACCATCCGGATGCTCGCCATGGGCTGGGACAACCGCCGCCCCACCGAAGCCGAACTCGACCGGATGCGTGCCCTGTTGGACCAGGCGCTGGCCGACGGCGCGGTCGGCATGTCCACCGGCCTCACCTACACGCCCGGCATGTACGCCGACACCGCCGAACTCGTCGAGCTCTGCCGGATCGTCGCCGCCCGCGGCGGCTACCACGCCCCGCACCAACGCTCCTACGGCGCAGGCGCGCTGGAAGGCTACGCGGAGATGGTGGAGATATCCCGGCGGTCCGGCTGCCCGCTGCACCTCACCCACGCCACGATGAACTTCGGCGTCAACGAAGGCCGCGCAGGGGAGTTCCTCGCCCTGGTCGACAGCGCCCTCGCGGACGGCATCGACGTCACCCTCGACAGCTATCCGTACCTGCCCGGATCCACCACCCTGGCCGCCCTGCTGCCCAGTTGGGCCACCGAGGGCGGTCCCGAGGCCACCCTCGCCCGACTCGCCGACCCCGCCGCACGCGAACGCATCCGCGTCGACGTCGAAGAACGCGGCAGCGACGGCTGCCACGGCGTGGTCACCGACTGGGACACCATCCAGATCTCCGGCGTCCGCAACACCGCGCTCGCCGGCGTCGTCGGCCGCACCGTCTCCGAACTCGCCGCCGAACAGGGCCGCACCGGCACCGAGACGTTCTTCGGCCTGCTGCTCGCCGACCAGTTGGGCACCACCATCCTCCAGCACGTCGGCCACGAGGAGAACGTCCGCGCGATCATGCGCCACCCCGCGCACACCGTCGGCAGCGACGGCCTGCTCGTCGGCGCCCGCCCCCACCCCCGCGCCTGGGGCACCTTCCCGCGCTACCTCGCCCACTACAGCCGGGACTTGGGCGTCCTCACCCTGGAACAGTCGATCGCCCGGATGACCGGCCGCCCCGCCCGCCGGCTGCGCCTCGACCGGCGCGGACTGATCCGCCCCGGCCACCACGCCGACCTGGTCCTCTTCGACCCGGAGACCGTCCGCGACACCGCCACCTTCGACCACCCCCGCCGCCCCGCCGCCGGCATCGCCCACGTCCTGGTCGGCGGCGTCGCCGCCCTCACCGACGGCAAACCGACCGGCGACCTGGCGGGACGGGCCCTGCGGCGCGACGCGGACGGGCTGGTGCGGGCGGTGGACCGATGAGCCGTCGGACAGGCATTGGCAGACGTCTTTCAGGAAACAGGAGTTGGGGAGCATGGGAACCGAAGTGACCGACCTGCGCGCGGCGTTGACCGCGCAGCCCGTGATAGCCGTGGTGCGGGCACCGGAGATCCCGGATGCGGTCGCGCTGTGCGAAGCGCTCGCCGAAGGCGGCATCGCCTGGACCGAACTCACCTTCACCACACCGGACGTGACCCGCCACGTCGCCGCCGCCGCGAAGGCCGGCTGCCGGATCGGCGTCGGGACCGTCCTCACCGCCGAGCAGGCCCGCCAAGGCGTCGACGCCGGGGCCGGGTTCCTGGTCACCCCCGGCCTGCGCCCCGCCGTCGCCGCCGTCGCCCGCGAGGCCGGGATCCCGGTCGTGATGGGCGCGTTGACGCCCAGCGAGGTCGCCGATGCGCTCGACCTCGGCGCCGCCGCCGTGAAGATCTTCCCCGCGAAGGCCTTCGGCCCCGGTTACTTCAAGGACCTGCACGGCCCCTACCCCGGCATCCCCCTGGTCGCCTCCGGCGGCGTCAACGCCACCAACGCCAGGGCCTTCCTCGACCACGGCGCCCTCGCCGTCTGCGCCGGCACCGACGTCGTCCCCCCGCAGACCGTCGCCGCCGGCGACTGGGCCGAGATCACCCGCCGCGCGAAGGCGTTCGTCGCCTCGCTCGACTGAGTGCGGCTCGGTCGCCGGCGGGGGCGGCGGCGGGGCGTCATGGGGCGTCATGGGGCGTCGGCGGGGCGGAGGGGGCGGACAGCGGTGCTTGCCCTTCGCTCCGTGCTGCGCTCCGCCCCTCCGTGCGTTCGTGTCCGCGCGGAGGGGCGGGAAAGCGCTTACCGGCTGCGGGTGGTGGAGTACAGGTGACTGTCGCGGAACTCGGTCGCGGCCAGGGTGCGGCCGACGATGATGACGGCCGTGCGGATGACGCCCGCGGCCTTCACCTGGACGGCGATGTCGCCGAGGGTGCCGCGCAGCACCAACTCGTCCGGACGGCTGGCCATCGCCACCACCGCGGCCGGGCAGTCCGGCCCGTAGTGCGGGAGGAGTTCCTCCACCACGCTGTCCACGTAGCGGGCCGCCAGGTGCAGGACCAGCAGGGCGCCGCTCCGGCCGAGGACGGCCAGCTCCTCGCCTGGCGGCATCGGCGTCGCCTGCCGGGCCACCCGGGTCAGGATCACTGTCTGGCCGACCGTCGGGACGGTCAACTCGCGCTTCAGGGCCGCCGCGGCCGCCGCGAACGCCGGAACGCCCGGCACCACCTCGTACGGGATGTCCGCCGCGTCCAGGCGACGCATCTGCTCGGCCATCGCCGAGAACACCGACGGGTCGCCCGAGTGCAGCCGCGCCACGTCCTGGCCCTCGCGGTGCGCCCGGACGATCTCCGCGATGATCTGGTCCAGGTCCAGGTTCGCGGTGTCCACCAGTCGCGCCCCCGGCGGGCAGTCGGCCAGCAACTCCTGCGGCACCAGGCTCCCCGCGTACAGGCACACCCCGCAACGCGCCAGCGTGCGCTGGCCGCGCACCGTGATCAGATCGGCCGCACCCGGCCCCGCACCGATGAAAAAGACCGTCACTTCGCTGCTCCTCCGACTTCCTCGGCCGCGCCGGACACCCCGGCGTCGCCGCCCTTGACGACGCTCCACTGAGTGACCGGCATCGCCTGCCGCCACCCCGTGAACCCGCCCACCGGCACCGCGTGCGCGACGCTCAGCTTCACCAACTCCCCGCCGCAGCGCCGGTACCACTGCGTGAGCAGGGCCTCCGACTCCAGCGTCACCGTGTTCGCCACCAGCCGCCCACCCGGGCGCAACGCCGCCCAGCAGGCCTCCAGCACACCGGGCACGGTCAGCCCACCGCCGACGAACACCGCTTCCGGGACGGGGAGTTCGGCCAGCGCCGCCGGCGCCGCGCCCTGCACCACCTGCAACCGCGGCACCCCCAGCGCTGCCGCGTTGCGGACGATCCGCTCGGCGCGCACCGGGTCGCGCTCCACGCTGACGGCCCGGCAACTGCGGTGCGCCCGCAGCCATTCGATGCCGATCGAACCCGAGCCGCCGCCGATGTCCCAGAGCAGTTCGCCCGGGGCCGGGCCGAGCGCCGCGAGCGTCGCCGCACGAATATGACGCTTCGTCAACTGACCATCGGATTCGAAGAGTTCGTCGCGCAGTCCGGAAGTCAGCTGCTGGCGCGGCGCGTTCGGGTCGGCGGCCGCGCAGTCGATCGCCAGCACGTTCAGCGGATCACCCGGCGGCAGCGACCAGCCGTCCGCCACGCCCTCGTACAACGCCTCGGTGGGGCCGCCGAGTTGCTCCAGCACCTGCATCCGGCTCGGCCCGAATCCGCGGTCCGTCAGCAGCTTCGCGACCAGGGCCGGCGTCGAGGCGTCCTTGCTCAGGACAAGTATTCGGCGGCCGTGGTAGAGCGCCGCGTGCAGCGCCTCGGGGGCGCGGCCGACCAGCGTCACCACCTCGGTCTCCTCCACCGGCCAGCCCAGCCGGGCGCACGCCAGCGACACCGACGACGGATGCGGCAGTACCCGCAGCGACCCGGCCGGCACACCGCACTCGATCAGCGTCCGGCCGATCCCGTAGAACATCGGATCGCCGCTCGCCAGCACCACCAACCGCCGCCCCGCGAAACGGGCCACCAGGCCCGGCACCGACGGCCGCAACGGCGACGGCCACGGCACCCGATCCGCCGTCACCTCGACCGGCAGCAGCGCCAACTGCCGCGGCCCGCCCAGTACGGCCTCCGCCGCGGTCAACGCCTCCCGGGCGGCCCGGGACAGCCCCGGCCAGCCGTCCGCACCGACCCCCACCACGGTGATCGCAGACACGCGCAAACTCCTCACAGCTCGGGGGACGGGCAGCCGCAGCCTACCCGCAGCCGGCCGCCACACCCCCCACGAGCTGCGGAGATCCACGGTGCGACATTGGCCACACCGGGGCGTGCGGAAGCCCTCAGCGAGGCTCGGACACCAGCTGGACCGCGGGCGGCACCGGGGCGGTGGGCACCGCGCCGGGTGAGGCGGGGAAGGCGCGGTGCAGGAGCAGCAGGGCGAAGATCTCCTGCTCGATGCCGTCGGGGTGGCGGGAACGCAGGGTGCGCGCCGGATGAGGAGGCGTCAGGTGGTCGAGCGCCGCCCCGCTGCGGGACTGCTGGGCGTAGCGGGCGGCGAGATCGGCCGCCGGGGCGGCGGCCGGGTCGAGGATGCTGGTCAGCAGACGGTGGGGCGGGGCGCCCAGGCGATCGGTGTCGAGCGTGTAGTCGATGACCCGGACCTGTGCCGGGCAGACGCGTTCACGCCCCCGATCGGTCGGGACGATCGGAACGGTCGGGGCCGCCGGACCGGTCGGATCGGAGGCCGTGGCCGGACCGGTCAGGTGGGAGCCGTCCTCCAGCCGTGCGGTGAGCGGGAGTCGGAGATGACCCGGCACCTGCCAGAGCAGGTCGGCGCCGCCCGCGCGGGCGGCCTGCCAGGTCGCCGGGTCGGTCGTGCCTCGGTCGGCGAGGACCAGCATGTCGCGGGTCAACGTCGGGTAGATCGCCTCGGCGAGGGCCCGCTCATGGGTCGAGAGCGGACCGACATCGGCCGCGAGCGCCCTATTGGTGCCGCACTCGATCAGGGCGCTGACCCGGGCCTGCGGGTAGCTGACCGGCTCCTGGAGCGTGGATCGGCCGGCGCGGGCGGGAGTTCGCGGCGCGGTCCGGGCGGCGGCGCCGAGCGACCGGCCGAAGTGCGCGGCGTTCGGCGGCGTGTCCGGGACGTCCAGGATCGTGCCGTCCAGCGCGACCAGCCGGCGGCCGCGGTACCAGGCGTCGGCGGTGGTGGAGGCGGCCGGCGGCGGACACGTCTGCTGGAACAGGCGGCGCAGCGGCTCCGGCCCGAGCCGCAGCCGGGCCCGGCCGATCGCGGCGGCGGTCGGCACCTGCCTGCCGTGCGGCCACCAACGCTCCCGCTCCAGGTCGTTGACCAGCAGCCGGGCGACCTCCGGGTAGCCGCGCTCGGCGAACATGCCCATCGCCAGCACGAAATAGACCACCACGCGGGCCGGCAGCAGTCGACTGCGCTGCTCGACCCGCCCGCAGTCGAGCAGCACCTGGTCGATCAGCTCGGGCGGGAAGGCGCGGGTCAGCCCGCCGAGAGCGGCCCGCTCCGCGGGCCGGACGTCGGTGAGCGGGTGGGGCGGTGGTCCGGACTGCCCTGGTACTGGCACGACCCGTTCAACGAGTTGCGCGCACCGAAGTCACCGGCGCCCGTGAGCACCTCGGTGGGGCCGGGCCTTCGAGGGGAGGGGGAACGGGGAGGGGAGCGGGGAGAGGAGCGGCGGCGGTGACGGCTCGGCGGGGCGAAGTTCGCGAGGTTGCGGTCGGCCTGCTCGGATGTCGGCGCGCGCTGCGCCCAGCCGGTCGTGGAATGCCGCTCGTTCCGTTCGCACCGGACCGGTGGCGGTGCCGCGAGCCGGTCAGTCGAGGGCGTCCGCGGCGCGGCGGAGCGCGCTGGTGGCGCGGGCCAGGAGTTGGCGGAGGTGGTCGCGTTCGGCGGGGGTGAACTCGGCGTGCAGGGCCTGCTCGACGGCGCTGGAGCGGTCGTCGGCGAGTTCCAGGGCGGCGCGGCCGCGGTCGGTGAGGCGGGTCTCCAGGATGTTGCGGTGCCAGCGGTGCGGGGCGCGCTCCACCAGGCCGCGATCGGTCAGGTGGCGGAGCAGCACGGCCATCGCCTGCGGCGTGACCTGACAGGCCCGGGCGAGTGCGGCACCGCTGATGCCCGCGTTCTCGGCGAGCACGAACAGCGCCGCGTACTGGGGCACCGTCAGCCCGGCGGGCTCGACCGCGATGCGCTTCGCGGCCAGCAGTTCCTGGTCGGCGAGGTGCAGATCGATGCCGAGGCGGTCACTGGCAGGCATTCCCATGCGGCGATGCTACAAGGCCTGCCCACCGTATTGGCGTTGACAGTCATCAATGTGTTGATGATGATCGTGGTGTTGAGCTTGAGCTTGAGCTTGAGCTTGAGCTTGAGGGGGAGCGGAGCGCTGCGCCGTTGCCGTCCCCGGACCTGCCCGCGTTTCGATGTTGATTTGTCGATCTGTCAGTTCGGCTGACGACTGTGTCCCGGAGGACCGCACACCGATGACCGACCTCTCCTTCCTCTCCGCCCCCGGCATGGCCGCCGGCTTCGTCGCCAAGACCCGCCCGAGGGCCAACGGCGCGGGCGTCGACCTCTACGAGTACGACCGGGTCACCGCATCCCTGGAGTCCCTGCTGCAGTGGCCCGAGGCCTGCCGCGCGGCCGCACTCCGGCACCGCGCCGCCGCCGAGCGGGCCGCGGGCCGCGGTCGGACCCGGACAGCCGGCGAGCGCCACCGGCTGGCCGCCCGGTGGTTCCACCTCGCGGGCCTGATCCCCGACCCCGACCGGGCGCGGGCCGCCGAGCTGGCGAGGGATGCGGACCGGTCGATGGAGCAGTCGCTGGCCCTGCTCGAACCGCAGGCGCGCCGCCTGTCCGGCGACGGCTTCGCGGGTTGGCTGCGGACACCGGCGGACGCGGGCCCGCAGGTGGGCGGACACGCGGACGCGGAGGCGAACGGCAAGCGCTTTCCCGTTGCGGTGGTGATCCCCGGGATGGACTCCGCGAAGGAGGAGTTCCACGCCGTCGCGGACGCGATGCTCGCCCGTGGCGTCGCCGTCCTGGCGATCGACGGGCCCGGCCAGGGTGTGATGGGCGCCGGGACGGTGCTGGACGCGACCGGCCACCGGGAAGCCGTCGCCCGGGCCCTGGACGCGCTCGCCGAGGTCGACCCCGCCGCCGACGGGTGGGGCCTCGACCTCGGGCGGATCGCCGTGGTCGGCCTCAGCCTGGGCGGGTACCTCGCCGCGGCGGTCGCCGCCCATGACCGGCGGGTGCGGGCGGCGGTGCTGGTCAGCGGCCCGTACCGGCTGGAGTGGGACAGGTTCGTCCCGTTCGTCACCGCCACCCTCGGCCTGCGGTGCGGCGGCCCGGACGCCGCCCGCGACTTCGCCGACCGCCTGGACTTGGCCGCGCTCGCGCCGCAGCTGCGCGGCCCGCTGCTGCTGGTCGAGGGCGGCGACGACCGGATCCCCGGTATGACCAACGCGGAGGCGCTCGCCGCCGACCTCCCGCACGCCGAGGTGCTGCACGTGCCGTACGGCAACCACCTGCTCGGCAACGCGCCGGCGGACTGGTTGCCCGACACCGCCGACTGGCTGGTCGAGGCGCTGCTGGCGATATGACAGGTGCGGCGGAGCCTCCGCCTCGGGCATCATCGACCCCGATGGAGTCTCCGCCGCCCCCGCTGCCCCCGCTGCCTCTGCTCTACCTCGACGTCGACGGCCCACTGATCCCGTTCGGCGGCGACCCGGCACGGCACCGCACCCACCTGACGGAACGTCGCATCCGTGAGCTCACCGGCGGGTCGAACCCGCTGCTGACCCGGGTGAACCCCGCCCTGGGCCCGCAACTCGCCGCGCTGCCCTGTCGGTTGATCTGGGCCACCACCTGGTTCGACGACGCCAATGCGTGCCTCGCCCCGCTGCTCGGCCTCCCCCCGCTGCCCGTCCTGCCGGACCCGCCCCTCGACGCATCCGACCCGGCGCCCGGCGTCCACTGGAAGACCCCCGCCCTGGTCGCCCATGCCGCCGGCACTCCGTTCGCCTGGGTCGACGACGAGATCGCCGAACACGACCGCGAGTGGGTCGCCCAGCACCACCCCGGCCCCGCGCTCCTCCGCCGCATCGACCCCGAAGTCGGCCTGACCGAAGGGGACTTCACCGTCCTCGCCGACTGGCTGCGCAACCCGACCTGACACCGGATCGGCCCGCCCTCCGAATCCCGGTGAACTACCGGTCGGCTGCGCCGAGTTGCACTGAGTTGCACCGAACTGTGCTGACTTGCGCCGAGTTGCAGCGAATTGCGCCGAGTGGGGCACCGGGCGTGCCACCGGCCGGCCCCCTCCGGCGCGGTGGGACGCGGCCTCAGAGGACGAAGTAGCTCACCCCGACGGTCTTCGCGGACTTCCCGGGATCCACCTCCGCCGTCACCGGGCCCTGGCAGTTCGCCGGGGCGTGCACCAGCACCGCCGAGTCGGTGAAGTTCTCGACGGTCACGGGGGACGTGGTGCTGTAGCAGCCGCGCGGCGGGTTGTGGTGGGCCGCGCCGTTCACCACCAGGAGGCCGGTGGCCGCCTGGGCGGGCGTCGAGAGGGTGAGCACGCCGGCGGCGGCCAGCAGACCGATTCCCGTGAGACGACGACGCATGACTGATCTCCCTTCCGAGGACGTCCGGCTGGGAGCGGGCGCCTCTTCGGACGGGGGATTCCCATTGCGGACCGTCCGTCGCGGAACGCCGCGGCCAATCCCTCGAACCGGCGAGCGTGCGGAGATGCAGGGGTGGTGACAGGTGCCTCGGACTCCCGGAGGGCGTGGGACGCGTGGTCAGCCGGTGGTGGGCGGGCCGCCGAGGCGGCGGTTGCGGGTGCGGCGGGCGGTGAGGCGGTCGGCGGCGGGGAGGCGGGCGAGTTCGGCGAGGGCGTGGGTGATCGCGGCGGCGAGATCGGCGCGCAGGTCGGCGGGGTCGTCGGTCTCGGGGACGACCTGGTCGACCAGGCCGGTGGCGGCGAGCGCGGTAGCGGTGATGCCCTGGGCGCGGGCGAGCTGAGCGGCGTGCTCGCCGTCCCGGTGGACGATGGCGGAGGCGCCCTCGGGCGGCAGCGGGGCGAGCCAGGCGTGCTGGGCGGCGATGACGCGATCGGCGGGCAGCAGGGCGAGCGCGCCGCCGCCGCTGCCCTGGCCGAGCAGGACGGCGAGGACGGGGGTGCGCAGGCCGACCAAGGTGGTCAGGCAGTGCGCGATCTCCAGTGCCACACCGTCGAGTTCGGCCTCGACGGAGAGCTCGGCGCCGACCGTGTCGACCACGGTGAGCAGCGGCATGCCCAACTCTTCGGCCAGCTCTGCCTGTTGCCGAACCGCCCGCAGGTCGGCGGCCGTGAACGGCAGTTCGGGACTGTCGAGGCCGGAGCGTTGCTGGGCGACCACCATCACCGGGCGTCCGTCGATCAGCGCGAGGGCCCGGACGAGGGCGCTGTCGCCGTCCAGTGGGAGGAGCAACTCGGCGGTGTGGGAGAGGAGTTCGAGCGCGGAGAGCCGGTCCGGCCGGCGGCTGCGGAGCACCGACTCCCAGGCGTCCTCGGCAGCGGGGGCAACGTCGAGGACGGCCGGTGGCGGCGAACCCGCCTCGGGCGGCCGGGCGGTGAGGACGGTGAGCGCGCGGGAGAGGAACGGGCGCAGGCGGTCGGGCGGCACGATGGCGTCCAGGCGGCCGTTGGCGGCGAGCGTCTCGGCGAGCTGGACGGCGGGCGGCAGCGGCTCGCCGCGCAGTTCCTCGTAGACGCGCGGGCCGAGGAAGCCCAGGCGGGCGCCCGGTTCGGCGAGGACCAGGTGGCCGAGGGTGCCCCAGGAGGCGAACACGCCGCCCATGGTGGGGTTGCGCAGGTAGGTCAGGTACGGCAGGCCGGCGGCCCGGTGGGCGTGGACCGCGGCGGTGACCCGGACCATGCACAGGAACGCGGCGGAGCCCTCCTGCATGCGGGTCCCGCCGGAGACCGGCAGGGCGAGCAGGGGGAGGCGCTCGGCGGTGGCGCGCTCCACGGCCCGGGTGATCCGCTCGGCGGTGGCGACGCCGATCGAGCCGCCCAGGAAGCCGAACTCGCAGGCGATCAGCGCCAGCGGGCGGCCGTCCAGCAGAGCGCGGCCGGTGAGCACGGCCTCGTCCAGCCCGGTGCGGGCGCGGGCCCTGGCCAGGGCGTCCCGGTAGTCGGGGTCGGCCGGCTCGGTGGTGATCGGCTCGTCCCAGGAGGCGAAGCTACCGGGGTCGACCAGTAGATCGAGGAGTTGACGTGCCGTCACCGGGGGCCTCCGTCGCGGGGGAGTGGGGAACACGGGGGAACGCAGGGGAGTGCAGGGAACACGGAGGAGCACAGGGAATGCGGGGAAGATCGTCGAGCGGGAGGTGCCGAGCCTACGGGTGGACCCGGGCCGCCGGCGGGTACGGCGCACAGTGGTGACCGGGATCACCGCCGACGGGCCGGGCAGGCCGTGGTGAAACTGTCGCCGGGCCGTGCGGGGCGGGCGTGGAGTCGGGTGTGGAACCAGGTGTGGAACCGGGTGTGGATCCGGGCGTCGGAGCGGCCTTCGAGGCGGCCCTCGGCGCGGGCGGCGGAACGTGACGCAGCAGACATTCGGCTAATTGGTATCCAAGATGCTGAATTGGATAGAGTCAGCGCCGTGAGGCTGACCAAGAGCACCGACATCGCACTGCGCATCGCAATGCGGCTGGCGGTGCTGGACGAGGACCAGACCCCGACCACCCGCGAGGTGGCCGAGGCGGTCGACGTCCCCTACAACCACGCGGCGAAGGTGGTCAGTCGTCTCCAGCACCTGGGCGTGGTCGAGGCCCGGCGCGGGCGCGGTGGGGGGCTTGCCCTGACTGCCGCCGGCCGCACCGGATCGCTCGGCCGGATCGTCCGGGAACTGGAGGGCGCCGGGGACGTGGTCGGCTGCGAGGATGAGCCGCCGTGTCCGCTGCGACACTCCTGTCGACTGCGCGGGGCGCTGCGCAAGGCGCAGGAAGCGTTCTTCGCGACGCTCGACCCGCTGACGGTGGCCGACCTGGTCGGTCCGCCGACCGGCCCGGTCCTGCTCGGACTGCCCGGGCGCGGATAGCCCGGCCCGGTTCGGGCGGGGTGCGGTTAGTCCGGCCCGGTTCGGGCGGGGTGCGGTTAGTCCGGCCCGGTTCGGGCGGGGTGCGGTTAGTCCGGCCCGGTTCGGGCGGGGTGCGGTTAGTCCGGCCCGGTTCGGGCGGGGTGCGGATCGGGATCGTCCGGGCTCGTCCCGGCGTGCTCGGAAAGCGCTTTCCATTCGCAGGTCGTCGGTACCCGGCAGTCCGTGGTCGAGCAGTCACCACAAGGTATTCCGCAGGTATTCCCACACCTTAAAATGCGCATCTCAGATGCGAGTTTGGAGCTTCGGATGCTGTCCGAGAAGTCCGCGCAGACCGTGCGTGCCACCCTGCCCGTGGTCGGGGCGGCCATCGAGGAGATCACCGGCTCGTTCTACAACCGGCTCTTCACTGCTCACCCCGAGCTGCTGCGCGACCTGTTCAACCGGGGCAACCAGGCCGACGGCAGCCAGAAGTCGGCGCTGGCCGGCTCGATAGCCGCCTTCGCGACCGCCCTGGTGAACAACCCCGACCAGCGACCGGACGCCATGCTCGCCCGCATCGCCCACAAGCACGCCTCGCTGGGCGTCACCGGCCCGCAGTACCAGGTGGTGCACGACAACCTGTTCGCCGCCATCGTCGAGGTGCTCGGCGAGGCCGTCACCCCCGAGGTCGCCGAGGCCTGGGAAGAGGTGTACTGGCTGATGGCCAACGCGCTGATCGCCCTTGAGGCCCGCCTGTACGAGGAGAGCGGCACCCACGGCGAGCGCCGCCCCTACACCGTGGTCTCCCGCACCGCCGAGACCGCCGACGTGGCGACCTTCCTGCTGCACCCGGCCGACGGCGGCCCCGTCCCGGCGCACAAGCCCGGCCAGTACGTCTCGGTACAGGTCGAACTCCCGGACGGCGCGAGGCAGATCCGCCAGTACAGCCTGTCCGGCCGGCCCGACGGCGGCCTGCAGATCACCGTCAAGCGGGTCGCCGGCGATCCGGCCGGTGAGGTCTCCACCCACCTGCACCAGCACGTCGACCAGGGCGACACCCTGCTGGTCAGCGCCCCGTTCGGCGATGTGCAGCTGGTCGACGAGGACCGCCCGCTGGTGCTGGCCTCCGCCGGCATCGGCTGCACCCCGATCATCGGCATGCTGGAGCACCTCGCCGAGACCGGCGCCACCCGCAAGGTGATCGCCGTGCACGGCGACCAGCAGGAGTCCGCCCACGCCTTCCGCGAGGATCTCGCCCGCCTGGCGGAGAAGCTCCCGAACGCCGAGGCCCACGTCTGGTACGAGCGCCCCGAGGGCGAGCGGCCCGCCGAGCGCACCGGCCGGGTCGACCTGACCGGCCTGGCCGTGCCCGCCGACGCCGTCGCCTACCTGTGCGGCCCGCTGCCGTTCATGCGCGCCGTGCGCACCCAGCTGCTGGAGGCCGGCGTGTCGGCCGCCGACATCCACTACGAGGTGTTCGGCCCCGACATGTGGCTCGGCCAGAACTGACCTGCCGCACCACGGCTTTCCGGGCCCGGCCCCGGCGCGGAGGTGTCCGCGCCGGGGCCGGGCCCGTCGGTCACAGCGAGGCGGTGATCGCGTCCCACAGCGCGACCCTGGCCCGCAGCGCGGTGCGGACCGTCGCCGCGCACTCCTCCCAGCGCCCGGTGTCGTCGCCGCACAGGTCGATCAGCATCTGCATCGCCATCGGGGTGTGCTGCTCGCCGTCCACCTCGATGTGCCGGGCCAGGTAATCCTTGAAGACGCCGAGCCGCCCCGCCGAATCGTCGATCCGGACCACCTGCTCGAACATCTCCGGGATCAGGTCCTCCCGGCCGAACGCGAACGCCGCGGCCTGGCAGTGCACCGGCGCGTCCTCGATGATCCCGAACGTGACGGCCGTGAACTCGGCCGCCGCCTGCGGGATGTCGGCCAGCTTCGCGGCCTCCGCCACCGACCGGCCGGAACGGATCGCCGCCAGGAAGGCCTCGACCGGGCCCGTGTCGGCGCCCGCTCTCGCCATGCCGTCCAGGTACAGCTCGAAGTGGCTGATGTAGCCCTCGCCGAGCTCGTCGCTCTCCTCGACCAGCACGATCTCGTTGATCAGCCGGCGACTCGCCGTCGGACCGTCCGGCAGCCACGGCAGGGTCACGCAAGTGAGCTTCCGCTGAAGGCACTTGAGCAGGGACATGAAGTCCCAGACGGCGAACACGTGGGTCTGCTGGAAGGTCTGCACCTTCTCCAGGCTGTCCAGCGAGAGGTACATCGGGTGGGAGACCACCTCGCGGCGGACCTCCTCGATCGACTCGCGCAGGGCGGTCAGGCCGGGGTGGCTGCGGTCCCAGTGGTAGCGGTCGCTCATGGCTGCTCTCCTCGGGTGATGTGGTGAGGGTGGGGCGTGGTGCGGCAAGGGCTGCGCGGGGCTGTCCCGGGAAAGCTGTCGGCCGGACGGTCGCCGGTCATTTCATGACGGCACGGATCGCGTCCCGGAGTTGGGCGGCGTCCGGCTGGAGGGCGCGGTCCAGGCCGAGGGCGAACGGCAGCACCGCGCCGTCCGGTCGGGTCACCCGGCGCGGCGGGGCGAGCAGTCGGCCTTCCTCGCCGGCGATCGCCAGCGCCTCGGCGGCGAACCCGGCGAAGCGGTTGGAGTCGTCCAGCACCACCAGCCGCCCGGTGCGCTCCAGGGAGGCGAGCAGCGCGGCCCGGTCCAGCGGGTACAGGGTGCGCGGATCGAGCACCTCCACCGACACCTCGTCCGCCAACTCCTCGGCCACTGCGAGGGCTTGATGCACCAGATGCCCGACGGCGAGCACCGTCACGTCGGTGCCCGGCCGATGCGTCCGGGCCACGCCCAGCGGCACCGGCGCCAACGGCGTCGTCACGTCCTCGCGGACGCCGAGGGCGCCCGCAGGGGCGAACAGCACCACCGGGTCGTCGTCCGCGATCGCCGAACTCAGCAGCCCGTACGCGTCGGTGGGCGTCGCCGGGACGAGCGTCTTGATGCCGACGTGCGCGAACAGGCCGTACGGATGGTCCGAGTGCTGGCCCGCCCAGCCGCTGCGGGAGCCCGAACCCGGCACCACCACGGTCAGCGGGACCCGCGCCTGGCCGCCCGTCATCAGCGAGAACTTGTGGGCCTGATTGGCGAGTTGTTCGAAGACCAGGAACAGCAGCGACGGGATCTGCAACTCGATCACCGGGCGCATCCCGGCCAGTGCCGCGCCGATGCCCGCCGAGGTGAACGCCTGCTCCGACAACGGCGTGTCCACCACCCGCTCGGCGCCGAAGCGCTGCTGCAGGCCCAGCGTCAACCCGGCCAGGCCCGCGCCCACGTCCTCGCCGAACACGCACACCGTCGGGTCGGCCGCCAATGCGTCCGCCAGCGACCGGTTCATCGCCTTCGCGTACGACAGCAGGGTCACAGTGCCGCTCCCGACCGGGGCCGCAGCCCGCTCGCGTACAGGCGATCGTCGGCCGTCGCCGGATCCGGTTCCGCAGAAGCTAGCGCGAACTCGGCGGCCAAGGAAAGAAGTTGTGAGATATCGGCGTCGATCGAGGCGACCTCGGCAGGCGGCAGGGCCGCGGCGGCGGAGACGAGCGGATCGCGCTCGCGCCAGGCCGCCACCTCCTGCGGGGCGCGGTAGGAGAGCCGGAACCGGCGCTCCATGGTGTGGTGCGCCTCGAAACGGTACGTCAGGCACTCCAGGAATCCCGGGCCGCCGCCCGCCCGTGCCCGCTCCGCCAGCCGCTGCGCCGCCGCCCGGACCGCCTCCACGTCCATGCCGTCCACCGTCTCCGCCGGAATGCCGAACGCCTCCGCCCGGCCGCACGCCGAACCGCCCACCGCCGTACCGGCCGGCAGCGTCGTCGCGTAGCCGTTGTTCTCGCACACGAACAGCACCGGGGCCCGCCAGATCGACGCCAGGTTCAACGCCTCCAGCAGCACCCCCTGGTTGAGCGCGCCGTCACCGAAGAACGAGGCCACCACCCGGGGCCGGCCCTGCCGCTGCGCCGCCCAGGCCGCGCCGACCGCGATCGGCGCGCCCGCGCCGACGATGCCGTTCGCGCCGAGGATGCCCAGCGAGAAGTCCGCAGCGTGCATCGACCCGCCCCGGCCCCGGTTCAACCCGTCGACCCGGCCCGCCAGTTCGGCCAGCAGCCGGCCCGGGTCGGCGCCCTTGGCAAGCACGTGTCCGTGGCCCCGGTGGGTCGACGTCAACTGGTCGTCCGCCGTCAGCGCCGCGCACACGCCGACCGCCACCGCCTCCTGGCCGATGTACGGATGGGTGCCGCCGACGATCAGGCCCGAACGCACCCACTCCAGCGCCAGCTCCT
Source organism: Kitasatospora griseola (assembly GCF_044999035.1). Classification (NCBI taxonomy): domain Bacteria; kingdom Bacillati; phylum Actinomycetota; class Actinomycetes; order Kitasatosporales; family Streptomycetaceae; genus Kitasatospora; species Kitasatospora griseola. Next base: position 983,240 of record NZ_CP173360.1, on the reverse strand, counting down.
CGAACGAGCGGATCAGCCGCATCGCCCGGTACCGTCCGGCCCGGTCGGCCAGGTGCGGCAGGCTCACCGGCCCGACCGCCACAGCACCGGGCAGAACTCCGGGTCCGCGTAGTCCGGGCGGCCGTCCGCCGTGCGCCGCACCACCGCGTCGTGGTTGTACACCACCGGCGAGCCGTCCGACTTCAGGAACGAGCGGTAGCGGTTCGAACCGTCCTGAAGGTGCAGCGAGACCGCCCGGCGCGGCTGGGCGGACCGGTTCGGGCCGGAGCCGTGATAGGTCCGGCAGTGGTGGAAGGAGACGTGCCCGCGCGGGATCTCCACCGGCACCGTGCGCACCTCGGTGCCGTTGAACTCGGCGTTCTCGTGGAGGAGTCGGTCGAGCTCGGCGCGGTCGCGGGCGGCGAAGTGCCGAGTCGAGTCGTCGCCGCCCGGGCGCTCCTCCCAGCGGTGGCTGCCGTCCACCATGGTGATGGTGCCCATCTCCTCCGTGCAGTGGTGGAACGGCAGGAACGCCGTCAGCATCCGCTGCGAGGTGGACGTCTGCCAGTAGTGCTTGTCGAAGTGCCACGGCACCACGTTGCTCGGCTCGCCCGGCACCGGCGGCTTGTAGATCAGCGTCGCCTGGAACACCCGGATCTCCTCGGCCTGCGCCAGGCGCGCCGCGACCGCGCCCAGCAGCGGCTTGCGCAGGATGCGGCCGATCTCCGCGTGCTCGTAGTGCACGTAGTCGTTGTGCCGCTGCACCGGCCCGTCGGCCGGCGTCCACGACGCCAAGTGCGGCGGACGGACGGGCAGTTCACGGTCCCGCTCGCCCGCGTAGTAGCGCTCGGTGGCGGCCTGCAGCACGTCCAGCTCCTGGTCGCTGAACAGCCGCCGCGACAGGTACCAGCCGCGCTCCGCGTACTCCAGCACCTCCTCGGCGGTCGGCAGCAGCGCCGACTCCTCCTCCGACAGCTCGAACGGCTCGGTGGTGGTGGCCACGTGAGGGATCTCCTTCGGTCAGTGGTCCGCGGTGACGGCGCGCTCGCGCTCCACCGCCTCGTACAGGGCCTTGATGTTGGCGGTGCCGAACGAGCCGGCGCCGCGCCGCTCCACCAGCTCCAGGAAGAAGGTGCGGCGCGGGTGGGTGGAGCGCGCGAAGATCTGGAACAGCTCGCCGCCGTGGTCGCGGTCCACCAGCACGTTGGTGTCGCGCAGGTCGGCCACCGGGATGCCGGTCGGGCCGAGCCGCGCCTCCAGCGCCCGGTAGTAGGCGCCCGGTGTGCTCAGGAAGGCCACCCCGCGGTCGCTCAACTCCCGTACCGACGCGGTGATCGAGGCCGTGCTGAAGGCCACGTGCTGGACGCCCGCACCGCCGTGCGCCTCCAGGAAGCCGTCGATCTGACCGGCCGACCGCGAAGTGTCCGGCTCCAGCAGGGTGAACGTGACGGAGCCGCACGGGCTCTGCACCACCCGGGAGTCCATCGCCTGCGCGCCGACCTCGATGTACTCGCGGAAGATCTCCCGGAAGCCCAGGCCGCGCACCGCCCACTCCACCGAGGCGTCCAACTGCCCGCCCGGCACCACGATCGCCACGTGGTCCAGCGACAACAGTCCTCCCGGGCCCGGGAGTTCACCGTCCGGAAGGAGATCCTGCGCGTCGGCGAAGCGCACCGCCAGGTCGCCGAACCCGGAGACCGTGCCCGCCCCGTCCAGGCAGCCGCCGCCCGCGTTCAGCGCCCGCTCGGCCGCCACCGCCGCCGCCACCCCGTCGGTGTGCCGCAGCGCGATCACGGCCACGCCGTCGCCGTGCCGCCGCACCCACTCCGTCACCTGGTGCTCGGCGTCTGCCGCCGAGGTCACCAGCAGCCGGATCGAGCCCTGATGGGCCAACACCTGCACCGTTCCGGGCGAGTCGCGGGCCGGGCTGCTCAGCGTGAAGCCCCAGTCGTCGCGCAGTTGCTCGGCGTACTTGTGGGCGTCCTCCGCGTACAGTTCGAGATAGGCGATGCCCGCCACGGTCATGAGTCCCCTCCGAAGTGCCCGGCCGAGACGCCGAGTTGCTTGGCCGCGATGCTCGGCGGGCCGAACACCAGGCTCAGGTTGTGCCCGCCGAACGCGAACGAGTTGGACAGGGTGTGACGCACCGGACGGCGTACCGCAGAGCTGCGGACGTGCCGCAACTCGCAGTCCGTGTCGGGCTGTTCGAGGTTCAGGGTGGGCGGCAGCAGGCCTTCGGCGACGGCCAGTGCGGACACCGCCGCCTCCACCGCCCCGGCCGCGCCCAGCAGATGGCCCGTCGCGCCCTTGGTGGAGCTGACCAGCGGGCCGGCCGCGCCGAACACCTCGCGCAGCGCCAGGGCTTCCGCCCGGTCGCCCAACCTGGTGCCCGTGCCATGGGCGTTGACGTAGTCCACCGCCGACGCGTCCAGCCCCGCCGAGCGCAGCGCAGCGCGCATCGCACTGGCCGCGCCGGCCCCGTCGGGGCGCGGCATGGTCGGGTGGTGGGCGTCGGTGGCCGCACCCCAGCCGGACAGCTCCGCGTACGCCGAGGCGCCGCGGGCGGCCGCGTGCTCGGCGCGTTCCAGCACCAGGACGGCGCTGCCCTCGCCCAGTACGAACCCGTTGCGGCGGGCGTCGAACGGCCGGGATGCCTGCGTCGGGTCGTCCCAACCGGCGGCGAGGGCGCGCGAGTTGTCGAACGCGGCGGCGATGGTCGGGTGCAGCGGGGCCTCCGCGCCGCCGCACACCACCACGTCCGCCTCGCCGCCCCGGATCAGTCGCAGGCCCTCGGCGAGGGCCTGCGCGCCGGCCGCGCAGGCGGTGATCACGGTCGAGCTGTAGCCGCGGATGCCGTGCGTGATGGCGATCCGGGCCGCCGGCATGTTGGACAGCATGCCCGGCAGCAGGTATGGGCTGACGGCGGCCCGGCCGCGCTCGCGCCGCCCCGCGGCCTGCTGCTCGTAACTCTCCAGCCCGCCACCGCCGGTGGCCAGCACCACTGCGGCCCGCTCCGGATCGCAGTCCTGGCGGATCGTCAGTTCGGCGTCGTCCAGGGCGTCGTTCGCGGCGGCCAGGGCCAGCAGCAGGAAGCGGTCGGCGCAGCGGGTCTCGGTGGGCGGCAGCACCTCGCCGGCGGGCACGGGCGGGGCGATGCCGGCGGCCCGCAGCCAGCCCGCCGCCGGGTGGTCCGCGGCCGGGGCGGTCAGCCCGGAGCGCCCCTCGGCGACGGCGCGGAACACCTCCGGGACGCCGCGGCCCAGCGGCGTCACCCAGCCGATGCCGGTGATCTGCGCGGCGGGCGCGTTCACCGGGCGCCCGCCGCGGCCAGGTGCTGCTGCCGCAGCAGGCCCTTGCGGACCTTGCCGGTCGGGCCGAGCGGGATCTGCTCGTCCGGCACGGCGAGCACCGCGCGCACGGTGTCGGCGACGTGCGGCTCCAGCGCGGCCAGCACCCGGGCGGTGCGGTCGTCGGCCGGGTCGTCGCCGACGCCGGTGGACGGGGCGAGTTGCAGCAGGACGTCCGTGACGACCCGGTCGCCGTCGCGGAACGCCACCACCGTGCAGTCGAGCACGTCCGGGCAGGCGACCAGGACGCGTTCCTCGACGGCGGCGGTGTGCAGGAGGCGGCCCTCGCCGAGGTCGACGGTGTCGACGGCGCGGTCGACGTGGTAGTAGTAGCCGTCCTCGTCGCGGTACATCAGGTCGCCGGTGAGGAAGTAGTCGCGCAGCCGGGTGCGGTGGGTGGTGACGGAGTCGTTCCAGTAGCCGACCGCGAGGGTGGGGGAGCGGGTGCCGAGTTCGCCGACCCGGCCCGGGCCGAGCTCGTTGCCGTCCGGGTCGAGGATCGCGCAGTCGACGAACGCGTGCGGGCGGCCCACGCAGCGGCCGTAGCGGTCGGAGTCGGCGGTGTGGGTGATGAAGAAGTGCGAGTGGCCCATCTCGGAGGAGCCGAGGCCGTCGATGAACACCGAGCCGGCGGTGCGGACCCGGCCCTGCCGGGTGGCGGTCTCGCGCGAACCCTGGGCGACCAGGCGGCGGATGTGGGTCTCGTGCGCGCAGTCGCCGGTGTTCCACCACAGGCCGACCGAGGACAGGTCGCGCGCGGCCAGGTCGTGCCGGGCCAGGTCGGCCCAGGTGGTGGCGAAGCCGTACACGCCGAGCGGCTGCCAGCGTTCGACGGCGTCCAGCACCATCGGGCCCGACTGGCCCGACAGCAGGTGGAGTTGGGCGTCGAAGCCGAGCGCCAGGTTGACCGCGATCAGGGTGGCCGCGTGGGCGGCGGGCAGCGCGCTCAGCACCCGGTCGATGCCCTGCGGGCGGGGCAGCAGCAGCCGGTGGCGGATCGCCGCGTACAGGCTCTGGTGCGAGTGCAGCACGGCCTTGGGCAGGCCGGTGGTCCCCGAGGAGTGGGTGACGGCGACCGGGTCGGTGGGCCAGTGCCGGTACGGCGCGGGCGCGGACCGCGGGTCGCCGTCGGCGAGTTCGGCGGTGTCGGCGAGCAGGGCGGTGCCCAGGTCGAGGCCCGCCAGGGCCTTGGCGTGCTCGGCGTCCGCGAGCAGCCCGACCGCGTTCAGCCGGCGCAGGTAGCGGGCCGAAGTGTCCACGTCCAGCGCCGGGTTGAGCAGGGCCGGGACGGCGCCGAGCCGGGTCAGCGCGAGGAAGGCCAGCACCTGGTCGGCCGCCGCGGAGGCCTGCACCGCCACCGGATCGCGTCGGCGCACCCCGAGCGCGTGCAGGGCGGCCGCCCGCTTCCGTACCGCCAGGTCGAGTTGACGGAGCGTCAGGGCGGTGTTGGCGGGGTGGCCGTCGACGGGGGTGTCGAAGGTCAGGGTCGGCGAGTCGAGACCGAGTCCCTGTTCGACCCGGGTGGTCAGGACGTTGCCGGCGCCGACGGAACTGTCCTCGGACAGCACGGCGCGCAGGGTGCGGAGGCTCATGGATCCCGTTCTTCTCGTGGTGCGGGACGTCGGCGGGCTCGAACCCCGGGTGCGTCAGGGGGCGAGCAGGACGGCGGTGGCGTGGTCGGGCGGGCCCTGGACGGCGGTGATCAGCAGCACCTGATCGGCGTCGCCGTCCTCGATCAACAGGCGGGCCCGGTCGTGGAGTTCGGTGTCGCTGTCGAAGCCGGGGCCGAGCGCCACGACCGGGCCGTCGAGCTGCCAGCGGGCGGCGAGGTGGCCGAGGACGGCGTTCGGGTTGGACTGGAAGAACAGCAGGGGCGGGACGCGCCGGCCGGTGGCGGTGGCCCCGGCGAGGGCGTCCGCCGTGCCGGTGTCGCCGGTCGGGCTGGCCAGCAGCAGGGCGGTGCGCGGCGGGTCGAGCGCGGGCGGCGGCCCGTAGTGGCGGCGCAGGCAGCGGTCGGCGGTCTCGGCCACCAGCGGATTGAAGGCGGACTCCACGAACCCGGCGATGGCCGGGAGCCGGTCGTCCGGACGCTCGGGCCAGGCGGCGGACGCCAGCACCCGCAGCGGGCCGGTCAGCTCCCGGGGGCCGAGCGGCGCGGGGACGGCAGGCTCCACCAGGGCGGGCAGCGGCGTGCCCTCGGCGGTGGCGGCGGTCATGCGGCGGCCACCAGGAGTGCGGTGTTCGCGCCGCCGAACGCGGAGTTCAGGGTGAGGGCCAGGCCGGGGACGGCCGGGCGGGGACGGTCGAGGACCAGGTCGAGCGGACAGCCCGGGTCCGGGTGTTGCCACCCGGCGTTGACGGGCAGCGTCCCGGACTGCAACACGCCGACGGTGACGGCGAGTTCGAGCAGTGCGGAGGCCTCCAGGGCGTGGCCGTGCACGGACTTGGTGGAGCTGACCGGCGGCGTGCCGGACGGGAACACGGTCCGCAGGGCGGCGGCCTCGGCGAGGTCGCCGAGCTTCGAGCCCGCGCCGTTGGCGTTGACGTAGCCGATCGCCTCGGGCCCGGCGCCCGCCCGGGCGAGGGCGTGGTGCACCGCCCGGGCCAGGCCGGTGCCGTCCGGGTGCGGCCGGCAGACGTGGTGGGCGTCGCCGGTGCGGGCCCAACCGGCGATCCTGGCCAGCGGGTTCAGCCCGCCGCGTCGGCGCAGCGACGGCACCGACTCCAGGACCACGGCCACCACGGCGTCGCCGAGCAGCATGCCCTGCCGGCCCAGGCTGAACGGGCGGACGGCGCCGTCCCCGGCCAGCGCCCGGCCCGCGTCGAACACCGCGAAGGTGTCCGGCTCGACCAGGTAGCCGGCGGCGACCAGCACGCGTTCGCGGCGGCCGGCGGCGATCAGCGCGGCGGCGTCGGCGACGGCCGTGGCGGCCGCCACGCACGCGCCGGTGTACACCCGGGGCCGCAGCCCGGTGCGTTCGGCGACCTCGGCGGCGACCGGTCCGGCCCGCCGATCGCCGTGCAGGGCGAGCAGCAGGTCCTCGGGGGCGTCCTCGGGAGAACCGGACAGCGCGCCCGCCTCGGCGAGCACGTCCACCAACTGGTCGGCCAGGCGCGGCGACCCGGGTGCGACGGCGGCCCGGTCGGTGCGGTGGCCGGCGGTGTCGAAGCGGTCCACCGGGACGAACGCGGGCCGGCCGGCCGTCACGCCGTCCCGCAGCGCCGCGAGGCCCGGGCCGAAGGCCGAGCGGACACCGATGCCGCCGACCAGGACGGTGCGCCGCGGCGGACCGTTCCGGAGAGCGGTCGCGGTCATGGCGCGGCGACTCCCGCTTCCGGACGGGCGCCGACCGGTGCGGGGGCGGGCGGTGCGGCGTTGGCGGCGGCGGCGGCGGTCGGTGCGGTGGCGGCGGGCGGCGCGGCGAGTGCGGAGAGTGGGGTGCCGAGCTGCTCGGCGATCTGGGCGCCGAGTGCGGCGACCGCGTCGTCCACCGTCCGGATCGCGTCCAACCGGTGGTCGTCGAGGTCGAGTTGGACGCCGTAGGTCTGTTCGGCCTCGGCGATCAGCCAGGTCAGTTCGAGCGAGCCCAGGTGTTCGTCGACCTGGTCGGGGGAGCGGTCGCCGTAGCGGGCGAGCATCGCGATCGCCTCGGCCCGGCCGAACCGCACCGCGGAGTCGGTGGTACCCATCAGGCGGTGCCCACCGAGGACTTGGCGATCCGGTCGGCGACCTCGGCGCTGAACTCGTCGATGGTCATCAGCGCGGTGGACTCCATGTCGTCCAGCTCGAAGCGGATGCCGTACTCCTCCTCGACCTGCACGGCCAGGTCGGCCAGGGCGAGCGACTCCAGGTCGAGACCGGCCGGGCCGAGGTCGGTCTCCGAAGTGACCTGCGAGACGTCGTAGTTCATCGCCGCCAGGGTGGCCAGGACGAACGAGCGGATCTGTTCCTGCATGGACTTGCTCTCTCCAACGCGTCGGGGTGCCGGGGTTCGGGGCATGGGGTGTCTTTGGACGGACGGGCGGGCGGGGCAACGGGGCTCCGGCGCACCAGAGCTTTCGTGCGGGGGTCGCGGTGTCCGGGGGCTTCCGTGTCCAGAGGTTCAGGGCAGGGCGCGCCGACGGACGGGCGGACGGTGTCTGGAGCCGTCCACCCGGCCGGGCGCACTGCGGCGGAAGGGGGGAAGGTGGGGCGGATCAGCGGGCGGCGTCGACCTGTCGGCGCAGGGCGGCGACGTCCCGCAGCAGCTTCCCGGTGGCGGTCCGGGGGAGCTGCGGCATCAGGTGCAGGCGGCGGGGCAGCTTGTAGCCCGCCAGTTCCCTGCCGAGCAGTTCGCGCAACTGCCCGGCCGCGCCGTCCCGTTCGGACGGTGCGCGGGAAGCGCCGTCGGCGGTCGCGGCATACGCCTCGATCGCGCCGTCGGCGAACACCACCACGGCCTCGACCACGCCGGGAAGCCCGGTCAGGGTCTGCTCGACCTCGTTCAGGTCGACCTTGAGGCCGCCGATGGAAATCTGTGAGTCGCGCCGCCCCAGCACCGTCACCCGTCCGGTGCCGGCGTCGAGCAGTGCGGCGTCCCTGGTGTGCAGCAGGCCGTCCGACCAGCGGGTCGGGTCGGTCGGGCCCAGGTACGGGGAGTGCGTACGGGCGATGTGCAACTCGCCCGCGTTCAGCGACAGTTCCATACCGTGTACGGGTTGCAGGGCCGGATGGTGGCGGCCCGTCAGATCGGTGGCGATGACCCCGGTCTCGGTCATCCCGTACATGGTGCCCAGCGGCACACCGTAGCGTTCGCGGAACGCGGCTGGAAGCCCGGGACGGATCAGCTCGCCGGCCACGACCATCCGGCGCAGCTGCGGGAGTCGGGGCGGCGCGGCCACCGCGGACAGCAGCTCCGCGTGGAACGGCACGCCGATCACGGTGGTCGGGGCGGCGCCGTCGGCGACCGCAGTGAGGATGCCCGTGGGGGTCATCCGCTGCGGCACCACCAGTTCGACGCCCGCGTGCAGGGCGTGCAGCAGCCCGCCGACCAGGCCGAGCACGTGCACCGTCGAGGACAGCAGCACGGTGCGCTCGCCCCGGGCCGGGAACTCCGGCAGCCGGGCGTAGCAGTCGAGTTCGCGCAGCAGGTCGCCCGCCGTCCGCCCGATCACCTTCGACGGGCCGGTCGAGCCCGAACTGAGCTGGATCAGCGCGTGATGGTGGGACGTGGCGGGTTCGGCGCCCGCGTCCGGGTCCGGCGGGGAAGCCGGGAGCGACCTGAACCGCAAACGCCCGTCGGTGAGTTCGACCAGCACCCGGGGGCGCAGCCGGTTCACGGCACGGTCCACCTCGGCGGCGGTGAGACGGTGGTCGAGCAACACGGCCCGAGCTCCGGCCCGCCACGCGGCCAACAGCACCGCGACGAACTCCGCGGAAGGCGGCATGCGCAGCGCCACCGTGCCCTGCTCGCCGAGGCCGGCCGCGACCAACTGCCGCTGCCGCTCGGCCACCAGGGCCCGCAGCGTCCCCCTGCTCACCGGAGCGCCGAAGCGCAGGCACGGTTCGCCGTCCGGTCCGGCGAGTAACTGCTCGTCCACCCAGTCCGCGGCAACCGTGCGGCCGCGCACCGGGGTTGGGATCAACGTCAACGCAACTCCACGCGCTCGAATGGGAAGCATGGGTCGGAAGTTGTGATGCTTCAGTGTGGATCCCCCGTCGGTGCCGACCTTTGCACGGGAGCGCATCAAGGGTCAAGGTCTATACCAGTGGCGACCGGGCCCCTACGCTGTCCCTCGTTTTCGCACCGGTTGACGGATCATCAGGAGGTTCGGAGACGATGGTTCCGCTCACTCTGGCGGAGCACGGCGCGCTGGCGAAGGGCCTGCTGCCTGCGGCGATCTGGGACTTCTTCGAAGGCGGCGCCGGAGTCGAGTGGACTCGCCGGGCCAACCTCGACGCCTGGCGCCACCACGTGCTGCGCCCGCGCGTCCTGGTGGACGTCTCGGCGCCCGACTGCGGCACCGAGTTGCTCGGCGCCCGACTGGCCGCCCCGTTCGGGGTCGCGCCGATGGCCTACCACCAACTCGCCCACCCCGACGGGGAGTGCGCCACCGCCCGGGCCACCGCCGAGGCCGGCGCGCTGCTGATCGTCAGCATCTTCGCCAGCCGCACGCTGGAGCGGATCGCCGCCGCCGCACCCGGCGCGCCGCGCTGGCTCCAGCTGTACTGGCTGCGCGACCGCGAAGCGCTCACCACGCTGGTGCGGCGCGCCGAGCAGGCCGACTACCGGGCCCTGGTGCTCACCGTGGACGCGCCCAAGGTCGGCCGCCGGCTGCGTGACCTGCGCAACGCCTTCGCGCTGCCGGCCGACCTCACCGCCGCCAACCTGGATCCCCGACTGACCAGGAGCGCTGGGCACTCGGCCGCCGGTCGCTCCGGCATCGAGGAACACTCCCGGCAGCAGTTCGATCCCACCGTCAGCTGGGCCGACCTGGCCTGGCTGCGGGCGCGCACCCGCCTGCCGCTGGTGCTCAAGGGCGTCCTCACCGCCGAGGACGCCAGGCTCGCCGTCGAGCACGGCGTGGACGCGCTGATCGTCTCCAACCATGGCGGCCGCCAACTCGACGGCGTCCCGCCCGCGTTGGCCGTCCTGCCGGAGATCGTGGACGCCGTCCCCGTCGAGTACCCCGTGCTGGTGGACGGCGGCCTGCGGCACGGCTCCGACCTGGCGACGGCCCTCGCGCTCGGCGCCCGCGCCGCACTGGTCGGCCGCCCCGTGCTGTGGGGCCTGGCCCACGGCGGCGCGGACGGCGTCAGGGCGGTGCTCGACCTGCTCCGCGAGGAGCTGCTCGACACCATGGTGCTGGCCGGTCGACCCACGCTCGCCGCCCTCGACCGCGACGCGCTCGCGCCCTGGCCGCCGGCCGTCGCCGCGCCGCTCTGAACGCGCATCGTTCTCCTTATATACAGGGGCTCATGACAAGACACCGACAAGCAGGTGCTGTCGGACCCCCTCGCACCCCCGTACGCCAGCAGGAAAGGACCCCGTGGCGACCATCGCAGAACCCGAGCCCGCCAGCCCCGAGCCCGCCAGCCCCGAGCCCGCCAGGCCTGGGCCCGCCGCAGCTGGGCCCGTTGCAGTCGAGCCTGCGGCAGCCGAACCGGTCGCGGTCGCAGGCGCAGCCGCAGTCGCACGAGCAGGAGCCGATGTCGCCGGAGCCGGGCCAGCCGCAGCCGCAGCCGTCGGGGGAACAGCTGTCGGCGAGCTGTTCACGGACTGGGACTGGGAGGACCCCGCAGGGCTCGAAGCCCGCACCGACGCGTTCACCGAGAACCTCGCCCGGTGCGCCTCGATCGACACCGTCCGCCCCGAAGTGCCTCACACGCACGGAGACTTCCAGGAGCTCGGCGTCACCGGCATCGAGTTCGCCGCGTTCCGCACCCGGCACCCGCACGGCCTCGGCACCGACCTGGTCGGCCTGCACACCGACCACGAAGCCACCCGCCCCGGGCCGGTCTACCGGATCGACGGCACCGGCCTGTTCACCCAGCTCGACATCGGCCGGCCGCTCCCGTTCGCCGACCGCAGCGTGGACTGGGTGTACGCCGAGCACCTGATCGAACACGTCCCGCTCGGCACCGCTGTGCACTGGCTCGCCGAAGTCCGCCGCATCCTGCGCCCCGGCGGCGTGCTCCGCCTCACCACCCCCGACCTGGCGCGCTACATCGACGGATACCTCGACGGGAGCGAGCAGTTCTTCCGCCGCCACCGCCGCCGCCTGCGCACCATGCGGGTCGGCCCGCCGATGCCGGAGCGCCGCGCGTTCATGCTGAACCAGATCTTCTACCATTTCGGACACCGGTGGATCTACGACGAGGCCGAGCTGCGGCACGTCCTCGACCGCGCCGGCTACCACGAATTCGTTATCGAGCGACGGGAGTTCCAGATCGGCGTACGTCCCGACGTGGCCGACCTCGATACCGCCTTCCGGAAGGACGAGTCGATCTACCTGGAGGCCGTCGCCCCCGGAGGACCGCACTGATGCCACTCCACCCGCAGGCCCGAGCGTGGCGCGCCCGCCGCGCCGCGGCCGGCACCCCGCCGCTGTACACCCTCACCCTGGACCGGGCCCGCGCTGCCGACCTCGCCGACCTGCGCGCCGCCTCAGGCACCGGTGAACCCGTCCTCGCCGTCGACGAGTTCACCATCGCCGGCCCCGGCGGCCCGCTCACCCTGCGGCACTACCACCCACCGGCCGGGACCGACCGCCCCGGCCCCGCGCTGCTGTACCTGTACGGCGGCGGCTGGGCGCTCGGCTCGCTGGACACCGGCGACCCGATCTGCCGCGCGCTCGCCAACGGCACCCGCGCCGACGTCCTCGCCGTCGGCTACCGGCACGCCCCCGAGCACCGCTTCCCGGCCGCCGTCCACGACTGCTACGCCGCACTCGACTGGATCGCCCGGAACGCGCGACGGCTCGGCCTCGACCCGGCCCGGATCGCCGTCGGCGGCGACAGCGCCGGCGGCAACCTCGCGGCCGCCCTCACCCTGCTCGCCCGCGAACGCGGCGGACCTGCGATCGTGCATCAGCTGCTGGTCTACCCGAATACCGATCACCGGGTTCCCGCAGCAGGCGATTCGTCAACGGCCGTTGACGGAGGGGGTTCGGTGCGTGGAGGGCGGCCGACACGCGGTGAGGATCCCGTGCATGGTGAGGACCCGATGCACGGTGAGGATCCGGCGCTGTTCAACCGCCACTCGGTGGCCTGGTACTGGTCGCACTACCTCGCCGACCCGGCCGATGCCGCCCACCCCCTCGCCAGCCCGCTGCGCGCCCACGACCACCGGGGCCTGCCGCCCGCCACCGTGATCACCGCCGAGTACGACCCGCTGCGCGAGGAGGGCGAGCAGTACGCCGCCGCGCTGCAGGCCGCCGGGGTCCCCGTCACGCTGCGCCGCTACCCGGGCATGCCGCACGGGTTCTTCGCCATGCCTGGCGTGCTGGACGACGGCCGGGCGGCCCAACTGTTCGCCGCGGACCAGCTGAGGACGGCCTACGCGGCACCCGCGGAACCCATGTTGCACACGGCGCCGGCGGAGGTCGGCCGGTGAGCGGGGTGCTGCGGCTGGACGAGCTGCACGGCTCGCTGTCGGACCCGCTGCTGGACGCGATGACGTTCCTCAACGAGGTCACCGGGCGCTACCCCGAGGCGATCTCGTTCGCGCCGGGCCGCCCGCACGAGGAGTTCTTCGACCCCGCGGACATCGCCGGCCACCTGGACAGGTACCTGCGGCACCTGCGCGAGGAGCGCGGACTGACGGATAGCCAGGTACGCCAGGAGGTGTTCCAGTACGGGCGGACCAAGGGCCTGATCGGGCCGCTGATCGCCCGGGCGCTGGAGGCCGACGAGGGCATCACGGCCGACCCCGAGGCGCTGGTGGTCACCGTCGGCGCGCAGGAGGGCATGCTGCTGGTGCTGCGGGCTCTGTGCGCGGGCCCGGACGACGTCCTGCTGGTCTCCTCGCCGTGCTACGTCGGCGTGACCGGCGCCGCCCGGCTGCTCGACCTGACGGTCCGTCCGGTGCCCGAGGCCGGCCCGGACGGCGGCCTCGACCCGGAGGCCCTGGCCGCGGCCGTCCACGAGCTGCGGGCCGCCGGGAAGCACCCCCGGGCCTGCTACGTCGTCCCCGACTTCGCCAATCCGAGCGGCGCCAGCCTGGACGAGAGCGCCCGCCGACGGCTGCTGGACGTCGCCGAGTCCACCGGCGTCCTGTTGATCGAGGACAACCCGTACGGCTTCTTCGGCCGCAACGGGCCCGTCCGGCCGACGCTCAAGGCGCTGGACGGCGACCGGCGCAACGTGGTCTACCTCGGATCGTTCGCCAAGACCTGCTTCCCCGGCGCCCGGGTCGGCTACGTGCTCGCCGACCAGCAGGTGGCCGCACCGGACGGGCGGCTCGGCCTGCTCGCCGACGAACTCGCCAAGCTCAAGAGCATGACCACCGTCAACACCTCGGCGCTCAGTCAGGCCGTGATCGGCGGCATGCTGCTGGCCGGCGGACTGCGCCTGCGGGAGGCCAACGAGCCCGCCCGGCAGTTCTACGCGCACAACATGGATGTCCTGCTGACCGAACTGGAAACCGCTTTCCGTCCGCTCCCCGGCATCTCCTGGAACACCCCGGAGGGCGGCTTCTTCGCGGTCGTCACCGTCCCGTTCCGGGCCGATGCCCGGGCCCTGGACGCCTGCGCCCGCGAGTACGGCGTGCTGTGGACCCCGATGGACGGCTTCCACCCCGGCGGGGGCGGCGAGCACCAGTTGCGGCTGTCCTGCTCCTACCTGACGCCGGACCAGGTCGTGGAGGGCGTGCGGCGGCTGGCCCGGTTCGTGACGGAGCGGACGGTGCAGCAGACCTGACGCGGCAGCGCTGATCGGGGCCCGGCACACCTCGCCGGGCCCCGATCAGTGCTGCTTTCCAGGAGGTGTCAGCGGATCCGGCGGGCGAACAGACGGGCCGCCCAGGCCACCGCGAGCACCGTCATCAGGCCGGTCAGCAGCAGTCCGCGCCAGACCTCGGGCGCGTCCAGGTGGCCGGCGAACAGGGCGCGCATGCCCTCGACGCCCCAGTAGCAGGGGTTCCAGGAGGCGGCGGTGCGCAGCCAGGCCGGGGCGAGGGCGATCGGCAGCAGGGTGCCGGAGAGCAGGGCCAGGGGTTGGGCGATGGTGTTGACGACGGGGCCGAGGGCGGCGTCGGTGGGCACCAGCAGGGCGAGGCCGTAGGAGACCGAGGAGGCCATCAGGGCCATCAGGGCGAGCAGCGCCATGGCGAGCAGCAGATCGGTGAAGCCGACGGTCAGCCCGAACGGGATGGCCAGGACGGCGATCAGCAGGGACTGGACGAGCAGCGCGGTGGTCTCCCGCAGGGCGCGGCCGAGCAGCAGGGCGACCCGGCTGACGGGCGTGACCCGGGAGCGTTCGATGATGCCGGCGTGCAGTTCGCCGAGCAGGGTGAAGCCGGTGAACAGGCCGCCCATCACGGCCAGCGCCGACAGCAGGCCGGGTACGTAGATCCGGTAGGCGTCGGCGGTGCTGTGCGCGCCGGAGGCGGCCAGGGCGGAGGTCAGCAGCGGGGCGAACAGCAGGAGGTAGCACAGGGGTTGGAGCAGTCCGACGGCCAGCCACGCCGGTGAGCGGGCCATCAGGAGCAGTTGGCGCTGGTAGACCAGCCAGGTGTCGCGGGCGAGCTTCACGGGGACCTCGGGGACGTCGGGGCGGCGGCGGGGGCCGGTGCGGTGTCAGCTGTGGACCGGCGAGCGGCCGGTGAGGGCGAGGAACACGTCGTCCAGGCTGGGGCGTTGCAGCTGGACGTGGTCCGGTTCCAGGCCGGCGGCGGCCAGCGCGCGCAGCAGCTGCGGGATCGCGGTGTCCGCGGAGTCCACGTGCAGGCGCAGCCCGTCCTCCTCGGGCAGCGCCTCCAGGCGTCGGACGCAGGGGAGTTCGGCGAGGACGTGCGCGGCCCGGGCGGTGGCCCCGGCATCGGGGAGGCCGATGGTGACGGCGTCGCCGGAGATCTGCTGCTTGAGCTGCTCGGGGGTGCCCTCGGTGACGATGCCGCCGTGGTCGACGATGCCGATCCGGTCGCACAGGGCATCGGCCTCGTCCAGGTAGTGGGTGGTGATCAGCACCGTCATGCCCTGATCGCGCAGACGGCGGACCTCCGCCCAGACCTGGGCGCGGCTGCGCGGGTCGAGTCCGACGGTGGGCTCGTCCAGGAACAGCACCTTGGGGCGGTGGACCACGCCCAGTGCGAGGTCGAGGCGGCGGCGCTGGCCGCCGGAGTAGGTCCGGCACGGGCGGTCGCCGAACTCGGTGAGGTCGAAGGCGGCCAGGCCCTGGTCGGCGCGTCGCAGTGCCTCGGCCTTGCGGATGCCGTGCATCCGGGCCTGCAGGACGAGTTCCTCACGGGCGGTGGCGTGGTCGGTGGTGCCGCCGCCCTGGGCGACGTAGCCGATCCGGCGGCGGACCTCGCCGGGGTCGGTTCGCAGGTCGGCGCCGGCCACGGTGGCCGTGCCGCCGTCGGGCGGCAGCAGGGTGGCGAGCATGCGCAGCGTGGTGGTCTTGCCGGCGCCGTTCGGGCCGAGGAGGCCGTAGATCCGGCCCTCCGCGACGTCGAGGTCGATGCCGCGCACCGCGTCGACGGTGGCGGCGCCGCGGCGGGGCCGGAAGGACTTGCGCAGCCCCTTGGTCACGATCAACCCGGACTCCTGTGCTGGTCGGTGGGTTCGGATGCAGTGGGTTCGGAAGCGGTGGGTTCGGATGCAGTGGGTTCGGATGCAGTGGGTTCGGAAGCGGCGGGTTCGGAAGCGGCGGGGAGGTGCTCCCGGGGAGGGGCGGCGGATGCCGGAGCAGACCCTAGGGCCCGGCCCCGCCCGCCGACAATGGTCTGGACCAGGTGGGCGGATCCGGTGCTCAGCGCGGTGCGCGGGCGAACCGCTCCAGCCGTTCGACGGCCGCCACTGTGCCGCCGCCCGCCAGGAGTTGACGTCCGAGCAGCTGGGCGGTGGTGCGGAACGAGGGGTCGTCGAGAACGGAGCGCAGCGCCGCGCGCAGCTCTCCGGAGGTGGCGATGGCGAAGTCGACCCGGACGGCCGCGCCGAGCGCGGCCAGCCGACCGGCCGTCACCGGCTGGTCGTGGCGGATCGGGGCGACCACCAACGGCCGCCCGTGGGCGAGGGATTCGACCGCGGTGTTCATCCCGCCGTGGCACAGTACGGCGTCCACCGCCCCGCGCTCAAGCAGTTCCAGTACCGGAACGCGGTCGCAGGCCACCGCGCCCGGCGGCAGACCGGCGTCCGGCGGGCCCGCCACCACGGCCTGCACGTCCGGGAGTTCGGTTAGCGCGGCGGCCGCCCGGTGCAGGAAATCGCCCGCCACCTCGGCCGACAGCGTGCCCATGGTGACCAGCACCCGGCGACGTCCCGGCGTCAACCGGTCCCAGGGGAACGGCGGTTCGGGCCGGTCCGCGAGCAGTGGCCCGACCAGGGCGTACTCGGCGGGCACCCGGTCGAGCCCGGCCAGCTCCCGGCAGGTCGGGGCGATCACCAGGCCGGGGGAGAAGCGCGGGTCGGTGAACTCGGCGGCGGGCAGGCCGGCCCGCTCCCACAGGCCGTGCAGCACCTCGTCCCGCCAGGACGCCAACTCGCGGTCGCCGAACGGCGGATCGCCGATCTCCAGCGAGGACGGCGCGAAGGACGCCCATCGCACGCCCGCGCCGTGCGCGGCCAGCGCGCCCGCCGGACTGTGTTGGTCGACCAGCACCACGTCCGGCCGCCACTGCTCGACCGCCCGTCGCACCGCGCCCAGCGTGAATCTGGTGTGCGGCACCACGAAGCCGTCCCAGAGCGAACGTACGGCCGCCGCCCCGCCCACCGCCTGCTCCCGGAACAGCCGGGCGCCGGTGGGATGCACCACGGCGTCCGGCCCGAGCACCGGCCGCAGCGCGGACTCCGGCCCCACCCAGGCGACTCGGTGCCCGCGCGCGGCCCAGGCCAGGGCCAGGGCCCGGGCCGGCAGCAGGTGCCCGGCGAGCGGCGGCGCCACGATCAACAGGCGCAACGCGCCCCCGGGGGAGGTGGGTGCGGGCATGGGGGAATCCTCTCGAGAGGGGTGGGCGGCGCATTCGACTGCGCGGCGTGCGGCCGGAATCGCCGGGCCGGGCGAACAGACTTGCGTGCGTCGTGTGCCAACGACGGAGAAGTGGTACAGACCACAAGGGGGAGTCGGGAAGGAAACGCCGGAGATCCCTTGTGCGGGCCGGTGAGGCGTGGGAATACTAGCCCGCGTGACCGCTCTGGAAGCAGTCGCCGTCCACCTTCCGCCCGTCGCCGAACCGATCGAACTGGTCGGAGAACGCCTCGGACTGACGGATCGTCAGATCGGGCTCTTCCGCCGGTTCCACGGCCTCGACCAGGTCAGGGTGGACCGCGACGGAGACCTGACCGATCTGCTCACCGCCGCAGCGAAGGCCCTGGCCCAGCTGTCCGGCAACGAACACCGCGTGAAGTACGTGCTGCACGCGCGCAGCCTGCCGATCGCGGCCCCCTACCCGCACAATCCGCTGCACGACGCGCTCGGCCGTCTGGGGCTGACGCACGCCCGTGCCTTCACCATCACCCACCACGCGTGCGCCGGCTCGCTGTTGGCGCTCGACGTGGCCGGTCGGCTGCTGGCGGCAGACCCCGACCCCGAGGCGCTGGCGTTGATCCTGGCGGGCGAGAAGACCTTCACCCGGGACGCCCGCATCGTCCCGGACGCCGCCCTCTTCGGCGAAGGGGCGGCGGCCGCTCTGGTACGGGCCGAAGGCGAACGCGACCGCGTGCTGTCCTACGCGGTCGACCAGCGCGGCGAGTTCGACGGGCGACTCGCCGACGATCCGGAGCTGATGGCGCGTTACCAGCGCAGCTACCCGGACCTGGTGATCGCGGTGATGGAAGCCGCGCTGAACGAAGCCGGCGAAAGCTGGGAGTCGATTCGGCTGCTGCTCCCGCACAACGTCAACCGGATCTCCTGGCAACGGATCTGCCGCCGGATCGGGTACCCGCCCGACCGGGTGGTGCTGGACAACGTCCCGGCGGTGGGGCACAGCTTCGCCGCCGACATCCTGCTCAACCACCACACCGCCACCGGCCGCGGCCTGCTCCGCCGCGGCGACCGCTACCTGGTCGCCGCGTCCGGACTCGGCGCGACCTTCGCCGCCATGGTGCTCCAGCACTGAGGCCCGCTCCGAACCGGGGGGCGCCACCGCCCCCTGGTCCGGCACGCCCGGGCGAAGGAGCCGCGCCACCGGCCGCCGCGTGAGCGCCGCACCCGGCCCGCACCTCCGGGCCCCGCCGACAGGGAATCGCCATGACCGACTCCGCCACCGACTCCTCCGCCCTCGTGCAGGATCCGGCCGACGACGCCGTCGACGCCGAGCTGCGCAGCCGCGCACTCGACGGGATCCTGCTGCTGCTGCCCCGCGTCCTCAAGCGCGACCTGCCCGAAGTCACCGAGAACGCCTGCCTGTTCGACGAGGTCGGCCTCACCTCGGCCGCCACCCTGGAACTCATCCTGGAGCTGGAGGACCATCTCGACGTGCAGATCGACGTCGAAGGCATCGACCAGGACGACCTCCGGTCGGTCGGCACCCTGGCCGGCTTCGTCGCCGGACACGTCATCGCCGAGGACTGAGCGTGCGCGTCCGCGGACCGCTGCCCGCCACCACCCTGCCGCGCACCGCCTCCCCGCTGCGCCTGACCGCCGCCCGCGCCTTCGACCTGACCGGTGGCTCCCCGCTCGCCGCCGACCCCGACCTGCGCACCTTCACCGCCGACCTCTCCCGCCCCTACGGGGTGGCTCTGGACGAGGACGCGCTGGCCGGAGCCCGCGGCCAGTCCTACGCCGCGCTCGCCGAACTCGCCGTGCGCCAGCTGGTGGATCCGGCCCGCCCGGTCGATTTGCTGGCGCTGGTGTACGCCACGCCCGACGTCCGCCCCGGGCAGTCGGTGGCGATCCAGCTCGCCGGCGTGTGCCCGGGCGAGCCGCTGTCCTTCGCCATCTGCGACGAGGGAGTCGGCGGCACCTTCAGTGCGCTCGGCATCGCCGACGCCTACGCCCGCACCGGCGGCGCGCGGCGGGCCCTGCTGATCGCCGTCGAACAGGCCGACCTGCACCACCGGCCGCACCGCCCGGCCCGGTTGCCCGACCGGCACTCCGCCTCCGCGCTGCTCTGGGAGTCCGGCGGGGGAGGCCGGGCGCTCCAACTGCTCGACAGTCGCGCCGATGTGACTGCCGGTCAAGTAATGCAAGCGGTAGCGGAGTTCGAAGCGGAGCTGCCCGTGCGGGCGCTGCTGGTGCTCGGCCCCGGGTTGGTCGACGTCCCCGCGCCCGGCGGTGCGGAGACCCGGCGGGCCCGACCGGGCAACCCGTACACCGGGGGCTGGGCCGCCCTCGCCGACGCACTCGCCGATCCCCGGCTCGCCGGACGTCCGCTCGCGCTCGCCGACCGGGAGCCGGAGACCGGCAGGCTCGACCTGGCCTGCTGGACGCCCGAGGAGCCCGCCGGATGACCGAGATCTGGCTGATCGCCACCGACATCACCGAAGAACAGGCCGCCGCTCTCGGGGAGTTGATCGACCCGGACGAACGCACCCGGGCCGCCCGCACCCCCGACGGGCCGGGTCGGCGCCGCTACCTTGCCGCGCACGCCGCCGCCCGCCTGCTGACCGCCGCTGCCGCGGGCGTCCCGCCGGAGCTCGTCCGGTGGCGGCGCGGCCCGCACGGACGCCCCGAACCCGTCGGCCTGGAAGGCGAGTTGAGCGTCAACCTGAGCACCGCAGGCCGGTGGGCGCTGTTCGCCGTCCAGCAACGTGCGGACGGGGACGGCGAGATCGGCGTGGACCTGGAACCCGTCCCCAGCGGCCATGCGGCCGCCCGACTTGCCCGGCGCTACTACCCGGCATCCGAAACCGGCGGCGGGGCCGCGGAGTTCACCCGCCGATGGACCCGCAAGGAGGCGTACACCAAGGCCCACGGCGGTCGCCTCGTCGACGGGCTGCGCACCCACGCCGGGCCGGTCGGCGGCCCTGGCCCGTACCGGATCGACGGGCCGCTCGGGCCCTGCACCGTCCACGACCTGCCCGCACCGCCCGGCCACCGGGCCGCCGCCGCCCGCACCGGCAGCCGACCGGTCCGGCCGCGGCTGCTCTCCTACCCGGCCGACCTCGCCGTGGAGTTCGGCATCCGTCGCGTCGGCGGCTTCGACCTCCACCACCTCCATCGCGTCGACGGCTTCGACCCCCACCACCTCCATCGCGTCGACGGCTCCGGCGCCCATCGCACCCCCGCCACCCGTCGGCCCGACCTCGAAGGCAGACCATGACCCGCCACCCCGACGACGCCACCCCGCTGCCCACCGCCGCCGCCGGCGTCCAACTCCAGCCCGCCGCCTATGAGAAGCTGCTCGGCGCGCTGCGCGAGGCGATCGCCCGGCTCGCCGCCGACGAACCGTTCGAGCGGCTGGTCGTGCCACCCGTGATCTCCCGCGCCACCATCGAACGGGCCGGGTACGTCGCCTCCTTCCCGCAACTGCTCGGCACCGTGCACAGCTACGCCGGCAGCGCCGCCGACTGGCGTCGACTCGCCCCGCTGATCGCCGAATCCGGGCCCTGGCACGACCGGCAGACGGTGTCCGACCTGGTCCTGCTGCCCGCCGCCTGCTACCCCGTGTACGCCACCCTCACCGGCCAGGACCTCCGCCACCCCGCCCGGTTCAGCGTCGAAGCGCAGTGCTTCCGGCAGGAAGCCACCGCCGAACCCGGCCGGCTGCGCACCTTCCGGATGGCCGAACTCGTCACCGCCGGCCCTCCCGCCCACTGCCTCCACTGGCGCGAACACTGGCTGCAGCGGGTCGCCGACTGGCTGGAGACGCTCGGCCTCAAGCCGTCGATCGACCTGGCCGACGACCCGTTCTTCGGCGGCGGCCGGCGCCTCTACCAAGCGGCGCAGCGCGCCCAGGAGTTGAAGTTCGAACTGCGGGTCCCGGTGGCCGACGGACTGGTGCAGGCGATCGCCTCCGCCAACATCCACAAGGACCACTTCGGCGAGGCCTTCGCCTTCACCGCCGACGGCGCGCCCGGCCACACCGCCTGCACCGCCTTCGGCCTCGACCGGATCGCCCTGGCCCTGCTGCACACCCACGGCTCCCGCCCCGTCGACTGGCCCGAGGCCATCAGAACCGCCCTGAACGGAGACTGACGCGCGTGTCCCAACAGCAAGACGTCGTGGTGCAGTTCGGAGTCGAAGTCGCCGAGGCCGAGGGCCCGCTCACGCTCGGTCAGGACAACATGATCCGCTGCCTGCGCCACGACGAACCCTCGCACATGAACAAGCAGGCCACCTGGACCGTCCCCGCCGCCGCCGACCTGGCGGGCTGTCTCTTTGCGCTGCGCACCCTCGCCGAACGCCACGCCGCCCTGCGGACCGTCTTCCCCGGCCCTGCCGATCGCCAGCCCGAGCGCCAACGCGTCAGATCGGCAGGCGAGTTCACCGTCCGGGTGATCGCACTCGGGGAGGAAGAGGACCCGGCCGAGTGCGCCGAACGCTACTGCTGGGACGGCCGCCGCCAGGCCTTCGACCTGGCCGAGGACTTTCCGCTGCGGTTCGCCCTGCTCACCCGCCACGACCTCCCGGTGCTGCTCGCCGTGGTCATCTGCCACGCCCAACTCGACGGCGTCGCCACCGGGTTGCTGTACCAGGAGTGGCTGACCCTGGCGGCCGGCGGCACCCTGCCCCCGCCGGCCGCGCCCACCCCGATCGAGGTCGCCGAGCAGGAACGGTCCAGCTCCGGGCAGCGCCGCACCCGCGCCGCGCTCCGGCACTGGGAACACATCCTCGCCGACCAGCCGTCCGCCGTGTTCGCCGACGACCGGATCGGCCCCAACGACACCCAGCTGCCCACGCTCGGCGTCCGCTCCACCGCGGGGGCCGCCGCCCTGGTCCGCGCCGCCCGGCGTAGCGGCGCCTCCAACTCGGCCGTCCTGCTGGCATGTTACGCAGCCCTGGCCGCGCACCGCGCCGCCCGCGGCACAGTGGTGATGGCCGCCCTGTCCGCGAACCGCCACCGCCCCGGCCTCGCCGAGCACATCGGCACCCTCGCCCAGGACGCCCTGCTCGCCGTCGACACCGACTGCCCCGACCTCGACACCCTGATCGGCCGCACCCAGGCCCAGGCGCTGTCCGGCTACTGGCACGCCACCTTCGACGCCGAACGCATCTGGCAGCTGATCGAGGACGTCGCCCGCCGCCGCGGCGCCCGGTTCGCCCGCCACGTCGTCGTCAACGACCTCAGCGCCACCGTCCCCGACAGCGTCGCCGCCACCAGGCCCGACCCGCCCACCGACCCCGACCTCGCCTGGTACCCCGCCGAACCCACCCCCACCCGGCTGATGCTCAACATCTGGCGTACCGCCGGCTGCCTCGAATTCACCCTGCACACCCACCCCGACGTCCTCGACCGCGACGAGACCGAACTCTTCGCGCACGCCCTGCTCCGCCTGCTCGACCTGGCCGGCCGGCGCACCGTCCGCCTCGGCCCCGACGGCGAACTCGCCGCCCTCACCGGCCTCCCCGTCGGCTGCCGCGACAAGGCCCGCTGGCAGCAGATCGGCGCCAACTGGATCGACCTGGACGCCGTCGCCGACCTGCTGCGCGCCGCGCTCGACGCCAAGGACGTCGAAGTGCACTGGCAGGGCGGTGAGTTGACGGCAACGGTCGACACCGGCGGTCGGGCGCTCACCCCCGAGCAGGCGCACGCCGCAGTGATGGCCGCGCTGCCCGGGCACGACACCGCGATGGCGCCGCACCGCTACCAGCTGACCGGCGGCAGCGGCAGCGGACGGGACTGACCGCGGCACCCGGGTGGAGCAGTCTCCCCGCCGCCCGGGCGCGTCGCACCCGGACGGCGCGGCCCGCCCCGCGAGGATGGGACGCAACACCCGTCGCGACCCACCCCCAGCCGGAGCGCACCATGGAACTCTTCCCGCCCCTGCCCCTGGAGTCCTGGCGGGACACCAAGGAGACCCTGCACCGATTCGCGCAGGTCATCGGCAAGATCCGGCTGGCCGGCAGCCCCCGCCGCAACCACTGGTGGAACGTCCCCTACCACCTGACCGGACGCGGCATCACCACCCGCCCCACCGGCCCCACCCGCGGCGGCGACGCCTTCACCATCGACTTCGACTTCACCGACCACCGCCTGTACCTCCGCACCCTCGGCGGCCGCGAGGACTCCTTCCCGCTGATCGGCCGCTCCGTCGGCGACTTCTACCGCGACACCCTGCGGGCCCTCATCCACCTCGACATCGACATCGTCCCCGAACACCCCTACCCGTACGACCTGCCCGACAGCCACCGCCCGTTCGCCGACGACGACGAACACCGCAGCTACGACCCGGCCGCCGTCACCACCTACTGGCACATCCTCAGCCAGGTCGCCCTGCTGCTGGAGGAGTACGCCAGCGGCTACTCCGGCAAGACCAGCCCCGTGCACCACTTCTGGCACACCTTCGACCTCGCCGTCACCCGCTTCTCCGACCGCGAGATCGACCAGCCCGCCGCCGACCCCGTCACCCGGGAGGCCTACTCCCGCGAAGTCATCAGCTCCGGCTTCTGGTTCGGCGACGACAACGTCCCCGAACCCGCCTTCTACTGCTACACCGCGCCCGAACCCACCGACCTCGCCACCCGCCCCCTGCACCCGGCGGCCGCCTCCTGGACCGTGAACCGGGGCAGCCACCTCGCTCTCCTGAAGTACGCGGACGTCCGGACCGCCGACGACCCGTGGGCGACCGCGCTCGACTTCCTGAACTCGGCCTACCGCGCGGGCGCCGAACTGGCGGGCTGGGGGCGCCGCCGCGAATGCCCGGGCGGCGTCACCGACAGCGTGCTGCGGACCGCCCCGCCCGCATAGGTCAGTAGAAGTGCCGGAGCTGCGGCCAGAGTTGCGACCACGGCCGGACCGGTCCGTCGCACAGCAGGACCGGGGCGTGCTGCTCCTCGTTGGCCAGGCCGCGGCCGTTGTCGACCCGGGCGACCTCGCGGCAGCCGGTGAAGGCCCGCTCGACCTGCGGGTACGGTGCGGGGTGGATCAGCAGCACCGGTCCGGTCGAGGAATCCGGCGGCGGACCCCAGTCGGCGAACGACATGTGGCCCGAATACGGCGCGGGCAGGCCGTAGTCGCCGCCGAACCGGGCCAACGCGCCCGCCTCGCCGTAGTCGGCGGCGAACACCACGGCGCGGCCGCGCTGCTCGGCCGGGACCAACGCCCAACCGGCACCCGCCGCCGCGGCCAGCTCCGGCCAGCCGACCTGCTCCGCCGACTCCTTGTACACCCAGGCCACGAGCGGGAGTTGACGCGCGGGCAGCACCGGCAGCGTGATCACCGCGTTCAGTGCCACCGCCAGTACCAGCACTCCGACCAGCCGCGCCCGGCTGCGGGCCGCCGGCCACATCCGGTCCACCACCGGCTGGCACCCGGCCGCCATGACCAGCAGCAGCGGCGGCAACGCGTAGTACGGCTTGCCGCCGAGCAGCAGCACCAGCGCGCACAGCCCCAGGTAGCCGTACGCCAACGGCCGCGCCCAGCGCAGCTCCGGCTCCTGCCGCAGCCGGCGCAGGCCGCCGAGCCACACCGGCACCAGGACCGGTGACAGGTACAGCAGTTGCATCGGCACGAAGGTCAGCCGGTCGGCCAGGCCGTCCTGGCCGCTGATGCCCGACGCCACCGTCAGCTGCGGCCAACCGTGCCGGGCCTGCCAGTACAGGTTCGGCGCGGCAACCAGCACCGCCAACAGTGCACCCGCCGGCAGCCAACGCCCGCGCAGCACCTGCCGGTTGCCCGTGAACCAGACGGCCGGCAGCAGCGCCGCCGCCAGCAGCAGCACCAGATCCTTGTTCAGCAGTGCGACACCCACCGCCGCGCCGATCGCCACCCACCAGCGGCGGTCACCGGTGCGCAGCAGCCGCAGCACCAGCACCCCGATACCCGTCCACGCGAACAGGTCGAAGCTCGCCGTGGACAGCATGTGACCCAGCGCCAGCACCATCGCCGACACCGCCGCACCCGCCGCCGCCAACACCTGACCGCCCCGCCGCGCCCCCAACTCCCTTGCGGCCAGGGCGGTCAGGACGATCGTCGCGGCGCCCAGCAGCACCGCGACCACCCGCAGCCCCGCCGGGCTCTCGCCGAACAGCGCCGTCGACCACCGGGCCAACAGCGGTGTCAGCGGCGGCTGATCGACATAGCCCCAGGCCAAGTGGCGCCCGGCGGCCAGGAAGTAGAGCTCGTCACGGTGGAAGCCGTACTGCCCGAGCAGCACCGCCTGGAGCGCCGCGACACCCGCTGCGACGGCCAGCACCGGCTGCCACGCGAGCCGCGACAGTCCGACGGGCGTCGAGGCGCCAGTGGATCCATCCCCCCGAATGTCCATGCCGGGAGTGTGCCAGACCCGGTGCGCCGTGCCACCGGACGGACCGGCAAAGCTTCGACGGGATGTGGCAACCGGGGGACGGAGAGCGATTGTTCGGCAGCGGGCGCACGGTTAGGCTCGGGCGCTGTGAACGGCACCCCGCACCCCAGTGACCTGCCCCTCTCGTCCACCGAGGCCCCGAACCGGCCCGGTGCCGCCGAGCCGGCCGCGGACCTGGCCGCGCTCGCCGGACTGGCCACCGAGACCCGGCGGCCCGAGCACGCGGGCATCGACCTGCTGCCGACCCTGGAGATCGCCCGGCTCATGAACGCCGAGGACCGCACCGTCCCGGACGCCGTCGCCGCCGCACTGCCCGCGATCGCCGCCGCCGTCGACGCGATCGCCGAACGGATGGGCCGCGGCGGCCGGTTGATCCACGCCGGCGCCGGAACCGCCGGCCGACTCGGCGTCCTCGACGCCGCCGAGTGCCCGCCCACCTTCAACACCGCGCCCGGCCAGGTCGTCGCACTGATCGCCGGCGGCTCCGCCGCCTTCACCGCCGCCGTCGAGAACGCCGAGGACGACCGCTCCGCCGCCGGCGCCGACCTCGACGCCCTCCACCTCACCGCCGACGACACCGTGGTCGGCATCTCCGCGTCCGGCCGCACCCCCTACGCCGTCGCCGCCGTCGAGCACGCCCGCGCCCTGGGCGCCCTCACCATCGGGGTGTCCGGCAACCGCGGCTCCGCGCTCGCCGCCGCCGCCGAGCACGGCATCGAGATCGTCACCGGCCCCGAACTGCTCACCGGCTCCACCCGGTTGAAGGCCGGCACCGCCCAGAAGCTGGTGCTCAACATGATCTCGACGATCACCATGATCCGACTCGGCAAGACCTACGGAAACCTGATGGTCGACCTCCGCGCGACCAACGAGAAACTCCGCGACCGCAGCCGCCGCATCGTCGCCCTCGCCACCGACGCCGAACCCGCCGACGTCGCCACCGCGCTCGACGCCACCGGCGGAAAGGTGAAGGACGCCATCCTGCTGCTGCTCGCCGACGTGGACGCCGCCACCGCCGCCGGGCTGCTCGACCGGCACGACGGACGGCTGCGCGAGGCCGTCCGGGCCGCGCTGACAGGCTGAATCCGGGGGGATCCTGCCGGGGACTCAGAGCTGCTGTTCCGCCCAGATGGTCTTGCCGCGCGGCGTGTGCCGGGTGCCCCAGTTCCGGCAGAGCTGCGCCACCAGCAGCAGACCCCGGCCGCCTTCGTCGAAGGTGCGCGCCCGGCGCAGATGCGGGGCCGTGCTGCTGCCGTCCGACACCTCGCAGATCAGCGTGCCGCGGTCCCGGATCAACCGCAGGCCGATCGGCGGCTGTCCGTAACGGACCGCGTTGGTGACCAGCTCACTGACCACCAACTCGGTGACGAACGCCGCCTCTTCGAGCCCCCACTCGGCGAGCGCCGCCGCGGCCAGCTTGCGGGCCCGGGCCACCTCAGCCGGGTCGCGCCGCAACTCCCAGTCTGCCACGTCCTGTTCGTGCAGCGCCCGGGTGCGGGCCAGCAGCAGCGCCACGTCGTCGCTTGGCGCGTCCGGGCCCAGCGATGCGGACAGCACCCGGTCGCACAGCTCCTCCAAGGAGTTCGCGGGCTCGGCGAGTGCCGAGGCCAGTCCGTCCAGGCCGAGTGTCGGGTCGCCGCGCAACTCCGAGGCCCGCAGCAGGCCGTCCGTGTACAGCGCCAGCACGCTGCCCTCCGGGATCGCGAACTCCTCCGCCTCGAACGGCAGTCCGCCAAGGCCCAGCGGCGGGCCCGGCGGCAGCTCGGGGAACGTCACCGCGCCGTCCGGGCCGACCAGCGCCGGACCCGGGTGGCCCGCCCGGGCCATCGTGCACGTTCGCGTCACCGGGTCGTACACCGCGTACAGGCAGGTCGCGCCCACGCTGCCGCCCGCCCAGGTCATGGTGCTGTCCGGCAGCTCTTCCAGATCCACCCGCAGCACCAAGTCGTCCAGGTGGGTGAGGAGTTCGTCCGGCGGAATGTCGATGTCGGCCAGCGTCCGCACCGCCATCCGCAGCCGTCCCATCGCCGCCGCCGCGGGCACCCCGTGCCCCACCACGTCGCCCACCACCAGCGCCACCCGGGCGCCCGACAGCGCGATCACGTCGAACCAGTCGCCGCCCACCCCGTCCCGACCGCTCACCGGCAGGTAGCGGAACGCCACCTCCACCGCCGCCTGCCGGGGCGTCCGGGCCGGCAGCAGCGAACGCTGCAGGGCCAACGCGGTGTCCCGCTGCTGGGTGTACTGGCGGGCATTGTCCACAGACAGCGCCGCCCGCGCCGTCAGCTCCGTGGCCAGCACCAGATCGTCGTCGTCGAACGGCTCCGGCGAACGGTGCCGCAGGAAGATCGCCACGCCCAGCGTCACCCCGCGTGCCGTCAACGGCACCAGCAGCAACGAATGGATCCCGAACTCCGCCGTCGACTCGTGCCGCTGCGGCTCCTGTTCGATCCAACTGCGCACGATCGGGTCCCGCATGTCCGTCCGCACCGGTCGCCCCGAGGACAGCACCTGCGCCATCGGCGACTCCGGGAGGATCACGTCACGCGCCCCCACCGCCACCGCCGACTCCGGAGAGCCGGGTAGTACCGACTGCTGCGCCACCCGGTAGAACACCAGGCCCGCGTTGGACGGCGGACTGCCGCCGAACACCGGCTCCAGCAGGTCAACGCCGACGAAGTCCGCGAAGTCCTCCGTCCCGACATCCGCCAACTCCTGTGCGGTGCGCCGGACTTCAAGGGTCGATCCGATCCGCAGGCCGGCCGCGCCGAGCATCGCCAGTCGGCGCCTGGCCAGATCCTCCGGACGGGTCTCCCGCTCGGGCACCTCGGTGATCGGCGGCGGATCGACCCCCAGCGGCTGCAACGGCTGCGCGGACACCACCCAGGTCGGCTCGCCGCCCGCCGTCCGCACCGGGACGATCGCCAACTCCACCGCCACCGGATCGCGCTCCGAGCGGATCAGCCGGACCATCCCGGTGAACGGCTCACGCCGAACCACCGCGCGCAGCACGGCGATCGGCGGGTCGCCGGCGAGCAGGGCGAACGCGGAACGGCCCAGCACCCGGTCCGCCGAGAACCCCGACATGCGCTCGGCCGCCGCCGACCATCCCGTGATCGAGCCGGCGCCGTCCACCGTCGCAGTGGCCGCACGGCCCGGTACCCGTGTCGCCATGTCCGCACATTCCCCTTCGGAGCAGCAACCCCCAGGCCATGCCCTCAGCATCGCTCCGCGACGCAGGGGCCTCAAACCGCCACGCCGCACCGGCACCGGTACGGATCAGGTGTTCGATCGATGGTGTGGTGGCGACCCGCGGGACGCAGCCCCGGGCACGACGGTGATCGGACCGTGCGATCGGAGGATCGGCGTCGATGTGTGGACCCGGTACGCTGCCGCGCATGAACGGCGGTGGCGGGAGCGAACGGGAGGCCGAGGTGCTGGCCGCGCTCGCCGAGCTGGACCGGATCGAGCGTGCACGGATCCACCGGATAGGGATGCTGGACACCCGGCGCATGCTCCGGGCCATCGCGGAACGGGCTCGGGCCGAGCACGGGTTCGAGCTCGGCCTCGGCGGGCTGGTGGAAGGCCGCGATCTGGTGCTGCGCGCCTGGTCGGGCACGCTCCACAGCACCCTGCACGACCTGCGGATCCCGCTCGGCCTCGGCCTCGGCGGCCGAGTGGCGGCCGTCGGCAGCTCCGTCGCGGTCAGCGACTACTACCGCTCCAGCCGCATCACCCATGACTTCGACCAGCAGGTCGGCAGCGAAGCCGTCACCGGAATGGTCGGCCTCCCGATCGGCACCGGCCCCGCCCGCGGCGTCCTCTACGGCGCCATCCGCGGCAGCGGACAGATCGGCGACAGCGCCATCGACGGCCTGACCCGACTCGCGCACCTCGCCACCCTCGCCGTGGACGTCGCCGACGGCGCCGCCACCCTCGCCGACACCGCCGTCACCGGCGAACGCCGCCGGATCGCCGCCGAACTCCACGACGGCGTCGGCGCCATGCTGTTCGGCCTCGGCAGCTCCGTCCGCGATCTGCGCGCCGACACCGCCCACCACCCCGAGATCGCCGACCGCCTGCGCCGCCTCGAACGTGAACTCGGCGACGCCGCCGCGACCTTGCGTGCCGCCGTCGCCCGCCTGCACCGCGACCGGCCCACCGCCGACGACGGCGAGTGCGGCGGCGACCGCCTCGCCGCCGACCTCGCCGAGACGCTCCGCAGCTTCGAACAACGCACCGGGACTCCCGCCGCCTTCATCCCCATCGGACCCGTCCCGCGCCTGGACCCCGAACGCGCCGCCCTGCTGCGCCGCACCGTTGCCGAGGGGCTGCTCAACGTCGAGAAACACGCCCGGGCAGGCTCGGTCGCGGTCACCCTCACCCACGACCGGCACCGCCTCGGCCTCGCCGTCATCGACGACGGGCCGGGCCCCGAACCCAACGGGAAACCGCTTTCCGGGTACGACGGGAAATCGCTTTCCGCATGCGACGGGAACCCGCTTTCGGTTCGCGCCGGGAACCCGCTCCCGGGGACTGGTGGGAAATCGCTTTCCGTGGACGTGGCCGCCGACCACCAGGTCGACACCGCGGCCACCGGTGCCGGCCTGCCCGGCCTGCGCGCCCGGTACGAACGCCTGGGCGGCAGCCTCCACCTGCACAGCGACGAGGACGGCACCACCCTG
Organism: Kitasatospora griseola; assembly: GCF_044999035.1. Taxonomy (NCBI): domain Bacteria; kingdom Bacillati; phylum Actinomycetota; class Actinomycetes; order Kitasatosporales; family Streptomycetaceae; genus Kitasatospora; species Kitasatospora griseola. Next base: position 953,182 of record NZ_CP173360.1, on the reverse strand, counting down.
CGGGGCGAACTTCCGCTCCCCGGAGACCCGTTCCCGCTGCCGTCCACCCGTCCGCAGCACCACCCGGCCTGACCGGCCTGACCGGCCGGCCTGTCCGCGCCCGCCCTGTCAGAGCAACTGCTCCTGCTGCGCCCGGCGGATCGCCTCCACCCGGTTGCGCGCCCCGAGCTTCTGCATCGCCGTCTGCAGATACGTCTTGACGGTGTTCCGGGTCAGCCCGAGCTCCTCCGCGATCTCCGGGTTGGTGCGGCCGGTCGCCGCCGAGCGGATCACCTCGTACTCGCGCCGGCTGAGCGACAACCCGAACAACCGCGCCTGCAACTGGGCCGGGGCCGAACCGTTCAGCCGCGGGTCGAGCACCCGCCCGCCCGCCGCGGCCAGCCGCAGCTGGGCGACCAGATCGGTGTCCGTGACGTCCTTCAGCAGGCAGCCGTGCGCACCCGCCGCCAGCGCCGCGGACAGCGCGTCCCGGTCCTCGAACGCGGTGAACAGCACCACCCGGGCATCCGGCGCGGCCGCCCGCAGCAGCGGCACCGTCCGGGAACCCGGCAGGTCCGGCAGCCGCAGATCCAGCAGCACGACGTCCGGGCGCAGCGACGCGGCCAGTGCCACGCCCTCGCGCGCCGTCCGGGCCGAGCCGACCACGGACACGTCCTCGGCCCGCCGAATCAGCGCGGACACGCCGTCGCAGACCACTGGATGGTCGTCGACCACCAGGACCCGTACGGTACGACCAGTGGAGCCATCCGCCATCCGAGCGAACTCTCCTCTCCAGGTGGGGGGACCGCAGACCCGGGGCCGGCGGAAATATTGGGTGCGACGGTAACTGAACACAGAGGGGTCAGGCCATGGGCTCAGCCGAGAACGTCCACAACAACGAGCAGCCGCCGTCCCGGCCGGGCGACGGCGCCGCCTCCGGCGCGGACTCCGGGACCGGGGCGCGGCTCGACCGCGCCACGTCGGCGGCCAACTTCCACGCCGCCCGCGAGGTGCTGTGGCAGCACGCCACCGACTACGACACCGCGTACCGCACCTTCCAATGGCCGGAGTTGGGCGAGTTCAACTGGGCCCTGGACCACTTCGACCCGATGGCCCGCGGCAACGACAAGCCCGCGCTGTGGGTCGTCGAGGCCGACGGCAGCGAGCGCGTGCACACCTTCGACCAGCTCGCCCGCCGCTCCGACCAGGTCGCCAACCACCTGCGCGAACTCGGACTCGGGCGCGGCGACCGGGTGCTGGTGATGCTCGGCAACGTCAGCGAGCTGTGGGAGGTGATGCTCGGCGCGATCAAGCTCGGCGTGGTGCTGATCCCCGCCACCCTGCTGCTGTCCGCCGAGGACCTCGCCGACCGCCTGGAACGCGGCGAGGTGAGCGCGGTGATCGCCGCCGCCGAGGTCGCCGACCGCTTCGCAGGCCTCCCCGGCGCCCCGCTGCGGATCGCCGTCGGCGGCACCGGCGAGACCCCCGAGGGCTGGCACGACTACGCCCGGGTCGACACCGCAGCCGAGGATTTCACCCCGGAGGGAATCACCCTCGCCGACGACCCGCTGCTGCTGTACTTCACCTCCGGCACCACCTCCAAGCCGAAGCTGGTCGAGCACACCCACGCCTCGTACCCGGTCGGCCACCTGTCGACCATGTACTGGATCGGACTGCGCCCCGGCGACGTCCACCTCAACATCTCCTCGCCGGGCTGGGCCAAGCACGCCTGGAGCAACCTGTTCGCGCCGTGGAACGCCGAGGCCACCGTCCTGGTCTTCAACTACGGCCGGTTCGACGCCCAGCAGCTGCTGGACGTGATCGCCCGCTGCCGGGTCACCACGCTGTGCGCCCCGCCCACCGTCTGGCGGATGCTGATCCAGGCCGACCTGGGCGCGCACCGCACCGAACTGCGCGAACTCGTCGGCGCCGGCGAACCGTTGAACCCCGAGGTGATCGAACAGGTCCGCGCCGCCTGGGGATTGACCCTCCGCGACGGCTTCGGCCAGACCGAGACCACCTGCCAGATCGGCAACACCCCCGGCCAGCCCGTCAAGCCCGGCTCGATGGGACGGCCGCTCCCCGGCTACCGCGTCACCCTCCTCGACCCCGACGGAAAGCCCGCCGAGGAAGGCGAGTTGAGTCTCGACCTGGCCCACCGTCCGCTCGGCCTGATGCGCGGCTACCGTGGCGACCCCGAACGCACTGCCGACGCCATGCGCGACGGCCACTACCGCACCGGCGACGTCGCCGCGCGGGATGCCGACGGCTGGATCACCTACGTCGGCCGCGCCGACGACGTCTTCAAGGCCAGCGACTACCGGATCTCCCCGTTCGAGCTGGAGAGCGTCCTGATCGAGCACCCCGCCGTTGCCGAAGCCGCCGTCGTCCCCTCGCCCGACCCGCTGCGCCTGGCCGTCCCCAAGGCGTACGTGGTGCTGGTCGACGGCCGCACCCCCAGCCCCGAACTCGCCCGCGACATCCTCGGGTTCACCCGCGAGAAGCTCAGCGCCTACAAGCGGATCCGCCGCCTCGAGTTCGCCGACCTGCCGAAGACCATCTCCGGCAAGATCCGCCGCGTCGAACTGCGCACCCACGAGGCGGAGCGCGTCGGCGACCGCAACCCGAACGAGTACCTGGACAGCGACTTCCCGGAGCTCCGCCAGGGCTGACGGGCCGCGTCAGCGCTTCGGCTGCCGGAACCGCGGGACGGAACCGTGGGACGGAACCGCTGGAGACGGAAATCGCTTTCCGCGTGCCCTGCCGAACCATCGGGAGGGAGGTGTGGAAAGCGGTTTCCCGTTCGGTCGGGGGAACGGGCGCGGAAAGCGCTTGCCAACCTCCCGGTGCGTGCCGCTAGTGGCTCGTCACGCAGGCTTGACCAGGTAGTCGACCTGTTGCCCATCGGCCAGCAGACTGTCCCCAAGATCTGATTTTGGAGGTGGTCGTGGGGCGTCGACCGAGTGTGTTCGTCCGGCCGGTGAGCATGGAGGAGGGCCGGAAGCTGCAGAGAATCAGCCGGAGGGCGAAGGACCCGGTGAAACTTCGTCGGGCGATCGTGGTGCTGATGTCCGCCCAGGGGTCAGACGGTCAAGGACATCACCGTGCTGATGCGGGTCGGCGAGGACTACGTCCGCGATGTCATCCACGCCTTCAACGAGCAGGGGCTGGACGCGATTGACCCAAAATGGAGCGGGGGACGCCCCAAGACGATCAGTGACGAGGTGCGCGAGCATATCTGCCTGATCGCCCGGACGTCCCCCGCCGACTGGAAGATCACCGCGTTCTCCACCTGGAGCCTGAGCAAGCTCGCCGACCACCTCGTCAAGCAGTAGGTGACCGCGGCCATCAGCCGGGAGACCGTGCGCCGGATCCTGCGCGCCGGCAAGGTCTCCTGGAAGACCACCACCACCTGGAAGGCGTCCACCGACCCGGAGTTCATCGTCAAGATGCACCGTGTCCTGGCGCTGTACGACACCCCGCCCGCCGACGGGCGGGTGATATGCGTCGATGAGTTCAGGCCGCTGAACTCGATGCCCCGCAAGGGCAAGGCGTGGGGGCGGGTAAGGCGTCCGCGCAGGCTGCGGGCCACCTACAACCGCTACGGCGGCGTGCGGCAGATGCTCGCCGCGCTCGATCTGGCCACCGGACAAGCTGTACTACCGCATTCACCCGCGCCAGCGGTGGCGCGAGTTCCTCGGCCTCCTCAAGGCCCTGCGCGCACGCCGGCCCGGGCAGAAGTTGTATGTGGTGCTGGACAACTTCTCCCCGCACAAGCACGCCAAGGTCCGCACCTGGGCGGCCGACAACGACGTCGAGCTGGTCTTCCTGCCGACCTACGGCTCCTGGCTGAACTGGATCGAGTCCGAGTTCGCGGCCCTGCGCTACTTCGCACTCAACGGCACCGACCGTCGCAGCCACGATGAGCAGAACGCCGCCATCGCCGCCCACGTCCGTTGGCACAACACCCGCGCGGAACCAAAGACGAACTTCGCGCCCGACTCGGCGATCCGGTCATGGACCGACTACCCGGCCAGAGCCGCCTGACAAGCCGCCAGTCCACCTGGGCCCTCATTCGGACGGTGGTGTGCTGATCCGCTTCTCGAACCAGTGGTGGGCGTACGGCTCGTCGTTGAAGGCAGCGACCTCCTGGAAGCCGCTGGAGTGGTAGAGACCGATCGCCGCGGTGAGCGCCTTGTTGGTGTCCAGGCGGAGTACCTCGCAGCCCTGCTGAGCGGCTTGAGTCTCCAGCTCGGTCAGGAACCGGCGGCCGAGACCGAGGCCCCGGGTGCGGGGCGCGACCCACATGCGTTTGATCTCGGCCGGGGCGCCGGGGGGCAGCTTCAGGCCGGCGCAGCCGACGGGCTCTCCGTGCAGCCGGGCAACCAGGAACAGGCCGCGCGGTGGCCGGAGTTCGCCCGCGTCGGGCAGCAGGCTCCGCGCGGGGTCGAAGCCGGTCTCGAAGCGTGCCTGAATCTCGGCGAAGTAGGACCGCAGGCAGTGCTGGGCGTCAGGGTGGTCCGGGTCAACCGCGTCCAGCGTGACCGTCGCAGCGGTCAGCAACCGTTCGACCTCGGCCATGGCGGCGGTCAGCCGGGCGCGCTGGGTCGTGTTGAGCGGCTCCAGGAGAGAGCTGGCCAGCTCGTCGCTGCGGCCATCGAGCACCGCGCGCTCAGCGCGGCCCGCATCGGTGAGCCGGACGGTGCGCACCCTCCTGTCCCGGGGCTGCGGCTCCACCGTCACCAGGCCGTCGGCTTCCAGGGAGCGCAGCAGCCGGCTGACGTACCCGGAGTCGAGCGCGAGGTGCTCGCGCAGTTGGCGCACGTCCTGGCCCTCCTCGCCGATCTCCCAGAGCAGCCGGGCTTCACCGATGGGCCGGTCGCGGCCCAGGTAGTGGTCGTGGAGCACGCCCACACGTTCGGTGACGGTGCGGTTGAACTGCCGCACCTGGTCGATCTGCACCCTGTCCATTCTCTGACTTTAGTCAGAGAACCATGTGCGGGGCCAGAGGCTTCAGCCTTCACCGAGACGTTGACCGACGTTCGAGAAGACGGATGCCAGACCGCATGTCGATTACCCAGTCGACGATATGAGCCGAGCCGCTAGCATCTCTTCCACCTCCCGGGCGTGAGCGCAGAGGCAGACGCGCCGTGAATGCATCGCGGATCACGCCGGTTCGAATCCGGCCCCCGGGGGCTCTGACGAACGGTAACCGCTCTCCGCGCCTCCTCGTCGGCCAACGACCATCGGCCGGGGCGGGGGGATGCGGAAAGCGGTTTCCTGTTGGTCGGGACAGGCCCACGGAAAGCGCTTGCCGAGCTCCCCGTGCGTACCGGTAGCATCCCTCTCACCTCCCGGGCGTAGCGCAGAGGCAGGCGCGGCGCGTCAACAGCGCGTAAACGCCGGTTCGAATCCGGCCCCCGTGAGGCCTCCGGTCACGGGCCCGTAGCGCAGAGGCAGGCGCGCCGCCCTCCACAGGCGGAACACGCCGGTTCGAATCCGGTCGGGCTCCACCCCATTGACGCGCCGTCACCCCGAAGGAAGCCCGATGAGCACGCCCGAGCCGACCGACACCCACGGCCCGGACGAGCCCCCGGCTCCGGAAGAGACCCGCGGCCTGGAAGAGACCCGCGGCCCGGGCGAGCCTCAGGGCCTGGATGAGACCCGGGCCGCCGTCGAGGCCGAACTCGCCGCGCTCGACCGCGCCGTCGGACGGCTGCGTGCCCTGCCCGTCGACCACCCGCTGCGGCTGCGTGCCGAGCGCGTCGCCGAGTCCTTCGTGCGTGACAGCCGCCAGCACCGCCGGCGCGAGCGTCGCGCCGAGGCCGTCCTCGCCGATGCCGAACTGAGCGCTGCCACCGCTACCGGCGGCGACGGCCGCCGTGAGGACGCCCCACTTGCCAGTGCGACCGGCCACACCCCGATCGGCGAGCTCCGGCGGAACCGGCGCTGCTACGTCTGCAAGCGCAACTACCGCCAACTCGACGGGTTCTACCACCGGTTGTGTCCGGACTGCGCCGCCGACCACACCACCCGACGCGTCCTCAGCACGGACCTGACCGGTCGGCGGGTGCTGCTCACCGGTGCGCGCGTCAAGATCGGCTTCCAGCTGGCGCTGATGATGCTCCGCGACGGCGCAGACCTGACCGTCACCAGCCGTTTCCCGCACGACACGCTGCGCCGGTTCGCCGCCGCCGAGGGCAGCGCCGGCTGGCTGAACCGGCTGCGGATCGTCGGCATCGACCTGCGCGACCCGCGACAGGTTCTCGGCCTGTGCGAGCAACTGCGGGCCGAGGGGCGGTCGTTGGACATCCTGGTGAACAACGCGGCGCAGACCGTCCGCCGCCCGCCGGAGGCGTACGCGCTGCTCGCCGCCGGTGAGCACGGCCCCGTCCCGGTGCAGGTCGGTCACGCTCCCGGCTTCCGCCCGGTGCCGGTCCTCGCCACCGCCTGGCCGGCCGTCGAACTCGACGCGGTACCCATCGTCGCGCCCACCGCCGCACGTACCGCTGAACCGGCAACGCGGGAGGCGGCGTTGACGGCTCCGGCGCTGCCGTCCCTCGCCCCGGTGGACGAGGCGGGTCTGCTGCCCGACCGTGCCCCGCAGAACTCCTGGTCGGCGACGCTCGGCGGACTCGATCCGGCGGAGGTGCTGGAGACCCAACTGGTCAACGCGCTCGCCCCCGCCCTGCTCTGCGACCGGCTGCTGCCGCTGCTGGAGGCGTCCCCGCACCCGTCGCGGTACATCGTCAACGTGACGGCGGTGGAAGGGCGGTTCGCGGTCCGCAACAAGATGCCCGGACACCCGCACACCAACATGGCCAAGGCCGCCCTGAACATGCTCACCCGCACCAGCGCCGCCGAACTCGCCCAGCGCGGCATCCACATGTGCGCGGTCGACACCGGGTGGATCACTGACGAGAACCCGGCGCCCAAGAAGTCCCGGATGGCGGGCGCCGGCTTCCGGACCCCCCTCGACATCGTGGACGGCGCGGCCCGGATCTACGACCCGATCGTCCGGGGCGAGGCGGGCGAGCCGCTCAGCGGCGTCTTCCTGAAGGACTACCAGGTCGCGGACTGGTGACGCATCGGCCCGGCGTCGAGATCGGTCGGCGAGGCCGGGACCGGCCAGAGGGCCTGCCGACGTGGTCAGTTGACGAGCAAGTACACCCGCACCGAGAGGTCGGAGCTCCAGCCGACCTCGCCCCGCAGCCGGACGTTGCCGTTGCCGGGGGCGACGTTGTGCACGGTCGTGGTCGCGTCGCCGACGAAGGGCTGGCCGTTCGAGTTGATCTCCGTCATCGACGCCATCACCACGCTGCTCGGCGTCACGCCCGGGACGCTGAAGTTCACCGTGAACATCCCGTGGGTCCCGAGGTCGTAGCTGAACGCACTCGCCGGCCTGATCGTCAACGGCGTGACCTGAAGCGGATCGTTCACGGCTGCGCACCCTTTCACGGACGGAAGTTCGTACCCAGCGCACAGCCTGCACCCGTCGTCGACCGAGGACAACGACATCCGGTGGAATTCACCCGTTTCGTCCGATCGGCTGCGAAACAGGACGGCGGGACAGGGACGCGGAGGCGGGCCATGAAACAGCGCCATGAAACAGCGCCACGAAACAGCGCCACGAAACAGCGCCACGAAACAGCGCCACGAAACAGGGCCGCCCACCGGGGGCGGCCCTGCCTCACAGCGGGAAGGCGTGCTCAGCGGGCGGACATCCGCAGGGCGCCGTCCATCCGGATGGTCTCGCCGTTGAGGTAGTCGTGGTCGGCGACCATGGCCACCAGGCGGGCGTACTCCTCGGGGTGGGCGAGGCGCTGCGGGAAGGTGACGGTGGCGGCGAGGCCGGCGCGGATCTCGTCGGAGAAGCTCGCCATCATCGGGGTGTCGACGATGCCGGGGGCGATGGTGACGACGCGGATGCCGAACTGGGCGAGGTCGCGGGCGGCGGTGATGGTCATCCCGGCAACGCCGGCCTTGGAGGCGGCGTAGGCGATCTGGCCGACCTGGCCCTCGAAGGCCGCGATGGACGCGGTGTTGACGACCAGTCCGCGCTGGCCTGCCTCGTCGGGCTCCTGGGCGGACATCGCCTCGGCGGCGAGCCGCATCACGTTGAAGGTGCCGATCAGGTTGACGTTCAGCACGGTGCGGAACAGGTCCAGGTCGTGCGGGCCGCGGCGGCCGACGATCCGGGCGGACGGGGCGATGCCCGCGCAGTTGACGGTCAGGCGCAGCGGGTGGCCGTCGAAGGCGATCCGGGCCAGCGCGTCGCGTACGGGCTGTTCCTCGGTGACGTCCGCGCCGAGCAGGGTGACGCCCTCGGGCGGGGTGGCGGACTCGACTGCCTTGGGCAGGTCCAGACCGTAGACGTGGGCGCCGAGGCCCGCCAGGTGGGCGGCGGTGGCCGCGCCGAGGCCGGAGGCGGCACCCGTGACCAGGGCGGCGGTACCGGTGAGCTGCATGCTGGAAAGCCCTTTCCGAGTGGCGTTCGGGGTGGCGTTCGGCGCCGTTGCACAACGACCCCGAACGGGAAATGACGAACCGTCAGGGGCGCGGGATCAGCGGGCGAACTGGCGGCTGATCACCAGGCGCTGGATCTGGTTGGTGCCCTCGAAGATCTGCATGATCTTCGCCTCGCGCATGTACCGCTCGACCGGGAAGTCCCGGGTGTAGCCGTAGCCGCCGAGCACCTGCACCGCGTCGGTGGTGACCTTCATCGCGGCGTCGGTGGCGATCAGCTTGGCCACGCTGGCCTGCCGGCTGAACGGGCGGCCGAGGTCGCGGCGGCGGGCCGCGTCCAGGTAGGTGGCGCGGGCGGAGTCCACGGCGGCGGCCATGTCGGCGAGCAGGAAGCCGAGGCCCTGGTGGTCGACGATCTTGCGGCCGAAGGTGGTGCGCTCGTTGGCGTACGCCACGGCGGTGTCCAGTGCGGCCTGGGCGAGGCCGGTGGCGCAGGCGGCGATGCCGAGCCGGCCCGAGTCGAGGGCGGAGAACGCGATGGACAGGCCCTGCCCCTCGGCGCCGATCCGGCGCTCCGGCGCGAGCAGCGCGCCGTCCCAGTACGCGGCCGTGGTCGGCACGCCGTTCAGGCCCATCTTCTCCTCGGGCGCGCCGAAGGTCAGGCCCTCGACCTGGCCGGGCGCCAGGAAGCAGGAGATGCCGTGCGCGCCGGGCGCGGTGCGGGCGAACAGGGCGTAGAAGTCGGCCTTGCCGCCGTGGGTGATCCACGCCTTGGTGCCGGTGATCCGGTACCCGCCGTCGACCGGCTCCGCCTTGCAGGTCAGCGCGGCCGCGTCGGAGCCGGCGTTCGGCTCGGACAGGCTGTAGCCGCCGATCATCTCACCGGCCAGCATCCGGGGCAGCCACTGCTCCTTCTGCTCCGGCGTGCCGAACGCGTTCAGCGGGTGGCAGGCCAGGGTGTGCACGCTGGTGGCGACTGCGACGGCCGCCCAGCGCGCCGCCAGCTCCTCCAGCACCTGGAGGTACACCTCGTACGGCTGCCCGCCGCCGCCGAACTCCTCCGAGTACGGCAGGCCGAGCAGGCCGGCCTGGCCGAGCAGTGCGAACAGGCCCTCCGGGTACAGCTCCTGCTTCTCGTGGGACTCGACCTTCGGGGCGAGTTCCTTGTCGGCGAGATCGCGGGTCAGCGCGATCAGGTCCGCGGCTTCCTCGGTGGGAAGCAGGCGATCCACGGCCATGTCCGGCTCCAAGCGGTACGCAAAGCGGTACGTCAGTACCGGGAAGCGTAGCGCAGTAGAGGCGGCAGTGGTGGCCCCGGAGACGGTGAACAGGGAAAAGTCCGGGAAAGGACGGGGGAAGCGAGGGCGCACAGGAAGCGCGGGGGAGTACGGGACGGGGCCCGGGGTGCGCGGGGCGGCCGGATCGGCGGCTGCGGAGAGGTCGACTGTCATACTGGCCCGGTGATCGACAGCGCCGCCGCACCCCAGCCCAGCGGACGGGGCGCCGCCCGCCGCAGCGCCCTCTTCGAGGAACTCGTCGCACTCTTCACCGCCGAAGGGTTCGCCCAGTTCACGCTGGACGACCTCGCCGCCCGGCTGCACTGCTCGAAGCGCACCCTGTACGGACTGGCCGGCTCCAAGGAACAGCTGGTCCGGGCGGCCGTGGTGCACTTCTTCCGCGACGCCACCTCCCGGGTGGAGGCCGCGCTGGCCGCCGAGACCGACCCGGCCGCGAGGCTGGCCGCCTACCTGCGTGCCGTCTCCGCCGAACTCGCCCCCGGCTCAGCCCGGTTCTTCGACGACCTGGCGGCCTTCGAGCCCGCCGCCGAGGTGTACGGCCGCAACACCCGCGCCGCCGCCCGGCAGATTCAACAGCTGATTGACGACGGGGTCGCGGAAGGCGCTTTCCGCGAGACCCACGTGGCGTTCGCGGCGGACGTGATCAGCTCGGTGATGGTCCGCATCCAGCAGCGCCAGGTCGCCGAGACCACCGGCCTGGCCGACGCCGAGGCGTACGGGCACCTGGCGGAGCTGCTGCTGCACGGCCTGCTGCGCTGAGCACCTGCTGAGGACCTGTGAGGACCTGTTGAGGGCCCGGCGACGCCCGGCCGACCGCCCTGCTACGAGCCGGCGTCGACCTCGGCGACGGACGGCCCCGCCGCCTCGGCGTCGCAGACCGGGCACCGCCCGCCCTCCCGGACCTTGCCGCACTCCTCGCAGACCAGATGCAGCCAGCAGGCAGGCTCGCCGCCCTCGCGCCCGGTGCTCTCGGTGTGCTCGCCGCTCTCGACGCGGTCGATGCGTGCGACGTGCTCGGTACGTGTGACGTGCTCGGTGCGGCCGGCGCGTTCGACGGGATCCATGAGGTCCAGTGTGCCGCCGTCGCCGGGCGAACGGGAGGGCGGGAAGGACAGGGCGTCCGCCCCTGCGTTACTCAATCTTGATCTTGGGCGGCGCGACGAACCGCCCCCGGTGCAGCGTCTATTCAGCACATTGACGAAACGATTCTCATCCGGGGGACCACATGACCGAGGGGCTCGACTTCGACGAGTTCGCGGCCAGTCGGGCACGCCGCCTGTTCCACATCGCGTACCTGATGTGCGGGGACTGGCACCAGGCCCAGGATCTGGTGCAGACCACGCTGTCGAAGATGTACCCGGTCTGGGGCCGGCTGCGGCGGGGCGACGGGGAGGCGGGGGTCGACGCGTACGCCCGGAAGGTGCTGCTGCGCTGCTACCTGTCGCACCGTCGGCTGCGCCGCTCCACCGAGGTCGTCGTCGCCGAGTTCCCGGACGAGCCGATGGTCGGCGTCCGGGAGGGCAGTGCCGCCGCGCTGCGGATCACCCTGGTCGCGGCGCTGCGCCAACTGCCGCCCCGCAACCGGGCCGCGGTGGTGCTGCGCTACCTGGAGGACTACAGCCTGGAGGAGACGGCGGAGGCGATGGGCATCACCGTCAGTGCCGTGAAGAGCCTCAACTCCCGTTCGATGACCCGGCTGCGTGCCATCCTCGGTCCGGACCGCGCGCTGCTGCTCCAGGACTGACCGGCCGACCCGGCCGCGTCGCCCGCCCGACCTTCGCCACCTCGTGGCGCCCACCCGCCAGTACGGAAGGCAACGAACATTGGACCTGGACCGGGAGCTCTCCCGGATGATGGAGAAGAGCGTCGAGGAGCTGTGCGTCCCCGTCGCCGTGATCGTCGCGGAGAGCAAGCGGCGAGGTCGTCGGCTCCGGCTGGTCCGGCGACTGCAGGGGGCGGGCGCCGCGCTCACCGTCGTCGCGGTGGTCGCGGCCGGTGCGAACGCCGCACTGTCCGGCACTACCGCGCGGACGCCCGTCGGCAGCACCGGCCCGGCCGGTGCGGGCGTCGCCTCGGCCACCGACCCGGCGGGCCTGTTCGGTCGTTCGTCCGGCCAGGGGGAGCCGAGTCCCGGGCCGGACCGCAGCTCGGCATTCAACGTGTCCGCGCCGCCCACGCCGGGTCGGCCGTCGGCCACCGGCACCCCGCTCTCCGGCGGCCTGCTGGCGTTCACGCCCGCCCAGGTGTCCAAGACGCTCGGTGCGCTGCTGCCCGCGGACCTGCAGTACCTCAAGGGCGCCGAGAACCACCCCGGTTCGCTCCCCGTCGGCACCATGGGCGTCCTCGTGCACTACGTCGACGGCACCGGCGAGGCGGCCGGCATCGAGGTGACGGTGCGTCACTCGAAGGCCGCCTTTCCGACGGACCGGAACGCGCCCGTCGACCCGAGCGCGCTGCCGTTCCAGTGCGCGGAGACCGTGCTCGGCAACGGGGCCCGCTCCGTCCAGGGCTGCCACTTCGGTTTCCTGCCGGACGGCACCGGGGAGATGGTGGAGTCCAACGACGCTCCGGTGCCCGGTCTGTACAGCCACCGGGTCAGCGTGTGGCGACCGGACGGCACCGTGCTGGAATTCACCGAGTACAGCGGGTTGCGCGACTACACCGGCGGGAAGTCGCTCAAGACCCGCACCGAGCCGCCGATCCCGCTCGCCGTCTGGCGCGAGGTCGCGGAGAGCCCGGACTGGCACTGGTTCGCCGTCCCCAGGTCCTGACGCCCGGCCCGAGTCCTGACGCCCGGCCCGAGTCCTGACGCCCGGCCCGAGTCCTGACGTCCAGCCCGAGGGCCGGCACCTCGGCGCGCCAGTCGGTACCTCGGCCCGCCGGTCGGCATCCCGGCCCGAGGGCCGACACCCCGACACCCTGGCACGCCCACCCGCCCGGGTTCCGCCGTCTCCCGGTCAGCACCCCTGCCGGCGCGTAGGGTTGGCGGGTGACCGAACAGACGCGCAACGTGGTGGGCGACGACGCCCGGGTGGACACCGTGGTGCAGGCACAGCACGTCGGCACCGTGAACATCCACCAGGCGCCCGCCACCGCGCCCGCCCCGGCCTTCGAACTGCCGCCCGAGCGCGCCCACTTCGTCGACCGGACCGAGGAACAGCGACGCATCGCCGAGCTCCGCGGGCCGGCCGACGCCGGCGCGGGCACCCCGCAGGTGGTGGCGATCAGCGGCCTGGGCGGCATCGGCAAGACTGCCCTGTGCCTGCGGGTCGGCCACCGCCTCGCCGACCGCTACCCGGACGGCGCGCACTACGTCGACCTGGACGAGTACCGGCGCGACGGCGCGGTCGACCCGGCCGCGGTACTCGCCGACCTGCTGTCCGGCCTGGGCGTCGAACGGGCCTGGCTGGGGCCGGACTTCCGCGCCCTGGCCCGCCAGTACTGGGCCCGGACGCGCGGCGGCCGTCGACTGCTGGTGGTCGACAACGCCCGCACCGGCGCCGAGGTCCAGCCGCTGCTGCCCGCCTCCGCGGCCAGCCTGGTGCTGGTCACCAGCCACGGCCCGCTGTACGACCTCGGCGACACCGCCCCGCTGGAGCTGACCCTCGCCCCGCTGAGCACCGACCACACCGCCGAACTGCTGCGCCTGCTGTTCGGCGAACAGCGCTGGGCCGCCGCCGACCCCGCCGCCGTGCGCACCCTCGCCACCGCGTGCGCCGGACTGCCCAAGGCGGCCGAGGTCGCCGGCGAACTCGCCCGCCGCCTCCCGCACCGCAGCCTCGCCGCCCTCGCCGAACGCCTCACCGCCGAACTCCACCAGCAGGGCAGCCGGCCGGTGGAGGCGGTCTGGGACGCCGCCTACGCCGAACTCGGCGACACCGCCGCCCAGTTGTACCGTGTCCTGCCCGAGTGCCCGGGCCCGTTCGCCACCGAGTACACCGCCGCCGCGCTGCTCGGCCACGGCCTGCCGGCCGCCGAGGACGCCCTCGCCGAACTCGTCACCGCCGGACTGCTCGACTACCGCGCCGACGGCTACCGCCAGCACGCCCTGGTCCGCGGCCACGCCGGCCGCCGGGCCCGACAGGCCGATCCCGACGGCGCCGAACGCGCCGAGGCCCGGCGCCGCGTCCTGCACTGGCTGCGCCGCCAGACCGCCCGCGCCGACCTGCTGATGGCCGGCCGCCGCCTCACCGTCGAACCCGAGGTCCCGCCACTGCCGGACGTCCCCGATGCCGACCTCGGCACCGCCAAGTCCCAGGCGCTGCACTGGATGGAGGCGAACCGGCAGGCCCTGTACGGCGCGGTCGCGCTCGCCCACGACAGCGGCCGCGACCAGGACGCCGTGGCGCTCGCCCAATCGCTGTGGACGCACTTCCTCGACCACCCGCGGCACGCCGACGCCATCGACGCCTTCCGCGCCGCCGTGGCTGCCGCCGACCGGACCGAGAGCGTTCCGGCCCGGATCCGCACCCGTTGCCTGCTGGCCCGGCCGCTGTGGGAGACCGCCCGGTTCGAGGAAGCCGCCGCCGCCCTCGACCGGGCCGGGGCGCTGGCCGCACTGCTCGGCGACGAGTTCGACGACCGCCGTCTCGCCGCCTCCGCCGTCGACTTCCGCGGCCAACTCGCCCTCGCCGAAGGCCAATGGGCCGCCGCGCATCGCGACGCCGACACCGCCGGCGAGCACTTCACCGCCGCTCGCGCCGACTTCGACACGGCCCGGGCGATCCACCTGGCGATCGACAACGGGTACGGCGCGGCGCTGCAGACCTACCAGTCCGCCAAGGCCGCGGCCGCCGCCGACGACCCGACCGGGGCCGCGGAGCTGTTCGCCCAGGCGTACCGGGCGTTCGACGGCATGACCGGCCGCCAGCGGATGACCGCCCGGGCCCGCTTCGGCCTCGGCCAGGCCCTGCTCCGATCCGGCCGATACCCGGACGCCGAACCGCACTTGACAGCCGCCCTGGCCGACGCGGAGGCCCGCCGCTCCACCTTCGACGAGGCCCGCATCCGCACCGACCTCGCCACTCTCGCCGACCGCACCGGCCGCCCCGACCAGGCCGCCCACCACCGCGCCAAGGCCACCGAACTGCGCGCCGCACACGGCGGCGTCCCCGACGAGTCCGCCCCGGAGGAGCCGCGCCCCGAGGAACACTGACCGGTTGGCGACCCCAGCCCGGTCGGCGGCAGGTCACAGCTCCGCGTCGAGCTCCTCCGCCCGGGCCGGGCGGATCGTGAGGCGGGCGGTGAACGGGGCCAGCACGCAGTCGAGTTCGACGGGACGGTCGGGTGTCGGGGAGAGCGTCGGGCAGGTGCCGAGCCAGGCGTGGACGGCGGAGACGGCGGCGGACGGGTCGATGCGGTGGATGCGGCCGGCGGAGCGGCCGGGGGCGAGTCGGACGGTGAGGGTGCCGCGTCGGCGGTGGCGCAGGACGATGCGGTCGGCGGACAGCACGGCGGCGGCGGTGAGGCAGGCGGGGAGTTCGGCGAGGACGTGGGCGGTCCAGCCGGAGACCGTCCAGCGGCCGGAGCCCGGGCGTCGCCACAGGACGGCGGCGCTGCGCACCTGGGCCAGGCCGGCCACCGGGTGCTCGGCGGACAGGTGGTGGATCGGCAGGTCGGTGGCGGCGGGGAACCGTTCCACCCGGACCCGCTGCCCGTCCACCTCGGCGCGCACCGCGAGCGCCGGCGCGGCGGACCGGGGCACCGAGGGCACGGGGAGCGGCTGGGCCGGCACGGCCCGCCGAGGGGGCGTCAGGTCGAGCAGCCGGTACAGCTCGGTGCGCAGCAGGCCGAGGGCCTGCCCGGGCCGGTCGAAGGCGTCGGCGGCGGGGCCGGGAGCGGCCGTGGACGGCGGGAGCCCGCGGACGGTCTCCAGGCCGGTGAAGCGCGGCGCGGCGGCCAGCAGTCGGGCCATCGGGGTGCCGGCGATCAACTCCCGGCTGCCGTCGTAGGCGTTCAGCACCGGGCGGCCGAGCGCGGCCGCGTACAGCGCGGTGGAGCCGTGGTCGGTGATCACCGCGTCGGCGGCGACCAGGACCGCCGCCCAGTCCTGGTGCGGGGAGGGCAGCAGCAGGCCGGCCCGCAGTTCGGGGCGGAACTGCTCGGCGAGGTCGAGGCGGCTGCGTTCACCGACCTCGTTGGGGTGGACCAGCAGCGCGACCCGGTACCGGTCCACCGGCAGGCCGAGCACCAACTCGCCAGGCAGATCAGGTCGTTGGACGAGCAGACTCTCCGGTCCCCAGGTGGATAGCACCGCCAGCAGGGTCCGCTCGCCGAGGTCGAGCGCGGCCCGGTACGCCTCGCGACGGGGGCCGGACTCCAGCATCCGGTCCAGGGTGGGATCGCCGACGACGACCGCGCGGGTGGCCGCCGGCGGGCAGAACTCGGCCAGCCGGGACAGCTGTTCGGCGTGGCCGAGGCCGTGCAGGTCGGCCCAGGGCGCGCCGTCGGAGAGCAGGAACGCCGGGTCGAGGCCGCTCGGCAGCTCGGGCGAACCCTCGTCGTGCAGCGCCTTGTTGAAGCCCGCGCCGTGCGGCAGCAGGGCCCGGGCGCGGCCGGACAGGCTGGCCAGCGCGCCCTTGGGGCTGGTGGTGAGGATCAGGTCGAAGGGCCGGTCGGTGGCCTGTTCGAAGTCGATCACCCGGGCGCCGGAGCGGTCGAGCGCGGCCAGCGCCTCCAGGTCGAAGCGGGAGCCGGGCACCAGGGTGAACCAGCGGGAGATCCGGCCGTCGCCCTCGAACACCGGCAGGACGTCCAGCAGTCGGTGCAGCGCCACCGCCGAGCGGAACGCCAGCAGCACGGAGCGCCGCTGGTCCCCGCCGGTGTCGCGCATGCGCCGATGGTATCCGGGAGGTCGCCGCCCGCCCGCCGGGACACGGCGGCTGACGGGCAGTGGGACACCGGAGAGGGCCGGTGCGAAGGAGTGCTGGAACGCCGGCCGCCGGTCCCCGGCCGACGGATCGGCGGGTACCGGCGGCGGGCGGTGCGAGGTGGTCAGGCCGTGTCGGCGACCTGGATGGCGGCCTCCGTGCCGGAGGCGATCGCGCCGGAGATCCACGCGTGGTACCGCGGCTGGCAGTGGTCGCCGGCGAAGAACAGCCGTCCGTTCACCGGCGTCGCCACGTGCGGGCCGAGGCTGAGCAGTTGGCCGGGCGTCTCGATGACGGCTTCGCCGAGCGCCCAGCGGTTGCGCAGCCAGGACTGCGAGACGTGCCGGTCGGTGACGTAGCGACGGATCCTCTCGCCGTACAGGCCGGTCAGGTGCTCCAGGGCCTCGGTGTGCCGGTCGGCGGGGGTGAGGGCGTCGAAGCGCAGCGCGTCCTCCGCCCAGTTGTAGGCGGCCAGCACGACGCCGCCGGGCGCGCCGCCGTCGCTGGGGTGGGAGGGGAAGTAGACGAACCGGCTGGCCTCGTCGGAGACGCAGCCGCCGCCGACCGCGGCCACCGCGTCGCCGTGCGGGGCGGGCCGGTAGTCGCTGCCGAGCTTCTCGTGCCAGGTGGCCTCGTCCCACTCCCACCAGCGTTCGGTGAACTCCAGCAGTACCTTGTGCGCGGTGTCGTGCTTGAGCTCGTTGATCGCCCGGCGCTTGCCGTAGGGGAGCAGCGGCTCGAAGTCGACGTGCCGCAGCGCCGCGAACGGCACCGCCAGCACCACCATGTCGGCCCGGTACTCGCGGGCCTGGCCGCCGATCGCGCCGTCGCAGGCCTCGTCCTCCGGGCCGGTCTCCGGCTCGGAGGTGACCGTCACGCCGTCGTCGTCCGTGCGGACCCGGGTGACGACCTGGCCGCGCTCGATCGGCAGGTCGGCGGCCAGGGCCTCGGTGAGCGCGTCGGTGCCCGCATTGAACTCGAAGTAGGTGACGGACGGGTTGATGTCGCCGGCGTCGAACACCGAGTGCAGGAAGCCGTAGGACAGTCGGCTGGTCAGGTTCTCCAGCGTGCCGACGGCCTGGATCTGGGCGTCGCTCCAGCCCTCGCCCTCCTGCAGGTAGCGCAGCAGCGAGTAGCCGTCCATGTCGTACAGCAGGTCGGCCATGCCGGTGACCCGGTCGGCGATCGGCTTGTCCGTCCAGCTGCCGTCGGGGTTCTTCGTCATGGTGTAGGCGCGGGCGGTGTCGAGCGCCTTGTCGAAGGCCGCGGCGGTGGTCTGGCCGCTGTCCCAGCCGAAACTCTTGTTGATCGGGCCCGGGTCGGCGTTGTAGTCGGCCTTGCTGACGGTCTGCCCGTTGACGTGCACGAAGCGGTTGCCGAGCCCCTTCGGCGCGACGTACACGGGGGCCTCGCCGCTGGCGAACTCCTCGCCCGTCCACGACTTGTAGACCACGCGGGAGTCGTGCGAGACCTGGTCCGGCACCGGCGGGAGGTCCACCAGGTCGAACGGGCGGCGCGGCACCTTCAGGTGGTCGGCGAGCGCGAGGGTCAGCACGTGGCTGGACGGGATGCGCATCGCGCCGGCCTCGGCGTGCAGCCGGGGGTCCTGCCAGACGTCGCCGCGGAAGGTCTTCACCCGGCCGCCGACCCGGCTGCGGTTTGCCTCCAGCACCCGCACCCTGTGCCCGGCCGCCTGCAGCAGCCGGGCGCACACCATGCCGGCCACGCCCGCGCCGACCACCAGGACGTCGCGCGTCTCGGTCTTCTTGAGGCGCTGACGGCCCGTCAGCAGCTTGAGGTAGTCGAGCGTCAGGTCGTTGTGGTCGGCGTCGGTCAGCAGGATCCGGCGCGCCATGATCAGCGCCGCCGCCTTCCGCGCCGGGTCCGGCGGAGCCGCGCCCGCCGCACGAGAGGAGCCGGCCACCGGGCCGGCCAGGGTGGCGGCCGTCACCGCGCCGCCGGAGGCAAAGAGCAGTCCGCGTCGAGAGATCACCGGCTCAGCCTGGCAGCGCCGCACACCCCGAGATGTGCGCTCCGCCCATCGAGTCCCATTGATCACTCGCACGGGGGGCGCTCGCCGCACCCGCCGGCGCTACCGCTCCCGACACGTGCGCCCGGCGCTCGGTCGGCGGACCCGGCAGGCCGGTCGGGGGGCGGAGTCGGGCGGTCGGGACGGGTTCCGTCGGGACAGCGGGCGGTTAAGGTATTCCACGAAACATTGGAGAATAGAGGAGAGCCGTGAAGTCCGAGACCAGCGCCGGCGTCGCCGCGCCGCCACCCGCCGAACTCGCTGCCGACCCCGCCGTTCAGCGGCACATCCTGGGCGTGCTGGTCACCTCCCAGATCCTCAGCGGAGCGGGGCTGGCCGCCGGGATCACCGTCGGGGCGCTGCTCGCCCAGGACATGCTGGGCAGCACCGGACTGGCCGGGCTGCCCAGCGCGCTGTTCACCGCCGGCAGCGCGCTCGCCGCGATCGTGGTGAGCCGAATATCCGCCGCCCGCGGCCGCCGCCCCGGACTGGCCGTCGGGTACGCCACCGGCGCCGTCGGCAGCGTCGGCGTGATCGCCGCCGCCGCGCTCGACAGCCCCGTCCTGCTGTTCCTCGCCCTGTTCGTCTACGGCGCAGGCACCGCCACCAACCTGCAGGCCCGCTACGCCGGGGCCGACCTCGCCGCCCCCGGCCACCGGGCCCGGGCGATCTCCACCGTGCTGGTCGCCACCACCCTCGGCGGCGTCCTCGGCCCCAACCTGGCCGCCCCCACCGGCGCCCTCGCGCACGCCGTCCACCTGCCGCGCCTCGCCGGACCGTTCCTGCTGGCCGGTCTGGCCTACGCCGCCGCCGCGGTCGTCCTCGCCACCCGGCTGCACCCCGACCCGCTGCTGCTCGCCCGCGCCGCCGCGGCCCCGACGGAGCAGGCCCCGGCCGACGACCCTGCGGCCGACCCCGCGGCCGCCGCCGCGTCGACCGCCCGCACCCGCAACCGCGTCCTGCTCGGCGCCCAGGTGATGGTGGTCACCCAGGTGGTCATGGTCGGCGTGATGACCATGACGCCCGTCCACATGCACGACGCCGGACAGGGCACCGCCGCATCCGGGCTCGTCATCGCCCTGCACGTCGCCGCGATGTACCTGCCCTCCCCGCTCACCGGACGCCTGGTCGACCGGCACGGTCCGCTCGCCGTCGGCGCCGCCGCCGGACTCACCCTGCTCGCGGCCGGCCTGCTCGCCGCCGCCGCCCCCGCGCACTCCGTCCCGCTGCTCGCCCTCGCGCTCGTCCTGCTCGGCCTCGGCTGGAACTTCGGCCTGGTCTCCGGCACCGCGATCCTCACCGACGCCGTCCCGCTCGCCACCCGCGCCAAGACCCAGGGCGGCGTCGACGTCGCCATCGCCATCGCCGGCGCCACCGGCGGCCTCGCCTCCGGCGCCGTCGTCGACCTGGCGGGCTACCCCGTCCTCGCGCTCGGCGGCGGACTGCTCGCCCTGCTGCTCCTCCCCGCCCTCGCCACCGCGGCCGCCCGGGGCCGGCGATGACGGACCGCCAGGAACCCGCGATCACCTTCGACGGCCGCGGACTGCTCTGCGTCACCCTGCTGCTGCGCCTGCGCGCCGCCATCGCGGACGCCCCCGCCGGCACCCTGGTGCAAGTCCGCGCCACCGACCCCGCCGCCCCGCTCGACCTCCCCGCCTGGTGCCACCTCACCGGCCACCACTACCTGGGCCCCGTCGCCGACGACACCGACGACACCTACGCGCTGCGCCTGACCGCCGACCCGGCCCCGACCCGCGCCGACGCCCCGTGGCACCGCCCGGCGGGCTGACCGCCACCGCCGTCGGGAGCACCTCGAACGGGGATATAGGCTGGTCGGGCAGCGGTTCGCCCCCGTCCGAGCCAGGGCGGGCGCGTCGCAAGAGGGAACCTGGTGCGAGTCCAGGACTGCCTCGCAGCGGTGAGCGGGAACGACCGCCGTCACACGCACTGGGCCCGACCGGCCCGGGAAGCGACGGCCAGTAGACAGGCCCTCCACGGGAGATGCCCGCGAGTCCGAAGACCTGCCGCCGCCCGCAGCGCCCACCGGCGCCGCGGACCGTCCGAGCCGCAACTCGCGAAGGAGAGTTCCCGTGGCAGACCAGACCGTCGTAGCCGTGACGGCCGCCGCCAAGCCCGTCCAGGCGTCCCAGGTCACCCTCGCGCACATCATGAGCGAGCACGACACCAACCTCTACGGCACCATCCACGGCGGCGTGGTGATGAAGCTCATCGACGACGCCGCGGGTGCGGCCGCCGCCCGGCACGCCGAAGGCCCGGCCGTCACCGCCGCGGTGGACAGCATGGCCTTCCTGGCCCCCGTCCGGGCCGGCGACCTGCTCACCGCGCACGCCGAACTCGAACGGGCCGGCCGCACCTCGATGACCGTCCACGTCACCGTCACCGCCGAACGCTGGAACGCCGCCGGCCCCGTCACCCGGGTCGCCACCGGCCGGCTCACCTTCGTCGCCATCGACGCCGAGAGCCGCCCGCGCCCCGTCCCGGCGCTGCTCGCCGCGGAGCCCGCCGAGGTCGCCTGACGCGCCGTCACTGCACTGACGCGAGCGCCGTCACTGCACTGACGCGAGCGCCGTCACCTCCCGTGCCCGGAACGCCGTCCCCACCTGGCGTTCCGGGCACACGGCTGTCCCGATCGCCACGTGATCACTGTCACGCCGGGACGAATCGGGTGATTGCGGACGGCGTGTGATCGACATGTTCCGTTCAAGCTCCGATTACCCCACCATGGCAGCGTGTGCCCGCCTACGCGCGTAGCGCACCCCATGGTTCTCGTGGTCCAAGGAGATTGACAGATGATCAGAACGTGGAAGGCCGCCCGCCCGCTGGCCCTCGCCGCCGCCGCGCTGGTGGCCGCAGCGGGTGCGAGCGCCGTCCCGCAGCACGCCACCGCCGCCACCCCCAAGACCGCCGCCGCGGCCGCCACCGCCACCCCGAAGCGGGTGCTGTTCGACAACACCAAGGCGGAGACCGCGGGCAACGCGGACTGGATCATCTCCACCAGCCAGCCCGACCCGCTGGCGCAGAACGCCAACCCGACCACCGAGACCAGCTGGACCGGCGCCCTCTCGGCCTGGGGCGTGGCCCTGCAGAAGACCGGCAACTACAGCCTGAAGACGCTGCCCGCCGGCAACACCATCACCTACGGCACCGGCGGCGCGCTCGACCTCGCCAACTTCGACGAGTTCGTGATCCCCGAGCCCAACATCCGCCTCAGCGCGGCCGAGAAGACCGCCGTGATGACGTTCGTCCAGAACGGCGGCGGCCTGTTCCTGATCTCCGACCACACCCAGAGCGACCGCAACAACGACGGCTGGGACTCCCCGGCCATCATCAACGACCTGCTGACCAGCAACGGCGTCAACAACAACGACCCGTTCGGTTTCTCCGTCGACCTGCTGAACATCACCACCGACAACCCGCGGGCGATCTCCTCCACCTCCGACCCGGTGATCAACGGGCCGTTCGGCACCGTCACCGGCTCGATCATCCGCAACGGCACCACCTTCACCCTCAAGCCGGCCGACAACCCGAACGTCAAGGGCCTGGTCTACCGCACCGGTTACAGCGGCAACACCGGCGCGGCGTTCGCCACCTCCACCTTCGGCAAGGGCCGGGTGGCGATCTGGGGCGACTCCTCCCCGATCGACGACGGCACCGGCCAGAGCGGCAACACCCTGTACAACGGCTGGAACGACCCGGCCGGCACCGACGCCGCGCTCGCCCTCAACGCCACCGCGTGGCTCGCCCAGGGCAGCGGCTCCACCGGCAACACCGGCTCGGTCACCCTCACCAACCCGGGCGCCCGCACCGCGACCGTCGGCACCGCGACCAGCCTCCAGCTGTCCGCCACCGACACCGCCGGCGGCACCCTCGGCTACGCGGCCACCGGCCTGCCCGCCGGACTGACCGTCAACCCGGCCACCGGCCTGATCAGCGGTACGCCCACCACCGCCGGCACCTCCACGGTGACCGTCACCGCGGCCGACTCCACCGGGCCGTCCGCCACTGCCACCTTCACCTGGACGGTCGCCGCGAGCGGCGGCACCACCTGCACTCCCGCCCAGCTGATCACCAACCCGGGCTTCGAGACCGGCTCCACCTCCGGCTGGACCGAGACCAACAGCGGCGGCGCCAGCACCATCAACAGCAGCACCAGTGAGCCCGCCCACAGCGGCACCTACGACGTCTGGCTGGACGGCTACGGCGCCACCAACACCGACACCCTCGCCCAGACCGTCACCCTGCCGACCGGCTGCTCCAACTACAACCTGAGCTTCTGGCTGCACATCGACAGCGCCTCCTCCACCACCACCGTCTTCGACACCCTCACCGTCGCGGCCAACGGCACCACCCTGGCCACCTACTCCAACGTCAACGCCGCCGCCGGCTACCAGCAGCGCACCTTCAACCTCGCCGCCTACGCCGGCCAGACCGTCACCCTGAAGTTCACCGGCGCCGAGGACTACACCAAGCAGACCTCCTTCGTCCTCGACGACATCACCCTCAACGTCTCCTGACCCCCCACCAGCCCCCCGGGCCGGCCCCACCCGGCCCGGGGCCGGTTCAGCCCGCGCCGCCCAGTCGGACCGCCTCCAGGTACGACGGGTGCCGGTCGCCGAGAGCGGCGGCGAGGGCGGCCAGGACCTCGCCGACCTCCGTCGCGGACCCGGTGGCGAGGGCGGAGAGGTGACGGAGCAGGAGGACGTCGGGGTGGTCGAGGCCCAGGCCGTCCGCCGCGGCGGCGAGGGCGGGCGCGACGAGTGCGGCGACCCGGTCGGGGCGGCCGTCGGCGTGGGCCGTCCGCGCCAGCACGGTGCAGGCCTGGACAGCGGTCGGGCCGCCCGCCGCTCCCTCGGCCAGCGCGGTCGACCACTCCGCCTCGGCGAGCACGGCAGCCTCCGCGGCCCGGCCGTCGGCGCGCAGGGCGTCGGCCAGGCCGACGGCGACCTGCCGCGTGGTGGGGTGGTCGGCGCCGAAAGCCTTCAACGCGTCCAGGTGAGCCTGCCGGGCGTGCCCGACGGCCTCCGCGGTACGTCCGGCCCGGCGGCAGCTGGCCGCCAGGTTGGACCGGGCCCACAACGTCTCCGGATGCCGCGCCCCCAACAGGTGCGCCCGCCGCGCCAGGACGTCCGCCTCCAGTTCGATCGCCTCCTCGGCGAACCCGGCCCGCGAACGGGCCGCGGCGAGGTTGGCGGTCAGCGTCAGCACCTGCGGATCATCGGGCCCCAACGCGGCCAGCCGCACGGCTCGGACGGGCGCCAGCAGCGCGGCGGCATCCGCGAACCGGCCGGCCTGGAAGGTCACCGCCGCGAGGCTCGCCCGCGCGGCCAGGCTGTCGGGGTGCTCGGGCCCGTGCAGCCGCTCGTGGATCTCCAGCAGCTCGCGCTGGAGCGTCAGCGCCTCGTCGGGACGGCCGAGCTTACCCAGGAAGAAGGCGATGTTGGACCGTACGGTGAGGGTCTTCCGCGCCTCGGCGCCGATCCGTGCGGCGAGTTCCGCCGCGACCTCGCGCATCAGCTCCAGCGCGTCGGCGACCCGACCGGCCTCGTCCAGCGCGAGGGCGTACTGCAGCCGGTAGTTCGAACGGTTTGCCGGCTCCATTTCGAGCGCGTCGGCCCGCGCGACCACCGCGGCGAGCTCGGTCAGCGTCTCGGCGGCCTGCCCGGCCGACCCCAGCGCCCGTGCCCGGTGGCAGCGGCTGTCCAGGACGAACCGGTGGTCGGGGCCGTGCAGTTCGGCGGCGAGTTCGGCGTTCAGGCCGTGCAGTTCCGCGGCCGCCGCCCAGTCGCCACGCGCGGACAGACTGTGCGCCAGGTTGTTGCGGGCCAGCCAGGTGTCGGGATGCCCGGGGCCGAGTGCGCGCACCCGCAGGCCCAGGACGTGTCGCTCCAGCTCGACGGCCTCCGGCCGGCGGTCGGCGGCCCACAGGTGCACGGCCTGGTTGAGCACGGCGTCCAGGGTCTGCGGGTGCTCGCGGCCGAGCACCTCCTCGGCGGCGGCGACCACCGACCCGCCGACCTCCAGAGCCTCCGTGAACTCGCCGGCCTGGTGCAGGGCCGCGGCGAGGTTGGCTCCGGCGCCGATGGTGCCCGGGTGCCGCTCGCCGAGCAGCTCGGTGCAGTGCCGCAGGACCTCCCGTCCGAGCGTGATCGCCTCGGCGGTGCGGCCGATCCCGCTCAGCGCGACCGCCAGGTTGCTCCGGGCCAGCAGGGTGGCCGGTGCGAGCGGCCCGTGCACCCGGGCGGTGGCCTCCGCGATCGCCTCGGTCACCATCGCCGCCTGCCCCAACCGCCCGGCCGCGTGCAGCGCCGCGCCGAAGTTGACGGCCGCCGTGAGACTCTCCGGATGGTCCTCGCTGTAGCGCCTGATCGTGGCGTCCAGAGTCGCGGCGGCCGTCTCCATCGCTCGGTCGAGTCGGCCCGCCTGGACCAGCGCCTTGCCCAGGTCGCTGCGGGCGGTCAGCACCTGCGGATGGTCAGGGCCGAACGCCGCCTCGACATCGGCCAGCAGCCGCTCGTGCTCGGCGAGCGACTCGTCCGCCAGGCCCGCCTCGTACAGTGCCCGGGCCAGCCCGGTGCGCAGCATCAGCACCAGCTGATCGGTCGGCCCACCGAGCGTCGCGGCGTGCTCCACCAGGCCCCGGGCCTGATCGAGGGCGTCCTCGTGCCGGCCGAGCTTCGACAGCAGGGACGTCCGGTTCGACCGGGCTGTCAGCGCGGCCGGATGGTTCGGGCCGAGTGCGTCGGCCGCGTCCGCGGCGACGGCCCGCAGCGCCTCGACGGCCTCCTCGGTGCGCCCGCAGCCGTGCAACGCGAGCGCCTCGTTGTTGCGGCTGTTCAGCGTGCTCGGGTGGTTCGGCCCGAGGGCGGTGGTCTGGGCGGCCCGGACGGCCGAACTCTCGGTCAGGCAGTCGAGCATCCGACCGGTGCGGGACCACATGAACGCCAGGCTCTGACGTGAGGTCAGGGTGTGCGGATGGGTGGCGCCCAGCAGTTCCGACCGCAGCCGCACCACCTCCGCGACCTCCGCCGCCGCCTCCGCGTCCCGGCCCTGCGCCGACCGGATCAGCGCGAGGTTGTGACGTGCTGTCAGCGCCTGCGGATGCTCCGCGCCGCGCTGCGCCACGACCGCGTCGCGCGTCTCGCACAGCATCCGCTCGGCTTCGTCGAGGCGGTTTTCGAGCCGGCGCGACGCGGCGAGGTCGGCGAGGGCGGCCAGGGTCGCCGGATGCGTCGCCCCCAGTTGAGCAGTACGCGCCCGAAGGACGTGCTCCTGCAGCGGCACCGCCTCGACGTGGCGCCCCGCCGCGACCAGTGCGGTGGCGAGGGTGGCGGCGCAGTCCAGCGCCGCCGGATGCAGGTGGCCGACGGCGACGCCGTCGGTACCGGTGTCGGCGACGGCGTCCGCGTGGGCTGCGGCAGCAACCGTGACCGCGTCGGCCGGACGGCCGAGCGCGACCAGCGCGAGGGCGGAGACGGTCCTCGCCTCCAGCTGCAGCTGATGCCGGCCGCCGACCGCGGCGGACAGCGCCTCGGCGGCGCAGGTCGCCTGCGCCAGGCTCTCCTCGTACCGGCCGCAGCCGAACGCGGCGCCCGCCACGGCGGTCCGGGCGATGGCGACCACCGGGTGGTCGGCGCCGTGCAGGTGCTCGCGGCGCTTCAGCAGCCTGGACGCCGCGACGTGGGCGGCGCGGGCATCACCGGTCAGCGTGAACCGGGTGATCAGCACCGACTGCTCGACCTGCAGCTCGCCCTCCGCGGACCGCAGTGCGGGAGCGCCCGCCTGGTCCAGGACCGCCTGCTCGTGCGCGGCGGCCGCCTCCGGGCGTCCGTTCAGCTGCTCCACCTCGGCCGCCGCCAACCGGGCCGCCAACGCGACCTTGTGGGCCGGGCCGAGGGCAGCCGCCGCCGCGTCGACCAGCTCGGCCGAAAGCTCGGCGGCAGCACCGTACTGCCCGGTCGCGGCCACTGCCCGGACGGCGATCAGCCGGGCCTGCAGATGGGCCTCCGAAGCGGGGCCCGCGGTACGCAGTGCACGCTCGGCGGCCGCCTCGGCGAGGGCCAGGCCCTCTTCCGGCCGGCCGACGGCGATCACCGTCTCGGCCTGCCAGTAACAGGCCTCGACCGTGTCCGGCGCGTCCGGCCCGAGTACGTCCCCACAGGCGGCGGTGTGTTCCTTCCACAGCTGCTCCGCCTCGCGGAGCAGACCTGCGGAGGCCATGCTGCGGGCCAAGCGGGTGAGCAACGCGGGGCCGTCCGGGACCTCGTACAGCCGGTTGCCGAAGTGACGCCGCAGGGCGCCCGCGTTGGCCCGCAGAACCTCCTCCAAGTCGGGTTCCGTGTAGTCGAATTCGGGCCACGGGCCGACCACGGAGGTGGCTGCGCAGGCGAGCTGCGCGGCCCGCAGCTGCGGAGGCGTGGTCTCCCGGGAGGCCCACGCGGTCAGTGCGGGCAGCTGGACCGCCCGGGGCTCGGCCGCCCGGTCGTGGGTGAGCAGTCCGTACTCGTGCAGCCTCCGCACGGCCATCATGCCGACCCCCTGCCCGCTCACCCCGCCGAAGTCCTCGGCGCCCTGGCCGAGCAACAACTCCCGCACCGGCGCCGCCCGCCACCACCGCTCCGGATGCCCGGTCGGCTCGAAGCAGCCGGCCAGCCGCATCGCCGGTCCGGCCGCGCCGGTCCGGCCGCGCCGGTCGGCCGGCGCCGACCGGCCGCGTCCAGCGAGAGCAGCAGCGCGGCGGTCACCGCAGGGGCGCCACTGGTCGGGTCCGGGGGCAGCATGTCGTCCAGGCCGGCGGCGCGTTGCCGCAGCCGATCGAGGTAAGCGGCGACCGGCTCGCCCTCCTCGGCCAGCGCCGTCGCCGCACATCCGAGCGCCAGCGGCAGGTGCTCCAGCTCCGCGGCGAGCTCGGCCAGCGCGCCGCCGTGCTCCTCGCCCGCCGGGTCCTGGTGCTCCGAGGCCGCCAGCCGCCCGCGCAGGAACGTCAGCGACTCCGCCGGGGTGAACGGCTCGACCTTGACGACGGCGCCCACCTTCGACCTGGTGGAGGACCCGCGCAGCCGGGTGGTGATCACGACTCGACGGTCGTCGGCGGTGCTGTGCGGCAGGAGGTGGGCGAGCAGCGCCGGATCGGACAGGTTGTCCAGCACCACCAGCGCAGACGGGCCCGGGGTGCGGAACCACTCCAGGAACGCCTCGGAGTCCGCCTCCAGGCCGGTCGGCTTCCGCCGGGGCAGCACCTTCCACGCGGCATGCGCGAACGAGGTGGCGAGTGACGTCCCGTCGGTGGCGTCCGCCCACAACACCAGCAGGGCCGTCCCGTCGGCCGTGGCCCGGAGCGCGTGCGCCGCCGCCACGTGCGATTTGCCGACCCCGCCCGGCCCGCTGAGCAGCACCGAACGGTGTGCGGTCAGGGCCTTCGCCAACTCCTTCCCGACCTCGTCGCGGGACAGGGCGAACGGCTCCGGCGTGGGCGGCCGGCCGATCGCCAGTGGCCACTCGACCGGGCCCGGTGCCGCCTCCTGGAGGGTGTAGTTGAGGTCTCCTCGTAGTTCACCCACCGCCACGCTGCGGTCGGCGGCGACAATCACTTGCCCCGAAGCCGGGGGCGGCGGAGTGCCGCCCTGCGGTTCCGGCCGGTTCGCGGTGGGCGGCGCTGCCGGGCCGGAACGCGGCGTCCGCACGGCGGTGGCGGGCTGCGGTGCCGGTGGGGTGGTCCCGGGGCGTACTTGCGGCGGAGCGGTGCCGAGTCGAGCCGCCAGCGCCGTCAACTCCTGGGCGAACTCCGGGTCCTGCGCGACGGCGTTCTTCAGCGCGATCACCAGCCGCATCCGGGTGCCGTTCGGGAGCGGTTCCGCTCCGGCAGCGTCCTGCACGGCCCGCTCCCACGCGGGAGCCCCGTCGAGGCGGCCGTGAACCAGTTCGTGCAGACGGGACGCCGCCTCGCTCGGACCGGGGTCGACGACGCCCGACATCCGTGCGACCACATACCCGACCACCAGCTCGATGTCCGCCACCGGACCACCCCCCGAAGCGTCCTGACAGTGGGTCAGACAGTAGCGGGGCCGGGATCGCCGCCGGGCCGGAACGGCGGATTCCCCGGAGGGGCTCCACCATGCGGGGAACGGCGCGGCACCGGGCGCGAGGAGACCTGGCCGCGGTGGCTCGGCCGCCCCGCGACCCCAGCTGCTCCCCGGCGGCCACGGGAGCTCCCAACCGCCCACCGCGCAACGCGAGTTGAATGCCGTCAGGGCTGCCCGGGCCCCGCCTGGCGCTCGAACGCCTGACAAGGCCGGCAGGATGGCCGATATCACGGTGGAGCCGACCGATCGGGGGTACGGTCTGCTGCACGTGGTCGGGTCCGCTTCGAGGGGGTTTCGTGGTTCCGGGTGTGGAGATCGCGGTGGGGTACGTGTTCGCGTGGGCAGTGCGCAAGGCGCGGCTGGTCGCGGGCCGGGCGGACGGCGAGGTCGACCGCGTGCTGGAGACCGGGATGGACCGCGTCCACGACCTGGTGACCACCAAGCTCGGACAGGATCCGGCTCTGACCAAAGCCGTCGCGGAGGCCGGGGCCGAGACCGCAGTCCTCTCCGCCAACACCCGGCAGTGGCTCGCACTGAGCCTCAACGACAGGGCGGAGCAGGATCCGCAGTTCGCCGCTGCGCTCCTCGCGGCCGTGCAGGCAGTGCAGAACGCCGAGCGTTCCGCCGGCGTGTCGGCGAGCGGCGACGGCATCGCGGTCGGCGGCCCCGTGACCATCAACGCGACGGGCGCCGGGTCGGTCGCGGCCATGCGCATCGACGGACCGGTGACTGTCGGAGTGCCCGCTCCCACCCCGCCGCCGGGCAAGGCCCAGGACTGACAGCGAGCGTGTGTGGTGCCCTTCGCCGGCCGGTCCGACCCATGGGGCGACCGACGCGCACGTTGCGTCGCCCGCGCTCGGGACAGCTCGGGGTGCCGGAAGATCATTCGGCCGGTGAGCGGAAAGACCACACGCGCGGGGTCCGGTTGGTCATGCGGTTGGTCGTGCGACTGCCGAAGAACGCGAAAGGCCCCAGCTGAGCTGGGGCCTTTCGATGGTGTCCGAGGGGGGACTTGAACCCCCACGCCCGATAAAGGGCACTAGCACCTCAAGCTAGCGCGTCTGCCATTCCGCCACCCGGACGGGGTGTTGTCTTTGCGGGGTGTTCCCCCGCGCTGACATGGACAACAGTAGCAAAGATCGCCTGGTAGACCCAAAACCGGGGGCGGCGGGGTGGTTCGGGGCTTCGAAACCGGGAAGTGCGGACGGGTGCGCCCTTGGGGCCGGGCGGGTGCTGGGGGAGGATGGCGGAATGGCGCCCGCGGCTCCCGGCCGGGTCGGGGCGGCGCGGGCCGCAGCCGCGCCGGGCGGGCCGAGACTAGGTGGGAGCGATGAGTGTGGGCAGCGAGCGCGCGGTGACGGCCGAGTCGGAGGTCGCCGAGATCTGCCGTGACCTGATTCGGATCGACACCAGCAACTACGGTGACGGGTCGGGCCCGGGGGAGCGGAAGGCGGCCGAGTACGTCGCCGAGCAGCTCGCCGAGTTCGGGCTGGAACCGCAGATCTTCGAGTCGGCGAAGGGCCGGGCCTCCACCGTGGTCCGGATCGAGGGCGAGGACCGCTCCCGGCCCGGCCTGCTGATCCACGGCCACACCGACGTGGTGCCGGCCAACGCCGACGACTGGACGGTGCACCCGTTCTCCGGCGAGATCACCGACGGCTGCGTGTGGGGCCGCGGCGCGGTCGACATGAAGGACATGGACGCGATGACCCTCGCGGTGGTCCGCGACCGGCTGCGCACCGGCCGCAAGCCCCCGCGCGACCTGGTGCTGGCGTTCCTCGCCGACGAGGAGGCCGGCGGCACCTACGGCGCCCGGTTCCTGGTGGACCGTCACCCCGAGCTGTTCGAGGGCGTCACCGAGGCGATCGGCGAGGTCGGCGGCTTCTCCTTCACCGTCAACGACCAGGCCCGGCTGTACCTGATCGAGACGGCGGAGAAGGGCATGCACTGGATGCGCCTGACCGTCGAGGGCCGGGCCGGCCACGGCTCGATGGAGAACAACGACAACGCGATCACCGAACTGTGCGAGGCGGTGGCCCGGCTCGGCCGGCACCAGTTCCCGCTGCGGATCACCAAGACCGTCCGGGCGTTCCTGGACGAGCTCTCCGACGCCCTCGGCGTCCGGCTCGACCCGGAGGACATGGACGAGACGCTCCGGGTGCTCGGCGGCATCGCCAAGATGATCGGCACCACCCTGCGCAACACCGCCCAGCCCACCATGCTCGGCGCCGGCTACAAGGTGAACGTGATCCCCGGCCAGGCCACCGCGCACGTGGACGGCCGCTTCCTGCCCGGCTACGAGGAGGAGTTCCTGGCCGAGCTGGACAGCGTGCTCGGCCCCCGCGTGAAGCGGGAGAGCCTGCACTACGACAAGGCGCTGGAGACCAGCTTCGACGGCCCGCTGGTCGAGGCCATGCAGACCGCGCTGCGCGCCGAGGACCCGATCGCCCGGGCCGTCCCGTACTGCCTGTCCGGCGGCACCGACGCGAAGTCCTTCCAGGACCTGGGCATCCGCTGCTTCGGCTTCGCACCGCTCCAGCTGCCGCCCGAGCTGGACTTCGCCGGCATGTTCCACGGCGTGGACGAGCGGGTGCCGGTGGACGGCCTGCAGTTCGGCGTCCGGGTGCTGGACCGGTTCATCGACCTGGCCTGAGACCGGCTCACCCGTGATCCGAGAGGAAATCCGCACATCCGGGAAATATGAGAAGCAGTCGAGCGTGAGAGATGCCGATCAGCTGTTCGCTTGATCACTTCAACGGGTGAATGTCGGCCCGGCCCCGCAACCCGGGCGCCGGGCCTTCGTTCATCCGTGTGCAGCCCGGGGGAACGGGCTGGAATCGACCAGGAGGAACAGAACAGATGAAGGCCAAGAAGATCGCTGCCGTCGCCGCCGCCACCGGTGGTCTGCTGCTCGCCGGCGCGGGTGTCGCCTCGGCGCACGGCGGCGCGCAGGCGGAGGGCGCTGCGGTCGGCTCCCCGGGCGTGCTCTCCGGCAACCTGATCCAGATCCCGGTGCACGTCCCCGTCAACGTGTGCGGCAACACGATCAGCGTGATCGGCCTGCTCAACCCGGCGTTCGGCAACCACTGCGCGAACTTCTGACGGATTCCCTGAATTCGGACCCCCGTACGACCTCCGGGTCGGGCGGGGGTTTTCGCATGTCCGGCGAAAATCGGTGGGGCGCACCTGTGGGCTTTCTCGTCCGGGTGAACGTCGTGGTTCCCGGCATAGGGCAGACCTCACCCGATCGGATGAACTGACTGCAACCGGCTCAACCTTCACCGCCAAGGGTCGTTGAACGTAGTGCTGCCGCAAATGCGGCACGGAATTCCGACTATCGGATCGATGAGCGGTCCCGACTGGCGGAATGCGGAAGTCATCGGAAGTCGGTTCATCAGTCCACCGGACTAGGAAACAAGGGGAGTCAATGCGACAGGTCGCCAGGAAAGGCCTCCTCACGGCCATGGCCACCGGCAGCGTGCTGGCCTCGACCGCGGGCTACGCCCACGCCATCGCCGACGCTCACGGCGTGGCCGCGAACTCGCCGGGCGTCGGCTCGGGCAACGCGGTGCAGGTCCCTGTGGAGCTCCCCGTGAATGCGTGCGGCAACACCATCAACGTGGTCGGCCTGCTCAACCCGGCCTACGGCAACAACTGCGCGAACCACAGCGGCTCGGGCTCCACCGGAGCCGGAGCCGGCACCACCGGGTCCGGCTCGACCGGCTCCCACACCGGCGGTTCCGGCTGGACGGGCGGTTCGGGCTCCACCGGTGGCTCGGGCTGGACCGGAGGTTCCGGCTCCCACACCGGCGGCTCCGTCCCGACCGGAACGTCGGCGGGCGGGACGTCGGGTGCGGGCTCCTCGGCCGGCGGCGTGGCCGCCAACTCGCCGGGCGTGATCTCGGGGAACCAGGCGCAGGCGCCGGTCGACGTGCCGGTCAACGCGTGCGGCAACACCATCGACGTGATCGGCCTCGGCAACCCGGCGTTCGGCAACAACTGCGTCAACGAGGTCACGCCGCCCGTCCCGGTCGAGGAGACGCCGCCGCCGGCCTGCCCCCCGCCCGGCGGCGAGTGCCCGCCGACCACTCCGCCCGTCACCCCGCCGGTGACCCCGCCCGTCACGCCGCCCGTCACCCCGCCGGTGACGCCGCCGGTCACCCCGCCGGGGCGCACCGTCGTCCCGGTCGGCGGGCAGACGTCCCCCCCGGGCTCGCACGCAGCCGGTGCCCACTCCGGGGGAACGGGTGGGCAGCTGGCCTCCACCGGCGCGGAGGGTCTGGAGATCCTCGCCCCGGCGGGCCTGCTCCTGATGCTCGGCGGCGGCGTGCTGTACCGCCGCTCCCGGGCCCTCGCCGGCCGCCACTGAGCCGGACCGACAGCCCCCGGGCCGGGGAACGACGCCGGAGAACGCCCGCGCCCGGGCCGCCCCACCGCTGATGCGACGGGGCGGCCCGGGCGCGGGCATGCGCGCTACCAGGTGGAGCGGACCTGCCGGATGATGCGCCGCTTCAGTCGGACCGTCCGACTGCCGTCGGGGTACAGCCGGAGCCGGTCGAGCTCCCACTGCCCGTACTCGGCGTGGTCGGTGAGCAGTTGGCGCGCGGCGTTGCGGGAGGTGCCGCGCGGCAGACGAAGCGACTGGTACTCGTACTCCGGAAGCCGGACCGGTTTGG
Source organism: Kitasatospora griseola (assembly GCF_044999035.1). Taxonomy (NCBI): domain Bacteria; kingdom Bacillati; phylum Actinomycetota; class Actinomycetes; order Kitasatosporales; family Streptomycetaceae; genus Kitasatospora; species Kitasatospora griseola. The sequence goes on along the minus strand of NZ_CP173360.1, from coordinate 919,765 downwards.
TAGGAATCAAGACTTCTCCTCCGCTGCTGTGCTGCCTGCAAGCCTACGGCGCGCCGCCGACCGGTGGCCGGTTCGGGTCCGATCCGTCCCGGGCGGCAGGACGAGCCTTCCCGGGGTCGGAGCTGACCGTCAATCAGTTTTCCCTTCCGGTACGGATACCCGCCCCGGACCGCGCCGATGCGCGTTCGACGCGTGCGCCGATCAGGCGGGTTCGGGCGGGCCCGGCGGCCGGTGCGCCCCCGGGAATCGCGGTGACAGAAAGCCGCAGATCGGACATCCAGGGTGAACTTGCCCGGTTTTCACGGCCGTAGGTGACAACCGCTGTGCGTGTCGTCGCCAGGTGGGGATAGCGTCTGCACCATGTCTGATGCCGCGCAGCTGACCATCACCGAGGTACGGGCCGCCGCAGAGGCGGTCAAGGCCGCCATTGACCGCCACCTGCAGGCCGTCTCCAGCTCCACCGAGCCCGGCGATCCGGTCGTCGTCCACGCCTACGAGGAGCTCGCGGCGGCCGCCATTGCCTACGACCAGATCCTTTACGAGGTCTACGACGAGGTCACCCCGTTCGAGATCCCGGGCGACGAGCCGGGGGCCGGTTACCAGGGCCCCGAACAGCCCGAGGCGATCAGCGTGCTGATCCGCCGCGACTACCTGATCGCCGACCCGAAGCGCCTGCGTGCCCAGGCCGAACGGGTCGACGAGACGCTCACCCCCGGCGGGGGCGGCGAGTCCGAGGTGACCGCGGCGATCGGCGTGCTGTTCGGCGAGTACGAGCCGGACGAGATCGCCGCCCGGGCCGAGGAGTTCGGCCTGGAGGAGGGCGACTCCACGTTGTGGGTGTCGGCCACCGATCCCGCCGAGCCCGGCGAGTGGCTCCCCGAGCCGTTCGAGGGCGCCGACCCGGAGCTGCTGATCTGCCGCTTCGACGTCAGCGAGGTCTACGACGACGAGCTGGACGACTGACGGACCGTCATCCTGTCCGAGGGATGACACCGGCCCGGTGCCGCCGGGCCGGTGAAACCGAAACGCCGGACGCCAGAAGCGACCGGACGCCACCGACGAGAGGGCCCGGGACGACGACCTGTCGTCCCGGGCCCTTCGACGTGCTTCGGCCGATCGGCTACCAGAGTCGGTCGCTGACCGGCTGCTGGTCGGCCACCGACCGGCACCGGCGGCCGGTCGGTTACTGATCGGCTACTGGTCGGTGAGGACCGACCGCAGGCGGGTGGTGCGGGGCGCGGCGGGGCGCTCGGCGACCGCCTGGGCGAGCGCCGGGCCGGCCGCGTGGACCACCGAGAGGTGCCGCTCGGCCCGGCCGAACGCCGAGTACACCCACTGCCTGGTGAGCTGCCCGGCCGCGTCCTCCGGCAGCACCACGACGACCGCCGGCCAGCGCCGGCCGACCGCCTGGTGGGCCGTCACCGCCCAGCCGTGGCGCAGCTTGGCGGCCTGCTGGGGGCTGAGCGTGAGCCGCCCGCCGTCGGCGAGCTCCAGGTGCAGGCCGTTCGCGTCGCCGTCCAGCACCCGCGCGGGCAGGTTGACGCCCAGCGCGGGGGAGTGCACCACCCGGTCGCCCGGGTCGAAGCCGCCGAAACGGCCCGGGCCGGGGTTCAGCCTGGCCTTGGCGGCGGCGTTCAGCGCCCGGGTGCCGGCCGGGCCGCCGTGGCCCGGCGTCAGCAGCACGGTCTGCTCGGACGGGATCGACAGCGCGCGCGGGATGGAGTCGGTGAGCAGCTGCACGGCGCGGTGCACGGCCTCGCCGCCGTCCTTGGCGGTGAGGATCACCACCTCCTTGTCGGGGGCGTCCACCGGCTGGAGTTCGCCGATGCCGATGCCCGAGACCAGCTCGCCGATCGGCCCGAAGTCCGGCGTGCGGGACGCCACCGCCGGGCACGCCTTGGCGGCCAGCAGGTCGGCGAAGAACCGGCCCGGGCCGGCCGACCAGAGGCCGCCCGGGTCGCCGGACAGCACCAGCCGGGTGCCGTCCGCGAGCGCCTCCAGCAGCGTTGCGGCGGTCTCCACGTCGAGCAGCGGGGCGTCCAGCACCACCAGCACGTCCAGCGGCAGGGTGCCGTCGACCGCGCGCGGCAGCTGCGTGCCGTACAGCAGTTCGGCCAGCGTGCCGATCCGTCCGGCGGCAGGGGAGTCGTCCGGGAGCAGCGCGGCCAGCGCGTCGCGGCCCTGGCCGGTCCAGGTCGCCGCCCACACCCGCAGGCCGAGCCCGGCGGCGGCGTGCAGCAGCGCGGCCGGTTCGGCCCGGGCCGCCTCGCCGCCGGTGTGCAGCACCAGGCCGGATTCGGCGACGGTGCGCACCAGCTCCTGCGCGGACCGGGACGGGGCGGCCGCGGCCGCCGCCTCCCACGCCGCCGGGCCGGGCTGGACGGGGGCGGCGTCGGCCGACGGGCCCTCAGCGGCCGTCTCGCCCCCGGCCGGTGCGTCGACGCCCTCGGCGGGCTCCGCCGGTGCGCTGTCCGCCGCGTCGGCGTCCTCGACGTCCCCGGTGTGCTCTGCGCCCTCGGCGGCCGCTGTGTCCTCGGCATCCTCGGCGTCCTCGGCGTGCTCTGCGTCCCCGCCGTCCTCGCCCGGCGTGAAGGTCGACAGCAGCCGGACCAGGCCCTCGCCGAGGCTCTCCTCCGCCAGCGCGAGGCGCTCCAGGGCGAGCAGGGTGCGGACGGGCGGCTCCTCGTCCTCGTCGTGGCTGCCGGGCGGCATCGGCAGCTCCTCCTGGAACGGCATCACCCGCCCGTCCTCCAGCACCGCCTGGAGCGCGCCCGCCGGGTCGGGGACGTGCTGGGCGCGCAGCGCCTCGGACACCTCGCCGAGCTCCTGCGCGGAGTGCCCGCGCAGCGCGGCCTGCTCCAGCAGCCAGGCCACCAGCGCCTGGGCGCGCCGCGGGTCGCCGGGCTGCGCGTCGGGGCCGAGCAGCCCGCGGGCGAAGCCGTCGGCGTGCTCGGGGCGGACGCCGGGCAGCGAGAGCACCGCCCACGGGTCCTCGCGCAGCTGCTCGGCCGCGCCCTCGCCGAGCTCGGCGACCGCGACGGGGGCCAGCTGCGCGGGCGCGCCGCCGGCCGCCAGCACCTCGGCGACGGCCGCCAGCGCGGCCTTCCGCTGGGCGTCGGAGGTCGGGCCGTCGGAGGTCGGGCCGTCGGCGGGCGGCGCGTCGGCGGACGAAGCGTCAGGATCGCTCTGGCCGCTCCGGCCGACCGCGCGGATCGCTTCGGCGAGGGCGGCGACGGTACCGGCGTGCTGCTCGGCGGCCGGGGCCGGGCTCTCCTCGGGGGTGGTCATGCGGAAGGCTCCTTCAACGGGCGGACGGCTACGACAGCTCCGTCCAACCCTGGTCCGGGTAGCGGTGCACCGGGGCCGACACGTCGTCCAGGGCAGCGCGGATCTCACCCGGAAGCGTAAGCGCCTCCACCGACAGTGAGGACTGCAGCTGGGCGGCGGTGCGGGCGCCCAGCAGGGCGGCCGACACGCCGGGGCGGTCGCGCACCCAGGCGAGGGCGACCTTCAACGGCGTGGACGCCAGGCCGTCGGCGGCGGTGGCCAGCGCGTCCACGATCCGGCGGGACGTCTCGCCCAGGTACGGCTGGACCGAGCCGGCCGGGTGCGGGGCGGCGCCGCGCGACTCCGCCGGCACGCCGTGCCGGTACTTGCCGGTGAGCACGCCCCGGCCGAGCGGCGAGCAGGCCAGCAGACCCACCCCGGCGTCCAGCGCGGCGGGCAGCGCCTCGCGTTCGATGCCGCGCTGGAGCAGCGAGTACTCGAGCTGGACGGCGGCCAGCGGGGCGCGGCCGGGCGAAGCGTGCTGCCAGGCCGCGGACTTGGCGAGCTGCCAGCCGCTGTACTGGCACACCCCGGCGTACCGGGCCCGGCCCGAGGCCACCGCCAGGTCGAGGGCGTGCAGGGTCTCCTCGGTCGGCGTGGCCGGGTCGTACGCGTGCACCTGCCACAGGTCGACGTGGTCGGTGCCGAGCCGGCGCAACGAGGCGTCCAGGGCGTTCAACAGGTGGCCGCGGGAGGCGTCGTGACGGGGGGAGCCGGGCAGCGCGCCGGCCTTGGTGGCGATCACCAGCTCGGAGCGCGGGATCAGACCGTCCGTCAGCCGGGACAGCAGGTACTCGGCGCCGCCGTCCGCGTACACGTCGGCGGTGTCCACCAGGGTGCCGCCGGCGTCCACGAAGGCCTTCAACTGCTCGGCGGCCTCGTGCTCGTCGGTGTCCCGACCCCAGGTGAGGGTGCCCAGGCCGAGTCGGGAGACCCGCAGGCCGGTGCGGCCGAGCCGTCGCTGTTCCATCGCGCCCTCCGTCAACCGTGCTGCGCCACGCAGGACGGCGCAGGTCGGGGGCGGTGCCCCCCACGTGCTGCGAGATTAGCGGCGAAACCCCCTGCCGCCGGGGACGACCCGCTCGGCCGACGTGTCCGCGTGCCGCGCGCTCAGCAGTGGGTCGCGATGCACAGCAGGACGCGGCCGTCCGCGTCGGCGAACTCGTACGCCTCGTGGCGCGGATCCGCGGCGGCGTCGTACCCGGCGCGCGCCCGCAGCCAGGCGTCCGGGCGCTCCTCGGGGGTGAGCAGGCGCGGGACCCGGAACCGGGCCCGCTCGTCGTACTCCTCGCCCGTCGTCATCCGGTCGGCGGTGCCGGCGAGCCGCTTGGCCCGGCGGACGTCCAGCGACCCCCGGGCGAGGCGCCAGTGGCAGCCGTCGATGTCGGTGAAGCCGCCGTCGGCGACGGGCATCGGGTTGCGGCGGACGTCGGGTTCGTCCTCCGGCGGTGCGGGCACGGCCGCCACCAGGTCGGCGAAGGCGGTGGCGGGCGGTCGCTTCTTCGGCACCCCGGCAGCATGCCGGGCAGGTGTGGCGCACGACACTTCTACCGGTCGGTAGCAGGTGGTCGGCACGGGGGCTACGCTCGCCGCACCACCGACTGGAAGGCAGCGGGCACATGCGACTCGGCATCAACCTCGGTTACTGGGGACTCGGCCTGGACGCCGACAACATCGCGGTCGCCCAGGAGGCCGACCGGCTCGGCTACGCGGTCTGCTGGGCCGCCGAGGCGTACGGGTCGGACGCCGCCACCGTGCTGTCGTACGTCGCCGCGAAGACCGAGCGGATCGACGTCGGCTCCGCGATCTTCCAGATCCCCGCCCGCACCCCCGCGATGACCGCGATGACCGCCGCCACCCTCGACACCCTCTCCGGCGGCCGCTTCCGGCTCGGCCTCGGCGTCTCCGGCCCGCAGGTCTCCGAGGGCTGGTACGGCGTCAAGTTCGACAAGCCGCTGGCCCGCACCCGCGAGTACGTGGAGATCATCCGCAAGGCGATGTCCCGCGAGCGGCTGGTCCACGACGGCGCCAACTGGACGCTGCCGCTGCCCGGCGGGCCCGGCAAGGCGCTCAAGCTCACCGTCCACCCGGTGCGCGAACACCTGCCGATCTACATCGCCTCCATGGGCCCGAAGAACCTCGAACTCACCGGCGAGATCGCCGACGGCTGGCTCGGCCTGTTCTTCGCCCCCGAGCACGCCGCGCTCTCCGTCGACGCCCTCGCCGCCGGCCGCGCCAAGGCCGGCCGGACCCTGGACGGCTTCGACCTCTGCCCGACCGTCAACATCGCGGTCGGCGAGGACATCCACGCCGCCGCCGACACCCTGCGCGACTACACCGCCCTCTACCTCGGCGGCATGGGCAGCAAGGAGAAGAACTTCTACAGCCGGCTCGCCCGCCGGATGGGCTTCGAGCAGGCCGCCGACGAAGTCCAGACCCGCTACCTCGCCCGCGACAAGGCCGGCGCCGCCGCCGCCGTCCCCCACGACTTCATCGACGCCACCTCCCTCCTCGGCGACACCGCCCGCATCGCCGACCGCATGCAGGCCTACGCCGCCGCCGGCGTCACCACCCTCACCCTCGCCCCCTCCGGCTGGACTCTCGACGAACGCATCACCGCCCTCCGCACGGGCGTCGACGCCCTGGAACGCGCCGGTCTCGCCTGACGACAGGTCTCCCCCGGGGGTCAGGTTCGGGCAAGCCGTCCAGGCCCTCAGGAAGCACCTGCCCGCTGTGACCGGCACCAACGACGCACCGTGACGCGGTACGACGGCTGCGGGCGCAGCCTGCTGGGCGTCCGCCGCCGCTCCCGGGTGGCAGCGTGACCTGATCCTCGACGCAGCGGCGCGCGAGGGCGGGCGCGTCATCGGGTGGGCGGACGAGAGAACTGCCCGGTGCGTCCGAGAGCGGCGGGACGAGCAGGCCGACGAGCAGGCCGAGCGCGCCCGCCGCTTTCGCCGTCCCGAGCCAAGGCAGCCAGGAGTCGGGCACGCCCACCTTGGTCATGCTGGCCGTGACCTGCGGGTTCCGGGTGAAGGTCAGGAAGGCGGAGGCGGACAGGCCGAGTGCGAGCAGTGCGGCGACGACGACATAACCGGTGAACATGGAGCACATTCAATGATGGGTGGAGGATAAGCCATTGAACCGCACCAATGATTTGTTGTCCTCCATAATGTGGTCGCTGTGTACGGTGGACGCCATGGCAGCTGCACACCCGATCGACCGCCTCGGCTTCCTCCTCTCCTTCCGCGGGGAGCTCGCGGGCACCCGCATTCGTGCCGCGCTGGCCGTCGCCGGGCTGCATCCGCGCAATGCGATGACCTTGATGCGGCTTGCCCCCGGCGCTACCAGCCAGCGCGAACTGGCCGCCGCGATGGAGGTCGACCCGAGCCAACTGGTCGCCGTTCTCAACGAGTTGGAGTCCGCCGGGCTGTGCGAGCGCCGCCGCGATCCCGCCGACCGGCGGCGCCACATCGTGGAGATCACTCCGGCCGGTCGGCAGGCGTTGGAACGCATCGACCAGGAGGTCGGCACGGCCGAGCGCGAACTCTTCGGCGACCTCAGCGCCGAGGAGCAGGCCCAACTGCGCAACCTGCTCGACCGCGTCCTGGTGGACCCGGCCACCCACGAGTGCGGCGAGTGACGCCGACTGGGCCCGCAGGCCGGCGGTCCCTGCATCGCGCCGGCCTCGCTAAGGCCACCCTTCCGGATCTTGCGGGGCGCGCGACGCCGGATCATCCCTTCCCCAGCCCCCCTCGGGCCGGGGGAGGCGCGCGCTGATCCGACAGGATCCGGGCGAGAGGGCCAGCCTGAGCGGGCTGCCGGAGCGGTTCCGGGCCGGGCTCCGAGATATGCGCGGACGTGGTCGGAAGCGGCCAAAAATATAGAAAAGAAAGCGTTTTGACGCAGCATAAGGTTCCGATACGATCGCTCACGTTCGTAGCCGTGTGAGTTCGCCACGGTGATGACTTGGGCGCGAATGTCCTTTCTGGGGGGAACTTTGAGCATCCGTCGGTCGATCGCTGCCGCCATATTCGTGGCTGCCGTCTCTGCGCCCACCGCTTTCGGTGCCGCGCAGGCCATGGCCGAGACCGTGCCGACCGGTCAGTCCCAGCCGGACGCCGCCGCGACGGACACGGACCCGGCGCCGGCCGACCCGAAGCCTGCGGACCCGGCCCCGGCCGATCCGACACCTGCGGACCCTGCGCCGGCCGACTCCAAGCCGACCGACCCGACACCGGTGGACCCAGCTCCGGTGGAGCCCAAGCCGACCGAGCCCGCCCCGGTGGAGCCCAAGCCGACCGAGCCCGCTCCGGTGGAGCCCAAGCCGACCGAGCCCGCTCCGGTGGACCCCAAGCCGGTCGATCCGGCGGCGGTCGAGAAGGAACTGCGCGACCGTCTTGACAAGGCGATCGCGGAAAAGGGCCACAGCAGGTACTTCTACGAGCACGCAAAGGCCGCGGCGGCCGGCACTGTCGACGACGTCCGGAAGTTCCTGGATGTCGACATGCCGCGAATCCTGGTCGAGGACAAGTTCGTCCGCGTCGCGCAGATCGTGAGCCTCTCGGAGCCGGACAGCCCGCTCCGACAGGCCGCTCGCGAGGCGTACGAGGGCGGCACGGAAGCGGACATGGACCACTTCCTCAACACCGTCTGGCCGCCGGTTGCCGCCGAGTACCGGGCGAAGGCCGCCCGGATCCTGAATGAGCCGGGCATCACCCGGATCCTGCGGGACGCCGCGAACGAGGCGCTCGACGGCAAGGACCAGGAGCTCATCTACTTCATCGGCCGCCTGCCGCAGCTCCGTCACGACGACGACCAGCTGCGGATCTCCCAGCTGATCGAGGTCGGCGGCCCCGAGGTCCGCAAGGCCGCCCTGGCCGCGCTGGAGAACGGTTCGAACGAGGCGCTGCGCACCTTCCTGGAGGTCGGTCTGGCCGAGGCGAAGGCCCGGGATGCCGCCGCGCAGGAGCAGCAGAACCACCCGCAGACCGGCAACAACGGCAACAACGGCGGCAGCGGCACCGGTGTCACCCAGGCGTCCCACACCACCACCGTGACCACCACCACGACCACGACCGGCACCACCACCGGCGTGCTCGCCTCCACCGGTGCCGACGCTCCGCTCGGTGCGCTCACCGTCGCCGGCGCCACCGCGCTGGCCCTCGGCGCGGGCACCCTGGTGGTCACCCGCCGCCGGCAGCAGTCCTGACGCTTCGCCGACGAGCCCCGCAGGGTGGCCGTTCTCCGGACGGCCGCCCCGTGACTCCTCATTTCTCCCGCCGCCCAGGTGCGCGGCGATGACCTGAAACCTGTACCAGGGGAAGACCTTGAGCATCCGTCGTTCGATCGCCGCTGCCGTTTTCGTGGCCGCGGTCTCCGCTCCGACCGTCCTCGGCAGCACGCCGGCCCTCGCCGACACCGCGCCCACGCCGACCGGCCAGTCCCAGCCGGACACCCCGGCCACGGACGTGCCGACCACCGAAGCCCCGACCACCGAAGCCCCGTCCACGGAGACCCCGTCCACGGAGACCCCGTCGGCCCAGGAGCCCTCCACCGAGGCACCGTCCACCGAGGCACCCTCCACCGAGACCCCGGCGACGGACCCGGGCACCGGCACGCCCACGCCGGGCGGGACCACGCCGGGCACGCCCACGCCGGCGCCCGCCGAGCCGACCCCGGCGGAGCCCGCGCCCGGCGGCGACGCCTCGCAGGAATTGGACGACCTGCGGGTGCGGCTGCTTCGGGTGATCGCGGAGCCGGGCCACAGCCGGTACTTCTACGAGCGCGCCAACAAGGCGCTGAGCGGCACCGCCGAGGACATCCGGCACTTCCTGGACGTCGAGATGCCGGGCATCATCCACGACGACAATCGCATCCGGGTCGTGCAGATCATCAGCGAGGCCGGACCGGGCACCGACATCTGGCAGGCCGGGCAGAAGGCGCTGAACGGCGACAACGCGGCGATCGACCACTTCCTCCAGGTCGAGTGGCCGCAGTGGGCCAACAGCCAGCGGTGGATCAAGGTGCTCCGCCAGCTGACCCAGCCGGGCAGCTCGCTCACCCTCACGGAGGCCGCTGCCAAGGCCCTCTCCGCGGACGACCTCAAGGCCTTCCTGGCCGGTCTGGACGGCACCGACGTCCGCGAGGCCCGGCTGCGGATCACCCAGGCCATGTCGCTCGGCGGGCCCGAGGTCCGCAAGATCGCGAACCGGGCCCTGGACTCGCTCGACGAGGCATACATCCACAGCGTTCTGCTCACCGGCCTGGCCGAGGCCCAGGCCCGGGACGCGGCCAACGCCAAGGTCAACGACGCCAACTGGCAGAAGGTGCTCCACACGCTGATCCGGCCGGGCAGCTCGCTCACCCTCACCGAGGCCGCCGAGCAGGCGCTCGGGGCGGACGCGGCGAAGGCTTTCCTGGCCGGTCTGGACGGCATCTCCGACGACGAGGTCCGGCTGCGGATCTCGCAGGCGATGTCGATCGGCGGGCCGGAGGTCCGCAAGGCGGTCGGCCACGTCCTGGACGGCCACACCTCCGCGTCGCTGCACGCCTTCCTGCTCACCGGCCTGGCCGAGGCCCAAGCTCGCGACACGGCCAACGCCCACCAGTCGGAGGGCGGCAACCAGGGCACCGGCGGTACCACTCCCGAGCAGGGCGGCACCACCGTCACTCCGGTGTCCGACACGACCACCACCACGGTGACCACCAACGACACCACCACCACGGGCGTCCTCGCGTCCACCGGCGTCGACGCCCCGCTCGGTGCGATCACCGCCGCCGGCGCCGCTTCCGTGGCTCTCGGCGCCGCCCTGGTGGCCGCCCGCCGCCGTCGGCAGCAGCAGTCCTGACGAGCCGTCACCGCAGGTCCTGAACGCGGCGCACTCCGGTCACGCACCGGTGTGCGTCGCGGTTCTCGTTCTGCGCCGGACGGCCGGCCGTCCGCCGACCGATGCTGCGTCAGGTTCCTTGTGCGCAGGTCGACTTGGTGGTTCCTTGGGAGTGGAGCGGGCTTAGTTCGCCACGGCCGTTTACCCTCGAGGAGTTCGCCGTGTCCATGAAGCTGGAACGCGAGCCGGGTCGACCGGTGGATCCCAACCTCGTCTTCTTCCTGATGCCGTACGGGAGGAAAGCCGTACCCGACGGCCGCACCCTCGACTTCGACTCGGTGTACCGGGAACTCGAGTCCGTGGTGCGGAGTTTGGGGCTGAGCGCCCAGCGCGCCGACACCAACGACGAGACGACGCTCGGCCCGCTGGAGGCCGCCTGGGACGGGGTCGACCGGGCCGGCATCGTGGTCGTGGATCTGTCGGTTCCGTCGACGTCGGTGGCCATGGAGCTCGGCTGGGCCATGTGCCTGCACAAGCGCATGGTGGTGACCATGTACGAGGGGGCGGCGGTCCCGACGAACGTGGTCGGGCGGCTCCGGCCCATCACCTACACGCAGGAGTTCGAACAGTTCGGGCGGTTCAAGAACGAGCTGCGGGAGCGGATCCAGGCGGAGCTGCAACGCACCGCGCCGGAGCGGGACCTGGTGCCGCGGACCGCGACGTGGGGGGCGTACGAGGCGACGGCGCAGGTGGAACTGGCGTTTCCCGACCGGGTCTTCGTCCGGAACATCCAGGACCCGTTGCAGGCCGCCGAGATGAGGCGCGAGGAGGTCAGCTACTGGGACATGGTCCCGGAGGACATGTCGGCCAGCAAGCACTACCGCCAGGGCAGTACGGTCAACGGCTTCTTCGTCGTCGACCAGGGGCGGGTGGTCTTCACGCAGCGGTATCGCCAGGAGAACCCGTGGCCCCGGCTGGTGGCGGCCTACCGGCTGCGGCAGGTGTACTCGGCGCGGGTCACCAACGTGAGCCCCGCGGCCGGTGCGTTCATCGAGCTGCTGCCCGAGGGCGGCAAGTCGTTCATCCCGGCCTATCAGGTGCGGGCCGCGGGCATCGCGAAGGACGACGAGGTCCAGGTGCGGATCCTGCGGGTGGACCCGGTGCAGCGGCGCATCGACGTGGCGCTGGCCGACGCGCCGAAGGCCGGCCTCGCGGCGCCGCCCGCCGGCGAGTACCCGACGGTCGGGGAGCGTTTCGCGGGCACGGTGCACGACGTGCAGGCCAACAAGGGCTACGTCCGGGTGCGGCTGGACGGCTACCGGCGGCCGGGCCTGCTCCACCGGTCGAACATGAGCGATGCGCTGTGGCAGGCGGTGCGGGCGGGCCGGGTCACCGCCGGCTCCACGATCGACGTGGTGGTGCTGCGGGTGACGGCCTCGCGGAACCGGGTGGCGCAGTGGGACATCGCCCTGGAGGAGGACCGGAGTGCGCAGGCCGCGCCGCGACTGACCGCGGCCGGCGCGGACGACGGTGCGGGCACGACGGCGCCCGGCCAGGGGCCGGGCGCGTGAGCGACGCGGTCCCCGCGTGCGCCTGCCGCCGATGCGGTCCCACCGCCGTCCGGGAGGATTGGAGGACCACGGGCGCAGGGTCGTCGTCGCGTCGGGACCGGCTGCGGGCCCAGCTGTCGGCCGAGGTCCGATCGGTCGCGCGGGACATCATCGGGCGGCACGGGGTGGAGGCCCTCACCCTGGCCGCCGTGGCGCGTGCGGTCGGGGTGACGCCCGCGGCGCTCCACCGGTACTTCACCGGGCTCCCCGGCATCGTCCGGCAGGCCGCGCGCGACATCGTCGGGGAACTCTGTCGGGAATTGCGGGATGTCGTCGAGGCCGAGGCCGAGGGCGACTTCGCGGCACGACTCGTCGAGCCGTCAAGGGCCTTCCGGCGGTGGGAGCTTGCCCATCGGCAGGAGTTCGGTCTGCTGTTCGGAAACCACGGTTCGGTTGCGGGCGGGGCCTGCGGGGAGGTCACGGGCGAACGGGTCCGCCGGCTCGCCGGCGTCCGGGGGCCGGTGTTCACGCACCTCTGGGCGGCCCGGCCGTATCCGCTCCCGGCCGAGGAGGACCACTTCGCGCCCCTGGTCACGGATCAGGAGCCGATGTTCGAGCTGCTGATGCAGGACCTGACGGCGAGGACGGGGCCGGCCGCCGACCACCGGCCGCCCCGGACGAACGCCGGCCGCTGACGGCGCGGCCCGGACCCGTCGGGAGCGGACGGCCGGCTACAGCCAGCCCGCGCGTTTGAACAGGCGGTGCAGGACGAAGCAGACGCCGGCCATCAGGGACAGCGCCGCCGGGTACCCCCAGACCTGGCGGAGCTCCGGCATGTGTTCGAAGTTCATGCCGTAGATGCCGGCGATCATGGTGGGGACGGCGGCCAGGGCGGCCCAGGCGGAGATCTTCCGCATGTCGTCGTTCTGCTGGACGCTGACCTGGGCGAGGTTGGCGGACAGGATGTCGGAGAGCAGGCGGTCCAGGCTCTCCACCACCTCGTTGACCTTGGCCAGGTGGTCGGCGACGTCCCGGAAGTAGGGGCGCAGCTCGGCGGGGACGAAGGGCACGTTGACCTCGCCGGAGGCGGTGCCGGCCCGGGTGAGGCGCAGCGCGGGCTCCATCAGCGGGAAGGCGGCCTTGCGGAAGTTCACCACCTGCCGCTTGAAGCCGTAGATGCGCTCGGCGGCGCCGCGGACCCGGCCGGGGGAGAAGATCTCCGCCTCCAACTCGTCCAGGTCGGTCTGGAGTTCGGTGGCCACGTCGAGGTACTGGTCGACCACCATGTCGAAGATCGCGTAGAGCACCGCGGCGGGCCCGTGCGCCAGCAGTTCGGGCTGCTCCTCCAGCCTGGCCCGCAGGTCCTTGAGCGGGCTCTCCGGCCCGTGCCGGACCGTCATCACGTACGAGTCGCCGAGGAAGATCATCAGCTCGCCGATGGAGACCGACTCGTCGTGCGGGTGGTACCCGGCGGTCTTCAGGACGGTGAACACCGAGTCCCGGTAGATGTCGAGCTTCGGGCGCTGATGCGCCGTCACCGCGTCCTCCACCGCCAGCGGGTGCAGGCCGAACTCGTCGGCGGCGTGGTCGAATTCGGCCTCCGTCGGGTCGGCGAGGCCGATCCACACGAAGCCGTCGCCGGCCGCCCGGACCGCATCCAGGGCGTCCGAGAAATCCTCCGGCCCCTCGGTGCGCCGCCCGGCCCGGTAAGTGCCGCAATCCACGATCATGCCCGCCATTGTGACCCGAACCCCCGGCCCGCCGGGAGGGGAGCACCCCGTACGCTTGCGGTATGCCCACCCTGCTGCTCGTGCGCCACGGCCGCTCCACCGCCAACACGGCCGGAATCCTGGCCGGCTGGACGCCCGGCGTCGACCTGGACGACACCGGGCGCGCCCAGGCCGCCGCCCTGCCGGAGCGGCTGGCCGGACTGCCCGTCGTCCGGCTGGTCAGCAGCCCGCTGGAGCGCTGCCGGCAGACCCTGGAGCCGCTGGTCGCCGCCCGCCCCGAACTCGGCCCGCCCGAGCTGGACGAGCGGCTCGGCGAGTGCCACTACGGCGACTGGACCGGCCGTCCGCTGTCCGAGCTCGCCGACGAACCGCTGTGGCGTACCGTCCAGGACCACGCCTCCGCCGCCGCCTTCCCCGGCGGCGAGTCGCTGCGCGCGCTCAGTCACCGCACCGTGGACGCCGTCCGCGAGTGGAACGAGAAGATCTCCGTCGAACACGGCCCGGACGCGCTCTGGGCGGTCGCCACCCACGGCGACGTGATCAAGGCGATCGTCGCGGACGCGCTCGGCCTGCACCTCGACCACTTCCAGCGGATCTCGGTCGAGCCGTGCTCGGTGACGGCGATCCGCTACACCCCGAACCGCCCGTACCTGCTGCGCCTCGGCGACACCGGCAGCCTGTCCTCGCTCGCCCCGCGCCCGCACGGCCACTCGGCCGGCGACGACGCGGTGGTCGGCGGCGACACCGGCACCGTCTGAGCCCCGCGGGGCCGGCGCCGTCCGGGCCCGGCCGGACCCGCGCGGTCCGAGCCCCGCCGGGCCGGCGCCGCCCGGGCCTCCGCCGTCCCCAGCAGGAATCCGCGCCACCCGCACCCCACGGCAGGCCCGTTTGGCCGTAGGGTGAGATCGAGAAGACCGCACACCCCCGTACCGGAGCGAGCAGCGTGTCCCGTCAGGTCCACTTCTACGACCAGCCCGAGCGGTTCGTGGCCGGCACCGTCGGCCAGCCCGGCGCCCGGGCGTTCTACCTGCAGGCCTCCTCGCGCGGCCGGATCACCAGCGTGCTGCTGGAGAAGGCCCAGGTCGCCGCCCTCGCCGAACGCATCGAGGAAGTCCTCGACGAGGCGCTGCGGCGCAGCGGCGGCGAGGCCCCGATCCCGGCCGCCGCGCCCGTCGACCTGCTCGACGCCGCGCCGCTCGACCTGCCGCTGGAGCAGGAGTTCCGGGTCGGCACCATGGCACTGGCCTGGGACGCCCGCGAGGAGTGCCTGGTGGTCGAGGCGCAGGCGTACGTCGAGGAGTCCGAGGACGAGGACGAGATCGAGGTCTTCGACGACGAGAACGGCCCCGACCTGCTGCGGGTGCGGCTCAGCGGCGCGATGGCCCGGGTGTTCGCCAAGCGGGCCCTGGACCTGGTCGCGGCGGGCCGCAAGCCCTGCCCGTTCTGCAACCTGCCGCTCGACCCCGAGGGCCACCTCTGCCCCCGCGCGAACGGCTACCGGCGCTGAGCGGGCAACCGGCCGTGGAAGCCCCCGGCACCGACCCGGCCACCAGCGCCGCACTGGCCGCCGACACCCCCGCCGCCCTCGCCCTGCTGCGCGAGGGCACGCTGACCGTCCACGGCCGGGTCACCGACGCCTCCAACGCCGTCCTGTACTGCACCGCCACCCTCGACGGCGTCACCGCCCCGTGCGTGTACAAGCCCGTCGCCGGCGAACGCCCGCTGTGGGACTTCCCCGACGGCACGCTGGCCGGCCGGGAGACCGCCGCCCACGAGCTGTCCGCGGCCACCGGGTGGCAGCTGATCCCGCCGACCGTGCTCCGTGAGGGCCCGGCCGGGCCCGGCATGGTCCAGCTGTGGATCGAACCCGACCCGGACGCCCCCGAACTCCTCGACCTCCAGCCCCTCGACGGGCCCGCCGCGGGCTGGCTGCCGATCGTCCGCGCCGAACTCGACGCCGGACGCCAGGCCTGGCTGGTGCACCGCGACGACGAACGGCTGCGCCGCCTCGCCGTGTTGGACGCCGTCCTCAACAACGCCGACCGCAAGGGCGGCCACTGGCTGCCCGCCGCCGACGGCCGGATCTACGGCATCGACCACGGCGTCACCTTCCACACCGAGCCCAAGCTCCGCACCCTGCTGTGGGGATGGGCCGACCGACCGCTCACCGCCGAGGCCCTCGACGTCCTCGGCCGGCTCGCCGCCGACCTCGACGGCCCGCTCGGCGAGCGGCTGCGCCCGCATCTCACCCGCGCCGAACTCGACGCGCTGCGGGCCCGGACCGGCGCGCTGCTGGCCTCCGGACGGCACCCGCAGCCGTCGGCTGACTGGCCATCTATTCCCTGGCCGCCGGTCTGATACCGATCCGAAACAGAGAACTGGCGGAATCAAGCCGATCACGCCAACAGGTTGGTCTTTCAAATCAGTGCACGGTTAGAGTCGGTGCCATGCATGCCTGGCCCACCTCCGAGGTTCCCGCCCTGCCCGGTCAGGGGCTCCCCCTGCGCATCTACGACACCGCCACGAGCAGTGTCCGAGAGGTCGTACCCACCGGCCCGACCGCCCGGCTCTACGTCTGCGGCATCACTCCCTACGACGCGACCCACCTGGGCCACGCAGCCACCTACAACACCTTCGACCTGGTCCAGCGGGTCTGGAAGGACGCCGGCCACGACGTCCTGTACGTCCAGAACGTCACCGACGTCGACGACCCGCTGCTGGAGCGCGCCGTCGCCACCGGCCAGGACTGGACCGAACTCGCCGCCCGCGAGACCGCCCTGTTCCGCGAGGACATGACGGCGCTGCGGATGCTCCCGCCCGCGCACTACATCGGCGCCGTCGAATCGATCCCGTGGATCGTCCCGCTGGTGCAGCAGCTGCTCGCCTCCGGCGCCGCGTACGAGGTCGACGGCGACATCTACTTCTCCGTGGAGTCCGACCCGCACTTCGGCGAGGTCTCCGGGCTCACCCGCGAGCAGATGCTGCCGGTCTTCGCCGAGCGCGGCGGCGACCCCGAGCGCCCCGGCAAGAAGAACCCGCTGGACGCGCTGCTCTGGCTCGCCGCCCGACCCGGCGAACCCGCCTGGGACACCGAGCTCGGCCACGGCCGGCCCGGCTGGCACATCGAGTGCGTCGCCATCGCGCTGAAGTTCCTCGGCATGGACTTCGACATCCAGGGCGGCGGCAGCGACCTGTCCTTCCCGCACCACGAGATGGGCGCCTCGCACGCCCAGGTCGCCCTCGGCGCCCACCCCTACGCCCGCGCCTACGTGCACGCCGGGATGGTCGCCCTCGACGGCCACAAGATGTCGAAGTCGCGCGGCAACCTGGTGTTCGTCTCCGCGCTCCGCCGCGAGGGCGTCGACCCCCCCGCGATCAGGCTCGCGCTGCTCGCCCACCACTACCGCAGCGACTGGGAGTGGACGGCCGAGGACCTCGACTCCGCCCTCACCCGCCTCGCTGCCTGGCGCGCCGCGGTCTCCCGCCCGGACGGCCCCTCCGCGACGTCGCTGCTCGCGGAGATCCGCGAGGCCCTCGCCGACGACCTCGACGCCCCGGCGGCGCTGGCGGCCGTCGACCGCTGGGCCGCGACGGCCCACGCGGACGGCGGCGACGACATCTCGGCCCCGGGCCTGGTCTCCCGCGCGGTCGACGCGCTCCTGGGCGTAGCCCTGTAAGGAGTTACAACAGGGGCGCGTGGGGGCACCTCCCGGCCCGCAAGGGCTGGGGGAGAACTGCGCGACAAACGCGGACCACGTCCGCAAGGTCGCGATCAAGCGCAGGTCATTGTCCTGCGTCGCGATCTTGCGGACGTGGTGCCTTCCGCTTCGCGCAGTTCCCCGCGCCCCGGTTGCTCCTACTCTTCGTCCTCGTCCTTGGGGCGCTCCGTGGCGTGCCCCGTGATGGGCTTCTCGCCCTTCGGGCCCTGGTTCTCGCGGCGCCGCAGGTACCTCTCGAATTCGCGGGCGATCGCGTCCCCGGAGGCCTCCGGCAGCTCCGCGGTGTCCTGGGCCTCTTCCAACTGCTGGACGTACTCGGCGACTTCGGTGTCCTCCGCGGCGAGCTGGTCGACGCCGAGCTGCCAGGCGCGGGCGTCGTCGGCGAGCTCGCCCGGGGGGATGCGGAGGTCGAGGAGGTCTTCCAGCTTGTTGATCAGGGCCAGGGTGGCCTTGGGGTTGGGCGGCTGGGAGACGTAGTGCGGGACGGCGGCCCAGAAGGTGACGGCGGGGACTCCGGCGTGGGCGCAGGCCTCCTGGAGGACGCCGACGATGCCGGTGGGGCCCTCGTAGCGGCTCTCCTCCAGGTCGAGGCTGCGGGCCACCGAGGCGTCGGAGGTGACGCCGGAGACCGGGACCGGCCGGGTGTGCGGGGTGTCGCCCAGCAGCGCGCCCAGGACGACGACCAGTTCGACGCCCAACTCGTGGGCGAAGCCGAGCAGTTCGTTGCAGTAGGAGCGCCAGCGCATGCTGGGCTCGATGCCGCGCACGAGGACCAGGTCGCGCGGCTTGGGCTCGGTGACCCGGACCACCGAGAGCCGGGTGGTGGGCCAGGTGATCCGGCGGACGCCGCCGTCGAGCCAGATGGTGGGCCGGTTGACCTGGAAGTCGTAGTAGTCCTCGGCGTCGAGCGCGGCGAACACCTTGCCGCCCCAGGTCTCGTCGAGGTGTCCGAGCGCGGCGGAGGCCGCGTCGCCGGCGTCGTTCCAGCCTTCGAAGGCGCAGATCATCACCGGGTCGATCAACTCGGGCAGGTCTTCCAGCTCGATCACCCGGCATCTCCCTCCGTCCGTGGCGGGGGCACTGCCGCCCCCAGGTCCCTTATCTGCCCAGCCTACGGGCTTTGAATGCCACCCGTGGCCGGGCAAGAGGCCCAAGCGTATCGCCGTGAGCGGACGGGCCCGGCCGTCAGTCGACGGGCTCGGCGCAGGCGACGGTCGGGTTCATGGCGAGGGTGCCGGGCGGGGCGGGGATGGTGAAGGTGACGGTGGCCTCGTCGGGGCAGGTCGCCTCGGTGCTTCCCTTGAGCTGCACGGTCTGCTTCACGTACTCCTTGTCGACCTTGTACTCGGGCCTGTGGTCGCCCTTTCCGTCGCAGCGGGTCTCGGCGACGGTGTCGGAGCCACTGGCGCTCTTGGTGGCGTAGACGCAGTCGCCGACGACGATGCCGGGGCCGCCGCCCCCGCCGGGCTCGCCGGGGTGCGGGTCGTGCAGGTTGCGCAGGCAGGCCCAGGCGGCCCGGTTGCGGGTGACGTTGGTCAGGTCGTTCTGGGTGAGGTCGAGGGCGACGTCGGTGCCGTCGGGGCAGTCCGCGCCGCGCGGGAGGGCGGCGGCGACGCCGGTCAGGGTGCCACTGCGCTTGGTGACCTTGGCCTCGGCGTTCGGGCTGTCGCAGGGCACCGTCTCGTAGTGGGCGGTGGTCCCGCTGCCGCCCGGGTTGAGGGAGCGGGCGCAGCTGCCTTCGGCGAAGTAGGAGTCGTCGAGCCGGGAGGGCGTGGGGGAGACGACGGGGGAAGCGGCGGCAGTGGCGGTGGGGGAGGGGCTGGGCGGCGGTGCGGCCTTGGCGTGCTTGGCGGGTTCGCAGCCGACCAGGAGCAGGCCGGCGGTGAGCAGGGCCAGTCCGGTCCCGGCGGTGCGCAGCAGTGCGCGGGTCATGTCGGTCCTCCGTACCTGGGGTGTGTCCGATGTGTCCGATGGGCACAGAAAATGCCCAACCCGCCTGGGAATGACGGGCTTTGGTCAACGCTACCCTGACGCTCCGTCAGTCCCGGACGGGGAGCGGACGGTGATCTTCGCCGGGGTCGGCGCGCCCGTTCGCGGTTCCCCGGCGGAGCCAGCAGGCTGAGCGCAGAGAGGCATCCCTTTTGTCGGATTCACCCGCTCTGCGAGGAGAGAAGGCCATGAAGGCAGCTGTGGTCCGGGACTTCACCGAGCCGCTGGAGATCGAGGAACGCGAGGTGCCGGCCCCCGCGCCGCACCAGGTGCTGGTGCGGATCGAGTGCTCCGGCCTGTGCCACACCGACATCCACGCCGCGCACGGCGACTGGCCGGTCAAGCCGTCCCCGCCGTTCGTGCCCGGCCACGAGGGCGTCGGCGTCGTGGAGGCCGCCGGTTCGAACGTCCGGCACGTCAAGGTCGGCGAGCGGGTCGCCATCCCGTGGCTGGCCGACGCCTGCGGACGCTGCGACTACTGCGTCACCGGCTGGGAGACGCTCTGCCTGTCCCAGCACAACTCCGGCTACTCGGTGGACGGCGCCTACGCCGAGTACGCCGTCGCGCACGGCGACTACGTGGTGCCCGTCCCCGACGGTGTGGACCCGATGGACGCCGCCCCGCTGTCCTGCGCGGGCGTCACCACGTACAAGGCGGTCAAGCTGTCCGGCGCCCGACCCGGAACCCGGGTGCTGATCTCCGGCATCGGCGGCCTGGGCCACCTGGCGCTGCAGTACGCCCGGATCTTCGGCGCCGAGACGGTCGCGGTGGACATCACCGACGACAAGCTGAAGCTCGCCAAGGAGCTCGGCGCCGACCACGTGATCGACGCTCGGATCCAGGACGTGGCGCACGAGGTCCACAAGCTCGGCGGCGCCGACGCCGCGGTCTCGCTGGCCGTCAGCAACGCCTCGTTCCGCGCCGCCTACGACTCGCTGCGCCGCGGCGGCACCCTCGTCCTGGTCGCGCTGCCCGCCGAGGGCGAGCTGACGCTGCCGGTGTTCGAGACGGTGCTGAACGGCACCAGGGTGATCGGCTCGATCGTCGGCACCCGGCAGGACCTGGCGGAGGTGTTCCGGCTGCACGAGCTGGGCCGGACCACGGTGATCCGGGAGACCCGCAAGCTGGAGGACGTGAACGCCTGCTTCGCGGACGTGCTCGCGGGCAAGGTGTCCGCCCGGCTGGTGTTCGACCTGCGCTGATTCGACCTGCGCCGGACGGAACGGGGGCGGAGCCTCGGCTCCGCCCCTCGACGCTGCGTCAGACGGCCGGGCGGCCCGTCATCAGCGCGGTGATCCCCGCGGCGAGGTCCGGGCCGAGCTCGCCCCAGCCCTCCTTGTAGCCGTACACGCCGGCCAGGGTGCGGGCCTCGTAGTCGCCGTTCAGCACCTCGATGTCGGCGGCGGTGATCAGCGACGGGTGGGCGACGCCGAGCGCGGAGGAGACCTTCGTCAGCTCCCTGCGCAGGGTGCGCAGGTAGACCGCGGCCCGGGTGGACTTGGAGGCCGGGTCCACGCCGCGGGCCAGCCACGGGTTCTGGGTGGCGATGCCGGTCGGGCACTTGTCGGTGTGGCACTTCTGGGCCTGGATGCAGCCGATCGACAGCATCGCCTCGCGCGCCACGTTGATCATGTCGGCGCCGAGCGCGAACGCCACCGCGGCGTTCTCCGGCAGACCGAGCTTGCCGGAGCCGATGAACGTCAGCTCGTCGGTCAGGCCCAGCTCCGCGAAGGTGCCGTAGACCCGGGAGAAGCCCATCCGGAACGGCAGCGACACCGAGTCGGCGAAGATCCGCGGCGCCGCGCCGGTGCCGCCCTCGCCGCCGTCCACCGTCACGAAGTCGACGCCCCGGTCGCCGCGTGCCATCAGCGCGGCCAGCTCCTGCCAGAAGTCCAGCTCGCCGACGGCGCTCTTGATGCCGACCGGCAGGCCGGTCTCGGCGGCCAGCAGCTCGACGAAGTCCAGCATCGAGTCCACGTCGCCGAACGCGGAGTGCCGCGACGGGGAGGCGCAGTCCTTGCCGACGGGTATGCCGCGGATCCCGGCGATCTCGGGCGTCACCTTCGCGCCCGGCAGCATGCCGCCCAGGCCCGGCTTGGCGCCCTGCGAGAGCTTGATCTCGATCGCCCGGACCGGCGCGCCCGCGACCACGTCCTTGAGCTTGTCGAGGCTGAAGCTGCCGTCCTCGTTGCGGCAGCCGAAGTATGAGGTGCCGAGCTGCAGCACCAGGTCGGCGCCCTTGCGGTGGTACGGCGACAGGCCGCCCTCGCCGGTGTTGTGCATCGCGCCGGCCTGCGCCGCGCCCTGGTTGAGCGCGGTGATCGCCGCCCCCGAGAGCGAGCCGAAGCTCATCGCGGAGATGTTCACCACGCTGCCCGGCCGGAACGCCTTGGCGCGCCCGCGCGGGCCGCCCAGCACCTTGGCCGAGGGCAGCGCGGCCTGCGGGTCGTGCCCGTCCGGCAGCGGTCCGGCGAAGGTGCGCTGCTTCAGGTAGGCGCGGCCCTGCGCCTGGGCGACGTCCACCTCGGTACCGAAGCCGAAGTAGTTGTTCTCCTCCTTGGCGGAGGCGTAGATCCAGCTCCGCTGGTCGCGGCTGAACGGCCGCTCCTCCTCGTTGGAGGTCACGATGTACTGCCGCAGCTCCGGCCCGATCGTCTCCAGCAGGTACCGGGCGTGCCCGAGCACCGGGAAGTTCCTCAGCAGGGCGTGCTTCTTCTGGACCAGGTCGCGGGCGGCGATGACCGCCACCGCGGCGGCAGCGGCCGCGCCGATCTTCCGGGCTTGCATGAACGTTCCTCCTGAGTGCCGACTCCGTCCCCACACGGCGAAGCCGAACCGATGCTAGGAGGTTCCCCCGCACCGCCCGGCGGCCAGGGGGCCCCGACGCCGGATCACCCGAGGTCAGGGCCCCTGCGGACGGCACGCACCGGCCGGCTACACGCACCAGCCGTCGCGGTACGCCGCCCAGTGGTCCGGGGTCGCCGCGAAGTCCACGTACAGCGCCAGGCCGAAGTTCTCCCGGCCGTCGGGGCCGAGCGCGAGCCGGGCCCCGCGGACCGCGGCGCGGACCGTCTCGGCGTCGCCGCGGTGCGTCGGGGTGTCGTCCCAGTACGCGGGCAGGCCCATCAGCAGCGCCACGTTCGGCGGAGTGTTGGCCAGCGCCAGCGTGGTCTGGCGGGCGACGTAGCCGCCGTACAGCGACTCCACCGGCATCGAGGTGTCGTACGACATCACCGCGACCTGGTCGACCCGCCGCGCGGCCTGCGCGAAGTACCCGGCGCTCCACCACTTGCCGTGGTCGGTCAGCGCGAAGCTGACCCGGCCGACCATCGGGACGGGCTCGATCTGCGGGGCCGCGATGGACAGCGGGGCGGACCGGGCGGCGGTCAGCGCGTGCACCTGGTCGAGCAGTGCGAGGAAGCCCGACGAACCGTCGTGCACCGGCTCCAGGTCGAAGTGGACGCCGTCGAAGCCCAGGTCGAGGACCTGTTGCGCGGAGGCGGCGATCCGGTCCCGGACGTCCTGGCGGTCCAGGTGCAGGCCGTCCTTCTCCGGCGCGACCACGTCGCCCAGCCAGGACTGGATCCGCACCCCCGGCATCGCCGCCCGGGCCCGGCCGAGGAAGTCCGCCACGCCCGGGGCCCGCTTCGGATCGAGCGATCCGTCGTGCTCCAGCGGGCCGGTGTGCACGTACAGGTCGTGGATGCCGGTGCCGCGCACCCGCGTCGCCAGCACCGACAGGTCGGCGTCGGTGCGCCGCCCGTCCACCCAGGCGTGGCCCAGCCAGATCGCGTCCCGGCCGCGGGTGCGGGCGTCGACCGCCGGGTCGCCCGCGTAGCACCAGCGCAGCGCGAGCGCCGCGCCCAGCACCGGCAGCACCAGCAGCGCCGCCACCACGGCGCAGGCGGTCAACGCACGGCGGCGCCGGGTCCAGCGGGTGCGCTCGGTCCAGCGGCGACGCGCCCGGGCCGGCGCTGTCCGCCATGCGGACGCGGCGCGGGTGCGGAGGCGGTGATGCCACCTGCTGGGACGTGGTGAAGCGGGCATGATCGGGCTCCCTTCCGGTGGACAGGGACGCCCACGATGCGAAATGGGTTCCATAGCACCGCCGCCGGGCGGATACCCTGGTCGGGTGCGCCCCAGGTCAAGGTGGGGCCGCATAGCCGACAGCCGTCGCAACCAGGGAGCAGCCTCATGGCCACCGTTGTATCCACGTCCGCCCAGCAGGACCGCGCCGCCGCCTTGCGCGAGGCGCTCGCCACCCGGGTGGTGGTGGCGGACGGAGCGATGGGCACCATGCTCCAGGCCCAGGAGCCGACGCTGGAGGACTTCCAGCAGCTGGAGGGCTGCAACGAGGTCCTCAACGCGACCCGCCCGGACATCGTCCGCTCGGTGCACGACGCGTACTTCGCGGTCGGCGTGGACTGCGTCGAGACCAACACCTTCGGCGCCAACTTCTCGGCGCTCGGCGAGTACGACATCTCCGACCGGATCGGCGAACTGTCCGAGGCCGGCGCCCGGATCGCCCGCGAGGCCGCCGACGAGTACACCGCCAAGGACGGCCGCGTCCGCTGGGTGCTCGGCTCGATCGGCCCCGGCACCAAGCTGCCGACGCTCGGTCACATCGCCTTCGAGACGGTCCGCGAGGGCTTCCGGCAGAACGCGGCCGGCCTGATCGCCGGCGGCGCCGACGCGCTGCTGATCGAGACCAGCCAGGACCTGCTGCAGACCAAGGCCTCCGTGCTCGGCTGCAAGGACGCCCTCGCCGAGGCCGGCCTGGACCTGCCGGTGCTGGCGCAGGTCACCGTGGAGACCACCGGCACCATGCTGCTGGGCTCGGAGATCGGCGCGGCGCTGACGGCGCTGGAGCCGCTCGGCGTCGACTTCATCGGCATGAACTGCGCCACCGGCCCCGCCGAGATGAGCGAGCACCTGCGCTACCTGGCGAAGAACGCCAAGGTCGGGCTGTCCTGCATGCCGAACGCCGGCCTGCCGGTGCTCACCAAGGACGGCGCGCACTACCCGCTCAGCCCGCAGGAGCTCGCCGACGCCCACGAGGCGTTCGTCCGGGACTACGGTCTGGCGCTGGTCGGCGGCTGCTGCGGCACCACCCCCGAGCACCTGCGCCAGGTGGTCGAGCGGGTGCAGGGCCGGCCGATCACGCCGCGCGAGCCGAAGCCCGAGCCGGCCGCCGCCTCGCTGTACCAGGCGGTGCCGTTCCGGCAGGACACCTCGTACCTGGCGATCGGCGAGCGCACCAACGCCAACGGCTCGAAGAAGTTCCGCGAGGCGATGCTCGCCGCGGACTGGCAGACCTGCGTGGAGATCGCCCGCGAGCAGATCCGCGAGGGCGCGCACCTGCTCGACCTGTGCGTCGACTACGTGGGCCGCGACGGCGTCGCCGACATGAAGGAGATCGCCGGCCGCCTGGCCACCGCCTCCACCCTGCCGATCGTGCTGGACTCCACCGAGCCGCCGGTGCTGCGGGCCGGCCTGGAGATGCTCGGCGGCCGCGCGGTGCTGAACTCCGTCAACTACGAGGACGGCGACGGCCCCGACACCCGGTTCGGGAAGATCGCCGCGCTGGCCCGCGAGCACGGCGCCGGCCTGATCGCCCTCACCATCGACGAGGACGGCCAGGCCCGCACCGCCGACAAGAAGGTCGCCATCGCCGAGCGGCTGATCGAGCAGCTGGGCCGCGAGTACGGCATCCACGAGAGCTCGATCCTGGTCGACTGCCTGGCCTTCACCCTGGCCACCGGCCAGGAGGAGTCCCGCCGCGACGGCATCGAGACCATCGAGGCGATCCGCGAACTCAAGCGCCGCCACCCGGACGTGCAGACCACCCTCGGCCTGTCCAACATCTCCTTCGGCCTCAACCCGGCCGCCCGGCAGGTCGTCAACTCGGTCTTCCTGCACGAGTGCGTGGAGGCCGGCCTGGACTCCGCGATCGTGCACGCCGCGAAGATCCTCCCGATGAACCGCATCCCCGAGGACCGCCGGCAGACCGCCCTCGACCTGGTCTACGACCGCCGCAGCGAGGGCTACGACCCGCTGCAGAAGCTGCTCCAGCTGTTCGAGGGCGTCTCCGCCGCCTCCAGCGCCGCCTCCAAGGCCGAGGAGCTGGCCGCCCTCCCGCTGGAGGAGCGCCTGCAGCGCCGCATCATCGACGGCGAACGGGGCGGCCTGGAGGCCGACCTGGACGCCGCCCTGACGGAGCGTCCGGCGCTGGAGATCATCAACGACACGCTGCTGTCCGGTATGAAGGTGGTCGGCGAGCTGTTCGGCTCCGGCGAGATGCAGCTGCCGTTCGTGCTGCAGTCCGCCGAGGTGATGAAGGCCGCGGTGGCCCACCTGGAGCCGCACATGGAGAAGTCCGACAGCGAGGGCAAGGGCACCATCGTGCTCGCCACCGTCAAGGGCGACGTCCACGACATCGGCAAGAACCTGGTCGACATCATCCTGTCGAACAACGGCTACAACGTGGTCAACCTGGGCATCAAGCAGCCCGTCTCGGCGATCGTCGAGGCCGCCCAGGAGCACAAGGCCGACGTGATCGGCATGTCCGGCCTGCTGGTCAAGTCCACGGTGATCATGAAGGAGAACCTGGAGGAGCTCAACCAGCGCGGCCTCGCCGCCGACTTCCCGGTGATCCTCGGCGGCGCCGCCCTCACCCGCGCCTACGTCGAGCAGGACCTGCACGAGGTCTACGACGGCGAGGTCCGCTACGCCCGCGACGCCTTCGAGGGCCTGCGGCTGATGGACGCCCTGATCGGCGTCAAGCGCGGCGTGCCCGGCGTGGTGCTGCCCGAGCTGCGGCAGCGCCGGCACGCCCGGGTCGAGGTCGAGGAGCCGGAGGAGGTCAACCTCGGGCAGATCCGCTCCGACGTGGCCGTCGACAACCGCATCCCGACCCCGCCGTTCTGGGGCGACCGGATCATCAAGGGCATCCCGTTCCAGGACTACGCCTCCTGGCTCGACGAGGACGCCCTGTTCAAGGGCCAGTGGGGCCTCAAGGGCGGCCGCTCCGGCGGGCCGTCGTACGAGGAGCTGGTGGAGACCGAGGGCCGCCCGCGGCTGCGCGGCTGGCTGGACCGCCTGCAGACCGAGGGCTGGCTGGAGCCCGCCGTCATCTACGGCTACTACCCGGCCAACTCCAAGGGCGACGACCTGATCGTCCACGGCGAGGACGGCACCGAGCTGACCCGGTTCACCTTCCCGCGCCAGCGCCGCGGCCGCCGCCTGTGCCTGGCCGACTTCTTCCGCCCGGAGGAGAGCGGCGAGCGCGACGTGGTCGCCCTGCAGGTGGTCACCATGGGCAACCGGATCTCCGAGGCCGCCAACGAGCTGTTCGCCGGCGACTCCTACCGCGACTACCTCGAACTGCACGGCCTGTCCGTGCAGTTGGCCGAGGCACTGGCCGAGTTCTGGCACGCCCGGGTCCGCTACGAGCTCGGCTTCGGCGACGAGGACCCGCAGGACGTCCGGGACATGTTCGCGCTCAAGTACCGCGGCGCGCGCTTCTCGCTCGGCTACGGCGCCTGCCCGAACCTGGAGGACCGCGCCAAGATCGCCGAGCTGCTCAGGCCCGAGCGGGTCGGAGTGATCCTCTCCGAGGAGTACCAGCTGCACCCCGAGCAGTCCACGGACGCCATCGTGCTGCACCACCCGGAGGCCAAGTACTTCAACGCGCGGTAGCCGCCGCAGCAGAACTTCAACCGGAGATCATCCGTTCGCCGCGCCGGCGCCCGACGCAATCCGCCCCGGCGGGCGTATTCTTGATGATCCTGAACGGGCCGGTCCGCTCACCAGCGGGCCGGCCCGTGTCATCCCCGGACGCAGTGCGCTCCGGACGACCACCCGGAAGGACGGCGCGCATGACGACGGTCTCGACCCCGATCCGTGTCGGCGGAGACGGCGAGGACAGCGGCCTGCAGGCCGTCCTGCTCGACATGGACGGCACCCTGGTCGACACCGAGGACTTCTGGTGGCAGGCCGAGGTCGACCTGTTCGCCGAACTCGGCCACCGGCTCACCCCCGAGGACCGCACCCACGTGGTCGGCGGCCCGATGACCCGCGTCATCGACTACCTGCTCACCCGCACCGGCGCCGCGATCCGCCCCGCCGACCTCGGCGCCCAGATCAACCAGCGCTTCGTGGACCTGCTGGACGGCGGCGTCCCGCTGATGCCGGGCGCCGAGCGTCTGCTCAACACCCTTGCCGCGCACGGCATCCCGGCCGCGCTGGTGTCCGCCTCGCACCGGCGCATCATCGACATCGTGCTGCGCAGCCTGGGCGCCCAGAACTTCGCCTTCACGGTGGCCGGCGACGAGGTGCCGCGCACCAAGCCCTTCCCCGACCCGTACCTGACCGCCGCCGCCCGCCTGGGCGCCGACCCGGCCCGCTGCGTGGTCGTCGAGGACACCCCGACCGGCGTCGCCGCCGCCGAGGCGGCCGGCTGCCCCGTCATTGCGGTACCCTCCATCGCCGCCATCGAGCCGGGCCCCGGCCGGCTGGTGCTGCCCTCGCTCGAACAGGTCGACCTCGACCTGCTGCGCACACTGGCCGCCACCCGGGTGTGACGTTCGTCTCAGCTGTGCGGTTTTCCGGTTCCCCTCCGCGTCCGTGGGTACGCGGACCGTATCCGGCAGCGGGTATGAAATCGGGCATTGGCTGACAACTCGTCGACGGTCCGGAGCCGGTCTTCCACCCGTCGGCCACCCATTGTTCGAACAGACGGTGACCGCCCCGGTGCGATGTGGCACGCTACAACCGATCAGACGCCCTCCCGCGCCGCCGCCCACCGTCGTCGAATCCGACAGGGGGCGCCCGCGCGGTCGTACCGGCCTGCGTCCTGCCGCCCCACCCCGGCGGCCGGACTCGGGTTCCCCCAGGGCGAGCCGGCCGCACGCAGTAAGGAAGACCACCCCGCATGACTACGCCCAACCGCCTGGCCGTGCTCAGCTGCGCCGCGCTCGTCGTCACCACGGCGGCCGGCTGCGCGTCCGTGGAGAAGGTCGCCAACGGCGGCGACAACGGTGCCGCGATCACCCTGGGCACCACCAACGGCACCACCGTGCTGGACCCGGCCGGCGCGTACGACATCGGCGCCTGGCTGGTGCTCAACAACTCCTTCCAGTCGCTGCTGGCCTTCCCGCCCGGCGCGACCGTGCCGCAGCCCGACGCCGCCGAGTCCTGCCAGTTCACCGGCAGCGACGCGATGACCTACAAGTGCACGCTGAAGGCCGGGCTGAAGTTCACCAACGGGCACCCGGTGACCGCCGAGGACGTCAAGTTCTCCATCGAGCGGGTCAAGAAGATCAACGACCCGACCGGTCCGAGCCCGCTGCTGTCGACCATCAAGTCGGTGGACGCGAACGGCGACCTCGAGGTCGTCTTCCACCTGGAGACCCCCGACGCGGTGCTCCCGGCCAAGCTGTCCTCGCCGGCCGGCGCCATCGTCGACCACCAGGTCTTCCCGGCCGACAAGCTGCTCGCCAACGACAAGCTGGTCGGCTCCGGCCCGTACCGGGTGGACGCGATAGAGAACCAGGGCAAGAGCCCGAGCAAGGTCACCCTGTCGCCGAACCCGACCTACCGCGGCAGCGCCACCAAGCCCGAGAACAGCAAGTTCGCCGTCCGCTTCTACGAGAAGGCGGAGGACCTGAAGGCCGCCCTCGACAAGGGCGAGGTCGACATCGCGGACAACGGCCTCGACCCGGCCGTCGCCGCCCAGATCAAGAACGACGACCAGTCCGGCAAGGGCAACCTGCGGGTCGCCGAGGGCGACAGCGCCGCGACCTTCTACCTGGTGTTCAACACCAAGGACGAGGTCGGCGGCAAGCAGGCGATCCGGCAGGCCGCCGCCCAGCTGATCGACCGCAAGGCGCTCGCCCACGACGTGTACGCGGGCACCGTGCTGCCGCTGTACTCGGTCGTCCCGGCCGGCGTGGTCGGCCACAACACCGCCTTCTTCGACAAGTACGGCGAGCCGGACGTCGCCAAGGCCAAGAAGATCCTGACCGACGCGCACATCAGCACCCCGGTCAAGCTCACCATGACCTGGTCCCGCTCCCGGGCCGGCGCCGCCGAGCTGGAGGCCATCAAGAAGCAGCTGGACGCCAGCGGCCTGTTCCAGGTGACGGTCCAGCAGGAGAACGACTGGAACACCTTCCTGGCCAACTGGTCGAACGACAGCTACCAGTCGTACCTGATCGGCTGGACCCCCGACTACGTCGACGCGGACGACTACATCAGCCCGCTGGTGGTCAACGGCGGCGCGTTCCACAACAACTACGACAACGCGCAGATCAGCAACAAGCTGGTGCCGGAATCGATCAAGATGACCGACCGCACCGGCGCCGGCGCCTACGCCCAGATCCAGAACATCCTGGCCGACGCGGTGCCGATGGTCCCGCTGTACCAGAACAAGTCGTTCTACGTGTACAAGAACGGCGTCACCGGCGTCGACACCACCGTGGACAACACCAGCCGGTTCCGGTTCTGGCTGATCGGCCGCAACAAGAAGTAACGATTCTCCCGGCAGCACAAAGGCCCGCCACCCCACCGGGGTGACGGGCCGTCCGCCGGTTTCGGGCCCGCTACATCGCGCCGGGGCGCACCAGGCCGCTCTCGTACGCGTACACCGCCGCCTGCACCCGGTCGCGCAGCTGGAGCTTGGTCAGCACATGGCCGACGTGCGTCTTCACCGTCGTCTCGGAGACGAACAGCTCGGCCGCGATCTCCGCGTTCGACAGCCCGCGGGCCACCAGCCGCAGCACCTCCACCTCGCGCTCCGTCAGCACCGTCAGCGCCTGCGGCGGCGCCTCGTCGCCCGCCGGCAGCTTGGTGGCGTACATGTCCAGCAGGCGGCGGGTCACCGACGGGGCGAGCATCGCCGCGCCGTCCGCCACCACCCGGATCGCCTGCACCAGCTCCTCCGCCGGGACGTCCTTCAGCAGGAAGCCGCTGGCGCCCGCGCGCAGCGCCTCCACCACGTACTCGTCCAGGTCGAAGGTGGTCAGCACCAGCACCTTCGCCGGGCCGCTGCGGTCCGGGCCGGCGATCCGGCGGGTCGCCTCCACGCCGTCCATCCGCGGCATCCGGATGTCCATCAGCACCACGTCCGGCTGCAGCGCGCGGACCTGGTCCAGCGCCTGCTGCCCGTCGCCCGCCTCGCCGACCACCACCAGGTCGGACTCCGCCTCCAGGATCATCCGGAAACCGGTACGGAGCAGCGGCTGGTCGTCCACCAGCAGCACACGGATCGTCACCTACGACTCCTTGCGGGGATTGGTCAGGGTGGCCAGCGGCAGCGGGTACGGCGGGGGAGTGCCGCCGAACTCCGGACAGCTGGCCTTGTGGTCGCACCAGTCGCACAGCCGGTTGCGGGTCGCCGGGAACTCACCGGTGGCCACCGCCGCCGAGATCGCCTCCCACAGCGCCTCCAGCTTCCGCTCCACCGCCAGCAGATCGGCCTCGTCCGGGTCGTACGTCACCACGTCGCCGCCGCCGCCGAGGTACACCAGCTGCAGCCGCTTGGGGACGACGCCCTTCCAGCGCCACACCACCAGGGCGTAGAACTTCATCTGGAACATCGCCTTGCCCTCGAAGTCCCGCGAGGGCGCCCGGCCGGTCTTGTAGTCCACCAGCCGCACCTCGCCGGACGGTGCGACGTCCACCCGGTCGATGTAGCCGCGCAGCAGCAGGCCGGAGGCCAGCGCGGTCTCCACGTACAGCTCGCGCTCCACCGGGTGCAGCCGGGTCGGGTCCTCCAGCCGGAACCACTTCTCCACCAGCTTCTCGGCGTCGCCCAGCCAGCCGGCCAGTTTCTCCGGCTCGTCCGGGAACAGTTCGGCCAGCTCCGGCCGTTCCCCGAGCAGCCGCTCCCACTGCGGGGCCAACAGCCCCCGGGCCCGCTCGGGGGTGCGCTCCACCGGCGGATGGTCGAACAACCGCTCCAGCACCGCGTGCACCAGCGTCCCCCGGGTGGCCGCCGCACTCGGCGGCTCCGGCAGCCGGTCGATCACCCGCAGCCGGTACATCAGCGGGCAGGTCATGAAGTCACCCGCCCGGGACGGCGACAGCCCGGTCGGCGCGGCCGCCGGACGGGCAGTGGGCGTGGGGTCGGTCTGCTGCATGCCCCGACCCTATTGCACCGGACGGACAGCTCGGACGAAGAGGTGGGTATGGCTAAGGAGAGCGGGGTGCGCCGTCGCAGCGGGCGGGAGATCACGTAGCGTACGAGGACGCAGAGAGTCGGCGGAAGGTGAAGGGAGCACGGTGAACGACACCAAGGGGCGGGCACCGGGGACGCCGGACTCGCCGGAGGGCGGCGAACCGCCCCGCGGCGGCATCCTGATGGGCCGGCCGTTCGGCGTGCCCGTCTACGTCACCCCGTCCTGGTTCCTGGTCGCCGCGCTGATCACCTGGATCTTCGGCAGCCGGCTGGCCGACGTCCTGCCCGGCCTCGGGGCCACCCGCTACCTGCTCGCCTTCTCCTTCGCCGTCGCCTTCTACGGCTCGGTGCTGGTCCACGAACTCGCCCACACCGTGGTGGGCCTGCGCTACAAGCTCGGCGTGCGCCGCATCCAGCTCCAGTTCCTCGGCGGCGTCTCCGAGATCGAGAAGGAGGCCGACCGGCCCTGGCGCGAGTTCTGGCTCGCCCTGGTCGGCCCGCTCCTCTCGCTGGTGCTGGCCGGCGTGTTCTGGGCCGGCCTGAGCGCCGTCGAACCCGCCACCGTCCCCGGCGTGCTGCTGGCCGGCCTGATGATCTCCAACCTGGTGGTCGCCGCCTTCAACCTGCTGCCCGGCCTCCCGCTGGACGGCGGACGGATGCTGCGCGCCGTCGTCTGGGCCGCCACCGGCGACCCGATGAAGGGCACCGTGGCCGCCGTCTGGACGGGTCGCGCCCTGGCCGTCGCCGTGGTCCTCGGGCTGCCCGTGCTCGGCGCCGCGCAGAACGCCGAACGCTCCACCGGCGAAGCCATGCTCGACGGCGTGCTCGCCGCCATCCTCGGCTTCATCATCTGGCAGGGCGCCGGCAACTCGCTGCGAAACGCCCGCCTCAAGGAGGTCCTGCCCGGCCTCAAGGTCCGCGACCTGGCCCGCCGCAGCATCGACGTCACCTCCGACACCCCGCTCGGGGAGGCCCTCCGCCGCGCCCACGAGGCCCACGCCGGCGCCATCGTGGTGGTCGACGGCCGCGGCGAACCCACCGGTCTGGTCAAGGAGTCCGGGGTCACCGACATCCCCGAGCACCGCCGCCCCTGGGTCGCCGTCTCGGCCGTCGCCCGCGACCTCCAGCCCGGCCACATCGTCCCCGTCGACCTGGCCGGCGAGCAGATCCTGGAGACCCTGCGCCGCGCCCCCGCCTCCGAGTACCTGGTGGTCCGCGCCGACGGCAGCGTCTACGGCGTGCTCTCCCTCGCCGACCTCGAACGCCGCCTCACCGCCGCGCTTCTCGGGCGCCCGACCGTCTGAACCGATCATGTGGTCGGGAGAGCCCTCGGGCTCCCGTAGGATGGCCCCCATGTCCGAACCGACCGGTGCCGCCCGCCGACGCGGGCCCTTCCAGGTCGGGGACCAGGTCCAGCTGACCGACCCCAAGGGCCGCCACTACACGTTCACGCTCCAGGCCGGGAACCAGTTCCACACCCACAAGGGTGCGTTCCCGCACGACGAGCTGATCGGCGCTCCCGAGGGCACGGTCGTCCGCACGACGGGCAACGTCCCGTACCTCGCGCTGCGCCCCCTGCTCCCCGACTACGTCCTGTCCATGCCGCGCGGCGCAGCCGTGATCTACCCCAAGGACGCGGGGCAGATCCTGGCCATGGCCGACATCTTCGCCGGCGCGAGGGTGGTGGAGGCGGGCGTCGGCTCCGGCGCCCTGTCCACCTACCTGCTGCGCGCCGTCGGCGACACCGGCATGCTCGCCTCCTACGAGCGGCGTGAGGACTTCGCGGACATCGCCCGCGGCAACGTCGAGCGCTACTTCGGCGGCCCGCACCCCGCCTGGAAGCTCACCGTCGGCGACCTCCAGGACAACCTGGTCGAGACCGACGTCGACCGCGTCATCCTCGACATGCTCGCCCCCTGGGAGTGCCTGGACGTCGCCTCCGAGGCGCTCGTCCCCGGCGGCCTCATCTGCTGCTACGTGGCCACCACCACGCAGATGTCCCGCACCGTCGAGGCGCTGCGCGAGCACGGCACCTTCACCGAGCCGCAGGCCTGGGAGACCATGGTCCGCACCTGGCACCTCGAAGGCCTCGCCGTCCGCCCCGACCACCGCATGATCGGCCACACCGGCTTCCTGCTCACCGCCCGTCGCCTCGCCGACGGCGTCGAGCCCCCGCTGCGCCGCCGCCGGCCCGCGAAGGGCGCCTACGGCGAGGACTACGACGTGACGGAGCCCGAGCTCACGCTCGCGGAGCGGGCCGCGGTCCGCAAGGCGCAGCGCGAGGCCGCGGCGCACGACGCCCGCGAACTGGGCTGAGCCACCGAGGCACGAGCAACCGGCACCCGTCGGCAGGAGCGCGATCAACGGCAAGTCATTGCCGGCGTCGCGACCTTGCGGACGGGTGCCTTCCGTTTTCCGCACCGCCCGCGCCCCCGGTTTCCCGTTGCCCACCTGCCGTCGGGTACTTGTCCCCCCGTGTGCGAAAATGCCCGCACGGAGAGGGGAGTTTGCGGTGCACGCACGGTCGGGGTTGAAGCACTGGGTGCTGGTCGCGGCGGGGTGTGCCGCCGTGGTTGGCGGGGCGCTGGGGGCGACGTCGGCGACCGGGGCGGTGGTGACGGGTCGTCAGGCCGAGGCGGTGGTGCCGGAGGTGGACCTGTCGAAGGTCCAACTGCCCATGGAGTGCGGGCCGTTCCCGGTCGCGGTGAGCCTGAAGGCGTCCGCGGTGGTGGACGGGAAGGCGCTGGCGGTTCTCGCCGGGCACTGCCAGGCCGACATGGGGACCCCGCCGGATCAGGTGTTCGTGGTGGAGGGCGCCGGCGGCCGGCCGGTCGAGCTGCTCTCGGACCGCGACGGCTACACGCTCACCGAGTTGACGATCCGCTCCGACGGGTCGGTCCGCGGAGCGGCTCGCGGCTACTCGTCCGACGACGTACCGCGGTTCTCGCCGGACGTCGTGGTGGAGCTGGTGTGGAAGCAGTCCGCCCGCGGGTGGACGAGGGCCGAGACCCGGACCCCCGCCCACACCGCCTGACGGAACGTCAGTCCGCGTCCGGGCCGTACACCTCGACGCCGTCGGAGGCCCGGCGGACGTGGATGCAGTCGCCCGGGCAGTCCTTCACCGAGTCGACCACGTCCTTGAGGAGCGTCAGCGGGACGGGCACCGTCTCGCCGGGCTGCTGGCGCAACTCGTCGTCCTCGCCCTTCACATAGGCGAGTCCGTCGATGTCGAGTTCGAAGACCTCGGGCGCGTACTGCGCACAGATCCCGTCCCCGGTGCACAGATCCTGGTCGATCCAGACTTCGAGTGCCTCGCCAGTCCCCGCCATTGCCCCTGCCGTTTCTGCTCCGGTTGCCCCGCATTCGGGGACATTCCTGTCACGATACATCCGCGCTGCTTTGAACCGTTGAGGGGTGGGCATCTCCTCTGTCAGAGGGGAAGCGCGCAGGGCGAACATCGGACACGCCCGATCCATCTTTCTGATCTAGGGGTTTACATGACCCTGGTCCCAGGTAGGTTTGGGTCGTCCAGCTCCCCCAGGAGGAGGTGAGGACCGTGGCAGCCCACGATGACGACTACGACCGCAGCGCCGGCAGGCCCGCACGGGGGTCCGACGAGGCCGCGCAGGTCTCCTACCTCGAGCAGGAGATCGCTGTGCTTCGACGCCGGCTCGCCGATTCTCCGCGCAGCTCAAGGGTGCTTGAGGAGCGGATCGTCGAGCTGCAGACCAACCTGGCCGGTGTGACCGCCCAGAACGAGAGGCTCGTCGCCACCCTGCGCGAGGCCCGCGACCAGATCGTGGCCCTCAAGGAGGAGGTGGACCGGCTCGCCCAGCCGCCCGCCGGGTTCGGCGTCTTCCTCGAGAAGAACGAGGACGGCACGGCCGACATCTTCACCGGCGGCCGCAAGCTCCGGGTCAACGTCAGCCCCAGCGTCGAGCTGGACGAGCTGCGCCGCGGCCAGGAGCTGATGCTCAACGAGGCGCTGAACGTCGTCGAGGCGATGGAGTTCGAGCGGATCGGCGAGATCGTCACGCTCAAGGAGGTGCTGGAGGGCGGCGACCGCGCGCTGGTCGTCGGGCACACCGACGAGGAGCGGGTGGTGCGGCTCGCCGAGCCGCTCCGCGAGCTGACCCTGCGGGCGGGCGACGCGCTGCTGCTGGAGCCGCGCTCCGGGTACGTGTACGAGGTGGTCCCGAAGTCCGAGGTCGAGGAACTGGTCCTCGAGGAGGTCCCGGACATCGACTACCGGCAGATCGGCGGCCTGTCCAACCAGATCGAGCAGATCCGGGACGCGGTGGAGCTGCCCTACCTGCACGCCGACCTGTTCAAGGAGTTCGAGCTGCGTCCGCCCAAGGGCGTGCTGCTGTACGGCCCGCCCGGCTGCGGCAAGACGCTGATCGCCAAGGCGGTGGCCAACTCGCTGGCCAAGAAGGTCGCCGAGGTGACGGGCCGGCCGCAGGGCAAGAGCTACTTCCTGAACATCAAGGGCCCCGAGCTGCTCAACAAGTACGTGGGCGAGACCGAGCGGCAGATCCGCCTGGTCTTCCAGCGGGCCCGGGAGAAGGCCGGCGAGGGCACGCCGGTCATCGTGTTCTTCGACGAGATGGAGTCGCTGTTCCGCACCCGCGGCTCCGGCGTCAGCTCGGACGTGGAGAACACCATCGTCCCGCAGCTGCTGGCGGAGATCGACGGCGTGGAGGGCCTGGAGAACGTCATCGTGATCGGCGCCTCCAACCGCGAGGACATGATCGACCCGGCGATCCTGCGGCCCGGCCGCCTGGACGTCAAGATCAAGATCGAGCGGCCGGACGCCGAGGCGGCGAAGGACATCTTCTCCAAGTACCTCAAGGACTCGCTGCCGTTCCACCCCGACGACGTCAAGGAGCACGACGGCTCGGTGCCCGCCACCGTCGCCGCCATGATCCAGTCGGTGGTCGAGCGGATGTACTCGGAGACCGAGGAGAACCGCTTCCTGGAGGTCACCTACGCCAACGGTGACAAGGAAGTGCTGTTCTTCAAGGACTTCAACTCCGGCGCGATGATCCAGAACATCGTCGACCGGGCGAAGAAGATGGCGATCAAGGACTTCCTCGACCACGGCCAGCGCGGCCTGCGGGTCTCCCACCTGCTCGCCGCCTGCGTGGACGAGTTCAAGGAGAACGAGGACCTGCCCAACACCACCAACCCGGACGACTGGGCCCGCATCTCCGGCAAGAAGGGCGAGCGGATCGTGTTCATCCGCACCCTGGTCACCGGGAAGCAGGGCGCCGAGTCCGGTCGCTCCATCGACACTGTCGCCAACACGGGGCAGTACCTGTAGTACGCGATCCATCCGTCCGGCTGCGGTGCTCGGCACAGTTCCGCAGCCGGACGGCGCGTCTGCACCGGCAGTACCGACAGGGTCTGGAGGGCCGCATGACCGTACGG
Source organism: Kitasatospora griseola (assembly GCF_044999035.1). NCBI lineage: Bacteria > Bacillati > Actinomycetota > Actinomycetes > Kitasatosporales > Streptomycetaceae > Kitasatospora > Kitasatospora griseola. Next base: position 883,012 of record NZ_CP173360.1, on the reverse strand, counting down.
CGCGTGATGGGGATCGAGACCGAGTACGGCATCTCCGTGCCGGGCCACCCCAACGCCAACGCCATGCTCACCTCGTCCCAGATCGTCAACGCGTACGCGGCGGCGATGCACCGGGCGCGCCGCGCCCGCTGGGACTTCGAGGAGGAGAATCCGCTGCGCGACGCCCGGGGCTTCGACCTGGCCCGGGACGTGGCGGACGCCAGCCAGCTCACCGACGAGGACATCGGGCTGGCCAACGTCATCCTCACCAACGGCGCCCGGTTCTACGTCGACCACGCGCACCCCGAGTACTCGTCCCCCGAGGTCACCAACCCGCGCGACGCGGTGCTGTGGGACAAGGCCGGCGAGCGCATCATGGCCGAGGCCGCCGCCCGCGCGCTGGAGCTGCCCAACGGGCAGCGGATCCTGCTCTACAAGAACAACACCGACAACAAGGGCGCCTCCTACGGCACCCACGAGAACTACCTGATGCAGCGGGCCACCCCGTTCGCCGACATCGTCCGCCACCTCACGCCGTTCTTCGTCTCCCGCCAGGTGGTGTGCGGCGCGGGCCGGGTCGGGCTCGGGCAGGAGGGCGGCGGGCACGGCTTCCAGATCAGCCAGCGCGCCGACTACTTCGAGGTCGAGGTCGGCCTGGAGACCACCCTCAAGCGCCCCATCATCAACACCCGCGACGAGCCGCACGCCGACGCCGAGAAGTACCGCCGGCTGCACGTCATCATCGGCGACGCCAACCTCTCCGAGATCTCCACCTACCTCAAGCTCGGCACCACCGCACTGGTCCTGTCGATGATCGAGGACGGCTTCATCGCCGTCGACCTCGCCGTCGACCAGCCGGTGCGCACCCTGCACCGGATCTCCCACGACCCGGAGCTGAAGCACCTGGTGTCGCTGCGCTCCGGGCGCAAGCTCACCGCCGTCCAGTTGCAGATGGAGTACTGCGAACTGGCCCGCAAGTACGTCGAGGACCGCTTCGGGCAGGACGCCGACGACCAGACCATGGACGTGCTGGCCCGCTGGGAGGACGTGCTGGGCCGGCTGGAGCGCGACCCGATGAGCCTGTCCCGGCAGCTCGACTGGATCGCCAAGAAGGAGATCCTGGAGGGCTACCGCCAGCGCGACGCGCTGAACTGGGACAGCCCCCGCCTCCAGCTGGTCGACCTGCAGTACAGCGACGTACGCCCCGAGAAGGGCCTGTACAACCGCCTGGAGGCCCGCGGCCGGATGGAGCGCCTGCTCACCGAGGACGAGGTGCGCCGCGCCGTGTCCGAGCCGCCCGACGACACCCGGGCCTACTTCCGCGGCCGCTGCCTGGAGCAGTACGCCGACCACGTGGCCGCCGCGTCCTGGGACTCGGTCATCTTCGACCTCCCCGGGCACGACAGCCTCCAGCGAGTACCCACCATGGAGCCGCTGCGCGGCACCAAGGCACACGTCAAGGAACTGCTCGACCGGTGCCGCACCGCGGAGGATCTGGTGCGCGTCCTCTCCGGCGGGTAACTTTTCGATCACCACGGGTGAACATTCCCGGACGGGGAATCATTCGGGTGAGCAGCGAGCGTTGTTACGGGAACACCGAGCGAGCGGGGTGAGGAAAATGGCGGAGAAGGACACCGGCGGCGGCCAGCAGCGGGCCAGCCGCTCCTCCGAGGAGGTCGAGGAGCAGGCCGCGGAAACCCAGGCCTCGGACGACCTCAAGGAGCGTCAGGAAAAGCTCAACGACGACGTCGACGCGGTACTCGACGAAATCGACGAAGTGCTGGAATCCAACGCCGAGGATTTCGTGCGCGGATTCGTGCAGAAGGGCGGCGAGTGAGAGGGGCGAACCCCTTTCCATCGGAAAAGAGCACGGCGAGCGCCGCAGGTGTGCCCTGAGCGCGCCTGCGGCCTCGCCTTCTCTGCCGTAAGGGCACCGAAAACGTGGATCCGGCTCCCGGAACGGGTAGGGTCCGGGGCACAACTCCAACTTTGGATCTTCGATCTGGAAGGACACGTGTGGAAGCCAACCTCAGTGGCACCGGGCGTCTACCGGCTGCCTTCCTCACCCCCGGTTCCTCCTCGTTCCTCGACTTCCTCGACAGCCACGCGCCGCAGCTGCTCCCGGGGCGGCGCCAGTTGCCCGAGGGCCTGACGATCGAGGCGCCGCACGGCACCACCATCGTGTCCGCGGTCTTCGACGGCGGCGTGGTGCTGGCCGGCGACCGCCGGGCCACCATGGGCAACGTCATCGCCCAGCGCGACATGGAGAAGGTCTTCCCGGCCGACGAGTACAGCGCGGTCGGCATCGCCGGCACCGCCGGCCTCGCCATCGAGATGGTGCGCCTGTTCCAGCTGGAGCTGGAGCACTACGAGAAGATCGAGGGCACCGTGCTCTCCTTCGAGGGCAAGGCCAACCGGCTCACCACCATGATCCGGTCCAACCTGGCGATGGCCATGCAGGGCCTCGCGGTCGTCCCGGTCTTCGCCGGCTACGACCTCGACCTCGGCCGCGGCCGGATCTTCACCTACGACGTCACCGGCGGGCGCTCCGAGGAGCGGGCGGGCTTCGCCGCCACCGGCTCCGGCTCGGTGTTCGCCCGCGGCGCGATGAAGAAGCTCTACCGGGACGGGATGACCGGCGAGCAGGCCGCCACCCTCACCGTCCAGGCGCTGTACGACGCCGCCGACGACGACTCGGCGACCGGCGGCCCGGACCTCGCCCGCAAGATCTTCCCGATCGTCACCCTGATCACCGAGGACGGCTTCCGCCGGCTCAGCGAGGAAGAGGTCGCCGCGATCGCGGTGTCCATCACCGACCAGCGGCGCGAGCACCCCAACGGCCCGCAGGCCCCGCTGCTCTGAATCCGCCTCAACCACCCGAAGGGAGACCGGCGGTGTCCACGCCGTTCTACGTCTCGCCCCAGCAGGCCATGGCGGACCGCGCGGAGTACGCCCGCAAGGGCATCGCCCGCGGACGCAGCGTGGTGGTGCTCACCTACGCCGACGGCATCGTCTTCGTCGCGGAGAACACCTCCCGCGCCCTGCACAAGGTCTCCGAGATCTACGACAAGATCGCGTTCGCGGCGGTCGGCCGCTACAACGAGTTCGAGAACCTGCGGATCGGCGGCGTGCGCTACGCCGACCTGCGCGGCTACTCCTACGACCGGGCCGACGTCACCGCCCGCGGCCTGGCCAACGTGTACGCCCAGACCCTGGGCACCATCTTCTCCTCGGTCGGGGAGAAGCCCTACGAGGTCGAGCTGATCGTCGCCGAGGTCGGCCGCACCGACGCCGACGACCAGATCTACCGGCTCACCCCCGACGGCTCGGTGGTGGACGAGAAGAACGCCGTCGTGGTCGGCGGCAACGCCGACTCCATCGGCAACTACCTCGGCCAGCGCCACCGGGCCGGCCTGAGCCTCACCGAGGCGCTCAAGCTCGCCGTCGACGGCCTCGCCCGCGACCCCAACGGCGGCACCCCGCGCACCCTGACGCCCGAACAGCTGGAGGTCGCCGTCCTCGACCGCCAGCGGGTCCAGCAGCGCAAGTTCAAGCGCATCCTGGGCGGCCAGCTGTCCCGGCTGCTCAGCGGCGACGAGAGCGCCGCCACCGATGAGGACGAAGGCACCACCACCGAATGACCGCGTCGGGGCCTGTCCGGCCGACCGGACGGGCCCCGCGACCCGCCACCTGCCGGCGGGCCGCCCGACGATCCATCACCGCACCGAAGGGTTTCACGGAGCTTCCCACAGAGAAGAGTCGCCATATGGACCGCCGAATTTTCGGGATCGAGAACGAGTACGGCGTCACCTGCACCTTCCGCGGCCAGCGCCGCCTGTCGCCGGACGAAGTCGCCCGCTACCTCTTCCGCCGTGTCGTCTCCTGGGGCCGCAGCAGCAACGTCTTCCTGAAGAACGGCGCCCGCCTCTACCTCGACGTCGGCTCCCACCCCGAGTACGCGACCCCCGAGTGCGACGACGTGGTCGAGCTGGTCACCCACGACAAGTCCGGCGAGCGGATCCTCGAAGGGCTGCTGGTGGACGCCGAGCGGCGGCTGCACGAGGAAGGCATCGCCGGCGACGTCTACCTCTTCAAGAACAACACCGACTCCGCCGGCAACTCCTACGGCTGCCACGAGAACTACCTGGTCGCCCGGCACGGCGAGTTCTCCCGGCTGGCGGACGTGCTGATCCCGTTCCTGGTGACGCGTCAGCTGATCTGCGGCGCCGGCAAGGTGCTGCAGACCCCGCGCGGCGCGGTGTACTGCGTCAGCCAGCGCGCCGAGCACATCTGGGAGGGCGTCAGCTCCGCCACCACCCGCTCGCGCCCGATCATCAACACCCGCGACGAACCGCACGCCGACGCCGAGCGCTACCGCCGCCTGCACGTCATCGTCGGCGACTCCAACATGTCGGAGACCACCACCCTGCTCAAGGTCGGCGCCACCGACCTGGTGCTGCGCCTGATCGAGGCCGGCGTGGTGATGCGCGACCTGACGCTGGAGAACCCGATCCGGGCGATCCGCGAGGTCAGCCACGACCTGACGGGCACCCACCAGGTCCGGCTCGCCAACGGGCGGGAGGCCAGCGCCCTGGAGATCCAGGAGGAGTACTACACCAAGGCGCTGGAGTTCGCCGACCGCAAGGGCCTCAACGAGGGCACCGTGGCCCGCGTCCTCGACCTGTGGGGCCGCACCCTGGAAGCGGTGCGCAGCGAGGACCTCGGCAAGGTCGGCACCGAGATCGACTGGATCATGAAGTACCAGCTGATCGAGAAGTACCGCGCCAAGCACCAGATGACGATGTCCAACCCGCGGGTCGCCCAGATCGACCTCGCCTACCACGACATCCACCGCCGCCGCGGCCTGTTCTACCTGCTGCAGAAGAACGGCCAGGCGCAGCGGGTCACCAACGACCTGCTGACCTTCCAGGGCAAGTCGGTGCCCCCGCAGACCACCCGGGCCCGGCTGCGCGGCGACTTCATCCGGCGCGCCCAGGAGCAGCGCCGCGACTTCACCGTCGACTGGGTGCACCTGAAGCTGAACGACCAGGCGCAGCGCACCGTGCTGTGCAAGGACCCGTTCCGGTCGGTGGACGAGCGGGTGGAGAAGCTGATCGCGGGGATGTGACGGTGACGGTCCGTCGGGGGCACGCCCGAGTGCCTCCGACGGACCGGACGAATCGGGCCATACGCTGAGCTCATGCGTCGAATCGCCTGCCTGCTCTCCGTTCCACTCGCCGCCGTGCTGCTGACCGCGTGCGGCAGCGGCTCCGGCAAGTCCGCCGGGGCGACGCCCTCGTCGGCGGCCTCCCCGGCGGAGGTGCCGAGCCCGGTGGCCTCCGCCTCGCCGATGCCCACGATCAGTGGGGAGTTCGGCACCAAGGCGACGATCACACTGCCCGCCGGCCAGCCGAGCGGGCAGTTCGTGGTGAGCACCGAGACCGAGGGCACCGGGGCGACGGTCAACAAGAACGACTGGGTGACCGTCAACTACACCGCCAAGGACTGGACCAGCGGCAAGGACCTGACCAGTTCCTACGACTCCGGCGGCAAGCCGCAGCTGTACCAGGCGGGCAGCGGGCAGCTGGTGCCGGCGTTCGACGTGAGCGTGGAGGGCAAGAAGGTCGGCAGCCGGCTGGTGGTGGTGGCCCCGCCGGCCGCCGGGTTCGGCGCCCAGGGCTCGACGGCGCTCGGCGTCGGCAAGGACGACACCGTGGTGTTCGTGCTCGACATCATGCAGTCGGTGCCGCAGGACTCCACCGCCTCCGGGCCGGTCACCGAGCCGCCGGCGAACGCCCCGCAGGTCAAGGACAACGGCAAGGCCGCGCCCACCATCACCATCCCGGTCGGCGAGCAGCCGCCCGCCGACCTGCAGCAGTACGTGCTGATCAAGGGCGACGGCCCCGAGGTGAAGTCCGGGCAGACCCTGGTGGTCCAGTACACCGGCGTGACGTGGGCCGACGGCAAGCAGTTCGACTCCTCGTGGAACCACGGCGGGGCGCAGGCGCTGCAGGTCGGCACCGGCAGCCTGATCAAGGGCTGGGACCAGGGCCTGGTCGGCAAGACCGTCGGCAGCCGGGTGATGCTGGTCGTCCCGCCGTCGCTGGGCTACGGGGACAAGGCCAGCGGGTCGATCCCGGCGAACTCCACCCTGGTGTTCGTGATCGACATCCTGGAAGCTGTCTGACCGACACCTGACAGCGGGGCCAGTACCGGACTGACCGGCTCTCATGCCGACCTGACATACTGCTGCCCCGCACCAGTGGTACACGCGTCGTCGGGCGAGATGAATGGGGAGTCATGTCTGAGAAGCTGTCGAGCCCGGACGAGGCCGACAACACCGGGCAGCTGCGGCCGGGAGACCGCGAGTCGATCGTCGTCCCCGCCGAGATGCTGACCCAGGCCGGCTGGGCCCCGCCGGCCAGCCCGGCACCGGGCCCCGCGGCCGGGAGCGGCGAGGCGCCGCAGGTCTTCGCCTCCACGCAGCGCAAGGTCGACCAGTCGGAGGCCGGCTACGCCGAGGACCCGGGCAGCTCGGGCCGCCTCGGCGCGATCCTGGGCACGGTGCTGGCGGTGCTGCTGATCGGCTCCGCGATCACCATGTACGAGGTCAACAAGGACAGCGGCAAGCCCGCCGCGAAGTCCGACGCGAAGCCCGCCGCCACTGACACGCCCAGCCAGGATCCGGTGCCGCCGATCAAGGACAACGCCAAGGCGCTGCCCACGGTGACCGGCGACTTCGGCTCCAAGGCGACCATCACCGTGCCGCAGGACAAGCCGGACGGCACCTTCGTGGTCAAGGAGCTGTCCGCGGGCAGCGGCCCCAAGGTCGAAAAGGGCAACTGGGTGTCCATCGACTACACCGCGCTGGACTGGAACACCGGCAAGGAGATCCCCGGCTCGTACGACGAGAAGGCCGGGAAGCCCCAGCTGTTCCAGGCCGACTCCGGCAAGCTGATCCCCGCGCTGGACAAGGCCGTCGCCGGCCACAAGGCCGGCAGCCGGGTGCTGGTGGTCGCCCCGCCGGCCGCCGCGTTCGGCGCGCAGGGCAACAGCCAGCTGGGCATCGCCGCCACCGACAACCTGGTCTTCGTGCTCGACATCCGGCAGGCCACCGCGCCCGACGCGGTGCTCAGCGGCGAGATGACCGCGCCGCCGGCCGACATGCCGCAGGTCAAGGACAACGGCAAGAAGCCGTTCGACATCACCCCCGTCCCCGGCGTCCCCGACCCGACGGAGCTGAAGTCGCACGTCCTGATCCAGGGCAAGGGCCGCAAGGTCGAGACCGGCGAGAAGGTCGTGGTCCAGTACACCGGCGCGCTGTACAAGGACGGCAAGAAGTTCGACTCCTCGCTCGACCGCAACCAGGCGTACACCTTCGCCACCGGCGCCGGCAGCGTCATCGAGGGCTGGGACAAGGGCGTCGTCGGCCAGAACATCGGCAGCCGCATCGAACTGGTCATTCCGGCCTCGCTGGCCTACAAGGACCAGGCCAGCGGCTCGATCCCGGCCAACTCCACGCTGGTGTTCGTGATCGACATCCTGGACGCCGGCGTCGGCGGCGAGGACTGATCGTCCGCCGCGTTTGTCTAGGATGAGCAGCGTTCACGCAACCGAACGAGAAGAGCAACAGTGAGCCTGACCAAGCCGGAGATCGACTTCCCGGGCGGCGACGCCCCGAGCGAGCTCCAGATTCGCGACATCGTGGTCGGCGACGGCGCCGAGGCCAAGGCCGGAGCGAACGTCGAGGTCCACTACGTCGGTGTCACCTTCGCCTCCGGCGAGGAGTTCGACGCCTCCTGGAACCGCGGCCAGACCTTCCGCTTCCCGCTGGGCAAGGGCCGCGTCATCAAGGGCTGGGACCAGGGCGTCGAGGGCATGCGCGTCGGCGGCCGCCGCGAGCTGGTCATCCCGCCGCACCTGGCGTACGGCAACCAGTCCCCGAGCCCGCTGATCCCGGCCGGCTCCACCCTGATCTTCGTGGTGGACCTGCTGGGCGTCTGACCTCGGACGCACCACCGAACCCCCGGTTCCGCTCGGAGCCGGGGGTTCGGCTTTCGCCCAGCGTGTCCGTACCGGTACGGTCAGGCGGGTCACCCCCGATCGGAGGAAAGGTCAGCGATGGCGATCGCCAAGGCAGAGCGGCTGATGAACCTCGCCCTGTGCCTGATGAACACCCGGCGTCCGCTCTCCAAGAAAGAGCTGCGCGAATCCGTCGAGGCGTACAGAGAGGCCTGGCAACAGGGCTCCGAGGACGCCTTCAACCGGATGTTCGAGCGCGACAAGGACGACCTGCGCGAACTCGGCCTGATCATCGACGTGGACGAGAACGCGCTCGACGGCGAAGTGGGCTACCTGGCCCGCCGCGACCGCAACCGCCTCCCCGAGATCGCCCTGGACGCCGAGGAGGCCGCCGCGCTCACCCTCGCCGCCCGGGTCTGGCAGCAGGCCAAGATGTCCGGCGCGGCCAGCGGCGCCCTGCAGAAGCTGCGGGCCGCCGGCGTCCCGTTCGCCGAGGAGCGCGAGCACGGCGCGCTGGAGCCGCGGATCCCCGGCCGGGAGGCGGCGTTCGAGCCGCTGCTGGTCGCCGCCCGCGACCGGCGGCCGGTCACCTTCGAGTACCGCAAGGCCGGCGCCGCGACCGCCGAGCCCCGCTCGGTCGAGCCGTGGGCGCTGGAGTGCTGGCGCGGCCACTGGTACCTGGCGGGCTGGGACCGCGACCGCGGCTCCGCCCGGGTGTTCCGGCTGTCCCGGATCACCGGCAAGGTCCGCTCCCGGGCCGGCGCGTTCACCGGCGACGTCCCCGAGCACGTCGACGTGCGCGCCGTGGTCGCCCGGTTCGCCGGCGAGGGCGCGACGGCCACCGCCGTGGTGCAGGTCCGCCGCGGCGCGGCCTACCCGCTGCGCCAGCGCGCCCTGGACACCCGGCCGGTGGACGCCGACCGGGACGAGCTGGACATCCCGTACGGCAACGGCCTGGGCGCCGACCTCGCCGAGTACGGCCCCGACGTCATCGTGATCGGCCCCGAGGACCTGCGGGCCGACGTCATCGACCGGCTGCGCGCCGTCGCCGGTCTCGCGGAGGTTCAGTCGTGAGCAATGCCATCGACCAGACGCGGCGGATGCTGTCGCTGGTCACCTACCTGCGCGAACGCCCCGGCGCCGAGGTCGCCGAGGTGGCCCGCGCGTTCGGGATCACCGAGCGCGAACTGATCGGCGACCTCAACGTGCTGCCGATGTGCGGCACGTCCTTCCGCGGCGGCGACCTGCTCGACATCGACACCGACGGCGAGCGGATCTGGTGGCACAACGTGGACGACGTCGCCCAGCCGCTGCGGCTGGCCGCCGACGAGGCCACCGCGCTGCTGGTCGCCGCCCGCGCGGTGGCCGGCCTGCCCGGGCTGCGCGAGCGCGACCGGCAGGCGCTCACCCGGGCCGTCGCCAAGATCGAGGACGCGGCCGGCGAGAGCGCCGAGTCCGCGGCCCGGATCGGCGTCACCTTCGAGGCCGAGGGCACCGTCTTCGCGGACATCGACCGGGCGCTCAGCGAGGGCCGGCTGATCTGGCTGCGCTACTGGTCGCACGGCCGCGGCGAGCTCACCGAGCGCGAGGTCGACCCGATCCGGCTGGTCACCGAGGGCCACACCTACCTGGAGGGCTGGTGCCGCACCTCCGAGGACCGGCGGACCTTCCGGCTCGACCGGATCGCCGAGATCAAGGTCCTCGACGAGCCCGCCAACCCGCCCCGGATGCAGCCCCGCGACCTGTCCGCGGGCCTGGTGGCGCCCGCCGCCGACGACCCCGAGGTGGTGGTCGAGGTCGGTCCCGGCGGCCGCTGGGTCGCCGAGTACTACACCCACGACAGCGCCGAGGAACTCCCCGACGGCGGCCTGCGGATCACCCTGCGCTCCGCCGAGCCGTCCGGCCTGCGCACGCTCGCCCTGCGGCTCGGCCGGGACGGCCGGATCACCAAGCCGCCGCAGCTCGCCGAGCAGGCCCGCACCGCCGCCCTGGCCGCGCTGGAGCACTACCGGGACGGACAGGTCCGAACCACGTGACCGAGGGCACCAGATTCAAGGTGTACTGCTCGCAGTGCCGGGAGAAGGTCGAGCTCCCGGCCCCCGAGTTCCGGCTGGCGCTCGGCGCCAGCCGGGAACGCACCTTCTACAGCTTCACCTGCCCGGCCTGCGGAGCGTCCGTCCGCAAGATCGCCGGGGAGCGGATCGTCGCCGCGCTCACCGCGGCCGGCGTGCACACCATGCGGCTGCTGCCGGTGGACGGATAGGAAAGGCCGCACGCACATGAACTGGACCCTGGTCGGCGCCGTCCTGCTGTCCACCGCGGGCCTGCTGGTGCTCGGCGTGCTCGCCGTCCGGCTCTGGCTGGACGCCCGGGCGCTGACCCGCGAGGTGGACGGGGCGGTCGCCGCGCTGCAGCGGGCCGCGGACAGGAACTGACCGCGCGGGCCCGGTCGCCGAACGTTGGGGACCGGGTTCCCGCCGCGACACCCCGAGCGGCTACCATCGCCCGCAGGGAGAGCTCTGCCTCCCGGACCTCCCGGGTCTCCCGGACCTCCCGGACAAGGAAGGCGGTGCTCCGATGCGGATCCTGTCACCCGCCTCGCTGCTGGTCGTCGTGGTGTTTGCCGTGCTGCTGTTCGGCGGCAAGCGGCTGCCCGACGTGGCGCGGGGGATCGGGCGGTCCCTGCGGATCCTCAAGAGCGAGGGCAAGGCGCTGCGCGGCGAGTTCGCGGCCGGGGCCCAGGCCCCTGCCGCGCAGCCGGCGGCCGCCGTCGCCGAGCCGGAGCGGGTGGTCAAGTCCGCTCCGGGCGCCTCCGGTGCCTCCCGTACCGACCGGGCCGCCTGAACCGTAGGGCTGCCCGTACCACTCCGACCACCACCGACGAGCGCACGATTCGAGGACCGGGTTGAGCAAGACGACCAAAGCGCCCAAGGACCCTGAGGGGCGGATGGCGCTGGCCGACCATCTGCGCGAGCTGCGCAACCGGCTGGTCAAGTCGGTGCTGGCGATCATCGTGATCACGATCGTCGCCGCGTTCTACCAGCGCGACCTGGTGCACTTCCTGACCCAGCCGCTGCCGAAGTGCCTCCCGGACGGGCACCCGCCCGCCGGGGTGAAGCACTGCGCGGAGATCTCCACCATCGGTCTGACCACGCCGTTCACCATCGCGTTGAAGGTCAGCCTCACGGCCGGTGTGGTGGGCGCCACTCCGATCTGGCTGTACCAGCTGTGGAAGTTCGTGGCGCCCGGCCTGCACCGGCACGAGAAGCGCTACTCGCTGTCCTTCCTGGTGCTGGGCACCCCGCTGTTCCTGGCCGGCGTGGTGCTCGCCTACCTGGTCATGCCGGCGACCTCCGAGATGCTGCTCAGCTTCTCCGGGGACGACATCAAGGCGATCGTTCCGGTCGAGACCTACCTCGACCTGATCACCCGCATGGTGCTGGTGTTCGGCCTGGGCTTCGAACTGCCGCTGTTCCTGGTGATGCTCAACCTGATCGGCATCCTCTCCGGCAAGCGGCTGATGGGCTGGTGGCGCGGCTTCGTGATGGGCATCACGGTGTTCGCGGCCTTCGCCACCCCGTCCACCGACCCGCTGTCGATGCTGGCGCTGGCCGCCCCGATCTGGGTGCTGTACTTCCTGGCCGCCGGCATCGCGCTGCTCAACGACAAGCGCAAGGCGGCCCGCAACCCGGATGCGCTGCTCGACGACGAGCAGGCGTCCGAGGTCGACCTGACGGTGGACGCCATCGAGGACTCGGAGGCGGTGCAGGCCCCGGCCCCGGTGACGGCCGCGCGCCGGGACCAGATCGACGACATCACCTGATCCGCGAGGATCGCCGTCCCGAACGGCCCCGGACCCGACGGTCCGGGGCCGTTCGGCGTTCCCGGGTCGGTCGTCCCGGGGATCTGGGCTGGTGGGGGGCTTGTCGATGCTTCTGAACATGTGACATATTACTGACGTGCTGAAGCGAACCTCCTACGACGTCGTGGTGGTCGGCGCCGGCGTGGTCGGCGCCGCCTGCGCCTACTACGCGGCCCGGGCCGGACTGCGGGTCGCCGTGGTCGACCGCGGGCCGGTGGCCGGCGGCACCACCGGCGCCGGCGAGGGCAACCTGCTGGTCTCCGACAAGGAACCCGGCCCCGAACTCGACCTCGCGCTGCTCTCCACCACGCTGTGGCGGGAGCTCGCCGAGGAGTTCGGCGACCGCGTCGAGTACGAGCCCAAGGGCGGCCTGGTGGTCGCCTCCGCGCCCGCCGGACTGGACGCCCTGAACGGCTTCGCCGCGAAGCAGCGGACGGTCGGGGTGCAGGCCGTCCCGGTCGCCGCGGACTCGCTGCGCGAACTGGAGCCGCACCTCGCGGAGGACCTGCCCGGCGGCGTGCTCTACCCGCAGGACGCGCAGGTCCAGCCCGCGCTCGCCGCCGCCCACCTGCTGCGCGCCTCCGGCGCCGAGCGGTACCTGGGCGAGGCCGTCACCGCGCTGCGGCGCGGGCCCGACGGCGCGATCCGCGGCGTGGTCACCGAGCGCCGGGAGCTGGCCGCGCCCGCCGTCGTCAACGCCGCCGGCACCTGGGGCGGCGCGGTGGCCGAGCTGGCCGGAGTGCGGCTGCCGGTGCTGCCGCGGCGCGGCTTCGTGCTGGTCACCGAGCCGCTGCCGCGACTCGTCCGCCGCAAGGTCTACGCCGCCGACTACGTCGCCGACGTGGCCTCCGGCTCCGCGGACCTGCAGTCCTCCGCGGTCGTCGAGGGCACGCCCGCCGGGCCGGTGCTGATCGGCGCCAGCCGGGAGCGGGTCGGCTTCGACCGGACGCTGAGCCCCGAGGTGCTGCACCGGCTGGCCGCGCAGGCCGTCGCCCTGTTCCCGGTCCTGCGCACGGTCGCCGTGCAGCGCGCGTACCGGGGCTTCCGCCCGTACCTGCCCGACCACCTGCCCGCGATCGGCCACGACGCCCGGGTGCCCGGCCTGTACCACGCGTGCGGCCACGAGGGCGCGGGCATCGGGCTCGCGCCGGCGACGGGTCTGCTGATCGCCCGTCAACTAGCGGGTGAGGCAGTGGAGTTCGAGCTGGCTCCGTTCCGGCCGGAGCGGTTCGACGGGACGGCCGAGGGTTCGGGTTCCGGTGCGGAGTAGGTGAGCGGGCCGGCGGCGCTCGTGCGCGGGCGCCGGTGGTCCGGTGGTGCGGCCGGTGTGGCAGGTCAACGGTGTCAGGGAGGTGTGAGCGTGGATCCGCTCGAGTTGGTGGGGGCCGAGCCCGGCCCCGCGCGGACGATTCTGTTCGACGGGCGGCCGGTGTCCGCGCTGCCCGGGCAGACGTTGGCGGCGGCGTTGTGGGCCGACGGGGTGGTGGCGTGGCGGACGACCCGGGTGGGTGGGCGGCCGCGGGGCGCGTTCTGCGGGATCGGACAGTGCTTCGACTGCCTGGCGACCGTCAACGGGCGTCCCAATCAGCGGCTGTGTCTGTTGACCGCCGAGCACGGCGACGCCGTCACCACCCAGGAAGGGCACGGACATGGTGAACTCGAGGTCTGAGCAGGTGCGGTACGACCTCGCCGTGATCGGTGCGGGGCCGGCCGGGTTGGCCGCCGCCGACGCGGCCGCCGGGCTCGGGCTGCGGGTCGCGCTGGTGGACGCGGGTGCGGGGCTCGGCGGGCAGTACTACCGGCACCCTGCGCCCGAGCTCGGTGCGGCGCGGCCGGACAAGCTGCACCACGGGTGGCGGACGTTCGCCGAGCTGCGGGAGCGCCTGGCGGCGGCCCCGCTGGTCGACCACCTGGCCGGGCACCACGTGTGGGCGGCGGAGCGCGGCGAGGACTGGATCCTGCACGCGACCCGCGGGCCGGAGGCCGCCGACCGGGCCACCGTCACGGCCCGGTGCCTGCTGCTGGCCACCGGCGCGTACGAGCGTCAACTGCCGTTCCCCGGCTGGACGTTGCCCGGCGTGGTGACCGCCGGTGGGGCGCAGGCGATGCTGAAGTCGGGGCTGGTGCTGCCGGGGCGGCGGATCGTGGTGGCGGGCAGCGGCCCGCTGCTGCTGGCCGCCGCGTCCTCGCTGGCCGCCGCCGGGGCGCGGATTCCCGCGATCGTGGAGGCGACCGCCTACCTCGGGTACGCCCGGGGGCTGCCGGTGCTGGCCGGGAACCCGGCGAAGCTCGCCGAGGGCGCCGAGCACGCGGCCCGGCTGCTGCGGCACGGGGTGCGGCTGCGCCGTCGCTCCGCGGTCGTCGAGGCGCACGGCACGGACCGGATCACCGGCGTCACCGTGGCCCGGCTGGACGCCCGGTGGAAGCCGGTGCCCGGCACCGAGCGGCGGATCGACTGCGACGCGCTCGCCGTCGGCCACGGACTCGTCCCGCAGATCGACCTGGCCGTCGAGCTCGGCGCGGACACCGTCACCACCGCCGACGGCACGGCCGCGCTGCGGGTGGACGCCCAGCAGCGCACCAGCGTGCCCGGGCTGTGGGCGGCGGGGGAGACCTGCGGCGTCGGCGGCGCGGACCTGGCGCTCGCCGAGGGGGTGCTCGCCGCCCACTCGGTGGCCGGAAAACCTGCTCCGGCAAGGGAGTTGACGGTGCGTCGGCGGCGGCGGGCATTCGCCGCGCTGATGGCGGCCGCGCACGCGCCCGGGCCGGACTGGACGGGCTGGGTGACCGACGACACCGACGTCTGCCGGTGCGAGGAAGTCCCGGCGCGGGCCGTCCGGGAGGCCGTCACCGAGCTCGGCGCGGCCGACGCGCGGACCGTCAAACTGCTCACCCGGGCCGGCATGGGCTGGTGCCAGGGCCGGATGTGCGGGCCCGCGGTGGCCTGCCTGTCCGGCGGCCCGGTCGGCCGGCCCGACAGCCGGCCGCTGTCCTGCCCCGTTCCGCTGGCCCAACTGGCACAGCAGGACGGGACGACGGAGCTCTCCGAGTAGAGCCGAGTGGGGCCTTGTGCGCCCCCGTCGACCACTTATAAAATGTCACACATCATATCGAGGGAGATCCCCGTGACTCGCACCGCCCACGACTCCGCCCGCCCCTGGCGCGGCATCATGGTCGCCACCACCCTGCCGTTCCGCGAGGACCGCAGCGTCGACTACGACGCCTACGCCGACCACGTGCGCTGGCTGCTCGACAACGGCTGCGACGGCGTCGTCCCCAACGGCTCGCTCGGCGAGTACCAGACCCTCACCCCCGAAGAGCGTGCCAAGGTGGTCACCACCGCCGTCGAGGCCGCCGGTGACGGTGCGCGCGTGATGCCGGGCGTCGCCGCCTACGGCAGCGCCGAGTCCCGCCGCTGGGCCGAGCAGGCCGCCGAGGCCGGGGCCGGCTCGGTGCTGCTGCTCCCGCCGAACGCCTACCGCGCCGACCACGACGCCGTCCGCGCCCACTACGCCGAGGTCGCCAAGGCCGGGGTGCCGATCGTCGCCTACAACAACCCGATCGACACCAAGGTCGACCTCGTCCCCGCGCTGCTCGCCGACCTGCACACGGCCGGGCACATCGTCGCCGTCAAGGAGTTCTCCGGCGACGTCCGCCGCGCCTACGAGATCGCCGAACTCGCCCCCGGCCTCGACCTGCTGATCGGCGCCGACGACGTCCTGCTGGAGCTCGCGATCGCCGGCGCGGTCGGCTGGATCGCCGGCTACCCGAACGCGCTGCCCGCCACCAGCGCCGAGCTGTACCACGCCGCCGTGGCCGGCGACCTGGCCACCGCGCTGCCGCTCTACAAGTCGCTGCACTCGCTGCTGCGTTGGGACTCCAAGACCGAGTTCGTCCAGGCCATCAAGCTCTCCATGGACCTGGCCGGCCGCACCGGCGGCCCCACCCGCGCCCCGCGACTGCCGCTGGGCCCGGAGATCGACGCCGCGGTGCGCGCCGCGACCGAGAAGGCGCTCGCCGAGGGCCACAAGTAGAGCCCGCCCCATGCCCCGACCCGGACCGGCGACCTCGGGGGCGCCGGTCCGGGCCGGACCACCAGCCGTCAGGAGAGGACCCGCGATGCGGACCCGCCACGTCTTCCACGCCGTCGACTCGCACACCGAGGGCATGCCCACCCGGGTGATCACCGGCGGCTTCGGCACCATCCCCGGCGCCACCATGGCCGAGCGGCGCACCCACTTCCAGCAGCACCTGGACCACTTCCGCACGCTGCTGATGTACGAGCCGCGCGGCCACGCCGCGATGAGCGGGGCGATCCTGCAGCCGCCCACCCGGCCGGACGCCGACTTCGGCGTGCTCTACATCGAGGTGTCGGGCCTGCTGCCGATGTGCGGCCACGGCACGATCGGCGTCGCCACCGTCCTGGTCGAGACCGGCATGGTCCCGGTGGTCGAACCCGTCACCACCGTCCGCCTCGACACCCCCGCCGGGCTGGTGGTCGCGGACGTCCAGGTGCGGGGCGGCGCGGCCGTCGGCGTCACCATCCGCAACGTCGCCTCGTTCTCGGTCGAGCTCGACCGCAAGCTCGACGTGCCCGGGTACGGCTCGGTGACGTACGACCTGGCGTACGGCGGCAACTACTACGCGATCCTGCCGCTGGAGCAGTTCGGGCTGCCGTTCGAGCGGGAGCGCAAGGACGACATCCTGGCGGCCGGGCTGGCCATGATGGACGCGATCAACGCCTCGGAGGAGCACCGCCCCGTGCACCCCGAGAACCCGTCCATCCACAGCTGCCACCACGTCCAACTGCTCGCGCCCGGCTCCGACGCCGTCCACTCCCGGCACGCGATGGCCATCCACCCCGGCTGGTTCGACCGCTCCCCGTGCGGGACGGGCACCTCGGCGCGGATGGCCCAGCTGCACGCGCGGGGCGAGCTGGCGCTCGGCGTGGACTTCCGCAACGACTCCTTCCTCGGCACCACGTTCGTGGGTCGCCTGGTGGAGGAGACCACGGTGGCCGGCCTGCCCGCCGTGGTGCCGACCGTCACCGGCCGGGCCTGGGTGACGGGGACGGCGCAGTACTTCCTCGACCCGACGGACCCGTTCCCGGCCGGGTTCCTGCTGTAGCCGGGGCGCCGCGCGTGACGGGGGGCGCGCGGCACTCGGCATGCGGTGGGCGGCGTCCGGTCCGTGCGGCGTCCGGTCCGTGCGGGCATGGACGGCCGCGTCCTGCGGAAGGAACAGGTCGGCGGCCGGCCCGTCCTTCCGTTCCGCCCGTTGTACGTCCCCGGCCGGGCGGGCCCCGAATTTCTTGCAACGAAAGGTGTTTCGATCGTGACCACTGTCGACTCGTACAACCCCGCCGACCCCGGCGACCTGGTCGTCTCCGCGCCCTCTGCGGGAGCCGCCGGAGTCGAGGAGGCGATCGCGCGGGCGCGGGTCGCGCAGCGGGAGTGGTGGGCGCTCGGCGCGGCGGGCCGGTCGGCGGCGCTCGGCCGGGCCGCGACGGCCGTGGAGGCGGCGGCCGACGAACTGGTCGCGCTGACGGTGCGCGAGGTCGGCAAGCCGGTCGCGGAGGCGCGCGGCGAGGTGGCGCGGACGGTCGCGATCTGGCGCTACTACGCGCAGGCGCCGTTCGCCGCGGCCGGCGAGCTGCACGAGCCGGCCGCCGGGCAGGGCCTGCTGCTGACCCGGCGCCGGCCGTACGGCGTCGCCGGGCTGGTGACGCCGTGGAACTTCCCGCTGGCGATCCCGACCTGGAAGGCCGCGCCCGCGCTGGCCGTCGGCAACACCGTGGTGCTCAAGCCCGCCCCCGAGGCGACGGCGTGCGCGCTGCGCCTCGCCGAGCTGGCCGGACTGCCGGACGGCGTGCTGACGGTGGTCCCCGGCGGCGGCGAGGAGGGTGCGGCCCTGGTCGCCGGCACCGACGTGGTGTCCTTCACCGGCTCGACCGCCGTCGGCCGACAGGTGGTCGCGGCGGCCGCCGGCCGGGGCGTCCCCGTGCAGGCCGAGATGGGCGGCCTGAACGCCGCACTGGTGCTCCCCGACGCCGACATCGCGCAGGCGGCCGCGCACCTGGCCTCGGCGATCGCCGGCTACGCGGGCCAGAAGTGCACGGCGACCAGCCGGGTGATCGCGGTCGGCGACGCGTACGAGCCGCTCGCGGAGGCGCTGGCCAAGGCGCTCGCCCAGCTCGCCGCCGCCGACCCGGCGCTGGCGACCACCGCCTGCGGCCCGGTGATCAACGCCCAGGCGCTGACCCGCCTCACCGAGGCGATCGACAGCGCGCGGACGGCCGGCGCGACCGTGCTGACCGGCGGCGTCCGGGCCGCGGACCGGGACGGCTGGTACCTGGAGCCGACGCTGCTGGAGGGCGTCCCGGCCGCACACCCGCTGGCGAGCGAGGAGTTCTTCGGCCCCGTGGCGGTGCTGCTGCCCGCCGCCGACCTGGACGAGGCGATCGCCCTGGCCAACGACACCCGCCACAGCCTCTCCACCTCCGTCCACTCACGCAGCCTGGACGTCGCCCTGGCCGCCGCGGACCGGCTGGACGCGGGCATGATCCGCATCAACGCGCCCTCCAGCGGCGTGGACTACCACCTGCCGTTCGGCGGTGCGAAGGCTGCGTCGTACGGCTCCCGCGAGCAGGGCCAGGCGGTGCTGGACTTCTACACGGCCTCGCGGACCGTCAGCGTGCTGCCGACCGAGACGTACTGAGGAACGGGGCCGGCGGCGGTGCGAGGCGCCTCCGGCGGTCGGGCGCGGGAGCGGATGCCGTCGGCCGGGGCGGAGCCGGGCAGTCGGGGGCGCGTGGTGCGGGTGCCGTGCGGGGCGCTCGCGCGGCCGGTGCCTGCCGGGGCGGTCGCGGCGCGCGGCGGTGTCGGGTCGGCGTCGGCGGCCGGCGCCGTGCCGGGCGGGCCGCACGGCCCGGTGGCGGGCGTCGGGTCGGAGGCGCGTTCGGTCGGCCGCCGACCCGGTCCGACCCGACCCGGTCCGACTCCGGGCGTCCGGTCCGTGTCGGGGTGTCGTGCGTTCCGCCGGCGGGCCGATGCCGGGCATCGTCGTGTGTCGGCAGGTGCGGGGTCGGCCTCGTGGCGGCGGTTCGCGCCCGTGGGGGGTCGGCCGGGCTGCGGTCCTGCCGCGCCGACCCGTTCTGCGTTCTGTTACGTCGGCGGGTCTCGTCGCAGGTGCTCGGTCCACCGGCGGGTCCGTCCGACCCGTCGTCAGCCGCCGGGCTTCGGGCCGTGGCCGCCCCGGCCCGGCGGGCTGTCCTTCTCTCCCTCTGTCAGCGTGCGTTCCTTCGTGGAGTACTGAATGAACATCACCACTACCGACTACCACACAGCCGGTGAGCCGTTCCGGATCGTCACCGGAGGCCTGCCGCCGGTGCCCGGGGACAGCGTCGCCGAGCGGCGGGCGATCGCGATCGGGGCGGGTGGGACGGCGACCTCGCCCCGGCGCAGTGCGTTGGACGACGTGCGGCGGTTGCTGACCCGGGAGCCGCGGGGCCACGCGGGGATGTACGGGGGGTTCGTCGTCCCCCCGGACGACGACGAGGCGGACTTCGGGGTGCTGTTCTGGCACAAGGACGGGTACTCGACGGCGTGCGGGCACGGGACGATGGCGCTCGGGGCGTGGGCGGTGGACACCGGTAGGGTCCCGGCGCCCGAGGACGGGACGGCGTTGGTGCGGATCGACGTGCCGTCCGGGCGGGTGAGCGCGACGGTGCATCGGCGCGGTGGTCGCACCACGGCCGTGACGTTCCGCAACGTGCCGACCCGGGTGCTCGCGAGGAAGGTCGAACTGGACACCTCCCGCGGGTCGTTGGCGGTCGATCTGGCGCACTCCGGCGCGGTCTACGCCTCGCTCCCGGCGTCCGCGCTCGGCCTGGCCGTCGTCCCCGAGCAGCTGCCCGAACTGACCGCCGCCGGGCGGGAGATCAGGGCCGCGCTGGAGGGGCATCCGGCGCTGGCGGAGTACCGGGACGGCGTCTACGGCGTCATCCTGTACGACGAACTGCCCGACACGCCGTCGGGCCCGCACCAGCGGAACGTCACGGTGTTCGCGGACGGCCAGATCGACCGTTCGCCGTGCGGGTCCGGCACCTCCGCCCGGCTGGCGCTGCTCGCCGACGAGGGCGCGCTCCGGCCGGAGCAGAGCCTGCGGCACGACTCGATCATCGGCACGGTGTTCACCGGCCGGGTCCGCGAACGGCGGCCGGACGGCGTGGTCACCGAAGTCACCGGCGCCGCGCACCGCACCGGAGAGCACCGGTTCGTGCTGGACAGCGACGACACCCTCGGCGCGGGGTTCCTGCTGTGATCGAGAGCCTGGAGTTGACGCTCGGCCACCCGGCGGCCGTCGAGGCGCTGGAGCGCACCCTGCTGGACGGGCTGGACGTGGAGCGCTGCCCGCAGCGGTCCGCGGTGCCCGTGCCGGCGGGGGAGTTGCTGCTGATGCCCGCCGCCACGGGCGCGTTCGCGGGTGTGAAGATCGCGGGCGTGGCGCCCGCCAACCCGGCGGCCGGGCTGCCCCGGATCACCGGCAGCTACCTGCTGCTGGACGGGCCGACCCTGCAGCCGCTGGCCCTGCTGGACGGGGCGGCGCTCACCGCGCTGCGCACGCCCGCCGTCACGGCGCTCGCGCTGCGCGCGCTCGCGGGGCCGGACGCGGCGCACCTGGTGGTGTTCGGCGCGGGCCCGCAGGCGTTCGGGCACGTGGCGGCGCTGCGTGCGGTGCTGCCGCTGGAGCGGGTGACGGTGGTGGCCCGCCGGCCCGGCCCGGCGACCGAACTCGTCCGGTACGCGGAGGGGTTGGGCCTGGCCGCGGCGGTCGGTGGCGCGGACGCGGTGGCGAAGGCGGACCTGGTGGTGTGCTGCACCACGGCGCGCACCCCGCTGTTCGACGGGCGGCTGGTGCCGGACGGCGCGGTGGTCGCGGCGGTCGGCTCGCACGAGCCGGACGCCCGCGAGGTGGACGAACAACTGGTGGGCCGCGCCGACCTGTTCGTGGAGGCGCGGGCGGTGGCCCGACGGGAGGCCGGAGACCTGCTGATGGCGGGGGCGGCGGAGGAAATCCTGGTCAATCTGTCGGAACTGGTGACCGGCAGGGCCGTTGTCCGCCATGATCGGCCGAGGTTCTTCAAGAGCGTCGGCATGGCCTGGCAGGATCTGGCGGTGGCGGCGGCGGAGTACTCCGAGAGTCGGTCGAGCGGAAGCGGATCAAGTCATTCACTCTCCGCAACGTGACATTGTACAATGGGGCTCTGCTGAAACCCCGCTGGGGTTCTGCTGAACCCCCGGAGGAACCGCCATGTCCGACCTGAAGCCCCGCAACCTCATCTCCGTCCAGGAGAGGCTGCGCGACCAGGTCGCCCACGCCCTGCGCGCCGCCCTGATCTCCGGTGAGCTGCGCCCGGGCGTGGTCTACTCGGCGCCGGCGCTGGCCGCCGACTTCGGGGTCTCCGCCACCCCCGTCCGGGAGGCGATGCTCGACCTGGCCCGCGAGGGCCTGGTCGAGGCCGTCCGCAACAAGGGCTTCCGGGTCACCGAGCTCAGCGACCGCGACCTCGACGAGTTCACCGAGATCCGCGCGCTGATCGAGGTCCCGACCGTCGGCCGGGTCGCCCGCACCGCCGCCGCCGAACAGCTGGAGGCGCTGCGCCCGCAGGCCGAGGCGATCGTCGCGGCCGCCCGCAAGCACGACCTGATCGGCTACCTGGAGGCCGACCGCCAGTTCCACCTCGACCTGCTCGCCCTCGCGGGCAACGCCCGCCTGGTGGAGACCGTCGGCGACCTGCGCAAGCGCTCCCGCCTGTACGGCCTCAACCGGCTCGACCAGCGCGGCGAGCTGGTCTCCTCCGCCGAGGAGCACCTCGAACTGCTGGACGTGCTGCTCACCGGCGACGCCAAGGCCGCCGAGGAGTGCATGACCCGCCACCTCGGCCACATCCGCCACCTGTGGGCGGCCGACGAGCAGGCCCGCGCGGCCGGGCGCTGAGCGTCCGGCCGCGTTCAGGGCCGAGCGTCCGTCAGGCGGTGCGCGGCGTGCGGCTGCGGGACGAGTGGCCGAGCTCCGGGCCCAGCCCGAAGTAGTGCCGGAAGTTGTACACCAGCGGGCTCCACGCGGCCGGCTCCACGTAGTCGGTGCCGGGCACGGTGATCGATTCGGCCGCGTGCACCCGCAGCACCTGCACCTCGGCCACCAGGAACTCGCCGGTGGCGTCCGCCCGCAGGTCGGCCACCCGGGCCTCCAGTTGGAGCGGGCACTCGACGACCCGGGGCGGCGCGACCAGCTCCGCGGGCTGCGCCGTCAGCCCCGCGTGCCCGAACTTGTCGCGGACGAAGTGCGCCGCGTCCGCCCGCCCGGTGGTGCCGCCGAGCAGCTCCACCTGCCGCCACAGCCCCGGGCCCGGCACGTTGACCACCAGTTCGGGGCGGGCGGCCAGGTTGCGGGAGGTCCGGCCGTCCGGGCCGAGGCCGAGCACCACCGTGCGGTCCAGCGCCCACGCGGAGGAGATCGGCGCCAGGTTGACCGCGCCATCGGCGTCGACCGTGCTCAGCAGCACCACCGGAGTGCCGAAGTACAGGATGTGCGGCTCCACCACGCGGTGCGTCGGGCCGGCGTCGGGCAGGGAGATGTCGTTCATGCCGCCGACCGTAGGCCGGGCACGCTTCGGCGCCCGCCGAAGCGTCCGCGCGGCACCATGGACGGGTGGACACCCCGCTCAGCGCCCGCCGGCTCGCCGACACGGCGGCCCTGCTCGCCGACCCGACCAGGGCCGCGATCTGCCTCGCCCCGCTGGACGGCCGGGCCTGGACGGCCGGCGAGCTCGCCCGGCACGCGGCGGTCGCCGCCCCCACCGCCACCGGCCACCTCAACCGGCTGGTCGCCGCCGGGCTGCTCGCCGAGGAACGCCAGGGCCGGCACCGCTACCTGCGGCTCGCCGGGCCGACGGCCGCCGAACTCGTCGAAGTGCTCGCCCAGTTCACCGGCGGCCCGCCGCCCGTCGCGACCTCGCTGCGGGCCGCCCGACAGAGCGGTGAGCTCGCCCGCGCCCGCACCTGCTACGACCACCTGGCCGGGGCGCTCGGTGTCACCGTCACCGAGGCGATGACCGCCCGCGGCCTGCTGGACGACCGGCACGGCCTCGCCCTCACCCCCGCCGGCGCCGACTGGCTGACGGCAACCGGCATCACCGTCGCCCCCGCCCGCCGCGCCGCCGTCCGCGCCTGCCTGGACTTCACCGAACGCCGCCCCCACCTGGCCGGCGCCATCGGCGCCGCCCTGTGCGCCCACGCCCTGACAGCCGGCTGGCTGGAACGCCGCCCCGACAGCCGGGCCGTCCGGGTGACGGCGACGGGCGAGCGGGCCCTGCACGACCTGCTGGGCGTGCGCTGGGGGGACGTCCGGCCGACGCGCTGAGCCGAGACGGCCGGCGCGGCCGGGCGGCCTCGGGCCGGGCCGCAGGCCGCCGGCCGTCCCGGCAACCGGCCAGGTGCTGCTCGGCGGGTCACGGCGTCGACAGGGGGTGAACCGTGATCGGTCAGCCGGCCCTTGGCGGCGTACGGCCTGATCCACCAGGCAGCCCGCGAACTGCTGGAGAAGGGCACGACGACCACGCTGGGGGGCGGATTCGACTACGCCACCCTCAACACGCTGCTCCTGACCGAGCCCACGCGCTGAGACGTCGGACTCCCGCACTGCCGACGGCGACCCGTGCGGAAGCGGAGTGTTCGACGGCGGGTCAGGCGAGGGGCAGCAGGAGGAGAGGGCTGCCGGTGGGGTGCGGGGAGCCGCCCGCCGGTTCCTCGGTGACGCCGACCCCGGACGCGGCGTCGACGGGGCCGGCCAGGACGAGCACGCCGTCGGCGGGGAGCAGTCCGGCCGGGCGCATGGTGCCGGCGTCGTCGAACCAGAGCTGGTAGACGCGGTCGGCGGGGAGGGCGGGCAGGCCGGAGGCCCAGAACCCGGCCCGGCCGAGCGCGGGCGACCACACCGTGGTGCCGGTTCCGCCGCCGGTCACGGGGCCGGTGGCGAGGCGGGCGTCCGGAGCGGTGAGGAGTGCCGTGAGGGCGGCCCGCTGATGTCCGGCCGCCGCTGCTGCCGTTCGGGCCCGCTCGCCCTCCCGGTGCTGCTGGACGGCGATCACGCCGGAGCCGACGGCGACGGCCAGGCACGCGGCGAGGGCCCATGCCCGCCGGTGCCGGGACAGTCGGCCGCCCGGGCGGAGACCGGCGGCGGAGGCGACCTGCGGGGCGTCCTGCCGGGTGACGGGCAGGGCCGCCATGACCCGGTCCTTGAGCGGGGGCGGCGCGGTGACGGCCTCGGCGGTGCCGAGCCTGGCGAGGGTGGCGGCGAACTCGGCGACCTCCTGCGTGCAGGACGGGCAGCGCGCCAAATGGCGTTCGAAGGCGGCCCGTTCGGTGTCGTCGAGAGCGTGGGCGGCGTAGGCGCCGGTCAGGGTGTGCAGGTCGGCGGTGGCGTTCATGTGCCCACTCCCAGGCAGTCGCGCATGCGGATCAGCGCATCGCGCATGCGGGTCTTCACGGTGCCGAGCGGGGCGCCGAGCACGTCGGCGACCTGCGGGTAGGTGTAGCCGCTGTAGTAGGCGAGGGTCAGGGACTCCCGTTGGAGTTCGGTCAGCGTCTTGAGACAGCGGCGGACCTGTTCGCGTTCGAGCCGGCCCTCGACCTGTTCGGCGACCTCGTCGAAGGCCGTCGTGTGGGCGGCGGCCGCGGCGCGCCGGTCGCGGTCGGCGGCCGCCTGGGCGGACCGGACGCGGTCGACGGCGCGGTGGTGGGCGATGGCCATCACCCAGGGCATGACGTTCCCGTGCTCGGGCCGGTAGCGGGCAGCCGTGCGCCACACCTCCAGCAGCACCTCCTGGGCGACCTCCTCGGACTGCGCGGGATCGCGCAGCACACGTCGCACCAGGCCGAGCACCGGCCCGGCCACGGCGTCGTACAACCGTGAGAAGGCGTCCTGGTCGCCGAGGGCGATCCGGCCGATCAACTCCTGGAGGTCGGGCCCGCGCCGGCCGGGGTCGGGCAGGTGGACGACCGCGCTCACCATGCGGTGGTCCCGGGGCATCGGTCGGAGCGTGCTTCCGAGGCGGTGTGCGACATGGACGCCTTCCGTCGAACGGCCGCGCTCGGCGGCTCGTGTGGCAGGTCACTCGTGCGACAGGTAATCGGCTACCTGCTCGCACGTGCAGTTCGGCGCCCCGCGGTGAACGGATTGGTCGCTCCGCGAACCGGAAGGCCACCGGTTCCGCAGCGTTCTGACCGTCGGGACGGCGGAGGACGAACAGACGACCGGAGCGGCGGTGGCACCGGTGACTTCGTCCGGCCGCCGGACGCCCGGTCCCCGCGATGCCCGCAGTCACTCGATCGGGTGGGTCGGGACGTCCGACCAATCCGGCCCGGAAGAGGCCCCGAACCGGGGACGTGAGCAACGAACCCACTCCTTCGCCCCCACGGCCCGGCCACCGGCTGCTCCGGACGGCCGGTGCGGCCGCGACCGGGCTGGCGGCGGCGACGGCGGCGCTCGGCACGGGCGCCATGGCCGCCTACGCGACGGGCGCACCGAGCACACCGGTGATCGCGGTGGGGTCGGCGGCGATCGACCTGACGCCGACGCCGCTGAAGGAGTACGCGGTCCGCACCTTCGGCGCCCGCGACAAGGCGGTGCTGCTGGACGGGATCCACCTGACGATGGCTCTGCTCGCCGTTCTCGCCGGGCTGCTGGCGGCGCGTCGACCGCTCGCCGGAGCCGCGGCGCTCGGGGCGTTCGGCGGCCTCGGGGCCTGGGCCGCACTGTCGCGTCCCGGTGCGCACGCGGCGGACTGCGCCCCGTCGGCGGCCGCCGGAGTGGTCGGCGCGGCCACCCTCCTGCTCCTGGCCCGGTCGTGGCGTCGGACGTCGCCCACGCTCCCCGGACCGCAGCCGGAACCGGAGCAGGAAGGCGCCCTGCCCGGACCGGCACCGGCGGTGACGAGCCGTCGGACGGTGCTGGCCGCGACCGCCGCGACCTTCACGGCGGGCGCGCTGGCCGGGATCGGCGGCCGGATCCTGACGGACCGCCGGCTCGACGTCACCGCCGCCCGCGACGCCGTCCGCCTTCCGGCACCGGCCGTCCCGCCGGCACCGCCGCCGCCGTCCGTCCACCCGGACATCCCGGGCCTGTCCCCGTTCACCACCGCGAACGGCGACTTCTACCGCGTCGACACCGCGCTCACCCTGCCCCGGATCGACCCCCGCGACTGGGCGCTGCGCATCCACGGCCTCGTCGACCGGCCGCAGCTGATCACCTTCGACCAACTCCTGCGCGAACCGCTGGAGGAGCTCGACCACACCCTGTCGTGCGTCTCCAACGAGGTCGGCGGCCCCTACGTCGGCACCACCCGCTGGCTCGGCGCCTCCCTGCCCACGCTGCTGCGCCGGGCCGGAGTCCGCTCCGGGGCGGACCAGTTGGTCGGGCGCTCGCAGGACGGCATGACCATCGGCACGCCGCTGGAGTCCGTCCTCGACGGCCGCCGCGCGCTGCTGGCCGTCGCCATGAACGGCGAGGCGCTGCCGCCGGCGCACGGCTTCCCGTGCCGCAGCGTGGTCCCCGGCCTCTACGGCTACACCTCCGCCACCAAATGGCTGGTCGACCTGGAGGTCACCACCTTCGCCGCCTTCGACCCGTACTGGGTGCAGCGCGGTTGGGACCGCACCGGAACCGTCCGCACCGCCTCCCGGATCGACGTCCCCGCCCCCTTCGCGAAGGTCCGCGCCGGGAACGTCGACATTGCCGGCACCGCCTGGGCCACGCACCGCGGTATCGCTGCCGTCGAGGTCCGCATCGATCAAGGCCCTTGGCGGCAGGCCGAGTTGGCGTTCGATGCCGGTCCGGACCTGTGGCGTCAGTGGTCGTACCGCTGGGCCGACGCGCCCCCCGGCGCCCATCGCATCGAGGTGCGCGCCACCGACGCGACCGGCGCCGTGCAACCCGAGCGGCGCGCCGCGCCCTTCCCCGCGGGCGCGACGGGTTGGCACAGCACCGTCGTCACCGTCACCTGACCCTTTCGTCCTGCTTTCCCCAGTACCGCTTCACCTTCACCTTCACCTTCGCCCGAACACCGAGGAGAACCCCGCCATGTCCGCGAACACCCGCAGCCGCCGCACCTTCACCGCCCTGCTCGCCGCCGGGACGCTCGCGCTCACCCTGGGCGCGTGCAGCACCGGGAACAGCCCCAGCTCCACCTCGGCCTCGGCGTCGACCGCCGCGGCGATGCCCGGCGGTGCCGTGCCCGCGGCAGTGCCGGCCGACGAGCCCTTCGGCGCGGCCTGCGCCGCCGTCCCCAAGGACGGGGCCGGTTCGTTCAACGGCATGGCGAAGGACCCGGTCGCCACCGCCGCCTCGAACAACCCGCTGCTGTCCACCCTGGTGGCCGCCGTCAAGCAGGCCGGCCTGGTCGACACCCTCAACTCCGCACAGGACATCACGGTCTTCGCACCCACCAACGACGCCTTCGCCAAGATCCCGAAGGCCGACCTGGACGCGCTGCTCGCCGACAAGGCCGAGCTCACCAAGGTCCTCACCTACCACGTCACCCCCGGGCGCCTCGCCCCGAGCTCGCTGGCCGGCGCCCACAAGACCCTGGAGGGCGGAAGCCTCACGGCCACCGGCTCCGAGCCGGACTTCACCGTCAACGGCAAGTCCAAGGTCCTGTGCGGCAACGTGCAGACCGCCAACGCCACCGTCCACATCGTCGACACCGTGCTGATGCCCGCCTCCTGAGCCGCTGTCCTGCCGAGGTCCCGGCCGCTTCGTGCCGAGGTCCCGGCCGCTTCGGGCCGGGGCCTCGCGCCGACCGCGGTGCGCGACCCGAACCCACCACTCGCCGATCCCGGAGGCCGACCGCCCCTCATGAACCCGTTCCCGCCGGACTCCCGTACCAGCCGGCGGAGCGGCGCGGCCGGGGGAGCACCTCCCGGCCGCCCGACCCCGGGCCGCGGCGCGCCCTTCCCCGCCGCACCGCGCCCGGGGTCGCCCTGTGGACAGGAAGGTGGATGTCGTCCCGCCGCTGTCGGAGGCGTGGACGCGGTCCTGCTCCGGATCCGACCTCCGAGAGCGCGGTTCGAGGGTTGATGTCCGGTTCGAGTCGAGGTCGGGGTGAGGGCTACCGCTTCAACCCACGGGATTCTGGTGCTGCACCGGCGTCCGGTCCGCGACCACCAGCACCGGCCGGTTGCGTTCGACGATCTCGACGTCGATGCGATGCCCGCGGCGTTGTCGTGCGTGTGCGCGGCCAGGACGACGACGGCGATGACCAGGCCCGACACGTCCACGGCCGGGGCCCGTTCTCAGCGGGCCCGGCCCGGGCGGCGGACGACGCTACTGTGTCGACGCCCCCTGGGCTGTGCGCCCGTCGTTCAGTCTGCGTTCCCAGAACACCTCGTCGCGCCACGCGCCGTCGGCGTAGAAGTGCTCGTGGGCGATGCCCCAGGACCGGAATCCGTGCTTGCGGAGGATTGCCTGGGAGGCGAGGTTCTCCAGTTGGGTGTGTGCCTCCAGGCGGTGCAGGTTCAGCTCGTCCTCGGCGATCCGCAGTGCCAGGCCGACGGCACGGCTCGTGTGCCCGAGCCCTTGGTGGCGGGAGGAGATCCAGTAGCCGAGGAACCCCTTCTGGAACGGGCCGCGCAGGATGGAGCTGATGGTGATCTGGCCGATGACGGCCCCGGCGGAGACCACGACGCCGGGCCACGCGAGCCCCTTGCGGTAGGACTCCAGCAGGGACGCGACGACCGTGGCCTGCCCGCCGGGCGCATAGAACTCCTCGGGCCTGGCGGGCAGCCAGCGGGCGTACTCCTGCCTGTCCCGGAGGAGCAACTCGGCCAGTGCGGGACCGTCCGATGGGTCGATCAAGCGGATCAACGTGGACTTCACGGGTGCTCTGCTGCCTTGTCAGTTGCCGTAGCTGGTCGGTTGTGAGGGGGTCTTGCGCGGGTCGCGCTCGATGATCGGGTCGAGGATGCGGTCGATGCGCTCGACGGTCTCGTCGTCGAGCTCGATCCCGGAGGCCGTGGCGCTCTGGGCGATCTGCTCGGGCTTGCTCGCGCCGACGATCGCGGACGCGATGTTCGGGTTGCGCAGCACCCAGGCGATGGCCAGCTGGGGCATGGTCAGGCCGAGGTCCGAGGCGACCTCGCCGAGCTCGGCGACGCGTTTCAGCACGTTGGCAGTCAGCGCCCCCGAGGCGAACTGGGAGGCCGCCACGCCCGCGGCGCGCGATCCGGTGGGGGGCGGCGCACCCGGCAGGTACTTACCGGTCAGCAGCCCCTGGGCCAGCGGCGACCAGGCGAGCTGGCCGATTCCCTCGCGTTCGCACAGCGGCAGGACCTCCTCCTCGATGACTCGCCACACCAGGTTGTACTGGGGCTGGTTGGAGACGATCCGGTCCAGCCCCATCCGGTCGGCCAGTTCGAGGGCCTCGGATATCTGGGCCGCCGTCCACTCCGACACCCCCACGTAGAGGACCTTTCCCTGTCGGACCAGGTCGTCGAAGGCGCGCAGGGTCTCGGCGAGTGGGGTCCGCTCGTCGAAGCGGTGTGCTTGGTAGAGGTCGATGTAGTCGGTTCCCAGGCGCCGCAGCGAGCCGTGCGCCGCCTCCATGATGTGTTTGCGGGACAAGCCCCGGTCGTTGGCCCCCGGACCGATCGGGGAGAAGACCTTGGTCGATATCTCGACGGACTCCCGGCGCACGTTCGCCAAAGCGCGGCCCAGGACGACTTCTGCTCGGGTCCCGCCGTAGACGTCGGCGGTGTCGAAGGTCGTAATGCCCTGTTCGAGCGCCTCTCGGGCGATTCGTTCGGCTGATCCCTCTGTGTAGCTGATCCAACTGCCGTAGGCGATTTCGCTGACTTTCAGCCCGCTACGCCCCAGTGATCGATGCTTCATGGCTCGGCAGTTTACGCCCGAGGTCAAGCGGTTTACGAGACTCGGGTATTCGACCGGGCAGGCCGATCTGCCGACGAGTGCGGAAAAGGCGTCCCTGAACTGCGACGACGCGAGGAAAGACAGCAGTTCCGGGCCCGTGGAACCCGGCGTTCCCGCAGCGTCATGCGATGGCCCGCCCCGAACGGCCTCGGGACATAACGGGCGAACCGCCGAGACGATCACCGAGTGAGGGCCGCTGACGAATCGAGGACGAGTGATTCATGAGCATGGATTCGGCCAACCTGGGAAGCATCGTTCGAGACCGACCGAACTGAGTGTAGGTTCTTGGTTGGCCTTCGAAAGGATGACCATGCGCGACAACCTGCCTCGGTTACGGGACCCGGAGTCGGGCCCGGCTGAATTCGAGGACCTCGCGGGACTGATGTCGAGGATGACCGGCGACGAGAAGCACGCCGAGGCCGCGACCTCGACGGTGGACGCGCTCTGGGTGCTCTACGACCGGGTTCTGCGCGTCGATCCGGCCATGCGCGAGGACCGTGACCGGTTCTATCTGTCGAAGGGCCACGGTCCGCAGGCCTACTATGCGGTGCTGTGCGCCAAGGGCTTCTTCCAGCCTGAGCTGTTCGACATGTTCGGCGCGTTCCGGTCACCGCTCGGCTACCACCCCGACCGCACGCTCGTCCCCGGCGTCGAGATCTCCAGCGGATCCCTCGGGCACGGCCTGCCCCTCGCGGTGGGGACGGCACTGGGGCTGCGGGCCCGCAGACTCACGGACTCCCACGTCTGGGTGCTGCTCGGCGACGGCGAGTTCGACGAGGGGTCCAATCACGAAGCGGTCGCCTACGCCGCGCGCGCCGGTCTGGACCGGCTGAACGCCGTGGTCGTCGACAACCACTCGGCGACACAGGGCTGGCCCGGCGGTCTGGAGACGCGGTTCGCGGCCGAGGGCTGGGCGATCCAGCGGGTCGACGGCCGCGACCACGACGCCCTGGAAAAGGCCTTCACCACCCCCCATCCCGGCCGACCCGGTCTGGTCGTCGCCGACGTGGGCGCCGCGGCCGACCGCTGACTCCTCGACCTCGGAGCCATCCAGATCTCAGAGCCATCCGGAGGAGCTGCCTTGGCCGGCATCATGCGTCAGCGCTTCGTCGACGTCACGACGGAACTGCTGGACGTCCACGAGAACCTCGCCCTGGTGACCGCCGACCTCACAGCGGGTCTGTTCGGCGCCGCCAGGGAGAACCATCCCGACCGGGTACTCAACCTGGGGATCAGGGAACAACTGCTGGTGAGCGTGGCGGGCGGCCTCTCACTGGCGGGAATGCGGCCGATCGCCCACAGCTTCGCCCCCTTCCTCGTCGAGCGGCCCTTCGAGCAGATCAAAGTCGACCTGAACCACCAGGACGTGGGCGCGGTCCTGGTCAGTGCCGGCGCCTCCTACGACATGGCGAGCGGCGGCCGGTCCCACCAGTCGCCCGGCGATGTCGCGCTGTTGTCGACGCTGCCGCACTGGACCATCCACGTGCCGGGCCATCCGGACGAGGCCGAGGCGCAGCTGCGCGAGGCCGCGACGGGCGACGGGCTCGTCTACGTCCGCCTGTCCAACCAGTCGAACGCCGAGCCGTACGGTCTGCGTTCGGGGCCGGGCTTCCGGCTCCTGCGCCGGGGGAGACGGGCCACGGTCATCGCGGTGGGCCCGTTGGCCGACTCGGTGCTCCAGGCCACCGAACACCTTGACGTCACCGTCCTCTACGCCGCCACGATTCGCCCCTTCGACGCCGAGGGATTGCGCGCCGCGGTGTACGAACAAGCGGTGGCCTCCGTCGTCCTGGTCGAGCCCTATCTCGCCGGAACGTCGACGGCCGAAATATCCGATGCCCTGATCGACAGGCCGCACCGAATTCTCGCTCTCGGGGTTGCCAAAGAGGAACTGAGGCACTACGGATCGCCGCGCCAGCACTCCATCGCGCACGGTTTGGGTCCGGCGGGGATGCGTCAGCGAATTAATTCGTTCCTCTCCCCTTGACGCGCCGCTCGCTCTCCAATCTAATATTCATCAGACCGTTATCCGACGGGAACCGACGAACCGGCAGGAAAAGGAGTATTCGATGTCCATCAACGACAAGCTCGCCGCCACCAACGAAGAGGTCATCATCGCCGAGGCCGAGGCCGAGATCGAGGAGCTCTCCAAGCACGACCGCCCGATGGTCATCGGCGTCATCAACGAGGCCTGACAGCGCGCCGCTCGGAGACGGCCTCCGGGCCGTCTCCGAGCGGTTCCATCCGATCGGCAGGAATTTCCCGTGGGAACTGTACATCCGCTGGCTCGCCTCATTGACGAAGTCGATCTCATGGAGGTCTTCTGGAACAAGAAACACGGCCTGTTCAAGGATGCCTCTCCCGTCACGGGAATGCTGGACGAGAAAGCAATTCAGGAAATACTCGACGTCGGCCTGCTCCGCTGGCCGTACTTCATGCTCCTCAAGGAGGGAGTCCAGCCCGCGATCTCGGACTTCACCCGGACCAGGAACGTCCGGGGCCAGGGCGTGAGCGGCTTCGCCGACGCCGGGAAGGTTCGCCGGCTCCTCGACAGTGGCGCCACGATGAAGCTGAGTCAGCTCGAGGACTGGCACCTGCCGACACGGTCGCTCATGGACGAGATCGAGAGCCGGCTTCCCGCCGAGCTCAAGGCCTACGTCTTCTACACCCCGTGCGACAACACCGGCATGCTTCCGCACCGGGACCCGTCCCATGTGCTCGCGCTGCAGATCGCAGGCGCCAAGGAGTGGCGCATCTACGACACCCCCGACAAGGTCGACTCCCGTGGCGGGCTCCTGCCCGACCTGGACGCGGACAGTCACTCGCACTCCTTCGTCATGGAGCCCGGGGACGTCCTCTACCTGCCCCACGGCATCCCCCACGTCGCGACGGCCCGCACGGGCACCTCCCTGCATCTGACCCTGACCCTCACGGAGCCGGCCCCGCTGGATCTCGTCGAGTCCGTGATGGAGGGCTTCGGTGCCGAGGCGGACCGGCTGGAGGCCGTCACCTCCGGCGCCTCCACCGAGGACAAGGCCGAGGCGATGACCCGCGCGTTGCTCGACCACCTGGACCGGATGGATCCGGACGCACTCGTGGACTCGGCCGTGGCGCGCATGCGGAACCGGAGGGCCTGACCCGATGATGATCGATGCTTCCGCGCGGACGGACGGGACCATGCGGGCCGAGGGGACCACGCGGACGCCCGCGAACATCGCCGACCTCGTCGGTGACGCCGAGCCGTTCCTCGCCGAGGTGTGGGGCAACCGCACGGCCACGTTCACCTGTGAGCCGGCGAGAGGGCTGCTCTCCATGGACAGCGTCTGGCGCGAGCTGGACTGCGGCTCGCTGGTCGCCCCCTACTTCGGCATCCTCCGGCAGGACGCCACTCCCACGGTCTCGGGCGTCTGTGAGACCCGGATCGTCCAGACGAAGCCCCGCCCGGGGTACGCGAAGCCGGCCGCAGTGCGGGAGCTGGTCGCCTCCGGCCAGGTCTTCCTGCTGAGGCAGCTGGAGGACTGGAACGCCGGCCTCGGCACCCTGGTCGACGCACTCCGGGGCGAATGCCGTGCCGAGGTCGGCGCCGACGCGTACCTCTGCGCCGCCGGATCCGCCGGGGTGCCTTCCCATGTCGACGGCGCCCACGCCCTCGTCGTGCAGCTGGACGGCCGGGCGCGCTGGGTCGTGGGCCAGGGCGAGGGCGCCGTCGAGACCGTCCTGGAGGCCGGCGGCGTCCTCTACGTCCCGGCGGGACGGGTGCGCCAGGTGGCCCCGGACGGCACCGACACGCTCCACCTGGTGATCTCCGTCCAGCAGCCCACGGTCCGCGATCTCGCCGAGCTGGCCCTGGCACAGTTCCTCAAGGGCTCCGCCGCGGCACAGATCGCGGGACGGCACCACTTCGGGTCCCCGGCGGAGAAGGTCGCCTGGCTCCGCACCGAACTGCGCGCCCATCTGGCCGGCCACGACCGCGGAGCGCTGGCGGAGCAGGCCGTGCGGCTGCGGCAGCATGAAGGCAGGGCGTAGGACCGTGAGCGAGCCCACCACCGAAGGCACCGCCGGGACCGCCCTGTTCGACCTCATCAGGGCGCAGCAGCGGCTCAAGTCGGCGCACCGGCTCGGCAGTCGTCTTCTCGTCGAATCCGACATCGAGCGGGAGAACCGTTCCGACCTCGTTCCTTTTGTGCTGGGCTACTCGTTCGACGGCGATGACGGACCGGCCCTGCAGCACGCCCACGCGGGCGCCTCGTCGGTGACCGTCATCGGTGACGACGACTACCTGTTCCTCTCGGATCGGCGTCCGAGAGCGGAACATCCGGTCGGCGGCCGGTCACTCTGGCGGCACCGCGAGGGGCGGCGGCCGGAGGCGCTGCTCGGCACCGCTCGCGACGTGGTCTGCTACGCCGCCGGCGGCCGGACGGCCGTCGCGGCCGTCTGGGTCCACGCCGAGGCGGACTCCCTCGCTTCGGACCGCGCGCTCCGGGAGGGGGCGGCTCAGGACGGCCTGACTGCGGTGATCGTCGGCGGCGACCTCTGGCCGCGCTCCGGCCATCGGTTCGGTCCCGAGGTGCTCAAGCTGGTCGGAGTGTCCCTGGACGAGGATGCGGCCGAGCCGGAACTGTTGAACACGCCCCTGGAACGGGACACCCTGCTGTCCGGCCAGCTCGCCCTGACTCCGGACGGCCGCCGCTGCGCCGCCGGGTTGGTCCGCTTCCTTCCCGGCGGACACCGCCGCTACGGCTTGCTCGTGTTCTCCCCGGGCGCGCCGGACGACGCCCGGCAGGTGTGGGCCGATGACGATCTGAGCGACACGATCGCTTCTCCGGACGGTGCCTGGTTCGCCTGCACGGCGGAACGGATCGCGGTCCCCGGGACGGCGCCCCGCCAGGAAGCGGCCCTGGTGTCGAGCGACGGCCTCGTCGTGCGCAAGGTCGGCCGGGGCCACCGCGACTGGCTCCAGCCCCGCGCCTGGCAGGACCCGAAGACCCTGCTGTGCACCGGCGAGGAGGACGGGCGGCGCCACCTGTGGCGGGTCGCCGTCGACGAGGACGACGTCACGCGGATCGACGCCGGCGGCTCGGTGTTCTCCGTGACGGCCCGCCCGGGTGAGGCCCTGGTCGTCCGCTCCTCCATCGCCTCACCGCCCTCGGTCGTCGCCCTCGCGCTCGCCACGCCGGACGTCCCTCGGACGGAGATCCTCGCCCCGGCGGTCGAGGCGACTCCACGGGGCCGGATGGAGCGCCTCACCCACACGGCATCCGACGGGGTCGAGTGGAGCAGCTGGCTCTGCCTGCCCGAGGACGTCGACCGGGAGCTGCCCGTCCTGGTCTGGTGCCACGGCGGACCGATGCTCAGCTGGACCGACTGGTCCTGGCGGTGGAACCCGTGGCCGTTCGTGGCCGACGGGTACGCGGTGCTGATGCCCGACCCGCCCCTGTCGGTCGGGTACGGTCAGGACGCCATCGAGCGGGGCTGGGGGAAATGGACCTCCGAGGTGGCCGTCGTGGCCGCCGAGCAGGTCGCGGACGCGCTGCTCGACCCGCGTCTCGACGCCGACCGGGTGGCGGTGATGGGCGCGAGCTTCGGGGGCTTCCTGTCGTTGGCCCTGGGGACGCTCCTGCGGGAGCCGCGTCTGATCGTCAGCCATTGCGGCTGGGCCGACTTCCCGGCGGTGGCGCGTGCGTGCGATCTGCACTGGCACTGGCTGCGCGAGTACGGTCCGGTGGACTCGTCGTCCTCCTACCGCTCGGAGAGCCTCTCACTGGAGGCGATCCCGCCGCGGACGAGGGTGCTGTTGTCCCACGGGTGCGAGGACACTCACGTACCGGTCGGTGAATCCCGCGCCATGTACCGGACGCTGGACACCCAGGGCGTGGACGTCGAACTCATGCTCGTCCCGGACGAGAGGCACAGCATCCTCAGGCCCGCGAACGCCGCAGCCTGGCACCGATGGGTGGCCCGGGCATGCCGCGAGACGCTCGGAGGCCGATCAGCGCGAAAGGAACTCAGCGTCAGATGACGATCGTTCACACGAACCTCCGTACGGGAGCCCCCGCGGCGGGTGTTCCGGCGAGCCTCGATCGGACCCATTGGTTCCCGCCCGCCGGGGACCCGCCCGCCACCGCCTGCGGCACCTCCTTGCGGACGCGCACGCTGGAGGAGACGGAAGCGCTTGCCCGGGCCTCTTTCACCCGGTGCGGCATCACCCGGATCGCCGACATCACCGAGCTCGACGACCTCGGCATCCCGGTCTTCAACAGCTTCCGCCCCGCCGCGGCCCCCGGGCTCAACACGGTGACCAGCGGCAAGGGCATGACCCCGGCTGCGGCCCGGGTGTCGGCCATGATGGAGGCGATCGAACGGACCTGGTGCGAACAGCGGGCGGGTGAGCCCCCGCTCCGGGCCTCGTACGCCGAGCTGCGCGAGGCGGGCACCCCGGTCCTCGACCCGCGGCGTCTGATCCTCAAGAGGGGCCACACCTGGACCGAGACCACCTCCATCAGCTGGTGGCCCGTGCGGGAACTGGCCTCGAACGTCGAGGTCCTGGTGCCCGCCCTCGCGGTCTTCGTCCCGTTCCCGAACGAGTGCGGGATGTTCCGGTCGAACACCATCGGCCTCGCCGTGGGCAACAGCCCGCAGGAAGCCCTGCTGCACGGGCTGCTCGAGACCGTCGAGCACGACTGCACGGCGTTCGGCGAGACCCTGAAGAGTGGTTGGAACATCCGGCTGTCCTCACTGCCGGACGCCGCCCGGGAGTTGGCCGGGCGGTTCCAACGGATCGGCATCGAGGTCCAGGTCTTCGCCTACGTCAACGACATCGGGGTGCCGACCTGCTTCGCGACGACCGACGACACCCAGGCCGGAGACGGAATGCTCTTCAACGGCGGCTGGGGCTGCCACCTCGACCCGGTCGTCGCGGTGACCCGCGCGCTGACGGAAGCGGCCCAGTCCCGACTCGCTGTCATCGCGGGCGCCCGGGAGGACTTCACGGGGCAGGCCTATCGCCGGAACTCGTCCTACGAGGCATTGCAGGAGATGTACCGGATGTTCAACGGCGGACGGCCCACGGCGGACTTCGACGTGGTGGAGAGCGCGAGTACCGGCACGACCGACGGCGACCTCGACGTGGTCCTGGCGGGGCTGGAACGCGCCGGGCTCCCGCTGGTGTTCGCGACGGAACTGGCCCCCGAAGGCTTTCCCTTCTCGGTGACCAAGGCGATCGTGCCCGGACTCGAGGTCTATCACAACGATCCCGCCCGGCTGGGGACACGCCTGCACCGCGAGATGGTGCAGGCCGGACTCGCAAAGTCCCTGTCATGAGCGCCGCCGCCACCATCACGGTGTTCGCGGGCCCTTCGCTGCGCCCGGCAGACCTCACGCACCTGCGCCTGCTCGCCGAGGAGCGGAACCGGGTGCTCGACCTGCGCCCGCCGGTCCGTCGGCACGACCTGGCGGCCCTGATCGGCGCCGAGGCCCCTCGCAGGACCCTCATGCTGGACGGGGAGTTCGGCCAGAGCCTCGCGGTCAGCGTGACCGAGGTGCGGGCTCTCCTGTTCGCGGGGCAACCGCTGACCGGCGCGTCCTCGATGGGGGCCCTGCGGGCCGTGGAGTGCCGGACGATCGGGATGACCGGCAGCGGCTGGGTCTATGAGCAGTACCTGAACGGCTCGATCGAGTCCGACGGCGAGGTGGCGCTCCTCTACGACCCGGAGGACTACACCCCCGTCACCGTTCCCTTGGTGAACCTCCGTTGGCTGATGGCGGAGCGGGTCGGGGAGAAGGACCTCACCCCCGAGGATGCGCACACCGCGCTGGCGATCGCGCGGTCCCTGAACTTCCGGGCCAGACGGCCCTCCGTCCTGGTGAAGCAGTGGAAGCGCGGGCTTCCCGGCGACGCCGCGGCGATTCTGGAGGAACACCTCGCCGCCGACCGCCTCGACCACTGGGACCGCAAGCGGCTCGACGCCCTCGAAGCCGTCCGCGCGGCGCTGTCGTCCTGAGGCACGCTGCGTCCCCTGGACGCCGTCGGCAGTGGACCGGCGTCGACGCCGCCGCCGACCGCGATCAGCCCGGGCTCTTCGCCTCCACGCTCCCACCCATGAGAACCCCCGGCCCCGTTCGGCGGTCCGGGCCCGTTCCCGGATTCCGACAGGAAGAACGCATGAACCAGCCCGTGACCGATGAACAGGTGGGCGCCTACCGACGCGACGGGTTCGTCCGCATCCCCGGCATCATCGGCGAGGACGAGGCCGCTCGCTATGCCAGGGCAGCGCTGGCGGCGCGGGACCGGCAGAAGGACGTTCCCCGCGATCCGGCGTTCACCCACTTGATGCAGCTGTGGCAGCAGGACGAGACTCTCCGCGAGCTCACCCTCAGCCCCGTCCTGGCCGCCGCGGCCACCGCCCTGGCCGGGGTCCCGCTGCGGCTGTACCACGACCATCTGTTGATCAAGGAACCGCACAACGGTGCCCCCACCGAGTTCCACCAGGACCAGCCCTACTGGCCGCACCTCGGTTCCCGGCACTCCCTGTCCGCCTGGGTCGCCCTCGTCGACGTCCCGACGACACGCGGCTGCATGACCTTCATCCCCGGCTCGCACCTCCTCGACGGCCGGCACCGCCAGGACCTGCGCGACGCCGACAACCTGATGCGGGCCGCTCCGGAGCTGGTCTGGGAACCCCGCGTCACCGTCCCGCTCCGGGCCGGCGACTGCACCTTCCACCACTCGCTCACCGCCCACAGCGCCTCGCCGAACCTCACCGACGACCCGCGCGTCGCCCACGTCGTCGTCTACATGGACGTCGAGACGCGCTACGACCCCCGCGAACGCCTCGTCGGCGAACCCCTCGTCGAGCCGGCCGGCGTCGCTGCGGGAGTCCCGTTCCCGGATGACGACTTCCCCCCGCTCCCGTGAAGACAGACCGCTTGAGGACGGGCCCCCGCGGCCGCGTATCGCCCGACATGCCACGGAGTTCAACGTGATCGCTTCTTTCGTACGGAACAACTACTCCTCGCTGAAGGGCCCTGCCAGGACGCTCGCCCTGCTGCACTTCCTCGACAGCGTGGGCGGCGGTGTCTTCACGTCCGGTTCGGCCGTCTACTTCATCGTGGTCGCCCACCTCTCCGCCCCCCAGGTCGGCCTCGGCCTCTCCATCGCGGGCCTTTCCGGGTTCGTGTCCAGCGTGCTCATGGGCATGGCCGCCGACCGGATCGGGGCCCGGCGTCTGCTGTTCCTCGCGTTGCTGGCGATCGGCGTCGCCTACTGCTTCTACCCGGTGGTCGGTTCGCTGCCGGCGTTCTTCGCGGCGGTGGGTGTGGTCGGGGCGCTCGAATGGGGCTCCGGCCCGCTGTTCCACACCTTGATCGCGGAGTTGGTCCCGGAGAGCGACCGGGTCAGCGCACGCGCGGCCCTGCGTTCGGTGTTCAACGTCGGCTTCTCGCTCGGTGCCCTGATGGCCGCGGCGCTGATCGGCATCGGAGGCTCCGCGATGCAGATGCTTCCCCTGGGGAACGCCCTCTCCTTCCTGCTGGCGGCGGGACTGGTGTTGCGGCTGCCCGCCACCCCCGCCCCGCGCACCAGGACGGAACGCGAGTCCCGCTTCCGGGCGTTGAAGGACACGCCCTTCCTCGGCGTCATCGGCGCCTCGAGCCTGCTGGCCCTGCACGGCGCGGTCCTCGTCGTCGGCATCCCGCTGTGGCTCGTGACCAGTGACAAGCTCCCGCGCAGCGTCATCCCCGTGGTCTTCGTGTTGAACACGATCCTGGTCGTGCTCTTCCAGGTGAAGTTCGCCAAGGGATCCGAGACACTGGGCGGCTCCGTCCGCGCGGCGCGCAAGGCGGGCCTGATCAGTGTGGTTGCATGCCTCGCCATGGCCATAGGCAACGTGACCACGGCATGGGTCGCGGGCGTGTTCGCGCTGGCGGCGGTCCTCCTCGTCACCTTTGCCGAGCTGGGGCAGTCGGCCAGCGCGTTCGGCCTCGGCTTCGGACTCGCCCCCGAGGCGGCACGGGGAGAGTACCTGGGGGCGTTCCACCTCCACGTGGTCGTCCAGGCGACCGTCGGACCGGCCGTGGTCTCCTTCCTGGTGATCCACTACGGCTCGTACGGCTGGCTGACCCTGTGCCTGGTCTTCCTCGCCGGTACGGCCGCGATCGCCCCCGCGGTGCGCCGGGCCCGCAAGGACGACCTGACCCCGGTGTCCGCCTAGCTCGATCTCCGACCTCTGAAGCGAGGCCGGCGGCTCCGACCCGTCCTCACCGGTCGTCACGGTCCGGCGCCGTGCTCCGGTGCGGGTCGTTCCTGGTCGGCGCGGGCGGCCCGCTGGACGAGAGCCGCCCTCTGAGGACGGTTCCTAGCGGGCCGTCAGGCGGCCGTCCTGCATTTCCAGGACTCGGTCGGTGCGGCTCAGGAGGTCGCGGTCGTGGGTGACCATGACGGTGGCGGTGCGGTGGGTGCGGGTGACGTCGGCGAGGAGGTCGACGACCTGGGCGCCGCGTTCGTGGTCGAGGGCGGAGGTGGGTTCGTCGACCAGGAGGACGGAGGGCTCGCCGAACAGGGCGCGGGCGATGTTGACCCGCTGGCGTTCGCCGCCGGAGAGCTGGTGGGGGCGGCGCTGCTGCTTGGGGCCGGCCAGGCCCACCGACTCCAGCAGGTCCTCGGCGCGCTGCCGGGCGGCGGCCGGGCGGCGGCCGCGCACCGACTCCAGCACCAACAGCTGCTCCACCGCGGTCAGCGAGGCCAGCAGGTTCGACTGCTGGAAGACGATGCCCAGGCGCTCGCGGCGCAGCGACGTCCGCTCCCGGTCGCCGAGCGCGCCCGCGTCCACGCCGTCGATCAGCACCTGCCCCGTGTCCGGGCGCTGGAGCGTCGCGGCGACCGCCAGCAGGCTGGACTTGCCGCAGCCCGACGGGCCGACGATGGCCGCGAACTCGCCGGGGGCGACGGAGAGCTCGATGTTGTTCAGGGCCGTCAGCCGGCTCTCGCCGTCCGGGTAGGTGAGGGTGACGCCACTCAGTGCGAGGCCGGTGCGGACGGCGGTGGTGGTGGTCATGGCGGGGTCCTTCGGGAAGAGAGGTACGACGGTCATCGGTTGGCGCCGAGCGCGGCGAGCGGGTCCACGGCGGTGATCCGGCGCACTGCGAGGGCCGCGCCGAGCAGGCCGAGCAGCACCATCGCGCCGACCGGCACCGCCACCGTGAGCACGCCCACGTCGAACGGCACCGCCGCCGAGGCGAACGCCCCGCCGATCGCGCCGATCGCCCCGCCGAGCAGCGAGCCCGCCACCAGGACGGCCGCGGCCTGCGCGAGCGCGTCGCGCACCAGGTAGCCGCTGGACGCGCCGACGGCCTTGAGCACCGCGATGTCGGGGCGGCGCTGCACCGTCCACACCGTGAAGAACGCGCCGATCACCAGGGCGCTGACGGCGAACAGGAAGCCCTGGATCATCAGCAGGCTGCCCCGCTCCGCCGAGTACCCGTTGATGCCCGAGAGCGCGTCGCTCCGGGAGACCGCCTTCAGGTCGGTGGGCAGGTCCTTCGGGGTGCCGTGCACCGCGACCGCGGTCGGCTGCTTCTGGCCGGAGACCTGCTGCCACGTCGTCGTGGTCGTCCAGACGCTCGGTGCGTGCGAGAGCGAGCGCTCGGCGGTGATCGCGCTGACCGTCAACTTCTGGGCGCCGAGGGTGACTTGGCTGCCGGGGGAGAGGTGGTGCTCGGCGGCGGTGTCGGTGCCGACGGCGACCTCGCCGTCCTTGGGCGCCGCGCCGGCCGACAGCGGCGGAAGCAGCGCCGCGTCGGTGCCCAGCACGCTCACCGAGGCCGCGCCGTCGGGGGCCGTCAACCGCGTCATGGCCACGCCCAGCGGGTGCGCGTCCCGGGTGCCCGGGGCTGCGGCGATCTGCGCCTGCTGCTCGGCCGTCACCGTGCTGGAGGCGAACGACACCTCCGGCGCCGCGCCCGCGGGCGCGCCGAACACCACGCCGTCCACCGGGAGTTCGGCGATCGTCGAGGACGCCGCCGAGGACAGGCCGCCGGTCAGGCCGTAGAGGAACACCACCAGGGTCGTGATCAGAGTGACCACCGCGCCCATCAGGGCGAACCGCCCCTTGGCGAAACGGATGTCACGCAATGCGACGAACACGGGAAACCTTCCGAAGGACAGCTGGACGAGAAGACCACTCCACCTTCGCGTTTTCCGCCCGCCCTGCCATCAGGGAGAAGGCGGACTGTGCACCGTCCGTGCGGTGCAGCCGAAAATCCATCGAACGGTTGATGCCGCGTCGCGCCGACCGGCCGCCGACGCCCCGTACCCTCGGACAGCGTGCCCCGTACCGAACCACCCCCGCCCCCGCCCGCCACCGCACCGCACCGCTCACCCGCCGGCCCGACGCCCGCGCTGCGACTGGCCAACCTCGCCGT
Organism: Kitasatospora griseola; assembly: GCF_044999035.1. Taxonomy (NCBI): domain Bacteria; kingdom Bacillati; phylum Actinomycetota; class Actinomycetes; order Kitasatosporales; family Streptomycetaceae; genus Kitasatospora; species Kitasatospora griseola. The sequence continues at coordinate 840,747 of NZ_CP173360.1, read as the reverse complement.
GCACGGCATGTTCTTCACCCTGCTGGCCGTCCTGCTGATCCGGGCCGCCGCCAACGGCGAACTCGGCGCGGCCGGCTGGGTCTGCGCCGGGGCACTCGCCGTCGCCTACGCCGCCGGCGGCGTGCTGCGGCAGATCCGCGAATCGCGCGCGCTGGGCACCGTGTGGCTGCTCGCCGTCGCCCTGCTGTGGATCGAACTCACCCTGCACCACCCCGAGTTCAGCTACCTCGCGTTCCCGCTGTACTTCGTCTGCCTGCACGTGCTGCCGGTGCGCTGGGCGCTGCCCGCGGTGGCCGGCCTGACCGCCGCCGTGATCGCCGCGCAGGCCACCACCCCCGGCGGGCTCACCACCGCCAAGGTGATCGGCCCGCTGGCCGGCGCCGCCGTCGCGCTGCTCACCGCCTACGGCTACGCCGCCCTCTACCGGGAGAGCCGGGCCCGCCAGCAGCTCATCGACGACCTGGTCCGCACCCGCGGCGAACTCGCCGCCAGCCAGCGCGAAGCCGGCCGCCTCGCCGAACGCCAGCGGCTGGCCCGGGAGATCCACGACACGCTCGCCCAGGGCCTGTCCGGCATCGTGCTGCTGGCCCGCGAAGCCGCCGCCGCCCTGCCCGGCACCCCCTCGCCGGCCCTTCCGCTGCTGCGCGAGATCGAACAGAACGCCTCCGCGAACCTCGCCGAGGCCCGCCGCTTCGTCCACGCGCTCACCCCGCCCGCGCTCGACGACACCACCCTCGCCGACGCGCTGCGCCGCCTCGCCGACGGCGCCGACGCCGCGTTCCACCTCGACGGCGAGCCCTACCCCCTGCCCGTCGAGGCCGAGGTCGCCCTGCTGCGCCTCACCCAGGAAGCCCTCGCCAACGCCGTCCGGCACGCCGCGGCCCAGCACATCGCCGTCACCCTCGGCTACCTCGACGACACCGTCACCCTGGACGTCTACGACGACGGCACCGGCTTCGACCCTGCCACCGCACCCGCCCCCGGCTCCTTCGGCCTGCACGGCATGCACGAGCGGATCGCCGCGCTCGGGGGCACCCTCACCGTCGAGTCCACCCCCGGCGAAGGCACCGCCGTCGCCGCGACCCTGCCGCTGCGCGCGATCGACCCGCTGCCGACGGCCGCCGACGGCCCCGCGCCCGGCGCCCGTCCGAAGACGCCGCCCGGCGGCCGGCCGGGCACGCCGCCCGGCGGTGCGCTGCGCCTGCGGCTCGCGGGGGTGCGGCGGTGATCCGGGTGCTGGTGGTGGACGACCACCCCGTGGTGCGGCGCGGCCTGCGCGCGATGGTCGACGACCTGCCCGACGTCACCACCGTCGGCGAGGCCGCGGACGGGGCCGCCGCGCTCGACCTGCTCGCCGCGCTCCCGGTCGGGCAGCGCCCGCACGTCGTCCTGATGGACCTGCAGATGGGCACCGGCATGCACGGCGTCGAAGCGACCCGCCGGATCACCGCGCTGCCCGACCCGCCCGCCGTACTGGTCCTCACCACCTACTCCACCGACGCCGACATCCTCGCCGCGGTCGAGGCCGGCGCCACCGGCTACCTGCTCAAGGACGCCCCGCCCGAGGACCTCGCCGCCGCCATCCACGCCACCGCCCGCGGCGAGACCGTCCTCGCCCCGCCGGTCGCCGCCCGCCTGCTCGGCCGCGTCCGGGCCGGGCGCCCCACGCTCTCCCCGCGCGAGGCCGAGATCCTCCAGCTCCTCGCCGAGGGGCTGCCCAACCGGCAGATCTCCAAGCGCCTGTTCATCAGCGAAGCCACCGTCAAGACGCACCTGGTGCACATCTACGACAAGCTCGGCGTCGACTCCCGCACCTCGGCCGTCGCGGCGGGCCTGGCGGCGGGCCTGATCCGCGCCGTCGACCGCTGACCGACCGCCTACTGCCGCAGAAACCCGGACCGGGTACAGTTTCGTACCCGGTCTGAGTATGATGATCCGATGGTCGGACTGCGCGAACTGAAGAAGGAACGGACCGGACGCCGGATCGCCGAGCAGGCCCTGCGCCTGTTCGCCGAACGCGGCTTCGAGGACGTGACGATGGGCGAGGTCGCCCGGGCCTCCGAAGTGGCCCGGGCGACCCTGTTCGCCTACTACCCCACCAAGGAGTCGCTGGTCCTGGCCGGCGTGGCCGGCGACGACCTGGCCGCGACGGTCGCCGACCGCCCCGACGGACAGTCGGCCCTCGCCGCCCTGCGCGCCCACCACCGCACCCTGGCGTCCGGCCCGGTCGCCGCCGCCGACCTGCCCGCACTGCTCACCCGGGTCCGGGTGATCCAGGCCAGCCCCGCGCTGCGGATCGCCGCCGACAGCCTCCGGTACCGGCAACGGCAGGCCCTCGCCGACGTCCTGTCCGCCGAACACGGCGAGACCGCCGGCACGCTGATGGCCGCCCAGATCGCCGCCTCGCTGGCCGCCCTGCAGGAACGCCACTTCGCCCGCCTGGTCGCCGGCACCCCCGCCGAGCAGGCCGACCGGATGCTCGCCGAAGACCTCGAACTCGCCTTCGACCTGCTGGAACACGGCCACAGCGGAACGAGGGAGCAGTGACGGTGCGCACCCTGGGCATCACCTATGACACCGGGACCTTCACCGGCGAACGCCTCACCCGCCGCCGCTTCGACCCCGCCCGGGTCCGCCACGACCTGACGGTCGTCGCCCGCGAACTGCACTGCGACGCCGTCCGGATCACCGGCGGCGACCCCGAACGGCTCGACCTGGCCGCCCGGTTCGCCGCCGACGCCGGACTCGACGTCTGGTACTCGCCGTTCCCCGCCGACCTGCCGCCCGCACAGCTGCTGCCGCTGTTCGCGGACTGCGCCCGCCGCGCCGAGACGCTGCGCCGCTCCGGCGCCCGGGTGGTGTTCGTCGCGGGCTGCGAACTCAGCGTGTTCGCCCAGGGGTTCCTGCCCGGAGCCACCCACCTCGACCGGCTGCACGCCATGACCACCGCCGACCTGGACTGGTGGCTGGCGCTCGGCCCCGTCCCCGAGCGGCTGAACGCCTTCCTCGCCGAGGCCGCGACGACGGTCCGCCAGGAGTTCGCCGGCCCCGTCGGCTACGCGTCCGGACCGTGGGAACCCGTCGACTGGACCCCGTTCGACCTGGTCGGCGTCGACGCGTACCGGTCCGCGCAGAACGCCGACGAGTACCGCGAGCACCTGCGGGCCGCCCGCGCCCACGGCAAGCCGGTCGCCGTCACCGAGTTCGGCACCTGCGCCTACCGCGGCGCCGCCGACCTCGGCGGCATGGCCTGGCAGGTGCCGCCCGGCGCCGTCCCCGACGAGGGCGAACAGGCCCGGCACCTCGACGACCTGCTCGACGTCTTCGCCCAGGAGGGCATCGACAGCGCGTTCTGGTTCACCTTCGCCGCCTACGACAAGCCCGGCCCCCGCGACCTCGGCTCGTACGGCGTGGTCCGGACGCTGGACGACGAACGGTGGGAGCCCAAGCGGGTGTTCGACACGATGGCCGCCCGCTACCGGCGCTGACGGCGACCCGCTTGCGGTGCCCCACATGAGGCGGCTCACTTGAGGCGGCTCACTTGAACGCGGCGACGTACCGCCGCGCCCAGTCGGCGAAGGTGCGCGGGGCGCGGCCCAGGACGCGCTCCACGTCCGGGCTGATCCGCCGCTCCGCCGCAGTGGGAGCGCCGAGGATGCTCAGCGTGGTCTCCACCACGGGCGCCGGCATGAAGTCGAGCAGCTGCGCCCGCGCCTCCTCGGCCGTCTGCTCGACGAACCGCACCGGCTCGCCGAGCGCGTCGGCGAGCGCCTCGGCCCGTTGGCGGGGCGTGGTGGCGACCGGACCGGTCAGCTCGTAGATCCGCCCGTCGTGGCCGTCCGCGCGCAGGGCGACGGCCGCCACCTCGGCGATGTCGTCCGGGTCGACGGACGGCAGGGCGACGTCCGCGAACGGCGCGGCGACCGTCCGGTGGGCACGGACCGGCTCGGCCCACGCGTACGCGTTGGAGTGGAACCCGCCGGGCCGCAGGATCGTCCACGCCAGCCCCGACTGCCGCACGGCCTCCTCGAACGCCAGCGCCGTCGCCCCGTGCGACTGCGATTCGGGCCGGGTCGCCACGCCCTGCGAGGACAGCAGGACGACGCGGCCGATGCCGGCCGCCCGCGCGACCGCGACGATCCCGTGCGGGCTCAGCAGGTGGGCGCTCGGCCCGCCGTTCTGCAGGAACAGCGCGTCCGCCCCGTCGAACACGGCCCGCAGGCCCGCCGGATCGGCCAGGTCCGCCCGCCGGTGCGCGACGTGCTCCGGGACGTCCGCCGCCGAGACGTTCCGCGACGTCGCGGTCGTCGGCACGCCGGCCGCCGCGAGCGCCCGCACCAGCGATCCGCCCACGTTACCCGTCGCTCCCGTGACTACGATCATGGCAATTCCTCTGTTCCGTACGGTGATTGACGCCCAGTCGGAGCGGCGCTCCCGGGCAGTGCGAGGACGCTAACAAGGCCGATACAGTAGGTACCTAGAGGAAAGCGACTACCCGTGGAGTGCGCGTGGCCACCGAGACCGACCGGGCATCGGCCGCCGCCACCGATCCCGAACTCGCCTGCCCCACCAGCGCGGTGGTGGACATCGTGTTCAGCCGCTGGACCACGCCGATCCTGTGGACCCTGCACACCCACGGCCGTCAGCGCTTCGTCGAACTGGAACGCCGGATCGGCGCCATCACCGCGAAAGTCCTGACGCAGCGCCTGCGCCAACTCGAACGCGACGGCATGGTCGTCCGCAACTACCACCCGGAAGTCCCCCCGCGCGTCGAGTACGAGATCACCGACCTCGGCCGCAGCCTCGCCCCGCTCTTCGCCCACCTCTCCCAGTGGGCCGCCGCCAACCTCGACCGGGTCGAACAGGCCCGGCACGCCTACGACGGGCAGACGCCCTGAGGCCGCAGCGATTCGGTTGGTCAGCGCCGCCGCGTGTGTGTATCGTCGCAGTGCGCGACCGGACGGCTGTCGCGAAACAGCAGCTGGGGGCGGCAATGGCTGTGCAACCACCACCGGGACTCGATCCTGTCCTCAGCCTGCTCGGCGTCCGCTTCCCGAGCATCGACGAGGACCAACTCAGGCTGCTGGCCGACCAGTTGGAGAAGTTCGCCGAGGGGCTGGACGGTGCCCAGACGGCGGCGGACGCGCAGCTCGCCCAGCTGTACGAGGTCTATCGGGGCTGGTCCGCGGGCAAACTCGCCGAGCTGTGGAGCACCGTCACCGGGTACTCCGGGCTGATCGCCGAGACCTGCCGTACGGTGGCCAGGGTGCTGCGTGCGGCGGCCGTGGTGGTCGAGGTGGCCAAGACCCAGCTCATCACGCAACTGATCGCCGTCCAGGCCCAGTTGGCGAGGGTCTCGGCCCGCGGCTCGTGGCGTGCGGCGGCGGTGCTGCGGCTGGGGCGCAAGATCGTCAACCAGTTGCTGGCGGCGGCGGCCGACCGGCTCGCCCGGACCGTCGCCCGGCCGATCGACGACATGGTCGACAAGGTCGCGCAGAGGATTCCCCCCGCCCCGGTGGGCGGCTCCGACCGCTCCGACGGCCAGAGCTTCGACATCGACCTCGGGCAGCTCAGATCGTGCGCGGCCGGCCTGCGCCGCGGCGCGGACGACATCGAGTCGAAGGGCCTCGACCTCCGGCGGACCGTGCAGGGCCTCACCACCGGCGAACCCAGCGACCCCTTCGGTGAGTTGGCGATCGAGGCCACCGAGAAGATCCTGCGGGCGATCACCGACGACGCCCTCGGACGGATCCTCACCTCGTTCCGCGACACCGCCGCCAAGATGGACAGGCTCGCGGGCATCCTGACCGAGGACGAGGACAGCAACCGCATGTCGTTGAACAGCCTCTCCATCACCGTCACCGACCGGCTCCGCCCGTCCCCCTTCTCCGATTCCGGCCTCTCGCGGCGCGGTTCATCGGCGGCCGGGCTCGCCGCCGCGGTGCCCCGGTACAGCCCGGTCGGCTTCCGCCGAAGGCCCGGCACCGACACGTCCGCCCTGACCTGGGACTCGCCGTACGACAAGGACGCCGCCCCTCGCGCCGCCCGCCCGCCCGAGCTCGTCCGGGACCACGTGCGGCGGCTCCTGGACACCGACCTCACGGCGCTCGGCGCACTCGACGAGGCCTCGCTGGAGGCGGTCGCGGACACCGTGGACCGGGGCCTCACCGAACTGCTGGAACGACTCGACCGCCTGCCCGTCCCGACGAACGGGACCCTGGGCGACGATCCGACGGAAAGGCCCACCGGGGAACATCGTGGCTGAGGACGAGCAGTACGAGGCGGACTCCGAACCGGACGGGCCGTACGAGGAGGGCTTCGAACCGGAAGACCTGTGGCAGAGCCGGGCGTTCGAGCAGGCGAGCAAGATGGCCGCGAAGTGGGGCGACGTCCCCGCGCCGACCGTCGTCGCCATGCTGGCCACCCTGAACCAGGAGGCCGAGCGCAAACAGCAGTTGCGCCTCAAGCTGGCGGAGTTCCAGCACGAGCTGGAGATGGCCAGGCTCAAGGACGGCGAGCGGCTCCACGAGTTGGAGATGGCCAAGCTGAAGGACGGCGAGCGACTCCACGAACGGGAGATGGCCAAGCTCAAGGACGCCGACCGGCGGCACAAGGTGGACATGGCCAGACTGAAGGACGGCGAACGGCTCCACGAGTTGGAGATGGCCAAGCTCAACGACGCCGACCGGCAGCACCTGGTGGGCGTGGCCGCCGGCGTGGTGGTGAGCCTGAGCTGCATCGGCGGCGCGATCTGGTTCGGCGCGGCCGGCCACTACTGGCCGATGGGCATCCTGGTCGGTCCGGTGCTGATCGTGCTGACCAAGATGTTCGTCCTGCGCCGGAGCGACACCGGCGACGTGGGCGCGATCGCCAACACGTTCGGCAGGCGGCTGGGCCTGAGCCCCGCCCCCCGCGCCGACGCCGAAGGCACCGACGTCGGCTGAGGTGCTTCACCGGCCGATCCGGCCGGGCAGTTCGTCCACTTCCACCGAGGCCGCCACCCGGAGCGCGGACGACCCCAAGGCGTTCCGGGCCGGCCGGGGCAGCATCGGCCGGCGGCCCCGAGGTCCACGGGTGCGGCTGCCGCCGATCTCCGCGGTGCGCGAGAATCGGCGGCATGCTGAGAGTCGGGTCGGTGGTACTGGGCGTGGCGGACGTGGCGCGGGCGACGGCGTTCTGGACGGAGGCGCTCGGGTATGTGCCCCGGGAGGGGATGAGGGACGACTGGGTCGTCCTGGTGCCGACCGGTGAGGGGGTCCAGGTGGCGCTGATGCGTACGGGGACACCGGTTCAGGAGCATCCGCGGGTCCACCTGGACCTGTACGCCCGGGACGCGGAGGAGCAGGCCGCGGAGATCGAGCGGCTGCTGGCCCTCGGCGGGCAGCGCGTCGACTGGGACAGCTACCCGCAGGACCCGGACTTCGTGGTGCTCGCCGACACCGAGGGGAACCGTTTCTGTGTGATCGACACCAGCCACGGCTGACCGAGGGCGGGGTGCGCCACCAGTTCCTCCGGTGGTCCGCTCCCTCCTGGAAAACCACTGGTCAGGGCGCCGGCGAGGCTGGCAGGCTGCCGGGTATGGACTCCTTGCGCGTGGTGGCGAACCGTCAGGCCGTCGGGTGGATCTGGCCCGAGCAGCTTCCGATGGCGGCGGCGGATCTGCTGGTGGACGGTCATGACTCCCCGGCGCTGCGGGAGTTGGCCGGGTGCAGTGGCCGCGAGCAGTGTGCCGAGCTGGAGCGGCTCTGGCGGCGGGCGCTCGACGAGCTGGGGGTGGCGGAGCCCGAGCAGGAGGACGCGGAGCGGTGGGCGCTGCGCGATGTCGCGGCCCGGCTGGTCTCCGGCGAGATCCGGTCGATGGGCGAAGTGATGGCTGCCGTCGGCGGGTTGGAGTCCGCGGAGGGGGAGTTCGTCCGGATCGTGGGGGAGGGGTGCTGCGACGGGTGCGTCGAGTACTGGACTGCCGAGCAGGTCCGGGCCTGGGAGGCGGAGGCGCGGGCCGCCGCGGCGGCGCTCGTGGCGGAGGGGCGGTGAGTGGGGGTGCCGGAGGTGGAGCGGGTGCGGCTGGTGGCGCTTCGGTACCGCGCGGGTGAGCTGAGTACCGGTGAACTTCCGATGGCCGCCGCCGAGTTGGTGGCCGACGGGTTCGACTCCCCGGCGTTGTACGACCTGGCCGGGCGGGGGCGGCGGGAGTCGGCGTCCGAGTTGGAGCCGCTGTTGCGGGAGGTGCTGGACGAGTTCGGTCTGGCGTACCCGGGGGCAGTGGACGGCAAGCGGTGGCTGGTGCGCGAGCTCGCGGCCCGGGTGGTGGCGGGTGGCACGACGCCCGCGGAGCTGGCTGCGGCGGTGAGCGACTGGGACCCCGAGGGCCTGGACCAGGACGAGTCGGCGCTGCTCGGGCTGCTGGCCGTCCACTGCGACTGCTGCGCCGGGTACTTGACTGCCCAGCAGTTCCGCGGCTGGGAGGCCGACGTGCGGGCCGCCGCTGCCGCGCTCTCCGGGGAGATCGAGGGCGGCCCCTCCCCTGCGGGGGGAGGGGCCGAACGGGTCAGGCGAACTGGCCGGGGACGTAGTCGCCCGCGGGCTGGCGAATGATCACGTTGATCCGGTTGTAGGTGTTGATCAGGGCGATCAGGCCGACGAGGGCGATCAGCTGCTCCTCGTCGTAGTGCTTGGCGGCCTCCGCCCAGGCCTCGTCGCCGACGCCGCCCGCCGCATCGGCGATCCGGGTGCCCTGCTCGGTGAGTTCGAGCGCGGCGCGCTCGGCCTCGGTGAAGCAGGTCGCCTCGCGCCAGGCGGCGATCATGTTCAGCCGCTGCTGGGTCTCCCCGGCGTGGGTGGCGTCCTTGGTGTGCATGTCGGTGCAGAAGCCGCAGCCGTTGATCTGGCTGGCCCGGATCTTCACCAGCTCCTGGGTGGCGGCCGGGAGCGAGGAGCCGCCGATGGCGGCGCCGGCCGAGTTGATGTGCTTGATGATCTTCCCCGCGAGCGGGTTGCCGAAGTAGTTGAGGCGTGCGTCCACGGTCGGGCTCCTTGTCGTGTGTGCTTCTGCAAGGACTGACCCCGCAGCTCCCCCGAATGTGACCGCCCCGCGGATGTGATGCCCGTCACGCCACCCGTTCGCGTCCGTTCGCGTCCGTTCGGCCGTGCGGGCGGGCCGGGGCAGCGTCAGCGCGGGGCCGTTCCGACGCTGCGCGCCCACACGGGAAAGGGCGGGAACTCGGGGTCGGGCTCCGGCGGGTCGTCAACCTCCTCGGGATCCTGCTGCTCGGCGCGCAGGAAGCCCTCGACGACCGGGCCGAGATCGTCGACCGGCAGGTACGCGGCGCCGAACGGCAGCTCCTCGGCGGGCACCGATCCGGTGGAGCACCGGAGTTGGTCGGCCTGCCGGTCGTGCCACAGGTAGAACGTCGCCACCCCGGCGAAGCCCAGTTCGCGGACGCGCTCCCGGATGCGTCCGGCGGTGCGCTCGAAGGCGGCGACCACCTCACGCACGGTCAGGGACCGCCGGTCCTCGTCCGCCGCGCTCAGCAGCCAGGTGTTGGTCTCCCACTCCACCCGCCGGTCGGCCGGCTCCAGCGCCAGCGGTTCGTCCGCCACCTCGGCGATCCAGGTCAACAGCACCCGGGGAGTATCCCGGTGCGGCGAGGGCTCCGGCAAGCGGGAGATCGACGGCCCACCGGGCGGCCGTCGGCGGGATCGGCCGTGGACGTAGGGTGGGCAGCGACCGGGGATCGGTGCGCACGGAGGCGAGGGAGCGGCATGGCATTCGACTGGGAGGTGCCGCTGATCGCGGCCCCGATGGCGGGCGGCCCGAGCACTCCCGAGCTGGTCGCGGCCGTCAACGGCGCGGGCGGCCTGGGCTTCCTCGCCGCCGGCTACCGGACGGCCGACGGGATGCTCGACCAGGTCCGCCGGACCCGCGAGCTGACGGACCGCCCGTTCGGCGTCAACCTGTTCGTGCCCGCGCCGCCCTCCGATCCGGGGCCGGTCGTCGCCTACCGGGAGCGGCTCCGCCCGGAGGCCGAGCGGTGGGGCGTGGAGCTGCCCGCCGAGGTCCGGTCCGACCGGGACGGCTGGGAGGCGAAGCTCGACGCGCTGCTGCGCGACCCCGTCCCGTACGTCTCGTACACCTTCGGGCTGCCCGGCCGGGACGAGGTCGACGCGCTCCGGGCCGCGGGCATCCGCCAACTCGGCACCGTCACCAGCCCGGAGGAGGCCCGCGCCGCCACCGCGCTCGGCATGGACGCCCTGACCGTGCAGGGTCCGGAGGCCGGCGGCCACCGCGGCACCCACCGCGCCGAGGACACCCCGGGCACCCTCCCGCTGCTCGAACTGCTCGCCGCCGTACGGGAGGTGACGCCGCTCCCGCTGATCGCCGCCGGCGGCCTCGGCGACGGCCGGGCGATCGTCGCCGCGCTGCGGGCGGGTGCGGTCGCCGCCCAACTCGGCACCGCCTACCTGCGCACCGACGAATCCGGCGCCTCGGCCGCGCACCGCCGCGCCCTGGTCGAGCTCCCCGGGACGACCGTCACCCGCGCGTTCACGGGCCGCCCTGCCCGGGCCCTCCGCAACTCCTTCATCGACCGCTACGACGCCGACGCCCCGTCGGCCTACCCCGAAGTCCACTACCTCACCCAGCCGTTGCGGGCGGCCGCGACCGGTCGCGGCGACGTCGAGGGCATGCACCTGTGGGCGGGCACCGCCCACGCTTCGGCCCGCGAGGGCGGCGCGGCGAAGGTGACCCGCGCGCTGTGGGAGGACGCGCAGCGCGCCGGGTAGGACCCGGCGTAGGGCCCGGCCTAGGGCCGGAGGTCGCGCCGGTACCAGGTGCCCGGTCTGCCGCCGAGGTCGGCCGGGGCGGCGGGGCCGTCGGGGACGAACCCGGCCTTGGTCAGGACCTGCCGGGACGCGGCGTTGTCGTGGGAGGTGGCCGCCCGCAGGGTGTGCAGGCCGTGCAGCGCCGGCGCCGTCCGGCAGAGCTGCTGGACGGCCGTCGTTGCCAGGCCGCGTCCGGCGGCCTGTTCCGCGACCCGGTAGCCGAGGACGGCGGCGCCGTTCTCCAGGTCGTACAGGTTGAACCTGCCGAGGACCGAGCCGTCCTCGGCGACGAGCAGATGGAAGATGCAGACGCCGGCCTCCTGCTCGGCCAGCAGGGCGTCGTGGCGCTCGGCGAACCGGTCGAAGTACTCGTCGCCGCGGTCGGGGATCGAGGCGGCGAAGTAGGCGCGGTTCGCCAGCTCGAAGGCCAGGACCGCCGGGGCGTGGTCGGCGCGCAGCCGCTGCAGCTCGGGCATCGGCCGACCCTACCGGGGCCGTGCGCCGGGGTCACTCGAACTTCCGTCGGTCACCGACAGGTCCGGGGCGTGTGATCATGCCCGAGGACCGCCGGGGTCCGTCCGCGAAGAACGGAGCCACCATGGCCGAGCGCCCGTACGTGCTGCTGAGCGTCGCCACCTCGATCGACGGGTACATCGACGACACCTCGGCGGAGCGGCTGCTGCTGTCGAACGCCGAGGACTTCGACCGGGTGGACCAGGTGCGGGCCGAGTCGGACGCCGTCCTGGTCGGCGGGAACACGCTGCGGGCGGACGATCCGCGGCTCCTCGTCAACAGCGAGCGGCGGCGGGCCGAGCGGGTCGCGGCGGGGAAGCCGGCGTACCCGTTGAAGGTGACGGTCTCGGCGAGCGGCGATCTCGATCGGGGGTTGAAGTTCTGGCACTTCGGCGACCGGAAGGTCGTGTACACCACCGACGCCGGGGAGTCGAGGCTGGGCGGCACGCTGGACGGGCTGGCCGAGGTGGTGAGCACCGGTGACAGCGTCGACTTCGGGGCGATGCTCGACGACCTGGCGGCCCGTGGGGTGCGGCGGCTGATGGTGGAGGGCGGCGGGCGGATTCACACGCAGTTCCTGTCGCTGGGCCTCGCCGACGAGGTCCAGCTGGCGGTGGCGCCGCTGCTGGTCGGCGAGGCGGGTGCGCCGCGTTTCGTGTATCCGGCCGCGTTCCCGGGCGGCAGCACGCATCGGATGACGTTGCTGGGGGCCGAGACGGTGGGCGATGTGGTGCTGTTGCGCTACGCCCCGTGAGGGGGCGTCAGTCGGTGTCGGTGTCCGTGTCGGTGGCCGCGAGGACGGCGAGGCGGCGGCGGTCGGGGGTGAGGGCGGCGGGGCCGAAGTCCCAGGCGATGCGGTCGAACCAGGGGGCGGGGGCGTCGAAGGTGAACCAGTGACAGGCGGTGGCGCGGGCCTCGGCGGTGGGGAGGCCGGCGTCGGCCAGTGCGGCCGGCGACTGCCACGCGGCGAGGCGGCCGTAGGCGCCCTGCACGCCGTGGTTGTAGGCGCCGCCGGTGGAGGCGGCGGCGAACAGGACGCTCCAGGCCTCGGCCGGTGGGCAGGCGGTGACGGAGAGCGCGGAGGGCTCGGCGCCGGCGAGGCAGTCCAGGCCGAGGGCGAGCAGGGCGACCGGGACGGACTCGACGGGCAGCGGTGCGGCGAACTCGAACACCCGGCCTCGATGCGGCCGTTGGACCCCTCGGCCCAGTTCGCGACGGCCCGGCCCAGGGCCTCGGCCGCCTCCGGGGTGGTCGTTTCGGCGGCGGGCGGCAGCGGTTCGGTGGTGCGGCGGGCCGTCAACTGCTCGCCTTCCGAACCCCCGGACGGCAGCGCGTGGCAACTGCCGTACGGGCCGTGGCCGGGCAGGTCGGCGAGCGCCTCCAGCGGGGAGGGCGTCAGGGGCAGCGCGCCCAGTGGGTGGTGGGCGAACTGCGGGGCGGCCCGCCCACGCGGAGGCGCCGGCGACGGTGTCGAGGTCCACGCCGCGCAGGATCAACTCGTGGACCGGGCAGGCCCGTAGCTCGTTCGGGGCGGGCTCGGCGAACGCGGCGGCGAGGTCGGCCGGACGGTGGCCGGGCGGTGGCCGGACGCCGGCAGCGAGGATGCGGGGCGGCCGGAGCCGGGTGCCGCGGTGAGCAGCCGCAGCGCCTGCCGGACGTTCTCGGCGCCGGGCCGGGCGGCCAGGAGCCGGACCAGGTGGTCGAGGACGCTGCGGTACTGCCACTTCGGCTCCGCCCCGCCGAGGTGCCCGGCGAGGGCGAGGCCGAGCTGGGGCCTGTCTTCAAACCGCCGCCTGCCCCACGCCCCCTGGCACGCACTCTCGCCGCACCGGGCGAAAAGCCGAGTACACCCAGTACGAGGCCTTCCACCCGGCACGCCGAGAGCACGCACCGGACGCCGCAGGGCTGCGACGGCGGTTTGAAGACAGCCCTTAGGCGAGGAACGCGGCGTCGCCCCGCGCGAGTTGCTCCCGGGCCGTCGCGTAGACGCTGTCGACGTCGTTGAGACGGGGAGGTCCGCCACGATGCGGGCGATGCGGGCGATGCGATCGGTACGGAGGCCACGGTCGGTCACGGGGGCTGGGCCTGCGCACCCGTGACCCGATCGTTCATCCGGACATCAGCCCAGCAGCTCGCCCATCCAGGACTCGATGCCGTCCACCGTGCGCGGCAGCTCGGCGGACATCAGGCGGGCGCCGTCGGCGGTGATCACCAGGTCGTCCTCGATGCGGATGCCGATGCCGCGCAGCGCGGGCGGCAGGGTGAGGTCGTCGGGCTGGAGGTAGAGGCCCGGCTCGACGGTGAGGACCATGCCTTCCTCCAGCACGCCGTCCAGGTACGTCTCGGCGCGGGCCTTCGCGCAGTCGTGGACGTCCAGGCCGAGCATGTGGCCGCTGGCGCAGAGGGTGTAGCGGCGGTACAGGCCGGAGTCCTCGCGCAGCGCCTCCTCGGCGGAGACGGGCAGCACGCCCCACTCGGCGAGGCCCTCGGCGATCACCCGCATCGCGGCACGGTGGAAGTCGCGGAAGGACGCGCCGGGGCGCAGCGTGGCGATGCCGGCGTTCTGCGCGGCGAGGACGAGTTCGTAGGCGTCGCGCTGGGCGGGGGAGAAGGTTCCGGACAGCGGCAGGGTGCGGGTGATGTCGGCGGTGTAGAGGGTGTCGGTCTCCACGCCCGCGTCGAGCAGCAGGAGCTGGGCCGGGTCGAGCGGGCCGTCGTTGCGGATCCAGTGCAGCACGCAGGCGTGCGCGCCGGAGGCGACGATGGTCTCGTAGCCGGTGCCGTTGCCCTCGGCGCGGGCGCGGGCGTTGAACGCGCCCTCCAGGATGCGCTCGCCGCGGTGGTGGCGCAGTGCGGCGGGCAGCGCGCGGACCACGTCGGCGAAGCCCGCGGCGGTGTGGTCGACGGAGAGCTGGAGCTGGTCGACCTCCCACGGGTCCTTGATCAGGCGCAACTCGCTGAGCGCGGCGGCGAGTTGGCCGTCGCGGGCGGCGTGGTCGGCGGACGGGCGGCCGGCCAGGGCGTCCAGGACGGGGTCGACGTCGGCGAGGACGCGGGTGGGCGCGCCGGTGGTGAACAGCTTCGGCAGGTCGTCGAGGTGGGCGGTGCGCAGGCCGGTGAGCTGGGCGGCCTCGGCGAGGTCGGCGCGCCGGCCGACCCAGAACTCGCCGTAGCGGCGGTCGCGGTAGAACTCGGCGGAGCCGCCGGCCCGGTCGGAGCGGGGCCGCAGGTACAGCACGGCCTCGCCGTCGGGCTCGATCACCAGGACGTGGCCGACCTGCTCCTCACCGGTCAGCCCGGTGAGGTGGGCGTAGGCGCTGTTCGGGCGGAAGCGGTAGTCGCAGTCGTTGCTGCGGATCTTCAACTGCCCCGCGGGGACGAGCAGTCGCTCGCCGGGGAAGGCGGCGGCGATCCGGGCCCGGCGGGCCGGGAAGTACGCGTGGCCGGGGACGCGGCTGTCGGCGGGCAGCGGGGTGGCGGCCCACTGGTCGGCCATGAAGGCGGCCAGGGCGGGGGTGATGGGCAGGTCGTGGCTGCCGGTGTTCAGTGCGGGCTGGTCGGCCATCGGGTGGAACTCCTCCGAGCGGGGGCGAAACAGGGACAACGGGTGTGAGCGGCAAGGAAATTGCACTGCTGAGCGGCGAGCAATGACACGGCTCGGTAACAGTCGGGCCACCTCATTGCGCAGTGCAATTTCACATTACTATGTTACGGGTCACACCTCAGAGCGGGCCAGACCCCGGCGGCATCGATCCCCGGAGGCGCCGAACTCTCGGTGACCTGATCCCCGTTGAGCAGCCCCCAGTTCCGGAGATGCACATGAACAGGCGTACCCACGCCGCCCTCGCGGCGGCCATCGCGGCGTCCCTCACCCTCGTCCTCGCCGCGTGCGGCAGCAACGGCGGCGGCGGTGACGACAGCGGCGGACCGCAGGGTGTGACCACCGAAGGCAACGGCATCGTCGGCGGCACCCCCGTCAAGGGCGGCACCCTGACGATCCTGTCGAACCAGGACTTCGACCAGCTCGACCCCGCCCGCAACTGGACCATGCCGGTGATGGACGTCGGCGTGCGAATGCTCTACCGCACCCTGACCACCTTCAAGGCCGCCCCCGGCGCCGAGGGCCTGAAGATCGAACCCGACCTGGCCACCGACCTCGGCACCTCCAGCGACGGCGCGAAGACCTGGACCTTCCATCTGAAGGACAACCTCAAGTACGAGGACGGCACCCCGATCACCGCCGACGACATCAAGTACAACGTCGAGCGGTCGTACTCGCCGGAACTGGCCGGCGGGCCCGACTACGCGGTGCGCTACCTCAACGCCCCGGCCGGGTACAAGGGCCCGCTGGGCGGCGAACGGCTCGGCAGCGACGCCATCGAGGTCCCGGACGCCAAGACGATCGTCTTCCACCTCAAGCGCCCGGTCGCCGAGTTCGGCTACACCGTCACCCTGCCCACCTTCTCGCCCGTCCCCAAGGCCAAGGAGGCGGGCGCCAACTACTCCAACCACCCGGTCTCCTCCGGCCCGTACAAGATCGAGAGCTACGACCGCGGCAAGCGCATGGTGCTGGTCCGCAACACCAACTGGGACCAGGCCACCGACCCGGTCCGCAAGGCGTACCCCGACAAGATCGTGGTCGACCAGACCCTCAAGGGCACCGGCATCGCCGACCGCCTGATCGCCGACCAGGGCGACGACAAGAGCGCCATCTCCTACGTGGACCTGACGCCCGCGAAGATCTCCGAGGTGCTCACCAACCCCGACGTCAAGAAGCGCCTGATCAGCGAGAACGCGGGCTGCACCACCAAGCTGGACATGAACACCACCAAGGCGCCGTTCGACAACGCCAAGGTCCGTCTGGCGATGCAGTACGCGGTGGACAAGGAGTCCTTCGCCGCCGCCACCGGCGGCCCCGCGTTCAACGACATCGCCACCACCTACCTGCCCCCGATGCTCACCGCCGGCACGGCCGTCGACCACTTCAAGATCAAGCCCGGCGGCGACCCCGAGAAGGCCAAGCAGCTGCTCGCCGAGGCGGGCTTCCCGAACGGCTTCTCCACCGACTTCGTCACCTCCACCGGCGGCAAGGCGCAGGCCGAGGCCATCCAGGCCGCCCTCAAGCGCGCGGGGGTGAACGTCACGATCACCACCGTCGACCCCACCGCCGTCAACTCGATCGTCGGCGACAAGGAGAAGCAGCCCGGACTCACCAGCCTCGGCTGGTGCCCCGACTACCCGTCCGCCGGCACCTTCCTGCCGATGATCTTCGACGGCCGGGCGGTCAAGGACAAGGGCAACAACGGCAACATGACCCGGTTCGACGACCCGACGGTCAACGCCGAACTCGACCGGATCGCCGGCCTGGACGACCTGAAGAAGGCCAACGAGGCCTGGCTCGCGCTGGACGCCAAGATCATGGAGGCCTCGCCCGCCGTCCCGCTGATCTGGCAGAAGAAGCCCGTCCTGGTCGGCTCCAACATCGCCGGAGCGTACGCCCACCCGGTCTGGGCCGGGCAGCTCGACTACGCGGGCATCGGCCTCAAGTCCGTCAAGTAGAGCGGGAGTTCCCACCATGACCACCCCGCTCCCGACGGCCGCGGCCGAGGGGGCGGGGGCCCCGGACACCACCGAGGCCCCCGCGTCCCCCTGGAAGCTCGCCCTGCACCGCCTGCGCCGTCAGAAGGCCGCCCTTGTCGGCGCCGCCATCATCGCCTTCTTCGTCCTGGCCGCACTCCTCGCGCCGGTGCTCACCGCGATCAGCGGCACCCGCCCCGACACCGTCGACAAGAAAGCCGTCGACCCCTACCTCGGCGGCCTGCCCCGCGGCGCCCTCGGCGGCATCAGCCCCCAGCACTGGCTCGGCGTCGAACCGCTGCTCGGCCGCGACATCTTCGCCCGGCTGCTCTACGGCGCCCAGATCAGCCTCCTGGTCGCGTTCAGCGCCGCCCTGATGATCACCCTGATCGGCACCGTCCTCGGCATCACCGCCGGCTACTTCGGCGGCCGCACCGACGCCCTGATCAGCCGGTTCATGGACGTCATGATGTCGTTCCCCAGCCTGATCTTCATGATCGCGCTGCTCTCCGTCGCCCGGGACGTCAACCGCGTCCTGCTGCTGATCGGTGTCATGTCGCTGTTCTCCTGGCCCTACATCGCCCGCGTGGTCCGCGGCCAGACCCTCTCCCTCAAACACCGCGAGTACGTCGAGGCCGCCCGCGCCAGCGGCACCCGCAACAGCCGCATCCTGTTCGGCGAGATCCTGCCCAACCTCACCGGCACCATCATCGTCTACGTCACCCTCGCCGTCCCCGGCCTGATCGGCACCGAGGCCGCACTCAGCTTCCTCGGCGTCGGCATCCGCCCGCCCACCCCCTCGTGGGGGCAGATGATCTCCGACGCGGTGCTCTACTACAAGGTCGACCCGATGTTCTTCATCCTCCCCAGCGCCTGCCTGTTCCTGGTGGTCCTGGCCTTCACCCTGGTCGGCGACGCCCTGCGGGACGCCCTCGACCCGAAGGGCAGCCGGACGTGATCGGATACCTGCTCCGCCGGCTCGCTGCTATGGCCGCCACCCTGCTGGTCGTCTGCGCGCTCACCTTCGCCGTCTTCTACCTGTTCCCCGCCGACCCCGCCGTCCAGTTCTGCGGCAAGGACTGCTCCACCGAACGCATCGAACTCGTCCGCCAACAGCTCGGACTGGCCGACCCCCTGATCGTCCAGTTCTGGCACTACGTCACCGGCATCTTCGCCGGCCAGACCCTCGGCACCGGCCAGTACGCCGTCCAGTGCGGCTTCCCCTGCTTCGGCTACTCCTTCCAGTCCGCCCAGCCCGTCTGGGACCTGATGATGGACCGGCTGCCCACCAGCATCTCCCTCGCCCTCGGCGCCGCCGCCCTCTGGCTGCTCCTCGGCGTCGGCACCGGCGTGGTCTCCGCGCTGCGCCGCGGCACCCGCCTCGACCGCACCCTGATGGTCGGCACCATCGGCATCGCCGCCCTGCCGGTCTACTTCACCGCGATGATCCTGCTCTACCTGGTCGTCACAGTGGCCGGCCTGCTGCCCTACCCCCGCTACATCGCCTTCACCGAGCACCCCGGCCAGTGGATCTCCAACCTGATCCTGCCGTGGATCACCCTCGCCCTGCTGAACGCCGCCATCTACGCCCGGATGACGCGCAACTCCGTCATCGAGACGATGGCCGAACCGTACGTGCGCACCGCCCGCGCCAAAGGCCTGCGCGAGCGCCGCGTCGTCGGCAAGCACGGCCTGCGCCCCGCCCTCACCCCCGTCGTCACCATGCTCGGCATGGACCTCGGCGGACTGCTGGCCGGCGCCCTGATCACCGAATCCCTGTTCAGCCTCCCCGGCATCGGCAAACTCTTCGCCGACTCCCTCAACAAGTCCGACCAGCCCGTCGTCATGGGCGTCACCCTGCTCGCCTCCTTCTTCATCGTCAGCTCCAACCTGGTCGTGGACCTCCTCTACGCCTGGATCGACCCGAGGGCGAGGCTCGCATGACCACACCCCTGCTCGCCGTACAGAACCTCGCCGTCACCTTCGACACCGCCGAAGGCACCGTCCACGCCGTCAAAGGCATCGACTTCACCGTCGAACGCGGACGCACCCTCGGCATCGTCGGCGAATCCGGCTCCGGAAAGTCCGTCACCTCCCTCGCCGTCATGGGACTGCACCGCGGCGCCACCGTCACCGGCTCCGCGCAACTCGACGGCACCGAGCTGATCGGCGCCCCTGACGACCACCTGCGCACCCTGCGCGGACGGAAAATGGCGATGGTGTTCCAGGACGCCCTCACCGCCCTGCACCCCTACTTCACCGTCGGCGACCAGATCGCCGAGGCCTACCGCAGCCACTTCGGCGGCACCCGGAAAGCCGCCCACGCCCGCGCCGTCGACGTCCTCGGCGACGTCGGCATCCCCGAACCCGCCCGGCGCGCCCGCGAACACCCGCACCAGTTCTCCGGCGGCATGCGCCAACGCGCCATGATCGCCCTCGCGCTGTCCTGCGAACCCGACCTGATCATCGCCGACGAACCCACCACCGCCCTCGACGTCACCGTCCAGGCCCAGGTCCTCGACCTGCTGACCCGCCTCCAGCGCGAGCGCGGCCTCGGCCTCGTCCTGATCACCCACGACCTCGGCGTCATCGCCCGCGCCGCCGACGACGTCCTCGTCATGTACGGCGGCTCCGCGGTCGAACAGGCCGACGCCGAAGCGCTGTTCACCACCCCCCGGCACCCGTACACCCGCGGGCTGCTCGACTCCCTGCCCCGCCTCGACGCGGCGCCCGACACCGCCCTGCGCGCGATCCCCGGCACCCCGCCGTCCCTGCTCGCCCCGCCCGCCGGCTGCGCCTTCCACCCCCGCTGCCCCGCGTACGCCGCCACGCCCGACACCCGCTGCACCGGCGAACGGCCGCCGCTGCGCACCGTCGCCGGCGGCCACCGCAGCGCCTGCATCCACGACGAGGTGACCGCATGACCACCGACACCGCGGTGCTGAGCGTCCGCGACCTCGGCATGACCTTCCCCGGCCCGCGCGGCGTCCTGCGCCGGGCCCCCGGCGTCCGCGCCGTGGACGGCGTCAGCTTCGACGTCCGCCCCGGCGAGACCCTCGGACTGGTCGGCGAATCCGGCTGCGGCAAGTCCACCACCGGACGGATGCTGGTCCGCCTGCTCGACCCGACGGCCGGGCAGGTCAGCTTCCGCGGACAGGACATCACCCGGGCCCCGCAGCGCCAACTGCGGCCGCTGCGCAGCAAGTTCCAGATGATCTTCCAGGACCCGTTCGCCTCGCTCAACCCGCGCAAGACCGTCCAGCAGATCATCGCGGCCCCGCTGCGTGCGCAGGGCGCCTCCCCTTCGACGATCCGCGAGGAGGTCCGGGACCTGATCCGGCTGGTCGGGCTCGCCCCCGAACACCTGGAGCGCTACCCGCACCAGTTCTCCGGGGGCCAGGCCCAACGCATCGGCATCGCCCGGGCGCTCGCGACCCGGCCCGAACTCGTCGTCGCGGACGAGCCGGTGTCCGCGCTCGACGTCTCCATCCAGGCGCAGATCGTCGGCCTGATGGAACGCCTGCAGGCCGAACTCGGCGTCGCCTACGTCTTCATCGCGCACGACCTCGCCGTGGTCAAACACCTCAGCCACCGGGTCGCCGTCATGTACCTCGGCCGGATCGTCGAACTCGGCGACCGGGCGGACGTGTACGAGCGCCCCGCCCACCCGTACACCAAGGCGCTGCTGTCCGCCGTCCCGCTGCCCGACCCGGCCGCCGAGCGCGCCCGCGAACGCATCGTCCTGCTCGGCGACCCGCCCAGCCCCGCCAGCCCCCCGCCCGGCTGTACCTTCCACCCGCGCTGCCCCAAGGCGCAGGCAATCTGCCGGACCGAGGCGCCGGTGCTCGCCCCCGACACGCCCACCCGCCAGGTCGCCTGCCACTTCCCCGAGACGTAGCGCACCTCGCGGGCGGGACGGGAGAGCCCACGCTCTCCCGCCGACCACACCTGCGAAGGCCCGCTGCGCCGCCGACCGGCGCGCGTCGCCGGGCCGACGCCTCGAACCCCCGCTCCGGCCGGCCGTTCTCCCGCTTCCGCGGCCGGCCGGAGTGGGACCACTTCCCGCGAAAGGAAACCCCGCGTGACCGCACTGTCCTGGGACGGCTCCGCACCGCCGTCCGGTCGCACCGAGACCTCCCGCACCGTCGACGCCGGCCTGCTCACCCTCCGGGTGACGGCGGTCGGGAGCGTGAGCGCCCCGGCCGTGACCGTGACCGAACTCGCCGTCCCCGGCGTGCTGCTGATCGAGGCGACCACCGTCGAGCCGGACGCCCGCCTGCGGATCGAATGGCAACTGCCCTGCATCGGCGCCACCGGCTACTGGACGCCCAACACCAACGCCCGCTGGCTGCCGCCGAGCTGGGCGAACCCCCGGGAGGCGTCACTGCCCAAGGGCGCACCCGTCGGCAGCCTGGTCGGCCAGGGCGACAGCGCGCTGTGCACCTTCGCGGTCGGCGAACTCGTCCGACCCGTCGCCATCGGCGAAGGCGCGGTCGAGGAGACCGGGCGCTACAGCTGGTGGATCGAGCAGGACGGCCCCGGGATCGCCCTGCGCCTCGACCTGAGCGGCCGTCACTTCGCCGACACCGTCCGGGAGTGCGCCGACTGGTGGGCCGGCCTCGCGCCCGTCCGCGCCGTCCCCGACGCCGCGTTCGAGCCGGTGTTCTGCACCTGGTACGCCCTGCACCTGGCGATGGCCGCCACCGACGTCGAGCGCCTCGCCGAACTCGCCGCACCGCTCGGCTTCCGCAGCCTGATCGTCGACGACGGCTGGCAGACCGACGAGCGCACCCGCTCCTACGCCACCACCGGCGACTGGCAGCCCGCCCCCACCGACTTCCCGGACTTCGCCGCGCACGTCGCCCGGGTCCGCGACCTCGGCCTGAACTACCTGCTGTGGCACGCCGTCCCGTTCGTCGGCGACCGCAGCGAAGCGGCGACCCGGCTGGCCGGCCACACCCTCGCCCACCTGCCGACACTGGAGACCTACCTGCTCGACCCGCGCAGCCCCACCGTCCGCGCCCACCAGGTCGACCGGCTCGGCGCCGCCGTCGAGCAGCACGGCGTCGACGGCCTGAAGATCGACTTCGTCGACACCTTCGCCCACCGGCCCGCAGCCGGCGCCGCGCCCCACACCGCCTCGCCCGAAGCGGACTGCGCCACCGTCGCCGAAGGCGTGCAGAGACTGCTCGCCGCCCTCGACGAACGGCTCCGCGCCACCCGCCCCGACGTGCTGGTCGAACACCGCCAGGACTACCTCGGCCCCGGCCTGTGGCCCTACGCCACCATGGTCCGGGCCGCCGACTGCCCGCACAACGCCGTGGAGAACCGGGTCCGCACCGCCGACCTGCGCCTCACCGCCGGGCCGCTCGCCGTGCACGCCGACCCGCTGACCTGGCACCCCGAGGAGAGCCCGGAACAGATCGCCGTGCTGCTCCAGTCGGTGCTGTTCGCCACCGCCCAGGTCTCCGTCGACCTCGCCGCGCAGCGCCCGGAGCAGCTGGCCGCACTGAGGTTCTGGCTGGGCGTCATGGCCGAGCACCGCGAGCTGCTCCAGCGCGGCGAACTGCGCCCGCACCGGCCCGAGTTGGCGTACCCCGTGATCGAGGCGCGGCGCGCGGGCGCGCTGGCGTTCGGCCGCTACGCCCCGCTGCCGCTGCGCGCCGCGGGCCACTGGCGGAGGCTGCTGGTGGCGAACGCCGACCCGGACACCCTGGTGCGGATCGAGTTCGACCGGGCGCCGGGCCCGGTCGAACTGCTGGTGCAGGACTGCCTGGGCGGGGAGGTGGCGCGGGCGCAGACCCCGGTCGACGGGACGGAACTCGCCGTCCGGGTGCCCACCGGGGGCCTGCTCACCCTCGGCCGGGTCGGCTGACCTCAGACCTCCAGGTCGGTCTCGACCTTCTTCAGCTGGTGGCGGGCCATCGCCAGGTTCGCCCGGTTGCGGTCCAGCGCCAGGTAGAGGAACAGGCCCTTGCCGGAGCGGGAGGTGAGCGGGCGGATCAGGTGGTACTGGGAGGAGAGGGTGATCAGGATGTCCTCGATCGCCTCGTTCAGGTTGAGCAGTTCCATCGCGCGGAGCTTGGCCCGGACCACGTCGGTGTTGCCGGCGGCGGCGACGTTCAGGTCCAGGTCGGGGCCGCCGCCGATCAGGCCCAGGGCCATGCCGCTGTTGTAGTCGACCAGGGCGACACCGATGGCGCCCTCGACCGACCCCATGATCTCCTTGAGCGCGGTTTCCAGCGTAGACATGGTGCAAGTACCTCTTCCGGTAAGCGAATTGACGGCACGTCAGATCGACGGGACGGGTGGTGCGGAGACGGGACGAACGTCGAAGGGGGAGAACGGGAGGGTCAGAGCGGGCTGCGGTCGAGGTCCGCGTCGGCCAGGGCGGCTATCCGCGCGCCGGCGCGGCGGGCCTCCAGGTGCAGGCGGCCGACGTTGGCCTGCGCGTCGGCCAGCAGCGTGAGCACCGTGTACGCGCCGGCGGCGTACGTCGCCGTGTAGCCGCGCTCGCCGCGCGTGATCAGCTCCAGGAAGGCGCCCTGCCCGGTGGCCTCCGTGAGCCGCGCGCCCACGCCGAGCGCGGCGGCGGTGAGCGCGGCCACGCTCTCCGCCTCCAGGGCGCTGGTGTCATGGGCCACCACCAGGCCGTCGACGGTGGCGACCAGCGAACCCGTCAGATGCGGGACGCGGGACCGCAGGCCCCGCAGTTCGGCCTGCACCTCGGCTTCGGGCAGCACGGGCGTCCTCCTCGCGGTCAGTTGACGGAACGTGCGCTTCATGACTCGGACGGCGGGCAGGTGCGGGCGGACAGGGCGGTCACAGGGCCTCCAGGGCGGCACGTAGTCGGAGCAGCAGGCCCACCTCCGGGTCCGAGGAGTCGTAGGAGCGCGGGCCGGGCGGCAGCAGCACGTCCGGCGGCGCCGGACCGGGCGCGGCGGCCGGTGGCGGGTCGGGGAGGACGGCGGGCCGGCCGGCCGAGAGCAGCCCGGCGGCGGCCAGCTGCCGGACGTCCAGCAGGGCGCCGAAGGTGGTGCGGCCCAGCAGCCGGGCCAGTTCGGGCACGGTGCGGGTGCCGTCGGCGGCGGCCAGCAGCGCCTGCCGGCGGTGGCGCGGCACGGCGGTGCGGCGGACCGGGACGGCGCCGGTGGCGACCGGCGGGGCGGAGTCGAGTTCGGCGGACGGCCAGCAGGAGTCCAGCAGGGCGCGGCGTCGGCCGACCGCGCCGCGCAGCTCCAGGACGGACAGCGGGCGGGCGAGCCGGAAGCCGGGGCGGGCGGCGGAGTCGAAGCGCAGCTCGCCGCCGTGCTGGGCGAGCGCGTCGTGGGCGCCGTCCAAGGTGGCGGCCAAGCGGGCGAGTTCGAGTTCGCCGCGGCCGACCAGTCCGGCGGCGAGCAGGTGGTCGGCGGGGTGTCCGCCGGTCAGCGCCATGCTCTCCTCCCAGGCGCGGACGGTGACCCGGCCGGCGGCGGTGAGCAGGTGGCCGACGCTCGCCCCGCGCGGGGACTCGGCGTGCACCACCAGGCCGGCCGCCAGGTGCACCGCGCCGTCCGGGCCGTGCAGGACGCCGGTGGCGCCCTCGGTGGCGAGGTCGGTGAGCGCCGCCTCGAACGTGGTGGCGGGCGCGCAGGCGGAGCGTCGACGGCGGGGGAGCGGCGCGGCCTGGGTGCGCCGCGGGCGGGGGATCGACTGCGGGGCCGGGGCGGCGAGTTGAGGGGAGGCGACCAGCAGCGGCGGCACGGTCGGCATCGGCGGGACGCGGTAGGGGCCGGTGGTGGAGGCGGGCGTGAGGGTGTCGGCGGACCACATCAGGTGAGCACCAGTCGGTCGGCGATGGCGGCGAGGCGGAGCCGGGCCATCGCCAGGTTGGCGTGGTCGCGGTCCAGCCGGAGGTAGAGGAAGACGTTCGCGTCGAAGGCGGCGGGGACGAACCGGATCAGGTGGTAGTTGCCGGCCGAGGTGACGATGACGTCCTCGGCGGGCGGGGCGCCGGAGTCCGGGTCGGCGAACGACGGGGTCTGGGTGACGGCCCGGGCCAGTTCGGTGGCGTCGGCCGCCCCGACCTCGTGGTCGCCGTCGGGGCCCAGTCCGGCGGTGCCGATGGCCAGGCCGTTGGTCCAGTCGACCAGGCTGACCCCCAGGGCGCCGGTGATCCCCATGGCTTCCGCAAGGCACTCTTCGATCCCGGACACGTACGGCGTTCCCTCCCCACCGTGCCGGACACGGTGCGTCGCTGCCACCGCTTTCACCTGCGGTAGTCTGACCGGGACGCAACGCTACCGGCGGGGCCCCCGCGGGGCGAGACTTTCGGCCATATCCGTCGGGCATATGCCCGAATGCGCTATCGTGCCCCGGAATCCCGACCCGACGTCAGGTCGAATGTTCGAGTCGTTCCTCCTGGTCAGCGGGATTCTCCGGGTCCACCGCCCCGTCCCGACCGGGCAGTTCGCGCAGCCGCGGGATCGGCGAGAAGACCACCCACAGTCCGGAAGCGATCGCTCCGATCGCGGCGATCCAGAGCGCGGGGCGCAGGCCCAGGGTGGAGCCGAGCAGCCCGCCGAGCAGCGAACCGAGCGGCCGCACGCCGTAGTTGACGGCCTGGTAGGCGCCGGAGACCCGGGAGCGCAGGGCGTCCGGGATGCAGGCGGCGAAGATGGTGCCCGCCGAGATGTCGAGGATCATCATGCCGATGCCGGACAGGAACTCCGCGGCGAACAGCAGGGCGGCGGCCGTGACGCGCGACCCGCCGGCCAGCGGGATCAGCAGCATCGGCGCGGCGAACGCCACCAGGCCGAACAGGAAGGCCGGGCCGATGCCGATCCGGGCCGCCACCCGCCCGGTGAGCGCCGCGCCGAGCAGCGTGCCGACCGCGGCGGCGCCCAACACCGCGCCCAACAGGCCCGCGCTGAAGCCGAGTTCACGGGTCGCGTAGAGCACGAACAGGGCGCTGAGGACGAAGGTGAACAGGTTGACCGTGGCGGTGCCGAGCAGCGCCGCGCGCATCACGGGGGAGCGGCGGATCCAGCGCAGGCCCTCGCCGGTCGAGCCGCGCCCGGCCTCGGCGGGCGGCGGCTCCTCGGGGCTGATCCGGCGCAGGAACAGCGCGGACGCCACGAAGGACAGCGCGTCCGCCACCAACGCCAATGGCGCGGACAGCAGTTGGACCAGCAGGCCGCCGAGGCCCGGGCCCACCACGAAGCTGGCCGCGCGGCTGCCGTTGATCAGCGCGTTGCCGCTCAGGTACTGCTCGGCGGGGACCAGGGCGACGAACAGCGGCGCGTTGCAGACGTTGAAGAACACCGACAGCGAGCCGACGGCCAGCACCACGGCGTACAGCTGAAAGAGCGTCAACAGCCCGGCGGCCCAGGCGATCGGTACGGTCAGCAGCGCCGCAGCGCGGCCCAGGTCGGTGACGATCATCACCCGGCGCCGCTGCCGGGAGCGGTCGGCCCAGCTGCCCGCGTGCAGCGACAGCAGCAGGTACGGCAGGTAGCCGGCGGCGGCCAGGTAGCCCATCTGCGCGGCGTCCGCGTGCAGCGCGGAGACCGCGATCAGCGGGATCACCAGCAGGGTGACCTGGTCGCCCAGCGAGGAGACGGTCTGTCCGGTCCAGTAGCGGCGGAAGGCCGTCTCGCGCAGCAGTTCGGGTATCCGGAGCCGGCCGATCACGGCCGCACGTCCGTCGGCACGGCCAGCTGCATCAGCTGGACGGCGCGCGCGCCCTCCGGCCGGTCGGCCGTGCGCTCCAGGTAGGGGCGGGTCAATTCCTCGATGCGGGTGAGGAGTTCGGTGAGCTCCTCGGGGGTGACCCGCACCACGGTGTCGCCGAAGCCGGCCGCCTCGCGCCACTCGGGCGTCTCCTCGGCGCGGTGCGTCAGCCAGCCGGTGGCGCGGGCGAAGTAGCCGTCCAGCACCGCGCGTTGCAGGGTGTCGACGGCGGCGGCCTGATCGGGGTCGGCGGGGGAGGAGTCCCAGCTGGTGAGGTCGGCGGTGGCCTGCCAGGGCTTCTCCCGCCCGCGCCCGCCGCCGGCCTCCTCCACCAGCCCGTACTTGGCGAGTTGGCGCAGGTGGAAGGAGCAGCTGGCGACGGACTCGGTGCCGAGCAGCTCCGCGGCCCGGGTCGCGGTCAGCGGCCCGTGCACGCGGAGCAGGCCCACCAGGGTCATCCGGGTCGGATGGGCGTAGGCGCGCAGGGCGCGCGGGTCGGTCAGCCGGACGGCCGACGGCTGTTCGCTCATGTATCCAAAGCTATCTTTCTAAAGAAGCCTTTACAAGAGGAACGGCCTTCGGCCGACCGGTACTTCGGATCACCGCGGAGCTCAGGACGCCGGGCCCACCCGGACGGTGGTCAGCTTGCCGCCCTGGGTCTCGCGGACCACCTCGATCCGGGTGTTGGTGTCGGGCACCTTCACCCCGAGCTGCGGGATCGCCGGGTCGGTGTACACCCCGCTGTGGTCGTCGAAGGCCGGCACCGCCGGCTCCGAGGGAACCCTGGTCGCCACGCCCGCCTTGTGCAGCGTGAACGCGTCGGTCTTCTTCAGCGAGAACGTCGCGTCGTAGGACTGCGAACGCCCGTTGGTGAGCGAGCCGTCCGCGAACCGCAGCGCCTTCGGGTGCGCGTCCACCGGCAGGATCAGCCCGCCGCCCAGGTGGTCGACGGTGTTGTTGTTCTCGTAGGAGGTGTCCCACAGCCAGACCAACACCCCCTCCTGGTACGGGTAGTTGTCGATCACGTCGGCCTTGCCCGGCACACCCGAGTAGCCGAAGTTGTACGGCCCGGTCTTCAGGAACGCGCCGTACCCGGTGTAGCGGCGGTTCTCCACCAGGTAGGCCCGCGGGTGCTGCTTGACGGCGTCCTTGCCGTGGATGACCGAGAACCCGACGGCCGCCCAGTCGCCCGGGCCGCCCTCCGCGCCGTCGGCCAGCAGCACCGCGCCGTCCGCGGTCAGCTTCACCGCGTCCACCAGCACGCCCCGGCCGTGCGTGTTGGTGTCGGAGGTGACGTGGAAGCGCACCTGCACCTGCTTGCCGAGGTACCCGTCCAGCGGGAGGTGCAGCTGTCGCCAGCCGCCCGAACTGCCGCTCAGGCCGGGCGTGTTCGCCGTGGTGTCGCCGATCGGCAGCCCGTCGACGGTGCCGTGCAGTGGCGTCCAGGTACGGCCGCCGTCCGCGGACGCCTCCACCGTGAAGAAGTCGTAGTCCTGCTCGGTGTCCCACCAGGCCGCGGCGTCGAGGGCGGCCGAGGAGGTCTTCCCGGTCAGGTCCACGGTGCGCGACAGCGAGGCGTCCATGTTGTCGCCGCTGTCGCTCCACCACTGCGCGCCACCCTCGAACGGGTCGGCCAGCGTGGTCGTGGTCGAAGCCGGCGGCAGGTGCACCAGGACGGCCTGCGCCTGGTCGGTGTTGTAGCCGGACACGCCCAGGGTGTGGCTGGAACGGGTGGCGGCCTGCGCCTCGTCGTAGTTCAGCCAGCCCATCTGCAGCTTGCTCCAGGCGTCCAGGTCGCCCGGGTACGCGCCGGTGGTGTTGCGCCCCTTGCCCAGGTACGAGCCCGAGGACATCAGCGACCAGAAGCTGACGGAGTTGTCGCCGCCGTTGGTCGAGTACAGGTCCGGCAGGCCCAGGTTGTGCCCGAACTCGTGGGAGAACAGGCCCACGCCGCTGTTCTCACCCGCCTGCACGTAGTCGTACACGTACAGGCCGGTGTCGCCGACCGGCGCGCCGCCGATCCGGTTGCCCGCCGGGCCGGTCTGCCCGGTCGGGTCGGGGAAGGTCCAGCTGCGGTGCGCCCACAGGGCGTCGCCGCCCTGCGCGCCGCCGCCCCAGGTCTCGTCGACGCCGGCGTGCACCACGATCACGTTGTCGAGGTAGCCGTCCGGCTCGTCGAAGTTGCCGTCCTTGTCGTAGTCGTAGCGGTCCTGGACGTCGTACTGCGCCAGCTCCGCCTTGACGTCCGCGGCCGTGCGGCCCTTGGCGATCTCGCCGTCGTACCAGGCCTTGGTGGCGTCCCGGACGAACTCCTGCGCCTGGGTCCAGCCGCCGCCGCCCTGCGGGCCCTTGTTGGAGCCGTAGCGGGCCTCGTTCCACGGCAGGGTGACCCAGTCGGTGACGGTGCCCTCGATGTCGTACCGGCCCGAGGACTGGGTGCGGTAGAAGTTGCGCATCGAGTTCGCGCCCGGCGCGTCGTCGAAGAACATCTTCCGGTAGAAGTCGCGGCTGAAGTCGTTCTGCCAGTAGGTGTGGGTGTCGTTCGCGCCCGGCTGCGGAATCCGGTTGTGCTGCGGGCCGGGGGTGCCGCCGTAGCGCGGCTTGCCGTCGTACAGCGTGGTGTTGTCGACCTGGTCGCCGAACTGGGCGAGGATCACGAACACCTTGTCGGTGCGCTGGTGGGCCAGCTGGACGTAGTCGTTGCCGATCTTGACCTTGGCCGGGGTGGTGCCCTTGTCGCTCTTGGCGACCTTGCCCTGGTTGACCTGTGCCATGGCCTGCGCCTTGAGCGCCTGCCGGGCCCGCTCCTGCGGCGGCACCGGCGAGGGCGGCGCCTCCCGGCCGTCGGTCGCCGACTGCGGGGCGGCGGTGGACGGTTGGGCCTGGGCGGGGGCGGCGGCCAGGGCTATCGCGCCGGTGGTCAGGGCAGCCAGCAGGGCTGTGGGGAGTCTGCGCAAGTGACCCGCTCCTCAGTAGGAAAGGGGGAGGTAAAGGAATGGTCGGTAATATTTCACATGTCATGCATCAGGTGGAAGGGGTAGTGCCCAACTCCTGCCGCAGGCCCAAGTTCTCGCGGAGGAAGGCGAGCTCCACCGCCGCCACCCGCTCCAGCTCGCCGTCCGGCAGCATGTGGCTCACCCCCGGCAGCGGCAGCACCGCGTGCGGACGCCCCGCCCGGTTCAGCGCCTGCGACAGCAGCAGCGAGTGCGACGGGTGCACGTTGTCGTCCGCCAACCCGTGGATCAGCAGCAGCGGACGGCGCAGTGACGGCGCGTCGGCCAGCAGGCAGTCCGCCTCGTACCCCTGCGGGTTGTCCTGCGGCAGCCCCAAGTACCGCTCGGTGTACGCCGTGTCGTACAGCCGGAAGTCGGTCGGCGGCGCACCCGCGCTCGCCACGTGGAACACGTCCGGGCGGCGCAGCACCGCCAGCGCCGCGAAGTATCCGCCGTACGACCAGCCGCGCACGCCCACCCGGGTCAGGTCCAGATCCGGGTGCTCCGCGCCCAGCGCCTGCAGCGCCGCCACCTGGTCGTCGATCGCCACCTGCGAGAAGCGGCGGAAGATCGCCCGGGTGAACTCCGGTGACACGAAAGGCGTTCCGCGGTTGTCCACGGTCACCACCGCGAAGCCCTGGTCGGCCCACCACTGCTTCAGCTGCCAGCGGCGCGGCTCGTTCGCCACCGCCTGGAAGCCCGGCCCGCCGTACACGTCCAGCAGCACCGGCAGTCGGTTCCCCGCCACGTGCCCGCGCGGGTACAGCACCGCCGAGGGCAGCCCGTGCTCGGTGGCCCGTCGCAGCAACGGCTCCGGCCGGTAGGGGAGTTCGGCCGACAGGTCGGGGAACGCGGTGCGGGCGCCGCCGGGCCCGACCAGCTCGCGGCGGACGCCGTCGAGGGACGCCGAGACGAGCAGCAGCACGCCCTCGCCGTGCGCGGCCACGGTGTGCACGCCCGGGCCCTCGGTGAGCCGCTCCGGCGCGCCGCCGTCCGGGTCCAGCAAGAACACCTGCTGGTCGGCCGGGTCGCCGTCGCCCGCCTCGACCAGCAGTCCGCCGTGCCACGGCCCGACCACCCGGCGCACCTGCAGGCGCTCGTCCGTCAGCGCCTTGCCGTCCAGCGCCAGCCCGCGCGCCGCCGGGGTGTCCGCCGAGGTCAGCACCCGCCCGTCGGGCAGCCGCAGCGGCGTGCCCGGCAGCGGGTCCACCCAGAACTCGTCCTCGGTGCGGGAGAGTTCGCGCGTGACGCCGGTGGCCGGGTCGGCGCTCAGCAGCAGCACCCGCTGCTGCAGGCGGTCCGCGACGGTCAGCAGGATCTCCCCGTCGCCCTCCCAGTCGGCCGCCAGCAGGTACGGGAACTCGGCGTCGTCCCAGCGCAGCCGGGTGCGGTCGCCGGACAGCCGCAGCACCCACAGCTGGACGTCCGCGTTCGGGCCGCCCGCCTGCGGGTACGCGAACGACTCCGGCTCCCGCTCCGGGTGCGCCGGGTCGGCGAAGTGCCGGAGCGGCACCGCCGATTCGTCCACCCGGGCGGCCAGCACCGCGGAGCCGTCGGGCGACCACCAGTGGCCCCGGGAGCGGCCCAGCTCCTCCGCCGCCGCGAACTCCGCCACGCCCCAGCGGGCCCCGTCCGCCGGGCTGAGCCGGCCGCCCGAGGTCAGGTGCAGCGCGTCGTCGGCGACGTACGCGACCAGCGCGCCGTCCGCGCTCGGGCGCGGGTCGAACGCGGGACCGGCGACCGGGAGTTCGGTGCAGGAGCCGGTCGCGGTGTCGCACCGGAACAGCCGGCCGTCGAGGGTGAAGACCGCCGTGGCGAGATCGGCCGTGGCCGCGAACGAGCCGATGCCGGGCGCCCATACCCGGATCCGCTCGCGCAGCCGGCGCTCCACCGGCGGCAGGTCCGCGACCGCGCCGGTGCGCCCGGGCGCCAGCGCCAACGGGTCGGCCACCAGGTGCTCCTGGCGGGTCGTCAGGTCGAAGCTCCACAGGCGCTCGACCGGGTCGGTCGGGCCGGTGGAGCGCAGGAACAGGGCGCGGCGGGCGTCGGCGGCGAGGGTGACGGCGCGGGGCGAGCCGTAGCTGAAGCGGCCGGTGGCGGCGCTCAGCGCGAGAAAGGGGTCGGTGTGAGTCACCAGCCGATCGTTGCGGGGCAGGGGTGGGTTCGGCTAGAAGTATGACCTGTGAAATGTCACACAGCACAGATACTCGCGAGTGCACCCGGCTGGGCCACCCGGTGCTGGGGGCGGGTGGCCCGTCGGCGTGTCAGGGGGAAGCGCGGAGCTCCTCCAGCAGCATGCCCTGATCGGCGAGCAGCTCGGTGAGTATCCGGCGGGCGGTGCGCAGCAGTTCGGCGACGTCGGCGCCGGCCAGCGCGTAGACCACCGTGGAACCCTCGCGGGTGGCGGTGACCAGGCCGGAGCGGCGCAGGATGGCCAACTGCTGGGAGAGGCTGGACGGTTCGACGTCGAGTTCGGGCAGCAGCTCGCGGACGGGCGTCGGCCCCGCCTGGAGCAGTTCGAGCACTCGGATCCGGACCGGATGGCCGAGCATCCGGAAGAACTCGGCCTTGGCCTGGTACAGCGGTACGGGCATGCTTCCTCCCCTTGTCTCCGGCGGCCCGTGGGCCGCCGCCCCGCGCTCAGACCTCCAGGGACGCCTCGATCCGCTTCAACTGGTGCCGGGCCATCGCCAGGTTGGACCGGCTGCGGTTGAGCGCGAGGTAGAGGAACAGCCCGCGCCCGCCGGCCGTGGTCAGCGGGCGGATCAGGTGGTACTGCCCGGTCAGGGTGACCAGGATGTCCTCGATCCCGTCGTCGTGGAGGTTGAGCAGCTCCATCGCCCGCATCTTGGCACGCACCAGGTCGGTGTTGGCGGCCGCGGCGACATTCAGGTCGATCTCCCCGCCGTCGCCGAGAGTCCCCAGCGCCATTCCGCTGCCGTAGTCCACCAGCGCCACGCCGATGGCTCCTTCGATGGTCATGGCTTCCTTGAGCGAGGTTTCGAGATTCGCCATCGCCTGTCCTCCTGCTGCTGTCGCGGCCTGCTCGGTCGGCACGACTGTAGGAACCGGATCGCACTTCGGCCGAGTGTTGACCGGAATCGTTCGAAGCTGGGCGACCTCCGATCGAAAAACGTCGAATCGCTGATCACTTGAAGACATTTGAAACTCAGGATGTGAACACTTCTCGGAAACGCCCACTCGGGAAAGCCGGCCCCCGAACGTGACGGAGCCCGGGAGCGGTATCCAGCTCCCGGGCTCCTGAGGTGCCACCCAATTGCTCTGCGCCGGCACGTTTAAGGCCGAGGGTCACTCTCACAACGTCGTGCTTTGCCATTGAAGCTACCGCGCCAGGAAGAGGCGCAGGCGGGAGTCGAACCCGCATCCGACGTTACCGGCCCTCGACCGGTCGATCCGGCGCTCGGCGGCGAATGCTGAGACTTGAGCGAGAGTCTGAGATTGACGGGGTTGCCTCTGCCTGGTTGGGCCACCCCGGCGCGTGTGGTGCCGGGGGGAGGACTCGAACCTCCACCTGTGCCCCGAAGTCAGCTTCAACTTCAGTGTCAGCTTGCGCTTCTCGCGCCACCCCCGGTCTCACCCGGGGGGCTCTTGGGGCTACCCGAACAGGTAGCCGAACACGGCGTCGCCGACCCGGCGGTCGGTGACCTCCGCGGCGTTCGCCTCCTCACGGGCGAACTGCACCGCCTGCTGGAGCTTCTCCACCCGCTCCAGCAGCTCGTTCACCCGGCGCGCGGGCAGCGCGCCGGAGAACTTCACGGTCGTCCAGTACCCGATCGCGACGTCCTCGTAGTAGACCTCGACCTGCGCCGGGTGCTTCTCCGTCGCCTCCGCCTTCACGTGGTTGCGCGGCACCTTCTTGGTGCGGATGGTGCGCACCGCCTCGGTCTTCCACGCGTCCGAGGACGGGTCGTGCGACCAGGACTCGGCGGCGTCCAGCACCGGCAGCTTGCGGACGAACGTCCGCAGGTCGGTCAGCTGCTTCTCCAGGAACAGCAGGTACGTGACGGGCGCGTCGGCCACCAGCGTCCGCCCGTCCACCACCACGTCGGCCCGGGCCTCGGTGTTGGCCCAGTCCTTCGTCGCGGTGACGTCGAACAGCCGGGTGAGCGTGGCGGCGGTGGTGCGCAGCACGTCCTCCGCCTTGACCTGCACCCGCGTCGACTCGGGCGGCAACTGCTCGCCCTCCTCGTCCTTCGGCTGGTACGTCCGGGAGATGCCGGCCAGCAGGGCGGGCTTCTGCAGATCCTGGTGAGCCTGCGTCAGCTCCTGGAACGACTTCGACTTGACGCCTTTTTCCACGGCGATGATCTGGTTCAACTTGGCCACGACGAGGACGCTAGCGGAACGCCCGTTCGACCCGCACCGGATTTTCGCGGCCCGGCCCACCTGCGGCGACGCTCACCCCGAGCAGCCGTCCGATCACGCATCGCACCGTCTCCCGCCGGCGATTTCAGCTGCCGGAAAAGTCGGCTGTTGATGTCACTCCAGACGGGTAATCTCAGGCTGAGATGCTCGATCACCACACCCCAAGCACCCGCTGCGCCCCGTCGCCCGCCAGGGCCGCGGCCCCGCAGCCGCAGGCGTCGCCGTCTGCGCCCCCGTCCAGCCACACCCACGGGAAGAAAAGGTGACGCCAGTGCACGGCAGCCCCACGCCCGAAGAGCAGCTCAGCCCCGCCGAGCGGTACGCGGCCTCCCGCGAACGCGCCAGGGAGCAGGCGACGGCCCTCTACGGCTTCCAGCAGTTGTACGACTTCCCGCTCGACGACTTCCAGGTCCGCGCCTGCGAGACGCTGGAGAGCGGCAAGGGCGTCCTGGTCGCCGCCCCCACCGGCAGCGGCAAGACCATCGTCGGCGAGTTCGCCGTCCACCTGGCGCTGGCCGCCGGGCGCAAGTGCTTCTACACCACGCCGATCAAGGCGCTGTCCAACCAGAAGTACGGCGACCTGGTCAAGCGCTACGGCCAGGCCAAGGTCGGCCTGCTCACCGGCGACAACTCCGTCAACGGCGATGCGCCGGTGGTCGTGATGACCACCGAGGTGCTGCGCAACATGCTGTACGCGGGCTCCAGCGCCCTCGACGGCCTCGGCTACGTGGTGATGGACGAGGTGCACTACCTCGCCGACCGCTTCCGCGGCGCCGTCTGGGAGGAGGTCATCATCCACCTCCCCGAATCCGTGATCCTGGCGTCGCTGTCCGCGACCGTCTCCAACGCCGAGGAGTTCGGCGACTGGCTGGACACCGTGCGCGGCGGCACCGAGGTGATCGTCTCCGAGCACCGCCCCGTCCCGCTCTGGCAGCACGTGATGGCCGGCAACCGGATGTACGACCTGTTCGCCAGCCCCGACCGGGACGGCCGCCCCAAGGGCAGCCTGAAGAACCCGGCGAAGGCGGTCAACCCCGAGCTGGTGCGCCTGGCCCGCTCCGAGGCCGACCGCGGCCGGGACAGGTTCGCCCGCGGCCGCGGCCGCTCGATGCCCGCCGGCCGCCCCGGCCGGGTCTGGACGCCGAGCCGGGTCGACGTCATCGACCGGCTGGACGCCGAAGGCCTGCTCCCCGCGATCACCTTCATCTTCAGCCGGGCCGGCTGCGAGGCCGCCGTCCAGCAGTGCCTCAACTCCGGCCTGCGGCTGAACCGCGAGGCCGACCGCGCCACCGTCCGCCGGTTCGTCGAGGAACGCTGCCGCGACATCCCCGACGAGGACCTCAACGTGCTCGGCTACTTCGAGTGGCTCGACGGCCTGGAGCGCGGCATCGCCGCCCACCACGCCGGCATGCTGCCCAGGTTCAAGGAAGTCGTCGAGGAACTCTTCGTCAAGGGCCTGGTCAAGGCGGTCTTCGCCACCGAGACGCTCGCCCTCGGCATCAACATGCCCGCCCGCTCGGTGGTCATGGAGAAGCTGGTCAAGTGGAACGGCGAGACCCACGCCGACATCACCCCCGGCGAGTACACCCAGCTCACCGGCCGGGCCGGCCGCCGCGGCATCGACATCGAGGGCCACGCCGTGGTGCTGTGGCAGCGCGGCCTCGACCCGGAGGCGCTGGCCGGCCTGGCCGGCACCCGCACCTACCCGCTGAAGTCCTCCTTCCGCCCGTCCTACAACATGGCCGTCAACCTGGTCGGCCAGTTCGGGCGGCACCGCTCCCGCGAACTGCTGGAGACCTCCTTCGCGCAGTTCCAGGCGGACCGCTCGGTGGTCGGCATCGCCCGCCAGGTCCAGCGCAACGAGGAGGGCCTGGACGGCTATCGCGAGTCGATGACCTGCCACCTCGGCGACTTCGACGAGTACATGTCGCTTCGCCGGCAGCTCAAGGACCGAGAGAACGAGCTCGCCCGCGAGGGCTCCACGCAGCGCCGCGCCGCCGCCGTCGACTCCATCGAGCAGCTCAAGCCCGGCGACATCATCCACGTCCCCACCGGCAAGTTCGCCGGCCTCGCGCTCGTCCTCGACCCCGGCCTCCCGCCGGACGTCCGGGGCCGGCACGGGCGCACCGGCCCCCGCCACCCCGACTACCAGGACGGGCCGCGCCCCGTCGTGCTCACCGCCGAACGCCAGGTCAAGCGCCTCGCGATGATCGACTTCCCGCACCCGGTCGCCGCCATGGACCGGATGCGCATCCCCAAGTCCTTCAACCCGCGCAGCCCGCAGTCCCGCCGCGACCTCGCCTCCGCGCTGCGCACCAAGGCCGGCCACCTCGAACCCGAGCGGTTCCGCAAGGGCCGCGCCGCCGCCGCCGACGACCCCGAGATCGCCCGGCTGCGCGCCGCGCTGCGCCAGCACCCCTGCCACGGCTGCGACGAACGCGAGGACCACGCCCGCTGGTCCGAGCGCTACCACCGCCTGCACCGCGACACCGAACTGCTGGAACGCCGGATGCGCTCCCGCACCCACACCATCGCCCGCACCTTCGACCGGGTCTGCGGCCTGCTCACCGAGCTCGGCTACCTCAGCGGCGACACCGTCACCGACGACGGCAAGCGGCTGGCCCGGCTCTACGGCGAGCTCGACCTGCTCGCCTCCGAGTGCATCCGCGAAGGCGTCTGGGACGGTCTCGCCGCCGCCGAACTCGCCGCCTGCGCCTCCGCGCTGGTCTACGAGGCCCGGCAGTCCGACGACGCCACCGCCCCCCGGGTCCCCGAGGGCGGCGCGAAGGACGCGCTCGGCCGGATGGTCCGGATCTGGGGCAAGCTCGACGCCCTGGAGGAGCAGCACAAGATCTCCACCGCGGAGGGCGTCGGCCAGCGCGAACCCGACCTGGGCTTCGCCTGGGCCGCCTACCGCTGGGCCCTCGGCCACGACCTGGACGCCGTCCTGCGCGACGCCGACATGCCCGCCGGCGACTTCGTCCGCTGGACCAAGCAGCTGATCGACGTCCTCGGCCAGATCCAGGACGCCGCCGGCGACAACGTCGAGCTCCGCCGCACCGCCCGCAAGGCCGTCGACGGCATGCGGCGCGGCATCATCGCGTACTCGTCCGTCGGGTAGCGGTACCTGCGCAGCGGGCCCGGCCGGTCGGCGGCCGGGCCCGTTCGCGTCCGTCCTCGTCGGTGTGGTCGAGCCGGGGACGCCCGGACCGGGGTCAGGCGTCGGCCGGGAGCACCGTGCACGGCAGCGGGTCGAAGCCGTTGAATCCCTGGGTGAGGTAGCTGACCGCGTACGCGCCGCTGGCGAGGATCCACACCGGGTCGCCGGAGGCCACCCCCCGGGGCACCGGCACCCGGCCGGTGGTGCGCCCGTGCGGGAAGGTGTCGTCGCTGTCGCAGGTCGGGCCGGCGATCACGGCGGGAACGCGGTCCTCGTCCGGGTGGGTCGGGAAGACCAGCCGGTACTGCACCTGGTCCATCTCGTACAGCCCGTTGAACTTCCCGCAGCCCAGGTAGAGCCAGTGCTCCCGCTCGCCGTCCGGCTGCTGACGGTCCGTCAGTCGGTAGACGTGGGTGCGGATCGCGCCCTGGTCGGCGACCAGGTGGCGGCCGGGCTCCAGGACGAACGCCAGCTCGCCGCCGTGCAGGCGGCGCAGCCGGTCGAGGCCCTGCCGGACGGTGCGGAAGATCTCGTCGAGCGGTGGTTCGAGCGCGGTGCCGTGCCGGTCGACGTAGCCGAGGGCGGGCAGGCCGCCGCCGAGGTTGACGTGGTCGAGCCGGATCCCGTCCCGTTCGAGCTCCACCATGGCGTCGGCGAGCAGGTCGAAGGCCGCCGCCCAGGCCTCGGCGGTCAGCTGCTGCGAGCCGACGTGCACCGAGAGCCCGGCGGGGGTCAGCCCGGCCGCCCGGGCCGCGGTCATCACCCGGACGGCGTCCGCCGCCGAGCAGCCGTACTTGCGGCTCAGGCCCCAGAGCGCGCCCTTGCCGGTGGTGGCGAGCCGGCAGAACACCCGGGCGCCCGGGGCGTGTTCGGCGATCGCGGCGACGTCCGCGAGGCTGTCGGTGGCGAAGTCCCGGATGCCCAGGCGGTGGGCCTCGGCGATGCCCCGGTCCGACTTGACGGTGTTGCCGTAGTGCACCCGCTCGGCCGGGACGCCGGTGCGCAGCGCCTGGGCGATCTCGTTCGGGCCGGCGGCGTCGAAACCGGCGCCGAGCGCGGCGAGTTCGGCCAGCACCTCGTCCACCGGGCAGGCCTTCATGGCGAACCGGACGGCGACGCCCGGGAGTTCGTCCCGCAGCGCGGTGTAGCGGCGGGTGATGCCGGCCAGGTCGTAGAAGATCCGGTCGTCGCCGGACGCCGCCAGGGCGGAGCGCAAGGCCGGGCTGAGGGAGGTGAGTTCGGCGGTCAGGTTCAACGGCCCAGGTCCTCGCGGCTGGAGGTCGGCCGATGCTTCATCACCGCACGGACGGCGTCGCGCAGGTGGTCGCGGCTCGGCTGCAGGGCGCGGTCCAGTGCGGGGGCGAACGGCAGCACGGTGCCGTCCGGGCGGGTGATCCGCCGGGGCGGGGCGATCAGGCGCATCTCCTCGGCGGCGGTGGCGACGATCTCGCCGCCGATGCCGCAGCTGCGGTTGGAGTCGTCGACGACGACCAGCCGGCCGGTGCGCTCCAGCGAGGCGGCCAGTGCCGTCCAGTCGAACGGGTACAGGGTGCGCGGGTCGAACACCTCGACGGAGACCTCCGGGGCGAGTTCCTCCGCGACGGCCAGCGCGTCGTGCACCAGGTGGCCGACGGCGACCACGGTGACGTCGGCGCCCTCGCGGTGGATCCGGGCCGAGCCGAGCGGGATCGGCGCCAGCTCCCGGGTCACGGTCTCGCGCACCGGCAGGGCGCCGGCCGGGGCGAAGACGACCACCGGGTCCGGGTCGGCGATCGCCGACCGGAGCAGCCCGTAGGCGTCGGTGGGCGTGGCCGGGACCACGGTCTTCATCCCGGCGTGCGCGAACAGGCTGTACGGGTGGTCGGAGTGCTGCCCGGCCCAGCCGTCCCGGGAGCCGGAGCCCGGCACCAGGCAGGTCAGCGGGACGTTCGCCTGGCCGCCGGTCATCAGCGAGAACTTGTGCGCCTGGTTGACGAGTTGCTCGAAGACCAGGAACAGCAGCGAGGGGATCTGGAACTCGATCACCGGCCGCCGCCCGGTCAGCGCGGCGCCGATCGCCATCGAGGTGAACGCCTGCTCGGAGAGCGGGGTGTCGACGATCCGGCCGGGGCCGAAGCGGTCGAGCAGGTTGAGGGTGGGGCCGGCCATTCCGGCGCCGATGTCCTCGCCGAACACGCAGACCGCCGGGTCCTCGGCGAGGGCGTCGGTGAGCGCCCGGTTGAGCGCCTTGGTGTAGGAGAGCCTCATGCCCCGGACCCCGCCCTCGGACGCATCCCGTCCGCGTAGAGGTGCTCCGACGCGCCGTCGGGGGAGGGGAGTTCGGAGTCGAGCGCGAACTGCCGGGCGGCGGCCAGCTGTTGCGCGACCGAGTCGTCCAGCCGCTCGGCCAGGCCGGGCGGCAGCAGCGCGGCGGCGCGCGGCAGCGGGTCGAGGGCGCGCCAGTCGGCGACCTCCTCCGGGGTGCGGTAGCGCAGTTTCATCAGCCGTTCCATGGTGTGGTGCCCCTCGAAGCGGTAGGTGCGGCACTCCAGGAAGCCCGGGCCGCCGCCGGCCGCGGCCCGGGCGACGGCCTCGGCGGCCGCCGTCCGGACGGCCTCGGTGTCCATCCCGTCCACCTCGACGGCGGGGATCCCGAAGGCGGCGGCCCGACCGGTGGCGCTGCCGGCCACCGCGGTGGCGGCCGGCAGCGTGGTGGCGTAGCCGTTGTTCTCGCAGACGAACAGCACCGGCAGCCGCCACATCGCGGCCAGGTTGAACGACTCCAGCAGGACGCCCTGGTTGAGCGCGCCGTCGCCGAAGAACGCGACGGCGATCCGGTCCTCGTCGGCCTGCCGGGCCGACCAGGCGGCGCCGACCGCGATCGCGCCGCCGGCGCCGACCATGCCGTTGGCGCCCAGGATGCCGAGCGAGAAGTCCGCGGCGTGCATCGAGCCGCCCCGCCCCCGGTTCAACCCGCCGGTGCGGCCCAGCAGTTCGGCCAGCAGCCGGCTCGGGTCCGCGCCCTTGGCGAGCACGTGGCCGTGGCCCCGGTGGGTGGAGGTGATCCGGTCCTGCGGGCGCAGTGCGGCGCAGACGCCGACCGCCACCGCCTCCTGCCCGATGTACGGGTGGATGCCGCCGGTGATCTCCCCGGACTTCACCAGGCCGAGCGCGAGCTCCTCGAAGCCGCGGATCAGCCGCAGCATCCGGTAGCGCCCGGCGGGGGAGCCGAGGTCGGCCGAGCCGGGCAGGCCCGTCACCGGGCTCCCCGCCAGACGACCGGGCAGATCTCCGGGTCGGCGTAGTCGGGGCGGCCGTCGGCGGTGCGGCGGACCAGCACGTCGTGGTTGTACGAGGCGGGGCTGCCGTCCGGGCGGGTGGCGTGGCGGTACGCGTTGGCGCCGTCCTGGAGGTGCAGCGAGATCGCCCGGCGCGGGAAGTCGGCCAGGTTGGCGCCACTGCCGTGGTAGGTGCGGCAGTGGTGGAAGCTGACGTGCCCGCGCGGGATCACCACCGGGACCTTGCGCACCTCGGCGCCGTTGTGGCGCGCGTTGGCGGCCAGGATCGACTCCAGCTCGGCGCGGTCGCGCTGGGCGAAGTGCCGGGTGGCGTCCTCCTCGGAGGGCAGCTCCGTCCAGCGGTTGCTGCCGTCGACCATGGTGATGGTGCCGTTCTCCACCCCGCAGTCGTGGAACGGGATGAAGGCGGTCAGCATCTCCTCCGAGGTCGAGGTGTGCCAGTAGTGCTTGTCGAAGTGCCACGGCACCTGGTTGGAGGGCTCCTCCGGCACCGGCGGCTTGAAGATCAGCGTCGACTGGAAGATCCGGATCTCCTCGGCCCCGGCGAGCACCGCGGCGACGGCGCCGACCAGCGGTTTGCGCAGGATCGCGGCGATCGCGTCGCTCTCGTAGTGCACGTAGTCGTTGTGCCGCTGGACCGGCCCGTGCGCGGGCTCCCAGGCGGCCAGCCGCG
The DNA here is from genome assembly GCF_044999035.1 of Kitasatospora griseola. Classification (NCBI taxonomy): domain Bacteria; kingdom Bacillati; phylum Actinomycetota; class Actinomycetes; order Kitasatosporales; family Streptomycetaceae; genus Kitasatospora; species Kitasatospora griseola. The sequence continues at coordinate 799,635 of NZ_CP173360.1, read as the reverse complement.
GCGGCCGGACGGCGAGGGTGCGGTCGCGCCGGCCCTCGTAGTAGTCGTCGGTGGCGGCCTGGAGGGTGTCGAGCTCCTGGTCGGTGAACAGCCGCCCGGACAGGTACCAGCCGTGCTCGCGGTAGCCGGCCACGTCCTCGGGCGTGGGCAGCAGGGCGGTCTCGGCCGGGGTCAGGACGAACTCGGGTGCGACGGTCATGGGGCGGTCCTCCTCGGAGGGCGGTCGGGTCGGGTGGGAGCGGCCGGTCAGACGGCGGCGGCGGCGCGCTGGCGCTCGACCGCCTCGTACAGGGCCTTGATGTTGGCGGTGCCGAAGGTGCCCGCGCCCTGGCGTTCGATCAGTTCCAGGAAGAAGGTCCGCCGGGGGTGGGTGGAGCGGGCGAAGATCTGGAACAGCTGGCCGCCGTGGTCCTGGTCGACCAGCACGTCCAGTTCTCGCAGCGTCCCGACCGGGATCGCGGTGTCGCCGAGCCGCTCGGCCAGGCCGTCGTAGTAGGCGCCGGGAGTGGCCAGGAACTCGACGCCGCGCGAGCGGGCGGTGCGGACGGCGGTGGCGATGTCGTCGGTGCGCAGGGCCAGGTGCTGGACGCCCGCGCCGTCGTGGTCGGCGAGGAAGGTGTCGATCTGGCCGGCCCGGCGGTCGGTGTCCGGCTCGATCAGGGTGAAGGTGACGTCCCCGGAGGCGCTCTGCACCACGCTGGAGTCCATCGCCTGCTCGCCGACCTCGATGTACTCGCCGAAGATCAGGCGCATGCCGAGCGCGGCTTCGCAGAACCGCACGGACGCGGCGAGCCGCCCGGCGGGCACGCAGATCGCGACGTGGTCGAGGGCGTCCAGCAGGTCGCCGCCGGCAGGCTCCGGCGCGCTCTCCGGCAGCGGGACGAAGCGCAGCGCGGTGTCGCCGAAGCCGGCGATCAGCGCGCCGGCGCGGTCCAGCACCTCGGCGCCGTGCCGCTCGGCCCGCTCCAGCGCCGCCGCCGGGTCGGCGCAGCCGAGCGCCAGCACGGCGACGCCTTCGCCGTGCCGCTCCACCCAGTCGGCCACCGGGTGGCCGCCGATCCCGCTGGACAGCAGCCGCAGCCGGATGCCGCCCTGGACCAGGTGGACGGCCCGCAGCGCGGGCGTCCACACGGGCTGGTCGGCGTCGCGCCGGAAGCCGAAGCCGTCCTGCAGCTCGGCGGCGGTCCGCGCGGCATCCGCGCAGTGGTACTCGACGTGGGTGATCGTCTGGATGGGCAACTGGGCTCCTGGCAGCTGGGATTCGAGCGCGAAGGCAGCGGGCCGTGGCGGCCTCTTCGGCGCTGGTGGCCTTACTTGACGGTGCTGGTGGGCGTCGGCCCGAAGACCAGACTGGTGTTGTGGCCGCCGAACGCGAACGCGTTGCTGAGCGCGGCCCGCAGCCGGACCGGCCGGGCGGCGCCGCGGACGTGGTCCAGCGCGCACGCCGGGTCGGGGTCGTCCAGGTTGAGGGTCGGCGGGAGCAGGCCGCGGGCCACGGCCAGCGCGGTGACGGCGGCCTCCACCGCCCCGGCCGCGCCCAGCAGGTGGCCGGTGGCGCCCTTGGTGGAGCTGACGGCGGGCCGGTGCTCGCCGAACACGGCGTTCAGCGCGGCCGATTCGGCGACGTCGCCGAGTTTGGTGCCGGTGCCGTGCGCGTTGACGTAGCCGATGTCGGACGGGGCCAGGCCGGCGTTGGCGAGGGCGGCGCGCATGGCGTCGGCGGCGCCCGCGCCGTCGGGGCGGGGCATGGTCGGGTGGTGGGCGTCGGTGCTGGAGCCCCAACCGATCAGTTCGGCGTACCCGGCCGCGCCGCGGGCAGCCGCGTGCTCGGCGCTCTCCAGGACCAGGACGGCGCTGCCGTCGCCCAGCACGAAGCCGTTGCGGCGGGCGTCGAACGGCCGGGACGCCTGCGCCGGATCCTCCCAACCCTGGGCCAGCGCACGGGCGTTGGCGAAGGCGGAGACGATCGTCGGATGCAGCGAGGCGTCCGTCCCGCCGCACACCACCACGTCCGCGTCGCCGGCCCGGATCAGCCGCAGCCCCTCGGCCACCGCCTGGGCGCCGGCCGCGCAGGCCGTCACGATCGCGGTGCTGAAGCCGCGGATGCCGTGCTTGATCGCGACCCGGGCGGTGGCCATGTTGGAGAGCATCCCGGGCAACAGGTACGGGCTGACGCCGGGGCGGCCGCGCTCCCGGCGGCGCTGCGCCTGCTGCTCGTAGGTCTCCAGGCCGCCGCCGCCGGTGCCCAGCACCACGGCGGTGCGGCGGGCGTCGACGTCGCGGCCGACCACCAGCCCGGCGTCGGCCAGCGCGTCGTCCGCGGCGGCCATCGCCAGCAGCGCGAAGCGGTCGACGCAGCGGGTCTCGGTCGGCGGCAGCACCTCCCGGCCGTCGATGTGCGGGGCGATCCCGGCGGCGGGCAGCCAGCCGTGCGCGACGTGGCCCTCCGGTACGGCGGTGATGCCGCTGAACCCGGAGGTCAGCGCCTCGAAGACGTCGCCCGGCCTGCGGCCCAGCGAGGTGACCATGCCCAGGCCGGTGACGACGGCGCCCGGCCGTCCGACCCGGGTCATCGGGCGGCAGCCGAGAGGGCGGTCGTCGACAGGGCGGTCGTCGAGGGGGCGGTCGTCGACAGGGCGGTCGTCGAAGGGGCGCCGGCCGCGAGGTTCAGCGCGCCGAGGTGGCGCTCGCGCAGCAGGACCTTGCGGACCTTGCCGGTCGGGCCGAGCGGGATGTCCGCGTCGTCGACCACCAGGACCGAGCGGACGGTGGCGGCGGTGTGCTCGTCGAGCGCGGCGACCACCTCCTCGGTGCGGTCGACGGCCGGGTCGGCGCCGGCCGCGAGCAGCAGCAGCACGTCGGTGACCACCCGGTCGCCGTCCTTCACCGCGACGACCGTGCAGTCCTGCACGCCGGGGACGTCGGCCAGCACCCGTTCCTCGGACATCGCGGTGTACAGCCGCCGGCCGCCGCCGAGGTCGACCGAGTCGACCAGCCGGTCGACGTGGTAGTAGTAGCCCTCCTCGTCCCGGTACATCAGGTCGCCGGTGAGGAAGCGGCCGCGCAGCCGGGTGCGGTAGGTGGTGACCGAGTCGTTCCAGTAGCCGGGCGCCAGGGTCGGGGAGGCGGTGGCGAGTTCGCCGACCTCGCCGGGGCCGAGCGGCTCGCCGTCCGGGCCGACCACCTCGCAGTCGACGAAGGTGTGCGGACGGCCGACGCAGCGGCCGTACTTCTCGGTGCCGGGGGCGTGGGTGATGTGGAAGTGCGAGTGGCCCATCTCGGTCGAGCCCAGGCCGTCGACGAACACCGAGCCCGGCAGGCGGACGCGGCCCTCGCGGGTGACGGTCTCGCGCGAACCCTGGGCGATCAGGCGGCGGATGTGCGCCTCGTGCGCGCAGTCGCCGGTGTTCCACCACAGGCCGACCGAGGACAGGTCGCGGGCGGACAGGTCCTGCCGGGCCAGGTCGGCCCAGGTGGTGGCGAAGCCGAACACGCTCTGCGGCCGCCAGCGCTCGATCGCCTCCGGCACGGCCGGGCCGGTCTGCTGCGAGATCAGGTGCAGTCGGGCCTCGAAGCTGAGCGCCAGATTGAGCGCGATCAGCGTCGCGGCGTGCGCGGCGGGCAGCACGCTGAGCACCCGGTCGATGCCCTGCGGCCGGGGCAGCGCGGCGCGGTGCCGGATCGACGCGTACAGGCTGGCGTGCGAGTGCACCACCGCCTTGGGCATCCCGGTGGTGCCGGAGGAGTGGGTGATCGCGATCGGGTCGTCCGCGTGGTGGCGGTAGGGGGCGGGCGCCGCGTCCGGGTCGGCGGCGCCGAGGTCGGCGGCGTCGGCGAGCACCGGGGCCGCCGGGTCGTACTCGGCGAGTTCGGCCCGGTGCGCGGGGTCGGTGAGGATGCCGGCGGCGCCGAGCCGGGCGATGTAGCGGGCCGCGCGCTCGCCCTCCACTCCGGGGTTGAGCAGCGCCGGGATCGCGCCGAGCCGGGTCAGCGCCAGGAAGGACAGCACCTGGTCGGCGGCGGCGCTCACGTACACCACCACCACGTCCCGCCGGCCGACCCCGAGGGCGTGCAGCGCGGCCGCCCGGGCCCGGACGGCGCGGTCGGCCTCGCGCAGGGTGAGGGCCTCCCGGGCGGCGTGGCCGTCCACCGGGGTGTCGAAGGTCAGCGCCGGCTCGTCCAGGCCGATGCCCAGGGCGATCCTGCTGGTCAGCACGTTCCCGGCGCCGACGTCCGGGTCGTTCGCCAGGAGGCTGCGGATGCTGCGGGTGCTCATGGTGATGGATCCCTCCCATGGTGCTGACCATGCGGTGTGCGGTGTGCGGGGACGCGTACGGACGGGGTGTCGGAAAGCGGGGTGCGCGCGGACGAGGGCTCAGGCGGCGGTGACCAGGACGGCGGTGGCGTGGCCGACCTTGCTCCGAGCGTGTTCGGCGTGTTCGGGCTGGTTGGGCTGGTCGGGCTGCTCGGCGGCGATGACCAGGACCTGGTCGGCGTCGCCGTCCGCGAGCAGCAGGGCGGCCAACTCCAGTGCGTCCGGCGGGACTTCACCAGGTGCGGCGGCGGTCGCGAGGCTGATCGCGACGACCGGGCCGGTCAGGCCCCAGCGGGCGGCGATGTGCCCGAGGACGGCGTTCGGGTTGGACTGGAAGAACAGCAGCGGCGGCATCCGATGCCCCGCCGCGCCGGTGTCGATGGCCAGCGCGGTGGCGCGGTCACCCCCGGCGCTGGCGAGCAGCAGGCCGGTGCGACGCGACTCCCCGGGAAACCCAGGCTTGTCGGGTCCGCGAGGTCCGCCGGGCAACTCGGGCTCGCCAGGCTTGTTGGGCGACCCAGGTCCGCCGGGCGCCCCGGGTTCGCCGGGCTCGCTGGGCTCGCTGGGCAACCCGGGTCCACCAGGCAACCCGCAGTCCCCGGGGCTGCCGGAGGCGATGGGTCCGCGAGGCTCACCGGGCTTCGTCCCGGGGCCGCCAGGCAATCCGGGTCCGCCGGGCACGCCTGGCAACCCGCAGTCCCCGGGCGTGCCGGGTGTGCCGGGTGCGCCTGGCAACGCAGGTCCACCGGGTTCGCCGGGCTCGCCGGGCGCCCCGGGTTCGCTGGGCAACCCGGGTCCACCAGGCAACTCGCAGTCCCCGAGGCCGCCGGAGGCGATGGGTCCGCGAGGCTCACCGGGCTTCGTCTCTGGGCTGCCAGGCAATCCGGGTCCGCCGGGCACGCCTGGCAACCCGCAGTCCCCGGGTGTGCCGGGTGTGCCGGGTGTGCCTGGCAACGCAGGTCCACCGGGTTCCCCGGGTTCCCCCGGCTTGTTCGGCTCGATGTGTCCGTTGGGCTCCTCGGCTCCGCCGGGCCCGCCGGTTTCCCCGCGTTCCCCGGGCTGGCCGGGCTTGCCCCGCTCGCCTGGTGCGCCGTAGTGCGCGGCCAGGCAGCGTTCGGCGACGGCCGCGACCAGTGGGTTGAAGGTCGAGGCCGAGAAGCCGGGCAGCGGGGGCGGCGGCTCGCCGTCGGTCCAGGCCGCGGTGGCGAGCGTGCGCAGGTGGTTCATGCGGCGGCCACCAGGAGTGCGGTGTTCGCGCCGCCGAACGCCGAGTTGAGGCTCAGCGCGTAGCGGGGACGGGCGTCCTCGCGGGGCCCGGCCAGCACCAGGTTCAGCCCGATCTCCGGGTCCGGGCCCAGCCAGCCGGCGTTCACCGGCAGCCGCCCGCTGCCCAACGCGCCGATGGTGACGGCGAGTTCGAGCAGCGCGGAGGCCTCCAGGGCGTGCCCGTGGACGGACTTGCTGGAGCTGACCGGCAACCCGGCCAGTGCGTCGCCGAACACCTCGCGCAGCGCCCGGGCCTCCGCCAGGTCGGACATCGGCGAACCGGTGCCGTTGGCGTTGACGTAGCCCACCTCGGACGGGGCGACCCCCGCCCGGGCCAGCGCGGACCGGGCAGCCCGGGCCACGCCCGCGCCGTCCGGCCGCGGCCGGCACACGTGGTGCGCGTCCCCGGAGCGGCCCCAGCCCGCCAGCCGGGCCAGCGGACGGGCACCGCGCCCGGCGGCGGCGTCCGCCGCCTCGACCACCACGGCCACCGCGGCGTCCCCGAGCAGGGTGCCGCTGCGCCCGGTGCTGAACGGCCGCAGCTCGCCGTCGCGGGCCAGCGCCCGGCCCGCGTCGAAGGCCGCGAAGACGCCCGGCTCCACCAGGTGCCCGGCCGCGACCAGCACCCGGGGGTGCCGGCCGGAGCCGACCATGGCGGCCGCGTCGGCCACCGCGGTGGCGGCGGCCACGCAGGCGCCGGTGTAGACCCGGGTCACCCCGGCCAGGCCGAGGGCGGCGGCGCCCCGCGACACCTCCTCGGCGACCCCGCGAGTGCGCAGGTCACTGTGCAGGGCGAGCAACAGCGGTGCACCGGACGGAAGTTCGGACTGCGCGCAGGCGTCGGTGACGGCGCCGAGCACTGCGTCGGCGAGCGGTGGTGGGTCGGCCAGCAGAGCCGCCCGCCGGGTGCCGCGCCGGGCGACGTCGAAGCGGGTCACCTCGGCGAAGCCGGCCCCGGCCGTGGCGGTCGCGGCGGCCAGCGGGGCGAGCCCGGCGCCGAAGGTGCTGAGCACCCCGAGGCCGGTGAACACCGGCCGTCCGGCCGGCGGTGCGCTGCTGCTCATGACCGGGCGACCCCGCCCGGGGAGGGCGCGGCGGCGAGCACGGCCTCGCGCAGCACCGCGACGGCGTCGTCCACCGTGCGGACGGCGGCGAACCGCTCGTCCGAGAGCTCCAGCTCGATGCCGTAGCGCTGCTCGAACTCGGTGGTCAGCCAGGTGAGTTCGAGCGAGCCGAGGTTCTCGGGCACGCGGTCCGCGGGCCGCTGCCCGAACGCCGCGAGCATCGCCACGACCTCGGTCCGGTCCGGCAGCACGGTCGTGCTCACGCGGCGGTACCGGCGGCAGCGGTGGAGTCGGCGGCGATCCGGCGGGCCACGTCGGCGGTGAACTGGTCGAGGGTCATCAGCGCGGTGGTCTCCATCTCCTCCACCTCGAACTTGACCCCGAACTCGTCCTCGACCTGGACCGAGAGCTCGGCGAGCGCCAGCGACTCGAGGTCGAGGCCGGCCGGGCCGAGGTCGGTGTCGCCGGTGACCTCGTCGACGTCGTAGTTCATCCCGGCGAGTGCCGCGATGACGAACTCGTGGATGCGCTCCTGCATGGTGTGCTCCTCGTGCTGGGTCGGGGTTCGGAACGGTGTGCGGTCGATCAAGGCGTGATCAGGGTGCGGCGGCGCGCAGCGCGGCGGTGTCGCGGACGAGCTTGCCGGTGGCGGTGCGGGGCAGCGCCGGGAGGAAGGTGAGCTGCCGGGGCCGCTTGAAGGCGGCCAACTCGCGGGTCAGCGCCTCGCGGACGGCGTCGGCCCGATCCGCGGTTCCGGCGCTCTCGGTGGCCAGGTAGGCCTCGATGGCGCCGTCGACGAAGACCACCACGGCCTCGCGGACCTCCGGCAGGGCGGCCAGGGTGTGCTCGACCTCGTTGAGGTCGACCTTGAGGCCGCCGATCGAGACCTGCGAGTCGCGGCGGCCGAGCACGGTGATCCGGCCGGTCGCCGGGTCGACCCGGCCGGCGTCGCGGGTGTGCAGCCGGCCGTCCGACCAGCGGGTGGGGTCGGTGAGGCCGGGGTACGGGGAGACGGGCGTCGCGATGTGCAGTTCGCCGCCGTCCTCGCGCACGTCCATGCCGTGGACGGGCACGGCCTCGGGGTGCAGGGCACCGTCGAGGTCGGTGGCGATGACGCCGAGCTCGGTCATCCCGTACATGGTGCCCAGCGGCACGCCGTACCGGTCGGCGAAGGCGGCGGGCAGGCCCGGGCGGACCAGCTCGCCGGCGACGATCATCCGGCGCAGTTGCGGCAGCGGCGGCGCGTCGGTCGCCCCCGCCAGCAGCTCGGCGTGGAACGGGACGCCGATCACGGTGGTCGGCCGGTCGTCCGCGGCGATCGTGGCCAGGATGCCCGCCGTGGTCATCCGCGCGGGGACGGTCAGCGGCACCCGGGCGTACAGGCTGTTGAGCAGCCCGCCGACCAGGCCGAGGACGTGCACCACCGAGGAGAGCAGGACCACCCGGCCGCCGGCCTTCGGGAACGCCTCCAGCCGTGCGTAGCAGTCGAGTTCGCGCAGCAGGTCGGCGGCGGTACGGGCGATCACCTTGGCCGGGCCGGTCGAGCCCGAGCTGAGCTGCACCAGGGCGTGGCCGGTCGCGGCCGGGCGGCCGTTCGGCAGCGCCACCGGCACCGGGTCGGTCTCGGCGAACCCCCGCAGCGCCGCCGCCGGGCCGTGCGCCGACCCGACCAGCACCTCGGGCGCCAGCCGTTCGACGGCGAGCGCGACCTCGCGGTCGGTGAGCCGGTGGTCCAGCAGGACGGCCTGGGCGCCCAGCTGCCAGCAGGCGAGCAGCGCGGCGACGTAGCCGAGCGAGGGCGCCAGCCGCAGCGCGGCCGTGCCGCCGCGGCGCAGACCGGCGGCGGTGAGCCGGGCGGCCTGCTCGGCGACCAGGGCGCGCAGCGCCGCCCGGTCCACGGGGGCGCCGAAGCGCAGGCACTCCTGGTCGGCGGGGCCGGCCAGCAGGTAGCGGTCCACCCAGTCGTGCGGGGCCTCGGCGGCCTCGTACGGCTGGGCGGGGAGAGAAGAAGATCCGGTCAACGCCACTCCACGAAGGGGAGGTTGGAAGGACGCCGGTCACGACGAACGGGGTCGGTTCGGCTTTCTGACGATTGCACAGGCGTTTGAGTCGAAGCAATGTCTAGACCATTGGGGGCGTGGCCTCCTACGCTGCCGGGCCGGAGCGGGCCCGACCGAGGCCTGCCCGGAAAGGCAGACCCGTGGAAGCGCTGGAACCGGCCGACTTCGAACGCGCCGCCCGCGACCGACTCCCCGCCGAGATCTGGGACTTCGTGCAGGGCGGCAGCGGCGCCGAACGCACCCTCGCCGCCAACCGGGCCGGGTTCGAGGAGTGCCGGCTGCGCCCGCGCACCATGGTCGACGTCTCTGCCACCGACCAGGGCCTCACCCTGCTCGGCAGCCGCCTGGAGACCCCGATCGGCATCGCCCCGATGGCCTACCACCAGCTGTTCCATCCCGAGGGCGAGGTCGCCACCGCCCGCGCCGCGGGCCGCGCCGGCGCGCTCATGGTGGCCGGGATCTTCGCCAGCCGCACCCTGGAATCCATCGCCGAGGCCGCCACCGGCCCGCTCTGGCTCCAGCTGTACTGGCTGCGCCGCCGCGACGTGCTGGCCGCCCTGGTCGAACGCGCCGAAGCCGCCGGATTCCGCGCTCTGGTGCTGACCGTCGACGCCCCCCGGATCGGTCGCCGCCTGCGCGACGCCCGTAACAGCTTCGCCATCCCCGCGCACGTCCGCGCCGTCAACGTCGACCAGGCCGTGATGGCTGCCAGCCACCGCGCCGGCCACGGCAGTTCGGGCCTCGCCGACCACGCCAAGGAGCAGTTCGACCCCACCCTGACCTGGGCCGACCTCGCCTGGCTGCGCGAACGCACCCGCCTGCCGATCGTCCTCAAGGGGATCCTCACCGCGGAGGACGCCCGGCTCGCCGCCGAGCACGGCGTCGACGCCGTCCTGGTCTCCAACCACGGCGGCCGCCAGCTCGACGGTGCCCTCCCGTCCCTCGCCGCACTGCCCGAAGTGGCCGACGCCGTACCGCCGAACCTGCCCGTCCTCCTGGACGGCGGTGTCCGGACGGGCACGGATGTTGCCCTCGCGATCGCCCTCGGCGCCCGAGCCGTCCTGATCGGCCGGCCCCTGCTGTGGGGCCTCGCCGCCGACGGCGAGAACGGCGCCACGCGGGTCCTCGACCTGCTGAAGGCCGAACTCGACGACACCCTCGCCCTGTTGGGCCGCCCACGCCTGACCGACCTCGACCGCAGTGCGGTCGTCCCCGACGGTCGCTGAACGCAGGCGGGTGAGAACACGCGAGCGCCGGAGGTACCCCCAGGCGAAGCCGAGGGGGGGCGGAACTGCGCGACAAGCGCCAACCAGTCCGTAAGGTCGCGGACACGTGCAGGTCATTCTCCTGCGTCGCGATCTTGCGGGTGAGTGCCTTCCGCTTCGCGCAGTTCTCCCCCAGCCCTAGCGGGCCGGGAGGTGCCCCCACGCGCCCCTGGTTGGGCTCCCTGGTTTCGCACCCTCGCAGAACCCCGTACCGACCCGCCGCCACTGACCGGCGGCCCGATCCTCCAGGAACGTCCCTTGCCACTGCATCCCCAGGCCGAGGCCATGCGCGCGCAGCGCGCCGCGGCCGGTACGCCGCCGTTGTACACCCGTACGCTCGCCGAGGCCCGCGCCGCGGATCTCGCCGACATCCGGGCCGCCGCCGGGAACCCCGAACCGGTGGGCTCGGTCGAGGAGTTGACCGTTCCCGGCCCCGGCGGTCCGCTGCCGCTGCGGGTCTATCGTCCCGAGCGCGACGGCCGACTCCCCGTCCTGCTCTACCTGTTCGGCGGCGGCTGGACTCTCGGCTCGCCGGACACCGGCGACGCGATCTGCCGTCGCCTCACCAACGCCGTCGGCTGCGTGACCGTCTCGGTCGGTTACCGGCTCGCCCCCGAGCACCCCTTCCCGGCCGCCGTGCACGACGTGATCGCCGGCGCCGAGTGGATCGCCGCGAACGCCGCCGAACTGGGCGTCGATCCCGAGCGGATCGCGGTCGGCGGCGACAGCGCCGGCGGCAACCTGGCCGCCGCGCTCACCCTGGCCGCCCGGGAGCGCGGGGGCCCGGCGCTGCGTCACCAGCTGCTGGTCTACCCCAACACGGACCACGCCGCGGACACCCCGTCCGTCCGCGAGCACGACGACCCGCTGCTGTTCAACCGCCGCTCGGTCGCCTGGTACTGGGGCCACTACCTCGCCGACCCGGCCGACGGCGCGGACCCGCTGGCGTCCCCGCTGCGCGCCCCCTCGCTGGCCGGGCTGCCGCCCGCGACGGTGATCACCGCCGAGTACGATCCGCTGCGCGACGAGGGCGAGGCGTACGCACGAGCCCTGCGCGCCGCCGGCGTCCCCGTCGAGCTGCGCCGCTACGACGGCATGCCGCACGGCTTCTTCGCGATGGCCGGCGTCCTGGACGACGGCCGCGACGCCCAGCGCCACGCCGCCGACCGACTGCGGGAGGCCCTGCGGTGACGACGACCACCACGCTCCGGCTGGGCGAGCTGCACGCCAGCCTGGCCGACCCGCTGCTGGACGCGATGACGTTCCTCAACGAGGTCACCGAGCGCTACCCGGACGCGCTGTCCTTCGCCCCGGGCCGGCCGCACGAGGGCTTCTTCGAGCCCGAGGACGTCCACGGCCACCTGGACGCCTACCTCGCCCACCTCGCCGAACGCGGCCTCAGCGGCAGCGCCGTGCGGACCGCGCTGTTCCAGTACGGGCCGACCAAGGGCATCATCGCCGACCTGGTCGCCCGCACCCTCGCCAACGACGAGGGCCTGCACGCCGCCCCCGAGTCGCTGGTGCTCACCGTCGGCGCCCAGGAGGGCATGCTGCTGGTGCTGCGCGCGCTGTGCGCCACGCCCGAGGACGTCCTGCTGGTCAGCTCGCCCTGCTACGTCGGCGTCACCGGCGCCGCCCGGCTGCTCGACGTGGCGACCGTCCCCGTCCCGGAGGGCCCCGACGGCGGCCCCGACCCGCAGGCCGTGCGGGCGGCGGCCCGCGCCGTCCGGGCGGCCGGCCGCCGTCCGCGCGCGCTGTACGTCGTCCCCGACTTCGCCAACCCGTCCGGCACCAGCATGCCGGTCGAGGCGCGCGCCGGGCTGCTGGACGCGGCGGCCGAGGAGGGGCTGCTGGTGATCGAGGACAACCCGTACGGCTTCTTCGCCCGCGAGGCCGGCGACCGCCCGACCCTGAAGGCGCTGGACCGGCGCCGCCAGGTGATCTACCTCGGCTCCTTCGCCAAGACCTGCTTCCCCGGCGCCCGGCTCGGCTACGTCGTCGCCGACCAGCAGGTGCTCGCCCCCGACGGCCGCACCACGCTGCTCGCCGACGAGCTGGCCAAGCTGAAGAGCATGACGACGGTCAACACCCCGGCGCTCAGCCAGGCCGTGATCGGCGGCATGCTGCTCCGGCACGACTGCCGGCTGCGGGACGCCAACGCCCCCGCCCGCGCCCACTACGCGGCCAACCTCGCCGCGCTGCTGCGGGAGTTGGCGCGGCACTTCCCGCCGGCCGAACGGGCCCGGCTCGGCGTGTCCTGGAACGAGCCGGCGGGCGGCTTCTTCGCCGTGCTCCAGGTGCCGTTCACCGCCGACGAGGCGGCGATGGAGCGCTGCGCCCGCGAACACGGCGTGCTCTGGACGCCGATGGCCCCGTTCTACCCGGCGGGCGGCGGCGAGCGCCGCCTGCGGCTGTCGATCAGCGCCCTGAGCGAGCAGCAGATCGAGGAGGGCGTGGCCCGGCTGGCCGACTTCGTCCGGGCAGCCGCGGGCTGAGCACGACGGAGCGGGGAGGGGCCGCAGCCCCTCCCCGCTCCCCGGCCGGGTGCGGCTACCGGATCCGGGCCGAGAACAGCCGGGCCGAGTAGAACACGGCCGCGACCGTCAGCACCGTGACGATCAGCAGCCCCTGCCAGACCACGCTGTCGCCGGGGTGCCCGGAGAACAGCGCCCGCATGCCCTCCACCGCCCAGTAGAAGGGGTTCCACTCCGCCACCCGCTGCAGCCACATCGGCGCCAGCGCCAGCGGCAGCAGCACGCCGGAGAGCAGGCCGATCGGCTGGGCGATGGTGTTCACCACCGGCGCCATCGCGGCGTCGTTGGGCAGGGCGAGGGCGATGCCGTACGAGACGGCCGAGGTCATCAGCGCCAGCAGGGCGAGCAGCAGGTAGGCCAGCAGCAGGCTCCCCGGGTCGACCCGCAGGCCGAACGGCAGCGCGACCAGCGTGATGATGACCGCCTGGACGAGCAGCCCGACCGTCTCGCGCAGCGCCCGCCCCAGCAGCAGGGCGAGCCGGCTGACCGGGGTCACCCGGGAGCGCTCGATGATGCCGGCCTTCAGCTCGCCGAGCAGGCTGAAGCCGGTGTAGAGGCCGCCGAAGATGCAGAGCACCGCCAACAGGCCGGGGACGTAGATCTGGTAGGCCTCGGCGTAGCTGGTGGCGCCCATGGGGGCGAGCACCTTTTTGAGCAGCGGGGCGAACAGCAGCAGGTAGAAGACCGGCTGGGTGATGCCGATGACGATCCAGATCGGTGTGCGCCACATCAGCAGCACTTGCCGCTGGAAGACCAGCCAGGTGTCACGGGCGAGCTTCACGGAAGGAACCCCAGGGATCTCTCGTCAGGACTGTTCGATGGATCGGCCGGTGCGGGCCAGGAACACGTCGTCCAGGCTCGGCCGTTGGAGCTGCACCGTGCCGGGGACGATGCCCGCCCCGTTCAGGACGCTCAGCAGCAGCGGGATCGCCGCCGCACCGTCGTCCAGGTAGAGCCGCAGGCCGTCCTCGCCCGGCTCCAGCCGGTGCAGGCAGGGCTGACCGCGCAGGGCGTCGGCCGCGGGCTCGGCCTCCCCGGCGGCGAGGCCGAGCAGGACGACGTCGCCGGAGATCTCGCGCTTGAGCGCCTCGGGCGTGCCCTCGACGACGACCTGGCCGTGGTCGACGATCGCGACCCGGTCGCAGAGCGCGTCGGCCTCGTCCAGGTAGTGGGTGGTCACCACCACGGTCATGCCCTCGGTGCGCAGCCGCTTGATCTCGGCCCACACCTGGCCGCGGCTGGCCGGGTCGAGGCCGACCGTCGGCTCGTCCAGGAACAGCACCTTCGGGGAGTGGATCACCCCGAGGGCGATGTCCACCCGGCGGCGCTGGCCGCCGGAGTAGGTGCTGCAGTGGCGGTCGGCGAACTCGGTCAGGTCGAAGGCCTTCAGGGCGTCCTCGGCCTGGCACCGGGCGTCGGCCTTGCGGCTGCCGTACATCCGGGCCTGCATCACCAGCTCCTCCCGGCCGGTGACCGCGTCGGCGGTGCCGCCGCCCTGGGCGACGTAGCCGATCCGCCGGCGGACCCCGGCCGGGTCGGCCAGCAGGTCGGCGCCGGCGATCAGGGCTTCGCCGCCGTCCGGGCGGATGAGCGTCGCGAGCATGCGCAGGGTGGTGGTCTTCCCGGCGCCGTTCGGGCCGAGGAAGCCGAAGATCTCGCCCGCTCGGACCTCCAGATCGATGCCGCGGACGGCGTCGACGACGGTGCGGCCGTGCTTACCGGACGGATAGGACTTGCGAAGTCCCTTGGTCTCGATCAACCAGAACTCCCGGGCTGGGGCGGTGTACGGGGGCTCACGCCCGTCAACTCCCGCGCAGAAGGCGGGGGTTGGCGGGCGCGAGGCGGAATCAGGGGGCGACCAGCGCTTCCATCCGGTCGGCGGCGGTCGACGCCCCTCCGCCGGACAGAAGTTGACGACCGATCAGCTCGGCGGCCGTCCGGTGGGAGGGCTCGTCGAGCACCCGCCGCAGCCGCTCGGCGATCACCGGCGGACTGACCCGGGCGAACGGGACCCGGAGGCCGGCCCCGGCCTCCACGACCCGCTGCGCCACGAACGGCTGGTCGTTGCGGATCGGCGCCGCCAGCACGGGGACACCGTGCGCCAGCGACTCGACCACGGTGTTCATCCCACCATGGCAGAGCACCGCGTCCAAGCGGCCCCCGGACAGCAGCTCCAGGATCGGTGCCCGATCGACCACCGTGACGGAGTCCGGAAGGGCAGCCGGCAGTGCCCCGCGGGGCGCGGCGATCACCGCACGAACGTCGCCGCCGAGCAGCGCCAGCGCCTCGACGGTGCGGTGCAGGAAGTCCGCGCCGACGACGTCCGACATTGTCCCCATGGTGACCAGCACGGTGCGCCGGCCCGGCTCCAGGCGCTCCCACGGGAACGCCGGGTCGGCCGGCCGCTCGGTCAGCACCGGCCCCACCAGGGCGAGTTGCGGCAGCGTCGGCAGGTCGCCGAGCAGCGCCCGCCCGGTGGTGGCCAGCACCAGGTGCGGCGAGAGGCGCGGATCGGCGAACTCCTCGGCGGGCAGCTGCGCCCGCTCCCACAGGCCCGCCAGCAGGCCCGCCGTCCAGGCCTCGACCTGCGGCAGGTGCCGGTACGGGCGGCCCAGCTCCATCGCCCCCGGCGCCAGCGTCGCCCACGGCAGCCCGTGCCGGTGCGCGACCAGCGCGCCCGCCGGGGTGTGCTGGTCCACCAGCAGCGCGTCCGGCCGGAACTCCCGGACCACCGCGTCCAGCGGCTTCAGGGTGAACCTGGCGTACGGGACGACGAAGCCCTCCCACAGCGAACGCAGCGAGGCCAGGCCGTGGCCGCCCATCGGCCGGAACATCCGGTTGCCGGTGCCGAAGATCCGGGCGTCGGGGCCGAGCAGCGGCCGCAGCATCGTCTCGGTGCCGGTCCAGGCGACCTCGTGGCCGCGCGCGACCAGCTCGTTCGCGATCCCGGCCGCCGGATTGACGTGCCCGGCCAGCGGGGGCACTGCCATCAGGAAGCGGCTCATCGGCGCACCAGCTCCGCCAGGTCGCCGACGGTCAGCGCAGCCAGTTGGTCCAGGCCGAGGCCGGCCCGCAGCGCGCCCAGGTCGGTGCCGAAGCGCTCCCGCAGCAGCGCGTCCAGGGCGGCGAACTCGCTTTCGTCCAGGGCGAGATCACCGTCGAGTCGGTCCTCGGGGGCGAGCGACTCTGCCCAATCGGGCAGCGCGTCGGCGGCCTCGGCCAGCGCGGCCAGCAACCCCGGGTCGAGGGCGGCGGGAGGCCCGGAGGCCAGGTCGGAAGCGGTTTCTCGGTATGCGGAGTAGTGCTGGGGATCAGTCATCGGAAGGCTCCACCGGCTCGACGGCAACGGGGGTGAGGGAGGGGGCTCCAGGGCGGTGATCGCTTGTGCGACCCGCGGAGCGTGGGAATACTAACCGGCGTGACCGCACTGGAGGCAGTGGCCGTCCACCTCCCCCCGCGACTCGAATCGATCGAGGACGTGGGCGCCCGGATCGGCCTTACCCCACGTCAACTCCGACTCTTCCGCCGCTTCCACGGCCTGGACCAGGTGCGCCTGGACCCGGACGGGACGCTGCTCGACCTGCTGGACGCCGCCGTCCGGGCCCTGCCCGAACTGCGCGGCAACGAACACCGGGTCCGGTACCTGCTGCACGCCCGCAACACACCGGTCGCCGTGCCCTACCCGCTCAACCCCCTGCACCAGCTCCGGGAACGCTTCGGCCTCACCCGCGCCGACGCCTTCACCGTCACCCAACAGGCCTGCGCCGCCTCGCTGTTGGCCGTCGACCTGGCCGGGCGACTGCTCGCGGACGACGGCGACCCGTCGGCGCTGGCCCTGGTGGTGGCGGGGGAGAAGACCTTCACCCGGGACGCCCAGGTCCTCCCCGAGACCACGATCTTCGCCGAGGCCTCGACGGCCTGCCTGGTCAGCCCCGGCGGCGACCGGAACCGGGTGCTGTCCTACGCGGTCCGCCAGCGCCCCGAGTTCTACGGCCGGCCGGCCGAGGACCCGGAGCTGATGGTCCGCTACCAGCGGGAGTACCAGCCCACCATGATCGAGACCGTGCAGGCCGCGCTCGACCAGGCCGGTCTGGACCTCTCCGACATCGCGCTGCTGCTCCCGCACAACGTCAACCAGGCCTCCTGGCGGATGATCTGCCGCCAACTCGGCCACCCCGTCGAGCGGGTGGTCCTGGACAACGTGCTCACGGTCGGGCACAGCTTCGCCGCGGACGCCTTCGTCAACCTCCGCACCGCCACCACCGGCGGAGCGCTCCGGCCCGGCGACCACTACCTGATCGCCGCCGCCGGCGTCGGCGCCACCTTCGCGGCCATGGTCCTGCAGCACTGACCCGCCGCCGCACCCTCGTTCCTCCCCACCCAGCACTGGACGGTCCACCCATGTCAGACTCCGCCCTGCCCACCACCAAGTCGGTCGACCCCGAGGTGCGCGGCCGCATCCGGCGCGGCATCGAGGACGTGCTGCCGCGCGTCCTGGGCGTCGAACTCGCCGACATCCCCGCGAACGCCTGCTTCTTCGACGACTACGGCCTCACCTCCTCCGGCATCGTCGAACTGGTCCTGGACATCGAGGAGACGCTCGCCATCCAGGTCGACGTCGAGCACCTCGGCATCGACGACATCCGCACCGTCGACAGCCTCACCGACTACGTCGTCGGGCACTACGCCGACGAGGACTGACCCGATGCCCGCCGAGACCCGCGGCCTGCGCGTGACCAGGGCGGTCGCCGCCGGATTCGACGGCCACTCCGCCGCCGCGCTCCACCCCGACCTGCGCGTCTTCACCGGCGACCTGGTCCGCCCGTACGGCCTGCCGCTGCGCGAGGACCTGCTGGCCGAAGGCGCCGGGTACGACTACGGCGAGATGGCCGCCGGCCTGGTCGAACAGGCGCTGCCCGGGGGCGAACCCGCGGACCTGCTGATCCTCGCCTTCTCCTCCCCGGACGTCCTGCCCG
Source organism: Kitasatospora griseola (assembly GCF_044999035.1). Classification (NCBI taxonomy): domain Bacteria; kingdom Bacillati; phylum Actinomycetota; class Actinomycetes; order Kitasatosporales; family Streptomycetaceae; genus Kitasatospora; species Kitasatospora griseola. The sequence continues at coordinate 782,155 of NZ_CP173360.1, read as the reverse complement.
CCGCGCCCTCCTCGCTCCGGCTCAGCCGCCACTGCCCCGGGCAGCCGACCGCCTTCGCCGTCTGCGACCAGGGCAGCGCCACCGCCTTCGCCGCGCTGCGGATCGCCGCCGCCCACCACCGCACCGGCGGCTGCCGGCGGGCCGTGATCGTGCTCGCCGAGCAGAGCGCCCTGCACTACCGGCCCGCCGAGCCCGTCGAGCTGCCCGCCGAGCACCGGGCCGTCGTCCTGGTCTGCGAGGAGGCCCCGGGGGAGGGGATGCGGGTCCGCCAGCAGGCCGAGCCGGACAGCGCGCAGGCGCTGCGCTCCGCTCTCGACGAACACCGTCGACTCGGGCCGGGCGCCGGGCTGTTGCTCGCCGCGGACCTCGCCTCCGGCGACACCCCCGAAGGCGCCCGGGCGGCCCGGCCCGGACAGCCGTTCACCGGCGTCTGGAGCCTGCTCGCCGACCGCCTCCCCGGGCCCGGCCCGCTGCTGGTCGCCGACCACGACCGCCGCCTGGGCCGGCTCAGCACCCTGACCCTGCCGTGAACGCCCCTGCACGGGAAAGCGCCACCGACGTCGTCGACGTCTGGAGCATCCCCACCGACCAGCCCCCGGCCGTCGTCCGCCGGCTGTACGGCCTGCTCGACGCCGAGGAACGGGAGCGGGCCGACCGGGCCCGCGACCCGCGGCAGGGCGAGCGGTTCACCGTGGTCCGCGGCGCCGTCCGGCTGCTGATCGCCGAACGGCTCGACGTCGCGCCCACCGACCTGGCGTGGCGACGCGGCCCGCACGGCAGGCCCAGCCCCGCGGCCGGCGGCCGGATCGACGTCAACTGGTCCGCCTCGGGCGCCCTCGCGCTGCTCGCCGTCGCGGACGGGCGCCGGGTCGGCGCGGACGTCGAGCAGCTCCGCCCGCCCGGCGTCGGCATCCGGATCGCCCGCCGGCACTTCCCGCCCGCCGACGCGGCACTCGTCCTCGACGCGCCCACCCCGGCCGACGGCGCCGACCGCTTCACCCGGCTCTGGTGCCGCCGCGAGGCCTGCGTCAAGGTCTACGGCGGCCGGCTCGCCCAGGGCCTCGGCCTCCCGCTGGCCGGCCCCTCCCCGCTGCGCCTGGCCGACCCGGGCCCGCTCGGCCCCGGCCCGCTCCGGCTCGCCGACGTCCCCGTCCCGGGCCCGTTCCGCGCGGCGGTCGCCGTCGACGAGGACCGCCCCTTCACCGTCCGCCACCGCACCTGGGCCGCCCCCTCCTGAACCGAACTTCCTTTCTGCGCAGACGCGTTGAGCCCGACCGGCAGCCAGGCCGGTCGGGCTCCTCAAGTACTGCCGCGGTCAGCCCACCGGCCTCGACATGTAGACCGCACGCCGCCCGTAGGACGCGGGCACGGCCACCTCCCGGTGCGCGCGGTAGCCGTAGAAGCGCAGCAGGATGTCGGAGCCGCGCACCGCGATCATCGAGATCTGCGCGAAGCCCCCCTCCGCCGCCCGCGCCTGCGCGTGCTCCATCAGGTTCGCGGCGAGCTCCCGGCCGCGCAGCTCCTCGGCCAGCACCAGGTCGTGGACGTGCAGGTTGTCCGACTCGAACGCCCCGGCCTCCGCCACGGCGAGGTCCGGGCAGCGCAGCGGCGGGTACGGCAGGCTCAGCAGGTAGCCGCGGACGACGCCGTGCTGTTCCAGCACGAAGCAGGTCTCCGGCGAGCAGCGGGCCCGGGACTGCAGCGCCTCCCGGCCCTCCGACAGGCCGTCGGCCGCGTAGGCGTCGTGCTCCAGCGCGACCACCGCGTCCCAGTCCCCGTCGGCCAGTTGACGGATCAGGAACTCCCCGCTCACCCGACGAGCCCCCGCTCGCGGGCGGCGGCCACCATCGGGGCCCAGGCCTCGATCAGCACGGCCCAGCGCTCGGCGTCCTCCCGGGCCTCGTCCAGCAGTTGCTGCCGCTGCCCGGCCACCACGTCCGCCAGCTCGGCGTACTTGCCGCCCAGCTTGCGGTAGAGCCGGTCCACCTCGTCCAGGCACTGCTCGTTCACGTCCCGGTCCAGGTCGACGGTGCCCCGCACCAGTCCTAGGATCGGCTCCACCAGCAGCTCGTGCCGCTCGTCCAGCAGCCCGCGGCCGAGGTCGATCATCTGGCCGTAGACCGGGTACAGGTACAGCATCGAGAGCAGCATCTTGACGAAGCGCAGCTGGTACGAGACGAACCCGGCGCCGACCCGGCGTTCGGGCGTGTAGTAGTTGACGATGTGCCGCTTGTGGATGACGGCGGGCAGCTTGGAGTGCACCAGGGCGTGCAGCAGCGCGTAGTCGGCGCCGATGGTGCGCAGCGACGGCACCAGCGGCAGCACCTCGTAACCCCGGTGGTCCAGGGCGACGTTGCACATGTAGACGTCCCAGATGTCCGGCACGCCGAGCACCGAGTCGTCGCTGTCGAAGGTCTCCGGCTCGGCGCCCTTGAAGGAGACGTCCACCATGGCGTCCTGCTGCTCCCGGGTCCACACCCGCGGCGTCCACAGTCGTACCAGGTCCCGGTAGACCTCGGGGTCCAGCTCGTTGATCTCGCCGATGTCCACGTTGAGTTCGCCCATGAAGGCGGCGCTGACCAGCATCACCGGCTTGTCCGCGTCCGCCGGGTCGAGCTCGGAGCGGGCCACCCCGGCCACCGCCCGGCCGGCCGGCTTGCCGATCGACAGCAGCTCGTGGTGGATCGGGAACATCTTCTCGCCGTCGACGACCTGGTAGTCGAAGTCGTCGTTGCGCAGGTGCGCCGAGGTGCAGCCCAGGGCGGCGGCGCCCAGGAAGATCCGGTTGACGCAGGAGCCGTACGCGACGGTCGGCGGCAGCATCAGGTCGAGCAGCAGCTCGGGGTCGGCGCCGCCGGAGCGCCGCGCCACGTCGAGGAAGAACTCGCGCTGCGCCTCGTTGCCGAGGTGGTGGACGAACACGCCGGGGGCGGGCGTCAGCGCGGCCACGGCGTCCGCGTTCTTCGCGAACTCGGCGTCCTCGGTGGTGTCGAGGACGAGGAGGTGGACCTCGACCCCGAAGGTCTCGACGGCGTAGGCCGCCTCCTCGGTGAGGTCCGCGATGGTGCCGGGGCAGGCCCGCATGGTGGGCAGGGCGAGGCAGACTCGTTGCATGGTGATGGGAATCTCCGTCTGATCGTCAGATTCGTTGCGACGCTCGGCGGTCGAGCGGGGGAGCGGCCGGGGCCGGTCCGTCGCGCCGTCCCGGACGAGCTCGCCGGCGCGGGCGGAGGGCTGCGGCGGCACCGTGGATGACCTGGTCGCCCCACAGTGGACTGGACCAATCCGGAGTGTCAACGCTCTGCTCCCGGGCCGCCCGCACCGCCCGCCGACACTGCCCGATGGGGCAGCCTGCCCTGCCCCGGGGCGGCCTCGGACCGGCGCCCGGACGGACCCCTGCGCGAAATGGTTCGAGTGCGCCCCGGGGTCCTCCAGGTGAACGGAGAACGGTCGTGCGGAATCCGGCCGGGAATCGTCGGCGGCCGGTGCGGCCCGACTTCCGTACCCGAAGTCCGGTGGCCCGGCGCCCGCTCCGAGCGAATGATCTCCGGAATGTCAATTCGCCGCGCGGGCGTTCACGTCGAAATTGATCCGTGATGATCGTTGCGCAGCCTGCGCCGAATATCTCGGGAAGATAACGGATTTGCGGTGGAGATGTTCCGGAGACGGCGAAGACCTTTACTTCCGGACCGCCCCGGAAGGGCCGGCTACGCCAGGCAGGCCCGGCCCCGGTCGCGCTCCCCGAGGTCGAACAGCGCCCGCCCGATGGCGGCCAGCGCGCTCGCCCCGCGGTGCTCCAGGCCGACCTTCCGGGCGATCGCCAGCGCCTGCTCGGCCGCCTCCAGCGCCCGGGCCGGCAGCCCGGCGGCCCGGCAGGACTCGGCCAGGCCCAGCAGCACGCCCGGCATCCGGTCCCGGGCGCCGAGCGCGCGCAGCGCCCCCAGGCACTCCCGGAAGTCCTCGCACGCCTCCTCGAACCGGCCCAGCCCGTGCAGCGCCGTCGCCCGCGCGTACAGCACGTGCACCTGGCCGACGAAGTCGCCCAGCTCCCGGAACGTCACCAGGCTGCGCTCGGCCCGGGCCAGGGCCGACTCCGGCCGGTCGACGGCGAGGTCGGCCAGCGCCGCCATCCCCTCGACGAAGGCGTGCGAGGACCGGTTGCCCAGCTCGACGCTCAGCGCGACGGCCTCGTCGCACCAGGCGGTGACCTCCTCGTCGGTGCAGCGCGGGAGACCGGTCAGCGCCAGCACGATCAGCGCCCCCGGCAGCAGCGCCGTCTGCCCCGTCCGCCGGGCCAGCGTCACCACCCGGGCCGCCTCGGACCGGGCCTGCCAGGTGCGCTGGAACTCCCGCTGCGCCCACATCAGCGTGTACCGGGCCCGCGCCTCGCTCTCCGGCAGGCCCGCCGCCCCGGCGGCCTCGGCCACCCGTCCGGCCAGGTCGCACAGCTCCGGCACGGCCATGCCCAGGTCGATCAGCTGGATCAGCACCAGCGTCAGGTCCGCGACCACCGCCAGCGGGCCGTCCGGGTCCCGGGTGACCTGCTCGGCGACCGCCAGCACGGCGGCGACCTCCTGCCGGGCCCAGCGCAGCCCCTCGGCCGGCCCGGCGAAGGCCGGAACGGCGGGCGCCGGCCCGGCGACCTCCGCCGCCACCAGGTCCGGGAACGGGTAGCCGGGCCGGACCACCCGGTACAGGCCCGCCACCGTCGCCAGGTAGTGCCGCAGCAGCCGCTCGACGGCGGCCCGCCCGACCGCCTCCCCGTCCACCTCCCGGACCAGCTCGCGGGCGAACAGCCGCAGCAGGTCGTGGTACTGGTAACGGCCCGGGAACGGGCAGGACAGCAGCCCCAGGTCGGTCAGCGCCTCGGCCAGCCGCTCGGCCGCCGGCTCCGGCAGCTCCAGCAGCACCGCGGCCGCCGCCGAGGACACGCCCGGGCCGTCCGCCAGCGACAGCAGCCGGAACGCGCGGGCGGTCTCCGGGTCGAGCTGGTCGTAGCTGAGCCGGAACGACGCGGCGACCGCCAGCTCCCCGGTCTCCAGCTCGGCCAGCCGCCGCCGCTCCGAGGCCAGCCGGTCCGCCATGTGCGACAGCTGCCAGGCCGGACGGGCCGCCAGCCGGGACGCCGCCGTCCGCACCGCCAGCGGCAGGAACCCGCAGGCCGCCGCCAGCCGCCGGGCCGCCGCCGGCTCGGCCGCCACCCGGGACGCCCCGGCGATCGCGGTGAGCAGCCGCACCGACTCCTCCGAGGTCAGCGGCTCCAGGGCGACCCGACGGGTCATCGGAACCCCTGACAGCCAGGCCCGGCCGGTCACCAGCACCGCGCAGGAGCGGCTGCCGGGCAGCAGCGGCCCGATCTGCCGGCTGTCGCGGGCGTCGTCCAGCACGATCAGCACCCGCAGGCCCGCCACCCGGGACCGGAACAGGGCGGCCCGCTCCGCCGTCCCCTGCGGGATCGCCGCGTCGGCCACGCCCAGCGCGCCGAGGAAACCGGCCAGCACCTCGCCCGGATCGGCCGGGAACGCCCCCGCCCCCTGCAGGTTCACGTACAGCTGGGCGTCCGGGTACAGCCCGCCCACCGCGTGCGCGACGTGCACCGCCAGCGCCGACTTGCCGACCCCGCCCAGGCCCGACACCCCCACCACCGGCATGGCCGGACCGCCGGGCGCCAGGTCCGCGCACAGCGCCGCGCACAGCTCGTCCCGGCCGGTCCAGTCGGAGAGGTCGGCGGGCAGCTGGGCCGGCGCGACCGGCACCGGCCCGGTCGGCCCGCCGCCCGCCTCGACCACCGGCGCGGGCGCGGCGGCCGGCGCGGCCAGCTGCGGATCGCCCGACAGGACGCCCAGGTGCAGCTCGCGCAGCCGCGGCCCCGGATCGACCCCCAGCTGCTCCAGCAGCGTGCGGCGGGCGTCCGCGTACACGCCCAGCGCCTCGGCCTGCCGTCCGCTGCGGTACAGCGCCAGCATCAGCAGCTCCCGCATCGGCTCCAGCAGCGGGTACTGGCTGACCCAGATGGTCAGCTCACCGATCACCTCCGCGTGCCGCCCCGCCTCCAACTCGGTCTCCAGCCAGGCCTGGACGGCGTTCAGCCGACGCTCGACCAGCCGGGCCCGGTGCGCCTGGGCGAACGGCCCCGGCAGCCCGGCCAGCGGCTCGCCGTGCCACAGCCCGCACGCCTCCCGCAGCAGCCCGAGCGCCCCGGCGACGTCCCCCAGCGCGCGGGCCCGGCCCGCCGCCGCGACCCGGCTCTCGAACACCTCGGCGTCCACGCAGTCCGCCGGGAGCCGCAGCACGTAGCCGCTGCCCGAGGACACCAGCACCGTCGGGTGCACCCGGTCCGGCTCCAGCACCCGCCGCAGCCGCGACACGTACGTCCGCACGACGGTGGCGGCCCGGGCCGGCGGCTCCTCCCACAGCGCGTCGAGCAACTCGTCGACCGACACGATCCGGCGCGCCCGCAGCGCCAACGCGGTGAGCAGTGCCCGCTGCTGCGGCGGACCGAGCTCCAACTCGCGCTCCCCGCACCAGGCCTGCACCGGCCCGAGCAGACCCAGGCGCAGCCGTTCCCCGCCGTCCGGCTCCGAAGCCGACGTGCCGCGGGGCTCTCCGATTTCCGTCATCGTCAGACGGTAGCGGTTCCGACCAACCGGCCGCGGTGCCGGGGCGGGCGCAATTCCGCCGCCGCGCCGGGGCCTTGTCGGCCGCCCGTCCGCGCGCTTTCGATTCCGCCGCGACCGGCCGCGGAAACGGCCGCGGCGCGGATCGTCCGCCCGGCGGGCCCGGAAAAAAGAAAACTTCCCCCGCCGAACGGGAACCGATGACGCGGATGCGGATCCGTCAATCTTTTATTGATCGGCGGCGGATAGCGTCGGCCCCGGTGCACATGTCCGTCGGACCTCAGACGGACACGGGAGCTCCCGCGGTGCCAGCCGGGCCGCAGGAGGAGGAGAGACGGCGTCTCGTGCGGACGACGCCAGCCGACCGGTTCCGACGGTGCGCCGCCGCCAGTGGGGGGCGGTGGGCGCACCGCCAAGCGCAACGAAAGGAATCCAGCGCCGTGCTTCAGTACGCCGACGACGTCCGCGCGACGACGACCCGAACGATCCCGACGCAGACCGCCCGAACGATCCCGGCCCAGACCGCCCGGCCGACCCCGGTCGCCGTCCACGCCCTGGACCCGCTCTCCCGAGCCGGAGTGGTGAGCTACCTCCGGCAGTGCCCGGAGATATCGCTCGTCGAGGAGGACCACCACCAGGCCGGCACCGGCGTCGCCCTGCTGGTCGCCGACACCTTCGACGAGGCCGCCATGGCCGGCCTGTCCCGGCTGGTCAAGGCCGAACGGACGCGCGTGGTGCTGATCCTGGACCGGATCCAGGAGCCCGAGCTGCTCAACGTGGTCTCGCTCGGCGTCACCACCATCCTGTGGCGCCGCGAGGTCACCGGCGAACGCCTGCGCCAGGCCGTCCGCACCGCCGTCCGCGGCCACGGCGACCTGCCCCCGGACCTGCTCGGCAAACTGATCGGCTGCATGGGCCGCCGACGCACCGGCGACGGCCCGGACAACAACCCCGCCGACTACGGCATGCTGCCCCGCGAGGTCGACGTCCTGCGCCTGGTCGCCGACGGCATGGACACCGGGGAGATCGCCGTCAAACTCCTCTACTCGGAGCGGACGATCAAGAACATCATCCACACCGTCACCACCCGCTTCCAACTCCGCAACCGCGCCCACGCGGTGGCCTACGCCCTGCGCGAGGGCTACATCTAGGCCGCTGCCTCCGGGCCGTCCGTCGCTGTCGGCATCAGGACGCCACCCCGGTTCCGGCAGCGGCGAGGGTCTCCAGCAGGCGGGTCAGGGAGGTGCCCAGGCCCCAGCGGTCGGCGAGCGACTCCAGGGCCATGGGGTCGCGCGGCTCGCGGGGCAACCGCGGGTCGAAGGCGGGGAGTCGGATGTCGGTGGCGACCCGGACCACGGTCGGGGCGACGTCCAGGTACGGGGCCGCTTCGAGGAGGTTCTTGCGGCGGGCCGGGGTGAGCTTGGAGGCGGGGTCGGCGGCGGCGGCGCGGACGGCCGCCAAGTCGCCGTAGGTCCGGATCAGTTGGGTGGCGGTCTTCTCGCCGATGCCCTTCACGCCCGGCAGGCCGTCGCTGGCGTCGCCGCGCAGGGCCGCGAGGTCGGCGTAGGACGAGCCGGGGACGCCGTACTTCTCCAGCAGGGCCGCGTCGTCCATGCGCTGGGCCGCGCCGATGCCCTTCGCCGGGTACAGCACCGTCACGGCGCGGGCGTCGTCGACCAGTTGGAACAGGTCCCGGTCGCCGGTGACGATCTCGACCGGGCCGGTGGCGCGGGTGGCCAGGGTGCCGATCACGTCGTCCGCCTCGTAGTCGGGCACGCCGACCCGGGCCAGGCCGATGGCGTCCAGCACCTGCTCGATCACCGGGACCTGCGGGGCGAGGGTGTCCGGCACCTCCTCCTCGCCGTCGGTCGCGGCCTCCGCGACGCGGTGCGTCTTGTAGGTCGGGATCAGGTCGACCCGCCACTGCGGCCGCCAGTCGGCGTCCATGCAGGCCACCAGGTGGTCCGGGCCGTGGTCCTGGACCAGGCGGGTGATGAAGTCCAGCAGCCCGCGCACCGCGTTCACCGGCTCGCCCTGCGGCGAGCGCAGTGAATCCGGTACGCCGAAGTAGGCGCGGAAGTAGAGGCTGGCGGTGTCGAGCAGCATCAGGCGCGGTGCGTTCGGTGCGGTCACCCTCCGATCATGCCGCATGCCGCCGACAGCGCGGTCGACGTCCGGTCGGCACGGGCGCGGGCGAGGGCCGGTGCGGTCGACGCCGGGTCAGTGCGGGTGCGGGCGCGGGCCGGTGCGGTCGACGCCGGGTCAGTGCGGGTGCGGGCCCGAGCGGTGCACCGGGCCGTGGGCGTCCTCGCAGTGCTCGCGGGCCTCCTGCTCGGCAGCTGCCGCCGCGCTGCTGGAGGAGATCTGCAGCAGCCCGTCCGCGCCGCTCTCGCCGACGTGGTCGACCTGGAGGGTGGCGTGGGTGATCCGGTACTCCTCGCGCAGCCGCCGCTGCAGCTCGCGCTGCACCGCGTGGCAGTCGCCGCCCGGGGCGACCAGGATGTGCGCCGACAGCGCCGGCTGGTTGGAGGTGATCTCCCAGATGTGCAGGTCGTGGATCTCCTCCACCTGGTCGGTGTCCACCAGCCGGTCCGCGACCTGGTCCGGGTCGATGCCGGCGGGCGCCGCCTCCAGGAAGATCCGCGCCGAGTCCCGGACCAGCCCGATCCCGGCCCGCAGCATCAGCGCCACCACCACCAGCGAGGCGATCGCGTCCGCCCGGACGAATCCGGTGAACAGCACCACCGCACCGGCCACCGCCGTCGCGATGAACGCGTACAGGTCGGTCAGGACGTGCTGGAAGGCGCCTTCCACGTTCAGCGAGGACCGGTTCGCCTTCGACATGCACCAGGTCGCCGCGATGTTCACCACCACGCCCACCAGCGCCGTCACCAGCACCAGCGACCCCGTCACCGCCGGCGGCGAGATCAGCCGGGCGACCGCCTCGTAGCCCAGCCACGCCGACAGCACCAGCAGCGTCACCCCGTTCGCCTGCGCGGACAGGATCTCCGCCCGCTTCAGCCCGAACGTGTAGCCGCCGCGCGCCGGACGCGCCGCCAGCCGCATCGCCACCAGCGCCAGCGCGATCGACGCCGCGTCCGTCAGCATGTGCGCCGCGTCCGAGATCAGCGCCAGCGACTGGGCGGCGAAACCGACCACCACCTCGCCGGCCATGAACACCACCAGCAGGATCAGCGCGCTCCACAGCCACCGGCGGTCCGCGTCCGCCGCGACGGCGTGGCTGTGGCCCGCGTGGCCACCGCGCCCGTGGTCGTGCCCGTGGTCGTCGTGATCGCGATCGTGGTCGTCGTGCGCGTGCGCGTGCTCGTGCTCGGCCATCGAGGCTCCTCCGCTGCGGTCTCCGACCCCGAAGTGAACCCCAATTCGGAGGAAGATCCAAAGGTTGCACTGGTGACCGTTGTCGTTCTCCTGTAGGCCATTCGGGTCAGGTAGGGTGCGGCCCGCATCCGCGCAGGTCGTGCGGGTTTTCGAGGCGCCGACGGGAGTGCGGAGTGGTGACGGAGCAGGTGCCGCTGACGGTGATCGCCAAGGAGTGGGGCCGGATCGGCGTGCTCGGGTTCGGCGGGCCGCCCGCGCACATCCTGCTGCTGCGCCGGCTGTGCGTGGAGCAGCGCGGCTGGCTCGCCGCGAGCGAGTTCGAGGACGGCATCGCCGCCACCAATCTGCTGCCCGGACCCGCCTCCACCCAGCTGGCGATCTTCACCGCCTGGCGGGTGCGCGGAACGGCCGGCGCGCTGGTCGGCGGGGCGGCGTTCATCCTGCCCGGGCTGGTGCTGATCCTGCTGCTGTCCGCGCTGTTCCTGGCCGGCAACCCGCCGCGCTGGGTGCTCGGCGCGGCCGCCGGGGCCGGCGCGGCGGTCGCCGCCGTCGCCGCGCAGGCCGCGAGCGCGCTCGTCCCGGCCAGCCTGCAGCGCTCGGGCGCCGGCGCGGCCCGGGTCCGCTGGGTCTGCTACCTGCTGCTCGGCGCGGCGGCCGCGATCCTCACCGGCCCGTGGCTGGTGCTGGTCCTGCTGGCCACCGGCACCGCCGAGATCGCCTTCCGGCGCGGTGCCCGCCGAATCAGCCGAACGGGTGACACCGCGCCGCCGCGACCGAAGGGTGACGCCCCGCGCGCCGCGCTGCCGCTGCTCGTCCCCGGCCTGGCCGCGACCGGCGGGTTCGGCGCGCTCGCCTGGGTCGCCTTCAAGGTGGGCGCGCTCTCCTACGGCGGCGGCTTCGTGATCATCCCGCTGATGCAGCAGGACGCGGTGCACCGCTACCACTGGATGACGGACGGCCAGTTCCTGAACGCCGTCGCCCTCGGCCAGATCACCCCCGGCCCGGTCGTCCAGACCGTCGCCGTGGTCGGCTACGCGGCGGCCGGCGTCCTCGGCGGACTGTTCGCCGCGGCCGTGGCCTTCGGCCCCTCCTTCCTGCTCGTCCTGCTGGGCGCCGCCCACTTCGACCGCCTGCGCGCCAACACCGCCGTCCAGGACTTCCTCACCGGCGCCGGACCGGCCGTCATCGGCGCCATCGCCGGCTCCGCGATCCCGCTGGCGCTGGCCCTGCACCAGCCCTGGCAGTACGCGATCCTCGCCCTCGCCGCCGCCTGGCTGCTCCTCCTGCGCCGCACCGTCGTCCCCTGCCTGCTGGCCGCCGCCACCCTCGGCACCCTCGCCGCGATCTCCGGCCTCACGCTCCCGTAGGGCGACGGCGCCAGGGCTCACGCCCAGGAGGCCCGATACCGACCTCCGGTCAGGCGGCCGGGACCGGGATCGGGGTTCGGCGGGTGGCGTGGAGGAGGGCGTGGGCGAGGCGGGTGTCGTCGCCCTGTTCGGGGTGCCATTGGACGCCGAGGGTGAAGCCGGGGCCCTCGATGGCCTCGACGGTGCCGTCGGTGGCGTGGGCGCAGGCGGTGAGGCCTTCGCCGAGGCGGGCGACGGCCTGGTGGTGGTAGGTGGGGACGACGACGGATGGTTCGGGGAGCAGGTCGGCGAGCAGGGTGCCGGCGACGGGGTGGATCGGGTGGCGGCCGTACTCGGTGGGCGCGCCGAGGTGGTCGTGGTCCTCGCCGACCACGTCCGGGAGGTGCTGGATCAGCGAGCCGCCGCAGACCACGTTGAGCAGTTGCATGCCGCGGCAGATGCCCAGCAGCGGGGTGCCGGAGGCGAGCGCGGCGCGGATCAGCGCGGCCTCCCACAGGTCGCGCTCGGGGGCGGAGGCCACCGTCCGCGGGTGGGCGGGTTCGCCGTACAGCGCGGGGGAGACGTCCTCGCCGCCGGCCAGCACCAGGCCGTCGAGGCGGGCCACCGCGGTGGCCGCGTGCTCGGGGGCGTCGGGCGGCAGCATGACGGCGATGCCGCCGGCCTGCTGGAACAGGGCCGGGTAGCGCTCGGGGAGCAGGACCGACCGCATGGAGTCCCACCGCCCCCAGCCGGCGTCGGTGAGGAAGGTGCTGATGCCGATCACGGGGCGAGAGGTCATGGCGCGCATTCTGTCCCGCTGCCGCGCCCCCGGTAGTGCGACGCTCCACCGGCGTGCGCCTGTCAGGCGCGTGGAGCACAGAACACGCCCCGGTCGGCGTACCCGGACCACCCGAACGGCGGTTGTGCGCGATTCTCACCCGAATCTCATCGCCGGACCCCGGATTGTGGCCGCACGCTGATTTCCCGCTTATCCGGGGCCGCTTAGGGTCTTGGGTGTGACCGAGCAGCAGATTCCGGCCGGGTGGTACCCGGACCCCGTCGACACCGACAGCGACCCCCGCCCCGAGCGCTGGTGGGACGGCAAGGGCTGGACCGCCAGCACCCGCCCGGCCTCGGCCGCGCCCACCGACGCGCCCGCCGACACACCGGCCGACGCCGTGCCGCCGCCCGCGTCCGGCACCGAGGACACCAGCGTCCTGGAGGGCACCGTGCTGGACGCCTCCGGGCAGGCCGTCCACTATCCGCCGCTGCCCCCGTACGGCGAGCAGCCGCCGGTCAAGCGGCGCCGCGGCCCGGCCAAGCCGGTGCTGATCGCGGCCTCGGCGGCCGCGCTGCTCGGCCTGGCCGTCGGCTCCGGCGCCACCTACCTGGCGATGGACGGGCGTTCGGACAGGTCCGCCTCCGCCCACCAGGCGCCGCAGGGCCGCCACGGGTCCAACGGCACCCCCGGCGACGGCTACGGCGGCGGGAACGGCCAGGGCGGTCAGAACGGCCAGGGCGGCGGGAACGGCAAGGGCGGCGGCCCCGGCAACGGCCTGCCGAGCTTCCCGGGCCAGGGCGGCGGGGGAAGCGGCAAGGGCGGCGGCGCGAGCACGAACCTCGCCGTCGACATGGTCAACGGCATCTCGTTGACGGTCCCGGACGGCTGGACGGGCGGCACCACCACGAAGGGCTTCGCCAGCGCGTTCGTCGGCGCGTACACCTGTGCCGACGGATCGGACACCTGCTCGCTGGGCGGCGTCTCCACCAGCCGGATCAGCGGCACCGACGCCAAGCAGGCCGCGCAGCAGGACATCGCGGACGCCGCGAAGGAGTCCTACGGCGACATCACCGGGCACCAGGAGCTGAAGAGCGAGGCGGTCACGGTGCTCGGCCGCGCCGGCTACCTGGTGCGCTGGCAGGTGAACGTGTCCAAGGGCAACAACGGGTACGTGGAGACGGTGGTCTTCCCGACCGCCGACGGCAAGGCGCTGACCGCCGTCCGCTTCGGCTTCGACATCGCCGACAAGGCCCCGGGCGTCGACCAGATGGACGCCATCGTCAAGGGCATCGCCACCGTCCAGGGCGGCCCGGCGGGCACCGGCACCACCACCTGAACGCCGGCCGCCGCGCGGCTCAACCCTCTTCGCGCAGAAGGGTGTTGAGCCGCGCGGCCTGCCGCACCAGATGGTCCCGCTCGGCCACCGCGCCGGCCTTCGCCGCGGCCTCGGCGTACAGCCGGGCCGCCGCCCGCAGGTCGCCGGAGCGCTCGTGCAGGTACGCGGACGCGGCGGTGTGCCGGGGCAGCGCGTCGTCCAGCGCGGCGAGCGCGGCCAGGCCCGCCCGCGGGCCGTCCGCCTCGCCGACCGCGACGGCCCGGTTGAGCCGCACCACCGGACTGTCCGTCAGCGCGGCCAACTCGTCGTACCACTCCACGATCTGCACCCAGTCCGTCTCCTCGGCCCTCGGCGCGTCCGCGTGCAGCGCGGCGATCGCGGCCTGCGCCTGGAACTCGCCCAACCGGTCACGGGCCAGCGCGGCCTGAAGGACCGTCACCCCCTCGGCGATCAGCGCGGTGTCCCACCGGGTGCGGTCCTGCTCGGCCAGCGGGACGAGGCTGCCGTCCGGCGCGGTGCGCCCGGCCCGGCGGGCGTGGTGCAGCAGCATCAGCGCCAGCAGGCCGGACACCTCCGGGTGGTCGACCCGGGCGGCCAGCTGCCGGGTCAGCCGGATCGCCTCCGCCGCCAGGTCGACGTCCCCCGAGTAGCCCTCGTTGAACACCAGGTACAGCACCCGCAGCACCGTCGCCAGGTCGCCGGGCCGGTCCAGCCGCGCCCCGCTCACCGTCCGCTTCGCGCGACTGATCCGCTGGGCCATCGTCGCCTCCGGCACCAGGTACGCCTGCGCGATCTGACGGGTGGTCAGCCCGCCGACGGCGCGCAGCGTCAGCGCCACCGCCGAGGCCGGCGTCAACGACGGGTGCGCGCACAGGAAGTACAGCCGCAGGGAGTCGTCGACGGCCGGCACCGGCCCGGGCTCCGGCTGCTCGTCCACCAGGTCCTCGCGGCGGCGGCGCGAGGCGTCCGAGCGGGCCGCGTCCAGGAAACGCCGCCAGCCGACGGTGATCAGCCAGCCCTTCGGGTCGCGCGGCGGATCGGCCGGCCAGGTCCGCACCGCCTCCAGCAGCGCCTCCTGGACGGCGTCCTCGGCGGCCGCGAAGTCCGCGCCGCGACGGACCAGGACGGCCAGCACCTCCGGCGTCAGGACGCGCAGCAGTGTCTCGTCCATGGCGTCCGCCCGGCCGTCCCGCTCGTGGCCGTCCATTCGGTGACGGTGGTCGTTCACTCGGTGACGGTGTTCGGCATCTCGGTGAGGAACGGGCGCAGCTCCAGCCACTCGTGGATCGGCTCGCCGTTCGCGCCCGGCGCCGCGGAGAGTTCGGCGGCCAGCTCCAGTGCCCGCTCGTAGGAGTCCACGTCGATCGCCATCCAGCCGGCGATCAGGTCCTTGGTCTCGGCGAACGGTCCGTCGGTGACCGGCGGGCGGCCCTCGCCGTCGGACCGCACCCAGGTGCCCTGCGGGGCCAGCGCCTGCGCGTCGACGAACTCGCCGGTCTCCTTCAGCCGGTCCGCGAAGGCGTTCATGTAGTCGATGTGCGCGGTGACCTCCTCGGGCGTCCACTGGTCCATCGGCACGCAGTTCACCGCCGGCGGGTTGCCGCGGTAGTGCTTCAGCAGCAGGTACTTCGCCATCGTTCTCACTCCTCAGTGGTGACGCGACCCATTGTGGTCGCCTTCACCCCGGGGACGGAGCCGTGCCGGGGTTCTCGACACGGCTCCGAAAAATCTTTTCCGCCGCCCGTCGCCGTCCGTCGCCGCCCGTCCCGGCAGGCCGGACGCCGGCCTTCCGGTCGGCAGTGGCGGGCGTCCGGCTCACGCCCGGTCCTACGGGACGTCGGCCAGCCTCCGGTAGGCGTAGGCCGCGGACATCAGGGTCATGTAACGGTGCCAGCCCGGGTAGGAGCGGCCCTCGAAGTCCTGCAGCCCGAAGTCCAGCGCCAGTTCGCGCGCCGCCTCACCGGTGGCCGCGTGGCATTCGAGGAGGGAGAGCAGTTCGTCCGTCCGCTGCCGCACCATGTTGGTGATCCAGACGACCGAGGGGCGCCGCCGCTCGGTGACCAGGCGGTACGTCTCCCGCGACCAGCCGCCGGTGGTGGAGGGCAGCCGGACCAGGCTGTGCGGGGCGCCCAGCGAGGACGCGGACGTGGCTGCCTGGAGTTCGCGGCCGGCCTCGGAGACCGGTACGACCATGAGGTCGCCGGGGACGGCGAGTACGAAGTCGTGGCCATGGCGCAGCAGGAGACGCAGCAGGTCCGATGTCCTCCTGGTGCCGCGTATGTCGGCCACGAGCGGGGCGGGGGCCAGGTCACCGGAGTGTTTCAGCCGATCCACCATGTCGAGGGCGTCGGCCCAGATGGGCAGGGGCCGCACGTTGCTCGGGACGCGCGCCTGCCCGCGAAGGTAGGGGAGCGACCAGTCCTCCGGGAGGTGCAGACGCCAGTCGACGGGCACCGCCGAAGCCCGGTCGGACAGGAACAGCCCGATCCCCACCTGGCAGTTCACCGTCCGACCCAGCTGGGGAACGAAGCGCCGGTGCACCCCGCACGAGTGGTCTCCGCGCTTGGGCAGCACCGTGGTGGCGACCGTCCATGCCTGGGGCCGCAGTCGCGTTTCGGCCCAACAGGCCAGCTCATGACGGACGGCTTCCCAGTGCCACGGACTGGAGTTGACGAACTGCTGGAGCGATTGCGAGGCGGTCGGCGAGTCCGTGGCGGCGGCCGCCACGCTCCGGACCGTTTTCTTGCCCGGGACGGTGAGCAGCCCGTGGAGGTAGGCGTGGCCCCGGCGGCGCTGATCGGCACGCTGCAGATGGACGAACACGGAGTCCACAAAGGCGGACAACTGATCAGTGGAGGGCACTGAACCGGCGGCAATGGAGCAGCGTAACTGCATTGGCACCCTTCCCTTTGAAGCGTCGCTCCCGGAGCCAAGAATAATTGAGTCGACGATGTTTTCAGAGACTGGAAACCAGACAGCACACATCGGGGCAAATCGACTTCATATCGAGGTCATTGCTCGGGATGTGGAAGGATTCGGCCACCGGCTGGTCCGAGGGTTCAAACCCGGTGCAATCGCACTGCGGCTGCGATGCCGCGTGCCGCGTCGCTCAGCACCATCAGGTGGCTGATCTTCGCGCCGCCTCCCTGTACCGGCCGTGATTGCAAATGCTTCCCTGGGGAGTTCCAGCCTCCCAGCCCCTGCGACCAGCCAATGCCCCGGAGCCACCACATGCAGGCACGAGCAGTACGAACCCGAATCGCTCTGGTCCACGCAGCCGCCGCGGAGTTCGATCGACACGGCTATGCGGGCACGTCAATGCTGCAGGTGTCCAAAGCGGCGGGGACCACCACCGGCGCCCTCACCTTCCACTTCGGCTCGAAGATCGAACTGGCGGACGCCGTCCAGGACCTCGGGCGCAGTGCGGTCCGCGCCGTCGTCGACCGCGTGACGGCGGGCGCCGGTCCTCCCCTCGATCTGATCGTCGAACTCACGATGCATCTCGCCAGGCTCCTGGAGGACGACATCGCCGTACGGTCGACCGCCCGGCTCATGCGCGAACGCCCCGACAGCCGGCCCGGGTTGTCGGCCTGCTGGCTGCCGGCGGTCGGCGAACTGGCCCGCCACGCCCACCGTGCGGGCCAGTTGCGGGCCGGCACGTCCCCGGCCGCCCTGGCCTCCCTGGTCGCGCACCTGCTCACCGGGACCGAGGCCCGGACACGTACCGCCCTCGAGGAAGCCAGGAAACCGGACGCCGTGGAGCAGCTCCGGCAGATCTGGGACATCACCCTGCACGGAATCTGCGCCGACCGGGAAGCCTGAGCAGTTTGACCGCTTTTTGCAGCGCGGATCTCCTTTCCTCTCACGAGACCCATCCGACCCACTTCTTCCGTTCCGCATCTCGGGGAACACCGCCCGGGATCCCGCACGACGTCAATGTCCCGTTCGCTGAATAACAGGGCCGAACAGGACATCTGCCCGGTCGGAATTCGGCGGAAGGCCGGTGGTGTCCGGCACGCCCCTCGGTCAAGATTCCTTCCGGGGCATTCGCGCCGTGGCCCAAAGTGAACGACGAGTGTCACGTCCTCGTCTCGTCCCGGCCCGATGCGGCAGCGATGATTCAATTCATGACGAACTCGGCACAACAGGTTCGGCCGACGATTTCCTCGGCCCTGCCCGGCGTGCTCGTATTCATGTTCCGGAGGGGATTCCATGGCGAAAGCTGAACGCATTGACGCGGTCATCGTCGGCGGCGGGATCGCCGGATCCGCGCTGGCCGCCGCCTTGGCCGGGGACGGGCACCAGGTGCTGCTCCTCGAACGGCAGACCGTCTACCGGGACAAGGTCCGCGGTGAAGTGATCAACTGCTGGGGTGTCGCGGAACTCCTTGAGCTGGGACTGGAGGAGTGCATTCTCAAGGCCGGTGGCACCTACGTCGACCGCTTCGTCGGATTCGACGAAATAGTCGACCCGGAAACCGCCCGGGCCAGAGCCCTGCACCTGGACAAAATGCTTCCCGGAATCCGCGGAGTGCTGGACGTCGGGCACCCCGAGGCCTGCGAGGCGCTGTCCAACGCGGCGGAGGACGCCGGCGCCACCGTCGTACGGGGCGTGGGCGACGTCCTGGTGAGCGGTGGAGCCAACCCCCGGGTCCGCTACGAGCACAACGACCTCGAGTACGAGGTGGACTGCCGCCTCGTGGTGGGCGCCGACGGGCGGATGTCGACCGTGCGCCGGCAGCTGGGCATCGGCCTGACCCAGACCCCGCCGAACTCCCTCGGCGGCGGGATGCTGGTGGAGAACCTGGACGCCTGGCCGGTGAACGTCACCTCCATCGGCACCGAGGGGGACCTGCTGTACTTCGTCTTCCCGCGCGAGGGCGGCCGCGCAAGGCTGTACCTGCTGCACGACGTCGCCCAGAAGGGCCGATTCTCCGGGCCGAACCGGCACGCCGAGTTCCTGCAGGCCTTCCAGCTCGACTGCCTTCCCGACCGCGAGATGTTCGCCACGGCCACGCCGTCCGCGACCTGCGCCTTCTACCCGATGAACGACGCGTGGGCCGATCTGCCCTTCGCCCCGGGGGCGGTACTGGTCGGGGACGCGGCCGGGTGGACCGATCCGGTCATCGGGCAGGGGCTGTCCATCGCGCTGCGGGACGCGCGCATGGTGCGCGACGCCCTGCGGTCCTCCAGCACGTGGGAGCCGAAGGCCCTCGAACCCTACGCCCGGGAGCGCGAGATCCGGATGCACCGCCTGCGGATCTCCGGCTCGGTGCGCACCACGATGAACATGACCTTCACGCCCGCGGGTGTCGCCCGCCGCCGGGCGTACGCCGAAGTGTGGCCCACCGACCCGGTGTTGGCGGGATCGCGGATGGCCACCTTCAAGGGCCCCTTCCAGGTGCCCCCCGAGTCCTTCGAACCCGAGGTCATCGAGCGCCTCTTCGCCCTGGGATGACCCGGCCTCCGGGACCGGAGCCACTCCGCAGCACACCAGGCACGCCAGGCACGCCGGCTCCCGTCGCGGGGCGGGGCGCGCGGCGGCAGACACGAGAGGACACCGCATGCACGTCAAGACAGCGACCGGTGACGAACTGATCCGCAAGAACGGGTGCGACATCCGCCAGCTCTACCCCTGGGACGGCGTCGTCACCCCGCCGTGGAACAGCACCCTGTGCTCCATCAGGCCCACGGAGTCCAGCACCCCGCACGGGCACGCCACCGACGAGACGTTCATCTTCGTCAGCGGGCGCGGCCGGGCACGGGTGGCCGACGAGGAGCGGGACGTCGTCCCCGGCGACGTCATCTACATCCCCCACGGCACCGACCACATCGTCACCAACGTCAGCGCCGACGAGCCGCTGACCTTCGTCAGCATCTACTGGCTCCAGCCCGCTCAGTGAGGAGGGGTTCCATGACGACCGACGCCTCGCGCGGCGCCGACCGGGGACGGCGACGGATCAACGTCACCTTCTCGCCGCCCACCCCCAACGGGGACCTCCACCTCGGACACCTGTCGGGGCCGGTGCTGGGCAGCGACGTGTGCGCCCGGGCGCAGAAGATCCACGGGCACGACGTGGCCTTCGGCACCAGCACCGACGACAACCAGACCTATGTCGTCACGACCGCCGAGCGGCTCGGCACGGAACCCGAGTCGCTCATCCGGCAGGCCTTCGACAGCGTGACCAAGACCCTGGCGCTGGCCGGCGTCGACGTCGATCTCTTCGAGCGTCCCGACGCCGACTACACCGCCTTCGTCGAGAACTTCTTCACCCACCTGTGGCGGCACGGCGCCTTCGACCGCCGTGAGGTGGAGCTGCCCTACGACGAGGTCGCGGGCGAGTACCGGGCCGAGGCCTTCGTCACCGGGCGCTGCCCGACCTGTCTGGCGCACGCCCGGGCCGGCGTCTGCGAGGCCTGCGGTCTGTACAACCTGCCGGGCGCGCTGCTGCCCGTGGCCGACACGGCCTCGGCCCTGCCCCGCCGGCCGGTCTCCATCTGGGTCCTGGACCTGGAGCGCTACCGGTCGATGCTCACCAACTGGTACCGGTCCTCGGACATCAGGCTCCGTCCCGATCTGGAGCGGGTCGTCGAACAGTCCCTCGCCGGGCCGCTGCCGTACATTCCGGTCACCTACCCCAGCAGCTGGGGGATCCAGGTGGACTGGGACGGCCCCGACGCTCCGGGCCAGGCCGTCAACGCCTGGCCGGAGATCTACGTCGGCCACCTGTACTGGCTCGACCGGGCCCGGGCGAGCCGGCAGGCCGGCGCGGACGAGCTGGTCCAGTTCATCGGCATCGACAACGGCTTCTACAACGCGTTCGTCTACGTCGCCCTGTCGCTGCTGGCCGTGCGGCACGGGCTGCCGGTCGAGCTGCCCAGGACCCGGACCCTCACCAACCAGTACTACCTGCTGGAGGGCCGCAAGTTCTCCACCAGCAAGGGCGACGTGCGCTGGGCCGGGGAGTTCCTGGAGGCGTTCGGCCGCGACCGGACCCGCTTCGTGCTGTCCCTGACCAGTCCCGAGCTGCAACAGTCCGAATTCAGCGAGCCGGTCGCCGCCTCCACCCTGGCCACCCGGTTCGACGCCCCCGTCGCGACCATCGCCGGGAAGTTCACCGCCGCCCTGGCCGGGCGGTCCGTCGACGCCGAGCCGTCGCCCTGGTGGACCACCGCGCTGCAGGCGTCCCGCCGGCGCTTCGAGGACGCCTACCGACTGGAGACCTTCTCCATCCGCAGGGCGGCGGAGGCACTCGCCCTGCACCTGGAGGTCCTCGCCCTGCGCTGCGCGGACCTCGACACCGACGACCCCGGCGAGGTCTCCGGCGCCCTGCAGTACCTCTGGACGCTGCGCACCCTGGCCTGGCCCGTGACCCCGGACCTCGCCGAGCAGGTGTCCGACGCCTTCGGCGCCCCCTCCACGGTGGGGAACCCGCCCCTGCTGGCAGACCTCGACCGCCGACCGCCGGCCGCATTCGCCCGGTTGTCCGTCGGCCGCAGCCTCCCGGCGCCCGAGGGCAGCTGATCCGCCGCGCAACCGACCGTCCCACCCGCCGTCCCGCGCCGACCCGCACACCACACACCGTCAGGGAGACGCATCATGCAGCGCACCTTCATGCACTCGAAGATCCATCGCGCGACCGTCACCGACAGCAACCTGAACTACGTCGGTTCGATCACCATCTCGCCGGAACTGCTGGAGGCCGCCGAGATCGGAGTCCACGAACTGGTCCACGTCGTCAACGTCAACAACGGCGCCCGGTTCGAGACCTACACCATCCTGGACGACTCCCCGGAACCCCCGGCGGGGCAGATCGTGATCAACGGCGCCGCCGCCCGCCTCGTCCAGCCGGGCGACAAGGTCATCATCATCAGCTACGCGCAGCTGAACGAGGACGAGCAGGTCGGATTCAAGTCCCGTGTCGTCCACGTCGACGACGCCAACGCGATCACCGAGACGACCCTGCTGAGCTCCTGACCCACCGCCGGACCCGTCAATCCCGCCGGGGCGGGAACGACCGCGCCGGGCGGGGCGCCCGCAAGCGCCCCGCCCGGCGCGGACCCTCCCGCACACGCGACAAGCTGAGGATGCGTGAAGAGTGACGAAGGACAAGGTTCATCCGATATTGGGTATCGGCTTCGGGCCGGCGAACCTCTCTCTGGCCGTGGCGCTCGAGGAACTCGGCCGCCTGCACGAGGTCCACTTCATCGAGCGGTCGCCCGGCTTCCAGTGGCAGGACGAACAGCTGCTGCCCGGCGCGGACATCCAGAACAACCCGTTCCGCGACCTGGTCATGCAGCGCAACCAGGACAGCCCCCACACCTTCATCAAGTACCTCGCCTCCCGGGGGATGCTGACCGACTACCTGCACCTGAACACCAAGTTCCCGCTGCGTCGTGAGTACGCCGGCTACCTCGCCTGGGTCGCGGAGTCCTTCGCACCCTCCGTGGACTACCAGCAGTCCGCCACGGCGCTCTCCCTCGTCGACGACGCGGACGGCGGCGAGCTGTTCTGCGTGGAGACCCGGGAGGGCCGGCGCTATCTCGGCGAGACCGTCATCGTGGGCACCGGCCGCTCTCCCCGGATCCCGTCCGCCTTCCACCACGCCCTCGGCAGGACCGTCTTCCACTCGGCCCGCTACCTCTCCTCCATCAGGGCCCTGGCGCACGAGGACATCCGGGTCGCGGTCGTGGGGGCCAGCCAGAGCGCCATCGAGATCGTGCTCGACCTGCTGGAGCGCCCGAACGTCCGGCAGGTCACCTCCATCCACCGCGGCATCGGGTTCCGGCTCAAGGACACCAGCCCCTACAGCCGCCAGGTGTTCCTGCCGGAGTTCGTCGACTACTTCCACCCCCTGCCCACCGCGACGAAGCGACGCCTGCGCGAGGAGCTGCGCTCCATCAACTACGCCGCCTGCGACCAGGACGTGATCGACCGGCTCGTGGGCGTCCAGCGCGAGTACGAGCTCACCGGGTCCGACCGCCTGCGCCTGCTGCCGTTCACCGAGGTCACCGAGGTCGCCGCCGCGGCACCGGGCGGACCGCACCGCCTGACGGTGCGCGACATCAACCACTTCACCCCGGAAACCGTCGACGCCGACGTCGTCATCCTGGCCACCGGCTTCAAGGACTTCGGCACCGGTGCGGGCGACGAGCGCTACCACCCGCTCCTGGAGGGCGTGGCCCACCGCCTGCCCCTGGACGACGACGGCGTCCCCGTCGTGGACCGCGACTACTCGATCGCGCTCAAGGCCTCCGCCACCGCCCCGCGCCCGCTGAAGGTCTACCTCAACGGACTGTGCGAGGCCAGCCACGGCATGGGCGACGCCGGGGCCCTGGCCATGCTGTCGGCACGGTCCTCCGACGTCACCGAATCGCTCCTGCTGCTGCGGGACGCGGACGCGCCCCGGCACCGGCTGGCCGAACGGGTCCTGCAGTGACGACGGCCCTCACGGCGGACGTGGCGATCGTCGGCGGAGGCATCATCGGCCTGGCCACCGCCGAACGGCTCACCGCCCACGGCGCATCGGTGGTCCTGATCGACGACACGGGGGCCACCGGCGGGGCGACCAGCGCCTCCGGCGGGCTCGTGCGCGCCTTCGAGCCCACCGGCGCCCACGCCGCCTGGGCCGCCGAAGGCTGTGCGCTCTACCAGCGGCGCGGCTGGCACGGCACCTGGCCCGAGCTGCGCGAACACGGCAGCCTGACGCTGCTCGACCGCGACTCCCTGGTCCGCGCCGGGGCGGCACTGGAGGCGGCACACGCCGCCGGGCACGAGACCGTCGTCCTCGACTCCGGCGAGATCGGAAGGACGTTCCCCGGCCTCGCCGTCCCCGAGCACCTGCTCGGCGTCCTCGAACCGCGCGCCGGCTGGCTGCCGGTCACGGCCGTCGCCCGGGCCGTGCTGCGCGACGCCGGGAGCACGCTGCGCCTGCTCACCGCCCGGGCCACCGCGCTGCTGACGCGCCCCCTGTCCCGCATCCGCGGCGTCCGGACCACCTCGGGCCCCGTGTATGCGGACGCCGTCCTGCTCGCGGCCGGCGCCGAGAGCGAGCCCCTGGCCGCATCCGTGGGCGTCCGGCTGCCCATGCGCACCCGGGCGGTCGGCTACTGCCTGTTCCGCTGCGAGGACACCGCGAGCCTGGCGAACCTGCCCACCGTCGTCGACGGCAGCACCGGGGCGTGGCTGCGGCGGTGGGACACCGACGGAGTCGTCCTGGCGGGCGTGTCCTCCACCCGGACCGGTGTGCCCGCCACCGTGCGGCAGACCGTTCCGGCCGCCGAGGAGCAACGCGTCCGCGGCGTCGTCCGGCACCGGTGCCCGCAGCTGTCGGGCGCCCGTGCCGTCGGCGGCGTCGCCGCCTACGACGCCCTCACCCCCGACGGCCCGGGAGCGGTCACGAGCTGGCCCCACCCCCGGGGCCTGGTCACCGCCGTCGGCTGGAACGGGGGCGGCTTCAAGCTCGCCCCCGCCGTCGGCCGGCACGCGGCCGACGAACTGCTCAAGGCGGTCGCCCGATGAACGACGCGACGTCCTGGCGGCTCAACCCCACCGACGAGATGCTGCACCACGCGGCGCAGTCGCTCGGCTCCTCCCGCGTCGTCCAGGTCCTGTGGCGCTTCTCCGCCCCGCTCCCCGCCGAGGCGCTGCAGGCCGAATGGCGACGTCTCGACGGGGGACTGCTCAGCCGCCGAGCGGCCCCGGTGCGCTTCCCGGGAGCCCGCCGCGCCTGGGTCCGGGCCGCCAACACGCAGCCGCTGCACCTGGAGCAGCGGCCGCTGACCGACGCCACCGCGCCGCAGTGGATCGACGCCCAGATCCAGGAGCCCCTGCCGACCGACTCCGCGGCCCTGTGGCGCCTCGCGGCCGCCCCCTACCGGGGCGGCTGCCTGGTCTCACTGACCGTGCCGCACTTCCGCAGCGACGGCCTGGGCATCCTCAACGCGCTCGCCGGCAGCACCGTCGCCCGCCGGCCCGCCGGCCTGCGCCACAGCGATGCCGCCGACGCCCTGCGGCAAGTGGGAGGGGCCGTCGTCCAGTCGGCCCGCTGGTCCCTGGAGCTGGCCGGGAACCCCCGCCGACGCGCGCTGATCGGCACGGCACTGCGCCGGCGCCCCGCCCCGCCGCCCGGCCCCCCGGCGCAGCCCCGCTTCTTCACCACGGCCATCGTCGACGTGGACGCCGCCGCGTGGGAGGAGCGGGCCCGCGCCTGCGGCGGCACGACCAACAGCCTGTTCCTGGAGATCGCCGCCAACCTCGTCCGCGCCCACGTGCCACGCCAGGAGCGGAGCGACATCGAGCTCGGCATCCCGATGAACCTGCGCCGCGGCGCGGCCGACGAACGCGCCAACGCCCTGGTCGTCGTACCCCTGGGCGTGCCGGACCGCCCCGTGCAGCACGAAGACCTGCGCCGGACCCGGCAGGCGACGAAGACGCTCCTGGAGGGCTCCGGCGCGCACAGCGCCACGCTGGTGCCCGCACCGCTGTGGCACCTGCTGCCGACCCGCCTCGCCGGTGCGCTGAAGAATCCCGGTGCGCAGCAGACCGACGCGGTGGCCTCGAACTTCGGGCAGGCCCCCGACGCCGTGGCCCGTCTCGCCGGCCGCACCGCCGAGTCCGTGGCCCTGCGCACCATGAACGTGCCGGGCCTGCACCCGGACAAGGCCCGGCTCCGGGCCTCGCTGTGCCTGTGCCGGCTGGGCTCCCGCATGGCCCTGACCGTCACCGGCATGCCCGACCACTTCGGCGACTCCACCTCGCTGCACCGGCTGGTGGCCGAGGAGCTGACGGCCTGGGGGCTGACCGCGCGGCCGTGGTGGTGCGCCCCGGCCCCCGACCCGAAGAAGGGCTGACGATGTCCGTGCCCCGACGACCCGCCAACCCCGAGCGCTGGTTCCGCGCCCGGCCCGACTCCTCGGCGCTGCCCCGGCCGCGGCTGCTCGCCCGGTCGCTCATCGACGTGCGCGACCTCGACGATCACCTCGCCTTCTACGAGCGCCTGCTCGGCGTGCCCGCCGACCTGCGGATGCCCATCCCCGACTTCGGCGGCCTGGAGCTGGCCGCCGTCGGAAACCTCCTCCTCATCGCCAGCGAACGCCCCTTCACCGCGGTCCAACGGCAGACCGCCTACTCCCTGATCGTGCCGTCGCTCGACCGGCAGCTGGCGCTGCTGGACGGCACCGGCACCACCGTTCTCGAACCGCCCGAGCCCATCCTGCCGGGAGCCCGGGCCCGGGTCCGCTACCCCGACGGCACGGTGGCCGAACTGGTCGAGCACCGCCCGTGGAAGGGCGAGGAGGCCCGCCCGTCCGAGGGCCGGGACGGCGTCTCCACCGACCCGCACCTCGCGACGCCACGGCTGCTGGTGCGGCGCGCCGTGCACGACGACGACTTCCCGGGCGCCGTCCGGCTCTACGAAACGCTGCTGCAGACCTCCGCGACCGCCCCGTCCGAGCTGACGGGCCCGCGGCGGGCCCGCACGGCGATCGTGGGGAACCTCCTGCTGGTCGGCCTGACGACGGCCCCGAGCGCCCCGCAGCCGCAGCTGGCCCTGATCACCCCCGCAGGGGAGCACCCGACCTCTCCCGCCCCCGGGACCGCCGGCGCCGTCGTGCTCCCCGGCCCGGTCACGGCCGAGCTCTGGAGCGAGCACCCCGCGGCGACCCGTGAGCCCCTGCGGCCACCGACGGCCGAACAACTCGACGCCGCCGGCGAACAGCGGGGCGAGGGCGACCTCGCGGCGCTGCCCGCCGGCGCCGACACCCGGAAAGTGGAGGACTGAACCATGGCTTTCGTCATCGCCCAGCCCTGTGTGGACGTCAAGGACAAGGCGTGCATCGAGGAGTGCCCCGTCGACTGCATCTACGAGGGCCCGCGCAAGATGTACATCCAGCCCGACGAGTGCGTCGACTGCGGCGCCTGTGAGCCGGTCTGCCCGGTCGAAGCGGTCTTCTACGAGGACCACGTGCCGGCCGAGTGGGCGGACTACGCCGCTGCCGACCGCGGGTTCTTCGTCGAGCTCGGCTCGCCCGGCGGAGCCTCGGCGACGGACCCCGCGGACGCCGACCACCCGCTGGTGGCGGCCCGGCCGCAGGCCGATCCGGCGTCATGAGACGGTCCCGGTGCCGGCCGCCTCTCGGTGCCCCCGGCGCTGCCGCGGCAGCGGGGTCGTCGCGCCGGCCGCCGGGGAAGCACGCCGCGTCGCGTCCGCCGCGCCCGCGACCCGCTCGCGGCAGAACGCGGCGAACGCCGCCGCCCGCCGGGTGGGCCGGGTGCCCGAGAGCCGGGCCAGTCCGACGGGGAGCGGGGCGACGTCGTCGGCGATGCGCCGCACCTGCAGGCCCAACCCTTCGTAGCTGACGGCCAGGGCGGGGCGCTGGATGAGCAGGGAGTAGCCGGCGCCGCGGGCGACCAGGCTGCGGACCGTCTCGAAGCTCTCGGTGCTGTACCGGATCCGGGGGCCGACCCCGGCGGCGGCGAGCACCTCGGTGAAATAGCGGAGGCTGGGCGGCACGTCGAGCATGATCATGTCGTGCTCGGCGAGCTCCGCGAGCCGGACCGCCTCCGCCCCGGCCAGTGCATGCCCCTGCGGCAGCAGGACGTGCGGCACGACGGAGTACAGCGCGTCGAAGTCGATTCCGGCCTGAATGTCGGCGCCGTAGAGCAGGGCCGATTCGCATGTCCCCTCGCGCAGCAGATGCTGCAATTCGTCGAGGGATCCTTCGACGAAATCGAGGGTGACATCGGGACAGACGGTCCGGAATTCCTCCAGCACGCACGGCAGCAGGAACGGCGCCAAGGTGCTGAAACAGCCGATCGTCAGCCGGCCGGCCAGCCCGCGGCCCGCCTCCCGCATTCCGAGCCGGAGTTCCTCGCTGCGGGCGAGCAGCGCCCGGGCCTCCGGCAGGAACAGGCGTCCGGCGGGTGTGAGGGTGAGCCCCTTCGCCTTCGCGCGGACCAGCAACTGCACTCCGAGCTGGTGCTCCAGCTCGCCGATCCCCGCGGACACCGCGGACTGCGAGACGTACAGCAGCTGGGCGGCGGCGGTCATCGTGCCGACTTCGGCGGCCGTCACGAAATAGTCCAACTGACGCAGGCTCATGCGCTCAGCCATGAGAAAAACCCGGGTTTCCGTCCATATCAATCACCTTTCCAGGAGAGCCGGGCCCGGCGACACTGGAGATCACCGAACCCAGGAGGTTCCGTCATGACGGACGCGATGGCGTGCCCCGTCAATCACAGCTTCGATCCGCTGGGCGACGCCTATGTCGCCGACCCGTATCCGATCCTTTCCGGAGTGCGAGAAGAGGCTGCGGCTTTCTACGCGCCGGCGATCGACATGTGGGTGATCACCCGCTTCGACGACATTCAGAGCGCCCTGATGGACCCCGGGACGTTCTCCGCGGCGGTCGGGCAGCGTCCGGTCTTCCCACTGGCCGAGGAGGCCCAGTCCATCCTCAAGGGCGGCTTCCACGCCTACCCGGTGATGTCCGACTGCGACCCGCCCCGGCACACCCGGATCCGCCGCCACAACCAGAAGGCGTTCTCCGCGCGACGGATCGCGACCCTGGAACCGAAGGTCTGGGCCAAGGCCACGGAGCTGGTCGACGCGATCGAACCCGGCGTGGTCGACCTGGTGTCGGCGCTGACCTATCCGCTCCCCGCGTACATGATCTTCACGTTCATCGGCTTTCCCGATGAGGACATGGACATGTTGAAGTCGTGGTGCGGCAACCGCATCGCCTTCAGCTGGGGCCGGCCGACGGTCGACGAGCAGCGCGACATCGCCAACAACATGGTCAACTACTGGCAGTACTGCGAGGAGTTCGTCGCCAGGCGCCTGGCCGAACCGGTCGACGACTTCACCAGCGACCTGATCCGCATCCACCAGGCGGATCCCGAGAGCCTGTCGATCCCGGACATCACGAACGTCGCGTACGGGCTGAGCTTCGCCGGTCACGAGACCACCACGAGCTTCACCGGCAACGCGGTCCGCCGGCTGCTCGTCAACCGCGGGCAGTGGGACGACCTGTGCGCCGACCGGTCGCTCATCCCCAAGGCCGTCGAGGAGATCCTCCGCTACGACAGCAGCATCCCCGCCTGGCGACGCATCACCACCAGGGCGGTCACCGTGGGCGGAGTCGAGATCCCCGCGAACGCGAAGATCCTGCTGCTGCTCGGCGCGGCCAACCGGGACGCGAAGCACTTCGAAGCCCCGGAGACCTTCGACGTCCACCGCGAGGACTCCCGCAAGCACCTCTCCTTCGGCCAGGGCATCCACTACTGCATAGGCGCCCCGCTCGCGCGCATGGAGGCGCGGATCGCCCTCGACCTGCTGGCCCAGCGGGCGCCCGGGATGCGCCTCGTCGAGGACCAGGACTTCGACTTCCCCGCCAACGTCTCCTTCCGCGGCCCGCGCAAACTGCTGGTCGACTGGCCGCAGTAGCCGGCGCCTCCCGTCGCCGGTCCCGGTCGCCGCGCGGCCGGCTCGCCGCGCATCCGCCGCCGGCCCTCCCGCGTCTGCACGTGCTGGAAGGGCCGGCGACGAGCTCCCGCAGTCAGCGTTCATCGACCAGCAGCGTCTGCAGCACCCGGCCGCAGTCCCCCACGACATCGGCCAGCCGTCCCTGGGCCAGACCCGAGCCGTCGGGGCTCGCCTCCGTGGTGGAGCGCAGGCAGAGCCACTCCCCGACGGGATCGCGGTGCAGGAGCAGCGTCACGTCGGTGTTGATGACGAATCGCCCGCGGTGGTCGAGCTCGAAGGCGACGGCCCAGTTGCTGTCCGCCAGCGTCAGCGCGCGGGTCAGCGGCGTGTCCTCGTGACCCGCGAGCAGCGGGACGCGCTGACGCGCCCAGACCGTGCCGGGCCCCATCGCGTCGAAGCCCTTTCCCGGTTCGAACCGCCACTCCATGGCCGCGATGTAGCCGTCCAGGTGGGCGTCGGCCATGGTGTGCGGTGGCTGCGCGCCGGGCAGCGGCGGGGGCTTCGGCCCGGGGTACAGGGACGGGGTGTCCGGCGGGCTCGCGGCCAGCCGCCAGGCCCGGGCCAGCATCACCGTCTGCCCGCCGGAGCTGATCTCCCCCTCGACCAGTTCCGCGCGCCGGCCGGAACGCACGGTCCGTACCTCGACCCGGAGTTCGGCGACCGGGACCGGACGCGGCAGTTCCACCGTGACCCGGGCGATCCGCAGGCCCTCCCGCGGTTCGTGCCGTTCCAGTGCCCGCCCGAGCAGGGCCGACGGGGGACCGCCGTGCTGGAACTTCGCGCTCCACGGCCCCGCGGTGGCCGGACTGCTGGCGAACCTGCCGGGCCCCAGCTCGCGGTAGAAGGCCTCGGGCAGGTGCGGTGGTACGGACCGCGCCTGCACGGACGCGTCCTCGGTGTTCATGAACGGGTTCTCCCTTCGGGGCTGCGGAAATCGATCAGGGGCGTCGTGGTCGGGGAGCGCCGCGGGGCCGCCCTCCCGGAGGCCGGCGCTACGCCAACGGCACCGGACTCCAGTCGCCCCGGCCCCGGCCGCGGAACCAGCGCCGGTAGGAGTCCGGCGGCACCCCGACCGTGCGGCTGAAGTGCCGGCGCAGGGTGGCCGCCGTGCCCATGCCGGTCTGCGTGGCGACCTGCTCGATGCTGAGGTGGGTGGTCTCCAGCAGCCGTTGGGCGAGTTGAACGCGCTGGGTCAGGAGCCACTGGAGGGGGGCCATGCCGGTGCCGGCCCGGAACCGGCGGACCAGGGTGCGGCGGCTGACGTTCGCCTGCTGCGCCATGTCCTCGACGGTCACCTGCTGGTCCAGTCGCCCGGCGGCCCAGGACAGCACCTCGGTGAGCACCCGGTCCTCGGCGCCGGGCTCGGACGGGGCGGAGGGCGGCGCCTGCTCGTCGGTGGTCTGGTGGGGCATGACCAGCCGGTGTGCCAGGGCCTTGGCGACGGCGGCCCCGTGGTCCAGCCGCACCAGGTGCAGGAACAGGTCGATGGTGGCCGCTCCGCCGGCGGAGCTGAGGATGTCCCCCTCGTCGACGTAGAGGGCGTCCGTGTCGACCCGCACGCGGGGGTACCGGGCCGCCAGCAGGTCGGCATGGGCCCAGTGGGTGGCGACCCGCCGCCCGTCCAGCAGGCCGGCCGCCGCCAGCACGAAGGCGCCCGTGCCGGCGGAGACGATGCGCGCACCGGCCTCGTGCGCGTCGCGGATCGCGTTCACCAGAGCAGTGGGCGGCGCCTGCGTGACGTCCGGCCAGCCCGGGACGATCACGGTGTGGGCCTTGGCCAGTTCGTCGAGACTGCACAGCCGATCAATACGGCATGCGTCACAACTCTGTACAGGGTCCACGACGTACGCGGCGAAGTCGTACCACGGGTCGACCAGACCAGCGCCGGCGCGATTGACGCCGAACATCTCACGCGCGGCCGCAAGGTCGAGGCTTGAGATTCCTGCAGCGAAAACGAGGGCTATCGGGATCGGCATGGCTCATACCGTCACCGTCGAACCGGCCCGGGTCAATGCGGATTTGCCAAAGTATCCGTGAATTGCCGCGACGCGGCGCCGGCCCCGGAGAAGAGTCCGACGCCCTGCGGATTCAGCGTAGCACCGGCGGCGGGCCGGGCATGCCAGTTCCTGGTCGGCAACCTGCCTAAGTAGCAGCCGACTTGACGCCCCTTCAGGCGCGGCCGTCGCCCCGGAAAGGCCGCTTCGACCTGCGGCAACAGTGCTCCGGGGCGGCGGATTCGGGTCGCCGGCCGTCCCTCGTAACGGTGATGTCGTAAAGCCGCCAGCCCGCATCCCGGGGAACCTGCTGGACTTGCCGGGCACCGAAAGGCACTTCAAGGACGGAATTCATGGCCTCAACAACTACCGCCACTTCGCACCCCGGCGGAACCGGCCTGCCGGCCCGATCACCAGTGATCGAATGGCTGGCCGTATTGTCAGTAATGCTGGGGATCTTCTCGATCGTCACCACCGAGATCCTGCCGATCGGCCTGCTCACTTCGATCGGATCCAGTTTCACCATCTCGGACGGGATGGCAGGACTGATGATGACCATGCCCGGATTCCTTGCAGCGATCTCGGCGCCGCTGGTCACGATGGCGACCGCGCGCATCGACCGCCGGAAGATGCTGTGCGCGTTCATGCTGCTGCTGGCCCTGGCGAACGGCCTGGCCGCCGTGGCGCCGGACTACTGGCTGGTCCTGGTGTCGCGGGTCATGGTGGGCATCACCATCGGAGGGTTCTGGTCGATCGGGGCCGGACTCGCCGACCGGCTGGTGCCGGCGGAGAAGGTCGGCCGGGCCGTCTCGGTGATCTTCTCGGCCGTCCCGCTGGGGTCTGTGCTCGGCGTCCCGGTCGGCACGTTCATCGGCGATGTGGCGGGCTGGCGGACGGCGTTCGTCGTCATGGGCGTCCTGACGGTCGGCGTGCTCGTCATGCTGCTGCTCGTCATGCCGCCGCTGCCGCCGATCGAGACCACCCGGATGAGCGTGCTGGGCGGCATGTTCCGCAGCGTGAACACCCGCTTCGCCCTGCTGCTGACCTTCCTCATCGTGCTGGCCCACTTCGGGACCTACACCTACGTGACCCCGTTCCTCGAACAGGTCACGCATGCGGGCCCCAAGCTGATCACCGTCTTCCTGCTGATCTACGGAGTCGCCGGAATCGTCGGCAACTTCGTGGGCAGCTCCCTGGTCGCCCGGCGTCCCCGCGTCGGGTTCGGCGCGGCGGCCGCCCTGCTCGCCGGGGCCACCCTGCTGCTGCCGGTGCTCGGCGGCTCGAACGTCGGGGCGGTGGCGCTGCTGATCGTCTGGGGCGTCGCCTACGGAGCGGTCCCCGTGTCGTCCCAGACCTGGTTCGCCAAGGCGGCGCCCAACGCGCCCGAGGCGGCCTCGGTGCTGTTCACCGCCTCCTTCCAGGCGACGATCTCGATCGGCGCGCTGGTCGGGGGGAGCATCGTGGACCGCACCTCCCCGTCCACGGTCATGACCCTCGGCGGCATCACGGCCGCCCTGATGGTCCTGGTCACCTTGATCCACTTCGCCCGCGGTCTCAGCTGGCCGAGCGCCACGCGCTCCTGAGCGGCTCGTAGACCTGGTTCCTACCGTCACCCCCGGGTCGCCCGGAATCCCGTCCCGCACGGGATTCCGGCGCCCCGCCGCGGCCCGTGCGCCGCGCCCCCGGTGCCACACCTTACGGAGAGGACAACACACATGTGCGGAATTGTCGGCTGGGTGGACTTCGAGCGTGATCTGACACTCGAGCGCTCCACGATCGACGCCATGACGGAGACCATGGCCTGCCGCGGTCCGGACGCCGGGGGAACCTGGCTCGACCGGCACGCGGCCATCGGTCACCGCAGGCTGTCCGTGATCGACCTCGAGGGCGGCCGGCAGCCGATGGTCGCGGAGGAGGACGGCCGCCCGCTGGCCGTCCTGACCTTCAGCGGCGAGATATACAACTACCGGGAGCTGCGCGCCGAGCTGGTCTCCCGGGGCCACCGCTTCCGTACCGAGAGCGACACCGAGGTCGTCCTGCAGGCCTACCTCGCGTGGGGCCAGGGCATGGTCGACCGGCTCAACGGCATGTTCGCGTTCGCCGTCTGGGACGTCCGCCGCGAGGAACTGCTCCTGGTCCGCGACCGGATGGGCGTCAAGCCGCTCTACTACTTCCCCACCCGCCACGGGGTCCTGTTCGGCTCGGAGCCCAAGGCGATCCTGGCGAACCGGGAGGTTCCCCGGCGGGTGAACGCCGACGGCCTGCGGGAACTGCTGGACATGGTCAAGACCCCTGAGCACGCCATCTTCACCGGCATGTCGGAGGTCCGCCCCGGGCACATCGTCCGGGTGACCCGCCAGGGCCTGAGCAAGCACCGGTACTGGGCGCTCGAGGCCAAGGAGCACACCGACCCGCTGGACAGGACGATCGGAACCGTGCGGGAACTGCTGGAGGACATCGTCTCCCGGCAGCTCGTCTCCGACGTCCCGCTGTGCAGCCTCCTCTCGGGCGGCCTGGACTCCTCGGCCGTGACCGCGCTCGCCGCCAAGGCCCTCAAGGCCGAGGGCGCCGGCCCCGTGCGCTCCTTCTCCGTCGACTTCGTCGGCGCCGCCGAGAACTTCGTGCCGGACCCCCTGCGCAGCACCCCCGACGCGCCGTTCGTCCGCGACCTCGCCGAACTCGTCAAGGCGGACCACAAGGAGATCCTGCTCGACAGCGACGACCTGAGCGACCCGGCGATCCGCGCCGCCGTCCTGGCCGCCACCGACCTGCCGCCCGTGTGGTACGGGGACCTGTGGCCCTCCCTGTACCTGCTCTTCCGTGCCGTGCGCGAACGGTCCACCGTCGCCCTGTCCGGCGAATCGGCGGACGAACTCTTCGGCGGCTACAGCTGGTTCCACGACCCGGAGGTGCTCACCGCCGAGACCTTCCCCTGGCTCACCAGCACACCCGGCCCGTTCTACGACGGCACCCCGCTGTTCGACCGGAGCCTCCTGGGGCGGCTCGACATCCCCGGGCGCCGGCGCCAGAGCTACCACGAGGCGATAGCCGAAGTCCCCGTGCTCGCCGGGGAGACCGGTCTTGAGAAGAGGATGCGGGAGCTCGGCTACCTCAACCTCACCCGCTTCGTGAACACCCTCCTGGACCGCAAGGACCGGATGAGCATGGCCGTGGGGCTGGAGGTCCGCGTCCCGTTCTGCGACCACCGGCTCGTCGAGTACGTCTTCAACACCCCCTGGGCCATGAAGAAGTTCGACGGCCGGGAGAAGAGCCTGCTGCGCGCGGCCACCCGTGACGTGCTGCCCCAGTCCATCGTGGAGCGCGTCAAGGCCCCCTACCCGAGCACCCAGGACTCCGGTTACGAGAAGAAGCTCCGCGACCGGCTGGCGGAGGTCATCGCCGACGGCAAGGCGCCCATCCTGCCGCTCCTGGACCTGGACCGGGTCACGGACCGCCTGAACCGTCCCGTCAGCTCCGAGAGCACGCAGATCACCCGCATCGATCTGGAGGTGCCGCTCTCGATCAACGCGTGGCTCGAGAAGTACGACGTCACCGTGGACCTGTGACCCGGCCCGGCCACCCCGCTCCCCTCGTACGGCCCCCGCGCACCGCACGCCCCGCGTGCCGGCCGTGACCGGCACGCGGGCCTGATTCCGCCCGGCGGCCCTGTCGATCTCCCCGGTCAGCAGGGCCGTCGGGCTTTCCCGAGAGGAAGCGTCAGTGTCCTTGCCCACCGTCCCGCCCGAGCCGGCCGCCCAAGGGGCCCCGCCCGCGCCGCACTCGGAACCGCCGCCGGTGGACGACCGGCTGCTCGCGGCCATCGCGCTGAGCAGCCGGCTCCACGGCCAGATCGGCACACTGTGCGAGCTCGACCTCACCGGGGTCGCCCCGGCACCGGTCTTCCAGGCCGTCGACGACCCCGCGGCCGCGCCCGGAGGGCCCGACGATGCAGCCCTATGAGCTCACGCTCGCCGCCGCCGCCGAGGCCGTCGCGGCGAAGGACCTCTCGCCCGTCGAGCTGACCGAATCGGTCCTGGGACGCCTCGACGAGACCGAGGGCGGCCTCCACGCGTACGCCACCGTCACCGCCGAGGCCGCCAGGGCGGCAGCGGCGCGAGCGGAGCGGGACGTGCTGGCGGGCCGGCACCGCGGCCCCCTCCACGGAATTCCCTTCGCGCTCAAGGACAACATCGACACCGCCGGGGTGCCCACCACGGCAGGCTCCCGGGTCTGGGCCGGCCGCCTGCCCGCGGCGGACAGCACGGTGGCCGCCCGGCTGGCGACCGCGGGCGCCGTGCTGATCGGCAAGACGCACACCCACGAGTTCGCCTACGGCCTGATCACGCCCCGGACGACCAACGCCCGGCACCCCGGCCGCATCGCCGGCGGTTCCAGCGGCGGTTCGGCGGTGGCCGTGGCGGTCGGCTCGGCCGTCTTCGCGCTGGGGACCGACACCGCCGGCTCCATCAGGGTTCCCGCGGCCCTCAACGGCGTCGTGGGACTCAAGCCCACCTACGGCCTGGTCTCCCGGCACGGCGTCGCACCGCTGTCGTGGTCCCTGGACCACGTCGGCCCGATCACCCGGAGCACCCTCGACGCCGCACTCGTCCTCGACGCACTCGCCGGCCGCGATCCGCGCGACCCGGCGAGCATCGCCCCGCCCCGCACCCATGGTGCGTACGACGGCTCGACGGACCTGCGGGGCCTGCGCATCGGCATCCCCCGGAACCACTTCTTCGACCGGGTGACACCGGACGTGGAGGAAGCGGTCCGGGCCTCCGTCGACCTCCTCACCGGCCTCGGCGCGACGGCGGTCGAGGTGGAGGTCCCGCTGACCGACTACCTGCTGCCCGTCGTGTGGGGCCTGATGGGACCGGAAGCGGCCTCCGCCCACGAACACCACCTGCGGCACAGCCCGGACCTGTTCGGCGAGGACGTGCGGGTGCTGCTCGAAGCCGGGAGTCTCCTCCCGGCCGGCGACTACCTGCGGGCGCAACGCGCCCGCACCGTCGTCCGGCAGGCCTGGCGCGACCTGTTCGGCCGCATCGACGTGATCGCCGCACCGACGGTCGCCTGCACGGCCACCGAGCGCGAACAGTCCGAGGTGCACTGGCCGGACGGCTCGACCGAGACCGTCACCGACGCGTACGTGCGACTCACGGCGCCGGCCAACGTCACCGGTCTGCCCGCCCTGACGCTGCCGATCGGGCTGGACGGTGCGGGCCTTCCCATCGGCCTGCAGCTGATCGCGGGGGAACTCGCCGAGCCCGTCCTCCTGCGCATCGGAACCGCCTACGAAGCAGCCCGCGACACCAGCGCCTCCCGGACGGCCTACAGGAAGGTGTGACCCTCGCCGCGGTAGGTCGGTACGGTCTCCACCACCGCGTCGCCCTCGACCAGGTGCAGCTGTGCGAACCGCTCGCACAGCTCGCCGGCCTTCGCGTGCCGGAACCACACCCGGTCGCCGATCAGCAGGTCGTCCGCCGCCGAACCCAGCAGCGGCGTCTGCACCTCGCCCGCGCCCTCCTGCGGGTCGTAGCGCAGACCGGCCGGCAGGTACGGGACGGGGGAGCGGTCCGCCCCCGCCGGGCCGGACGCCGGGTAGCCGCCGCCGAGCACCGTCACCACGCCGACCCCGGGCCGCCGCACCACCGGCTGCGCGAACAGCGCCGCCGGACGGCCCCGGAACGAACGGTAGTTGTCGAACAATCGCGGAACGAACAGGCCCGAACCGGCCGCCACCTCGGTCACCGCGCGCTCCGCCACCGTGGACTCCACGCTGCCGGTGCCGCCGCCGTTCACGAACTCCAGCTCGGCGACCTGCCGCACCCGGCGCACCACCTCGGCCCGCCGGTGCGCCAGCTCGGCCCGCGCCTTCGCCTGCATCAGCCGGATCGCCGCCGACCGCACCGCCCGGCCCGGAACCGCGTCGCCGACACCCGCAACATGGCCCTCGTACGCCATCAGCCCGACCACCTGGAAGCCGCGCCGCCCGTTCACCAGCTCGGCGAACCGGCCCAGCTGCTCGGGCGTGCGCAGCGGCGACCGCCGCGCCCCGACCCGGACCCGGCCGCCCAGCAGGTGCAGCGAGGTGTCCAGCTCCAGGCAGACCCGCACCGTCGCCGAGCCCTCCCGGGCCGCGTCGATCAGATCCAGCTGCGCCACGTCGTCGACCAGCAGGGTCACCTGCCGGGCCAGCTCCGGATCCGCGGTCAGCCGCCCGAACCCGGCCCGGTCCGCCGACGGGTACGCCAGCAGCACGTCCGTGAACCCGCTGCGCACCAGCCACAGCGACTCCGCGAGCGTGAAACTCATGACGCCCGCGAAGCCGTCCCGGGCCAACACCCGGGCCAGCAGCGCCCGGCAGCGCACCGACTTGGACGCCACCCGGACCGGCTTCCCGCCGGCCCGCCGCACCAGGTCCGCCGCATTGGCGTCGAACGCCGCCAGGTCGACGATCGCCAGCGGCGCTTCCAGGTGGGCCGTCGCCCGGTCGTACCGGGCGCGCTCGGACACGGTGCCGCCGGGAGCGGTGGTTTCAGCGAGAGCCATGGCCGCAGACTGCCACATCCCCCTACCGGGCGGTAGGCCCCCGTTCCGGGTAGTTCATCAGACTGATTTCCCGACTTCTCCGCGCCCGCCTGCCGGGCGTGCGCGCGCCGACGAGTGCCCGCCCCCGCCCCGGGGCGGGCACCGTCGTGCTGTTCAGCCGGTGTGCAGCACCCGCCACCGGCCTGGTGCGGCCGGGTCACGGTCGGCCACCTGGACGGGAGCCCAGGCCCACTGCCGCACACCGATCCCCGGCACCCGGTCGAACCGGATCGGCCCCCGGCTGCCCGTCACCCGGACGTCGGACCAGTCGGCGGCGCCCGAACTCGCCATCGCCGTCAGCACGGTGACGGTGTCCCAGCCCTCGAACGCGACGAACGACGGCTCCGCGCCCAGGTGTTCGCGCAGCGCCGCCTCGACCCGCGCGCCGAGCGGGTCGAGGCGCTCCGGCAGGTAGCGCAGGAAGGGGATTCCGGCGGCGTCCGCGCCCAACAGGCGTTCCCATTCGGCGAATTCGGGCTGTCCGGCCGGCGCGCCGATCAGCACACCGGCCAGCCGCCGGTCCCGGCGGACGGCCCGGACGATCGGGACCGCCGGGTCGGGGAAGCCCGTCAGCAGCAGGACGGCGCTCGCCCCCGACGCGGCGAGGGCGTCGCCGACCGTGCCGGGATCGGCGTCCAGCTCGACCACGCCGCCGCCGTCCGCCGCGAGGCGCTCGTGCAGGATGCGGGCGCCGGCCTCCCAGTACGCGCCGTGTTGGGTCGCCACCGCGACGCGGCGGTGGCCGGCGGCGAGCAGGAACTCCGCGTACACCCGCCAGCCGTGCGACTGGGCGGGCGCCAGTCGGGCCACCAGCTCCGTCGGGCGGTCGGTCAGGGCGTCCAGCACCGCCGACGAGCAGAGGAACGGCACCCCGAGCCGGTCCGCCCGGGTCGCGGCCGCCCGGGCCGCCACGCTGTGGAACTCGCCCGCGATCGCGCGCACGCCGAGCGCGGCCAGCTCGTCGACCGCCGCTGTCGCCCGCTGCGGATCGGCCGCCGTGTCCCGCACCAGCAGCTCCACCGGCCGGCCGCCGACGCCGCCCGCCGCCTCGGCCTCCCGGACGGCCAACTCCATTCCGCCCAGCAGTTGCTGACCCGCCTCGACCCAGCCCGGCCGGCTCAACGGAGCCAGCACGCCGATCCGCAACCCACCCATGCCCGCACCACTCCCGCCCGACGATCCGCCCACACCGGGTGGGCCCGTCCGATCATCATGGCGGCACCGGGCGGGGACGGGTCTCGGTGGCCCGGGTCAGCGGACGGAACGCGCCGTGCCACCGGCCTTCCGGATCTGCTCCACCAGCTTCGCGGCGGTGGCCGCCGCCTCCGAGACCAGCTTGGCCGCGTCCCCGGCCTGCGGGTCCGCGGTCAGCCTCGGCAGCGCGTCGGCCTGCTGCCGCAGCAGATCCGCGAGCGCGACGGTCAGCTTCTCCATCTGCTCCAGCGAATTGACGGCGTCCGCCGGCCGGTCCCAGGCGGCATGCCCGCCGGCCACGTCCTTCGCCGCCTCGGCCACCGCATCGGCCGCCCCGCGGACCGCGAACATCGGGTCGTACCCCACCATCTCCCCTTCCACCGGCACCATCTGCGCCCAGCGTGCCGCACCGCCGCCGCGTCCGTGGGGCGAACCGCCGGAGTCACGCGCACAGGAGCCGGCCGCACTCCTCCCACGGCGCGCCCGCGCCCCGCACGCGCACCGCCGACCGCCCCGACGTAAACGTGGCATACGCTCGACGGGTGGAGCGCAAGAACATCCCCGATCCCGGGTTCGCCGAGGACGACGGCACCGCCGATCCCGTCCTCGCCGCAGCCCTCGCCGCCTGGCAGCAGGACCCGTCCACCGAGGGCGAGTTGCTGTCCGCGTTGACGCCGAGCCGGCTGATGGTGCCGATCGTGGCCGTGCTCGGGGAGGTGGAGTACGACGAGAACGGGCACAAGCGCGAGAAGACCAGCGACATGGCGGTGCCGGTGCTGGAGTCCGCCGACGGCCGGCGCGCCCTGCCCGCGTTCACCTCGATGGAGACCATGGCCGCCTGGCGCGCGGACGCCCGGCCCGCGCCGGTGGCCGCCCCGCAGGCCGCGATGGTCGCCTTCTCCGAGCGCGCCGAGATCCTGCTGGTCGACCCGGCGGGCCCCGTCACCTACCTGCTGACCGGCGCCCGCCTGCGCGCCGTCGCCGAGAACCGGCCCTACCTCCCGCCGCACGCCGACCCCGAGGTGCACCGGGCGCTGCGCGACCTGCTCGCCCCCGAGCCGGAGATCGCCGCCGCCCACCTCGTCCCCTCCACCGAGGCGGACGCCACCCTCGCCCTGGTCCTCGCCGACCCCGCCGCCGACCCCCGCCCGCTGGCCACCCGCCTCGCCCAGGCCCTGGCCGCCGACGACACCCTGCGCCTCCGGCTGGACCACGGCCTGCAACTGGCGTTCCTGCCCCGGCAACTCGACCAGAAACCGTTCTTCGCTCGTCCCTGACAAGCGCCCTGACACGTGCCCTGACAAGCGCCTCGACAACTGCCCTGACACGAACGGGTGAAGTCGCGCGGGGGTGGTTCGCGTTCGGAGTGTTGCGGCCGAACGGGGGACCGCCCTCGCTAACTTGAGGGCTCCCGGAGCGGGTGGGCGGCAGTGGGCCGTTCGCCGGCAGGCTTCGTGCGAAGGGGAATCCCGTGTTCTCGAGGACCAAGAGGGTCGTCTGTTCGCTGGCCACGGCGTTCGCGGCGGCGATCGCGTTCACCATCACCGTGCCGAGCGGCCACGCGTTCGCCATCGACCACGTGCAGTGCGTCGGCGGCGAGAACTTCCTGAAGATCTGGTCGCACCTGGACGGCCGGCAGAGCGTCGACTGCTATGCCAACGGCGGCACCACCGACTTCGGCAGCTGGTGGGTGGACCGCATCTCCACCGGCAACAACGACCTGATCTACTACGACGTCAACGGCGACTCGGTGCGGATCGACCGTTGGACGGACATCACCTTCCCCAACAACCCGCCCCGGGTCCGGGCCATCCAGATCGTCTGAACGGCGAAGCCGGGCCTCGCTCCTGACGGCACATCAGGAGCGGGGCCCGGCTTTCTTCGGCTCAGCCGCTGATCGGGCGGACGTCCAGGCGGACGTGGTCGACGGCCCAGTACCAGTTGTTGCCCGCGTCGTACATGCGGAACTTCAGGGTGACCGTGCCCGCGTTCGGCGGGACGGCGAACTGGCGGGTGACGAAGGCGTTCTCGGCGTCCTTGCCGGCGTTGTCGTTGCCGGTGGCGTCGCTGCTGTAGGTGAGCAGGCGGGTCTCGGCGCCGGTGTCGAAGACGGCGGTGACGGTGGCCTTCTGGGGGGCCTCCTGGCGGTAGTGGGAGTCGAAGGCGAGGTGCAGGGTGGTGGCGCCGGGCGGGATCGGGACGGCGGGGGAGACCAGGGTGGAGTCGAACCTGCCCTTGGCGGACGGGGATCCGGTGTCGTCCCAGTCGTCGGGGTCGGCGACGGCGAGGATGCCGAGGCCGCGGGTGAAGTTGCCGCGGTCCTGGCCGGCGGGGGTGGACCACTCGCGCTTGGTGTGGAAGGTCCAGCCCTGGAGGCGGACGGTGCCCTGCGGCATGCCGGGCGCGTTGACCACCGACCAGCCGGCGGGCGCCTTCGCGGTCCAGCCCAGCACCCCCGCGACGGGGGCGAGCTGCGGGGCCAGCGACTCGAAGTCCTCGCCGAGCAGGTACCCGGCCATCGAGGGTGCGGTGCGCGCCGCGAGCTCGCCGTCGGCGACGGCGTACCGGTCGGCGGCGGTGGCACGGGCGGTGACCAGCAGGCGGCTGGCACCGGTCGCGGGGAGCGCCGCGGGCGGCACGACCTCCCACTCGGCTTCGACGACGGCGCCGGCGGGGACGGCCGACGGCGGTGCGGTCACCACCCGGGCCGCGGGCCAGCCGTCGGGCAGCAGCGGCGAGGCCTCCAGCGCGGCGAGGTCGGCGGTGGCGGTGAACCGGGCCTTGAGCCGGGCGGGCCGGCCGGGTAGCAGCAGCGGCTCGTCGATGGTGGCGGACGCGGAGCCCAGCGTGACGTCGACGGTCAGCGGGTCGGCCAGGCCGATCGCCGGGTCGGTGAAGCCCACGGCCCGGTTCGGCAGTCGGCCGGCCCGGCGGAACCGGTAGCGGGCGTCGTCCCGGGCGGTGACCACCACGTCGTACCAACCCTCCTTGCCCACCGGCAGGTTGACGACCGCGGACTCGCCCGCGCCGAGCCGCACCTCGCGCTGCCCGCCGCCGTAGGCCAGGTCGCCGATGGTCATCACCCGGCTGACGGAGGTGCGGTTGGCGACCTCGACGGCCAACTGCCAACCGCCGCCGCCGTCCTCGGAGACCGACGCCTCGTAGGAGCCGGCCGCGTCGCCGCGCAGGTGCCACAGCGCGCCGTTCGGGCCGTGCAGGCGCAGGTCGTAACCGTCCGGGCCGAGCTGCCAGCTGTCGGAGAGCTTGCCCTTCACGTCCACCGTGTAGTGCCGGGGCGCGGCGCCGGGCTCCGGGTAGGCGGCGATCACCGCGCCCTGCCGGCCGGGGTTGGCCAGGTCCAGGGTGAGCACGCCCTTGCGGACCCGCGCCTTGACCTGCAGGTGGTACGGGACCGGCCGGGCGGTGCGGGTGGCGCGCGGCTGCTGCGGGAAGCGCTGCGGCTTGGGGACGGTCGGCGCGGGCAGCTTGCCGGTGTCGGTGACCTTCTGCCGGTTGCCGGAGGTGTCGGGCAGCGCGGGCCACGCCGGGTCCTGCCCGGAGAAGTCGAACAGGTTGGTGAGGTCGCCGGTGACCGCCCGCCGCCACGGCGAGATGTTCGGCTCGGCGACGCCGAACCGCTGCTCCAGGAAGCGGATCACCGAGGTGTGGTCGTACACCGTCGAGTCGACCACGCCGCCGCGGGTCCACGGCGAGACCACCACCATCGGCACCCGCACGCCCAGGCCCATCGGGAACGGGCCAGCCACCAGGGTCTCCCCGGCGGGCAGCGCGGTGGACCAACCCAGGCTGCCGTCCGCGTTCCTGACCCGGTAGCGGCCGTCCTGCCCGACCACCCGGTGGTAGGTCGAGCCGCCCTTGGACACCCGCACCACCACCTCGCCGTCCACGGGGACGGTGGAGGCGCCGCGCCCGGCGGCCAGCGGCGGCACCGGCGGCAGCTGGTGGTCGAAGAAGCCGCCGTGCTCGTCGTAGTTGAGGATGAACACGGTCTTCGCCCACACGTCCGGGTTGGCGGTCAGCGCCGCCAGCAGCCGGGCCGTCAGGTGCTCGCCGTTCGGCGGGGCGTAGTTGGCGTGCTCGGACAGCGCGGCGGGCGCGATCAGCCAGGACACCTGCGGCAGCCTGTCGTCCCGCACGTCGGCGGCGAACGCCTCGACCAGCGCGTCGCCCATCGCGAACGGGTCGCCCTGCTTCGCCGGGTCGCCGACCTGCCGCAGTCCGCGCTCGTACAGCGCCGAACCGGGCTTCGCCTTGATGAAGTTGGTGAACCAGGCGAGCGCGTTGTCGTCGAAGTTGTCCAGCGCCTGGTACGTCCGCCAGCTGACCCCGGCGCGCTCCAGGCGCTCCGCGTAGGTGGTCCACTCGAACCCGGCGGCGGGCTCGGAGTTGTCGGTCACCGGGGTGTCGCGGACGGTGCCGCCGCTGGTGCCCGACATCAGGTGCTCGCGGTTGGTGTTGGTGTTGCACTGCACCGAGGCGTAGTACGCGTCGCAGGTGGTGAACACCGAGGCCAGCGCGTGGTAGAAGGGCATGTCGGCGCTCTCGTAGTAGCCCTGGCCGAGCCAGCCGGAGGAGCGCCGGGTCACCGAGCCGTCCGCCCGGCCGTCGTTCCAGGCGCTCATCGAGTCGACGTAGCCGAACGCGGGCGCGCCCTGCTGGTAGGCGCTGGTGTGGGCGGCGTTCATCGGGAAGGGCAGCAGGTGGCCCTCGGGCCGCGACGGGTCGGGCTGGTGGAAGATCGAGCGGCCGTTGACGCCGCGCACGGCGGCGCGGTCGCCGAAGCCGCGGACACCCGGCAGGGTGCCGAAGTAGTGGTCGAACGCCCGGTTCTCCTGCATGAAGACCACCACGTGCTGGATGTCCTCCAGCTTGCCCGGGCGGGCCGGCGCGGCCAGCGCCTGACGGACACTCAGCGGCAGTGCGGACAGCACGGTCGCGGCGGCGGCACCGCCCAGCAGGGTACGGCGCGACAGTTCGGGACTCATCGGGGGCTCCTCGTGCACGGTTCCGGGCTTCGCTCCGCCCGGCCGCGACCATTCCTAGGCCGCCCAGGTGGACTGGACCAGTGCGGCGGATGGCCGGTGGATGACGCGCTCCGCAACCTGTACAGACATCTCGGTGCGGCGGGGCGCGCGAGGAAAAGCCCGGGACGTCCGCACCGTCGGCAGGTAATATCCCCGGGTGCAATTGGACCCTTACCAAATGGACCCTTACCGATCTCGGAGTGTGCCCATGCCCGACGACCCGACCGTGCCCGCCCTCGTCCGGGACTGGCTCTGCGGCTGGACGGTCGCCCGCGGCGCCGCCGACCCGCGGCCCGAACCCTGGGGCTGGAGCATCGACGTCGGCCAACCCCGCCACCCTTGGCGGCACGTGCTGCCCGCCCCCGTCGAGTCGGACGTCCGCACACTCACCGGGGGCACCACCGTCCCGTGGACCTGGCTCAAGCTGTTCGACGTCGACGAGCGCGCCCTGCCGTGGATCGGACCGGGCTGGCACGTGGACGTCCCCGGCCACCTGATGACCTGTCGGCTGCGCCCCGAGCACCCGGCCGTCCCGGCCGGCTACCGGATCACCACCTGGAGCCGCGGCGGCGTCGTCCGCGCGATGGTGCGCACCGTCGAGGGCGAGTACGCCGCACGGGGGCAGATCGGCATCGCGCCCGACTCCGAGGGTTCGCTGCTCGCCGCCGTCGACCAGGTGGAGACGGCCCCCGAGCACCGCCGCCGCGGCCTCGGCTCACTGCTGATGCGCACCCTGCAGAGCGAGGCGCACGCGGCCGGCGCGCGCACCGGCCTGCTGGTCGGCACCACCGAGGGGCGCGCCCTCTACAGCGCCCTCGACTGGCAGTGGCACGCCCCGATGCTCAGTTTCTGGTACGACCCGTCCACGCCGGCCGATCTCCCGCTCGGCGGATCCTGAACCGGCCCCCCGGGGCGGTTTCCCGACGAAGGGCCGGAAAATGCCGAAGCCCGCCGGGAGGGCGCACTCCGGGCGGGCGACGATCGGCGAAGACAGCTCGAATCGCGTTCAGGCGGCGATCAGCAAGGTGCGGCGCGGGGCGATCACGCGGCCGTCCGGCAGCAGTT
The DNA here is from genome assembly GCF_044999035.1 of Kitasatospora griseola. Lineage (NCBI taxonomy): Bacteria > Bacillati > Actinomycetota > Actinomycetes > Kitasatosporales > Streptomycetaceae > Kitasatospora > Kitasatospora griseola. The sequence continues at coordinate 737,363 of NZ_CP173360.1, read as the reverse complement.
CGCCGGTGTCGTCGAACAGCAGCACCCCGTTGCAGAGCAGGCTCCAGCCCTGCTCGGGGTGGCGGGCGACCGGCTCGGCCGCCTCACGGTCCGAGGACTCGGCGGACGGGCAGTCGGTTCGGTGCTGGCACATCGTTGTACCTCGCTTCGCTCGGGATTCGCGCCGTCGCACGGTCACCCCCCGGGGCGCCCGCCCTGTCGACGGAAACTTTCTCGCCGCATCAGGTGTGAAACGGCGTCAGCCGGGTAGGACGTGTGGTCTTCCCCCGGGCCGACACCAGTGTCCGACTCTCCGGGCGCTCGCGCAGGCATTTGGTGACATGCGCCACAGAAGATCGGGCGAGATCACCCTACCGGGCGTCGGGCGGCCCGGTCCGCGCCCGAACGGGCCATCCCGGAACGATCCGATCGGATCATTACGGCATGGCCCGTTGGGGTGGTACGCCGAGCGATGGCACCGGGGAACAGGGCCGGGCGGGGCGTCAGCCGATCAGCGCCGTCGGCCGCGCCGCCGGGGCGTTCGCCAGCCGGACGGGCAGTTCGGCGGCGGACAGCACCTGATGGGCCGCCATCCCGAGCGGGGCGGGGGCCAGCGGGATCAGCAGGTCCTCACCGGGCAGCGCGCTGTGCAGCCACAGCGCGGACGCGTAGTGCTCGGGCAGCGAGAGCAGCCGCGGCTCGTAGTGGGTGTGGGAGGGGTGCACCAGCTGCCAGGCCTGGCGCAGCGCCCGGACGGTGGAGTCCAGGTAGGGGCCGGCGGTCAGGTGCGAGAACACCGGCCCGTCCGCGCCGGCGGCGACCTCGGCGGCGGCCACCACGTGCTCCAGCCCGTCCTCGGTGAACTCGCCCGTGACCAGCGGGCGGTGCTCCGGCCGCCCGTGCGCCGCCCCGCCCGCGCCGTCGCAGTCCCCGTGCGGGCACGGCGGCCCCGCCGCGTCCGGGCGGGCCGCGCACAGCAGGAACCGCCAGCCGATGCAGTCCGCGTCGGCCAGCCGGGGCGCGGGCCCGCGCAGGGCGTGCACGGGCAGCGCGAGCAGCGGCTCGGGGCGGTCGGCGCTATGGCGGAGCACGGCGGCCGCGGACGGCGGCAGGGCCGCCCCGGGCGCGAGGGCCGAGCGGACGGCGTGCAGGGCGCCGGCCGGGGGCTGGGACAGGTGCAACGTCATGGTGAGTCGCCTCTCCGTTCGAGATCGGCGTACTGCGGCATACCGGCATGGCTTCGACAGCGAGGGGTCTGGCCGTGTCCGGTTGGGCAAGATCGCCGAGGGGGTGGGCGGGTCGTCGACGAGTCCCTCGACGGTGGGGGAGTCTCGGACGGCCCTGACCTGGCCTGAGCGGCGTGCGAATTCTACTCGAACAAGTGCGCAGGGTGACCTTCATATCACGTTCCGTGGCGTCGCGCAAGTGGGTTTGAGCTGACGTGTCGTCAGAAACGGTGTGGCGTTCGGCTGTTCGGACCGTGGGCTATAAATCTTCGCGCGGGGCATGATGCACAGGCACTGTCGACCGAGGGGAGGGAAGGCACCCGTGGGCGAGAAGGTCGTGGCGACCCGGGCGGAGCTGGCCGACCGGCAGCTGTACCGCCGCAAGCTCCAGTCCTGTCTGGACGTCCTGGGGCGGATGCTCAGGGAGGAACGGTTCGACCGGCCGAAGGCCATGATGGGCCTGGAGATCGAACTCAATCTGGCCGACGAGCAGGGGCAGCCCATGCTCGGCAACGAAGCGGTGCTGGACGCGATCGCCTCCACCGACTTCCAGACCGAGCTCGGCCGCTTCAACGTCGAGCTCAACATCGCCCCGCGCCGCCTGGGCGGACACGTCTTCGAGGACCTGCGCGAGGAACTCGGCACCGCCCTGCGCTACGCCGACCGGCGGGCCGGGCAGGCCGGCGGACGGCTCGTCATGGTCGGCATCCTGCCCACCCTGGACCTGGAGCACGCCGGGCTGGAGGCGATGTCCAGCAACGACCGCTACACCCTGCTCAGCGACCAGATCCTGGCCGCCCGCGGCGAGGACATCGCGCTCGACATCGACGGCGTGGAGCGGCTCACCATCGACTCGGTGTCGATGGTCGCCGAGGCCGCCGCCACCTCCCTGCAACTGCACCTCCAGGTCACCCCCGCCCGGTTCGCCTCGGTGTGGAACGCCGCCCAGGCGATCTGCGGCGTCCAGCTCGCGCTCGGCGCGAACTCGCCGTTCCTGTTCGGCCGCGAGCTGTGGCGCGAGACCCGCCCGGTGCTGTTCCAGCAGGCCTGCGACACCCGTACGGCCGAGCTCAAGGCCCAGGGGGTGCGCCCGATCACCTGGTTCGGGGAGCGCTGGGTCGACTCCGCCTACGACCTGTTCGAGGAGAACCTGAAGTACTTCCCGGCGCTGCTGCCGATCTGCGACGACGAGGACCCGGTCAAGGTGCTGGCCTCCGGCGGCGCGCCCCGGCTCGGCGAGATGCGGCTGCACAACGGCACCATCTACCGCTGGAACCGCCCCGTGTACGACGTCGCCGGCGGCGTCGCCCACCTGCGGGTGGAGAACCGCTGCCTGCCCGCCGGCCCGACCGTCGCCGACATCCTGGCCAACGCCGCCTTCTTCTACGGCCTGGTCCGGATGCTGGCCGAACAGCCCCGCCCGATCTGGACCAGGCTGCCGTACGAGAAGGCCGACCAGAACTTCCTCAACGGCGCCCGGCACGGCATCGACGCCGTCCAGTGGTGGCCCCGCTCCGGGCGCGGGGCCCGGGGCCTGATCGAACTGCCCGCCACCGACCTGGTGCTGAACGAACTGCTGCCGCTCGCCCACCAGGGGCTGGACCGGTGGGGCATCGCCGCCCGCGACCGCGACCACTACCTCGGGATCATCGAGCAGCGCTGCCTGCGCCGCACCAACGGCGCCGCCTGGCAGGCGGCCACCGTGCACCGGCTGCGCGAACGCCGCGGCCTCGACCCGAACGCGGCGATCGCCGAGATGACCCGGCGCTACATCGAGGGCATGCGCAGCGGCGAGCCCGTGCACACCTGGCCGGTGGACTGACCGCACCGACGCCCCTGAACAGGGTCCAGGAACGTCTCATCGTCCTGTGAAAGGATGATCGGCCCGGAGCCGACCGTGAGCTCCGGGCCGCATCCGCCCTCGGGGAGACCAGTGACCACCGCCTCGGCCGAGCCAGCCACCACCAAGACCCCCTCCCGCCGGCTGCTCGCCGTCGAACTGCTCATCGTGCTCGGGCTCTCGCTCGGCGCGAGCGGCGTCTCCGCGCTGATCAGCTTCGCCGGCTCGCTCACCGAACCCGTCGGCCTCGGCCAGCAGGTCGCCACCCTCAACGCCTCCCGCGCCCCCGGCCGCCCCTGGCTCGACCTCGCCTGGCAGCTGTACTACATCGCCCGCGGCCTGATGCCCGTCGTGCTGGTCGGCTACCTGCTGGTCCGCGAAGGCGCCTCGCTGCGCACCATCGGCTTCGACCTGCGCCGCAAGCTCTCCGACCTCGGCCGCGGCACGCTCCTCGCCGCGGCCATCGGCGGCTCCGGGCTCGCCCTCTACCTCGGCGCGCAGGCGGCGGGCTTCAACCTGACCGTCGCCCCCTCCGGCCTGCCCGACGTGTGGTGGCGGATCCCGGTGCTGGTCGCCGCCGCCTGGCAGAACGCCATCCTCGAAGAGGTCGTGGTGGTCGGCTACCTGGTGCGCCGCCTGCACCAGATCGGCTGGTCCTGGCCCGCGATCATCACCGCCAGCGCCGTCCTGCGCGGCTCCTACCACCTGTACCAGGGCGTCGGCGGCCTGGTCGGCAACATGGTGATGGGCGTGGTGTTCTGCCTGCTGTACCGCCGCTGGCGCCGGGTCGGCCCGCTGGTCGCCGCGCACGCCCTGATCGACACCGTGGCCTTCGTCGGCTACGCCCTGCTGGCCGGGCACGTCAGCTGGCTGCCGTCCTGAAACGCCCGTTCCTGACGGGCGGTCAGCTGCGAGTAGGGTGACGCCCGGCGGGCGCGCGGCGTGCCCGCAGGCAGGGGAACGGGAGCGGCATGGGCGGGCAGCAGGGGTGGCACGGCGAGCGGGAGCGGGACCAGGAGCGCGCCCGCCGGATCGCGGACGCGCTGCACAAGCTCACCGGCCGCCGGCCCCTGGTCGAGCACGACCGCAACGGCGGCGCCACCAAGGTCAGCCTCAAGGTCGTCGAACGACCCGACCGCACCCAGACGTTGGCGGTGCTGCGGGTGCTGCGCCACGGCGACCGCTTCGGGCACGCCCGCACCGCCCGCTGGGAGCACGTCTGGGTCGAGGTGGGCGCGCGCCGGGGCGCCGGTTCGGCGCCGGTCAGCCCGCCCACCGGTTGAGCCAGGTCTGCGACGGGGGACGGCGCAGCAGCCGCTCCACGTGCTCGCGCTGCAGGCCCTGCGCCGGGTCGATCGGCATCAGCAGCCGGTCCGGGCGCAGCAGGCTGCGGCGCACCAGCCGCGCGGGGATGCAGTCGTCGATCCAGGCGAACGGGCGGCCCTGGGCGTAGCGCAGCAGCGGCGCCCACTTGAAGGCGGAGAACAGCTCCATCAGCGGCACTCGCGGGTCGCCCGGCTGCGGGACGTAGCCGCTGAACTTGACCACCGGGAGGTCGGGCAGACCCAGCAGCGGGGCGATGTACCGATTCGCCTCGAACTCCCAGGTGGTCGCCCACACCAGGTCGTAGCGCTCGGCCAGTTCGTGCAGCCACTCGCCGTGGCGCGGTGACAGCAGCACCGAATAGCCCAGCAGGGTATGGGAGTCGAAGTCCTCGTCGGGGTGCGGGAACACCGGGTTCAGCACCCCGTCGACGTCAACGTACAGCAGCGGCTTGCCCATGCGGGTTCCTCACCGGGTCGTGGCCAGTTGCCCGCACGGACGCATTCCGGCCCCCGGGGGTTGCAGACCGGGGCGGCAGTCACCCGGACGTGGCAGGCTCCGGTTGCGGCAGGTTGCCGCGCGCCTCGGGCACCTTGCGCTCCAACTGCCGTACCTCCGGCACCAGCAGCACCGCCGCGGCCAGGCCCAGGCACGTCAACGCGCAGGCCCACAGCGCGCCGGAGCGGCCCAGCACGTCCGCCGCCGGACCGGCCAGCGCGGTGCCCGCCGGCATCAGCGCGAAGGAGCCGAAGGCGTCGTACGCGGAGATCCGCGACAGCAGCTCCTCGGGGATCTCCTGACGGAGCGCCACCAGCCAGCCCACCACGAACACCGTGACGCCGACGCCGGACAGGAACATCGCCACCACGACGGGGACCAGCGGCAGGTCGAGCGCCAGCGCCAGCGCGGGCAGGCCGAACAGGAACACGCCGCCGTTGCCGACCAGCAGGATCCGGCGCGGCTGCCAACGGGCCATCAGCACCGCGCTCACCACCATGCCGACGCTGAGCGCGGCCATCGCGGTGCCCCACGCCCCGGCTCCGCCCATCCGGTCCTCGGCGATCACCGGCCCGTAAACCGTCTCGACGGCCAGCACACAGGCGTTCATCAGGGAGAACTGCACGACGATCGCCCACAGCCAGCGGCGCGAGACGAACTCCCGCCAGCCGACCCGCAGTTCGTGCACCAGGCTGGGCCCGGCCGCGCGCTGCCCGCCGACCTGCGTCAGGCCGGTGCGCATCAGCGCGGCCACCGCGAAACAGGCCGCGTCGCCCGCCAGCACCCAGCCGGGGTCGGTCGCCGCGGCGAGCAGGCCGCCGAGCGCGGCGCCGGCGATCTGCGCGCCGTTCGTGCCCATCTTGAACACCGAGAGCGCCTTCGACGCGTGCTCGGCCGACACCGCCTGGAGGATCACGCCCTCCGCGGCCGGGGTGTAGAACGCCTGCCCGGCGCCGCCCGCCGCGGCCAGCGCCAGCAGCGCCCACAGCGGCGGATGCCCGATCAGCACCAGCGCGGCCAGCGCCGCCTGCGACACCGCGTTGAAGGCGTTGGCGCCCACCATCACCACGTGCCGCGGCCAGCGGTCGGCCACTGCCCCGCCGATCAGCATCAGCACCACCAGCGGCACCGTCCGCGCCGCCGTCACGTAGCCCACCTCGGCGGTGCCCCAGCCCGCGCCCAGCACGGCGAACGCGGTGGCGATCGGCGCGGCGGCGTTGCCCAGGCCGCTCACCACCGTGGCGGCGGTCTGAATCCGGTAGTTGCGGCCGGCCCAGGCCGGGTAGGTGATTCGCACCGCCCGACGATGGCCCGCAGGCGACCGCCCTGTCCACCGAATTTCAGGGCGCCCAGTCCTCCGCGAGCAGCCCCAGTACCACCTCGTCGACGAACCGGCCGGACACCCGGGCGGCCCCGCGCATCGTCCCCTCGACGCGGAACCCGGCCCGTTCGGCGGCGCCGATCATCGCCGTGTTGTCCGCCGGCGTGTCCACCTGCAGGCGGTGCAGGCCGCGCACCTCGAAGCCGTACCGGCACAGGACCCGCACCACGTCCGTCCCGAGGCCGCGCCCGCGCACAGCGGGCCGCAGGGACATCCCCAGGTGGGCGGAGCGGTGATGGGTGTTGACGCCCCACAGCACCGCGGCGCCGGCGAGTTCGCCGCTCGCGCGCTCCACCGCCGAGAACACCGCCGGCTCCTCGGCCCCCGTCGTCCGGAACGGCGAGGCCTCGACGGGCAGCGGCCGCCAGGGCCGCCCGTCGGTGCGGGTGCGCATCGCGACGTCCTCGTACAACTCCGCGTGCAGCACCGCGACATCGCTCTCCTGCCGAGCCCGCAGCAGGACCTTCTCCCCGATCGGCATCCGCCAGGACTACCACCCGCCGCCCGGCCCGGACCAGGGGTTTTCCGTCAACCCAGGTGCGCCCAGAGGAAGGTGAGGGTGCGGCGCCAGGCGATGGCGGCCTGCAGCGGGTCGTAGCTGCTGGGGGTCTTCTCGTCGTTCATGAAGGCGTGGTCGGCCGGGTAGAAGTGGATCTCGGGGCGGCGGCCGGTGGCCTCGCCGATCCGGATCGCGGCCTCGTCGACCACGGCGGCGGGCAGCGAGGCGTCCTGCTCGCCGAAGTGGCCGAGGACGTGCGCGGTCAGGCCGCGGTAGTCGTAGTCGGGGTCGCCGGGCAGGCCGTAGAACGGGACGACGGCGGCGACCCGGTCGCCCTCGCGGGCGGCGAGCTGCAGGGCGAGGCCGCCGCCCATGCAGAAGCCGGTCACGCCGATCGCGTCGCCGACCGCCCCGGGGTGCGCCAGCAGGTGCGAGACGGCCGCGGCGAGCTCCTCCGCGGCGCGTTCGGGCGGCAGTTCGCGCTTCATCCGGGCGGCCGCGTCCCGGTCGTGGGTGACGGTGCCGCCGTACAGGTCGGGCGCGAGGGCGAGGAAGCCCTCGGCGGCGAGCCGGTCGGTGAGTTCCGCGATGTGCCGGGTCAGGCCCCACCACTCCTGGATCACCAGGACTCCGGGGCCGACCCCGGCGGGCGGCACCGCCAGGTAGCCGTGCACGGTCCGGCCGGAGGGGCCGGCGAAGCTGACGTTCTGGCGGGCAGCGTCCATGGCCTCTCCGTCGGGGTGGCCGCGCGCGGCGGCGGGCAGGAAGGTTCGTCTGGCACTCTAGGCCCGGATCCACCTCCCGCACCGCCACAGTGACGGTGTGTCAGCGAGAGTTCAGCCCATCTCTTCCAGCGCTTTGCCCTTGGTCTCCTTGATGCAGAAGGCCACGAACGGGATCGACAGCAGGGCGAAGCAGGCGTAGATGACGTACGTCGCGGACAGGTTCCAGTCCGCCAGGTTCGGGAAGCTGACGGTGATCGCCCAGTTGGCGATCCACTGCGCCGACGCGGCGACCGACAGGGCCAGTGCCCGGATCGTGTTCGGGAACATCTCGCCGAGCAGCACCCACACCACCACGCCCCAGGAGAACGCGAAGCAGAACACGAAGACGTGCGCGGCGACCAGTGCGACGGTGGCGTGCGTGTTGTCCAGGGTGGCGGTGTTGCCGGTGCCGTGCCGGAAGGAGAACGCCCAGGCGGCCAGCGCGAGCGCGATCGCCATGCCGACCGACCCGGCCAGCGCCAGCGGCTTGCGGCCGATCCGGTCGACCAGCGCCATCGCGACCACCGTGCCGATGACGTTGACGATCGAGGTGGACAGCGAGATCAGCAGCGAGTTGGACTCGTTGATGCCGACCGACTGCCACAGGAACGACGAGTAGTAGAAGATCACGTTGATGCCGACGAACTGCTGGAACACCGAGGCGCCGATGCCGACCCAGACGATCGGCAGCAGCCCGAACCGCCCGCCGAGCAGGTCCGTCAGCCGCGGCTTGCGCCGGGTGTCCAGCACCCGGCGGATCTCCGCCACCCGGCTGTCCAGGTCGACGGCCGGGCCCTCCACCTCGACCAGCACCTTGCGGGCCTGCTCCTCGCGCCCGTCGGCGATCAGGTAGCGCGGCGACTCGGGGATGGCCATCGCCATCAGCCCGTAGACCAGGGCGGGCACCGCCTCCACGCCGAGCATCCACTGCCAGGCCTGGATGCCCGCCAGGTGGTTGGTGGACTCGCCGCCCGCGGCCTGGTTGAGCGCCCAGTTGGCGAGCTGCGAGACGGTGATGCCGAGCACGATCGCCATCTGCTGGAACGAGGCGAGGCGGCCCCGGTAGGCGGTCGGCGCGACCTCGGCGATGTAGGTGGGGGCGATCACCGAGGCGATGCCGATCGCGATGCCGCCGAGCACGCGCCACACCCCCAGCACCTCGATGCTGGGCGGGAACATCGACCCGATGCCGCTGATCGCGAACAGCGTCGCGGCCAGCAGCATGGTCCGCACCCGGCCCAGGTGGTCGGCCAGCCAGCCGGCCATCACCGCGCCGGCCGCCGAGCCCAGCAGGGCGATGGCCACCACGAACGCGGTCTCGCCGTTGCCGACGCCGAAGTGCTTCTGGATGCCGGTGACCGCGCCGTTGATCACCGCACTGTCGTAGCCGAACAGGAAGCCGCCCATCGCGGCGGCGGCGGAGATGAACACCACATGGCCGAGGTGCTCGTCCCGGACGGCGGAGTGGGTAGCCAGTGCTCTCTCCCTACGTGATGATCCGTCCGGTCACGGGCGGATTTATCCGGAGGTAATTCGACCAGCGGCTACCCCGCGGCGCGGCTTCGACACGCCCGGAACCGATGAGCTGTCAGTCCGATGAACCGCCGAGGGCGGGGCGACGGGTGCGTCGCCGCAGCAGCTGCGCCCGGGCCGCCGCGTCCTGCGGGTTCCCGGTCGCCGCGTACCGCTCGGCCAGCCGCTCCGCGATCTCCAGCTGCACCTCCACCGGCTTCTTGTCGTCGTACTTGAACTTCGCCCGCACCCGGCGCACCGTCAGCCGCAGCCCGCGCAGGCCGGTCAGCTGCGGCCCGTACGGCGCCGCCCCGACCACCACCCGGTCCTCGGGCCACTCGGGCTGGAAGTGCGCCAGCTGCCGGTTGAGGATCTCCGCCTTGCCGGCCGGGTCCTCCACCAGCTCGGCGGTGCAGGAGAACTGCACCGAGGCGTAGTAGCTGGTCGGCGTGTACGGCGCGCCGCGCCAGCGGCCCGGCGCGAACGCGTAGTCGTCGGTGACCGCCAACGTCACGTGCGGGTCGGCCCGCACCGCCGCCAGCAGCGGATTGGGGGCGGCCAGGTGCAGCAGGATCTCGCCCGCCGCGACGTCCAGCAGGAAGTGCGTGGGCACCAGGACCGGGCCCTCGGGCCCGTTGGCGGCCAGCGTGCCGAAGTCCCGTCCGGCCGCCAGCCACTCCTGCCACTCCTGCTCGGTGCCGTGGTCCCAGCCGCGGATCAGCACGTCGGGCCGGCCAGGTACCCGGGCAGCGGGAGGTCCGAGTGCGGCGAGGCCTGCGGCGTGCCGTAGACCGGGGCGACGGGGACCACGCCCGCCCAGTACGGCAGGTCGAGGTCCGCCTCGTCGTCGACCACGTCGCCCGTGCGGGACTTCGCCGACACCTGGTCCAGCTCCAGCCGGATCACCGCCGTCGCCGCCAGCTCCTTCGCACTGCCCGGCCGGCAGTCCGCGGCCCGCCCCGGCGCCACCTGCTCGACGATCGCGTCCAGCGCGATCCGCAGCTCCTCGGGGTCGGTGACCTGGTGGGCGGTGCCGTGCGCCACCACCGAGCGGTAGTTGACGGAGTGGTTGAACGCCGACTTCGCCAGCACCAGGCCGTCCAGGTGCGTCACCGTCACGCACACCGCCAGGCCCTGCTCGTCGCGCGCCCCGCGCAGCGGGCGGCTGCCGGTCGAGCCGTGGATGTACAGCCGCTCGCCGACCCGCGCGTACAGCGTGGGCAGCACCACCGGCGCGCCGTCCCGGACGAAGCCCAGGTGGCACAGGTACCCGGCGTCCAGGATCGCGTGCACCGCGTCCCGGTCCCAGGCGGCCCGCTCCTTGTCCCGGGTGGGGGTGGTGAGATCGTTCCGGGCGTACGTGTCCCTCGGCGTGTCCGACATGACAACCCCCAATGTACTAGTGCATAATTCCCTTTGTGCTAGGAGAGTATCGGATCACGGGTCGGCGAGCCAGCGAGATCGCCGCCGACATCGAACGCGCCGTCGCCGACGGGAGGTTGGAACCCGGAGCCGCCCTGCCGCCGATGCGCGACCTGGCCGCCGAACTCGGCGTCAACCCCAACACCGCCGCCGCCGCCTACCGCCTGCTGCGCGAACGCGGCGTCATCGAGACCGCCGGCCGCCGCGGCAGCCGGATCCGGCCCCGCCCCGCCACCACGCCCCGCGACGAAGCCCGGCTGCCCGTCCCGCCCGGCGCCCGCGACCTGTCGGCCGGCAACCCCGACCCCGCCCTGCTGCCCCCGCTCGGCCCCGCCCTGGCCGCTGCCGCGGCCGGCCCCGCCGTCCTGTACGGCGACCCCGTCGCCGAACCCGAACTCCTCGACGGCTTCCGCGCCGAATTCCGCGCCGACGGCGCCCCCGACGGCGAACTCGCCGTCTGCTCCGGCGCCCTGGACACCATCGGCCGCGTCCTCGCCGCCACCCTGCGCACCGGCGACACCGTCGCCGTCGAAGACCCCGGCTGGGGCAGCGTCCTCGACCTGCTGCCCGCCCTCGGCCTGCGCACCGCCCCCGTCCCGGTCGACGACGAAGGCCCGCTCCCGCACGCCGTCGCCGCCGCCCTCGACGCCGGCGCCCGCGCCCTGATCGTCACCAGCCGCGCCCAGAACCCCACCGGCGCCGCCCTCACCCCCGCCCGCGCCGCCGCACTGCGCACCGTCCTCGCCGCCCGCCCCGGCACCGTCCTGATCGAGGACGACCACGGCCACGGCATGGTCGACCAGCCCTTCCAGTCGCTCGCCGCCGACGGCCGCGGCGGCACCACCGTCACCCACTGGGCGCTGGTGCGCTCCGCCGCCAAGGCCCTCGGCCCCGATCTGCGGGTCGCCGTCGTCACCGGCGACGCGGATACCGTCGCCCGGGTCCTCGGCCGCCAACGCCTGGACGCCGGCTGGGTCAGCCACCTGCTGCAACGCGCCGTCGTCGAGCTGCGTCGCACCGACGCCGCCCCCGCCGCCCCGATCGCCGCCGCCTACCGGGCCCGCCGCGACGCGCTGCTCACCGCGCTCGCCGCGCAGGGCGTCCGGGCCCACGGCGAGAGCGGCGTCAACGTCTGGGTGCCCGTGCCCGACGAGACCGCCGTCGCCGCCGCCCTGCTGCACCGCGGCTGGGTGGTCGCCCCCGGCTCCCGCTTCCGCCTCGCCTCCCCGCCCGCCATCCGGATCGGCATCGCCCCCCTCGACCCCGCCGAAGCCCCCGCCCTGGCCGCCGCCATCGCCGCCGCCCTGCGCGGCCCGGGCCACGGATCGCGGGTGACCTGAGATGCGGGTCGAGCTCCTCCGGAGGCTGCGCGCCGGGCTCGCCGAGGTGGTGACCCCGTACGGCCCGGCCGTCGCCCGCTGGTGCGGAGACCCGGCCGATCTGCCCGGGCCGTACGTCGTGGAGTGGACGATCGACGAGGAGCACGCCGCCGTCCGCCCGGCCGCCGGACCCGGGCCGGAGGTCCGCGTCGACGGTGAACTGGTGGTGCTGGTGGGCGAGTTCGACGGCGAGGCGGCGCTGCGGATCGGCGACAGCCTGGTCCTGCTGGACCTGCCCGGCCGGCTGCCCGGCCCGTTGGAGGTCGCCGTCCCGCGTGAGCACGCCGAGCTGTACCCGTACACCGTGTGACGAAGCCCCCGCCCGGGGGCGGGGGCTCCACCGCGCCGAAAGGTCAGCCCTTGGCCAGCAGGGCCTGGGCGTGTTCGCGGACCTGGTCGCGGGAGAGGTAGGCGTCGGTGTACTCGAAGTCCCGCAGGCGGGCGGGCTGGCGGGCCAGGAAGCCGGTGCGGACGAAGTCGTCGCCGGCGGTGGCGTTCAGCAGCCAGTTCGCGCTGGTGCGGTACTTCGCGGCGTTGGTGCGCATCGCCATCACGTGGTAGCCGCGCGCCACCAACTGGGCGGGCAGGCCGTGCAGTTCCACGCCCATCGGCTTGGACACCGCGTCCTTTCCGCCGAGGTCGACCACCAGGCCCAGGTCCTTGTGGAAGTACGGCTGCAGCGGCTGGTTGCGGACCGCCGCCACCAGGTTGTCGGCGAGCTGCCGGCCCTGCCGCGCCGAGTGCTGCGCGGTCGGCGGGCAGACCGCGCCGTCGCCCTTGGCGAGGTCCGGCACCGCGGCGGCGTCGCCGAGCGCGAACATGCCCTCGAACTGCGGTACCCGCATCTCCGCGGTCACCGCGAGGCGTCCGCGCACCGTCTCCGCGTCCAGCGTGCCGATCAGCGGGGACGCGGCCACGCCCGCCGTCCAGATCAGCGTCCGGCACGGCAGCGTGCGGCCGTCGGTGAACTTCACCGTCTCCGCGCCGACCTCCGCGACCGACACGCCCAGCGACACGTCCACGCCGCGGCCGCGGAGGATCTCCATCGCGGTCTCGCCGAGCTTGTCGCCCAGCTCCGGCATCAACTTCGGCGCGATGTCGATCAGGTGCCACTTGATCAGGTCCGGGTCCAGTCGCGGGTAGCGCCGGATCGCCGCCGTGGTCAGCCGTTGCAGACAGGCCGCCGTCTCGGTGCCCGCGTAGCCGCCGCCGACCACCACGAACTGCAGCCGTGAGGCCCGCTCCTTCTCGTCCATCGACGCGGAGGCCAGGTCGAGCTGCGCGATCACGTGGTCGCGGATGTACGTCGCCTCGGCGAGGGTCTTCATGCCGCGGGCGTAGTCCGGCAGGCCCGGGATGTCGAAGGTCCGGGTGACGCTGCCCGGTGACAGCACCAGGTAGTCGTACTTCTCCGCCACCACCTCGTCGGTGATCTTGCGGACCACCGCCACCCTGGAGCGCGGGTCGATGCCGATCGCCCCGCCGGGGACTATGTGGGTGCGGCGCAGCGTGCGCCGCAGCGAGATCGCCACCGACTGCGGGGTCAGCACCCCGGCGGCGACGTGCGGCAGCAGCGGCAGGTACAGCTGGTAACTGAACGGCGTGACCAGGGAGATCTCCGCCTCGGAAGGGGCGAGCTTGCGCTCCAGGCGGCGCGCGCACTCCAGCCCGGCGAAGCCGCCGCCGACGATCAGGATCCGAGGTCGTTCCATCGTTCATCCCCTACGTTTGCGGGTCCGTGACTGAGTCCGTGACTGACTTAAGGACGACTGTTGGCCACACTCGCACGGGCCCACGGAGGGTGCATCTCCAGCGGCTCCCGGCCGGAGCCGCCGATGAGGGCCGCTAGGCTGTCGGGATGCTCTCCGAGGTGACGGCCGTCCGCTACGCGACGCCGCTGCGCGAAGGCGGTTCGATGCCCGGCCTGATCGAGGCCGACGACCGCCGTCTGTACGTGTTGAAATGGGTCGGCGCGGCCCAGGGCCGCAAGGCGCTGGTCGCCGAGGTGCTGGCCGGTGAACTCGGCCGCGGGCTCGGCCTGCCGGTGCCCGAACTGGCTCTGGTCGACCTCGACCCGGTGCTCGCCCGCAGCGAGCCCGAGGTGCAGATCCAGGACCAGATGCGGGCCAGCGGCGGCGCCAACCTCGGCATGGCGTTCGTGTCCGGGGCGCTCAACTTCGACCCGCTCTGCTTCGACGTCGACGTCGACACCGCCGCCCGGGTGCTCTGGTTCGACGCGCTGATCGGCAACGTCGACCGGTCCTGGCGCAACCCCAACCTGCTGGTCGCCGCCGGCGGCCTGCGGGTCATCGACCACGGCGCCAGCCTGATCTTCCACCACAGCTGGGCGCGCGCCGAAGCCTGGCGGCGCAAGCCCTACGACGCCTCCGACCACGCCCTGCGGCACGCCGCCGGCCACCTGTCGAAGGTGGACGCCGAACTCGCCGCGCTGGCCGAGGCCGCCCTGCCCGCCGCCGTCGCGGCCGTCCCGGACGTCTGGCTCGCCGACGAGCCCGGCTTCGACGGCCCCGACGCCGTCCGCGCCGCCTACACCGCGCAGCTCACCGCCCGCCTCGCCGGGCCCCGCGACTGGCTCCCGGAGGTGGCCGGCTGATGGACCAGCACCCCAAGGACTACGAGTACGCGCTGATCCGCGCCGTCCCCCGGGTCGAGCGCGGCGAGTGCGTCAACATCGGCGTGCTGCTGTACTGCCGCGACTCCGGCTACCTCGGCGCCCGCACCCACCTCGACCAGGGCCGGCTGCTCGCCCTCGACGCGGTCGCCGACGTGGCCGGCGTGCGGCGCGCCCTGCGCGGCATCGCAGCGGTCTGCGCGGGCGGCGAGGCCGCCGGACCGGCCGCCGCGGACAACCCCGGGCAGCGCTTCCGCTGGCTCACCGCCCCGCGCAGCGCCGTCGTCCAGCCCGGCCCCGTGCACACCGGCCTGACCGCCGACCCGGAGGCGGAACTCCACCACCTGTTCGACCGTCTGGTGCTGTAACGCCCGCCGTTCCTGGACATTTTGATTACTTGCCTCACTCAATACTGGAGGCACTGAAACGATGGGCGTACCCTGACCGCCATGGGCAGCACCACAGGCACCGGCACCACCCCCTCCACCACCGAGCTGATGGAGCAGGTCGCGGCCGTCGGCACGGCCTACTTCCAGGACTTCGCCGCCGCCGCGGCCCGCCACGGACTCAACTCCTCGCAGGCCAAAGCACTCAAGGCCGTCCTCGAACCCGTTCCGATGCGCGCCCTCGCCGGACGCCTCGGCTGCGACGCCTCCAACGTCACCGGCATCGTCGACCGCCTCGAAGCACTCGGCTACGCCCACCGCGAAGCCGCCGCCGCCGACCGCCGCGTCAAGATCGTCACCATCACCGACGACGGCCGCACCGTCCTCGACCGGATCCGTGACGACATGACCCGTGCCCGCCAGGCCTTCGACAGCCTCGACGCCGAGCAACGCGCCGCACTGTCCCGGCTCTGCCAACAGGTCCTGCCGCTGCTCCGCCCCTGACCGGCCGTCGCCCCTCGGGTGCCCGCTGTCGGTCCCATGCCCTACGCTCGCCGGATGCACCAGGCGAACGGATGGACCTCGACCGGACTGCGCTGGCTGGACGGCGCACCCCGCCTCACCGCCACCGACGGCCGCACCCGCCACGACCGGCCGCTCACCGACGGACTCCCCGTCGCCTGGCGGATCGCCGGCCCGCGCCGCTGCACCGGCGCCTCCACCGCCCGTGGCCACCGCCCCTGCCCGCACCACGCCGCCATCGAACCCGACGGCACCACCACCCAGTGCCCCACCTGCCAGAGCGCCGACCGCGGCCTGCAACTCGCCCGCGACCGGATCCTCGACGACGGCCGCAGCTACCGCCTCTACCTCGCCTGGTTCGGCCCCGGCCTGCTCAAGGTCGGCCTCACCGCCGAAGAACGCGGCACCGTCCGCCTGCTCGAACAGGCCGCCCTCACCTGGACGTTCGTCGCCCACGGCCCGCTGCCCGCCGTCCGCCGCGCCGAACTCGCCCTCGCCCACGCCAAACTGGCCCGCGAACGGATCCCCGCCGCCACCAAGTACCCCGCCTGGTGGACGCTCCCCACCGCCGCCGACCGGCACGCCGAACTCACCGCCGGCCGCACCCGCGCCCTGCACCTGCTCGCCCGGCAACCGCCCGCGGGGCACCCGCTCACCCTGCTGCCCGACCACCCCGTCACCGACCAGGTCGAGCTGTACGGCCTCACCGCCGGCGCCCCCGATCAGTACCAGCAGGTCAAGGCCCTCAGCGACGGCGCCCGCCTGACCGGCCGACTGCGCCGACCGATCGGCGGCCACCTCTTCCTCGACCCGCCCGCCGGGCCCCCGCTGCTCCTCGACACCCGCCTGCTCACCGGCTGGACCCTGCACGCCGAACCCGCGGACACCTGCGACGGCCTCACCCTGCTGCCCCGGGCCCGCCCCGCCGCCGAACAGGACACGCTGTTCTGACCGGCCGTCAGGACTTCCGCCGGGCCTCCTGCTTGCCCCGCGCGCCCACCGCCGCCAGCGACATGTCCTGCGCCTGCGACTTCAGGTTCTTGTAGCCGTACCCGCGGTCCGTCAGCCACAGCTCCGCCGCCGTCTCCGCCCGCACCGACGCCGCCACGACGTCCTCCTCCGCCTCGCCGTACTCCAGGAACCGGAAGGTGAAGAACGGGCGCGCCGACAGGTCGTACGTCAGATGGCCCTCGTCGGTGAACTGCGCCTTCAGCACGTCGTGCTCGGCCGCGGCGGCCGTCAGTTCGGCGTGCTGCTCGGGGGTGAGGGCGTCGAAGGCGCCGCGCACCATGATGCGGAACGTACGAGTCGTCATGGCGGGACCCTAACCCGTCCCGCCCGTCCGGATCACCCCATTTTCGCCGACCCTGTCCGGTCGACAGCCACCCGGTCGACAGCCGCTCGTTGGAACGCCGCCCGCAGCGGCTCCGGCAGCGGGCCGTGGTGGGCGACGGTCAGCCGGCGGGTGGCCCGGGTCAGCGCCACGTACAGGTCATGGCCGCCGCGCGGGGACTGCGCCAGGATCGCCGCCGGATCGGCCACCACCACCGCGTCGAACTCGAGTCCCTTGCTCTGCGCGGCAGTCAGCGCCCCCAGGTGCGCCAACTCCGCCAGCCGGTCGTCCGGCACCACCAGCCCCGTGGTGCCCGGCCCGTCCGGCGCCAGCAGCGCGGGCAGTTGCGCCGCGTAGTCCCCGACCATCACCGCCCGCGGCGCCTCGCCCTCGGCCCGCACCGACTCGGGCGCCCGCGCCGCCGGATCGACGGCCGCCAGCAGCGCCGCCGCCACCGCCATGATCGGCGCCGGGGTGCGGTAGTTGACGGTCAGGCGCTCCTCCCGCCAGCGCGTGCCCAGGTAGCGGCCCAGCATCTCCTGCCAGTCGTGCGTGCCCGCCGCCGACGAGGTCTGCGCCAGATCGCCCACCACCGTCAGCGACCGGGTCGGGATCCGCCGCATCACCATCCGCCAGGCCAGCGCCGACACCTCCTGCGCCTCGTCGACCACCACATGCCCGAACGTCCACTCCCGGTCCGCCGCCGCCCGCTCGGCCGTCGACCGGTACGGCCCCTCCTCGGCGTGCCGGTCCGCCAGCGCCGCCGCTTCCAACTCGCCCTCCTGGTCGGTCACTTGGAGCACTCCACGGGCGTACTGCTCGGCATCGGCCCGGGCCCGTCCCCGCTCGGCGGCGGCCCGGCGCTGCTCCGCGCCGTCGCTGCCGAGCAGTTCGGCGGCCTCGTCCAGCAGCGGGACGTCCTCCACCGTCCACGGTGCGCCGGGCGCGCGGTGCAGCGCGGCGCGTTCGGCGGGGGTCAGGGACGGGGCGAGGCGCTCCGGGTCGGCGAGCAGCGACGTGACCAGCCGCTGCGGCGTCAGCAGCGGCCACATCGCGTCCAGGGCGGCCCGCACCTCCGGCTCGGCCCACAGCTCGCCCGGCGCGTACCGGGCCTCCTCCTCGTCCCACGGGCGGCCGATCGCGTCCGCGCGGGCCCGGGCCAGGCCGCGCAGGGCGGTGCGCAGGAACTCGGCGCGGGCCGCGTTGTGCGGCAGCCGCAGGCCCCGGGCGCCGTCCCGGGCGGCGGCCAGCAGCCGGCGGGGGAGCGGCAGGTCGAGCGCGGTGATCAGGCCGTCCCCGGCGGGCAGCCGCTGGTGCAGGCGCACCGCCTCGGCGAGCACCTCGGCCATCTTCGGCGAACCCTTCAGGAAAGCGGTTTCCGGTCGGTCCGCGTCAACCGCGTGCACGCCCGGGAACAGCTCGCCGAGGGTGCGCAGCAGCACCTCGGTCTCGCCGAGCGAGGGCAGCACCTGCTCGATGTAGCGCAGGAACGCCGGGTTGGGGCCGATCACCAGCACGCCGCGCCGCTCCAGCACCTCCCGGTGGGTGTACAGCAGGTACGCGGCCCGGTGCAGCGCGGCCACCGTCTTGCCGGTGCCGGGGCCGCCGTGCACCACCACCGCGCCGTGCAGCCCGGAGCGAATCACCCGGTCCTGCTCGGCCTGGATGGTCGCCACCACCTCGCGCATCCGCCCCGTCCGGGCCCGGCGCAGCTCGGCCAGCAGCGCGGCCTCGCCGACCAGGGTGCGGCGGCCGTCGGCGTCCAGCGCGTCCAGGTCGAACGCCTCGTCGTCCAGGCCGACCACCTGCCGGCCCCGGGTGCGCAGGTGGCGGCGGCGCAGCAGACCGGCCGGGTCGGCGGCGCTCGCGGTGTAGAACGGGCGGGCGGCGGGGGCCCGCCAGTCCAGCAGCACCGGTTCGAACTCCTCGTCCAGCAGGCCGATCCGGCCGAGGTGGTGGACGGCGCCGTCGCGGCCGTCGATCCGGCCGAAGCACAGGCCGCGTTCGACGGCGGTCAGCCGGGCCAGCCGGCGGGTGCGCTCGGCGAGCACCACCTCCTGCTCCAGCCGGGCCTGCCGGGTGCCGCCGGGCCGCGCGCTCTCGGCGCCGGCCTGTTCCAGCGCGGCGCGGGCCTGTTCGCGGGTGGCGTCCAGTCGGGCGTACAGCTCCGTCAACCGGCGCTGCTCGGTGCGGAGTTCGGCTGCCAGGACGACGTCGCTTGCCATCTCTTCGGTCAACGTGATATCCTTGCCCTGAGGAAGTTCTACGGTGGCATGTGAGTCAATGTTCAACCGGCCATGCTACCCCTCCTCGCGGCGGAGGCGCTGCGTTCCCTCCTGACCTCGACTGTTAGGCTTGCGAAGCGTGAGCGCGAAGCCCAAGATCCCCAATGTCCTGGCCTCCCGGTACGCCTCGGCGACCCTGGCCCAGCTGTGGTCCCCCGAGCACAAGGTGGTACTGGAGCGCCACCTGTGGCTGGCCGTCCTGAAGGCCCAGCAGGACCTCGGCATCGAGGTGCCGCCCACCGCGATCGCCGACTACGAGCGCGTCGTCGACCAGGTCGACCTGGCGTCCATCGCCGCCCGCGAGAAGGTCACCCGGCACGACGTGAAGGCCCGCATCGAGGAGTTCTCCGAACTCGCCGGGCACGAGCAGATCCACAAGGGCATGACCTCGCGCGACCTCACCGAGAACGTCGAGCAGCTGCAGATCCGCCAGTCCCTGGAGCACGTCCGCGACCGCACGGTGGCCGTCCTGGTCCGCCTCGGCCGGCTCTCCGCCCAGTACGGCGAGCTCGTCATGGCCGGCCGCTCGCACAACGTCGCCGCCCAGGCCACCACCCTCGGCAAGCGTTTCGCGACCGCCGCCGACGAGGTCCTGGCCGCCTTCGCCCGCCTGGAAGAGCTGATCGCCCGCTACCCGCTGCGCGGCGTCAAGGGCCCGGTCGGCACCTCCCAGGACATGCTCGACCTCCTCGGCGGCGACGCCCAGAAGCTCGCCGAGCTGGAGCGCCGGGTGGCGGGCCACCTCGGCTTCGACAACGTCCTCACCTCGGTCGGCCAGGTCTACCCGCGCTCGCTCGACTACGACGTGGTCTCCACCCTGGTCCAGCTCTCCGCCGGCCCGTCCAGCATCGCCAAGACCATCCGCCTGATGGCCGGCCACGAGCTGGTCACCGAGGGCTTCAAGGCCGGCCAGGTCGGCTCCTCGGCCATGCCGCACAAGATGAACACCCGCTCCTGCGAGCGCGTCAACGGCCTCGCCGTCATCCTGCGCGGCTACGCCTCGATGACCGCCGAGCTCGGCGGCGACCAGTGGAACGAGGGCGACGTCTCCTGCTCCGTGGTCCGCCGGGTCGCGCTGCCGGACGCGTTCTTCGCCTTCGACGGCCTGCTGGAGACCTTCCTCACCGTTCTCGACGAGTTCGGCGCCTTCCCCGCCGTCATCGAGGCCGAGCTCGACCGCTACCTCCCGTTCCTGGCCACCACCAAGGTCCTGATGGCGGCCGTCCGGGCCGGCGTCGGCCGGGAGACCGCGCACGAGGTCATCAAGGAGCACGCCGTGGCCGCCGCGCTGGCCATGCGCGAGGGCGCCCGCGAGAACACCCTGGTCCCGGCGCTCGCCGCCGACACCCGGATCCCGCTCGATCGCGCAGCGATCGACGCCCTGCTCGCCGACCGCCTCTCCTTCACCGGCGCCGCCGCCGCCCAGGTCGGCGAGATCGTCCGCCGCATCGAGGCCGTCGCCGCCGCCCACCCCGAGGCCGCCAAGTACGTCCCGGGCGACATCCTCTGACGCTGACGCCCCGTCGCCGTCGCGAAGCCCCGGAGGGCTCCTGCACCCGCAGGAGCCCTCCGGGGCTTCGCGCATGCACCGGCCGGAACGGCCGCACCGCTGAGCCGGCCCGCGCACGCCGGACGTGAGCCGGGCGTGAGCGGGGGCTGCGAGCGTGGTGCCCACCGGCGCCGGTCGGCGCAGGCAGGCAGAGAAGAGGAGTTCATGAGGGCACGAACGGCGAAGACCGGAGCGGCTGCGCTGCTGCTCGCCGGCGGCATCACGCTGGCGACGGCCTCGCCCAGCGCCGCCTACACGGGACGGGCGACGCACTACCCCGTGGGTCTCGGCGCCTGCGGCCAGGCATCCGTACCGGGCGACCTGGTGGTGGCACTGAGCCCCGCCGAGTTCGGCAACGGATACTCGGCGCCGCACTGCTTCCAGTCGGTCTGGATCCAGCACGGGGGGACGTCGATCGTCGCGACCGTCCTCGACCGCGCGCCCGCCGGCATGCCGCTCCACGACCTCGATCTGTCGCTCGGGGCTTTCGTGGCGCTCGGCGGTGACCCCAAGGGCGGCCCCATCGACGTCAGCTGGGGGTACGTCGAGACCTCACCGGGCTCGACGACGACGCCTCCGGGGCCGGGACCCATCGGCACGACCATGCCGGCCCCCACCGGAACCACGAAGGCGCCCACGCCCACCGGGACACCGGTCACCCAGCGGCCCGCGCCCACCGGGGTGCCGATCACTCCTGCCGAGCCGGTCCACCCCGCGCCGACGACGACGGCGCCACCGCAGCCGACGGGGGCGCCGACCCCCGGACCGACCGGGCCCCACACGATGCCGGTTCCCACCGTGACCGTCGTCCTGAAGTAACGGCTCCGGGCGACACGCCGTCAGGCCTCCTCGTGGTTCGGATGGATCGGCGGGGAGGTCGGCGCGCAGTACC
Source organism: Kitasatospora griseola (assembly GCF_044999035.1). NCBI lineage: Bacteria > Bacillati > Actinomycetota > Actinomycetes > Kitasatosporales > Streptomycetaceae > Kitasatospora > Kitasatospora griseola. The sequence goes on along the minus strand of NZ_CP173360.1, from coordinate 715,941 downwards.
AGTCGCAGTCCGGTTCGGCGACGGGGTGGGGCGGGGCGAGCGAGTCCGCGCGAATGGTCGTGAACGCGATCGCGGCGCCGGCGGCGAGCAGCGCGGCGCAGATCAGCATGGACGTACGGAAAGCGCTGTCCACCTCGGACGGGATCCGGTACGCGTCACCGCTCAGACCGGCCAGCGGCGGGATCGCCGCCACCGCGAACAGCCCCGCGGCGCGGGCGGCGGCATTGTTCACACCGGACGCGATGCCGGCCCGGCGGACGTCGACGGCGGCGAGGACGGTCGCGGTCAACGGCGCCACCAGCAGGGTCATGCCCGCGCCCTGGACGGTCACCGCGGGCAGCACGTCCAGCCAGTAGTTCGCGTCCGGGCCGATCCGCAGCATCAGCAGCACCCCGGCCGCCACCAGCAACGGGCCGACCGTCAGCGGCAGCCGGGGCCCGACCGTGCGGCCGAACTGGCCGGCCCGCCCCGAGAACAGCAGCATCAGCACCGTGATCGGCACCAGCGCCACTCCCGACAGCAGCGGCGTGAACCCGGCGACGATCTGCAACTGCACCGTCAGCAGCAGGAACACCCCGCTGAACGCCGCGTACACGCACAGCGTCACCAGGTTGACCGAGGTGAACAGCCGCGACCGGAACAGTGACAGCGGCAGCATCGGGTTCGGCGACCGGTGCTCGACCAGGATGAACGCGGCCGTCAGCGCCACACCCGCCAGCCCCGCGACGATCGCGCCCGGCGTCAGCCCGGAACCCGCCTCCGTCAACGCGTACGTGAGCCCCGCCAGCGCCAGCGCCGCGAGCAGCGCGCCCAGCACGTCGAAGCGGCCCTGCTCGTCCGGATCACGGGTCTCCGGGACATGACGGACCGTCACCGCCACCACGACCGCCGCCAATGGCAGGTTCAGCAGAAAGATCCACCGCCAGCCCGGACCGTCCACCAGCCAACCCCCGAGGAACGGACCGACCGCCGCCGCGACACCGCCCAGACCCGACCAGGCACCCACCGCGCCCGCCCGGTCGTCCTCGTGGAACACCGCCTGCAGCATCGCCAGCGAACCCGGCGTCAACAACGCGCCACCGATGCCCTGCAGCGCCCGGGCCAGAATCAGCACGTCGACGTTCGGCGCCGCCGCGCAGCCCGCCGACGCCAACGCGAACCAGCACACCCCGATCAGGAACACCCGACGGCGGCCGTACCGGTCACCGAGCGAACCGCCCAGCAGGATCAACGCGGCGAGAGTCAGCATGTAGGCGTTGATCGTCCACTGCAACGAGGCGAGATTCGCCCCCAGGTCCTCCCCGATCCGCGGCAACGCGACGTTCACCACCGTGCCGTCCAGCATCGCCATCCCGGACCCCAGCGCGGTCGCCGCGACGACCCACCGCCCACGCCCCGTCCCCAGCCGAATCCCGCCGACCGCACCCGCAGCATCACTCACGCAACGAATCCTCCGTCAGAACCCACCCCCGCGCCCAGTCCGCCACGCCCCTCCGGACAGTCGGCGGCGGAGGGGTACGGGCGGGCGACCGGGTCAGGGGAGGAGCGAGGCGCGTTGCCAGCGGCGGGTGGTGGAGGGGGTGATGATGCCGAGGTCGGCGAAGAAGTCGAGGGCCTTGCGGGACCAGTCGATGCGGGCCTGGCGCCAGTGGGGGTTGGCGGCGGCGGCGCGGGCGGCCTCGGCGGGGTCGAGGCCGGCGAGGGCGTAGACGCGGGGGTTGACGATCTCCGCGACGGACTGGCGGGCCAGGAGCGCGAGGGCGCGGCGGAAGACGGCGCGGCGGGCGGGGGTCATCCGGGCCCAGCGGCGTTCGAGTTCGGGCTTGGCGTAGCCGATGTGCCGGGCCTCCTCGATGACGTGGATCCGGGCGACCGAGCGGGCCAGCGGCTGCAGGCTCTCGTCCCGGATCATCTCCCGCTGCATCGCGTCCGTGAACTCCTCGACGAATATCGCCCCGGCGAAGGTCATCGTGGTGTCGTTGAGCAGGAAGTGCAGCCGCCCGAGCCGGTCCGCGCGCTTGGTGGGCCGGGCCGACGGGTACCCGGTGGCGGTGATGTAGCGGGCGAACATGGTGGAGTGCCGGCACTCGTCCGCGACCTCGGTCAGCGCGTACTGGGCGTGCCCGGTGGTGAGGTCGTTCGCGTAGACGTGCCGGATCAGGCCCTCCATCAGGACCAGTTCGAACCAGATGCCGGCCGCCGTGGTGGAGGCGAGTTGATGGACGCTCAGCTGCGCGCGCTGCCGTTCGTCGAGGCGTTCCCAGAGCGGAGTGCCGTACAGGGTGACGCGGTGGGCGGGCAGCGCGTAGTGGTCGGGGTCGACGGGGGCGGTCCAGTCGACCTCGGTGAGCGGGTCGTGGGAGTGCTTGGCGGAGGCGCGCAGCAGGCGGGACGCGTTGAGCTCGCGGTCGGCGTTGCGCTGCTGGGCGATCGTCCCGGTGGGGGCGGCGGTGTCGGGCATGGGCGGGCTCCGGAGGGTGGCGGGGGCAGGGGCTCCAGGAGGAGTAAACCAATGAGACAGACTGTCAACAAGGGTTTGGGGCAGATCAGAGGCCCCGCAGCACCCGCCGCCGCTCCCGTCACGTGCGCCCGTCCGACCCCACGGCCGTCCGGCGGCAACCCGCATGCGGCCCGGTACCGCCCCGCGCAGACTGGCCGCATGGATCCGGTCACCGCCCTGGAACGCATCGCCTTCCTGCTGGAGCGTGAACTCGCCTCCCCCTACCGGGTGAAGGCGTTCCGCACCGCCGCCGAAGCCGCCGCCGGGCTGCCCCCGGGGCCGGTCGACGTCGCCGCCGCGGAACGCCTGCCGGGCGTCGGCCCCGTCACCGCCCGGGTGATCGTCGACGCCACGGCGGGCCGCACCCCGCAGTACCTGCTGGAGACGGAGGCCCGGGCGGCCGCCGGGCCCGCGCCGTCCACCGCCGCGCTCCGGCTGCGCGAGCAGCTCCGCGGCGACTGCCACCTGCACTCGGACTGGTCCGACGGCGGGGCCCCGATCGAACTGATGGCCCGTACCGCCCGCGACCTCGGCCACTCGTGGGCCGCGCTCACCGACCACTCGCCGCGCCTGACGGTCGCCAACGGCCTGAGCGCCGAGCGGCTGCGCGACCAGCTCGACGTGATCGAGGACCTGAACGGCCGGCTCACCCCGTTCCGGCTGCTGTCCGGCATCGAGTGCGACATCCTCGACGACGGCTCGCTCGACCAGGACGAGGAACTGCTGGGCCGGCTGGACGTGGTGGTCGCCTCGGTGCACTCCAAGCTGCGGATGGACGGCGCCGCGATGACCCGCCGGATGCTGGCCGCGGTCCGCAACCCGCTGGTCGACGTGCTCGGCCACTGCACCGGGCGGCGGCTCGGCGACAAGCCGCGCCCGCAGTCCGAGTTCGACGCGGAGGCGGTGTTCACCGCCTGCCGGGAGCACGACACCGCCGTCGAGATCAACTGCCGCCCGGACCGCCAGGATCCGCCGGACGACCTGCTCGCCCTCGCCGTCGACCTCGGCTGCCTGTTCGCCGTGGACACCGACGCGCACGCCCCCGGCCAGCTCGACTGGCAGATCGCCGGCTGCGAACGGGCCGTCGCGCTGGGCCTGGACGCCGAGCGGATCATCAACGCCTGGTCGGTCGACCACCTGCTGGCCTGGACGGGGGCCCGCTGACCCGTGGTGGTGATCATTCTGTCGGACTGCGGCGCTACGCTGCCCGGATGACAGAGCTTCAGTTGCAGGGCGGGCAGGTCGGGCAGGGCGGGCAGGGCGGGCAGGTCGGGCAGGGCGGGCAGGGCGGGCAGGTCGGGCAGGCCGGACAGGGCGGGCAGGCCGGGCAGGGCGGGCAGGGCGAGCAGGTCGAGGCGGACGTCAGGATCCGGCCGTCGGCGTTCCACGCCGCGTCCGGTACGGAGGACTGGCGGGTCCTGGGCGAAGGGGCGTGCACGTTCTTCCGCACCGGCTCCTTCGCCGACGGCGCCCGGCTGGTGGCCGCGATCGCCACCGCCGTGGACGGTCTCGGCGCACCGGACGTGGACCTGCGGCCCGACGGCGTCACCGTCCGACTGATCAAGCCGGGCGAGGAGTTCTACGGCCTGACGGAGCGTCACGTCGAGCTAGCCCGGCGGATCTCCGCCGCCGCCCGCGAGTTCGGCGCGAGCGCCGACCCGCACGCCGTGCAGACCGTGCAGGTCACCGTGGACGCCCTGGAACGGCCCGCCGTGGTCGCCTTCTGGCGGGCCCTGCTCGGCTACCGCGACCGCGCCGGCAGCCCCGAGGACCTGCTCGACCCGGCCCGCCGCGGCGCGCCGTTCTACTTCCAGCAGATGGACGAGCCCCGGCCCCAGCGCAACCGCGTGCACGTGGACGTGTGGGTCCCGCACGACATCGCCGCGCAGCGGGTCGCCGCCGCCCTCGCCGCCGGCGGCCGCCTGGTCACGGACGCGGACGCCCCCGCCCTCTGGATCCTGGCCGACCCCGAGGGCAACGAGGCCTGCGTCGGAGCGGCCGGCGCGACCGGCTGACGCCGGGTCAGGTCGGGTGGCTGCCCGAGAGCCGGACGGCCTGCGGAAACCGCTCTCCGGCTCCTGTGGTGGCCACCTGGCGACGGACGATCCTGCCCTCCGAGACGAGCCTGCTCTCCGAGACGAGCCTGCTCTCCGAGACGAGCCTGCTCTCCGAGGGGCGTGCGCGTGTCAGGGGCGGCCGGAAAACGCCTTCCCGTCGCTGTGCGCACGAGTCGCCGAACCAACGGGAAGGCGCTTTCCGGCCGCCCGCCGACGACCCGTCAGGACGCCCGCACCAAGCGGTTGCGGAGGCTGTCCAGGGTCTCGTCCTTGAGGCCGAGCGCGGCGCGGGCGTAGCTCTCCGGGTCGCCCCAGTGGTCGGCGAGGGTGTCGAGGGCGGCGGCCAGGTACTCGGCGCGGACCGACAGGATCGCGTCGGCGATCTCCGGGTCGCCGCCACCGGAGAGGAAACGTTCCAGCATCGGCGCGTACCGGATGTGCACCGCCGGGTCCACGGACAGGTACTCGGTGCGGACGGTCTCCTCGTCCGCGCCGAGCAGCAGCAGGATCAGGCTGGCGCCCCAGCCGGTGCGGTCCTTGCCGGCGGTGCAGTGGAACAGCACCGGGCCGCCGCCCTGGTGGGCGAGCGCGGTGAGCAGCTGCTTGTAGGCCTGCCGGGCGGCCGTGGAGGTGACGAAGGCGCGGTAGTCCTCGCGGAGGGCGAGGGCCGCGCGGCCGCGGCCGAGGGTGCGGTTGGCGGTGGCGGGGTCGTCGAGTGCGGCGATCAGCGTGGCGGTGACGCTGTGGCCCGCCCGATCGGCGAGCACGTCGGCGACCAGCAGGTGTGCCCCGCGGGGCACCCGGTCCGGGTGGGCGGCGCGGTCGGGGCCGCTGCGCAGGTCGATGACGGTGCGCACGCCGAGCGCGTCGAACATCGGGTCCCCGGCCGCGTCGAGCCGGTCCAACTGGCCGGAACGCAACGCCAGTCCGGACCGGACCCGGGCGCCGCCGGGCAGGTCGATGCCGCCGAGATCGCGCAGGTTGGCGACGGTGGCGGAGTCAACGATGTGCGAGTGCTGCATGACGACCTCCCGTGCCGGCGGACTTGTGGTGGCGGCCGGGCCCGGCGGCACCGCGAGCGTCAACCCGAGGCCGGCCCCGTCAGCACGCTAGGCGCGCCCCGGGCGGGTCGCCCCCGGAGTACCCCCGGCCGGGCGGACACTGCATCGAGCGGCGGAGCGCACGCCCCGGCCGTGCGCCGTGCTGCGCGCGCCCCATTGATTTGACGGCGTGTCAGCGGGCAGGGTGGCAGCGTCGGCCCCGTCGGGGGTGGGCGACGCGCCAGGCGCGAGGAACGGGACGGGAGCCACGAATGGCAGCAAGGATCCTGATCATCACCGGTGACGCGGCCGAGTCGCTGGAGGTGTTCTACCCCTACCAGCGGCTGCTGGAGGAGGGGTACGAGGTGGACATCGCCGCGCCGACCAAGAAGACCCTGCAGTTCGTGGTGCACGACTTCGTCCCCGGGTTCGACACCTACACCGAGAAGGCCGGCTACACCTGGCCCGCCGACCTGGCGTTCGCGGACGTGGACCCGGCGCAGTACGTGGCGCTGGTGCTGCCCGGCGGCCGGGCGCCCGAATACCTGCGCAACGACCCCGAGGTGCAGCGGATCGTGTCGCACTTCGTGGCCGACGACAAGCCGCTCGCGCAGATCTGCCACGGGCCGCTGATCACCCTGCGGACCGGTTCGATGGCCGGCCGCCGCACGGCCGCGTACCCGGCGCTGGAGCCGGACGTGGCCGCCGGCGGGGCGGACTTCGTGGACGGGGACGCGGTGGTGGACGGCGCGGTGGTCTCCGCCCGTGCCTGGCCCGACCACCCGGGGTGGATGCGGGCGTTCGTGCAGCTGCTGCGCGAGAAGGCGCCGGTCGAGTAGCCCGCCGTCGCTGCGGGGTGTCGCTGCGGGGTGTCGCCTTGCCCGGGCGGCGCGGGCGGGCAAGCGTGGGCCCATGGCGACGCACCTCGACGACCAGGACCTGCTCGCGCTGCACGCCGGCGCCCTGGACCACTTCGGCCGGCTGGTCCGCGCCGTCCCCGACGACCGTTGGCAGGCCCGCACGCCGTGCACCGACTGGACGGTCCGCCAACTGGTCGGGCACCTGACCTACGAACAGCTGTGGGTGCCGGACCTGCTCGCCGGTGCGACGGTCGCCGAGGTCGGTGACCGCTACGACGGCGACGTGCTCGGCGACGACCCGGTGGCGGCCTGGACGGCCGCCGCCGACGCCGCCCGGGCCGCGTTCGCCGAGCCGGGCGCGCTGCGGCGGACCGTCCATCTCTCGTACGGGCGGCGGCGGGCGGCCGGGTACTGCCGGGAGATGACGGTGGACGCGATCGTGCACGGCTGGGACCTGGCCACGGGGATCGGTGCGGACGCTCGGATGGACCCGGCGGCGGCGAGCTTCGCGCTGGCCGAGATCGCCCCGCAGGCCGGTGCGTTGTCGGCCTCGGGCCTGTTCGCGGACGCGGTGCCGGTGCCGGCCGACGCCGATCCGCAGGACCGGCTGCTGGGCCTGGTGGGCCGCGACCCCGCGGACCCGTTCGGCGAGAACTGAGGAGACGTCAGGAGCGGGGGAGGGGAGGAGGTTCAGGGGGCCGGCGTCAGGGGCGGGGGCGGATGCCGTCCAGGGCGATGGCGAGGACCTTGGCGCGCTGCTCCTCGTCCGGGAAGGCGACGGAGGCGATGCCGGAGACCATCCGGAGCAGGTCGTCCATGTCCATGTCGGCGCGGACGGCGCCGTCCTGCTGGGCGCGTTCCAGCAGGGGAGTGCCGGCGTCGTACATGGAGCGGCGGCAGGCGAGGAAGACAGCGGTCTCCTCGCCCTGGAGGGCCTCGCGGATGGCGCGCTTGGTCATCGCGTAGTCGACGAAGCGGCGCAGCCACGCGGTCAGGGCGTCCCAGGAAGGCAGGTCGGCCAGCGCGGCCGCCACCCGGCCGAGGTCGTCGACCTCGTTGGCGTAGACCGCCTCGAAGAGGTGCCGGCGGGTCGGGAAGTTGCGGTAGAGGGTGCCGATGCCGACGCCGGCCCGGCGGGCGATGTCCTCCAGGGAGGCCTCGGCGCCGTGTTCGGCGAAGGCCTCGCGGGCGGCGGTGAGCAGCGCGTCGAAGTTGCGCGCGGCGTCGGCGCGGCGCGGGCGCTGGGCGGCGAGGAACTCGCCGACGGAGATCGGTTCGGACACGGGGACCTCGTTTCGACACATCCGAATTGAACCGGAGGCTCACCTCCGCTAATCTGGAGGCATGCCTCGACTTTAGCATCGGGGCCCGAACTTCGGCCTGCCCCACCATCGGCGGCGGGCCGCCCGTGTCACCCGCGCCGGCACCCCTGTCGTCAACCGGGGTTGACCGGACCTGCACCACTTCCGTCAATCGCGATTGACGGAAGCCGCCTCGTCGTCGTCAATTCCGTTTGACCGTACTGGCATTGGCCGTGCCGGTGACGGCCACGTCGGCATCGACCGTTCTGCACCACGGATCACTCCTTCTCCGTACCATCGCCCGTTCGGGCGCCTGCCTGCCATTGCACGCCGCTGCGGCGTTGTCTCCGTGCGCCGCGACCCGAGTCCCGAGAGGGTTCGATGAACCGCCAGTCCCACCGCCTCACCTTCGGCGTGCTCGCCGCCGGAGCGGGCGTGTTCGCGCTGCTCCAGTCGCTGATCACGCCGGCCCTGCCGATCGTCCAAGAGGCGATGCACACCTCGCAGTCCACCGTCACCTGGGTGATGACCGCCTACCTGCTGTCCGCTTCGGTGTTCACCCCGATCCTCGGCCGGGTCGGCGACCTGGTCGGCAAGAAGCGCACCCTGGTGGCCGCGCTGGTCGCCCTGCTGACCGGCTGCCTGGTCGCCGCGCTCGCCCCCAACATCGCGGTGCTGCTGGCCGCCCGGGTGCTCCAGGGCATCGCGGGCGCGCTGTTCCCGCTGTCCTTCGGCATCATCCGCGACGAGTTCCCGCCCGGGCGGGTCCCCACCGGCATCAGCAACCTGTCCGCGGTGATCGCCGTCGGCAGCGGCCTCGGCATGGTGCTGGCCGGCCCGATCGTCGGCGCGCTGGACTACCGCTGGCTGTTCTGGCTGCCCGTCATCGTGGTGGCCGGCACCGTGCTGCTCGCCTGGCGCTACGTCCCCGAGTCGCCGACCCGCAGCGAGGGCAGCGTCGACTGGATCTCCGCCCTGCTGCTCTCCGGCTGGCTGGTCGCCCTGCTGCTGCCGGTCAGTCAGGCCGCCCAGTGGGGCTGGGGATCGGCCCGGGTGCTCGGCCTGCTCGCCGCCGCCGTCGCACTGTTCGCGCTCTGGGCGTTCAACGAAGCCCGCTCCCGCAACCCGCTGATCGACCTGCGGGTGATGCGACTGCCCGCCGTGTGGACCACCAACACCGCCGCCCTGCTGTTCGGCGGCGGCATGTACGCCGTATGGGCGTTCCTTCCCGGATTCGTCCAGACCCCCGCCAGTGCGGGCTACGGCTTCGGCTCCACCGTCACCGGGGCCGGGCTGCTGATGCTGCCGATGGTCGGCGCGATGTTCGTCTCCGGCATCCTCGGCGGACGCCTGGCCGGTCGCTTCCCCGCCAAGGCGCAGCTGGTCACCGGCGCGCTGTTCGGCGCCGTCGCCTGCGCGCTGCTCGCCGCCCGGCACGGCACGCAGGCGGACGTCGCCGTCGCGTCCGGCGTGTTCGGCCTCGGCGTCGGCCTGGCGTTCGCCTCGATGAGCAACCTGATCGTGCAGAGCGTCTCGCCCGCCCAGACCGGCGCCGCCACCGGCATGAACGCCAACATCCGCACCATCGGCGGCTCGATGGGCGCCGCGCTGATGACCTGCCTGGTCACCGGCCAGCTGCAGCCCTCCGGCCGCCCGCTGGAGTCCGGCTACACCGACGGCTTCGCGCTGCTCGCGGCGTTCTGCCTGGCCGCGGCGTTCGCGGCGCTGCTGGTGCCCTCCCGTCGCGGCCGGCCGGTGGCCGCGCCGGTGGAGCCGGCGGCGCCCCAGCGGGACGCCGAAGTCGGCGCCGGCTGAGGCGAGTTGGGCGGACGCCCGCCGAACGCCCGGCGCCCCCGGACTCCGTGTCGGGGGCGACGGGCGTTCGGGCGCTGCGGCGGTGAACGGGGTCAGCAGTCCCGCAACTCGGGTGACTGGTTGAGAAGTTGGGCCCGCGGCGAGGTGAACCTCCGGTAGGCGTCCGTCTGTTCGGCGTTCGGGTGGAAGGCCGCCAGCCGGTGGCAGTTCTGGAAGGCCAGCTTCACCGAGAAGTGCCGCTCCAGCGCCCCGCGGATCGAGTCGCTGGCCAGCGCGCGCAGCAGCTGGGCCCGCTCGGCGTCCGTCGGGGCGACCGTGTTGTCCGCGAACTCGGCGTCCGTGGTGGCGAGTTCCGCCGTCAGGTCGTTGACCAGCCGGTACGCGTAGGGCAGCGAGGTGCGGACGGTGGCGAGGAAGTCGGCGTCGGCGACCTCGTCGCGTTCGGCCAGCGCCAGCAGGGAGGGGGAGACGTCCAGGGACATGGGGGTAGCGCCTTTCGGAGCGACTGGAAGTGGAAGTCGTTTTCAATAAGCGATCCTGGCAACCCCCTGACGCCCTGTCAATTACGCTCCCCCGTTCGGGGCAACGCGCCACGCCACGCCGGAACGCCGCCCCGATCCGCCCTGCTGGCGGCCCGCACCCCCGCTACCTACAGTGAGGCGCAGACGACCGCGAGGAGAGCCCCGATGGACGAGCAGAGCACGGGCGGCGCCGACCGCCGCATCCTGGACCGGATCAGCGACATGGTTGAGACGGAACGGAAGCTGCGCGCCGCCCTCCTGGAGGGCCGCATCGACCAGTCCACCGAACAGCGCGAACTCAAGGACCTCGAGGAACAGCTCGACCAGTGCTGGGACCTGCTGCGCCAGCGCCGCGCCCGCACCGACGCCGGCGAGGACCCGAACCAGGCCAGTGTGCGCAGCGTCGAGGAGGTCGAGCGCTACGAGTCCTAGGCTCGCGTCCGCGGAGTGGGTCGGTCGTTGTTCCGTTCGTGCTGCTTCGACCTGAACTGACGGACGAGTCACTGGCGTTGGCGATTCGTTGTCGGCGCCGGGCCGCTGCATTTGAGCCGGCGACGGCGCGTACGGGCTCCGCGGGCCCGTACGTCGGCGGCCGGGAGGGGGCGGGTCGTCGGGCGATCAGGACGGGACCGGGCCGCGCTCCTCGTACCACTGCCGGACGGACCGCACGATGTCCTGGCCGATCCGCTCCAGCAGCGCGGACGCGTCGTCCATCCGGGCGCCCGCGGGGGTGGCGGGCCCGAGCAGCTCGGCGCCGTGGCGGGTGATCCCGGCGAGCATCGCGTTGCGTTCGGCGCTGGCCAGCAGGGCGCGGTACCAGATGTCGGCGCCGATGACGTACCGCTCGCGGCGCTGCCGGTCGTCGCGCTCCCGATGGACCAGCGCCTGCCCCTCCAGGTAGCCGATCGCCTTGGAGACGGCGGCCGGGCTGACCTGCAGTCGCTGCACCAGGTCGCCGGAGGTCAGGCTGCCCTCGTCGGTGACGTAGAGGCAGCCGAGCACCCGGGCCGCCATCCGGGGCATGCCGACGTGCACCAGCAACTCGGCCAGCTGGTCGGCGAATTCGCCGACGGCGGCGGGGTCCCGGTCGCGGCTGACGGCGACCGGGTCCCGGTCGAGGCCGGCGCGGGCCGGGACGGTCCGGCGCGGGGCGGGCGCGGTACGGCTGCGACGGGAGCGCTGGGCGGTCGCGTGCTGGGCGCGCTCGGCCCGGTAGCCGGACGGGCCGCCGTTGCGGCCGATCTCGCGGGTGACGGTCGAGGTCGGCCGACCGAGGCCGCGGGCGATCTCGCCGTAGCCGAGCCCCTCGGCCAGGCCGGTGGCGATCTGGCGGCGGTCCTGCAGGGTCAGTCGGCCTCCGGGCATCCGTCCTCGTCCCCTCGTCCCCTCGTCTCATCGTTCTCTCGGGTTCCTTGCGCGGGTTCCTTGCGCGGGTTCCTTGCGCAGGTTCCTTGCGATGGTCAGGGGAGTATCCGCCCGATGCTCGCGTTGTTGCAATGGGAGTGTGGAGGTGTTGCATTCATGGGCAGTCCCATTGCAAGGAAATACGCCACCTGACCTGCGGAGATGTGAGCGTGCCGATGGAGTTTGTGTTGACGGCTTCGTCAACTGACGGGAGCGTTCTCTCCGTCAACGGGAAGCACCGTCGAGGGGGAACACGCCATGAGGACCACCACCCGCGCCACCGTCACCGCCCTGCTCGCCGGGGCCGTGCTCGCCGCCACCGTGACCACCGCCGCACCGGTGTTCGCCGAGCAGACCGGGCAGCGGGACCGTCACCCGGGTGTGCAGGCCGTGCTCGACCGGGGTGTGACGGCCGGTGGACTCCCCGGAGCCGTCGCCGAGGTGCGGGACGGGCGCCACCGTTGGTTCGGCGACGCGGGCGTCGCAGACATCGCCACCGGACGGCCCCGCCAGGAGCAGGACCGGTTCCGGATCGGCAGCACCACCAAGACCTTCGTCTCCACGGTCGTGCTCCAGCTCGCCGCCGAGGGCCGGCTGAGCCTGGACGACAGCATGGAGCACTGGCTGCCCGGCGTCCTCGACGCCCCCGGCTACCAGCCCGACCGGATCACCGTCCGGCAGTTGCTCAACCACACCAGCGGCGTCCCCAACTTCGCCACGGACGACGAGATCGGGAAGGAGTTCTGGCACGAGCCCTTCCTGCAGCACCGCTTCGACCACTTCACCCCCGAGCGGCTCGTCGGCATCGCCCGCGCCCACCGGCCCGACTTCGCCCCCGGCACCGGCTGGACGTACTCCGACACCAACTACGTCCTCGCCGGGATGATCGTCGAACGGGCCTCCGGCAGCACCCTGGCCCAGCAGATCCGACAGCGCATCACCGCCCCGCTGGGCCTCACCAGCACCTACGAGCCCGCCGCCGACGACGTCACCCTCCACGGGCCGCACGGGCGGGAGTACTCCCACCTCGGGTACACCGACCCGAACACCCCGGACTACGACGTGACCGAGCTGAGCCCGTCCTGGGGCTGGGCGTCCGGCGACATGATCTCCACCACCCGCGACCTCAACACCTTCTTCGCCGCCCTGCTGGCCGGACGACTGCTGCCGCCGGCCCAGCAGCAGGAGATGTTCACCATGGTCCGGACCCCGGCGGACAAGTGGATCAAGGACACCGCCTACGGCCTGGGCGTCAGTTCCGTCGATCTGCCCTGCACCACCGTCTGGGGCATGGGCGGCGCCATCAACGGCTCGTGGACCTACACCTACGGCAGCCGCGACGGCCGCCACCTGCTCTCCACCAACGTCAACGGAGACTGGCTGAACGGCGGCAACGGGCCGATCGACCTCTTCACCGCCGAGCTGAAGGCGGAGTTCTGCCCGGGTTCCTGACCCGTCGGCAGGCTCGGCAGGGACCTGTACCGGCGGCGCAACGTCGTCGATGTGCGGTTTCAGCCAGCTCAAACAGAACCGGGCCCTGGCCACCTACGACGACGAACGAGCTGTCCACCGTCACGCCATGGCCACCCTTGCCCGCCTCCGCCTCCGCCTCCACCTCCGGCTCCCACAGACCCCCGCTGGCTCGGGGAGGACGGACACTGCCAGGGCGGTGCTGCGGGGGCCGGACGGCCGCGCACTCCGCGTTCGTCCTGTCCGACGGACACCGGTGTGCCCGGTCCTGATGGTCGGCCGCGTCGCCGTACACGTGCGCGAGGCAATTGCGCGACACTGCAGGCGAGTTGAGGTCAACATGCACAGGCACGTACAACAACGACAACAGGGCGTCCGGGAACCATTCGGAATGGGATCGCACCCCGGAGCCACCTGGACGCACTGCTGTCACGCGTGGAAACCGCCGCAGTCACCCGGTCGAGACTCCCGTTCGATCGACAGCCTTCGAGATCGGTGCGGGCAGCAACCACTTACCTGTCGGGATGCTCAGGCAGGGCGAGCCAGTCCGACCAGGAGATCTCGTGGCCGAGGAAGCGCGGCTGCTCGAACGGCCAGTCGGCGGCGATCCACTGCGGCACCAGCGCGTCGAGGGCCTGCTCGACCTTGCTGCCCACCAGCTCGTCCACCACCCACCAGGAGATCTCGCCGTCCGCGCCGGCCCTCTCGGGTGGGTCGATGTAGACACAGCCGAGCAGGGCTGTCTCCGCCGAGTCGAACAGCGCGTAGTTGAAGGACTGGTGTGCGGCGATCTCCTTCTCGTGCCGCAACAGGTCGGCCTGGTCGGCCTCGTAGGTCATGGTGGCCGCGGGCCAGCCCCAGGCCGGGCCGAAGATGGTCCACAGCCGCTCGCGCGAACCCATCACAGCCGGATAGTCGAGCGGGGTGTCCGCCTCCCGGATCGGCCGCAGGTGATGGCCACCGCCCGGCAGCGGTACCAGGACGGGGTGGACGAAGTCATCAGGAAGCCAGCTCATGGCGCCCGACCGTAGCAGCGCGAGGCCGTCCGCCCCCTGGATTTTCCCCGTACACCGCCAGGCCTGCTCACACGCCGGGCAGGTGTGGGGCTGTCAGGACAGCACCGCATCCTGCACAGGTGAAGATCGTCATGCGGCTGTTCCAGCCGCGCGAGTCCCCTCGTGCATCTGGTTTCGAGGGCAAGCCGTTGAGTGCGGGACCGCCGGAGCGTCGCCCCGCACCCCTCAACCGGGCGGGCGGCAACGTGCTTCGCCAGGTTCCGGAACGGGACATGCCGGAAGGGGTGGCGTCGGGTTCGAGCTGTGCCCTTCCGGGGGTATGTGTCAGTCGGCGAGTGGATCGTCTTCTCCGGTCAACTCGTCCAGGAGTCGGCATACTTGGCCGTCGAGATCGGGTCGGGCCGGGCTGCGGCAGCCGGCGGGTCGGGACGGGGCAGTGGAGTTCCGAGGCGCTTGTCGGCCGCTCCGATCGCGACAACCTCATTTTGGGGGTAGGAGAGATGGACAGAGCACCACATGAGGTCAGACTCGACCTCAGTGACCCGAGAGGCCCTGAAGCCGCCGACCGGGCAATGGAGTTCCTGGTGGAGGAGGTCCGCCAGTTGCGCGTTCTGCGCCTTGCCCACGCTCCGGGAGGGTCGGCGCCGACGGGCACCAGGGCCGGTGAGACGGTCGTCTACAGTTCCCTGCTGCTCAGCCTGGCCGGAACGCCCGCGCTGCGAGCGCTCATCCTGCTGGCGCAGGACTGGCTGGCCCGTCGCAACAGCGGCACGATCCACATCAAGGTCGGCGACAACGTACTTGAGATCACCGCCGGAAAGCCGCGACAGACGGCGGCTGCCATCGAAGCGTTCACCAGCCTCGTGGCAACGGCTGCGCAGGAGCAGGACGATGAGTAAGCGCGCCCTCATCATCGCCAACCAGTCCCACGACGACCGCAACTTCGCCGAACTCCCGGGCGCGGCCGCCGATGCGAGGGAGCTCAGCGCGGTGCTCCGGGACTCCGAGATCGGTGGGTTCTCCGTCACCGTGCTGCGGGACGCGACCGCCACCGAGTGGAAGCGTTCGATCCAGAAGTTCTTCCAACAGGCGGAGCACGACGACGTCCTGCTCCTCCACCTGTCCTGCCACGGGCAGAAGGACAGCCGGAACCGTCTCCACTTCATCGCCCGCGACAGCGATGCGGACCTGGTCGAGGCGACGTCGGTCAGCGCCGAATTCCTTGCCGACTGCATGGAGAGCAGTTCCAGCCGCAGCATCGTCCTCCTCCTGGACTGCTGCTACAGCGGTGCCTTCAACCGGGCCATGCGCGCACGCGGCGAGGCGATGGACGTCAATGTGAGCGAGACGTTCGAGGGCAGCGGACGTGTCGTCATCACCTCCTCCACCGCGCTCCAGTACGCCTTCGAACGGGACTTGATGGGGAGCCGGCAGGCGGGCACCCCCTCCCTGTTCACGGCCGCCATCGTCCACGGTCTGCGCACCGGCGAAGCCGACCTGGACCAGGACGGCCATGTGACGGTCGACGACCTGTACGGGTTCATCAGCAACCGGGTGCGCGAGCAGGAAGCCCCACAGACGCCGACGCTCAGTGTCATCTCGGTCGACGGCCCGATCCGCCTGGCCCGCAACCCGAACCGGGTCGACATGATCGCCCGCGGCGGCTCCGAAGGGCGGCCGGTCGCCAACGAACTGGCCACCGAACTCGCCCAGCGGCTCAAGGCGCGGGAGAAGGAGGTCAACCACTACCGGAAGGCCCACCGCGGCGCGATCCGGGAACTCGCCAGGATCACCCTGTGGTTGCTGTTCGTCTGCGCTTCGGCCGCAGGGCTGTGGACGGCCACCTGGTGGGCCCATGACTTCGTCCTGCCCACGCAGCCGGGGCAGAAGATCCTGGCCCTGTTGCTGCTCGGCGCGGTCCACGGGTTCGTCGGAACCATCCTCACCGTTCTCGGCTTCCTGCCGGTGGTGGGCCTGGGCATCGGGGTGATTTCCTGGCTCAACGCCAAGGAACCGTTCGACAACTACTCCGGCGCCGGGCGGGTGGCCGCCGGTGCGATTGTCGGAATCGCCATCCTCCTGGGGATCGCCGGAGCGGCGATCGACTTCATCTGGGTACCCTCGCGCGGCTTCCTCGCAGCAGTGTGGGTGGCCCACAAGGTCGGCCTGCACGTGACCGCGCCCTCCGGCTGGCACGCGGTCCTCACCTCGCTGTCCGCCATCGCTGGAGCGCTTGTCGTCGCCGCCCTCGGATTCGGCAGCGCGATGGCCTCCGACGAGGACGAAGACCGGCCGCGGAACGAAAGCCTGACCTTCAACAGCTTCTGACCCCCCACGGGTGGCCCCCGCACACCCGCGGCGGCCACCCGCTCCCACCTCCGACGACTACCGGCCGGACCCGGAGGTTGCCACTGGTGGCACCGGGAGGACCGGGAGGCCGTTCGCCGCGCCGTCTTCGCGCCACCGACGAGGTGCGGCCCACCGGGGCGCTGTGCCGGACTCCGTGCCGGATGTCATGCCGAAACAGTCCGGGCCGTCCGGCCTGTTGCCCGACAGCGAGGTGCAGTCGAACGACCCGGTGCGATCGAGGTGCAGTCGAACGACCCGGTGCGATCGCGGTGCCGGCGATGGGACAGACTGTGGCGATGAGTACCGATCACAGCCCGGTGGGGCTGGTTTTCTCCTCGTCCGCCATCGACGAGCCGGTTGCCGCCGACCGCCTCCCGCGCCTGCCGTCCGTGGAGCGCTCGCCGTTCCTGGAGCCGGAAACCGCCCCGGCCTCGGCCACGACCGTCTCGCCAGGTGGTCGTCGAGACCCGCTCGGCCGCCCGCGCCCGTCTTCGCAGATGCCAGCGCTGTATGACACTGAGTGATTGGTCGAAAGCGCCCGTCGGCGGTCTGACATGATCGCGCGGTGAGTGTTGCGACGGTGCGGGCGGCGGAGGTCGTCGAGTCACATGTCCGAAAGTTCTTCGACGGGCATCTTGTGGAGGTCGTCGAGTACGACATCGGGCCGGGGCGGCGAGAGGTGCTGGCCGACCTACGAGTTCTCGTCGTGGGTCCCGGCCCGCGCAGCGATTGCTGGGCCTATGTGACGGCCGGTTGCTGGTCTGCGGAGGAGCGGGACGGCCACGGACTTGAGTTCGTCATGACCGCCCATGTCCGTGACCAGCGGTTCGTCGAACTCGTGGCGATGATCGCGTACTACCACCGCGGAGGGCATCGGCTCGACCTGGAGCACAGCATGCCGATCGGTGAACCGTGGGTGCCGGGTTCGGTCTGCGACCACCTGCTGATCAGCTTGCCCTATCTCCACGGGCCCGAGCTTGAGCGCTGCGCGTTGCCCGCTGGACACGCCCGCATCCTGTGGGCTTTGCCAGTGACGGCAACCGAGAACGAGTTCCGTCGGCGTCATGGCCACGAGGCGCTGGAGCAACTCTTCGACGAGGCCGAGATGGTTCCCACCGACCCCTTCAGGGCCTCGGTCGTGTGAGTTCTCGTCTGGCAGCCCACGGGTCATGGGACTCGATCCCGGCTGATGCATCGGCTGAAGGTTCCACCGGCTTCGGTGACGAGCCGGGTGGCTGTTCTGCCGTGACAGCCGAGGGCCTTGGCGATGACGGGGGCTGGGGCTTGAAGGACGAGATGTCGGGGTGTGGACGGCCACCACTCGCCCGACCAAGCTCGGCCGGCCCTTCACCCGCTGGTCGATCCGCAAACTGCTCGCCTTCCTGCGCCGGGTCCACGGTCGGGTGATCCGGATCGGCCGGGAGGCCCTGCGCTGCCTGCTGGCCCGACGCGGCGTCACCTTCCAGCGCGCCAAGACGTGGAAGGAGTCCACCGATCCCGACTGCGACGCCAAGCTCGACCGGATCGAACACGTCCGGGACCGCTTCCCCGACCGCACGTTCGCGTTCGACGAGTTCGGGCCGCTCGGCATCCGCCCCACTGCGGGCAGCTGCTGGGCCGAACAGGGACGGCCGGACCGGCTGCCGGCGACCTGCAAGCGGACCCATGGCGTGACCCACTTCCACGGCTGCTACTCGGTCGGCGACGACACGCTCTGGGGTGTGAACAGGTGCCACAGGGCACCACGAACACGCCGGCCGCCCTCAGGTCGATCCGGGCCACCCGCCCGGACGGCGCCCCGGTCCACGTGATCCTCGACAGCCTCTCCGCCCACAACGGCAAGAAGATCCGGCGCTGGGCGAAGAACAACAACGTCCACCTGTGCTTCACCCCCACCAACACCTCCTGGGCGAACCCGATCGAGGCACATTTCGGACCGTTGCGGCAGTTCACGCTCGCCAACTCCAACCACCCGAACCACCCGGTCCAGACCCGCAAATTGCACCGCTTCCTGCGCTGGCGCAACGCCAACGCCCGCCACGCCGATGTCCCGGCCGCCCAACGACGTGAGCGCGCCAGAATTCGCAGCGAGAAAGGCATCCGGTGGGGCGGCAGACCCGCCCTCGCAATGTGATCAAGCAACCTGGCGAACGCCTCGGTCACAGAACTAGGCTGAACACGGGCCGCAGCCGGTGCGGTTTCGGGTACACGGGAGCGGTGGCAGTTGTTCGACGTGCAGGTCGTTCCGGACAGGATCAAGGTCGACTCCCGCGATCCCCTCTTCGTCGACGGCCCGGCCTGGCTGACGCTGGGCAGCCAGGAGTTCCCGTTCCCAGGGTGGACGGATGCGGTTCTCTCCGTGCTCGGCTCGATGGGGGCCGCGGTGGCAGGGGCGCTCGACGGTGAAGTCCATGATTTCTACTTCTTCGAGGGTTCGTACTTCGTCAAACAGATCCCGCTGCCGGACGCCCCCGGGACGCCGCGCCGGGTCAGGGTTGCCGCAGTGAATGACGGCAACGCCGGGGCCGCCGACGACGAGGGCATGCCGGAAGGCGAGGTGGTGGCCGAAGTCGTGGTGCCGCTGCGCGAGGTGGCCGAACGCCACAGCGCCGCAAAGGCGTTGATCCGCGCGTGGGCCGAGGCACACGGCGAGATCGAGGTCGCGGGGGTTCTGTCCCGGGGATACCAGTACGACGCATCGGACCCGCGTTTCACCCACTGACCGGACGAGCAGCGGAAGCCGCTCGCGGGCCGACCGAGTCCAGCACTGCTTCTGACCCCCTCGGACGGACTGCCTTGGGGCATCCAGCCCGATTCACCGGTACCACCTCGGTAAACCTATGCGGTCACAGCACTTGTTGAAGTGCTCAGCCGAGTACAGATGAACGTGCTCAGCGAGATGGGCGCTTGATACTGAACTTGATTGGGTGATGTCGGTCAGCCGTCCATGATCAGGCCGGTGCCGACGAGGCAGCCGTCGACGAGGTCGGGGTGGTGCTGGATCTGTTTGAGCCGGTGCTTCACGGCTCGGGTGATCTGGCCGAGGTCGGCGGCGGCGAGGTTGCCGATGTCGCGTTTGACCAGCGACCAGATGCCCTCCTGTGGGTTGAGGTCCGGCGCGTAGGTGGGCAGCTGGAACACGGTGAGCCAGTCGGAGTTCGCGGCGATGAACTCCCGCAGCGGCTTGGTCAGGTGGAGGCGGACGTTGTCCCAGACCAGTACGATCGGGCCGCCGAGCTGGATCCGGGCGCGGACGATCAGGTCCCGGAAGTCGCGCCAGCCGAAGCCCTTCGGCTCGTCCTTGCGGCCCCGGTACTCGCGAATGCGGTAGATCAGCCGGGACCGTTCGCCGGGTTTGTAGCAGGTCATGCCCGCCATCGACACCCGGCCGGAACCCCGCCCCCGGACTCGAACGACGGGGGTCCGGCCGATCCGGCCCCATGTCCTGGCGCGCGGCGGCGTCATCGACTGCCCTGCTTCGTCCTCGAAGACGATCCAGGCTCCGAGGGCCGCCGCACAGCTTTTACCCGCGGCCAGGTCTCCTTCTTCCACACCTCGACCGCCGCGTCGTCGCGCTCGATCGCCCGGCGGGCGGGCTGCTGCCACGACCAGCCGTGCCGCTTGAGTAACTGCCACGTGCCCTCGACCGTGTAGGAAACGTGGAACAGTCGGCCGATCAGCGTCTTGATCCGCGCGAGCGTCCACCGCTGATCCGCCCAGCCGTGGGCGAGCGGGCCACGCTCCAACTCCCTCTCCAGCCTGGCAATCTGGTCCGGGCCGAGTCTCGGGCGGCCTGGTGAGCCCTTCGACTGGAGGCCGGCCTCGCCCCGCTCGCGCCAGGACCGGCGCCACCGCTCGACCGACCGCTCGCTCACCCGCAGCGCGACAGCGATCTCCCGGTTCTTCTGCCCGCCCTCGAAGCGTTCCACGGCCTGCAGCCGGATCCGCTCCCGCGCGGCCCTCTCGGCGTCGGTCAGCCCGCCGCCCTGCGCGTACCTCACGAACCCAGAGCTACCGGAGCCCACCCACCACTGTCAGGCGAACGGCTCCGACATCACCCAATCAAGTTCAGTAGCGGCCGGAGTTAGCTCTCCTGTTGGCCAGCCGGTGCGTTCGGTCGGTGCCATTCGCTCTCCGGGGGCACCCCGTCCGGCCAGGCGAAGCGCAACTTCCCGTCCGTCGCGGCGACCAGCCACTGGCCAAAGGTGATCCCTTGCCGCCAGCAGTCACCGTCCGCGTTGGACCACATCGCGCCGTCCGGGTCGCGGAAGTCGATCATCGACCACATCGTGCAGCCCCAGTCGTAGAGCGGCACGACACCTGCAGGAATGCGCCCGCTGGGGTCCGGCCCGTTCTCGTAGGGAACTGCGATGTGCTCCTGCCACGACCCCACATCAACTGGCGGGACCCCGTCGATGGGGCCGAAGCCGCCGTTGGACACCTCGGTGTAGAGACGCCGGAGAAGCGCGGGGAAGGCGAACCCGATGACGCGTTCCGCCTCGGCAACGGCTTCGGGCGGCGCCGGCGGGGGCGCCTGCCGTTCCTGGGCGATCCTCCGGCAGACGTCAATGATCTCGTCATCGGTCACCCGATGAGCGTATGGGCCGACTCGGACAGTTGACGCCGTTCTTCCAGCGCGCGGGTCCGATCCCATCGTCAGCCGCCCTCTGTCACCCGAACAGGCGACACAGCAGACCTGCCGAACGAGGACTGTCCGCACCTCAGGAACTGGGCACGTTCACTCGTTCGTCGCTGAGCACATTCATACGCACGCCGACATTTGTCGGCGTACGGGCCAGTGTGCACCGCTGTGTACAGCTGAAGGTGCACGCCTCGGAGCCGGCCCCATCGGTGATGTCCCATGTCGGCTCACCGTCACGATCGGCGTGGCACCTCAGGTGTGCGACGTCGTCAGATCGAGTGGTCATTGACTGGAATGAGAGAGGAGCCCTCGCCCCCACAGCCACTCATCGCGACAGAGAGCCGATCTTCCGTTGGGCACTGCCGTTTGCATGCCAGTTTCGGGTGCGCGCACCAGCCGAGGTGCAGGGCGGCTGCTTCCTATTCGGGGCGGCCGTCGGCGAGCCACTGGGCGAGGCCGCGCAGCCCGACCGCCCACCGTCCGAGGTCGGTGACCTCGGTATGGTCGGTGACGACGGAGAGCAACTCGGCCACCGCCTCGTCCGGCCGCTGGGCATCGTTGAGGGTCAGGGCGCGGAAGACGCGGACGGAGTCGGAGTCGGGGAATTCCCTGCGGGCGCGGTCGAGCACTGCCAGCGACTCGTCCAACTCGGCCAGCCACCTCAGGGTGCTGGCGTACTGGCACAGGCACCGGCGCAGGACGTCGCCTTCGAGGCCGAGGGCGAGCGCGCGCTCGTAGTAGCCGCGGGCGGTCTCTTCCTGGCCCGCAGTGTCGTAGGCGCCACCCACCTCGTACACGAGGACCGGGTGGTCCGGGTGTTCGGCAAGCAGCGCCTGGAAGTAGGCGATCGTCGGCGCCATGTTCGCCCGGTCGCGCTGGTCGTAGCCACGCTGGATCGCCTCGGCCAGTTCGGGCGTCACGTCGGTCGTCACCTCGGTCGTCACTG
Organism: Kitasatospora griseola; assembly: GCF_044999035.1. Lineage (NCBI taxonomy): Bacteria > Bacillati > Actinomycetota > Actinomycetes > Kitasatosporales > Streptomycetaceae > Kitasatospora > Kitasatospora griseola. The sequence goes on along the minus strand of NZ_CP173360.1, from coordinate 694,020 downwards.
CTGCGCCCCCACGCGTACGAGTCCGGAAATCAGCTCACCTTATCGGAGCCTCGCCCGCAGGCGCCCACCTGTGGATCGGCCCGGCGTTTGCAGCTCTCGTTCGTCCTTATGAGCCGCCCCGCCCGGGACGCGGCGGCAGGCACGTCGCGTTAAACAGACATGAAGCATCCATCGGCCAGTCCCGATCCGGCGCAGCCTCCGGACTTCCGGGAGTTCGCGGTCTCGCGAGGACGTCATCTCCTGCGCACTGCGTACCTGTTGACGGGCGGTGACGCGCATCTCGCGGAGGACCTGGTGCAGGAGGCCCTGGGCAGGGTCTACGGACGGTGGCGCAAGATAGCCCGGTTGGGGAATCCGGCCGGCTATGCCCAGACCGTGCTGGTCAATACCTTTCTGTCCCACCGTCGACGGCGGGCGAGCAGTGAGCAGGCGACCGACACCTTCGACGAGGTCACGGTCAGCGATCCCGATCCCTCGCTGCGGCTGACCCTGCTACGGGCGTTGAGTGCGCTGCCCCCGCAGGACCGCGCCGTGCTGGTCCTGCGTTTCTGGGAGGACCGCAGCGTCGAGGAGACCGCCGCCGTGTTCCAACTGAGCGCCAGCGGTGTCCGCTCGCGCAGCAGCCGGGCGCTGGAGCGCATCCGCGCCGTCCTCGGCGACCAACTCGACGAGCTCGTCCGTCACTGACCCTCGCAGGAGAGTTCTCCCCATGCCTTCCGACAACGCCGTCTCCGAACTGCTGCGGGACGCCGCCGATCTCGCCCCCGACACGCCCGGCGAGATGCTGGCCGATGCCGGCGAACGCCTCGGTCGGCGACGTGTCCTGCGCCGACGCGCTGCCGTGGCCGCAGCAGCGGGCGCCGCGGTGACACTGGTCGCTCTGGGCGGCATCGCTGTGCAGTCGGGCGGTGCGAACGCACCCGCGGCCGTCCGCCGGACAGCCAACCCGGCCGTCACGGGCCAGTTCATGATCGACACCTTGACGTCGCTGTTGCCGCCCGGTCGGGTCGACGACACGTACGGCGAGGGCTCGGACGCCCAGTTCGGCGGCCCCTTTGCGCACATCGCGTACGACGACGGCCGGGGCGCTTCGGCGATGACCGTCAGCACCGACTGGGTCGCGCTGCCGATCGGCCCGGGGACCGAGGGCACCCAGTGCGTGGATCCGACCGAGCGTCCCACCGCCGGCTGTACCCGGACCGTGGGTACGGACGGCTCGATCCTCGTCATTCAGAAGTTCACCCCCGAACCCGGTGGCGGCCCCACCTCCACCTGGACCGCGATCTGGACCGGCTCCGACGGCCGCCGCGTCCGCCTCTCCGAACTGAACTCCCGCACGGCCGGCCTGCCACTGACCCGCACCGAACCCGCCCTGTCCGTCGAGCAGTTGGCCGCGGTGGTCAGCAGCCCGGCGTGGAACCCGGTGTTCGAGGTGTTCGCCACCTCGACCAACACTCCTGCGAGCTCCCAACTCCCGCTTCCCGACGCCATCTTGGCCACGGCCGAAAGCCTCTTGCCGTCGGACGTCCAGCGTGACCGCGGCAGCACTCCGCAGACCACCCCGGGCGCGGCCCATCTCATCGTGACCGTCGACGGGCGGACCAGTCTGCTGTCCATCTCGGTCACGCCGCAGTGGATGAGGGACGGCAATCCGCGAAGCCTCTTCGCCGACCTCGCCACCGGCGGGCAGCCGACCCGCACCCAGAGCGGCGCCGACGTCGTCACCTCGACCTCCGGCGCCACCAAGAGCTCCCCCACTCCGCCCGTCCGCTGGCTCGTCGACGCACTCCTCCCCGACGGCACCCGCGTGAGCATCTCCGAGAACAACGGCACCACCGGCTACGACGCCCAGCCCGGCAACCCGGCCCTGACGCTCGACCAGCTCACCGCCCTCGCCGCCGCCACCGCATGGCAGCACTGAACGGCGGCCAGGACGAGCGCGGCGGAGAGGGCGAGCGCGCCGGACAGGGCGACGAGGGCGGCCGAGGCACGGCGCCAGGACCGGCGAGGAATGATCACGCGGCATCCGTACCGGGCCCGCCCGCCGACGTCGGAGATCCGCCTCCGGTCGTGGGCGCGCCGGACCGGGGCCCGACCCTGGGCGGCAGACCACCCGGCGGGACCGTCACCGGGATCGCCGGGTGGCGACGTGTCGCCGGCGCCAGGCAGGGAGGACCGCAAGTCCGAACAGCCCGAACGCGCGCCGCCCGTGCAGCCCGTCCGCCAGCTCTGCGGCCGCTGCGCCGTCCGGCACCTCGGTCCGCACGTCGGCCTTCCCGGCCTGCTCGGTCACCGGGTCCTCCTGCTTCTGGTCGCCGTGATGGCGGTGATGCCGAGGGCGCGCAGCTGCTCGACGCCTTCGCGCGCGGCCCGGGCACCACACCGGGCGGCGTCGGTGGCGACGGTGCGCAGCCGGCTGGACGCCGGTCCGCGTGGGCCATCGAGGACAGTGCCGGCGTGAAGACCTGGAGAGACGGCCTCCCGCAGATACCCTTCGCCCGCTCGACAGCCGCCACCTCAGGGCCGCCCGGCCCCAGCAGGCCGTCCGGCATTCCCGGGCGGTGACGGCCGTCGGCTCGTCGGGGCAGCCGCGCCGGTGGCTGTCGGCTCGTCGGCATGGGCAACCGCGCCGGTGGCCGTCGGCGGAGCGGGCGCCTCGACCGCCCGGTCGTCACATTCCGATGAAGTCCACTGTCTGCGCCAGGTCCGCCCGCCCGGTGTGCAGCCGCGGCACGTCCTCCTTCTCGAACCCGACCGAGACACCACAGAGCAGTACGAGCCGGGCGTCGGCCCCGACCAGTTGGCCGACGGTCCGGTGATACATCGTCCACATCACCTGAGGGCAGCTGTGCAGCCCTTCCGCCCTCAGGAGCAGCATGACCGTCTGCACGTACATCCCCGCGTCCGCCCACTGCCCGGGGCCCATCGTCCGGTCGAGGTAGCAGAACAGGACGACCGGCGCCCCGAAGGCGTTCGAGTTCAAAGCGGCGATCTTGGTGACCCGGTCGGGGTCGTCGCGCTCGATGCCCAGTGCTTCGTACCGCTGGGCGGCCGCGGCGGCGAAGCGGTCCGTGTACGGCGAGGCCAGCTCGTCCGGGTACATCGGGTACTCGCGTGCGTCGCCCGGGTCGCCCGCCAGCGCCCTGGCCGTCGTACGACTCTTCAGCTGGGCCAGGGGCTCGCCGGCCACGACATAGGTGTGCCACGGCTGGAGGTTCCCGCTGGAGGGAGCCCGCGTCGCCGCGGTCAGCACTCGTCCGAGGAGCCGTCGGGGCACCGGTCGTAGGCTCGCCGCGTGGAATCGACGACAGCCGGCGGCCGCCGGGTCCGGGTCCTGGTGGCCGATGACGAGGCGATGGTCCGGGCCGGGGTGTTGGCCGTTCTGGCCAGGGACCCGCAGGTCGACGTGGTCACCGAGGCGGGCGACGGTCGGGAGGCTCTCGTGCTCGCCCGCCTGCACCGGCCGGACGTGGTCCTGCTGGACATTCAGATGCCCGGCATGGACGGGCTGACGGCGGCCGCGCGGCTCCGTCAGGAGTCGGCCGGAGTGGGTGTGATCATGCTGACGACCTTCGGTCAGAACGAGTACATCACTCGCGCTCTGGAGGACGGCGCCGACGGCTTCCTGTTGAAGGCCGATGATCCGAGGGAGTTGCTGAACGGTGTGCGGGCGGTGGGCGCCGGCGGTGCCTACCTGTCCCCCCGGGTCGCGGGTCGGGTGGTTGCAGGGCTGCGTGCCCGTCGGGTGGCGTATCCGCGTCGTTCGCTGGAGGGGCTCACGGAGCGGGAGCGCGAGGTGCTGGCCGGACTGGCTGCGGGGTGGTCCAACGCGGAGATCGCGGGTGGTCTGCATCTGGTCGAGGGCACGGTGAAAGCCCATGTGAGCGCAGTGTTCTCGAAGTTGGGCGTGCGCAACCGGGTGGAGGCGGCCATCGCCGCGTACGAGGCCGGTCTGAGGCCGCCGCGCTGTGCCTGATCCAGTGCCGGCACCCCCGGCACCCACGGCCCGTACCTGATCGGTGTCGGCGTTCCTCCGTGCCGTGGTGGCGGGGCGGGCTCGGAATGCGATGGTGGTGCGGGGAGTTGACGGTGGGACAGGGCTTGTCGGTGCAGCGGGGAAGGCGGTGGCACGGATGGTGCGTGCGGTGTGGAACGGCGCGGTGTTGGCCGAGTCCCGGGACACGGTGCTCGTGGAGGGCAACCACTACTTCCCGCCGGACGCGTTGAACTGGGACTTGTTCGTGCCCAGCGACACGACGACGGCCTGTCCCTGGAAGGGCACGGCCCGCTACTGGACGGTCTCGGTGGACGGCGTCGAGAACTCGGACGCCGCCTGGTACTACCCGGAGCCGAAGCCGGAGGCCGAGCACGTCCGTGACCGGGTCGCGTTCTGGCGCGGGGTGGAAGTCGTCACGGGCGAGTAGCAACGCCACGGACCGGGGCGGCGGGGCGGTTCGGTGCCCTGGCCGCCGGGTTCGGCGTGCCTGGACGCGCGGCGCTGCTCGGGCGCGCTCGTCCGGGGTGGCCGCGACGTGCGGCCGCCTGCGGATGCGTCCGGGTGCCGGCACCGGCCCCGCGACGGGCAACCAGGTCAACGACAGCAATCTCCGAGTCAGCTGCGGTACCTGCGGCTACCGGTCGAGGGGTACGCCGATGGCGCGGTCGTCCCAAGGCTGCTGGCTCGTCGCCGGACCCACCCTCACCGGTGAGACCGGCCGATACACCTGCGCACCTGACGGCCGTCGGGCGACAGGACGGGGGGAGCGACATGACTCGATCCGCAGCTACGTTCAGCTACTCGGCGGGCAGCCCCGTGGGGAAAGGCGATGCCTGCGGTCCGCCGCAGTCGCGCCGTCGCCCGCGAAATCTCCCACCGGGTCCAGGGCCTGCCGACGCCCACAGCCGCCCGTACCCGGTCAGTGGACGAGCCTCGCCAGTAGCCGCCGGCGGCAAACCGGATCCGCTTCCGCCTCTTCGAGCGGTGCGACGGAGCCGCGGCGATGTCGTTCGTGCCGGCCGGCAGTCCGGGCCGAGACCCGGACTGGCTACGCCGAAGGCCGCCACCGAGACACACCTCGGCGCCGGCCTTCGGAGCTTCCCCGACCCGAGCGATCCGCTCCGCCTGACCCGGGGTCAGGCGCACGGCACAACCCCCCGTTGCCGCCCGGGTTCACGGCCGCGGTACGTGGACGATCTCGCAGCCGATGCCGGAGACGCCGGCCATTCTCCGGCAGGCGCACCGCGTGGCCTTCGACGGCGAGGACGTCCTCGACCAGGCGCTCGGCCTGGTCGGCTCCGGCGACGCCGTGCGGGCAGGCGTCGATCACCGCCGCCATTACGCGGCGCGCGACAGCTTCGAGACCGGGACCCGGGGATGGGAGCACGCCGGATTCCAGGCCGAGGCGTTGAGGGAACGGCCGACAGTCGGCGGGTGACGAAGCTTCAGTGCAGGACGACGGGTGCCCCGGTGCCTGCTGCCCCGGTCGGAAGTTCGGCGGCCGGCCGGAGGTCCCTCCGTGTGCCCGCGGCGTCCCGGTGTCAGTGGCAGTGGGCAGAGTGCCGGGCATGTTCGAGGGACTTGACGACATCGACTGGTCGAAGATGCACCACGCCTACGGCACCGCGGAGGAGGTGCCGGCGCTACTGCGCGAGCTCGGCTCCGCCGAGGAGGAGACGCGCAGCCGTGCGCTCAGCAGGTTCTACAGTGCCGTGCACCACCAGGGCGATGTGTACGGGTGCACGGCCGCGAGCCTGCCGTTCCTGTTCGAGCTGGCGCAGGACGCTGCCGCGCCGGGGCGGGCGGCGGTGATCGAGCTGCTGGTGAGCATAGGTGAATCGGCAATCGAGCGCCTCGCGTTCGAGCGAGACCACGCACAGGACAACGAGGAAGCGGACGCTGCCGCCGAGGACGCCGAGGACGACTACTGGGACTACGTCGGACACCCCGGGGCGGCGACGCTGGTACGGGAGCGGGCCGAGGCGTTCATCGGATTCGCCGCGGCGGCGGACCGGCTGGTGAGGCAGGCGGCGATCCCGGCGCTCGGGCTGTTCGTCGACGACGCGCAGCGCGCCGTCGCCGTGCTGCGCGAGCGGCTCGCGGCCGAGCCGGGTGCGGTGGAGCGCCTGCTGGTCCTCCGGACGACGGCCGTGCTGGCGCTGCGGCGGCCGGAGGTGTCGGAGTTCGCGACCGCATGGTTTGGCGAGCTCCTCGACGACGCGGCGCTGGATCCGACCGTCCGGCTGGGCGCACTGGTCCAGCGCGCCCGCTGCGTCCCGGAGTTCGACGCCCAGGAGGCGGTCCGGGCGGCGGTCGGCCTGCTGCGTGAGCAGCCCGCCCCGGCCGAGGACTGGTGGCACTCCCCGGCCCCGGCCGCGCCGCAGCCCGCGATCGAGCCCGGCAGCGCGCCGGCCCACATCATCGCCGCGTTCGAGGAACTCGCCCGGCACGGCAAGGTCCACTCGCCGGTCACCGCACTGCTGAACACCTTCCACGAAGTGCTGGACGGTCGGGTGGCCGAGCGCACCGAGCTCCTGGCCCAGCAGCTGCGCAGCGAGGACGCGGGCGCCCGGGTGGACGCCCTGCGGATGGCGAAGGAGCTGATCCAGGCCTGGCGCGGCGACCACGGCCCGCTCGTCGCGCTGATCGGCGACCACCTCGCCGACCCGCACCCCCAGGTCGTCGCGGAGGCCGCCGCCGCCCTCGCCGCGTGCGGTCCGCTCGCCGAACCCGCCCGCCCGGCCCTGGCCGCCTTCGTCACCGAGCAGTGCGGCGGCCAGTGCGGGCAGTGCGGGCCCCGCACGTGGGCCCATCCCCGGCGCGAGCTGCGCCGGGCCCACCAGGAAGCCGTCCTCGCGCTGGCCGGTCTCGGCGACGAGCGGGCGCTGCCGAGCCTGCTGGTGGCACTGGACGACGGGGTGGACGCCTGGCGCGCGGTCCGCGCCGCGGGGCGCCTGCCGGGTGCGGCAGGGGAGTTGGCGCCCCGGCTGGTCGACCGGCTGCGCGGGTTCGACCTGGATCAGGAGCGGACCGAGCAGGAGGTGGTGGGGGTCCTGGCCGCGTTGGGCGACCTGGCGGACCCGGCGGGGCTGGGCGCGGTCGAGGAGGTGCTCGACCGCGCGATGCGGGGCGGACAGTGGCCGATCGTCCACTTCGCACTGCGGGCGCTGCGGCAGTTCGGGCCGGCGGCGGCGTCCGCCCGGTCGGCGATCCGTGCCCTGGCCGAGCCCGGCGGGCCGGGGGACGCCGAGACGGCGCTCGCCGCGGTCACCGCGCTCTGGGCGGTCGGCGCCGACCCGGACGAGGTTCTGCCGCTGCTGCTGCCCGGGCTGGACGGTGACGGCGGGCCGTTCAGGGCCGGCGACATCGACGACGTCGCGGGCCTGCTCGGCGCGATCGGCCCCGCGGCCGCCGCCGCACTGCCGCGCCTGCGGGAGCGGGCGTCGGGCCGGGGCTGGCCCGGCGTGCACTGTGCGGCCGCGCTCTGGGACGTCGGCGGCGAGCACGAGGCCGAGACGGTGCTGGACGTCCTGCTCCCGGCCTGGGCGGACAACCCGTGCACCGGCCGCGTCGTCGTGCCCTGCCTGGAGCGGATGGGCCTCGCCGCCCGCCCGGCCGCCCCCGCACTGCAGGCCCAACTGGCGCTGCCCGGACGGGGCAAGAACCTGTTCACGACGATCGAGGAGGACGAGGAACTGCAGCGCGCCTGCCGGGCCGTCCTCGCCCGCCTCGGCGAGCCGGACGCCCAGCAGGATCCGCACGGCCCGACCCGGCCCGACCGGATTGCCGGCACGTTCGCCTGACCACCCCTCTCCCGGGCCTCCGAGTGGCGGGCCGTCAGGGCGGTGCCGGTGCCGAGCAGCCGTGGCGCTCGGCGGAGTGCCGGGCGACCGCGGCAAGGGCGTCCCGCGTCGAGGAGTTCATCGGTTCGAGGCGGCTCCCCGGATCCTCGGCCGTGCCGCCGGGGCACTTCACGGTCGCCCGGCCGAGGCTTCCGTCGACGCCCGGCCCGGTCGATCCCCGGCCCAGACCGACGCCGTCCCCGGCCTGGTGGGCGAAGAGAGGGTGGTGGGCGGACAGTCTCAGGCCCACGGTCTCGGGGTCGTCGGGCATCAGGACGGCCCAGTCCTCGATCGGTGCGGTGCCGTCGGCCGGCCCCGCGCGTCGGCGGATGCCGGCCTCGGCACGGGATCGGGCCGGTGCGCTGCCTCAGCGCCCCGGGAACCGGCCGCCGGACGGGTGGTGACGCTCACGCAGACGAGGGTCCTGCAGCGCCGACCGGCCTTCGCGGGCAACTCCTCGGGAACGCGCCCAGACACCCACGTCAGGAAGGAAGACGTCATGTCCGGGAAGTTCGAGATCTACGAGGACAAGGCCGGCAAGTTCCGGTTCCGGCTGAAGGCCGGCAACGGCGAGATCATCGCGGTCGGCGAGGCATACAACTCCAAAGGCGCCTGCGAGAAAGGCATCGACTCGGTCAAGCGGAACGCCCCGACCGCCGAGGTCAAGGAGATCCCCCGGGAGGCCGCGATGAAGTGAGGCCGGGCCCGTGCCCGCGTCGCCGGGCTCCTGACAGGCAGACCTGACCGCCCGCCAGGAGCCCGGCGACGGGTCGGCCCGCCGACGGCCGGGATACCCCGTCAAGTGCCAAGGACCGTCTCCTCGTGCCCAGGGGCGCCGAGATCGCCGGGCGGTTCCGGTCGTACCGGACCCGGACCCGGACCCGGTCGCGGATCGGGCTCAGGGCGGATGGCGATGGTACTGACGGTGCCATCACTCCGGACCGTGGTGTTCATCATCAGCCCGTCCAGGGACACCACGATGAACTCCGGGACGGCCCCGACGCTTCGTCAGACCGTTGACGGCGCTTCTCGCTCGAACTCGATACTCCCGGGGGCTCAGCATGATGCTCGGCTCAGCGGTGATCGAGGTCTCGGCTGTCGAGATAGTCGATCAGCGCGGCTTCCTTGCGCAGCAACCGTTCGCGGTCATCGGCCGACAGCGACGCAAGGGCGTCGAGCAAGACCCGCTCGCGGTGGACGTAGACCATGTTGCCCGAATAGATCCGGCACCCCGAGCACCAGTTGAATCCGATGCATCGCTCGAACCTGGAGGACTCAGGCGAATGCACACGGTACTGGTAGGAGCGGAGTGGCTCCCGGCGCACCGTGCAGACCCAGCGTTCACGGTCACGAACGCACCAGCCGGTTTCGCCCCTGCGCCAGGCCTTGCGTCCGGCCGGTGCTCTTCAAGTCGTCATGACGATCATTCTGCCTCGTCCTCAGGAGGTGCTCGATCGCTTCTGGCCGGCCTCGGCGACCGCGTGCATGAGGTGGCTGTCCAGTACGGCGTGACCGTCGACGCGATCGACGACGAGTTGCAGGTGGTGTCCATCGCCGATCGGTGGTTGCGTCATCTTCGGTTCGCGCGTTCGCGCGCGGAATCGACGACCAAGGCCCATGCCGACGGTGTGGCCCTGTACCCCGGCTTACGCACGGGTGTCGCTTCCGTGGCCTTCGTCGCCACGGCCGGCATCGGGAGGCGAACGCAAAGATACTGACTGCGTTCCTCGGCCCAAGCAGCAGTTGAGGGCTGCACCCCGACGCAGACTGCAGCCCTCGGCGCAAGTGCTTACGAAGGCCAGCCGCCATACGGCACGGTGATGAGTTCCATCGCGTGGCCGACCGGGTCCATGAAGTACACGCCGCGTCCGCCATCGTTGTGATTGATCGCGCCAGGGTGCTGCCGGTGCGGGTCGGCGTAGTGCTCGATACCGCGCTGTGTGATCCGCGCGTATGCCGCATCGAACTCCGCCTCGGAGACCAGGAAGGCGTAGTGCTGCGGGGTGATCTTGTCTGCGGGGATCGTAGCGAAGTCCAGCGTGACGCCATTACTCAGGTCGACCGCGATGAACGGGCCCCACTCTGCGGTGATCTCAACGCCCAGCAAGTCCGTGAAGAACTCGGCAGACTCCCGATTGTCCCGGGCATGGACGATCGTGTGGTTCAACTCAACTGACAAGGAATGCCTCCGAGGGCATCTCCCGACACCTCCATGCCTCACCCAGTCGGCGACCGGCACGCGATGTTGCCGTGGATCCTAGCCGTTGTTCCAGCGCGGCGGTAGGCGATCAGGATTGCGGCTATGCCGACCGCGGCGAGGAAGCGTTCCTAGCAGCGGTGCAGGCCCCGACATCCGGCAGGCCGGGGCGACCACGCGGAGCGATGTGCTTGCCCGAGCAGGTCCGCTGCACGCCCGGCCGCCGGCCTGGCCTTCCCTCATCCGGGGCCAGCCGATCGTGACAACCGGCAGCGGACAGAAAGGCCCCGGGACATTCGGACAGTTCCAATACCCGACGTCACCGTTAGTACGGGACGAGCGCGAGCGCGAAGCGGTGGACCGGGTCACGGCCCTGCAGTTCGACCGGCACGGGAGCCGGGTCTGGTGCCAGGTCCAGGGACTGCTGGACTCCGAGCACGTGCGGCGCGCGATCGGCGAGATCGCGACCGCCTACGGCGTCTGCAAGGAACCTTCCAACGTCGCGGCCGGCGGCCATGCCTGTCCGCTCCGCTTCCACTGCCTGGGCTGCGAGCACTTCCAGACCGACGTGTCCTACCTTCCAGATCCGGAACGCTACCTCGCCGACCTCCTGCGGAGCCGCGAGAAACTGATGTCCGCGTTCGAGGCGGACGACTGGGCCCGCTCCGAGGCGATGCCCTCCGAAGAAGAAATCCACCGCGTTCGCCGGTTGATCTCACGGGTCAGGGCGGACCTTGCCGGCCTGACCGCCGAAGACCGCGCCCGGATCGAGGAAGCGGTCGCCGTCGTCCGCCGCGGACGGACCGTCCTTCTCGGAATGCCGCAGCCGCGAGTCCAGCACGGGCTGCTGGACGCCCGTCCGTGGACGTCCGTGTGATCCCCGCGATGCACGCCGGCCGACAGGCCGACTCCGACCGGCGCCGCCAGCGGGTGGTCGCCGCGATCAAGAACGCCGCGAAGAACGGCACCCCGATCAGCGTCTCAGGCATCGCCCGCCAGGCCGGGGTGGATCGAACATTCCTCTACCGCCACCGCGACCTCCTCGTCCTGGTCCACGCCGCTGAACTTGAGCCGACTGGCCATGACCCGGCTGCGGGGCCGCCGGTCAGCCGGGCCTCGCTCCAGGCAGACCTCGCACATGCCCAAGCCCGCAACGCGCGCCTTGCCGCCCGCATCCAGCAGTTGGAGCTCCGGCTGTCACAGGTTCTGGGCGAACAGGCCTGGCGCGAGTCGGGGTTGGGCGCCCCAGCCGACATCGACGAACTCCAACGAACGATCACCGGACTGGAGCAGAAGAGCGTCGAGCTGACCGCTTCGTTGGAGGACATCCGTGCCGAGCTCGCTGCCGCGCGAGAGGGTAAGCGGTCCTGACGATCAGAGCGGCGAACTCGTCCCGCCCGATGATCTCCGGCAACACCTGGACGCTCCTCTGCCTAACCCTCGCGGTTGGGGCCCGACTGTCCCACGGAGCCCTGACACGGACACGGCCTACCGGGCCCGGGTGCCACGGACGGGCGGGTGGGTGGGAGGGGCCGGGGGTGACGTTCAGGCGGGTGAGGCGGCGGAGGTGTTTGGTGAGGCGGAAGGCGAACTCGGGGTAGTCGCCGGCGGTGCCCCAGAGGGCTTCGGCGAGGGCGCAGAGGCGGGGGAAGGCCATGTACTCGACCTGGCGGGCGGTGGGCATCAGTTCGGTCCACAGGCAGCCCTGGGCGCCCAGGATGTGGGCGGCGGCGTTCGGCGGAAGGCCGGGCTGGAAGGTCTGCCTGCCGACCTGCGCCAGCGACTTCCACGGCGCGTCGGGAGAGGTGCCGCCGTTGGTGTCGCTGCCCGCCGAGGCGGACACGTAGTAGGTGGTGCCGGCGGCGTGCGCCGCCGGGGCCGCGAACGTGGTGAGCGCCGCGGCGGCCAGGGTGAGCGCGCCCAGGCCGCTCAGGCCGCTCAGGCGTGCGGGAACCGGGGTCACGTGCTGCCCTCTCCTGGCGTGGGGTTCACGGGGGCCGTGCGAGCAGTCGGACCGAACCCGACTGCGGGGGCGGCTACTTGGTCGCGCCGAGGGTCATCCCGTGGTGGAGGACGCCGAGATCGGCGAGGCGCTGGAACTGCTGTGGGGCCGCTCGGCGGTGAACACCTGGAACGCCCGCCGCGGCGCCGTGCTGTCCTGGACGGGCTGGTGCTCCGAGCGCGGGTACGAGGGCCCGACGGTCCCGGCCTGGGCAGAGCGGCTGGCAGTACCGGACTCCGAGACCCCGGCCCGATCGAAGATGGCCGTCGACCGGCTGATCGCCCGGCGCGAGGTCCACCTGCGGGAGAAGACCCTGTGGCGGATGCTCTACGAGACCTCGGCCAGGGCGGAGGAGGTCCTCGGTGTGAACATCGAGGACCTGGACTTCGCCGGGCGTCGCTGCCCGGTCAAGGCGAAGGGCGCCCGGACCAAGGCCCGCCGTCGGGGCCGGGCCCGCGAGGACTACGTGCTGGAGACCGTGTACTGGGACGCCGGCACCGCCCGGCTCCTGCCCCGCCTGCTGAAGGGCCGAACCCGCGGGCCGGTGTTCGTCACCCACCGCCGCCCGGGGCCCGGCAAGGTGCTCTGCGCGCGTGACGTCTGCCCGGACACCGGGTTCGCCCGGCTGTCGTACGGGCAAGCCCGCGCCCTGCTGGACGAGCACACCGCCGTACGCGGACCTGGAACGGGCTGGGATCTGCACGAGTACCGCCATTCTTCCCTGACCCACCTCGGCGAACAGGGCGCGTCGTTGCTGATGCTGATGGCGAAGTCCCGGCACAAGAATCCGGAGAACGTCCGCCGCTACTTCAAGCCGCCCCCGGAGGCGATCGCCGAGCTCACCAGCCTGCTCGCTCCCGGCGACAGCCGTCGCTGACTGCAGGAGCTGGTCGGTCAGCACCGCAGGGTGGATGCCCCGGGCGAGATCGCGCAGCTCCTGCAGGCAGGCCCTCACCCCCAGCATTCCCCTGGTCTGGCCGGTGCCGACTGCACGAGGCGTCAGTGCTGTTCTCCCGACGACGCAGTCCGGTGAGAAGGAACTCTCTGCGACGGCGGTCCGCCGGCTCTCGGGGTGTGACGGCGGTTTCTTCAACCTGCTCCGACGTCGTGATCAACAGCTCGGCGGCCAGGCCTCGCGAGCGATCCGGCCGGTCGGCGGACCGGGTACAACCCCAGGCGAAGCCAGGCCGCACCCGCACAGGGGCGGCCTGGCGGGGAGGATCCGGCCGACGTACGCGACAACAACATGCCGACAGGTGCGTCGGCAACATCCGATAAGATGCCGACATCTGCGTCGTCAAGTTTAGGCAAAGAGGCGGCGTGGCCAGCCTGTCGTGTCCTCATTTCCTTCCTCGCTCGGAGAGCTCCGTGTTCCTTGCCCTACGCGATCTGCGCTTCGCCCGCGGTCGCTTCGCCCTGATGGGCGCGGTGGTCGCGCTCATCGCCGTACTCGGTGTCCTCCTGTCCGGACTCGCCTCCGGTCTGGCGGACGCCGGTATATCCGGGCTGCGCGCGCTGCCCGTGACCCACATGGCCTTCGACGAGAAGGCGACCAGCGAGCAGTTCTCCCGCTCAACCGTGGAGCAGGAGGACTGGCAGACCTGGTCCAAGACCCCAGGAGTGGAGCGCGCGGAGCCGTTCGGGAACACCCTGGCCAATGCCCAGGTGACCCAGGGCGCCATGAAGGGCGAGCAGGTCAACCTCGCCGTCTTCGGCATGGCACCGGACTCCCCCCTGGCACCCAGCCCCGGCAAGGGTGAGGGCCTGAAGGAGGGCAGTGCGGGCATCGTGATCACCCGGGAGATCGCCGACCTGGGCGTGGAGATCGGCGATGTGCTGACCGCGGACAAGAGCGAGGTGCGGCTGAAGGTCGTGGGACTGGTCGACGAGACCGTCTCCTACGGCCACATCGGCGTCGTCTACGCAGACCTCGACACGTGGCGGCATCTGCACTACGGCCTGCCCGGCGACCTGCCCGAGGCCGCGAGCCGACAGGCCACCGCCGTCGCCCTGACCCTGAAGCCGGGCACCGACGTCGCCGCGGCGGAAAAGGCAACCGGGACCCTCGCCGAGACCAAGGAGGCCACGTTCGACGCGTCCCCCGGTTATGAGGCCGAGTCGAGCACCATGGCCCTGATCAAGGGATTCCTGTACGTCATCTCCGCCTTGGTCGTCGGCGCGTTCTTCACCGTCTGGACCGTCCAGCGCAAGCCCGAGATCGCCCTGCTGAAGGCACTGGGCGCCCGCACCGGGTACATCCTGCGCGACGCGCTCGCCCAGGTCGTCGCCGTGCTCGTCGGAGCCACGGCCCTCGGCACCGCCGTCGGCCTGGCCCTGGGCAGCGCGATGATCGGCAAGGCCCCCTTCTCCCTCTCCGCCCCGGCCATCGCCACCTCCTCCGGCCTCCTCGTCGTCCTCGGGACCGTGGGCGCCGTCGTCGCCGTCCGCCGCATCACCGCCGTCGACCCCCTGACCGCTCTGGGAGCCACCCGATGACCACACCCGCCACCGACCACCAGGCCGCCGCGGACACCGACCGCTCCGGCGGGCTGCGCCTGGACGACGTCACCCTCACCCTCGGAGACGGCGATACCGCCGTCACCGCCCTCGACCACGTCGGCCTGACCGTCGCCCCCGGCGAGTTCGTCGCCGTCGTCGGCCCCTCCGGATCCGGCAAGTCCAGCCTCCTCGCCGTCGCCGGCGGCCTCCAGCGGCCCACCTCGGGCACCGTGCACATTGCCGGCACCGAGCTGACCGCCCTGTCGGACAAGGAACGCACCGCCGTCCGCCTTCGCCACATCGGCTTCGTCTTCCAGCAGTCGAACCTGCTGGCCTCCCTCACCGTCAGGGAACAGCTCCTCTTGCCCCTGCACATCGACGGACGCCTCGACACCACTGCCCGGGCCCGCGCAGACGAACTCATCGAAGCTGTCGGGCTGACCCACCGCGCCGGCTCCCGTCCGCACCAGCTGTCGGGCGGCGAGCGCCAGCGCGCCGGTCTGGCCCGCGCCCTGATGACCTCCCCCGCCGTCCTGCTGGTGGACGAACCCACCTCGGCACTGGACCGGGTACGGTCCGCCGAGGCGGTACGACTGATCGCCGAACAGACCCATGAGCGCGGAACGGCCACGGTCATGGTCACCCACGACACGGCGATAATGGACGCTGCCGACCGGGTGTACGAGATGGTCGACGGACGCCTGTCCTGACGGGCGGCCGCCAACCGGCACCGCATTCCCGGCCCTCTCCACCCCTCCAGGAGCCCGCCCGCATGCCGAAGATCAACGCCTCCACCGTCGCCGAGCACCGTGCCCAGCAACGCGAGGCGCTGATCGGAGCGGCGATCGACATCCTGGTCAACGAGGGCGCCGCCGCCGTCACACCGGCGGCGGTCGGCGCCCGCGCGGGCCTGGCCCGCTCCAGCGTCTACCAGTACTTCGACTCCTCGGCAGCCCTCCTCGCCACCATCACGGAGGAAGCCTTCCGGCGCTCCAACGAGGCACTCACCCGCGCCATCGCCACCGCGAACGGCCCACTGGAACGCGTCGAGGCGTTCTTCGGGGAAAGCCTCCGCCTGGGCGCCGAAGGCGCACACCGGCCCGCCCTCGCTCTCATGAACGCCGGCCTCCCTCCGGCCTGCCAGCAACGGCTGATGGAACTCCACCTGGACCAGGTCGAACCGTTCCGCGCCGCCGTCCGGGAGCTCGGCGCTCCCGAGCCCGCGCTCACGGCCGACCTGATCGCCGGAATGCTGCACACCGCCTTGGCCGCCGTCGAGAACGGCACCCCCCTCGATACGGTCACACAGCGCACCCTCGCCCTCGTGCGCCGCTGCCTCACCCCGGCCGACAGCACCGCCCGCGCACCGGAAGAAGAGGCCTGAAGCCCTCGTACCGCCGAAACACCTCGGCCGCCCGCGGCCCGACACGCCCTGCGATCCGCAGCACATCCTCCCAGTTCCGCTTGATGCGCTTCAGGTCGATGCGGCCGCGGGTGGCTTCGTTGAAGGCGTCGTAGTCGGCGGTGCGGTCGATGCGCCACAGCTTCTGGTCGGGCAGATCGGCCAACTGCGGGGCGTAGGAGAACCCGGCCAGGGTGAGCAGGCCGAACACGATGTCGGAGTACGAGGCGGTGTCGTCTACCTGCTCGCGGGCATGCGGATGGGCGTCGGCGTCCTCAACGGCGGCGTCCTGCAACGCGGCCACAACGGCTCGCTCGGCGAGATCGGGGCGCTCCCCGAGATCGGCTGGAACGCCGCCCCCGGCCACCTGGTCGACGACCCCGACGCGGAATCCTCCGAACAGGCCGTCGCCGCGCTCATCGCCGCCGCGCGATCGGGAGATGCGAACGCGGCCGACCGGATCCGCCGCTTCCTCGGCGCCATCACCCTCGGCGCGGCGACCGTCGCCCTCGCCTTCGACCCCGAACTCGTCGTCGTCGGCGGCGGATTCTCCCGCGCCGACGACCTCGTCCGGGAGCCCGTGCAGCACGCCCTCGACACCCTCTGCCCGATGCCGCCCCGGGTCGCCTCCTCGACGCTCGGCGAGGACGCGGTCGCGCTGGGGGCGGTGCGGGTCGCGCTGGATCACGTGGAGGCGCAACTGGCGTGAGAGCGGCGGGAGTTGAGTAGGAGGCCCGCGAGGGCGCTCAGAGGGCCGCGAGGCGGGCGAGCGGGCCGGCGGGGTCGGGGAGGCCGCAGGCCGCGCGGACGGCGCGGTCGTGGGCGGCGGCCAGCGCGTCGAGCCGCGACAGGCGGGAGCCGCCCTGGCGGGAGAGGTGGGCGGTGATCCGACGGCGGTCCCGGTCGTCCTGGCGACGGTAGACCAGCCCCGCATCCGCGAGGGCGTCCACCAGGCGGCTCAGGCTCGCCTGTGGAATCAGCAGCGCCTGCGCCAACTCGCCCATCGACCGGCCCTCGCCGTCCGCCAGCGCCCGCAGCACCCGCCACTGGTCGACCGTGCAGTCCTCCTCCGCGAGCGCCGCCGCCAGACCGGACGTGAGCCGACGATGCGCGAGTGCCACCAGCTCCACCAACAACGGTGGCGAGCCCGCCGACCCCGGCGCGACGGTTCCGTGCGCGGCAGCCGCACCCTCGATGGCCATCCGACCCTCCCGTTCCGCGGTCCCCCCGAGCCTCGCGGGCTTTCCCGGGGCCGACATCCCGACCATACTCGCACTGGTGACGCTGGATGCCAGGCTGGTCGACCCGCTCGACGCGCTGCACCTCCCCAGGGAGGGCGGCGCGTTCCGCGTCGGCCTCGTCGTCCCGCAGTCCGGCCCGCTCGGCCTGACCGGCCCCTCCGCACTCGACGGCGCACTGCTCGCCGCGCACGAGATCAACACCCGCGGCGGCATCCACGGCCGCCCCCTCGACCTCGTCCTGGTCGACGGCGGCGGCGCACCCCGCCCCGTGGCCGCCGAAGTCCGCCGCCTGCTCGACGCCGGCGCCCTGGACGCCCTCGCCGGCTGCCACACCAGCGACGTCCACCGCGCCGTCGAGACCGTCGCCGCCGGACGCATCGCCTACATCTACACCCCGCCGCACGAAGGCGGGACCCGCCGCCCCGGCGTCCTGTGCACCGGCACCGACCCGTCCGGGCAACTCGGCCTCGCCGTCGACGAACTGACGCAGCGTCACCGACTCCGACGCTGGGCGCTGATCGGCAACGACTACATCTGGCCGCGTTCCGTCCACCGCGCCGCCGCCGCCCTCGCCACCCGGGCCGGAGCCCGGATCGTCCTGGAGCGCCGCATCCCGTTCGGCGCCGTCCAGCCGGCCGTCGAACCACTGCTCGACGAGCTGCGCACCGCCCGCGCCGACGCCCTGCTGCTCAGCCTGATCGGCCGCGACCTGGTCCACTTCAACCGCGCGCTGCGCCGCAGCGGACTCGACCGCCGACTGGTGCGGCTGTCCGGCGCGTTGGAGGAGAACGGCCTGCTCGCGCTCGGCGGCGACGACACCGGGACGCTGTACGCCGCCATGCCGTCCTTCGCCACCCTGGCCGAGGAGCCCCGGCAGCTGCTGGGCGAGCGGCACCGGGCACTGTGCGGGCCGTGGGCGCCCGTCCTGGACGCCTACGCGGTCGGCCTCTACGACGGCCTGCAGCTGCTCGCGACACTCGCCGACCGTCACGCGCTGGAGCCGCACGGCCTGGCCCGGGCGGCCGGGCGGCTGCTGCACGGAGAGCTGCGCACCGTGCACCTGGCCCGGGCCGAGGGCCTCGGTTTCACCGTCCTGCCGCCGCTTCCCGCACGCTGACCTGCGAGTACCGACGGGCGCCCGCCGTCTCGACCGGCAGAACGCAGCCGCAAAACCCTTCCATATGGAAATACTTGCCTCTACAGTCTCCCCCACGCATCCCCCACACATCCGCAGGGTCGTCACGGAGAGAGAGCACCATGGCCGACACACCCGCGCCCCGGAGCATCGAGAACTACGGCTACCAACAGGAGCTCCGCCGGTCCCTGACCTTCACCGACCTGCTCGTCTACGGGCTGGTCTTCATGGTGCCGATCGCCCCCTTCGGCATCTTCGGCGGCGTCTTCCAGGGCTCCGGCGGCATGGTCGCCCTGGCCTACGTCCTCGGCATGGTGGCGATGATGTTCACCGCCCTGTCGTACGCCCAGATGTCCCGGGCGTTCCCGATGGCCGGCTCGGTCTACACCTACGCCGGACGCGGCATCGGCGCACCCGTCGGCTTCCTGTCCGGCTGGATGATCCTGCTGGACTACGTGCTGGTGCCCGGCCTGCTCTACCTGATCGCCGGCGTCGCGATGAACTCGCTGGTGCCGTCCGTCCCGGTCTGGCTGTGGCTGATCGGCTTCGTGCTGCTCAACACCGTCGTCAACTACCTGGGCATCGAGACCACCGCCAAGGTCAACAAGGCCGTGCTGATCGGCGAACTCGTCGTGCTCGCCGTGTTCCTGGTGGTCGGCGTGATCGCGCTCGCCAACGGCAAGGGCCGCGGCTTCGACTTCACGCCGCTGTACAACTCGGACACCTTCTCGTGGCCGTTGGCCTTCGGCGCGGTCTCGATCGCCGTGCTCAGCTTCCTCGGCTTCGACGGCATCTCCACCCTCTCGGAGGAGAACCGCGACTCCACCAAGGCGATCGGCCGGTCGATGGTCGCCGCACTGCTGCTCGCGGGCACACTGTTCATCGTGCAGACCTGGGTGGCGTCGCTGCTGGTCGCCGACCCGGACGCGCTGATCCGCGACGGCGACCCGAACGGCACCGCCTTCTACGACGCCGCCCGCACCGCCGCCGGCGGCTGGCTGGCCACCCTGACCGCCGCGTCCACCGCCGTCGCCTGGGGCTTCGCCAACTCCCTGGTCGCGCAGGCCGCCACCTCCCGGCTGCTGTTCGCGATGGCCCGCGACCGCCAACTGCCCCGCTTCCTCGCCAAGATCCACCCCACCCGCCGGGTGCCCGTCAACGCCACCCTGCTGACCGCCGGCATCTCGCTGGTGCTCGGCCTGTACATGGCCTCGCGCACCGACGGCATCACCCTGCTCAGCACCCTGGTCAACTTCGGCGCGCTGACCACCTTCCTGGTGCTGCACGTCGCCGTCGTCGTCCACTTCCTGATCCGCAACCGCAGCAAGGACTACTGGCGCCACCTGATCGCCCCGGTGCTCGGCTTCGCGATCCTCGGCTACGTGGTCGTCAACGCCAACATCGCGGCCCAACGG
The DNA here is from genome assembly GCF_044999035.1 of Kitasatospora griseola. Classification (NCBI taxonomy): domain Bacteria; kingdom Bacillati; phylum Actinomycetota; class Actinomycetes; order Kitasatosporales; family Streptomycetaceae; genus Kitasatospora; species Kitasatospora griseola. The sequence goes on along the minus strand of NZ_CP173360.1, from coordinate 674,290 downwards.
CTGGGCTTCGTCTGGCTGTTGATCGGCGGGATCGTGCTGACCGGCCTGATGCTGACCGGCCGCAAGCCCCGACTGGCCGTCGCCGACCCGACCCTCGAGGAGACCGAGAAGTGACACTGCCCGAGATCGTCCAGCTCACCCCCGCGCCGGAGGAATGGGCCTACACCTTCGGCGGACGCGCCCCGCTGACGACCGTTCAACCCGGCAGCATCGTCGAACTGACCACCGAGGACTGCTTCGGCGGCAAGGTCCGCGGCATCGGCGACCTGCCCAGCCAGGTCTGCGTCTTCCCCTACCTCAACCCCGTCACCGGCCCGATCGCCGTCGCCGGCGCCGAGCCCGGGGACGTCCTCGCCGTGCACTTCGTCGAGATCACCCCCGCCCGCGACCACGGCATCTCCAGCACCTTCCCGCACTTCGGCGCACTCACCGCCACCCACCAGACCGCGATGCTGCACCCCGCGCTGGAGGAACGGGTCTGGATCTACGACCTCGACGTCGCCGCCGGCCTGTGCCACTTCCGCGCCCGGGGCGGCGACTTCACGGTCGCCCTGCCGCTGGACCCGATGCACGGCACCGTCGGCGTCGCCCCCGCCGCCGGCGAGGTGCTCGCCTCGATCACGCCCGGCGCGCACGGCGGCAACCTCGACACCCCCGAGATGCGGGCCGGCGCCACCGCCTACTTCGGCGTCAACGTCGACGGCGGCCTGCTGGCCATCGGCGACGGCCACGCCCGCCAGGGCGAGGGCGAGGTGTGCGGCACCGCCGTCGAGGCCGCGATGCGCACCACCGTCATCGTCGACCTGGTCAAGGGCGGCGGACCGGCCTGGCCCCGCCTGGAGAACGACGACTACCTGATCAGCACCGGCTCCGCCCGCCCGCTGGAGGACGCGTTCCGGATCAGCCAGCACGACCTGGTCGGCTGGACCGGCGAACTCCTCGGCCTGGACCAGCTCGACGCCTACCAGCTGGTCAGCCAGGCGGGCCTGGCGCCGGCCGCGAACGTCTGCGACACCAACTACACGATGGTCGCCAAGCTGCCGAAGTCCGTCCTCGGCCGGGCCCGCGCGTACGACGGCCTGCACGAGCGGCTGCGCGCGACCGCGGCGGCGTACCTGCGGCACCGGTAGGTCACTGCGGCGAACGGGGCCCGGGCGTGTACTGCGTCCGGGCCCCGGCCGCGTCGGTCGCTCGGGCTTCGGCCGGGTTCGCTGTTCGGGCTTCGGCCGCGTCGGCCGCTCGGGCTTCGGCCGCGTCGGTCGCTGGGGCTTCGATCGGATTCGCTGCTCGGGCTCCGGCCGCGTCCGCCGCTCGGGCCTCGGCCGGGTTCGTTGCCTCAGGCCTCGGCCGCGTCCAGGTTCGCGGTCAGGCGGGTGAGCAGTTCGCGCAGGGTGCGCAGCTCGGCGAGGGAGAGCCCGGCCGCGGCGCCGATGTGGCGGGGGACGGCGCGGGCGGGGTCGCGCAGGTCGCGGCCGGCCGGGGTGAGCGAGACGATCACCGACCGCTCGTCCTGCGGGCTGCGCTCGCGCGCCACCAGCCCCGTCGCCTCCAGCCGCTTGAGCAGCGGGGAGAGCGTGCCGGAGTCCAGCCGCAGGCGCTCGCCGAGCCGCTTGACGGGGAGTTCGCCGTGCTCCCAGAGCACCAGCATCACGAGGTACTGGGGGTAGGTCAGGCCCAGGTCCTTCAGCGCCGTCCGGTAGACGCTGCCGAACGCGCGGGTGGCGGCGTTCAGCGAGAAGCAGAGCTGCTGGTCGAGCAGGAGCAGGTCGGAGCGCAGGTCGGCGCCTGCGGCCGCGAGGTCGTCCAGCATCGCGTCAACCTCGGTGGGCCCCGCGGGAGTTCGGTTCTCGTCGTGCCTGGTCATGGTTCAAGGGTAGCAAGCGGCCAAGTTGTGGACGATTGAGTTGTGCGCAATTGAATCGCGTGCTTTACTTCTGGAGCAGGGCAGGCCGGGGACGGCGCCGGCGGACCACACCGCCGGACACCGGGAACCGGTCCGTCAAGGACTTGGGATCAGGACGACAGGAGAGCTCGACATGGAACCGCTCTACACCGCCGTTGCCACCTCGAACGGCCGCGACGGTCGCTCCGTCACCTCGGACGGCAAGCTCGACCTCAAGCTGTCGATGCCGCCGTCGCTGGGCGGCGACGGCGTGGGCACCAACCCCGAGCAGCTGTTCGCCGCCGGGTACGCGGCCTGCTTCTCCGGCGCGCTCGGCCTGGTCGCCCGCCAGTCGAAGACCGACGTCTCGGACGTCTCCGTCACCGCCGAGGTCACCATCGGCAAGGACGACACCGGTCTCGGCCTGGCCGTCGTGATCCGGGTGGAACTGCCGGAGGCGCTGGTCGGCGAGCCCGGCGAGCTCCTGGTCAAGCAGGCCCACCAGGTCTGCCCGTACTCCAAGGCGATCAGCGGGAACGTTCCGGTGGAGCTGATCGTCGAGTAGGGCGAGGCAGGGTTCTCACCTGGGGGCTGCGGGCCGCATTCCGCGTGGGGGCGGGGCGGCCCGCAGTGGTGTCCAGGCGCATTTCGGGCCCGGCGGCGCGTCGGGCCCCGTACTCCGGTCCGGGGCCGGTGTCTCGGTCCGGGCCCCGCATCGCGGTCCGGGTCCGGTACTCCGGTTCGGGCCCCGTATCCGGGTCCGGTGTCTCGGGCCCGGTTCCGCGTTTCGGGTCAGAGCGGGAGCAGCTCCGGGCGCTTCGCCTCGACGTGGTCGCCGGACGACTCGCCGCGCAGTCGGCGCCCCACCCACGGCAGCAGGTAGGTGCGGGCCCACTGGAGGTTCTCCCGGCGCTGGTCCGCCGGGGTGGTGGTCGGCGCGGGCGGCCAGGCGGCCTCCGGGTCGTCGACCGCGGTGAGGCCCAGGGCGCGCGCCGCCAGCAGCGCCACTCGCTGGTGGCCCTCCGGCGACAGGTGCAGCCGGTCGTCCGACCAGGCCCGGCGGTCGTGCACCGCGCGCAGCGACCACAGGTCCGCGACGGCCAGACCGTTGCGGTCGGCGATCGCCCACAGGTGGGAGTTGTACGTGGCGACCTTGCCGCGCAGGTGGCGCAGCACGGGCACGTTGCGGGTGTCGAAGCCGGTGCAGATCAGCACCCGCCCGGCGTTCTCGCGCAGCTCCAGGACGGCCGACTCGAAGTGCGCGGCGATCAGGTCCGGGTCGCTGCCCGGGCGCAGGATGTCGTTGCCGCCCGCGCACAACGTCACGAGTTCGGGCTGGAGTTGGCGGACCTTCGGGACCTGCTCCGCGACGATCTGGTCCAGCAGGCGGCCGCGCACGGCCAGGTTGGCGTACCGGAAGTCGGACTCCGGCCGCCGTCCGGCCAGCATCCCGGCGAGCCGGTCGGCCCAGCCGGCGAACTGCCCGTCGGGGCCGGGATCGTTCAGGCCCTCGGTGAAACTGTCACCGAGCGCGGCGTACGAATTGAGGTCGGGGGTCTCCTGGTAGTCGGCCATGGAGGAGATAGTTCACTGTGTGAAGTGACCTACGCCACCGTAGGTGGCCCCAAGTGCCCCGTGATCTCCGCCACGGGCCCCCGCCGAGCTACCCTGCAAGGGTTCGAAACGACCGAACGACCGCAGCAGAACCCAGAACGACAGGAGAACGGGTGTGACCAGCGACGGCGTGCGCGATGAGAAGGCGCGTCGCAAGCAGATGATGATCCGCGCGCTGATCTACATCGTGGGGACCCACCTGTTCGCCGGCTTCGTGGGCCTGCTGTTCGTCGTCGGGCACCGCTGACGGAGCCCCCCGGCTGTCAGTGCGCGGTGGCGTCGGCCCCCGGTGCGGGCAGCGCCCGGGCCGCGACCTCGGCCAGGTGCGCGTCGAACGCGGCGGCCGGATCCGGGTGCACCCGGACCAGCGCGACCATCGCGGTGATCATCACGTCGCACAGCTCGCCCGCGACGTCGTCCCAGGTGTGCGAGAAGCCCTTGCGCGGATTCTGACCGAGCACGCCGATCACCGCCTCGGCCACCTCCCCGGCCTCCTCGCTGACCTTCAGGCACTGCAACACCCGCTGCATCTCCGCGGGTTGAGTACTGCCGTCGGCCAGCCACGCCGCCAGCCGCCGCACCGTCTCCCACTGCTGCGCGTCCACGTTCCCGCCCCTTCGCCGCCGTCACTCGTCCTGCCGCAACGACCGTACCCGGCGCGGGCGGTGGCCAGGGCCGACTACGGTCGTTGCGGCCGGACGAGTGCGGTCGTCACGGCAGGGCGGGGGAGTCAGCGCAGGCGCTGCTGCCAGTCGATCGGGACGTGCCCGGCCGGGCCCGGGGTGGGCTGGGTGACCGGGTGCGCGGACGGACCGGCCAGCGGCGGGCCCTCGTAGAACTGCTCGGTCTCGGTGTTCCAGAACCAGTCCTCGCCCGGTTCGAAACTGGTCAGGAACGGGTGGCCGGCCGACCGGGCGTGCGCGCTGGCGTGCTGGGACGGCGAGGAGTCGCAGCACCCGATGTGTCCGCACGCCGCGCACCGGCGCAGGTGGAACCACCAGCCCTGGCCCTCGCCGGCCAGACACTCCACGCAGCCGTCGCCACTGGGCGGCACCTTCGGGTCGATACCGGGGATCGTCGTGTCGTCACTCATCTCGGGCACCTCCTCGGAAAGGGTATGCCCGGGGCGGCGGCCGACGCCGGTAGGCGGCTCCCGGCGCGGCGCGCCTCCCGGGTGGGGCGTTTCTTTGCCGTCCGTTGGGGTGCTGACGGCGTGAAGGTGGATTCCGTCCTGATCTACAGTGCTGTAGATTCAATTGCGGGGCCTGGGCCCGCGGACGCGGCCGGGGGCCGGCCGCCGGGCCGAACTGCCGGTCCCGGCACGGGGATACCACAGGAGGGCAATATGGGAGTCTCGCTCGCCAAGGGCGGAAACGTCTCGCTGACTAAGGAGGCCCCGGGACTCACCACCGTCATCGTCGGCCTCGGCTGGGACGTCCGGGCCACCACGGGCGCCGACTTCGACCTCGACGCCAGCGCACTGCTGTGCAACGAGGCCGGCCGGGTCCTCAGCGACCAGCACTTCGTCTTCTACAACAACCTGCGCAGCCCCGAGGGTTCGGTCGAGCACAGCGGCGACAACCTGACCGGCGGCGGCGACGGCGACGACGAGCAGATCAAGGTCGACCTGACGGCCGTCCCGCCGCAGGTCGCGAAGGTCGTCTTCCCGGTGTCGATCTACGACGCCGAACAGCGCCGTCAGAGCTTCGGCCAGGTCCGCAACGCCTTCATCCGAGTCGTCAACGAGGCCGACGGCACCGAGGTCGCCCGCTACGACCTGTCGGAGGACGCCTCCACCGAGACCGCGATGGTCTTCGGCGAGCTCTACCGCTACGGCACCGAATGGAAGTTCCGCGCCATCGGCCAGGGCTACGCCTCCGGCCTGCGCGGCATCGCACTCGACTACGGCGTCAACGTCTGACACCCGGAAAGGGCCGGATCCTGAGGTAGTTTCTAGGGATCCGGCCCTTCCTGCATTCTCCGTCCCGGCAGGGTTGAGAGCCCGTCACAGAGCAGGGAGGCTCCCGGACTTCACCGCCGAGACGAACGCCTGCCAGGTGTCGGTCGAGAACCCCAGAACGGGGCCGCCGGGGTCCTTGGAGTCACGCACCGGCACCACGCCGGCGTCGACGAAGTCGTATGCCGCTTCGATGCACTGCCCGCCGTCGCTGCCGCTGTAGCTGCTCTTGAACCACCGGGCGGCGGACAGGTCGACCTTCGGACTCATGTTCAACAGCCCTTCCATGATGCGGAGGATCAGGCGGGACGATTCCGGTGCCGACAGGACTTCGGCCCGGAGCCGATCATAGGCGCGGGATCGCTCACCGACCTGTCTCGGATTGTTGGAGAACGCACCTCTGCTGAGCGATTCCGCGTACTGCCACTCCGGCCCCTCGGGCAGTCTCAGCAGAGTGAACGACGCGCCGAACGGCGCACGCTCTCCGATGCCGTAAGGCGCCACCTGGAGAACGATGTTGGGGCGCTGCGCCAGTCTCAGCAAGTGGCGCAGTTGGTCGGCCATGACCATCGGGCCGCCGACCGCCCGGTGCAGCACTGCCTCGTCCAGGATGACCACCAGGAACGGTGCCGAGTCCGCTTCGAGGAACCGTGCCTGTCGACCCAGCCGTGCCGCGACCCGCTCATCGATCAAGTCCTGATCGCCCGCTGCGTCGCCCTGTGCGAGTAGCGCCCGAGCGTAGGCCGGCGTCTGCAGCAGGCCGGGAATCCAAGCGATCTCGTACTGCCGGAGGACGGTGGCCCGCGCCTCCATCTCGGCGAAGCGGCGGAACCAGTCCGGGTGTTCGACCTCCCGGTGCCACGGGACCTTCTGCCAGACGCGCAGCAGCATGCCTCCCGTGCCCAGGAGCTTGTCGCAGGCGTGGACGAAGTCCTCCTGCGGTACGCGCTCGGCGGCCTCGATCCGGCTGATCAGCGACCGGTCGCAGGGGATCAGCCGCGCCAGCTCGCCCTGTGACAGCCCCGCGCGCTCGCGGGCCTCCGACAGCTCCGAGGCGAAGAACCCCGGTGAGCAGAACGCCTGTTCCCGAACGGCCTCCCGACGGCCCACCCGTGCTCCCTCCGGTGACAGGCCCCGATGTCACGACCTGACGCCTACTCAGCGTAGCCCCGCAGGCCGACTCTTGTAGCGGAAAGCACAGCGCGGCGCACAGGAGCACCCTCATGTCGACAGTCGTCCAACTCCCGCCCAGGTGCAGGGTCGTACCCCTGCCCTCGCCTCCTGGCGCGGTCGACCTGTGGGGCGCGGTCGACCTGTGGGGCGCGGTCGACCTGTGGGGCGTGGTCGTGGAGGGCGACCGAGGTTGCCTCGTATCCGGGCCGGACGGCGAGCCCCTGGCCTTCCACAGCTTCACCGAAGCCATCCGATGGGTGGAATCCCTGGCGGAGCCGTGGCGGCCCCGGGAGGGTCGCGCTGCTCACGACCAACGGTCGGGCCAGGACGTGCGGGTGATGGCCATTCACGAGTGCGGCGTGTTCGTGCGGCGGGTGCGGGACGGACGGGAGGGCGTCACGTCGCTCGACGACTTGTCCCCGCCGCAGCGAATCGCTCTGCCGCGGTGACGGAGCCTGCCGACCGGGCGTGGGACGCGGCTGCCCAACTGGTCGCGCTGACCGGGGAGGAAGTACGGCTGGCGCACCTGGCGGACGGCGTCCGGCTCCGATTCCGAGCACCGTCCCTCGCCGACGAGTCACACCTTGAACTGCTGCGGATCCTCGGCGAGTCCGACTCCTTCGGGCACGAGCGCCGGTCCGACGGCGGCGGCGAGCTGTGGGCCACCTACTCCGGGGCCGGTACTCCCCGCGCGCATCGTTGTGGACCGCCCTCGCGGCCCGGCCAGTTGGGCTCTCGGGTTTCGAGGCCGTGACTGCGGCCGAATTCTCCGAGCGGATTCAGATCACCCATAGACGTGCAATTTCTCATTCGCGCACCTCGCTCGGACCCGGTGGATCCGCAAAGGCTCGGGCCGAGGAAGGCGGCAATCGGCCCGCACCGCCGATGCAGTCGTTGTCGAACTTCCGGACGGCTTGTCAGTGCATGTCCCTGTTGCGTGAGTTCGGGGTGCATCGCGCACCGGTCGGGCTGCCGTCGCGGGATCGTTGCGGGACTTCGAAGTGGAGATCTCAGGTATATGGCGACATTGGCGCTTCACATTTCGATCCTGCACAGAGAACATCTGGGAACCAAAGCCGTCCACCCGGTCGGCGACTCACAGGAATTGGGTGCGATTCATGTCCGATCGAACTTCCGACCTGCACAAATTGCGGATTTCCGGCCCCGAGGCGCGGCAGTTGCCACGCCTGCTCGCCTTGATCGCCTCCGGAACCCTCGGACTTGGCCTGCTCGGGATCCCGGCTGCCGGCGCGACCAGCTTCGACGCCTCTCTGTCCCCGGCCACGGCGTTCACGACCGAGGGCATTGTCTACGGCGACATCAACAGCGACGGGCAACCTGACATCCTGCTGCCGGACAGCGCCGGCAACCTCCGCGTCATCCAGAACACCACCGACACGGCCGACACGGGCCAGCTCTTCGGGTTCGCAGCCAGCTCGCCCACCGGCACTTGGCAGGGCGTCCAGATCACCCATCATGGCTCACTGCGCGGCGGCATCGGCCACGACGAGCTTATCGCCCATTCGGCCGGCAGCCCGCGGCTGTCTCTCTACCGGACTTGGACCACCGGGCTGGCCGACAGCACCTCGTTCTTCCTCAACGGCAGCACCACCCAGGGCGCGGTCACCTGCCTCAGCGCCGGCGGCGTCACGATCACCTGCCCGTCCGAGCTCGGCACCGACTGGAGCAACGCCAACCAGATCCTCGCCATCGGCTCCGTCAACAACGAGACCACCAGCACCCCGGCCAGGACCAACCTCGTCGCGGTGATCGGCACGAAGCTCTGGCTGTTCTCCCCGGGGAGCAACAGCGTCAAGCTGCTCGCCCCGACGGACACGCTGCTCTCCGCCCTCGACTGGAGCGACTACGACCTGATCGGCCCCGGCCCCGCCAACGGCACCACCACCTGCACCGACGCTGCCGGGACGACCACCACCACCTCGCAGGCCACCCTGTGGACCCGCGAGCGGAGCACCGGCCGGATCCTCGCGTACCCGATCACCAGGAACCCCGCCAACAACTGCGCCATCGACTACTCCGCGCTCGCCGACCCGGCCCAGGGCACCGTCATCGGCAACAGCATCGCCCCCATCGCCTACCCCGTCGTCGGCTCGGTCGGCGACCTGACCGGAGACGGCGTTCCGGACCTGTACGGGCAGAACCCGGCGGGCCAGGTGACCATTTGGCCGGGTGCGGCCGGCGACGCGACCGGGCATCCGGGCGCGGTCACCGGCTTCGAGGCCCCGCTTGCCGGCTAGGCCCTCTCTTCCGGGTCTTGCCGGGCGCGCGACGCCGGATCATCCGTCCCCAGCCTGGCGGCCGGGAGGCGCGTCCACCCCCAGCCCCAGGAGGCCGAAGGAGCCGCACGCTGATCCGACAAGATCCGGAAGAGAGGACCTGGGCAGGGTCCCGCCGATCGCAAGCGGAGCCGGATGACGAGTGCGGCTGTTCAGCCGGGCGCTCGGCCGGGAAACCCCGGCCGAGCGTCCGGTGCGGTCGTCCGTCGAGCTCAGCGGCGAGGGCGGCCGGGCCGCGCCCTGGCCTCTCGACCACGCGTCACCGGTCAGGCCTGGTAGAGCTTCCACGCCTGGTTGTCCCAGCCGTTGCAGCCCCAGAGCCACACCGTGTCGCCGTTGGTGCCGATGCGGCCCAGATCCCCGTCCAGACACTGCCCACCGTTCCGGTTCACCAGCACGCTGCCGTTCCAGCCCCACGCCTGGTTGTCCCAGTTGTTGCAGCTCCAGAGCCACACCGTGTCGCCGTTGGTGCCGATGCGGCCCAGATCCCCGTCCAGACACTGCCCACCGTGGGCGTTCAGGATGGTGTACCAGCCCGCACCGCGCGCCGCGTCGGGCACCCAGATCCACGTCTGGTTGTCCCAGCCGTTGCAGCTCCAGAGCTGCACCTTGGCGCCGTTGTTGCCGATGCCGTTCAGATCCCCGTCCAGACATTGCCCACCATGGTTGTTGCGCATGGTGACGCGGTAGGTCGCACTTGCCACCGCCTGGCCGGCGGGCTTGCTGTGCGTCGTCGGGATCTGCGACATCGAGGTCACATCGATCACCGTCGGTGCCCCGGTGGTGGTGGCGGCGCTCGCAGTCTGGGACAGCCCCAGAGCGGCCATGCCGACGGTCACCGTGGCGGCGAGCAGTGCTGAGCCCTTACGCGTACGCATGGTTCGGCCCTCCCCTTCTCCGAGTTGCACTCGGAGGTCAACTCCCCACCCAGAGTGGCGAGTTCGTGAAAGAGTAGTGGCCCGACACCGGCTTCAGAAGAGGGCTGCGCAGGGCAACCCGCCTTCCTCCGGTCCCGGGCCCTCACCACCTTCGGCCCGCCCCATGCCCGGAACAACGAGCCAATCGACCGCGGTCACGTGATCGACCGGACAGCTCCTGGGCCGTTTCTTTCAGATCATCTGATCGTTGGATCCGGTGCGTCGTTTACTGATGCCCAATGGGCCCGGACAGAGCCGTTGTCGCCGGACCGGACGCCTCGTCGGGGCGGGCGGTGGCGGGATCACCGGGATGTGATCGACGCGATCGCTTTCAAGTGCCGCACCGGGACGCCGTGGATGGACCTGCCGGAGCGTTTCGGGTCGTGGAGGGCCGCCCACAACCGGCTGCGGATGTGGGCGCTCGACGGCACGTGGGAGAAAGTGTTCACCGTCCTGCTCGCCCAGGCCGACGCCGAGGGCGACCTGGGCCGGGTGGTGGCGGTCGACTCGACGATCGTGCGCGCCCACCAACACGCCGCCGGGGCCCGGCAGAAGGGGCTCCGGACGGCGAGCCGCGCGACCATGCCCTCGGACGCTCCGCGGCGGGCCGATCACGAAGATCCACCTCGCCGCCGACGGGCGCTGCAGGCCGCTCGCCTTCCACCTCACGCCCGGCCAGGCCGGCGACGTGCCCGCATTCGAGGAGGTCATGGCTGCCACGAGGCGCTGCCGGGGGTGGGTCGGAGGTGGCCGCACCTGCGAGGGCTCCTGCGGCACAGTGAAACGCCCGCTCGGCATTGATCGTCTCCGCCGCCGTGCCACCAGTAGACCCAGCCCGATCACGGTGGCTCGGCGCGCCCACCACGTGTTCACCCGGGCAGGCCGCCCGGCTCAGGCCGGTCCTCCTGTCGCGTGGTGCACGCCCCGACTCCCGCCCGTCGGCGGAGGGGCAGGTTGCGGCACCGGCAGGCCGCCATCGGTGACGGTCGGCCGTCAGCCTGCGAACGAGGCGGAACGGCGTCGGCGGCGGGCCTGGACGGCCGACCAGAGCCAGAGCAGCAGCCCTGCGAGCCCGCCGGCGGCGATCCCCAGGCCGCGCTGCGCCGCCCCGCCGCCGTCCGGCGGGTACACCTTGCCGTCGTGGCCGACCGCCCGGGCCTGATCGCCCAGCACACGGACCGGGAGACGGCCCATCACCTGGGCGCCGGTCAGGGCGGGTTCGGCCGGATCGTCCGGCGTGAAGGTGCCCTCGACCACGCAACGGCCGCAGTCCACGGCCTCCTTGGTGACGGTGAACGCCCCTGGACTGCCTTCGCCCCGCGCCACCGCCCGGCCCGACGCCGCATACCCGGCGCCCACCATCAGCAACAGCAGCGCGACCACCAGCACCACCCAGCGGATCGCCGCGGCCTGCGCCCTGCTCCGCCGGTCGTCCATCGCCGCACCCGTCCTCGGCCCACTCCTCGAAAGACCGTCATCGTGCCATACGTGTGCCGGGTCGTCAGAGGACGGTCAGGGCGGTCGCGGGGTTCAGGCAGCACTGGTGGCGGCGGGCCGGTTCATGCCTCGGAGCCTTTCTGGAGTCGGTCAGCGACAGCGAAAGATCGAGCAGGGTTGCCATGCCCACGGCCCGTTGGGTTTGCATACAAGAAAGCACCGGGCACCGGCCGCGGTGACGGCGAAGTCGAACGCCTTCGCCACCAGGGCCTGGAACAGGTGGGGCGGGCGGCCACCGCGCCGGTGATCTCGTGCGCGTGCACCTCTCGTACCCACACCTGTCGCGCCCGGCCGTCCTCCTGGTACGGGGTGTTCCACAGCGGCTTGTAGACCACTGGCATCCGACTGACGGTCAATGAACTCCCGTGCTCTGTCGGGGGGGCGTTGGTGGCCAAGGTGCCGGGGACGGCGAAACCGCTGCGCTGCGCGGTGCCGAGCTGGGCCGCCGTGTGCTCCGCCGCCCGGTTGTTCCACGGGTGGTTCAGGTAGTGGGCCCGGAGCGACGCCAGGATGCCGCTGACGGGCCGGCACGCGGCCTGCATCGCCGGTCTCTCCGGCGCCTGGTGCTGCTACTGGGGCAGCTGCGCCAAGTAGGGGAGGAAGGGACTGCTCTCCATGACGGTGCCGTTCTCGTCGTAGAAGGTGGTCCGTTCGAGGACGCCCGGCAGAGTGTGGACCATGTACAGCTCCCAGTCGGTGACGCTCGGAGCGAACTCCCACTTCTCGGCGAACGGCAGGATCTTGCCGTTGACCTGGGGGATCTTTCCCCTCCATCTGGGGTCCGTCTCCCAGGTGTAGCCGCGGAGCAGGATATTGGGGTAGTCCGTCCCGCTCATGTCCTTGAGCGAGAAGTGGATCCGGTAGTTCGGCGAGTTCAGCCGGCTGAGGGTTTCCCGGCGCAGCTCGGCCCTCGTGATGTCCCTCCTCATCAGGTGCTCGAAGCTGTGGGCCTCTGCGAAGCCCTTGATCCCTCCGGACGACAGCCCGAGGGCCAGGTGGCGGACCTGCTGGTCGGGCTGGGGCGCGGCAGGCGCGTCGACCGGCCGGACCTCGGTGATGAGGATCTTCTTGCCGTCGACGACGGCGATTCCCGCTGCGCCCCGGCCGACGGTGTCGTCGAACGCCGTCTCGGCCGCGGTCGGCTTCCGGGCGGAGTTGCTCAAGTACAGGGCGCGGTAGGTGCCGTCGGGTTTCTTGACCAGCCCGTCGTAGAACCGCAACGGCGGGAGGGCGCCTGCGTGGTCGGAGCTCGCCCTGGATACGGCGTTCGGGGACAGGACGGCGGTGACCGGCCGTTTGTCGACCTTCTCGCCGGTGCGGGCGGCGTACTGGTCCAACGGCTTGCCCGAGGTGGCGCCCGAAACGCTGTCGCCGCCGTCGACCTGGGGCGCTGCGGCAGCGGGGTGGGCCGGGTCGCCCCCGTCCGCCCGGCCTGCGCCCGGGGGCGGCGGGGTGAGCAGGGTTGCGAGGGCGGTCGCCATCTGCACTATCAGGGTTCCGCGGGTGGTCCGCAGGGTGCTGCGTTTGGTGTCCAGGTCCGACTTCCGACCGTCCAGGGCCTTCTGGTCGGTCTTGATCGAGTCGCCCTCGTCGGCGATCTTCCCGGCCTGGTCCTTGAGCTGCTGCTGCTCGCTGTTGATGGCCTGGGCCTCGGCGTTGAGCGCGTCGGCAACCGACGGCGGTGCGCCGTCGGGGTACTGGGCGACCTCGGCGTTGTGGGCGTCGATCTTCCGGTCGTTGGCGTCGAGCGCGTCCAGTACCGCGCGGGACTGCTCGTTGTAGGCGGCGGTCCGCTTGTCGAGCGCGCTCTGCTGGTCGTCGAGGTCCTTCTGGGTGGGCAGGGCGGACAGTTGCTGGTCGAACGCCCTGATCTGCGCGTTGAGCGAGGCTGGGTAGGCGGCACCGGTGGCGAGGGCTTCGATCGCGGCCCCGCCCGCTTCGGACGAGCCGGTGGCGGCCCGAGTCGGCGCGGTGGCGGCCCGAGTCGGCATGGTGGGGGCGAGCACGGTCAGGAGCAGGGTCAGGGCGAGCGTCGACAGACGGCGCATCCGATTCGTCACTGCACCCGCCCCGCGATCCGGTCGGCGATCGAGTGGGCGGCCGTGCGGCCGTCGCCTGCCTCGCAGACCGCGACCTGAAGGAGCGTCGATGACTTCAGTCGGGCTTCCCGGTAGCAGGACCACCTCCCGGCCTGGTCCTGCGCAGCGGTCCAAAGCAGAGTCTCCGCCGTGGAACCCTCCACCTGGTAGGTCCACTTCGACGCGGTGCCGCCGGCCGGGGCGGCCCGTACGGCGCTCTTGCAGGCACCGATTCCTTCGGAGAGGTTCTCGAACGCAGAGCGGGCCTGGTCCGCGGTCGCGTAGCGGCCCACGGTCTGGGTCGCGGTGTACTCGGGGGCGGCGGCGGAATCCTGGTGGACCACCGTCAGGAAGGCCGTCCAACCCCCCTCGTACACGGCTGTGGTCGCAGGGCCCACCGCCACGGAGCACCCTGGCGGGTCGGCCTGCAGCGGGCCCGCAGGCCTGCTCGCACGGGTCTCGCTGCTCAGCGTCTCCCCGACGGCGGCACTGACCTCCTTCGAGGAGAGCACGGTCGCCTGGACCGTCCCCGCCACCGGGGCCGACCCGCTGCCCGCGTCGGAGGGCCACTGCCACCACACCAGCCCCGCGACGAGCGCGGCCAGGACGACCGCGAGCGGGACGACCACGCGCAATCGGCGGACCTGGGCCCCCGGCCCCGGGCGGGCCGCCTCGGACCACGTGCTGTCCGGGACTTCCTTGCTGGTCATGAGACCCCCATGTTCCGTGAAGCGAGCACGCGAACCGACTGACAGTATTCGGTCAACTGCCCACTCAGCGAAGCGATTTGATGAAAACCAGAGCTTCACCCTCACCGCCCCGACGCCGCTGAGCGGGCTGCCGGTGGCGAAGGCCTCGTGAGGGTGCGCCCCCTGGGCGGGAACGGATTCAGCTGGATGGTCGTCCGGGCCACGGCCGGGTGGTCCGGGTCGAGGGCCGGCTTCTGGGTGACCAGCAGGTGGGGTTGACGCTGGTGGGCCGGCGCCGGTGGCGGTAGGTGAACCGGTCGGCGGCCGGGCAGTGGGTGAACTCCTGGTCGGCCAGTAGGTCGGAGGGGGCCCGGTCGCGGAATGCCCGTCAGATCTCCCACCGGAAGGCGGCGGGCCAGGTCGCGGAAGACCGGACGCTCGCGCATGAGCACCCGGGGCAGGTTGCGCAGCGCGATGGTGAGCCCGCGTCGGCCGGTCCCGCCAGGGCGTCCAACGCGTCCTGGCGGTGGTCTGCGGTGGCCGGTCGTCCCGGCCTGCGTCCAGGCGGTCGGCACCGGCCGCAGGCGGGTCGGGTAGCGGCGGATGCCGTCCCAGTTGCGCGGCTCGTCATGTCGGGGCTCCTGGGTGCGCAGCACGTCCACCCACGCCCGGACCTTCTCGGTGACGCGTTGCGGCAGCTCGTCCAGCACCCTGTCGATCCGGGCCAGGTCGCGGTCATGGTGCAGATCGGGATCGTCGGCGGGCAGGCCGCGGGTGCGCAGGAGCCGGTAGACGGGCTCGGTCGCGAGGTGGCCGTCCGGCTGGGCCAGGTCGTAGCTGTCACGCTCGCTGAGGGGCTTGTCGGCTCCGAGCCGGTAGCCCGGGATCGCTAGGGTGCGCACAATCTTGCGCAGGCCCGTCCCCGTCCGGCCGCGCAGCCGCTCGGCGAAGTCCTCCACCAGCGCGGCGGCCGCACCGACCAATTGCTGCAGGCCACTTCGGCCGCAGCGCTGTCGGGCTTCCTGCAGGACCTGCCCAACCCGAGCCGCGGGGCCCGGATCTTCTCCATCGTCGGAACGAAACCGGGCACAGTCGGCCGAAGGCGTGCTCGGCGCGTGCCCGGGCGCAGACCCTTTTTGTGATCGTGGTTGTGCTCGGTCTGCCGGTCGGCCGGTTCGCCGTCTCTGGGCCGACGGTGCGGGGCCACCAGGCCGGCGCCGGCACCGGCATCGGCTTGCCGCGCCCGCGCCCGCGCCCGCGCCCGCGTCCGCGCCCGCGCCCGCGCCCGCGCCCGCGCCCGCGTCCGCGTCCGCGTCCGCGTCCGGTAGATCATCTGATCGGTGATCGAAGCCCGGCTGGAGTGCCGGCCGAAGGGCGGCGTGAAGGGCACCACAAGCCCCAACACTCCAGGTCGGGGAGTGTCGGGGGTTGGGCGTTGGGGGGCGTTGTGGCAGGCTCGGCGCATGGAACAGCGTGTACTTGGCAGGACCGGGCGTCCGGTGTCGGTGGTGGGTCTCGGGACGTGGCAGTTGGGTGCCGACTGGGGCGTGGTGCTGGAGGACGACGCGCTGGCGGTGCTGGACGCCGCGGCGGATGCCGGGGTGACGTTCTTCGACACCGCCGACGTCTACGGGGACGGCCGCAGCGAGCAGTTGATCGGCCGTTTCCTGAAGTCCCGGCAGGGTGAAGGCCTGATGGTCGCCACCAAGCTCGGCCGCCGGCTGCCGCAGCTGCCGGAGAACTACACCCTCGCCAACTTCCGTGAGTGGACCGACCGTTCGCGCCGCAACCTGGGGGTGGACCGGCTCGACCTGGTGCAGCTGCACTGCCCGCCCACCGCGGTGTACTCCAGCGACGAGGTGTTCGACGCGCTCGACACCCTGGTCGAGGAAGGCCGCACCGCCGCGTACGGCGTCAGCGTGGAGACCTGCGCGGAGGCGCTGACCGCGATCGCCCGGCCCGGTGTCGCCAGCGTGCAGATCATCCTCAACCCGTTCCGGCTGAAGCCGCTGGACGAGGTGCTGCCCGCGGCCGAGAAGGCCGGCGTCGGCATCATCGCCCGCGTTCCGCTGGCGTCCGGCCTGCTGTCCGGCAAGTACACCAAGGAGACCCTGTTCGGTGCGGACGACCACCGCACCTACAACCGGGACGGCTCCGCGTTCGACCAGGGCGAGACGTTCTCCGGTGTCGACTTCGTGACCGGTGTCGAGGCCGCCGACGAGTTCGCCCGCCTCGCCCCGCCCGGTGCCACCTCCGCGCAGACCGCGCTGCGCTGGATCGTCCAGCAGCCCGGTGTCACCACCGTCATCCCCGGCGCCCGCAGCCCCGAGCAGGCTCGGGCCAACGCCGAGACGGCCGCTCTCCCGCCGCTGTCGCCGCAGACCCTGCACGCCGTCCAGGACATCTACGACCGCCGCCTGCGGGCGCAGGTGCACTCGCGTTGGTGAGCGCTTGAGGGACCGACGGCGGCCGGTTGACCGAAAGGAACGGGAAAGCGCTTACCGAAGGTGTTCGGCAAGCGCTTTCCCGTTGCCGGTCGGCAGCCGGCGGCGGGGAGGCCGACGCTCAGGGCAGTGGCTCGGCGTGCATGGGCGTTCGGGGGGTCTGGTGGCCGCCGCTGGCCATCATCCGGACCTCGCCGGCGTCGCTGATCTCGGCCTGCACGATGCCGGACGCGTCCGCGTACACGAGGTGCCCGCCGGGTCCTCGGGTGCCGGTCGCCTCGACCACCACCACGTCCTGGTCGGCGTGGCCTCCGGTCTCCCCGGGGAAGGTGAGAGCGAATCGTCGAGCCATGGCCGGACCTCCTTCCCGTCGTTCGTTCCATCCTAGGCAGCGCCGCCGCCGACGGTCGCTCCCAGGCAGCGGGGCCGGCGGCCCGGTCGGGTGGCCGGGTCAGGCGAGCAGGTGGAGGCGCTGCTCGGCGGGGCCGACCCGGACGGTCTGGCCCCAGGTGAGGTGCAGGGCATCGGACTCGATGCCGTCGCCGAACGCCACCAGCCGCTCGCTCTCCACGGTGAGGGTCAGCTGCTGCTCGGCGGTCAGCAGGCCCTCGACCCGGGACGTGCCGGTCACGGGGGACGGCCAGGCCTCCCGGACGAACCAGGACAGCTGCGCCGTCATGGGCCCGGGCAGTGGCAGCCGGCTGGACCGTTCCAGCCAGGCCGAGCGGCACCACCCGGTCGCACCGGTGCCGGTGCCGACGAGCACGCCCGAGGACGCCTGCGACTCCGGGTCGCCGCCGGGCGCGGACAGCCGGTAGCGGGCCGTCTGGTGGCCGGGCTGTCCGAGGTAGATCTCGTTCAGCGCCAGCAGCCGCTGGGTGTCGTCCGCCACCGCCTCCACCATGGTGCGCAGCTCCAGCCGCCGCTCCGCGCCCGGTCCGACGGCCGCCCGCAGCAGCGCCCCGGCCCGGCCGGCGCGGTGCCGGACCAGGACGCCGGGGTTGCGGCCAGGCTCCGCGTCGATGCCGATCACCGGCTGCCCCGTCAGGTACTTGGCGGTGTTGGCGACCAGCCCGTCCTGGCCGACCACGACCACCAGATCCTCGGGGGCGAACAGGAACCGGTCCAGGTCGGCCCGCTCCACCCGGGTCTGCCGCCAGTCCATCGGCACTGCTGCCGACACCTCCGCCAGCGCCTCCCGGGCGAGGTCGTGCCGGCGCTCCGCCTCGTCGAGGGAGCGGCCCCGGCCGGCGAGGAAGAACTCGGCCTGGCCGTGCGTGCCGTGGTGGGCGATCAACTCCTGGTACTCGGTGCGCCGGTGGACCAGCACCACGCGCGGCGCGAGACTCACCGTCCCGGCCGATCCGTGTCGCGGGCCGGGGCAGCCGGGGCGGTCGGGACGGTCGGGGCGTCGGTGCCGGCGGCGGGGAGCGGGGTGGACAGCCGGGTGAGCAGGCCGGTCAGCACGTCCGGGGTGAGGGTGATGCTGTCGATCCGCGGCAGGTGCTCGGCGAGTCGGATCAGCGCCAGCGCCTGCAGGATCTCCGGCCCGACCTGCTGGTGCGCCGTCAGCCACGCCGCCTCGGCGGCGGCCTTCGCCTCGCCCATCGCCCGTGCGGCCTCGGCCTGTTGGGCGGCCAGCGTGCCCGCTGCCTCGGCCTCCGCCACCGCCAGGCGGGTACGGCGGGACGCCTCGGCGTCGGTGCGCACCGCGTCCGCGGCGGCCTTCTGCTCCGCCTCGCGGCGCGCGTTCGTGCCCTGCTGCGCCACCAACTCCTCTTCGCGGCGCGCGAGTTCGATCTGGCTGGCGAGTTCGTTCTCGGCGATGGCGCGTTCCCGCTCGACCGCGACCGCGCGGCGCTCGTAGGTCGCCCGGTCCGCCTCCTGCTGGACCTGCTCCCGGGCCGGGGTGCGCAGCGCCCGCTCCAGTTCGGCCTCGGGCCGGACGGCGGTGACGCGCACCGCGAGCACCGTCAGCCCGATCTCGCCCAGCCGGGGTTCGGCGGCCAGCCCCTCGGAGATCCGTTCGCGGACCGCTGTCACCCCGTCAACCAGGGTGTCCGCCAGCGGAGTTCGGGCGATCAGCTGGAGGGCGTGCTGCTGGGCGGTCTCGGTGAGCAGGGTGGCGAGCTGGGCGAGCGGTTCGGCCCGCCATGCGCCGGTGTCGGGGTCGATGCCGAAGTCCATGCGGGTGGCGGCGATCGCCGGGTCGCTGATCCGGTAGGTGACGGTGGCCTGTACCGCGAGGTCCTGGAAATCGGCCGTGCGGGCGTGGAACATCATCGCCAACTCGCGGTCGTCCGCCGGTACTTCGGATATCGCGGCGGTGAGCGGCCGGAACCAGAACGCCAGGCCGACTCCTTCGTGGGCGAGCTGCCCGCCCCGCAGGTGACGGATGTGGCTGGTCGGGGCGGAACGCAGGTGGCGGAAGCCGAAGCGGCGGGTGATGTCGGCCATGGAGATCGCGACCGTCCTTTCTTTTCGTCTCTACGACGATAAGTCGGAAGATTGCTTGTCGTCAATACGACGAAAAGAGGGGTGGGCATGCCGATGCGCCGCGCGCCCGGAGGTGCGCGGTAGGGGTCGCTGCGGAGGTCGCCGGCGGGATTGCGGCGGCGGTCGGGGCGGGGTGGCGCGAGGCGGTGAGCTGCCGATGCGTCAGAGTGCGGCGCGGGTGCGGGAGGTGGTGGAGATCGCGGCGAGGTCCTGCTCGCCGTGGCCGTGGGCGACGGCCTGGAGCAGGGAGTCGCGCAGCAGCGAGCCGAGGGGCAGCGGCACGTTGGCGTCGGCGGCGGTGCCGAGGGCGAGGTTCACGTCCTTCAGCCCGAGCGCGAGGCGGAACCCGGCCGGATCGAAGGACTGTTCGGCGATCATCGCTCCGTAGCCGGCGTAAACCGGGCCGGGGAAGATGGAGTTGGCGAGGACGTCGAGCAGCGCGGCCGGGGCGAGTCCGTTCGCCTCGGCGAGCACAGCGGCCTCCGAGAACGCCTCGATCGCCGACACCAGGAGGAAGTTGGCGCTGACCTTCGCCACGTTCGCCGCAGCCGGGTCCTCGCCGAGATGCCAGGTACGTCGGCCCATCGCGTCGAACAGCGGTGCCACCCAGTCGAGTTCGGCCGCCGGGCCGGACGCCAGGATGTTCAGGTTCCCGGCCGCCGCGGCCTCGGAGCGGCCCAGCACCGGCGCGGCGATGTAGCCGAGCCCGTGCTGCGCGTGCAGCTCCGCCGCACGGCGTGCCAAACCGGGCGAGACGGTGGCCATGTTGACGTGCACGGCGACCCGCGCCGACGAAAGCAACTCCTCGTTCAGCAACAGGCGTTCGACCACCCGGTCGTCCGCCAGCATGGAGATCGCCACCTCCGCGTCGAACGCCTCCGCGAGCGTCGTCGCCGCCGACGCCCCGTCCGCGACCAGCTCCGCCACCGGCTCCGGCGACCGGTTCCACACCCGCACCGAATGCCCAGCCTCCAGCAGCCGACGAGCCATCGCCCGGCCCATCGCGCCCAGACCGACGAAACCGACGTTCATGTTCACTGCCTCCCAGCAGGGTGCGAACGATGCTCCGAGGGCGATGCTACGACGTTCGCTCTCCGACCGGCCGGTGAACCTGCCGAGGCGTTCGGGCATCGCCGACGGCCGGGTGAGCGCCGGGGGGAACGGCGGTCACCCGTTCGGCCCGCTCCCGTCGGGCGGCGTCCGCCCAGGCTGGCGAGGATGACGGGGCCCGGGCGCATACCGGCCCCGGCGCGCCCGTCCGATCCGGAGGTCCCCGCTGTGAGCACCGCCGACATCGCCCCCGACTCCGCTGATCGCACCGACTTCGAGGACGCCGACCGGGGCCTGGTGGCCGGCCCGGCGAAGCCGAGGATCACGGCGGAGGACGGGCACCTGGTCTGGGACTTCGAGGCGACCGCGTTCCTGCGCGGCGACTGCCCGGACACCGCGCATCCGAGCCTGTGGCGCCAGTCCCAACTGTGCGCCCGGGCCGGCTTGTACGAAGTCACCGACGGCGTGTACCAGCTCCGCGGCTTCGACCTGTCGAACATGACCCTGATCGAGGGCGAGCGCGGAGTCGTGGTCGTCGACCCGCTGGTGTCCGAGGAGTGCGCCGCCGAAGGACTCGCCCTCTACCGGGCCCACCGGGGCGACCGGCCCGTCACTGCGGTGCTGTTCACCCACTCCCACATCGACCACTTCGGCGGGACGCTCGGCGTGATCGGCCCCGACGACGACGTCCCGATCGTCGCACCCGAGGGCTTCATGGAGCACTCCGTCGCCGAGAACGTCTACGCCGGCACCGCCATGCTCCGCCGCGGCGTCTACCACACCGGCGCCGAACTCGAACCCGGACCGCGCGGCCTGATCGGCGTCGGCCTCGGCTTCACCGCCTCCCGGGGACGAGCCGGTCTGCTGCGGCCCACCGTCGAGATCACTCGCACCGGACAGGAGGAACACCTCGACGGGGTCCTGTTCCGCTTCCAGCTCACCCCGGACACCGAAGCCCCGTCCGAGCTGAACTTCCACCTGCCCCAGCGGCGCGCCCTGTGCATGGCCGAGAACGCCACCCACAACCTGCACAACATCCTGACCCTGCGCGGCGCCCTGGTCCGCGACGCCCGCGTCTGGTCGCGCTGCCTGACCGAGGCGATCGACCTGTTCGCCGCCGACTCCGACGTCGTGTTCGCCTCCCACCACTGGCCGACCTGGGGCACCGAGCGCCTCACCACCTTCCTGTCGGAGCAGCGCGACCTCTACGGCTACCTCCACGACCAGACGCTGCGCCTGCTCAACCAGGGCCACACCGGCATCGAGATCGCCGAGCTGATCGAGTTGCCGCCCCGGCTGGCGCACGCCTGGCACGCCCGTGGCTACTACGGCTCGGTGAGCCACAACGTGAAGGCGATCTACCAGCGCTACATGGGCTGGTACGACGGACACCCGGCCTCCCTGTGGGAGCACCCGCCCACCGCCTCCGCCGAGCGGTACGTCGCCTGCATGGGCGGCCTCGACCAGGTCCTCGCCAAGGCCCGTTCCTACCTGGACGCCGGCGATCTGCGCTTCGCCGCCCAGCTCCTCAAGCACGCCACCTTCGCCGCCCCCGACGACACCCGCGCCAAGGAACTCCTCGCCGAGACCTTCGAACGCCTCGGCCACGGCGCCGAATGCGGCACTTGGCGCAACAACTACCTGATGGCCGCGCAGGAACTCCGCACCGGTGTCAGGCCCACCCCGATCACCGCCGGCAGCATGGCCGCCGCACTCTCCGTCGAGCAGGTCTTCGACTCGCTCGCCATCCGCGTCAACGGCCCCAAGGCGTGGGACCACTCGCTGACCGTGCTGTGGCGGTTCACCGACCTCGACCGGACGTACCGGACCAGCCTGCGCAACGGCGTCCTGGTCCACCGCCCCGCCGCCGACGGCTCCGCCGACCTCACGCTCGTGCTGACCGAGCCCCAGCTCATGGGCCTGCTCATCGGCCACGGCCTCGACGGCATCGACCACACGGGCGACCCGACCGTGCTGACCACCCTCATGTCGGTCCTCGACGAACCCGACCCCGGGTTCGCCATCGTCACCCCCTGAACCTGAACCTGAACCTGAACCTGAACCGCCTGAGACCGCCTGAGACCCCTGTTCGGCGGGCGGCCCAGGGGTGATACTGGCCGTATGGGGTTCATCGTCTTCATGACGCTGCCGGGCCTGGTGCTGCTGCTCACCGCACTCGCCGTGGTCGACCAGGTCCTGCTGCGCGCCGGGCGCGCCGGCCTGCTGCCCTGGCGCCCCGGCCACCGGCAGGGACAGATCTCGGCGACCGGCTTCGAGCAACTGCACGCCCAGTTCTCGGCCGGCAAGCAGAACGAGCTGAAGGAACGCCAGTCGGCGCTGATGCTCCGCGACGAGGACGAGGACGGCGCCCCGCCGAACCGCACCCGGATCGACCTCGCACGCGGCTCGGCCGTGATCCGCCTGCCGAAGTCCCCCTGACGGCAGGCTCGTCGGATCCCCGCAGGGAGAATGCTCCCGTCGCCCAGTGGGAGTGGAGCAGCGGATGAACTGGTACGGGGTCCGATGCGTTTTCGAGTGGACGGCCGCGAGCGGGCGGTCCTACGAGGAGCGGATCACCCTCTGGCAGGCTCCGTCCGCCGACGACGCGATCGCCCTGGCCGAGGTGGAGGCCGAGACGTACGCCCGCGAGAGCGGCGTCGAGTACCTCGGCTTCGCGCAGTCCTACCGTCTGGGCGACCGCGGGGTGCCGGGGGCGGGCGCGGAGGTGTTCTCGCTGCTGCGGGACAGCTCGCTGGAGCCGAGTGCGTACCTGGACGCGTACTTCGACACCGGTGCGGAGCGTCAGCGACCTCGGCCGAATGGATAGGCCCGGCGTCGGTAGCCTCGCGGCCGTGATCGACGAAGGAACGCCGGGAACGGACGACGGTGCCCCGACGACGACGCGCCTTCGCGAGGTGTTCGACCGCGCCGGGTACGTGGTGATCGTGGAGGGGCCACCGGACGAGGCGGAGTCCCCGGACGTGGCGCGGACCTGGCTGAACGGGGCTGGGATCGCCGAACCGGCCCGGCTGTATGGCCGTGGTGGACGGCGGGACCGACGACCGGTGCCTGTGCACCGGTCGGTCGGCCGACGATCATCGTGCACGACATCGACGGCGAGCCGATCGCCTGCCGGAGCCTGCACCACGAGACCAGCCTCGGTGGGATCGGCGACCGCGACGCCGAGCCGCGCGACGGCCCGGCCCGCACCGCATGGCGGGCGGACCGGAGGCCGACCGGATCCCGGGACGTGCAGGCGGAATTGGCCGAGCAGGAAGTCGAAGCCGAACGGGAGCGACGCCGCTGTGCCGGCTCGGCGCTGCGCCCGCCGGGATGCGTGCCGCGGCCGAGGCTGTCGCGGTTCACCCGGGGCGCGACCTGGAAGCCTGGTCGGACCGTGTGCGGGAGACGGAGGCCCGGCTCACCATGCAGCTCCAACAGGACTCTTCTGACCGGACCGAAAGGATCCGGGCCCTGCCGGCCCGGGCCGGAGCATCCGCCAGGGCGCACACCGGCGGCCCGACCTGGTACGACCGGGCCGTCGAGCAGCACCTGTTCGCCGAGGAGCCCGATCGCGTCCTCGCCGCGCTCACCGCCGACCCGCCCGGCCCGGCCCAACTCGACGGCGTTGCCGAACTCTTCGGCTCGCTCGGACGGACCCGAACACAGGGTCGGCAGTTGCCGGAGAGCCCTGAGCTCGACACTGATCGGGCACATCCTGGCCGACGGCACCTCGGCCAGGAGATTTCGACCGGGCAGCGGCCGCTACGGCGCCGAGCGCGACCGAGGACGCCGAGTGACGACCACCCCGACGGCCGGGCACTTTCCCAATGTGCCTGGGGCGGTGAGGTGTTGGGGTGTCGGCCGGCCGACTGCCGCCCTACCCCGGGGCCGGGGTGTCGGCCGTCGACGGCTCCGCGGTGGATGCTGCGGGCCGGTGGTCGAAGGGCGGTGTGGGGTCGGGGGCGGTGATGCGGGCGATGACGGCGGCGGTGGTCCGGTCCTCCGCGTGGTCGAGGCGGCGGGCCGAGCCGCGCAGCAGGTGACGGGCCTCGATCGCGGCGAGGGCGAGGAGGCCCGGGAGCAGGTCGGTGGAGCGGGCCGCCAGCCAGCGGGTGCCCTGGGTGGCCATCCACCACAGGTTCGCGCCTGGTGCGGGTGCGGGGGCGGGAAGTTCGGCGGGCGGCGGGCCCACCGGGTGACCGGCCTCGGCGAGCAGGGTGTGGAAGCCGCGTGCGATCAACTGGTGCCCGGCGGCGCTGGGATGGAGCCGGTCCACGCTCAGCAGAGCGCGCCGGTCCGTCCACGGCAGGTCCGCGAGATGCAGATGCACCGCATGGTGCTGCTCGGACAGCGCATGGACGACCGCGTTGACGCCGCGCATCCGGCGCGCCAACGGGCGGGCGAGCGGCGCCGGCAGCCCCAGCAACCGCCCCGGATCGGGCAGGCAGGCCGTGAGCGGGACGGTGCCGACTGCCTTCAACGAGGCGAAGACGGCTGTGAAATGACGCGCCGTCAGATTCAGGTCGAAGGAAGCGCGCAGGGTGTCGTTGCCGCCGACCACCACCGCCGCGTACTGCGGGCGCAGGGCGAGTGCGGCGGGCAGTTGGGAGACCAGCAGGTCGCGGCTGAGTGCGCCGCTGTTGGCGAGGTTGCGGAAGTCCACGGGGTCCGGCGAGAGACTGGGCGCGAGCAGCGCCGCCCAGCCGCGCCAACCGCCGGGAACGGGGTCGCCGACACCCTCGGTGAGGGAGTCGCCGAGAGCAGCGAATCGTACCGTCATCACGTCCCTCCAAGTGGGGTTCGGTGGGGGTGGAATGCGGTGGGGGAGTGGGGAGTTGGTCCCGCCCCGGTGCGGTGCGAGGTGGTGGGCGGCGGGCCCGGTGCGGAAGGCGGAGTCGGGGGTGGGTCCGCTGCGCTGCGAGGCGCGGGCAGCGGACCCGAGGGCGGCGGAGGGGGTTGGGGACCGGCCGCTACGGGGCGCGGTGTCGGACGGCGGGCCCGGCGGGGGAGGGGAGTGGTGCGTGGTGGGCGGCGAGGAAGGCGGTGACGGCGGCGTCCCAGCCGAACTCCTCGGCCCGGGTACGGGCGGCGGCCCGCCGTTCGGCCTCGGGGCGGTCGAGCAACTGGCGTACCGCGTCGGCGAATCCGCTGCCCGTGTCGGTGGCGGCGAGGCCCGCCCGGCCGACCACCTGGGGGAGCGCGGAGGAGCGGCTCACCGCGACCGGGGTGCCGCAGGCCAGTGTTTCGAGCGCGGCCAGGCCGAAGGTCTCCACCGGGCCCGGTGCGATCACCGCGTCCGCCGTCGCCAACAGGGCTGCTACCGCGGCGCGTTCGGCCAGGTGGCCGAGGAAGGCCACGGGCAGCCGCAACTCGGCGGCCTGCCGCAACTCGGCGGCCTGCCGCTCCAGCCGATGGCGCAGCGGGCCCGTCCCGGCGACGGCCAGCACCGCCGGGACACGGTGGTGGCGGCGCAGCTCCGCCAGCGCCTCGATCGCCCGCTCCGGCCGCTTCTCGCCCGACAGTCGCGAGCACATCACCAGCAGCACCTGCCCGGGATCGGCCAGCCGCGCCCGCAGCTCGGGGTCGTGGCGGGCGGGGTGCATGGTGGTCAGGTCGACTCCCAGCGGGGCCTGGACGACGTTGCCCGCGCCGATCCGTTCGAACTCCTCGGCGGCCCACGCCGTCGTGCACAGCACCGTGTCATAGGTCTGCGCGGTACGGGAGTTGAGCCGGTCGGCGAGGCCGCGCGCCGTGCGCCCGGGCAGGCCCCAGGTGCCGAGCACGCCGGTGGCGCTCTCGTGCGAGACCATCATCGACCGCACCCCGTGCGCCTTCGCCCAGGCGCCCGTCCAACGCAGCGTGGTGCGGTCCGACACCTCCAGGCGGTCCGGTGCCAACTCGGCCAGCACCGACGCCACTTGACGGCGGTCCCGGAGCACCCGGTAGCCGCCGCTGCCCGGCACCCGGGGCCCGGGCAGGGTGATGACCCGGCCCTGCTCGGTCCACTCGTCGCTGCGGCGCTCCCCGGGGACGACCAGCACCGGTTGGTGGCCCGCCGCCAGGTAGCCCGCGCCGAGATGCCGGAGCGCGGTGCGCAGGCCGCCGGACACCGGGGTGACGAAGTTCGCCACCCGGACGATTCGCAGTTCTCCGTTCACGCCGGCTGCTCCTCGACCAGCTCACCGGCGGGGACGGCCGCGGCGGACGGAGCGGCCAGGGCAGGCGCCGCCTCGGGCTGACGGGGCGTCGGTATCGGTGCTGCGGCCGCCGGCCCGTCCGCGGCGGCCGAGGTTGGCGCGGGGGCGGCGGCGACGGAATCGGAAAGCGTTTTCCGGTTGGTCGGGGAGGACGCGGCGCCGGACCGGGCGCGGTGCTCGGCGAGGACGTCCTGGTAGTGCTGGACGAGCTGGTCGCCGACGGCCTCCCAGGTGCGGTCGGTGACGTCGGCGCGGCCGGCCGCGCCGTAGCGGGTGCGGAGGTCGGGGGCGGCCGCCAGCGCGGCGACGGCCCGGGCGACGGCCCCGGCGTCCCGGGGGGCGACCAGCAGACCGGTGCGGTGGTGGCCGACCAGGTCGAGCGGGCCGCCGACGGCCGGCGCGACCACGGGGACGCCGCTGGCCATCGCCTCCTGAATGGTCTGGCAGAAGGTCTCCAGCGGGCCGGTGTGCACGAACACGTCCAACGAGGCGAAGCAGCGGGCGAGTTCGGCACCCGTGCGGCGGCCGAGGAACACCGCGCCGGGCATCGCGGCCTTCAGCGCGGGGGCGCTCGGCCCGTCGCCGATCACCACCACCCGCACCCCGGGCAGTCGGGAGGCCTCGGCGAGCAGGTCGACCCGCTTCTCCGGGGCGAGCCGTCCGACGTAGCCGACCAGCACCTCGCCGCCGGGGGCCAGGGAGCGGTGCAGGGCCTCGTCCCGGTGGTCGGGGTGGAACCGCGCCGAGTCGACGCCGCGCGCCCAGATCCGGACGTTGCGCACGCCGTGCGCGGTCAGGTCCTGGGCGGCCGGGGTGGACGGGGCGAGGTTGCGCGCGGCGGAGCGGTGCACGGAGCGGATCCGCGCCCAGGCGAGCGCCGAGCCCAGCCCGCGCCCCATCCGGTACGCCTGTGCGTACCCGGCCAGGTCGGTCTGGTAGACGGCCACCGTCGGCAGGTCGAGGCGCTCGGTGATCCTGGCCGCGCGCGCGCCGAGGATGAACGGACTGGCCAGGTGCACCACGTCCGGCCGGTGGGCGGTCAGCGCGGCGGCCAGCCGGCGGCTGGGCAGCGCGATGCGCACCTGCGGGTAGCGGGGCAGCGGAACGGACGGAATGCGCACCACCGGCAGCGGTTCCCGGTCCGGGCCGAAGGACTGCGGCGGGCAGTGCGCGCCCCGGGCCGGCGCGGGCGTGATCACCAGTGGCTGGTGACCCCGCCGGACGAGGTGTTCGGCGGCCCGCAGCACGCTGTGGGCCACGCCGTTGACCTCGGGCGGGAAGGATTCGGTGACGATGGCGACTCGCATGCCAACGTTCTGGCCAAGCCGGGCATGCGCCCGGACAAAGGGATCTTTCGCGCAGGCGAACGTCTGCCGCCATTTCCGCACACCCGGGTGGCCCGATCGCTCGTCGCCGCGGCGATTCGCGCAAACGGCCTGCGCCGGTTGCGCAAAACTGCGCAGAACGTGGATTGAACGAATGCGTGATGCCATGCCGGGTTGCTGCTGCGATGTGTACCGCTCAACTCGCCGGATCGGCCCACCGTTCAACCACGCGGCTCCGCAAGCGACTTGGCGCACCCCCACCCCTCCGTTCCGGCCCGGCGACGCACCGTCCACCCTCCGTCCCCGCTCGCTCAGGAGGAATCCCGATGCGTTCCGCCCCACGGACCCCGCTCCCCGGCCCAGGGCGGCCACGAAGGCGCGGAGGCCCGGCCGGCGCCCCACCGCAACCACGCTCGTGCTGCTGATGCCGGCGACACTGTTCGCCGTGGTCGGCCCGGCCGCCGCCGCCCGCGCCACCACCGCCGGCAACGCCACCGGCGTCACGCGCTCCGGCGACACCTTCACCGTCGCCATCGACGCCGCCGACCGCTCCGGCACGCTCTGGATCAAGGCCGGCAACCACGCCGTCACCGGTGCCTTCACCGTCACCGCGACCGGCCTCACCCTGCCCGCCGGCACGCCCGTCACGCCGGCGGCCCCGAATTGGAAGGTCGTCTCGGTCGGCAGCCAGGAGACCGCCGCCGAGAACGGCGCCGCGACCAACGCCATCGACGGCAACAGCGCCACCATCTGGCACACCCAGTGGTCCACCACCGCCACCCCGCTGCCGCACGAGATCCAGCTCGACCTCTGCGCCCGCTACAGCGTCGACAGCCTCACCTGTCTGCCCCGCCAGGACGGCAGCGTCAATGGCAGGATCGGCGGCTACGAGATCTACGTCTCCGACAGCACCGCCAACTGGGGCACCCCCGTGGCCGCCGGCACGTTCGCCGACACCGCCGCCGCCAGAACCGTCAACTTCACGCCGAAGAACGGACGTTACGTGCGCCTGCGAGCCCTGGGCGAAGCCGGGAACCGGGGCCCGTGGACCAGCGTCGCAGAGATCACCGCCACCGGAACGCCTGTTCCGTAGCCGCGGGCCCGTCCGCCCCGCGCCCGCCCCGACCCGCCACACGGGAAGGGGCGGGCGCGAGGTCGTCCGGGGCGGGCCCGGCGGCCGCCCGCTGTCGCGAACCCGCGTGAGCAGGTGCCACCGCACGGCAACCGGACCAATTCCCAAAGCTTGTAAGCACCATGGGCCCGATGACCATAAGGCGCGACCGCGCCGGCACGCCACCCGTTTCGGCCCGGGCTCGGACGACGGCCACTACCGCGGGTCGCGGCGCTGTACCGGCGGAGGGTGCTACCGCGGGCGGCGGCGCCGGCCCGGCCGGCCGTGCTCAGGGTTTCGGATGCGGCAGTGGGCGCGCCAGCCGCCGCACCTCCTCCAAACGGGCCGGATCGGGCTCCTGCCGAGTGAACAGGTCGTGCCCGACCACCGTCGACTCCCACTCGTCCGGGGCCTCCGCGGACCGCGTCAACAGCCAGGCGGCGGAGATCCACTCCGCCCCGTTCTGCTGGTACTGGCCGCTCCACGAGGTCACCGAACCGGCGTCGCCGCTGTCGTTGTGCCACGCCACCGTCCAGCCCACCGCCGTCCCGTGCCCGGGCTGCGCCGGTGCCACCAGGCGTCCCACCAGCGGATACGCGCCGCTCGCCCGGCCCGTCGCCGAGACGTACGCCCCGGTCAGCGACCCGTCCGGACCCGCCACCAACCGCATGTGCGAACCCAGTTCGCTGTACCAGTCGCCGGTGATGCCCACGCTGCTCCTCCCGCCGCCCTGCCGGCCGCCACCGCGTCCGGCCCGGACGCGCCAGCCACCACTGTGCCGCCCCCGGCCGCCCGGGCGGCGGCGACGCGCGGACGTCGCCCGACGGATGACCCGAGCTGCGGACGCCCTGGCACCGGCGCGCCCGGAGAAGGGGCCTCGCGGCTTTGAGTGCCCCGGGGACGGGGCACCCCCGCGACCGGGGACAATGGTGGCCGGACGGAACCGACCCGGGCCCGTCGCCCCCGCTCCGCAGGAGACCCCGCACCGTGACCGACCAGCAGCACCCCACCCCGACCGGCCGTCGCCTCGACCTGCTCGCCGACTGCTCCTCCTGCTTCGGGCTGTGCTGCGTCGCCCTGCCCTTCGCGAAGTCCGCGGACTTCGCGGCCAACAAGAACGCGGGCACCCCCTGCAGCAACCTCGACGCCGACTACCGGTGCGGGATCCACGTCAAGCTGCGCGACCGCGGCTACCAGGGCTGCACCGTCTTCGACTGCCTCGGCGCCGGCCAGAAGATCTCGCAGCACACCTTCGGCGGGCGCAGCTGGCGGGACGACCCGGACACCGCCCGGCAGATGTTCGAAGCGTTTCCGGTGATGCGTCAACTCCACGAACTGCTCTGGTACTTGACCGAGGCGATGGAGCTCCCGCGGGCCCGTCCGGTGCACGCGGAACTCCGCCGCGCGAGCGACGCGATCGACGAGCTGACCCGCCGGGACGCCGCCGCCCTGGTCGCCGCCGACGTCCCCGCGATCCGCGCCGAGACCAGCGAACTCCTACTGAAGGCAAGTGAGTTGACCCGCAATGCGCTGCCCGGAAAGAAGCGCAACCACCGCGGCGCGGACCTGATCGGGGCCCGGCTGAAGGGCGCCGACCTGCGCGGGGCGAACCTGCGCGGCGCCTACCTGATCGCCGCCGACCTGTCCGGGGCGGATCTGCGCAGCGCCGACCTGATCGGCGCGGACCTGCGCGACGCCGACCTGCGCGGCGCGGACCTGACCGACGCGCTGTTCCTGACGCAGTCCCAACTCAACGCCGCCAAGGGCGACTCCACCACCCGCATCGGCACCGGACTGGCCCGGCCCGCGCACTGGTGACGCCGGGCCCGGCCCGGTCCGGCCTGCGGGTGGACGGGCGTGGCGGGTCGCAGGGGGCGCGAGGGGCGCGCGGGTACCCCGGAAACGGGATTAATGGACTGCGCCCCGTGCGATGCGCGCGTATGGTCATGACCTCCCCGACGCGAGAGGAGGATCATCCGCGATGGGACTGTTCAAAGACGCCCCGCCCACTGCACATCCGGACTTCACCAACCTACGGTTCATGGCCGCCGGTACGCCCTCGTGGTGGAAACGCAACCGCCACAAGGTGGTCGGCATCGTCGGCCTGCTGATCGGATTCTGGCTGGCCGGACACCACGACACCGCAGCACCTGCCACACCGGCGGCACCCGCGGCGCCCACCGCACCCGCCGGCTCCTGCACCCCGACCGGGCACTGACCGCCAAGCGCTGACCGCCGGGCACTGATCGCCAAGCGTTGACCGCCGGGCGCTGACTACCCGGCCCTGATCGCCGGGCGTTGACCGCTCGGCCCTGATCGCAGGGCGCGCCGACTGCCGGACGGCACCGGCGAGTCGAGGTCCGGCGCCAACGACCGATGCACGCGTAGGCCCTCGGTGCCGACGTCCCGTCACGACGACGGGCGGCACCGAGGGCCGAGTTCACTCACCGCCGGGCGAACCCGGGTCCGGGCCGGAGGCCGGGTGGCGCTTCGACGGCGGCCGAGTCAGGAGTCACTTGCCGCCGTGCAGCTCGGCGAGCGTCGCCTCGAACGCGGCGCCGGAGTTGCGCGGACGGTTGTACGGCAGCTTGCCGAGCATCGCGCCCATCGCGCAGGTGTTGGTGGCCGCCGAGAACAGCAGGCCGAAGCCGACCGCGGCCGACACCCAGCGCACGCCGGGCACGGCCACGTCGACGACGACGCCGGCCAGCACCAGTGAGCCCGCGACCATGCGGACCTGGCGGTCCATGGCCCAGCGGACCTTCTGGCCCGGCACCTTGTTCAGCTGGTGGCCGCCGGCCGTCCAGGCGGCGGTGCCGCCGGAGATCAGCAGGGCCGAGATGCCGGCGGCGGACAGCTGCTCGCAGGCGTTGCCGGCCCGGGCGCCCGAGGCGCAGGTGATCGCCAGCTCGCCGCGCGCGGCGGCGGCCCGCAGCGCGGGCAGCGCCTGGGACAGCTGGTCCAGCGGCACGTTGTGGGCGCCGGGAATGTGGCCGCCGGCGAACTCGCCGGGCGACCGCACGTCGATGACGGTCAGCTGCTGAAGCCGGGGCTGGAGCTGGTCGACGGTCAGGGGCGTGGTCATGGAGTGTGGGGCCTTTCGGGCAGGAGTGCCCCGGCAAGCGGTTGCCGCCGGGCGGGGAAGTGGAGCGTAGTGCGCAGACGGGGCTGCGCGGGGCAGGTGGCGCGCTGTGCCTGCCGCAGGGCTGTGGACCCGGCGGTCAGAACACCGCGTCCACCAGCATCAGGGCGGCCACCGCCAACAGGGCCGTGGCGAAGATCCGCTGCAGGGTGCGTCCCGACAGCTTCGACGCCAGCCGCTTGCCGTCCCACGCGCCGAGGACAGCGGCGGCCGCGAACGGGCCGACCACGGACCACGGGATGTCGGCGGCGCCGCCGAGCCGGGGCAGCAGCGCGGACAGCGAGTTGAGCACGATCACCAGCAGGCTGGTGCCGATCGCCTCGGCCATCGGGAACGCCAGGAACGACACCAGCGCGGGCACGGCGAGGAACCCGCCGCCGACTCCCAGCACACCGGTGGCCGCGCCCAGCCCCGCGCCCGCCAGCGCGGAGCGCCGCGCGGACGCCGGAGCGGGCGAGGCGTCGTCGAGGTCCGTGGCGGTGGCGGCACCGGAGTGCTCGGAGGGCGGCGGGAAAGCGTTTTCCGTCTGCGGTTCCGCGACCCGGACCGCACCCGCCGCGCCGTCGGCGGTCGCCTGCGCCGCGGCACCCGTCCCACCGTGGGACAGCTGCGCCGGTGCCCCGGCGGGCACGGGCGCCGCCTGCTGCGCGGGGATCGGAGCCGATCCCGCGACCCGGCGGCTGCGCGACGCGCGGCCGGAGGACAGCATCCGCCAGGCGGCCAGGCCCGCGAGCAGCGCGAACGCGGCGGTCAGCGCCGGGCCGGGCAGGTGGCGGGAGAGCGCGCCGCCGAGCGCGGCGAACGGAAGTCCGGCGGCGCCGAACAGCAGCCCGCTGCGCCAGCGGACGCGGCCGGCCCGGGCGTGCGCGACCAGTCCGGTGAGGGAGGTCACGGCGACGATCAGCAGGCTGGCGGTGGTCGCGGTGCCGGGGGTGAGGCCGAGCAGGTAGATCAACGCGGGAACGGCCAGCATGCTGCCGCCGCCGCCGAGTCCGCCGAGGGCCAGCCCGACCACCGCGCCGGCGATCAGGGCGAGGAGGACGGCGGTCATATCGCGGCGCCGCAGGAACACCCGCCCTGGTGCGACGGAAGACCCGCCTGCAGCCAGGCGCGCATCCCGCCCACCACGTTGACCGTCCGCACGCCGCGCGCGTTCAGCACGTCGGTGGCCACCTGCGAACGGTTCCCGGAGCGGCACAGCGCCAGGACCAGCGGGCCGTCGCCGCCCGCGCCGGTGCGGCCCTCGGGGGCGACGAAACCGTCCAGGCTGCCGAGCGGGAGGAGGACCGCGTCGGGCGCGTGCACCTCCGCGTACTCCGCGGGCTCGCGGACGTCGAGCAGCAGCGCCTCGCCGGCGGCGGCCAGGCGGTGCGCCTCGGCGGGGTCGATCTGCGCGGGAGCGGGCGGCTGGTGGGACGTGGCCACGGGGTCCTCCTGGGCGGTGGTGAGGGTGGTGCGTTCGGGGGTCGTGCGAGGTCCGGCGGTACCTCGGGGCGGCGAGCCGCTCCGAGAAAGATACCGGAGGGGGTATATCGTTGGGATCGAGCATATACCCCCACCGGTATCTCCCGGGATCCGCTACAGTCGAGAACTGCCTGCAATAATACCCATGGGGGTATCGGCGGGCCCGGGCGTGGGGCGTATCGGCCCCGTACCCGCACCCGCATGCGGAGCCGCGCCCGTACTCGAAGCCGTACCCGCGCCCGCACCTCCACCCTCCAGCCGTGACCGGCCGACGCAGAGATGAGGACATCCGTGTTCTTCGCCCAGTACTACCTCGACTGCCTCTCCCAGGCCTCGTACCTGATCGCGGACGAGACCACCGGCCGCGCCGTGGTGGTCGACCCGCGCCGTGACGTGGACGAGTACCTGGCCGAGGCCGAAGCGCGCGGCTTCACGGTCGAGGGCGTCATCAACACCCACTTCCACGCCGACTTCCTCTCCGGCCACCTCGAACTCGCCGCCCGCACCGGCGCCTGGATCGGCTACGGCCGCCGCGCCGAGACCGAGTTCCCCGTCCGCAAGCTCGCCGAGGGCGAGCGGATCAGCCTCGGCACGGTGGAGCTGGAGATCCTGGAGACGCCCGGCCACACCCCCGAGTCGATCAGCGTGCTGGTGCGCGAGCGCGCCGAGGACGCCGTCCCGTACGGCGTGCTCACCGGCGACGCCCTGTTCATCGGCGACGTCGGCCGCCCCGACCTGCTCGCCTCCGCCGGCGTCACCGCCGACGAGCTCGGCCGGATGCTGTACGACAGCGTCCAGCACAAGCTGATGGCACTGCCCGACGAGGTCCGGGTCTACCCCGCGCACGGCGCGGGCTCCGCCTGCGGGAAGAACCTGTCCACCGAGCTCCAGTCCACCATCGGGCAGCAGCGCGCCACCAACTACGCGTGCGCGCCGATGACCGAGGGCGAGTTCGTCGCCATCGTCACCGCCGGCCAGCCCGCCGCCCCCGGCTACTTCGGCTACGACGCCGACCTCAACCGCCGCGAGCGCGAGCTGTTCGACGCCGCCGCGCTCGCCACCCCGCTGGACGCCGAGACCTTCCTCGCCCGCCGCGCCGAGGGCGCCGTCGTGGTCGACGCCCGCGACCCGCTCGACTTCGCCGCCGGACACCTGGCCGGGGCCATCAACGTCCCCGCCGACGGACGCTTCGCCGAGCAGTCCGGCACCGTCCTGGACCCGAGCTGGCAGCTGCTGGTGGTCGCCCCCGAGGGCCGCGAGCAGGAGACCGTCACCCGCCTCGCCCGGATCGGCTTCGACCGGGTCGCCGGCCACCTCGCCGACCCCGAGACGACGTTCCGCTCGGTGCCCGAGCAGATGCGCCAGGCCGCCCGCCGTACCGTCGCCGACCTGCGCGACGAACTCGCGGGCAGCGAGCCGCCGTTGGTGATCGACGTGCGCGGCGGAGCGGAGCGCGAGGGCGGGCTGATCCCCGGCTCGACGCACATCCCGCTGGCCGAGCTCCCGACGCGCCTCGCCGAGATACCGCAGGACCGCGCCGTCGTCGTGCACTGCGCCGGCGGCCACCGCTCGTCCATCGCCGCCAGCCTGCTGCGCCACCACGGCCACCCGCAGACCTCCGACCTGCTCGGCGGCTACGGCGCGTGGGAATCCGCAGTCTGATCAGCCATGACCGCACGACCCCGACCGGTGGGCGGGAATTCCCCGCCCACCGCCCCGGTTGATACCGGTGGGGGTATGACCGGCCCCGCTCGGCACCCGCCGCAGCAAGGCCCAGTACGAGGAGGAGACCCGATGCAGGTGGACGAGGCGGCCGTCGGCGCCGTACTGAACCGGCTGCGCCGAGCCCAGGGCCAACTGGCCGGCGTCATCGCCATGATCGAAGCCGGTCGCGACTGCAAGGACGTCGTCACCCAGCTCGCCGCCGTCTCCCGCGCCCTGGACCGGGCCGGCTTCAAGATCGTCGCCAGCGGCATGCGCCAGTGCATGGCCGAGGCCGAGGAGGGCGGCGCGCCGATGAGCGAGGCGGAGCTGGAGAAGCTCTTCCTCACGCTCGCCTGAGCGAGACACTCAACGAGGTCCTCACGAGGCCCTCACGGGGCTCACGGGGCCGGGTCGTTCGTCGGCGCGGCCCCGCGAGTCCAGCACAGGCGCCACCACTCCAGCCGGTCCGCCGAGTCCTGCGGGAACACCGGGTGGAGGGCGGCCACCAGCAGTGCCGTGCCCTGGCAGGCGAGAATCGCCCACCAGGGCGCACCGGCCACCACACCCAGCCCGGTCGACCCGCCGACCCCCCCGATCCCGGTGGCCGCGCGGGCGAGAGACGGCCGGGGCGACGGACGTCGCGGCATGGAATTTCCCCTCCAGAGTCAGTCGGTGATCAACCGCCTGGATCATTGCGGGCGGCCGAGCGATGCCGCACGAGCACACCGTTGCGAGTTGCCCGCAACGGTGCGCCCGGCCGGTGGGGGAGTGTGCGGTTGAGCTGGACGGCAGCCAACCCGAGATCGTGGTCGGCGAGTTGGTGCGGCAGTACGAAGGGCCGCGCGCGATGGTCTTCCAGAAGGACCTCGACCGGGCCGCTGTGGGCGAGGAGCGCTACCAACTCGCCCTCGCACTGCGCGAATTGGCCCATTGCCTCGGCATCTCGCCGACCCGCTACGCGGCCCGGGTGACCTGGGGTTGGCGACGGTGAGGGCCGTCCGGTGCAGGCCGCGGACCAATTCGCACACGGCGGCTGTCAGTTCGGCCCCGAGGGCGCGGTCGCCGTCGGCGATCAGTTGCTCGACGAAGTCGGCGGGCGGGACCGCGATTCCGCTGAAGAAGCGTGACAGTGAGGAGCGGTCCCAAGGGCGCCCAACTGCAGCGCCTGCGCGACGAACTCGCCGACGCGGAACGGCAGAACGGGCTGCTCCAGCAGGAACAGCGCCTCCTGCGCGACATGGTCATCACCGCCAACCAGCAGATCGAGGACCGGGACGCCGGTGGGGCTCGACTTCCAATAAGTGGCCATCTCGATTGGGGATTCCCCGGAGACGGATGGCTGCTGCGGCGATGCTGGCGAACGCGGCGACGTGCTCGCCCTTGCGTTCGTAGCGGCGGTGGAGTCGGCGGAAGCCGCTGAGCCGGGCGACGGTGCGCTCGATCACCCATCGGTGTCGGCCGAGGCGCTGGGAGGAGTCGACGCCTCGGCGGGCGAACCGGCACGACGTCACCCAGCTTCTGCCGGGTGGTCGAGCAAACCTTCGCCTGGCTCCACCGGTTCAAGCGTCTGCGGATCCGCTACGAGATACGCGCCGACCTCCACCTGGGCCTGCTCCAACTCGCCTGCAGCATCATCTGCCTGCGCAAGCTCCGAACCTCATGCTGAAACGATCAGCAAGGTCCCGCTACGCCAGGGTGAGGAACAGCTTCTCCAGCTCCGCCTCGGTCATCGGCGGCGTGTTCTCGTCCGTGGACGCGAGGCACTGCCGCATGCCGCTCGCCAGGATCTTGAAGCCGGCGCGGTCGAGGGCGCGTGAGACTGCGGCGAGTTGGGTGACCACGTCCTTGCAGTCTCGGCCGGCCTCGATCATCGCGATCACACCGGTCAGTTGGCCCTGGGCTCGGCGCAGTCGGTTCAGCACCGCGCCGACGGCCTCCTCGTCCACCTGCATGGAGCACTCCTCGCCTTCTCAGAACTCGCCCGATCATACGGGAGCCGTACGGTCGTACCTGCCGTCGCCGTCGCGCATGGGCCGCCGGGGTCAGTGCGCGGCGTCCACCCGGGGCCGCGGAACCTCCCGGCGGTCGGGGACGCGGACCGGCGGCTCCGACGGATGGGCGAGCCGGTCCAGGTGGCGGCCCCGCTCCACCACCCGCTGGGCGGCGGCCGCCAGGTGGCGTCGGCCCGGGAACAGCACAGGCGGCAGCTGCGGCAGGAACTCGACCTCGCCGACCAGGCCGCGCACCGACACCACCCGCCACAGCGAAGGCAGCAGCCCGTCCTCGCCGACGAACGCCGGAACGGTGCTCGGGCCGTCCGCCGTCCGGTAGCGCAGCGTCACCGGCTGGACGGGGACGTCGGCGCGCACCGCCGCCTCGAACAGCGCGGGGCGGAACCGGCCGCCGCCGCGCCCGCACCAGGTGCTGCCCTCGGGGAAGACGACCACCCGCTCGCCGCGGCGCAGCGCCGTCGCGATCTGCTCGACCGTCCCGGGCAGGGCCCGCAGGCGGTCCCGGTCGATGAAGATGGTGCCGCCCCAGGCCGTGAGCGGGCCGAGCAGCGGCCAGCGGCCGACCTCGGTCTTGGCCAGCATGCGGCCGGGGCGGACGGCGGCGACCAGCAGGATGTCCAGCCACGAGATGTGGTTGGACACCACCAGCGAGCCGCCGACCTCCTTGCCCGGCACGGCGATCGGCCGCACCCGCACCCCGAGCGCGGCCAGCAACAGCCAGGCCCAGCAGCGCACCAGCCGCTCGGCCGGCAGCCACCGCAGCGTCCGCACCACGGGCACCGCCGCGACGCCGGCGAGCAGCACCGCCAGACAGCCGGTCACCCGCAGCACCCGGCGCGCCACTCCCGCTCGCGGCCCGGCGACCGTCACGCAGTCACCGGGCGTGCACGGCGCGGTCGGCAGCCAGACACTCATGCCGCCGTCGCCGCCTCGTCCGAAGTCCCCTCCAGGTGACGGGAGTTGATGGCGGAGATCGGCAGGTCCGCCCCCGCGGCCAGGAAGTGCCGAAGGTAGCGCGGGTCGGTCCGCTCCAGCGACAGCAGCACGTACAGGTCCGCCACGTTGAAGTCCGGGTCGTGCGCGGGCTCCCCGCACACCCACGCGCCGAGGCGCAGGTAGCCGCGCAGCAGCGCGGGGATCGGCGTCCGCCCCTGCCGGGCCACCCCGTCCGCCGACCACGGGCGCAGCGGCGTGACCCGGTACTCCTTCGGCGCAAGGTACTTGGCGGACACCGCGTCCCACACCCCGGCCGCGGTCGCGCCGCCGTCGGACAGCGGGACCGAGCAGCAGCCGGCCAGCCACGCGTTGCCGGTGGCCGTCATGTAGCGGGCGATGCCGCCCCACATCAGGTTGATGACCGCGCCGTTGCCCCGGTGCGCCTCGGCGATGCAGGACCGGCCGACCTCCACCATGCCGTCCCGCAGCCCGCCGAGCCGGGCCAGGTCGAACTCGGTGTCCGAGTACAACCGGCCTGCCCGGCGCGCCTGTTCGGGACGCAGCAGCCGGTACGTGCCGACCACCTCGCCGCTCTGCTGCTCGCGCACCAGCAGGTGGTCGCAGAACTCGTCGAACGGGTCCGCGTCCAGGCCGGGCAGCGGCGAGTTCAGCACCGCCCCCATCTCCTGCACGAACACCTGGTGGCGCAGCCGCTGCGCGGCCCGCACCTCCTCCGCGGTCCGTGCGAACGCCAGCTGGTACGAGGGCTGTTGGTCGGCCGCGGCAGGTACCGGGGCCGAGGACGACTGGACGGGGCGGGCAGGAGCGGTGGTCATGGCGGACTCTCCGGGGTCTCGGGGCGCGATACGGTGGCGGCGAACAGCACGGGACGACACGCGACGACACTGCGCCCGCACCCGGCCCACCGGTCGGGCGGAGCCGGTCACGAGCGGCATGGGTATGTCTCCCCGACTCGCCTGGCCCTCAGGTGGACACCCGAGGGAGACCAGATGTGCACATGCTGAATGGCCGGTTCGCCAAGCGGAGTACGGCAGTTCGCAGCCCGCCGGCGGTGGTCCGGATGCCCGGCCCCGGGTCCGCTCCGATTCGGACGCCCCGTGGTCACCAGCCGGACGCGGGCCCGTCGCCCGGCCGCCACACCGCTCTGCCAGCGTTCCCGGCATGCCGAACACGGGCGCGAACGCCTACCCGAGCCGGTACCGGTGGCTCGGACTCCTGGGATCGCTCGCCCTGGCCGCCGGCGCCCTCACCGCAGGCGCCCGCCCCGCCGCCGACACCGGCCCCACCCTGCGGGCCTCCGGCGGCGCCGGCACCGTCCTGGTCTTCGCCGGCCTCGCCGTCCTCACCGCCGCCTGGCTGCTCCTCGGACGGCCCGCCGACGGCCAACGCCCGCCCGGCACCCGCTGGTTGACCACCACTCTGGCCTGGTGGGCCGCCCCGCTGCTGCTCGTGCCGCCGCTGTTCAGCCGCGACGTCTACAGCTACCTCGCCCAAGGCGCCATGCTCGCCCACGGGTTGGACGTCTACACGCACGGACCCGCCGACCTCGGCGGGCCGGCCGCAGCCCAGATACCGCAGGTCTGGCAGCGCACCCCCGCCCCCTACGGCCCCGCCTTCCTGCTGCTGACCCGCGCCACCGCGCCGCTCGCCGAACACCCCTGGGCCGGCGCGATCGTCCTGCGCCTGACCGCCGTTCTCGCGGTCGCCGCACTGGCCGCCCTGCTGCCCGCCCTCGCCCGCACGCTCGGCATCGACCCCGCCGCCGCGCTGCGGCTGGGCGCGCTCAACCCGCTGGTGCTGCTCCACCTGATCGCCGGCGCGCACAACGACGCCCTGGCGTTCGCCCTCCTCCTCGGCGGACTGCTCGCCGCCACCCGGCGACAGGTCCTGCCCGCGGCTGTGCTGGTCGCGCTCGCCGCCCTGGTGAAGGCCCCGGCCGCGCTCGCCCTGCCCGTGGTGTGCCTGCTCGCCTCGGCCGACCGCAGCTGGCGTCACCAGCTGCGCACCGCCGCCCAGGCAGTGGCGGCCGCCACCGTCACGGTGCTCGTCGTCACCGCTGCCGCCGGCACCGGCTACGGCTGGATCGCCGCCCTCACCACCCCCGCCACCAGCACCAGTTGGTCACCCAGCAGCAGCCTCGGCCGACTGGCGGCCGACCTCACCGGCACCGCACCGGACGGCGCCGTCACCGCCGCCCGCCTGATCGGCCTGGCGCTCGCGGCCGGGGCAATCACCCTGCTCGCGCGACGAGTTGTTCGCCGGGAGAGCGAACCGATGGCCGCGCTGGCCCTCGCCTTCACCGCCCTGATCGCCCTCGGGCCGGCCTTCCGACCTTGGTACGCCCTGTGGGCGGTGCTCCCCGTCGCACTCGCCGTCCGCACCCCGGCCGTCCGCCGGGTCGCCGAACTCGGCTGCGCCGTCCTGGCGTTCACCGTGATGCCGGACGGCTTCAGCCCCGACGGCGCGGAACTGGTGCTCGCCGTGGGCGGCTTCGCGATCGGTGCCGCAGCCGTGCTGATGGCGGAGCGCGGAACACCGCTCCACGAGAGGCAGTTGGCGTGCTGACCCGAGGCACCACCACGGCCCGGGCCGCGATCCTCGCCGCCGCCGTGCTCGTCACCGCCGTCGTCCTGGCGGTCATCCCCGGCCACCGCGGCTGGTTCGACATCGGCGTGTACTACGGCACCGTGCGGCACTGGCTCGACACCGGACAGCTCTACGACTACGTCCGCCCCGGCACCGTCTACGGGTTCACCTACCCGCCGTTCGCCGCGGTCTGCATGCTGCCGATGCGGCTGTTCGGCTGGCACCCCGCGATCGCGGTCGGCGTCGCGCTGTCCGCGGTCGCCACCGCGCTGCTGCTGTACTGGCTGATCGACCCGATCGCCCGCCGGCGCGGCTGGTGCCGCTGGTACACGTTCGGACTGGCCGCCTGCCTGTGCGCCCTCACCAACCCGGTGCGGGACACCTTCAGCTTCGGCCAGGTCAACCTGCTGCTGGTCGCCCTGGTCCTCGGCGACCGGCAACTCGCCGACAGCCGCTGGAAGTTCCTCGCCGGAGTCGGCACCGGACTGGCCGCCGCGATCAAACTCACCCCCGCGCTGTTCATCGTCCACCTGCTGATCACCCGCCAGTGGCGCGCCGCCGCGACCGCCACCGCCACCACGCTGGGCGCCACCGGAATCGGCTTCCTGATCGGCCCCGAGGTCTCCCGCCAGTTCTGGACCACCACACTCTGGGACACCGACCGGGTCGGCGGCTTCGCCAACATGTCGAACCAGTCCCTGCAAGGACTCATCGCCCGCCTCGGACCCCAACTCCCTGGCCGGGTCCTGTGGGTGGCCGCCTCGCTCGCCGTCCTCGCCATCTGGGCCCACCGCCTGCGCCGCGCCGCCCGGGCCCGCGACACCCTCGCCGCCTACAGCCTCACCGGCCTCGCCTGCTGCCTGGTCAGCCCGATCACCTGGGTGCACCACCTGGTGTGGGCCCTGCCCGCCCTCGTCGTCCTCGCCGACGCCGCCCTGCGCGACCGCCGCCGCGACCTGCTCACCGTCAGCTGGCTGCTCCAACTGGTCATCTCCAGCGGCATGGTGTGGCTCTGGCGCCCCGACGGACGCACCCCCGGCACCCTGTTCGGCGGCAGCGCCTACGTCCTGCTGACCTTCGCCCTGCTGGTCGCCATGCCGATCCGCCCCCACCCCGACGATCACCCAGCCACCACCGCACCCCTGCCTCCCCGGCGCCACGCCGCCGGAACGAACCCCGACTCCGCCGCCGACCCCCGCTCCGGACGGCCCCGCAAACGCCCGGCCGCCGTCGGCTGAACCCCCTGCGGGTGGACGGAAGCACAGCCGGCGCGGCGGGCCGGACCTGCGCGGATATGCGATGGACCCCGGCGGCGCCCACTGCCACAGTGAGCGGCGTGATCACGCCGGAACCGCCGTTCGTCCCGGGACTCGAACTCGCCGCAGCACTGTACGAGGACGCCGTCCGACCCCTGCTGGAAAGCGCTTACCCGCAACTCCGCTACGCGGCCGCGCGCATCGGCCCGGGCTCCGAAGTGCTCGGCTTCGACACCGCCCGCTCCACCGACCACGACTGGGGGCCACGACTCCAGCTCTTCCTCACCCCCGAGGACGCCGAACTGTACGGCGCGGCCATCACCGCCCTGCTCGCCGAGCACCTGCCCCGGCAGATCCGCGGCTGGTCCACCCACTACCGTCGCACCGGCGACCCGCACAACCCGGTCAGCCACCTCGAACCCGCCGCCGGTGCCACCGTCGACCACCGCGTCACCGTCCACCACCTGCCCGGCTGGCTCACCACCGGGCTCGGCCCCCGAGCCGCCGCCTGGATCGACACCGACCCCGCCACCGCCGACTGGCTCGCCCTCCCGCAACAGCGACTCGCCGAACTCACCGCCGGCACCGTCCTGCGCGACGACCACGGCACCCTCACCGCCGTCCGCCGACGCCTCCGCTGGTACCCCGACCAGCTGTGGCGCTACCTGATGGCCTGTCAGTGGCAGCGCATCGCCCAGGAGGAGGCGTTCGTCGGCCGCTGCGCCGAAACCGTAGACGAACTCGGCGCCGCGATCGTCGCCGCCCGCCTGGCCCGCGACCTGATGCGGCTCGCCCTGCTCCAACACCGCACCTACGCGCCCTACAGCAAGTGGCTCGGCCGGGCCTTCGCCCGCCTGCCTGCCGACCCCGCCCTCGGGCCCGCGCTGCGCGCCGCTCTCGCCGCGACCGACCACGGCACTCGCGAGCGCCACCTGTGCGACGCCTACGAATCCGCCGCCCGTACCCACAATGCGCTGGCTCTCACCGAGCCGATCGACCCGACCTGCCGCCCGTACCACAGCCGCCCGTACCAGGTCCTGCACGCCGACCGCTTCGTCCACGCCCTCCGGCGCACCGTCACCGACCCCGACCTGCGCGATCTCCCGCCGACCGGCAGCGTCGACCAGTGGGCCGACAGCACCGACCTGCTCGGCCGCCCGGCAGCGCACCACGCAGCCGTCGACGCACTGGTCGGCCAGGTGCACTGAGCGGGCGGGCAGGCTGTCAGGTCGGCGTGCACGCCGCCCCGGTGCCGTAGTCGGGTGCCCTGAGCTGCGGGACCTCGGTGGACCGGAACCCGGCCGGTGCCGGGGGAGCCGGCCGGTCGTCAGGACGGTCGGGAGGCGCGCAGCGAATAGACCAGCGGGAGGCGGGGGCCGGGCGGCAGGAAGAAGTGTCCGTGCGCGTGTTCGTGCAGGAAGTCCAGGTGCAGGCCGGAGGCTGCCAGCGCGCTGACCACGTCGCCGATTCCGTGCCGCCACTGCACCGTGCGGGTGGCCGTCATCGGCGCGTCCCGGTCGGCGTAGCTGCCCGGCGTGTCCAGCACGGCCGGCGCGCGGTCGAAGTAGTCCTCCACCACGGTGCGGCCGTCCGCTGCGACGAGTTCGGCGATCGGGTGGAACTCCGACAGGTAGGCGAACCCGCCCGGACGGACCAGCGCCGCCACCGTGCGGGCCCAACGCGTCAGGTCCGGAAGCCAGTTCAGGGCGCCCATGCCCGTGTACACCACGTCGAAGGTCTCGCCGCCGAGTGCCTCCACCGCGCCGTACACATCGGAGGCGACGAAGCGCGCCGATTCCACCCCGAGCTGCTTCGCCAACTGCGCGGCCTCCACCAGCGCCGGCTCGGAGAAGTCCAGCCCCGTCACCAGTGCACCGCGACGCGCCCACGAAAGAGTGTCCAGGCCGATGTGGCACTGCAGGTGCAGCAAGCGCTTTCCGGCAATGTCTCCGACCTCCGCGAGCTCGAAGTCCCGCAGCACCTCCGCTCCGGCCACGAACGCCGGAACGTCGTAGAACGCCCCGCCGACATGGACCGGCACCCGCTCGTCCCAGTTGGCGCGATTGGCCGCCTCCCAGTCCGTCCAGTCGGCGGGCGGGACGGACTGGGAGGCGGGTGGAGGCTGGGGAAGGTCGTCGGAGAAAGTAGACATGACGACACAGCCTTCCGGGTTGCCGGTGATGGGTCAACGAAATATCGGACCGGCCGGGCGGACGATCACCTGGTCGGTCGGCGGGCCGGGGACCCGGCGGGTCGATGCCCGATCAGGTGCGCGCCGCCCACTGCTCCGCCAGCGTGGCTCCCGCCCGGTGCAGCCAGCGGGCCGGTTCGGACCGGGCGGCGGACGCGGATCCCGCCAGCGAGGAGAGGGTGAGCACCCCGTCCGCCGACGACTCGCCCGCCACCACGCTCGACGGGACGCCCGCTGCCTCGGCCAGGCGCACCACCTCGCCGACGGCCTTCCCCTGGAGACTGGTCGCGTCGTACCGGCCCTCGCCGGTGATCAGCAGATCCGCGGACGCCAAAAGGCCCGGCAACCCGAGGAGTCGAGCCACCGCCGGTGCGCCCGGCTCGACCACCGCGCCCCAACCGGC
Source organism: Kitasatospora griseola (assembly GCF_044999035.1). Lineage (NCBI taxonomy): Bacteria > Bacillati > Actinomycetota > Actinomycetes > Kitasatosporales > Streptomycetaceae > Kitasatospora > Kitasatospora griseola. The sequence goes on along the minus strand of NZ_CP173360.1, from coordinate 629,845 downwards.
CAGCAGCCCGTACCCCGTCCCGCCCGCCGCGCCTGCGCCCGGATGCGACGGATTGCCGCCCATCAGCTCCGCCAGGCGTTCCAACCTGCGTTCCAACAACGGAAGTTCCCGCTCACCGGCACCCTTCTGCGGGCCGTACACCGCCGCCGCGCCGCGCTCGCCCAGCAGCGGATTGGTCACGTCGGTGAGCAGCACCACCCCGCCGGGCGGGGCGAAGCGAATCCGCGAACGGTCGAAGGCGGTCGCAGCGTCGAGCGCGGCATCGAGATCCGACGAAGCGTCAGGAATGACGTGGCCCGTGCTGTCCAGCAGGCGGGCGCCGAGCGCGGACAGCAGCCCGAATCCGCCGTCGGTGGATGCCGAGCCGCCGAGGCCGACCAGCAGCCGGGTCGCCCCGGCGTCCAGCGCGGCGGCGATGGTCTCGCCGGTGCCCCGAGTCGTCGCGGTCAGTGGACGCAACTCGCGGCCCAACAAAGGGAGTCCACTGGCCACGGCCAGCTCGACCACCGCCGTGCCGTCCGGCAGCAGCGCGAACTGCCCGGGCACCGGCCGCCCGTCCGGTCCCGCCACGTCGGGGACGTCGACCAGCCGCGCACCGGGACTGGCCGAGACGACGGCCGCGAGCGTCCCCTCCCCTCCGTCCGCCATCGGCACGCACCGCACCTCGTCCGCCGACCGGACCGAACGCCAGCCCGAGGACAGCGCCTCGGCGGCGTCTGCCGCGTCGATCGTCCCCTTGAACGAGTCCGGCGCCACGACGATCCGCATCCGCCCCACCTCCGCCTCTCTCGATCTCGACCCGCCGACCCCGACAGGACCCCGACAGGCCACTTCGGCCCGCCGATTCCGCCGGAGCATCCATCCCGACGCGGCACCACTCAACCGGACCGCTCCAGGTGCCCACCATCTCGACACGACGCGCGCGACAGGGTGAGGCACGACACCGTCGGACAGCGGCGGGCGAGCCGGCCGACGACCCGCTCGCCCCTCCACCTACCTGCGCGTGCCGGCCCGCGCGCCCGCCGGCGTCAGCGACGCACCAGATGCGTGCGGTGACGGTCCTTCAGGGTGGCGAGGGTCTGCTCACCCGGGGTGTTCCACACCTGCTCGTTGAAGAGCTCGACCTCGATCCAGCCCTCGTAGCCGGCCTCGGCCACCCGGTCGGTCAGCCAACCGAAGTCGATGTGCCCGTCGCCGACATGGCCCCGGCCCAGCAGCGCGTCCGCCGGCAGCGGCAGCGTCCAGTCGCACACCTGGTACGAGGCGATCCGGTTGCCCGCCCCCGCACGCGCGACCTGCTGCTCCAACTCCGGGTCCCACCACACGTGGTAGCTGTCCACCACGACACCGACCTGCTCGGCCGGATGGGCCTCCGCCAGATCCAGCGCCTGGCCCAGCGTGGAGACCACCGCCCGGTCCGCGCAGAACATCGGGTGCAGCGGCTCGATCGCCAGCCGGACGCCGAAGTCGCCTGCGTGAGGCGCGAGTTCACCGATCATGTCGGCCACCTGGCGGCGCGCCCCGACCAGGTCGCGACTGCCGGACGGCAGGCCGCCCACCACCAACACCAGGGTGTCGGTGCCGAGTTCGGCCGCCTCCTCGATCGCCGCCAGGTTGTCCGCGAACGCCGCCCGGCGCGCCGCCTCGTCACCGGCCGTCAGGAACCCGCCCCGACACAGGCTGCTAACCGCGACACCGGCGTCCCGGCACAGTCGCGCCGCCCGGGCCAGGCCTGCCTCGGCGACCTTGTCGCGCCACAGGCCGATCGCCGGAATCCCGGCGTCCACGCAGCCGCGCACCGCCTCCTCCAGGCTCCAGCCCTTGGTGGTGATCTGGTTCAGCGACAGCCGCTCGCACCCCTCGGCCACCTTCAGCACCGCCGCGCTCATGCCCGCACCCCCGCCAGCGCCAGGAACTCCCGCATCCGACCCGCCGCCAACTCCGGATCGCCCAACACCCCGGCCACGTCCGCCAGTCGGAACAGCTCCACCAGGTGACTCACCGAACGGCCGCTCTGCGCACCGGCCACCATGGTGAAGTGCTCCTGGTGCCCGCACAGCCACGCCAGGAACACGATGCCCGTCTTGTAGTGGAACGTCGGCGCCGCGAACAGATGGCGGGCCAGCGGCACCGTCGGACCGAACAGCGCATCGTAGCGCGCGAGATCACCGGCGTCCAGAGCCCGCAGCGCCGCCGCCGCGACCTCCGCGATCGGATCGAACACGCCCAGCAGCGCGTCACTGTGACCGACTTCGTCACCCCGCACCAGCTCCGGGTAGTTGAAGTCGTCACCCGTGTACATCCGCACCCCGGACGGCAGTTCACGCCGCAACGCGACCTCCCGACCCGCGTCCAGCAGCGACACCTTGATGCCGTCGATCCGGCCCGGGTGGCTGCGAATCAGCTCCAGCACCGTCTGCGCGGCCGCATCCAGATCCGCCGAACCCCAGTAGCCGGCCAGCGCCGGATCGAACATCTCGCCCAACCAGTGCAGAATCACCGGCTGTTCGGCCTGCTCGACCAGCTTCCCGTACACCGACAGGTAGTCCTCCGGACCGCGGGCCGACGCCGCCAGCGCCCGGCTCGCCATCAGGATCGGCTGCGCACCCGCCGCCTCGACCACCGCGAGCTGCTCCTCGTACGCCGCCGACACCTCGGCCAACGAGACGTTCACGGACGCCAGTTGATCGGTGCCCGCACCGCACGCCAGTCGGCCGCCGACGGCCTTCGCCTCCGCACCCGAACGGGCGATCAGCTCCTGCGTCGCGGCCCAGTCCAGGCCCATCCCGCGCTGCGCGGTGTCCATCGCATCGGCCACCCCCAGGCCCAACTCCCAGAGCCGGTGCCGGAACTTGAGCGTCCCTTCCCAGTCCACGGCGGCCGGCGCACCGGGCGCGTTCCCGCCCAGCGGATCGGCCACCACATGGGCGGCCGCGAACGCCACTCGGGACGAGACCGGCCCCGTCGGGGCGGCGAGCGCCACGGGCTCGCGCAACTGGTACCGGCCGATGCCGGGCAGATCGAGATGAGTCATGGTGTCAGGCCTTGGGATCGGGCGATCACACGGATCGACGGGATGGGGGAGGGGTGTGGAAGCGGCGGCCACAACCTGCGGAAGGTCGGGGACGCGGGGAAGGGCTGTCGACGGGGTTCACGTGCCGGGCGACGCAGACGAGTTGGACGGGGCGGTGGGCGGAGCCGGGTCTCGGCTCGCACCGCCCCGTCGGTCCCGCTGTCGGTCCCGGACCCCGGGTCCCGGCAGTTGCGGCCGGACGAGTCAGAGGCTGAGCTCCGGCACGTCCAGCCGGCGGCCCTCGCGGGCCGAACGCAGGCCCAGCTCGGCCAGCTGCACGCCCTTGGCGCCCTCCAGCAGGTCCCACTGGTACGGCGCGCCGGTCACGACGTGCTTGAGGAACAGCTCCCACTGCACCTTGAAGCCGTTGTCGAACTCGGCGTTGTCCGGCACCTGCTGCCACTGCTCACGGAACGACTCGGTGACCGGCAGGTCCGGGTTCCACACCGGCTTCGGCGTCGAACCACGGTGCTGAATACGGCAGTTGCGCAGCCCGGCGACCGCGCTGCCCTCGGTGCCGTCGACCTGGAACTCGACCAGCTCGTCCCGGTCCACCCGGACCGCCCACGACGAGTTGACCTGCGCGACGATCCCGCCCTCCAGCTCGAACACGCCGTACGCCGCGTCGTCCGCCGTCGCCGGGTACGGGCGGCCCTGCTCGTCGACCCGCTGCGGAATGTGCGTGGCGGTGTGCGCGTACACCGAGCGGACCGGGGCGATGATGCCGTCCAGCACGTAGCGCCAGTGCGGGAACATGTCCAGGATCATGCCGCCGCCGTCCTCGGCCCGGTAGTTCCAGGACGGACGCTGCGCGTCCTGCCAGTCGCCCTCGAACACCCAGTAGCCGAACTCGCCGCGCACCGACAGGATGCGACCGAAGAAACCGCCGTCCACCAGCCGCTTCAGCTTCAGCAGACCCGGCAGGAACAGCTTGTCCTGCACCGCGCCGTTGCAGACCCCGGCGGCCCGCGCCAGCCGCGCCAACTCCAGCGCCGCGTCCAGCGACTCCGCGGTCGGCTTCTCGGTGTAGATGTGCTTCCCGGCCGCGATCGCCGCCTTGATCGCGGACTCCCGGGCCTGGGTGACCTGCGCGTCGAAGTAGATCTCCGCCAGCGGGTGCGCCAGCGCCTCGTCCAGCGAGGTGGTCCAGTGCGACAGGCCGTGCCGCTTCGCCAGCTCCTCCAGCTTGGCGGCGCTGCGCCCGACCAGGATCGGCTCCGGCCACAGCACCTGGCCGTCGCCCAGCGGCAGGCCGCCCTGTTCGCGGATGGCCAGGATCGAGCGCACCAGGTGCTGGCGGTAACCCATCCGGCCGGTGACGCCGTTCATGACGATGCCGATGACCCTGCGGGACATGGGGGGTCCTTTCCGTGGGCGATAGGTGGAGAGGGGGAGGGTGGGCAGCGGGGCGTGGAAAGCGCTTGCCGACTCCGTCCGGGGAGACCCCGGGTCGGTGCGGGAAAGCGCTTTCCATGCCCCGCTGCCGACCGGCGTCGAACCCGTGTCGGGGTCGGCGCGGAGATCTGGGGGAAGTGTTGCGAGAGCTGATGGAAAGCGCTTTCCATGCGAGTCGGAGAGGACCCTTGGAAAGCGCTTTCCATGCGCCGAGGCTAGGCGGCCCGCCCGCCTCGGTCAAGGCGTTGTGGTCGCCTCGGCCGCCCGGACCCGGCCGAGCGGTAACCTGTCCCTCGATCATCAGCGGGCAGGGCGAGGGAATCGGGGAGTATCGGGTGGCTGTCACTCTCGGGGATGTGGCGCGGCACGCGGGTGTCTCGCTGGCCACCGCCTCCCGGGCCCTTAACGGCTCGGCGCGGTCGGTGACGGAGGAGCTGTCGGCGAAGGTCCGGGCGAGCGCCGAGGCCCTCGGCTACCTCCCCAACGCGCCGGCGCAAGCTCTGGCCCGGTCGTCCGGCGCGACGATCGGCGTGCTGCTGCACGACGTGGCCGACCCTTACTTCGGCGGGATCGCCCGCGGCGTCGGCGACGCCGCCGCCCGCGCGGGCCTGCTGTCGCTGGTGACCAGCACGGACGGCGACCCCCGGCGCGAGCTGGAGGCGATCCGGATGCTGCACGCGCACCGGGTCCGGGCGATCGTTCTGGCCGGGTCCGCGTACAACGACGTCTCGGTGATCCAGCAGCTGGACGAGGCGCTGGCGGCCTATCAGGAGCAGGGCGGCCGCGTGGCGGCCATCACCGATCACGGCCCGCTGTACGACACCGTCCAGGTGGACAACAAGGAGGGCGCCGCCTCGCTCACCCATTCGCTGGCCCGACTCGGCCACCGCCACTTCGCGGTGATCACCGGCCCCGAGCGGATGCGGGTCGCCGAGGACCGCCTCGACGGCGTGCTGGACGCCCTGCGCGAGATCGGACTGACGCCGGCCGAAGGGATGCTCCAGCGCACGGAGTTCACCCGTGAGGGCGGTCGGGCCGCGATGGCCCGGATCCTGGACGTCGCCCGGGAGAGTGGAACTCCGCTGCCCACGGCCGTGCTCGCGCTCTCCGACATCTGCGCTGCCGGTGTCCTCGCCGAACTGCGCGACCGCGGCATCTCCGTCCCCGGCGAGATCTCGGTGGCCGGCTTCGACGACATCCCATTGGCGACCGATCTGGCCCCGGCGCTGAGCACCGTCCGCCTTCCGCTCGCCAGGATGGGCGAGTCCGCCGTCCGTCTGGCTCTTCGCGAGGGCGGCCGACGCGAGGCCGCCGAAACCAGTTCGGCCTACGCCGAGGTGGTGCTGCGGGACAGCACGGCTGCCCCGCGGGTCGACTGACGTCGCACCAGGGCACAACTGCGCAAACCCGTCCGGCCGTTGGAGCAGGTGCGAGCCGGTGGGCCACTCTGCGACGCCGCACCGGCGGGCGGCCGCCGACGGACGGCGGGGGCGCGGTCGGCCGCGTAGCCGCATGTGACAAACCCGGCGATGTCGGTGGTCGTTCCCGGGATACTGGGTGCCCATGGATGAGGTGGAAGTCGTCGTCGCGCATTCCGAGCGGGCGACGCTGCGCGTCGGTGACGTGTTCCTGAAGGTGGATGCCGATCGGGCGCGCATCGACGCCGAGGTCGAGGCGATGTCCCTCGCGCCGGTCCCGACGCCGGAACTCCTGTGGTGCAAACCGCCCGTACTCGCGCTGGCCGCCCTGTCGGGGACGACGCTCGGACGCCTCGGCGGGCCGTCGACCGGATCGTCGGCGGGTTGGGCCGCGGCGGGCGCCGCCATCCGGCAGCTGCACGACGCGCCGCTGCCGCCCCGGCCGGGGCGGGCCGGCCGGAGCATCGCCGCGCTGGTCGCGGAACTCGACGCCGAGTGCGAACTGCTCGTCACGAACGGCGTCCTGCCCGCCGACCTGGTCACCCGCAACCGCCAGGTCTCCGAGGCCGCGCTCCGGCCGTGGACCCCGGCCTTCACGCACGGCGACCTGCAGATCGCCCATGTCTTCGTCGACGGCGACGAGGTCACGGGCATCATCGACTGGTCCGAGGCGGGCCAGGGCGACGCCCTGTACGACGTCGCCACCTTCACGCTCGGACACCAGGAGCACCTCGACGACGTCCTCGTCGGCTACGGCACCGACGTCGACCTCGACGTGATCCACGGGTGGTGGTCACTGCGAAGCCTGCTGGCGGTTCGCTGGCTGGTCGAGCACGGATTCGACCCCTTCGCGCCGGGCTGCGAGGTCGACGTGCTGAGATCCCGGATGTGAGGCTGCGCCGGTCGCTGCTCAGGTCGTCGTACGACGCGCGGCAGCAGCGCCTGTTGGTGGCAGGGGACAGGTTCCCGGCATGGCTTCACATCTCGGTCCTGGTGCCTCGGTGCCACCATCCGGCGTTTCGCCGGCCGGCTCGCGCGTGGTTCGGTCGGTCATCCGATGCTGGAGGGGATCGACTACTGGGCGGAGCTCCGGGATTCGCCTTCGCAGGCGGAGACCTGCTTCGCCGTGTTCGTCAACGTCCTTGAGCTGGACGAGAACGGGGAGCCGGTCAACGAGAAGTACGCCGAGCGCCGGGCGGCGACGCTTCTCTACCGGTACTGCACCGGGGAGTTGCCGCCGGGTGAGCCGGAACTCGAAGGGTGGGAGTGCGAGTTGTACTGACGCGGGTAGGGAGCCGGCGCGCCAAGGAGCCCTGCTGGTAAGGGCCTTGGCGTCGCATGGGCGATGCGGGCCGGAGTTGCCGATGCGCCGCCGTGGCCGTTCGACGATCCGGCTCGCTATGTGCGGACAGCCCGGATCGCGAGTGGCGGTGGCTGCGGGCCATCTGGGCGGGGCGGGCGCGGGTGAGCGAGGACTTCTGGCGGCTGTACTTCGTGGTGCTGCTGGACGATGAGCCGATCGTTCGTCGACAACCACGCGTCCAACAGGGTTTCCCGAGCGCTGGGTTGCGAGCCGAACGGCACCGCGTGGGACACCCGCCGCGGCGAGGTGCGCCGACCCAGCGCCGGCGGCTGGCGCGGGACGCGTGGGAGCGGACCCGCCGTGACGACATCGAGCCGGTGGGCGTTCAGACGCGCCTCCCCGTGCTGGGCCTCGCCCGACCGTCGGCCCCATGCGGAGGGTCCACGCGGGACCGCTCCAAGGGTCAGGTGTCGGCCGGGGCGGTGAGCAGGTTCGTCGCGGCCCGGTGGACCTTGGTGAGGGCGGCCAGCAGGAGTGCGCGCTCGGCCGGGGTGAGGTCGGCCAGGACATGGTCCTCCATGGCCCAGCGTTCGGCCTCGACCGGTTCCTGCAGGGCGCGGCCGGCGTCGGTGAGCCAGAGGCGGACCAGGCGGTTGTCCCGGTCGTCGCGTTGGCGGGTGAGGAGCCCGGCGGTGGCCATCCGGGTGGCCATCTTGACCACGGTCGGCGTGGTGACGTTGAGCGCCGCGGCGATCTCGCCGGGCGGGCGGCCGTCCTGTTCCCACAGGGCGGCGAGCAGGTGGTTCTGTCCGAGGTGGAGGCCGTGGCGGCGCATCGCGCCGTCGGCGAGCGCCCGGAGCGCCTTCGAGGTCTTGCCGTGCAGGTCCAGGAACTCGGGCATCTCGGCCTCCGGGAAAGAGCGGGCGGATCGCGGAACAGGCATGCGCAGCAGATCGATTGACGGCTAATCAGTTCCTGGCTAACGTTCTCGCCGAATCGCTAGACGGCTAACGTCTCCAGGGGGAACGATGATACTGATCACCGGTGCGACCGGAAACATCGGCCAGGAGCTGGTCCGCGCGCTCGACGCGCAGGGCGCCGAGCTGCGCCTGCTGGTCCGCGACCCGGCCCGGGCCGCCGCGCTGCCCGCGCGGGCCGAGCGTTTCGTCGGCGACCTGGACGAACCGTCCACGCCCGCAGCCGTGTTGGCGGGCGTCGAGAAGCTGTTCCTGCTCACGCCCGGCATCGGAACGGCGCACACCGCGCAAGCGGTCGCCGCCGCCGAAGCGGCGGGGGTGCGCCACCTGGTGCACCTGTCGTCCGCCAATGTGCTGGGCGATCCGATGCCCGCGATGGGACGCTGGCACCACGAACGCGAGGAGATCGTGCGCGGCTGCGGCATCCCGGCCACCATTCTGCGGCCCGGCGGGTTCATGACGAACGCCCTGGAGTGGGTGCCGACGATCCGCGCGGAGGGGTACGTCCTGGACCCGGTCGGTCCGGGCCGCTTCGCGCCGATCGACCCGGCCGACATCGCCGCCGTCGCCGCCCGGGTCCTCACCGAGGACGGCCACCGGGGTGAGGAGTACGTGCTGACCGGCGACGAGTGCCTCACGGTCGCCGAGCAGGTGCGGATCCTCGCCGGAGCGCTCGGCCGCCACATCGAGGTCCGCGAGGCGCGGAAGCCCGCCGAGGCCGTCCGCGCCCGCTTCCCCCGCGGCGTGCCGCAGGCGCTGGCCGACGCCATAGTCGAAGGGTTCGCGCTGATGCGGGCCGATGTCGTCGGGATGCGCACCGACACCGTGGAGCGGCTCCTCGGACGCCGGCCGGGCACGTTCGAGGCCTGGTGCGTGCGCAACGCCGACGCCTTCCGGTCGGCGGCCGCAGTCGGCTGAGCATCCCGGCCGGCGTCCGGGCAGCCGCTCCGCGGTCGGCCGTTCAGGACTGCATGCCGCCGAGGTACTGCTCCAGCTGCTGCTGGTTGACGACCAGGCGCAGGCACAGGTGCCGGAACTGCGCGAGCTCCTCGGGAGTGAAGCCGCGGAAGACGGCGGACATGGCGCGCTGGGTCGGCAGGCGGAACGCGTCGAGCCATTCGCGGCCGGCGGGGCTGATGGTGACGCGGACCGAGCGCCGGTCGTCGGGGTGCTGGACGCGGCGGGCCAGGTTCTCGCGTTCCAGTGTGTCGACCAGGCCGGTGACGTTGCGGGAGCTGACGCCGGCCGCGCGGGCGAGGGCCCCGATGGTGAGGCCGTCCGCGTCGGCGTTGCCGAGCCGGGTGAGCAGGTCGAGGGCTCCGGCGCTGAGGCCGCGGCCGCCGGCGCCGTGGGCGCGAAGGCGATCGATGGACTGCGAGGCGGAGCGGACTGCGGCGGCGGCCTCCAGCGCGAGGGTGTCGTCGCCGAGTGCGAACGCGGCCATCGAGCTGCGCACGCCGGGGTCGTAGAGGTGGCCGTCGGGGTCGTTGGCGAGGGAGGGTTCGGGGGTGGGCAAGTTATGTACGTCCTTCAACATGAAGTAGTACCTTAATCGGCGAGGGCTCTCCGGTCCAGCCCCGAGGCGATTGACGGGCGATCAACCCCGGTGAGTCGAACGGTGCTTGACGGCTCGCCGCCCGCTCGTCCGTTCGGCGCAGCGACGCGCCACCGACGGTGCAGTGGGCGCGCGGGGAGGCGGAGGTGCTGGCTAGCGTCCGAGGGTGGGCGGGCGCCGGGGTCGGAATGCCGGGCGCCCGGGCCTTGAACCGGATCGAGTCGAGCGCTAGGAGAGTGCGCGTGGCCGCGACACCGCCGCCCCCCGGGGGGTCGCCGGACGGGAGTGCGGGGGGCGGTTCGGCGGGGGACGGGCCGCCGCCGTACCGCGGGGGAGCGGTGCCGGTGGAGACGCGGTCGGACGTCACGACCTCGCCGGCCGGTCGGGCGTCGATGGTGGCCGGGGCGGCGAGCGTGCTGCTGATCGCGGCGATCCTGCTGGGCAGCCGGGAGCTGCGGGACTTCGACTCGGCGCTGGTGCCGTACGCGGTGGCGACGGTGTTCCTGACCTTCGGCGTGGTGTACCGGTACATGATGTGGATCTCCGCCCCGGCCGCCCGCCGAATGTTCCGGGAGGGCTGGGCCGCGGCGCTGTCCTGGGAGAACCTGAAACGCTCGCCGACCGCGCTGCCGCGGATGGCGGCCACCTACCTGGGTTTCCAGAAGTTCCTCGGCGCCCGCTCGCACGCCCGCTGGGCAGCGCACCAACTCATCTTCTGGGGCTGCCTGTTGGCGGCCGTCATCACCTTCCCGCTGACCTGGGGCTGGTTCACCTTCACCGCCGCCGGCGCAACCGGCCCGGGTTACGAGATGCGGCTGTGGGGGGTGAAGCTGTTCGGCTTCGACTCCGGCAGCTTCCTCGGCTGGGCGCTGTACCACGGGCTGGACCTGGCCGCGGTGATGGTGATCGGCGGCGTCGGCTACTTCCTGTGGCGACGGGTGCGGGACCGGGCGGCGACCACCGGTCAGCGGTTCGGCTACGACTTCCTCCCGCTGCTGGCCCTGCTCACCATCTCGGTGACCGGCCTGCTGCTGACCTTCTCCGAGATGTTCCTGCACGGCGGCGGCTACGAGTTCCTGGCGATCCTGCACATGGCGTCGGTGGTGCTCACCCTGGTCTATCTGCCGTTCGGGAAGTTCTTCCACATCGTGCAGCGCCCGGCCGCGGTCGGCATGCAGCTGTTCAAGTACACGGCGCGACGCAAGGGTTCGGACGCCGAGGAGCTGCGGGCGTGCCGCCGCTGCGGGCAGCCGATCGACACCGCCGCCGCCGTCGACAACCTGCGCGCCACCATGCGCGACCTGCGGCTCGGCTTCGACGAGTGGGCCGAGTACTGCCCGCGCTGCAAGCGGGTGCTGCGCGGCACCGCGTACCTGTCGGACGTCAAGCGAGGGTTCAAGTGAGCGGCGAGCACGTCCCGTTGGACCCGAGCGTCGCCCCGCTCGGCACCCGCGAGTTCCGCGACGCCGGCGGGCTTCCGGCCGCCGCCTGGCGGGCCGACCAGACCGAGCAGACCCTGGTGCCCACCCACTGCTGCTTCTGCGGCATCCAGTGCGGCATGTACCTGCGGGTGGACGGCCACGGCAAGGTGTTCGGGGTCGAGCCGCGCAACCACGACATCAACCGAATGCGCCTGTGCCCCAAGGGAATCAACGCCTACCAGCAGGTCAACCACCCGGACCGGCTGACCGCGCCGCTGCTCCGCCGCGACCGTGAACAGCCGTTCCGCGAGGTGAGTTGGGACGAGGCGCTGGAGTTCACGGTCGAGCAGATCAACCGGATCCAGCGCGAGCACGGCCGGGACGCTTTCGGGATGCTCGGCGGGGCCAGCCTGTTCTCCGAAAAGACCTACCTGGTGGGCAAGTTCGCCCGGGTCGCACTGAAGACCCGGCACGTGGACTACAACGGCCGGCTGTGCATGGTGAGCGCCGCGGGCGCCAACAAGCTGGCGTTCGGCATCGACCGGGCGGCCAACCCGTTCGCCGACATCCTGCAGACGGACTGCCTGTTGATCGTCGGGGCGAACGTCGGCGAGTGCTTCCCGGTGCTGACCCAGTACGTGTGGGGGGCCCGGGACCGGGGTGCGACGCTGATCGTCGTCGACCCGCGGCAGACCGCGGTCGCCCGCACCGCCGACATCCACGTCGCGCTCAAGTCCGGTACGGATTCGGCATTCTTCAACGCGGTGCTGCACGTGATCGTCGAGGAGGGACTGACCGACGAGGCGTTCCTGGCGGCGAACACCACCGGCTGGGCGGAGGTGAAGGCCGCCGTCAAGCAGTACCCGCCGCGCCGCGCCGCCGAGATCTGCGGCGTCCCCGCCGAGCAAGTCGTCGAGGTGGCAAGGTCGTTCGGCCGGGCGCGGCGGGCGATGGGCTGGCACGCGCGCGGCATCGAGCACCACACCCAGGGCGTGGAGAACTGCCTGACCGTCATCAACCTGTGCACCGCGACCGGCAACCTGGGCCGCCCGGGCGCCGGTTACGGCACCCTCACCGGCCAGGGCAACGGGCAGGGCGGCCGCGAACACGGCCAGAAGTCCGACCTGCTGCCCGGCGGCCGCTCCATCAACGACCCGGCGCACCGCCGCCAGATCGCCGCGATCTGGGGCATCGAGGAGTCCGAACTCCCGCCCGCCGGAACGTCGATGATGGAGATGGTGTGGCAGATGCAGCGCCAGGAGATCCGCGGCCTGATCGGTGTCTGCAACAACCCGTTCGTCTCGCTGCCCAACTACGCGGTGGTGAAGGACGGTTACGACAAACTGGAGTTCCACGCCCAGTTCGACTTCTTCCTGTCCGAGACCGCCGCCAACGCGCACGTGGTCTTCCCCGTCACCACCTGGGCCGAGGACGAGGGCGTGATGGCCAACGCCGAGGCCCGGGTGGTCAAGCACAACAAGGCGCAGGAGCCCCCCGAGGGCGTCCGCACCGACACCTGGGTGATGTGCGAACTGGCCCGGCGCCTGGGCGCCGGAGGCAAGTTCGCCTTCGAGGGCTCGCGCGACGTGTTCGACGAACTGCGCCGTGCCTCGGCCGGCACGGTGATCGACTACTACGGCATCACCTACGACCGGCTGGAGCGGACCGGCGGCCTGGTGTGGCCCTGCCCGGGCCTCGAACACCCGGGCACGCCAAGGCTGTTCGAGGACGGCAGGAGCTACCACCCGGACGGGAAGATCCACCTCCAGGCAGTCGAGTGGCACCCGCCGGCCGATCCGTACGACGACGACTTCCCGATGACGCTGACCACCGGCCGCACCGTCGCGCACTTCCTGTCCGGCAACCAGACCCGCCGGCTCGGCGCGCTGGTCGAGCAGACGCCGCGACCGTGGGTGGAGGTGCACCCGTCGCAGGGCTTCCGCAACGGCGAGCCGGTGCGGGTGGTCACCCGGCGCGGCAGCGCGGTGCTGCCGGCGCTGGTCACCGAGGCGATCCGACCGGACCACGTGTTCGTGCCCTACCACTGGCCGTACCCGGTGGCCGCCAACGAGTTGACAATCGACGCCCTCGACCCGCGTTCGAAGATCCCCGAGTACAAGGTGTGCGCGGTGCGGATCGAACGCGCCCGGGCCGTCGACGAGGTGCCCGCGCCGCCCACCCCGCCGGGCCGTGAGGCGTACCCGGAGACCCAGGTGCCGCGCACCGACCCGCTGCCGCCGACCTCGTCGCAGGGCGTAGGCACCGGAGAGAGGGGCTGAACCACGATGCTGGGACGCACCATCTTCATCGACCCCGGCCGCTGCATCGGCTGCCAGGCCTGCGTGTCGGCGTGCCGCGAATGCGACTCGCACCGCGGCAAGTCGATGATCCACCTGGACTACACCGACGAGGGTCGCACCGTCGCCTCGCTGCCCACCGTGTGCATGCACTGCGAGGACCCGGTCGCCCCGTGCGCCGAGGTCTGCCCCGCCGAGGCGATCCTGATCACCGCGGACGGCGTCGTCCACGAGGCCGACCCGACCCGTTGCATCGGCTGCGCGAACTGCGTCAACGCCTGCCCGTTCGGCGTGCCCAAGATCGATCTGGAGGCGAAGCTCCAGATGAAGTGCAACCTCTGCTACGACCGCACCTCCTACGGCCTGGCCCCGATGTGCGCCACCGTCTGCCCCACCGGCGCCCTGTTCTACGGCACCGCCGAGGAGTTGCAGGCAGAACGGCCCGGCGTGGACGTCTCCACCGAGTTCGTGTTCGGCGCCACCACCGTCTCCACCGGCGTCGCCATGGTGGTGCCGCCGGAGCGCCGGGCGCCCGTCCCCGGCGGGCTGTTGAACGTGATCGAGGTCAATGGGCGGTCCACGCCCGGGAACGGATGAACGTGATCGAGGTCAGCGGGCGGCCCGCGCCCGGGAACGGATGAACGTGATCGAGGTCAACGGGCGGCCCGCGCCCGGGAACGGATGAACGTGATCGAGGTCAACGGGCGGCCCGCGCCCGGGAACGGAGCGGTGGCGTGAGCAGCCCCGTCGACCCGCCCGAGCCGGGCAGCCCCGAGGACGGCCATCGGGCCGAGCAGGCCGCGCTGCGTGAGCGGATCAGCGCCGACTCGCTCACCACCCGCCGCGACTACCTGCGGATCGTCGCCACCGTCTCCGGCGGCCTCGCGGTCGGCTCCGCCGTCGTCTCGGCGGGCGTGCTGCACCGGCACGGCGACGGCATCGCCGCTCCGCTGAAGGTCGCCGACCGGCTGGAGCGCGGGCAGGCGGTGAGCTTCGACTACCCCGGCGAGGACGATCGGGCGATGGCGATCCGCCTGCCCGACGGCACCCTGGTCGGCTACTCCACCGTCTGCACCCACCTGGCCTGCGGCGTGCTGTGGCGACGTGACCACGGCCCCGACGGCGATCTCTACTGCCCGTGCCACGAAGGGAAGTTCGACGCCCGCAGCGGCGAGGTGACGGCCGGCCCGCCGCCCCGGCCGCTGCCCAAGGTGGTCATGGTCGAGGATGCCCGGGGCGCGGTCTGGGCGATCGGCACCGCCCGCTCCGGCGAGGACGAGCAGGCGGGCCTGTGCCGGGGCCTGCGCGACCGCAACCCGGCGCTGGCCGAAGCCGCCGGATGCCCGAGTCGGAAGAGCGGCAAATGATGCTGGAAGAAAGAGACATGACGATGCGTCAGGAAGGCCTGGTGGGTGTGCGGTGAGCGTCCCCGAAGGTCATTTCCCCGAGGGCTACCACCCCGGCAGTGACGAACCGCACCTCAACCGGCCCGTCCACGAACGCTATCCGCAGATCCGGCCGACCTCCGGGTACGCCGACGCCCGGGTCACCGCGACCGGCCCAGGACCCGGCGCGGGCACCGACCAGCAGCCGGAACGCTCGGCGATCCTCTCCGCCCGCGTCGGCCTCGCCATCACCGTCGTCATCGGCCAACTGTGGGGGCTCACCGTCGCCACCAACGCCTGGATGCGCGGCGAGATCGCCACCGCCTGGTGGGCCACCGGCTTCAGCATCGCCTCCTTCCTGGTGGTGCTGCTCGCCTGGCGGATCTCCCCGTACGACCGCTGAACACCGGGTGCACCTGCCGCCGGACACTCGGTGACGGCTCGCCCGAGGCACCCGGAGTGCGGTGCCCGGAATGTGGTGATACCTCTCGAAGAACCTGTGGAAGGGAGCCCCCGATGGACTACCCGTTGCTCAACCTGTTCTGGACGATGATGTGGTTCTTCCTCTGGATCCTCTGGCTGTTCCTGCTGTTCAAGGTGATCACCGACATCTTCCACAGCCACGACCTGAGCGGCTGGGGCCAGGCCGGCTGGACGGTCCTCGTCGTCCTGCTGCCCTACATCGGCGTGCTCGTCTACCTGATCGCCCGCGGAAAATCCATGGGCAACCGTGACCGGGCGCTCGCCATGCAGGCGGAGAGCAGCTTCCAGGACTACGTCCGCAAAGCCGCCGGCACCGAGAACCAGGACGCAGGGCGGCGGCACGTCGACGAACTCGCCCGGCTCGCCGACCTGAAGAACAGCGGCGCCATCTCCGAGGACGAGTACCGCGCGGCGAAGAGCAAACTGCTCGCCTGAGACCCCGCCGGCAGGCGGGCGGGAGGAGGACCGGCAGGGTGCCGGACACACCACTGACACCCGAGGTGTTCGACCGGGCCATCGTGGCGATCGCACTGACCGCCGGCGACGACCACCGGCTGGTGTACGTCAACGACGCGTTCCGCGACCTGTTCGGCGACCGCCCGCTCGGCGTCCCGGCCCGTGAGGTGTTCACGGAACCGGGTGCCGAGCGCTTCGTCGCCACCCTCGACGCCGTGCTCGCCGACGGCACCGCCCGGCAGGTCACCGCGCCACGCACCCTGAGCTGCCCCGACGGCGGGACGGCCCACCGGCACTTCGTCTACTCCAGCTCGCCCGCCGGCACCCTGCACGCCCCCGGCACCCCGCACGGGCCCGCCATCCTCACCACCGCCGTCGACACCACCGCCGAACTGCATTCCGCCCTGGAAGCCGAACGCCTGTCCGTCGAACGGCTGCAGACCCTGCGGCGCTACGAGGCCCTGATGGCGGCCGCTGCCCAGATGGTGTGGCTGGTGCACCCCGACGGCACCGCCGACGAACTCGTCCCCGGCTGGGAGGCCTTCACCGGCCGCCCGTTCCCCGGGGCGGTCGGCACCGGCTGGCTCGACGTCGTCCACCCCCAGGACCGCGACCAGCTCGCCACTCGCTGGGCCGACGCCGTCCGCGACCTGCCCACCACGTTCGAGCACGTCTTCCGGGTCCGCGGCAAGGACGGCGGCTACCGGCACGTCCGGGCCCGCGCCGTCCCCATCGTCCGCAACGGCGGACCCGCCGAATGGATCGGCACCACCACCGACATCGAGGACCAGTGGCGCAACCGGCTGCGCGAACGACTGCTCGCCCGGGCCGGCGCCGTCACCGAGGCCGAGCGCGCCGAGGACGCCTTCGCCGCCCTCGCCGCCACCCTCGTCCCCGACCTCACCGACGTGTGCGCCGTCTTCGTGCTGCGCGAGCCCGACGCGGCCGGCGGCGCCGTCGTCGCCACCCGGGTCGCCTCCGTCGCCCGCCCCGGACTGCCCCCGCTGCCACCCATCAACCGGCAGACCTTCACCCTCGGAGAACGCGCGGGGAAAGCGGTTTCCGACCGCACTCCCACCACGCTCGAATTCGCCGACGGCAATGTGTCCGGCGGCAGCATCCCCGAGGTCTCCGCCCGCTGGCTGAGAGCCGCCCGCGCCACCAGCGTCACCCTGCTGCCGATCGTCGTCGACGGCGCCGTCGTCGCCCTCGCCGCCACCGCCGACTGCGAAGGCGCACCCCCGCCCGGCCCCGCCGACATCGAACTCCAGCACGAAGTCCTGCAACGGGCCCAGGCCCCGCTGCGCCAGGCCCTCGCCCTGCAACGCGCCCGGCACTCCGCCGTCGTCCTGCAACGCGCCATGCTCACCACCCCGCCCCGGGTCGGCGGCGCCGACCTCGCCGCCCGCTACCGCCCCGGCAACCGCAACGCCGAAGTCGGCGGCGACTGGTACGACGCGTTCACCCTCCCCGACGGCGCACTCGCCATGACCATCGGCGACGTCGCCGGCCACGACCTCGCCGCCGCCACCACCATGGGCCAACTGCGCGCCATGCTGCGCTCCATCGCCTACATCCGCCCGCACGGCCACACCCCCGCCGACACCCTGCGCGAACTCGACACCGCCGCCGAAGGACTGGGCGTCGGCAGCTTCGCCACCGCCGTCCACGCCCGCCTCACCCGGCACGGCGCCGACGGCTACTGGGAGGTCGAGTGGAGCAACGCCGGCCACCCGCCACCCGTCCTGGTGCCCGTCACCGGCCCGCCCCGACTGCTGGCCGCCGAGGACGCCGACGTCCCGCTGTCCGTCGACCCGCGCCGCCCCCGCGTCACCCACCGCGACCCGATAGGCCCCGGCGAGACCCTGCTGCTCTACACCGACGGCCTGGTCGAAGTCCCCGGCGAACACCTGGGCCGAGGCATCGCCCGCCTCTGCGAAGCCGCCGCCGAAGCCCGCCACCGCCCCCTCGCCGACCTGTGCGAACACCTGGCGAGCGGCGTCGTCGACCTCCGTGACGACATCGCCCTGATCGCCTTCCGGCCCACCCCGCCGACCCCGGGCAGGCCGTCATGAACACCACCCCGGACGGCGACGCGGAAAGGAGGCACGTCGTGGACGGCCCGGACGGCCCGGACGAGGCGCAGGCCGGCGGGCACCCCGCCGGCGACCCCGTGCGGCGCGCAAACGCAGCCCACCGCCACAGCCCCGACCGCGGCCCCGACGGCAATGGCGGCGAAAGCGGCGAAGGCCACGACACGGCACTGCTCGACGCCCTGTTCGCCCAGGCCCCGGTCGGCCTCTACCTGCTCGACCAGGATCTGCGGCTGGTCCGCCACAACGCCGCCGCCCGCAACGCCGACACCCGGCCCGGCGTCGGGGCCGACCCCGGGACCGCCGGTCGCCGCGCCGGCGACTTCGCCCCCGGCTTCGACGGCGCCGAACTCGAATCCCTCGCCCGCCAGGCCCTCGACGACGGCGACTGGATCCGCGAACACGTGATCCGCGGCCGCACCCCCGGCGAGCCCCGCCGCGACATGATCGGCGCCGTCTCCTTCTTCCCCGTCGTCTCCGACACCGGCCGCCGCTACCTGGTCGCCGCCATCGAGGACGTCACCGAACAGCAGACCGCCCTCGAACGCCTCGACATCCTGCACACCGCACACCGCCGACTCGGCGCCTCCCTGGACGCCATCGGCTCCGCCCAGGAACTCGCCGACGTCGCCGTGCCACGCCTCGCCGACATCGCCACCGTCGACCTGCTCGACGAACCCCTGCGCGGCCTGCCGCCCCGCGCCGGACCCGTCGACCCCACCTCCCCGCTGCGCCGCGCCGCCTACCGGGCCGTGCACGCCCCCGGCCGGCCCGCCGCCGAGCCGGGCCCGATCCCGCACGGCGAACTCTCCACCTACGGGGCGCCCACGCCGTACAGCCAGGTGCTCGACGACGGGCGGGCGCGGCTGGTGCGCGGACTGAACGGCGACGAGGACTGGCTGGCCGCCGACCCCGTGCGCGGACGCCGCCTGACCGGGCTCGGCGTGCATTCGATGATCGTTGCGCCGCTGGTGGCCCACGACACGGTGCTGGGCGTGCTGTCCCTGTACCGGAACCGGCGGCCGGACCCGTTCGAACCGGCCGACCTGGACCTGGCCGTCGAACTCGCCTCCCGCGGCGCCCTGTCCATCGACAAGGCCCGCAGCTACGCGCGCGAACGCACGATCGCCACCACCCTGCAACGCCAGCTCCTGCCCAGGGAACCGGCCGAACTCAGCGCCGTGGAGACCGCGCAGGTCTACCTGCCGGGCGCGGTCGGCCCCGGCGGCGACTGGTACGACATCGTCCCGCTGTCCGCCGCCCGGGTCGGCCTGGCGGTCGGCCGGATCACCGGAACCGGCATCGAGGCCGCCGCCCTGATGGGCCAACTCCGCACCGCGCTGCGCACGTTGGCCGTCCAGGACCTGGCGCCGGACGAGCTGCTGGTGCGCCTGGACGAAGTCGCGCGGGTCCTGGCCAACGAGCAGCGCGGCAGCCTGCCGCCCGGCGCGGACCGGCTGCCGGACGGCCTCGCCTCCTGCCTGTACCTGGTGTACGACCCGATCGCCCGGACCTGCACCGCCGCGTCCGCCGGGCACCCCGCGCCGGTGCTGGTCGGCCCGGACGGCGAGCCGCTGCCGTTCGACGTCGAGCCCGCGCGGCCGCTCGGCTGGGGCGACTGCTGCTACGAGACGACCACCGTCGAACTGGACGAGGGCTGCGTACTGGCGCTGTACACCGAGGGGTTGATGTCCGGCCGGGCCCGGCACCCCGACCGGGACGGCACGCCCGACGGCCCGGGTGTGCGGCGGGCGGTGCTGGAGCGGGTGCTCGCCCGGCCCGGGGAGGAGCGCCTGCCCGACCTGTGCGACCGGGTGGTGTACGCGCTGCTGCCCGAACGCCAGCGGGAGGACGCCGTGCTGCTGCTGGCCCGCACCCGGGCGCTGCCGGACGAGCGGGTCGCGGTGTGGACGCTGCCGGACGATCCGGCAGTGGTGCGCACCGCCCGGCGGCTGGCCGAACACCAGCTCGCCGCCTGGGACTTGGGGGACCTGGAGTTCGCCACCGAGATGATCGTCAGCGAGCTGGTGACCAACGCGATCCGCTACGGGGAACCGCCGATCCGGCTGCGGCTGATCCACGACCGGGGCCTGATCTGCGAGGTCTCGGACAGCTCGGCCAGCACCCCGCACATGCGGCGGGCTAAGAGCACCGACGAGGGCGGCCGCGGGCTGTTCATCATCGGTCATCTGGCGCAGCGCTGGGGGACCAGGTTCGGCCGGCACGGCAAGACCATCTGGGCGCAGCAGGAACTGGCGCCGACGGGCGATTCACGCAGGGACGGTGCCGGGGTCGACCCGTCCGAGCCGTAGCGGGAGGGCGAGTTGACGGCCGGTCCGGCGCCGGGGACCGGTGGGCGCCGGACCGGCGCTGTGTCAGGGGCGGACCTTGGGGGCGTTCTCCGCGGTCTTCGCCGGGTCGAACTCGGCGACGGGCGCGAGGATCTCGTCCATCCGGGCGAGCAGCTCCGGCTCCAGCTTCACGCCGGCGGCCTTGACGTTCTCGGTGACCTGCTCGGGCCGGGAGGCGCCGATGATCGCCGCGGACACGTTGGAGTTCTGCAGCACCCAGGCGACGGCCAGTTGGGCGAGCGACAGCCCCGCCTGGTCGGCGAGCGGACGCAGCAGCTGGACGCGCTCCAGGACGTCGTCGCGCAGCCAGCGGGCGACGAAGTTCGCGCCGCCCTTGTCGTCGGTGGCCCGGGAGCCCGCCGGCGGCTCCGCGCCGGGCCGGTACTTGCCGGTGAGGACGCCCTGCGCGATCGGCGACCAGACCACCTGGCCGAGGCCCAACTCCTCGGACACCGGGACGACTTCACCCTCGATGACCCGCCACAGCGCGCTGTACTGCGGCTGGTTGGAGACGAACGGGACGCGCAGCTCGCGGGCGAGCGCGTGCCCGGCCCGGATCTGGTCGGCCGTCCACTCGGACACGCCGATGTACAGCGCCTTCCCGGAGCGCACCACGTCGGCGAACGCCTCCATGGTCTCCTCGAGCGGCGTGGACGGGTCGTAGCGGTGCGCCTGGTACACGTCCACGTAGTCGGTCTGCAGGCGGCGCAGCGAGCCGTCGATCGACTCCATGACGTGCTTGCGGCCCAGCCCCCGGTCGTTGCGGCCGGGCCCGGTCGGCCAGAACACCTTGGTGAGGATCTCCAGCCCCTCGCGACGCTCGCCCTTGAGGGCCCGTCCGAGGACCGACTCGGCGCGGGTCTCCGCGTACACGTCGGCGGTGTCGAAGGTCGTGATGCCCGCGTCGAGGGCGGCGCGGATGCACGCGGCCGCGGTGTCCTCCTCGACCTGCGAGCCGTGGGTGAGCCAGTTGCCGTAGGCGATTTCACTGACGATCAGGCCGCTGCGGCCCAGGTGACGGAATTCCATGATCTGTACGGTACGTCAGCCGACGGCTCCGGTGGGTACCATCGCCGTGCCGCAGGAACCGGGAGCGGGCCGGTGCCGGTGGGCGTGTCGAGGTCGGATTCCCGGCGGCGACACGGGTGTGACGACCTGGACGTGGACAACAGTTGAGTGTGTGACGGTATTGCCGGCGGGGGCGGGCGGACTGTCCCGACCGGAGAAGAGGAACCGTGACCCACCCGCAAGCGATGCCGGTCGCGCGGAGCCGGACCGCAGGCGCGGCGCCCGAGCCCGCCAGGTGGAACCGCCAGCGGCTGCGCAGCAACAACGAGTGGCTGCTGCTGGAACTGCTGCGCACCGGCGGCCCCTCCTCGCGGGCGCAGCTCGCCCGGGACACCGGTCTGTCGAAGCCGACGGTGTCGGCCGCGCTGGGCTCGCTGGAGACGGCCGGGCTGGTCCGCGAGGCCGGCACGCTGGCCCCGGACCGGAGTCGCACGGCCGTCCTGTACCGGGCCGACGCCGGCGCCGGGCACGTGCTCGGGATGGACGTCGGCCGGGCCCGCCTGCGGGTCGCCGTCGCCGACCTGTCGGGCCGGGTGGTGGCCCGCCGGGACGTCCCCAACCGGGGCCGGACCGGTCCCGCCGTCGCGGACGCGCTGGTCGCCACCGCCCGCGACACGCTCGCCGACGCGGGGCTCGCCGAGGGCGCCGGCTGCCCGTCGGCCGGCCCGGCGGACGGGGTGGTGCGGGCGGTGATCGGCAGCCCCGGCGTGTGGGACGAGCGGCGGCGGGTGGTGCGGCACGCCGCGCACCTGCCCGGCTGGGCCAGGCCGGGCCTGTTCGACCGGATCGCGGACGGCCTCGGCATTCCCGTGCAGGTCGCCAACGACGCCAACCTCGCCGCCCTCGGCGAGTACACCTACGGTGCGGGAGCGGGCAGTTCGGTCTTCGCCTACCTGCTGGTCGGAACCGGCGTCGGCGTCGGCCTGGTGCGCGACGGCGAACTGTGGACCGGGGCGCACGGGGCGGCCGGTGAGATCGGAATACTCCAACTCCCCTGCTTGTCGGGCGAGCTGACGGCGCATCGGGACGTCCCTCTGGAGGACGTGGTGGGCGCGGACGCCATGGTGGGCGAGGCGTGGCGGCTCGGGCTGACGGGCGCCGCCACCGCCGAGGAGGTGTGCGAGGCGGCCCGGGCGGGCGATCCGGCCGCGCGGGCGGCGATATCCCGGCAGGCCCAGCAGCTCTCCTTCGCGGTCGCCGTGGTGGCCGCTGTCGCCGACCCCGAACTGGTCGTGCTGGGCGGCGGGATGGGCCGCAGCGCGGACCTGCTGCTGCCGCCCCTGGAGGACGCACTGCACCGCAGCTGCGAGCTGCGGCCCCGGGTGGTGGCGAGCACCCTCGGCGAGGACGCGGTGCTGCTGGGCGCGCTGGCCACGGCCCTGGAGTCGGCCCGGCTGGAGGTGTTCGTGCAGCGCACCGCGTCGGCGTGACGCGGCCGGCGGACGGGCCGCGGGCCGGTCGTGGGCGGACCGCCGGTGGGGGAAACGGGACGGAGGTCGTCGGGCGGGGGTCTTTGGGCCCTACCGGCGCGGCCGGTCCGAGGCGCACGCTCGAGCTACAGAGGCACGTGGAACGCGACGAGGATGCGGCGAGGAGTGATCCGCGATGGTCGAGTCGACGGCGGGTACGAGGGGCGGGCCGGGGGCAGCGCTGAGCGTGCAGGAGCTACGGGTGCTGGTGGCCGCGGCCGGGGCCGCGCCGTCGCTGCACAACTCCCAGCCCTGGCGGTTCCAGGCGGCCGAGGACGGCCATGGGGTACTGGTGTTCGCGGATCCGGACCGGGCCGTCCCGGTGGCCGACCCGGACGGCCGCGGCATGCTGCTGTCGGTCGGCGCGGCCCTGTTCAACCTGCGGGTCGCGGCCGCCCGGCAGGGCCTGCCCGTGGAGGAGCTGGAACTGCTGCCCGGCCCCGTCGCGGCGGACGCACCGGTCGCGGTGGTGCACTTCGGTCCGCGCGGAGTCCCGGACGAGACGGCCGAGTTGGCGGACGCGATCGCGCTGCGGCACTCCAGCCGGGAGCCGTTCAACAACCGTGACGTCCCCGAGACGGTGATCGGCGAACTGATCGCGGCGGCCGCGGCCGAGGACACCGTCCTCGAAGCCCTGGAGGAGTCCGAGGCGCGCCGGGTGCTGGCACTCGTCGCGGAGGCCGAGGCCCGGATCGTCGCCGACGCCGCCCGCCTTGCGGAGACCGGGAGTTGGCTGCGCGGCGAGCCCTCCGCGGACGGCATCCCGGCGGCGGCGCTCGGCCCGCAGGACCACGAGGCCCGCGTCCCCATGCGGGACTTCACCGGACACGGCCCCACCCACTCGCAACGCTTCGAGGCGCTGCCGCAGTTGGTGACCATCGCCACCCGCGGCGACACGGCGGCGGACTGGCTGCGGGCCGGCCAGTCGATGGAGCGCGTCTGGCTGGTGGCGACCGCCCACGGCGTCCGCGTCTCCGTCCTCCACCAGGCCGTCGAACTCCCCGACACCCGCTGGCGGTTGCGCAACCCCGAGGCTGGTGTCGGCACCGTCCAGATCGTGCTGCGGATCGGCTACGGCCCGCGCGGCGCGGCCACCCCGCGCCGCGACGTCGAAGAACTCCTGCGCGGAGCCGTCCACGCCTCCTGAGCCCACCGGAAGGTTGTCGGTGCGGAGTTGGATGATCGGTGTCGGCAACCTCGGGGAACGGAACGGGCGGAGCGGTCGGTCGATGAGCGGAAACGCGCAGGTGGCGGAACACGAGTTCCTGATCGGGATGGCGGGGGACCCGTACTACCCCGCCCACCTGGTGGAGCGGGGCCGTGCGGTGCTGCGCGCGCTGTGCGACCGGATCGAGGCCGAACGCCCGGCCGGGCTCCGGGAGCTGTACGTGCTGACGCACGCCGCGACGGAGGAGTTCAACCGCCTGGGCGACGCCCTCGACGAGGCCGACAGCGAGATCGACACGGTCGCCCGGGAAGCGATCGGCGAGGACTTCGCGTTCGTCGCGGCAGCGTACGGCTTTGCCGACGCGGACCGGGAGGAGCTGATCGCGCCACGCGAGTGGTGATGAGCGGCGGGCCGGGCGCCCAGAGACCGAGCGGCACCGGATCGGCCGGCGCGCCGTCGACGATCAGCGCCGCCGGCGGCGTGGCCAGTCGCGTGGCGACAACAGGTCCCGGCCGCGGTGGGCGGCTGTCTCGGGCAGCTTTCACGAGCGGAAGCCGGTGATGTTCTCGGCGGCGAGCTCGTCGTCGGTCATCGCGACGTTGGGGCGGAACGACACGGTGCGGACCAGGACGTAGTCGTTGACGACGCCCGTGCGGCCCGCCGGGCCGCTGAGGCCGGCGACCTCCTGGTGCCGCACGTGCGGCAGGTCGGCGCCGAGGGTGAGCCTCCACCTCCTCGTGCAGGTCCCGGCGCAGCGCGGCGAGGACGGTTTCGCCCGGTTCCACGCCGCCGCCCGGCGCGGCCCGTACGACGACCGCTCCGGTGAGTTCTGGAACGACGTGTCGGCAGAGCAGGATGCGGTGGTGTTCGTGGAGAACGACCGCACGGGCCGAGTGGCGCAGCGTGATCCGTGAACGCCTGGCGCTCACTTGGAGCCGGTGGCGAGCAGGGCGGTGTGGGGGAGGGCGAGGGTGCCGTCCGGGGTGCGAAAGGGGGCGGCGAGGCGGTCGTAGTGGCGGCGGGCCTCGGACCGGATTTCGGGGGTCTGGGCGAGGAACGTCAGGCCGATGGTGGCGACGCCGGAGGCCGGGCCGGCCCACCAGTCGTCGGCGGTGGCGTGATGGTCCCAGCTGAGGGTGCGACACGTGACGTGCCGGAGGCCGGCGTCGGTGAGCAGCGTGGCCAGGCCGTCCGGGGTGCGCGGGAAGTCGTCGGCCGGGTCGAGCGGGCGCAGGTGCGGCGGCCGGACGGCTCCGGCGGCCTGCATCGCCTGTGGGATCAAGGCCTGGCCGGGGGCCGGGGCGCCGGACCAGATGGTCAGCGCGAGGCGACCGCCGGGCCGCAGGACGCGGCGCAGTTCGGCCAGGGCGAGCAGCGGACGGCCGACGTGGTTGAGCACGAAGTTGGCCACCACTGAATCGAACTCGGCGTCTCCGTACGGGAGGGCGGGCAGCGCGGCGAGATCCACCCGGGCGGACGGCGCGGCGCGGCGGGCGAGTTCGACCATGCTCGGCTCTGCGTCCACGGCGGTCACCTCCGCACCCCGGGCGCAGGCTGCGGCGGCGACCGTGCCGGGGCCGGTGCCCACGTCCAGCAGCCGGGTGCCCGCGAACACCTCGGCGGCGTCCAGGAGTTCGGGCGTGCTGTGGGCGCAGAGCCGTCCGAACGTCGCGGCGTAGACGTCGGCCCGCCCCGCCCAGGCGGTGCGCTCGTTGGCGTCGAAGCTCGTGGTGGGTGCGGCGGTCGGCGGCACGGATTCCCCCTGATCGATCGGTCGGTGGGCGATCCTAGCCCGGTGCCGGCCCGGTGTGCCGAGATCCACCGGCTCGTTCGGCGTCGTGCCCGGCCGGAGAGCGAGCCGTTACCGACAAGAAAATTTGTCTTGACAGGATTTCTCTTCGGAGGGAGGCTGGAGTCGTCCCCGGGAGCGCCGGGGGCCTTCGGGCCGGAGGGTGGAGAGGTGCTGGACATTGCTGTGATCGAAGAGCCGGCCGCGGCCGAGTCGTCCCTGGATCCGATCCGGTCCCGGATCCTCGCCGCCCTGGCGGAGCCCGGCTCGGCCGCCATGCTGGCGGGCCGGCTGGGGCTGCCCCGGCAGAAGGTCAACTACCACCTGAAGGAGCTGGAGCGGCACGGGCTGGTCGAGCTGGCCGAGGAACGCCGGAAGGGCAACGTCACCGAACGGGTGTACCGCGCCACGGCCGCCTCGTACGTGATCTCGCCCAGTGCGCTGGCCGCCGTCAGCCCTGATCCGGCCCGGTCGCCCGATCAGCTCTCGGCCCGCTGGCTGCTGGCGCTGGGGGCCCGGCTGGTGCAGGAGGTCGGCGCGCTGCTGACCGGCGCCGCCCGGGCCGGACAGCGGGTGGCGAGCTTCGGGATCGACGCCGAGGTGCGGTTCGCCTCCGCCGCCGACCGGGCGGCCTTCGCCGAGGAGCTGTCCCAGGCGGTGGCCGGCCTGGTCGGCCGGTACCACGACGAGTCCGCACCGCAGGGCCGGAGGCACCGCGTGGTGGTCGGCCTGCACCAGATCCCCGACCCGCACCCGGCCGCGGACAGCCACCGGCCCGACGCCGCACAGGAGAACCCCTGATGAGCCACCCCTTCGAGATCGAGCAGGAGATCGTCCTGCCGGCCGACCCGGAACAGGTCTGGGAGGCGATCGCCACCGGGCCCGGAATCGAGTCCTGGTTCATGGGCCGCAACGAGGTCGATCCGCGCGAAGGCGGCACCGCCGTCATGGACGTGGGCGGCAACCGGGAGGAGGCGCTGGTCACCGGGTACGAGCCCGGCAAGCGGTTCGCCACCCGCACGGGCACGGCGGCCGACGGCCGGTTCATGGCCTTCGAGTACCTCATCGAGGGGCGCGAGGGCGGCAGCACCGTCCTGCGCGTCGTCCACAGCGGCATGCTCGGCGACGACTGGCAGGACGAGTACGACGCGCTGCGCCGCGGCTGGCCGTTCCACCTGCACACGCTCCGCGAGTACCTGACGCACTTCCGCGGACGCACCGGTCGCCCGGTCTTCGCCATGGCGCAGACCGGCGAGCGGCCCGCACCGCGGGTCCGGGCCGCGCTCGCCCGCGGCCTGGCGCTGCCGGCCGACATCGCCGTCGGCGCGCGGGCGCACGCCGAGCCGGCCGGGCTGCCGCCGCTGACCGGGGAGGTGACGTGGTCCGACCAGGAGCGCTTCGAGGTCCGCACCGCGGACGGGCTGTACACCTTCCACCACGCCCCCGGCCTGGTGCTGATGTTCCACCACCTGTTCGGCCCGGACGAGGCCGCCACCGCTGCCGAGGCCGGGTGGCAGCAGTGGGTGGCCGGCGTCCTTGCCGAGCACTGAGCACCGGGCGCCGAGCAGGCCGAGCACCGGGCACATCGCCAGATTCGTACATCGAGGAGAGCACCATCATGCGCACCCTGATCAGCACGGCCTTCGTCTCGCTCGACGGTGTCGTGGAGGGCCCGGGCGGTGAGCCCGGCTACCGGAACTCGGGCTGGACGTTCAAGGACATCGAGTTCGTCCCCGAGGCGTTCGAGATCAAGGCCCGGGAGCAGGAGGAGTCAGCCGCGGTCCTGATGGGCCGGGTCAGCTACGAGGCGTTCAGCCCGGTCTGGCCGGACATGGCGGAGTTCGCGCACTACCGGACACTGCCGAAGTACGTCGTCTCGACCACCCTCGGCGAGGACCAGCTGGTCTCCAACTGGGGCGAGACCAGCATCCTGCGCTCGCTGGACGAGGTCGCCGCGCTCAAGGAGACCGAGGGCGGTCCGATCATCGTCCACGGCAGCGCGACGCTGAACCAGGGCCTGTCCGACGCCGGCCTGATCGACCGGTACCACCTGCTGGTCTTCCCGCTGCTGCTCGGCGCCGGCAAGCGGCTGTTCAGCACCACCGACAAGGACGCCCAGAAGCTGGCGCTGGTCGAGCACGCGGTCTACAGCAACGGCGTGCAGAAGCAGGTCTTCGACGTCGTCCGCTGAGGCCGCCCACCACCGGAGAAGCCCGCCGCTGACGTCCGTCAGCGGCGGGCTTCTCCGGTTCCGGGCGAGGTATCAGCCGCGGGCGGCGCGGCTGCGGCGGAACTCGAGGGCGAGCGGGAGGAGGGAGAGGGCGACGATCACCGCGATGGCGGGGAGCAGGTAGTGGTCGACGTTGGGGATGGTGGAGCCGAGCGCGTAGCCGCCGAGGATCAGGCCGACGGTCCAGACGAGGCCGCCGACGGTCTGCCAGAGGGCGAATGTGCGGGTGGGGACGCCGAGGGCGCCGGCCAGCGGGTTGAGGACGGTGCGGACCACGGGGACGAAGCGGGCCAGCGTGATGGCCTTGGCGTGGCCGTAGCGGGCGAGCAGCTCCTCGGCGCGCTGGGCGCCCTCGTGCAGGCGGCGGTTGCGGGAACGCTCCAGCAGGGCGCGGCCGCCCTTGCGGCCGAGCAGGTGGCCGACCTGGGCCCCGGCGAGGGCGCCGACGACGGCGGCGACGAGGACCTGCGGGAGGTTCAGGTGCGGGCCGGAGTGCAGGCCGGGGGTGCAGAGCAGGCCGGCGGTGAACAGCAGGGAGTCGCCCGGCAGGAAGAAGCCGATCAGCAGCCCGGTCTCGGCGAACAGCACGGCGGCGATGCCGAGCGCACCGAACGCCGCGAGCAGGGAGGAAGCGTCGAGCGGGTTGACCGCCAGCAGGACGGAGTGGGCGTACACGGCGTGGCCTCCGGGGCACTCAGCGTCTACAAGGAAGTAGACCGTCTACGTGACTGTAGACGAAAGTGGTGGGGGAGGCGCAAGCGAGGGCCTCCGCGGGCGAGCGGCGGGCCGGAACGCCAAAGGGCGCGACCGTGGCGGTCGCGCCCTTCCGAGGCAGCTGGTGACGGGTCGTCAGCCGGCCTTGACCTCGGTGGTGAGCTGGGGGAGGACGGTGAAGAGGTCGCCGACGACGCCGTAGTCGACGAGTTCGAAGATCGGGGCCTCGGGGTCCTTGTTGACCGCGACGATGGTCTTCGAGGTCTGCATGCCGGCGCGGTGCTGGATCGCGCCGGAGATGCCGGCGGCGACGTACAGCTGCGGCGAGACCTGCTTGCCGGTCTGGCCGACCTGGTTGGTGTGCGGGTACCAGCCGGCGTCGACGGCGGCGCGGGAGGCGCCGACGGCCGCGCCGAGGGCGTCCGCGAGGTCCTCGACGACGGTGAAGCCCTCCGCCGCGCCGACGCCGCGGCCGCCGGAGACGACGATGGCGGCTTCGGTGAGCTCGGGGCGGCCGGTGGAGACGCGCGGGGTGCGGGAGGTGACGGTGGCGGCGTTGCCGGTGAACGCGACGGTGACGTTCTCGACGGTGCCGGCGGCCGGCGCGGCTTCGGGGGCGGCGCTGTTCGGCTTGACGGTGATGACGGGCGTGCCGGTGGTGACGGTGGACTTCACCTGGAACGACGCGGCGAACACCGACTGGGTGGC
Organism: Kitasatospora griseola; assembly: GCF_044999035.1. NCBI lineage: Bacteria > Bacillati > Actinomycetota > Actinomycetes > Kitasatosporales > Streptomycetaceae > Kitasatospora > Kitasatospora griseola. The sequence continues at coordinate 600,492 of NZ_CP173360.1, read as the reverse complement.
GACGGGGCCGTCGGTGCCCTGTTCCAGGTCGACGGCGTCGGTGATCAGGCCCGAGCCCAGGCGCAGGGCGGTGCGGGCGGCGATCTCCTTGCCCTCGCCGCCGGAGGTGACCAGGACGGCGGCGGCGCCTGCGGTCTGGGCGATCTGGGTGAGGGCGTCGACCTTGGGGACGACGAGGTGGGTGGTGAACTCGTCGGCGTCGGCGGTGTAGACCTTGGCGGCGCCGTACTCGGCGGCCTTGGCGGCGATCGCCGCGGCGTGGTCGCCGGCGCCGAGGACGACGGCGGCGGGGGTGCCGAGGCGGCGGGCGAGGGTGAGCAGTTCGAGGGCGGGCTTGCGCACCGCGCCGTCGGCGTGGTCGACCAGGACCAGGATTTCGCTCATGTGTCTAAACTCCGTATCCTTCGAAGGTTCCTGGCGGGCCGTCAGATGAACTTCTGCTCGGCGAGGTACGCGGCGAGCCGCTTGCCGCCGTCGCCCTCGTCGGTCACGACGACGCCCTGGGTGCGGGCGGGGCGGGCGGTGATCTCCGCGACCTTCGTCCACGCGCCCGCCAGGCCGACGGTGTCGGCGTCGATGCCGAGGTCGTCGAGGTCGAACGACTGCACGGGCTTCTTCTTCGCGGCCATGATGCCCTTGAAGGAGGGGTAGCGGGCCTCGCCGGACTGGTCGGTGACCGAGACGACGGCGGGCAGGGGCGCCTCGAGGAGTTCGGTGGCGGCGTCGCCGTCGCGGCGGCCCTTGACGGTGCCGGCCTCGACGGCGACCTCGGACAGGAGGGTGGCCTGCGGGACGCCCAGGCGCTCGGCCAGCAGGGCGGGCAGGACGCCCATCGTGCCGTCGGTGGAGGCCATGCCGCACACGACGAGGTCGTAGCCGGTCTTCTCCAGCGCCGCCGCGAGGATCGCGGAGGTGCCCATCACGTCGGTGCCGTGGATGTCGTCGTCGTTGACGTGGACGGCCTTGTCGGCGCCCATCGACAGGGCCTTGCGCAGGGCGTCCTTCGCGTCGTCGGGGCCGACCGTCAGGACGGTCACCTCGGCGCCCTCGTTCGCCTCGGCGATGCGCAGCGCCTGCTCGACGCCGTACTCGTCCAGCTCCGACAGGAGGCCGTCCACGCCCTCCCGGTCGGTGGTGGCATCGTCCGCGAAGCGACGGTCACCGGTCGCGTCGGGCACGTACTTCACACAGACAACGATCCTCAAGCTCACGGCCACCTAGTCCTTTCACGCCTCACACCGGAGGGAACTCAGTACCCCCACTAGACCACACTCCGTGCCACAGATCCACTCTCTGTCGAAGTGAGAGGGGACTCAGTGTCCCGGCGGAGGGAACTGAGTGCCAGGGGGCTCGGGCGGGCACGTCGTGATCATAGGGCTGACGGTTCGTCAGGCGGGTGGACGGAAGCACGGCCGCCCGCGTGCGGGTGCGCGCGGGCGGCTGAGGGGGGCGGTGCAGCAGGGCGGGCCGGTCAGGGGTTGCGGCGCAGGCGGACCGTGGAGTCGCGGTGCGGGCGGGCGTCGGGGTCGGCGACGGGGTGCTCGGGGTGGTCGTGGCGCGGGTGCTCCTCGGCGCGCTCCACCGTCCAGGCACCGGGGGCCAGGCGCAGGGAGTCGAGCACCTCGGCGGGAGTGGGGAAGTTCATCGAGTGATGCCCGTGGCCGTGGCCATGGTCCTGGTCCTGGCCGTGCCCGTGCTCGTGCCCGTGCTGATCGTGCTGGTCCTGCGCCTCGCTGAACCGGGCGGGGGCGACGGCGTGGCTGACGATCAGCAGGGTGCCGCCGGGGGCGACCGCGTCGGCGGCGCGGCGCAGTACCCGCTCGCGCGGGAACTCGGCGGGGGAGTGCAGGAACTGGGCGGAGACCAGGTCGTAGGAGCCGGTCGGGAAAGCGTTTGCCAGGTCGGTGCGCCGCCAGCTGATCCGGTCGGCGACGCCTTCCACCGCGGCGCGGGCGGCGGCCCGGTCGAGGGCGACCTGGGAGATGTCGACGGCGGTGACCTGCCAGCCCTGCTGGGCCAGCCAGATCGCGTCGCCGCCCTCGCCGCAGCCGAGGTCCAGGGCGTGGCCGGGGGCGAGGCCGGCGACCTCGTGGGTGAGCGAGGCGTTGGGCCGGCCGCTCCAGATCTGCTCGCTCTCGCCGTAGCGCTTCTCCCAGAACTCGACGGCCTCGACGGCGAGTCGGGTCTCCTCGGCGATCAGGTCGGCGTTGATCGCGACGGCGGCCCGCAGGCCGTCGGCGGCCGCCACGGCGACCTGCGCCATCGGGTCGACGAGGTTGCCGACCGCCCACACGCCCGGCGCCTCGGTGGCGCCGGTCGGGCCGGTGGTGGCGAGGTGGTTGCCCAGCTCGGCGCCGTCGCGGACCAGAGCGGTCGGGGCGAGGCCGAGACCGGCGAGGAACGGTGCGCGCACGGTCAGGCCGGTGCCGACGCCGAGCGCGTCGCAGTCGATCACGGTGCTGTCGGCGAGCCGGACGCCGGTGAGCGCATCGGATTCGCCCTCGGGCAGGACGGCGACGACCTCGCCGGTGTGCACGGTGACGCCGCGGGCGGCGAGTTCGCGCCGCTGCTGCTCGGTGAACGGCCCGGCGGTGTGGGCGAGCAGCGTGACGTCGGAGCTCCACTGCCGCCACAGCAGCGCCTGGTGGACGGCGACGGCGGGCTCGGTGGCGAGCACGGCGATCCGCCGGTCGCGGACCTCCCAGCCGTGGCAGTACGGGCAGTGCAGCACCTGGCGGCCCCAGCGCTCGGCCAGGCCGGGCAGCTCGGGCAGGACGTCGGTGGTGCCGGTGGCCAGCAGCACCCGGCGGGCATGCACGGTGCTGCCGTCGGACAGCTCGGCGCGGAAGGCGCCGTCCGGATCGCGGGTGATGCCGCGCACCTCCGCGTCGTGGAACTCGCCGCCGTACGAAGCGACTTCGGCCCGGCCGCGGGCGACGAGTTCGAGGGGCGGGACGCCCTCCTGGCCGAGCAGGCCGTGGGCGCCCTCGGCGGGCGCGTTGCGCGGCCGGCCGGCGTCGACGACCAGGACGGAGCGGCGGGCCCGGGCCAGGACGAGGGCCCCGCTCAGTCCGGCGGCGCCGCCGCCGACGATCAGGACGTCGTGGTGGCGGGAGGGATGCGGGTGCGAGTCGCGGTGCGTGGCGGTCATGGTCCGATGGTGCGCCGCCCTGGCCGGATTGACAAACAATGTTGCTGAGGTGGCAAATGGAAGGACCGAGTGGAAGCCGGGCGGACGCCGGGCGAAGGTCGGGCGATGGTCGAGCGGTGGTCGAGCGGAGGGAGTCGCGCGGTGGGCGCGGAGAACGAGGACTTCGAGGCGGTGCTGAGCGGGGTCGGACCGCGGCTGCGGGCGATCCGCCAGCAGCGCGGCACTACGCTGGCGCAGCTCAGCGAGGAGACCGGCATCTCGGTGAGCACGCTCTCCCGGCTGGAGTCGGGCGGCCGCCGGCCCACCCTGGAACTGCTGCTGCCGCTGGCCCGGGCGCACGGGGTCGCGCTCGACGAGCTGGTGGACGCGCCGCCGACGGGCGACCCCCGGGTCCGGCTGCGTCCGTTCGTCCGGCACGGCCGGACGTACCTGCCGCTGGCCCGGAACCTCGGCGGGATGCAGGCGTACAAGATGATCGTCCCGCCGGGGGGCCGGGAGGACGCCGAGCAGCGCACCCACGAGGGCCACGAGTGGCTGTACGTGCTGTCGGGGCAGCTGCGGCTGCGGCTCGGCGAGCACGACGTGGTGCTGAAGGCCGGCGAGGCGGCCGAGTTCGACACCCGTACGCCGCACGTGTTCACCAACGCGGGCTCGACCCCGGTGGAGTTCCTGAGCCTGTTCGGGCCGCAGGGGGAGCGGGTGCACGTACGGGCCAGGACCACGGGCAAGGAGAGTTGACGGCCCGGCCCGGCGGAGCGCCGCGCGCCGGGGAGGGCGCGGCGCGGAAGTGCCGGGTGCGGGCGGTCAGTTGACGAGGTTGACCGGTCCGTAGGAGGCCGAGAAGCCGATGGTCGGGAAGCAGATGCTCGGACCGATGGCCTTGGTGAAGTTCTGGTTGCTCAGGTCGAGCTGCGTCAGGCCGTGGGTGGCGTTGCCGTTCAGGGTGTTCGCGCGGAAGACACAGGTGGCGGTTCCGGCCAGCGTCTTGAGGACGAGGGTGGCCTGGATGGTGCCTCCCGAGGCCGGGAAGAGAACGACCGGGTAGCCGGAAGCGTCGGAGATGGCGAGCGTGTACGGCAGGTGGTCCATGGTCAGACCGGTCACCGAGATGACGCCGATGATGTTGGAGGTGCAGGCGCCGAAGCTGAGCGTGTCGACCGGGCCGGACATGCCGCCCGGGGGGTTCGGATCGACGGCGAGCGTGCCGCCGATGTGGGAGGCGGTGCACTTGGCGCCGGTGGTGGTGCCCGGGTTGTACAGCGTCGCGATGGTGCCGGCGACCAGGTCCGCGGACAGCGGGCCGCCGACGTTGACGGTGGGGCCGGCGGTGCGGAGAGCCGGAGCTCCGGGCGCGGCGCCGGCCGTGCCGGCCGGGAGGGCGATCAGGGCGGTGGCGGCGGCCAGGGCGGCGGCGCCGACGAGGAGGCGGTTGCGCACGGGGGTTCCTTCCGCAGGGGAGCGGGTGGATGTGCGGGCCGGGAGAGTTGACGGTCCGGCATGGCGGAGCGCCGCGCCCCGGGGCGGGCGCGGCGCCGAATTACCGCTCGTGGAGCGTCAGTTGACCACGACGGTGGTGCCCGTGGTGGTGTCCGTGACCGGGCCGTAGGAGGCCGTGAAGTTGATGGTCGAGAAGCAGATGCTCGGACCGGTGGCCTTGGTGAGGGGCTGGTTGACCAGGTTGATCTGCGGCGGGACGTTGGTGGCGTTGCCGTTCAGGGTCGCCGCGGTGGCCTGGAAGGTGCAGGTGGCGCTTCCTGCCAGCGTCTTGAGGACGACGGTGGCGTGGATCTGGCTGCCCGGGGCGGGAACCAGTGCGACCGGGAAGCCCGTCGAGTCGGTGATCTGGAGCGTGTAGGGCAGGTTGTCCATGGTCAGGCTGGTCACGCCGGTGACGCCGACCACGTTGGAGGTGCAGCCGTTGAAGGTCAGCACGTTGACCGGGCCGTACGCGGTGGCGGTGCCGCCGGCGGCGACGACCGGGTTGGCGGCGACCGAGCCGCCGATGTGGGACGCGGTGCACTTGACGCCTGTGGTGGTGCCCGGGTTGTACATGGTCGCCACGGTGCCGGCGACCAGGTCCGCGGACAGCGCGTCGCCGACGTTGACGTTCGGGCCCAGGACGGGGCCGGCCACCGAGGCGTCGGCGGTGCCGGGGAGGGCGATCAGGGCGGTGGCGGCGGCCAGGGCGGCGGCGCCGGCGAAGAGACGGTTGCGCACGAGGGTTCCTTCCGGTGGGTGGGGCGTCCGGTGAGGGAGGCCCCGGCCGGGTGGCCGGGGCGTCGCTCCGGCGGTGCGGAGCGCGTGCCCGCCCGCGGCGGCGCGGGCACGGGTCGGTGGGGGAGAGCCGCCGGGGCGACGAGTGGGTCGTCGCCGGGCGGGTGGGTCAGTGGGCGGCGCTGGCGGCCATCGCGGCGGTCAGGTCGGAGACGCTCTCGTCCAGCGCGAAGTTGGCGTTGGTCTGCTGGAAGCTCACCGAGTTCTTGCCGGGCGTCGCGGGCAGGTTCATCGTCCAGTTGATGATCTGGTTGAGCGAACCGAGCAGGCCGCAGCCGTTGGCGCCGGGCACCGAGAAGGTGTTGTCGACCAGGTTCGCGTTGTTCTCCGAGACCACCAGCGCGTTGTGGCCGTTCGGGTCCATGGTGAAGTCGACGGTGCCCGGGTCGCCGGTCATCGGGGCGGTCGGCGCCGGCGGGGCGGTGGTGCCGGTGGTGGGCTTGAGCACCAGCGGCGCGGAGTTGGAGCCGACGTAGCAGTCCGGGCCGAACAGCGCGTTGAACAGGTGGAGCTTGATCGGCAGTTGGAACACCGGGTACGGCTCGCCGGTCGCCATCGGGGTGAACTTGGAGACCTGGCCCGCGAGTTCGACCTGGGCGAAGACGCTGGTGATTCCGGGCAGGAAGTTCTGGATGCCGGGGATGGTGATCTCCACCATCGGCGCGCTCATCAGCGGGGCGTTGGTCGGCGGCACCACGTTGTACTGGTTGGCGGTGGTGCCGTCCGGGAAGGTCACCTCGGGCGCGGACTTGTCCCAGTAGAAGCCGAACTGCAGCTTGATCGGCGAGTTGAAGGGCACCACCGTGCTGCCCAGGGTGAACTTGCCGCCGTTGGTGATCGACACCAGACAGCCGACCTGGAGGTTCGCCGGGTTGGTCATGGCGGGCGCGTTCAGCGGGCAGTTGCCCATGCCGGTGTACGGCCCGCCCGGCGCGGCGGCGGAGGCCGGAACGGTGCCGGCCAGCAGCGCCGCACCGGCCAGCGCGGCCGGGACGGCGAGACGGCCGAGCAGTCGCCGGGAGCCGTGGCGGGCGGCGGGGCGGTCGGAGCTGCTGGCGGAGTGGTCCGGCTGGGTACGGCGCATGGTGGGGGGACTCCTCACGGCAAGGGGACGGGGTGGCGGTCCCGTGCTGGACGTGCCGACGGCGGTGCGGCGTGCGGGTGTTCGGCGAGCGGGCGGGTCGCTCGACGCCACGAGCGACCGGCCCGAAGGCGCACGACTGCCACCGTGCCGCCGGGGCGGTCCTGGGTACCGGGCGGAACGTGGCACCGGGAGCGGCGCCCCGGGTCGCGAGGGCACCGACAGGCGGGGCGGAAAGGACCCGGGGTGCGCCGTGACGGCGCGGTGTTACCGCCGGGTACATCGCCAATTTCTATGGGGGTCGGACGACAACGTCAAGAAGATGTGCGGAAGTTGGCAGGCCGGTGAGTGGAGTTCGATCTCGGCGTCGCCACAAGAGCCCCACCAGACACAGGAATTGACTGGTTTTCAGATGTGTGGGGACGGTGCGCGAAGTATTGACCCGCCATGTACCCCGGGGTAACTTCCAGTCAGCCCGCAGGTATGAGAAAGATCGTCAACTTCGTTGAAACAAAAGATCGTTGACGTATCCGTCCACGCCAGGACCTCACCGCCGGCGGGCAGCGCACCCCCACTCGAACCCTCTGGAGCTGCACATGCCCCACCCCGCAGAACAACCCGCCGCCACCCCTGTCGGGCGTGGCCGGGTCCGGCTGCGCCGCGCCGCACTGATGGCGATTCCCGCCTGCGTGACCGCCGGCGTGCTGGTGACCATGACCGCGCAGAACGTCCTCGCCAACCAGTTCGCCATCTCGGGCATGGCCTTCGAGGTCACTGCCGACCGTTTGCACGGCACCGGGGTCGCGCAGTTCGGCGTCCTGGACAACATGATCGAGAACAGCCCGAACGCCGGCGACACCGGCGGCCAGCTGTTCCTGATCCAGACCGCAGTCAAGTCGGCCGACCTGACCAAGCTCTGTCAGAGCGTCAACCTGGGCGGCATCAACCTGCTGATCACGGCGGGCGACAAGGGCACCCCGGTCCACGCCGAGAACCTCACCACCGACTCCGACCTGATGAGCGGCGAGGCCGAGTTCAAGGGTCTCGAAGTCGGCCGCGACGCCAGCACCTTCGACAAGGGCCCGGTCCAGGGCCCGCCCGGAATGTTCGGCCAGCAGGGCGACGAGGTGACCGTCGACCACTTCCGCCAGCAGAACTACGCCACCACCGCCGGAGTGTTCCGGCTGCCCAACATGCACCTCAGCTTCAGCACCAATGGCTGCTGAGTTCGACTCGGCACCGGACCGGGCGGCCGAGAACACCGCGGCCGCCCGGCCCACCGGTCCCGAGGATCCCGCCACGGACGCCCCGCCGGCCGTCATCACCCGCACCGGCTTCGCCGGCTGGCGCGACCGCCGGCCCTTCTGGGGCGGCCTGCTGGTCACCCTCGCCGGCGCCGAGATCCTGTTCACCGAGAAAGCCCCGATGCACACCGTCATCCGCATCGGACTGCTCGGCCTGGCCGGATACATCATCCCGGCGCTCATGGTGCTCTGCGGACTGCTGCTGATCTTCCACCCCGTGCAACGGGTCTTCTACTCCCTGGTCGCGGTCCTCGCCACCCTCGGCAGCTGGATCACGTCCAACATCGGAGGCTTCTTCATCGGCCTGCTGCTCGGCCTGGTCGGCAGCACCCTCGCCTTCGGCTGGCTCCCCGAGCAGCCGCTGAGCAAGCGCAAGGCGCGCCGCCTCGCCGAACGCCCGGCGACCCCGGCCTGACCGGGGCGACCCACGGCGCGGGAGCGTGGCCCGCGCCGTGCAGACCGCCCGCGGCCCCCGCACACCGAGCGGTCGGGGGCCGCGGGCGGTGTCCGGCGCGGTGCCGGGGGGCACCGCGCCGGTGCGTACCGCGCTCCGGTGTACGGCGTACGCACCGCACCCGCCGCCCGCTTGGTAGCTTGGGCCGAGGACGGCCCGGCGGCGGCCGCGCGAACGGAACAGGACGGTCCGGTGCGAGTACTGCCATGCGGGAGCGACGCCGTCCTGATCGAGGTCGACAGCGCCGAACAGGTGCAGCACCTGCACGGTGCACTGCGCGCCGCACCACCCGCCGGCGTCACCGAACTCGTCCCCGCCGCCCGCACCGTGCTGGTCCGCTACGACCCCCGCACCACGGACCCGCACCGCCTGCGCACCGCGCTCACCGCCCTCGCCGAGCTGCCCCGCACCGCCGCCCTCCCGCCCGCCGGGACGACGGAGACCGTCCGCATCCCCGTGCGCTACGACGGACCCGACCTCGCCGAGGTCGCCGCCCGCACCGGACTGACCGAACGCCAGGTCGTCGAATGCCACACCGCCGCCCACTACCGCGTCGCGTTCTGCGGTTTCGCCCCCGGGTTCGCCTACCTCACCGGCCTCGACCCGCAGCTGCGCCTGCCCCGCCGCACCGAACCCCGCACCCGGGTGCCGGCCGGAACCGTCGCCGTCGCCGACGAGTACACCGGCATCTACCCGAGCCCCTCGCCCGGCGGCTGGCACCTGCTCGGCACCACCGCCCTCACCCTGTGGGACCCCGCCGCCGACCCGCCCACCCGGCTGCGCCCCGGCACCGCCGTCCGCTTCGTCGAAGCCCAGGAGCACCCGGGAGCGGATCATGACCCGCGGTGAACTGCTGGTCGTCCGCGCCGGGTTCGGCGCCACCGTGCAGGACCTCGGCCGACCCGGACTCGCCGCGCTCGGCGTCGGCCGGGCCGGAGCCGCCGACCGCGACGCGCTGCGCCTGGCCAACCGCCTGGTCGGCAACCCCGAGGACGCCGCCGGCCTCGAAGCCCCCATGGGCGGCCTCGAACTGGCCTTCCCGCACGCCGCCACCTGCGCGCTCACCGGTGCCGACTGCCCGGCCTGGATCGACCAACGCCCCGCCGCCACCCGCACCCCGCTGCACGTCCCCGCCGGCGCCCGGCTGCGCCTCGGCACCCCCACCCGCGGCCTGCGCGTCTACCTCGCCGTCCGCGGCGGCCTGGACGTCCCCCAGGTGCTCGGCTCCCGCGCCACCGACACCCTCGCCGGAATCGGCCCCGACCGACTGACGGTCGGTCGACTGCTGCCCCTCGGCGACGCCGCCACCGGCTGGCCCACCGTCGACCACGCTCCGCGACCCGCCCCCGCCGACCGCACCGTGCTGCACGTGCTGCCCGGCCCCCGCGACGACTGGTTCACCGCCGACGCGCTGCGCACCCTGCTCGCCGAGCCGTACACCGTCACCCCCGACAGCGACCGGGTCGGCATGCGCCTGGACGGGCCCGCCCTGGAACGCGCCCGCACCGGCGAACTCCCCTCCGAGGGCATGGTCGGCGGCGCGCTGCAGGTGCCGCCGTCCGGGCGGCCGATCCTGTTCCTCGCCGACCACCCCGTCACCGGCGGCTACCCCGTCATCGCAGTGGTCCGCCGCGCCGATCTCGGCGCCGCCGCCCAGGCCCGCCCCGGCGACACCCTGCACTTCCGGCTCGCCTGAACTCGCTCTGCTATCGCTCCAGTTGCACCACCCGCGCCCACTCCGACGGCAGGTCGGGCCGGTAGTCCGGATCGTCCTCGTCGACGTAGGACGGACGGCCGAACAGGCCGACCACCGTCCGGCAGGACGGCCGCCGGGAGGGCCACGCCGTCTGGCCGTCCGTCAGCGCCACCACCACGTCCGGGGCCGGGCGCAGCTGCAGGGCCGCCGCGAAGCCCTCCCGCAGGTCGGTGCCGCCACCGCCGACCAGCGCCAACACCCCGTCGCCGCCGATCTGTTGGACCCGATGGGCGGTGGGCCGCCGAATGCCAGCAGCAGTTCCTCCCGGCGCAGTTGCTCCGGCGAGTGGTCGAGTGCGGTGAGTCGGCCCGCCACCAGGGCCACCCGGTGCCGGGCTCCCCGGCAGTCCACCAGCAGCGGATCCTCCGTCGACGGCGGCGGCGCGGGCGCCGAGCGGAAGCCCGGGACGAGCGCTGCCGCCACCAGCGGATGCAGCCGGTCGGCGGGCAGCGCCCCGGAGCGCAGCAGCCACAGGTCGGGCGGTGCCCAGGTGGCGGCGTCCGGGAGTACGGGGAAGCCGCCCGCGTCGGGCAGTTCCGCGTCGACCGACCCGGTGGCGGGATCGAGCAGCAGGAACCGGCGCGCGGCCAACCGCACCGCGACCGGGACATCGGGCGCCAGCCCGTCCGCCGTGCGCAGCAGGGCGGCCTCGAACGGCCAGATCTCGTCGGTGAACCGAGGATGCGTCATTTCGGCGGTGCGGTCAGTGAGTTCGGGGGCTCGCCGGGCGTCCCACAGGTGTCGGTGCAGGTCGAGGCGGAAACGCGGCTGCGGGCGCAGGCCGGCCCCCGGGGCGGAGGTGTGCCACAGCGCCAGGCCGACCCGCTGGTCGACCGCCGCCGCCCGGTGCGGCGGGGTGCGGGCCACCAGGTGGAACGCGACAGGCCCGTCCCTCGGATAGCGGGCCAGGGTGGCGCTCAGCCCCGGCCGCAGCAGCCCGTCAGGGGCCGTCCGCGGCAGGTGCCAACGCAGCAGGTCCGGAGCCAAGTGGCGGAGGTCGGAGCGCAGTTGACCGGCGAGTTCGGGACCGTACGTGCGGGCGACCGCCCGGACGTCCAGCTCCACGTCGAACCGGGCAGCAGCGCAGGCGCCGCCCCAGTCGCCGGACTCCCGGCGGGCGGTGGCGGTCTCGATCATGGCCGGGGGAACGGCGAACTGCCGGACGCGCGACCAGAAACAGGTACGAGTGTCCTCGTCCGTCGGCGAAGTGCGGTGCATCAGCACTCACTTCGGAAGGACGGGACCTCCAATCCATGAGTAGTCATCGCCGATGATCGTAGCGGGTCCCCCGGCGTGCTGTCAGCCCTGTTCGGCGGCGGGGCCCTGCGGCGTAGGGTGGCGGCAGACGGCGCTCCGGGAGAGTCCGGGGAGCCCGGGCGGTCCAGGCGGTTCGGGCGGGAGGTGCACGGCGGTGACGGACGGGTGGCGACGGCCGGTCGAGGCGCTGCGGCGGAGGCTGCTGCGGGAGATCAATGCCACGGTGCACGGCGCCGACCTCCACCTGGAGCGCTACGACCGGCCGCCCGGCGATCCCGGCCTGTTCGGCGCGTCCAGCGTGGTGTGGCGGGTGCACGAGCACCCGGCCGGGATGCTGGTCGGCGGGTTCGCCGCGCTGATGCTCCAGTCGCTGCACCCGGTCGCGATGCGCGCCGTCGCCGAGCACTCCGACTACCGCACCGACCCCACCGGCCGGCTGCACCGCACCGCCCGCTTCGTGTCCACCACCACGCTCGGCTCCTCCGCCGCCGCCGAGGCCGCGATCGCCGAGGTACGGCGCATCCACCGCTTCGTCCGGGGCTTCGACGCGGCGGGCCGGCCGTACCGGGCCGACGATCCCGAACTGCTCTGCTGGGTGCACACCGCGGAGGTGTCCTGCTTCCTGCTGGGGCACCAGGTCTTCGCCGGGCGGGGCCGGTTGAGCGACGCCGAGTGCGACGCGTACCTGGCGCAGGTGGCGCTGATCGGCGAACTGCTCGGCGCGGACGGGATACCCGGCTCACGCGCCGCGCTCGCCGACTACCTGGCCCGGGTGCGGGGCGAACTGCGGGCCGGGCCAGAGTCGTTGGAGGTGGTCGCGCTGCTGCGGGGCTTCGGGCGCACCCGGCGCGAGCGCCTCGCCGTACGGATCCTCACCAACGCGGCGGTCGGCCTGCTGCCCAGCTGGGCGCGCACCGAGCTCGGCATCCGTCGGTCGTGGGCGGTCCGCCGGCTCTGGGACCGACCGCAGGCCCGGCTGCTCGGCGCGGTGATGGTGTGGGCGTGCGGCCTGTCCCCGATCAGGGCCGCCGCCCACGCCCGGGCGAACGCCGGGGCCCGGACGGCCGGTTGACGGGAGGCGGCCGGGACGGTGTCGGCTGCTCGACGGGGAGACGTCAGGCGCGCAGACAGGGACAGGCAGGGCGCAGGCGGGGCGTGCGGGGGCGTGCCGGCGGGCGCGGAGCGCACGGAAGCGGCCGCCGTCCGGGGCTGGGTTTCCGGATGTGGCGGCCGCTTCGAGATCGTCGTGTTCGGCGTTCGGCGTTGCCGGGAACGTCGGTGGTTCTCAGTACTGGGGCCGACGGCCGTGGTTCGCCTTGTGCCTGGCGCGGGCCTTCTTCTTGCGGCGTCGCTTGGACGACATGGCCACACTCTCCTCTCCCGACGGTGGACAACGGCCCCCCGTCCACGGTGCGCCCGCCGCCGCGATGCTGCCAGCCGACACCGGGGACGCCGGGTGACCGGGCCGACACGCCCGGCGACGGCCGGGTGCCGGGGCGGGTCGGGACGCACCATGGAGACGAGGGGGGCAGCACTTTCGCGGGAGGCGAGATGTCGCACCACACGCACGGGACCCATGACGCACCGGCCGACGAGTGGCCGCCCACCGAGACTCCGGAGGCCCGGATGACCGCCGAGGGTTCGCCGCCGCCGGACGAGAGCGAGAAGACCGCGGCGGACGGCCCGGAGTTCGCCGTCCCGGTCTCCTCGCCGCCGGAACCCGAGGAGGACTGACCGTCGGAGCCCGCGAGCACCGCCGCACGCGGTTCGGCCATCGGATCCCGGTTACACGACGGGCACACCCGTGCGACCGCGAGGAGGAGCCGATGACCGTGATCTCCCGTCTGCCCGGAGCCACCGAGGAGCAGTGGGACTGGCAGCTGCGGGGCGCCTGCCGGGCCGCCGACTCCCGGCTGTTCTTCCATCCGCCCGGCGAGCGGGGCCAGGCCCACGAGGACCGTGACCGCGCCGCGAAGGCGGTCTGCGCCCGCTGCCCCGTCCGGGAGCGCTGCCTGCGCCACGCGCTCGCCGCCCGGGAACGCTACGGGGTGTGGGGCGGCCGCACGGAGGAGGAGCGGCAGCACATCCTGCGCCGGCGGCGCCGCAACCGCGGCAGGTGAGGCGCCCGGCACGAAGGCGGCCCCCGAGGTTCGGGGGCCGCCTTCGCGTCGAGCGTCGGCGACGCTACGCGCGCAGACGGGCGACGTCGATCTCCGCCCAGATGGACTTGCCCTGGGCGTGCAGGTCGGCGCCCCAGCGGTCGGCGGTGTGCTGGACGATGTACAGGCCGTGACCGCCGGGGAGGCCGGGGCGGTGCGGGGTGCGCAGCGCGGGCAGCACGGCGGACGCGTCGGAGACCTCGATCCGCAGGCGGGCCGGGGTGGCGTCCAGGACGAGTTCGAGCGGGCCGCCGGCGTGCAGCATCGCGTTGCCGACGAGTTCGGCGACCAGCAGCACGACGTCCTCGCCGAGGTCGGCGTCGGGCGGGGTGGACCACGACCAGTCGCCGAGCGCCTCGGCGGTGAACGCGCGGGCCCGGGCCACCGGCCGGGCGACGCCCGCCAGCCGCAGCCGACGGCGCTGGCCGCCGGGGGGCGGGGCCGCGCCGGCGTCCGGGCGGTCGCCGTCCAGGGTTCCCCGACTGGGCGTCACGGGCGGGTTCCCTTCGGTCTCGACGGCAGGCACACGGGTCGGTTTCCCGGCCGTGCCGGGATTATGCCCGGTACGGCGGACGGTGCGCGGACGGAGGGTCTCACCGGTCGGCGTCGAGAGCCGCACCCACCGTGTCGTGGATGGTGAACACGGCTTTCGCGCCGGTCAGTTCGAGTAGGTGCCGGACCGGCCCGGAGAGTGCGGCCAGGCGGAACGACAGCTCGGTGTCGGCCGCCGCCATCCGGGTCTGCAGCAGCAGGTTGAGCCCGGACGAGTCGCAGAAGTCGACCCGTTCGAGGTCGACCACCAACGCCCGGGGGCGCTGGGCCAGCAAGCGGTCCAGCGCCTCCCGGGCGGGCTGCAGGGTCTCGATGTCCAGATCGCCCGACAGGGTGCACACCGCCGCGTTCTCCGGCGTGTGCCGCACCTCGACTGCCAGGGGGGCCACGGGCATGTTCTCGGCTGGCATCCTCGTCCTGTTCCCTCGACCGACCTGGCTCGACCTTACGCACGGCGGGCGCGGCGGTCGAGGCCGGGTGCCCGGTGCGACGGATCCCCGGGGCGCCGGCTGCTCCGAGAGTGACGCAGCGTCAGATGCCCGGGCCGTCGGGAGGCCCGGGATCTGATGGTCCGTCAGGTCAGGTCGTCGGCCAGGCCGGTGCGCAGTTCGGCCAGGGTGCGGGACAGCAGCCGGGACACGTGCATCTGGGACAGGCCGAGGCGGGCGCCGATCTGCGACTGGGTGAGGTCCTCGGTGAACCGCAGGGAGAGGATCAGCCGTTCGCGCTCGGGGAGTCGGGCGATCAGCGGCTTCAGTGCGACCAGGTTCTCCACCAGCCCGTAGCCGCCGTCGACCCGGCCGAGCCGGTCGGCGGGCTGCTGCCCGTCGCTCTCGCCGGGGGCGGTCAGGTCGAGCGAGCCGGCGGTGTGGGCGTTGGCGGCGGCCAGGCCCTCGACCACCTGCTCCTCGGGCAGCGACAGGTGCGCGGCGAGGTCGGCGACGGTCGGTTCGCGGTCCAGTGTCTGCGCCAGCGCGTCCTGCGCCTTCGCCAGGTCGAGGCGCAACTCCTGGAGCCGGCGCGGCACGTGCACCGACCAGGTGGTGTCGCGGAAGTGGCGGCGTATCTCGCCGACGATGGTGGGTACCGCGTACGTGGTGAACTCCACGCCGAGGTCGGGGTCGAAGCGGTCGATGGCCTTGATCAGGCCGACCGAGCCGACCTGGAGCAGGTCCTCGTACGGCTCCTTGGTGCGGCCGAAGCGGCGGATGGCGAACCGGACCAGGGTCAGGTTCAGTTCGATCAGCGTGCTGCGGACGTAGCTGAACTCGCGGGTGCCCTCCTCCAGGCCCGCCAGGCGGCGCAGCAGGACGCGGGTCAGTTCGCGGGCGTCCGCGGGGGCGGCGTGGGTCGGGTCCGCGAGCGCGTCCAGGGCGGACCCGTTGACCGGGGGCGTTCCGATCGGCTCGGAGGTCGCCCCGGCGGGTGCGGACAGGAGAAGTTCATCAGTGGGCACAGGCATGCCTTTCCTTTCCTCGTCTCCGGCCGGTCCGTCCCCGGGTACCCGATCGTCGGCGGGTCATGCCTGGCAGACGTGTGAAGTTTCGGTGAGCGCACCGTTCCGGGCGCGGCTTCGAGACGTGGGCGCATGGCGGCCGGCGGACGGGGCAGGCGCAGGTGCGGACGCGGACCGCAGTCGGGCGGCCGCACCCGGTGAGGAGGAGAACCCCCATGGGACGGATCGAGGAATCCGTGGAGATCGACGCTCCGATCGAGGCGGTCTACCGCGCCTGGACCGACCGCGCGTCGCTGCCCGCCTGCATGCGCGGCGGCGCGGGCCGCGGCGCCGCCGCGACCGAGGTGGTGCCGCAGGACCGGATCGCCTGGAGCGGCGGCGAGGACCGGCCCGGGCACTCCGGGGTGGTGACGTTCCACCGCGTCGGGGCCGCCGACGAGGACGGCACCCGGGTGATGCTGCAGCTGGACACCGAGCCGCACGGCCTGTGGGACCACCTGGTGGAGGGGCTGGGATTCACCGACCGGCGCGTCATCGACGAACTCGCCGCGTTGAAGGCGGACGTCGAGCGCGGCGGCCCGGGCCCGGCCGCCTGAGCGGGCGGCCGGGGCGGTGGCGCTCGGGCGGTGTCGGCCGGGCGGTGTTGGGCGGGCGGTTCCGGCCGGGCGGTGGCGCTCAGCGGCGGGCGAGTCGCCGTTCGCCGCCCGCGCCGGTGGCGTAGTCGAGGTTGTAGTGCGCGAACACCTCGGGCTCCATCTCGGCGGCCAGCACCCCGTCGGGGTCGATGGACGGCGCGTCCTTCACGGCGTTGCGGTCGAACGGGACCCGCACGTAGCCCGGCCCGACCACCGCGTCCGCGACCGGTACGAACACCAGGCGGCGTTTGCTGAACATCGGGCCGACCGTGACGGTGGCGAAGGACGGCAGGTCGGTGGCGGTGTCGACGTAGATGTTCTCCAGGGAGCCGATCTTCTTGCTGTCCTGGTCGACCACGTCGTGGCCGCGCCACTCGCGGATGTCGGCGATCGAGATCATTGACGGCCTCCCGGCTGGACGGTCCGCCGGCCGCACGGCCCGACGGCGGTGCGGCCCCGTGGCGGGGCGGGGGGATTCCCCGACCCGTCCATGGTCAGCGACGGTGGTCGGACCCGCCCGTCCGCGCCGCCGGGTCCGGCGGGAGCAGCAGGCCGGCCAGCTCGTCGAGCAGCTCGCCGACCCGGCGGGCCTGCTCCGGGTCGGGGACGGCGCCGGCGATGACCGGCTCGGCGGGGCGGGCGACCCGGGCCCTGATGTAGCGGCGGGCGGTCTCGGAGGCGCTCAGCAGGGTGCGGCGGCCGTCCGCGGGGTCGGGCGCGGCGTCCAGCAGGCCGCGTTCGCGCAGGCGGGCGACCGAGGTGGAGACGTGGCTCTGGGCAAAGCCGGTGCGGGCCCGGATGTCCTGCACGGAGGTGTCCGGGTGCCGGTACACGTCGGCGATCACCGCGATCTCGCCGGGGGAGAGGGTCGCCGAGGCGTGGTCGGTGACCATCTCCCGGCCGAGCTCCGTCAGTCGCTTGCCGAGTCTCAGCAGTCGTACGCCGTCCATGCCCGGCAGAATACATCTTCACAGATGCATCGGTGGCGATGTAGTTTCTCCGGCATGACGACCCAAGAGCCGGCCGGGCCCGGGCTGCCCGCCGCCGAGCAGTTGAGCCCCGTGTCCCGCACCGCCCTCGCCGTGGCCCGCGGCCGCGCCTACGAGAGCGCCCAGATCGACCCGCTGTTCGTCGACCCCTACGCGCTCGCCTTCGTCACCGCCGCCGGGCAGCCGCCGCGCCCCACCGGCAAACCGCTCGGGCCGCTCGCCGCCCGCCTGCTCATGCACGGCATCCTGCGCACCCGCCACTACGACGACCGGCTGCTCGCCGCGGGCGCCCGCCAGGTCGTCCTGCTCGCCGCCGGACTCGACACCCGCGCCCACCGGCTGCCCTGGCCCGGCGGCACCCGCCTGTTCGAGATCGACCTGCCGCCCGTCCTCGCCTTCAAGGACCAGGTCCTCGCCGCGCACGACGCCCGGCCCCGGTGCACGCGCACCGCGTTGCCCGCCGACCTCACCGACCCCGACTGGCCCGATCGGCTCCGGGCCGCCGGCTTCGATCCCGGGCAGCCCACCGCCTGGCTCGCCGAAGGGCTGCTGGTCTACCTGGAGGCCGACCAGGCCGCTCGACTGCTCACCACCGTCGGCGAGTTGTCCGCACCCGGCAGCCGCCTGCTGGTCGAGCAGGGCCGCGACACCAGCCGCACCCCCGTCGAGGAGGGCCTCACCGAGATGACCTCCCTGTGGCGCGGCGGCCTCGGCCCCGGCACCGCCGACTGGCTCGACGCCCACGGCTGGACCACCCGCTTCACCTCGCTCGACGAACTCGCCGCCACCCACGGCCGCACCCTGCCGCCCGCCTCCGGCACCGTCACCAACGGCTTCCTGGAAGCCGTGCGGAGCTGACCGTCGCCCCGCCCGGTCACCGTCGGACCGCCCGGTCGCAGTCGCCCCGCCCGGTGACCGCCGCCCCGCCCGGTCGCCGTCGGACCGGTGACCGGGCGGCTGCCGCGGCGGAGTCGAGTCGGCTCAGGAGGTCGCGGTGCACACCGGCGTCGCGGCCGCCGCCGCCGAGGCGTCCGTGCGGGTCGCCTGGACGCCGAACGTGGTGGACGCCGCCGGGGCCAGCACCCCGTTGTACGCCAGGCTGCGCGCCGTCACGGTCTGCCCGCCGCGGGTCACGTCCGCGCTCCAACTCCCGCTGATCTGCAGGCCGGTGGGCCACGTCCAGACCACCTGCCAGCCCTTGGTCGCGGCCGTGCCGGTGTTGGTGACCGTCACCGTCGCGGTCAGGCCGCTGCCCCAGTCGTTCAGGCTGATCGCCGCCGTACACCCGGCACTGCCCCCGCCGCCCGCCGAGGTGGTCGCGGTGACCGACGCCGACGCCGCCGACACATTGCCCGCCGCGTCCTTCGCCCGGACCGTGTAGCTGTACGCCGTCGCCGCGCCCAACCCGCCGTCGGTGTACGAGGTCCCGGCCACCGACGCGACCTTCGACCCGCCCCGGTACACCTCGTACCCCGTCACCCCGGTGTCGTCGGTGGACGCCGCCCAGGACAGCGACACACTGCTCGCCGTGACACCCGTCACCGCCAACCCGCCCGGCACGGAAGGCGGTTGGGTGTCGCCCGGACCGCCGCCGCCCGGACCGCCGCCGAAGCCCGGGGACTTCACCGACGCCAGGTAGCCGTCCTTCACCGTGTTCACGGTCGTCCAGTCGTCGTTCAGAATGCCGCCCGTGTCACCCGAGTTCGGGTTCCACGACCAGAACGTCCACTGGAACGAGTCCGCGCCCGCCGTCGCCGTCGGTCGCAGGTACTGCACCAGCGCCCGCAACCAGGTCTGGTCGGTGGCGGACTGCAGCGTGGTGCCGAACTCGCCGACCCACACCGGCGCGAGGTTCTGATTGAACAGGTAGCCCCAGTTCTTGTCCCAGATGCCCGGCATGTTCGCCGGGAAGCTCGGGTCGGAGAACCAGGACTGCTGCGCCACACTGGTTGCGTAGTCGTGCGCCGAGTACACCACCCTTCCGGCGACGCTCAGTTGGACCGGATACTGGCCCGCGCCCTGCAGGTTGCCGCCCCACCAGTACGAGGAGCCGTTGAAGGACTGCACGCCCTCCACGAAGATCAGCAGCTTCGAATTGGCCGACAGCACCGCCTCGCCGCCGCGCTGCGCCGCCAGCCGCCAGTCGGTGGCCTGGTCGCCGCAGCCCCAACAGGCCGGGTCGTGCGGCTCGTTGTGCAGATCGATGCCGACCACCGCGGAGTTCCCCGCGTACCGGGCGGCGATCGACCTCAGGTTCGCCAGCCAGGTCGACTCCGGCACCGAGGAGGTGTACCAGAGCGCCGACTGGCCGCCGGAGTCCGGGCGGTGCCGGTCCAGGATCACCTTCATGCCCACGGTGCCCGCGTAGTCGACCAGTTTGTCCATCACGCCGAGCGAGTTCAGGCCGACCAGGTCGGCGTTCATCCCGCCCGAGGTGTTCAGGCTGGTCGGGGTGGTGCCCTTGAAGATGTCGTCGCTGTACGGCAGCCGGATGGTGTTGTACCCCAGCGACTTCATCTGGTCGATCATCGACCGGTAGTCGCGGCTCCACAGGCCGTGGGCCACGTAGTTGGAGGTCTCGAAGCCGAACCAGTTGATGCCGGCGATCCGGACCGGGTTCCCGGCCTCGTCCAGGATCCTCCGGCCGCTGGTGTGCCAGAAACCGGCGCCCGCCGTGACGGTGGCGGACGCCGCAGGTTCGGCCGAGGAGGTCGGGGAGGCGGGCGCCGGAGGGGCGGCGGGCGCGGGAGTGGCGGCGGCGAAGGTGGCCGCGAGCAGCGCGGCCAGCGCGGCGGCCGAGGCCGCCGGCCGGCGCGGCAGGTGCCGGGGCAACGGGAGTCGCATGGTCTCGTTCCTCTCTGGACGCGGATGGGGGCGTCCGACAGGGGTGGGGGAGCGCTCCGACAAGGGCCCTTGGGGATACCGGACATGACGCCAGACGCGGTCCGGCGGTGTCAATAGCGTTGGGAGCGCTCCCACTTGAGGTGCGGAGAGTCCGCCCGCGCGCTGAAACGTACATCGCCCGGCCGCGACACCCCCGGGGCCGGTCCGCATTGACGCGGGGCCGGTCACGGTGATGGAGTCCAGACCGGTCCTGTGCGTTCGCCCTGATGGGAGGCTGGTTTCGATGGCGGGTCGGTCGATCACCGTGGTCGGGGAGTGCGTCGCCGACGCGTTCGTGGAGCCCGGTGCGGCGCGGCCGGGGGAGCTGGCGCTGCGGGTGCTGCCCGGCGGGGGCCCGGCGAACACCGCCGTGGCGCTGGCCCGCCTGGGCACGCCGACGCGGTTCCTCGGACGGATCTCCGGCGACCCGTTCGGCGAACTGTTCCGCGCCCACCTGGCCGGCTCCGGCGTGGAGCTGTCGGGCGCCGTGCGAGCCGCCGAACCGAGCACCCTGGCGCTGGCCGCGCTCGACGGCGACGGCCACGCCGACTACTCCTTCCACGCCGAAGGCACCGCCGACTGGCAGTGGACCGAACGGGAGCTGGCGGCGGCGCGCGCCGACGGGTCGGTGTGCGTGCACACCGGCTCGCTGGCCCTGGTCCGCGAGCCCGGCGGACCGCGGATCGAGGACCTGCTGGCCGACGTGCGGGCCGGGGCCACCGTCTCGATCGACCCGAATGTCCGCCCGCTGCTGGTCGAACCGGAGGCCTACCGGCGGCGGCTGCCGCGCTGGTGCGAACTCGCCGACCTGCTGCGACTGAGCGCCGACGACCTGGCGCTGCTGCTCCCCGACACCACGCCCGAGCAGGGCTGCGACCACTTCCACCGGGCCGGCGCCCGACTGGTGGTGATCACCCTGGCCGAACACGGCGCCCTCGCCTCCCTGGACGGCCGGCGGGTCCGGGTGCCCGCGCCGCCGACCCCGGTGGTGGACACCGTCGGCGCGGGCGACTCGTTCACCGCCGGACTGCTCCACTCGCTCGCCGAACAGGGCTTCCTGGGCGGCCGGTTGGACGCGCTGACGGTCGAAGGCCTGGAGCGGGCCTGCGCGTTCGCCGCGCGGGTCGCGGCCCGGACGGTGGCGGTGGCCGGCGCCAACCCGCCGTGGGCCGGGGAGCTCTGAGTCTCTGCCGACGGCCCGTCACCAGGGCAGCGGGCCGTCCTCGTTGAAGAACTGCCCGGTCGGCCCGCCGGCCGGCAGCGTGGCCAGGCGCACCGCGATCACCGCGCCCTGGGCGGAAGTCCGGGTGCCGCGGTGGCCGTTGAGGTCGGTGTCGCAGTAGCCCGGGCAGGCCAGGTTGACCAGGACGCCGGTGCCGGTCAACTCCTTTGCGTACTGAACCGTCACGGCGTTCAGGAAGGTCTTCGACGGCGCGTAGGCGGCCGAGGTCGGCCCGGTGAACGCGTCCGGGTCGGACTGCAGCGCCAACGAGCCCACCCCGCTGGACATGTTGACGATCCGCGGCGCGGCGGAGCGGCGCAGCAGCGGCAGGACCGCGTTGGTCACCCGGATCACCCCCAGCACGTTCGTCTCCACCACCAGCCGCACCTGCGCCGGGTCGACGCCGGTCGGCGCCTGCGGCATGCCGCCCGTCACCGCCGCGTTGTTGACCAGCACGTCGAGCCGCCCGAAGCGCTCCGCGAGCAGCTCCGCGGCGGCCGTCGCGGAGTCGTCGTCGGTGACGTCGAGCGGGACGGCGAACGCGTCCACGCCGCGGGCGCGCAGCGTCCGCACCGCCTCCTCGCGGCGCTGCCCGTCCCTGGCGCCCACGCCGACCTGCCAGCCCAACTTGCCGAGTCCCGCCGCGATCTCGTACCCGATGCCCTTGTTCGCGCCGGTCACCAGCGCCACGGTGGGTCCGTTCGTGTTCTCGTTCATGGCCACCATGCTGCGGGCCGGCCCGGCCGGGTGGCCAAGACCGATCCGGTGGCCCGGCGATACCGTGCGGGTATCGCCGTAGGCTGGGGCGGGTGGAGACCAGGGAACTGCACTACTTCGTCGCCGTGGCCGAGGAGTTGAACTTCGGACGGGCGGCCCGGCGGCTCGGCATGGCGCAGCCGCCGCTGTCGCGGGCGATCGCCCAGCTGGAACGGCGGCTCGGCACCGTCCTGCTGGAACGCGACAGCCGCGGCGTGACGCTGACCGGCGCCGGACACGTGCTGCTGCGCGAGGGCCGCACCGTGCTGGCGGCCGTGGCCGCCGCCGAGGCCCGCACCCGGCGGGCCGGGCAGCCGCCCGGCCTGGTCCTCGCGGCGAAGGCCGGCGCCTCCACCGGACTGCTGGCGGCCCTGCTCGACGCGTACGCCGCCGGGCCGGATCCGGTGCCGGTGGACCTGCGGCTGTGCCGGTTCGGCGAGCAGGAACGCCTGCTGCGTGAGGGCGCGGTGGACGCGGCGCTACTGCACCTGCCGTTCGACTCCACCGCCGGCCTCGACACCGAGGAGCTGCACACCGAGGGCCAGGTCGCCCTCCTGCCCGCCGGCCATCCGCTGGCCGCCCGCACCGCGCTGCGACTCGCCGAGCTCACCGCCCTGCCGGACCTGCCCGCACCGCGCTTCCCGCGCCGCGACGGCAGTTACCCCGACGGCCCCGGCCCCGAGATCCGCGACCACGCCCAGCTCAGCGAGCTGGTCGCCCTCGGCCGGATGTACGCCGTCCTGCCCGACTCCTCCCGCACCCAGCTGCGCCCCGGCGTCACCGCCGTCCCCGTGCCCGACGCCCGGCCCGTCACCTCCGTGCTGGCCTGGGACCCGGCCGCCCGCTCCCGCCCACTGGCCGGGCTGGTGCGGGCGGCGATCGAGGTGTTCGGGGCCGGGACGAACTCCGGCTCTACGCAGGTGAGTTGAACAACGTTCAGGTGGTCTGGGTGAGTTCGGCAACTGGCGTGGAGCAAGCGGGTGTCGGGTGGTCGCCCGGGTTGGCATCGGCCTCGAAGGGCGCGTGAGCGTCGGCCGGGGTGGTGCCGTGCAGGCCGACATGTTGCCGAAGGGGGCAGCGGAGCTGTTGTGGGCCGGGCAGTTGTGCCTCGGCGATGCCTGCCATTGGTCTGGGTGAGTTGGGCAATTGGCGTGGAGCAAACGGGTGTTGGATGGTTGCCCGGGTTGGCATCGGCGTCGAGGGGCGTGTGAGCGTCGGCCGGGGTGGTGCCGTGCAGGCCGACATGTTGCCGAAGGGGGCAGCGGAGCTGTTGTGGGCCGGGCAGTTGTGCCTCGGCGATGCCTGCCATTGGTCTGGGTGAGTTGGGCAACTGGCGTGGAGCAAGCGGGTGTTGGGTGGCCGCCCGGGTTGGCATGGGCGTCGAGGGGCGTGTGAGCGTCGGCCGGGGTGGTGCCGTGCAGGCCGACATGTTGCCGAAGGGGACAGCGGAGCTGTTGCGGGCCGGGCAGTCGTGCCTCGGCGACGCCCGCCATCGCGCCGGTCGGCAGGGTTCGGCGGCGGACGGTGTCGGCTGTCCTCGGCTCGGTGTTCCCGTTCGAGAACGTGCTGAGCCCCGCCCGGCGAGACCGCACGGGGTACGCCGACAGGGCGTCAACTGGCCACCGGATCACCGGCGGTGGGCGGCTGCCAGGTGTAGATGGGGGCCGAACGGTCGAGCAGGACACGGGTGGGTAGGCGTCCGGCGAGGGCGAGGACGCCGTCGCGCAGTAGGGCGACCGGGCGGGAGCGGACGGCGACCAGGCGGCCCACGGTGTGCGAGCCCGCCACGATCCGGGAGGTGCGGGGCAGGCGGGCGGCGGAGTAGGCGTCGAGGGCGGCGGACGGGTCCGACGACTCGTGCGGGGCGGGAAGTGCGGCGGCCAGGACCACCGCGTCCTCGACGGCCTGGCAGGCGCCCTGCCCCTGGAACGGCGACATGGCGTGCGCGGCGTCGCCGAGCAGCGCGACCCGGCCGCGGTGGAACGTCGGCAGCGGGTCGGTGAGCGCCCAGACGTCGTTCCGCAGCACCCGGGCGGCGTCGGCGCCCCGCAGCAGTTCCGGCAGCGGGGCGCACCAACTGCGGTACCGGCGAAGCATTTCGGCGTGCTCGTCGCCGTCGGCGGCGCGCTGCCCGGCCGGCGCGAGGGCGGCCCCGTACACGTACACCCGTCCGGCGGCGAGCGGCACGATGCCGGCGAGCGCGCCGCGTCCCCAGATCTCGCCGACGGCGGCGGGCGGGTGCTCGGGGTGGTCGACGACGGTCCGCCAGGTGGTGAACCCCGAGTAGCGGGGCCCGGGGTGGTGCGGGAAGAGCCGGGCCCGAGTGGCCGAGCGGATGCCGTCCGCCGCGACCACGAGGGACGCCTCGCACCGGCCGTCCGGGGTGTCGACCCGGGCCGGGGCGTGGGCGTCGCCGGGGTCGTGCAGGGCGGCCGGCGAGTCGGTGCGGACGGTCCCGGGTGGGAGGGCGTCGACCAGCGCGGCGATCAGTTCGGCCCGTGCGACCGCCAGCACCGGATCGCCGAAGTGCCGCTGCACCGCCTCGGTGTCCGTCCGGGCCAGCCACCGTCCGGACGGGCGTCGCAGGCCCACGGCCGGGTGCCGCACCGCGAGGCCGCGCAGGCGTCCGCCGACGCCCAGAACGTCCAACGCCCGCAACGCGTTCGGCGCCAACGCCAGCCCCGCGCCGACCGGTTCGAGGCTCGCGGCCCGCTCGTGCACGGTGACCTGGACGCCCCGCCGATGCAGGGCGAGGGCGGCGGCGAGGCCGCCGATGCCACCGCCGATCACGATCGCCGGGCGGCTGTCAGGGGTGGAGGGCATGGCGGAGCTCCGATCGACCGATTCGACTACAGGTGTAGTTCGGCTTGCTGGGGCCGAGCGTACTACGGATGTAGTTCCGGTGGGTCGGGTTCCTTCACGCGCCGTCGACTGCGCGCCGTCGGCTGCGGGCCGTCGGGTGGGGGCCGTCAGGCGGAGGGTGCGACGGCCGAGCGGATGGCCCGGAGGGCGGACTCGGGGGTCCAGCGGGCGGCGGCGCCCGGACGGGTGGCCAGGTAGTTCGCGGCTCGGGCGGCGCTCCAGCCGTGGGCCTCGGCGAGGCCGGCGGCCATGGTGGCGAGGTAGGCGGCGGAGGGCGGGTTGAGATCGGCGTCGGCGAGCGTCCCGGGGGCGGTGAAGGTGAGCACGGGGATGCCGTCGAGGCCGCCGAGACGGAGCAGGGTCTCGTAGCGCCCGGGGCCCACTCGGTCGCGGCCGGTGGTCAGGACCCGAGTCAGGTCGAGGTCGGCGGAGGGCTCGCGGTACATCTCCTGGGCGGCGATGTCGGCGAACTGCCCGGCGGTGAGGAGGTAGGCCCGGGCCGGCAGGTCGCCGCCCGGAGCGGGGTCGTAGAAGGCCGTGCCGCCGGTCCAGGTGGAGGATTCGAGGGCGAAGTACAGGGTTCCCGACAGCAGGATCGGCAGCGTCCGCTCCGGTGGCGTGCGGTCGCGGCAGCCCGAGTAGCTGCGGGCGGCGCCGACCGGACGGCCGCCGGAGAGGTAGCGGGCGAGGCGGCCGGCGTGCATGTTCGACCCGTACGCCGCGTACCACACCGGGCCGCCGGGGGCGCTCGGGCCGGACAGCGGCGACGGTCGGCGGGCCGACGGCAGGGACTCGGCGCGTGGCGGCCGGGACTCGTTCATGTGGCAGAAGGTAGCGGCGACCTGACGGACCGTGGCTGCTCGACGGGCCGATGGCGCGGCGCGGTTTGGGGGAAGCGGCCGGAGCGCGGGATGATCTCGCCATGACTCTGGCACGACCGACCCGGATTGCCGATGCCGCTGTCGCCGTGATCGCGGAGCGCGGCCTGCGCGGGCTGACGCACCGGGCGGTCGACGAGGCGGCCGGGCTCCCCGTGGGATCGACGTCCAACCTGGCGCGGACGCGGTCGGCGCTGCTGGAGGTCGCCCTGACCCGGATCGCCGAGGTCGAGGCGGCCGGGATGGTCGGGGACGTGCTGACCCGGCCGGTCGGGGACGGCGCGGCGGCGCGACGCCTGCTGGTGGCGGTGGTCGCGGACGGGCTGGAGCACGCGTTGACGGCGGGCCGGGCGCTGACGGTGGCCCGGATCGAACTGGCCCTGGAGGCCGCCCGGCGCCCCGAACTCCGGGCCGTCTACGACCGGTTGGGGGCCGGCTTCGTGGACGTGGCCGTCCACCTGCTGCGCGCCTGCGGCTCGACCGACCCGGCCGCGGACGCCCGGCGACTGGTGCGCTGGTGCGACGGCGTCCTGTTCAACGGGACGGCGGGCGGCGGGCACGCGAACCCGCCGGGCCGCGCCGAACTGGCGGCGGACGCCGACCGGTACCTGACCGCCCTCCTCGACGGCTGAGCACCGACGGTGCTCGAACTGTCCGAAGGCTCCTGGTGGGACTGGGACGTGGTCTCCTGGGACCCGTCCCGCCTGATCCTGGGCGCCGGCCACGACCTGACGTACCACCACCTCCTCGAACTTCACTTCGAAGAACCGGAGTTGGTGGCCTGCCCCGCCTTCTTCCAGGACCCGGTGTTCCGCGCTCCGACGCCCGCCGGGACGACCGGCGTCCGCGACCGACTCGGCACCGCCCCACCCGTCCTGATCGCCTTCA
Source organism: Kitasatospora griseola (assembly GCF_044999035.1). Taxonomy (NCBI): domain Bacteria; kingdom Bacillati; phylum Actinomycetota; class Actinomycetes; order Kitasatosporales; family Streptomycetaceae; genus Kitasatospora; species Kitasatospora griseola. The sequence continues at coordinate 573,935 of NZ_CP173360.1, read as the reverse complement.
CCGCCGACGCGGGCGGCCCCGAACCGGCCGAGGGCCTGATTGCGGCGGGCCGGCTGCGGGTCGTCGAAGGCCTGGTATACCGGTACTGGCGTGGGGAGTTGGGCCCTGGCGAACGCCTCGCACCGTGGGTGCGGCGGCCGGAGTGACAGCGCGGTCGGCGATCGAGCGCGCCGGGCTTCGGGGGATACTGAGGGCATGGAACTGCGTGGAGCCGAGGTCGTACTGCGGCCGGTCGCCGTCGGCGACGAGGAAGTCCTCGACCGGATCGTCCGGGAGCCGGAGGTCGCCGCATGGTGGTCGCCCCCGGACGACTTCCAGCGCATGCTCGCCGTCGTCCTCCAGGGCGAAGTCATCGGAGCGATCCAGTACCAGGAGGAGACCGACCCCGAGTTCCGGCACGCCGGCCTCGACGTCTTCCTGACCGCACGCCACCACGGAAAGGGACTCGGCACCGACGCCGTACGGACCCTCGCCCGCTGGCTGGTGCACGACCGCGGCCACCACCGCCTGACCATCGACCCCGCCGCGGCCAACACCGCGGCGATCCGCAGCTACCGCAAGGTCGGCTTCCAACCCGTCGGAATCATGCGGTCCTACTGGCGCGACCACCGGACGGGCACCTGGCAGGACGGACTGCTCATGGACCTGCTCGCCGAGGAACTCACCTGACCTGACCTGACCCGATCGGCCTGCGCCGGGCCGCTCCTCGGTGGTCGCGCCCGCGCCGGTCAGCCTTCGGCGTCGAACCAGTCCTTGCCGGCCGTCCAGTGGGCGACCCAGCCGGCGAAGCCCGGAGCGGCCGTGGTCCCGCCGAAGGCGTCGCCGAACGGGGAGGCGCCCTCGCCGGTCACGAGCCAGATGTGGCCGCGGTGTTCGCCGGTGACGACCAGGTGCCAGTACATGCCGCAACCGTCGGTGCCGAGCACGATCGAACCGTCGTTGAACACCGGCTCGATCGCCTCGTCGAGCTCCTCCTCCGGGGTGTCCTCGTCGTCCTCCCACAACCACGTCCCGGTCAGCGGGAACGGCCAGCCGAGCACCCGCTCGGGCCGGCCGCCACCCCAGTCCTTCGGCAACTCGGCCAGCGGCACCAGCCCGTAGGTCGGCGGGCCTTCGGCCGAGCCGTCGGCGATCTCGGCGACGAACGTCCGATAGGGCTCCGGCAGGACGACACCGTGCTGCGCCTCGAAGGCGTGCACCCCCGCCCAGCCGAGAGCGGCGCCGTCGGCGGAGGCAGAGGCGAAGGCTTTGCGGAGAGCGGCGAGTTCGGCCGCGTCGGGATGTTCCGTATGCACGGGGCATGTCTAGCAGCAGGGGCGGACACACCAGACCCGCGGGGCCTGCCGAGGCTGCGTCAGAACGGCGGCTCGTCGCGGTATCCGGCGGCGTGATCGCCCGTCGCCCAGGAACTCGCCGACCGGCCGGCGAGGCTCGGGGTTGCGGCGAACACGAAGACGCGCCCGAGAACGGTGAATTCGATCACGCCGCAGCCGGCGGTCGGACAGGGCTGTGCGGAACGTGACGAGGCGCGGTGCGGCGGTGGCCGGTGCGCCGACCGCCGGGCAACGGCCGTGCGGGCCCGGGTCGGTGGAGCGAGCGTCAGCCGGTGGCGCGGGAGAGGGGCGGGGCGATGGCCTGGACGTCGGCGTTCTGGCCGACCCACAGGCCGATGAAGAGGGCCGCGGTGGCCTCCAGGAGGTGCGCGCGGGCGAGGGGGCCGGCGTGGACGGGAGTGCAGCCGAGGTCGCGGACCAGGGTGGCGGCGTGCGCGAGGGCGTCCGGATTGTCGCCGCAGAGCGGGACGGCGAGGGGGCGGCCGTCGAAGACCGGGGGCTGCAGGCGCCAGACGTCCTCGTGGCAGAGGTTGAACGCCTTCACCACTCGGGCGCCGGGTGCCGCGTCCGCCAACTGCTGGGCAGCGGACGGCCCTTGTTCGGTGAGCAGCCGGAAGCCCGGGCTGACCGGGTTGGTGCAGTCGATCAGCGTGCGGCAGTCCAGCGCATCGCGCAGCGTGCTGACCACCTCGGCGCCCGCGCCGTACGGCAGTGCCACCAGCACCACCTCGCCGGCCTCCGCCGCCGAACGCAGACCGGCCGGGCGGGCGCCGTGGCCGATCCGGTCGGCGAGGCGGCGGGCCCTGGCCGCGTCCCGGCCGCCGACAGTGACGCGGTGCCCGGCGCGGGCCCAGCGGGTGGCGAGGGCGTCGGCCATGCGGCCGGTGCCGAGAACGCCGATGGTGAGCGGTTCGGTCATCAAGGGGCTCCACTCCGTGCGGGGTCCGATCGATCTCCTTCGACAGTAGGGAGCCGGTCGGGCACCATTCGGTACGTGACGACCGACGCCTTCCTCGCCGACTGCCGAGCCCGGCTCGCCTTCGACCTGCTCTCCAACACCTGGAACGCCGTACTGATCTGGGCGCTGCGCGACGGCCCGCGCCGCCCCGTCGAACTGCGGGAGCGGATCGGCGGCATCAGCTCGAAGGTCCTGACCGAGACGCTGCGCCGCCTGCAGTACCACGGCCTGGTCGAACGTCGCCCGCAGGCCGCGACCGGCGTGGAGTACGCGCTGACCGCGCTCGGCCGCACCCTGCTGGCGCCGATCGACGCCTTCGGAGCCTGGGCGTTCGAGCACGGGGACCAGGTGATGGCGGCCCAGGAGGCGGCGGACGCGGCGGCTGCGGAGGACCGGTCGTGAACGAGGCGCAGCCGGGGCCGGCCGAGATCGCCGGGTGGTTGGAGGCCGTCGCCGAGGGGCGGGTGGACCGGGACACGGCGGACCGGTGGGCGGCGAGATGGGTGCTGGACGACACGCTGAGGTGGGACGAGGTGTCCTGGTGGGCGCTGGGCCTGCTGCACGGCATCGATCTGCGCTCCGGACCGGGCGAGCCGTACCTGCACGACGATGAGCAAGTGGGCGAGTGGGTGGCGGAGTTGGCGGATCGCGGAGTCACGGGTAAGGGCACCGGGTGATGGCACTGCCGGGTGGTCCTGGCCGAGTGCGGCAGTCACGGCGCCTGGAAATCGTGCGGATGTTCGGTTGTCGGGGCATGGTGGGACGGCGGCGGGTGCGGTGCTGACCGGCTGGGCCCGGAGCGCCGGAGTCTCCATGAACTCGACGCTCTGGAAGCTCAGTTGGAGCCGGACTGGCGCGGTGGCGAGGATGCTGATGCGCCGTCATGTTCGATGCAGCGCCGGTCGATCGCAAACGATGGTGGACCGAACGACGGAACGCGGACCGGAACGATGGTCCGTCGGAATGGAAAGCCGGCCGGAGCCGCACCATCGGTCTGCCGAACGGTTAGGAATTCGGGCGACCCATCACTCGCTTCGACCGCGGCCGGACCGCTGCCGCAGGGCGCGTCACCCGGCCGGGATCTAGAGGAACCCTCCATGGCACCGCACTTCCGAGGCACCGCGTTGCTCGCGGCCGCCGCCATCACTCTGCTCGCCGCCCCCTCCGCCGCCGCCCTCGGCACCCCGGCCAGGCCCTCCGAGTCCGCCCCCACCGGCACCACGGCCGCCGCCCCGGGCGGGACGTCGGCGGCGAAGCCGGCCGGAAGCACCTCGAACGCGAAGCCCGCCGGCACCACGTCGGGCGCACCGACCGGGGCGAACCCGGGCGCCGACACCGGCATCATGGTGCCCGGCACCTCGTTCTCGCTCGGCGATGTCGCCACCCCGGGCGGCGCCCCGCTGGCGGAGGACGTCGCGACGCCCGGCGGTGTCCCGCTGGCGGGGGAGGTCGTCACGCCCGGCGGTGTCCCGCTGCCCGCCGATGGCGCCGCGCCCGGGGGCACTCCGGCCACGGGTGGTGTGCCCAGCGGCCAGGACGACGACTCGTATCCGACGCTCCGGCCGGTGGACAAGGTCTACCCCGCGTTGCCGCCGCCCGGGCGGCTCGTCCACGGCGAGCCGGTCGAGCGCGTCGTCCGCTGACGCGTCGTCCACCTGCGCCTCCGGCGCACCCCGTGGTGTGTCGTCCGCCCGCCACCATGCTGTCCGCGTCGGTGGTCGGGCGGACTCCGGTGTGCGCCCCCGCTCGTGATCTGCGGCTGCGGGGCCGAGGCGGGACGGTCCGGTTCTGCCGCGCGGTGCCCACAGGCGGCGCTACGGTTCGCTCGTGACGCGGCCGCGAGGAGAGCAGGCACCAGTGGGGGACGAATTGAACATGGCATCGGACGGCTTCCCCGTCCCGGATCTCGCGGCGATGCTCGGCCAGGCGGTGCCCTTCGACCGGAGCCGCTGGATGCCCCTGCTGCCGGACGCCACCTGGTGGCCGACCGGCCTGGACGACTGCCCGCAGGCGGGGCACTGGCCACGTGTCGACCGGCGCGCCGTGTTCTCGCTCGCCCGCCGTGCCGGGACGGTCGAGGCCAACCGGCAGCTGCTGGTCGCCGCACTCGTGTGGGGTTCGGGCACCAAGGCCCGTGAGGTGAAGCGGCGTGGTCGGATATTCGCCCGCAATTCCGTCGCGGAGCTCGATGCGCGACTCGGGTCGGCGCTGACGGCGCTTCGCGAGGAAGGGGCGGCAGCGGCGTACCGGGCGTTCAACAACGACCACAGGATCCCGTATCTGGGGCCGGCGTTCTTCTCCAAGGTGCTGTACTTCGCCGGTGACGGGGCCGTGGCAGGGCCGCACCGTCCGCTCATTCTGGACCGGGTCGTCTCGATGGCCCTCAGGAGGCTCAGGATCGTAGACGGCAGTTGGCCCCTGTGGGGCTGGACGTCGAGCCAGTATGCGCAATACCTGGGCGCGGTTCACGACCTGGCGCAGGAACGCTCCGTTCGGCCCGACCGGATCGAGGCGGCGCTCTTTCACCTCGGCAGCCGGGACACCCGGAAAGGTCGACCGGGTGCGGCGTGCTGGAGTCCCGCCGTCGGGCCGGTTCCTGCTGCCCGGGTCAGGGGCTGTCGCGCTGCTGGACAGTGAGGCGCTCGGCGGGGAAGAGGTGCCGGCCGGTCAACTGCGGGCGTTCGGTACGGCAGAGGATCAGGATTCTGAGGTCGGGGAGGTCGGCGAGGGGCGTCAGGTCGAGCGAGACGGGGTGGTCCTCGGTGACTTCCAGGGTCAGGAACTCCAGTGCGGGGAAGAAGGTGTCGAGCAGGTCGAGCGGGTAGTCGGTGGGGACCTGGGAGAGGTTCAAGTACCAGACCAGTTCGACCGGTTGAGGGTTCGGGATCGAGGCCAGGTCGGGTGCGGTGATGGTGAGGGCGTCCAGGCCGACCACGGCGCCGAGGACCGAGTGGAGTTCGGCGGGCCGGGTCTCGGCGGGGAGTTCGTGCAGGTACAGGCTGCGGACGGACATGCCGGAGAGGGGGGTCAGGTCGACCAGGTCGGGGCACCGGTAGATCGACAGGCGGTCCAGCGGGCCCCAGTGCCGGAGGAAGGAGAGGTCGGAGAGTCCCCGCATGGACAGGCTCAGTTCCTTCACCTGTGACGCGAGCCGATTCCACAACTCCGGTTCGACGGGCAGCCGGTGGCCCAGCAGGACGCGGCGCAGGGTCGGGTGGCCGAGCAGTTCGGGGATCTGGTCGGACGACGTGATCTGCACCTGGATGCCGGAGAGGTCCGCCCGGGCCACCACCTGTCGGCTGAATTCGTGGATCCCGAAGTGCTGCCACTGGTCGACGACGCCTTCGAGCAGGGTGCGGGTTCCGGGCCTGGCCGACTCCTTCAACCGGGACTTGTCGCCGGCGCCGGGGAGTTCGGCCAGCGTGCCGAGCACGGCGAGCGCTTCGTCCCCGCCGATGAGAGCCAGGACTTCCGGCACGAGCGGGCCTGCGGCGAGCAGGACGTCAGGGTCCTCCTCGGCGAACCGCCGGACGACGGTGGTGAGTTCCTCGCCGACCACGGCCAGCTCGGCGGGAGCGGGTTCGGCGGTGAGGAGCGCCGGAAGGTGCTGGTGGAGGCGGTCCAGGATGGTGCGGCGGACCTTGCCGTCGAGTTCGGGGGCGCTCGGGAGGCAGGTGGCGGCGAGGAGGTGGACGGCGGGGCGGTGGTCGGGCGGGGCGGTGTCGGCGGCGTCCAGGATCGCGGTGAGGAGTTCGGCGCGTTCGCGGCGGCCGCAGTGGCCGACCGTCATGCGGATCACGTCGCCCCACTGCTCGTCGGCGGCGTGGCCGGCCAGCAGGCCGAAGTCGTTCTCCTCGCGGAACTCCATGGCGGCCAGGTAGTCCTGGAAGGTGCGGTGGACGAACTGGAAGGTGTCCGGGCCGGTCTCGGTGATCAGGCCGGTCCGGTTGAGGACGTGCAGGTACGCCCGTTCGGCGCCGGTCCGTCTGGCCAGGCCCGGCAGGTCGCGCAGGGCCTTGCCGATCTGGGCGACCGCGTCGCGCCGTCGGCCTTCCGACTGGTTGTTGCGCACCAGCCAGTGGGCGATCCGGCGGAGCATCGCCAACTGCTCCTCCTCGGACGCCTGCAGCTGCTCCGCGCCCTGCACCCGCCGGCCCTCGTCGCGTTTGACCAGCATCATGGACATCGCGTCGCGGTACAGCGCCATGCGGTGCCGCGGCAGCGCACCGTCCGACTCGCGGTTCAGGGCGCAGATCATCGCGCACAGCAGCGGGCTGTCGGTGAGCTGGGCGATCTCCGGCACGCTGTCCAGGGTGCGGAGGAGATCGGCCTGGTCCTGGTCCATCTCGCGGCGCCAGCGCTGCGCCTCCTCGTCGGTGTGCTGGACGGCCAGGAGTTCCTGCAGCGCGGCCCGGTGCCAGCGTTCGATGAAGTGGCCGCGGTCCCGACGGTTCATCGGGCAGAGCTGCAACTCGTCGAAGCCCAGGTGGCCGAGCCAGCCGTGCGGCACCGCGGACGGGCGGACGGTGGCCAGCGTCCAGGTGTCGGGGTAGTGGTCGAGCAGCCGGTCCAGCCAGCCGAGGGCCTCGTCGCGTTGCTCGCCCGGTACTTCGTCCAGTCCGTCGACGAGCAGCAGGGCGCGTCCGGCGGCCAGCACCCGGTGTGCCCAGCCGGCGGGTTGGCGGTCGGCGCACATGCGGTCGTCGAGGGCGAGGAACTCCTCGGGGCGGGGCGTCATGACGCCCTTGCGGTACAGCTTGCGGAGCTGGAGGACGAGCGGGACGCGGTGGTTGAACTCCTCCAGGCCTTCGCGCAGGGTGCCGTTCATCGCGCCGACGGCCAGCCACTGCACGAGGGTGGTCTTGCCGGAGCCGGCCTCGCCGCGGATCAGGACGCGGCGGCGGCCCGGGAGGACCCGTTCGGCGCGCTGCGGGCCGAGGTCGGGGCCGGTGGTGGTGTCGGTGGAGCGGATCTCCAGGCTCAGGTAGGAGGTGGTGAGGTCCCAGCCGCGGCGGCCGTGGCCGGCGGCCTGACGGAGGCCGAAGATGCGGATCCGGCCGTAGTCCGCCTCGACGGCTCTCGCGTAGTCGCGTTCGAAGTCGCGGTCGGCGAGGTCGGTGGCGGAGATGCCTTCCAGCTCCGGGAGTTCGTCGAGATGGTATTCGAGCGCGGTGCGGAAGCCGGGGTCGCCGAGCAGCGCGCCGGTCGGTACCAGGGCGAACTGGGAGTGCTGCCAGGTGTCCGGCTGCAGGTCCTGGACGGCTATGCCGAGCAGGCGGTCCCGGAACACCACGCCGGCGCCGGACAGGCCCGACCACGGCGAATCGGTGCCGCGCCGGGTGCGAGGCGGGTACTGCTGGACGAGCAGGGCCTGGCGGTCGGCCCGCCGTCCGGTGGCGGGCGCGAGGGTGGCCGGCACCTGGACGGTGTCGAGGCGGCCCTCCTCGTCGCGTCCGACGAGCGGAAAGCCCGTCAGGTGGCAGCCGGGGACGGGGTCGAGCATCCTGACGGCGCCCCAGCGCAGCGGCGCGAAGCGGTTGGCGGGTACCAGGTCGCGGTTGGCGAGCAGCAGCGCGGCGTCGAGGTCGGTGGAGCTCCACACGGTGATGCAGCGTGCCCAGCCGGTGCCGTCCAGGACGGCGGCCTCCGGCGACGACCCGCCGACATGGGCCGCCGTCAGGACCAGCCGCGGACCGAGCAGGATGCCACTGCCCTGGGTGGCGCCGCGGATCGCTGCCACGTGGTGGGTGTGGAGCGCCAAGGTCAGAATCCGTCCCGGCGGCCCAGGTCGGGGTTGGAGATGTCGATGCTGCGGCCGGTGCTCGCGTCCTTCGGCGTCAGGGTGACCGAGACCTTGTGGGTCCGGGTGTGCGCGAGCCCGGCCTCCGCGTCGGCGGACAGCACCCAGGCCTTGACGCGCCCCTTGGCGCGGGCGTCGCGCTTCAGCTCGACGGTGAAGTCGAGCGTCACCGGGCCGACTTCGAACTGGACGGCCTGGCCGCGGCCGCGCTCGGAGGCGTCCAGCAGCTCCAGGCGGATCGCCTCGATCGCGTCGGCCAGTTCGATGTCATGACGGTCCATCGCTCGTCCCCCACAGCTCGGATTCTCCCGAGGCCGAGCGTAGAGCGTCCGCCGGGCGGCGGTGGTGCGGTTGGGTCAATCCGAGCGGAGGTGCGCGGCGAGGTACGGCGCGGTCGGGCCGGTCGAGGTGGCGGCGACCACCGCCGGGGTGCCCGTGGCGAGGACGCGGCCGCCGTCGGCGCCACCGAACGGGCCGAGGTCGACGAGGTGGTCGGCGGTGGCGAGCAGCGGGAGGTGGTGCTCGGCGAGCAGCACGGTGGCGCCGGCGTCGACCAGGCGGTGCAGCTGCGCGGTGAGGACTTCGCTGTCGGCGGGGTGCAGACCGGTGGTGGGCTCGTCGAGCAGGTAGAGCGTGCGGTCGCGGCGGGCGTGGTGCAACTCCGCTGCCAGCTTGACGCGTTGGGCCTCGCCGCCGGAGAGTTCGGGCGCGGGCTGGCCGAGCCGCAGGTAGCCGAGGCCGACCTGCTGGAGGACCGTCAGGACGCGGGCCGCGGCCGGCACGTCGGCGAGGAACGGGGCCGCCGCGTCGACGGTCAGCGCGAGGACGTCGGCGATGGTGGCGCCCCGGTAGGCGATCTCCAGGGTCTGCGGGTTGTAGCGGCTGCCGTGGCAGTCCGGGCACGGGTTCCACGCGGTGGGCAGGAACAGCAGCTCCACCTCGATCGCGCCTGCGCCCTCGCAGGTCGGGCAGCGTCCCGACGCCACGTTGAATGAGAACCGCCCCGCGTCGTAGCCGCGCCGGCGGGCCTCGTCGGTGGCCGCGAACAGCTTGCGCACCACGTCCAGCAGGCCCGTGTACGTCGCCAGGTTGGAACGCGGAGTGCGGCCCAGCGGCGTCTGGTCGACCGTCACCACCCGGCCCACCGACGGATCGGCCGCCGCCGCGTCGGCCGCCGCGCCCAGCAGGGTCGACTTGCCCGCGCCCGAGACGCCCGTCACCGCCGTCAGCACGCCCAGCGGCACGTCCACGTCGACGTCGTGCAGGTTGTGCCGGGTGACGCCGCGAAGCCGCAGCACACCCGACGGGGTGCGGCCCCGGGACGGGGGAGCGGCCGGGGGAGCGAAGAGGAAGCGGCGGGTGGCGGACCCGGCGACGTCGCGCAGGCCGTCCACCGGCCCGCTGTACAGCACCCGGCCGCCACCGGCGCCCGCGCCCGGGCCGACGTCCACCAGCCAGTCCGCGCCGCGGACGACCGCCATGTCGTGCTCCACCACGAACACCGAGTTGCCCGCGGCGCGCAGCTCGGCGAGGACCTCGCGCAGCGCCTCGGTGTCCGCCGGGTGCAGGCCCGCCGACGGCTCGTCCAGCACGTACACCACGCCGAACAGGCCCGAGCGCAACTGGGTGGCCAGGCGCAGGCGCTGGAGTTCGCCGGTGGACAGGGTGGGGGCGGCGCGGTCCAGCGAGAGGTAGCCGAGGCCGAGACGCCGCAGGGCGGCCAGGCGGTCCGCCAGGTCGGCGGTGAGCAGGCCGGTCGGGCCCTCCTGGGCGGTGAACGGGTGCAGCAGGGCGGCGAGGCGGTCGGCCGGGAGAGCGGCCAGCTCGGTGATCGGCAGGCCCGCGAACGTCACCTCCAGCGCCTCCGGACGCAGCCGGTGGCCGTGGCACACCGGGCACGGCGACTGCTCCAGGAACGCCGCCGCCTTGGCCCGGGTCGCCTCGCTGCGGGACTCGGAGAACGCTTTCAGCACCAGCCGGCGCGCACTGCTGTACTTGCCCCGGTACGGCCGCTGGACCCGGCCCGGCTCGCGCTCCGGATGGACCGTCACCACCGGCTGCTCCTCGGTGAACAGGATCCACTCGCGCTCCTGCGCGGGCAGCTCCCGCCACGGCCGGTCCAGGTCGTGCCCGAGCGCGCCCAGGATGTCCCGCAGGTTCTTGCCCTGCCACGCACCCGGCCAGGACGCGACCGCGCCCTCCCGGATGCTCAACGACGGATCGGGGACGAGCGAGCGCTCCGTCACCCGGTGCAGCACGCCCTGCCCGTGGCACTCCGGGCAGGCGCCGGCCGGGGTGTTCGGCGAGAAGGCGTCCGAATCCAGGCGCGCCGCGCCCGCCGGGTAGTCGCCGCACCGCGACAGCAGCATCCGCAGCAGGTTCGACATGGTGGAGATGGTGCCCACCGAGGAGCGGGAGGACGGCACCGAACGGCGCTGCTCCAGCGCGACCGCCGGCGGCATCCCCGTCACCGAGTCCACCAGTGGCGCCTCCACCTGCCGCAACAGCCGGCGGGCGTACGGCGAGACCGACTCCAGGTACCGGTGCTGCGCCTCGGCGAACAGCGTCCCGAAGGCCAGCGAGGACTTCCCCGACCCCGACACTCCGGTGAACGCCACCACCGCCCCGCGCGGCACCGCCACCGCCACGTCCCGCAGGTTGTGCACCCGCGCCCCGCGCACCCGCACCATGCCGTCGTCGTCGATCTCCGTGCCGTTCACCGTGCCACGCTACCCCGCGAGCGCGGCCAGGCCGGTGAGGTTGCCGAGCGCCGCGGCGAACCGGGCCTCGGTGTCGCGGGCGGTGCGGCCGTGGAAGAACAGCGCCAGCAGGCCGGTGAAGCGCTCGCGCTGGACCACCCGGACCCGGCCGTCGCCGAGGTCGGTGATCAGGTACGAGTGCACGTTGTCGAGCAGCCCGGGCACCAGGAGGCGGCCGGCCCGGGAGAGTTCACGCCCGGGGTCGACCACGGTGAGCACCGGGTGGAACGTCAGCTCCCGACCGGACGCCGTGCGCACCACCTCGGTCTGGCGGGCGCCGACGGCGAGTTCGCCCTCGACCCGGACCACCACCGGGTGCCACTGCGGGTAGCGGGCGTGGTCGGTGATCAGCTGCCAGACGCCCTCCGGGCTGCCCGGGAACTCGGCTTCGGCACTGACCTCGCAGGTGAACGGGCTCATGACGGTCTCCCCCTGGCGATTGCTTGTCGGGTGGTTCAGCGGTGGCGTGCCAAGGTGGTGTCCACCAGGGCGCGCGCGAAGCGGTCGTCGATCGGGTCGCCGCTGATCAGCACCCGGTAGTAGAGCGGGCCGACCAGCTGGTCGATGATCAGCGCCGGGTCGGCGTCGGCCGCCAACTCGCCGCGGGCGACGGCCCGGTCGATCAGCTCGGCGGCCGCGGTGCGGCGCTGCGTCCACAAGGGGCGCAGTGCGTCGCCGAGTTCGGGGTGGCGGGTGCCGGCGGCGATCAACTCGGCCACCAGGGCCCGGGTGGCGGGCAGTCGCAGGCCGGCCGCGATCGCGGTGAGCGTTCCCGTCAGATCGGCCCGGACGTCGCCGGTCTCCCGGATCGGCGCGGTCTCGAACATGGTGGCGAAGGCGGCGACCACCAGATGGTCCTTGCTGGGCCAACGCCGGTACACGGTGGTCCGGGCGACCTCGGCCCGGGTAGCAGCTTCGTCCAGCGCGAACCCCGTGTAGCCGCGCTCGCGCAGCAGCACCCGGGCCGCCTCCAGCACCTTGGCGTCGACGGCGGTGTCCCGCGGCCTGGCCATGTCCCCACCTCCGAGTTCCGCTACGCGTGTTTCGTAACGAGCAGGAGGCTAGCGGGGCGGCGGCCATTACGCAACACACGTATCGGAACCGGGCTTCAGGGTGGGGGCGGCCGGTCAGCGGGCCTGCTGCCAGGGCCAGCCGACCAGGGTGGCGTGCATCAGGGTCGCGGCGGGTGACAGGCGGGCGGACTCGGACCAGTGGAGGGTGAGGGTGCGGCGGCAGGCGGCGGCATTGACGGGGAGGACGGCGAGGGGGAGGCGGGCGGCGGTCCGGCGGCCGACGGCGGGGATCAGGCCGACGCCGAGGCCGGAGCCGATCAGGTCGGCGATGGCGGCGAGTTCGTCGCTCTCGCAGATGATCCGGGGCGGGTGGCCGAGGGTGGTGAAGAGGTGGTCGAGGAGGCGGCGGTTCCAGTGGCCGGGGCGGGCGGTGATGAAGGGGAGCGGGGCGAGGTCGGCGAGGTCGACGCAGTCGCGGTCGGCCAGCGGGTGGTCCCGGGCGACGGCCAACTGCACCGGCTCGTCGAGGAGTTGGGCGCTGTGCAGGCCCTCGGTGCGGATCGGTTGGGAGGCGACGCAGAGATCGACCTCGTGCGCGCGGAGCTGACGTGCCATCAGATCGGCCGGGAGCTGCCGCAGTTCGATCTCGGCGGCCGGGTGGGCGCGCTTGTAAGCGGCGAGCGGCGCGGTGAAGGTCAGGAAGGTCTCGGACGCCAGCCGGACCGAGCCGAAGCCGTTGCCCGCCGCCTCCGCGACGGCCCGGCGGCCGGCCTCCAGCTCGCCGAGGCAGCGTTCCGCGTAGCCGCGGAAGAGCCGGCCCGCCTCGTTCAGGCGCAGCCGCCCGCCGCGATCGAAGAGCGGGGTGCCGAGCTCGTCCTCCAGGCGGGCGATGGTGCGACTCAACGAGGGTTGCGCGACCCGGAGTTCCTCGGCGGCCCGGCTCAGGTGCTCCAGCCGTGCCACCACCAGGAACTGGGTCAGTGCGTGCAGATCCATGGCCGCCCCCGCGCTGCTCGTCCGGCCATGCCCGGAGCGGCATAACCCCATAGCAATATTGATCTTAGACGTGATAGCCGCCGGGTCATAACGTCGAGAGGGAGGCAAGTTCCGCCCGCACTACCAGAATTGAGGGAGTTCCCGCCATGGCTGTGTCAGCCGTCCCCGAACGTACCGGCCGAAGCGGCCCCGCCGGGCAGGTGCTGCGCGTGCTGGCGGCCGTGCACACGGTGGCCGTCTACGGGCAGCCGGTGTTCGCCGGCGTCTACCTCAGCGGCTCCTACGACGGCCTCGGGTGGCACCTGGCCGGGGCCAACGCCGTCACCGGCCTCGGCTACCTGCAGCTGATCGCCGCGATGGTGCTCTGGTTCCGCAGCCGGATCAGCTGGCCGCTGACCGGCACCGCGGTGGTGGTGATCGCCGAGACCGTCCAGTACTTCGCCGGACTCGACGGCACGCTCTGGCTGCACCTCCCGCTCGGCGTGGCCACCATCGTCGCGCTCACCGTCCTCACCATCGGCCTGCTGCGCACCCCGCTGCCCGGCCGTGGATCGGAGGCGGACGGTGAGTGAGCGCCGACTTCTCGTCAGCAGGCGGCAGGTGCTCGCGCTCGGCGGCGCGTTCGGACTGCTGACGGCCGGCAGTCTGGCCTCGGCCGGAGCGCTCGCCCATCGGCCCGCCGGCACGGGCAGGCTGCTGCGCAGCGCGATCGAGCTGCCGCCGGCGTTCCAGGCACCGCTGCCGCGACCGCAGGTGCTGGCGCCGGTCTCCACCGTCGGGGGCGTCGACCGGTACGAGATCACCCAGCGGGAGACGGTCGCCGAGATCCTGCCCGGCGTGCGCACCCCGGTGTGGACGTACGGCGGCAGCTTCCCCGGCCCGACCGTCGAGGCCCGGCGCGGGCGGCCCACCGTGGTGACGCACCGCAACGAACTGCCCGTCCCCACCGTGGTCCACCTGCACGGTGGGCGCACCCCCGCCGAGTCGGACGGCTACCCCACCGACCTGGTGCTGCCCGCGAGTTGGTCCGAGCACGGCGGCGGCCACCGCGGCCATGGCGGCGGTGGGATGGCGGACCCGCGCGCCGTGCAGAGCCGCGTCGTGCGCGAGTACACCTTCCCGAACGAGCAGCGCGCCACCATGCTCTGGTACCACGACCACCGGATGGACTACACCGCCCCCGCGATCTGGCGCGGCCTGGCCGGGCTGCACATCATCCGGGACGACAGTGAGCAGGCGCTCGAACTCCCGGACGGTGATCGGGAGTTGCCGCTCGTGATCACCGACCGGGCGTTCGCCTCCGACGGGAGCCTGACCTATCCGTCACTGCCGGACCGGCCCGGCGTCCAGGAGCCCTACACGGCCGGGGTGCTGGGCGACGTGATCCTGGTCAACGGCGCGCCGTGGCCGGTGCACGAGGTGGCGGCGGTGCGGCACCGGCTGCGGGTGCTCAACGGGTCCAACGCCCGCCACTACGAACTGGAGGCGGTCGACCAGGACGGGCGGGCGCTGGAGTTGGTGCAGATCGGCGCCGACCAGGGCCTGCTGGCCGCGCCCGTGACCCATCGCCGCCTGCCGCTCGCGCCGGCCGAACGGTACGACCTGCTGGTCGACTTCGGGTCGGTGCCGGTCGGCGGGACGGTCCGGCTGCTGAACCGGCTGGGCGGCGGGCGGACCCGGGAGGTGATGGCGTTCCGGATGGTGCGGGCGCAGCGGGAGGACACCCGGGTGCCGCGCACCCTGGCCACCGACCTGCCGCTTTGGCGGCGCGAAGAGGCCGTCCGGACACGGGAGTTCGCGTTCCGGGCCGGACGGATGGGCGAGGGCCACGGCTGGCTGATCGGCGGGCGCCCGTTCGACCCGGCGCGGGCGGACGTCGGCGTCCGGCTCGGCGACCTGGAGGTGTGGCGGCTGATCGCGGACGTCCACCACCCCGTCCACCTGCACCTGGTGGGCTTCCGGATCCTGAGCCGGGGCGGCCGCGCGCCGCTGCCGCACGACGCGGGGCTGAAGGACACCGTCTCGCTGCGGCCGGGCGAGGCGGCCGAGATCATCACCCGCTTCGACGGCTACCGGGGCCGGTACCTGTTCCACTGCCACAACGCGGAGCACGAGGACATGGGGATGATGGCGAACCTGGAGGTGCGGTGAGGCGTCCCCGGGGCGAGGCGTCCGAGGACGCCGAGGCACCGGACGAGTCGTGCCGCCGCGACCTGTCGCGCCGTCGGAGCGGGCCCGGTCAGCGGGCGTCGAGGGCGACGGGGGAGGAGGCGCCGGCGGCCAGCAGGTGGGGCCGGCCGGTGCCGTCGGCGGGGACGGACCACAGGTCGGCGGCGTGGCCGTGTCCTGCGGGCAGGGCGTACCCGAGCGTCCCGGCGTCCAGCCAGGCGGCCTGGTCGTCCATGGCACGGGTCTCGGCGACGGGGTGTTCGCGCAGGTCGGCGAGGTCGAGGACGTAGAGGCGCCAGGGGTCGGCCGGGCCGACGGAGACGCGTTTCATGAAGGCGACCCGGGTGCCGTCGGGGGAGAGCGACGGGCAGTCGACGTCCTCCCGCAGGGTGTGCGCCGACCAGGACCGGAGGTCGCCCTCGACCAGGTGGGTGCGGCCGCCGGTGGAGACGGTGGCGTAGAACCGGTTGTCGTCGGCGGCGAAGCTGACGCTCCAGTAGGCGACGTCGGCGGAGTGCGGGCGGGCGCCGTCGACGGTCAGCGGGATGGTCTCGATCGCCCGGACCGTGTACCCGGTGCGCAGGTCGACGATCGAGGTGCGGGTGGAGAGGCCGGCCGTGGCGTAGGAGCTGCCGGCCGCGAGGGTCGTCCAGGACAGCACCTGCCCGGACGGGGAGACCCGGGCCCGGCTCGGCAGGCCGGGCAGGGCGAAGCTCTGGAGCCGGTGGAAGTGCCGGTCGTAGACCACTGCCTCGGTGGAGGCGGGTCGGCCGGGCCTGGCGCGCAGGCACAGCGCCCGGTCGCCCGCCGCGTAGAAGCGTTCGCAGGACGGGCCGCCGACCGTCGCGGGCCCGCCGTCGGCGTGCGGGCGGTGGGCGATCCGGCCGGAGGCAGCGTCCCGGTAGTACAGGCCGGGCTCGTCCAGGGTGAAGGTGGCGTCGGCCGGGACCACCCGGTGCGAGCCGTCGCGGTGGCAGGTGTGCAGGGCGAACCCGAGCGCGGCGCCGAGCAGCGTGACCAGGACCACCACCAGCACCACCAGGCGGGCCGCCGCCGGCGGATGCTCCGTCGAATCCCGTTCGCAGTCCTCCCGCCAGTCGGCCTCCTGTGCGGTACTGGGCGCGGTCTCGGTCGTCATGAGGGATTCCCTTCGAGCAGGATGGCTCCACGAGATTAGTTGAAAGGAAAGTTTCCTACTGGTAAGTCACGAGTAGTTCGCCACCCCGAACTTCCGTGCGGGAAAGGGATGATGACGCCGCGGCGGATTGTCGGAAAGTGTGGGTAACGGCGTTACCCATGGGATACGGTGTTACCCGTGAACACGCCCTACCAGGACGCGCAACGTCTCGGCCAGAGCGCCGTGCGGACCGCGATCCTCGACCACGCCATCGACCTCCTGGTCTCCGAGGGACCCGCCGCACTGACGATGCGTCGGATCGCCACCGGCATCGGCGCCTCGACCAAA
Source organism: Kitasatospora griseola (assembly GCF_044999035.1). Lineage (NCBI taxonomy): Bacteria > Bacillati > Actinomycetota > Actinomycetes > Kitasatosporales > Streptomycetaceae > Kitasatospora > Kitasatospora griseola. Next base: position 557,441 of record NZ_CP173360.1, on the reverse strand, counting down.
GTCCTGTACACCATGTTCGGTGGGAAGGAGGGCCTGGCCGACGCGCTCTACCGTGAGGGGTTCGCCCGACTGCGCCGCGCCCAGCAGCAAGTGCCCCAGGCGGCCGACCCGTTGACCGCACTGAACGACCTCGGCGCCGCGTACCGGGCGCACGCCCTCGCCGAACCCGCCTACTACCGGGTGATGTTCGAGCAGGCCGTTCCCGGCTACCGGCCCGGACCGGAGGCGCTGGCGGCCGCCGACCACGCCTTCGACGCCTCGGTGGCGGCCGTCCGGGCCTGCATCGACGCGGGCGTGTTCGCGCCCGGCGACGCCCACGAGATCTCCAAGCTGCTCTGGGCGGCGGCCCACGGTGCGGTGAGCCTGGAACTCGCCGGCCACTTCCCGCCGGAGAGCGCCGCCCACCGCTTCGACGCCCTGATGGCGGCGGTCGGACAGGCGTTCCTCGCCGACCCGGACCGAGCCGCACACGCACCGGAACGAGGACAAGGACGCCCGGAATGACGACGACCAACCGCTACCTGACGGGCAGCTTCGCCCCGGTCGCCGAAGAGGTCACCGCCTACGACCTGCCCGTCACCGGCCGCATCCCGGCCCACCTGAACGGCCGCTACCTGCGTAACGGCCCCAACGCGCTGGGCATCGAGGACCCCGCCGCGCACATCTGGACCCTCGGCCCCGGCATGGTGCACGGCGTCCGGATCCGCGACGGCCGCGCCGAGTGGTACCGCAACCGCTGGGTGCGGTCGGGCGCCGTCGCCGACCACCTCGGCGAGCCGCGCCGCGGCACCCCCGTCGACCCGCGGCTGGACTTCGCCCCGAACGTCCAGGTCGCCGGCCTGGCCGGCCGCACCTTCGCGCTGATCGAGGGCGGCATCCGCCCCTACGAACTCGGCTACGAACTCGACACCCTGGGCCCCTGCGACCTCGGCGCCACCCCCGAGGGCTACAGCGCCAACGCGCACTCCGTCCTCGACCCGCACACCCGGGAACTGCACTCGCTCGCGTTCCGGTACGGCTCCGACCACGTCCAGCACATCGTGCTGGACCAGTACGGCGCCGTCCGGCGCACCACGCTGATCCACACCCCCGGCAACCCGTACATGCACGACTTCGCGCTGACCGAGCACCACGTCGTGCTGTTCGACGCCCCCGTCGTGTTCAGCCCCGCCCACCTGCCCACGGGTGTCCCGTTCAGCTGGGACGACACCCACCAGGCGCGGGTCGGCGTCATGCCGCGCAGCGGCGGGCCGGTGCGCTGGTTCGAGGTCGCCCCCTGCCTGGTCGGCCACACCCTCAACGCCTACGAGGACGGCGCCGAACTGGTCGTCGACGTGGTCCGCCACCCCGAGGGCTTCGCCATCCGCGACTTCGGCCGCAGCCGCCCCACCCTGGACCGCTGGCGGATCGACCTGGCCGCCGGGAAGATCCGCGAGGAGCAGCTGGACGACCGCACCCAGGAGTTCCCGCGCGTCGACCCCCGCCGGGTCGGCCGCCCGCACCGCTACGGGTACGCCGCCGCGGCCGAGCTGTACGCCGCACCCACCGGCCCCGACGACCCGCGCCCGAACGAGGGCTTCAGCAGCGCGCTGCTCAAGCACGACCTGCTGCGCGGCACCGTCGAGGCCCACGAGTTCGGCCGGTTCGGGGCGGTCGGCGAGGGCGTTTTCGTCCCCGCCGAATCGCCCGCCGCCGAGGACGACGGCTACCTGATGGCGTACGCCCACAGCCCCGAACGCGGCGCGGCCGACCTGGTGATCCTCGCCGCGCAGGACTTCACCGGCGAACCCGTCGCCCGCATCCACCTGCCCGTCCGGGTCCCGCTCGGCCTGCACGGCAACTGGGTGCCCGACGTACCGTCAGCGCGCTGACGGGGCACCGGCCTTCGGAACCCTCGTACCCGCCGGCGTGCCCGCGCCCGCGTGCGCATGGGCGGGCGGGGGAACGTGCCGGGTCGGCGCGGGCAGCGTGGCGTGGCGCCGGCGCTCGCGGTGCAGCTCGACGTGGACGGCGACCTTGGCGCGCAGCGCCCACGGGTCGACCGGCTTCGGGATGAAGTCGACCGCGCCCGCCGCGTAGCCGCGCATCGAATGGTCCGGGTCGGTGCCGATCGCGGTGACGAAGATGATCGGGATGTCGCGGGTACGGGCCCGGCGCTTGATGTGCGCGGCGGTCTCGTAGCCGTCCATCCCCGGCATCTGCACATCCAGCAGGATCACCGCGAAGTCGTCCGGCTCCAGCAGCGCCCGCAGCGCGTCCGGGCCGGACTCGGCCCGCACCAGCCGGTGCCCGTGCAGCCCGAGGACGGCCTCCAGCACCATCAGGTTGTCCGGCCGGTCGTCCACCAGCAGCACCTTCGGCGGCAGGCCCTCCTCCAGCGGGCGCACGGCCGGTGCCCGGACGTCCGCGAGGCCCTGCTGCTGTTCCACCAGGGCGAGTTGACGCTCGAACAGGTCGCAGCGGGTCTCCGCGCACGCCGCCCGGTCCCGGGCCCGGGCCAGCTCCTCCGCCAGCCGGTCCACCTCGCGGGCCAGCGCGTCGCGCTCCGCGAGCAGCGTGCTGCGGTCCGGGGGAGCGGTGGCGTCCGACGGCGCGGGCGGCCCGTCGCAGCCCGGCGGCCCGTCGCAGCCCGACGGCTCGGCGCGGCCCGGCGGTGGGACGCGGTCCGCGGGCGTCGGCGGTGCGGGCAGCAGCGGGCGGGACTCCAGGCGGACCAGCCGGGCGTCCAGGTCGGCGATGGTCTGCCGGGTGTCGTCCAGCGCCTGGTCGAGCTGCTCCTCGCGCGCGCCCGCCCGGCGGGCCTCCCGGTCGGCCGCCTGCAGCTGGCCCTCCAACTGCTGGACCGCCCGGCCGATCGACGCCGCCGTGCGCAGCGCCGCCTGGTGCCGGCGGCGCAGCCGGTCCAGCGCCGACGGGTCGAGCCTGGTCCCGCAGTCCTCGTCGAGGTGGTGCAGCAGCTCCTCGACGAACTGCCAGGGCGCGATCCGCGACCCGGACAGGTACCGGGACAGCGTGCCCGGATTGAGGTAGCAGCGGGTCGCGTACCGGCGCACCGAGATTCCGAGCTCCAGGAAGAGCTCCCGCAGTGTCTCGGCGAACTCCCGGCACTCCCTGTTCAGTTCACGGTCCAGCGGCTGCAGCCCGCCGTCCCGGACAGGCCCTGCCATCACGCTCCGCACCCCCGTCGGCCGTTCATCGGTCCGCCGGGTCGCCATGTACGCCGCACCCGAATCCTCCACCCGTACCCGCCGGACATCACCGTCCGGTCGCGCCAACCCCGGCCGCCGCTGCGCCGGGGTGGACAGCAGCATGCCGGATCGCGAGGGTGTTGCGCGCCCCGCAACGCGCAGACGCGCCGGACGGCCGCTCAACCGCAACGGCTTTGGCGTTCACACGATCTGACGTTCCCTCAGTTGAGTGAAAGAGGAGCCGTTCGGGAACGTCCGGCCGGTTCAGGTGCTGGGGCCGGCGGGAGGGGGGTCTTGGCGGATGGCTGAGAGGTAGTTGAACATATAACCACATGAGTCGCGTGCCGTCGCGCCCGTCCGACAAGGAGACCGCCATGCCCGTTCCCGGTCAGAAGAGCCTCACCGCCGCCGTCGCCACCGGGGCCGCCCTGCTGCTGGGCGCGGCGCTCGCCCAGCCCGCCGCCGCCGTCGACCTGCCGCACTCGGCCGTCGCCTACTTCGCCGCGGACGCCGACCTGACGGGCGCCCGGTTCACCGTCGACACCGGCGCGGGCTGCCACAACCTGCCCGCCGCGGCGAAGTCCGCCGTCAACTTCACCACGGCGAACGTCACGGTGTACTTCAACGCCGACTGCCGCACCGGAGCGCCCGGCCGGACCGGCGACCTCGCCTACGGGCTGGGCAGCCTGCACTGGGCCAACCTCCCCTACCAGGCGCTCAGTTACCGCGTCGCCGGCTGATCCTGCCGGGCACGGGAAGCCGGGCCGGGTTCCCGTGCGGGTGGCAGCGCGTCAGTCGCGGAGGAAGCCCTCCAGGGACGCCGCGAGGGCGACCGGGGTCTCGTACATCGGGTAGTGGCCGCTGCCGCCCAGCTCCTCCAGTTCGGCGTTGGGGTAGTGGGTGAGGAAGGTGCCGCGCATCACGTCCGCGGTGAGGGCCAGGTCGTGCTCGCCGACGATCACCTTGACCGGCACCGGGTTGCCGGTGATCCGGCTCTCCAGGTCGGCCGTCGCCCAGTCGCGGACGTAGCCGCCGAAGGCCTCGGGGGCGGACAGCCGCAGCGACTGGTCGACCATGCGGTCCAGCCAGACCCGGCCGGCCCGCTGCCCGGTGACCAGGTCGAGGATCGCCAGGCGCTTGCCCCGGTCCTCGGCGGCGCCGTAGAACAGCGCCTCGCCCGCCTCGTCCAGCGGGTACGCCCCCGCCGGCACCGGGGCCAGGCCGACCAGCTTCCGCACCCGCGACGGCGCCTCGGCGAGCACCTGCTGGGCCGCCTTCCCGCCCATCGAGTGGCCGACCAGGGAGAACCGGTCCCAGCCGAGCTGGTCGGCCAGGGCGAGCGCGTCGGCGGCGATCTCGGCGAGCGTGTACGCGCCGGGAACGTCCTTGCGCCGCCCGTAGCCGCGGTAGTCGAGGAAGGCGTAGCTGAACGCGTCCCCGTCGAGGTAGTCGAGGAACGGGCCCCAGCCGGCGCTGGTGCCGAACCAGTCGTGGAGGACCAGGACGTGGTGGTCGCCGGCGCCGATCGAGAGGTGAGGAATCGTCATGCCCTCGGTCGTTCCCCGTGAACCGCCCGCCCGAACGGGCAGTTCACGACGGGTCGCCCACTCGGTCTCGGCGCGGCGGACAGCCGCTGCCGCCGGTCTGGGTGCGGCGGACAGCCGCTGCCGCGCTAGACGTTGACCGCCTTCCAGGCCGCGGCGACCGCGTTGTACTCAGGGGCGCCGTACAGGTCGAGCGCCGCCCTGAGCGTCGCGGAGCGGGCGTTCGCGTAGGTGGTGGTGGAGGTGAAGTAGACCGTCAGCGCGCGGTACCAGATCGCGGCGGCCTTGTCGCGGCCGATGCCGACGAGCGTCGAGCCGTCCGCCGTCGGGCTGTTGTAGCTCACGCCGTTGACCACCTTCGCGCCGCTGCCCTCGGACAGCAGGTAGAAGAAGTGGTTGGCGACGCCCGAGGAGTAGTGCGGGTCGAGGCCGCCGATGCCCGGGTACCAGAAGTCCTTCGAGTAACCGTCCCTGGACGGCCGGTCCATATAACGCACCGGGGTGCCGTTGCCCGCGAGGTCGAGCTTCTCGGCGATCAGGTAGTCCGGCGGGTCGGCCGGCAGGCCGGCGTACCACTCGATCATGGTCCCGAAGATGTCCGAGGTGGCCTCGTCGAGACCGCCCGCCTCGCCGGAGTACACCAGCCCGGCGGTGGCGGAGGTGACGCCGTGGGCCATCTCGTGGCCGGCCACGTCCAACTCGGTCATCGGCTTGCTGCCGCTCAGGCCGTCGCCGTAGCTGATGCAGAAGCAGGTGTCGTCCCAGAACAGGTCCATGAGGTTGCTGCCGTAGTGGACCCGGCTGGTGATGCCGACGCCGTTGCCCCTGAGGCCGACCCGGCCGAAGGTGTTCTTGAAGTAGTCCCAGGTCGCGGCCGCGTCGAACTGGGCGTCCACGGCGGCCGACTGGCGGTTGGACGGGAGGCCGTTGCCCCAGATGTTGGTGGTGCTGGTGAACAGCGCGTTCTTGTTGCCCGCGTCGACGGTGGACTGGTTGCCCCGGGTGGCGTCCTTCAGCTGGTAGGTCGCCCCGGTCTGCGTGGTGGTCAGGGTGACGGCGCCGACCTGGACGCCGGTGCCGGTGCCCGTCGCGGTCCGGATGCCGTCGTCACCGGCCAGCACCGCGCCGGTGGCCGCGTCCGTGATCAGCCGCCGGCTGCTGGGCACTCCGTCGGTGCGCACGCCCTCCACCACCGTCCGGTAGGCCAGCCGCGGGCTGCCGCCGCCGGCCCAGACCACCAGCTGCGCCGCGCCGGCCGCACCGACCTGCGCGAGCGCCGCCCCCTCCCCGTCGGCCGTCCCCAGCGTGCCCCGGACGGCGTCCGCCGCCCCCGTGGCGGCCTGGTCGGCGGAGAGCTTCGGGGCGAGGCTCGGCAGCGACAACCGCCCCGCGAAGGCCCGGTCGACGGAGGTGATCGAACCGTCGGCCCGCTGGTGCACGACCAGGTCGCCGCCGACGACGGGCAGGCCCGCGAAGGTCCGCTCGTAGCGCAGATGACGGTCGCCGTCGGCGTCCACCACCGCGTCCTTGACGATCAGGCGTTCCTGGCCGCCCAGCGCCAGTGCCCCGGCGATCGGGGCGGCCTGGGCCCCGGCCAGCGAGAGCAGGGCGTCGCGCTGCTGCCCCACCGACGGCACACCCGCCTGCGCGGGGGCGGCGCCCACCTGGACGACGCCCGCCAGCAGGGCGGCGGCGGAGAGTACGGCTCCGGCTGTCAGCTTTCGCTTCACGTGCGGGGTCCCTTCCACGAAACCGCAGGTGCGCGGTCGCGCCGCGCACCGGGGCGCCGGGCTTGGCGCCGTGGGGCGGTACGGGCGCTGACGTGCTGCTCCCGTGCGAACCTCGACGGCCCGTCAGGGTGCGTGGGGGACGGCGCCGCCGAACGGGACGGGAGTTGGCCAGTAGCATGACAATGCGTAGGGTGAAGTGACAGGTTCCCTCCGCATATTGGCCAACTCCCGCCACCGGACCGGGGGAGGTCGCCCGCCTGCCGGTCATGTCCCGCTATCGCCCCGTTCGCCGCGCTGGCGGGATCCCGCCAGCGGCCGTCCCCTTGCCGCCTCCCTCGCCGCCTGCTAGTGCTGCTGCGCCATCGGAGTTCTGAACTCGCCTACTGGTACCGGGCGTTGTCGTTCACGTCGCCGCTCGCGGCCGCCGATCCGGGGCCGGCCGCCTCCTTCATGGTCTGCTTGATCCACTTCGCGTACGCGGGCGCGCTGGTGTACAGGCCCGGCCCGCCCGAGCACGGGACGCCCGGGGCGCCGGGGCCCGAGGTGACGCCGACCAGCTCCCAACGACCGTTGCGGGCCTTCTGGAGCTGCGGGCCGCCGGAGTCGCCGTTGCAGGCCATGGCGTTGGCCTTCCGGCTGATCGTGCAGAGCCGGTTCGAGTTCGCCCAGCCCGGGGCGCACTCGGAGACTGCGCCGATCCGGGTGCTCAGCTCCCGGAGCTGCTCCAAGAAGGCGAACTGGCCGTCCACGGTGCTGCCGAAGCCCAGCAGGCGGGTCGCAGTGCCCGGCCGCCCCGCCTCGCCCGCGATCCCGACGGGCTGCTGGGCGACCGGCCGGTCGAGCCGGATCAACGCGAGATCGTCCTTGTTGGGCCCCGCCCCCTCGCCGTTCAGATAACCCGGGTGCACGAACGTCCGGTCGATCCGCCGGACGGTCCCGCCCGACGTCCGGTGGTCACTGCCGATCCGCACCGTGCCGTCCAGCTCGATGGCCCCGCCCGTCACGCAGTGCGCCGCCGTCAGCACCCACTGACGGTCGATCAGCGAGCCGCCGCAGCTGCCGTCGAGCAGGCCGTAGTCCGGCGCCGCCATCGGGATCACCGCCATGAACGGGTAACTCTCGGTCGCGGCACCGCCGTTGACGATGGCCCCGGCGCTCCCGGCCAGGACGGTGGTGCAGGTGAGCGCAGCGAGAGTGCCGGCGGTGCCCAGACGGGCCGCGCGGCGACGGGACGGCTTCAGGTTGAACACGGAGAGTACCTTCCGTTCGGGAATGCGTCTGGGTTCAGCCTGCTTTGTCCATGATCCACTGCGCGATGGTGACAGCAGGTGTTCCCACAGTGGGGCCACCGGCCGGTGACCGGTGGGGCTGTCCCCCCGCCGGAGTCGGCGGCCGGTGGCCTACGCTGTTGTCCGCCCCGTGGACCGAGGAGTCGCTGTGGCGGACATGTATGCCGTGCTGATCTGTGACAACGTGCCCAACGCCGTGGTGCTGACCCACTCCGGGCCGCATGCGATCGAGGTCGTGAAAGTGCTGCGCCGATGGACCGGGCTGGCCCTGTGGGACAGCAGACTGCTCCTGGACCGCCTCCCGGTGACCATCCTCGAAGACGTCACGCAGGAGACGGCCGAAGCCGCGGTCCGCGAACTCCTCGAAGCCGGAGCCGAGGCCGAAGTGCGACCGTAGACGCCCGACTGCTCCGGGTGGACCGGCAGATCCATCCGTGCCGCAGGGCGGAGCACGTACCGTGCGGAGGGGAGACCGCTGTCCTCGGAGGGCCCACTGGACAGTTCATGCTCGATTCGTCGACTCCGGAGATCCGACCATGACATGGCTTCGCTCACTGCCCCCGCAGGCGGTCTGGCACGACACCGGCACACGGGTCTTCCCCTACGCGGCCCGGCTCGACGGGCACTGGTGGGTCCTGCGGCTCAACGACTTTCCCGAGCATCCGCTCCTCACCCTGTTCGTCGACGCGGAGGTCGTCGGCGACCTGGAGGACAGCCAAGCCGTCCGGCGATCGGCACCCCGTGGGCCGCTTCCTGCGCTCACCGCGCCGGAACGCGCCGAGGTACTCCGCCTGATGGCCGGCCTCGGCCCCTACGGCGCCGAGGCCGGCGCCCCGTGCGCGGGCGACTGGTGCACCTGCAGCATCCTCACCGACGAGTATGTGGCCCGGCACCGTACCCCCTCGTGAACGGCCGCGGCCCGGTCCTCCTCGGTCCGCTGGACTTCCAGTCCGCCGGCTCGTGCGCGGAGGCATCGCTGTTGTCGGGGAAGCCGGCGGCCACCCGACCGGTGCGCAGCTTCCCCTCGAACTCCTCGGCGGTGACCAGGCCCTGGCCACACCCGGGTGCTGAACCCGGCGGTCAGGCTCCGGTGTCGGTCCAGGCACGACCGAGGGCCGACACCTCGCTGTCGGTCAGGGGCAGGTCGGCCGAGGCGAGGTTGGTTGTCAGGTGGTCGACGCTGGTGGTGCCCGGGATCGGGACGACGGCGGGGGAGAGGTGGAGGAGCCGGGCCAGGGCGAGTTGGGCCGGGGTGGTGCGGTGGGTCGCGGCGGTGGTCGCGAGGGGGCCGTCGTGCCGGGCGAGTCGTCCGACGCCGAGGGGGAAGAACGGGATGAACCCGATGCCGGCCTCGGTGCAGTGGTCGAGCGTGTCCCGGTAGCGCTGGCGGGTGAGGTTGAAGATGTTCTGCACGGCGGCGATGTCGGTGACGGCCCGCGCTCGTTCGATCTCCTCGACGTCGACCTCGGACAGCCCGATGTGGCGGATCTTGCCTTCGGTGCGCAGTTCGGCGAGGGCGCCGACCTGGTCCTCCAGCGGGACGAGCGGGTCGATGCGGTGCAGGTGGTAGAGGTCGAGGCAGTCGAGCCGGAGCCGACGCAGGCTCATCTCGACGCACTGGCGCAGGTATTCGGGACGGCCGACGGCGTGCCACCGGTCGGGGCCCTGTCGGGTCAGGCCGCCTTTGGCGGAGATCACCAGGTCGGACGGATAGGGGTGGAGGGCCTCGGCGACGAGTTCCTCGCCGATGTGCGGGCCGTACGCGTCGGCGGTGTCGATGAGCCGCACCCCGAGGTCCACGGCCCGGCGCAGGACGGCGACGGCCGCGTCGCGGTCAGCGGGCGGGCCCCGGATGCCGGGGCCGGTCATGCGCATGGCGCCGAGTCCGAGGCGGGGGACGGTCAGTTCGCCGCCGAAGGTGAAGGTGTCCACGGGCAGACCGGCTCCTGGGTGAGGGAGTGGTGCGGTGGCGGCCGACTCCAACGCCGGCCCGTCGCGTTCTCGACCGGTTTTCCGCTGCGCCGGGCGTCAGACGTCGCGCCGTCGGACCAGGAGTGCCGCCGTGCCGAGGAGGACGGCCAGGTGGAGGGCGCAGGCGGGGAGGGCGGTGGCGGACGGGGCGTGGTTGGCGGTGGTGACGGTGCTGGTCATGGATTCGAAGGCGGTCTGGAGGGTCCACCGGGCGGCCCGGTCGCTGATCGTGCCGAGCAGGGGCGGGAGGACGAAGAACAGGCCGAAGAGGAGGGCGACGGCGCCGGCCGGGCGGCGGACGATGAAGCCGAGGGCGAGGCCGGTCAGGGCGAGGACGGCGAAGAAGAGGCCGGTCTGCAGGACGGCACGGAGCACGCCGGGGGCGCCGAGGGGGACGTCGAGGTGGTGGGCGGCCAGTTGGGCCTGGCCGAGGAAGTAGGTGGTGAAGGAGAGGAGTTGGCCGCAGGCGAGGGCGAGGAGGCCGGTGGTGAGGACCTTGGCGGTGAAGACCTGGCGGCGGCGCGGGGTGGCGGTGAAGGTGGTGCGGATCAGGCCGGTGCCGTACTCGGCGGAGGCGGCGAGGACGCCCAGGGTGCCGACGGCCAGGACGGCGAGGTAGAAGCCTCCGCTGAAGCCGTAGCGGACCGGATCGAAGGTCGCGCGCCGCTCGGGCGTCCAGGAGTCCCAGGCGTCGGCGGCGGACGCCGCGTCGAGGGTGCCGACCAGGACAGCGGTCGCGGCGGCGAGCAGCAGCGTGAGGTAGGTGGAGCGGACGGTGCGGAGCTTGATCCACTCGGAGGCGAGGGCTCCGCGGGTGGTGAGGGCGGTCACGGGGTGCGGGTCCGGTCTGTCGTGGCGGTGCCGAACTCGACCGCGGTGCCGGTGATCTCCATGAAGGCCTCCTCCAACGAGGCGGTACGGTGGGCGAGTTCGTGGACGCCGATCCCGGCGCCCGCGGCGAGCTCGCCGATCGTGCGCGGGTCGAGGCCGGTGACCGCCAGCGCGCCCCCGTCCTCGCGGCGGACCGAGGCGCCGCCCTCGGTCAGCACGCGGGCCAGGCGTTCGGGCGCGGAGCAGCGGACCAGCACGTCGGTGCGGGCGGCGGCCGCGAGGAAGTCGGCCGTCGGGGTGTCGGTGATCAGCCGGCCGCGGCCGATCACGATCAGGTGGTCGGCGGTGAGCGCCATCTCGCTCATCAGGTGCGAGGAGACCAGCACGGTGCGCCCCTCGGCCGCCAGGTCGCGCATCAGGGTGCGGATCCAGTGGATGCCCTCGGGGTCCAGGCCGTTGACCGGCTCGTCGAGCAGCAGCACCTCGGGGTCGCCGAGCAGCGCGGCGGCGATGCCCAGGCGCTGCTTCATGCCCAGCGAGAAGCTGCCGACCCTCCGGCGCGCGGCGGACGCCAGCCCGGTCGCGTCCAGTACCTCGGTCACCCGTCGGGCCGGGAGCCGGTTGCTCGCCGCGACGGCCGCGAGGTGGCTGCGGGCGCTGCGCCCGGGGTGGGCGGCGTCGGCGTCCAGCAACGCGCCGACCCGCCGCAGCGGATCGGGCAGCTCCCGGTACGGCCGGCCCAGCACCAACGCCCGCCCTGCGCTGGGCCGTTCGAGGCCCAGGATCATGCGCAGGGTGGTGGACTTGCCGGCGCCGTTGGGCCCGAGGAAGCCGGTGACCCGGCCGGGTGCGACGGTGAAGGTCAGACCGTCCACCGCCGTCCTCGGTCCGTACCGGCGGCTGAGATCGCGGATCTCGATCAAGGGAACGCTCCAGGGTGTCGACTGCTGCGGTGCGACCCAGCGTGCCCGCGGTCCGCAGCCGTCGTCGTCGGGCCGCGGCCGGAGCGGTCGGCGGCCGCCTACGACCGCGCTCATAGACCGCGGGACGGATGACCGGCGCCGGGCGGCGTCACTACGCTGGGCCGATGAATCAGGAACCGCGCCCGCCGCTGACCGGGCGGCTGCGCACCGCGCACTGGATCGCGCTGGACGCCGCGCTCGCGCTGGTGCTCGGCGCGGTAACCTGGCAGCGGGTGCTGAACTACGCGGCGGACTACCGTCCGCACGGGCGCGAGCTGCCCGAGCCGGCGACCTGGCAGGTGGCCGTGGTGCTGGTCTGCGTGGTGGCGCTCGGCGCGGCACTCGCCGTGCGGCGGGTGCGGACGCCGCTCGCCGTGGGGCTGGTGCTGGCGGCCTGGGCGGCGATCGTCGCCGCGGCCGGCGAGCTGATGATCGCCAACATCGTCGGGCTGCAGGTCGTCCTGACCGGGGCCGCGGTCGTGTTCCTGGCGGCCGCGACCCGGTCGATCCGCGACGGCCTGGCCGCGCTCTGCCTGGCGCTCGTCGCAACCCAGTTGACCTGGTTCGGCTCCTACGAGCTGTGGCACAACTGGCTGGTCGCCGCACTGGCCCACCTCACCGCCTGGGCGCTCGGCGCCGCCGTCGGACGCCACCGTGCCCACGACGCGGCCCTGCGCCGCCACCAGGCCGACGCCGTCCGGGCCGAACTGACGGCCGAACGGATCCGGCTGGCCCGGGAACTGCACGACGTGATCGCGCATTCGATGAGCGTGGTCAACGTCCAGGCCGGATATGGCCAGTTCGTCATCGACCGCGACCCGCAGGGCGCCAAGACCGCCCTGGCCGCGATCCGGAGCACCAGCCGGGACGCGCTGCGGGAGATGCGCGGACTGCTGGGCGTCCTGCGCGACGGCGGCCCGCCCGACACCGCCTCGCTGCTCCCCGCACCGACCCTGGCGGACCTGGACCGCCTGGTCGCCGGTGCCGCGGACGCCGGCGTCCGGGTCGACCTGACGATCACCGGCGCGCGCCGCGAGCTGTCGCCGGCCCTGGAACTGACGGCGTACCGGATCGTCCAGGAGGCACTGACCAACGTGGTGAAGCACGCGGCCACCGACACGGCGCGGGTGCGCATCGAGTACCGGCCGGACGCGCTGCTGCTGGAGGTCGGCGACCGGGGCCGGGGCGCGCAGCCCGCCGAGGTCGAGGCGGCCGACGGGCACGGCCTCGCCGGAATGCGCGAACGGGTCGGCCTGTACGGGGGCACTCTGGAGGCCGGGCCGCGGACCCCGCGAGGGTTCCGGGTACGGGCGCTGCTCCCGACCGGGGGCGAGCGGTGACGATCAGGGTGCTGGTCGCCGACGACCAGGCGCTGGTGCGCGCCGGGTTCCGCGGGATCGTCGACGCGGCGGACGGCTTCACGGTGGTCGGCGAGGCCGCGACCGGCGCCGAGGCCGTCGAACTGGCCCGCCGGACGGCGCCCGACGTGGTGCTGATGGACATCCGGATGCCCGGGACGGACGGGCTGGCGGCGACCCGACTGATCGCCGCGCCCCGGGCGTCGAACTCGCCCGCAGGCGAGGTGAAGGTGCTGATTCTCACCACGTACGACATCGACGACTACGTGTACACGGCGCTGCGGGCCGGAGCGAGCGGGTTCCTGCTGAAGGACACCCCGCCCGAGGAACTGCTGGCCGCGATCCGGGTGGTCGCCGCCGGGGACGCGCTGCTGGCACCCAGTATCACCCGCCGCCTGATCCGCGAGTTCGCGGCCCGGCCTGCCACATCGATGTACGAAGACCCGGACACCGCAGCGCAGTTGGCGGCGATCACCGAGCGCGAGCGGGAAGTGCTGACGCTGATCGGCCAGGGGCTGACCAACAGCGAGATCGCCGAGCGCCTGTTCATCACCACCGGGACCGTCAAGACCCATGTCGGCCACCTGCTGGCCAAGTTGGCGGCCCGAGACCGGGTGCACCTGGTGATCCTGGCGCACCGCGCCGGGCTGGTCGGCTGACGTCGCGGCGGTCTCCCGCCACGGGTACATGCCCGCGGTCGTAGCCGCGCTCCGGACATCTGACCGCGGGCCGACGCGTCGGCGTCCGCAGCTCGGGCACGGTGGAACCTCCGCCACCACAACTTCCTTGGAGCTGAACGAACATGACGATGCATCATCGACGAAGCCTGCTGGCCGTGCTCGCCTTCGGCGTCCTGGCCGCCACCGTCCCCGACGCCGCGACTGCCGCGACCTCGACCGCCGCGACCTCGACCGCCTCGACCGCCGCGACCGCCTCGACCGCCGTGACCGTCACCGCCGAGGCCGGGCCGCTGCGCCTGACCCTGCCCGCACCCACCGGGCGGCACCTCGTCGGCACCACCACGATGCACCTGGTCGACGAGACTCGTTCCGACCCCTGGGCGCCGACGCCCCGGTCCCGCGAGTTGAAGATCCAGCTCTGGTATCCCGCGACCAGCACCGCCGGTCACCCGGCAGCCCCCTGGATGAGCCCCGCCGAGCAGGCGCACCTGGAGTCCGACTACTTCGGCATCCCGACCGGCCGGCTCGCCTGGCCGGTCACCCACGGCCATGAAGACGCGCCCGCCGACCTCGCCGCCCGCCACCCGGTGATCCTGTACTCGCACGGGTCGCGCGGGGACCGCTCGTTCGACACCGCGCTGGTCGAGGAACTGGCAAGCCACGGCTACATCGTGGCCACCATCGACCACACCTTCGACGCCGGCGAGGTCGAGTTCCCCGACGGCCGGGTCGAGGTCCGCAACACCGCAGCCGTGCACGCGATGAGCGACGCCGAGATCGTCGCCGTCCGCACCGCCGACACCCGCTTCGTCCTGGACCGGCTCACCGCGCTCGCGGCCGGCGCCGACCCCGACGCCGAACACCGGCCCGTGCCGCGCGGACTCGGCGCCGCCCTGGACCTCACCTCCGTCGGCATGTTCGGCCACTCCATGGGCGGCGCCACCACCCTTCAGGCCCTGCACGACGACGCGCGCATCCGGGCCGGCGCCACCCTCGACGGGCCGGTTTTCGGCACGGTGGCCGGCGACGGCCTGGCCAAGCCGCTGCTGCTGATGAGCTCCGGCTGGGACAGCCCCGCCCGTGATGCCATGTGGGACGCATTGTGGCCCGAACTCACCGGCTGGCGCAGGCAGTTGAACCTCAAGGACTCCGGCCACCTGTCCTACTCCGACCTCGAACTGCTCATCCCGCAGGGCGAACCCGTGATCGGCTGGTCCGCGGAGCAGCTCGACCACTTCCTCGGCACCGGCGACGGCCCGCACGCCGTCGCCGCCCAACGCGCCTACCTGCTCGGCTTCTTCGACCTCCAGCTGCGCCACCGTCGCACCGGCCTGTTCGACGGTCCGTCGCCGTGCTACCCGGAGATCGCCTTCACCCGCTGACCGCTGCTCGAACTCGGCGGCGGGGTACGGCAGGTGCGCGAGTCACTCGCCGTCGGCGGCGACGGATACCCGCTCCCGGTTCGCCCAGGTCCGCAGCCGCTCGGCGCAGACCTGCTTGACGAGGTGGGTGGGCGCGGCGCCGAACAGCACGCGCAGCGGCGGCTGTTCGCCGTCGACGACCTCCGGCAGCACGGTGGCGGCGGCGCTCGGCTCGACCAGGGTGACCTCGATGCCGAACGGGGCGACGGACGGTCTCCCGCGACTTCCCGCCGGCCGCCGCCCGCACCCTCCGCACCGCACCGCCCACCAGGGTCCCGGCCAACCGCCGCCATCAACGAGGCAGCGGCCCGCGAGGTCCCGGCATTGCCCCGAGCCGCTCCCCGTAGGACGGTGTCCACGGGAATGCCGCGTCGGTCGGGACGGCCTCCGGCGAGGCTCGGCACCGCAGTCGAGGGGATGGGTGATCGGCATGACCACTGCCAGGACCGAGCAGGTGTCGGACTTCTACTGCCAGGAGGCCTTGTCCGGGAACACTCCGATCACGGTGGTCGAGGAGACGGACGAAGTGCTTGCCTTCGAGCACACCCGGCCGTCGTACCCGGTGCACATCGTGGTGGTTCCCAAACTGCACACCCCGTCCCTGGAGGACCTCGGCGAGGGCGGAGAGGAACTGCTGATGAAGGTCATGCGGGTCGTCCGCTCGGTGGCGGCGAAGGTCCGGGGGGAGCACGGCGCCTGCTGCATCGTCACCAACCTGGGCGAGTACCAGGACAGCAAGCACCAGCACTGGCACGTGCTGTTCAGGGGCGAGCAGCCCGAGGGGCGGGTCTGAGCCGAAAGGGTTCCAGCGGCAGTGTCCGGGCAGCTCGGGCTGTTGGGCGGGAGGCGGCCCGTGCCCTGGATGGGGCGGTGGGCGTTGAGCAGGGTGGCAGGATCAGCGCGAGAAGGAGCACAACCACCTTGACTGCACTTCGGATTCGCAGGGCGGCCGTGGCCGCGGGGGCGGCGGCCCTGGCCATGATGACGGCGATGCCGCCCGCGGCGGCGGACGGGTCGGCGGGCCGGCGGGCGTTCACGGACCGGACGGACGGCGAGTTCCAGCGCGACTGCCTGGCCGCCGTCAACGCCTACCGCGCCAAGCACCAGGCGCCGCCGCTCACCGTCGACCCGGCGGTCGTGGACTACGCCAAGTCCCGGGCGCAGCAGGTCTCCCGGCCGAACAGCTTCAACCACGACGGCCTGGCGCGCGGGTACGGCGAGACGCTGAGCTGGAGCTCGACCGCGGGCGAGGGCACGTACACCCCGGACACCTGCCGGGACGCGGTGGACGCCTGGTACGAGGGCAGCGCGCACTACGACTACAACAAGCCCGGCTTCTCCCGCGAGACCGGCAGCTTCACCCAGCTGGTGTGGAAGTCCACCACGAAGCTGGGCTGCGCCCGGGTCGGCGGTCTCCGCGACGGAGGCCCGGACAGCGAGGGCTTCTTCTGGTCCGACACATACATCGTGTGCGATTTCACGCCGCGCGGGAACCTGACGACGGACCCGCAGAACCCGACCAAGGCGTACCGGGACAACGTCCTGCCACCCCGGCCGTAGGGCACGCCGGGGGGGCCGACCCCGGCGGACCAGCCGGCGCCGGCCGGCTCGTGGGTGACCTGCAGGTGCGAGCGGGCCGCCTCCAGGGAGATCACGTCCGCGTCCAACTCCTCGATGGCGCACAGGATGTCGCCGAATTCGGCGTCGCACCGCTCCTCCGCTGCAATGTCGCACCGGGCCGGGCCGGGCCGGGCCGGGAGTCGGCGGCTCGTCGTCGACGTGGTGCTCGGCGAGACCGGCGAACGCGTCCGGCCGGAGCTTCGCCACAGCGTGCTCCTGGCCGACAGAACCAGGGACGACCCCGAGGCGACGCTGCGACTCCCGACGGACCGGTTCCTCGAACTGAGCGCCGGGAGCACTGCTCGGGACAGGAAGGACGACACGGTCGAGGTCACGGGTGAGCCCGAGGTCCTCGCGAGCTTCCTGGTCTGCTTCGACCCGCCCCCGCCACGGGTGCGGCTCCACGCGCGCCGACGGGGGAAGGCGTCGCCGCTGCGAGAGGGCCCTGCCGCGTGACGGACGGCGTCGCGATCCGACGCCGCCCGTCACGGCGGCCGCTCGACGGCTCTATTCGGAGTCGGTGCGGCGCAGCAGGTAGCTGTCCATGATCCAGCCCTTGCGCTCGCGCGCCTGCTCGCGCAACTCGGCGATGCGGTCGGCCTGTTCGGCGAGCGGGCCGGCGGCCAGGATCTCGTCCTCGGTGCCCAGGTACGCGCCGTAGTGGATGTGCACGCCCGCCGGGTCGATCTTGGTGAACGCCGCCTGCCCGTCCAGCATCACCACCGCGTCCTCCGACCCCGGGCCGAAGCCCTCGGCGGCGAGGCGCCGGCCGGTGGTGATCCGCACGGGGCGGGCGGTGCGGGTGAGGGTGGTGCGGTGACGGGCCGCCAGCACCGAGATGCTGCTGATGCCGGGGACGACGGTGTACTCGAACTCGGTGCGCCCGCGAGCCAGGATCCGGTCCAGGACGGCGATCACACTGTCGTACAGCGCCGGGTCGCCCCAGACCAGCAGCGCGCCGGTCTGCTCGTCCGCCAACTCCTCGACCACCGCCTGCTCGACCAGGTCGGCCCGCCGCTCCCGCCACTCCTCGACGGCCTCCTTGTACGCCGCCGTGGCGCGGTCCCGCGCGGGGTCGATCAGTTCCACCACCCGGTGCCCGGGCCGCCCGTGCTCGGCGATCATCTGTCGCCGCAGCCGGATCAGGTCCTGGCGCTCCTCGGGCTTGTCCAGCAGCAGGAACGCATCCGTGCGGCCGATCGCCTTGACCGCCTCCAGAGTGAGGTGGTCGGGATCGCCCGCGCCGATGCCGATGACGAGAAGGGTACGCATGACGCCGATTCTGCCTGGTCGCCCGCGCGGACCCGCAGGTGGGCGGCACGCTGCGCGGACCGAGGCGCGGTCGGCCCGGTGGATCACGGCGGTGCAGGGGCGGGCGACGATCCCGCCAGGCTTCGCGATCACCGCTGTCCGGCCCGACCCGCGGGCCTGCGGCACGTACCCGGTGATGCCGCACCGAGCAGCCCTGACGCCGTCGAACAACGCCTAACCATCGAACAGTGCGCCCTGGCCGACGACACCACGGTTGTCGGTGGCGGGTGCGACGCTGCCGGGATGACTCCTTGGAACCTGCTCGATCTCGACCGGGCCCTGCGGGCCAGTTGGGCCGCCGACACCTGTTCGCCGGACGACCTGCTCAGGGCCGGGTGGGGGCCGGAGAACCCGGCGTGGGGGCAGTGCGACATCACCGCGCTGGTGGTGCACGACCTGTTCGGGGGCGAGTTGCTGGTCGGGAAGGTGTACCGGGGCGGGGAGCAGCAGGGGTTCCACTGGTGGAACCGGCTGCCCAGCGGCGCGGAGCTCGACCTGACGCTCGAACAGTTCCGGGACGGTCAGACCGTCACGGAGGGCCGGGTCCTGGCCCGTCCGGTGGGGCCGACGCGGCACCGCTGGGCGGAGTACCTGCTGCTGCGCGAGCGGGTCGGCGAGCGGCTCGGCGGCTTCCCGGAGCCGGCGGCCTGACGGCGGGTCGGGCGGGGCCGGTGTGCGCCGATGGGCGCAGTGCGGCGGGCCCCGAGGGGCGGGGGAGGGCGACGATCGGCGGACAGGAGGCTCGCGCGCGGGGCGCGGGCGGAGAGGTTCGCCATGGGTATGGATCGTCGGCGGTTTCTGACTGTCGCTGCGGTGGCGGCGGCAGGAGTGGCCACGGGGGCGGGGAGTGCGGGGGCGGTGGGGGCGTTCCCGGCCAGAGCGCGGGGCTGGCGGGCGGCGCCGCCGGACTGGCAGGCGCTGCGGAGACGGCTGGGGGACCGGCTGGTGCTGCCCGCCGACTCCGGGTACGGGACGGCGCGGCTCGGGTTCAACGAGCTGAACGACGGTCAACTGCCCGCCGCGGTCGCCAAGTGCCTCTCGGCGGACGACGTCCGGGCCTGTCTGGACGTGGCGCGCGGCCACGGCATCCCGATCGCGGCACGCAGCGGCGGTCACAGCTACCTCGGCTACAGCATCCCCGCCACCGGCCTGGTGATCGACCTGCGCGGCATGGCGGACGTCAAGGTGCACCGGGACGGGAAGGCCGAGGTCGGCGCGGGCGCGCGGCTGATCGAGGTGTACGCGGGCCTGGCGGCGGCCGGGCGGCTGCTGCCGGCCGGGAGCTGCCCGACGGTCGGGGTCGGCGGGCTCACGCTGGGCGGCGGCATCGGCGTGCTGGCCCGCAAGTACGGGCTGACCTGCGACCGGCTCGGCTCGGCCCAGCTGGTGACCGCCGACTCCGCCCTGCACACCGCCTCGCCCGGCCGGAACGAGAACCTGTACTGGGCGCTGCGCGGCGGCGGGGGCGGAAACTTCGGCGTGGTCACCCGGTTCACCTTCGACACCGCGCCCGCGCCCGGCCTCACCGTCATCTCGCTGGCGTTCCCCGCCGGATCCGTGCCGCAGGTGCTCGGCGCCTGGCAGGAGTGGGTGGCCCGCGCGCCCGAGGAACTGTGGGCCAGCTGCCAGATCGCCGGCGGCAGCCCGCCGAGCTGCCGGGTCGTCGGCTGCTGGGTGGGCGACCCCGACGGGGCGAACCAGCAGGTCGACCGGCTGGTGAGGGCCGCCGGAACGACGCCGACCAGCCGGACCGTCGCCCCCAAGGACTACCTGGCGGCGATGAAGTACATGGCGGGCTGCTCCAAGGACACCGTCGCCCAGTGCCACCCCACCTGGGAGGGCGGCCGGCTCACCCGGACCGGATTCGTCGCCGTCTCCCGAATGCTCGGACCCCGGCCGATCGACCCGGCGAAGGTCACCGACCTGATGACCGGCCGCATCGGCATCGACCTGCTGCTCGACTCGCTCGGCGGCGCCGTCGGCGACCTCGGACCGGGCGACACCGCCTTCCCGCACCGCAACTCGCTCGCCAGCGCCCAGGTGTACGCCTCCGCCACCCCCGCCACCGAGGCCCGGGTGAAGGCCGCGGTCGACGCCGTCCGCGACGGTCTGGCCGGCCTCGGCGCGCACGGTGCGTACGTCAACTACATCGACGCGACGCTCCCGGACTGGGGCCGTGCCTACTACGGCGAGAACCTGTCACGCCTGCAGCTGATCGCCCGCCGGTACGACCCCGACGGCGTCTTCGCCTTCCCGCAGTCGGTCACCGCCGCGTCCGGCGGCTTCGGACGAGCCGCCTGAGGCCGCGGGCCGGGGCGTCCGGGGTCGGCTCCGGGAAGCGCGGCGACGGGCCGTCCGGCAGGTCGGGGCCCGACCGGGGAGCCGACGAGCGGCCGTCGCGACCTGGTGCGACGCCCGTTCAGGAGACCCGGCGGCGTAGCAGGTAGGCGCCGGAGGCCGCCGCGAGGGCGGCCATGCAGGCGGCGAAGACCAGGCCCGCGTGGGTGAGGCCGAGGGGGCGGGCGAGCAGGCCGATGCCGATCACCGGGATCGAGATGCCGAAGTACGCCACCACGAACAGCGCGGACAGCACGCCGCCGCGCTGCTCGGCGGGGGCCGCGCCCGCGACCTCGTCGACCGCGCCGCGCAGGCCCATGCCCTGGCCGATGCCGCCGACCAGGGCGGCCAGGACGAGCGGCGTCAGGGTGTCGGTGGCGAGGGAGAGGGCGAGCAGGCCGAGCCCGGCGATCAGGACCAGACAGCCCAGCGGGATGGCCCGGGCCGCGCCCAGCCGGGGAACCAGGAGCTGACCGGCCGTCGAGGCGAAGAAGGCCAGGCAGACGATCGCGCCGACCGCGGCGTGGTTGTGCACGCCCAGGTCCTCGGCGAGGAACGCCGGACTGACCGAGGTGAACACGCCGAGCAGCGAGAACCCGGCGAACGCGGCGATCCCCGCCGGGACGAACACCCCGCGCACCTGCGGCGGCAGGTCCGGCCGCCGGGGCCGCGCGGTGCGCAGCGGGCGGGCGCCGGCCACCGTCTCCGGAAGGAGCCAGGTGACGGCGAACGAGACCGCCAGCAGCGCCAGGTGGACCAGGTAGGGCAGCGTCAGCGGGTGCGAGGTGTACTCGGCGAGCAGCCCCGACAGCAGCGGTCCGAGACCGAGGCCGCCCATGTTCGCGGCGGTGGCGGCGAACCCGGCCCGGGCCCTGCGGTCGGGCGGGGCGAGCTCCAGCACGTACGCGGTGGCGGTGCCGGTGAACAGACCCGCGGAGAAACCCGACAGCAGCCGGCCGACGAACAGCAGTGCCAGCCCCTGCTCGGCCAGGAACGCGACCGCCGCCCCCGCCGCGCACCCGAGACCGCACAGCAGCACCGGTCGCCGCCCCACCGCGTCCGACACATTGCCGACCAGCAGCAGCACTCCGATCACGCCCAGTGCGTAGACGGCGAACACCACCGTCACCATCAGCTCGGAGAACCCGATCTGTTCCTGGTACAGCCCGTACAGCGGCGTGGGCAGCGTGGTCCCCGCCATGCAGACGGCGAACGCGCCCGCCGCCCCCAGGTACCGCAGACGCCGACGACCGGTCATCCGCCCACCGTAACCGCGGGCCTGCCGCGCGATCCTGCGGCAGGGCGGGGCGAACTGCCAGGTCAGCCCGTTCGCGGCAGTGTCGGCGGCGCGCGGTTGAATGGGCGGCATGACCGTTCGCGACCTGCTGTCCTCGCTGCCCGAACCCGCCGAACTGCGCGCCCGCTGCCGGGCGATCGCCCTGCTCGACGCGATCCTCGACGACTACGCCCCCACGCACGCGTTCGTGCCCGGCTGGCGGGACGGCGTGGACCTGGCGTCCATGGACAACGGCTCGGGCGACCACTACGCGATCGTGTTCGACGCGGCCGGGGTGTTCCTCCACGGGTTCGACCACGAGAGCGACGCCACGCCGTGGCGGGAGGCCGAACGCGCGCACTGGCCGGGCCTGCTCGACGGACTGCCGGCCTCGCTCGCCCACTACGCGCAGGCGCCGGAGTTCCAGTTCATGGACTTCTTCGACGCCACGGTCTGCGTCTGGCGCGAGACCGCCGACACCGCGTGGCGCTGCGGCCCGGTGGAGTTCGCCCCCGACGAGCGGGACGGCGCCGACTGGATGTTCGACCTCGTCGCGGACGGCACCCCCGAGGCGTACGTGGACTTCGCCGAGGACTACTTCGAACGCCCCGTCGCCCGGGACGCGGTGGCGGCGATCCTGACAGGCGCTCCGCTCACCCGCGAAACGGTCGCGGCACTCGCCCCCGCCAAGGACTTCGCCACCGTCGCCGCGCAGGCCCGCAAGCTGGGCTGGGACGTCCCGGAGCCGGCCGCCGGCTGACCGGGCGGGGTGCCTGCGCGCCCGTCGGCGCGGTCAGTGCGCGGTGTCGACGTGTTCGTCGTGGTCGATGTTGCCGAACCACCATTCGGCCCCGTCGATGCCGGCCGCCCAGCGGTCCATGACGTGTTCGACCGCGGGAGGGCCGGCTGTCAGGGCGACGGTGACGACGACGAAGCGCAGGTCCGACGGGGCCTCGGCGATGCCCCCGAGCTCCCCGATCGCGTCCCGGAGTCCGGCGAGCGACTCGGGTGCGAAGCAGCCGCGCCTCGCCGCCTGAACGCACAGGTTCCCGCCGGGCTCCACCACCGTGAACCGGCCGTCGTCGCCGACCCGGAGCACATCGCCGGCCGCGCAGCCGAGCGTCAGCCCCGGGCTTCCGGCCAGTTCGAACAGGCCGGGCTCCAGGAACAGCGCCGGCAGCACTTCGAACACCGGCTCCCCCTTGGAGTGGCCCGCCAGGAGGCGAAGGTGCGTGCGGGTCGGCGGCTGGGGATCGGGCGTCATGCGGGGGATCGTCCCACACGGCCGGGACGGGGCCGGTGCCGGGCGGCTCGATATGAGTGCCGTTCATGGCTCACGCATGTCGCTTGTTGGACTCTCGCCTCCGGCCGGTCGCATCATCGCACCACTTGGCGGGACCGAAACGCCCGACGCCCAGGCGAGGAGTGGACTTGGTGCAGAAACCGGAAGTGGCCGTGGAATCGACGGGCCCGGCTCCGGCCCGGTGGATTGCGGGCTTCCTGGCCCTGTCGCTCATCTGGGGGGCCAGCTTCGCCCTGATCAAAGTGGCCGTGGACGCGGAGGTTCCGCCGATCTGGGTGGCGCTCTGGCGGTGCCTGTTCGGGGCGCTGACCCTGGCGGCGATCCTGGCCGTTCAGCGCTCGGGGCTGCCGCGGGACCGGGCGACGTGGGGGCATGCGCTGGTGGTGGCGCTGTTCCTGAACTCGATGCCGTTCGCGCTGCTCGCCTTCGGTGAGACGCAGGTCAGTTCGGTGCTGGCCGGTGTGATCAACGCGACGACGCCGCTGACCACGCTGTTCTTCGTACTGCTGCTGGTTCCGCAGGAGCAGCTGACGTCGCGTCGGCTGGTCGGCCTGTTCACCGGCTTCTGCGGGGTGCTGGTGGTGCTGGGCATCTGGCAGGGGCTGGGCGACGCGACACTGACGGGCGCCGCCGCCTGTCTGGGGTCGACGCTGTGCTACGGGGCCGGATTCGCCTACACCCGGCGGTTCTTCGCGGGCCGTCAGGGCTCCGCAGTCGCTCTGTCGACCACACAACTGATCTGCGCCACAGCGGAGTTGGCCATCGCTGCGCCCTTGATGGCCGGGGCGCCCGGGTGGCCGGGCCGGCCCGCCGCGGTGAGTCTGCTGGCCCTCGGCGCGCTGGGCACCGGCGTGGCCTACATCCTCAACCTCCGCCTCATCCGGGAGGCCGGGCCGACCATCGCCTCCACGGTCACCTATGTGATCCCCGTGTGGTCGACCCTGTTCGGCACCCTGCTGCTGTCGGAGCCGCTGAGCTGGAACACCGCGGCCGGTGCCGTCCTGGTGGTCGCGGGCGTCCTGCTCGCCCGGGCGCCGGGCCGCCCCCGCCCGCCGGCGTCGGGGACGTCCGGGCCGCCGGCCGCCTCCGTCGCGGAGCCCGAGGGGAGACTCAGACGGTGACGGGGGCCTCGCGGTGGCTGCCGGCGTCGGCGTCGGCAGTGGGCCGCAGGTCGAGCGGCCGGGTCCGCACCGGCAGCGGGAGATCCCGGTCGGCGGGGAGCGGGCCGCTGTCCTGACCGTCCGTCAGATGCCGGCGGCACCACGCGGTGAGGACTTCGGCCAGCGGATGCCAGGGGCGGTCCGCCGGGCCGGTCAGGGTGAGGCTGCGGGTGACGCGCTGGGCCAGCGGCACCATGACCAGCCGGTGGTCCAGCATCGTCGCCGTCAGCCCGGGCACGATCGACACGCCGATTCCGCTGCGGACCATGGTGAGCAACGTTCCCATGTCCCGGACCCGGTGCGCCCCGGGCAGCGGCCTGCGCGCCAGCCGGTACGCCTGCCGGACGTACTTCTCGCAGCCCCCGGTCGACAGGATCAGCGGGTCGTCGTCGAGGTCGGTGACGTCGATCCGCGGCTCGGCGGCGAGCGGGTGGTCCCGTCGCAGCAGCGCCTGGAAGGTGTCGGTGGACAGCAGGACGCCCTGCTCGGACGGCGGGCCGACCAGGACCGAGAGCTCGACGGCGCCGCGCCGCAGCCACTCCTCGACCTCGCCGTCGTCGCCCTCCAGGAGCACCACGTTCAACTGCGGGAACGCCTCCCGCCAGCGCCGTAGGAGGGTCGGCAGAACGCCCTGACAGGCCGTCGGCGGGGCGGCCAGCCGCACCGTCCCGGACGGCTGCCGGTTGCGCCGGGCCGCCAGTTCGCAGATCGCCGCGTGCGCGGCCACGGCCTGCCGGGCCGGGACGAGGATCTGCTCGCCGAACGCCGTGGGGCGGGGCCGGCCGGTGCGCACCAGGACGGCGGCGCCGAGCGAACGCTCCAGCGCGGCCACCGAGTGCGACACCGCGGACTGGCTGACGTCGAGCTCGTCCGCCGCGCCGCTGAAGCTGCCGCTGTCGAGGACGGCGAGGAAGGCGCGCAGGTGCGTGATGCCGACGTTCATGAAAGCCCCTCAGCTGGCCCGGCACGTCATCGATTTCCCTCATGATGCTGCGGCCCGGAACGGGTCGCAATCACCGCCGCGGACCCGCCCGGGCCTCGGCGGGGCGGCCGGTGCTGCGCCGGGCGGGTGAGGTGCGCGTCGTTCGGGTCCGGGTTGCGGGGGAGTGGGCGGGGTGGATGCCACAGTGGCGGGGTTCCGATCATCCGACGGGTGTGCGGGCGGCCGGCGGATCCGGCCGGTGCGTGGCGCATCCGATGCACGTGAGCGAGGACGGTGGACTCCCATGGTCCGTGGCATCCCCCGGTCCTGGCGGGTGGCGGCGCTTCCGCTGGCCGTGGCACTGCTGGTCACGGCCGTCGCGCCCGCCGCCGCGGACCCGGAACCGCCGCCCCACGCCGTGGCCGTCGGGGCGGAACCGCCGCCGCCCGAGGAGGTGACCGCCGGGTCGGCGCTCGAAGAGTTCGGCCGCGACCTCGCGGACGCCCGGCACGCCGCCGAGAGCGCGGAGCAGCGGTTCACCGCCGCCGATCTCCAACTCGACCGGAGGAAACGGGAGTCGGCGGACGCCGAAGCCGACGCCGAGCGTGAACGGGCCCGGGTCGTGGAGGCCGAACTGCAGGCCGCGCGACTGGTCGGCGAGCTGTACCGCAACGGTTCGCTGGGCTCGCTCGGCCCGGTCGCCCGACTCTTACTCTCCGGCAATCCGGAGGAGTTCTTCGGCCGCCAGTGGCGGGCGTTCGAGCAGACCCACACCACCGCCGAGGTGCTCGGCGAACTGCGCGAGGCCCGGGCCCGGCTGGTGCTGGCCGCCGACCAGGCCCGGCAGGCCGAACAGGCGGCGGCCACCGCCTCGCAGGACGCCCAGCGGGCCCTGGACACGGCCCGCACCGCGGCCGACCGCACCGCCCGACTGCTCGAATCCACTCCCGCCGACCAACTGGACCTGCTGGAGCAGCTGGAGCGCGACCGCGCCGACCAGGCCCGCGAGGAGATGCTCGCCGCCGGGACGTTCGGTCCCGGCGGCAGCGCGTCCGAGGCCGGCCGCCAGGCCATCGCCTACGCCCTCGCCCAGCTCGGCAAGCCCTATCGGTGGGGCGGCACCGGCCCCGACGCGTACGACTGCTCCGGCCTCACCTCGCAGGCCTGGCAGTCCGCCGGCGTCAGCATCCCGCGCACCAGCGAGGAGCAGTGGGCGGCGCTCAAGCGGATCCCGCTGCGCGAGCTGCGCCCCGGCGACCTGGTCGTCTACGACAACGACGCCGGCCATGTCGCCCTCTACCTCGGCGGCGGCACCGTCGTGCACGCCCCGCACACCGGGACGGTGATCAAGCTCGCCCCTGTCCCCATGCTGCCGATCCTCGGCGCGGTCCGCCCCGACCCGCAGGCCCCCTCCGCGCGCACGGACGAGCCCCCGGCCCCGTTCGCGGACACCGACGAGTCGCCGGGGTCGTCCGACGAGTGATCGCCCGCGTGGCCGGCTGCCTCAGCGGCCGGCGGTGATCGGGCGGACCTGGGTGCCCGGCTGCGGTGCGGAGCGGCGGTCCTGCGGGTTGGCGCCCTCCCAGTGGACGGTGAGGTGCCCGGTGTCGTCCGGCGGGGTCAGCACCATCGAGGTCACCTTGAATTCGGCCTGGCCGCGCTGCCCGCGTCCCCGGTAGGGCAGGTAGTCGATCAGCACGGACGCCGTCCCGCCGGGCGGCAGGGTCACCGTGCGGGTCTGCGACGTCCGGGCCCGGGGCAGGCTCCAGGTGGTTCCGTCGCTGATCAGGTCGATGCCCGGGAAGCCCTGCAGGGTGCAGGTGGCCGCGCTGCGGTTGGCGAGTTCGATCCGCTCCACCACCGGCCCGTCCGAGGCCGCCGCCGCCGAACCCGCCGACACCGTCGCCCGCAGGTCCGCCGCCGTGCACCGGCGCGTCCCGGCCCCGGCGGGGGCGGCGGGCGCGGTCTCCAGGACGGGTGAGACCTGCAGTTCCGCCGCGACGGGCACCGCGGGCGCGGCCGGGGCGACCGGCCCGGACGGCCGCTCCTCGGCGCACGCGGTGAGGGACACGCCCAGGGCCGCCACCACGGCGGTGGCGGCGGACAGCTGACGGACACGCATGATCGGTTCCACCCCGTGATCCCGGCGGCCCCGCATCGGGAACCGCGCCGAAACTGACGGCCGATCACCCCTCGAACCCACCCCCGGGACCGGCACGTCCACCATGCTGTCCCCCGCCGATCAACAACGGATCAACACCGACGTGACGCCCGGTCCACGTGACGCCCGGGCCCGGTGCCGGCGCGGCTCAACGGGCGGCTCGACGGGCGGCTCAACGGGCGGCCAGGCCGAGGTGATCGCGGAGCGTGTCGCCCCGGTACTCGGTTCGGAAGACGCCGCGTTCCTGGAGGAGGGGAACGACCTTGTCGGCGAACTCGTCGAGGCCGGTGGGGGTGAGGTGCGGGGCGAGGATGAAGCCGTCGCCGGCGTCCTCCTGGACGAAGCGGTTCATCTCCTCGGCGACCCGGGCCGGGGTGCCGATGAACGACTGGCGGCCCGTCACCTCGATGATCAGCTCGCGGACGGACAGCCGCTTGGTCGCGGCGAGCGCCCGCCACTCGTCGGCGACGGCCAGCGGGTCGCGGGTCATCCGGACCGAGGCGCGGCCCCGGGCGATGGTGTGTTCGCCGATCAGCGGGTCCTGCGCGGGGAGCGGGCCGTCCGGGTCGAGGTCGGACAGGTCGCGGTTCCACACCTGTTCCAGCAGCCGGATCGCGGTCTGTCCGCTGACCTGCTGACGGCGGATCAGGGCGGCCCGCTCGTGCGCCTCGACGTCGGTGTCGCCGAGCGCGAACGTCACCGAGGGCAGGATCTTCAGCTCGTCCCGCTGCCGACCGTACCGGGCCAGCCGACCCTTGACGTCCGCGTAGAACGCCTGCCCGGCGAACAGTGTGCCGTGCCGGGAGAAGATCGCGTCGGCGGACGCGGCGGCGAACTCGCGGCCCTGGTCGGAGTCCCCCGCCTGGAAGATCACCGGACGTCCCTGCGGTGCGCGCGGCACGTCGAACCGGCCGGAGATGTCGAACTCCGAGGACCGGTAGGCGAATCGGCCCGCGTCCGGGTCGTTCAGGAACTTCCCGGACGCGCGGTCGGCGAGGAGCTCGTCGCCGTGCCAGGAGTCGAACAGCTGCCAGGACGCCTCCAGGAACTGCCGGGCCCGCGCGTACCGGTCCTCCTCCCGCAGGAACCCGCCGCGGCGGAAGTTCTCGCCGGTGAACGCGTCCCAGGAGGTCACCACGTTCCATGCCGCGCGGCCCGCGGAGAGGTGGTCCAGTGAGGCGAACTGCCGTGCCACCTCGTACGGTTCGTTGAACGTCGAGTTGATGGTGCCGGCCAGGCCGAGCCGGTCGGTGACGGCGGCGAGCGCCGCGAGCACGGTGAACGTGTCCGGCCGGCCGACCACGTCCAGGTCGTAGATCCGCCCGTGCTGCTCGCGCAGCCGCAGGCCCTCGGCGAGGAACAGGAAGTCGAACTTGGCGCGTTCGGCGGTCCGTGCGAAGTGCGCGAAGGACGAGAACTCGATCTGGCTCCCGGCCGCCGGGTCGCTCCACACCGTGGTGTTGTTCACGCCCGGGAAGTGCGCGGCCAGGTGGATCTGCTTGACGGGCTTGCTGCTGCTGGTCATGACGGGGCGATCCTTCCGGGGCGTCAGACGGTGGCGGCGGTCGCGGCGGTGGCGGCGGTGGCGGCCAGGCCGACGGTGGCGGTGGCGGCGTAGCGGTTGGCGGGGCGCGGCAGGCCGAGCAGGCCGCGCAGCGTGGACGCCTCGTAGGCGGTGCGGAACCGGCCGCGCCGCTGGAGCTCGGGTACCAGGCCGCGGGTGATCCGCTCCAGGTCGTACGGCAGCGCGCCCGGGCGCAGCCGGAAGCCGGTCAGGCCGGTGGCCGCCAACTCCTCGATCAGGTCGGCGAGTTCGCCCGCCGTCCCGGTGAAGATCCGGGCATCGCTGCGGTACTCGGCGCCGGCCGAGTCGTTCAGCCGGGCCAGCCGGTCGGCGGCCGCGCCGGGCCGATCGTCCAGGAACACCACCAGGTCGGCGAAGACGTGCACGGTCTCGTCGCCGCGCCCGGCGGCCTGTTGCGCGTCGCGGATCTCGGCCAGCGCGGCCCTGGCGTCGTGCGGCGTGTGCGGGGTGATGAACGCCAAATCGGAGGACCGGGCGGCGAGTTGGTAGGGCTCGGTGCGGTGGGCGACGGAGGCGACGATCGGCTGGCCCTGCGGCGGGCGCGGGGTGATCGACGGGCCGCGGACGCTGAACCGCGACCCGGTGAAGTCGATGTAGTGCAGCTTGGCGCGGTCGACGAAGCGGCCGGTGCCGGCGTCGCGGATCTCCGCGTCGTCCTCCCAGCTGTCCCACAGCCTGCGCAGCACCTCGACGTAGTCCGCCACCTCGCCGAACTCCTCGGCGAGGGTGGCCAGTTTCTGCGGGGTGTCGGGTTCGTCCAGGCGCAGCAGGGCGGCCTCGCGGCGGCCGAAGTGGGCGGCCTCGTCGGGGCGGGCGGAGACCTTCACCCGCAGGCCGGCCCGCCCGGAGCTGACGAAGTCGAGGGTGGCCACCGCCTTGGACAGGTGGAACGGCTCGGTGAACGGGACGACGGCCGTCGGCACCAGGCCGATGTGCCGGGTCAGCGGGGCGATCCGGGCCGCGACCAGCACCGAGTCCAGCCGCCCGCGCACCCGGTCGGTGCGGGCGTCCGGCGCGAACGGGTCGTCGGACTGGAGGCTCAGGCCGTCCTCGAAGGTCAGCAGGTCGAGCAGCCCGTGCTCGGCCTCGGCGGCCAGGTCGGCCCAGTACCGGGCGGTGAACAACTCCGCCGGCCTGGCCTCCGGCTCCCGCCACGCGGCGGGGTGCCAGCCGGCGCCGTCCAGCGCGACGGCCAGGTGCAGGGGTGTGGACGTGTTTTCGGGCATGGCGAACCGCTCCTGTTCAGAAGGAAGGTGACGGCACGCCGGCCACGGGGCGGCAGCAACGCGAAGGAACGCCCGGGCGCGGCGCGGATCGGACGGTGACGACGGATCAGGCGGTGACGACGGATCAGGCGGTGACGACGGATCGGACGGCGACCGCGGGCGCCGGACAGAGCGCGGTGGTCACCCGCAGCAGATCGATGTGCAGTCGGGCGGCCAGCACCCAGCCCGGGCGGGCGACGGCGCCCGGCCGGCCCACGTGTCCGAACCGCACCGCCGCCACCTCCTCCGCCTTCGCCGCTTTCGCTGCTCCTGCCTCCGTCGCACCGTAACCCCGTGCCGAGACCGCGCACAACGCTGTTCACCGAGCGGTAACGAACGGCCCCGAACAGCCCCGAACGAACCCGAACGAATCCGACGGAGGCGATCGGCGGGCGGGGCAAGGGACTTGCGTCCCGGCGAGGGCGGGGGAGCGGGGACCGATGGCCCCGGGCGGGAGGACGTACGGGTCCTGGGTCCGGCGGGCCGCGGGTTCGTAGCGTGAAGGCACGCCCGTTGCGTGGGGCCCGTCGGCGCCAGGGCGAGGTGTACGGAGTCCAGGAGGACCGCATGTTCTGTTACCAGTGCGAGCAGACCGACCGTACCGGGACGGTTCCCGGGTGCGCGGGCGCGATCGGCAACTGCGGCAAGGATGCCGCGACTTCCGATCTGCAGGACCTGCTGATCCATGCGGCGAAGGGAGTCGCCCAGTACGCCGCCGAGGCCCGGGCGCTCGGGGCGGCGGACGACGAGGCGGACCGGTTCCTGCTGTACTCGGTGTTCACCACGCTGACCAACGTCAACTTCAACCCGTCCCGGTTCGGCGCCATGATCCAGCAGGCCGTCGCCCACCGCGACCGGGCCCGCGCCGCCTACGAGCAGGCGGCCCGTGCCGCCGGCCGCGAACCGCGCGAACTGACCGGCCCCGCCGCCTGGCAGCCCGCCGCCGACCCGGACGCGCTGCTGAAGCAGGCCGCCGACGTCCGGGTGGACGCCGGCCTGGCCCTGGTCGGACCGGACGTGGTCGGCCTGCGCTCGCTGCACCTCTACGCACTGAAGGGCATCTGCGCGTACGCCCACCACGCGCACGTCCTCGGCAAGGAGAGCGCCGAGGTGTTCGCCGGCGTGGCGGACGCCCTCGCCTACCTCGCGGGCGAACCCACCGACGCCGCCGAGCTGTTGGAGCGCGCCGTCGGCCTGGGCCGGCTCAACCTGACCGTGATGGAACTCCTGGACGCCGCCAACACCGGCGCGTACGGGCCCCAGCAGCCCACCGCGGTGCGCACCACGCCCGTCGAGGGCAAGGCGATCCTGGTCAGCGGCCACGACCTGCACGACCTGGAGCAGCTGCTGGAGCAGACCACCGGCCAGGGCATCAACGTGTACACCCACGGCGAGATGCTGCCCGCGCACGCCTACCCGCTGCTGAAGGCCTACCCGCACCTGGTCGGCAACTACGGCGGCGCCTGGCAGGACCAGCAGCGCGAGTTCGCCGCGTTCCCCGGCCCGATCCTGATGACCTCCAACTGCATCATCGAACCCCACGTCAGCTACCGCCGACGGATCTTCACCACCGGCCCCGTCGGCTGGCCCGGCGTCCGCCACCTCTCCGAGGGCGACTTCACCCCCGTCCTGCAGGCCGCCCGAGCGCTGCCCGGCTTCCCCGCCGAACCGGAGCCCGCGCCCGAGAAGCTGCTCACCGTCGGCTTCGGCGCCGACGCCGTCCTCGCCGTCGCCGACCGCGTCACCGCTGCCGTCCGCAGCGGCGCGATCCGGCACTTCTTCCTGGTCGGCGGCTGCGACGGGCCCACCCCCGGACGCGACTACTACACCGAGTTCGCGGTCGGTGCGCCCGCCGACACCATGGTGCTCACCCTCGGCTGCGCCAAGTACCGCTTCAACGGGCACGACTTCGGCGAGATCGGCGGCATCCCGCGGCTGCTCGACCTCGGCCAGTGCAACGACACCCACTCCGCGATCCGGATCGCCGTCGCACTGGCGGAGGCCTTCGAGTGCGAGGTGAACGACCTGCCGCTGACCCTGGTGCTCTCCTGGACCGAGCAGAAGGCCGTCGCCGTGCTGCTCGCCCTGCTCGCCCTCGGCATTCGCAACATCCACCTCGGCCCGACGCTGCCCGGCTTCCTCACGCCCGACCTGGTCGACGCGCTGGTGCAGCGCTTCGACCTGCGGGTGATCGGCGACCCGGCCGCGGACCTCGCCGCCGCGCTCGAACCGGCCGGGAAGTGACCGGCCACCAGGTGGTCCTCACCACCACCGACGGCGCCCGCCTGGAGCTGTGCTGCCCGCCCGGCGGCACCGTGCTGGAGGCGGCCGCCGAGGCCGGGGCCGCGCTGCCCGCCTCCTGCAAGCAGGGCACCTGCGGCTCCTGCCACGCCACCGTCACCTCCGGCGAGTACGACCTCGGCCCGCACAGCGCACTGGCGCTGCCGCCCGACGAACTCCCGCACGGCGGCGTGCTGCTGTGCCGCACCGTCCCGTGCGGGCCGCTCACCGCGGAACTGCCCTACCCGCAGTCGCGGATCCTGTACGGCGGGGTGCCGGAACGGGCGGCGGAGGTCGAGTCGATCACCACCGTCGCCCGGGACACCGTCCACCTCGTCGTCACCCTCACCGACAGCCCCGACTGCCAGTTCGACGCCGGCCAGTTCGTCGAACTCGAACTGCCCGGCACCGGGGTCCGCCGCGCCTACTCGCTCGCCAACACCGGCAACTGGGAAGGCCGGATGGAGTTCTACGTCCGACTCCGCCCGGACGGCGCGTTCTCCGGCCCGCTCGCCGAACGGGTCCGCCCCGGCGACCCGCTGACGGTCCACGGCCCGCAGGGCGCCTTCGGCCTCCACGAGACCGGCCTGCGCCCCCGCTGGCTGCTCGCCGGCGGCACCGGCCTGGCCCCGCTGCTCGCCATGGCCCGCCAGATGGCCGAGTGGCAGGACCCGCAGCCGGCCCGCCTGTTCCTGGGAGCCAACACCCCCGCGGACCTGTTCGGCGACCCGGAGCTCAAGGCGGTCACCGCCGAACTCCCGTCCTTCCAGTACGAGTTCACCGTCCGCGAGGCCGATCCCGGCTGGACCGGCCCGGTCGGCACCCCCGCCGACCTGCTCGCCCGGGCGCTCTCCACCCACACCGGCCCGGCCCCCGATCTCTACGTCTGCGGCCCCCCGCCCATGGTCGACGCGGTCCGCGGCGCCGCCCCCGGCTGCCAGGTCTTCCACGAGCGCTTCCTGGCCACCTGAACACCCGACCGCCGCACCCCTCCTCCCCGCTCACCGGGAGGAGGGGTGCGGCGGCGTTTCCCCTCGGCGGGTGTGCTCAGACGCTGACGACGGTGGTGCCGGCAGCTTCGAGCGCGGCGAGTTCGTCGGCGGGGGCGTCGGTGTCGGTGACGAGGATGTGCAGGCTCGCGGCGGGGGCGACGCGGGCGAAGGCGGTGCGGCCGAGCTTCCCGGCGGACGCGGCCACGACGGTGCGGCGGGCGGCGGCCATCGCGGCCTTCTTCACGGTGGCGTCGTCGAGGTCGTAGGCGGTCAGGCCGTCGGCGGCGCTCAGGGCGCAGCAGCTGAGGACGGCGGTGTCGAAGCGCAGGGCGTTGATCGACGCGAGGGCGAGGGGGCCGGTGAGGGCGCCTTCGGTGGCTCGGGGGCGGCCGCCGGGGACGAGGAGGGTGGCCGGTCCGGGGGTGTCGCCGAGGACGTGGATGGCGGGCAGCGACAGCGGCATGACGGTGACGGGGCGCTCGCGCAGGAGGCGGGCGACCTCCAGGCAGGTGGTGCCGCTGTCGAGCAGCACGCTCTCGCCGTCGGCGACGAGGGCGGAGATACCGGCGGCGATGCGGCGCTTGGCGTCGACGGCTTCGCGGGCGCGCAGCGCGAACGGGGGTTCCTCGCCGCGCAGCAGCAGGGTGCGGGCGCCGCCACGGAAGCGCTCCAGGGCGCCCTGGGTGGCGAGGGTGTCCAGATCGCGGCGGATGGTCATCTCGGAGGCGCCGGTGAGTTCGGCGAGTTCGAGGACGGTGGCGCTGCCCGCGTCCCGCACGGTCTGGGCGATCAGGGTGTGGCGCTCCGCGGTGTTCATACCGGAATTGAACCGCACTTCGAAGCAAACAATTGGGGTGTTCGATTCTCCGGGTTTCGCACATCTCGAATGTTCGTTATGGTCGACGGCATGGAACGCTCGCTCCGGGCCGCCCGCGTGGCGACCTACGTCTACTTCGTCCTGTGCGGCACTCTGATGGGCGCCTGGGTCGTGCACATCCCCGCCGTCGAAGCCCGGGTCGGCATCAGTCACGCCACCCTCGGCGGCCTGCTCGTCCTGCTGGGCCTGGGCGCCTTCGGCGGCATGCGGGCCGCGGGCCGCCTGACCGACCGCCTCGGCGCCCGCACCGTCGTCCCCGCCTCCGGCGCCGTGTGCGCCGCCTCCCTGGTGCTGCCCGCCCTGGCGCCGAACCCGTGGACGCTCGCCGGGGCGCTACTGGTCTTCGGCTTCGCCAACGGCTGCCTGGACGTCGGCATGAACGCCCACGCCGTGCACGTGGAGAAGGCGTACCGGCGGCCCGTCATGTCCGGTTTCCACGCCACCTTCTCGGTCGGCGGCGTGATCGCCGCCGGTGCCGCCGCCGCGGCCACCGCCGTCGGGGCCGGGCCGGTGGCCACCCTCGCCGTCCTCGGCGCGCTCGGCCTCGCCACCGCCCTGCTCGCCGCCCGCGCCCTGCTGCCCGACGCCGCGGCCGCGGACGAAGCCGACGAGGGGACCGACACCCCGGCTGCGACCGCCGACAGCGGCCAGGTCCGCCGACAGATCCGGATCTTCGCCGTACTGGCGCTGATGGTCATGCTCAGCGAGGGCGCCGCCAACGACTGGAGCGCCCTGCACCTGAGGGACGTCCTCGGCGCGCCCGCGAGCACCGCCGCCCTCGCGTACGGCACCTTCGCCGCCGCGATGACCACCGGACGCCTGCTCGCCGACCGGATCGTCGGCCGCCACGGCCCGACCGCCGTCCTGCGCCACGGTGCGGCCACCGCCGCCGTCGGCATCACGATCGCCGCGCTCACCCCGTGGGTGTGGGCCGCGTTCCTCGGCTGGGCGCTGTTCGGCCTCGGCCTGTCCGGCTGCGTGCCCCAGCTCCTCAGCGCCGCCGGCCACGCCGACCCCGCCGCCGCGGGCGCCAACGTCTCCCACGTCGCCGGACTCGGCTACCTCGGCATGCTCGCCGGACCCGCCGTCATCGGCTGGCTCACCCACCTCACCGCCCTCAACCACACCTTCCTGCTGCTCACCCTGATGTGCGCCGCCACCGCCGCCACCGCCGGGATCCTTCGCACCACCGCCACCCCGGGTTCCCCCGGCAGCGACCGCGCGGCCTCCCCGGCCCCTGCGGGCAGCCACTGACTGCCTGCGCGGCCCGGGCCCCGCGCAGCCGCCATCGGCAACTGGCTCCCGGCCCACGCGGCCCGACCGCCCGGCGCCGGGAATCCGGGTGCGCCGACGGTGTGTTGCAGCGATCGTCGGAAACCGTTCGGAGTCGGAGGCCTCAGTTGAAGTTCGTGGCAATCGTCGGAAGCCTGCGCGCGGGCTCGTACAACCGCGCGGTCGCGCTCAACGCCGCCGAACTGTGCGACCCCGGCACCGAATTGACTCTCTTCGACGACCTCCGCGCCCTCCCGTGGTTCGAACACGACGTCGAGCTCGTCGCCCCGCCTGCCGCCGTCCTCGCCTTCCGCGCCCGACTCGCCGACGCCGACGCCGTCCTGATCACCAGCCCCGAATACGCCGCCGGCATGTCGGGCGTCCTCAAGAACGCCCTCGAATGGATCGTCGGCGGCGGCCAGCTCGTCGACAAACCGGTCGCCGTCATCACCGCCTCCCCCGCCACCACCGGCGGTGAACGCGCCCGCGCCTGGACCACCGAGACACTCCGGATGATGGGCGCCGAAGTCCTCCCCGAGTCCCTGTCCATCCCGTCCGTCGGCACCAAGATCAAGAACGGCCGAGTGACGGACGAAGCCCTCCGCACCCAACTGCGCGAGGTGCTGGCGGCGATGGGCCGCGCGGCGAAGCAGAAGGCCGAACCGGCGGCCGCCGAAGACTGAACGGCCTGCCTCCGCATCGTCAGTTTCCGGGCATGCGGCACCAGTTGGTACCGTGGCACTCCTCGCATGCGCGAGTGCCGGGGCCGGTTTGGTGAGGGGGAGCGGGCAGTGGCAGTCGATCAGGTCAAGCCGCAGCTGGTGTTCGTGCACGGGATCGGCCGGCCGCGCGACCCCGAGGCGGAACTCGCCGAGTGGAAGCGGGCGTTGGCGGACGGGGCCCGCGCGGCGGGCTACGCCGAAGAGATCTCCGCGCTGACCATGGACTGGTCCGCCGACGCCGCGTTCGCCCACTACGGCGACCTGTTCTACGCCGACGACGCCCAGGGTTCGGGTGGGCCGGAGGAATGGGACGAGGAACAGGGCGCGATCACGCTCGGCCTGCTGGTCGAGTTCGTCGAGGAACTCCTCGAACTGCCCGAGCACAGCGGCAACCGCGCCCTGAGCCGGATCCGGGCCCAACTCGGCCCGGACGAGCAGGCGCAGGGCGTCGGGAACGCCGCCAGGACGGTGGCCGCGGGCGTCGCCGCGCTCGCCGCCGTCCCCGGGCTGAACGTGGGCCTGCGGGCGCTCAGCCGGCAGAAGCTGCTCAGCATCGTCTCCCAGCCGGGCCGCTACCTCCACCGGCGCCAACCCGACGCCACAGGAAGGACCTTGGACCGGCGCGTCCGCGACCGGGTGCTGGCCTGCCTGGACCCGGCCCGGCCCGCGATCGTGGTGGCGCACTCGCTCGGCACGGTCGTCGCCCTGGAGGCGCTGGCCGAATACCCGGGCGCCGTACCGCTGTTCGTCACGCTCGGATCTCCGATCACCACCCACGCCGTGGTGTGGCCGCTGCTGCGCCCCCGGCCGCCGGCCACCCCGGAGGCGGTCGAGGCCTGGGCGGACTTCCGCGACAGCGACGACCTGGTGGTCCCGAAGCGGCGACTCGCCAAGGCGATGGCGCCCAACAGCCGCGGCGTCCAGCCACTCTCCGACCGGATGGAGTCGGCCACCCTGTGGCCGCACGACGCCACCACCTACCTGCGCCGCGCCGAGGTCGCCGAACCGGTGATGCGCACCCTGGTGGCCCTGGCCGCCCCCAGGTGAGCCCTCATCAGCCGTCGCCCAGGCACCTGCTGCTGATCGCCACGCAGTCGGACGGCGCGGAGAACAAGCTGGACGGCCTGGAGGCGGCGGCGGGCGAACTGCACGCCGTGCTGACCGACCCGGCGATCGGCGGCTGCACCGACAGCCCCGGCCTGAACGCCGTCCAGCTGCGCTCCGGCCGGGTGCTGCGCGCGGAGGCCGACAGCGCCGTGCGGTCCGCGGTCGCGGCCGCCGGAGAAGCCGGGGCCACCCTGGTGCTGGCCTTCCTCGGCCACGGCCAGGTCGCCGGCAAGCTCCGGTACATGGTGGCCGACAGCAAGGACGGCCAGAGCCTGGACTGCGTGGACGTCGCCCACCTGGTCGAACTGGCCGCCGACCACCCGGGCCTCGCCGGGCTGGTGGTCCTGATCGACACGTGCCACGCGGCGGCCGGCCTCCCCGACACCGGCAGCCTGATCGGCGGCTTCGGGGTCGGCGCGAAGCAGGTCGCCGTGCTGGCCGCCTGCGCCGCCCACGAACGGGCTTTCGGCCTGGCGCTGAGCCGACGCCTCGCCGCCCTGCTCGCCGAAGGGCTCCCGGGCGAAGGGGAGTTGCTGCGGGTCGGGACGCTCGCCCCGCACATCCGTGACGCCCTGGACCGCCAACTGGCCGCCGACTTCTCCTACAACGGGACCGACGGCGGACTCTGGCTCGCCCGCAACTGCCGGTCGGCCCGGCCGTCGGGCGGCAGGGCGGGCACGCTGGGCGCCGAGATCCTCGCCGCCGCCCTGCGCACGTGGCCGCAGGCGCCGCCCGGCCCGCCGCCGCACACCCGCGACGGCCTTGCCGCGCTCGCCGACCGGGCCGCGGCGGCCGAGGTCTGGTCGGTGCACGACGCGGCCGACGACCTCCTCGCCGCCATGGACGCCGCCGACGTGCTGGTCGAAATCGCCGGATCCTCCCTGACCACCGACCAACTGCGGTTTCTCGCCGCCGAGTTCAACCGCCAGTGGATCGGGGACCGGCCCGGCCGGGTCGAGCCGCCCGAGGGGCTCGGTGACCGCGCGCTGCTCCAGTACCTGCTGGAGGACGCCGTTGTGCTGGCACCCGCCACGGCCTCTCGGCACGGCGCGCTCGCCTGGTACCTGGTCGCCGCCGCCCACGCCTGCGGCCGCGACCCCCGGGACGCGCTGATCAGCGACTGGGCGCGCGACAACGAAGCCGAGATCGCCCTCAACGACGCCCTGGCCCGGTACACCGCGCACCGGGCGAAGGCG
Source organism: Kitasatospora griseola (assembly GCF_044999035.1). NCBI lineage: Bacteria > Bacillati > Actinomycetota > Actinomycetes > Kitasatosporales > Streptomycetaceae > Kitasatospora > Kitasatospora griseola. The sequence continues at coordinate 519,081 of NZ_CP173360.1, read as the reverse complement.
TCCGAACGCCGACTGGTGGTCAGCCTGGACGCCGCCCAGATCGACTGGCCCGACTCGCTCTCGGTGTGCGTGCGCGCCGGAGCGGCCTGCGTCGACCACCGGCACTTCGCCTGCCCGCCCGACCAGGCGGGCGTCGAGGGGACCTTGGCCGACGTCATCGACTGGGCCGAGAGCCTGCCGTCCGCGACCGGCCCGATCGGCTCGATCGACCTCGTGGTGAACGCCCCCGTCCTGCTCGACTGGCACCCCGAGGAGGCCCTCACCGGTCAGTACCACCTCGGCGTCGACCACACCGTGGCACTGCGGTGGGCCGGCCGGCTGGTCGAACCCGGTTACCTGCGCGGCATGAACCGCAGAGCCCGAACCCAACTCGAAGAGCTGCGGCGCGCCCCGTGCGGCCAAGGCCCGCACCTCTCCCGGATCGACCCTGCGGCGACCCCCCTCGACACCCTGCGCGCGGACCTGCGCCGCGGCCACTACCGGCCCGCTGTCCTGCTCACCGACCGGGCCACCGCCCCGACCGCCGTCCGCGACCTGGTCGAAGCCCTCCTCCCGTACGCCCCGATCGTCCTGTGGCCGCGCGCCGACACCCCGCCCTCGACCGCCGACTGGGACTGCCTGAGGCACCTGTGGGACGGCTTGCCCGCCGGATTCGGAGCCGCCTACCGCCGGGTGCTCACGGGCCGCGCCGACCTCGCGCCGACCGACCCCGTCACCGACGCCCACCTGGTCCGCCTCGCCGAACTGCGCACCGCCTGGCACGACGTCGAGTGGCTCGACTTCTGCGCCCGCTACGACCAGCACCAGCGCGCCGCCGCACCAGCCGTCGTACCCGCCGCCGCACCCGCCACTGCACTCAACGCCGTGCCGGCCGCCGCACTCAACGCCGTGTCCGCTGCCGTACCCGCCGCTGTACCCGCCCCGAGGAGCACCTGATGTCCTGGAACAGCTACTACCGCGGCGACGGCGAGCCCCGCGACGTGACACTCGCACCCCCGCCGCCCTGGCGCCGCCTCGGCACCCACCAGCCGTACCGTGCCTTCCTGCCGCCCGAGGGCCTCACCGACGCCGTCAACGCTTCCCTCTACCTGCACCGCCCGCTGCTCATCACCGGCAGCGCCGGCACCGGCAAGTCGACCGTCATCGAACAGGTCGCCGCCGAACTGCGGCTCGGCCCCGTCCTGAAATGGCACATCACCTCCCGCAGCAGCCTGCCCGACGCGCTGTGCCGCTACGACGCACTCGGCCACATCCACGCCCTGCGGATCGGCGAAGCCACCGAACGCGACGCCGCCCCGATCGAGTCCTTCCTCAAACTCGGCCCACTGGGAACGGCGTTGCTGCCCAGCGAGCGCCCCCGGGCCCTGCTGATCGACGAGATCGACAAGAGCGACATCGACCTGCCCGCCGACCTGCTCGACGTCCTGGAGACCGGCACCTTCGAGATCCCCGAACTCGTCCGGCAGCCCGCCGGCCGACTGGCCGTCAGCACCTGGGTGTCCACCGACACCGCCGAGATCGAGGACGGCCGGGTGCAGTGCACCACCTTCCCGTTCATCGTCATGACCAGCAACGGCGAACGGGACTTCCCCGCACCGTTCCTGCGCCGCTGCATCCGCTACGACATGCCCAGGCCCACCGCCGACACACTGCGCCGCGCCGTCCAGGGCCACCTCGGACTGGGCGGGACGCCGCTGCCGCCCGACGCCGACGAACTCATCACCCGGTTCGCCGGGCGAGTCGCCCGCGGCGACCAGCTGGCGATCGACCAACTCCTCAACGCCGTACGCCTGGTGACCGATGCCGACGCCCCGACCGGCGAGCGCCGCAGCAGGCTGCTCGACCTGATGCTCCGGGACCTGTCCGGTGCGTGACCACACCGCCGAGCTGGTGGCGAAGCTGACCGCGCGGCTGCCGCCCGACACCGACGGCGCGGCGGTGGCGGACGCGCTCTGGCTCGCAGCCGGTCTGGTGCCCGACGGTCCGCCGGTTCTGTTGTCCAACCCGTCTGTTGCGCCTTCGTTCTCGTTCTCCGCTCCCGCCGCCCCGGCAGCTTCCGCCGCTGTCGAGGCACCGCCCGAGGAACCCGAGCACCGGCCCGTCACCCCGCTGTACGAACCGCCGACCAGCGACCCCGCCGCGCCCCGCGTCGAGGTCGCCGCCGCCCGCGCCCTCCCGCACGCCCTGGACACGGGCCGCGCCCTGCGCCCCTTCAAACGCCGCTACCCGCACGGCCCCCGGCGCACCGTCGACCTCGACGCGACCATCACCGCGTACACCCGCACGGGCGAACTCCTGCCCGTACTCGGCCCCACGCCCGAACGATGGTTCGAGGTCGTCGTGCTCGTCGAACGCAGCCCCACCATGGAGATCTGGCAGGACACCCTCGACGAGTTCACCGCCCTGCTCACCGGACTCGGCGCGTTCCGCCGGGTCCGCCGGCTCCACCTCGACCTCGACCCCCACCCCACCGTCACCGACACCCGCGGCCACCCCGTCCCGCCGGCCCGACTGCCGCAGCAACGCCGGCTCCTCCTCGTCCTGACCGACTGCGCCGGCCCGCACTGGCGCACCCCCGGCATCTGGCAACTGCTGCACACCTGGGGCGCCCACGGCCCCGTCGCCCTGCTCAACCCGCTGCCCGGACGACTGCGCCACCGCACCGCCCTCGACCTCCCCGCCGTCCGGGTCCGCCACCGCCGACCCGACGCCCGCAACACCGAACTCGCCCACGCCGTACCGCTGATGCTCACCGCCACCTTCGGCCCCGACGCCCACTGGGTGCCACTGCCCACCCCGTCCCTCACCTCGCACGCGCTGCGCCGCTGGGCCGACGCCATGATGCGCGGCGCCCCCGCCGGCCACGACGCCGTCCTCGTCCCCGCCGCGGGCACCCTCACCTCACCGTTCGCCACCGACGAGACCCCCGACGACGACCCCGCCCGCCGGGCCGCCGCATTCCTGCACACCGCCACCCCCGCCGCCCGCCGACTCGCCGCCCTGTGCAGCCCGTTCAGCCGCCTCAGCCTCCCGCTGCTGCGCCTGGTCCGGCAGGAAGCCGTCCCCGAGGCCGACACCGACGACCTCGCCGACGTCCTCACCGCCGGCCTGCTCGACACCCGCACCCCCGCCGCCCTCACCTTCCACCCCGAAGCCCGCGCCGCCCTCGCCCCCCACCTCACCCGCCACGACGCCTGGACCGTCCACACCGCCCTCACCCACCACCTCGCCACCCACCACCCCCGCCCCGGCCACGCGTTCTCGGCCATCGCCCCCGAACACCTCGACGACCTCCCCGCCGACCTCCAGTCCTTCGCCACCGCCACCGCCGACCTGCTCACCCTCCTCGCCCCCGCCCGCCGAAGGGTGGCGCGGGAGCGACCGGCCGCACCGGTGCCGCCCCGATTCCCGGACCCGGCGCTCAGCGCGGCGGTGTTGATCGGGATCCCGGGGCCGGCGGAGCGCGACACGCCCGAGAGCCTGCGGACGTCCCTGGAGGAACTCAAGTCCGTTCTGACGTCGCCGACGAGTTGGAACCTTCCGCCGGAGCGGTGCCGCGTCCTCCTCGACCCGAGCACTCCGGAGCAGGTGCAACTCCTGCTGGCCGCAGCCGCCTTGGAGGCGGAGGATGCGCTGCTGGTGTACGTGCAGGGAGCCCTCCCCGAGGTCGGTCCCGACGTCGGGCCGCCCGATGGGGTGCTGCGACAGATCAGCGACCTGCTGGGCAACCGCCCGGGGGCCACCACTGTGCTGATGATGGACGGCAACGACGCGGATGCTCTGGCGCGGTCGATCGAGCAGTGGCTCCCCCGGCTGGCCGGCGCTGTCGTTGTTCTCACCGGCGAGCGCCAGGGTGCGGACGACGACTTCAGCCTGGCCCGGCGCCTGGCGATGGATGCCGAGGAAGGGATCCCCGGCGGACCGGACGTCCTCGGACTGGACACGCTCGTGCGGCTGCCGCGCCGCCGCCCGTCCGGGTCGAGCGCAAGCTTTCGCCTGTCGGCCCACGGGTCGGCGGAGGTGCCGGCGATCCTGCGCAACCGGCAGGCCCTGCAGTACAGCCGAGCCGAGGTGCGGACGGACTACCTCGGACTCCGGGCGGAACTCGAAGCCCGCGGTGTCCGGATTCCGGACGGCACCGGACCGCTTCTCCTGGCGCTCATCTCGTTCTCGCACAGCTACGCGCAGCGGGTGACGAGCGGAGAGGCGTGGGAGACCGACGTCGAGGACGCTCTCGCCGAATTTCTGGGGCCGGCCCTGGTCCTGGCTTCCGACCCTGACGGAGGGCAGATGTACTGTCGGCCGCGGGAGGGCAGCCCAGGGTTGCCGGTCGAGCTGCTTAGGGTTCCTCCGTCCGACCCGACGCTGCCGGCCTCGGTCGGCCCATCGGTGAACCACCCGCTCTGGATCCAGCTGTTCGTCGGCCGCTTCGAGAACCCGACGGGACCCAGAGTCTTCCGGCACAAGGAGCAGAACGCCCACGCCGTCGCCCTGTTCGTCCCGGCCCCCGGCTCGGACAGCAACCGGGAAGCCGGGTGGGTGGCCGCGACGGCGGACGTCGTCGTGCTCCCCGACCGGGACGGGCGTCCGCTCTCGGACGCCGGTCACCGGCGGCTCGCGGAAATCCAAGCCCCCGTGCGGACGGTGACCGACCCCGAACGCACCTCCGCCTTCCGGGTCGAGGGGCTGGCGACCCTCGTCGAGAGCCTTCGGCGGGGCAGAAAGGGGCTGTCGGGACGGCAACTCTGCCTCGCCCTCGGCCATGCGCCGTTCGACAGCGCCGAGGTGGGCGAGCGCACTGCCGCCATGTCGAGGCTGTGGAACGGCACCGATCAAGGGGCACTCGGTGCGGCCGGTGAATCGCTCGCCGTCCTCCTCACGGACGAAGTCCATCAGGAGATGCAGTTCGGCGGTCATCACGGTGACGTGACGCTGGAGTACGTTCCGTTCCGGCCTGCCGGAGAGTCCGGCGACGGCCAGGCCTGGCTCGGCATGCTCGGGCACACCGGAGCCGAGCTGATCGCGAGGCTGCGCCCCACGCCGGATCTCGCCCCCCCGCGGCGCATCAGCTACTCGCACACCCGGCTCTGCCGCCAGCTGCGTGACCGGGGCGTCCGGCCCGGCGGTGTGCTGCTCGTCCAGGCGTCGGACCGGGCCATGACGGCCGTGAACCCCGAGCAGTTGCTCGCAGCGCTCCGTGAGGTACTGGGGCCGGAGGGCACCGTGGTGATGTCGGCCGCCACCCCTGAGAACTCCCTCAGCTCCGCGTACACCCGGGGCGCGCTGGCCGGTCTGACACCCGCCGCGCAGGAGGTGTACCGGTCGTACATGCCGCCCTTCGACCCCTCTGCGACCCCGGTCTCGGCCTCGGCGGGGTCACTCGCGGAGTGGCTTCGGCGCTCCCCGGGCAGCATCCGCAGCGCTCACCCCCAACACTCGTTCGTCGCGTCGGGCCGCTGGGCCCAGTACCTGATGGACGATCACCGGCTCGACTCACCCCACGGTGAGCGATCCCCACTCCTGAAGCTCTGTCAAAGTCGCGCACAGGCCCTGCTGTTGGGCGTACCGGTGAACGAATGCCTGGCGTGGAACCTGGCAGCCTCGCGGACCCGGAACCCGCCGACGGTGACGGAGTCCTGCGTCGTGAAGTCCCGCGAGGGCACCGGCCGGGAATGGGTCACGTTCACCACCGTCGCAGCTCCTGAGCTCGACGCGCCGGAACTCAGGGAGCGATTGGAGGCACAACTCCCGCTCCGTCGAGGCATCCTGGCGGACCAGGCAGCCGTCCTGGCACCGGTCGAGGACGGCGTCGCCCTGGTCACCGAGTGGCTGGCGGACATCCGGCGGTGACGCCGACTGTGGCCGCAGCGAGCCAAGTTGCGCAGCGGGCGGCGAGGGTCGGGGTGGCCGACCGATAGTCGATGCGCCGGCAGATCGAAGTTCTCGTCGACGAACGCCGCCGCCTGGCCGCCCTCCCACAACGCCCCTCGGCATGGGTCGACGTCGAGACCGGGCAGACTTTCACCGACGCGTGGGCCGGGGTCGGCCAGGAACACCGTCGCCAGCTCTTGATCGGCCTCAAGGCCCGTCTCCACCTCGCACCCGGCTCCGAAGGCTGGCGCCTACCCGCCGAACTCGCATCATGCGTAAGGCAGGTCGAACTCGTCGGGCATTGAAGGTGGCGTCGGGCCTCGGATGATGACAGCGATCAGCCGAATCAACTGCTGACTCGATGCCTACTTCTCTGAATGAGGGTAGGGGTTCATTACGCCGGGGGGAGACGCACCGGCGCCCCCCGACGGTCGGGGGTGGTGGGGGAGCTGGACCTAGGTGGGTCCTGATCTGCGGAGACTGCGTCGACGCCGGTCCGTCTCTCTCGGTCGGGAGACTGGTCCGGCGTCGATGCCCAGCTCCTGTGGGCAGTTCGGCCGCAGGCAGACTGCAGCGGAAGGCTGGCGGCAGGTGGGTGGGCACCGCAGGTTCAGCGAGGAGGACCTCGCGGAGATCGTGAAGGACGCCTACCGGCCGAGCGCCCCGAGAACCCGCAGGTGGAACTGAGGTGCGGGTACGGTGAGAGCACCCTCCCGTTCCGACTACGGCGGGCGCTATGACCTGACGCTCTATCGGTGCAACAACCTGCCACCCCCGAGCGCTGTTCACCGGTTGGTCCGGTGCAGTTTGCTGCCACCCGGATTCCCTTGCCCCAGAGCGAGTTCCGGTCGGAGGATGGCGGCCGTTCCAGGCTCCGGTTCCGTTAAAGTCACCGCAATTCCGGGTGGGCTTCGCCAAAGGACCTCTGGGGTCCGATCCGCGGATATTGCGTCAGGTGGTGAGTTCGGCGACCTGAAGCACGGTGTACCTCCCGAGTGGCCTGGGAGCAGCCCGTATTCCCCGAACAACACTCAAGTAGAGGACCGGTGTGCCATGAGCGTGGACTTCGCGACGTTCGACCTGACCGAGCTGGCGGTACTGGACGCCACTGACACCGTGGGCGTGCCCGCGATACAGGCCTCCCTCACGGCGTTCTTCGCCGATGACGTGGATGACCTGATGGGCAAGCCGAGCAAGGACGTGATGGGCAGCGCGTGCTGTTCCTGCGCCACGGAGATCACCTGCTGCTGCTGCAGCTGACCTGCCTGACCCTCGATGCCCGCGGCCCTGAGGCCGGCGTCGTCCCCTCGCCCGGCAGCGCCGGGTCGGCCCCTGCGTGACCCTGCTCCAGCTCACTGGAGGCGGGGCGCCGCGTCCCACCTGGAGTCACCATGAAGCGATTTGGACCAGGTCAGGCCATGTACCTACCAAACCTTCAGGCTCCTGGAGCGTCCGTGCGGACACCGCAGGAGCCCGAGATGTCAGCCGGGCGGCCGATACGATGACCACACCCTCGGGCACCGCCGCACCCTGCTCGCGCCCTGCCGCACCTGCGCAGGGTGCGGCCGGTCTTGCGGACACGGTGATGCTGCGCATCAACCCGCTGCCCGGGCGGCGCCTCGGCACCTCGGAACTGACCGCGGCGGTCAGCGCCCTGGTGGAGGCCGAGCGGCTGTGCACCTCGCTCGGTGACGCCGCCTGCGCCGAGCTGTTCGATCTCGCCGAGAAGGCCACCGGACCGGACCGCCGGAACATCCTGGAGCTGAAACGGGCGGTCTACAACGGTCGCGCCCCCAGAGCCTCGGCCACCGAACGCAGCTGGCCTGCCGTGACCAACGCGTGGCTGCAGGCCCGGCAGCGCGGTGACCTCGCGCGGAGCGTACTGACCACCGGCTACGAGACCCACCTGGGCGAGGAACGGGCAGCCCTGGCTGAGGCTGTCGGTGCCGAGCCCTTCCAGTTGTCCCTGGCGCTCACCTCGCCCCAGGTCCTGGCGGCGGTGCGTCGCTACGCGCGCTCCGCCGGCCGCGCCTCCAAGCAGGACCGCAAGTCCGAACGGGGCATTCTGCAGCATCTGGCCCGGGCGATGGTGCGCACCTCACCGCTTGCCCGATTCACCGCTGTCGGCTTCGCCTCTTGGTCCGAGCAGGGCGTCGCGCTCGACCGGGTCACTTTCCGGCGCGGCGGGACGCACTCGTTCCCCTCGGTGGACCGGGCGCTGTTCTCCGCCCTGGTCGGCGGGCTGTTGCCCGAAAACCTCGCGACTGGCGACGGCGCCTCGCCGGGCGATGCTTCCGCGCCGGGCAGCGGTGTCGTCCGCCTGCCCGGCGCCGTGACGGTGGTGATGCCGAACCCGACGCTTCGGGCCACGCGGGACACCGTGCGCTTCCAGCAGCGCCACGGCTCGCAGGTCCGGGTGCTCTCCACCCCGCTCACCGGTCAGCTGCGGACCCTGCTGGACCTCACCGCTCTGGGGCCGGTCGCGATCCGGGAACTGGACCGAGCGCTGGCGGACCGTCTCACGGTCACCACGCAGGAGGCCGACCGGATGGTCCGGGCCGCGTGTGACGCCCAGATCCTGCTCCCCGGGCCGCGTCTGGACGAGCAGGCGCCGGACCCGCTACCAGCCGCCCAGGAACTGCTGGGCGAGCACGCCCCGGTCGCGGCCAAGGTACTGGAGGAGGTGTCCGCGTCGCTCGGCCGACTCGCCACGGCCGCGGTGCCGGAGCGGGCAGCACTGCTGAAGCGGGTGGAGTCGGCGCAGCAGCGGCTGACCGCGCTCGGCTCGCAAGCAGGTCGGCTGCGGGTCAACGAGGACTACGTGGTGGACCCGTTCGAGGTCTCGGCCGCCGACTACCAGCAGGCGCTCGCTGACCTGGCCGCCGCCGTCGAGTTCGCCGCGCTCTTCGACCGCCATCACGAGCTGCGTGCGCTGGCGTGCGCCCTGTACGTGGAGCGTTTCGGCCCGGGTGCCTCGGTCCCGCTGGTCGATCACGCCGCCGACCTGGTCAGTGGCGTCATCCGCCACGAGGCCGGCATCTCCGACCTGGTTGCCGGCGACCGGGCTCGCGACCTCGGCCCGCGCGACGGTTCGTTGGCCCGGCTGCTGAGGCTGCGCGCGACCGCCGTGCACACGGTCACCGAGCGGATCGCCCGCCACCGGGCCGAGCGGCCGCAGACCGAGGAGCTGGCGTTCGAGCCGAGCCTGTTGGCTGAGCTGGCCTCCGGTCTGCCTGAGCGGTTCCGGCGATCGCCCGCGTCGTACGGGCTGGCGGTCCAACCGGTCGACGGCCGGTTGGTGCTGAACGGGTGCTTCCCCGGCCGGGGCCTGCTCGGCATGCGCTTCCTCGGCGCGGACCGTGAACTCGGCGGCTGGGCGGCCGAGTCGATCGCCCGACGTGCCACCGCTCTCTTCTCGGCAGATGGCGCCCGACCGTGCGAGGACCGCGGACTGCACGGAGCGAACATCAACTACCGGATCCCGCTGCTGGACCGGACCGTCACCCCCGAGGACTGGATCGGGATCCGGCTGGTGCACGACCCGGTCCGGGACGAGCTGGTCCTGCTGGACGCGGAAGGCGAGCGAGTGCGTCCGGTCTGCCTGGGGATGCGCCGGCCGGACCTGCACCCTGACCCGCTGCGCCTGGCGACCTGGCTGGCCGACACCGGCGGGGTCGCATTCGGGTCCTTCCCCTGGGCACAGGCCCCCACGGCGGACGGGCGCGCAGCCGACCGCACTTCGACCATGCCCCGGCTGGCGGTGGGTCAGGTGGTGCTGCAACGCCGCCGCTGGTACCCCGGGGCCGACTTCCCGTCCGCTCCCGGGACCGACGGGCCGGCCGGACATCTGGTCGACCTCACCGTCTGGCGGGCGGCGCACGGGGTTCCGGACGAGGTGATGATCAAGACCGGCTATGACGAAGCCGCCATCACCCGCGCCTTGGCGAGCGGCGCCTACCCGGCTCACCGGCGGCCGGAGAAGCCGCAGTACGCCGATCTGGCCAGCGTGCTGGCGGTCCGAACCCTGCCCCGGTTCCTGGACCGCCGGCCGCCGGGCAGCTACCTGGAAGAGGCCCTGCCGGGGGTCCGCCGCGGGCGCAACGCCGTCGAGTGGGTCATCGAGTTCGACCGCCCCGCAGGGGCCCGATTCCAGCCGAGGAAGCGATGAAGCCGAGGAATCCATGCGAGTGAAGCTCCGCCCGGATGCGCACTGCGCCCCGGTGCCGCAAGGCGTGTTCTGGGCCCGCGGTGACCGCTCGTTCGTGCTGTCCGGCCCGCCCGCGCTCTACGCCGTCGTCGACGACCAACTCGACGCCCTGCTCAACGGCACGAGCGTGGACGAGATGGTGGCAGCGGCCGGGGACGAGCGTGCCCGGCCGGTCCTCGAACATGTCGTGCGCGCGTTGGTCGCCCAGGATGTGCTGATCGACCTGGACGCTGTGGACGGCCCGCTTCCGGACCCGGAGACCGCTGGTCGCCACGCCGAACTGCTCTGCTACCTGGAGGCGAACTGCGCCGAGCCGTACCGGGCCTTCGCCGCAGTGCGCGCCGCCCGGGTGGCGGTCGCCGGCAATGGGCCCGGGGCGGAGGCTGTGCGGCGCGGACTGACCGCCAACGGCACGGGGGAGACGGTGGAGCTTCACCTTCCCGTCGCATCGAGCCACTTCACGGCGCACGGCTTCGCACCAGCCACCACGATGGTGGTGCTGATCGACGACTGCGAGGCTCCGCTGGATCTGCTGGCTGCCGCCGCAAGCCTGCCGCCGGGCACCCCCGTGGTGCCGGTGGCCGCCGAGGCGGCGCTCGCACTGGTCGGGCCGGTGTGCACAGCTCCGGAGGAGCTTTGGGCCTTCCAGGCCGTTCGGGCCCGAGCCGCTGACTGGCAGGAGACCGGGGCGGAGTCGGCGGCGCCCCGCCCGATCAGCGCGGTACTGGCAGGATCCCTCGCCGCCCAGACCGTTCTGGCGCGGCTGGCCGGCACTGACGACGGTCAGCGTTCGGCCTGGGTGGTGCACGGCCATGCGGTGCAGACCACGGTCGTGCCAGTACCGGATGCCGGCCTCGGACCGGCCTGGCGCCCGGTGGATCCCACCGAGGCCCACGCCGCAGCCGACCGTGTCCACCCGGCCTCCGCACCCGGTACGGACACGGTCGTCACTTACGACACGGCCACTGACGGCCTCGGCTCCGATGGTCCCGGTTCCGCCGAGCCGCAGCAGCCGCACTTCGATGCCGGACTCACCGCCCGCTGGACCGGTCTCGCCCGCTGGGGCCGGGACCTCGATCTCCCGCAACTGCCCGTCAGCCTGGTCACCGCCGAGACGGTGGCGGGCCCCGGACCGTCGGCCGCCCGCGCCGCAACCCGCGCCACCGACCGGGCAGCAGGTATCCCGGCCGCAGCCACGGCCCCGCACTTCCTGGGCTGGGGCACGAACCGCGCCGCCGCCGGCCTGACCGCCGGGCTCGCGGTGCTGCGCCACCGCGTTGCCCAGGAGTGGACGGGGGAGAGCGACGCCGGGTGGTTCCCCGCAGCCGGGCTCACCCGGTCCCACTGGCTGGTGGACGGCCTGCTGCGGCAGGCCGGCCAGGACGAACTCGCACAGCCCATCAGCACTCCGCTGACCTGGAACGATTTCGAGAGGATCGCGGTCCGTTCGCAGTGGAGCGTCCTGAGGGACTTCTTCGACGTCCCCGCCCAGTTGTGGCTGCGCACGGTCGCAGGGCTGGACTGGCAGCTGGTCAGCGTGATGGACGAGGCCACCGGTGAGGTGATGGCCACCCAGTGGGGGCCGAGCCGGGCCTCCGCCGCCTACGCGGCCCTGCTCGCCGCCACCGCCCGGGCCCAGCTCCGAGTGGCTGAGCGGACCGCGCCGCAGGCACCCGTCCAGCCGCCGGATGCGGTCGGGACCTGGGCGCTGGAGATCACCCCGGACCGCCGGATCCAGGACTGCCTGCGCCAGCTGCTCGTACGGGCCCGGGCCATGGGGCTGCGCCCCCGTGCTCAGCAGCTCACCCACGACGCGGTCGTTGGCGGGCTGCCGCTGGCCTGCGGCTGGGTGAGGCTCGGATGAGCGGGCGTCATCTTGGCGGGCTTGACCTGAGCGAGCCTCGCCTGAGCGATCCTCATGTGTACGGGCCTCATCTCGACCGGCGCCTGCTGTCCGGCCCCAATGCTCCGGCCGGCCTGTTGGCCCTGCCCTGGCAGGAGCAGCCGGACGGACAGCTGGTCGCCGTCGCAGCAGGCTTCGACATCCGCTGGGAGAGCCGGGCGCTGGGCATCGCCCGCGAGCAGGGAACATCCCTGCTGTCCGTACGCGCGACCTCGGCGGAAGTCCTGGTCGGGCCGCTCTGGACCCCTGACGGGGCGTCGGGCTGCGCCGGGTGCGCGCAGACCCGGGACGGAGACCGCCACCGGCAGGGGATCGCCCGGGGCGCGGACCATCATCCGGCTACCACGGCTGCCGAGGGCCGCTCCGCATCACAGCCGCCTACGCTGCGGGCCGCCGCACCGGTCCTGCCGCCCGCCGTCGGGCAGCTCCTCGCCGAACTTCTCCGTCACAGTCGGCCGTTGCTCGCTCCTGGTGAGCTGCTCTCGCTCGCTTCCACCGGTGTCCTTCGCCGGCATCGGGTAGCGCCCAGCATCCGCTGCGCGGTGTGCGGCGGCGGTCCCGAGCAGCGAGTCGGCCCCCTCGCCGAGCCGCCGAGTCCCCGCCGACTCGTCTCCCGCCCCACCTCCTCCCCGCTGCCCGACCGGGGCGAGCCGCCGTTCGGCCTGGACCCCGACCGGATGCGCGGCGCGCTGGTCGACGCCCGGTACGGGCCGGTGCTCGGGACGCAGCGGGCCGTGCTGGTCGGCATGGCGATGACCGAGACCCGCCTGCTCGGGGCGGGCTTCGCCGGCCACGGCCGCGGCTCGACCTTCCGGCACGCCGAGGCCGTGGGCTGCCTGGAAGCGTTCGAGCGCAGCGGCGGCTATCCGCACGTCGCGCCGATCGTGCTCGACGCCACCGCGCGCCAGTTGGGTGACCGCGCCATCGGGCTCGCCGGGCTGGGGCATTACACCGCACGGCAGTTGGCCTCGCCTCTGAGCCGCCTGCGGCCGTTCGACGACGACACCCCGATGGACTGGGTGTGGGGTCACGAGCTGGACACCGGCCGGCCGCTGCTCGTCCCGGCCGAAGTCGGCTTCTACCAGTACCGCTTTCCCGCTGCCTCCGACGCACCCGAGGACGCCAGGAGGAGGCACTTCTTCCATGAGTCCTCCAGCGGCTGTGCGCTGGGCGGCAGTTACGAGGAGGCCACCCTGCACTCGTTGCTGGAACTGGCCGAGCGGGACGCCTTCCTGCTCTCCTGGCACCGCCGCCGGCCGCTGCCCCGGATCGCACCTGGGGAGATCACCGACCGGGAGTGCCTGCTGCTGATCCGGCAGATCGAGGACCAGGGCTACCGGGTGCACCTGTTGGTCGCCACTGTGGATCTCACGGTCCCAGTGGTCTGGGTCCTGGCGCTGCGCGAGGACGGCCGGATGCCGTGCAGCCTCAGCTCCGCCGGTTCCGGGGCCGACCCGGTGGGGGCGGCCAGGGCTGGTCTGTGGGAGCTGTCCCAGCTGGTCAGCGGGGGAGTGAACTGGGATGTCGAGGAGAGCCGCGCGGCGGTGGCCGATCCCTGGTTGGTCGACGAGATGCTCGATCACCACAAGCGGTACGCGTACCCCGAACTGCTTCCCCGGATCGAGGCCATGCTGGGCGGACCGGTGGTGAGCCTGGCCGAGGCGTTCCCCGGCTGGCCCGGAGTCTTCACCAGCGCCGCTCAAGGAGACGTCACACAGGCACTGCGGTTTGTCGGCGGGCTGTTCCGCCAGGCCGGTCTGGACCGCATCGTGGTGGTGGACCAGTCCACGCCCGAGCACACCGCAGCCGGACTGTCGGTCGTCAAGGCGGTGGTTCCCGGCATCCTGCCGATGTGCTTCGGGCAGGCGCAGCAGCGGCTCGCCGGACTTCCGCGGCTGGCCGCCGCGATGGCGGCCACGGATGGCACGCCGCCGCGTGACGAGGACTTCCCGTTCGATCCCCATCCGTTCCCCTGAGCGCCGTCGCACGAGCACTGTCGCACCCGTCGAGCCCCCGCCGAGCACGCAGTGAGCAATCGCCGAGACCTGAGCACCCGTCGGAAAGGGCAGCGCCACCGATGACCACGACCGATGTCCGGCTCTTCGCCCACCGACAGGGCGCCTTGCGGGTCGTCCTGGCCGAGCCGATCCAGGGGGACCGCAACGCACCCACCACGGCCACCCTGACCCCGACCGCGGCCCGGGGCGCCAAGGGGCGGCCGCTTCCGGCCGGCACCCATCGACTGCTGGCCGACGCACCGTACCCGCAGCCGCTGAGGCCCGCCGCCCGCTCGGCCGTGCCGCCCGGGGACCTGCTGGGCCACCTGCTGGTCGCCGCCGTCGGCCTGCAGCGACGGGAGCCCTCCAACCGGTTCAACGACCACCGCTCGGTCGCCTCGGTGCGCAGCAAGTTCCCCGTGCACGTCTTCGTCCTGGCTCCCGACGGGTCGTTCGCCTACCTGGACCTCTACCGGCATGCACTGGTCGATCTGCCGGACACGGTGGCCGCCGACGGCGAACTCGCGGGACTGCTTCCCGCCCAGGGCGACGTCACCGTGCTCCTGGCTGCCCGTTTCACCGACCTGCCCGCGCTGTACGACCGTCTGCGGTGCCCCTTGGGCCTGCTGGAACTGGGCATCAACCTGCGCGCCCTGCACCTTGCCGCGGACCTGCTGGGTGCCCGGGCCCGGCTGCGGCTGGACGGAGCGGTCACTGCCGCGGGCGCCCGCCTGCTGGCAGGCACCGGTCCCGGGGCCTGGTCACTGCCGCTGGTCGTGACCCTCGAAGGCGTCGGCCCGCTCCCGTCGAGCCGCCTCCTGCCGGGCGCGGCCGGGTCGGGCCTGCCGCAGGACGATACCGAGCGCGCGCTGCTGCGGCAGGGGGCCGACGACGACCTGCTGCTGGAGGCCGCCGAGGTGACGGCTCCGCTGGCCGGGCTGTCCTGCGCTGAGGTCGAACCGACGTGTGGTGTGCCGGAGCTGCCGGCCGCTGGTCCCGGCACCGTGCGGCCCAGCTGGGCCGAGACTCTGTGGAACCGGACCGCTGGTCGGGTCCCTGCCGCGGTCACAGGGTTCTCCGCCAGGCCCACCGTGCTCGGCGAGGACTGCTTGGCGGACATGCTCGCCTGGCTCGGCGGGCCCGCACCGGGGCCGCTGCTCGCCGAGGTGGGTCGCAGGGTGCGCACCACCGTCGCGCTGCAGCGCCTGGCCGGCCTTCCCACCGGCCGGTACACGGTGGTGGCGGGGCGGCTCGAGTCCGAGCAGACGGACCCCGGGATGCTGCGCACGCTCCAGGGCGCCTTCGGCTACCCCCTCGGGCCCACCACGGACAGCGGGTTGCGCCATGCGAACGCCGTGTGGGTCTTCTCCGCCGACCTCGACAGGATCCTGGACGAGTTCGGGCCGGCCGGCTGGTCGCTGCTCCAGTTGTGGTGCGGCTGGGCCTCGCACGGGTTGGCGACCGCCGCCGCCGCACACGGCCTGTTCGCCCGCCCCGTCCGCTCCTTCGACGAGTTCCGGCTGCAGCACACCATGGACCTGCCCCGCGAGATGGTTCCGCTGTTCAGCGTCATCTGCGGCCGCTCCCGGTTCGCCGAGCCGATGCTGGACCTGCGGGTATGACGACGCCCCAGGACATGGGCTGGCGCAGCTGGCACCTGCACATCGCCACCTTCGTGCCGGCAGCGCTGGACGCCGTGGTCACCGAGGTGGTGGGCCCGCTGGCCGACCGGCTGGAGCTGCTGGAGCCCGACGGTCCGCCGTGGTTCTTCGTGCGTTACTGGCAGGGCGGCCCGCATCTGCGGCTGCGCGTGAGTGGACTGACGCAGGCCGAGAGCAACGGCGTTGAGGTTGCCCTGGCCAGCCGCTTGCATGTCCTCGACGCCGCTGTGCCGCCCGCGCGGCGAATCGACCAGGAGACCTACGCCCGTGCGGTGCGACGGCTCGCGGCCGCGGGCGAGCAGGGGGTTCCGCTGCCGGCCGGGGAGTTGCTCGCACCAGGGGTTCGACGGGCTACCTACCAGCCTGAGTACCAGCGCTACGGCGGCCGTCACCGTATCGCGGAGTCCGAGCTCCTCTTCCACTGCTCCAGCCGCGTGGCCCTGCGCGCCTGCCTGGCCAGAGCCGGCACCCCGCACGCACTCGCCTCGGGGCTGGAGGCTTTCGCCGCCGCCTGCTCGGTCCTCGACGGTGGCGAGGACGGTCGTTCCGGAAGCCGAAGCCGCTTCCTCACGGCGCAGCGGGACGCGTGGTTGGACTGGACCTTGCCCAGCGACACCGAGCCCGACAGCTCCGTCCCGTCCAACACCGCCGATACCCGCCGACAGCGTGCCGTGATCGCCCAGGCACAGGCCGCCGCGCTCGGCACCCTCGCCCCCCGGCTCCGGGAGGCAATGCGTGACGGCGACCCGCGCTGGGCGGAGTGGACGGACCCGCTGGGAGCCGCGCTGCGCACCTGGACGGCGGAGTTCGGTTCCGCACGCGCCGCCGGCATCTTCGGCTCGCACCTCCATATGACGGCCAACCGGCTGGGAGTGGGCCTCGGACAGCAGACCCGCATCACCGAGCTGCTGCTGGCCCTGCTCGGCCCGGCCACCCCTCGGCCCGGGCCCGACTGATTGTCCACCGCACCGTTACGGGCTCTCCACGGTTGGGACCTTGCCCAGCCTCGCCGCTCTGAACCCGGCCTGGAACCGGCTCGAGGCACCCAACTGATCGAGAATTTCCGCTACATGGCGTCGGCAGGTGCGCAGCGAGATGCCCAGGCGGCGGGCCACGGTCTCGTCCTTGGCCCCGTCGGCCAGCAGTTGGACGATTCGGTGCTTGAGCTCGATCCCTGTTCCGTCCGGGACCGGCACCGACTCCTGCGGCTGCGCTGCCTGCATCCAGGAAGCCTCGAAGAACTGTGTCAACTGCCGTACCACGGCAGCATGCTGGATCACGGTGACCTCCGCGGCCCCCGGGGAGGGGATCAGGGCCACAGTATCGTCGATGATGAGGACTTCGTGCAGTCTGGTCCAGGTCGTCCTGACGACGCGATGGTTCTGCCCAGCTACCCCGTGCTGCAAACACGTTGGGCGGCTGATCAGTTCCCGTACGGACAGTCGGGGGTCCGGCCAGGCCACCCCTTGCACCGTCAGGCGGTCCAGGAACGGCGATTCGGACGAGCGGACATGCAATATTCGCCGAGTGCCCTCGGCTAATGAATCCACCACGAGTTGAATGGCCCTCTCGCAGGGCAGCGCCAGAAGTGCCGACCCGTCCTGCTCCTGGCAGTTCCGGCAGCTTCGACCGGCCAGGGGCTTCACCTGCGCCTGCGCCAGCGCCAGTTCGACCTGCCACCGCCCCATCTCTTCGGACAGTCCCGCCAGCAGCCCGGCCACCTTCTCCAGGGGGCGTTCGACCTCGTTGGCGGAGTCGCCGTGGTCGATTGGCGGCGGCATCTGTGTCCGATCCACTTGTGCGGCGGTTGAAATGAATGGACGGCGAGAGCGGCGTCGAATTGGAGCCGGCAGTAAACAGGGAGCACCGAAGAGCTGTCTGACGATATATCAGCTCAGGCTTTGCAGGCAACTCTGCCGGGAGTCCTTGGAAACCAAGACGGGGTGCACACCGTGGCTGCGTTGCTCGCGCCGCCGCCGCGGGGAACTCGCCGTAGCTGCCCTTGTAGAGTCGCCGGCCGATCTGCAGCGGGCTGCCGGCGGTCCAGAGAGTTCTGTAGGGAGCCCCGGGCGATGGCCCGCATTCACCACCGTGGAGCGCAGCGGACTGAGTGTGCGCTCGGTCGGCGAGCTCGCCGCCGTCCTGGCCGCACCGCCACCGTGGCTCCTCACGTTCCACCGCAAGTTCGCCGCTGAGCGCCAAGTTGCAGCCGCGAGCTTGAGCGCAGCAGAAGAGGTGTCCGCCGTTACGATCGCTGCCCGGACTTCGGGTTGAGTGACCGGTCCGTGCTCGCCGTCGATGGAAGAGCTGTGAACACGCACGTGGACTGGCCCGGAGTCCGGCAACGCGTTATTGCCGTAGCGGAGGCCGAGCGTCGTGCCCGTGGCCGTGAGCCGTTGTCCTACCCGTTGTTCGAACCTGTCCTGACATCGGCCCAGATCGCCGAGGCCGAGGAACAGTTCGGTGTCGCGCTCCCTGAGGAGTACCGCACGTTTCTGGCGGAGGTCGGGGGCCGGCGGCCCCGGTCCAGGCCACCTCTCGTCGTTGTGCCGGATCGACGGGAAGTGGGGATGGCTCTGGGGCACCGCAGGGCACCACTGGCAGCTGGACCCGGGCGGGCCGTTCGCCGAGACGGAAGGCTGGGCCGGCCAACAGAGAGCGACCCTTCGCGCCGCCTGGTACGAACCCACCACGCAGGACGAGGACATCGACTACCTGGACGACTACCGTGAGGCCTTCGGCGACGAGGCGTGGTACCTGGAGCGCGGCCGGGGCGCGGTCCTCATCAGCGACCACGGCTGCGGGATGACCGGCCGGCTCATCGTCGTCGGCCCGCACCGCGGGGAAGTCCACGACCGGGACTGCGAGACCAAGTCGCCCTTCGAGCCGTACCTCGACGCGAAGGGCAACCCCCACACTTTCCGCACCTGGTACCTCGAATGGATCGAGCGACGCGAGAGCGCAGCACGATGATCAAAGGCTGGTGACGCTCGCCCGGCCCACGTGGGTGGCGGTCTTCGGTGCAACTCCTCCAGGAAGTAGCACCTGATGAGCGATGTGACTGTCTCTGTCGAGGCAGTTGAAGAGGTTCGGCCGATCGAGCCGCCGGCGGATCTGCTGGTCGACCAGCTGATCGGGCAGCTGGTCGGCCGGGCTCGCGCCCAGTGGCCTGCAGCTGACCGGTGAGGGAGATCCACGTTGGTGCTGTGTCTGTTCGCAGTCGAGAGGGAGCCCTGGCACGGCTGGCTTCATGGGTCTCCGGCTCCCTCTCGGTGCTGCTGAACTGTCGCTGACTGCCAGCTGCTTAGCCGAGATCGAACACTGCCGTGACCGGGGCGTGGTCCGACCAGCGTTCCGCGTGGGTCGCGGCGCGTTCGACGCGGGCGTCGACGCAGCTGGCGGCGAGGGCGGGGGTGGCCATCTGGTAGTCGATGCGCCAGCCGGTGTCGTTGTCGAAGGCGCGGCCGCGGTAGGACCACCAGGAGTAGGGGCCCTCCTGGTCGGGGTGGTGGGCGCGCAGGACGTCGACGTAGCCGTGGTCGTCGAGGACGCGGGAGAGCCAGGCGCGTTCCTCGGGGAGGAAGCCGGCCTTCTTCTGGTTGGCCCTCCAGTTGCGGAGGTCGGCCTCGCGGTGGGCGATGTTCCAGTCGCCGCAGACCACGACCTCGCGGCCCTCGGCGGCGGCGCGCTCGCGCAGGGCGCCGAGGTGGACCAGGAACTCCGCCATGAAGCGTTCCTTCTCGTCCTGGCGCTCGGTGCCGACCTCGCCGGAGGGGAGGTAGAGGGAGGCGACGGTCAGGCCCGGGAGGTCGAGTTCGGCGTAGCGGCCGGAGACGTCGAACTCGGCGGAGCCGAAGCCGATCCGGGTGGCGTCCGGCTCCCGGCGGGAGAGCACCGCGACTCCGGCGCGGCCCTTCGCCTCGGCCGGCGCCCAGACCGCGTGCCAGCCGTCGAGCCGGGCCAGCACCTCGCCGATCTGGTCGGCCTCGGCGCGGACCTCCTGCAGGCAGACCACCTCGGACTTGGTGTCGTCGATCCACTCCAGGAAGCCCTTTGCGGCGGCGGCCCGGATCCCGTTGACGTTGACCGTGGAAACACTCTTCACCCGGCGAGCGTACCGGGTCGCGGTCGCGACCGGGGCGCGAAACCCGGCAGGAACCGCTCCCATTGGTCTTGACCATGTCCACGGGCACCCCCTACTGTCACTTACTGCAAAGACCTTTAATAAAGAAGGACGGATAAAGCCCGCCCTCCCCACCTGCCGAAACCGGGGAGCCGTGGCGGGCCGCCGCCCTTCAGGGTGGAGGACACGGTGGGGCAAGGAACGCTCACGGCGGTTGCGGAGCCGAAGTACTGGCACCTGCGCACGGTGCTGCTGCGCACCATGGACGCCGAGTTCTCCACCGGCCAGGTGATGCCCAACGAGCGTGAGCTCTCCGCGCGCTTCGGTGTGGCCCGCGCCACCCTGCGGCAGGCGCTCGACCAGCTGGAGCTGGAGGGTCGGCTGGTCCGCCGCCGCGGCATCGGCACCCTGGTCGCCGCCCCGCGCGTCGGCATCCCGGTCGGCGACCGCGAGTCCGGCCGCGCCGGGTCCGCCCGCGGCCAGGAGTGGAAGGTCGTCGACTGCACCACCGCCACCGCGTCCGCCGCGCTGGCCCGCACCCTGGGCATCGCCGAGGGCGAGCAGGTCCACACGGTGCGCCGCCTGCGGATCGTGCAGGGCGTGACGGTCGCCGCCGAGTCGCTGCACGTCCCGGCCGCCGGCCTGCCGCACCTGGCCGTGGTGGTCGACGAGAACGACCGCGCCCGCGGCGTGCTGCGCCAGCTGGAGCGGCTCGGCGTCGACGGCGAGTCCCGCTCGGTCGAGCTGGGCGTCGCCGAGTCCGCCGAGGCCGCGCTGCTGGAGCGCCCCCCGGGCACCCCGGTCCTGGTGGTCACCACCCAGTACGCGGCAGCGGGCCGCCTGGCGGCCGTCGGCGTCGCCACCTACCGCGCCGACACCTGCAAGCTCACCTTCGGCGAGTCCGGCGCAGCCGTCCAGGTCGCCGCCCCCGCCGCGGCCACCGCCGCTTCCTGACGGATCGTCGGGAAGGGCCGAGCGGTACTGTCGGAGCCACCCCCTACGCTCCTGCCCACATCAGGCAGAGCGTGAACAGGGGTGGCACGGCGATGAGTTCGACCGATTCGAGGGACCACGGCAGTGCGCTCGTCGAGCGGGTGATCGCCGCGGTGGCGGCCGATCCGGGCCGGCCGGTGCTCGGGTACAACCGGTTCGCCGGGCCGTGGGTGGAGGGCGAGCCCCGGCCGCGCGGCGTCGACGCGTTCCCCGGCGGGCATCCGCTGTCGCCGGGCCTGCGGGCCTGGTTGGCGTACGACGGTGGGATGTTGGAGCGGCACGGCTGGTTCGACGAGGACGGGAACCTCTCGCCGCGCACCCTCGGGGAGATCGCGGCGGACGAGTTCGGCGAGCCGTGGCACGCGTGCTTCGAGCCGTTCTCGGAGCGGTTCGGCGGCTGTTTCCTGCTGCCCGGCGGCTCCGATTCGCGCCGCGTGCTGTCGCTGGGGCCGAACGGCGAGCGCGACGAGTCGGGCGAGTACCCGGTGTTCGCGCTCGACATCGACGACCTGCCCTGCGCCGTGCTGATGTACCCGGGCTTCGACGCGTACCTCGCCGACACGGCCGGGATCCTGCACCCGGCCGAGGGCGAGGGCTACGACGCGCTGAAGAACGACCGGCGCTACGCGCACCGGATGCGCGCCCACGCCCGCGACCGGTTCGGCGGCGAGTACGAGCTGACCTGTCTGCCCTGAGCGAGCCCTACCGGTTGGCCGTGGGCGGGTCCACCGCGAACAGCTGTTCCTCGACGTGGTCGAGGGCGATCCGCAGCGCGCCCATCGCGACGACCTCCGAGCCGAGCGCGGCGAGGGCGACCTCGGGCGCGCGCAGCGTGTAGCGGGCGAGCTGTTCGCGCAGGGGTTCGAGGACGCCGTCCAGGCCGGCCGCCCAGCCGCCGACCACGACGAGCTGCGGGTCGAGGGCGAGGACGAGCGCGGTGACGTCGTGGACGAGGCGGCCGAGGAAGCGGTCCATGGCGACCTGGGCGACCTGGTCGCCCTCCCGGGCGAGTCGCAGGACGCGGGCCACCGCGGCCTCGTCCAGCGGGTCGAGGGGCTGGCCGGTGGTGGAGAGCAGGCGTTCGGGGGTGACCTGGCGGCCGAGCAGGTGGAGGGCGCCGATCTCGCCGGCCGCGCCGCCGTAGCCGCGGTGGAGTCGGCCGCCGATCAGCGAGCCGGCGCCGGGGCTGAGGCCGGCCATCACGAACACCACGTCGCCCTTGCCGACGGCGCTGCCCTTCCAGTGCTCGGCGATGGCGGCGAGGTTGGCGTCGTTCTCGATCACCACGGGGCAGCGGAAGGAGCGGCGCAGCCGGGCGCCGAGGTCGAGGCCGGTCCAGCCGGGCATCGCGGTGCCGAGCTGGACGACGCCTTCGCGGTCGACGATGCCGGGGGTGCCGACGGCGACCTCCCACAGGCTGTCGCGGGAGACGCCGGCCTTCCTGAGCACTTCGGCGACGGTGCCGCGGAGCTGGGTGAGCCGTTCCTCGGCCTCCATCGACTCGTCCACCGGCTTGGCGTGGCTGGTGAGCACCTCGCCGGCCAGGTCGGCGAGGATCACCCGCAGGTCGTGGACGCCGATCTCGATGCCGAGGACGTGCCCGGCCTCGGCGCGGAACCGGAACCAGCGGGCCGGGCGGCCGCGTTGACGGCCCGACTCCTGGACGTGGTCCACCTCGGCGACCAGCCCGGACTCCAGCAGCCCTTCGATGACGCCTTCGACGGTGGGTCTGGACAGACCGGTGTCGCCCACGAGTTGGGTGAGGGTGACAGCCTGTCCGTCGCGCAACGACCGCAAGGTGACCGCCGCGTTGATCCGCCGCAGCAGTGAGGAGTCCCCGCCGGTAAGACGATCCGCCAAGTTGCTGCCCTTCCGCTTCGCGCGCCTGCCCTTGCGCGCGGTGCCGTGGACGCGGGTCGCGGCGCACCGGCGTGTGGTACCGGGAGCGCCCCCGCGCAAGCCGTCGCCCGCGACCGGGCACTACCGTGTGCCGCGGACCGGGGCGTCTGCCCGGATCGTACTCGGGCGCCCTCCACGGAGCGAGCGTTTCCGCAGCTCATCACGGCTTCGGTATCGAAACGGTACGTGGCCTGTGATCACCCGGTGATCGCCCGGCGGCGAGGCGATGGCACCGGAGCGGTGATCGTTGGCCCTAGGCTGTGCGGCATGGGGAACGACACCGTCCTGCGGGCGGGTACTGCGGATCGTCAGCTCGGGTCCGCCGATGCGGAGTTCGTGCGCGCCCACACCCGGCCGGGCCCGGTGCCGTTCGTGCCGGAAGTCCGGCTGCACATGGCGCAGGACGCGATCGCGCTGTGGGAGGTCACCGAGCGGGAGCGCGGGGAGATCGGACTGCCGCCGCCGTTCTGGGCGTTCCCGTGGGCGGGCGGCGTCGCGGTGGCCCGGCACGTGCTGGACCGGCCCGAACTGGTGGCCGGGCGCAGCGTGCTGGACCTGGCGGCGGGCTCCGGCCTGGTCGGCGTCGCGGCGGCGCTGAGCGGCGCGTCGCAGGTGCGGGCGGCGGAGATCGACGCGTACGCGGTGGCGGCGATCGCGGTGAACGCGGCGGCGAACGGCGTGTCGGTGACGGCGGAGCTGGCGGACGTGCTGGACGGCGACGGCGACGGCTGCCAGGTGGTGCTGGCCGGAGACGTGTTCTACGAGCGGGCGATGGCGGCGCGCTTCCTGCCGTTCCTGGAGCGCGCCGCCGCCCGGGGCGCGACCGTGGTGGTCGGCGACCCGGGCCGCGCCTATCTGCCGCGCGAGCGCTTCACCGCGCTGGCCGAGTACGCCGTCCCGGTCGCCGCCGACCTGGAGGACGCGGCCGTGAAGGCCACCACGGTCTGGGCCCTGCGGAACTGACATTCCGTCAACTTGCTTCTCCAGTCCGGGTGGTGGCCGGAACGGGCGGCGGGTAGCAGTTCATTCCGGTCCAGGTCGGGCTGGGGCTGGGCACCAGGGCGGCCGGGCCCGGTGCGCGGGTGCTGGGCGGCGGCGCGCCGGTCATCGACGGGCAGACCGGGATGTACAGGTTGCCGACCAGCGAGATCTGCTGCACCTGGTAGGGGCCCTGGCCGTACCAGCCGTGGAAGTACACGCCGAGGACCTGGGTGGTCGGGCCGATCCTGACGGTGGCGTGCAGCTCGGTCCGGCCGCTCCCGTCGGCCCAGCGGTACACCTCGGTGGTGTCGCCGCCGGAGACCCCGACGAACGCGAACGAGCCGGCCACCGTCGCCGTCAACTCGTAGGTCCCGTAAGGCTGGACGGACACCAGCTGGGTGCAGCCGGCGAGGTCGTGGCTGCCGGGCCGTCCCTCGATGCCCCGCTCGGTGCGGGTGACGTCGCCCGTGCAGGTCCAGCTGTCCTCCAGCGGGCCGTGGAACGCCCCGTCCTGGACGGTGTCGCGGACGGAGGCCCGGGCGTCGGCGGTGCCGAGCAGCCCGAGTCCGACGGTGGAGGTCAGGGCCAGGACGCCGGCCAGGGCGGCGAAGCGGTGGCGGGGACGGGCACGTGAGCGCATGGCGAACTCCGGAGTGGGGGAGGAGTGGGCGTGCGGTGCTGGGCGTGCGGTGCTTGGTGGGCCGTCAGCTGCCGGACGGGCCGGGGGTCCGGCTGGGCGTCGCCGTCGGCGTCAGGTAGCACGGGTCGGCCGACGGGGTCGGGCTCTCGGCGACCGGGATCGGGGTGCAGGTGGTCCGCGGCTGCCCCGGACCCCACAGTTCGACGGCGCTGATCCGGTACGGGCCCTGCTGGTACCAGCCGTGGAAGTACACCTTCAGCGTGCGGGTGTCCGGGCCGGTGGTGACCGTCCCGTTCAGCACGCTCCAGTCGGTCCCGCTCGACCAGAGGGCGACGTCCGTGGTGCCGGAGCCGGTGACGCCGGCGAACACGTACGGCCCGGTGACGCGGGCGCTGAGCCGGTAGACGGAGTTCGGCTCGACGGTGACGGTCTGGGTGCAGCCCGCGTAACCGGTGTCGGTCGGGAAGCCCTCCAGCACGCCGAAGGCGTCGGACGGCGGGAGGACCCGGCCGCTCTCGCAGCTCCAGCC
Source organism: Kitasatospora griseola (assembly GCF_044999035.1). Classification (NCBI taxonomy): domain Bacteria; kingdom Bacillati; phylum Actinomycetota; class Actinomycetes; order Kitasatosporales; family Streptomycetaceae; genus Kitasatospora; species Kitasatospora griseola. The sequence goes on along the minus strand of NZ_CP173360.1, from coordinate 494,277 downwards.
CAGCATCCGGTTGCCCTGGTTGAAGTGACCGTTGTCGACCACGTCGACGGTCGGCAGCGCCGCGGACGCGGGAGTGCCGAGGCCGAGCGCGGCGCCGGCCAGCGCGAGGGCGCCGGCGGCGAGGCCGATCGGCAGGCCGTCGCGGCGGCGGTCGCGACGGGTGGTTCCGAGTGCACGCATGCCATCTCCGAGGTGGGGAGGTCGGGACGGGAAGCGGTGCGAGGGAGTGGCCCACACCTTGCTGGGGCGGGGGCGGTGCCGTCAAGGGCGGGGCGGCAAATGACTGGTGGGCGGGGCGTCGCCGCTGGTAGGAAGGGGGGCCATGGACGAGTACGAACTGCGGGCCGCGCGGCCCGCCGACATCGACGCGGTGCTGGCGTTCTGGGCCGAGGCCGCCGAGGGCACCAGCATCAGCGACGACCGGGCGGGCGTGGCGCGGCTGTTGGAGAGCGACCCGCGGGCGCTGATCCTGGCCGAGCGCGACGGCGCGATCCTGGGCACGGTGATCGCCGGCTGGGACGGCTGGCGCTGCCACCTGTACCGCCTCGCCGTCCACCCGTCGGCCCGCCGCCGGGGCATCGGCGGTGCGTTGCTGGCCGCCGCGCACACCCGCTTCGAGGAGCTCGGCGGCCGCCGGTCCGACGCGATGGTGCTGGAGCGCAACGAGCTCGGCCAGTCGGCCTGGCGGGCGGCCGGGTACGGGCGCGAGGAGCAGTGGCGCCGCTGGACCCGGCCGCTGGCCTGATCAATCGTCAATTCACCTTGTTTCAAGCGGCCTTGAGAGTTCCGCCGTCGACCACGTGGTCCGCGCCGTGGATGTTGGCGGCGCGGTCCGAGAGCAGGAAGACCACCAGGTCGGCGACCTCCTCGGGAGTGGAGAGCCGACCCGACGCGGTGCCGGCCTGCCCCGCCAGGCTCTTCAGCATCACCTCGTGCGGGACGCCCATCGCCTCGGCGACCAGGCCGCCGAACCTGGTGGGGTCGGTCCACATGTCGGTCACGGTGTTGCCGGGGGAGACGGTGTTGACGCGCACCCCGCGCGGTGCGAGGTCCTCGCTGAGGCGCTTGCCGAACTGGGTGAGCGCCGCCTTGGCCTCCGCGTAGCCGACCGGGGAGCCGGTCGGGATGCGGGCGTTGATCGAGGAGACGTTGACGATCGCGCCGCGTCGCGCCAGCAGGCTGGGCAGCGCCGCCCGGGTGACGCGCACCGCCGACATCACGTTCAGGTCGAACAGCGACTGCCACTGCTCGTCCGACACGTCCAGCACGCTGCCCAGGGTGATCGTCGAGGCGTCGCCCGCGCCCACGTTGTTGACCAGCAGATCGATGCCGCCGAGCGTCTCCAGCGCCTGCTCGACCGCGTACTCCACACCCTGACGGGTGCTCAGGTCCGCGATCGCCGCGGTGGCGAAAGCGGCCAGCTCGGGGGTGGCGGTGCGGGTCGCGCCCACCACTTTCACTCCCTCGGCGGCCAGTGCGCGGGCGACGGCGAGGCCGATGCCGCGTCCTGCGCCGGTGACCAGGGCGGTGCGGCCGTTGAGTCCGAGATCCATGGCTCCTCGTTTCCGGTCCGGCCGGTGTGGACGGCCGATATTCTTGAATCAGAGGTCAAATATCAGGGCGTGAGTGACCGCACGGCTGCATGTGCCGTGCGGTGTCGGTGTCGTGCGATGTGGCTCCGGTGGCGTGCGGTCAGGCGCCGAAAACGGTGGTGACGGTGGTGTCGACGACCTTCAGCACCGCGTCGCGGTCGTAGGTTCTGGCCATCACCCGGAGTCCGGCCATCGCCGCCACCAGGAATCTGGCCTGCGCCCCCGCGTCCATCGACGCCGGAACGTCGCCCTCCAGTCTGCCCCGCTCGATGCGCGCGGCCAGCAGGTCGACGCCGCGATCGGTCAACCGGCGCACCGCGAGCGCGACGTCCGCATCCCGTCCGCCCAGCTCCAGCGCGGTGTTGACGGCGAGACAGCCGCGCCGCACCGGGGCGTCGAAGTCCGTGTCCACCAGCGTCGTCATGTAGGTGCGGACGCACTCCTTCGTGCTGCCCGGCCCCGAGAGCAACTCCTCGATCAACTCGGCGCCGGTCCGGTCGTAGGCGTCCAGCGCCCGCCCGAACAGTTCCCGCTTCGAGCCGAACGCGTGATACAGGCTGCCCTTCCCGATCCCCGCCGCCTCGGCCAGCTCGGCCGGCGAGGACCCGGCGTAGCCGTTCGTCCAGAACACCTGCATCGCCTGCGCGATCGCGGTGTCCTCGTCGAACTGCTTCGGTCGTCCCATGACCTGACGGTACGACATATTTGAACCCAGGGTCAACTATGCGCGGGCTGCGGGCTGCGGGCTGCGGGCTGCGGGTCGAGGCGCTCGGGCGTTCAGGCGCTCAGCTGCTCAGCTGCTCAGCTGCTCAGATGCCGGAAGAGTTCCTCGTGCCCTTCCGAGGTGGGGTGCACACCGTCGACGAACAGGTGGGGCCGGTCGCGGAGCGGCTCCCACAGGTCGATGAAGTCGATGTGGTTGCCCTCGCACCAGGCGCGGAGGGCGGCGCGCAGTACAAGCGCTCGCGCCGTGGTGAAGCGGAGACCCTCGTAGTCGTCAAGTCGTGTCTCGTCGAGCCAGGCCGGTCCGACGACGACCATACGGGCGTTGTGCCGCAGGGCAGTTGCGGCCAGTGGGGCGAGATGGTCGGCTAGGTGCGACAGGTTGTCGCGGGCGGTGTCGGGCGCGGCGAGCTGTATGGCGGAGTCGTTGATCCCCGCGGCCACGACGAGCGTGTCGGGGTGGCGGGGAGCCAGCAGCGGCGGTGTCTGCGCGGCGACGTCCGCCAGGGTGCTGCCGGGGATGGCCAGGTTGAAGACCCGGTGGTTCGTCTCGTTCGAGGCGATGTGGGCCGCCGCGAGGTGGGCGGCCCAGCCTCCCCGAGGGTCGCAACGTCCGTAGGCGATGCTGTCGCCGACGATCACGATGCGTGCCGCCGGGCGCAGCGGTCGCGCGTCCAGGTGGGCCCAGACCGGCTCGCCCGAGCCGAGGAGGACGCGCCGCCGGGCACAGCCGTCCCCCTCGTGGGCGTCGGCCGCAGCCAACTCCCGGTCGGTCAGCCGCAGGACGGCGCCCTCGACCGTGCCGCCGAACTCGCGCTGCAGGGTGGGGCGCAGGTCTCGACCGTCGTCGGCGGTCTCCAGACGGCCGGCCGTGTGGCCGACGAGCGACGCCGGGGTCGTCGGCACCGTGCGCCCGAACAGGGCGGCCTGAACCTGCGGGTCCAACAGCGTGCCGTGGGCGAACAGCGGGTGGGGGCGGGACTCGGTCACTGCGGTGTCGTGGCCTTTCACTCGGAACGATCACGTCACCCTATCGGCCCGAGGAATCCCGCCGCCGTGCCGCTGACGAGGCACTTCGTCCTGATCGTGGAGGCCTGCGCGGGGGACGACGCGTGCGCGTCACTGGCCGAGCAGGTGGGCGAAGTCGTTGCCCAGGCCGCCGAGCATGGGCAGGGCGCCCAGGTCGGTGATGGTGCCGACGGGGACGCTGTAGCCCTGGTTGGGGGTCGTCGGCGCCGCCGGGGCGGTCGTCGGGGCGTCGGCGGTGGCGGAGACGGCGGTGAGCGGGGCGGCGGCCAGGAGGACGGCGGCGAGGGCGGTGAGCGTGGTGCGCATGGGCGGGGTCCTTCGGGACGTGCGGGGCCGACGGTCGTCCGGACATCCCGTCGTCCGTCCGGCCGTTTGGCAGTTCGGTCGTTCAACGGGTGGGCGGGGCAGGTGGTGACGGAGTGCCGCCCGTTCGGCGTCATGACGGGAGGGTGCGGGCCTCGGCGGTGAGGCGGGTGGCCAGGTCCTCGGCGAGGCGGGCCCGGTGGCCGCGGCGGCGGCGGGAGAGGGCGAGGCCGAGATGACGGCGCGGGGCGGGTTCGGCGAGCGGGAGGGCGACCAGCTCGGGGTGGTCGGCGAGGCCGATCTGCGGGATCAGCGCGATGCCGACCCCCGACCGGACCAGCGACTGAGCGAACTCGTAGTCCGTCGCGGTGCAGGAGATCCGCAGGTCCAGCCCGGCCAGCGCGGCGAACCGGGACAGCTGCCCGGCGGACTTGCGGCAGCCCAGGATCCAGCGCTGGTCGGCGAGTTCGGCCAGGTGCAGGGCCGCCGGGGCCGACTGCGCGAGCGGGTGGCGGCGGGGGAGGACCACCCGTAGCGGATCCTCGACCAGGGACGTCCAGTCCAGGCCGGACCGGTCGCCGGACCGGGCCGGCGGCGGGCCGTCCAGGTGGTAGGCGATGGCGAGGTCGGCGCGGCCCTCGCGCACCGCGGGCAGGCTGTCCTCCGGCTCAGCCTCCAGGATGGTCAGCTCCACCTCCGGATGGTCGGCGACGAACCCGGCCAGCGCGCCCGGCAGCAGCCGACGGCCACCGCTGGCGAAGGTCGCGACGGTGAACCCGGTGCGGACGGCGGTCAGCCGGGTGATCCGCTGCTCGGTGTCGGCGAGTTCGGCCGCGATCGAGTCCGCCGCCTCGACCAGCACCCGGCCGGTCTCCGTCAACGTCACACCCCGGGTGGACCGTTCGACCACGCCCGCGCCCAGGCTGCGCTCCAGCGCGGCGATCTGCTGGGAGACCGCGGAGGCCGTGCAGTGCAGCGCCGCGGCCGCCTGGTTGAAGCTTCCCCGGCGGGCCACCTCCCGCAGGACGGCCAGTCGTTGAACGTCGATCAACAGTTCTCCTGTGGACGGGATCCTCAGCTCGACACTACCGCTGGTGTCCAGTGCCCGGCAGGCTGCTCTCCCGTGAACGATCAACTCGCGGTCCACGGACCGGAAGGGGCCGGAAGAGACGTGAACGAGCAGACCACCCGCACCATCGGCGGCATCCCGGTGGGCACGATCGGACTCGGCGCGATGCCGCTGTCCGTCGAGGGCCGCCCCGACGAGACGCAGGCGATCGCCACCCTGCACGCCGCACTCGACGCGGGCGTCCGGCTTATCGACACCGCCGACAGCTACCACTGGCACGCCGACGAAGTCGGCCACAACGAACGGCTGATCGCCCGCGCCCTGGCGACGTACGGCGGCGACACCGCCCACGTCCTGGTGGCGAGCAAGGGCGGCCGGGGACGACCCGGCGACGGTTCGTGGACCGTCAACGGCGACCCGCGCCACCTGCGTCGCGCGGCCGAGGCCTCGGCGGCCCGCCTCGGCGTGGACGCGATCGGCCTCTACCAACTGCACAAGCCCGACCCCGAGGTGCCGTTCGCCGACTCGGTGGGAGCGCTGCGCGACCTGGCCGACGCGGGAACGATCCGCCTGGTGGGCCTGTCCAACGTGGACGGCGCACAGATCCGCACCGCCCGGGACATCCTTGGCGACCGCCTGGTCTCGGTGCAGAACCGCTTCTCGCCCGCCCACCAGGACACCCGCGACACCCTCGACCTGTGCACCGAGCTCGGCCTGGCCTTCCTCCCCTGGAGCCCCCTCGGCGGTATCTCGCTCAGCGCTGTCGACGACCCGGCCGCCCCCACCCCGCCGACCGCCACCCCCTTCCACGCGCTTGCCGCAGCACACGGCGTCAGCCCCCAACAGATCTGCCTGGCCTGGCACTTGGCCCAGGCCCCGACCGTCCTCCCGATCCCCGGGGCCCGCCGCCCCGCCTCCATCCGCGACTCCGCCGCCGCGGCCCGCCTCACCCTCACCCCGGCTGAACTCGCCACCCTCCACCTCTGACCGGACGCCCCGTCAGTGGCCCGTCGTTCCGAGCCACTTGAGCGTGGCGGCCAGCTCCGCGCCGAAGTCCTCGCAGCGTGCGATCAGGTCCCGGCCGGCGGGCGTGTCGAGCAAGCCGTCGGCGGTGGAGAGGGTGGGGAGCGTCTCGACGCAGGCGTGTTCGACAGCGAGGTTGCGGGAGGCGAAGTAGCCCAGGCCGTGACTCCGGACGGGCTCGGGCAGAGCGGTGAGGTACTGGCGGTGGGCGTCCTGCGAGGGGTGGTCGTGGAACGAGGCCTCGACGCACTGGTCGACGTAGTGGGCCAGGTCGCGCGGGCCCTCGACGATGAACTCGACCTGATCATCGCTCTGCTCCTCGGCGGGCTCCGCCAGGGCCTCGCCGAAGGCCAACAGCCGGACGAGAGTCTCCAGTTGAACGAGCTCGCGGACGTTCGGGTCGTCCGCCTCGGAGTCGAACAGCGGGGCGCGGGACAGCTCGGCGGCGGCCCGACGGTACCGGCCGTCCGACTGCTCGTCGGGCGCCGACACCGCCGACCGGAACAGCTCGTCGACCACCGCGCGATCGAGGCCCCACTCGGCGTCCCACTCGAACGCGACCATCGGCGCCCGCAGCCGCCACAGAGCGAGCGCGGCAGCCCGGCGCTGCCGGAGGGACGTCGGTGTCAGGTGGTTCCGGTTCATCGTTCCCCGTTCGTCGCTCACGCCGGGGAGTGTACGGGCCGGTCGAGATGCCGGCCGGTGCGGTGCCATGCACGCCGAGCGGGTGCCGAGCGGATCCGCGAGCCGGTGGCCGGCCGGCCCGAATCCGGTGGACCGGGGCAAGGACGGCTCGGAGAGCCACCTGGTCACCGACCGGACAGGCATGCGCCTGCCTGTCGGCAGTTCCGGGGCCAACGTCCATGGCGGGCAGGCCCTGATCCTGCTCGTGACGGCAGGCCACTGGTCCGCCCCCGATGTGCCCCGTCGGCGCAAGCCCGGCAAATTCCTTGCCGACAAGGGCCGGGGGCGGAGGAGTCGCGGCATCGGCCGGGCAGGCCGAGTGGCAGCGCGCGTACGACGAGGCCGACAACCGAGTCTCCGCCGGTGTCCTCGCCGGCTCTTTCGGTGCGGGGTGGCCGCTTTCCGAAGCATCTTCTCGCTGGCGGAGCTGCCTTGGGCGTGTCCAGATCGTCAGATCCAAGGCTTTTCGGGCATCTCGCTCGTGTATCTGCTTGTGCAGAGTGGGCCCCGGGGCCGAACAAACCCAGGGAGGACAGCTTGAGACGGATATGCACAGCCCTGCTTCGAGGTGCGGGCCTGCCCGTGCTGGTCGCCGCGATGCTGATGGGGACGGTGTCGACCCAGGCCACGGCCGGCGGTGGGGACGGCCATGAAGGGGACGGCAACTGCTCGCACACCTGCCCGCACGGACCTCAGGGGCCTCCCGGACCTCCCGGACCCCCCGGGCCTCCGGGGCCTCCGGGGCCGGCTGGACCGGCCCTGCCGACCCTGATCGTCCAGGAGACCTACACGCTGACGTCCGGACTCAACCCGGGAACCGCGGTCTGCCCGCCGGGAACCGTCATCACGGGCGGCGGAATGAAGACGCCCCTCGGCGGCAACAACCTCACGGTCCAGGTGTGCGAGTCGTATCCCTCCGCCGACAACACCTGGACGCTGTCGTTCAACAACTCGGCCGGCACCACGGGTTCCTACGTGGTCTACGCCATCTGCCTCCCCGTGACCCCGGCGAGCTGACCACCGGGTGGCTGCGGTCCCCCGGCATTCCGGCTGTCGCAGCCACCCCGGCAGCCGGAGGCCGGAGGAGGTCGGGAAGCGGTCGGCCTCGCGCTCGTCGCGACAGTGGGGACAGGGGCAGCCGGCGAGCCCGGCTCGTCGAGGACCGGACGGGCGGATCGGCCCGTACCCGGGCCTGGCCGGGCTGTTGAAGGCCAGGTGGTAAGGACCTTCGCCTTGGTGAGGCGCACGTCGACGCGGGACCGGTCGGCGGGTGGGACGAGGCGGTCCTCGGCGGCGACCTGACGGTTCGTCAGGATGGCTGGCCCGCCGCATCGTGCGGCAGGTTCGGCGGCGGGGCGTGGCCCACGCGGCCGGCCGCCGGTGGACGCCGCGCACGCGGGCCGTCGTCTCGAACGGGCTCCTGGCCGACCACCGCCGTGGCTCGCGGTGCGCGGTCGAGGGGCGGAGCCGCGAACGCGTCGGGCCGTCGCGTCGTCACCTTCCGGCCGGGCCGGGGTCGTGCTTCGGAAGCGTCGTGCCGGCGGCCTTCGTCCCTCACTTCGGGACAGCGGTGTCCCCGACTTCGTACAGGCCGGCCTGCATGGTGCCGTCGCGGAGTGTCCGGAGTCCGACGGCTGTGACGGGGCCGTGCGTGCCGGGGGTGAGGGTGGTGCCGGGGGTGGCGGCGTGGCTCGCTCCCCAGGCGAGGAGGGAGCCGGTCATCTCGTAGGGGTCGGGGCTGGTGGGAGCGGTGGTGGCCAGGGGGCGGCCTGCTGCGTCGCGGGCGGTGGCGATGACGAGGGCCCGGCCGTCGGGGTCGGGTTCGCGGGTGGCTCCGAGGAGGCGTCGGGAGAGTTCGGTGACGGCGCCGCGGACCGCGGGGGTGTGCATCGCCACCAGGAACATCGCCTGACCGACCCGTCCCGCGCGGCCGACCCGGCCGGTGACCACATGACGCCCGCGGTCATCGGCCTGGGTCGAAGGCTGTGGTCGGCCACACGGACGTCGGCCTTTCAAGGCCGCTACTCGGTCGCGCGGTAGGTGGAGACGGAGCCGCCGTTGCTGAACTCCAGCGTCTCGACGGGGGTGAACGGGCGCGGCCGGAACTCGCCGGCGAAGGCGGGGAGGCCGGTGCCGGCCACCACGGGGTAGCGCTTCCAGATCAGTTCGTCGATCTCCGGCAGCAGTTCGCCCGCGAGCCGGGCGCCGCCGCACAGCCAGATGTCGCCGTCGCCGGGCTGCTGCTTCAACTCCCGTACCAGGCCCAGCGGGTCGGTGCGCACCACGTTGACCGTAGGGTCGGTGGGCTCGGGCAGGGTGGACGACACCACGTACTGCTTCAGGTGTGCGTAGGGACTGGTGATGCCGATGTCCAGCGCGGGGCGGTAGGTGTTCAGGCCCATCACCACGGTGTCGAAGCGCTTGTTGGGCGCCCCGTCGAGGCCGATGTGCGGCCGGACGTGGCTCGGCATGGTCTCGGGGAACTCGGCCCGGAGGTACTCCGCCATGTCGTCGCACTGGGGGTAGAAGTCGAACTCGCCGGCCGGGCCGGCGATGAAGCCGTCGATGGAGACGGCGACGTAGTACACGAGCTTTCGCATCTAGTGCCTTTCGAAGGTTGACCACTCGGTCTGTAGTACTCTGCTTGGAGTGGTAGGACCGTAGCACTACGAGTGGAGTGGTTACAAGCACATGGCCAGAAGCAACCCCGAACGACGCGCGACCCTGCTCGACGCCGCGATCGAAGTCCTCGCCGAGGAAGGCGCCCGCGGACTCACCTTCCGCGCCGTCGACCAGCGCGCCGCCGTCCCCGCCGGCACCGCCTCCAACTACTTCGCCAACCGCGACGCCCTGCTCACCCAGTGCGCCGAACGCGTCTACGAGCGCCTCGGCGCCGATCCCGACGCCCTCGCCCAGGGCCTGACCGGGCCGCGCGACACCGCCCGGGTCGCCGAACTGATGCACCAACTCGTCGACCGGGTCGCCGACTTCCCGACCGGCTTCCTCGCCCTGCTGGAACTGCGGCTGGCCGCGCTGCGCCGCCCCGAACTGCGCGAGACGGTCACCCGCCGGATCGGCGCGGACCTCCGCTTCAACATCGACTACCACCTCGCCGCCGGTCTGCCCGGCGACGCCACCGCCGTCCAACTGCTCTACCTGGCCCTGAACTGGCTCATCCTGGAGCGCCTCGCCCTGCCCGACCTGTTCACACCCGAACAGCGCACCGAACTGGTCGACGAGCTGGTGGCCCGCCTGATCGGCAGCGGCGGGAGCGGCAGGAGCGGTGCGAGCGGTGCGAGCGGCCCGGGTGTTGGTCTGTGAGCGATTGCTGCGCTGAAGGGTGGGTTTCGAACACTTCTGAACAGGACAACGTGCAGGATTCTGTGCGCGGTTGTTGACAAGTGCTCGATCGGGGCCCGGATACTGCATCTCATTGCAGAACGGGCGATCGAAGGAGTCCTCGTGTTCTCATCCCCGCGCAGACCGGCCGCCGCCGCGCTGGCCGCCGTCCTGTTGGCTGCGACGGCCGGTGTGGCCGGAGCGGTCGGCGTGGCGACGGCCGCTCCGGTCGCGCCCGATGCCGCGACGTACACCGTCGCGGTGGGCGCTCCGGTGACGTACAACCATCCGACGGACACCCCGGCGGTGCCGTACCTGGACAAGGACGGCACGTTCTGGTTCCAGCAGTCCGCCGCGCTGTACGGCGCGAGCGATCCGCGCTACTGGGACTTCTTCACGGGGACGGACTTCGACACCGCCACCCGGTCCGCGGCGGTGTCCAACGCCGTCAACCCGGCGAACGCGCAGGACAAGAACAACGACACCACCTGGCGCTGCAACAACAGCCCGACCGGGAGGACCGCCACCGCCGCGCCGAGCGGCTCCGGTTACGCGCAGAAGAACTACTGCGACCTGTCGGGCGTCTGGATCGACCCCGACACCGGCGACTGGTACGGCCTGGTCCACAACGAGTTCACGCCCCAGCCCTTCGGCGACGGGCTGCACTTCGACGCCATCGACTACGCGGTCTCCACCGACCAGGGCCGCACCTGGACGATCCGCGACCACGTGATCACCTCGCCGTACAGCACCGCGCGCGGCGACACCGCGCAGTTCCCGAACCAGACCTACTCGTACGGCGACGGCGACCAGCGTCTGCTGGTGGACGCCGCGTCGGGGTACTTCTACGTGTTCTACGGCTCCCGGGTGGTCGACAAGAGCGGCGGCTGGAAGGCGTTCTACGAGCACGTCGCGCGCGCCCCGATCGCCGGCAAGATGGCGCCGAGCTCCTGGCAGAAGTGGTACAACGGCGCCTGGGGCGAGCCCGGTGTCGGCGGCCAGGAGTCCAACATGGTGCCCGTCGGGGCGTCGAGCAGCACCGGGTACACGCCCGTCTCCAGCGAGTACAACCCGGCGAACACCGGCACCTCCGCCCAGCAGATCGCGGCCGGACGGATGCCCGCCACCTCGCCGCTGTTCGTTATGGACGTCACCTGGAACGCCTACCTCGGCCTGTACATCGGAGAGCCGCAGGCCGTCGACCAGAGCGGCAACGCCCCGCAGCAGTTCTACGCCACCGACAACCTGGCCACCCAGAAGTGGTACCCGATCGGGGACACCGGCGGCTACCACACCGCGTCCTGGTACCGCTGGTTCCTGGACGGGGCCAACCGCACCAGCTCCGCGATCGTCGGCAAGTCGTTCCGCTCGTACTGCGCGTTCGGCTGCTCCGGCGGCGCGTCCGGCCAGTACGTCAACGTCACCATCGACTCCAGCGCGCCCGCCGCGCCGCCGGTCGACCTGACGAAGGCGTACCGGATCGCGGGCGGCGGCGGCCGGGTGCTCGCCCAGGTCTCCGGCGGCTCCACCACCACCTCGCTGGCCGCGCCCACCGGGTCCGCGCTGGAGTCGTGGACCTTCGCCGCCAACGGCGACGGCTCCTACCGGATCGTCAACTCCTCGACCGGGCGGCTGCTCGGCGTCGACTCTGGTGCGGTGGCCGGCCGGGCCTGGGGCGCGCAGCCGACCGCGACGGCCGCGCCCGCCGGCGGGCCGAGCACCGGTCAGCAGTGGTGGGTGCTGCGCGGCACCGACGCGGCCGGCAACGCCGACGGCACCGTCAAGCTGGTGAACCGTTACAGCGGTCTGGCGCTCGGCCTCTCCGCCGCCACCGGCCGACTCGTCGAGACCGCCCCCGCCCGTTCCTGGACCGACACCTCCGGCAGCGCGGTCGGCGCGGGCCGCACCGCGGGCGAGCAGGCGCTCACCCTGACGGCGGTGGGCAGCGCGCCCGAGACCGTCACCGTCACCAACCCCGGCAACCAGGCCACCAAGGTCAACACCGCCGTCTCGCTGCAGCTCGGCGGCAACGACTCGGCCGGCAAGGCGCTGACCTGGACCGCCACCGGCCTGCCCGCCGGACTGGCCATCAGCCCGGCCGGCCTGATCACCGGCACCCCGACCACGGCCGGCTCCGCCACCGTCACGGTCACCGCCTCCTCCGGCACGGCGAGCGGATCGACCACCTTCGCCTGGGCGGTGAACCCGGCACTCACCGGCACCCACACCCTGACCGTCTCCGGCAAGGCCCTGGACAACCCCAACCACTCCACCACCGCAGGCACCCAGCTGATCACCTGGCCCCTCAACAGCGGGCAGAACCAGCGCTGGATCTTCACCCCGCAGGCCGACGGCAGCTACCAGATCAGCAACGCCGAATCGACCCTGTGCATGGACGTGAACGGCGGCTCCGGCAGCGCGGGCGCGGCGATCATCCAGTACACCTGCACCGGCGGCAGCAACCAGCGCTGGATCGTCAGCGCGGTGAGCGGCGGCTACACCATCGCCTCGCAGAGCAGCGGGCTGCTGGTCACCACCGCCTCCACCGCCAACGGCGCACTGGTCACCCAGCAGCCCGACACCGCGTCGACGCTGCGGCGCTGGACCATCGGCTGACAGGAGGACAGGAAGACGGCGCGACGGGGTTCCGTCGCGCCGTCTCCGACTGCTCGGCCCGGGGGTGGTGCCTGCTCAGCCCGGGTGGTGCGCAGTCGCGAAGGCCTCGGCGTCCCAGTGGCCGCCCAGCGACGGGGCGAGCGAGGACGCGGCCAACTCCCGGAAGGCGGCGGGGGACCGGTCGGCCGCCGCGCCGGCCGGCAGGGCGCCCAGCAGCGGAGCGCCGGCGGCGGACGGCAGGTCGGCGAGGTTGCAGCGGGCCGCGAGGTCCGGGTCGGCGGGCCAGCTGCCGACCACCACCCCGCGCAGCGCCAGACCGCGGTGGCGCAGCGCCTCCGCGGTCAGCGCCGTCGCGTTCAGGGTGCCCAGGCCGGCCGCCGCGACCAGGACGAACTCGACCCGGACGCCCGCGAGTTCGCAGGCAGCGGCGAGGTCGGCCAGCGTCCGGCCCTGCTCGTCGTAGCGGACCAGCAGCCCGCCCGCGCCCTCCACCAGCACCGTCCCGAAACGGTCCGCCAGGTCGGCCACGGCCTTCGCCACGTCCTCCGGCGCGAGGGTCGGCAGACCGGCGCGCCGGGCGGCCGTGTCGGGGGCCAACGGCTCGGGATAGCGGGCCAGTTCGACACCGTGCACCAGCGGCCCGGCCAGCCGGGCCACCTCGTCCACGTCGCCCGGCTCGCCCGGTGCCAGCCCGGTCTGGCCGGGCTTGAGCACCGCGACCGGGTCGGTGCTCAGCGCGGCGAGGGCCGCGGTGGTGACGGTCTTGCCGACCTCGGTGCCGGTGCCGGTGACGAACAGAACGGGCGACATGGTGCTTCCTCGATGCAGGTGGAACGGTGGCGCGGTGGTTCAGCTGCTGTGCACCGCGTGGGACGCGGACGCCGCGGCGGCGACGGCGCGGCCGATCGCGGCCACGTCGGCGTTCCCGGTGACGAACGGCGGCATGGTGTAGATCAGGTCGCGGAACGGCCGCAGCCACACGCCCTGTTCGGCTGCGGCCGCGGTCGCCGCCGCCATGTCGACCGGTGCGTCCAGCTGCACCACGCCGATCGCGCCCAGCACCCGGACGTCCCGAACGCCGGGCTGCCCGGCGCACGGGGCGAGGGCGTCGCGCAGCGCCGACTCGATGCGCTTGACCTCGGTGCGCCAGTCCTGGCGCAGCAGCAGGTCGATCGAGGCGTTGGCGGCGGCGGTGGCCAGCGGGTTGCCCATGAACGTCGGGCCGTGCGCCAGCACCGGGACCTCGCCGCGCGAGATGCCCTCCGCGACCCTGCTGGTGCACAGGGTGGCGGCCAGCGTCAGGTAGCCGCCGGTAAGCGCCTTCCCGAGGCACATCACGTCCGGGGAGACGCCCGCGTGGTCGGCGGCGAACAGTTCGCCGGTGCGGCCGAAGCCGGTGGCGATCTCGTCGAAGACCAGCAGCACGTCGTGCGCGTCGCACAACTCGCGGAGCGCGGTCAGATAAGCGGGGGAGTGAAAGCGCATTCCGCCCGCGCCCTGCACCACCGGCTCGACGATCACCGCAGCCAGCTCGTCGGCGTGACGTTCGATCAGGTCGGCGAGATGTGCCAGGTACTCCGGGTCGGTCGGAGCGTCGTACCCGGCGGGCGGCTCGTCGGCGAACAGCTGACGAGGCAGCACTCCGCCCCACAGGTGGTGCATCCCGCCCTCGGGGTCGCACACCGACATGGGGTGGAAGGTGTCGCCGTGGTAGCCGCCGCGCCAGGTCAGCACCCGCCGCTTCTCCGGCCGCCCCAGCGACTGCCAGTACTGCAGGCACATCTTCAGCGCCACTTCGACCGCCACCGAACCGGAGTCGGCGAGGAACACGTGCTGCAGGGGCTCGGGCGTCAACTCCACCAACTTGACGGCGAGCTCGACCGCCGGACGGTGCGTCAGCCCGCCGAACATGACGTGGCTCATCCGCTCCAGCTGGTCACGGACGGCCGCGTCCAGCTCCGGGTGTCGGTAGCCGTGGATCGCCGCCCACCAGGACGACATGCCGTCGATCAGCTCCTCGTGCCCGCCCACCGGCTCGGCCAGCCGCAGGCGGACACCCGCGGCCGACTCCACCACGAACGGCCGGACCGTCCCCGGCATCGGACCGTACGGGTGCCAGACGTGCGCCCGGTCCAGGTCGAGCAACTGCGCTGCGTCCCTCACGCGTTCGGCGCCAGTTCGGTGCCCGCGCCACGACGACGCACCCGGACCAGGTCGGTCCGCGCCTCGTCCTCGGAGCTCTCCTCGGTCGAGGGACCGCCGCACGGGCCGCAGGCGCTCGCGTCCTCGTGGCCGCCGCACCCGGAGTCGCCGCCGCAGGCCGAGTCGCTGCTGCCGCAGACCGACGCGCCCCCGCCGCAGCCGCCGGCCGAGGCGGTGACCCGGTGGCGGGGCAGGGTGGTCTGCTCGGCGCCCTCCACCTCGAAACCGGCGTCCTTGATCATGTCGAGGTCGGCCTGGCCGGCCTGGCCCTCGCTGGTCAGGTAGTCGCCCAGGAAGATCGAGTTGGCGATGTGCAGGCCCAGCGGCTGCATCGAGCGCAGGTGCACCTCGCGGCCGCCCGCGATCCGCACCTCGATGTCCGGGCAGACGAACCGGACCATCGCGAGGATCCGCAGGCAGCGCTGCGGCGTCAGGTTCCACTCCTCCGCGAGCGGGGTCCCCTCGAACGGGATCAGGAAGTTCACCGGCACCGAGTCCGGGTCCAGCTCGCGCAGCGCGAAGACCACGTCGACCAGGTCCTCGTCGCTCTCGCCCATGCCCGCGATCAGGCCCGAACAGGCGGACAGGCCCGCCCCGTGGGCCTTCGCCACGGTGTCCACCCGGTCCGCGTAGGTGTGGGTGGTCGTGATGTCGCCGTAGGTGCTCTCGGAGGTGTTCAGGTTGTGGTTGTACGCGTCCGCGCCGGCCGCCTTCAGGCGCTCGGCCTGATTGTCCGACAGCAGGCCCAGGCAGGCGCACACCTCGACCTGCTCGTCCGCGCCCTTGATGGCGGCGATGGTGTCCGCGACCCGGTCGATGTCCCGGTCCGTCGGACCGCGCCCGCTGGCGACCAGGCACACCCGCTTCGCGCCGCCGGCCACGCCCGCGGCGGCCGCCTCGGCGGCCTGATCCGGCTTCAGCCAGGTGTACTTGAGGATTTCCGCCTTCGACCCGAGCCGCTGCGAGCAGTACGAGCAGTCCTCCGGGCACAGCCCGCTCTTCAGGTTCACCAGGTAGTTGAGCTTCACCCGCCGCCCGAACCACTGCCGGCGCACCCGGCCCGCCGCCGCGACCACATCCAGCAGCTCGTCATCCGTGGTGGCCAGTACGGCCAGCGCCTCCTCGCGGGTGGGCAGTTCCCGGCGAAGGCCCTTGTCGGTCAGCGTGTCGAGGAGATCCATGGCCCGATCCTGCCCGGGCGGCCCCGCCGTCCGCCAGAGGGAACACGCCAGAAGATCGCCCGGAGCGTGTGCGAGTAGTCACAACACACCCTGACCTGCCGCTTTGCTTACCATCCGACGGTAATCCACGGCCCTCGGCGCCCGGCGAGACATGCATCACACAGGGTGACGTCCGATCGGCGGCACGTCGGCCCGTTCAGCGGGCCGGACCCGACCGGGCCGCCGGGCGGTCGTCGCGGGACATCGGCAGGTACTGGACGTCGACCGGGCCCGGGTAGAAGGCGGAGCTGTTCGGACCGCCCATGTCCTCGCCGGCCAGGTAGCGGTGGAGCCACTCCGTGAAGCTCATCCGGTACTCGTACCAGCAGACGTCCTGGTCCACGACGCAGATGCGCAGGCCCGGGGCGTCGCCGTCGCCACCGTCGCTGTCGTCGTCGCTGTCGTCGTGGGGGAGCGGAGCGAGGAAGACGTACTCGCCGCGGTCGGTGCCCGCGATCGGGATCAGGCCGCCGGCGGTCCCGAACGTCACCTCCGACAGGCCGAGCGCAGTCCGCGGGTCCTCCTCCGGGTCCTCCCACTCCTCCTCGTCGAAGTCGACGTCGGCCCAGGCCTGGGCGGTCTCGCGGATCCACTTCCCGAGGTTCCACCGGTCGGTGGCCGGATGGTGCAGGTAGAGGTGGTGGTTGATCCGGATCGGGGCGTGCGCGTCCACGACGGCCTTGAAGTCCTTCGGCAGCGCCATGCCGAGACCGGCCTCCAACTCGGCCCACGCCGCGGCGTCGGCGAAGCGGTGCTCACCGGGGCCGAGCACTGCGAGCACCTCGGTCAGACGATCGGGCACGGGTTCTCCTCCATCGGGAGTCGGACGTCGGGAGTCGGACGTCGGGGGGTGTGTCGGGAGGGAGTGCAGCGGTCAGGCGCGCGGCGGTCAGGCGTGCGGCGGTCAGGCGTGCGGCGCGGGCGGGGCCGACGGGACGGGCTGCGCGGTGGCGCGCAGGCGGGCCTCCTGGTGGGAGGTGACCTGCTGGATCATCAGGATGGCGAGCGCTCCGGCGGCCAGGCCGGCCGCCATGTCGAAGAGCGAGTAACCGGTGGCGTTCCCGCTGAGCCGGCTGACCCACAGGGAGCCGAGCGTCTTGGCGAGCCAGGCGGCCCACCAGGCGTTGATCAGCCAGGCACTGGCGGTGGGCGCGGTGATGCGCCAGATGTCGAGCGCGATCCGGCGCGGGATCCACCACATCGCCAGGGGAATGAACCAGGCGCCGATCGTCCACCCGGCCGAGTACTTCTGCAGCCCCGGGCCGAAGCGGTCGACATTGATCCGGCAGCGCCGGAACCAGAGGATGAACAGGACGACCGGGGCGAAGAACAGCACCGGCACGAGCAGCAGGGACACGCGGAACAGCGTCGACCCGGTGCCGCCGGTCACGCCGAGCACCAGGCTCCAGGCGGTCTGAACGCCGATCGCCACCTGCGCGGCGACGGCCAGTCGCCGAAAGCCCGCGAGCGATCCGTGCTCGGGCAGGACCTGCGCCGGCGGCTGGTCGTAGGCGGATTCGGAGTGCACGGCGAGCCCCCACCGGAACGTGCCTGCGGTGCTGGTCACGCGCAGAGATGGGCTGAAGAATAGGGGTCGCGTTCGAATTGTCAAAGCCGGTTTGCCCGTTCAGCGGCACCGCACGATCGCGTCGGCCCCGTCGAAGCCCCCCACCGCCGCGTCAACGCAGAGTCAACGCCGAGTCATGGCTTGCGGGCGAGGGCGCAGGAGATCATCCGCTCCCACACCGTCAGCTCGCGCCGCTCCGCGCCGGCGTCGCTGCCCGTCGCGTAACTCGGCCGCCACAGCGAGCAGTTGACGAGGCCCGGGGCGAGCAGTTCGAGGTCGCCGAACAGGGCGGTGATCTCCTCGTCGGTGCGCCAGCGGCCGCGGCCGAAGGTTTCCTGGAGTTTCCGTTCCGCGATCCGGGTCTGCTCGTTGTCGCCGGAGCGGAAGTGGGAGAGGTAGACCTGACTGCCCGACGGCACCTGGTCCGTCCACCAGCGGACCAGATCCCCGGGCCGCTCCGCGTCGTCGAGATGGTGCAGGACGGCGCTGAAGACGAGGCCCACCGGCTCGTCGAAATCGATCAGGCTCGCCACGTCGGGATGGCGGCGGATGCTCTCCGGCTCACGGACGTCCGCCCCGATCACCGCGGTGCGTTCGTCGGCGGCCAGCAGGGCGCGGCCGTGGGCCAGGACGGTCGGATCGTTGTCGACGTAGGCGACGCGCGCGTCGGGCCGGTGCCGCTGGGCGACCTGGTGCACGTTGTCGGCGGTGGGCAGACCACTGCCCAGGTCGATGAACTGGCGGATGCCGTCGGAGGCCATCGTCCCCACGGCGCGAATCAGGGCCCGCCGGTTCTCGACCGGGACGGCCACCGAACCGGGCAGTCCCTTGAGGAAGAAATCGCCGATCTCGCGGTCGACGGCGTAATTGTCCGTGCCGCCGAGCAGATAGTCGTAGATGCGAGCGATGCTCGGCTTCGACGGATCGATTCCTGTGGTGTCGCCCGGCATTGAGACCAACCCCTGTCGCTCGGACTGTCGGCCTCCCCATCGTAGGAGCGCGCCGCTCGGTGGAGACGGTGAATCGCCGGGCGCCGTCAACTCGACGGCGGGTCGCGGAGAACGGGCGGCGACGGCTCCACCGGGCCGGTGCGGGGGAGTCGTTGGAGAAAGATGGCAGACGGATCGCGCGAGCCCGGGTACGGTCGGAGACATCGGGACGGGAGGGCAGGGCATGACGGCAATGGCGGAGTCCGGCACGCTGCGGGTGCCACGGAGCATCAACGGCATCGAGCATGCGCTCACGTATGACGAACGAGCGCGGTTCTACGCGGAGTTGGGGCCGGTCGAGGATCCGCTGGACCGGGAGGCGGTGATCACGTCGTGGTGGCTGCGCGCCATGTCCGCGGCGTACGGCGGCGACCGCTCCGGATACCGGGCGGCCGTCGGCCCCGTGCTCGTCGCCGGCCGGTCGGTCGGGGCCGTCGCGTGAAGGGGTGGCGGGTCTGGCTCCAGGACCAGCCCGCCCAGGCGATGGTCGAGATCTCCAAGGCGGACGACCTGCTGTTCGCCCTGGTCACCGCCGCACTGGTGACACTCGACGACCGCGCGGGCTCCCCCGTCGACGACTGGGGCGACCTGCGCAGCGCCGTCCTCGCCCCGTCCGTCACCGCCGAGCTCTTCGTCAACCCCGACGAACGCACCATCGACGTCCTGCGCCTGGTGTGGGTCCCGGGCCTCGGCGCGTGAGCCGCCGGTCGCGAAGACGGCCGTGACCGAAGCGGACCGGTGGGCCGGCGGGTCGCCCGGCGCCGTCAGCAGGTCGGTGTCGCAATGGCGACAGCTGGTGGACGAGGTCGAAGCGGGGTGCTCCTGGTCCGCGCCCGAGCTCAGCAACGACCTGGGGTGCCGCCGCGAGCCGGCGCAGGCCTGGCCGGAGTTGCCGCCAGCGGTCCGGACCGGGTTCGACCGGGCCTGCTGCCGCGAGTGACGCCTCGTCAGCGGGGCGCGCGGTCCTTCACGGCGAGGGACGCCAGCGCGTCGCGGACCCGGGGGCCGAGATCGACGGCGCCGGCCTCGTGGTGGGCGACGGGGAAGGACACCGCCGGGGGCTTGGCCCGCCACCAGAAGAACTGGCGGGCCGCCCGGCGGACGAACACCGTCGCGCCCACCACGTTGTTGACGAAGACGACCTCCAGCGCGGGGAACCCGGCCGGGTCGGCGGCCGGGTCCTCCAGGTGGAAGACCTGGGTCCGCAGGCTGCGGTGGTCGATGCCCTCCACCTGCGTCGCCAGCAGTTCCGACCCGGTGAAGCGGTAGCCCTCCGCCAGGAGTGCGTCCATGACCGCTTCGTGCAGCGGGAGGGCCGCCACGTGCAGGAAGTCGACGTCCCGGACGTCGTCCGAGTCGTAGCCGATCGTGGTGACCAGGGACAGGTCGACGCCGGTCGACCGGCCGCCGAGCTCGGTGACGGGGCAGTCCCAGCGCAGCCGGCCGTGGAACCCGATCCGGTGCTCGGTGTTCCGCTCCACGTCGAACCAGGTGATCTCGGGGCGGAGCGGGACCTCGTCGCCGTCGACCGTGTTGCCCTCCCAGTCGCGGGCCTTGCTCACCACGTCCAGGTGCAGGTCGTGGATCCGCAGCTTCAGCCAGCCGGCCCGGAACAGCACCTCGCCGTCGATCCGCCGGCCCGGCTGCGGGAGGACGGTGCCGAGCACGGTGTCGATCCGCGGATCCCGGCCGTTCCCGTCGCCGATTCCCAGCAGCTTCCGCAGCCCCATCGTCCGCCTCCCCGCGCAAAGTTCGGGCAAAGCCTAACGCCGGCCCCGCCGCCGGAACACAGCGGAGGCGGAACAGGCCGTCCCGGCTATGCTCGTCCCGCTGACCGCACCGAGGAGGGGGCTGCCGGTGGCCGAGCGTGGAAAGTCGGGGGTCGGGCCCGAGGCGGAGCTGACCGACCCGCCCGAGGTCGAACTGCGGCTCGACGACCCGGAACTGACCGACCGGTGGATCGCCGGCACGGCGGTGATCCGGGCGGGCCGCCAGGCGCTGGAGATGGTCAGGTTCAGCATGGAGCTGGTGGCCGACGCCTACAGCCACCGGGGCAAGCACCTGGAAATGGTGATCTGCGGACTCACCGTCGACGACTACTGCTTCGAGCTGGCACCGGGCGAGGAGAACCAGGTGCGGTTCCGGCGGGAGCTGCCCTGGGAATGCCCGTTCACCGAGTACGACGGCCAGGGCTTCGACTTCGGGGTCGGCGTGCAGGCCACGCTGCACACCATCCCGGTCAAGGAAGGCGGCATCCGCCACCGGATCCCGCTGCGGGTGCCGCCGACCGCCGCACCGGCCGCCGCCGTCGCGGCCTTCGCCGAACTCGGCTGGACCGAGCGCTCCGCCCGGGTGATCGACGAACGCATTCCGGCGTCCGGGCAGCTCTACCAGGGCCACCAGTCGATGTTCCTCACCGACCCCGCCGGGGACGGCCGGGACTTCTCGCAGTTGGAGCTGTCCTTCGTCACCAACCAGGTCGGCGTCCTGGTGCACCTGCGCCGGGCCGCGCCCGGCAAGTACAAGTGGCGGTCCAGGCCGCCGACGGTCACCTTCCCCGTCGCCCACCACGAGGTCGCGCACGTCGACCTGACGGCCCGGGCGCGCGCCGCACTGGACGAACTGCGCGTCCTGGAGCAGGCGTAGCGCCAGGTCCTGTCCGGCCGACCGTGCCGGGCACGCGCGAGACCGACCGGACGGGTCCTGGTCGCGCGATGGTCGTGCGCGGCACCCCGCGCGACAGCCTGTACAGGCTGGACACCCTGCTGAACCTCGACGGCGGGGTGAAGCCGGAGATGGTCGCGACCGACAACGCCTGGTACTCGGACATGGCGTTCGGCCTGTACAAGATGCTCGGCTTCCGCTTCGCTCCGCGCTTCCGGGGCCCGGAAGACCAGCGGTCCGCGTTCGCCGAGTACGGGCGGATCGACAGGACCGTGCACCTGATCGCCCTGCTCGACCCGGTGGACGATACCCACCGGCGGCTGATGAACCGGCAGCTCACCGTCCAGGAGTCACGCCATCCGCTCGCCCGCGCGATCTGCCACGGCGGCCGCGGCCAGATCCGCCGGGCGTACCGCGAGGGTCAGGAGGGCCAGCTGGCCGCCCTGGGCCCGGTCCTCAATGCGGTGGTGCTGTGGAACACCCGCTACCTGGATGCCGCCGTGGCCTGGCTCCGCGCCGAGGGCCACGACATCAAGGGCGAGGACGCAGCTAACCTCTCCCCGCTCAAGGACCGGCACATCAACTTCCTGGGCCGCCACCTGTTCGACATCACGGCCAGCGGCCCCGGGCAGGGCCTGCGCACCTTCCGCGACCCCGCGGCCGAGGACGACGAGGAAGAGAACCGACCGCCGGCGCACCCAAGACGTCGGGCCGTTCGTGGTACCCCGGGTAGGCCGGGCGGCACCGCCTGGGGACCCGGCGCAAGAAAGAATGCTGATCGCCGAGAACCTGGCGCTCGCCGACCGACCGTGGCCCGGCCGACGAGTCGAGAGCAGGAGGCTCAGCGGGCCAGCAGGCCCCGGATCACGGCTGCGATCTCGTCGGGTGCCTCTTCGGCCATGAAGTGCCCGGCGCGGGTCAGCCGGTGGTCCAGGTCCGGCGCCCACGCCTTCCACACCCCGGCAGCGTCGTAGCCGAGCTGCGCGCCCCAGTCCTGCTGGACGACCGTCACGGGCATGGCCAGCTGCGACCCGGCGTCCAGGTCCGCTTGGTCGTGCATGACGTCGACGTCCGCCGAGGCCCGGTAGTCCGCGACGATCGACGTCACTGCCGCGGCGCTCGCGCGCAGGTATTCGGCACGTACGTCCTCGGGCATGGTGGTCGGGTCGTTGGCCCAGGCGTCGAGGAACGAGCCGAAGAACGCGTCCGCGCTGCCTGCGATCATCGCCTCCGGCAGGCCCGGCGGCTGCGCCATCAGGAAGAGGTGGTAGCCGACCGCCGCCGAGACGCCATGCAGGACGTTCCACATGTCGAGCGTCGGCACGACGTCGAGGATGCCCAGGTGCGTGATGGTCTCAGGGTGGTCCAACCCCGCCCGGAAGGCGACCAGGGCGCCTCGATCGTGGCCGACGAGGGCAAAGCGCTCGTGGCCGAGCGCCGCAGCCAGGGACACGATGTCGGCGGCCATGGTGCGCTTGGCGTACACATCGGGGTGGGTGGCCGCCGGCTTGTCGCTGGCGCCGTAGCCCCGCAGGTCAGGACAGATCACCGTGTGCTCGTCGGCGAGCCGCTCGGCGACGTGTCGCCACATCAGGTGGGTCTGGGGAAAACCGTGCAACAGTACGACCGGGCTTCCGCTGCCGCCGACAGCTGCAGCCAGCTCCACACCGTCCGCACCGGGCAGGCGGACGTGATCGAAGCCGGGAATGGTGAGCGTCATGAGGGACCACCCTTTCGGGTCGGGGACTTGACCGGATCAGCTTGGGCGACGGCGATCAGCAACCGATCAGTACGGTTGGGAGCAGTCGGCCCCTGGCACGGAGGATGAGGGCATGCGAATCGACGTGCTCGGTGTGGTGCGGGCCCTCCACGACGACGGCAGCCCGGTTGACCTGGGCGGACCCCGCCATCGTGAGGTACTCGCCCGGCTCGTCGCCGCCGAGGGACGGATGGTCACCACCGACACCCTTGTCAATGACCTGTGGACCGATCCGCCTGCCCGCGCCGTCGGCGCTTTGCGTACCTTCGTCGCCGCGCTGCGCCGTGCCCTCGAACCCGACCGACCGCCCCGCAATCCACCGCGCGTCATCGTCACCGAAGGTCCCGGCTACGCGCTGCGCCTGCCGCGCGAGGAGGTGGACGTCCATCGGTTCCAGGACACCCTGGCCCGAGCCCGCCGCAACCCCGCCGCGGTGACCGACCTCGGCGCGGCACTCGCGGCCTGGCGAGGACCCGCCTACGCCGATGTGACCGGCTCCGCATGGGCGCAGCGCGAGCGGAACCGGCTGGAGGAATTGAGGTTGGAGGGGGTGGAACTGCGCGCCCGGATCCTTCTCGACTCCGGGGAAGGGGCCGATCTCGTTGCCGAACTGGGTGCCCATGTCGCCGAACACCCGTGGCGCGAGCCGGCCTGGGAGCTGCTTGCCCGCGCGCTGTACCGCGCGGGCCGCCAGGCCGACGCGCTGGCCACCCTCCGCCGTGCCCGCGCGATGCTCGTCGACCAACTCGGACTCGACCCCGGTGGCGACCTTCAGCGCCTGGAGACGGACATCCTCAACGGGTCCGCGCCCCCCGAAGGAGCACGTACGGCGTGGACCGGCCCCGGTGTCCGGCTCGGCCCGCGCACCACCGTGGATCTGGCCCGCACCCTCGCACTGGCGGGCGGCGACGCCCTCGTGCGCTCGCGGCGCGACCGCCTCGCCGCCGTCCAGGCGGCGGAACGCACGGGAGACCTCTCCCTGACCGCCCGGATCATCGGCGCCTACGACGTGCCCGCCATCTGGAGCCGGGCCGACGACCCCGAGCAGTCCCGCGCCGTCGTCGCGGCTGCCGAGCGCACGCTCACCGGGCTGGGCCCGGACGGCCCCGCCGACCTGCGCGCCCGCCTCCTGGCCACGGTCGCCGTTGAGAGCCGCAGCGCCGATCTGTCCGCGACCGAGCTGAAGCACGCGCAGCAGGCGGCGCGTCAGGCTGAGGAACTGGCACGGGACTTGGCCGATCCCGCCCTGCTGGCCTTCGCCCTCAACGGGGTGTTCCTGCAGTCCTTCAGCAGCCCCGGGCTCGCGGCTGCACGGGACAGGACCGGCGCTGAGATCCTCGACCTGGCCACCCGGCACGACCTGCCGAACTTCGCCGTGCTCGGCCGACTCGTCCGCCTGCAATCCGCCTCGGCCCTCGGCGACCTCGACGCCGCGACCTCGCACGCCAATGCAGCCGACCAGCTCGCCGCCACCACCGAGGCGCCCCTCGTCCCCGTCCTCACCGGGTGGTTCAGGGCCCGGGTCACGGCCGCCCGCAGCGCCGAACCCGGCGGACCGACCGCCGCCACGGCAGCAGCGCACTACCGGGCCGCCGAGGACGCCCTCCGGACGGCCGGAATGCCGGGGCTGCACCGCGGCCTGTTCCCGCTCGCCCTACTGGGACTGCGCCTGCTGCACGACCGGCCCGCGCCCACCGACCCGCACCTCGACTGGGGCCCGTACAGGCCCTGGACTCGCCCCCTCGTGCTGCTCGCCCAGGACCGGGGCGAGCAGGCCCGTACCGCCCTCGTTGCGGTGCCCGAACCACCGCGTGACCACCTGCAGGAGGCCATGTGGTGCCTGACCGCCCGCGCCGCCGTGCGCCTCGGCGAGCGCGGAATCGCCGCGCGCGCTGCGGCTGCCCTGCGTGATGCCCGTGCAGAACACGCCGGCGCCGCTAGCGGAATGCTGACCCTGGGCCCGGTGGCGCGGTACCTGGCAGAGGCGGAGGCATGCGTCGGAGCGGGGTGAGCGACCGCGATCCGCCAACGCCGGGCCCGCCCGCCCCGTCCCTGCCGGCTGCCCCGGCGGCCAAGCCGATCCGGATCGGGTACGCCTGCTGCTCAACCACCCAGCAGGAACCCGCCTCCCGGCTCACCGCGCTCGAACCGGTCTGCGAGCGGATCTTCTCCGAGAAGATCTCCACGCGTATCAAGAACCGTCCCGAGCTGGAGAAGGCGCTGAAGCCGGCGTACGACATCAAGGAGACCGCCCCTGACCAAGAGGTCATCCTCACCGTCCACGAGCTCAAGCGCCTCTCCCGCAACGCGGATGCCCGCGACATTCGTGACGCGTCCGAGCAAGCACTTGCCGAGTCCGGGATCCGGTTGCGGCGAGATTCATCGATGGAGAGAGAGATAACTCCCGCTGACCTGGCGACGGACGATTGGTGGGAGACGGATGTCGAGACCGCGGCGGAGCAATCGTTCGTGGCGCTGATCCCGCAGTGCGATTGCTGCATCGAGTACACGTTGGGGCTTGACCAGCAGACGTGGGCGGCTCAGCTGCGGAACGCTGCCCTCGCCCTGACATGGTCTCCGTTGATCAGCCGCGGATTCTGACT
Source organism: Kitasatospora griseola (assembly GCF_044999035.1). Classification (NCBI taxonomy): domain Bacteria; kingdom Bacillati; phylum Actinomycetota; class Actinomycetes; order Kitasatosporales; family Streptomycetaceae; genus Kitasatospora; species Kitasatospora griseola. The sequence continues at coordinate 468,895 of NZ_CP173360.1, read as the reverse complement.
GTGCCTGGCGTGCTCATCCTCAGCAGTCAGGCCACTCAGGTCGGTGACACGGTCTATGTGTCGGGGCAGCTGTCTCATGACGACCGTCACGGCAACTTCGTGGGTGCCGGCGACTTCGAACTGCAGGTCCGCACCACGCTGGAGAATCTGGACCTGGTGCTGAGGCAATTCGGGGCCGAGCGTGGCCAGCGGAGACCACGGTTCTGGTGAGGAACCTGCGGGAGAACTTCGACACGACAGCCCGCCTCCACGCCGAGTACTTCGGGGAGCACCGGCCCGCCAGCACGGTCATGGGCGTTTCCGCCTTGGCACTGCCGGATCAACTCGTGGAGATCGGCGCGCTCGTGCGTCTCGATGTGAAGCCATAGGTGAGGAGGCCGGCCTGATTCCTTCAGCGAACCTCGGTGCGGCCGTCCGGCGGTGTCTCAGTGTTCGGTCGGTGCAGGCAAGTTGGACATAACGTCATATCTGCCAACAAGTCGAATGCCCGCTCCTTGCGGTCGGTGGCAAGGGTGCTTCCGATACGTTCGACCCGAGGGTGGGATTGTGGGATGACCTGCTTAGAATCGGCGCCATGACCATCCAGGGGGAAGCGCCAGCAGGCGCCGCCGAGGACCTGCCGGTGACCGGGCATCGGGCCGTCGGCGAGCGCAGACGCCTGGCCGCCCTGTGGAGCGTCGTCACGGTGCTGGCCGCCGGCGGCGTCTGGGTGGTGTCCACGCCGCACCCCGGCGACATCCTGCCCGGGCTCGGCCCCACCAGCAGCCTGCCCGCCACCGTCGCCGCCGCGCCCGGACAGGTCGCCAAGCCGCTGACGGAGGCTCAGGCCTTCAACTCCGAACGGTACTTCCCTGCGCAACGCGGCTACGAGTACGACCAGTTCAAGGCCCGCCGGACCGCCGCCCGGGACGGCGGAGACTGCCAGGGCGTCCAGAACGACAAGAGCCACAACCTGCTGGACAAGCTCGACTGCCAGGCCTGGCTCGGCGTCGCGCTCACCCGCAACGACCAGCCCGTGATCACCAGCATCACCGTCCTGCGCTTCGCCGACCCCGGTGCCGCCGCCCAGGCCGCGCAGGCGGTGCGCGACCACGCGGCGGAGTTCGAATTCACCTTCCCCGACGGGGTGGTGGCCCCCGCCGCGGGCATCAAGCCGATGACGGCGATCCGGGTCGAGACGGTCGGCCACCACATCACCGTCATCGCCGCCCGCTACGCCGACCAGCGCCCCGGCGACCACCCGGACGACCTGCTGACCGCCAGCGCCCGGTCCGCCGCCGCGATCGCCGGCCAGCCGTTCATGTGGATGTAGCACCCGCCCGACCCCGCGCCGCCGTCGCACGGAGACACCCCGCCGCGCCGCAAGCCAGCACCGCCGCCGGCGCGAACACCGCCGCTGCACCCGACGGCAGCGCCAACCCGCCCAGCACGGTGCCCGCGCCGATGCCCAGATAGATCGCCGAGGAGTTCAACGACACCACCAGCGGTGCCTGTTCGGGGGCGGCGGCCAGCAGCCGGTGCTGCTGCGCCGGAGTCTGGCACCAGCTGCTCGCACCCCACAGGAACGCCAACACCCCCACCGCGACAGTGCTGCGCAGCTGCCCTGCCGCGAGAGCGGCCAGCGCCGCGAACGACACCGCCATCGCTGCGTACCCCACCGTCAGCACCCGCACCGGACCGACCCGGTCCGTCCACCGCCCCGCCAACAGGTTGCCCGCCACCGCACCCGCCCCGTACAGCGCCAGCGCGACCGGCACGGCGATCCGCCCCGAGACGCCGACCGCCGCCAGCACCGGCACGCTGTACGAGTACGGCACGTAGCTCGCGGCCATTCCGAGCACCGTCAACGGCAGCACCGCGAGCACTCCCGGACGGCGCAGCGCCGCCACCCTCGACCGCAGCGGAACGGGCTCTGCGCCCGGGAGTTGAGGGAGCGTCAGTTCGATTGTGAGCGCACTCAGTGCGGACAGCACCGCGACGGCGCCCAGCGCCGCCCGCCACCCCAGACCGACGGCGGCCAGCTGCCCGAGCGGCACCCCGAGGGCGGTTGCCACCGTCAATCCACCGATCACCACGGCGAGAGCCCGTCCCCGCGAGTCGGCTCGCGCCAGCGCGGCGGCGGTGACTCCGGCGGTCGGTGTGAAGGCGGCCGCCCCGAGGGCCGCGAGGACGCGGCCGGCCAGGAGGACTTCGTAGGTCGGGGCGAGTGCGGAGAGGGTGTTGGCGGCGGTCAGTAACAGGAGTGCCCCCAGCAGCAGAGTGCGACGGGGCAGTCGGGCGGTGGCGACGGCGAGCAGTGGCGACGCCAGTGCGTACACGGCGGCGAACAGACTGACGGACTGTCCGGCGGCGGCGGTCGACACGTGCAGCGCGTCGGCCATGGCGGGGAGGAAGCCGGCGGTGACGAAGGCGTCGGTGCCGACGGCGAAGGTGCCGAGAGCCAGCACGGCGGCGGGCCGGAGACCTGCTGCCGACGGGGGTGGGGACATGGTGGGGCTCCTGACAGGATTCGGGATGTTCGGTATCCGGAATTCGGGTGCGAAAGGCAGGCAGGTGCACTACCGGGGGCGCCGGGGGTACTCCCAGGCGAGGCCGAGGGGGCGGAACGGCGCAAGCAGCGAGCGAACGTCAGCAAGGTCGCGAACAGGTGCAGGTCATTGCCCCGCGTCGCGATCCTTCCGGCGAGTGTGTTCCTCTTCGCGCAGCGCCCCTGCCTTTGCCTTCGCGCTTGCTCAGGTCGTGGAGGTGAGGCGGGCGTAGTTGGTGCGGACGCGGGTGATGGTGGTGGTCGGGGCGTCCTGGGCGAGGTCGGCGACGGTGCGGGCGGCGAGTTCGCGGCGCCAGGCGAGTTCGGCGCGGCGCATCGCGGCGGCGATGCCGCAGGGGCGGGTGAACTCGCGGGGGTGTGCGCCCTCCGCGGAGACGCCCTGTTGCCGGATCTCGGCGCAGGCGAACAGCGGGTCGGGACCCTCGACGGCCGTCACCACGTCCATCATGGTGATCCGGGCGGGGTCGCGGGCCAGGCGGACGCCGCCGCGCGGGCCCGGGGTGGACGTCAACAGGCCTGCCCGGGTGAGTCGTTGGAGCACCTTGTTGAGGTAGGTCGGCGACAGTTCGAACATCGCCGCCAGCCGGGCCGAGGGCACCGGGTCGGTCTCGCCCAGCCACACCAGGGTGAGGCAGCAGTGCAGGCCCCACTCGACGCCTTCGCTCGTCCGCATATTCGGGATACTAGCTGTCCGGAATGGTGCTCCGCCAGCGAATGGCTGAGCAACGGGCCGGTTCACGACGGCAGTTGGTCGATCTCGGCGAGTATCTGCTCGAACTGCGCCACCACGCGGTCGAATTCGGCGGGTACTCCGGCAGCCAGCCCTCGGTAGAGGGCGAGTGCTTCGTGCGCCGCATTCCGTGCCTCCGTGCGGTGGTCGAGGTTGAGATGAACCACGGCGAGGACGCGCAGGGCGGCGGCCAGCGGGGACAGCTGGATGCCAGGGTCGGCGCGGTGGAGCTCGCGGCAGATGCCGACCGCTTCACGGGCGGGATCGAGCGCGTGTTGCGCCCGGTCGGCCATGCCGAGCGTGGTGGCCAGCACGATCAACGCGTGGGCGAGCAGCGGCAGATGAGCGTCGGGATCGGTGGCGGCGAGGGTGCGGCGGAGAGCTGTCGCTTCCTCGGCGAAGGCGAGGCCCTCGGTCAACTGGTCGGGTCCGTCCAGGCAGTCGGCGAGGTTGGTCAACGCGGTGGCGAGCAGGGGGAGATGGTGCCCGGGTATCGCCTCGTCGAGGCTGCGGCAGAGGTCGAGGGCATCGCGGGCGGGGCGGATGGCCGAGTCGCGGTCTCCGGCGAGGCGGAGTTCCTCGCTGAGTCGGATCAAAGCAGCGGCGAGCCGCGGAAGGCGGGTGCGCGGGTCGGACTCGGCCAGGGTGTACCAGGCCGTGACGGATTCCGCCCACACCGGCACCGCCTCGACGTGTCCTCCCAGGACACGCAGCAGCTCGGCCAAGTCATCCAGAGCCGCAGCCAATTGGGGGAGTTGAGCCGGTGCGTCGAGCGCACGGAGGAGGGCCACCGCTTCGAGTCGGGAGTCCAGGGCTTCCTCCTCCCGGCCCAGCTGCTGGAGGTGGCGGGCCAGGTGGTCCAGGGCGATGGCAAGCCGGGGCGCGTGGACGGTGGGGCGGAGCGCGCTGAGCGGGCGGCAGAGCTCGACCGCCTCCTGAGCGACCGTCACCCCTTCCTCGACCCGACCCTGCTCACCGAGGTTGCGGGACAGACCGACCAGTGCATGGGCGAGATAAGGGCGATTGGTATCGGGTGAGGTGGCGTGCAGGGTCCGGGCGATGGCCACGGCCTCCCGGGCCACGGCCAGTGCCTCGGCCTGCCGGCCGAGATCGTGCAGGTGGTCGGCCAGAGTGGTGAGGACGGTGCGGAGCCGCGGCAGGTGCGCATCGGGGTTGCCGTCCGCGAGCCGACGGAGCAGGGCGGTCGCCTCTTCCGCCGGGGCCAGCCCCTGGTCCGGTCGGCGAAGGAGACGCCAGGCCTGGGACTCGTTGCCGAGGGCCCCGGCCAGATCGGACATGTGCGCGTCCGGGTCGAATTCGGCGAGCGCCCGACTCGCGGCCACCGTGCGTCGCGCGGCCGCCGCACTTTCCGGCAGACGGCCGAGGTCGCCCAGCCGGATGGTCAGGTTGGTCATCGCAGCCGCCTGCCGTTCCAGGTGCGGCCACGGGTCGGAATCGGCGAGGCGCGCGATCACGGTGAGGGCTTCCTGGACGGCAGCCAGCCCGCCCTCGTGCCGTCCCAGGCCGCCCAGGACGGTGGACAGGCGGACGAGGGCGTCGGCCAGTTCGGGTAGCCCCGCCTCGCCGCGCGCCCGATGCAGTTCGATGGCCTCCCGTGCGAAGGTCAGGCCTTCGTCCGGTCGACCGAGTTCGGTGAGCCGGTCGGCGAGATTTCCCAGCATGGCGGCCAGACCAAGGGCATGGCGTTCGGGGTCGGCGGCGGCAAACGTCCGGTACAGCTCGACCGCCTCCTGGATCGCGGTCAGGCTCTCCTCGATGCGGCCGAGCTGGCTCAACCTGACGGAGAGCTCGTTGAGCGTGGTGGCGAGCGGCAGTCCGAACCCGTCCGGATCGGTGGCTGCCCCCACCCGCAGGCGGTCCGTGTGCACCCGGGCGAGTCGGGCCGCCTCGTGCACCAGGATTTGGCTGGAGTCCGGGAACAGTCGGCTGAGTTCGGACAGCTCCGTCAACGGCGTCCCCGGGTCCGAGACGATCGCCTCCAGCGCCGCCAGCAGCGGCCCCGGGCGTCGGCTCCGGGTGGCCAGGAAGACGAAGTACGGGGCCAGCGTGGCGCGTTGGCGGACGCACAGGGCGGTCAGTCCGGCGTCGAGGCGGCCGGCGGCGGCCGAGTGGGCGGCGGCGCGGGTGTAGACCGTGAGGAGGTGCGCGGTGCGTGGGGCGTCGAGGGCGGGGAGCAGGTGTTCGGGCAGGGCGGGGTCGGTGTCGAGGACGCGGGCGATGTGGCGTTCGGCGAGGCGGTCGGGCGGGAGCGGGGCGAAGGGACGGGGTGCGGAGGCGGGGTAGAGGGCGCCGAGCCAGGCGGTGACGGTGTCGCGGCGGTCGCGGGACTGGTCCGCCAGCGCCGGGAGGTGACGCCACAGCAGGTCGGCCTGCTCGCGGTCGACGGCGCCGGCCAGGTTCGCGGCGGCGACCACCGCGTCCAGCGCGCGCACCGACAGCGCGGGGGAGAGGCCGAGCGCGGTCGCGGTGCGCTGCCAGTAGCGGCGTTCGTGGCCCAGCAGCCGGTCCTCCACCGCGGCGGCCCCCGGGCGGCCGTCGAACCCGGCCGTCCCCGTGGTGTCGAGCAGGTCGGCGAGCGCGGCCATCTGCAGGGTCAGCGCGTTGCCGTAGCCGGGCTGGTCGAGGCCCGGGGCGGTCGGCAGCGTCGCGGCGACGCCGGGCCAGTCGGGCCCCGACTGGCCGTCGACGAACGGCAGTGCGGCGGCCAGCGCGTCGAGCGCCGCCCGGTACGCGGCCGGGCGGCCCGCCGGCTCGTCCTGGAGCGGGTCGAGGCGTCGGGTCGGGGCGTACTCCAGGTGGTCCTGGGCCGTGTCGTCGGCGGTGACGGCCTGCTGCCACCAGTCGCCGTCGGTGCGGGCCAGCAGCAGGAGCTTGAACGCCGTCGGACCGCGGTGCGCGGCGGCCGCCGCCACCAGGGCGGCCAGCTGGGCGGTGCGGTGCTCGGCGTAGTCCAGGACGATCAGCAGCGGACGCGTCGCGAGCCGACAGTCCGTCAACTCCTCGGCCCCGGCGTCGGGACGCGGCCACAGCACCGCCCACTGCCGCTCCGACAGCCGGGCCGCCAGCTCGTGCGCCAGCCGGGTCTTGCCCTGACCGCCGGGGCCGTGCAGCAGCCAGGCTCCGAACCCGCCGCGCTCGCACCACTCGACCAGTTCGCCCAGCAGCTCGGTCCGGCCGTGGAACGGCACCACCTGGCGGGCCGCCCGGAGCAGCGCCGCCGGCGAGCGGACCGGCCCGGCCGCCCGCTCGGGCCCGACCGCCGGATCGGCCAGGTGCTGCAACTCGACCGGCTCCAGCGCGGCCGCCGGCACCCCGTGCGCCGCCAGCACCGCCCGGAACGCCGGATCGTGGTGCAGCACGTACCCGGGCACCAGGTTCAGCTGCGCCCCGCCCGAGTGCGCCCGCTCGGCGGCCACCACCCCCACCAGCAGGTCGCCGCAGTGCACCGCCGCACCCGAAAGCCCGCCCCACGGCGAGCCGGCGGACCACTGCGGCGGCTGCTGACGCAGGTCCATGACGTGCCGGTTGCCGACGTAGTCGGTGCCCGGGTTCACCTCCCCGACCAGCTGCACCGCCTCGGCCGGGCGGCCCGCCCGCTGGGCGAGGTCGGGCAGCCCCCAGGTCTCGCACGGCGTCCCCGGACGGTCCGTCACCAGCCGTCCCCAGCGCACCGGACCCGGCGGCCGGGACCACAGTGACTCGTCGACCAGCAGCAGCGCCGCGTCGTCCCGCCCGCCCGGCGTGCCGCACCACAGCACCTCGGCCCCGACCGGCCCCGCACCCGCCGGCCGGAACACCTCCACCGGCCCGTCGCCGCGCACCACATGGGCGGACGTCAGCACCAGCCGCCCGCCGACCGCACACCCCGAACCCGGACCGCCGGGGCCACCCACCCCCACCAGCCGCGACCGCTCCACGACGCCCCGCCCCCCGTCCACCCTGCGAACGCCCCACCCTACGGCCTGCGCAGCCGGTCATCGGCGGCGCCGGCCGAGGGCGGGCGCGCTGCGGAGTGCGATTCCGGCGAGGCCCGGCCGATCGAACGTCAGGCGCCGTCAGGCGCACGGCCGCCGGTACGGATGGTTCCCGGCGTACTTCGTCCACCGGCTGTCGGGCACGGGGGTGCCGATGTCGGCGCAGATCTGCCGGTACATCCGGTCGGCGTCCAGTGGCCAGAGGCGGATGCTGTCACCGTGCAGGGAGTCGCGCACGTTGGTGGCCACCATGCTGCTGTCGGGGCTGAACTCCAGGTCGCTTCCGGGCAGGGTGAGGGCGGAGCCGACGGACACGTTCGCGGGGTCGGCGACGTTCCACAGCAGGACCTTGCCGCTGACGAGGATTCCACCGGTGGTCAGGCCGACGGTGCGGCCGTCGCCGCTGACCGTCAGGTCCTGCGCCTTGTCCGTCAGCGGGACCCTGGCGATCGCCGCGTCCGGATGGTCGAGGTCCCAGAAGCTGACGGCCCGTTCCCGGTTGGACGCGGCCGCGACGTACCTGCCGCCGCCGAACTCCCCGAAGGCGTTCGCCGCCACCGGCAGCTCTCCCGTGCGCACGGGGTTCCTGACCTCGGACACGTCGAGGACCTGGATGTCACGGTCCTCCTCCATGACGAGCATCCGGCGCTGCGGAGTGCCGGCGACGGCCCAGGCGTCGTGGAACTCCATGGGCAGCGGGTGGGGTCCGTCAGGACGGTACGGATCCGCGAGGCTCCAGAGCCGCACGTCCAGCTTCTCGTCGATCACCACCAGTGCGCGCCCCTGTTGGTGGAGCCCGATCCCGGCCGGCGTGTACGGGACCGCCACCGTCGCCGCCTCCTTGGGACGGCGGCGGTCCGTGATGTCCCAGAGGTGGACCACACCGGCGGAGGGGCCGGTCAGGGCGAGGACGTTGCTCTCGGCGGAGGCCACTGCCGGCAAGCGGCCGGCCGACGACCCGCTCCTGGCGAGAGTGGCCTGCAGGACGGGGTGGTGGGCGTCGCCCACCTCCCACAGGCCGACGGAGGAGTTGTCCGCCGGTGCGGTGAGAAGCGTGCGGCCGTCGGACAGGAAGGCTCCGCTCGACCACGGGCGCGGCAGGGCGGCGCCGGGAACCGGCCGTAGCCGGTCGGTGATGTCCCAGAGTCGGACACTGCCGTCCTGGTCCCCGGTCACCAGCGTGCGGCCGTCGTTGCCGAACGCCGTGCCCGAGGTGCTGCCGGCCGCGCCGGTCAGCCGCTGCGGAATGGCCGCCCCCGGTGTGGTCCAGATCCGCACCAGGCCGTTGTCCCCGCCGACGGCCACGGTGCGGTTGTCGGGGCGGAACGCCAGCGAGCGCAGGGCGCCCGAGCCGGGAAGCGTGTTCCACAGCTCGATGTCGACGGTGTCGGGGTCGGGGCGCCGGTCGATCTGGAACTGGTTCACGCTGCCGTCGGTGTTGGCGGAGGCGAGGACCTTGCCGTCGGCGCTGAAGGCGAGGGCCAGGAAGTCCCCTCGTGCGCTGTCGAGCGCCAGTTCCTTCGCCAGCGGTCGGCTCGGGTCGGTGACGTCCCAGTAGTTGAGCTGCCCGTAGGTGCCGGCGGCCACGAGCAGTCTGCCCCCGGGGTGGAAGGCGAGGTTCCAGGCGCTCTTGACCGACAGGGCGGCCAGGACCGTCGGCCGATCCGAGGCCACGCTCCAGAGCCGCACGCTTCCGCCGTTGCTCGCGGTCGCCACGGTCCGGCCGTCTGGGTGGAAGGCCACGCCCGTGACGTCCTCGGAGTCCGCCGAGAACGTGCGGGGCGGTGCGGGACGGGCGGGGTCGGCGATGTTCCAGAGCCGGGCGACTCCCTTGTCGCCCCCGGAGACCAAGGTCCGCCCGTCCGGGCCGAAGGCCAGCGAGTACGCCACCTCCGTCTCGTCCGGAGTGCTGCTGAGCAGCTTGGGGTGGCGCGGGTCGGTCGTCTCCCAGAGCTGCAGTGACCTTCGGCCGTGCGTCGCGAGGAGACGGCCGTTCGGCGCGAAGGCCACCGCGGAGGTGCCCTCGGTGGTGAGCGCGGCGCCGAAGGCGGGACGGGCGGGATTGGCGACGTCCCAGAGCTTGACCTTGTGGTCGGTGTCGCCGCTCGCGAGGACCTGCCCGTCGGCGCTGAACGACAGGCTGACGACCGTCCTCGGGTGATCCTTGCCCGAGGGGTCGTCGAGGGTCACCGAATAGGGGCTCGTGTAGGAGGCGTACATCTCGTTGCGGGCCTCGTCGGTGGGCGACGTGCGGTAGGCGGCCAGGCTCAGCTCCAGCGCCACCGAAGGGTCGGTCGGACGGATGGCCGCCGCGTTCGTGGCGAGCCGGCGGGAGGTGAGCTCCGCCTCGTGCTGCCGGGCCGCGCGGTGCTGCTGGACGGCGATCACACTGACCACGACCGTCAGGACCAGACCGACCACTCCTACGGTGCGGGCCGCCCGGCGGACCAGCGCCGCGCGGACGCTGGCGGTGACGAACTCCCGTTGCTGCACGGTCAGATCGGCCCGCCGGCCCGGGCTCCGCACCCACTCGCGGATCCGGGCCAGCCGGGGATCGCGCAACAGGCTGCGCCGCCGCCTGTCGTCCTGCGACCAGCTGTCGCTCGCCTCCGCGAGCTGCTGGTGGAGCAACAGGCCCTCGCGGTCCTCGCCGAGCCAGACCTGGAGCCTGGGCCAGGCCCGCAGCAGCGCCTCGTGGGTGATCTCGACCCCGTCGTCCCGCGGGGAGAGCAGCCGGCCCCGGACCATGGTGTCCAGCACGGCGGCAGCCTGCTGCGGATCCGGGCTCTCCCGGATCAGGTGCTCCCGGGGCAGTCGGCGCCGGGTGTCGTCGGTGCCGTCACCCAGCTCCACCAGTTGCAGCAGCAGCGAGCGCGCCAGCCGCCGACCGTCGTCGTCGAGGCCGCCGAACACCCTCTCCGCAGTGGCGGCGACGGAATGCAGGACGCCGCCGGTCGCCCGGTAGGCCCCGACGGTCATGAGATGGCCGTCCCGGAGCTGCCACGTCGCCCGCAACGCGTGGGCGAGCAGAGGAAGCCGGCCCGCCTCGTACTCGCCGCCGGCGGTGGCCCCGAGGTCCTGCAGCAGCAGCTCCACCAGGCCGGGTTCCACATCGAGGCCCGCCGAGCGCGCCGGGAACAGGATCGCCTCGCGCAGGCCCTGCTCCGGCAGCGGCCCGAGGTTGACCGGCTGGTCCGCCAGCGCCGAGCGCAGCCGCGGGTGGTCCATGGCCCGGCCGTAGAAGTCGGACCGCATGCCGTAGACGACCAGTGCGACGGGTTCGCGGCCCCCGCCCGGCTCGGCCAGCTGCGCCATCAGCTCCGGGAACGCCCGCCGTTCGGCGTCGTCGGACGCCAGGGTGAACAGCTCCTCCAACTGGTCGACCACGATGACCAGCCGCTCCAGCGAGGCCTCGTCCATCGCCTCGCGCACGGCGGCGGCCAACCCGGCCGGGTCGGCGACGAGCGACTCCGCCACGGCGAGGTCCAGGCCCACCGCCGCCGCCAGCGCGCGGGCCGCCTCGGCCAGCGGCCCGGCGGTGGGCGTGAGGACCAGGTGCGGCCAGTGCGCCGCCCCGCCCCGTGGAAGCCCGCCCCTGCTCAGGGCGGGCAACAACCCCGCGCGCAACAGCGACGACTTCCCCGCGCTGGACGCCCCGAGCACGAACTGCGGCCCGCCCGAACCGAGCCGCCCGGCCAGGCGCACGAGCAGGTCCGCGATCGCCGGGTTCCGACCGAAGAACCACCGGGATTCGTCCGGCCCGAACGTGGTCAGCCCCGGGTACGGGCACTCCGCCCCGGCCTGACCGGACAGCACCTGCCGCACCTGGTGGACGCCGTCCTCCAGATGGAGGTGCAGGTCGCGCTCGGCCGCGAACAGGTCCCGCCCGGCCATGAAGGCCCTGGCGTCGCCGGACACCTCGGCCTCCAGGTGAACCCGGGGCTCCTCCGGTTCCGGATCCATCGGCCGACCCCCTCGTCAGTCGAACCCCTTCAATCCTCAACTCACCATAGGGCCTTGAGACTTCAACTGTCCCGGCGTCCGGCCGGCGGCCGCGTCCGCGCACCGTGACCGTGCGTCAGGACGGGGTGGGCGTCCGGCCGACGGACGTCGGGCCACTGGTCAGAACCACTCCGGGGGCGTGTCGGCAGCCGTCCGGTCGAGTGCGTCCAGCAGGTCGAACTGCGTCCCGGTGCGGGGGAGTTCGACCCGGAAGAAGTAGCGGGCGGCCTGCCGCTTGCCGTGGTGGAAGGGCGTGTCGGCGGCGCCCAGCGCGAGGTACTGCTCCAGCCAGATCCAGGCCAGCACCACGTGCCCGACCGCCTCCAGGTACACCGAGGCGTTCGGCAGCGCGACGTCCGGGTCGCCCGCCGACCACAGCGCCCCGGTGGTGTGCCGGATCCGCCCGGCGGCGGCGTCCAGCGCGGCCGCGAACCGGGCCGCCTCGCCGCCGACGCGCTCGGCCCTCGCCGTGGTGGCCGCGAACGCCCCGAGCAGTGCGGCCAGGCCCGCGCCGCCGTCCAGCACCACCTTCCGCCCGAGCAGGTCGAGCGCCTGGATGCCGTGCGTGCCCTCGTGGATCGCGTTCAGCCGGTTGTCCCGGTAGAACTGCTCCACCGGGTGGTCCCGGGTGTAGCCGTACCCGCCGTGCACCTGGATCGCCAGGTCGTTCGCCGCCAGGCACCACTGCGCCGGCCAGCTCTTCGCCACCGGCGTCAGCACCTCCAGCAGCCGCCCCGCCGCCGCCCGCTCGGCCGGCTCCGGGGCGGTGCGCTGGTCGTCGATCAGCCGGCTGCAGTACAGGCTGAGCGCCAACGCGCCCTCCACGTAGGCCTTCTGGGCGAGCAGCTGCCGTCGGACGTCCGGGTGCTCGATGATCGGCACCTGCGGCGCGGACGGGTTACGGCCCGTCAACGGGCGGCCCTGCGGGCGGGACCGGGCGTAGTCCAGCGCGTGCAGGTAACCGGTGTACCCGAGCGCCGCCGCGCCGAGGCCGACGCCCGTCCGGGCCTCGTTCATCATGTGGAACATGCACGCCAGCCCGCGGTGCAGCTCGCCCACCAACTCGCCCACCGCGCCCGGCGCTTCGCCCGGACGGTACCGGCCCTCGCCGAAGTTCAGCACCGTGTTGACCGTCCCCCGGTACCCCATCTTGTGGTTCAGCCCCGCGAGCACCACGTCGTTGCGCGCCCCGAGCGAACCGTCCGGCCCCACCAGGTACTTGGGCACCGCGAACAGCGACAGCCCCTTCACCCCCGCCGGTGCGCCCGGCGTCCGGGCCAGCACCAGGTGCACGATGTTCTCGCTCAACTCGTGGTCGCCGCCGGAGATCCACATCTTGGTGCCGAACAGCCGGTAGCCGCCGTCCGGTTGGGGCACCGCCGTGGTCCGGACATCCGCCAGCGACGATCCCGCCTGCGGCTCCGAGAGGCACATGGTGCCGAAGAACCGGCCCGCGGCGAGCGGGCGCACCAGCCGCTCGCGCTGCTCCGACGTGCCGTACACCGCAAGGAGGTTGGCGTTCGCGACGGTGAGGAACGGGTACGCCGCCGTGCCCACGTTCGCCGCCTGGAACCACGCCGTGCAGGCGTTCGCCACCAGCGTCGGCAACTGCTGCCCGCCCAGGTCGTGGTCCATCGCCGCCGACATCAACCCCGAGGCGACGAACGCCTCCAGCGCCGCCCCCACCTCCGGGTGCAGCACCACCCGCTCCCCGTCGAACCGCGGCTCCTCCACGTCGTTGCGACGGTTGTGCGGGGCGAAGTGCCGCACGGCGAGCTCCTCCGCGAGGCCGAGCACCGCGTCGAAGGTCTCCCGGTCGTGCTCGGCGAACCGCTCCCGCGCGGTCAACGCCTCCGCGCCCAGCCACTCGAACAGCAGGAAGTCCAGATCCCGACGCGACAGCACCGACCCGGCCACGGCACACCCCAATCCGGTGAGGAGGACGCCCGGGGGAGGACGTCCAGAGGCCGCAGATCCTAAGCCGGACCGCCGCCGTTCGGGGAGAACGGCGGCGGTCCGGCCTCGACGGGTTGACGGCGGGTCAGCGTCGCAGGGTGGTGACGGTGAGGCCCGGGGCGGAGCCGATCTCGGCCTCGGTGAAGCGCTCGGTCACCCACTGCTCGGCGGCGTAGCGGCGGGTCTGGTCGGTGAAGTGCGGCGAGGTCGGGTCGGCGGACTGCCCGTAGGTGAGCAGCGTCCGGGTGCGCGGACCCTGCCGGGTCAGCTCGGTGGCCATCAGGAAGCTGGAGCCGTGCGGCGCGCCCGCGCCGGCCGCCGGGTAGGTGCCGCCGCCCGCGCCCGAATCCGGCCCGGCCGTCAGCACGTTGAAGCAGCCGATCTCGCCGGTGCAACCGTGCAGCGGGATGCCCGCCCAGCGCTGGACGTCACCGATCGCCGCGTTCACCGGCACCCCGGTGGCCGCCAGGCGCAGGACGGCGTCGGCGAACGCGCGCTGCGCGTCGGCGTTGTCGGCGGCGATCCCGCGCGGGGTGGTCAACGGCCGCGCCGGGTCGTACGGGACGGTCTGCCAGGCCCGGCTGCGGGTGCCCGCCAGCGCGCGCTGGTACGCCTGCCAGAGCACGGTGCCCCGGCTGGCGGCGTCGGCCCGGGTGTCCCAGGCCGCGAGCACGTCGCACGCGGCGCGCACGTCGACCCGGGTGCCGTCGGACGCCGTGATCGCCGGGTGGGCGCGGCACAGCGCGACGGCGTCGTCGCGGTCCAGTTCGGCGCTCTGCACCCGGTTGCCGAACATGGTCGCCTGGAGCGAGGCGAGGGTGAAGCCGGGCGCGCCGAGGCCGTCGGTGCCGGCCCGGCGGTCGGCGATCATCCGCAGGCCCAGCTGCGGCCGCGTCGCGAGCTGCTGCGCCGCGTTGTAGACGATGGGCAGACCGGCGATCGGCGCGTCCGCGTTGGTCAGGTAGGGGCCGTTGTTGGAGTTGGCCACGTAGTCGGTGCGGGTCAGCGCGGGGTGGTTGGCCGGGCCGAAGATGCCGGGCACCCGCGCGTCCGGGTCGGTGCCCGGGTCGCAGCCGGTGGTCGACCCGTCCAGCACGCCCGTCTCCCAGGGGCTGGGCACCAGGCAGCGCGTCAGCTGCGCGTCGGGCAGGTGCGGGACGGCGGCGGAGTCGGTGAAGTAGACGGTTCCGCTTGTGTCGACGGCCGTGGTGTACACCCACGGGGCGCCCTGGTAGGTGCGCTGGGCCTGGCGCAGCTGGTCGAGGTTCTGCGAACGGCCCATCGCCACCCACTCGTTGAGGGAGCGGAGGTTGTCGGCGTTGGCGTCGCGCAGGGCGTAGGCCTGCTCGCCCGTCCACCCGGCGGCCAGCACGTAGCCCTGCCGGGAGCGGTAGAGGGTCCGCTCGACGGTGGAGAGCGTGCCGTCGGCGGCCCGGACGGTGACCGGGACGGTGGTCGCGGTCATCCGTTCGACCTTGCCGTCCACCAGGTACGAGGTCGGGTCGCCCGGCGCCAGCGAGAGCCGGTAGATGGTCGCGTGGTCGGAGTAGCTGGAGGTGTGCGTCCAGGCCAGGCCGTCGGTGTGGCCGATCTGCAGGAACGGGATGCCGTAGAGGCCCGCGCCGGCCACGTCCAGGACGCCGGGGATGGTCAACTGGGCCTGGTAGAACCGCTGCGAGCCGACCCACGGGAGGTGCGGGTTGGCCAGCAGCAGGCCGTTTCCGTTGCGGGTGGCGTCCCGTCCGATCGCCCAGCCGTTGCTGCCGAGGTCAGGGGTGTCGGTCGCGCGGCGCACCGGGGCCGGCGTCGCGGCGAGGGAGGTCGCCCCGGCGCCCGGGACGGCGTTGGCGACCAGGCTCTTGGCGGTGCCCGCAAGGGTGTTGACGTCGTAGAGGATGTTCCAGAGGTCGTCGGCGGTGATCGGCCCGACCCAGCCCTTGCCCCGGCAGGACGGGTCCGGGAGGCGGTTGACCCCGGTGTCGTGCAGGTAGCGGTTGTACCCCGCGACGTACCCGTCGACCAGCTGCCGCACCTCGCCGGTCGGACCGAGCGGCGCGGGTTCGGCCAGCAGCCGCCGCACCGTCCCGGAGCGCCGCAGGGCCAGCTGGTAGGCGTCGCTGTCCGGGTTGGCGATCCGGTCCGAGGACTCGCCGTCCGGGCCGAACCAGCGCGAGCGCTCGCCGCGCATCGTGACCACCTGGTCGGCGAGTTCGCAGAGGTTGTCCTGGGCGAAGGCGTACCCGTAGCCGTACCCGAGGCCGCCGAAGTCCCGCGCGAGCACGTGCGGGACGCCGTACTCGGTCCGCCGGACCTTGGCGGTCCAGCCGCCCCGGTCGGCCCCGAGGTCGGTGTCGGCGGCCTGCGCCGAGGCGGGCGCGAGCGCCGTCAACAGCCCGGCGGCCAGCCCGAGGGCGAGCGCACCGGACGCCAACCGGCTTACTCCCGAGCGAGACTGACGAGTGGTCAGTTTCGTGTTCTCCGTCATGGATCCACGCTGCCGCACCGGCCGTTCGTCGTCATCGCTCCACGGGAGGAGGCGGCTCTCGCTCTCCGGACCCACCCGGGTGCGTCCGGAGTAGGGGTTTCTCCGGGCGGGGTAGCGTTCGATTCCGAACGGTGGGTGACCGGCCGGTCGTGCGGCGAGGACCGGCCGGTCGTGCGGCGTGGACCGGGCAGTCTTGCGGCGAGGGCCGGGCGGGCTCCGCCGGGTGGGTGTCGCTGCCGTGCCGGCCCGGCGCGGAGTGCGCCCGGGAGCGGTGCGCCCGCACCTGATGATCGATGAAGGAGCCTTGGTGGAAAGAGAGTTGACGGAGCCCTGGGAGGCCGTGCTGTGCACGCCGGAGGGCGGGAGCCGGGCCGGAGTGCTGGTGCTGGCCGGATCGAGCGGGCGGGTGGAGCGGGAGCGGGCGCGCCTGCTGGCCCGGGCCGGGGTGACGGCGCTGGCGATCCGGTGGTTCGGCGGCCCCGGGCAGACGCCCGGCGTCTGCGAGGTGCCGCTGGAGACGTTCACGGCGGGCGTGGACCTGCTGCGGCAGGCCGGGGCGGAGCGCATAGGCGTGCTCGGGTCGTCGAAGGGCGCCGAGGCCGCGATGCTGACGGCCGTCCACGACCCCCGGGTGGACGCGGTGGTGGCCCAGTCGCCCACCTCGCTGGTCTGGAGCAACGTCGGCCCCGGCCTGGACGGCGCCGACCGCCCGCTCCGCTCCTGCTGGACGTGGCGGGGCCGGCCACTGCCGTTCGTGCCGATGGACGAGACCTGGACGCAGAGGGAGCCCGAGGGCGAGCCCGTGGCCATCCGCGGCTGGTACGAGCAGAGCGAACGGACGTTCGCGGACGCGGTCCCGGCGGCGACCATCCCGATCGAGCGCACCCGCGCCGATCTGCTGCTGATCGCGGGCGCCGACGACGCGATGTGGCCCTCGGCGCCCTTCGCGCACCGACTCGCCGCCCGCCGCCACCGGGCCGGCCTCGGCGCCCGGGTGATCGAACGCCCGGACGCCGGCCACCGCCCGCGCTTCCCCGGCGAGGGCCCGGCCCCCGCGTCCACCGTCTTCGCCTACGGCGGCACCCCGGCGGGCGACGCACTGCTCGGCGCGACGGCGTGGCCGCACGTCGTGGACGTCCTGACGGGACGCCAGGTGCGCGACGCCGAGTGACCGGGCGGGGGCTGGGGCCCGGACGGCGGTGCGGTGCGGTCAGGCCGCCGGGACGCGCGTGCGCAGCAGGCAGAAGACGTTGCCCTCGGGATCGGCGAGGACGTGCCAACTCTCCTCGCCGGTCTGCCCGACATCGGCGGGCCGCGCGCCGAGAGCCAGCAGCCGGGCGAGCTCGGCGTCCTGGTCGCGATCGGTCGGGCTGACGTCGAGGTGCAGCGGGAGCCTGGCCGGCCGGGGGTCCGTGGCGGGGCTGAGAATCAGGGTGGGCTGCGGGCCGCCGAACCCGGTGCCGGGCGGCCCGATCTCGATCCCGCCGTCGGGCTCGCGGCCCAGCTCGACGTAGCCGAGGACCTCGCACCAGAACCCGGCGAGCAGCTCGGGGTCGGCGCAGTCCAGGATCAACTCGCTGATGCGGCAGGCCACACGGGGAAGTCTACGGGCTGTCCCGCAACGGGCTGCCGCTACCCGAGCCACGCTCTCGGCGGCCGTGCGGACGGCGGAGGGGTGAACTCCGCGACCAGGGCGTGGCCCGTCCGCCCCTGCTCGTGGAGGAAGCGACGGCCGTCGACGGTGAAGTCGCCACGTTGATCGACCGCGACCCCGCGCGGGGTGCCTCGCGCGGGCGTCCCGAGGGGGAGCGGGCCGAGGGGGAGCGGGCCGTCCGTTTTCGGACAGCCGGGGGCCGCCTCCGGTGCTGCGTGTGCGACGGGAAATCCTCCATGTGCGGCGGGGGTCGAGCCGCTCAAACTTTCGGATTCTGTCCGATTCGTCGTCAGAATCTCCAGGCCGGAACGCGTCTGACGCGGACATGCCCCTTTGCGTAGCCTTGACCCGGCGGTTCCCTCGACCGCCGTCCCCCACAACTCCCCAGGAGCGCAGATGCGTCGTTCCGTTCGCATCCCCTCGCGTGCCGCCGGCAGGCTGCTCGGCGCCGCGGCACTGGTCGCAGGCGTCGGCCTCACCCAGTTCGCCGCCCCTTCCACGGTCACCACCGCGCAGGCCGCGGCCTCCACCGAGTGCGTCGGGGAGGCGGCCCACGACGACGCCGCGGCCCGGAAGCCCGCCGGCAACTCCGTCGGCCGGGACCCCAACGCCGTGACCGACGCACAGGTCAGGACGATGGAGGCCGACCTCAAGGCGCGCGTCGCCCAGCTGGCGAGCACTGCTCAGGGCGGCGCCCTGCTCGCCCCCGGTGCGACGGTCGCCACCACCATCCCGGTGTACATGCACGTCGTCCACTCCGGGACCACCGGCAAGCTGACGGCCACCACCATCGCCAAGCAGATCGACGTCCTCAACGCGGCCTACAGCGGCCAGGGCGCGGGCAACACCCCCAGCCAGTTCCAGTTCCAGCTGGTCTCGACCGACTACACCGACAACGCGTCCTGGTACGCGGGCGTCGCGCCGGGCTCCAGCGCCGAGAGCTCGATGAAGAGCGCGCTGCGCAAGGGCGGCGCCAACGCCCTCAACATCTACAGCGCCAGCCTCGGGCAGTCGCTGCTCGGCTGGGCGACCTTCCCGAGCAGCTACAAGTCCAGCCCGACCGACGACGGCGTGGTCATCCTCGACACCTCGTTCCCCGGCGGCTCGGCCACCAACTACAACGAGGGCGACACCGTCACCCACGAGGTCGGCCACTGGCTCGGCCTCTACCACACCTTCCAGGGCGGCTGCGGCGGCCAGGGCGACCAGGTCTCCGACACCCCGGCCGAGAAGACCGCCGCCTACCAGTGCCCGACCGGCCGCGACACCTGCACCACCGCCGGCGTCGACCCGATCCACAACTTCATGGACTACACCTACGACTCCTGCATGACCCAGTTCACCGCCGGCCAGGTCGCCCGCATGGCCACCTCCTGGGCCGCCTACCGCGCCTGACGACCCATCCGCTCCGGCAGGCCCCGACGGCCACCGCCCTCACGCCGGCGGGTGCGCGGCGATCACGCCGCCACCCGCCGGTGGTGGTCCGGGTTCAGCAGAGGGTGGCCTGGCCGTCGGGGCCGCGGGTGGGGCGGGGCAACAGGGCGGTGCCGGTGAGGAGTTCGTGCAGGCGTGGGGCGAGGGAGGAGTTGCGGGGGTCGGCGGCTCGGCCGATCGCGTCGGCGAGGGCTTCGGGGTCGCCGAGCAGGACGACGATGCGGCGGGCGCGGGTGACGGCGGTGTAGAGGAGGTTGCGGCGCAGCAGGAGGTAGGAGGAGTTCCTGGTGAGGGGGACGACGACGACGGGGTACTCGCTGCCCTGGGAGCGGTGGACGGTGACGGCGTAGGCGTGGAGCAGTTCGTCGAGTTCCTCGAAGCCGTACAGCGCGGTGGAGCCGTCGTCCGTGAGGATGTGGAGGCGGCGTTCCTTGTCGTCGACGGCGGTGACGGTGCCGGTGGTGCCGTTGAGGACGCCCTTGCGGGCGTCGTTGCGGATGGCGATGACGCGATCGCGGAGGCGGAACGGCCGGCCGTCGGCGAAGTGCTGGGGTGAGCCGTCCTTGTGCGGGTTGACGACGTTCTGGATCGCCAGGGCGAGGTCGCGGGTGCCGGCCGGGCCTTTGGTGGAGGGGGCCAGGACCTGGACCTCCTCGGGGCGGACGCGGTAGGTCGTCGGGAGCCGGCGGGTGACGAGGTCGACCACAGTGTCGGCGAGGGCGTGGTCCGGGGTGGGCAGGAACCAGAACTCGCCACCGTTGACCGTCACTTGACCATGGCGGATGCGGTGGGCGTTGGGCGGGATGGTGCTGGCGCCCGCCTGGCGGAAGATCGTGTCGAGTTCGGTGCGGGGAATGGCCTCGACGGACAGCAGGTCGCGCAGCACCTGGCCGGGGCCGACGCTGGGGAGTTGGTGGACGTCTCCGACCAGCAGCAGGTGAACGCCGGCCGGGAGCTTGGTCAGCAGGCGCTCCAGCAGCGGGAGTTCGAGCATGGACGCTTCGTCGATGACGACCAGGTCGGCGCCGTCGAGGGGGTCGTGGGCGTCGAACAGGCTCAGCGGGCCGGCGTCGTCGTCCCTGGGTCTGCCGATCATGCGGTGGACGGTGGTGGCCGGGCGGCCGGTGAGCTCGGACAGGCGCTTGGCGGCGCGGCCGGTGGGCGCGGCCAGCGCGACCCGGCCGCCGACGGCTTCGACGAGGTCGAGGATCGCGCTGACGGTGAACGACTTCCCGCAGCCCGGGCCTCCGGTGAGCACCGACACCGGCTCGGTGACGGCCATCAGGACGGCGTCCTCCTGACGCTGCGTCAGCTGGACGCGGCTGTCCACCAGCGGCAGCGGGCCCTGGCGCCAGGGGTGCCGGGCCGCCAGGCGGGTGGGGGCGGTGCGCAGGCGGGCGATCCGGGTCGCGGCGGAGACCTCGGCGGCGTGCAGGCGCGGCGGGAACACCGCCGGGCGCAGGCGGCCGCGGTGGGGGAGGTCCTGGACGACGACGCGGCGGTCGGCGGTGAGCCGGTCGAGCTGGTCGGGCAGCAGCGGGGCCAGCTCGTCGTCGCGGAGGTTCGCGCACGTCCTGCGGAACAGGTCGGCGTCCCACAGGAAGGTCTGGCCCTCGCGGACGGCAGCTTCGTCGAGGGTGTGGACGAGGGCGGCCTGCAGCCGCTCGGGGCTGCGCTCGGGCCAGCCCAGTGACAGGGCGAGTTTGTCCGCCGTCGCGAAGCCGATCCGGAAGACCTCGGTGAGCCGGTAGGGGGTGTCCTGGACGATGTCCAGGACGTCGGCGACGTCGTGGGCCTCGCCCTTCTCCACCCGGAAGTGGTGGGCGATGCGGGGTGCGTGGCTGGGGGAGACGCCGGCGCCCTGCAGGAGGACCATCAGCTGGCGGATCTCCTGGTGGACCTGCCAGGCCGCGACGATTCCGGCGTACCGGGCCTCGCCGATCAGGTGGACCTCCCGCAGCCGGGCGGGGGTGGTGTCGATGATCTGCAGGGTGTCGAGTCCGAACTGGTCGACGATGGCGTCGGCGAGTTTCGGGCCGATGCCGCGGACCAGGCCCGAGGCGAGGTACTTGCGGATCGCGTGGACGGTCGCGGGTTCGACGTAGCGGCATCCGGTGGTGTGGAACTCCGGCCCGTAGACCGGGTGTTGGGCGCGGGTGCCGGTCAGCTCCAGCGTCTCGCCGGGCTGGACGCCGACCAGGACCTCGCCCTTCGCGGTCAGGCTCTCACCGCTCTCCAGGCCCAGCCGCAGAGCGGTGAAGCCGTTGCTCCCGACGAACAGGATCCGCTCGACGATGCCGTCCATCGTCTCGACGACGCTGCCCGTCCCGGCCTGCTGCTCCATGGTCGTTCCCCAGTGCTGTTCCGCCGCGGCCGCGGTGTCGTCCATGGCCCGATCATGGAGCGCGGGGCGGCGCTTCGCAGGTATTTGCCGGAAATTCCCCGAGCGGGGCGTCCGCCGGACCGGTTCGCTGCGGGGGCGGCCCTCGGCCGCGCTGTTCCCGGACCCTCCGGGTGCTCGTCACTTCGTTGCCCGGCGGTGGCCGACGTCGGCGAGCCCCTACCGGCGCGGCCCGGAGCACCGACGTTGTCCGAAAACCGGATGGCAACCCCCTTCCCAGCCCTGTTGTTATGAGCACATCAATCACACGCAACTCAAGGGGGATCAGTCATGGGCAAGATACTCAGGCGTGCGGCCGTGTCCGCCGTCGCTCTCGTCGCGGCGACCACGGCCGCCGTCGGGACCGGTGGCGCGCAGGCCTCGGCCAGCACTGTGATCGCTCTCGGCAACACCTACAGCGCCGGTGTCTACTCGGCGCCCAACGCGGGCTCCGCCAAGGTCGGGGTGCCCGACCTGCACCCCGGCGACTCCGTCGCGGTGAACTGCTGGACCGCCGGCGGCAGTGTCGGCAACTTCGGCAACGTGTGGTACCACGCCTTCCAGGAGATCTACGGCGGCGCCTCCTACCAGCAGGTAGGAGGCTGGGTCTTCGCCCCCTATGTCGACGGTGCTGCCGCGTTCCACAACAACTGGATCCCCAAGTGCCCCTGATCCAGGCATAGTTGCCTGTCGGCGAGGTGTCGACGTCCGCCCCGGTGCGTCCGGGACCCTGCGGGCCGTGCTCGGCCCCGCAGGGTCCCACCCCGAGGGGCGGCCCGGAAGTGCAAGGGTGCCCCGCGGGGTGCGGCCGGGGATAGGCTGCGCGGGCATTCGGGGTGTCGGGTGAACGGGGTGGGGCGTGCGGGTTCTGCAGGGCGGTCACCGAGTGCACTTCGTGGCGGCGTGGGTGCTGTGCGCCGTCGAACTGCTCTGCCTTGCGGCCACCGCGCCGCCGTTGCGGTGGGCGGCGCCGGCGTGGTTATGGGGCTCGACCCTGGTGGCGATCGTCCTGGTGTTCGGTGCCGCACTGGCGCGTTCCTGGTCGGTGCCGCTCCTGCGCAGGGGCTGCGGCCTGCTGAAGTACCTGTGGCTGCTGCCGCGCAGCGTGCGGGTCTGCTATGCGGTGGCGGCCTGCCTGCTCGCCGTCGGGCTGGCGACCGGCGGGGGCGCGGCCGAGGTCTACAAGGACGAGTCCGGATACTCCTGGACGAAGCGTGAACTCGGCCCGAACGGGCGGACGTTGGTGCGCACCGGTATCGACCGGGCCGAGTACGAGCGGCGCCGGGGAGCCGAGGTGCGGATCCTCACCGGCGTCCCGGCGGTGTTCGCCGTGCTCGGCAGCTTCCTGGTGCTGGTCTCCGCCGAGGCGGCGCACGGAGTCGCCATGGCCGAGGACGCCCCTCGGGCGGGGAACCGGCGGCGACGGCGCCGATAGTCGGCGAGCGCGCCGAGGAACTCCTCGGCCACCACCACGTGTTCGGCTCCCACCCGATCCTGGCCGGCGCCCGGACGGCCGCCGTCACCCGCAGCCGCTGTGCCGAGGAACGCCTCGCCGAGGCTGTGGCCCGACGCGGAATCCATCAGTGCGTGGTGCTCGGCGCGGGCCTGGACTCCTTCGCCTGTCGCAGCGAAATCGCCCACAGCACAGAGGTGTTCGAGGTGGTCCACTCGCACACCCAGGAGTGGAGGCAGGCCCGCCCGGCTGTCGCCGGGATCACCGTCCCGCCCACGGTGTCCTTCGTTCCGCTCGATCTCGAACAGGGCGGGGCGCGTGCACCGACCGCCGCTCCGGCGGCCGCCGGGTTCGACCCGGCGCGGCCGGCCGTGTCGGCCGGCTTGGCGTCACCATGTACCTGAGCGTCGAGGCGATCGGCCAAGTGCTGTCCACTGTCGGCGAGTTCGCGCCCGGCACCGAACTGATCGCCGAACACCTGCTGCCCGCCGAGCACCGCGACCCGGCCGGCACCGCGACCCGGCCGGGCAGGCCTGCGCCGAGCACGTGCAGGCCGCGGCCGCCGGGGGCGGCGAGCCGTGGCGGACCTTCCTCGCCGTCGAGGAGGTGGACACCCTGCTGAGTGCCCACAGCCTGCGCCCGCCGGACTCCCTGCGTCGGCGCGACACCGTGGACGCCGAGCTGTGGAGCGAACGGGCCGACGCGCTGCGGCCGTTCGAACTCTCCGTGCCGGCCCACACGGTGGTGCCGGAGCGCTGACCGTTCGGCGGCCGCGGGGGGTCAGAGCCCGGCCGGGTCGTCCAGGACGGCGCGCAGGCGGGCGACGCACTCGGCGGCGAAGGCCGGGTCGCTCTCCCAGTAGTACGGCACTCCGGTGATCGCCACGGCCACCGCCCAGCCGCAAGCCCGTTGCCACGTCTGCTCGTTGACGTCGAGGGCGGCGCGGTAGGCGTGGCGGGCGGCGACCGGGAAGTCCCATAGCGGGGCGTGCTCGGCGTCCGGGAAGCCGATCGACAGGCCGCCGAAGTCGATCACCGCGCGCAGCCGGCCGTCCTGAACCAGCACGTTGGACGGCTTCAGGTCGCCGTGCAGCCACACCCGGGGGCCGGACGGGGCGGGCAGGGCGAGTGCCGCGTGCCAGATCGCCTGCAGACGGTCGAGATCCAGGTCGAGGCCGGGGAGCCTGCGGGCCTGTGCGAAATACTCGCCGACCCAGGTGTCGCAGGGCGCCAACTCGCCGCCCCGGTACCAGTGGAGGCCCTCCCGCGCGTCCTCGGGCGGCAGCGGCAGGGCATGCAGGCTGCTGACCGCCGCCGCCAGCTCCGTCCCGAAGACGCCCCAGTCGGGCACCGAGTCGGGACCGGGCTCGGCGCCCTCGATCCACCGGTACACCGACCACGGGAGCGGGAACCCGCTCCCCGGCACGCCCTCGTGCACCGGCTCCGGCACCCCGCACACCAACTCCGGTGCCAGCCGCGGCAGCCAGACCTGCTCCTTGCGCACCGCAGCCGCCGTCCCCGGCGTCCGTGGCAGCCGCACCAGCAGTCCGTCACCGAGCCGGAACATCCGGTTGTCGGTGCCCGACCCGGCGGGCCGGATCGACAACTCGGCCCACTCCGGGCGCTGTTCGGCCAGCAGGCGGCGGACCAGGGACTCGTCGGTCGGGATCTCGTCCTCGTGCAGCGTCATTCCGTCAGCATTCAACACGAACCCACCCGGACGCGAACGAAATTCCGTCGCACCGACGGGACGATCGCCAGGCCTTCGCTTTCGGCCGCCCGGCCGACCAGCCCGGCATCGACGACGTTCACGTAGCCGCCGTCGACCCAGACCGGCCCGACCTGCGGA
This sequence comes from Kitasatospora griseola, assembly GCF_044999035.1. Lineage (NCBI taxonomy): Bacteria > Bacillati > Actinomycetota > Actinomycetes > Kitasatosporales > Streptomycetaceae > Kitasatospora > Kitasatospora griseola. Next base: position 444,410 of record NZ_CP173360.1, on the reverse strand, counting down.
AACAGCTCCCGGACACCGGTGAGGACCAGCTTCGCGCCCGCCCGGTCCTGCACCGAGGCCGCGTGCACGACCGCCCACAGGTGTCCACCAGCAGGTGCCGCTTGCGGCCTCGCACCCGTTTGCCCGCGTCGTAGCCGATCGCCTGTCCGCCCTGGTGGCTGCGGGCCGACTGCGAATCCAGCACCGCCGCCGAGGGCCGCGGATCCCGGCCGTCCGCCACCCGGACCCGCTCGCGCAGCACGTCGTGGACCCGGTCCCACGTGCCGTCCGCCGTCCACGCACGGAACCACCGGTAGGCCACGTCCCACGGCGCCAGGTCGTGCGGCACCAGCCTCCACGCACAGCCGCTGACCAGCACGTACAACACAGTGTCCACCACCAGCCGACGCGGGAACTTCAGCGGACGGCCGGCCCGGCGCGGATCCCGCTCCGGCAGCAGCGGCTCGATCACCGCCCACTGGGCATCCGTCAACGACGAGTCGTAGGACGGTTTGCACGTACAGACACACATGGCGGCGATCTTCGCGGACCAGCCGCCACGAGATCACCGCCACCGCATCACAACGCGCAGTTGATCAATTACCCAACACCTTCCGAGGCGGGCCGACTGCGTCGCCGCTCGGGCAGGCCCCGGCCGGGAGGGGCGGTCGTCAGGCGATGTACACGCTCTGGCCGAACTCCTGGGTCGTGCTGCCGCCGGGAGGAACGACCGCGATCACCTGGCCGGTGCAGTTCGAGCCGTCGTACACGAGGGCGTAGTCATTGGTCTCGTTGCGCAGGATGAGCGGGAAGATCTGCGCGTTGTAGCAGCCGCTCGGATTCTCGATGGTCTGGTTGGGGGCGATGAAGAGCGTCCCGGTGGCCGCGGAGGCGGCGTCGGGGAGGGCGAGGGCCATGGTGGCCGCGGTGGCGAGGGTGCCGAGCACGGTTGCGAGGCGTCGCACGAGGACTCCTTGGAGACGGGGTGATCGGGGCCGGAACGCCCCGGGCCCAACCTCGCCGCCCGCCGGAGCACCCGCAATTCCCGTGCGCCGAGCGGGCGCACGCATGCGTAGGGACGGGTGGACCGGGAAGCCGGTCGGCGGGGGAGGGGCAGTCGCTGGGTGGAAGCCGCCGCTGGAGGCGATGGCGGTCCGGAGACCGGGTTCCACTTTCTTGACGGCGACGCCCGGCCGGCGGGCTCCTGAGTCGCCCTCACGCGGAAGCAACGGGCAGCAGGCCGCGTTCGGCGAAGACCTGCTTGGCGGCGAAGGTGGCGTTCAGGGCGCGCGGGAAGCCGCAGTACACGGCGGAGTGCAGGAGGGCCTCGACGATCTGCTGCGGGGTCAGGCCGACGTTGAGGGCCGCGTTGACGTGCACCCGGAGTTGCGGCTCGCAGCCGCCGAGCGCGGTGAGCATCCCGAGGGTGACCAACTGGCGGTCGCGCGGCGCGAGTTCGGGGCGGGCGTAGATCTCGCCGAAGCCCCAGGCGGCGACCTGGTGGGCGAGCTCCGGCGAGACGTCGGACAGCGCGGCGAGCACGTTCTCGCCCGCCTCGCCGTCGATCCGGCCGAGGACGTCGAGGCCGTGCTCGAAACGCTGCCGGCGGGTGGTGGCCTCGGGCGGTGCGGTGGTGGCGGTGGTGGTCATGGGCGCGGTCTCCGGTCGTCCGTCGCTGCGGGGGAACGGGGGAAACCGTAGGAGTTGGAGTGCGCTCGAACGCAACAGCCGGAGGCTTCAGCGCCGGAGCAGTTCGCAGAAGCGGTCCAGCGCGCGGTCGGTGCGGTCGCGATCCCCGGTGGTCGTGAGGTCGAACAGCAGGCCCCGGACGACGGCCATGACCAGCGTGGGGGTGACGGTGTCGTCGGGGCCGGTGGTGATGCCCCGGAGCGTGGCGCCCAGGGTGTCGAACCAGCCCGTGATCGCCTCGGCCCGGTCCGGGTAGTGCTCGGGGTGGGTGAGGCCGTCGGCGTGCACCTCGAAGAACAGCCGGACGAACGGGGCGCGTTCCGGTGCGCTGATCCAGGCCCAGACGGCGCGCAGGTGCTCCTCCGGCGAGGCGGCCGTCGCGGGGAGGCGCCCGGCCAGCCGGGTGGCGCCGCGGCGGCGGGCCTCGGCCAGGACGGCGACCACCAGCTCCTGCTTGCTGCCGAAGTCGTAGAGCAGCATCCGCGGACTGGTGTCGAGTGCCGCGGCAAGCGGGCGCAGGCTCAGCCCGGCCAGGCCGTGCGCCAGGACGTAGTCGGTCGCCCGCGCGAGGGTGGCCTCCCGGCGGGCAGGGTCGGGGGGTCGTCCCACGGTGGACCGTCCTTTCGCTGCTCCGCTCCTGACGTCACGTCAGTATATGGTACGACTGTTTCAAGAACGGGGAGGGAATGGTCATGCGCACATTCGACCGGGCGCTCGCGCTGGGCGCCGGAGGTCCTGTCGGTACGGCCTGGACGGCCGGATTCGCCCGCGGACTGCGCGACAGCGGGGTGGATCTCGGCGCGGCCGAACTGATCGTCGGCACCTCGGCCGGCGCGATCACCGCCGCACTGCTGGCCACCGGCCAGGACCCCGGCCGGCTCGCCACCCCGGCGGGCTCCGCCGACTCCGGCGGCACGCCGCCCAGGGTGGACGGGCGCAGCCTGGGCGAGGCGTTCGCCGTGCTCCGGGGCGCCGCCGCGGACCCGGACGGGGCGCGCCGACAGGTGGGTCGGATCGCGCTCGCCGCCGACACCGGCCCGGAGGAGGCCCACGTCGCCCGGATGCGCGCCATGATCGGCGCGGACGACTGGCCCGACCGGCGGCTGCTGATTCCCGTGACGGACGCCGAGACCGGCGAGCAGGCGGTCTTCGACCGGGCGAGCGGCGTCCCGCTCGCCGCCGCCGTCGCGGCGAGCACGGCCTTCCCGGGCATCTACCCGCCGATCACCCTCAACGGCCGCCGGTACCTGGACGGTTCGCTGCGGTCGGCGACCAACGCCGCACTCGCGGCCGGGGCCCGCACCCTGGTGGTGATCGACCCGCAGGCGCATCTGTTCCCGCGCGAGCTGCTCCAGCAGCAGCTGGCGGTCGCCGCCGCGCACACGGTGCTGACCGTCGAGCCCGACCCGGCGTCGCTGCACGCGTTCGGCCCGGACCTGAACGACCGGACGGCCTGGGCGCCGGCCCACCGGGAGGGGCGGCGTCAGGCCGCCGAGGCCGCGGCGGAGTTCCGCCTCGCCTGGAACGCCGGGTCCGACCCGGCCTGAGCCGCCGCGCGGCACCACCGCAGCCCCGCCCGATCGGCTACCTGATCGGACGGGGCTGCGGTGGTGCCGTGGCGGCGCGGAACGCACCGGCGGGGCGTCAGGGCTTGAGGATCAGGCGGATCGGGTTGCCCTGCTTGGTGTGCAGACGCTCGACGGCCTCCGCGGCCCGCTCCAGCGGGAGGACCTCGCTGACCGAGCGGGAGAAGTCCAGCCGCCCGCCGGCGGCGAGGGAGATCAGCTGGGGGACGGCGCTCTCCTCCGAGCCGTAGTGGCCGAGGATCTGCTGCTGCAGGTAGGAGAAGCGGACGCTGTCGGCGACCGTCAGCGGCTGGTCGGTCAGGCCGACGAGCACCAGTCGCCCGTGCGCGCCGAGGACGGTCATCGCCTGCTCGCGGACGGCCGGGACACCGGCGAAGTCGAAGGCGGCGGCCAGGCCGGCCCCGGCGGTCGCGGCGCCGATCCTGGCGGCGAGCTCCGGGTCGGCCGAGTCCAGGACCAGGTCCGCGCCGAAGGCGAGGGCGCGCTCGCGGGCGGCGGGGGAGGGGTCCACGGCGATGACCGGGTTCGCGCCGATCGCCCGCAGCAACTGCACGCCGTGCGCGCCGAGGCCGCCGACGCCCCACACGCCGACCGGCTCGGCGGGCCGCACCTGGCCGGTCGTGGTGATGGCGCCCCACGGGGTGGAGACCGCGTCGGGAATGATCGAGCCCTGCTCGAACGGGATCGACTCGGGCAGCCGGATCAGCGTGTCCTTGCGGGCGAGCGCGTACTCGGCCCAGCCGCCGTCGTAGTCGACTCCGCGCGTCCAGGTGATGCCGTCGCGCTTCTCGCCGGCCTGCAGCACGACCCGGTCGCCGACCTGCCAGGCGCCCGCGTCCTCGCCCAACTCGGCGACGGTGCCCGCGACTTCGTGCCCGAGCGTGACGCTCTCGCCGGGGAGGTACAGCGGGGTCAGCGAGCCGTCGATCAGGTGGACGTCGGACAGGCAGACACCGGCCGCCTCCACCTTGATCAGCACCTGGCCGGGGCCGGGGGCGGGGCGCTCCACCTCCTCGACGCTCAGCTTGCGGGTGGGCAGGTGCAGGCGGACGGCACGCATCCGGGCCATGGTCGATCCTCTCCGGCCGACGGCGGACGTGTCGGCGGCCTCGTTGCCGCAGCGCCCTGCCGAGGAATTATCGCAAGGCGACTTGCATTACCGAGGCTACGACGCGGTTCGCAGCAATGCAAGAAGGCCTGCGTTAGGCTTCGGGCGTGTCGAAGGAGAAGCGGACGGGGTCCACGAAGCAGCCGGTCGACGACGCGTTGCCCGAGGGCAGGGCCGCGACCCCGCTGCGCCGGCGCGGCGCCGCCATGCGGCGGGCCGTGCTCGACGCCACCGTGCGACTGCTCGCCGAGGGCGGGCTCGACGCCGCCAGCGTCTCGGCCGTCGCGGCGGCGGCCGGCGTGCACGAGACGTCCGTCTACCGGAACTGGGGCACCCGCGAGCAGCTGCTCCGCGAGGCGCTCGCCGACTACACCGACCACGCCCTGCCGCTGCCCGACACCGGCAGCCTGCGCGAGGACCTGCGTCAACTCCTCACCGCTCTCGGCGCTTTCCTCGCCACCCCGGAAGGGCCCGCACTGCTCCACCTGAGCATCGCCCCGGCCACCGCCGAGACCCGCAGCGGCCGCGACGCCTACTGGGCCGAGCGGCTGGAACGCGCCGAGACCCTGCTGCGCCGGGCCGCCGAACGCGGCGAGATCCGCCCGGACGTCGACCCCCGGGCGGCGGTCGAGGCACTGATGAGCCCCCTGTTCGCCCGCCACCTGCTGCTCGGGGAGCCCGTCACTCCGGCCTTCCTGACATCCCTGGTCGACCTGGTGGTGGACGGCCTGGCCCCGCGCTGAGCCGAGCCGCGGCGGCCGGGCGGGCTTCCCGGGCCCACCGATGCCGACGTCCGTACAGTGTCGCTGCTGCCGGGCCGGTCGCGCGGGCACGTGCTGACCCGCCCGGCCCGCAACGCCGACGGCGGCCGGCGGCTGCTGGGCTGGGCCCGGACGGGTGCGGCGGCGTCCGAGTACCCGAGCCCGGCCGCCCGGGACGAGCGGATCGAGGCGGGCGCGGGGCGCGCAGTGCAGCCGAGCTCCTGGCCGATCTCCGGTGCAGCGCCGCCGAGTTCGAGGCCGAGTACCGCCGGATGCCGCCCGAGGCGCGGCACCGGACCGTCCGCCGGACCCGCGGCCAGGAACGCCCCGCCGCCCGGGCGGCGGAGGCCCGGCCGTGCGAAGTGCTGGTCCACCACGTCGATCCGGACGCGGGCCGCACACCGGCCCGCCGGCCCGCGGACTTCGTCGAGCCGATGCTCGGCCGGGTGGTGGCGGCGCTCGGCGCGCGAGGGGGCGCCCGCCGTGGTGCTGCACGCCACCGACACCGGCGCCTCGTGCGGGCGGGGAGGCGGTGCGGCGACGGTCGTCCGCGGGTCGCGGAGGTCCCGGCCGGCCTGGCTGATGGTGCGCTCTGATGGTGCACGGTGCTCCGGCGCTGCCGGACGTGCCCTTCTTCCACTGACGTCCTCGGTACGGACCCGCCCCGTTCCGGCTGTAGAGAGCCTCGGCGGTCGAAGTGCAAGATCTGTGGACCCTTCCCATTTCTGCGCCGTCCGGGTGAGGCTTGAAGCGCCGGGCCGCTGCGGCTCGTTGACGACTCATCAGCACATGTGGGGGGTACCGCCGTGGGTGAAGACTGGTATGTGGACGATCGATGCACCGGGTGCGACGTGGCGCGGCAGCTCGCGCCCGACCTGATCGTGCAGGTGGGCCGGGGCTCGGAGGTGGTGCGCCAGCCGCGCGACACCGCCGAGGAGGCGCAGTTGAACGCCGCCGCGTTCGCCTGCCACACCCGTTCGATCCGTCGGCACTCGGGGCCGCTGGACGCGGCGGCCGACCCGTTCCCGCTGGCGATCGACGACAACGTCCTGCTCTGCGGCCACAATTCGCGGCAGACGTTCGGCGCCAACTCCTACCTGCTGCGGCGGCCGGACGGCACCGTGATGATGATCGACACGCCGCGCTGGTCGGAGTCGCTCGCCGCCCGCTACGAGGCGGTCGGGCGGGTGACGGACGTCCTGCTGACCCATCGGGACCACGCCGCGCACGGGCGCAGCTATGCGGACCGGTTCGGAGCCCGACTCTGGATCCACGAAGGCGACCTGGAATCCGCGCCGGACGCCGACCGGGTGCTGCGCGGCACCGAGCCGGTCGAGATCGCCGACGGTGTGACCGCCCTCCCGGTGCCGGGCCACACCGAGGGCAGCGTGCTGTACCTCGCCGACCGGCGGTACTGCTTCAGCGGCGACAGCATCTACTGGTCGCGCACCGCCGACGCGTTGGCCGTCGCCGAACACGTCACCTGGTACTCGATCGAGGAGCAGGCCGCCTCGCTGGCCCGCGTCGCGCCCCTGCTGCACTTCGAGTGGATGCTCCCGGGGCACGGCGACCGCAAGCAGCTGACGCCCGGACAGATGGCCGAGCAGCTGGCCGCACTGGTCGCGAACGCCGCCCGCCTGGCACCCGGCCCGGTGAACATCGCCGCGCACCAGTGGTGAGCCGAGCGGTGGGGGATGGCCCGATGACCGTTCGGGTGATCGTGCTCAACGGTGGTTCCAGCAGCGGGAAGAGCAGCCTCGCGCGCTCGCTGCAGGACCGGCTGCCGGAGCCCTGGCTGACGTTCGGCATCGACGGGCTGATCGAGGCGATGCCCTCCGCGCTGCTGGCGGAGGACGCCGGGATCGACCTCGGCGGGGACGGCGCCGTCACCGTCGGCGACACCTTCCGCCGGCTGGAGGCCGCCTGGATGGCGGGCGTCGCTGCCACCGCCCGGGCGGGCGCGCCGGTCATCGTCGACGACGTGTTCCTCTCCGGGCCGGAGTCCCAACAGCGGTGGCGCGAGGCGCTGTCGGGCCTGGAGGTGCGCTGGGTCGGAGTCCGCTGCGACCCGGCCGCCGCGACCGCCCGCGAACGCGCCCGGCCCGACCGCACCCCGGGCATGGCCGCCGACCAGGCCCTGCGGGTGCACCGCGGCGTCCACTACGACCTGGAGGTGGACACCACCCGCACACCGTCGGACGACTGCGCCCGGGCGATCGTGGAACGGCTGGAGCCACTGGCGCCGCAGACCCGGCCGGGCGGGTGAAGGTTCACCCGTTCGTGTGGTGACTGCGGTTCGGCGGGCGGGCTGAGACCCCGTCCGCACCGGCGGGTGTCGGTGGTCGTCACTAGCGTGCAGTGGCCCGAAGCGTCCACTGTTCAGCGAGGTATGCGATGACCGTCCGATTCCCGGCCGAGTGGTGCAACACCGATCTCGGCGAGTACCGGGAGTGCGCCGGCACCTACGAGCGGTACCCGTACGACAGCGTGCCGCCGCTCGACCCGGCCCGGTTCACTGGTTCCTTCGACTGGTTGGGCGGGCCGAGCGGACGGCCGTCGAGCGTGGTGGACGAGGTCGAGATACTCGGGGCGGCGGTGGCCCGGGTCGGTCTCACCCTGCCCGCCGACTTCCTGACGTACCACCGTGACGAGCGGCTGGCCCTGTCGCTCGACACGGTGTCGCCGACCGGCTGCTGGCAGAACTTCTCGGTGCCGATCCCGAGCCCGGTCGAGCCCGGTGCGTATCTGGTGCGGTTCTTCCGCGACCAGCAGGACTGCGTGATGTGGTACCTCTACCTGCGCCCGACCGGCGAGACCTTCGTCGTCCACTCCTGGCGGGACTTCGAGTTCGAACTGGCGGAGGACTACGAGGCGGAGCCGGAGGAGGAGGGCATGGAGGGCGACGGCATCAGGTGGTGCGCGCCGTCGTTCGAGGAGTTCGCCCACCGCTACTGGGTCGAGGGCCGGATCGCCCTGGCCGGGTACCAGGACGAGCCGTTGGAGGACCCGCAGCTGTCGGCCTACGCGGAGCACTACCTGACGCACCGTTCGGACGAGTGAACAGAGGATCCGGACTGGGCCCGGGCGGGGCGCCGGACCAGGGCATGCTGTCCGGCAGGCCGGTGAACCTGGACGGCCTGCGGTTTGCCGGTCGGCCGCAGCAGTCCATGTCTGGATCCATGACTTCGTACGCGCAGTCACTCACGGCATCCGGTCTGAAGATCGACTGGGCCAAGATGCCCACCTACAACACGATCATGTCGGTCGCGGCCGGCGCGGGGCTGCTCCTGGTGGTGGCACTGGGCCGCCAACTCCTGACGCGCGGGCGCATCGCCACACCGGACGGCTGGGCGCTGGCGTTCGGCGCGCTCGGGTTCACGCTCGTCGTCACCGGTCTGCACATGACGCTGACCTGGCCGCTGGCCGGTCAGGGCTTCCCGTTCGACAACATCATCTTCGGCGAACCCGCGCTGGCCTTCGGCGTGTTCCTGCTGTCCGCCTCCTTCTACCTGTGGAAGCGGGCCGCCGAGTTCGCGGTGGAGGACGGCATCGAGCGGACGAGCCGGGTCGCACTGCCGATCTCGGTGTTCGTCTTCGGCATGGGGCTGGCCTGTTTCGGGATCGCCGCCGCAGGCTGGAAGTACACGCTCTTCGCCGCCCCGCCCGAGGAGCCGATCTCCGGGGAGTTCGCCAACTACCCGTGGCTGGAGGCGAGCTTCATGTCCGGCCTGTACGTGCTGGTCGGAATCGGGGCGCTGCTGTTCCCGGTCGCCCTGCGCACCCCCAGGACCTGGATGAGCCCGACCATCGGCGTGGTCTGGGGCCTGGCGGGGCTCGCGTTCCTGATCTTCGGCGGGCTGAACTACTTCACCCACATCGGGCTCATCGTCAACACCATGTGAGCCCCCGGCGGGGCCGGCCGGAGCCGCCCCACCGGGGGCTCCGGCCGGCGGGCCGTCAGTGCGCGCCCACCGCCGTGATCTTGACGACCGCGCGGCCCTCCTCGTCGGAGCCGTACAGGTCGACCTCGGCGGAGATGCCCCAGTCGTGGTCGCCGTTCGGGTCGTCGAAGATCTGCCGGACCCGCCACAGGCCCTCGTCCTCGACCTCCTCGATCAGCAGCATCTTCGGGCCGCGCGCGTTCGGGCCGGTGAACAGGTCGTCGTACTCCTCCCAGTACCCGTCCATCGCGTCGGCCCAGCGGTCCGCGTCCCAGCCGTCCTCGCCGTCGAGTTCCGCGAGCGAGTCGTAGTGCTCCAGCGCGCACAGCTCGACCCGGCGGAACAGCTCGTTGCGGACCAGCACCCGGAACGCGCGGGAGTTCGCGGTGACCGGTGCCGGCTTGTCGTCGAGGCGGACCTCGCCCGCCTCCGGCTCGGTCGGGTTGGCCAGCGCCTCCCACTCGTCCAGCAGTGAGGAGTCGACCTGGCGGACCAGCTCGCCCAGCCAGGCGATGACGTCCTTCAGGTCGTCCGTCTTGATGTCGTCCGGGACGGTCTGCTCCAGCGCCTTGAACGCACCCGCCAGGTACCGCAGCACGATGCCCTCGGTGCGGGCCAGCTCGTAGAAGCCCACGTAGTCCGTGAACGTCATGGCGCGCTCGTACAGGTCGCGGACCACCGACTTCGGCCGCAGCGGGTGGTCGCCGATCCACGGGTGCGCCCGGCGGTACACGTCGTAGGCGTGGCCGAGCTGCTCCTCCAGCGGCTTCGGGTACGTGATCTCCTGGAGCCGGTTCATCCGCTCCTCGTACTCGATGCCGTCGCGCTTCATCTCCGCCACGGCCTCGCCGCGCGCCTTGTTCTCCTGCGAGGCGAGGATCTGCCGCGGGTCGTCCAGGGTCGCCTCGACGACCGAGACCACGTCCAGCGCGTACGACGGCGACTCCGGGTCCAGCAGCTCGAACGCGGCCAGCGCGAACGTGGACAGCGGCTGGTTCAGCGCGAAGTTCTCCTGCAGGTCCAGCGTCAGGCGCACCGTGCGGCCCTCGGAGTCCGGCTCGTCCAGCTGCTCCACCACGCCGCCCTGCAGCAGCGAGCGGAAGATGGCGATCGCGGTCCGGATGTGGCGGCGCTGCGCCGGGCGGTCCTCGTGGTTGTCGGTGAGCAGCTTGCGCATCGCCTCGAACGCGTTGCCCGGGCGGCCGATCACCGACAGCAGCATGGCGTGGCTGACCTTGAACCGGGACACCAGCGGCTCCGGGTCGGCCGCGATCAGCCGCTCGAAGGTCTCCTCGGTCCAGGAGACGAACCCGTCCGGGGCCTTCTTCCGGACGACCTTCTTGCGCTTCTTCGGGTCGTCGCCGGCCTTCGCCAGCGCCCGGTCGTTCTCCACCACGTGCTCCGGCGCCTGCGCCACCACCTGGCCGACGGTGTCGAAGCCGGCCCGGCCCGCCCGCCCGGCGATCTGGTGGAACTCGCGGGCCCGCAGGATCCGCACCCGCTGGCCGTCGTACTTGGACAGCGCGGTGAACAGCACCGTGCGGATCGGCACGTTGACGCCGACGCCGAGCGTGTCGGTGCCGCAGATGACCTTCAGCAGACCGGCCTGCGCGAGGCGCTCCACCAGGCGGCGGTACTTCGGCAGCATGCCCGCGTGGTGCACGCCGATGCCGTGCCGCACGTAACGGGACAGGTTGCGGCCGAACTTGGTGGTGAAGCGGAAGTTGCCGATCAGCTCGGCGATGGCGTCCTTCTCCTGCTTCGAGCACATGTTGATGCTCATCAGCGACTGCGCCCGCTCCACCGCCTCCTTCTGCGTGAAGTGCACGACGTACACCGGCGCCTGACCGGTGTTCAGCAGCTCCTCCAGCGTGTCGTGCAGGCTGGTGCGGCGGTACTCGTAGAACAGCGGGACCGGGCGGGTCGCCGAACGGACCACGGTGGTCGGACGGCCGGTGCGACGGGTCAGGTCCTCCTCGAAGCGGCGGACGTCGCCGAGGGTCGCCGACATCAGCAGGAACTGCGCCTGCGGGAGTTCGAGCAGCGGGATCTGCCAGGCCCAGCCGCGGTCCGGCTCGGCATAGAAGTGGAACTCGTCCATCACGACCTGGCCGATGTCGGCGCGCGGGCCGTCGTGCAGCGCGATCTGCGCCAGCACCTCGGCGGTGCAGCAGATGATCGGCGCGGTCGGGTTCACCGAGGCGTCGCCGGTCATCATGCCGACCTGCTCGGTGCCGAAGATCTTGCACAGGTCGAAGAACTTCTCCGACACCAGCGCCTTGATCGGCGCGGTGTAGAACGTCCGCTTGCCCTCGGCCAGCGCGGCGAAGTGGGCACCCGCCGCGACCAGGGACTTCCCGGAGCCGGTCGGCGTCGCCAGGATCACGTTGTTCCCGGAGACCAGCTCGATCAGCGCCTCCTCCTGGGCGGGGTAGAGAGTGATGCCGCGCTCCGACGCCCACTCGGCGAAGGTCTCGAACAGCGAGTCGGGCGTGGCGGGTTTCGGCATCAGGTCCAGGAGGGTCACCCCGCTATCTTGCCCGTCCGGCATGACCATGGGCAAAGCTCGGGCCCGCACGGTCCGCCCGAGCCGCCGCCGGGCCGTCCCGGTGGTTTCTCCGTGCGGTCGACTCGTCACCGTGCGTCAGGGGAATGATCGTCGGCACCCGTTCCCGGAAGCGTCGGGGACGCGACGACGGAAGGACACCCGTGCGCAAGCGCACCGCCGGCCTCGCCCTGGCCGCCGCCGCCCTGCTGGCGGCGGCGGGCCCGGCCGCGGCGTTCACCGAGACCGTGGCGGCGACCGGCGCCCCGAGCGGGGTGGTCGCGATCTGCCCGGACGGCATCACCCCCACCGACGTCCGCGTGACGAACGGCGACGGCACCCCGCTCGGGCCCGACCAGCGCGTGCGCACCACGGCCGTCGGCTCCACCGGCGTCGGCGCGTGGATCGCCCCCTACCAGGGCTCCCCGCCGCCGCCCGCCGCCATCCGCCTGACCGTCACCTGCACCGACGGGAGCTGACGCCCGCTCGACGGCGGCGGGCACCGCCTCGGGGGCGGTTGCCTCTCGGGTTCAGGGGCAGGTGACGACCTGGCCGGCCCAGGACAGGCCGCCGCCGAAAGCGAACAGCAACACCCGGGCGCCGGACGGCAGTTCGCCGCGCTCCACCAGCTTCGCCAGCGCCAGCGGGACGGACGCCGCCGAGGTGTTCCCGGAGTCCACCACGTCCCGGGCGATCACCGCGTCCTCGGACAGGCCGAGCTTCTGCACCAGCGACTCGATGATCCGCAGGTTCGCCTGGTGCGTCACCACCCCGTCCAGCTCCGCCGGGCTCAACCCCGCCGCCCGGCACGCCTGCTCGGCCAGTGCCGGCAGCTCCGTGGTCGCCCAGCGGAACACCGCCTGCCCGTCCTGCTCGAACCGCGGGTGCCAGTCGCCCAGCAGCCGCACCGCGCTCGCCCGCGACGGGTCCGACCCCCACACCACCGGTCCGACGCCGGCACTGTCGCCGTCGGTCGCCGACAGCACCGCCGCGCCCGCGCCGTCGCCCAGCAGGATGCAACTGCGGCGGTCCGTCCAGTCGGTGACGTCCGACATCTTCTCCGCGCCGATCACCAGCGCGTGCCGGGCCGCGCCCGCCCGCAGCGAGTGGTCGGCGATCGAGAGCGAGGTGCAGAAACCCGCGCAGCCGTTGTTCACGTCGAACGCGACGGCGGACGGGATGCCGAGACGGGCCGCGACCTGCGCGGCGATCGACGGGCAGCGGTCCATCGCGCTGCAGGTCGCCACCGTGACCTGCCCGATCTCCGCCGGGTCCAGCCCGGACGCCGCCAGCGCCTTCGCCGCGGCGGTCGCGGCGAGGTCCGCCACCGACTCGTCCGGCGCGGCGATCCGGCGGGTGGCGATGCCCGTCCGCCGACGGATCCACTCGTCGTTGGTGTCCACCATGGTCGCCAACTCGTCATTGGTCAGCACCCTGCTGGGCTGGTGGTGGCCGAGACCGGCGATACGGACTCCGGGCATGGCAGTTCCCTTCCGCGACAGCGGCCACCGACCGCGTGCCGGGGGCAACGGCCAGGAATATAGCAACCGATCGGTCGGAAGCTAAAAGACGCCCACCATCGGAGGAGAACCGCTGGACCGGGCGCTTCGGACCCGCTCTCGGTGAAGTCGACGAACCTCGGTGGAGTTTGACCGTCGTCGGTATGTCTCACCGAGGTTCGACCGGCCGCCCCTTGCCCGGCAGTCCGCCCGTCGAACCGGTGACCCGGGCGTCGATCGCCCAACAGCTCGGTGCGGCCCGCGTCTACGACTGACCTTTCGGGAGCCGGGCCGCGCTCGGCGTCGGTCCGACCTATCCCGATGGTTCGCCGAGGGGCGGGATCACATCGAGCTGCTGAAGGAATCCGAGGACGTCCTTGTCCGACCACTTCTCGGCGAGCTTCCCGTTCTCGATGCGGTGAACCACCGTCGCCGTCATGGTGATCGGTCGCCCCGTCGCCGGGATGCCCGGCAGGTCGCCCACACACGTCCCGCGTCCCGTCAGCCGGGTCACGACCTTGTCGCCCTCCGCGATCTGGTCCTCGATCTCGTGGACGCCGGGCGTGGCCTCCCAGAACAGGCGGAACGCCTGCTTCAACCCCTCGCGACCGGGAGCGAGCCCGGGAAACGGTGGCGGCGAATGGTCCACGTAGTCCTCGGAGACCAACTCGTCCATGGCCGCCAGGTTGCCCGCGTCGATCTCCCGGTAGAACCGGCGGACCAGACTCTTGTTCTCCTCGATGGACATGGACGCCTCTCTGCCCGTTCCCTCGCGCTGCCGCAGTGGCACCCGCCGTCCCGAATCGTCACCCGCCGACTCCGCGCACCATGTCCTCGGCGCGCACGGGTGCCGGGGCCGTTCACCCGGAAGCAGCCACGGTGCGACGGGCCGACCGGGCCTCGCGCAGTCCGGTCGGCCGTTCGGCGGGCTACATCAGCACTTCGCCGCCTCCGCCGCCCGAGGGACAGACCAGGATCAGGCTGCCGAAGGAGTTGACGTGGCCGATGCAGTTGCTGAGGTCCTCCCGGACCACCTCGGCCCCCGGCGGGAAGACCTTGATCTTCGCGGTCAGCTCGAACGGCTCGACGGGGTTCTTCCGGGCCGCCGCGTGCTTCGTGATGCTCAGCAGCAGGGACCTGCCGAAGTGCTCCGGCGTGCTGAGGTCGGCCAACTCGTTCAGGAACTGCTGGTTGCGTTCGGCGTCGGTCGTCATGCGGTGCCGCCTTTCCATCTGTGGGCAAACCAACGGGCTGCGGCTTCATATCCGCCGAGCCCGCCGAACAGTCGGAAGCCCGGCGGAGAGCACCCGGCCGGCGCACACGACACATGGGCCGAACCGGGCAGTAGGATTCACGGCCGGGGTGCCGACCTGGCGCCGCCGGACCGGGCAGTGCGACCGAGAGGGGAAACGATGAGTCCGCGCAGCACTGTGGCCGAGGCGCGTCGTACCCGGTCCCGGATCATCGACCGGAGTGTGGCGTTGGCGTCGGTGGACGGCCTCGAAGGTCTCACCATCGGGCGGCTCGCCACCGATCTCGGCCTCTCCAAGGCCGGCGTGCTGGGCCACTTCGGCACCAAGGAGACGCTCCAACTCGCCACCCTGGAACGGGCGTCCACACTCTTCACCACGCTCGTCTGGGAGCCGGCCGCGGACGCCGAACCCGGTCTGCCCCGGTTGCGGGCCGTCTGCGAGAGCTGGATCGCGTACTTGGAGCACGCCCGCGAGATCTTCCCCGGCGGCTGCCTGTTCACCACCGCCGCCGTCGAGTTCGACGCCCACGACGGCCCGGTCCGCAAGAACCTGGCCCTCCTGCTGCTGGTCTGGCGCCGCCGCCTGGCCGGCGAGGTCCGCCTCGCCGTCGAGGCCGGCCACCTGCCCGCCGACACCGACCCCGAGCAGATCGTCCACGAGCTGACGGGCATCTACCTGGCCCTCAACCAGGCCCTCCAACTCCTCCGCGACCCCCTCGCCGCCACCCGCACCCGCCGGTCCCTCGACCGCGTCCTGCCGCGAGCCGCCTGACGGCTGGTCGAACCCCGGGCCGGACAGGATGCCGGGGCGTGATCGAGCGAGAGGTCGCAGTCCGGATCGTCGAGGAGCAGCTGGAGATCGACCACCGGCGCGAACCGGCGGGGAACCGGCAACGGACGGTCGTACTGGGTGCGACCGAGCACGAGCCGGTCCGGATCGTGGGCTGGTCGACCGGGGAGTTCGCACGCACCCGTGACCGGAGGCACCTGGCGGCGGGCCGTACCCGGTGGACCGCCTCGACGGGAGCCTGCACGCGATCGGCGTCGTCTCCGCCATGACCGGCGACTGGGAGGACGACCACCGTTCCCGGATCCGCGGGCTGCCGGTGCGCGCCGTGGACGACCTGCACCGCACCGTCCGGGAAGCCGCCGCCACGCAGGGGATCCTGCCCGCGGTCCGGGCCCTGCGCCGGAGCGTTCCGGTGCACCTGGAGGCCGCGCGCCACCCGCCTGACAGAATCGGCGACATGACACGCGAACTCCGGGAGATCTTCGAACAGGCGGGCTGCGAGGGCGCGTTGTGCGTCCGGCCGGTGCAGGGCGACGGCGAGATCGCGCTGAACGCCGATCGGCCGGCCGTCCAGGCCTCGGTGTTCAAGGTGCAGATCGCGCTGGAGGTGGAGACCGCGTTCGCCGACGGCCGCCTGGACGGGCGGGAGCGGGTGACGCTGGGGGCCGCCGAGCGGACGGACGGGCCGGTCGGGATGTCGCTGTTCGAGGACGAGACGGTGCTGTCCCTGCGGGACCTGGTCGTGCTGATGCTCACCATCAGCGACAACCCGGCCACCGACGTCCTGCTGGGTCGGGTCGGCGTCGACGCGGTGAACGCGACTGCGGCGCGCCTCGGACTGTCCGGCACCCTCGTCACGTCCGACCTGCGGACCATGCTCGACACCATCGGCGAGGACCTGGGCCGCGCCGACTGGGCGGACCTGCAGAGCTGGGCGGCCGGGGCCTCGGCGGCCGATCAGGTGTGGGTCGACGAGCAGCTGCCGACCGTCCGCGCCATGGACCCGTCGCGGGGGACCAGGACCACCCCGCGCGACATGGTCGCGCTGCTGCGCCTGATCTGGACGGACCGGGCGGGCCCGGCCGCCGCGTGCGCGCGGGTGCGCGGCGCGATGGCGAGGCAGCTGACCCGGCACCGGATCGGCAGCGGGTTCCGCCCGCCGGTGCGGGTCGCCGCCAAGAGCGGGAGTCTGTTCGGCGTGGTCCGCAACGAGGTCGGCGTGGTCTCCTTCCCCGACGGCCGCCAGTACGCGGCCGCGGTCTTCACCCGCTCCCGGCCCGGCTCGGACGACGCCGAGATCAGCCGGGCCATCGGCGCCGCCACCGCCCGGGCCGTCACTGCCCTGCGGGAAGTGGGGAGTTGAGGCCGGGTCAGGCGGGCGACATCACCTCGAACAGGTTGCCCGCCGGGTCGGTGAAGTAGAGGCCGCGGGCGCACAGCGGGTGGTCGGTGCGGCCGTTGTCGGGCGTGGACGGGTCGTTCCCGTACGGGGTGCCGGTGGCGCGCAGCCGGGCGAGGATGCCGTCGAAGGCGGCCGGGTCCACGTCGAACGCCAGGTGGTGGCCGGCCGGGTCGGGGACGGCGAGGAAGTCCAGCGTCAGCGTGGAGTTGACCCGGACGGGCGCGAAGTGCCGGTCGGGGCCGGTGTATTCGAGGCCCATCACGGTGGCGAAGAAGCGCGCGGCTGCCTGGTGGTCGACGGCGGGGACGATGGTGTGGTTCAGGGTGATGGTCACGGCCGGCCTTCCGGGGTGGTGGTGAGTGCGCCGTGCAGCAGGACGTCGACCAGCTCGGCCGGGCCCGGCGGATGCTCCTCGCCCGCGCCGGCGAACAGCAGGCCGAGGAGGAGCGAGGCCAGCCGGTCGGGCGGCAGGCGGAGCAACTTCCGCTCCGGCTCCATGAGTTCGGCCAACGCCTGGCGGACCGGCAGCGAGTCGGCCGCGCGTTCGGGCGCCGCGCCGGTGCGCCGGGCGCGGGCCCGGCCGTTGGTGGCGTGCAGTGCGCCGAGCAGCGACCCCAGTCGGTCCAGGTGCGCGCGCAGCACGGCGGCGGCCTCGACCAGCCGGTCGGGGAGGGGCCGCGTCAGCGGGATCGCGGCGAGCTGCTCCAGCGTCCGCTCGGGCCGCAGCGCCTCGGCGACGCAGGCGTCCAGCACGGCGTCCTTGTCGGCGAAGACCCGGAAGATCGTCCCCTCGCCGATCCCGGCGGCCCGGGCGATCTGACGGGTGGTCACCGCGCCGCCGTACTCGGCGACCAGCGGCAGCGCGGCCCGGACGATCATCCCGCGCCGCTGCTCGGCGTCCATGGACGGGGCCCGGCGCCGCTGTTCGGTCGGAGTGTCGGTCATGGCCGCCAATATCGGAGTGAGCGCTCACTCCGGTCAAGGGCTGCGACCGGCGCTGGACGGCAGGATGGTTTCGGCACCGTCGAACGGACCATTCGGGAATCGTCCGGATGCTGATTTTCCGTCATGCTCCGCGTGGCACACCGGCATTTCCCCTTCAGCTCCTAGTCTCGACGATCTACGGTGCCTCTTCCGTCGGGCCTTCGAGCGAGGAGTACGACCATGAGTCGTGTCGTCAGGGCTGCCCTGTTCCAGACCGCGTGGACAGGCGACAAGGAGTCGATGATCGCCGCGCACGAGCAGGCCGCGCGGGAGGCCGCCGCGCAGGGGGCGCGGATCATCGGGTTCCAGGAGGTGTTCAACGCGCCGTACTTCTGCCAGGTGCAGGAACCCGAGCACTACGGGTGGGCCGAGCCGGTGCCGGACGGGCCGACCGTGCAGCGGATGTGCGCGCTGGCGCGGGAGCTCGGGATGGTGATGGTGGTGCCCGTCTACGAGATCGAGCAGGCCGGGTTCTACTACAACACGGCCGCCGTGATCGACGCCGACGGCAGCTTCCTCGGGAAGTACCGCAAGCACCACATCCCGCAGGTGCACGGATTCTGGGAGAAGTACTACTTCAAGCCCGGGAATCTGGGCTGGCCGGTGTTCGACACGGCGGTCGGAAAGGTCGGCGTGAACATCTGCTACGACCGGCACTTCCCGGAGGGCTGGCGGGCGCTCGGGCTCGCGGGGGCGGAGATCGTCTACAACCCGTCGGCGACCAGCCGAGGCCTCTCCGCGTACCTGTGGCAGCTGGAGCAGCCCGCCGCGGCCGTCGCGAACGAGTACTTCGTGGCGGCGATCAACCGGGTCGGGGTCGAGGAGTACGGCGACAACGACTTCTACGGCAGCAGCTACTTCGTCGACCCGCGCGGCCAGTTCGTCGGCGAGGTCGCCTCCGACAAGCACGAGGAACTCGTCGTCCGGGACCTCGACCTCGACCTGATCGAGCAGGTCCGGCAGCAGTGGGCGTTCTACCGGGACCGTCGGCCGGACGCCTACGGCCCGCTGACCGAGGGCTGAGCCGCGATGACCCGGACCCTGATCACCGGCGGACTGGTCGTCACCGCCGCCGACGAGATGCCCGCCGACGTGCTGATCGAGAACGGCACCGTCGTCGCACTCGGCCTGCCCGGACGTCAACAGTGGGCGGCGGAGCGGGTGTTCGACGCCAGCGGGAAGTACGTGATCCCGGGCGGCGTGGACGCCCACACCCACATGGAGCTGCCGTTCGGCGGGACGAACGCCTCCGACACCTTCGAGACCGGCACCCGGGCCGCCGCCTGGGGCGGCACCACCACCATCGTGGACTTTGCGGTGCAGGCGAAGGGTGCTTCGTTGCGGGCGGGGCTCGATGCCTGGCACGCCAAGGCCGACGGGCGCTGCGCCATCGACTACGGCCTGCACATGATCATGTCGGACGTCAACGAGTCGACGCTGCGCGAGATGCCCGGCCTGATCGGCGAGGGCGTCACCTCGTTCAAGCTGTTCATGGCCTACCCCGGCGTCTTCTACTCCGACGACGGCCAGATCCTGCGCGCCATGCAGCAGGCGTCCGAGACCGGCGCGCTGATCATGATGCACGCGGAGAACGGCCCCGCCATCGACGTGCTGGTCGAGCAGGCGCTGGCCCGGGGCGAGAGCGATCCCCGGTACCACGGGGAGGTGCGGAAGGCGCTGCTGGAGGCCGAGGCCACCCACCGCGCGATCCAGCTCGCCCGCGTTGCCGGCTCGCCGCTGTACGTGGTGCACGTCTCCGCCCGCGAGGCGCTCGCCGAACTCGCCGCCGCCCGCGACCTGGGCCTGCCGGTGTTCGGGGAGACCTGCCCGCAGTACCTGTTCCTGTCCACCGACAACCTCGCCGAACCGGACTTCGAGGGCGCCAAGTACGTGTGCTCCACGCCGCTGCGCCCCAAGGACCACCAGGCGGCGCTCTGGCGCGGGCTGCGCACCGACGACCTCCAGGTGGTCTCCACCGACCATTGCCCGTTCTGCTTCAAGGGGCAGAAGGAGCTCGGCCGCGGCGACTTCTCGAAGATCCCCAACGGCCTGCCCGGCGTGGAGAACCGGATGGACCTGCTGCACCAGGCCGTGGTGGACGGGCACCTGACGCGCCGCCGCTGGATCGACATCGCCTGCGCCGCGCCCGCCCGGATGTTCGGCCTGTACCCGCGCAAGGGCACCCTGGCGCCCGGCGCGGACGCCGACGTGGTGATCTACGACCCGCACGCCACCCACACGCTGTCCGCCGCCACCCACCACATGAACGTCGACTACTCGGCGTACGAGGGCCGCACCGTCACCGGCCGGGTGGACACCGTGCTGTCGCGCGGCGAGGTCGTCCTCGACCGCGGCCACTACCTCGGCCGGCCCGGCCACGGGACCTTCCTGCCCCGCTCCACCTGCCAGTACCTCTGACCGCTTCCACCACCGACCCTGGGGAATTCCGCCGTGGACTTCGGACTCGTCCTGCAGACCGACCCGCCGGCCGCGAAGGTCGTCGACCTGATGCGCCGCGCCGAACACAACGGCTTCCGCTACGGCTGGACCTTCGACTCCGCCGTGCTGTGGCAGGAACCGTTCGTGATCCACAGCCGGATCCTCGAACACACCGAGCGGCTGCACGTCGGCCCGATGGTCACCAACCCCGGCACCCGCAGCTGGGAGGTGACCGCCTCCACCTTCGCCACCCTGAACGACATGTACGGCAACCGCACCGTCTGCGGCATCGGCCGCGGCGACTCCGCGATGCGGGTGGCCGGCCGGCGGCCCAACACGCTGGCGCGGCTCGGCGCCGCTGTCGACGCCATCCGCGACCTCGCCGAGGGCCGCGAGGCCGTCGTCGACGGCAGCCCGATCCGCATCCCGTGGATCAAGAACGGCCGACTGCCGGTGTGGATGGCCGCCTACGGACCCAAGGCGCTCGCCCTGACCGGCCAGAAGGCCGACGGCTTCATCCTCCAACTCGCCGACCCCTACCTCACCGAGTGGATGGTCAAGGCCGTCCGCCGCGCCGCCGAGGAGGCCGGCCGCGACCCCGCCTCGATCACCGTCTGCGTCGCCGCGCCCGCCTACGTCGGCGACGACCTCGACCACGCCCGCGAACAGTGCCGCTGGTTCGGCGGCATGGTCGGCAACCACGTCGCCGACCTGGTCGCACGGTACGGCGAACACTCGGGCGCCGTCCCCGAGGAACTCACCGCCTACATCAAGAACCGGCACGGCTACGACTACAGCCACCACGGCCGGGCCGGAAACCCCTCCACCGACTTCGTCCCCGACGCCGTCGTGGACCGGTTCTGCCTGCTCGGCCCCGTCCAGGCACACCTCGAAAAGCTCAACACCCTGCGGGAGTTGGGCGTCGACCAGTTCGCGATCTACGCGATGCACGACGCCCGCGAAGCCGTCATCGACGCCTACGGGACGCACATCATCCCGGCGCTGACCGCGTGAACCGGCGGACCTTCCTCGCCCTCTCCGCGCTCTCCGGCGCCGCCGGGACGGCGGGCCTGGCCGCCGGCTGCGGATCGGACGCCGAGCACCACCTCGCACCCCCGCCGCTCGACCTGTCCACCCCGCTGCGGATCCCGCCGCTGCTGCACCCCGCCCCGGAGCCCGACGGCGTCCGCCGCTACGAACTCATCATGTTCGTCGGCCAGTCCGCCCTGCTGCCGGGCAAACCCACCACCACCTGGGGCTTCAACGGCTCCTACCTCGGCCCCACGCTGCGGGCGAGCCGCGGCGACAAGGTCGCGATGACCGTCCGCAACGCCCTGCCCGAGGCCAGCACCGTCCACTGGCACGGCATGCGGCTGCCCGCCGCGATGGACGGCGGACCGCACCAACTGATCCCCGCCGGCACCCGGTGGACCCCCACCTGGACCGTCGACCAGCCTGCCGCCACCACCTGGTACCACCCCCACCCGCACGGGGCCACCTCCCAGCACGTCTACCGCGGCCTGGCCGGCCTGTTCCTGATCGACGACGGCCAGGACGCCGAACTGCCCACCGCCTACGGCACCGACGACATCCCGCTGATCCTCCAGGACAAGAAGCTCACCGACCGCGGCCAACTCGACGGCGACCCGCTCAAGGGCCCCTTCGGCATCCTCGGCGACCGCATCCTGGTCAACGGCACCTACAACCCGTGCTTCGCCGTCACCACCACCCGGGTGCGGCTGCGCCTGCTCAACGCCTCCAACGCCCGGATGTACCACCTGGCCTTCACCGACCGCCGCCGGTTCCACCTGATCGGCACGGACGGCGGACTGCTGACCGCCCCCGTCGAGACCGACACCCTCGACCTCACCCCCGGCGAACGCGCCGAGCTCCTGGTCGAGTTCGCCCCCGGCGACAACGTCGTGCTGCGCACCCTCGACCGCGGCCTCGACATCGCAACCGGCGACCTCGACCTGATCCGCTTCGTCGCCGCCGCCGACCTCCGGCCCGCGCCCGAGCCACCCGCCACCCTCCCCGGGCCCGCGCCGATCGTCCCGCCCGACGGCGCGAGAGTCCGTCACTTCACCCTCAGCGGGCGGGACAGCATCAACGGCCGGCCGATGGACATGGGCCGGATCGACGAGGTCGTCCCCGTCAACGCCGTCGAGATCTGGGAGATCGAGAACAGCACCGGCACCTCCCACAACTTCCACATCCACGAAGTCGCCTTCCAGGTCCTCGACGCCGCCGACCGCCCCACCGGCGGCCACAAGGACACCGTCTTCACCCCCGCCCACACCACCGTCCGCCTGGCCGTCCGGTTCGGCTCCTTCGACGACCCCGTCGAGCCGTACATGTACCACTGCCACCTCCTGCGCCACGAGGACGCCGGAATGATGGGCCAGTTCGTCACCGTCACCCCGGGGACGGAGCACGCCGTGCCACGCAGCTACGCGGGCGTCGGCCACGCGCACTGACCGCCGAGGGCGGGTGTCGGCGGCGGCTGCGAGCATGCCCGGATGGAACAGACGATCAGTTACCTGCGCGGGGACGCCACCGCGCCGCAGGGCAAGGGCGTGCGGATCGTCGCGCACGTCTGCAACGACCTCGGCGGTTGGGGCAGGGGCTTCGTGCTCGCGCTGTCCCGCCGGTGGCCCGAACCCGAGGCCGCGTACCGGCGCTGGCACCGCGAGCGGGCCGGCAACGACTTCGGGCTCGGCGCCGTCCAGCTGGTGCAGGTCGAGCCGTACCTGTGGGTGGCCAACATGGTCGGCCAACGCGGCATCAGGACCGGCCGTTCCACCGGCGTCCCGGTCCGCTACGAGGCCGTCGACACCGCCCTCGCCACCCTCGGTGGCCACGCCCGCCGCCTCGGCGCCTCCGTCCACATGCCGCGGATCGGGTGCGGGCTGGCGGGCGGCCACTGGGAGCGCATCGAGCCGCTGGTGACGGCCCGGCTCACCGCGCGCGGTACGCCCGTGACGGTCTACGACCAGTGACGTGTCATCAGCTCAACGTCTGTGATGGGGAGTTGACCGGATGTCGGCGGCCTGCCTAGATTGTCTTTGCTTGCAAACATAATCGGGAGCGGGGGAGAGGCTCGGCCATGGCCAACGAGTTCAACCAGCGAGTCATCGAGGAATTCCGGGCACGGGGCGGACACGTCGAGGGCTTCCCCGCGATCCTGCTGCTCACCACCGCCGGCCGACGCACCGGGCAGCCCCGCACCACGCCGCTCGCCTACCACCAGGACGGCAGCCGCTACCTGGTGTTCGGCTCCAACGCGGGCGCCGTCGACCACCCCCAGTGGTACCGCAACCTGGTCGCCGCCGGCGGCGGCACCGTCGAACTCCCCGACGGCGAGGGCGGCGTGACCACCCTCTCGGTCCGGCCGGTCGAGCTCGACCCCGCCGAACGCGACCGCCAGTACGCCGAACAGGCCCGCCGCGTACCGTCGTTCGCCGACTACGCCGCCCGCACCGACCGCACCATCCCGGTCCTCGCGCTGCACCCGCTCGACCTGTCCGTCGACCCCGCGCTCGCCGCCCGGGTGGTCGGCCAACTCCAGCTCCACCACGAGGACCTGCGCCGCCAACTCGCCGACCTGCGCACCCGGCTGGACCAGGCCGGTCCCGTCCCCGGGCCCGACCTCGCCGCCCAACTGCGGGAGAAATGCCTGCAGTTCTGCTACGGCCTCGGCCTGCACCACACCCGCGAGGACGGCGCGTTCACCGCCTTCGAACGACAGTACCCCCAGCTGATCCCTGCCCTCGCCCGGCTGCGCGCCGAACACCGTACCGTCGCCGAAGCGCTCACCCGCTTCGAGGACCGCCTCGCCGCACCCGACACCGACCCCGCCGAGCTGCGCGCCGAACTCGACCGGCTCACCGACGGGCTGGAGGCCCACTTCGTGTACGAGGAGACCCATCTGCTCCCGCCGTCCGCCCCGCACCCACCGCGCTGACCGGCCCGTCCGGTACGGTGAGGTCCGGCGGCCAGGAATCGGACAGCGCGGAGGAGACCGGATGGCCCACGCGGAGTCCGAGCACCAGCCGGACGGCGGCCTCACCGCACCGGACGCCGTCCGGGCCATGCTGCTGCTGATGCCCCGGGTCGCGGCGCGGGTCAAGCGGATCGCCGTCCCCGACGCGCTGGCCGGCTTCCAACTCGCGCCCCGGCACCTGTCGTTGCTCTCCTACCTGGTCTACGACGGCCCGATGCCGGTCGGCGCGCTGGCCGCCCGCCTCGAAGTCGCCCCCACCACCGTCAGCCTGATGGTCGGCGACCTCACCCGTCAGGGCGTCCTGGAGCGCCGCCCCGACCCCGAGGACCGCCGCCGCACCATCGTCTCCCTCACCTCCGACCCCGCCACCCGCACCGCCGTCGAGCACTGGCTCGCCAACGGCGCGGCCGCCTGGCAGGCCGCGTTCGCCCCGCTCACCCCGGCCGAACGGGCGGTGTTCGTCCGGACGATGACCGCCTACGAGCAGGGCGCGAGCGGAGCCTGAGGCCCCGTCGCCGGCGGCGGCCACGGGCCGGCCAACAGGTGGACGGCCTCGGTGACGATCGCGCGGGCCGGGTCGGTCCGGTCGAGCGCGTCCGGGGAGAGCCGCTCCGGGGAGAGATCGACCAGCGGCCGAAGCGACTCCGGGCGGTCCAGGAGGGCCCAGCCGCCGTGGGCGACCACGCCCGCGCCGGTCGGGGCGCGCAGCCCGCCGTCCACGATCAGGCGCAGCCACCAGCGGACGAGCTCCCAGTGGGCACGCTCGAACGGCAGGTCGGTGTCGTCGGCGGGCAGGGAGTCGGCGAGGCCGAGCTCCGCCAGTACCTGTTCGAAGAGGCCCACCGCGGACCCGTGGTCCGTGAGCCCGGCCAGCAGCGGCAGCGAGGGTGCGTCGACGCCGAGCGCGTCCGCCATCAGACCCGCGGTGATCAGCTGTTCGTCGTCCACCTGACGGCCCACCAGCCGCTCCAGCGCCGGCATCCGCAGGTACTCCACCGCCTCGGCCGCGGTGGTCGCCGTCGGATCGTGCGGGGTGGTGAACGCGCCCTCCGGATCGACCGCCACGAAGCACGACCAGAACGGGACGGTGAACACGGGCCGCGCGTCGCGGCGGCCGGGCGTGCCGGTGACCGCGATCCGCAGCCAGTCGACCAGGTCGTGGCCGTACTCGATGATGTCGGTCTGATGCACCGACAGCACCGGATGCCCCGGCCCGAACGGCGCCGGCGGCAGGTAGCGGTGACCGCGCAGCGGCACCAACTGCGGCACGGACGCCAGCGCGGCCCGGGCGACCCGCTCCCGCTCCGTCACGTCCTCGGGCCGCGACCCCCAGCTCGGGTACCAGAACCCGTTCCCACGCACGTCGAACAGCACGCCTTCGACCGGCCGGGCGAGTCACTCGCGCAGCCGCTCCGGATCGCCGTACCGCCAGTCCGGCCAGCTGGGCCCGGTCGGCAGGCCCGCCGCCAGGAACGCCCGGTGGTCGGCTGCGAAACGGAAGCCGAACCGGGCTTCCACCGCGTCCAGTTCGCGCTCCGTCAGCCCCGACGCGACGTCCCGCAGCCGACGCTGCCACACCCGGGCCGCCTCGCTGCTCGGCGGTGCCACCACCGCGGACCCCTCTCCTCGACCATCCCCACCGTACCCACCCCGACCAGTGGTTCTCCCGGTCGGGGCGGGCACGGGCGGACGGTCTAGTCGTGCACGCGGCCCTGCAGGGTCTTCGACAACTCGGCGACGCAGGCGGCGAGCTGGGTGGTCGTCAACTGGTTCGGATCGGCGCCGCAGCCGGACGCGGGCTGACCGGTCGGTGGGCCGGTGGGCCGGTCGGTCGGTCGGCCGGACGGCTGGGGTTGCGGCTGGCCGCCCGGCGGTGTGATCGGGCCGGTCAGGGAGACCAGGTTGGGGGTGACCGTCGCGTCGCCGGACAGGTCGATGTAGTCCTGGGTCTGACCGTTGAAGTCGACGAAGCCGCGCCACATGTCGCGGCCGAACGGGACGAGCTCCTGGAGGGCGCCGCCCTGGCCGGCGCTGATGGCGATGGAGGTCTGCTGGGCCATGTAGGAGACCATCCGGCTGGCCAGCACGTCCAGGTTCACCGCGGGGGCGTCGTCGCTGCGCACGTACACGTGCAGGTCGTTGAGGCCGCCGCCGGCCCGGTCGGCCTGCAGCACGGCGAACGCCACCACCAGTTGGGAGGAGCTCTCCCGGGGCACCAGCGGCGTCACGTAGTACAGGTGGCCGTCGGCCTTCGACCGGAGCAGGAACTCACCGGGGTTGGTCGCGTTGGTGGCCGCCGAGGTGTGCGCGAAGCCGAAGCCCTGGTCGTCCTTCGCGCCGCGACCGCCCAGCCACTGCACCTCGTGGATCTGCGAACGCACCACCGAGGCCGGGTACACCGCCCCGGGCAGCTCACCCGGGTCGACCTGGGCCCGGTACGTCACGTCCGGCTTCCCGTTCGGCGAACCGCGCAGCACCAGCACCCCGGCCGGGGCCAGCACGGTGCGCTGCTTCCAGGCGGTCTGCCGGGCCACCGAGATCACCACCACGGGCTGTGCGGTGCGCGGGTCGGGGCCGTCGCAGTAACCCCAGATGTCCTGCTCGCTGTAGACCAGACCGGGGAAGCGCTCGGCCAGCAGGTTGCGCAGGCTGACCGCGCCCGTCCCGCCGAACGCCCGGTCGAACGCGTGGTCGCCGCGGAACGCGCAACTGGCCACCGAGTTCGACCGGCCGTCCCAGACCGCGACGCCCTCCATCGGCTGCTCACCGGAGCCGTCCAGCACCGCCGTCCACGCGCCGCCACCCGCCGTGCCCGGCAGGTAGTGCAGGCTGTGCCCCATCAGGTGGATGCCCGAGGACAGGCCCGCGCTGTCGGTGAGGGCCTTGGTCGCCGCCGCGTACGAGGCGGTGCGCGCCTCGAAGTCGAAGTCCGGCATCGATGCGGTCTTCACGCAGGCCGGCATGTCCGACGTGCCCACCAGGTCGCACCGGGCGCCGTCACCGGGGCGACTGCGCTCCGTCACCGGCAGCACCGAACGCGGCGCGCCCGCGCCGCCCGCCGGCACGTCCAGGATCGTCGCCGCCGCGTAGAACCGCCCCGCGTCCTTGTCGTCGTCCCACATGCCCGTCCCGGCGCGCACCAGCGAACCGGCCAGCGCCAGCACCACCACCGAGACGGCGATCCGCGCCCGCCACCCGCCGAAGCCCACGCCCGTCTCGTCCACGGCGTACACCACCGCCCAGACCGTGCCGCACAACCCCACCGCGACCCAGAACCAGAACAACGGCGCGGCATCCACCAACCCGCCGTGCGGCAGGAACTCCCGCCTCAACCACAGCCGGTAACTCTGATCCTGCTGCCCGAACCCCCCGAACACCGCATGCTTCACCACCCACACCAGCCCGGCGAGCAGCGGCATCCACAGCCACCACACCGCCAGCCCGAACACCCAACCCCGAACCCGACGTCCCATCGCCAGCCCCCTCCTCCGTGCCCCGGACCTTCCCCGCTCCGCCGACCGGCCAAGCCTGCCACGGGCCCCCGACACTGGAGCTCGTCGAGCCCTGAGGGGAACCGCTGGTGACGGCCCGTCAGGAAACGGGTGACCGGGCAGGTGGGAAGCGGCTGAAGTCGGTGTCGACCGGTGGGCGCGGCGCCCTCGCGGGCGATGGAAGCGATCGACGAGCGTCCTCAGGACCTGGCCGGCGGAGCCGGAAGAGGGTGAGATCCCCGTCGATATGCGCCGGGGGCCAGCCCGTGCGTGCGCTTGAACGCGTTGGCGAAGGCGAATTCGGAGGCGTAGCCCACCTGGGCGGCGATGGTTCGCAAGGGTGCTTCGGTCGCCCGGAGCAGGCGGGCCGCCGTGGTCATTCGCCACCAGGTCAGGTAGCCGAGGGGCGGTTGGCCGATCATCGAGGTGAAGCGTCTGGCGAACGCCGCCCGGGAGAGGCCCGCTTCGGCGGCGAGTTTCGCCACCGTCCAAGGGGCTGCCGGGTCGCGGTGGACGGCGTGGAGGGCGGCGGTGACCGCCGGATCGTTGAGTGCGGCGGCCCAGCCGGTGGTGCTGCCGTGGGCGGGCTGTTCGGCGAGCCAGATGCGCAGGACGTACAGCAGGAGGGTGTCCAGCAGGGCGGGGACGACGGCGGTGGCGCCCGGGCGCGGGGTGCCCACCTCGGAGGCCAGGAGCCGTACTGCGGCGTGCAGTTCGGGGTGACGGCTCGGGTCTGCGGGCAGGTGGATCAGGTCGGGCAGGGTGAGCAGCAGGGGATGGGGCCGGGACGGGTCGAGCCGGTAGGCGCCGCAGAGCACCACGGTGGCCGGACCGCCCCGGCCGAGCCGGTCGACGCTGTCGGTGGTGTGCGGCCCGGGAAGGCCGGGGTCGTCAGGGGTGCAGGCCGGCGCGGTGGCCGCTGTCGACGGGTCGTCGGCCAGGGTGTGCCCGGTGCCGTGCGGCAGGAACAGCACATCGCCCGCGCCCAGTTCGACCGGCGCCGCATCCGGCGACACCAGCCAGCAACGCCCCTCCAGGATCGCCTGGAAGCCCGCCGAACCCGGCACGGACGCGAACTGCTGCCGCCACGGGGCATGCCACCGCACGTACGCCGACCGGGGCCGCCCGGTCCGCGCCACCGTGATCACCTCGCTGAGCAGATCCACGGGGAGAGCGTAGGCGTCGAGACGAACGCGTATGAACAGGGCACCCTGGCGCATGGATCGTCTCGGCGGACGGCCCGTAGGTTCGCGGCATGAAGATGAAGTCCGCGCGAATCCACGCGTTCGGCGACGCGTCCGTGATCAGCCACGACGAGGTGTCGCGGCCCCGACCCGGCTCCGGCGAGGTGCTCGTCCGGGTCGCGGCGACGTCGTTCAACCCCACCGAGGCCGCGCTGCGCGCCGGGCTGTTGCAGGCGTTCCTGCCCGTGGAGCTGCCCTACACGCCGGGCTGGGACGTCGCCGGGACGGTTGCCGAGATCGGCCCGTGGACCAAGGGCTTCGCCGTCGGCGACCGGGTCGTCGGGCGGTTGGACGGTGCGGGCGCAGCCGCCGAATACGTGCGGGCGCCGGGTTCGCTGCTGGTCCCGGCGCCGGAGTCCGTGCCGCTCGCGCACGCGGCGGCCCTCCCCGTGGCCGGACTGACGGCCTGGCAGGCGGTGTTCGAGCACGGAAAGGTGACGGCCGACCAGCGAGTGCTGGTCAACGGCGCGGGCGGAGGGGTCGGCGGGTTCGTCACTCAGCTCGCCAAGCGCGCCGGAGCCGAGGTGATCGCCACGGCCGGCGCCCGCAGCGACCGGGTGGTGCGACGACAAGGGGCGGACCGGGTGATCGACTACACCGCCGGGCCGGTCGCCGCCGCGCTCGACGGTCCGGTGGACACCCTGCTCAACCTCGTCCCGCTGAGCCCGCACGATGCCGCCGCTCTGGCGTCGACGGTCCGGCCGGGCGGACGGATCGTCTCGATCGCCACCCCCGTGGAACCGCCTGCCGACGCCGGGGTGACGGCGATGCACATGGTCGCCCGCAACGACGTGGCGCAGCTGGCAGCGCTCGTGAAGCTCGTCGACGCGGGCGAAGTCACCCTCGACATCAGCGCCTCGTACCCGCTGGCCGAGCTCGCGGACGTCCACCGCCTCAGCGAAGCCGGGCGCATTCGGGGCAAGGTCGTCGTCGTCCCGTAGTGCCGAGGTTTCCGTTTTTGAGGTGGTCTCAATTCCTCACGGAGACTGCCGAGTTGGCGGACCGGAGCGTTCTCCGCACCACCCCGGCACCCAGTCGTTGGGTACGATCGATCCGAAGTACCTATGAGCAGTCGGGTGTGCTCCTGCGAACACTGGAGGCTCCATGCCAAAGGGCTACTGGGTCAGTGTCTACCGCACCATCAACGACCCCGAGAAGCTGGCTGCCTACAACAAGCTGGCCGGCCCGGCCGTCCGGGCCGGGGGCGGGCGGGTCCTCGCCCGCGACGGTCTGGTCGTCGCACACGACGCCGGAATCGCCGAGCGCACCATACTGATCGAGTTCGACAGCTTCGAACAGGCCGTCGCGGCCCGGGAGAGCGAGGCCTACCAGGAAGCGCTGGTCGTGCTCTCCGACGCCGTCGAGCGCGACTTCCGCATCATCGAAGGCCTCGACTGACAGCCGGCGACCTGCCCGGCGTCCGACTCCGACGGACACCGCGACGGAGAAGAAGCACCACACCGCCGGGCAGGCGCGCGACCGGAGTTGAGCGGTCGGGGGCTTCCCGGACCAGCTGCCGAAGAGCGGCGGTGCGGCTCAGTGAGTGTGGAGGACCGGCAGCCGACACTCAAGACCCACGGACTGTGCGGGAGGCCTCACTCTCGTGCCCAGCCGACCGGGGACCACCCAACCGAGTCGGCGGACTCGAACTCACAATCACCAGGCTCGCTTGAACCACGGCTACCGCAGTCAGGCCGCCGAACCGGATCCGCCCACAGCCTGGCCGTTGACCATGATCGCGGGCTCACTGCCAACCCAGCTGCTTCGACCAGTCACCCCGAACACGATAAGCCCGGCCATCACCGACCTGCTTCGTTCCACGGGCGACAACGTCCCGATGGTACGGATACTCCTCCGTCACCGCCGCCAGCAGGAACTCCAGGAAGCCGCCCTCGAACAGGTCCCACTCCCGCATCGAGTCGAACTTGGCAGCGACCGGCCACCGGTCCGGGTCCGGCCCCCGCATCAACCAGAAGAAGTGGTCGCCGCCACCATTGTTACCCCAGTTCAGAAGCCCGCCCTCGGCCGGGAACATCGGATACGGGCACTCGTCGTAGTCCCCGTCCAGGTAGGCCTGGGCCAGGGAGCCGCTGTACCCGTAGGGATCCGTCGTGCCGTAGAGGAATCCCTCGAAGCCGAGCGGCTGCCCGATGTCAGGGCTGGGCGCTTCCGACGGTGCGTAGATGTGCAGCTCGCCTCTGATGCTGACACTCCCGTACCGGTCGACGAACGCCCGGTAGTCCGCAGGAAGTTGGAAACCCATTACCTCGGGCCCAAGCTCCCACGGCACCGGGACCACACCGCCCGCAGGCGGTGGCCCGATCACCGTGCCGAGTCGGTCCAGCATCTCCTCGATCTCCACATCCGCTCCCGTCAGCCGCCTGGTCCCGCCAAAAAACTATCCGTGTCCGGTGACATCGGAGGCGATGAGGCCCAGAGGGAACGACAACCTCGCGTGAGACGGGACAGGCAACAGCCGGGCGGAAGTTAAATCGCTTGGCGGCGTCGGAGGGTGGTTGCTAACGTACGGGTCACCGTGACAGGACGCGAGGAGGTGAACACCCATGAGAGTTGGACCAAGGTGGGTGCTCCCCCTTTTCCTCACGGTGTGCGGCTGATCGAGTCGCTGTCGGGAGCGCCCTGCTGTGCAGGTACTTCCGAGAGGTGACAGCCATGAACACTGTGATGATCAACCGGGTCGACGAGGCCGAGTGGCAGGCGGTGGCGGACGAGCAGATCGTCGGCCACGGCGATGTCTCGTACCGGCCCGACGGCCGACTCTTCGTCAGCATCGACGTCTGGCAGGACGAGGCGTTCGACCCGCTCGCGGAGGCGATGCTTGGCGAGCTGCCGACTGCCGTGCTGCACACCCTGGTCGGCGGCGAGGACGCCGAACTGACGGCCCGTTGGGAGCGTGCCGGATTCGCCGTGGAGCGGCGTGAGTGGGAGTACCTCCTGCCCAGTCGTGCGGCGGCTGCCGGTCCGGTGCCGGAGGGGGTGACGATCCTGCCTGCCGGGACGGCCGAGGAGGGGCTGCTGCGCGAGCTCGACCGGACGGTGCGGGCTCAGGTCGAGGCGGCGGCCGGGTGGCACACGATGCCCGCCGAGCTCCGGCCCCACCCTGCGGGGGACACGCTGATCGATCCTTCGTTGTACGCCGTCGCGGTGGTGGACGGGCAGTACGGCGGGCTGATCCGGGTGGTGTCGCGGGGCAACCGCGCCCGGATCGGGCTGCTCGCCGTGCGCGCCGAATGCCGACGGCGGGGTGCCGGGCAGGCCCTGCTCGGGCATACGCTGGCCGTCCTGGACGAGGCCGGCATCGACACTGCGTGGACCGAGATCGACCAGGCCAACACCGCAGCCACCACCCTGTTCGAGCGCTTCGGCGCCCGGCGCACGGGCCATCTCGCAGAACTGGTGCGCCGCCCGCACTGACACCGGCATCGACCACCCCACTTCGCTTCACCGACTCGAGAGACGAGAAACCTTGCCGCGTATCGCCAAAGGCCTGGAAATCGAGGGCACCGTACTGGAATGCCTGCGCAACGCCACCTTCAAGGTGGAGCTGCAGAACGGCCACCAGGTGCTCGCCCACATCAGTGGAAAGATCCGCAAGAACTACATCAAGATCCTCCCGTTCGACCGCGTCCTGGTCGAGGTCAGCCCGTACGACCTGACTCGCGGCCGGATCCTGTTCCGCTACCGCAACTGATCCGGCGAAAGGGCCTACGGCCGCCGTCGGTGTGCGAAGGCGCACATCGCGGCGGCGGCCGTTGCCCCCGCGCCCGGCGGAGTGACAGAGTGCCGGGCATGGAAGAGTCGCAGGTCAGGACGGGGACGCAGGGCACGCGCCCGGAGACGGTGTTCGACTGGGTGGACGCGGCGGCCGCCGACCGGGAGGCCGCCGGGCTGACCAGGCGGCTGCGCAGCCGCACCGCCGAGGACGACGTGCTCGACCTGGCGTCCAACGACTACCTGGGCCTGACCGGGCACCCGGCCGTCACGGGAGCCGCCGCCGAGGCCGCGCAGCGCTGGGGCGGCGGCTCCACCGGCTCCCGCCTGGTCACCGGCACCACCGAGGCGCACACCGAACTGGAGCGGGAGCTCGCCGAGTTCTGCGGCTACGAGGCGGCCCTGGTGTTCTCCTCGGGCTACACCGCCAACCTCGCCGTGCTCACCGCGCTCGCCGGGCCGGACACCCTGATCGTCTCCGACGCCCACAACCACGCCTCGCTGATCGACGGCTGCCGCCTCGCCAAGGGCCAGGTCGCCCGGGCCGCGCACTGCGACCCGCGGTCCGTCCGGGCGGCGCTCGCCGACCGGACGCAGCCGCGCGCCCTGGTGGTCACCGACTCGGTGTTCTCGGTCGACGGCAACGCCGCGCCGCTCGCCCAGCACCTGGCCGCCGCCCGCGAGTTCGGGGCCGCCCTGGTCCTCGACGACGCGCACGGCCTGGGCGTGCTCGGCCCCGGCGGCGCGGGGGCCGGAGCCGCCGCGGGAATCGCCGGACAGCCCGACGTGGTCGCCACCGCGACGCTCTCCAAGTCGCTCGGCTCGCAGGGCGGCGTGGTGCTCGGCCCCGAGCGGGTGATCCGCCACCTGATCTCCGCCGCCCGCACCTTCATCTTCGACACCGGCCTCAACCCGGCCGCGGTCGGCGCCGCGCTCGGAGCGCTGCGCCTGCTGCGCGCCGAGCCGGGCCGGGCCGCCGACGCGCTCCGGGTGGCCCGCGAACTCTCCACCCGGCTCGGCGAGTTCGGCCTCGACACCACCGCACCGGACGGCGCGGTGGTGTCGGTGCGGGCCGACGACCCGGAGCACGCGGTGCGCTGGGCCGCCGCCTGCCGTGACGAAGGACTCGCGGTCGGCTGCTTCCGGCCCCCGTCCGTCCCCGACGGCGTGCCCCGGCTGCGGCTGACCGCCCGCGCCGACCTGACCGACGACCAGATCGCCTTCGCGGTCGGCGTGGTGGTCAAGACCCGGTAGCGGGTCGAGGGGTTCGAGCGCGTCGAGCGGCTCGATCGGGTCAGCCGAAGACGACCTGGTCGACCGTCCAGAACGCCGAGTTGGTGCCGGTGTAGCGGAACTGGAAGCGCGCCGTGGACGCGCCCGCCGGCACCGTGACCGACAGGTGCTCGACGGTGTTCAGGTCGGCCCGGTAGGACTTCACCAGCTGCGGGGCGCCGTTGTCGAACACCACGTACACGTCGCCGGTCTGCGGGCCGTCGATCTTGTAGTCGGTGGCGAAGGACAGCGTGCCGCGGCCCAGGCCGGCCACCGGGTAGGCGGGGGAGATCAGCGTCGAGTCGAACTGGCCGGCGCCGTGCGCCTTGTCGTCCCACTCGTCGGAGTCGGCGACCGCGAAGACGTTGCGGGCTCGGACGTTGGTCTCCCGGCTCTGGGCGAGCTGCGCGGCCGTCCAGAACTCGTCGGTGGCGAACGCCCAGCCGCGCCACTCGGTGACGCCGCCGGACGGCATCCGCGAGTTGTCGATCGACCAGCCGGCGGGCGGGGTGTGGGTGAAGCCCTTGACGGTGGAGCCGATGCCGGTCTCGTCCACCCGGGTCTGCAGGCTGGGGCGCAGCGCGTCGAACGCGTCCGGGACGATCTCGTCCACGGGGGTGCCGTCCAGGCCCCAGGCCGGGTCGACGGCCACGCCCTCGTGCTTGAGCACGGTCGGCGCGATGTCCACCGGCTTGACGTCGTAGCGGCGGGCGCCGGGCTGGTAGCCCTGGCCGTTGAGCACCATCCAGGTCTGGCGCTCGTTG
The DNA here is from genome assembly GCF_044999035.1 of Kitasatospora griseola. NCBI lineage: Bacteria > Bacillati > Actinomycetota > Actinomycetes > Kitasatosporales > Streptomycetaceae > Kitasatospora > Kitasatospora griseola. Next base: position 409,929 of record NZ_CP173360.1, on the reverse strand, counting down.
GCGGAGTTGCCGCCGTGGCCGCCCGCGTCGGTGTGGCCGTGGTCGGTGGTGACGACCACCAGCCAGTCCTCCGCGGCGTACGTGGGGCGGGACCTGAGGCCGGTCAGCACCTGGCCGACCAGCCCGTCGACGGTGTGCAGCGCCGACATGTACTGGGTGCTCGCGCCGCCGTAGCTGTGGCCGGCCTCGTCCACCTCGTCGAAGTGCAGGAACACCGAGTCCGGGTTGCCGTGGGCGAGGAAGTCGGCGGCGTCGGAGGCGGTCTTCGGGTCGTTCTCGCTCTCCGGGATCCGCAGGTCGGCCTTGCCGTTGAAGACGTTCGCGGTGATGGGGTTCCAGGAACCGATCACCAGCGTGGAGTTGCCCGGGTCCGCGGTCTCCAGCCGGCTCGCGTAGTCCGGGTACAGGTCGAAGCGCGCGCCCGTGAACGCGTTGTCCAGCGCCTTGTGCTTGTCCGGCCAGACGCCGGTGGCGATCGTCGACCAGCCCGGGCCGGAGAGGGTGGGCGCCAGCGGGTTCGCGTACAGGTTGGAGGTCGCGGTGGTGCCCGAGGCCATCAGCGCCTTCAGGTTCGGCGCATCGGCGGTCACCAGCTTGTCGTACCGGGTGCCGTCAATGCCGATCACCAGCGTCTTGGCCTGCTTGGTGCCGTTCGGCAGGCCGTTGTAGGAGGTGGGGGCGGCCGACGCGGCGGTGCCGGCGATCGGCAGCAGGGCGGCAGCGACGGCGATCGAAAGGGCAAGGGTGGTACGGGAGTTGCGCACGAGGTCTCCCAACGGGGGAAGCGGCGGGGTGCGGTTGCACCGGCAGACCGAGGATGGGGTGGCGGGGCGAGCGTGACCCCCTCTCCGAGTCCACGATTGTATGAACAAGTGTCAAAATTCAGTCCAGACCGGTTATTTTTTCGTTATGGTCCGTAGGCAGTTGAACGGCTCAGGCCCTAGGCTGGACGGGTGAACCACGGCACCCACGGCACGCCCCTCGCCCCCGCCAGGTCTGGCGTCCCCGAGCACGGGCGGGTGCCGAAGTACTACCTGGTCAAGGCCCAGGTCGAGGAGCTGCTGGACGCGTTGGGCCCCGGCGGCCGGCTCCCCACCGAGGCGGCGCTGGCCGAGCGGTACGGCGTCGCCCGGGCCACCCTCCGGCAGGCGCTGCGCGACCTGCTGCTGGAGGGTCGGCTGCGGCGTCAGGGCCGGGGCACCGTGGTGGCCGGCGCCAAGATCGAGCAGCCGCTGTCGCTCGCCAGCTACACCGAGGGCGTCACCCGTCAGGGCCTGCGCCCCGGCCGCACGCTGATCGCCCTCGACCGGCAGAGCGCCGAGCCCGCGCTCGCCGAACGCCTGGCCGTCGCCCCGGGGGAGATGCTCTGGCACCTGGAGCGCGTCCTGCGCGCCGACGAGGAGCGCGTCGGCCTGGAATCCACCTACCTGCCGGTCGCCCGAGTCCCCGACCTGGACCGGGAGTTCGACCCCACCGGCTCGCTGTACGCGCACCTGCACGCCCGCGGCATCCGGCTGGCCGGCGCGGAGGAGCGGATCGAGACCGTGCTCGCCACTCCGCGCGAAGCCCTGCTGATCGGTACCCCGCCCGCCCTGCCGATGCTGCTGCTGCACCGCCGCAGCCGCGACGACGCCGGCCGGCCGCTGGAGCTCGTCCGCACGCTCTACCGCGGCGACCGCTTCAGCTTCACGCTCGACCTGGCCGCGCCGATCACGGTCTGACGGGTGTCGCTCCGGTCCGGCCGCGGCTGACGGGTGTCGCTCCGGCCGACCGCACCGGCCACGAACTGATGGTGCGTCAACTCCGCGACGAGTCTTGACCGTGTCCGGCCGGCGCTCTAGCTTCCAGGAACGGTAAGGAAGACTTCCTAACGGTTGGGAGCCGCTGATGGTCATGCCCAGGAGACCGGCCCGACGAACCGCCCTCGGCGCGCTGCTCGCCGCCGCGCTCACCGCCGCCCCGCTGGCTCTCGGCGCCGGCCCCGCGCAGGCCGCCGCCACCGGCCTGATCCGCGTCGACCAGGCCGGGTTCCTGCCCGGCGAGACCAAACAGGCCTATCTGATGACCAGCGCCGCGGTCTCCTCCGCGAGCTGGAGCGTGCTCGACTCCACCGGCGCCACCGTCAGGACGGGCACCGTCGGCGCCACCAGCCTCGGCTCGTGGAACAGCGCGTACCCGGCCGTCTACCCGATCACCCTGGCCGGCCTGACCGCGCCCGGCACCTACCGCCTGGTGGTAGCCGGCGGCGTCAGCGCCACCTCGCCCACCTTCAAGGTCGCCGACCCGGCCGCGCTGTACGGCAGGTTCGTCGCCGACGGCGTCACCTTCTTCCAGACCCAGCGCGACGGCAGCGACACCGTCTCCGGCCCGCTCGGCCGCAAACCCGCCCACCTGAACGACGCCACCGCGAACGTCTACGCCGTGCCCTCGTTCCAGAGCGGCGGCTCCGACGTCATCACCAACAGCGACCTGTCGAAGATCGCCGGGCCGGTGAACGTCGGCGGCGGCTGGTCCGACGCCGGCGACTACCTGAAGTTCACCCACACCACCGCCTACGCCGACGCCGTCCTGCTCGCCGCCCAGCGCGCCCTGGGCAGCGCCGCGCCCGCTGCTCTCGGTGCGGAGGCGCAGTTCGGCGCAGCCTGGCTGAACCGGATGTGGGACCAGTCGAGCAAGACCCTGTACCTCCAGGTCGGCATCGGCTCCGGCAACGCGAGCGGCAGCTTCGTCGGCGACCACGACCTGTGGCGGCTGCCAGAGAAGGACGACGGCGACACCGCCTCCGCCGACCGGTACGCCGCCGCCCACCGCCCGGTGTTCCGGGCCAACACGCCGGGCGGACAGGTGAGCCCCAACCTGGCCGGGCGGGTCTCCGCCGCGTTCGCGCTCGCCGCGCAGGTGAACGCCGCCGCCGACCCCGCGCAGGCGCAGGCCTACTACCAGGCCGCCGCCTCGCTGTACGCGCTGGCCAACACCTCGGCCCCGCCGAACCCGCTCACCACCGCCGTCCCCAACGACTACTACCCCGAGTCCACCTGGCGCGACGACATGGAGTTCGGCGGCGCGGAACTCGCCCTCGCCGCGCAGCAGTTGGGCCGGAACGCCACCCCGTACCTGACGGCCGCCGCCACTTGGGCCAAGAGCTACCTGGCCAACGACAAGGGCGACACCTTCAACCTGTACGACACCAGCGCGCTCGCCCACGCCGACCTGATCCGGGCCATCGCCGCCGCCGGCAACCCCGGCGGACTGGCCGTCACCGCCGCCGACCTGGTCGCCGACCTCAAGCGGCAGACCAAGGTCGGCGCCGACCGCGCCGCCGCCGACATCTTCCACGCCGGCGGCACCTACACCGACTTCGACGCCGACTCGCACAGCTTCGGCCTGCTCGCCACCGAGGCGCTCTACAAGCAGGCCAGCGGCGACACCTCGTTCGACAACTACGCCACCCAGCAGCGCAACTGGCTGTTCGGCGCGAACCCGTGGGGCACCAGCTTCATGGTCGGCGAAGGCACCACCTTCCCGCACTGCATCCAGCACCAGGTCGCCAACATCAAGGGCTCCACCGACGGGACGGGCGCCATCCCGATCGGCGCCGTGGTCAACGGGCCCAACGCCGCCGGCATCTTCAGCGGCGGGCTGGGCAGCTACCAGACCGGCATGAAGGCCTGCCCGCCCGCCGGCGCCGACCCGTACAGCGCCTTCACCGGACACGGCAGCCGGTACGTGGACGACGTGCGCTCCTGGCAGACCTCCGAGCCGGCCATCGACATGACCGGCTCGGCGATCATCGGCGCCGCCCTCCAGCAGGCGGTCAACGGGCCGACCGCCCCGCCCGCCGACGACTTCTCCCTGACCGTCGGCCCCGCGGCCGGCAGCACCGCCCCGGGCGGCACCGCCACCGCGACGCTCACCACCGCCGTCGCCTCGGGCGCCGCCCAGCAGATCGCGCTGACCGCCGCCGGCGCACCCGCCGGCGTGACCGTCGCGTTCGCACCGAGCACCGTCACCGCCGGAGGCAGCGCCACCCTCACCGCCACCGTCGCCGCGGGCACCGCCCCCGGCAGCTACCCGATCACCGTCACCGGCACCGCCCCGGGCGGCAGCCACAGCGCCACCTACACGCTCACCGTCGTCGCCCCGGGCGGCAGTTGCACCGCGGCCCAGCTGCTCGGCAACCCCGGCTTCGAGGACGCCTCCGCCGCGCCGTGGACCCAGACCTCCACCCTCGGCTTCCAACCGATCACCGCCGCCACCGGCGCCGAACCCGCGCACAGCGGCAGCAGGATCGCCTGGTTGAACGGCAACTCCACGGCCGGCACCGACACCGTCGCCCAGAGCGTCGCCCTGCCCGCCGGCTGCGCCGCCACCCTCTCCTACTGGCTGCACGTCGACTCCACCGAGAACACGACCACCGCCACGCCCGACACCCTGAAGGTCCAACTCCTGGACGCCGGCGGTACGGTGCTGACCACCCTCGCCACCCACTCCAACCTCGACCAGGGCGCCGGCTTCACCCACCGCACCGCCGATCTGTCCGCCTGGGCCGGACGCACCGTCACCCTGAAGTTCACCGGCGCCGAGACCGCCGCCAACGGCGGCACCACCGACTTCGTGGTGGACGACACCGCCGTCGACGTCGCCGCCGCCAACACCGCACCCTCCGGCGGAAGTTACGAGGCCGAGGCGGCGGCCAACGCGCTGACCGGACGAGCCGCCGTGGTGGCCTGCGCGGCCTGTTCCGGCGGCAGCCGGGTCGGGTACCTCGGCACCGTCACCGCCGGAACGGGCACGCTCGCCGTCCGCGGCGTCACCGTCGCCACCGCCGGGACGTACCAGGTGCAGATCGCCTACACCAACGGCTCGGCCGGCGCCCGGACCGCCGAACTGTCCGTCAACGGCGGGCCGGTGCAGAGCGTGGCATTCGCCCCGACCGGGTCCTTCACCACGCCCGGCACCGTCACGGTGGCGCTCGCGCTGGCGGCCGGCAGCAACACCCTCACGGTCGCCAACCCCTCCGGGGCCGCGCCCGACCTGGATCGGCTGGTGGTGCCCGGCACCCCCGGCTGACGACGTCCACGACCGTCCCGGCCGGCCGGCGGGTCAGGCCGGGATGGTGTAACTGTCGCCGTACACCTTCCAGTTCAGCGGGGGCCGCAGGTCGAGGTTGCCGGCCTGGAGGAAGACCCGCTGCTCGGTGTCGATCCTGGACGTGTTGCGGTTCGGGTTGCCGGCCAGCATGTAGGCCTTGCGGGCGTCCAGGAAGGCGTTCAGGTAGGCGGTCTCGTTGCCGCCCTTGACCGGAGTCGTCGCCTTGGCCAGCGCGGCCGTGCGGATGGTGGCGAAGCCGCGCGGGCCGTGCACCACGATCGCGTCGTAGTAGGCGAACTGGCCGAGCGCGTGCAGCCCGTCCGCCTTGGCCTGCGTCACCGCCGGGGTGAAGTACTGGCGGTCGCGCTCCTCGTTCTGGGCCTGCTGGAGCAGCGGGTCCGCGGCGGCCCGCTGCCAGTCGCCGACGAAGGTCGGGTCGAGGCCCTGGTGCGAGGCGCTGCCGTCGAGCAGGGCCAGCGCCGGCAGGTACTTGGCCAGGATGTTGCCCGGCTTCAGCTGGGTGTAGCGGGTGATCACGTCGGCCAGGTCGCCGGTGCCGGAGCAGAAGCCGATGATTCCGGCGGTGTAGCCGTGGCCGTCGCCGATGTCCTCGATGTACGGGTACTGGGAGCGCCAGTCCAGGGTGGAGTTCTCGGCGCTGGAGACCAGCTGCTGCGCGTACTCCTTCCACTTCGGGTCGGTGAGGTCCGGCCGCGGGGTGGTGGTGGCGGCGGGGGCGGCCGAGGCGGTGCTGCGCGTCGAAGTGGGGGTCGGGCTCGGGGTCGGCGAGGACTTGGCCGCGATGCCCGACGCACCGACGGCGGTGTCCGCCGGGGACGTGCCGGTGCCGGGTCCTGTGCCGGGTTCCGTGCCGGTCGGGTCCGCCGGGAGCGTGGCGGCGGTCGGTGCGGACGGCGACGGGGAGGAGGTCGGCGAACTCGTCACTGCGGTGGGAGAGTCGGACACGTCGACGGATATCGGCGGTGGAGCCGCGGCCCCGTGCCGCCTGGTGGCGGCGCCGCCCTGGGGGCTTGCGGCGGTGAGGCCCGCGGTCACTGCCGCGGCCACCCCCACCGCCAGCGCCACCCGGACGGGGCGCGGCCGTCTGCCGCTGCTGGTTGCTCCGCTCTGCATGGAATTCGGCTCCGTTTTCTGTCGGGTACCGCCCCGCCCGGGGGAGCGGGGCGACGGCCGGCCGGACCGGCGGCCACCGCGCGTTCGGAGCTTCCACTCGCCGGTACGGGGCGTCCGAATCCGGACCGGGCCCTGACGCTACCTCAGAAACGGAACCGCGTCCTCCCGAACGGCCCATGCCGCGCCCCGCGTGTTCGAACCGCCCGGGTGGGTCCCGGCGGTGCGGAGTCTCGACGGCCGGAGCAACGGCGCTCGCCCGGAACGCCGCCGTCGCCCGTCCTGCGGCGGCAGCCCACCCTGGCCCGCCCCTACCGGAGGTGGCTCCACCCCCTGCCGTCCGCCGGCGGCCGGCCGGCTGCTACGGCTGCGCGGACCGGGCCAACCCCGGCATCCGGAGTTCGTGACGGCTCAGCAGCCGCCGGCCTCCCCGGCGAACCCGCGACGGGTCGCCGGGTGCCCTACGGCCCCGGTTCCGGTCGAAGAGCGGGGCAACGCGAGGGATCGGAGCGGCAAAGCAGGTGCCAACGGGGCGTCAGGGGTTTCCCTGCTGCGGGGCAAGGATCACCCTTGTCCGGCCCTTGTGGGGTTGGCGAGGGCATGTCGCAAGGGGCTCCGGTGGATCTAGCGTCCTGCCGCCGAGCCGAAACCGGCCGGGACACCACACCCCATCGGTGTCACCGGCCGTCCCCCATCAACCCCGGCTCGGTGGGAGGAATACCCGATGAACCGCAAGACCGCCTTGGCGGCAGCTGTTGCGGCCGCCCTCACCCTGGGCACCGCCGCGATGGCCACCTCGCAGAGCGTCGCGCAGGCCAGCGCCACCACGCAGCCCGGCGCCGGGTTCCAGGCGATGAGCACGACGGGCCGGTTGGCGGCCCTCGACCAGGCCGGCAAGGAGGCCGCCGCGACGGCGAAGGCGCTGGGCCTCGGCCCGGACGAGCGCCTGGTGGCCAAGGACGTGCTGGTCGACAACGACGGCGCGCGGCACGTCCGTTACGACCGCACCTACCGCGGCCTGCCGGTGCTCGGCGGCGACCTGGTCGTCCACCGCGCCGCGAACGGGAAGATCACGGCCACCAGCTGGGCGCACGACGGCGCGCTGAAGGTCGCCGGGGTGACGCCCAAGCTGACCGCCGGCGACGCCTCCGCGAGCGCCGAACGCGGCGCCAAGCACGTCAAGCAGGCCCGCACCACCAACCTGGACAGCAGCCAGCTGGTGGTCTGGGCGTTCGGCAAGGTCCCGGTGCTGGCGTACCGCACCACCGTCACCGGCGCGGGCGAGGCCGGCGCGAACACCCGCGAGGCCGTGCTGGTCGACGCGGCCAGCGGCGCCGTCCTCGACACCTACGAGGTCAACCCGGAGATCTCCGGCACCGGCAACGGCGTCAACGTCGGGCAGGTCACCCTGGAGACCAGCCAGGGCGGCAGCGGCTACACGCTGACCGACGCGCTGCACGGCTCCACGGTCGTCTACGACTCGTACAACAGCCCGCAGTCCAACCCCGCGCAGAACGCCCGGACCTTCAGCAAGTCCACCAACTCCTGGGGCAACGGCTCCACTTCGAGCCGCGAGAGCGCCGCCGTGGACGCCTCCTACGGCCTCGCCAAGACCTGGGACTACTACAAGAACACCTTCAACCGCAGCGGTATCCGCAACGACGGCCGCGGCGCCCCGGCGTACGTGCACGTGGACAACCAGCTGCTGAACGCGTTCTACGACGACAGCTGCTTCTGCATGTCCTTCGGCGACGGCTCCTCGCAGAACGGCAACATCCCGCTGACCGCGCTCGACGTGTCCGGCCACGAGATGAGCCACGGCGTCACCGCCGCCACCGCCAACCTGAACTACTCCGGCGAGTCCGGCGGCCTGAACGAGGCCACCTCCGACATCTTCGGCAGCATGGTCGAGTTCTACGCCAACAACAGCACCGACGCCGGTGACTACTACATCGGCGAGAAGCTCAACATGGGCAACGGCTACCTGCGCCGGATGGACAACCCGGCCGCCGACGGCAACTCGCTTTCCTGCTACAGCAGTCGGGCCGGCCAGGTGGACGTGCACTACTCCTCCGGCATCGCCAACCACTTCTTCTACCTGACCGCCGAGGGCACCGGCGCCAAGACCATCGGCGGCCTGCCGCACAACGGCACGCCGTGCAACGGCGACAGCTTCAGCGGCATCGGCAAGGACAAGGCCGCGGCGATCTGGTACCGCGCCCTCACCACCTACATGACCTCCACCACCAACTACTCCTCGGCCCGCACCGCCACCCTGCAGGCCGCCGCCGACCTGTACGGCGCCAACTCGCAGGAACGGTACATCGTCTCCAAGGCGTGGGCCGCCGTCTCCATCGGCACCGCGCTGCCCGACCCGGGCGGCAGCACCTCCTCCCCGAGCCCGTCCCCGTCCGGCTCGCCCACCGGCAACCCGAACCCCGGGAACGCGCTGGTCAACGGCGGCTTCGAGCAGGGCGCCGCCGGCTGGACGCAGAGCGCCAATGACATCACCAACTCCAACCAGCAGACCCCGCACGGCGGTTCCTGGTACGCGTGGATGATGGGCTACGGCTCCGCCAACACCGAGACGCTCGCCCAGAACAACATCGCGGTGCCCGCCGCCGGCAGCCCCAAGGTCACCTTCTGGCTGAAGGTCACCACCGCGGAGACCGGCACCACCGCGTACGACACCCTGAAGGTCACCGTCAACGGCGCCACCGTGGCGACCTACTCCAACGCCAACGCCAGCGCCGGCTACGTCCAGAAGACGGTGGACCTCAGCGCCTACCGCGGCCAGACCGTCAACCTCCAGTTCGTCGGCCAGGAGGACGCCTACCTGGCGACCACCTTCCTGCTCGACGACGTCTCCATCGGCTGACCCGAGGTCCCGCCCGATCGGCCAGTCTTAAAGGGGACTTAACGATCAGTAGCGAGCGTGTCGTGTTCATGTGACACCCTCGCGCAACCCGGTCGAAGGCGGCACACTGACCGCCATGACCGGCATTCTCCCCGGCCCGGCCGGACCCGCCAGCACCACGGCAGGTCCGGCCGAGCCCGCACTCGTCGACCGTGCGCACCTGCTCGCCGACATCCGCTCCACCCTCGCCGCCACCGGCGGCGTCCTGCTCCACGGCCCGGCCGGTATCGGCAAGACCGCACTGCTCGACGCACTCGCCCAGGAGGCCGACGCGGCCGGGGAACCGGTCCTGCGCAGCAGCCCCACCGCCGCCGAGGCCGACCTGCCGCACCTCGCGCTGATCGACCTGCTCGGTGAGACCCTCCCCGCCCTCGCCGAGGAACTCCCCAGCCACCTGCGCCAGGCCCTGGAATGCGCCCTGCTGCACCGCGCGCCCCAACCCGGCTCCGCCACCGACCCGTTGGCCGTCCGGGTCGCCGTCCTGGAGACGCTGCGCCGGCTCGCCCAGCGCGGCCCCGTGCTCGTCCTGCTCGACGACACCCAGTGGCTCGACGCCGCCAGCCGCCAGGTCATCGCGTTCGCCGCCCGCCGCCTCACCGACCGCCGAATCCGCTTCGCCGTCACCGAACGCACCGAACACGCCGACACCGCACCCACCATGGGCGCCCTCTGCCCGCCCGCCGCCCGCGACCTCCCCGTCGGCCCGCTCGGCGAACGCGGCACCGGCGCCCTGCTGCGCGAACGGCTCGGCCTGCGTCTCAGCGGACTCACGCTCAGCCGCGTGCACGCCGTCAGCGGCGGAAACCCCTACTACGCCCTGGAGTTGGGCCGCTCACTGACCGCCGACGGCAGCGAGAGCGCACTCGCCACCGACCCGGCCCGTCCGCTCGACGTCCCCGACCGGCTGCGCGCCCTGGTCTCCGCCCGCCTCACCGAACTCCCCGACGCCGCCCGCGCCGCCCTCACCGTGCTCGCCGCCGCCCGCACCGGCACCGGCCTGCCCGCCACCGTCACGGAACCCCTCGCCGCCGCCCGCCGCCACGGCATCGTCCGCCAAACCCCCACCGGCACACCCCAGTTCAGCCACCCCCTGATCGCCGAAGTGGTGCTCGCCGACGCCACCCCCGCCGCCCTGCGCGACGCCCACCGCCTGCTCGCCGCCCTCACCGCCGACCCCGTCGAGCAGGTCCGCCACCAGGCCCTCGCCGCCGAACACCCCGACCCGCAGCTCGCCGCCCGACTCACCCGCGCCGCCGACACCGCCCTCACCCGAGGCGCCCCCGGCACCGCCGCCGAACTCCTGCGCCACGCCGCCCACCACACCCCCGACCCCGACACCGCCGGACGCCACCTGCTCGCCGCCGCCCGCAACGCCGCCGCCGCCGGCCTGCCCGACCTCGCCCGCGCCTGCGGCGAACGCCTCACCACCGCCCCCGCCGCCGACCTGCGCGTCCACGCCCGGCTGCTGCTCACCCGCCTGCTCGGCCCCGACCACCCCGGCGCCGAAGCCCTGCTCGCCGCCGCCGCCGACGACACCGGCGGCCATCCTTCCCTCACCGCCGCCGTCCACCAGGAACGCGCCGTCCGCGCCCTGCACCGCGGCGACCGGACCGAAGGCTTCGCCGAACTCGAAACCGCCGAGAAGCACGCCGACCACGCCGACAACCCCGACCTGCTCGTCGAACTCCTCGCCCTGCGCGCCCCCATCACCCTGCTCACCGACCCCGCCCACGGCCGCGCCCTGCTCGAACGCGGCTGCCGCCTCGCCGCCGGCCGGCCCACCACCGCCGCCGCCGTCCTGTGCCGCGAAGGCCTCGCCGTCGCCGCCCTGCGCAGCGGCGACACCCCCCGCGCCCTCGCCGAGGTCGAATCCCTGCGCACCGAGATCGAAGCCGCCGGCCGCACCGAGGACCTCGCCAACGTCCTCTACATCGCCGCCTCCGTCCTCGAACGCGCCGGCCGCAGCACCGAGGCCTACGCCGCCGGCCGCGCCGCCCACGACCTGCGCGAACGCATCGAACCCACCCCCGGCCCCGCCCGCGTCCTCGGCGGCGCCGCCGAACTCAACGGCGGCACCGCCGAGCGCGCCGCCCAGCTCCTCGACTCCGCGATCCGCGCCGCGGAGGACGGCCACGACAACGAGTGGCTCGCCTACGCCCACGGACTGCGCGGCCGCGCCGCCCTCCTGCTCGGCAACCTCCCGATGGCCGTCCACCACCTCACCCGCTGTCAACTCCTGCTCCGCCACATGCAGTTCAACGACCCCAGCGTCTTCCTGGTGGACGCCGACCTGGCCGAGGCACTCGCCCTCTCCGGCCGCCCCGACGACGCCGCCGCCACCCTCGCCGACGCCCGCGACCGGGCCGGCCGCCTCGGCCGCGACGTCGTCCTGCTCGGCCTGCACCGCGCCGAAGCCCACCTCACCGCCCTCACCGACCCCCGCCGCGCCGCCGACACGCTGCGTGCGCTGCTCCCCGCCGCCCACCCCTACCCCCTCGAACTCGCCCGCGCCCACCTCGCGTTGGGCACCCTGGAGCGCCGCGCCCGCCGCCGTGCCGCCGCCCGCGCGGCCCTCCAGGACGCCCACACGAGGTACGCGGCCGCCGGATGCCTGCCATGGCTGCGACACGTCGAGACGGTGCTCGCCTCGCTGGACGCGCTGGAGGCCGACCCGACGCCGACGCAGCAGCAGATCCTCGGGCTGATTCGCACCGGCGCGACGAACCGCGAGATAGCCGCGACGCTGCACCTGTCGGTGAAGGCCGTGGAGGCGAACCTGACGCGGCTGTTCCGGCAGTACGGGGTGCGGGGGCGGGCGGAGTTGGCGAAGTATCAGGAGTAGGTGGGGTGTTGTTCAGTCGACGATGATGCCGCCGAGTCGGACGATCGCGTCGAGGGCTTCGTCGTCGAAGCCGCAGTCCCGGGAGAACCGGGTGCCGCGCAGGCGGTCGGTGAGCGGAGCGCGGGCGAGCAGCTCGCCGGTGCGGAAGTCGAACAGCCAGAGTTCGCCCATGTCGGTGATGGCGGCGAGACGCGAACCGGCCGGGTCGGCGAAGATTCCGAGGGTCCCCCTGTTGCCGGTCCGGCGCTCCCAGATCGGTTCTCCGCTCTCCGCCGTCATCGACCAGGCGCTGAGCCTCCCGCCCTCGGCGAGCACCGCCAGCCCGATGGCCGCGCGGTACACGAACCCTTCGAGGCCCGCATCCGGGCTGAGCGTCAGCGGCAGACCCTCGGGGCGGAGCAGCACCTGCTCGGTGAAGGCGTCGATCGCCATCACCGGGATGTTGTCGATCGTCACCAATTCGCTGTCACGGGAACCCACTTGGTCGATCTCGTCCTCGTCCGCGGTGACGTCCAGAGCCGCGACGGTCCGCCAACCGCCGGCCGCTTCGCTGTCGGGGACGTGGTAGGAGATCTGATCGTTGATCGCGAGCAGACCCGCCTGGAAGTCACCGGTGAGGACCGTCCAATGCCCGGCCTGTTCGGCGGGAGGGGTCCACGTCTCGATCACCGCCCCGGTCTCCGGATCGCGAATGATGCCGTCGACGGGTTCCAACAGGACCCGCTGCCCGCGCCAGTGGATGGGCACCAGCATCTCCCCGTTGTCGATACCGACCTCACTCATCGACTGCCCCGTCCGGGCGTCGACCAGTTGACCACCCATGATGTCGGACATCCACCAGATCGACTCGGCCCACTCGTGAATGAACAGAGGACCGTGTAGAACGTCGAACCGGAGGGGAGGTTCGGCCGGGATGCCGTCGGGCCAGTGGAGTACCCGGTGGTTGTTCCAGGCGGCCAAAGCCCCGCTCGTGGTGATCCGGCAGCGCCAGGTGGGGAGCTCCCGGAGAATCAGCGATGAGAGCTGCGCGCCTGTCAGATCGGCACCGGTGAGGTCGGTACTGTGCAGCTCCGCCTCGGCGAGGTTCGCGCCGCGCAGATCCGCGCCCGCGAGCGAGAACCGACGGCCGGGCATCCAAGCCCGGAACCCGGACAGGTCGAGCCCGGCCAACGGCGCATCCACCAGATCGCCGTCGGCCATGGCCAGCAGGTGCAGGCTGTTCAGCAGCGGCCTGCCCGGGCTGCTCGCGTGTGCCAGCTCCAACAGTCGGGCGCGGTGCTCCGGATGCTCGCGGACCATGGTGGCCAGGAACCCGAACACCGCCTCGTTCGGCTCCTGCGCACCGAAGGTGCCGGCCAGCGCCTCCACGGGCTCGGGCGCGAACGCGGCCAGCGCGGGCAGACGACCGTCCGCATCGCGTGCCGCGAAGTGCTCTGACCACGAGCGGGAGCGGTCGTCCTCCGCCGCGCCGGGAACCCGGACGGAGTCCAGGAAGTCGCCCGTGAGCAGGCCGAGTTCACCGGCGAACTTGAGCGCCACCAGGAACTCCAGCAGCGACTTGTGCGACGGGCCGTAGTCGCCCTCCGCGTTGCGCACCAGCATGCCCTGGTTGCGCATGTCGTGCTCCCAGAAGTCCAGGTCCGCGTCGCGCTGCACCACCGGGCCGAAGAACGAGCGCAATCGGCCTGGGAAATCACGGTAGTTGAGGGCGAGTCGCTCGGTGGAGAGCATCTCCCAGGCGACCTCGCAGAGGAAGTACAGCTTGTCTGCGCGGGAGGTGAAGGTCCGTTCGGCGTGGATGTCGCGGTCCATCTTGTGGCACATCGCGTACAGGTAGATCCGGGCGAGGTCGATCTCCGCGCCCCGCTCGATCTCCGGCAGTGCCTCGATCACCAGCTCGGACATCAGCGGACGGCGCATCAGCCCGCGCAGGGCGGGGTGCTGCATGATCTCGCGGACCTTCTCCTCCGGCAGATCGTGCCGGAGCATCCGCTCGATCTGCTCGTCCTCGAACTCGACGAGCTGGACGATCTCGAAGGTCGGGCCATCGGCCATCGCCCCGTGCCCGGCCGTCGAGATCTTGGCGCCGAACAGGTCACGGGCCTCCCGGTCATCCCGGAAGTGCTCCTTGCGGCTGCTCAGCAGCACCTTCGCGCCCTGGTCCACCGCCGAGGCGAGCGACCAGAAGTTCGCCACCACCGTGTTGCGGTCGGCGCGGGCCGCCATCTCGTCGAAGCCGTCGAAGATCAGCAGCAGCCGGCCCGTCCGGTTGAGCACCCGGACCACCTCGGCGCTGCGCAGGTTCACGTTGTGCTTGTCGAAGAAGAACTCGGCCAGCAGTCCCTCCACCCGGGTCTGCTTGACGTAGTCGCGCAGCGGTATCAGCAGCGGCAGCCGGGGCCGCGGGACACCGCGCCGCTTGGCGTCCCGCCAGGCCAGCACCATGGTGTGCGCGAGGTGCAGCGCGAACCAGGATTTGCCCATGCCGAACTCGCCCAGCACGGACAGGTGTTGCTTGGCCGGCTCGTCCAACCAGCGGGCCACGTAGTCGTCCAGGCCGCCGTCCCGCCAGTGGTAGCGGCTGGTGGCGATCGGCAGTCCGGTCGCCGGGTCGATCTCGCTCTTCTCGCAGGACTGCGGGACGTACCGGGTGTCGATCCCGCGTCGCCGCACCTCCTCCTCGACCCACGCCAGATACGGCTCGAAGTCGGCCTCTTCGTCGATCAGTTCGTCGAACGAGTAGCAGAACAGCCGGTTGCCACTGGCCGCCGCCACGGCCCGGGCCGCCGCACTGACCCGCAGCCGCGCGATGCCCCAGCCCTCCTTGGCCTTGGCCGAATCGGCCAGCTCGGCCAGGGTGTTGAGGTGGTGCGGGCCCAACTCGCCCGCCACGCACAGCATCACGATCGGGTCGCGCCCCCGGCGATTCGGGATGTCGACCCGCAGGGCGACCGCATCCTCGCCGACCGGCCACTGCTTCAGCACCTCGTACTTGACCGCCCGGAACCACTCCTCGGCGTCCCGGGCCAGCCGCTGCGCCGGCGTGAGCTCGGCCCGGTCGGGCTCGATCCGCAGCCGCCGGACCTCCTCCTCGTCGCGCGTCCGGCTCACCTGGCTGAGCAGCGACTTGACGGTCTCCTCCAGACGCACCTCGTGCGGCGCCCTGGTCCGGTCCACCACCTGCTCGAACGCGGCGGCGAAGGCGTCCACGTGCTCCTCGAAGCCGTGCGCGAGATGCCCGAACTCCCTGGTCTCCCGGTTCCGTTCGACCGCCTCGGCGACCTCGCGACGCACCCGGGTCAAGTCCCGCTGCTGGAACGACCGGCGGAAGGAGTCGACCACGTACTGGTCGCGGAACACGGCGAGCACCGAAGCCGCACGGCCCGCGCAGTACTCGATCAGCGTGATGGCGTAGACGCTGTCGAAGTCCCGCGGCGGTGTCCGCGGATCCAGCTTGACGGCCCTGAGCGCCCGCAGCACCCGCTCCTGCCGCATCGCCGCATCCTTCAGCGGAGTCGCCACCAGCTTCCCCAGCACCCCGGCCGCCGTCGCGATCACCGACATCCCGCGCCCCCTCTGTTCCGCACGTCCCCGCCCGCACCCTACCGGTCGGCAGCCGGGCGGCCGTCCGTGCGAGGCTCCTGACCATGACTCACACCGACGACAAGCGGCACATCTTCCTGGACCCCGACGGCGTCGGAGCCGGCCAGGGCTGGATGTTCGTCATCGTGGCCGCGCCGACCGGCGTGGTCCACCAGAACCAGGGCGGCGGGTTCGGCTGCATCCAGTACCAGCAGGAGGGCTACCTGATCCCGCTGTTCGGGCGGGACCTGGACGTCGACCTGCAGGAGATCTTCGTCGGAGAGCTGAAAGGGCAGGGGGCGCGACGCCTGGACTGGCCGGCCGAGCTGCTCGACCGGCTGCGGGCCGCGGTTGCCGAATTCGGCGTCTACGGCTCCGGGAGGCACGACGACGCGTTCCCCACGTGGCTGGTACTCGACGAGTCCCGCCTGTCGGAGGTCGACGAGGCCTGGGTGCCGGTGCTGACACCGCACGGCCCCGGGGTTCTCGTGTGGGAGAACTCCGACTGACCGATCGTCCCGGAACGCGCTGAACCGTAGGTCGTGCGCCTGACCATGCCGGTCGGCGCGACGTCCCCGACGCGGGCGCCGGCCACCGGGCGTCGCCGAGGATCTCGAAGGCCCGCCATAAGACGCCGCGCCAGTCGATTCCCGCCGGGGGACGAGGTTGGCGAGGCAGAAACACCGAAGCAGGCGCGTATATCTGACGGGTCGTCAGCTTCTTGCGGTCCGAGCCTGGTGATCCCGGTGTCTGCGCCTCCCGGGTGACCACCCAAGAGTGAACCGTCGAACCGCGCCATCCCCGCAGGCGCGCCGGATGGTGATGCGACGTCAGGACCAGACGGACGCACGGTCCCTTTGCGGCACTCCGGATCCCGTGGCTGGCTGGATCTCGGCAGGGCCACCACCGCGCCCCGCCACTGAACCACCTACTCGGAGGAGATTTCTCATGCGTGGTATCAAGCGCGTTCTGGCCGTCACTGCCCTCGCCGCCCCCCTCGCGATCGGCTGCGCCGGGCTCGCCTCCGCCCACGAAGGCCCCGAGGCCCACTTCGAGAAGGGCCAGTTCGTCGCGAACGAGGAGGGCGCCGGCGAGGCCAACGTGTTCTCCAAGGTCGACGAGGGCGGCGTCGAGCACGGTGCCGGCTGGGTCTTCGCCGGCGACGAGGGCGTCGAGGGCTCTCACAACGAGGCCGGTGCCCACTTCTAAGGGGCGACCTCGACACTCACCTTCGGGTGCCCGGCGGGAGCCCCACCCGCCGGGCACCCGTGTCTGAGCCCTCCCGGGTGACCACCCAGGGGTGAACCTTCGGTCTGCCCGTCCCGCGCAGGCGCAAGGGCCCATGACGAACCGTCAGGGCTGCACGGCCGCACGGCCCCTTTGCGGCCGCTCGGATCCCGTGGCTGGCTGGAACCGGCGGGGCCACCGTCGGGCCACGCCGTCGAGCGGACTTCTCGGAGGAGATTCTCATGCGTGGTGTCAAGCGTGCTCTGGCCGTCACTGCCCTCGCCGCCCCCCTCGTGATCGGCTGCGCCGGGCTCGCCTCCGCCCAAGAGGGCCTGGACGCGAACTTCGGTGAGGGCCAGTTCGTCGCGGACCAGAACGGGTCCGGTGTCGCGGACACGAACTCCGCGGTGGGTGCCGACGGGCTTCAGCACACCGACTTCTGGATCTGGTCCGACGACACCGGCGTCTCCGGTGCCTTCGCCGGCTCTGGCGCCACCTGGCAGAACGGCTGACACTGCAAGCCGCGTGCCCGGCGGGTGCCCCACCCGCCGGGCACCGCTGTTGTGCGTGTGGGTGGTAGCGGCCGTGGCACGATGGGCCTCATGAGCGACGAACCCCGCCCCCTGCTGGTGGACCGCACGCCCTTCCCCGACGACGGCATCGACGAGCGGCTGCGTGCCCAGCTCACCTTCCTGGTGGAGATCGACCGGCTCAAGACGATCCTGCGGCAGTCGCCGCTGGTCGCCGCCGAACGGCGGGAGAACGACGCCGAGCACTCCTGGCACCTGGCGATGATGGTCGGCGTCCTCGCGGAGTACGCGGACGAGCCGATCGACGTCGGGCACACCGTCCAACTCGTCCTGCTCCACGACCTGGTGGAGATCTACGCGGGGGACACGCCGCTGTACGACACGGCGGCGGGCGTCGATCAGGCGGAGCGCGAGGCGGTGGCGGCGGACGAACTGTTCGGGCTGCTGCCGAAGGACCAGGCGAAGCGGCTGCGGGGGCTGTGGGACGAGTTCGAGGAGCGCCGCACCCCGGAGGCACGGTTCGCCAAGGCGATGGACCGGTTGCAGCCGCTGCTTCTCAACTGGATGGCACACGGCGGAACTTGGCGCACGCCAGGGGTGACAGCCGACGACGTCCGGGCGCGCAAGGCGGTGATCGGTGACGCGTCGGCGACGCTGTGGAAGGCCGGGCAGCGACTGATCGACGAGGGCGAGCGGCGCGGCTGGTCGCGGAGCGGAAGCGGCGGCGACGGCGGCGACAGCGCCGAGCAGGGCTGACGGCGCTCGACCGCGAGGGCGCCGCACCGGACGGCACCCTCGCGGTCGAGCAGGTCGAGCAGGTCGAGCAGGTCGAGCAGGCAGGTCAGCCGATCTTCACGTCGTCGACCAGGAAGGTGGTCGCCAGCGAGGCGTCCTCCTGGCCGTTGAACTGGAGGTTGACGGTCTGTCCGGCGTAGGCGCTCAGGTTGACGGTCTTCTGGACGTAGCCGGCGCTGGCGTTGGCGTTGGAGTACGTGGCCACGGTGGCGCCGTTGACGGTGACCTTCAGGGTGTCGTAGGGCGTGGTGCCGGTCTCCTGGGTGCTGACCTTCAGCCAGAAGGTGAGCTTGGGCGTGCCGGCGGGCACCGCGATGTTGCCCTGCGACAGGGTCTCGCTCGCGGTGGAGCCGTAGCCCATCATCCACGCGTACCAGGAACCGCCGTGCGGGGTCTGCTGGTTGGAGTTGGTGATGTCGTTGGCGCTCTGCGTCCAGCCGGTCGTGCCCTGTTCGAAGCCGCCGTTGACCAGGGCGTTCCCGGGGTTCGGGTTGCCGGTGGGCGAGCCGGACGGGGACGGGGTCGGCGTGCCGCCGCCCGGGTTGGGCAGGGCGGTGCCGATGAAGACGGCGGCCCACGCCTTGGAGACGATGTACTGCTCCTGCGAGTTGGCGCCGTACAGGTCGGCGGCCGCCTGGAGCGTGGCGGTCCGGGCAGCGCTGTAGTCGGTGGTGGAGGTCATGTAGGTGGTGAGGGCGCGGTACCAGATCGCCGCGGCCTTGTCCTTGCCGATGCCGCTGAAGCTGTCGCCGTTGCACGTGGTGCCGTTGTGCGGCAGGCCGCCGATGGTCTTGGTGCCGGTGCCCTCGGCGGTCAGGTAGAAGAAGTGGTTTCCGATGCCGGACGAGTAGTGCACGTCCACCGAGCCCGCGTTGCTGTTGTAGCAACCGAGCGAACTGCCGTCCAACGTCGGGTCGTCCATCCGGCGCAGGTAGCCGTTGCCCATGTTGAGCTTCTCGCCGATGTAGTAGTTCCCGGGGTTGACCGGGTCGTTGGCGTAGAACTCCACCATGGTGCCCATGATGTCGCTGGTCGACTCGTTGAGGCCGCCGGACTCGCCGGAGTAGTTCAGGTTGGCGGTGGCGGCGGTGACGCCGTGCGTCATCTCGTGGCCGGAGACGTCGAGCGCGGTCAGCGGCGTGTTGTTGTTCTGCGAGGAGCCGTCGCCGAAGGACATGCAGAAGCAGCTGTCGTCGTAGAACGCGTTCAGCAGCTGGTTGTCCACGTGCACGTACGCCGGGGCGCCGCGGCCGTCGTTGCGGATACCGCTGCGGTTGAAGGTGTTCTTGTAGTAGTCCCAGGTCTTGGCGAGGCCGAACGAGGCGTCCACGGCGGCGCTTTCGCGGTTGGCGGTGGTGCCGTCGCCCCAGTTGTCGGTGGTGTCGGTGAAGGTCGTGGCGTTCTGCGCGGGATTGGACTGCGGGCTGTTGTTGGAGTCGTAGACGACCGTGGAGCCGTGCAGCGCGTCGGTCAGCGTGTAGCCGCTGCCGCTCTGGCTGGTCTCCAGGGTGACCTGGCCGACGTTGACGCCGTTGCCGGTGCCCGAGACGCCCTGCTCCAGCTGGTAACTGTCCAGCACCGCACCCGTGTTGGCGTCGAGCAGGACGGCTTCCTGCGAGTTCGCCCCGGCCTCGCCCGCGCCGGTGACGGTGGTGCGGTACGCCAGCACCGGCGCCTTGCCGGCGGCCGCCCAGACCACCAGCTTGCTGGTGTCCAGGTTGGTGGTGCGGGCCTGCTTGACGTGCTTGGCGCTGCGCTCGGCCGCCTTCGAGGCGTCCTGGGTGGAGAGCGAGGGCGTTACGCCGACGACCTGGATCGCCCCCTGGTGGGCCCAACTCGTGGACGTGATGCGGCCGTTCTTGGCGCGGTGGACGACCAGGTCGCCGCCGAGCACCGGCAGGCCGCGGTAGGTGCGGTCGTAACGGACGTGCCGCGCGCCGTCGTTGTCGACCAGCACGTCCTTGGCCACCAAGCGCTCGTCCGGGCCGAGGCCCAGCGCCTTCGCCGTCGCGGCGGCCTCCTTGCCGGCCTGGTCGAGGGCCGCCAACCGGCCCGTCGTGCTCATCGCCTGGAACCCGGCGCCCGACTGCGTGGCGCCACTCGCCAGCGCGACGTTCTGCGTACCCGCCACCACGGCGGTGCCCAGGGTGAGGGCCGCCGCAACAGCTGCCGCCAGAGCGGTCTTGCGGTTCATCGCGTTTCCTCCCACCGAGCCGGGTTGACGGGGGGACGGCCGACGGCACCGAGGGGGTGTGGTGTCGCGGCGGGAATCGGCTCGGCGGCAGGACGCTAGATCTGCCGGAAGCCCTTGCGACATGTCCGCGTCGAGTAGCAAGGGAATGGCAAGGGGAACGCAAGGGAGAATGCCGTCCCGGCGTAGGGTGGCCCTTTTTGATGCACCATCAGTAAAGCGACGGGAAAAGGAAGTTGTCGGGCACGCCAAAGTACACCGGAAGGTGATCCGGCCACAAGAAGTCTTGGCATCGGCAATGCTCAGGCCTGGGGAAGCGCAGGCCGACCGGAATGCGGGCACGGCCGTTCCGTCGGCCCGGAACGCGTGGACGGGGCCTGCCCGGGAATACGGGAAGGAAGCGCGTTCGGCGAATTCCCGGCGGGTCGGCGGTCCGGCAGCTCAGGGGAGCCGGGCCCGAATGTCGGCGGGGTGCGCGTCGAGGATCTCCTCGAACACGGCAGGGCGGTCCGCGCCGAGCGGGCGGATCTCGCGGGCGAAATGGGCCAGGGCTGGAAAGCGCTTGGGCTCCGCGCCGAGCACGGCGACCCGGAACTGCTCCACGGCCTGCTCGTACTCGGTGGCGGTGATGCCGCTGAGGCCGGCCTCGGAGGAGACCAGCGCGGAGAGCAGGACCACCAGGCGGTGGTAGCGCGCGGTCGGGCAGGCCGGAGGCGCGCAGCGCCTGCAGCAGTTCCTCCGTGACCAGCCGGGAACCAGTGCCGCCGGACCCGTAGCGCCCAGATCGCGGCGAGTTGGGGCTGCTCGCCGAAGGCCTCGCGCGTAGGTGGCGGGCGAGCAGGGTGATGTGCTGCCTCCAGTCGCCCTCGGGTCGGTGGCCGTCGATGGAGGCCAGCAGGATCCGGTCGGCGACCGCGCGCAGTAGCTCGGTCCTGTTGCGGAAGTACCGGTACAGGCTGGAGGAGTCCGTCCCCAGTTCGGCGGCGAGGGGAGCAGGGGGTTGAGTGGGACGACTGCTGCGGCGCGGCTGCCGGCACCGGACTTCGACACGATCACGACCGAGGAACTGCTCGCCCACCGCGAGGCGGAGAACCGCTGCCGGGCCTCCGCCGCCGCGCGGGCGATCCTCGGCGAGTCCGACCCCGACGCGGCGATCGCATGGCAGGAGTTGGCGTTGCCCGGCCCCGACCTCCCGGTCCGGGTGTACCGGCCGGCGGCAGGTCGAAGTGCTGTGCTGCCGCTGGTGGTTCATGTCCACGGCAGCGGGTTCGTGGGGCCGACGACGCAGTGCGACCGGACCAGCGGCCACCTCGCCGCCCGACTGTCCGCGCTGGTCGTCTCGGTCGAGCACCGCCTCCTCGCCCCCGACAGTCCGCTCACGGACGCCGCCGACGACGGGTGGGATGTTCCTCGACCACCCGCTGATGCACGCCGACGAGTGGGGCGTCGACCCGTCACGGGCAGCTGTGTTCGGCGAGAGCTGTGGCGCGCTGATCAGCGCCCTGACGGCGATCCGGGCCCGGCGGGCCGGGTCGGAGCTGCGGGCCCAGGTCCTGGTCAACCCGGTGGTCGACGTGACCGGGGCGGCCTTCGACCACCCGTCCATGGCTGCGTTCGCCGCCATCCCGACCCCGACCCTGCCCCAACCGCGGCTCGTCCAGCGGCTCGCCGCCCCGCCGGGGCGGACACTGCCGCGGTCTCGCCGCTGCACGCGGCCGACCTGGGCGGGCTCGCCCCGGCGCTCGTCGTGGTGCCCACTCACGACCCGGTCGCCGACCACGGCCGCCGCTACGCCGAGCGGCTGCGGGCGGCGGGGAGCGTCGGCGAGGCTCTCCGAATACCCGGGCGCGGGGAACGCGTTCCTCACCCTGCCCGGCCTCGAACCGCAGACCGGGACCGCCCGGACGAAGATCCTCGAATTCCTCGCGCGGCCCTGGCGGACTGACGGACAGTCAGGACCGCGTCGTCAGACCCGGTCGAGCGGCCGGTGCGGGCCGTCCGGTAGCGTGACGGTGACGGTGTCGCCCGGCCGGACCTGGCCGCCCGCCCGGACGACACCCATGATGCCCGCCAGCCGGACGACCGCCCCGCTCTCGTCCCGCTTCACCACCTGCTTGAGCAGCCCGTGCTGGAAGTTGTCGATCTGCGCGCACGGGTTGCGCAGCCCGGTGACCTCCACCACCGCCTCCGCACCGAGACGCAGCAGCGCACCGACCGGCAGACCGAGCAGATCCAGCCCGCGGGTGGTGACGTTCTCGCCCAACTCGCCCGGAGCGACGGCGAATCCGGCCTCGGCCAGGTCGTCGAACAACTCGGCGTGGATCAGATGCACCTGACGGAGATTCGGCACCGTCGGATCCTGGGCGACCCGCGAGCGGTGCTTCACGGTGACACCCGCATGCACATCACCCTCGACACCGAGGCCCTCCAACAGTCGAATGTCGGTCCGATTGGGCTTGGTGAACGAATACGCCCCGTTGCTGCTGACCGCCATGACAGTGCCCGACATCCGGACCACCTCTCGCCGTACCGATGTTCCGTGCACCCACCCTATGCGGAGAGGACGGCCCGGGGAAGGGCGCTCCCGGCTCAGTCCGGTGGGAGGAGGCGGGTGCCCGGGGGGAGGGAGCCGGCGCGGTCGGCGTCCAGGAGGTAGGCGAGCAGGACGCCGCGGAAGGCGGTGGCGGCGCGGGTGAGGGGGAGGTCGCGGCCGTGGGCGAGGGCGATGGTGCGGCCCAGGCCGGGTGGCGCGAAGGGGGCGGAGCGAAGGCCGGAACGGGCGGCGACCATGCCGGGGACGACGGCGGGGCCGAGGCCGGCCCGGACGGCGGCGAGGACGGCGTCCATCTCGCCGCCCTCGACGGCGTAGCCGGGGTCGAAGCCGGCGGCGCGGCAGGCGGCGAGGGTGGTCTCGCGGACGTCGTAGCCCTCCCGGAACATCACCAGGCCCTGGCCGCGCAGGTCGGTGATCCGGGCCCGGCGGCGGGGGAGCGGTTCGGCGGAGACCAGCACCAGGTCCTCGTGCAGCAGCGGCGTGACGGACAGGCCGGCGGGCGCGGCGGCCGGTGCGGCGATGATCAGGGCGAGGTCGAGTTCGCCGGCCTCCAGGTCGCGGACCAGGTCGCGCGAGCCGCCCTCGGTCAGCCGCAGGTCGACGCCGGGGTGCAGGGCCCGGTACGCCCGCAGCACCTCGGGCACCAGGCTGGCGCAGAGCGAGGGCGGCGCCCCGAACCGGACCCGGCCGCGTCGCAGCTGCACGGTCTCGGCGACGGCCCGCCGGGCGCTCTCCGCGTCGGCCAGGATGCGGCGGGCCAGCGGCAGCAGCGCCTGCCCGGCATCGGTCAGCGAGGTGCCGGAGCGCGAGCGGTGGAACAGCTCGGCTCCCAACTCCCGCTCCAGTGACCGGATTTGTTGCGAGAGTGACGGCTGCGAGACATGCGTCGACTCGGCGGCCCGGGTGAAGTGCCGGGCGTCGGCGACCGCGACGAAGTAGGCGAGCTGCTGCAACTGCACACCAGCCATCATAGGCATCTCCTATCGTCGGCAACGCTTTCATGTCTTGGACAGCGGCTGCGCGCCGGGCCTACGGTCATGCCCATGGCTTCTGCTACCCGGACAAACCGGGTGAACCGGACCCCCGCTCCCGGTCGGACCCCCACACCGGGCCGGCGCCCGTCGGCCGCAGTGGCGCTGTGGCGCAGCTCCGTCGGCAAGAAGGCGGTGATGGCGGTCAGCGGGCTGGTGATGCTCGCCTACCTGGTGGCCCACATGCTCGGCAACCTCAAGGTGTTCCTCGGCCCGGACGACCTCAACGGCTACGCGCACTGGCTGCGCACCATCGGGCAGCCGGTGCTGCACTACGGCTGGTTCCTCTGGCTGGCCCGGCCGGTGCTGGTGGCCGCCGTGGTCGCGCACGGCGTCGCCGCCTACCAGCTGTCCCGCCGTGACCTGAAGGCCCGCCCGCAGCAGTACGTGCACCGCCGGCGGCAGAGCACGTACGCGACCCGGACGATGCGCTGGGGCGGGGTGATCCTCGGCCTGTTCATCGTCTGGCACATCCTCGACCTGACCACGCTGACGGTGAACCCGGCCGCCGAGGAGGGGCACCCGTACCAGAACATCGTGGCCTCGTTCTCGACCTGGTACGGCGGCGGGATCTACTGCCTGGCGGTGCTCGCACTCGGGCTGCACGTCCGGCACGGGTTCTGGAGCGCCGCGCAGACCCTCGGCGTCAACAACCCGCGCCGCGACCGGGCGTTGAAGTTCGTCGCGAACGCGCTGGCGCTGCTGCTGACGGTCGGCTTCGTTTCGGTGCCGGTCGCGGTGATGACGGGGCTGGTCCGATGAGCGCCCACGACACGACTTCCGGGAAGGCCCCGATGAGCTACCTCGACTACACCGTCGGCACGCCGGTCGCCGACACCCGGGCCCCGGCCGGGCCGATCGAACAGCGCTGGGACCAGCGGCGGTTCGAGGCCAAACTGGTCAACCCGGCGAATCGCCGCAAGCACACCGTGATCGTGGTGGGCACCGGCCTGGCCGGCGGCGCGGCCGGTGCCACGCTCGCCGAACAGGGCTACCACGTGGTCCAGTTCTGCTTCCAGGACTCCCCGCGGCGCGCCCACTCGATCGCCGCGCAGGGCGGCATCAACGCCGCGAAGAACTACCGCAACGACGGCGACTCGATCCGCCGGCTGTTCTACGACACCGTCAAGGGCGGCGACTTCCGCGCCCGCGAGTCCAACGTGCACCGCCTGGCCCAGGTCTCGGTGGAGATCATCGACCAGTGCGTCGCTCAGGGCGTGCCGTTCGCCCGCGAGTACGGCGGCCTGCTCGACACCCGCTCGTTCGGCGGCGTCCAGGTCTCCCGGACCTTCTACGCCCGCGGCCAGACCGGCCAGCAGCTGCTGCTCGGCGCCTACCAGGCGCTGTCCCGGCAGATCGCCGCCGGGAACGTCGAGCTGCACGCGCGCACCGAGATGCTCGACCTGGTCGTGATCGACGGCCGCGCCCGCGGCATCGTCGCCCGCGACCTGGTCACCGGCGAGATCCGCACCCACCTGGCGGACGCCGTGGTGCTCGCCACCGGCGGCTACGGCAACGTGTTCTACCTGTCGACGAACGCCAAGAACTCCAACGCGACGGCCATCTGGCGCGCGCACCGGCGCGGCGCGTACTTCGCCAACCCGTGCTTCACGCAGATCCACCCGACCTGCATCCCGCGCTCCGGCGACCACCAGTCCAAGCTGACGCTGATGAGCGAGTCGCTGCGCAACGACGGCCGGATCTGGGTGCCGAAGGCGAAGGGCGACACCCGGCCGCCGGCGCAGATCCCCGAGGACGAGCGGGACTACTACCTGGAGCGGATCTACCCGGCGTTCGGCAACCTGGTGCCCCGCGACATCGCCTCCCGGGCCGCCAAGGTGGTCTGCGACGAGGGCCGCGGCGTCGGCCCCGGCGGGCAAGGGGTGTACCTGGACTTCGCCGACGCCATCGCCCGGCTCGGCCGGGCCGCCGTCGAGGCCAAGTACGGCAACCTGTTCGAGATGTACGAGCGGATCACCGCCGAGGACCCGTACACCGTGCCGATGCGGATCTACCCGGCGATCCACTACACGATGGGCGGGCTGTGGGTCGACTACGACCTGCAGACCACTGTCCCCGGTCTGTTCGCGATCGGCGAGGCCAACTTCTCCGACCACGGCGCGAACCGGCTCGGCGCCAGCGCGCTGATGCAGGGCCTCGCCGACGGTTACTTCGTCCTGCCGCCCACCCTCAACGACTACCTGGGTCGCACGCCGCTGGAGCCCGTCCCCGGCGACCACCCGCAACTCGCCGAAGTGGAGGCGGAGGTGACCGACCGCCTCAACCTGATCCTCGCGGTGGACGGCGACCGCACCCCCGACTCCTTCCACCGCGAACTCGGCGAACTGCTCTGGGACAACTGCGGCATGGCCCGCGACGAGGCCGGCCTGCGGCACGCGCTGGCCCGGATCCCCGAGCTGCGCGAGGAGTTCTGGCGGCGGATCAAGGTCCCCGGCACCGGCGCCGAGCTCAACCAGGCGCTGGAGAAGGCCAATCGGCTGGTCGACTACTTCGAACTCGCCGAACTGATGTGCCTGGACGCGCTGCACCGCGCCGAGTCCTGCGGCGGCCACTTCCGCACCGAGTCCGCCACCGCCGAGGGCGAAGCCGCCCGCCGCGACGAGGAGTTCACGTACGCCGCCGCCTGGGAGTTCTCCGGCACCGGCGACGCCCCCGTCCTGCACAAGGAAGAGCTCGTCTTCGAGCACGTCCACCCCACCCAGCGGAGCTACGCGTGAACCTCACCCTGCGCATCTGGCGCCAGCAGGGCCCGGACACCCCGGGCGAGATGACGATCTACCAGGTCTCCGGCATCAGCGAGGACATGTCCTTCCTGGAGATGCTGGACACCCTCAACGAGGAACTCATCCTGCGCGGCGAGCGCCCCGTCGCCTTCGACCACGACTGCCGCGAAGGCATCTGCGGCGCCTGCGGCATGGTCATCAACGGCCAGGCCCACGGCCCCGAGCGGACCACCACCTGCCAGCTGCACATGCGGCACTTCAAGGACGGCGACACCATCGACGTCGAACCCTGGCGGGCCGGCGCCTTCCCCGTGGTGCGCGACCTGGTGGTGGACCGCTCCGCGCTGGACCGGATCATCGGCTCCGGCGGCTACATCACCGCACCCACCGGCTCGGCCCCCGAGGCGCACGCCACCGCCGTCCCCAAGGAGGCCGCCGACCTGGCCTTCGAGCACGCCGAGTGCATCGGCTGCGGGGCCTGCGTCGCCGCCTGCCCGAACGGCTCGGCGATGCTGTTCACCGCCGCCAAGGTGGTCCACCTCAACGTCCTCCCGCAGGGCGCGCCCGAACGCGCCTCGCGGGTGCGGAACATGGTGGGCGCGATGGACGCCGAGGGTTTCGGCGGCTGCACCAACACCGGCGAGTGCGCCACCGCCTGCCCCAAGGGCATCCCGCTGACCGGCATCGCCCGGCTCAACCGCGAGTTCCTGCGGAGCTGAGCGGGCCCCGGCGGGCCCGGCCGCGAGGGCCTGCCCGGTCGAGCGGGCCCGGGGGCGGGGCTCAGCCGTGCGAGCCGGCCGGCTCCCCGTACAGCTGCCCCTCGTAGACCTCCGGAGCACCCGCCAGGTGCTCCGGAAGTCGTTCCAGCACGTCCTTAAGCACCTGCGTCGCGTGGTGCGCCGCCAGGTCCTCCCGGCTCGCCCACAGCTCGTACAGGAAGATCCGGCCGTCCTCCTGCTCGTGCAGCCGGTACACCAGGCTGCCCGGGCGGGAGCGCGAGGGCTCCACCAACTCGGCCAGCAGGTCGAGCAGTTGCTCGCGGTGGCCGTCCTTCGGGGTGAGGAAGCCGTACAGTGCGACCGGTTCGGCGGGGTGGTTGCTCTGGTTCGTCGTCATGTCGACGACCGTAGGATGTGACACCGGTGTGAGGTTCAAGTCGCGCGGCTGTGGGGTGGGTCACATGCGGATCGGGGAGCTGTCCAGGGCCACCGGCGTGCCGGTGCGCCTGCTGCGCTACTACGAGCAGCAGGAACTGCTCACCGCGCACCGCACCCCGGGTGGCCACCGCGAGTACGAAGCGGACGCGCCCGTCCAGGTCGGCCGGATCCGCGCACTGCTCGCCGCCGGGCTGACCAGCCGCACCATCCGCGAGCTGATGCCGTGCTGGGAGGGCGGCCGGCTGCACCCCTGTGTCCGTGACCGCCTCACCGCCCAGCTCGCCGAGCTGAACACCCGGATCGGTGAACTCAGCACCGCCCGCGACGCCCTCGCCGACCTCACCGCCCGTGTCGCCGAAGTGGCCTGACGGAGCGTCAGGTGAGGTGAAGTGGCACCGGGCATCCGACTGGTCGGCGCGGTTCCGACCTGCTGCACGCCGAGCGGTGCCGTCACGCGGGTGGTCGGGTGGCGCCCCGGCACGCCTGTGCCGCCGCGCAGGTGGATCAGCCGGTGACGGGAGCGTGCTGACGGATCGTCAATTCATGTCCTGTGCCAGGAAGTCGAGCACCAGGCGGGTGAACTCCGCCGGGGCCGCCTCGTGCACCAGGTGGCCCACCGGGACGGTGTGCAGGCGGCCGTCGGGGACGGTGTCGGCCAGTTCGGCGACCCGGTCCTGCGGCAGGTGGCTGGTCGGGCCGCCCGCGATCACCAGGGTCGGGGCGGTGACGGCGGCGAGCGCGGCGGCCCATTCGGCGGGCGGGGCGTACAGCTCGCGGCGCAGCGCCGGGACCAGTTCCCAGTCGAACGCGAGCGGGCCGTCCGGCCGGAGGGCGGGCTCCTCCTCGCGCGGGTGCGGGGCGGGCACGTCCTCCAGCACCAACCGCCGTACCCGCTCGGGGTGTCGGCCCGCCAGCAGGTAGGCGACCACGCCGCCCATGGAGTGGCCGAGCAGGTCCACCCTGGCCGGCCCGAGCGCGTCCAGTGCGGCGAGCACGTCGTCGCACAGCAGCTCCAGGGTGTAGGCGCCCGGCCGGTCGCTGCCGCCGTGGCCGCGCAGATCGAGCGCCAACACCCGGCGGTCGGCGGCCAGTCCGGGCAGGACTCCGGCGAAGTCCGCGGCCCCCAGCCCCAGCCCGTGCAGCAGCACCAGGACGGGACCGTCCACCGGCCCCGCGGCCAGCCCGGTCAGTCGGATCCCGGCGGCGTCGATCAGCAGGTTCTCGGTCATGTCCCCACGTTACCGTCGGTACGTTCTCCAACTCCGGCTTTTCGGACGCCGGTTGATGCTCTGCCGGTTCGTTCCGGTTCGTTCCGCCTGGTCGGAGGAGCGGGCCGGTGGTCGCGGTGTCGTCGGACACGCCCACGATCCGTGCAATGCGGCGGTTCGGCCCGCTCGGGCAGGTGTGATCGAGCTCCGATTATCGGATCAACACATCTGGAGAAGTCATGCGTATCCGCAAGTCCCTCGCTGCCTCCGGCCTGGCCGTGACCTGTCTGCTGGTCGGCGCCGGCTCCGCCGCCGCCGACGCCATCGCGGAGGGCGTGGCCGCCAACTCGCCGGGCGTCCTCTCCGGCAACCAGATCCAGGTTCCCATCGACCTGGATCTCAACATCTGCGGAAACTCGATCAACGTGATCGGCCTGGGCAACGCCGCGTTCGGGAACGTCTGCATCAACAAGTGACCGACGGCGCTGGAAGCCGCGTGCTGCTCGGGCCCGCCGCATCCCGCGGGCGGGCCCGGACGGCCGCCGGCCCCGCAGGTCCGCCGGCGTGCCGTCAGGCCAGCCAGCTGCGCAGCGCCCACCACCAGTGCGCGGTGTGCTCGACGCCGCCGGTCAACGGGTCGTCGCCGGTCAGCTCGCGCAGCCGGCGCAGCCGGTACTTCACCGTGTTGGGGTGCACGTGCAGCTCGGCGGCCGTCCGTTCGGCGCGGCCGCCGTGGGCCAGCTGGGCCAGCGCGGTGCCGGCGAGTTCCCGGTGGAAGGGATCGGCCGGGTCCAGCGCGCCCAGCAGGGAGCCCGCCCAGCAGGGCCCCGAGCTCGGCGTCGGCGGGCGTGGCGGTGAGCAGCGCCAGGTCGGCCAGCCGGTGAAGCCCGGTCAGTCCGGCCGACTCGGCGGCCCGCAGCGCCTGCCGGGCCAGCGCGTACAGGGGGGCCAGACCGGACGGCTCGGCGGGCGGCGTGACGACGGCGGTCGGGCCGTCGAGGGGCAGGACAGGAACTGTCCCGGTCAACGCCGCCAGCCGGCCGTCCACGAAACCGCACAGGCCGGGGCCGGCCGCCGTGAGCGCCTGCTCCGGCGGGCCGGCCAGCGCCGGATCGCTCACCGCCGTCACCACGCACCGGTACCGGCCGGTCGGCGAGAGCGGTGCGGCGAGCGGCTCCACCGGCTCCCCGTGCAGGAGGTGACGAAGTATCAGCAGACTTCCCTCGCGGGCCGTGCGGGCCGCCGCCAGCTCCGCCACCCGGTGCTCCTGCACCATCCGGCGGGCCAGCGTGATGGTGATGTGGTCGATTCGGGTCACCCCGTCCAGCAGCTCGTCCGCCGGGACGCCGCACCGGCGGCCCTCCGCGATCACCGCCTCCACCAGGTGCGAGCGCCCCGCCTGGAAACCGTCCAGCAGCGCCGCCACCGGCACCCCCTGCTGCGCCCGGTCCGAACCCAGCAGCGCCGCCGCCGCGAGCGCGCTCGGCCCCGGATCGCCGTCGCCCTGCAGCGCCGAACGCACCCCGTCCAGCAGCGCCCGGGTGTGCCGCCGCACCTCGCGCTCCGGCAGCGCGGCGACCAGGTCGGACGCGGCCCGGGCGGCCCGGACCGCCGCCGCGAGCACCTCCGGGTCCGCGGTGCGTCCGGCCACCAACCGCACGAACGCCTCCACCGGCCGCCCACCTCCCGTGCTTGACCCCGGCGGACAACCGGCGCGGTCCGCGTTGGGCGCCGCAAGCCTATGCCCGAGCCCGCCGGCCCTGGTGAGCTGTGCGCTCCCCACGGAGAGGTGACCTGCCATGTCCGACACCGAGTCCCTGCTCGACGGCCTGCCCGCCGACCTGATCTTCCGGCTGCCGCCGTCCTTCGACACCGTCGAGGAGGAACGCCGCCACCGCAAGGAACGCCTGGCCGCCGCGCTGCGAATCTTCGGCAAGCTCGGGTTCGAGGAGGGCGTCGCCGGACACATCACCGCCCGCGACCCGGAACGCACCGACCACTTCTGGGTCAACCCGTTCGGCATGTCCTTCAAGCACGTCAAGGTCAGCGACCTGGTGCTGGTCGACCACCACGGCACCGTGGTCGAGGGCCGGTACCCGGTCAACCGGGCCGCGTTCGTCATCCACTCGACCGTCCACCGGGCCCGCCCGGACGTGGTGGCCGCCGCGCACAGCCACTCCACCCACGGTCGGGCGCTGTCCGCCCTCGGCCGCCGGCTGGAGCCGATCACCCAGGACGTGTGCGCCTTCTACCAGGACCACACCCTGTTCGACGACTACACCGGCCTGCTCACCGACCTGGAGGAGGGCGAGCGGATCGCCGCCGCGCTCGGCCCGCACAAGGCAGTCATCCTGCGCAACCACGGCCTGCTGACCGTCGGCTCCACCGTGGACGCCGCCGCCTGGTGGTTCATCACCATGGAACGCTCCTGCCAGGTCCAGCTCCTCGCCCAGGCGGCCGGGCCCACCGTCCCGATCTCCCCGGAGAACGCCGCCCTCACGTACCGGCAGATCGGCAACGACCTGGCCGGTTGGGTCAACTACCAGCCGCTCCACGACCAGATCACCCGCGAACAGCCCGACCTGTTCGACTGACCCGCCGTCACTTCTTCGCCCGGCTCGGCTGCACCCGCGGCGGCTCGCCCGGCATCTTCGGGTGGTCCGGCGGGTACGGCAGGTCGCCCGCGTCCTGGTGCGCGTACAGCTCCAGCACGCGCTCCAGGGAGGCGGGCCGCTCCGCCATCCCGGCGTGCAGGTCGCCGAGCTCGGCGAACCGCTCGGGGAGGGTGCGCAGGGTGAAGTCGGCGGGGGAGACCTGTTCGATCTCCTCCCAGCGCAGCGGGGTGGAGGCGGTGGCCTGCGGGCGGGGGCGCAGCGAGTACGGGGAGGCGATGGTGCGGTCGCGGGCCATCTGGTTGTAGTCGACGAAGATCCGCTCGCCGCGTTCCTCCTTCCACCACTTGGTGGTGACCTCGCCGCCGGTGCGGTGCTCCAGCTCGCGGCCGAGCGCGATGACGGCGTGCCGACAGTCGGTGAACGTCCACCGCGGCTCGATCGGCACGTACACGTGCAGGCCCCGGCCGCCCGACGTCTTCGGCCAGCCGGTCAAGCCGAACTCCTCCAGCAGCGGCCGTAGTTGGAGCGCGGCGCGGACGGCGTCGGTGAAGTCGGTGCCGGGCTGCGGATCGAGGTCGATGCGCAGCTCGTCGGGGTGCTCGGTGTCCGCGCGGCGCACCGGCCACGGGTGGAAGGTGAGACAGCCGAGGTTGGCCGCCCACAGCACGGCCGCCTCCTCGGTCGGACAGATCTCGTCGGCGCTCCGCCCGGACGGAAAGGCGATCCGCGCGGTCGGCAGCCACTCCGGCAGCCCCTTCGGCGCGCGCTTCTGGTAGAAGAACTCGCCCTCCACCCCGTCCGGGAAACGCTGCAACGTGGTCGGCCGGTCCCGCAGACCGCGCAGCACCCCCGGAGCGACGGCCAGGTAGTACTCGGCGACGTCCCGCTTCGTGTACCCGGGCTCCGGGTAGTACACCTTGTCCGGATTGGTCAGCCGCACCGTCCGGCCGCCGACCTCCAGTTCCACAGCAGAAGCCATGCCCCCACGCTAGGCGCGGGCCGCCCGTCGACCGCGCGTTGCGCCACCTCGGGCGTGGCGGGGAGCCGAGGCGGCCGTCGGATCGACGGTGCGGCGTCAGGCCCGCCGAGGCGGCGTCGGGCCGCCGACACGCCGGGCGGGTCCGACACGCCGTGGGGCGGCGGGCGGGACAGCGACCATCGGAGGCATGCAGCTACCCGTGATGCCGCCGGTCTCGCCGATGCTCGCCAAGGCCGTGGCCGCGATCCCGCCCGACATGCAGTACGAGGCGAAGTGGGACGGCTTCCGGGCGATCGTGTTCCGCGACGGCGACGAGATCGAGCTCGGGTCGCGCACCGGCAAGCCGCTGACCAGGTACTTCCCCGAAGTCGTGGCGGCCGTCCGGGAGCAGCTGCCCCAGCGGTGCGTGGTGGACGGCGAGATCGTCGTCGCGCACGACGGGCGGCTGCACTTCGAGGAACTGCTGGAGCGCATCCACCCCGCCGCGTCCCGGGTCCGCACGCTCGCCGAACGCACCCCGGCCTCGCTGGTCGCCTTCGACCTGCTCGCCCTGGACGACGACGACCTCACCGCCCGCCCGCTGGTCGAACGCCGCGCC
Source organism: Kitasatospora griseola (assembly GCF_044999035.1). Taxonomy (NCBI): domain Bacteria; kingdom Bacillati; phylum Actinomycetota; class Actinomycetes; order Kitasatosporales; family Streptomycetaceae; genus Kitasatospora; species Kitasatospora griseola. The sequence goes on along the minus strand of NZ_CP173360.1, from coordinate 376,737 downwards.
GAACTCGTCCAGCTGCTGGCGGACGCCGCCCCGCCCGTCCATCTGGCCCCCGCCACCACCGACCTGGAGACCGCCCGCACCTGGTTCTCCCGCTTCGAGGGCGCCGGCCTGGACGGCGTGGTCGCCAAACCGCTCGACGCCCCCTACCGGCCCGGCGAACGGACCATGTTCAAGGTCAAGCACACCCGCACCGCCGACTGCGTGGTGGCCGGCTACCGCGAGCACAAGAGCGGCCCCGTGGTCGGTTCCCTGCTGCTCGGCCTGTACGACCCCGGCGGGCGCCTCCAGCACGTCGGCGTCAGCGCCTCCTTCCCGATGGCGCGCCGCCGCGAACTCGTCGAGGAACTCGCCCCGTTGCGACTGGACGGCGACGACCTGACGGGCCATCCGTGGGCGGCCTGGGCGGACGAACAGGCCCAGGCCGCGGACCGGCTGCCCGGCGCGGTCAGCCGCTGGACCGGCAAGAAGGACCTGTCCTGGGTACCGCTGCGCCCCGAGCGGGTGGCCGAGGTCGGCTACGACCACATGGAGGGCACCCGGTTCCGGCACACCACCCAGTTCAAGCGCTGGCGGCCGGACCGCACACCGGAGAGCTGCACGTACGCGCAGCTGGAGGAGCCGGTCTCCTACGACCTGGGCGAACTGCTGCGCTGAGCGGCCGAGTCGATCAGCGCGGCGAAGCCGTCCAGCAGGCGCTGCAGCCCGAAGTCGAAGAGCTGGTCGAGGTCGAAGTCGTAGCCCTCCGTGGTGAGTCGGAGGAAGGTGGGGTGTTCGGCGACCAGCTCCATGAACTGGGGCTCCTGCTGGTCCATCCAGGCCTCGGCGTCCTGCCCGGTGGCGGCCTCGGCGGCGGCCTCCATCTCCAGGTTGAGCGCGGTGCCGCGGACGTAGTTGAACAGCGTCAGGTAGGCGGTGAGCACGGTCTGCAGATCCAGGCCCTCGGCGGCCAGGGTGGACAGCACCCACTCGCCGAACGGCAGGGCGTTGGAGAGTGGTTGGGGGCGGGTCATCGACAGTGCGGACGCCAGCCAGGGGTGCGCCCGGAACACGTCCCAGAGCAGCCGGGCGGCCAGCTCCAGCCGGGCCCGCCAGGGCAGTTCGGCGTCGGCGGCGGAGAACCCGACGGCGGTGAAGACCTGCTCCATCATCAGGTTGACCAGGCCGTCCTTGTCGGGGACGTGCCGGTACAGCGACATGGTGGCGGCGTCCAGCTCGGCGGCGACCCGGCGCATCGACAGCGCCTCCAGGCCCTCGCTGTCGGCGATCTCCACCGCCGTCGCGACGATCCGGTCCGTCGTCAGGCCGCCCTCCACGGTGAGCCGACGGGGGATCTGCCGCTCGCCGGCGGCCGGGCGGGCCGACGCTTGCGTCCGAGCGGGTGCGGCGGCCTCGGCGACCACCGTGCCGACGCCGGGGACCACCCGGACCAGGCCCTGGCCGCGCAGCTCCGCGAGCACCTTGGTGGCGGTGGCCATCGCCACGTTCCAGCGGCGGGTGATCTCCCGAGTGGACGGCACCCGGTCGCCGGGCCGCAGCTCGCCGCGCTCGATCCGCTGCCGGAGTTCGCCCGCGATCTGTTCGTAGCGGTCCACCCGCTCCACCTCCGCACTAGTGCACCAGTCGGCCCATGCTAGCTGCCCGCCGCGGCACCGGATCAGGGTTCCGACCTTCTCGGAGCGCACTAGTGCACTAGTGCAGCAATTCGTAAATCCTTGCTGTATCGGTTGCTCGGGGCGGCGCGTACGGCGTACGTTCGGTGTCATGAAGAATGCGGACATCCTCGTCTCCGGCGGCGGCATCGCCGGACCCACGCTGGCGTACTGGCTACGCAAGGCCGGCTTCCGTCCCGTCGTGGTGGAGCGCGCGCCCGGGCCCCGCCCCGGCGGGCAGGCCGTCGACCTGCGCGGCGCCGGACGCACCGTCATCGACCGGATGGGCCTGCTCGACCAGGCTCGGCAGCTCGCCGTCGACCAGCGCGGCCTCGCCCTGGTCGACCGGAACGGCAGGCGCCTCGCCGAACTGCCCACCGAGGCCTTCGGCGGCGAAGGCATCGTCTCCGACCTGGAGATCCTCCGCGACGACCTCGCCGCCGTGCTCCACCGGGCCACCGCCGACGACGTCGAATATCTCTTCGACGACACCGTCACCTTCCTCTGGGAGGACGCCGACGGAGTGGACGTCGCCTTCGAGAAAGCCCCGCCGCGCCGCTTCGACCTGGTGGTCGGCGCCGACGGCCTGCACTCCACCGTCCGCCGCCTCGCCTTCGGCCCCGAGAGCGAGCACGTCGTCCCCATCGGTGGCTACACCGCCTGGTTCACCGCCCGCCTCGACCTCGACCTCGACGACTGGTTCCTGATGTACAACGCCCCCGGCGGGCGGGTGGCGATGGCCCGCCCCGGCCGGGCGCCCGGCGAAGTCAAGGCCGGACTCAGCTTCCGCTCCGCCCCCCTCGCCCACGACCGCCGCGACCGCGCCGCCCAGCAGCGCCTGCTCACCGACCGCTTCGCCGGGGCCGGTTGGGAGGTCGACCGACTGCTCGCCGCGATGGCGGAGGCCGACGACTTCTACTTCGAACACCTCGGCCGGGTCCGTCTCGACCGCTACACCCGCGGCCGCACGGCCCTGATCGGCGACGCCGCCTGCTGCCCCACCCCCCTCACCGGCCTCGGCACCAGCCTCGCCCTGGTCGGCGCCTACCTGCTGGCCGGCGAACTCGCCACCGCCGAAGGCGACTTCACCACCGCCTTCGCCCGCTTCCAGGACCGGATGAAGCCCTACGCGGCCAAGGCCCAGGAACTCCCCCCGGGCGGCATGGCGGGCTACGCCCCCAACGGCCGCGCCATGATTGCCCTCCGCGCCGCGTCCATGCGCTGGATGACCCGCCGGCCCCTGCGCACCCTGATGGCGGCCCAGGCGGCGAAGGCGAGTGACGTGGCGCTGCCGGACTACGCCAACGCGCCTTCTTCGCAGCGGAGTTGAGCGCACCGTCGGGAGCGGCCGAACCAGCGCGTCGCGCAGGACCATGGCGACCGGGTCGGCGGACCGGTCGAGCTCCAGCTCCGCGCCGGGCCCGTAGGCCGCCCGCTCGTCGGGCGTCTGTTCGGTGAAGAGCGCCTGCCCGTTCCGGGAGTGGATCCCGAGCCGGTCGACGCCGGTCTTCTCCAGGATGTCCCGCAGCTGCGCCGCGTCGCAGTGCGCCATCGCGGGGGCCGACAGCAGCAGCGCCGTGCCGACGTCCGCCCCGGTGAACCCGAGCAGCGTGGGCGGCATCTCGTCGTCGGGGAGGAACATCACCTTCCCATCGGCGGTGACAGGAGCGAGCGCCCCGCCCTCGAACAGCGCGGTGAGCATCGCCTCCGGCGCGGGCTCGTGCTGGTCGGTGCGGCTGTCGAGAAGTCGGCGAGACGTGTGTTCGACGGCTCGGTCGCGCGGCGCGGCGCAGTGTCCGGACAGCGGGTGTCGGCGGTGGGCGGCATGATCATGCGTCATGCGCTGTGACATCTGTGACCACGAGTCGGCCAAGTGGGATCTGCCGCCGAGCCGGTGGACCCGTGAGATCTGGATCTGCACCTGGTGCTTCGCGGTCGTGCGGGTCGGTGGCGACGGTGCGACCGTCCGGCAGGCGTACAGCGAGTGGGACTTGCGGTGGGAGGCGGCCTGGACGGACATGCTGCCGGACGCCCGGCGGCACGCGTACGGGTACTTCCGGCGCACGCTGTGCGGGATCGAGCGGCCGGACCTGACCGGCTCGCCGTTCGGCATGTGGGGCGGCGGCCGGGACGAGTGCCCCGACTGCACCGCCGCCGCCCGGGCCATCGACGCCCGGTGGCCCGAGGACCGGCGCGACGACCTCGGACGGATCCTGGTGCCCGCGTCCGGGCCCGCGCCGGTCCACCCGTCCGAGCGGGACCCGCTGCCGGACGAACTCGGCCACCCGGACGTCCGGTTGCCGGAGGCGCGACGGAGCCCGCACACGCGGGTGCCCGTGGGACCGCAGCGCACCTGCGGCGTGATCGGTGACGGCCCGTCGGCGGTGCGCCTGCCCGCCTGCTGGGCCGGGTACGGGATCGGCCCCTACCGCCCGTACGACGAGCAGGACCGGACCTTCGCCTGGTTCCAGGCCTACGCGCCGGACAGCGTGCCGCCGTTGGACGAGGCGTCCTTCGTCGGCGACTACGCGTGGTTCGGCGAGATCGGCGAGCCGCTGGACCACCGCACCGCCGTGACGGACCGGATCGCAGCCGAGCTGGCCCGGGACGGGCTCGAACTCCCGGCGGATTTCCTGGCGTTGATCACCAGGGCCGGGCTGCACCGCTGCCTCGACCGGGTCGGCGGCGGCGCGTGGACGGACGTGGCCGGCCCGGTGCCCAGCCCGCTCGACCCGGCCGACCGGCTGGTGGCGTTCTTCCGCGACCAGCAGAGCTGCATCGTCTGGTACCTGTACCTGCACCACAACGGGCAGTCGGCGGTGGTCAGTTCGGACCGGGACCTGACCTCGGAGCCCGGCCTCCGCTACGGACCGGACGGCGAGGTGGTCGTGCCGAAGCCCCCGGAGCTGTTCTGGAACGCGCCGAGCACCGAGATCTTCGCCTACCGCTTCTTCGTCGAGGGCAGCCTCATCGACGCGATCGAGGAGCGCAGGCGGCCGGACGAGGTGGACCCCGAGCACCTCGCGTACCTGGCGCACTACCTGCCGGGCGTGAGCGACGGCGGACGGGCCCGGCGGGGTGCCGGGGTCGACCCGGGGGAGGGCGCTGCCGGTCGGGGAGCCCCGCCGTTCTGAAGAGGCGGCTCCGGTCCTCGTGGGGGAGGACCGGAGCCGCGCCCGACTCATGGCGTCAGCCGGTGAAACCGGCCGTGATGGTGCTGAACTGCCAGTCGCTCTGAGCGATGCCGGAGCAGGTCTCCTGCAGGCCGCCGCCCGCGCAGCCACGGTCGCGGTTGACGGACCAGAAGGCGAGGCGGGCGATGTGGTTGGTGTTGGCCCAGTCGCGGATCGCGGTCCAGTTGGCGATGGAGGTGGTCTCGTTGTTGTCGCTGAGACCGTTCATGCCGGAGATGCCCAGGTGCGAGTAGGCGGTGGCGTCGTCCCAGCCGTACACCGACTTCAGCTTGTTCTTCAGGCCGTTGGCGGCACTGACGGTGGCGGCGTACATGTCGGTCGAGGCGTTGCCGAAGTCGAACGGCATGATGGTGAAGACGTCGATGTCCGCGCCGAGCGCCTTCGACTGCTCGATCAGCCGGTTGCCGTCCGCCGTCGGCCCGCTGATGGCGGTGCCGAAGGTGACGATGGTCCGGATGCCCGGGTTCTTCTGCTTGACGATCTTCAGCGCGCCCAGGATGCGGTCCTGGACGGTGTAGTTCTCGAACTCGTCGGTGTTCTCGATGTCGATGTCGATCGCCTTCAACTGGTAGGCGTCGATCACCTTCTGGTAGGCCCCGGCCAGCGCGGTGGCGTCCGCGCAGTTCGGGCCGAGCTTGTTGCCCGACCAGCCGCCGAACGACGGGACGACGTCACCGCCGGCCGCCCGCACCGCGTTGATGGTCTGCTGGTCGACGCCGTTGAGCAGCGGCCGCTGGCTGTCCCAGGTCGGGTTGCAGCCGTTCTGCGCCAGCACGAACGCCAGGGTGAACCACTTGATCCCGCTGGCGTTCATCACCGTGGTCGGCGACGGCGGGTTCCCCCATCCGTTGTACAGGTACGGCGCGGCCTGCTTGAAGCCGCCCGGCGTGCCGCCACCGCCCGAAGGGGTGGTCACGGCGAGGGAGTTGGAGGCGGCGGAGGCGTTGCCTGCGGCGTCGTGGGCCTTGACGGTGAAGGTGTAGGCGGTGGAGGCGGTGAGGCCGGTGACGGTCGCGGTGGTGCCGGTGACGGTGGTCGCCAGGGTGCCGTTGCGGTAGACGTCGTAGCCGGTGACGCCGACGTTGTCGCTCGACGCGCCCCAGGAGAGCGAGACCTGGGTGGCGGCGGTCGCGGTGGCGACCAGGCTGGTCGGGGCGGTGGGGGCCTGGGTGTCCGCGGGGTTGCCGCCGGGGCCGTCCAGGCTGACGTCGTCCGCGTAGTAGGTGCCCTGGCCGAACCAGCCGTTCAGGTACACCTCGGCGCTGGTCTGGGCGGCGCCGGTGGTGAAGGTCACCGACAGCTGCTTCCAGTCGGACGCCGACGGCGTCCAGGTCGAACCGGCGCCCGTCACGCCGAGGTACACGTAGTTGCCGCGCACCCAACTGGACAGCGTGTACGTGGTGTTGGGCTGCACCGCGACGGTCTGCGCGCACTTCGCGTTGTCCGACGCGGTGACCGCGCCGGCCAGCGCCTTCGAGCCGCCGTGCACGGGGGTGGAGACGACCGAGCCGGTGCCGCCCGAGCAGGACCAGCCGCTCAGGGCGCCGGTCTCGAAGCCGGGGTTGGTCAGGATGTTCGCGGCGCTCGCGGAGCTCGGGACGGCCGCGATCGCGGCGCCCGCCAGCAGCAGCGCGGCGGCGCCGACCGCCGTGGCCCGGCGATTGGGGGCATGCATGGGGGACCTCCAGTGGGGGATGGGGGTTGGAGGTGCGGGGAGCGCGACAATAAAATGGACTGGACCAATCCCGACTGTCAAGACCAGGTCAAGGTGCGGACGGCCCGGAGACCCGCCGTCGGGGCCCGTCGCGCTGCTCCGTCCGGGTGCCTTCCGGCACGCCGCGGACCGCCCCGCCACCCTGCTCGGGCACGATCGTTCAGCCCTGCTGTGGCACCCGTTAAGAATTCCTCGATGGACCGCACCCACCGTGACCAGGCAGATTTCACCCTGCCCGGCCGGTCGACCGCCGCACGCCGGGCCACCCACGGGACTGCCGACCCTGCGCAGCCCCGAACCCGGGCCTGCCGACCGCAGGACCGCCCGCACTTCGCGTCAGGAGCCCTCGCAGTGAAGGCACTCGTCAAGCTGGACGCCGCCCCCGGCCTGTGGATGACCGACGTCCCGGAGCCGGAGATCGGCCCCGGCGACGTCCTGATCAAGGTCCTGCGCACCGGCATCTGCGGCACCGACCTGCACATCCGCAAGTGGGACGGCTGGGCCCAGCAGACCATCAAGACCCCGATGACCATCGGCCACGAGTTCGTCGGCGAGGTCGCCCGGATCGGCGCCGCCGTCGCCGACATCAACGTCGGCGACCTGGTCAGCGGCGAGGGCCACCTGGTCTGCGGCAAGTGCCGCAACTGCCTGGCCGGCCGCCGCCACCTGTGCCGCAACACCATCGGCCTGGGCGTCAACCGGGACGGCGCGTTCGCCGAGTACGTCGCACTGCCCGCCTCCAACGTCTGGGTGCACCGCGTCCCCGTCGACCTCGACGTGGCCGCCATCTTCGACCCGTTCGGCAACGCCGTGCACACCGCGCTGTCCTTCCCGATGGTCGGCGAGGACGTCCTGGTCACCGGCGCAGGCCCGATCGGCATCATGGCCGCCGCCGTCGCCAAGCACGCCGGCGCCCGCAACGTGATGATCACCGACGTCTCCGAGTACCGCCTGGAGCTGGCCCGCAAGCTCGGCGTGACGCTCGCCCTGGACGTCTCCAAGCACACCATCGAGGACGGCCAGCACCAGCTCGGCCTGCGCGAGGGCTTCGACGTCGGCCTGGAGATGTCCGGCCGCCCCGAGGCCATGCAGTCGATGATCGCCAACATGACGCACGGCGGAAAGATCGCCATGCTCGGCCTGCCCGCCGACGAGTTCCCGATCGACTGGTCCGCCGTGGTCACCTCGATGCTCACCATCAAGGGCATCTACGGCCGCGAGATGTTCGAGACCTGGTACGCGATGTCCGTGCTGCTCGAAGGCGGACTCGACCTCAGCCCGGTGATCACCGGCCGGCACCCCGTCCAGGAGTTCGAGGCCGCCTTCGACGAGGCCGCCGGCGGCAACTGCGGCAAGGTCATCCTCGACTGGACCACGCTCTAGACCGCCCCTCGGCAAGCCAGCCTGCTGACCCTTCGTTAGGAGCGACACCCCCGTGTTCGACACCGTCCGCGACGACCTCGCCGCCACCCTCGCCGAGATCCGCGAAGCCGGCCTGTTCAAGCCCGAGCGCGTCATCGGCACCCCGCAGTCCGCCGAGATCACCGTCACCTCCGGCACCGGCGGCCAGGTGCTCAACTTCTGCGCCAACAACTACCTGGGCCTCGCCGACCACCCCAAGGTGGTCGACGCCGCCAAGCAGGCGCTGGACCGCTGGGGCTACGGCATGGCGTCCGTCCGCTTCATCTGCGGCACCCAGGACGTGCACAAGGAACTGGAACAGCGACTGTCCCACTTCCTCCGCCAGGAGGACACGATCCTCTACTCCTCCTGCTTCGACGCCAACGGCGGCGTCTTCGAGACCCTGCTGGACGAGCGCGACGCGGTCATCTCCGACGCCCTCAACCACGCCTCCATCATCGACGGCATCCGCCTCTCCAAGGCCCGCCGCCACCGCTACGCCAACCGCGACCTGGCCGACTTGGAGCAGCAGCTCAAGGCCACCCAGGACGCCCGCCGCCGGCTGATCGTCACCGACGGCGTGTTCTCCATGGACGGCTACATCGCCCCGCTCGCCGAGATCTGCGACCTTGCCGACCGCTACAACGCCATGGTCATGGTCGACGACTCGCACGCCGTCGGCTTCGTCGGCCCCACCGGCCGCGGCACCCCCGAGCTGCACGGCGTGATGGACCGCGTCGACATCATCACCGGCACCCTCGGCAAGGCCCTCGGCGGCGCCTCCGGCGGCTACGTCGCCGCCCGCCGCGAGATCGTCGCCCTGCTGCGCCAGCGCTCCCGCCCGTACCTGTTCTCCAACTCGCTCGCCCCGGTGATCGCCGCCGCCTCGCTCACCGTGCTCGACCTGCTGGAGACCAGCGGCGACCTGCGGGCCAAGCTGGCCGCCAACACCGCGCTGTTCCGCACGAAGATGACCGAGGCCGGATTCGAGATCCTGCCCGGCGAGCACGCGATCGCCCCGGTCATGATCGGCGACGCCGCCAAGGCCGGACGCCTCGCCGAGCTGCTGCTGGAGCGCGGCGTCTACGTGATCGGCTTCTCCTACCCGGTGGTGCCGCACGGCGCCGCCCGGATCCGGGTCCAGCTGTCCGCCGCGCACAGCACCGAGGACGTCGAGCGCGCCGTCGCCGCGTTCATCGACGCCCGGGCCGCGCTCGGCGAGTAGGACCCCAGGCCAGGCGCGGAGCAACCCTCAGTCCGCGCCGTCCCCCGGACGGGCCGCCACCCTCCCATCCCCCGGCGGCCCGCCGAGGCGCGGGGAGCCACCCCCCGGCTCCCCGCGCCACCTCCGCGCACCCGTTCGGAGCACCCCCGCGGCGCTGGCAGAATTGACCCGTGATCGACGCACGACGGCTGCGGACCCTGCGGGCCGTGGCCGACCACCGGACCGTGACCGCCGCGGCGGCCGCGCTCTACCTCACCCCCTCCGCCGTCTCCCAGCAGCTCGCCGCCCTCGAACAGGAGACCGGCCACACCCTGCTGATCCGGGACGGCCGGGGCGTCCGCCTCACCGCCGCCGGCGAGATCCTGCTCGGCCACGCCGACGCCGTCCTCGCCCAACTGGAACGCGCCGAGGCCGACCTGGCCGCCTACAGCTCCGGCGCCGCCGGCGAAATCACCGTCGCCGCGTTCGCCACCGGCATCGCCATGGTCCTCGCCCCCGCCATCGCCGCCCTCGCCGGCACCGACCCCGGCCTGCGGGTCAAGGCGCTCGACGCCGAGGGCGACGCCAGCCTGCCGATGCTGCTCGACGGCCGCGCCGACATCGCCGTCGCCGTCGAGTACCGCGGCGCGCCCCGGCCCGACGACCGGCGACTCACCCGGCTCGCGCTGTACGCCGAGCCCTTCGACGCCGTCCTCCCGCTCGCCCACCCGCTGGCCGCCGGCACCGGCCCCGTCGCGGTCGCCGAACTCGCCGCCGAACCGTGGATCGGCCCCTACCCCGGCAACCCCTGCCATGACGTGGTCCTGCTGGCCTGCGAGAACGCCGGCTTCCAGCCCCGGCTGGTGCACTCCTCCGACGACTTCAGCGCCGTCACCGCGCTCGCCTCGGCCGGCGCGGGCGTCGCCCTCGTCCCGCGCTCCGCGCTGCGCGGCACCGACCTCGGCCGGGTCGCCGTCCGCCCCGTCGACAGCGCCCTCGCCACCCGCAAGGTGTTCGCGGCGACCCGGGCCGGCGCCGAACTCCACCCGCTGATCCGGCCCGTGCTGCACGCCCTCGCCGACGCCGCCGCCCACCTCGACCGGCCCGCCGTCCAACGGGCCTGACGGACCGCCACCGGAAAATCGTTCGACGGCCGCCGCTGCGCCCACTACCGTCGGTGCCCGAACGAACGACACCGGGAGGGGGCGCCACGATGGAGCGGCAGGAGCAGGACCAGCAGCGGGATCCGCGCGCCCTCGCCTGGTCGCCCGAGCAGCGCGTCGAACGGCGGGCCGCCCTGGTGGCGCGGATACGCGCGGCCAACGCGGAGACGCTGGAGAGGCTGGCCGACCTGTGAGCCCCGGGCAGCCGACCGACTACCTCGACGAGGACGACATCGGCCACCTGCTGGGCGAGGTCGCCACCGTCCGCGAGCAGTCCCTGCTGCAGTCCGCGCTGGGCCGCCCCCGGGCCTCGGTGTTCGGCGCCGACGCCTACCCCGACGTGTGGGCCAAGGCGGTCGCCCTCGGCGAATCCCTCTCCCGCAACCACCCCATGACGGACCGGAACAAGCGCACCGCCTTCGAGTCGATGCTGCTGTTCCTCGACTACAACCACCAGCCCTACACCGACCCGCACCCCGACGTCGCCGTCGACTTCGTGCTGCGCCTGGCCCAGGGCGGTTACGCGGGCCGACCGGCGGACGCGGTCGCCGACTTCCGCCGCATGCTGTCCAACTGACCGCCCGATCGGGCCCGGCGCTCCGCACCGCCGGGTACGGCCACTCCTGTTCCGACTGCTCAACACGGGTCTGGCATATGCTGCCGGTTGGTCCGCCGACCGTCACCGACCCGCAGGAGTGCCCAGATGAGCGATCACGAGACCGACCGCACCGCCCTTCCGATCGGCGTCGTCGGGCTCGGCGACATCGCGCAGAAGGCGTACCTGCCGGTCCTCACCGCCCAACCAGGCCTGGACCTGCGGCTGATGACCCGGGACGCGGCCAAGCTGGACCGGATCGGCGACGCCCACCGGATCCCGTTCCGGACCACCGACCTGGACGAACTGATCGACTCCGGCATCCGGGCCGCGTTCGTGCACGCCGCCACCGACCAGCACGTCCCGATCGTCGAGAAGCTGCTCACCCGCGGCGTCGACGTGTACGTGGACAAGCCCCTCGCCTACGACCTGGACGGCGCCCGCCATCTGGTCGACCTGGCCCGGACCACCGGCCGCTCGCTGATGGTCGGCTTCAACCGGCGCCACGCCCCCGGCTACCTGCTGGCCGCCGAACGCCCGCGCGACCTGATCGTCCTCCAGAAGCACCGCGAAGGGCTGCCCGAGCAGGCCCGCACCCTGGTCTACGACGACTTCATCCACGTGGTGGACACCCTGCGCTTCCTCGCCCCCGGCGAGATCGAGCACGTCGACGTCCGCTCCCGCACCCGCGACGGACTGGTCGAGCACGTCGTGCTCACGCTGGCCGGCCAGGGCTTCACCGCGCTCGGCCTGATGAACCGGGTGTCCGGCTCCACCGAGGAGATCCTCGAAGTGTCCGGCGCCGACTCCAAGCGCGAGGTCCACAACCTCGCCGAGGTGATCGACCACAAGGGCCAGCCCACCGTCCGCCGCCGCGGCGACTGGGTGCCGGTCGCCCGCCAGCGCGGCATCGAACAGGTGGTGCTGCACTTCCTGGACGCACTGCGGGCCGGTAAGACCCTGGACGCGGGCGACGCGCTGCGCACCCACGAGCTGTGCGAACTGATCGTGGAGCGGATCGAGTCCGCCGCCTGACGGACCGTCAGGACCCTGCGGGGTGGGTCGCTCGAACGAGCGATTCACCCGATCGGTGATCACCCCGGAAGGATCAGTTCCGCCGGTGCCGTGACGGGGCATGCGCCCAGCAGAGAAGCCGCGCATGCACCGCCGGCCGCGGCGGCCGCCCGGATCGGCGGCGCGCGGCGCAACTGTACGGTGGCGAACGAGACCTGACCGCAGGAGAGCCACGTGACCGCACCCGACTCCGGGCACCCGCCCCACGAAGGGGAGCACCCGGACGGCCGGCACCACGGGGAGGACCATCCGGACCGGGTGACGTTCCACGCCGGCCGCGAAGGCGTCTCCTGGGAGGCCCCGGACACCCCGGCCAACCGGCGCGCCCTGCTGCTCTCGCTCTCCATCGTCGGGACGGTCGCCACCATCACCGTCCTCGCCATGAACGCGGCCGGCATCATCACGGCGCTCCCCATCGGCAGCAAGTCCGGCGACGCCGTCAGCACCCAGTCCCCACCGGCCCGGCCGTCCCCGGCCCCCGCGCCGTCACCGACTCCCTCTCCGGCCCCCTCGCCCGTCCCTTCGCCGTCCGCCGAGCCGAGCCCCGGAGTCCGCGCGCCGCGCACCGTGTCGTTCCAGATCGACGTGGTCAGCAGCGGCTACGAGCTGATCGACCTGGACGCGCCGAACGACAAGCCGCTCTCCGCCCTGGTCGGCGACGACGCCTGGAACGCCATGTCCGAGGCCGACCAGAAGGCCTACGAGATCGTCGTCCACGACCACCCCGCCCCGACGGTCGTCCTCGGCAACCTCGCCGCCGTGCTCCCGGCCGGCGTCGACCTCACCGAAGCCACCTGCCGCGAAGCCGCCCGCGCCGGCACCATCAAGAGCTTCCGCTACCACACCGCCGCCGAACGCCCCACCAACGACGCCAAGGGCATCCGCGTCGGCGCCACCCTCTGCCTCACCAGCAGCAAGGGCGCGGCGATCGCCGTCACCATCACCGACATGCCGTACGACATCGGCCTGGTCAAGGTCGACGTCACCAGCTGGTGACCGGCGCGCTACCGGTCACGGGTCAGGGCGCGGAAGCTCTCCAGGGTCTCCAGCAGGTGGCGGGCGTCCGTCCGGGCGGCGGGCGGTACGGTGGCCAGCAGCTCGCCGACCGTCAGCGGCTGCGGTTCGGCGAGCCGGTGCAGCAGCGGTTCGATCTGCTGCGGCGTCAGCGGGCTGCGCAGGACGTGCCCGTTGGCGGCGCAGAGCAGCGCCCCCTCGACCGGCTGGTGCAGCACCCGGGTACGGGACCGAACCGTCGTGGCGTCGTCCAGCGGCCGTACCGGCTCGGGCGGGGGGACGGGGCAGAGGCCGGACGCGGTCAGGGTGCCGAGGGAGAGGGCGGCGACCAGGTCCTGCATCCGGGCGGGGTCGTGGTAGTCCCGGAAGATGCGCAGGGTCTGCTCCAGCGCCTCGGGCAGCGCGCCGTCCGTCGGCGGTTCGGGCACCGAGAGCAGGGCGGTGGCCGCGGGCAGCCGGACCAGGGCGACGTCCGGATCGACCATCGCGTCCCGGCTCCGGCCGAGCAGCAGGTCGTCGACGTCGTAGACCGCGCGGTGCGCCTCGCGCGGGACGCCGACGTTGACGCTGGTCGCGGCGCCGCCGTCGACGCTCTCGCCGACGTGGTAGTAGCTCGCGGGCCAGTACAGCAGGTCGCCGGGCTCGGGTTCGGCGGTGAACGAGGCGGCCAGGTGGGGCCGGTAGTCCAGCTTGGTGGTCACCGGCTCGGTCCACGGGCGCTCCCGCCAGAACCGCATCCGCTTGTGGCCTTCGAGGGCGAACAGGAAGGTGGCGAACCGGTCCTTGTGGACGCCGACCGGGGTGTGCTCGTAGTTGCCGTGGAAGAGCGTGGTGATCGCCCCCGACAGCGGCAGCCCGGTGCGCTCCCACAGCGGGTCGAAGAACGCCCGCTGGCGCTCCCACTGCCCGGCGTGGAAGGCGTGGAAGGCGTGCACGACCAGCGCGTACCGGGTCTCCTTCGAGAAGGCCGCCAACTCGGCGTCCAGCCGCCGCCGGTAGCCGTCGAAGGCGCCGTCCCCGGGGCGCGGGAACCAGTGCGCGGGCTCGGTCTGCTGGAAGCGTCCGACGGCGAACTGGGCGGTCGGCGGCATCCGGTACGGGCCGGGCGGCCGGGTGGCGAGCGCGGTGGCGGCGAAGACCTCGCGCAGCTCGAAGGGCGCCGGGCGGACGGCCTTGATCAGCACCGGGCGCCGGTCCCAGTAGTGCGCGGTGAACTCGTCCCAGTCGAGGGGGCCTCGGACGACGGCCAGGTCGCTCGCGGGTGCGGTCGTCATCCGTCCGTCCTCTCTCCGTCGGTCAGGTCGATTCCGCGCAGCGCGTGGAGCTTGCGCAGCAGCGCGGTCACGGCGCGGTTGTGCTCGTCCGCGCCCACCGCGCGGCACAGCTCACCGACCGTCAGTTCGCGGCCGGGCCGCAGCTGCTGGGCGATCCGTTCGCCGGCGGCCCCCCCGATCGGGAAGGCGTGCCCGTTGACGGCCCAGATCCAGCGGCCGGGCCCGTCCGGCAGCCGGACGATCCCGCGCACCACCCGCAGCCGCTGCCCGGGCCCCAGGGGGACGTCGGCGCGCGGCCCGGGCACCGGTTCCAGCCCGGCCGAGGACCACCACGCCGCCCACCGGGCGCGCAGCGCGGCGGCCAGCTCGGCGCCCCCGGCAGCGGCGCGGGCCGCCTCGCCGACGGCGACCACGAGGTCGGGCGGCCCGCCTGCGGGTGGCGGATAGGGCAGGCAGGGCACCGTGCCGTCGTACTCCAGCCGGCCCCGGACGTCCTCGGCCAGCAGGTCCTTGACCGCCCCGGTCGCCAGGTGCTGGGCGCGGGGGACGGAGATCCGCAGCGTCACGCAGCCGTCGCGGTGGTGCTCGCGCCAGCGGGAGCCCTCCGGCCAGTACAGCAGCTCGCCGGCGGTGGCCCGCAGGACGCGGAACTCGCCGTCCGGCTCGTGCAGTTCGGCCTCCAGGGCGCCGGCCAGCACCCAGGTCAGCACCGCGTGCGCGGAGGGGACGGCCAGGCCCGGCGTGCGGGTGAAGTCGTCGCCCTCGGTCAGCTCGGCCTCGACCGGCAGGCACGGCAGGCCGACCCGGTGCCACAGCTCGGCGAGGGAGTCCCGGACTGCCGACCACAACGCCCAGTCGGTGTGCAGGGGCTGGCGGACACTCAGCAGGAAGCCGGCGTCCGGCCCGCTGCCGGCCGGCTCGCGGCGCAGCCGGGCCCGGTAGGCGGCAGGGCTCGGGTCGTCGGCGTCGGGCAGCAGCCCGCCCGGTGCGCCGAGCCAGCCGAGCGGGGTGTGCAGGCGGACCTGCGGCAGGGTCCGGAACACCGTTCCGGCGCGGAAGGGTTCGCAGGCGGCGACGATCGTGCGGTGCAGGTGGGCCGGGCCGGCGGGGGCGGCTGCCGGGAGCAGGGCGGGCTCCTTGCCCCAGACGCGGGCGAGGAGTTCGGTCCAGTCGGTGGTGGTCACGCCTGTACCCCTTCGTTCTCGGGCGCCGGGTACTTCTCCGCCAGCAGCGCCGCGTAGTCGGCGAGCGGGCCGAGGCCGACGGCCGCGCGGCGTTCGTCCACCCGCTCCTCGTCCTCGATCGGGCAGGGCCGCAGGTCGCCGCCCGCGGCCCGCTCGAACTTCGTGCCGTACAGCTGCGGGCGGCCCTCGGCCCGGCGCAGCGAGTCGGTGAGGTAGGCGGCGTCGCGCCGGGGCATGTCGCCGCGCTCGGCCGCGGCCTCGATCAGCGCCAGGCACTCGCGCCGGAACTCCAGGTCGCCGGTGCAGTGCTGGAGCAGCGCGCTCGCCACCGTGGCGGCCTCCTCGCCGACCAGGCCCCGGCCGGGCCAGCCGTGCTCGGCGACCACGCCGCGCAGCCAGACGATGCCGGTGCCGGTCAGCCGGTCGAGCTTCGCCTCCAGCCCGGTGTCGGTGAAGCCGCCGGCGGCCCACGGGTCGCGCAGCGACGCGTCGATCCGGCCCAGGCGCAGCAGCCGTTCACGGATCCCGGCGGCATCCCGGGCGGCCGGGTCGTTCAGGGGGTCGATGCACAGCCGCAGCTTCGTCTCGTCCCATCGGTAGGTGATGCGGCGGCCCGCCGTCGGCCAGTCGAAGGACACCTCGCCCTCACGCGGGCCGCGCAGGCCGATCCGCACCCCGCGCCCGTGGTCGCGCAGGCCGCCCCGTTGCGGCTCCGGATCGCCGTACACGTGCTCGACCGCGTCGCGCAGGGCGATGCCGAGCCCGGCGAGGTCCAGCTTCCCGCCCTCGCGGACGGTGGCGACCGGCGGCCACGGGCGGCCCTCGTCGTGCGGGGCGTCGGTCGGGACCGTGCACGGTTCGCGGCCGGGCGGCATCCGCAGCGCGAGCAGCGGGCCGCCGTCGGCCGCGCGGAAGAAGTACGGGACGTCGCCGCGGGCGAGCTGCTCCGACTCGCCTTCGGTGAACGGGACTTCGCCGCCGCCCGGGTACTCGGCCGTCGGGCGGGCGATCACCCGCACCACGTGCCCGGCGGCCCGCTCCGCGAGGAACTCGGCGATCCGGGCGCGGTGGCGGCACATCAGCGTCCAGGCGTCGAACATGCCGCGCAGCATCGCCGCCAGGTGGGGGCCGTAGCCGGTGCGGCCCTCGGTGTCGCCGACCACCGTGCGGGTCCCGGTCCGGGCCAGCGGCAGGGTCCGCCGCTCCAGCCGCAGCGAGCCGTCCGGCTGCGGACGCCAGCAGGTCGCGGGGCCGTCCAGGTCGCACCAGCGCGCGACGTTCTCCAGGCCGACGTGGTGGTGCGCGGAGACCGCGGGATCGAACAGCAGCCCGGTCTCGAACAGCCGCTTCGGATCCGCGAAGTACGCCTCCAGATCGACCGGGAACAGCAGCGGCTCGCCGTCGCCCGGGCGCTGCCCGATCAGCACGTTGCCGCCGATCAGGTCGGTGATCCCGAACGCGAACGCGGCGGCGGCCAGGGACCCGGCGCGGTGCCAGTAGCGGGCCGCCGCCCCCGGATCGAGGACGGCGCCGCGCAGGCTCCACCTGCCGTCGGTACGCAGGACGCCCCACGCGTCCGGCGGCTCGATCCACTCCTGCCAGGAGTAGCACGCCCGGTCCGGGCCGCTGCCCGCCCAGGTCCGCACGGTCGGCAGCCGGACCGGGCCGGCCGCCGGAGGCAGCGCGTTGAGCAGGGCGAACACCGAGCCCTCGGCGGCCAGGAAGAGGAGCTCGCCGGTCGCCGGCCGCGGCTTGTAGGCGAGCCGGACGCCGTCGGCGAACTCGACGCGCAGCACCCGCTGGCCGCCGTTGTGCGTCTCCTCGCCGTTCGCCCACAGGCCGGTGACCCGGCGCTCCGCGGGCCGGTCGCGGGCCAGCCGTTCCAGGAACAGCGTCAGGAAGTCCAGGAACTGCCCGGCCCGGCGGTCGGCGAAGGCGGCAGCACGGTCGGGCGGCCGGTCGACGCAGGTCTCCAGGGTCTCGGTGAGCAGCGGCCCGAACAGGTCCGCATTCGCCGGCCGCAGCAGCTGCGGATCGATCAACCGGTCATCGGCGACGGCGCGCTCGGACCAGGCGTCGATCCGCCGCAGCACCTCGTGCAGCGGCGCGAAGCGGGCGTCGGCCAGCGCATGCCCCAGGGCCCGCGCCTCGGCCGGACCGCCCAAGGGGCGTTCGACGGCGAGCGTGCCGTCCGGCCCGGGGACGGCCACCGGCGGGAACGCCCGGCCTGCCCGGCCCTCGGCCAGTGCCGTCATCAACCGGCGTGTCGCAGAGGGGAGTTCGGGCGCACGGGCGGCGCCGCCGTGGTCGCGCAGTTCCATTCTGCCCCTGGTCAGGTGGTCCGTCCGCGACGCCACGCGGCCGGCCGGACCGGCGTCGCGCGGCGTCGCGGTGCTGCGTCGTACCCGGGAACTACAGGTTCGGAACGCAGTAGATGCGCACACACGTCGAGACCGCGTGCGCGGAGCCGCCCTCCGGAAGGCCCTGCTCCAGGTCACCGATCACCAGGTCGAACTCCGCGTCCGCGGTGAGGGCGTAGCCCTGCGGCGTCAGCACGGTCGAGGTCTCCATCGATTTCCCCTGTCAGTAGGAGTGGCACAGTAGGAGTGGCACAGCAGGAGTCGGGCACCGTCCGATCCGGCGGCGCCGCGACGTGGTTCGGGGGAGCTGTTCCGAGCGAAAGCGGGCCGGAGAACGCCTACTTCAGAATGCAGTAGAGGTGCAGGCCACAGGTGCCGGCACTCGGCGCGTTCTCCGGGACGTCCAGCTCGAGTTCGCCGATCACGAGGTCGAACTCCTCGTCGGTGACGAGGGTGTCGCCCGTCGGCGGCTGCAGGGTAGGAGCTTCCATGAGGGTCCTCCTGACACGAGTGCACGGCAGGCCACCGCGACATCCGGTGACGGGGCGCCGTGCGGTTGACTGAACCTGCCGTGGCCGCGCATGACATGACTGTGCATGACGTGACCGCGCCAGCCAGTGTTGCCCAGCCGCACCGGTTCGTCAACATAACTTCCGTGCGCAGTAACCGCATTGGTGAGCCGACGGGGCGGCGCGATCAGGAGTCACCGGCTCGGCCCGGACCTGCGCCCGGTCCGGTTCCGGCCCGGCGCCTCGGCTTCCGCCGGCGGCCCGGTTGCCGCCGCCCACGGCTCTGGTGCGGTGTGTCGGCCGGGTGCGCGGTCGGCCAGGCGGCCACCGGGTTGCCGATCCACCGGGTGCTCGCCGGGATCGACTCCCCGCGCATCGCCAGCGACGCCCCGCCGATCGACGCGCCGGCCCCGATGGTGGCGCCGGGCAGCACGATCGAGTTGGGCCCGAGGGTGGCGCCCTCGTCCAGCTGCACGGAGTCCAGCCGCATCACCCGGTCGTGGAACAGGTGGGTCTGCAGCACGGTGCCTCGGTTGACGCGGGCGCCGGGGCCGACGGAGACCAGGTCGGCCTCCGGCAGCCAGTGCGTCTCGCACCAGGCGCCGCGGCGATTTCTCATTCGAGCAGCAAAGCTCTCCGGTCCCGATCGGACCGGATGTCGGAATCGACGTCGAGGCAAGGAGATGTCTGGTCAGTGCCTTCATCGAGGCCTTCGGTCCGACTTCCCGGAAGATGCGGGCGTCCGGTGAATACCGGTCCGACAATGAAAGGCCACAGTCGCCGCATGAATCGGACCTTAATGGTCGATAAACCCTTGATTAGATTCGCTCGGAAACCTTAAAGATATCTCAAGTGGTCCGCGTCGCAGAAGTCGTTCGTTGCGGAGCCGGAAGAGCTCAACGGGTCGAGCGGCAGTCCGCCGTCCCGCCGGGTTGCTTCGGTTCGGCCCGGCCGGTGAGGGCTCGGCGCAGGGCGGTGGCGTCCGGGAGGCCGGACATGGTGCCGTCGGGGTGCCGGTAGAGGCGGCAGGACAGGCCGGGTTCCGCGCCGGGCGGGGCGAAGGGGTCGGTGCCGTCGATCAGGACGGTCGGGGAGCCGTACATGCCCAGCCGGGCGGCCTCGGACTCGTCGGCGACCTCGACCAGGGCCACGTCGACCGGTCGGCCGTCGAGGGCGGCGGTCACCAGGTCCAGGGTCGGCCGGGCGTTCGGGCAGTCGGCCACGGTCAGCACGGTGATCCGCATGGGGGTGTTCCTTCGGTCGTACGGCCTGTCCCGATGCCTTCGACTCCAGGGCTCCTCCCCGGAGCGCCAAGACGCCGAAGGGGAGGCGTGAGGAGCAGCCGGAGTTGACGAACCGCCAGAAACGCGCCGGTGACGGAGGGTTCGCGCCAAATAGCGGCCGCCCCTGCCCGGTGCGGCGGCGCGGTCGGGTTAGCCTGTGGCCATGGTTGCCAACCACAACGAAGAAGTAGCCATGCCCGACGCGGAGTTCGTGAGCGGTCCCGCGATGGTCCTCCGGTCCCTCGCGGCCGATCCGGACCGACGGGCCGTCGTCGACGCCGACGGCGCCGCGATCACGGCGGGCGACTTCGCCGCCGCCACCTACCGCCTCGCGCACGAGCTGATCGCCCGGGGCGCCACCCGCGGAACCACCGTGACCCTGCTGACCGGCAACACCCCCGAGGCGCTGATCGCCCGGTTCGCGGCAGGCCTCGCCGGCGCCCGGGTGGTGAACCTGTACAACGGCATGAGCGCCCCGGTCCTGGCCGAGATCGCGACCAGCGTGGACACTGTCGTGCTGCTGGTCGACGCCGAACGGTACGCCGACGCACCCGAGTTGCTCCCGCTGATCGACGTGCCGACCGTCCTCACCCTGGGCCCCGGGCCCGACGGCGACGGCGCCGTCGGGGAGGACGTGATCGCGGCCGCCGTCCACCGGCCCGCCGAACCGCCGGACGTCCGGATCCGGCCGGAGGACGACCTGAGCATCCGCCACACCGGCGGCACCACCGGCATCCCGAAGGGCATCCTCACCCTGCACGGGCCCTACCGCGCCATCTTCGACACCCCGGTCGGCGACGACCGGGCGCCCCGGCTGCTCGCCGCCACCCCGCTGGCCCACCTGGCCGGCGTCCTCTCCGACCTGGTGCTCCACCACGGAGGGACGGTGGTCCTCCAGCGCTCCTTCGACCCCGGCGCGGTCCTCGCCGCCGTCGAGCGCGAACGCATCACCGACCTCTGGGTGCTCCCGCCGCTGCTGTACCAGCTGCTCGACCACCCGGCGATCGGCCGCACCGACCTGTCCAGCCTGCGGCAGATCATGTACGGCGGCGCCGCCGCCTCGCCGACCCGGATCCGCGAGGCGTTCAAGGTCTTCGGGCCGGTCCTGGTCGGCGTCTACGGCATGTCCGAGGCGCAGATGATCTCCGCGCTCGCCCCCCACGAGCACGAGCGGATCGGCCCGGGCGGACAGGTCCCGGTCGGCCGCCCCCTGCCGGGCATCGAGGTGGCGATCCGCGGAGTCGACGGCGCCGACCTGCCGACCGGCGAGCAGGGCGAGATCCACCTGCGGTCCGACACCATCATGGCCGGGTACTGGAAGCGGCCCGACCTCACCGCCTCGGTGCTGCGCGACGGCTGGCTGAACACCGGCGACGTCGGCTACTTCGACGAGGACGGCTACCTCTACCTCTCCGACCGGGCCAAGGACCTGATCATCGTGGTCGGCGGGCACGTCTACCCCTCCGAGGTGGAGGAGCTGCTGCTCACCCACCCGACGGTCGCCCGCTGCGCGGTCTTCGGCGTCCGCGACGACCAGCAGGCCGAGCACGTCCACGTCGCCGTCGTCCCCGCCCCGGGGCAGCGGCCGGAGCTGGACGGACTCCGCGCCTTCGTCACCGAACGCAAGGGGCGGATCTTCGCGCCCGAGGTGCTGCACGTCGTCGACGAGATCCCGCTGACGCCCGTCGGCAAGCCGGACAAGAAGCGCCTGCGCGAAGCCGCCACGCGCTGAACCTCCCGCCTGCCCCCTGACGTTGACGAAGCGTCAGGGGCAGGCGAAATCCGGGGGCGGTGCTCCGGCGGGGCCGCTAGGTTGGCCGGATGCTGCTGACGAAGTACTCCCACGCGTGCGTCCGGATCGAGGACGGCGAGAAGTCCCTGCTGATCGACCCGGGGTGCTGGACCGAGCCCGAAGCCTTCGCGGGCGTCCGCGCCGTGCTGATCACCCACGGGCACCACGACCACGTCGACCACGAGCTGCTGGCGGCCGCCCGGAAGGCCGACCCGGCGCTGGAGGTCTTCGCGCCGGCGGACGTCGCGGCCGAACTCGCCGGCGGCGCACACCCGTTGACGGCGGGGGAGCGGTTCGAGGCGGGCGGCTTCGCGGTGCACGCCGTCGGCGGGCGGCACGCCCAGGTGATCGACAACCACCCGGACTGCTCGAACCTCGGCTACCTGGTCGACGGCCTCTACCACCCCGGGGACTCCCTGGACGAGCCGGACGAGCCGGTGCGCACCCTGCTGCTGCCCTCCGCGGGGCCGTGGCTGACCATGCGCGGGGCGCTCGAACTGGTGCGGGCCCTGCGCCCGGCGCGCACCGTCCCGATCCACGACGCCTTCCTCAGCGAGCGCGGCGCGGCGAACTTCGACGGCTGGCTCGACGGCGAGGCGGGCACCCGCTACACCCGCCTCGCCCTCGGCGAGTCCGCCCCGCTCGACGCCTGACCGGAGCCCGAAGGCCCCCGTCCGCTACTGGCCCATCACGTAGCGGACGGTCGGGCCGGTGGTCCAGCCGCCGTCCACGGCCAGCTCCGCGCCGGTGATGTACGAGGCCGCGTCGGACAGCAGGAACACGGTGGCCGCGGCGATCTCCGGGGCCTCGCCGACCCGGCCCATCGGGGTGTTGGGGTAGTTGCCCTCACCCCGCTCGATGCCGACGGCCGCCGTCATCGGGGTGTACGTCATGCCCGGGTGCACGGAGTTGACGCGGATCCGGTCCACGCCCAGCTCCACCGCACCGATCTTGGTCAGGCCGCGGACACCCCACTTGGACGCGCCGTAGCCGGCCGTCAGCGCGAGGCCCATCAGGCCGGCCGCCGAGGAGATGTTGACCACCGAGCCGCCGCCGGCCTCGCGCAGCGCCGGAGTGACGGTCTTCATGCCGATGAACACACCGGTCAGGTTGATGTCCAGGACCTTGCGGAAGTGCTCCACCGACTCGTCGGCGAGGAAGCTCCCGGTGGAGATGCCCGCGTTGTTCACCAGGCCGTGCACCGCGCCGAACTCGGCCTGCGCGAACGCGACCACCTCCGCCCAGTCCTGCTCCGAGGCGACGTCGTGGTGGCGGTAGCGGGCCCGCTCGCCGAGCGCGGCAGCCGTGGCCTCGCCCTCCGCGTCCAGCACGTCGGTGATCAGCACGTTCGCGCCCGCCTCCACCGCCTGCTTCGCGGTCTCGGCGCCCAGGCCGCGGGCCCCACCGGTGATGACGACGGTCTTGCCGGACAGCTCGCTCATGACTTGCTCCTCGCGTTCTCGTGGTGCACGCCGGACGCGTCGCCCGCGCCCGGCGCAGAGTGGTTCGGCCGCGCCGGGGCGGGGTGCGCCCCGGCCGGCGGTGCGGTCAGCACGGCACGGCAGACGGAGACCAGGTCGGCCAGGTAGCCGCCGTCCGCCGTCAGGGTGGGCTCGCCCGCGGCCAGCTGCCGGGCGCGCTCGGCCAGCGCCGCACCGATCAGGGTGAGCACCAGGTCGATCCGCTCCAGCCGCACCGGCTCCGGGAGCAGCTCCACCAGCGGCGCCTCCAGCTCGGAGATCAGCCGCCAGTACCGGCTGCCCGCGAGACCCGGGTGCGGCCGCCGCTCGCGGATGCCGCTGTCGTGGCTGACCTGGGTGGAGATCCGCAGGCAGTCCCGGCCGCGCTCGGTGCGCAGCTCGGTGGCCTCGGCGTCGATCAGCGCGCCGAGCAGCTCGGCCAGCGGCCGCCCCTCGGGCTCGGGCAGCCGCTCGGCCAGCGCACGCTCGGTGCGGTGCTGGCGCTCCGCCATCACCGCGTCGAGCAGCCCCTCGCGGGAGCCGAAGTGGTACTGCACCGCGGACGGGTTCGCCTGCCCCGCCCCCCGGACCACCTCGCGCAGCTGCGCGCCGTGCACGCCCTGCGCCGCGAACTGCTGCTCGGCGGAGCGGATCAGCCGGTCCCGGGTGGTGCCCGTGCCGGTGGGGTCGGAGCCCGACGTCGTTGCCATGTCCCTTGCCATGCCCCACAGATTAATACTCGCCATTATTAATGTCGAGCATTGGCCTGGCGCCGATCCGGCGGCCGGAGCCCGTCCCCCGTCCGTGTGCCGTCTGGGAATTCGCTGGGAGCCCGGGCGCGCGGCTGAAGGTTTCTCAAAGACGCTCTTGCTAGCTTCGTGACGCATGATCGACTCGTCCCACCTGGCAGCGCGGTCACGCTCGCTGGCGGTCCATCTGCTGTCCCGACTACGCCCCAGGCATCTCGCCTGGCCGCTGTTCGCCCTCGCGTTCTGGCGCTACCTCGCGGTCTACGGACTGCCGTACGCCAACGACGTGGTCTTCCTCTGGCTGATCGCCGCCCTGGTTGCCGCGTCCGTGCACAGCGGCGGCCGCAAGGGCTGGCTGTACGTGCTGCGCGACTGGGTGCCCGTGATGGCCGTGGTCTGGGCCTACTCACTGCTCAGGGGCTACGGGGCGCACACGCCCTGGCAGCCGCACTACGCCCCGCAGATCGCCTTCGACGAGGTGCTCGGCTTCGGCGAGACCTGGACGGTGCGCCTCCAGGACCTGCTGTACCACCCCGGGCAGCCGCAGTGGTACGACTACGCGATCGTCGTCGTCTACATGTCGCACTTCTTCGCGGTCTTCGGGATCCTCGCGGTGCTCTGGAAGCGCAACCACGCCCGGTTCCGGCACTTCCTCGCCTGTTACCTCGCCATCACCTTCGCCGGCTTCCTCACCTACGTGCTGTACCCGGCCGACCCGCCGTGGCTGGCCGCGATCGAGAACCACCTGCCGGCCGTCGACCGGATAGTGAACGCCGTGCTGGAGAACAGCGGCCTGCACCGGGCCGGCACCATCTTCGAGAACGGCAGCCGGTTCGCCAACGACGTCGCCGCGATGCCCTCGCTGCACTCCGCCTACCCGATGATGATCGCCCTGGTGTTCTGGCCCCGGGCCGGCCGCACCCTGCGGGTGGTCCTCGCCGCGTACCCCCTGGCCATGGGCTTCACCCTGGTCTACGGCGGCGAGCACTTCATCATCGACGTGCTGGTCGGCTGGGCCTACGCCTGGGTGATGGTCACCCTGGTCAACCGTTTCGTCGCCCGCCGCGCCGCGGCCCGCGCCGCGAAGCAGGAGGCCGTCGCCGTCGCCGTGACACCGCCCTCCGTCCCGGTCGGCTGACCCCGGCCGACCCTCCACCGCACGAGGCCCCCGGCCCCGACCCGGCAAGGTGGTGCCGGGCCGGAGCCGGGGGCCTCGTGTGCAGGACCTCCGCAAAGCCGCCGTGTTCCGGTCGCGTTCTCCTCACCGTCTGCGCAACCGCCTCGGAACCCCCCTCCGAGTGCCCCGGGAGTTTCCTGGACGTTCGCTGGGAATCGAACGCCGGTCGTCACAGCCCCTTTGGAGGGCGCCCGGTCGCTGACGACCCGTCAAAAACCGGTGTCGAACCGCCCGCCCGCCGGTCGGGGCGAAGGCTTTGCCAATCCGTGGCGGAGTCTTGTTGTGGACGCGGGTAGCGTCGTGCGGAACACCGCAGGAGGACCCACCATGGCCGCACCCCACACCCCGTCCGCGCCCGGCGAGCGCCCCCGACCCGCCGCCCTGCCGACGACCCGATGATCTACGGTCACAGTGTCGCGCCCACGCTGTGGATGATCCTCACCCCGCTCGGTGTCCTGCTCTTCGGCGTCGGCCTGGCCTCCACCATCCGCATCCGCCCGGGCACCGACCGCCCCCGCGACCACCTCCTGGGCCCCCTGCTGATCGCCACCGGCATCCTGGTCACCGGCTTCGGCCTCTGGCTGCTCTGACCGCGAGGTCGACGCCCCGGGCTCAGCCGGTGAAGCAGTGCCCGATCGGCGTCCAGTCGAAGTTCCGCCGCCACGAGGTCAGACCTGCCGACCAGCCGACCAGGGCGCCGACCACGGCGGCGGCGGAGTCCGTCACCGTCCGGTGGTGCTCGGACGGGACGCCGTCGCGGTACTCCAGCTCGTAGCGCTCGCCGTCCCGCAGGTACCGCGCCTGCACGTACCAGTCGCCCGGCTCGTCCCCACCGGTCCGCTCGACGATCAGGAACGGGTCGCCGCACCGGAGCGCGGTCACCTGCCGGCTGATCGCCGTCGGGCCCGGATCGCGCTCCGACAGTCCGCGCTCGGTCGTCATCAGCAGCCCGACCGGCTCCCGGCGCACCTCGGCGGCCGGCTCGTCACCCGCCGTCGGCGGCTTCGCCGACCAGCGGTGGAGCAGGCCGGAGCGGTCGTCGAAGGTCAGCCAGGTGCCGTCGCCGAGGGGGCGGGCGTAGCCCGGGGTGCGGGCGTCCGGGTAGGTGATGCGGTGGCGCGGGGTGAGGGTGGCGGTGTCGAGAAGCCAGTGGGCGCCGCGGTCGTCGTCGCAGTCCAGGGTGGAGGCGAGGACGGTGTGCGGGTCGACGAAGCCGCAGGACCAGTCCCAGCAGGGCGGGTCGTCCGGGTCGGCGGCCGGCGGCGCGGCGCCCTCGGCGAGCGTCGTGCCGTCCAGGCCGTGCAGCCGGACGTCCCAGCCGCCCTGGTCGACGGTCAGGTACGCGGGCCGGTCCGGGTGGACGTCCATCAGGATGCGCTCGCCCGCCTCGTCCAGCTGGACGTCCCGCAGCCGCTCGCCGTCCCAGTGCGCCCAGTACAGGCCGACGCCGTCCTGGCCCATGCCCACGCACAGCCCGACCCGGCCGGAGTCCGGGTGCGACCGGTGGTGCGAGGCGGACGCGACGCTCTCCAGCGGTTGGCGGGCCAGCGGGCGGCCGTCCACGGCGTCCAGGACCACCCACTCCTCCAGGTAGTCGTCCCCCGACGAGCCCGGCGTGTGCGCCCACACCACCCGCCCGTCGTCCGAGACCCAGCAGGAACCCTGCTCGGACCCCGCGCACACCTCCTGCTCGTCCCCGCTGTGCGGATGCCCCAGCTCCGGACCCCAGCAGGGGTGCGGGTACTCCCACCGGGTCGTGCCGTCGCTGTTCACGGCCCGCACCGTGCGCTGCCCGGAGAACACCGCGAACGAGCCGTCCGGACTCACCGTGTGCACCCCGCCCGTCCACCCCGGCCACGGCAGCGGAAAGACGACGGACGGCTCCATCCGCCCGTCGAACACCGCGTCCAGGTCGAACACCGCCAGCCGCACCCCGTCCAGCAGCACCGCCCGACGCGATCCGGCCCGACCCTCGACCCCGACGCCGTTCACCAGCTCCCGTCCGCCCGGCAGGGCGACCGCACCGCGCAGCACCGCCTCGACGGTCGGCTGCTCGCCGCCCATCAGGGGCACACCCAGCAGTACAGGCCCGCGCCACGGGCCGCGGCCCGGCGTGCGATCCCGGACAACTCCCGGAGGAATTCCGTGAGTTGGTCTGCATCGGCCGGTCCGTGGAACACCTCGTCCACCGCCGCCCACCGCTCCGCGACTTCGCCGAGCGCGGCATCCCCCTGCCGCGCCAACGCGTCCCGGAGAACGTTCGACAGCGCCAGTACCACCACCTCACCGTCCTCGATCATGCCGACCAGCGCCCCGCACCGCGGATCCGCCCGGAGCTCCGCACCGGACCGCCCCGTCACCAACTCCGCGGCGGGTTCGAGCGCCACCATCGGATCAATGCCCTTCACCACCGTCCCGTCGTACCCGGCCCCGAAAGGCTCGTCGTCGTCCCGGACGATCGCCCCCAGGGCGTCGTCGTCATCAGCGGCGGCGAAATAGCCGAACAGCACTTCCATGCGGCGGAGCCTCGCACACGCCGCCGACGCACCCGTCCCCGGCGGCGGGCCGCCCGTCGCCGACGGGGCGTCAACTGCTCGCGGACCGGCAGAAAATCGCACGCAAGATCCACTCGGCCGTTGCTATGGTGGCGCGATGTCATCGGTCAAGAAGATCCAGATCACCTTCGACTGCGCCGAACCGGAGCGCGTCGGCCGCTTCTGGTGCGCGGCGCTCGGTTACGTCCCCCCGCAGCCGCCCGAGGGCTTCGACACCTGGGACGCCTTCACCGAGTCGCTGCCCCCCGAGCAGCGCGGCTCCTGGTTCGCCGCCAGCGACCCCGAGGGCGTCGGCCCGCGGATGTACTTCCAGCGCGTCCCCGAGGGCAAGGTCGTCAAGAACCGCCTCCACCTCGACATTCGCGTCGGCACCGGCCTGGTCGGCGATGAACGCCTCGCCGCCCTCGAAGCCGAAACCACCCGCCTCGTCGCGCTCGGCGCGACCCGCGGCCGGCTCCTGCTCGCCGACGAGGAGAACGAGTCCTGCCAGAACATGCAGGACGTCGAGGGCAACGAGTTCTGCCTCGACTGACGCCTGCCCGGCCCCCCGCTCCGTCAGCCCTTCCCGGAGTGGGGGGTCCAACCGGTCGAGGCCGCCCAGGACTCGGCGACCGTGACGACCAGGTCGACCACCGGATCCTTGACATCCGCGTAGACGTCGATGTCGCGGACGACGCCCGCGAGCACGGACTTGAACCGGCCGTAGGCGGGCACCGCCTCGGGGTGCGCCCGGAACCAGTCGCGGAACAGCAGGGCGAGCCGCTCGTTCGGCGAGCCGAGCAGCCGGACGTGCAGATTGCAGTCCGCCCCCGCCTGCCCGCGTCGCATCCAGAGCCGCTTCGTCCACCGCTCCCGATCGTCCTCGACGCCCGCGGGCACATGGTCGTACCGGTACGGCGACCGCCGGAAGCCCTTCTCGACCAGGAGCCGGTCGAACGCGCCCTCGGCCTCGTGCAGGTCCGCGACGGTGATCTGCACATCGAACACCGGCTTCGCGGCCATGCCGGGAATCGCGGTGCTGCCGATGTGCTCCACCTGCAGCACCAGCGGCCCGAGGTCCGAACGGAGCTCGTCCGTGAGAGCGAGCGCCCGCTCCGGCCAAGTGGGGTCGTAGGCAAGCACGATGGGCGCTGACGCGGCGTCGGTGATCACCCGAACAAATCTATCCGAGGACGGCCCGCCTCACGGCGCCCCCGTCCGCCCTCGGGCCTTCCTCGGGGCCTTTCGTCCACCTCCGGCAGCGGCTGTGGCGTTCGGCCCGCCGAAGGTCACTCGCCGAGGAGCGCCCGGTACCCGGCGGCGTCCAGCAACTTCTTGAGCTCGGACTTGTCGGACGGCTTCAGCTTGAAGATCCAGGCGTCGTACGGCTCGTCGTTGAGCAGCTCCGGGCTCTCGTTCAGCTCCTCGTTGACGGCGACCACCGTGCCGCCGACCGGTGCGTAGATCTCCGACGCGGCCTTCACCGACTCGACCACACCGGCCGAGCTGCCGACCTCGAAGACCTTGCCGACCTCAGCCAACTCCACGAACACCACATCACCGAGCGCATTCTGAGCGTGATCGCTGATCCCGACCGTCACTGTGCCGTCGGACTCCAGGCGCGCCCACTCGTGCGACTCGGCGAACCGCAGATCCGCAGGGATGTTCGACATGGTTTGTCCTCCTTGGGATGGGTTGACCAGCTGCCTCAGCATGCCGGACTGCGCCGGGGAAGCGTCGGATTTCCTGCCGATCACCGACGAAATGTCAGTTCCCCTTGACGGGGAGCTCCGAAGGGCGCCGGACGGCACCGATCCGGGGGCGCAGCAGACCTACGGCGACGCCGGATCCTGTTCCGGATCCGCGCCGGGGTGCCCCGGCGGGACTTGCCCGCGCGCTCCGGGAGTCGGACGACCGTCCGTGAGCGGCATCGGCGTTGGTCGGCGGACGGGACCTGGGACAGGATCCTTCAGGCCCTGCTGGCCGACGCCGACGCTCAGGGGCGGGTGGACTGGAGCATGGTCAGCGTCGACTCGACCCCATGCCGAGCTCACCAGCTCGCAGCCGGGGCTCCGCACAGAGCACCGCGGATCCCGAAAAAAGCTCGATGCCTCGGCAGCACCGCCCCGACGAGGGGCTCGGACGCTCCCGGGGCGGTCTGACGAGCAGAATCCATCCGGCCGGGGAAGGCGGCCGCCGGCTCTGCTGATCGCGCCGGGCCAGTGCAGTGACAGCCCCCGGCTGATCCCCGTTCTGGAGCGTGTTCGGGTCGAGCGCCTCGGTGGCGGCCCGTCCGCGTACCCGTCCTGACCGCCTGGGCGGCGACAAGGCGCACAGCCCCCACCGCAGTCGTCGCTACCTGTGCAGGCACCAGATCGAGCACACCATGCCGGAGCCCGAGGACCGGCGGGCCAACCGGCGTTGCGTCGATCCGGCTCCGTCGATGGATCAAGTATTCCAAGATCCGGACGTGTCTGTCACCGTCCTCCGGGAGGAGATTCTGTCGCGATCTGCGCACCTAAGGTTGCGGATGACCAGCGAGAACCTCGATCCGACCGGGAGTCGGGATGGCATCTGACATTGCCGCAGTGGCTGCGGAGCTCACCATGATGGCTGCGGCCGATCACCGGGCCGCGCGCAATGCGAACAGCGAAGACCCGGCGGAGCAGCTGGTCTGGCGGCGCTTGACCGCGCAGCACGCGGACCGTCTCGGCGAGATCATGGACGCGCACGGATGGCCGACCGCGGACCTGGTCGGCGAGGAGGCGGCCCGGGCCGCCTGGCTGATCGCGCAACACGCCGACCGGCAGCTCGACGTGCAGCGGCGCGCGTTGGGGCTGATGGAGCAGGCAGTGGCCGACGGCACCGCCAGCCCCCGTGATCTGGCCTTCCTGCGAGATCGCACCCTTGTGAACGAAGGGCGGGAGCAGGTCTACGGCACGCAGATCGCCGGCGTGAAGGACGGCTCGCCGATCCCGTGGCCCTGCGAGGAACCCGAGCGCATGGACGAGCGCCGAGCAGAAGTGGGAATCCCGCCGTTCGCCGAGTACGTCGCTCAGTTCTCGATCGCCTGAGTCACCCGGCATCCGGCGGATCACGCCCACGCCGGATCCGCCGGACCGACCCTAGACCGGACGCCGTCCCCAGGCCGAGATCAACGGGGCGAGTGTCAGGTCGAGTTCTCCCGCGTGGATGGAGGCCAGGTGGGCGTCGATCTCGGCGTCGTCGGACAGGTTGGCCGCGAGCAGCTCGTCGCGGACGTGGCGGATGGTCGCTGCCTCCAGGTGGTTGCAGGCCGGGCCGCCGACCGGGAAGGTGCCTGCTGCGGCGACGTCCACCAGGCCGGCCTCGCGCAGCGCTCGCGGTAGGGTCCGGCCGTAGCGCAGGTCGGCGCCGCGGCGGGCCAGCAGCTCTCGGACGGCGTCCCGCAGCCGGTTGGCGCGGCGTTGGGCGGGGCCGCTCTCGTCGAGGCAGGCCAGGGGCTGCAGCGCGGTGTCGGCGTCCTCGATGAGCAGCCAGCCGCCGGGCCGCAGCGCCGCGACCATCGTGGCCAACGCCCGGGCCCGGTCCGGGACATGGACCAGCACGAGCCGGGCGTGCACCAGGTCGAACGTCCCCGGCTCCGGCGCGGGATCGGCGGCGACGTCGTGCTGCCGCACCTCGTACCCGTTGCCTGCCGTCAGCCACGACGGGTTGATGTCCGTCGCCAGTACGTGCCCGGTCGGGCCGACGGCCGCCGCCAGCGCCTCCGGCACGCTGGTGCCACCGGCGCCCACCTCCCAGCAGCGTGAGCCCTCCTTGACCCCCAGCCGATCGAAGTGCCCGCGCGTCACCCCGTCGAACAGCTCGGCCAGCTGGACGAACCGCTCACCCGCCTCGACGCGGGCATTGTCCAGCAGGTACCCGCGGGCGGATTCTCCGCCGGGCGCGGTGGTGCTGTCCGTCGAATCCGGTCGGCCATCGGCGTGCGGCTGGCGTGGCGAGGAAGTCATGCCTCCATGGTCAACCCTCCCGGGCCGTGGGCGCCACGACGACGGGGGAGTGATGCCTCACACAGCAGACGAACCCCAGGCGGCCCACAATGCCGCCACCGTCCCACGCCTGGGCCGCAGCCTGACGGATCGTCATGAGAGGGACGCCGTCCGATTTGCACCGGAGTTCGGGCGAGGCCGGCTTCGTCGTGCCGGACATCGGGGGGCGCTGCGACGATCGGCCCTGTCCTCCACGCCGGGGAGATCGGATGGTCGGCTCATGTCCATGAAGGCACCTTCGGCGACGTTCCCCTGATCACCCTCTTCCCCGAACTCACCACCGCAGGCGCGGAATCAATGCGGCGCGCCGCCCGCAGCGTCGGCGCGGCTCGGCCCGAGGTGGCCGAGACGACGTGGGAGTGGAGAACGGCGCATGCGGTCTTTGCGGGCCCGCAGTCGCGGGTGCTCGTGATCCTCCTCCGGTGCGTGGTGCATCCGACAAGCGACAGCGACTGGCTGGGGTTCCAGCTTCAGGTGGGCTGGACGGTAGAGGGCCGGCACGAGGTGGCGGCCGTGGTCAACGCGGAGTGCTGGTGCGAGACCGACCACGGCACCCACGACGTCGAGGTCCTGAAGTTCGCCGTCGGTGACGAGATGTCGCTGCCCGCGGCCTTCGAGGCAGGTGCCGCGCGCATGGCGGACTGGCTGGCCGATCCGCGCGACGCGGAATTCTGGCGGTCCCGCGAGTCGGCGCGTCGGGAGTAGGGCTTCGACCTCTCTCGTCCAGGGCGGGGCGGGACGGAGCGGGCCGAGGCCGGGCCGGGGGCCCTGGACTCGCCCGTCGCCCACCACTCGCGCACGGCCGGTGTCCCGGTGTGGCGGGAAAACAAGCACGCGTGCTTGATTTGTTGGCGGTGCGGTGCCACGCTCGGTCGCGACCGGGTGGGCAGGGTTCGCCGAGTGCGGTGAACGGATGCCGGGTGGCGGCGAGTTGGGGAGGTGTGCCGTGTTGCGGATCGGCAATGCTTCGGGGTTCTACGGCGACCGGTTCGCCGCGTTCCGGGAGATGCTGACCGGCGGGCCGTTGGATGTGCTGACGGGTGACTACCTGGCCGAGTTGACGATGCTGATCCTGGCCCGCGACCGGCTGCGTGATGCGAAGCTGGGGTATGCGCGGACGTTTCTGCGGCAGGCGGAGGAGTGCCTCGCGGAGGCGGTCGAGCGCGGAGTGCGGATTGTCGTCAACGCGGGCGGTCTCAACCCGGCGCGGCTCGCGGAAGCGCTCGGGGAGGTGACGGCAAGGCAGGGCGTCCGGGCCCGGATCGGGTACGTCACGGGTGACGAACTGCTGCCCCGCGCAGCGGAGTTCGGTTGGGCGGGGGAGGATCCGCGGCGCCCGTTGCTCGCCGTCAACGCGTACCTGGGTGCGTTCGGCATCGCCGAGTGCCTGCGCGGCGGCGCGGACGTGGTGGTGACGGGCCGGGTCACCGATGCCGCGCTGGTGGTGGGGCCGGGGATCGCGCACTACGGGTGGACGCCCGACGATCTGGACGCCTTGGCGGGGGCGGTGGTGGCGGGGCACGTGCTGGAGTGCGGGGCGCAGGCCACCGGCGGGAACTACGCGTTCTTCGCCGAGCACGGGGACCGCCTCGACCACCCGGGGTTTCCGCTCGCCGAGCTGCACGCCGACGGCAGCAGCGTGATCACCAAGCACCCGGGCACGGGCGGCGTGGTGACAATCGAGACCGTCACCGCCCAACTCCTGTACGAGACCGGCGGACCGCGCTACCTCGGCCCGGACGTCACCGCCCGCCTGGACACCGTGACGCTCACCGAGGACGGGCCGGACCGGGTGCGGATCGACGGGGTGCGCGGCGAGGCCCCGCCAGCCACCCTCAAGGTCGGTCTGAACCGGCTCGGCGGCTACCGCAACGAGCTGGTGTTCGTCCTCACCGGGCTCGACATCGAGGCCAAAGCGGCTTTCGTGCAACGG
The DNA here is from genome assembly GCF_044999035.1 of Kitasatospora griseola. NCBI lineage: Bacteria > Bacillati > Actinomycetota > Actinomycetes > Kitasatosporales > Streptomycetaceae > Kitasatospora > Kitasatospora griseola. Next base: position 343,443 of record NZ_CP173360.1, on the reverse strand, counting down.
CAGTTGACGCGTGCCCTGACCGACCCGCCGGCCGAGCTGCGCTGGACGCAGGCCCGCACCGACCACCCGGACGCCGACACCGAGGAGCGGGCCAGCGCCCTGCTCCGCCTCACCGCCCGCGACCCGCAGGAGGCCAAGGTCGGTCGCGCACTGACCGCCGCCGCCGTGGAACTCGGCCTGGCCGGCTACCCGGGCTTCCACCTGACCGCGCCGCCCGCCGCGGCCGCGCCCTACGGGGTGTTCGAGGCGCGGGAGTTGGACGCGAAGGAGGTCGAGCACCTGGCCCACCTGCCCGGCGGCGGGACCGTCGCGGTCCAGCCCGAGCGGCCATCGGCCAGTGGCGAAGTGGCAATGGAGGGGCCGCAGTTGCCACCACCGGTGGAGGAAGACGGCCCGACCCGTCGTGCCCCGCTCGGTCTGGTCGCCGGGGCCCGAAGTGGCGACAAGGGCGGCGACGCCAATCTCGGCGTGTGGGCCCGCAGCGAGGCCGGTTGGCGCTGGCTCGCGCACACCCTCACCGTCGACAAGCTCCGTGAACTCCTCCCGGAGGTCGCGCAGTTGGCGGTCGAGCGGCACGTGCTGCCGAACCTCCGCGCCGTCAACTTCACCGTCCGCGGACTGCTCGGCGAAGGCGTCGCCGCCCAGGCCAGGTTCGACCCGCAGGCAAAAGCGCTGGGGGAGTGGCTGCGCTCCCGGCACCTCGACATTCCGGAGGCACTGCTGTGACCGTACTGTCCACCCGGCTGGACACCGGCGGGTCCGCGTACACCGCCAACCGCGCCGCCATGCTGGAGAAGCTGGCCGCGCTGGACGTCGAGCACGCCAAGGCGCTGGCCGGCGGCGGGCCCAAGTACGTGGAACGGCACCGCAGTCGGGGCAAGCTGCTGGCCCGGGAACGGATCGAGCTGTTGATCGACCCGGACTCGGCGTTCCTGGAACTGTCGCCGCTGGCCGCTTGGGGGAGCGACTACCCGGTCGGCGCGTCGCTGGTCACCGGGATCGGCACGATCGAGGGCACCGAGTGCGTGATCACCGCCAACGACCCCACCGTGCGCGGCGGTTCGTCGAATCCGTGGACGCTGCGCAAGGCGCTGCGGGCCAACGAGATCGCGCTGCGCAACCGGCTGCCGCTGGTCAACCTGGTGGAGTCGGGCGGCGCGGACCTGCCCAGCCAGAAGGAGATCTTCATCCCGGGCGGCGCGCTGTTCCGCGACCTCACCCGGCTGTCGGCGGCCGGAATCCCCACCGTGGCCGTGGTGTTCGGCAATTCCACGGCGGGCGGGGCGTACGTGCCGGGCATGTCCGACCACGTGATCATGGTGAGGGAGCGGGCCAAGGTGTTCCTCGGCGGACCGCCGCTGGTCAAGATGGCCACCGGTGAGGAGGCCGACGACGAGTCCCTCGGCGGCGCCGAGATGCACGCCCGCACCTCCGGCCTGGCCGAGCACCTCGCCGTCGACGAACCGGACGCGCTGCGGCTGGCCCGCCGGGTCGTGCACCGGCTGCACTGGCGCAAGTCCGGCCCGGAGCCGATGCCTTGGTACGAGCCGCCGAAGTACCACGAGGACGAGCTGCTGGGCATCGTCCCCGGTGAGCTGAAGGCGCCGTTCGACCCGCGCGAGGTGATCGCCCGGATCGCCGACGGCTCCGACTTCGACGAGTTCAAGCCGCTGTACGGCAGCAGCCTGGCCACCGGCTGGGCCACCGTCCACGGGTACCCGGTCGGCATCCTGGCGAACGCGCAGGGCGTGCTGTTCAGCCAGGAGTCGCAGAAGGCCGCCCAGTTCATCCAACTCGCCAACCAGCGCGACCGGCCGCTGCTGTTCCTGCACAACACCACCGGCTACATGGTCGGCCGGGACTACGAGCAGGGCGGCATCATCAAGCACGGCGCGATGATGATCAACGCGGTGTCGAACAGCACCGTCCCGCACATCTCCGTGCTCATGGGCGCCTCCTACGGCGCCGGGCACTACGGCATGTGCGGACGCGCCTACGACCCGCGGTTCCTGTTCGCCTGGCCCAGCGCCAAGTCCGCCGTGATGGGGCCGCAGCAACTGGCCGGCGTGCTCTCGATCGTGGCCCGCCAGTCCGCCGCCGCCAAGGGGCAGCCGTACGACGAGGACGCCGACGCCGCCATCCGCGCCATGGTCGAGCAGCAGATCGAGGCCGAGTCGCTGCCCGCGTTCCTCTCCGGCCGGCTCTACGACGACGGGGTGATCGACCCGCGCGACACCCGGACCGTGCTCGGCATCTGCCTGTCCGCGATCCACAGCGGACCGGTCGAGGGCGCGCGCGGCTACGGCGTGTTCCGGATGTAGACCAGCTCTCCCAACGGCCGACCAAGGAAAGCGAACTGACGCATGATCACCTCCCTGTTGGTGGCCAACCGCGGCGAGATCGTCCGCCGGATCTTCCGCACCTGCCGCACCCTCGGCATCGCCACCGTCGCCGTGTACGCCGACCCGGACGCCGACGCCCGGCACGTCCAGGAGGCCGACACCGCCGTCCGGCTGCCCGGCGCCGCGCCCGCCGACACCTACCTGCGCGCCGACCTGCTGATCCGGGCCGCGCTGGACGCGGGCGCCGACGCCGTCCACCCCGGCTACGGATTCCTGTCCGAGAACGCCGAGTTCGCGCGGGCCGTGCAGGACGCGGGACTGACCTGGGTCGGCCCGCCGCCCGCCGCGATCGCCGCCATGGGCTCCAAGACCGCCGCCAAACGGCTGATGGCCGCCGCCGGCGTCCCCGTGCTGAGCGTCGGGCCCCGGCCCGACGAGGCCGACCTGCCGCTGCTGGTCAAGGCCGCGGCGGGCGGCGGCGGACGCGGCATGCGGGTGGTGCGCACCCTCGCCGAACTGCCGGACGCGCTGGCCGCCGCCCGGGCCGAGGCCGCGGCGGCGTTCGGCGACGACGAGGTGTTCTGCGAGCCCTACCTGCCGACCGGACGGCACCTGGAGGTCCAGCTGCTGGCCGACGCGCACGGCACCGTGTGGGCCGTCGGCGACCGCGACTGCTCGCTGCAGCGCCGGCACCAGAAGGTGATCGAGGAGGCCCCCGCGCCCGGCCTCGACCCCGAGCTGCGCACCCGGCTGCACGGTGCCGCCACCGCGGCCGCCCGCGCCATCGGCTACCGCGGCGCCGGCACCGCCGAGTTCCTGCTCGCCCCCGACGGCCGGCTCGCCTTCCTGGAGATGAACACCCGCCTCCAGGTGGAACACCCGGTCACCGAGGCCGTCACCGGCCTCGACCTGGTCGCCCTCCAACTCGCCGTCGCCGAAGGCGAGAAGCTCCCGGCCACCCCGCCGCCCGCGCGGGGCTGCGCGATCGAGGCCCGCCTGTACGCCGAGGACCCCGCGCGCGACTGGCAGCCCACCGCCGGCGCCGTGCACCTGCTCGAAGTCCCGGGTGTGGACGTCGAGTTCGACACCCTCCCGGCCCCGGCGGGCCTGCGCCTGGACGCCGGAGTCGGGGAGGGCGCGGGCGGCGAGGGCGGCGCCGACCGGGTCACCGTCCACTACGACGCGATGCTCGCCAAGGTGATCGCCTGGGCCCCCACCCGCCGCGCCGCCGCCCGCCGCCTCGCCGACGCCCTGGCCCGCACCCGTCTGCACGGCCCGGCCACCAACCGGGACCTGCTGGTCCGCGCCCTGCGCCACCCGGCCTTCCTGGACGGCGCCGTGCACACCGCCTTCCTCACCGAGCACGCCGACCAACTCCTCGGCCAGGACGGCAAGTCGGCACCTCTCGCGGCCCTCGCCGCCGCCCTCGCCGACGCCGCCGCGCACCCCGGCGCCGTCCCGTCCGGCTGGCGCAACCTGCCCTCCCAGCCGCAGCACAAGCGCTACCGCACCGCCGACGGCGCCGAACTCGACGTCCGCTACCGGCTGACCCGCGACGGCCTGCTCGCCGAGGATCACCCCGACGTCCAACTCCTCGGCAGCGCACCGGAGTCCGTCGACCTCGCGGTCGGCCCGCTGCGCCGCCGCTACCGGATCGCCCGGCACGGCGACCAGGTCTTCGTGGACGGTCCGACCGAGCACCACACCCTCACCGTGCTGGACCGATTCCCGGACCCGGCCGCCCAGTTGGCCCCCGGGACGCTGCTCGCGCCGATGCCCGGCACGGTGGTCCGGATCGCCGCCGAACCCGGCCGGCCCGTCACGGCCGGCCAGCCGCTGCTCTGGCTGGAGGCGATGAAGATGGAACACCAGGTCACCGCCCCGGCGGACGGCCTGCTCGCCGAACTCCCGGTCGCCGTCGGCCAGCAGGTCGAGACCGGCGCCGTGCTCGCCGTGGTCACCTCCTCCTGACGCCGACAACCGCGCACCACGCCGGTCGAGCGACCCCGCACACCGGCCCACCCTCCGCCCGGAAGGACCCCCGATGTCCGCACCGCGCACCACCACCGCACCGCCCGCCTCCCCGCTGATCGAGTCCGAGGACCGCCGCGCCCTGCGCGAAGCCGTCGCCGCGCTCGGCCGCCGCTACGGGCGCGAGTACTTCCAGCGCAAGGCCCGCGCCAACGAGCCCGTCGAGGAACTCTGGGCGGACGCTGCCAAGTTGGGCTACCTCGGCGTCAACCTGCCCGCCGAACACGGCGGCGGGGGCGCGGGGATCAGCGAACTCGCCATCGTGCTGGAAGAGTTGGGCGCGGCCGGCTGCCCGCTGCTGATGATGATCGTGTCGCCCGCGATCTGCGGCACCGTGATCGCCCGGTTCGGCACCGAGGAGCAGAAGCGGCGCTGGCTGCCCGGACTCGCCGACGGCAGCAAGGTGATGGCGTTCGGCATCACCGAACCCGACGCCGGCTCCAACTCGCACCGGATCGGCACCGTCGCCCGCCGCGACGGCGAGGACTGGCTGCTCAGCGGCCGCAAGGTGTTCATCTCCGGCGTCGACCACGCCGACGCCGTCCTGTTCGTCGGCCGCACCGAAGACGCCCGCACCGGCAAGCTCAAGCCCGCCCTGTTCGTCGTCCCGCGCGACACCCCCGGCTTCGAGTACCGCGCCATACCGATGGAACTCACCGCCCCCGAACGGCAGTTCCAGGTCTTCCTGGACGACGTCCGGCTGCCCGCCGACGCCCTGGTCGGCGACGAGGACGCCGGACTGCTGCAACTGTTCGCCGGACTCAACCCCGAGCGGATCATGACCGCCGCCTTCACCCTCGGCATCGCCCGGTACGCCCTCGACACCGCCGTCGGCTACGCCCGCACCCGCACCGTCTGGGACCGCCCGATCGGCACCCACCAGGGCATCGCCCACCCGCTCGCGCAGTGCGCCATCGAGGTCGAACTCGCCCGGCTGATGACCCAGAAGGCGGCCCACCTGTACGACGCGGGCGACGACCTGGGCGCGGGCGAGGCCGCCAACATGGCCAAGTACGCGGCCGGCGAAGCCTCCTGCCGCGCCGTCGACCAGGCCGTCCAGACCCTCGGCGGCAACGGCCTCACCCAGGAGTACGGCCTCGCCGCCCTGATCACCGCCACCCGGGTCGGCCGGGTCGCCCCGGTCAGCCGCGAGATGATCCTGAACTACGTCGCCCAGCACACCCTGGGCCTGCCCCGCTCCTACTGACATTCCGACTGCTGACGCATCGACAGGAAGCCTCCGTGCACCGGCGTGTGACCCGATTCGACATATGGTCGGCCCGCGCCGGCGCCGCGGGCTACGCTCCCGTCATGACGATCATGAACACCGCGGACAGTCGCCGCCAGGACGCCGAACTCGCCCGCCGCGCCGCGGAGGCCGGGGCCGAGGCCGTCCGCGCCCACGCCTGGGCCACCGCGGAGCGGCACCACAAGGGCGGCGGCGACTTCGCCACCGCCGCCGACCTGGCCGCCGAGGCCGCCATCCTCGACCTGCTGCGCGCCGCCCGCCCGGACGACGCGTTCACCGCCGAGGAGAGCGGCCGCACCGGAGCGGCCGACGCCGACCGGCGGTGGCTGATCGACCCGCTCTGCGGCACCCTCAACTACGCCGTCGGCACCCACCTGGTGGCCGTCAACGTGGCCCTGCGCGAAGGCGGGCGGACGGTCGCCGCCGCCACCGCCGACCCGTACACGGGGGAGACCTACTGGACCGACGGCGAACGGGCGCACCTCCGCCACGACGGCCGGGACACCCCGTTGGTCCCGTCCGCGCAGTCCGCCCTGGTCGACCTCAACCTCGACCCGCCCTACCCGAACGCCGCGGCCTTCCGTGCCGCGCACCTGCTCACCGACCCCGATTTCGAGGCCGAGTTCCGCCCGAGGGTGGTCTCCAGCACGCTCGCCGTCGCCTGGGTCGCCGCCGGCCGGCGCGCCGCCTACATCACCGACGGGCACCTCGCCGACAGCGTGCACTTCGCGGCGGGCCTCGCCCTGTGCGAAGCGGCCGGCTGCACCGTCACCGACCTGCGCGGCAAGCCCCTGCACAGCGGCGAGGGCGGCCTGCTGGCCGCCGCCGACCCCGACACCCACGCCCGACTGCTCGACCTGGTCGACCGCCAGTACCGCCGGTGACCACCGCCGCGCGACCCCCCGAACCCGCCACGCGCCCTGCCCGCGCCCCTCCCGGCCCGGGCAACCTTGCCAGCGGCGCGCACCGCCCCCGTACCACCAGCGCCGATGACCAGCGCCGCCACTACCGACCGCCGAGCCCGCCCCGGAGGCCCGCATGGTGTTCCACAGCGACTGTCCGACCATCGCCCCGCTCGACCGCGCCATCCACGACGCCGTCCTCGGCGACTGCGCCGTGGGCGAGCACGCCGAGCTGCCAGCCCTGATCGACGCACTGACCGGACGGACCGTCAGTTACCGCGAACTGGACGGAAGCAGCCGCCGGATCGCCGCCGGCCTGGCCGCGGCGGGCGTCGGCAAGGGCGAGGTGGTGGCGCTGTTCAGTCCGAACTCGGTGGCCTACCCGCCGGCGTTCTACGGCATCACCCGCACCGGCGCCACCGTCACCCCGGTCAGCTCGCTCGCCACCGCCGCCGAACTCGCCGCCCAGCTGCGCGACTCCGGGGCGCGCTGGATCATCACCGTCGCCGCGTTCCTGCCCGTCGCGCTGGAGGCCGCCACCGCCCACCCGGTCGCCGAGATCTTCGTCTGCGACCGGGCCGAGGGCCACCGCTCGCTCGCCGACCTGGCCGCCACCGACGCCCCCGAGCCGACGCCCGAGTTCGACCCGGCCACCGACCTCGCCGTGCTGCCGTACTCCAGCGGCACCACCGGCCTGCCCAAGGGCGTGATGCTCACCCACCGCTCGGTCTCCACCAACCTCGCCCAGGTCGACGCGCTGCTGCGGACCGCCCCGGGCGAACGGATCCTCGCGGTCCTCCCGTTCTTCCACATCTACGGCCTGACCGCCCTGCTCAACCGCCCGCTGCGGGCCCGCTCCACCGTCGTCGTGCTGCCCCGCTTCGACCTGGAGCAGTTCCTGACGGCCATTCAGGACCACCGCATCGAAGCGGTGTACGTGGCCCCGCCGATCGCCCTCGCGCTGGCCAAGCACCCGCTGGTGGACCGCTTCGACCTGTCCTCGGTCCGCTACGTGCTCAGCGCCGCCGCCCCGCTGGACGCCGAACTCGCCGCCGCCTGCGCCCGGCGCCTCGGCCTGCCGCACCTGCTCCAGGCCTACGGCATGACCGAACTCTCCCCGGCCACCCACATCGTCCCGCCGCACGACCCGCACCCGCCGGTCGGCACCGTCGGCCGCCTGGTCCCCGGCACCGAACTGCGGGTGCTGTCCCTCGACGAGCCGCGCCGCGACCTCGGCCCCGGCGAGGACGGCGAACTGCTGTTCCGCGGCCCGCAGGTGATGAAGGGCTACTTCGGCCGGGAGTCCGACACCGCCGCCACCGTCGACGCCGACGGCTGGCTGCACACCGGTGACGTCGGCCACGTCGACCACGACGGCTACCTGTACGTCGTCGACCGGGTCAAGGAGCTCATCAAGTACAAGGGCTACCAGGTCGCCCCCGCCGAACTGGAGGCCCTGCTGCTCACCCACCCGTCGATCGCCGACGCCGCGGTGATCGGCGTCACCGACGCCGACGGCACCGAACGACCCAAGGCGTACGTGGTGCCCGCGTTCGGCTGCGAGCTCGCAGAGCAGGAGGTCGTCGAGTACGTGGCCCGCCGGGTCGCCCCGTACAAGAAGGTGCGCGAGGTGGAGTTCCTGGACGCCGTCCCCCGGTCCGCCAGCGGCAAGATCCTCCGCCGCGAACTGCGGGACCGCACCGCCCGCCGATGACGGTCTGCGAGGATCGGGACGCGCCAACCGCCCAGCCGAGCAGGAGCCGCCGATGACGACCAGCACCCCCGCCGCCCGCGCGCCCCAGCAGGACCGCAGCCGGGCCACCCGCCGCCGACTGCTGGAGGCGGCGGTGGAGTGCCTGGCCGAGGTCGGCTGGAACGGCTCCACCGTCGCCGTGGTCGCCGAACGGGCCGGCGTCACCCGCGGCGCGGCCCAGCACCACTTCCGCACCCGCGAGGACCTGTTCACCGCCGCCGTCGAACACGTCGCCGCCGAGCGGCTGGCCGCCGTCCTGGCGCACGTCCGGGAACTGCCGCCGCCCGGACCGGAGCGGACCGAGGCGGTGGTGGAGATGATCGTCCGGCTCTACACCGGCCCGCTGTTCCGGGCTGCACTGCACCTGTGGGTGGCCGCCGCCACCGAGCAGCCGCTGCGCGAACGGATCGTCAGTCTGGAGAACCACGTCGGCCGCGAGGCGCACCGGGCCGCCGTCGAATGCCTGGGCGCCGACGAGAGCGCCACCGGTGTCCGGGAGACCGTCCAGGCGACCCTGGACCTCGCCCGCGGCCTCGGCCTGGCGAACCTGCTCACCGACGACGGGCCGCGCAGGGCCGGCATCGTCCGCCAGTGGTCCCGCCTGCTGGACGCCGCGCTGGCCGGTTGAGCGCCCCGAAACGGCCCTGACCGGCCGTGACCACCGGCAGATCACCGTCATCCCCTTGCCCGGAAAGGCCCGGATCGAGGAGACTCTCACCTTCGGTCACGTCGCCCGCACGATCACCAGTCGCAGGCGTGCGACAGGCCATGCAGTCTGGTGGGAGCCGGAACGACCGGCAGACCGGGGAAGGTACCGGGCAGGTGGCCAACTGAGCACGCACGGATTCGAACAGACGCCCGGCGGCGACGCGGCGGGTGCCGCTTCCGCGCGCCTGGCCGGGCACCGCCTGGTCCCGCTGGCCACCGCGCTGGTCCAGGACGACGGCCGCATCCTGCACTGGAGCGAGGAGGCCGAGGCGCTCACCGGCTGGTCGGCCCGCGACGCCCTCGGCGAGCACCCCGTCCGGCTGCTGCTCGCCGACGAGGGGGCGGAGGCGGGCGAGAGGCTGTTCGGCAAACTGCTCGCCCGCGGCTGGTCCGGCACCCACCCGGTCCGCCGCCGGGACGGCTCCACCGTCGAACTGGAGTTCCACACCTATCCGATCGTGGAGCCCGACGGCCGCACCCTGCTGCTGGCCACCGCCTCCGACGTGCACGCCCTGCACGAGGTGGAGTCCGACCTGGCGGTCTTCGACGGCTTCTTCAACCAGTCGCCGATCGGCCTCGCCGTCTACGACACCGACCTGCGCTTCGTCCGGCTCAACGGGGCGCTCGCCCGGATCAACGGCCTCACCGTCGAGCAGCACCTCGGCCGGCGGATCACCGCCGTGCTGCCCGGCATCAACGCCGCCGAGGTCGAAGCCGTCATGCGGCAGGTGCTGGCCACCGGGAAACCCGTCATAGACGCCCGCTCGCACGGCCGCGTCCCCGCCGACCCGCACCACGACCGGGCCTGGTCGGCGTCCTACTTCCGGCTGGAGGACTCCACCGGCCGGGTGCTCGGCGTGTCCTCCTCGATCATCGACGTCACCGAACGCTTCCAGGCCGAGGCCCGCGCCGCCCGCGCCCAGGAGCGCCTCGCGCTGATCGCCTCCGCCAGCGCCCGCATCGGCACCACCCTCGACCTGAAGCGCACCGCCGAGGAACTGGTCGAGGCGGTCGTCCCGCGGTTCGCCGACTTCGCCACCGTCGACCTGCTCGAACCGGTGGTGCGCGGCGAGGAACCCGCCCCCATCCAGCCCGGCAAGGCCGTCCAGGTCCGCGCGCTGGCCGTCGGCGAGGCCTACGGCACCAGCCTGACGGGCGCCGCCGACCAGGTCGGCGGCACCACCGAGTACGGCGCCGAGCGCACCTACACCCAGTGCATGCGCAGCGGCCGCCCGCTGTTCAAACCGCAGGTGGACGAGGATGTGCTGCGCGGCATCGTGCCCAGCGAGGACCGGGTCGCCCCCGGCATCGCCGCCGGCATCCACTCCTACCTGCTGGTGCCGCTGATCGCCCGCGGCATGGTGCTCGGCGGCGCCGAGTTCATCCGCACCCGCAACCCCGAGCCGTTCAGCGCCGCCGACGTCTCGCTCGCCGAGGAACTCGTCGCCCGCACCGCCCTCGCCATCGACAACGCCCGCCTCTACCGGCGCGAACGCGAAACCGCCCTCACCCTGCAGCGCAGCCTGCTGCCGCAGGAGATCCACCGCACCCTCGGCCTGGAGATCGCCCACCGCTACCTGCCCTCCAGCGTGGTCAGCGAGGTCGGCGGCGACTGGTTCGACGTGGTCCCACTGTCCTGCGGACGGGTCGCCCTGGTGGTCGGCGACGTGATGGGCCACGGCATCCGGGCCGCCGCCACCATGGGCCAACTGCGCACCGTCGCCCGCACCCTGGCCACCCTCGACCTGTCGCCCGAACACGTCCTCGGCCGGCTCGACGAGACCGCCTCGGCGATCGGCGACGGCCAGTTCGCCACCTGCGTGTGCGCCGTCTACGACCCCGTCGACCGCAGCGTGGTGATCGCCTCCGCCGGCCACCTCCCGCCGGTGCGGGTCGACCTCGACGGCACCTCCCACGTGATGCACCTGCCGCCCGGCGTCCCGCTCGGCATCGGCGGCGGCGCGTTCGAATCCACCGAGTTCACGCTGCCCGCCGGATCGACCTTCGCGCTCTACACCGACGGCCTGGTCGAGCGCCGCGGCCGCGACATCGACGAGGGCATCGACCTGCTCGCCCGCACCCTCGCCACCCCCGGCCGCACCCTGGAGGAGAGCTGCGACGCGGCCCTGTCCGCGCTGGTCACCGACGGCACCGAGGACGACATCGCGATGATCATGGCCCGGGCGCTGCCCGTGCCCGCCGACCGGATCGCCACCCTGATCCTCCCCACCGAGGGCCCGCTGCCCGCCCGCGCCCGCCGATTCACCCGCGCCACCCTGGACGGCTGGGGCCTGTCCACCCTCACCGACTACGCCGAACTCGTGGTCAGCGAACTCGTCACCAACGCCCTGCTGCACGCCGACGCCCCCCGCCGGTTGCGCCTGTTCCGCGACCGCACCCTCACCCTGGAGGTCTCCGACGCCGGCGGCCAGCCGCCCCGGCTGCGCAGCTCCGCCGAGGAGGACGAGGGCGGCCGCGGCATCCACCTGGTCAGCGAACTCGCCCACCGCTGGGGCACCCGCCCCACCAAGCACGGCAAGGTGGTCTGGGCGGAGATCGAACTGCCCTACCGGCCCGGCTGAACCGGGCCCGCAGGCACGCCGGGAAGGCACCCGCCCGGCGGACAGCGCTCGCCCGCCCGGCGGGGCTGACGGACAGTCGGAGAAACCCCTCCACCGCCCGGAAGGCCCCGCCGTGCACCTTCGCCTCCCCGCCGCTCTCGCCGCCCTCGCCCTCGGCCTGGCGCTCGCGTCCGCCGCCGTCGCCGACGAGGACCCCGACGCCCCGGACGCCGACACGGTCGTCGAGATCACCGAGGCCACCATCGACCCGGAGAGCCCCGACCTGGTCCGGGTCGACCTCAGCTACACCTGCGCCCCCGCCGACGGCCCGCGCTCGCTCAACACCTCCGTCGAGCAGACCGACCCAGAGGACCCCGCCACCGTCGCCTTCGGCTCCACCCGCACCTTCCCCGCGCAGATCGAGTGCGACGGCGCCGAGCACAGCCGGACCGTCGTGGTGCAGTCCAAGACCAGCGACTGGCTGACCGGCGTGGACGCCGTGGTGATCACCACCCTCACCGACCTCGGCGCGGCCCCGCCCGCCTCCGCCGACGCCCAGCAACTCGTCCTCGACCTGCCGTCGGACGACTGAGGACTTCTGCCGGTCCGTCAGCCGACCGGCCGTCAACCCCGGCGCGCCGCCCGCCCGCCACCGCCCGGGCCGCCCAGACTGGACGCCGGACGGAAGGACACCACGCATGGCGCACCCCATCACCGCCGGTGACCGGAGCACCGAGGTGCGCCGCTGGCGGGCCCTCGCGGTGTGCCTGGTCGCCGGCTTCATGACGCTGCTGGACGTGTCGATCGTCAACGTCGCCCTGCCGTCGGTGCGCACCGGCCTGCACATGTCGGAGGCCGGACTCCAGTGGGTGCTGTCCGGCTACTCGCTGGCGTTCGGCCTGGTCCTGGTGCCCGCCGGGCGGCTCGGCGACGCGATCGGCCGGCGACCGGTGTTCCTCACCGGCCTCGCCCTGTTCACCGCCACCAGCGCGCTGGCCGGCGCCGCCCAGAACGAGGCCTGGCTGGTGATCGCCCGGCTGCTGCAGGGCATGTCCGGCGGACTGCTGGTGCCGCAGGTCTCCGGCTTCATCCAGCAGCTGTTCCGCGGCGGCGAACGCGCCCGCGCGTTCGGCCTGCTCGGCACCACCATCGGCTTCTCCACCGCCGTCGGCCCGCTGCTCGGCGGCCTGCTGATCGCCGCGTTCGGCGCCGAGGAGGGCTGGCGCTGGGTGTTCTACGTCAACCTGCCGATCGGCCTGACCCTCCTGCCGTTCGCCGGCCGCCTGCTCCCCGCCCCCACCCCCGACACCTGCGCCCGCCGCGACTTCGACCCGGTCGGGGTGCTGCTGCTCGGCACCGGCACCGTCCTGCTGCTGCTCCCGCTGGTCCAGGCCCAGTGGCACGACTCCCGCAAGTGGCTGCTGCTGGCCGGATCGATGCTGCTGCTCGCCGCGTTCGCCGGGTGGGAGCACCGGTACGCCCGCGACCGCGAACCGCTGGTCCACCCCGCGCTGTTCCGCACCCGCTCGTTCACCTCCGGCTCGCTGGTGTCGCTGCTGTACTTCGCCGGGTTCACCGCCGTGTTCTTCGTCTTCACGCTGTACCTGCAGGCCGGCCGCGGCTACAGCGCGCTGTACGCGGGCCTGGCGATCACCCCGTTCGCGCTGGCCTCCGCGGTGGCCTCCACCGTCGGCGGGCGGATCGTGGTCCGCTACGGGCGGCGGCTGATCGCGTTCGGCCTGGCCACCGTCGCCGTCGGCCTGGCGTTCGCCGCGCTCGCCGTCCACCTGTTCAACGGCCCGTTCGTCGGCTGGGCCACCGCCCTGCCGCTGCTGGTGGCCGGCCTCGGCAGCGGCCTGGTGGTCTCCCCGAACCAGGCCCTCACCCTGAACGAGGTGCCCGTCGCCCGGGCCGGCAGTGCGGGCGGAGTCCTGCAGACCGCCCAACGGATCGGCTCCGCCGCCGGCATCGCCACCGTCGGCGCGACCTTCTTCGGCCACCTGCACACCCCCGCCGACTACCCGGGGGCGTTCCAGCTCAGCCTCGCCGTGGTGATCGCCTTCGTGCTGCTGGCACTGGTCGCGGCGGTGCGGCCCTGAGACACGGGCAGGTGGCAGACCAGGGTCGCTGGGGGTACCCCCGGGCGAAGCCGAGGGGGCGGAACTGCGCGCAGCGGAAGGCACCCATTCGCAAGATCGCGACGCAGGAGAACGACCTGCACTTGATCGCGACCTTGCGGACGGGCGTGCGCTTGTCGCGCAGTTCCCAGCGCCCCTGGACGTGCGTCCCCTACCGCCGTGGCCCGGCGAAGCCGTACAGCGCGGTGCCGACCAGCAGCAGGGCCGACGCCGTCACGGTGGACTCCGTGGTGCCGGCGGGCTGGATCAGCCACATGCCGACCCGGCCCGCCGGGCCGCCCAGCGGCGGGACCAGCATGGTGAAGGCGAGCCAGCCGGTCGGCAGCGCCCACGCGTACGTGGTGCCCCAGCAGGCGGCGCCGAGCGCGGCCAGGCCCGCCAGGCCGGCGCTGTCGCGGAGCACCACCGAGGCGGCGGCCAGGTGGGGCCCGGCGGCCTGGACGGCCAGCAGGGCCGCGCCGCCGACGGCGCCGATCAGCAGGACGTGCGCGGCCCGTCGCGGCGCCCACCGGATCGCGGCGGTGCGGTCGAGCACCACGTCCGACCCGCCGAGGCCGACGACGGCGGCCAGCACGTTCGCGGTCAGCACGAACGCGGTGGTCCCCAGGTCCTCCGAGCCCTTCGGAGCGCCGTCCACCAGCGCCCACACCGTCAGCGCGACGGCCGCGACCACGGCCGCCGACAGCGGCACCTGACGCGAACGGGCGTACAGCACCAGCCAGTTCATCGGGCCTCCGATCCGGCCAGGACGGGCAGCGGGTGCTTCGTCGAGCAGGACAGCGCGGCGTCGTGCAGCGCGGCGATCCGCGCGCGCTGTTCGGCCGGGGGAGCGGCGGCGAACGCGGTCCAGGCCGCCCGGGCATCCTCCCAGGCCTGCCGGTCGTACGAGTTGGTGCTCGGGGTCTCCACCGGAACCAGGGCGCTCTCGCCGAGTGCCCAGCTCGCGGCGACGCTCTGCGCGGCGGCGTCCTCGACCAGCCCGCCCTCCCGGTCGGTGCGGGCGTAGCAGGTCGGGACGAGGCCCTGCGCGACCAGGGCGCGGGTGAGGTCCCGGCCGCTCGCGCGGACGAACTCCCGCTCGTCGAAGTCCACCAGGACCGTCCCGGCCTCGACCTGCCTCAGGTCGCCGAGGCCACGCAGCGCGGCGTCCTCGCGGATCGCCCGCGGCGCCCCGTCGCCCAGGACGTCGTGCAGGATCCGCAGCGCCTCCGCGCCGCGCGCCGACAGCTCGGGCAGCCGGTGCCGGTTCGCCGCGGTCACGCACACCGGCTCGTCGCAGACCGGCCGGGCCGCCGCCGCGTCCACCACGTACGTGCCGCGGGCGTCGCCGGGCAGCACCCCCAGCGCCAGCGCCGCGCCCACCAGCACCGGGACGAGGGACAGCAGCCGGGCGCGGCCGTTCGCGGCGACCAGCAGCGCGAAGCCGGTCGCGGCCAGGCCCAGCAGCCACAGCGTCTGGCCGAGGTGGACGGAGCCGGACAGCGTGAGCAGCGCCTCGCGCGGCTCGACCGTCACCGGGGAGAGCAGGGCGAGCCGGTTCGGCCCGACGACGGGCCGGGGCGTCGCGTCGTCGCCGCCGAACCGCAGCAGCGCGGCCACCGTCAGCAGGGCGAGCACCACCAGCGCGGGCGGCGTCAGCACCGACGGCACGGCCCGCGCCACGCCCATGCCGAACACCGCGGCCGCCGCCAGGGCGAGCGCCGCCACCAGCGAGATCGGCACCCAGCCGAGCGGCCGGTACCCGGTGTCGCCGAGCGCCACCTGCACCCCGCCGGCCGCCACCACCAGGCCGAAGCCCGCCACCAGCACCCCGGCCATCGCCCCGGCGGGCAGCGCGGCGCGCCGCCAGGCCGGCTTCGGCACGGTGCCGAACAGCTCCGCCGTCCCCGAACGCCTGTCGCGCAGGCCGTACAGCGCGCCGACGCCGATCACCAGCGGCCACCAGAAGGCCAGCAGCCAGCGCGTCCACATCGCCATCGACGTCCACTGCGCCGTCCAGCCGGCCGTGCCGCGCCACCAGATGCCGTCGATTCCGAACAGGACCGCCAACGAGGCGCCGAGCACCAGCAGCCCGGCCCACGGGGCGGCCGAGCGACGCAGCTCGGTCCGCAGGACACGTACGTTCACCAGATGCCCCCGGGCTGCTCGGTGTGGCGGAGCAGCGCCGAGTAGCCGCGCTCCAGCGGGCTGTCGCCCGGATGCTCGGGCCCGCCGGCGGCGGCGAGGTCGTCCGGGGTGCCCTGGAAGACCAGGCGGCCGTCCGCGAACAGCACCACGTCGGAGCAGGCGGCGGCGACGTCCTCGACCAGATGGGTGGAGACCACCACGCAGGTGTCCCGGCCGAGTTCCTGCAGCAGCTCGCGGAATCGCAGCCGCTGCGCCGGGTCCAGCCCGGCGGTCGGCTCGTCGAGCAGCAGCAGGTCGGGGTCGTTGACGATGGCCTGGGCGATGCCGGCCCGCCGCACCATGCCGCCGGACAGTGTCCTCATCCGGTGGTCGGCGCGGTCCGCGAGACCGACCCGCTCCACCGCCCGCTGGACGGCGCCCGGGATCTCGGCCTTCGGGACCTCCTTCAGCCAGGCCATGTACTCGACGAACTCGCGGACGGTGAACCGCCGGTAGTAGCCGAAGTCCTGCGGCAGGTAGCCGATCCGGCGGCGCAGCGCCCGCAGCTCGGCGTGCCCGGCAGGAGTGCCGAGCAGTTCCAGCTCGCCGCCGGCCGGGCGCAGCACGGTGGCCAGCGCCCGGATCAGCGTGGTCTTGCCGGCCCCGTTCGGGCCCAGCAGGCCGTGGGCGCCGGTGCCCAGGGCGAGGTCGAGGCCGTTGACGGCCATTTTCTTGCGTCCGGCCCGGACGAGCAGGCCCTCGGCCCGGATCTCCCAGGCGTGGGTTTTGGGCGCGACGGAGGCCGCGCTGACGGCGCGTGGCATGGAGGTGGTTCCTTCCGGAAGGGGGTGGATCAGGTACGGGGCGCCGCGCGGGCGCGGCGGCGGGCGAGCACGGTGGCCACGGAGGACGGGCAGCTGCTCGGGCTGCCGGACGGGAGGGGGCGGGTCAGGTACGGGGCGCCGCGTAGGCGCGGCGGCGGAGGAGCACGGTGGCGGCGCCGAGGGCGAACAGCAGCGCCCAGCCGGGCAGTTGCTCGGGCCGCAGCACGAACGGCAGGCGGCCGGTGGCCCAGACGGGGGCCGCGACGGCGGCGGCCCAGACGGCGACCAGGGCGGCGGCGGCACGGCCGACGCCGACGACGCTGCCCAGGGCGAGCGCGGTGGTGGTGAAGGCGAGCGAGGGCAGCAGCCACTGCGCGGCCGTCATCTCCCCGGTCAGCGCGCCCGCCGTCAGCAGCACCGGCACCACCGCGGCCAGCGCGGCGGCGGTGCGCCGCAGCAGCAGCGGGAGGCCGGAGCGCGGAGTGGCGGCGGTCAGCTCGTGCGCCGGGTCGAGGCCAGGCGTCCAGGCCGCGGCGGCCGCGCACAGCGGCAGCACGGGCGCGACCAGCAGCAGCGGCGACACCCGGCCGAGCGGCTCCGGCGGCCCCGAGGAGTCCAGCGCCAGCGCCAGCAGCACCACCGCGAGGGCGGTCAGCAGCCAGGGCACCACGGCCGGCGCGGCCCAGGCCGGCCGCCACCGGGCCGGTCGGCGACGTACGGGCGCCGGGCGGGCCGCGTCCAACTGCGGTCCGAGCGCGGCACGGACGGAGTCGACGAGCACGGCGACGTCGGGCGCCGCGGCGGGCACCGCCGCCGCGAGCAGGCCCCGGCAGGGCGCGCAGCCCTCCAGGTGCGCCTCCAGTGCCCAGACGGTGTCCGCGGGCAGGTCGGAGCCGCCGCGCAGGTACGCGCCGATCAGCCCGGCCGATGCGTGTTCCGCGCTCATGCCAGTTCCTTCCGCATCGCGATCCGGGCCCGGCGGGCACGGGTCTTGACCGTGCCCTCGGGCAGTCTGAGCAG
Source organism: Kitasatospora griseola (assembly GCF_044999035.1). Taxonomy (NCBI): domain Bacteria; kingdom Bacillati; phylum Actinomycetota; class Actinomycetes; order Kitasatosporales; family Streptomycetaceae; genus Kitasatospora; species Kitasatospora griseola. The sequence continues at coordinate 325,809 of NZ_CP173360.1, read as the reverse complement.
GACGGCGGTCTCCCGGACGGACAGCCCGTCCAGCACGGTGGCCTGCAGCACCGCGCGCAGCTCGGGGGCCAGGCGCCGCAGCGCGTCCCCCACGTCGCCGCCGATCGCGGCGGCCAACGCCTCGTCCTCGGCGGCCGGGGCATCGGCCGGGTGGGCCGCGGCGGCCGGCGGCTCGGCGTGGTGCGCCCGGCGGCGGAACGCGTCGACCAGTCGGCGGGCCGCGATGGTCCACAGCCAGCCGACGGCACTGCCGCCCACCACGCTGCCCGCGAACGCGCCGGCCGCGCGCCACACCGCCAGGAACGTCTCCTGCATCACCTCGGCGACGATCTGCTCGTCCGCGCAGCGGCGGCGCAGACGCACCGCCAGCCACGGGGCGGTGCGCCGGTACAGCTCGTCGAACGCCCCGCGATCGCCGTTGGCGACCAGGCGGAGCAGACGTTCCTCGTCCAGCTCGTCCAGTGCTCTCCTGCGTGCTCTCACACCTGCCAGACGCGAGGGCCTGCGCCCGGGTTCTTGCCGAGGCGTGATCCCCGTCACATGCCGTCCGGGGTGCTGCCCCGGGCAGAGAGACCCGCGCGAGCCGGCGGGCAACCAATCAGGGGCGCCGGGGGTACCCCCGGGCGAAGCCGAGGGGGGTGGAACTGCGCGACAAGCGCACGTCACATCCGTAAGGTCGCGACCACGTGCAGGTCACTGTCCTGCACCGCGATCCTGCGGTGCGGTGCCTTCCGCTGCGCGCAGGTCCCAGCGACCCTGTTCTCGCACTCTCCCGTGCCGCCCTCAGGCCAGCCCCGCGACCCCGCGGACGGCGACCCGCAGGGCCGCGGCCGGGTCGCCGACGGCGCCGGTCGCGCGCCAGCCGACGAAGCCGTCGGGGCGGACCAGCACGGCGCCGCCGGGGTGCAGGCCGTAGGCCTCGGGCCAGGTGGTGGGGGAGACCGGGCCGGTGGGGCGGGCGCCGGAGGGGAGGTCGGCAGGGGGTTCGGGCAGCAGGTCGCCGCCCGCGCCGATGAGCAGGCAGCGCAGTGGTGCTCCGGTCTGCGCGGCCACCTGCCGGGCGGCCGTCGGCCAGGCGCTCCCGCCCTCGGCGGGGGCCAGCAGCAGCGGGCCGGCGTCGAACAGGTCGAGGGTGGACAGCCGCGTTCCGGCGGCGTCGCGCAGCCACACGTGCGGGGCCCGGGTGCCGGGCTCGCCGGTGGCGGCGAAGCGCTCGGGGACGACGCCCGCCGTGGCGTCCGCGCCGACCATCGCGCCCTCGGGGTAGCGGTAGCCGAGGGCCACCGCCAGCACGTTGGTGCGCGGCCCGCCGGCGGGCGCCGCGTCGAAGCCGGGGTGCTGGTGCTCGACGGAGCGGGCCGCCGCCCGGGCCGCGGTCTGCACGGCGACCGGACGGCGCTCGCTCTCGTAGGAGTCCAGCAGCCGCGGCCCGCCCCAGCCGGCCAGCACGGCGGCCAGCTTCCAGGCCAGGTTGTGGGCGTCCTGGATGCCGGTGTTGGAGCCGAACGCGCCGGTCGGCGGCATCTCGTGGGCGGCGTCGCCGACCAGGAAGACCCGGCCCGCGCCGTACCGGTCCGCGACGCGTTCGGCGGCGTGCCACGGGGCCCGGCCGGTGATCTCCACCTCCAGGTCGGGCACTCCGGCGGCGGCGCGGATGTGCGCGACGCAGCGGACGTCGGTGAAGTCCTCGACGCTCTCGCCGCGTTCGGGGTGCCAGGGCAGGTGGAACACCCACTGCTCGCGGTTGTCGACGGGCAGCAGTGCGCCGGCTCCCGCCGGGTCGGTCAGGTAGCAGGCGATGAAGCGCCGGTCGCCGACCACGTCCGCCAGCCGCTTGGCCCGGAAGGTGACGCTGACGTTGTGGAACAGGTCGCCGCGCCCGGACTGGCCGATGCCCAGGCGTTCCCGGACGGGGCTGCGCGGCCCGTCCGCGGCGATCAGATAGTCGGCCCGCACCTCGCGTTCCTCGCCGGTGGCCCGGTCCAGTAGTCGCGCCGTCACCCCGTCGGCGTCCTGCTCGAAGGAGAGCAGCTCGGTGTTGAACCGGACGTCGCCGCGCTCGGCGGCGTGCCGCAGCAGCACCGGCTCCAGGTCGTTCTGGCTGCACAGGCACCACGCGGAGGGGCTGAACCTGGCCAGGCCACCGCCGGGGTCGATCTCCCGGAACAGCCACTCCTGTTCGCCGCCGGACAGCGTCTCGGCCTGCAGGATGCCGTGGTTGTCGGCCAGCACCGACGCGGCCGCCCGGATGTCGTCCTCCACCCCGGCGGCGCGGAACAGCTCCATGGTGCGCAGGTTGTTGCCGCGCCCGCGCGGGTGCCGGGAGGTCTCGGCGTGCCGCTCCACCAGCAGGTGCGGCACGCCGAGCCGACCGAGGAAGAGGGACGCCGACAGCCCCACCAGGGAACCGCCCGAGATCAGGACCGGAACCCGGTCCGCCATCTGTGTGTTCATCAGCTCTGTTCCATCCGTGCGGGGCGCTGGATGCGCCAGACCCTGCATCCATCCCCCGCCGCCGACGGTCACGCAGGGTGCTTCGCCCGGATGGCCGTGAAGTCTCGCGCCCGCCCCGGACCCCCGTTGACGATCGAGTGCGAACCAGGCCCCGCTCGCCGACCGGACCCGCACCGCCGACCGGCCGGGGGCCTCCAGTGCGAACCAACGACAGGATCCGCCGCCATGACCCTGCTCTCCGAACCCGAGGAGACCGCCACCACCGTCCGGCCCGCCGCGGGCCGGCTTCGCGTCGTCCTGATGCTCGACGTCCACGACGGCGCTCAGGACCACTTCCTGGACGTCTACGAGCTGCTGCGCCATCAGGTGTCCGCCGTCCCCGGCCACATCAGCGACCAGCTCTGCCAGTCCATCGACGACCCGGCCCGCTGGCTGATCACCAGCGAATGGGAGGACGCCGCGCCGTTCCTCGCCTGGGTCGACAGCCCCGCCCACCGCGACATGGTCAAGCCGCTGCACGGCTGCGTCCGCGACACCCGCTCGCTGCGCTACACCGTGCTGCGCGAGACCCACGGCGAGCGCACCTTCGACAGCCCCGCCGCCCCGCTGCGCCCCGGCGAGCACCACCCCGGCGTGCCCGCCGCGCCCCGGCCCGGCCCCGACGGCGTGGTCCGGCACGCGCTCAGCTTCACCGTCAAGCCCGGCACCGAGGCCAAGGCCGCCGAACTGCTGGCCGGCTACCGCTCCCCACAGGCCCGGGTCGACGACACCACCCGGCTGCTGCGCACCTCGCTGTTCATGCGCGGCAACCGGATCGTGCGCTGCGTCGAAGTGGCCGGCGACCTGGTCGCCGCGCTGCGGCACGTCGCCCAGCAGCCCGAGGTGCGGGCCGTCGAGGAGGCCATCAACCCGTACCTGGAGGAGGACCGCGACCTGGACGACCCGATGTCCGCCCGGGTGTTCTTCCAGCACGCCGCGCTGCCCGCCGTCCACCACCACGCCGCGCTCAAGGCCGGCCAGGTGCAGCGGCACGCCTACCTGTACCCGGTCCGTCCCGGCTGCGGCGCGGCGCTCGCCGAACTGCTGGCCGGCGAGGACGCGCACGCCGCCGCCGACTCCGGCTCGCCGCTGGTGCGCGCCACCGTCCACCGCCGCGACGACCTGGTGGTCCGGCTGGTCGACCTGCTCACCGACCCCGCGAGCGACCCCGCCACCGCCCTCGGCGTGGCCGGCCCGCGCGCCGCCGCAGTGCTCGGCAAGCTCGCCGACATCCCCGCCGAACACCCCGTGCCCAGCGCCGACGGCCTGCGCCACCTGCTCGCCGAGTGCGCGATGACACCCGTCACCGACCGCCGCTCGGCCGACGTCTGACCACCCCGCCCGTTCAAACCGTCACGCCGGAGAGGAAGCCCACCATGACCACCGAGATGCCACGAGTCGTCCACATCGACGACGCGCCCCCGAATCGCAAGCGCGGCGGCGACCTGCGGGCCATGCTCACTCCGCCGGTGGTCGGTGCGACCAGCGGATTCATGGGAGTGGCGATCATCGAGCCGGGAGAGCGGATCGGCGAGCACTACCACCCGTACTCCGAGGAGTTCGTGTTCGTGATGTCCGGCGAACTCGAGGTCGACCTGGACGGCAAGACCCAGCCGCTGCGGCCCGACCAGGGCCTGATGATCCCGATCGGGATGCGGCACCGGTTCCGCAACGTCGGCGCCGGCCAGGCCCGGATGGTGTTCCACCTGGGGCCGCTGGCACCCCGTCCCGACCTCGGCCACGTCGACACCGAGGAGCACTGCGACACCGAATCGGGGCCGCCGGAACCCGCCGGGGCGGCCTCGTGAACCGCCGTGTCGCGGTGACCGGGATCGGCGTGGTCGCGCCCGGCGGCATCGGCGTCCCGCAGTTCTGGGCGCTGCTCACCGACGGGCGCACCGCCACCCGCGGCATCACCCTGTTCGACCCCGACGGCTTCCGTTCCCGGATCGCCGCCGAGTGCGACTTCGACCCCGCCGCCCATGGACTGACCGCCGACCAGATCGCCCGCAACGACCGCTACGTGCAGTTCGCGCTGGTCGCCGCCGACGAGGCGATCGCCGACGCCGGACTCGACCCCGGGCGCGAGGACCCGTGGCGGATGGGCGTCTCGCTCGGCACCGCGGTCGGCGGCACCACCCGACTCGAACACGACTACGTGCTGGTCAGCAGCCGCGGCGAGCACTGGGGCGTCGACCACCGGCCCGCCGAGCCGTACCTGGAACGGGCGTTCACCCCGGCCACGCTGGCCTCCGCGGTCGCCGAACGGATCGGCGCGCACGGCCCCGTGCAGACCGTCTCCACCGGCTGCACCTCGGGCCTGGACGCCGTCGGCTACGCCGCCCTCGCCATCGAGGAGGGCCGCGCCGACGTGATCGTCGCCGGAGCCTGCGACTCGCCGATCTCCCCGATCACCGTCGCCTGCTTCGACGCCATCAAGGCCACCTCCGCCCGCAACGACGACCCCGAGCACGCCTCCCGCCCCTTCGACAAGAGCCGCGACGGCTTCGTGCTCGGCGAGGGCGGCGCCGTCGTCGTGCTGGAGGAGTGGGAGCACGCCGAGCGGCGCGGCGCCCGGATCTACGCCGAACTCGGCGGCTTCGCCACCTTCGGCAACGCCTACCACATGACCGGACTCACCCAGGAAGGCGTGGAGATGTCCGAAGCCATCGACCGCGCCCTCGCCCACGCCCGGCTGCCCGGCGACGCCATCGACTACGTCAACGCGCACGGCTCCGGCACCAAGCAGAACGACCGGCACGAGACCGCCGCGGTCAAACGCTCCCTCGGCGCGCACGCCAGGCGCACCCCGATGAGCTCCATCAAGTCGATGGTCGGGCACTCGCTCGGCGCGATCGGCGCCATCGAACTGGTCGCCTGCACCCTCGCCCTGCACCACGGCGTGGTCCCGCCGACCGCCAACTACACCGAACGCGACCCCGAGTGCGATCTCGATTACGTCCCCCGCACCGCCCGCGAACTGCCGCTGCGCCACGTGCTGTCGGTGGGCAGCGGCTTTGGCGGCTTCCAGTCCGCGGTGGTGCTGAGCAGAGCGGAGGCGGCATGAGCCCCACCCGCAGTGCGGTGATCACCGGCGTCGGTGTGGTCTCCCCGCACGGCATCGGCACCGACGACTACTGGAAGGCCCTCGGCGAGGGCCGTTCGGCGCTCTCCCGGATCGACCGCGAAGGCTGCGAGAACCTCCCGCTGAAGATCGCCGGCCTGGTCCGCGGCTTCGACGCCGAGGAGTACGTCGAGCCGCGCTACCTGGTGCAGACCGACCGGTTCACCCACTTCGCGATGGCCGCCGCCGAACTCGCCATGGCCGACGCCCACCTGACGTCCCACCCGGACGACCCGTTCCAGGTGGCCGTGGTCACCGCCGCCGGCTCCGGCGGCGGCGAGTTCGGCCAGCGCGAACTCCAGCACCTGTGGGCCGAAGGACCCCACCACGTCGGCCCGTACCAGTCGATCGCCTGGTTCTACGCCGCCTCCACCGGCCAGATCTCCATCCGCGGCGGCTTCAAGGGACCGTGCGGCGTGGTCGCCTCCGACGAGGCCGGCGGCCTCGACGCGCTCGCGCACGCCGCCCGTGCCGTCGGCCGCGGCACCGACACCGTGCTGGCCGGCGCCGCCGAAGCACCCATCGCCCCGTACTCGATGGTCTGCCAACTCGGCTACCCGGGACTGTCCATCGCCGACGACCCCGACCGCGCCTACCGGCCGTTCGGCTCCGACGCGGTCGGCTTCGTCCCCGCCGAGGGCGGCGCCATGTTCGTGGTCGAGGACGCCGAGACCGCCCGCCGGCGCGGCGCCCGCACCCGGGCCCGGATAGCCGGACACACCGCCACCTTCACCGGCGCCGCCCGCTGGGCCGAGAGCCGCGAAGGGCTCGCCCACGCCGTCCGCGGCGCCCTCGCCGAGGCGCACTGCGCGCCCGACGAGATCGACGTGGTCTTCGCGGACGCCCTCGGCGTCCGCGAGGCCGACCGCGCCGAAGCCCTCGCCCTGGCCGACGCCCTCGGCGACCACGCCGAGCGGGTACCCGTCACCGCCCCCAAGGCCGGCTTCGGCCGCGCCCACTGCGGCGCCCCCGCGCTGGACGTGGCCGCCGCCGTGCTCGCCCTCGAACAGGGCCTGATCCCGCCCACCCCGCACACCGAGGACTGCCCGTACGGCCTCGACCTGGTCATCGGCCACCCGCGGCCCGCCGAACTGCGCACCGCCCTGGTGCTCAGCCGCGGCCAGATGGGCTCCAACACCGCCCTCGTGCTGCGCCGGGCCTGACCCCACCCCACCGCAAGGAGCAACAGATGGCATCCGAGATCACCTACGAGGAACTCGCCACCCTGATCAAGGTCCGGGCCGGCGTCCAGGTCACCGTCGACGCCCTCGCCGACCCGGGCTGCATGTTCCTCGACCTCGGCGTCGACTCGCTGGGAGTGCTCGGCGTCCTCTCCGACCTGGAGAACCGCTACGGCGTCTCCATCGACTCCTCCGAACTGCTCGGCCGTCCCGTCGCCGAGTTCCTGCAGACCGTCAACTCCACCGTGAAAGCTGGTGCCTGAGATGCCCGGACACACCGACAACACCATCCTCATCAACGCCCCCGTCGACCTGGTCTGGGACATGACCAACGATCTGGAGCAGTGGCCGCAGCTGTTCAGCGAGTACGCCTCCGTCGACGTCATCGACCGGCAGGGCCAGCGGGTGAAGTTCCGGCTCACCATGCACCCCGACGAGAACGGCCAGGTGTGGAGCTGGGTCTCCGAGCGGGAGACCGACCGCGACGCGCTCTCCGTCCGCGCCCGCCGCGTCGAACCCGGCCCGTTCGAATTCATGGAGATCCGCTGGGAGTACGAGGACCTCGCGCAGGCCACCCGGATGCGCTGGGTCCAGGACTTCGCGATGAAGCCCACCGCCCCCGTCGACGACCTCCAGATGACCGACATGATCAACCAGAACTCCAAGGTCCAGATGGAACTGATCCGCGCCAAGGTCGAACACCGCGCCGGCGCGGCCGGATGACCGGCATGCACCGCACCCTGATCGTCGCCCGGATGAAGCCCGGCACCGCCGACCACATCGCCGGCGTCTTCGCCGACTCCGACCGCGGCGCACTGCCCGGCCTGATCGGCGTCCGCGGCCGCAGCCTGTTCCAGTTCGGCGACGTCTACCTGCACCTGATCGAGTCCGACCGCCCCGCCGGACCCGAGGTCGCCAAGTACGCCGAGCACCCCGAGTTCCGCGACGTCAGCGAACGGCTCGCCGTCTACGTCGACGCCTACGACCCGGCGACCTGGCGCAGCCCCAAGGACGCCATGGCGCACGAGTTCTACCGCTGGGAACGCTGAACCACCCCCTGCCCGAGGACATCGAGCGGGGACTTGCACGGGAATTGCAGACGGGAAGGGAGAGCCGCCGTGGCCGAACAGAGCGAACCGGCGGACTGGGTGCGCTGCGAAGGCTGCGCCGGCCTGGTCTACGGCAGGCGCTACGCACGCGCCCTGCAGGTGTGCCCCGACTGCGGGCACCACGGGCGGCTCACCGCCCCGCAGCGGCTCGCCCAGCTCCTCGACCCGGGCACCGCCGAACCCATCGGACCGGTGCCCGCCGTGCACGACCCGCTCGACTTCGTCGACAGCCGCCCCTACCAGGACCGCCTCGACGAGGCCCGCGACCGCACCGGCCTGCACGACGCGGTGCTGTGCGCCGCCGGACAGATCGAGGGCCAGCCCTGCATCGCCGCCGTGATGGACTTCCGCTTCCTCGGCGGCAGCCTCGGCTGCGCCGTCGGCGCCCTCATCACGCACGCCGCCACCACCGCGCTGGACCGCCGCGTCCCGCTGGTCCTGGTCACCGCCAGCGGCGGCGCCCGGATGCAGGAGGGCGTGCTGTCGCTGATGCAGATGGCCAAGACCGCGCAGGCGATGGCCGAACTCGACGAAGCCGGCATCCTCACCGTCTCGGTGATCACCGACCCGACCTACGGCGGCGTCGCCGCCTCCTTCGCCACCCTCGCCGACGTCATCCTCGCCGAACCCGGCGCCCGCATGGGCTTCGCCGGACCCCGCGTCATCGAACAGACCACCGGCGAGAAACTCCCCGAAGGCTTCCAGACCGCCGAGTTCCTGCTCGCCCACGGCATGGTCGACGACGTCGTGCCCCGGGTCGGCATGCGCTCCGTCCTCGGCCGCCTGCTCGGCCTGCGCCCCCCCACCGACCCCCGGCCGCCCGGCGACCCCGCCGCCATCCTGCGCGCCGCCGACGAACTCGCCGACCGCGACCCCTGGCAGAACGTCCGGCTCGCCCGGCACCCCGAACGGCCCACCACCCTCGACTACATCCGCCGCCTGGTCGACGACTTCCAGGAACTGCACGGCGACCGGCTCACCGAGGACTGCCCCGCCATCGTCGCCGGCACCGGACGCCTGGCCGGCACCCCCGTCGTCCTGATCGGCCACCACAAGGGCGGGCCCGACCTGGGCGAACGCCGACGCCGCCGGTTCGGCATGGCCCAGCCCGCCGGCTACCGCAAGGCCAACCGGCTGATGCGCCTCGCCGCGAAACTCGGCCTGCCCGTCGTCACCCTGATCGACACCCCCGGCGCCAACCCCGGACCCGAGGCCGAGACCGGCGGGCAGGCCGCCGCGATCGCCGAGAACCTGCGGCTGATGGCCCGGCTGCCCGTTCCCATCGTCGCCGTGCTGATCGGCGAAGGCGGCAGCGGCGGGGCGCTCGCGCTCGCCGTCGCCGACCGCGTCCTGGTCAGCGCCAACGGCATCTACTCGGTGATCAGCCCCGAAGGCTGCGCCGCCATCCTGTGGAAGGACCCGCAGGCCGCACCCACCGCCGCCGCCTCGCTGCGGATGCACCCGGGCGACCTGCTCAGCCTCGGCGTCGTCGACGGCATCGTCCCCGAGCCGCCCGAAGGAGCCCACCAGGACCACGCCGCCGCGGCCGACCTGCTGGAGGCCGCCGTCACCGAGGCCCTGCGCGAACTGATCCCCTGGGACCCGGACCGGCTGCGCGCCGCCCGCCGGGCCCGCTTCCACCGCTACGGCGCCGACACCGGCATCGGCGCGGCAGATTGGAGCCAGCCATGACCGTCGAGGTGAAACACCCGCCGTCCCGCGGACGGATCGCCCTCACCGGTGACGGATCCGGCGGCCCCGACCAGGTCGCGGACCTCGCCGAACTGTGCCGCAGCGTCGCCGAACTGGCCCGCACCAGCACCCGACCACCGCGCCGGATCCGGCTCGAACACCTCGGCACCGCCATCGAGGTCGAATGGGACGACCCCGGCGCCCCCGACGGCGGTGGCGTGCCGGTGACGGACGGTCAGGCCTCCTCGGCCGAACCGGAACCCCGGGACGGCCTGCACCACGTGTGCGCCCCGATGATCGGAACCTACTACCACGCGCCCGAACCGGGCGCGCCGCCGTTCGTCGCCGTCGGCGACACCGTCACCGCAGGCCAGCCGATCGGCATCCTCGAAGTGATGAAGATGATGAGCCCCGTCGAGGCCGACATCGCCGGCCGGGTGGTGGAGATCCTCGCCGCCGACGGCGCCGCAGTGGAGTTCCAGCAGCGGCTGATCGCCGTCGAACCCGCGTAGGGGGCCCCCATGTTCACCACCGTGCTGATCGCCAACCGCGGCGAGATCGCCCTGCGGATCGCCCGCACCTGCCGGGAGATGGGCATCCGCACCGTCGCCCTGTACTCCACCGCCGACCGCGACTCGGCGGTGGTCCGCTTCGCCGACCGGGCCGTCCACCTCGGACCGGCCGCCGCCCGAGCCAGCTACCTGCACATCCCGTCCATCGTCGAAGCCGCCCGGCTCACCGGCGCCCAGGCCGTCCACCCCGGCTACGGCTTCCTCTCCGAGGACCCCGACTTCGCCGAGATCTGCGAAGCCAACGGCCTCACCTTCATCGGCCCGCCCCCGCAGGTCATCGAACAGCTCGGCGACAAATCGGTGGCCCGCCGACTGATGGCCGAAGCCGGCCTGCCCGTGCTGCCCGGCTCCACCGGCGCCGTCCGCAGCCCCGCCGAAGCCCGCGAGATCGCCGCCCGCACCGGCTACCCCGTCATCCTCAAAGCCGTCGCCGGGGGCGGCGGACGCGGCATGGCCGTCGTCCGCGACCCCGCCGACCTGCCCACCGCCTTCCAGGAGACCCGGGCCCACGCCCGCGCCGTCTTCGGCGACGAGCGGCTCTACCTGGAACGCTACGTCGACGGCGCCCGGCACATCGAGGTCCAGGTGCTCTGCGACCGCCACGGCAACGCCGTCCACCTCGGCGAACGCGACTGCTCCGTGCAACGCCGGCACCAGAAACTCATCGAGGAATCGCCCGCACCCAATCTGCCCGACCCGCTGCGCCACGAGATCTGCGCCGCCGCCGTCCGCGGCGCCCTCGCCGTCGGCTACGTCGGCGCCGCCACCTTCGAATTCGTGCTCGCTCCCGACGGGGCGTTCCACCTGATGGAGGTCAACTGCCGCCTCCAGGTCGAACACCCCGTCACCGAGATGGTCACCGGCATCGACCTGGTCCGCGAACAGCTCACCATCGCCGCCGGCGAACCCCTGACGCTCCGTCAGGACGCCGTCCGGCCGCGCGGCGCGGCCGTCGAGGCCCGGGTCAACGCCGAGGACCCCGAACGCGGCTTCCTGCCCACCCCCGGGCTGCTCACCGAATTCGTCCCGCCCGGCGGCCCGTTCGTCCGGGTCGACACCCACGCCTACCCCGGCTGGCCGATCGGCCCCGACTACGACTCGCTGCTCGCCAAGACCATCGCCTGGGCGCCCGACCGGGAGCAGGCCGTCGCCCGCCTCGACCGCGCCCTCGCCGAGTTCCGCATCGACGGCCCGGGCGTCCGCACCACCACCGACTACCTGCGCCGCACCCTCGCCGACCCGCGCTTCCGGACCGGCCGGCACACCACCGGGCTGGTCGCCGAGATGGCGGCGGAGGCCGCGGCCGGATAGCCGGTTCCGAAACGCCAGAAGCCGTCCGGACCGAGCTGGTCCGGACGGCTTCTGGCCGGCTGCGCCGTGGGCGCGGGTCAGGGGACGGCGCAGGTGAACGCGTGCAGGTACGCGTTGACCGGGGCGACGGCCTTCAGCAGCAGGCCGGACTCCTCGATCAGCGCGGTCAGGCTGCCCAGGGTGTGCTTGGCGCCGCCCACGTTGAGCAGCAGCAGCAGGTCCATCGCGGTGGTGAACCGCATCGACGGGGAGTCGTCGACCAGGTTCTCCACGATCACCACCCGGGCGCCCGGGCGGGCCACCTGACGCAGGTTGCGCAGCGTGCGGCGGGTGGATTCGTCGTCCCACTCCAGGATGTTCTTCACCAGGTACAGATCGGCCTGCACCGGGATCGCCACCCGGCAGTCGCCCGGCACCAGCCGCGCCCGGTCGGCCAGCGGGCCGCCCGGCAGCAGCCGCGGATCGGCGTGCTCGACCACCTTCGGCAGGTCCAGCAGCGTGCCGTGCAGGCCCGGGTGACGCTCCATCAGGGCCGCCAGCGCCTGCCCCTGGCCGCCGCCGATGTCGGCCGCCGTGGCGATGCCCGCCAGGTCCAGGAAGTCGGCCAGGTCCTGCGCGGACTGCCGGCTGGACTGCGTCATCGCCCGGTTGAACAGGGCCGCCGAGTCCGGCGCGTCGTCGTGCAGGTACTGGAAGAACTCCTTGCCGAAGGCGTCGGCGAACACGCTGCGCCCGGTGCGCACCGCGTCGTCCAGCCGGGACCAGGACTGCCACGTCCACGGCTCGGTGCACCACAGCGCGATGTCGCGCAGGCTGCCGGGCTCGTCGGTGCGCAGCAGGCGCGACAGCGGGGTGTGACGGAAGCGGCCGTCACCCGTCGCGGCGAACACCTCGTAGCAGACCAGGGCCCGCAGCAGGCGCTCCAACGGGACGGCCGGGACATCCAGGCGAACCGCCAACTCCTCTGCGGTGGCGGGTTGTTCGTCCAGCGCGTCGGCCAGTTTCAGGCTGGCGGCGGCGCGCACCGCGCCCGCGCAGGCGGCGCCGAAGGCCAGCTCGCGCAACAGCATCGCGGGCGGTACGGCGGGTGCGGCGGTCGTGCCGTCGGGTGCCGCGGCGGCTGCGACGGCGGGGGAGGAGGGCGGGACGGGTCGGGTCGGGGCGGAGGTCATGGGCGCGTCGGCCTTTCGTCGGGGCTGGAGGGCTCGGAGGGCCGGTCAGCAGTGGCCGGCGGGCTGGTCGGCGGACCGGTCAGCAGTGACCGGCGGGCTGGGAGGTGCGGCAGGAGTTGGTCATGAACGAACTCCCGTTGCGCTGGTCGAGGTCGGCGAGGTCGACCGGCAGGTTGTCGAGCAGGATGTTGTCGGTGACGACGGCGCGGGCGTTCGGCGCGCCCACCACGCTCGGGTACAGCACGATGCCGCCCGACATCGGCGACGTTCCGGAGTGGTCGGTGACCAGGTTCTCGGAGACCACCACGTCCTCGGTGCCGGTCAGTAGGATGCCCGTGCCCTGCACCGAGTCCAGGCGCGGATTGGGCTCGCAGTAGCGGTTGTTGGCGCGCACCACGTTGTTGGTGACGCTCAGCGAACCGGCCCGCGGCACCCCGTCGTCACCGACGACGAAGATGCCGCCGCAGTTGCCGGACGCCAGGTTGCCGGTCGCCGTCAGGTCCCGCACCCGGCGCAGCTGCAGGCCGATCCGGTTGCCGGTCAGCCGGTTCGCCGCCACCTGGGTGCCGCGGGTCTCCAGCGCACCGCCCTTGCGGTCGAACCAGTTGGCGACGAAGATCCCCGCCTGCCCGTTGTCCCGGGCCTCGTTCTCGGTGAGCACGGTGCGGGTCGACATCTCCACGCTGATGCCCTGCAGGCCGTTGTCGTGGGACGCCACCTGGTGGACCGTCAACTTGTCGGTGACGGCGGCGGCGATCCCGTTCTTCGCGAAACCCGTCACCGCCAGCGACTCCACCACCGCGCCCGACACCGGCCGCACCGGCATCCCGCGGTCGTCCGCCACACCCGTCACGCACAGCCCGTTGCCGGCCGCGGCGCAGGCGCTGCGGTCGGCCGGGTCGGGCACCAGCACGGAGCGGTTGCCCTGCCCGCGCAGCGTCACCCCGTCGGTGGCGATGGTGACGCTGCCCGGGTAGTTGCCCGCCGCCAGCTCCACCACGTCACCCGGGCGGGCCGCGTCGACGGCGGCCTGCACGGAGGCGCCGGGCTGGACGCGGTGCACGTTCGGGCCGGCTGCGTTGGGGCGGGTGGCGTCCGGCCGGGTGAGGTTCGGGCGGGCCACGGTCGGGGCGGTGGCGGTCGGGAAGGTCGGGGACGCCACGGCGAACGGCGAAGCCGGCACCGGGGCAGCGGCCAGCAGGGTCGGCACGGTGGCGGCAGAGGCGAGCAGAACGGCGGCGAGACGGGTTCGCGGGCGTGTCGAGGTGAAGAGAGGAGTCATCTGGGGGAGCCGATTTCCAGGGGTCGCGGTCGCGGACGGCGTTGGCGCGCGCCCGCCGCCTCGAAGCTATGGTCGTGCCCCGCCCGCGGCCAGCCGGGTTCGGTCGCAAGGGTTGCCCGCGCCCGCCGAACGGATGGCCGACCGGCGCGCCTGAAGGGCGGTCGATCGGACGGCGGCCGGGAGCGTGGCCGGGACAGCGGTCGGAAGGGCGGTCGATCGGACGGCGGCCGGGAGCGTGGCCGGGACAGCGGTCGGGAGGGCGGTCGATCGGACGGCGGCCGGGAGGGAGGCTGGGCGGGCGGCGGGCGGCGGGCGGCGGGCGGCGGTCGGGAGGGCGGCCGGGAGGATGGGACCACCCGTACACCCGATCGGGGGGAACTGCGGCCGGGCACCGGGCCCGCCCGGGCGGGCCGAACCACTATGGACGCATGACTCTGCACCGTGGACGAATCGCCGAAAAGACCGACCCCGCCCCCGACGACCTGCGCCCCACCGGCGTCGGCCGGACCGAGCTGTTCCCCGCCGAGCCGCACTCCGCCGACCACTACCGCACCGAGCGGCAGCGCAGCGAGGAGTACCGGCTCGACGAGGAACTCGCCGCCCGGCACGCCGTCGTCGACGTCGGCCCCGAGACCGAAGTGGAGACCGCGAACTGGCCGGACACCGACGACCCCGCCTGGGACTACGACGACGTCATTCTCCGGTCGGTCAACTGAGTACCCCTCAGCGCGCTGTGCCCGCCGCTCGACCACGGTCGGACGGCGGGCACAGCGCGCTGAGGGGTATTCGGCGACGGTGCGTTCGTCAGTAACGCTGGGCCTTGACCACCACCGGGACCAGCGTGGTGTCCGAGCTCTTGGTGGAGAACGCCACCGGGTTCTCGGTGGCGCCCGGCGCGAGGTTCTCCACGCCCACCACCGTGGAGTCCACGGCCTGCCCCGAGCCGTCGGTGAAGTCCACCTGGATCGCGTACGAGCGGGTCTCCGTGGTGCTGTTGGTGACCGTCACCTTCGCGGCCGTCAGATTGCCGGTGACCTGGGTCGGGATCCCGGTCAGTGTGACATCGCCCAGCGCGTTGCCCGCGTCCGGGACGGTCGCCAGCACCTGCCGCGCCTTCTCCCGGCGCGCTGCCAGCTGGGCGTTCGCCGACGCCTCGAACTCCGCCGCCTGCCGCGACGCCGACTCCCGCGCCGCCGAGACCGACGCCAGCGCCGAGGAGTGCAGCGAGGCGAGCGGGGAGGCCGGCTCGCCCGAGAAGTTCTCCGCCCCCACCGTGAACGTCGACATCGCCGCCTGCACCGGATCCTCGCCCGAGCTGCCGCCGCAGGACGCCATCACCGCCATGCCGGTCGCGGCCGCACCGAGCGCCAGCACCAGCCGCACGCCCCGCCGAGCGCCGCCCCGCCGAGCGCCGCCCCGCCGAGTGCCTCCCCGCCCGGGACGGGCCTGCCGGACGGGCGGGGCCACCCGGCCCTGGCGCAGCAGCGGTCGGCGAGGCGCGTGCTGCCGGACTTGTCGGGTGGTAGGGGCTTCTGCCTCGGTGAAGGCCGGTGGATCGACGGGCCTCGGGTCCCGGGCGGAACTGTTCTGATCCGCGTCTCGCATCGCGCTGCACCCTTTCGCTCAGAACCGCGCCGGCCACTCCGCGCCGCGGTCGATCCGGCGAGCCGTCGGCCCGCACCAGGACGTGCGGAACCAGCGCTCCGCTCTCCGTCCCCATCGTCGGAGCCCCGCAACCTCCCGGGCCAGCGGCGCTGCGCCATTGGGGGGAGCCCGACGGTCCGTCAGATCTACGGCTGTGACGGCGAGATACGTATGACCGGCGATCGGTGATCGGTGATCGGCGGGTGATGGGTGGCCAGGGCTCGGCGGGTGATGGGTGATGGGTGGCCAGGGCTCGACGGGTGATGGGTGATCGGGGCTCGACGGGTGACGACGTGCGATGAGGGGAGGTGGTGGGCAGTGGGGGAGCAGCGGATCGTGCGGCGCATGCCGAGTTGGAGCGCGCTGGTCGGGGCGGTGCTGTTCTACTGCCTGTCCTTCACACCGTCGCTGCTGCCCCGACCCTGGCTCCTGCAGGCCGCCGCCGGGGCGATCACCGCGTTCTTCGGCTACGGGCTCGGCGCGTTCTTCGGCCTGGTCGCCCGCCGGTGCGGGCTGCTGCCTTCGCCGACCGTGCGGCGCGCCGGGTGGTGGCTGCTGGCCGGAGTCGGCGGCGGTGCCGTCGTGGCGATCACCGCCTGGAGCGTGCGCTGGCAGGGCGACGCGCGTCGGGCCGTCGGGCTCGACCCGCGGATCGGCTGGTGGCAGTGGACGCTGGTGCTGCCGGTCGCCCTGCTGCTCGGTGCGCTGCTGGTGCTTGCCGCGCGGGCCGTCCGGCTCGGCACCCGGACGCTGCGGCGGATCCTCGCCCCCGCCGTCCCGGGCTGGGCGGCCGCCGCCGGGGCCGCCGCGCTCGCCGCCGTGCTGGTGGTCGGATTCGTCCAGGGCTTCCTGCTGCGCGGCCTGCTGGGCCTCGCCGAACGCGGCGCCGCCCTGACGGACCGTTCGACCGGCCCCGGCATTGTCCGGCCGGAGCTCCCCACCCTCTCCGGCAGTCCCGACTCGTACGAGAGCTGGGACAGCCTCGGCGCGAAGGGCCGCGACTTCGTCGGCCAGGCCCCCACCGCCGCCCGGATCTCCGGCTTCACCGGACGTCCCGCCAAGGATCCCGTCCGGGCCTACGTCGGCCTGCGCTCCGGCGAAGGGATCGGCCTCACCGACCCGGAACGCGTCCTGCAGGAACGGGCCCGGCGCGCCGTCGCCGAACTCGACCGGGCCGGCGGCTTCCAGCGGAAGGTCCTGGTGGTGATGGGCACCACCGGAAGCGGCTGGGTCAACGAACGCATCGCCCAACCGCCCGAGTACCTGTACGACGGCGACAGCGCCGAAGTCGCGTTCCAGTACTCCTATCTGCCCAGCTGGATCTCCTTCCTGACGGAAGGCAAGGCGAGCGAGGCCGGCCGCGCCCTGTACGACGCCGTCCACGCGCACTGGTCGCAGCTGCCCGCCGACAGTCGCCCCCGGCTGCTGGTGGCCGGCGAGAGCCTCGGCTCGTACGCCGTCGAACAGGCCTTCCCCGGCGGCGTCGACCAGCTCACCGCGGAGACCGGCGGGGCGCTGCTGGTCGGCCCCACCCCCGACAATCCGCTGCGGAGGACCATCACCGACGGGCGGGCGCCCGGCAGCCCCGTCTGGCGGCCCGTCCACCAGGACGGCCGCACCGTGCGCTTCGCCCAGCAGACCTCCGACTTCGCGATCCCCGACGCGCCCTGGCTGCAGCCCCGGGTGGTCTACCTGCAGAACGGCAGCGACCCCGTCGTGTGGTGGCAGCCCGCGCTGATCTGGAGCCGACCCGCCTGGCTGAACGGGCAGCGCGCCCACGACGTCCCACCGACCATGCGGTGGTACCCCGTGGTGACGTTCTGGCAGGTCACCTGCGACCTGGCGGCGTCCGAGGCGGTGCCCGAAGGGCACGGGCACCGCTACGGACTGATGCCGGTCGAGGCCTGGTCCCGGATCGTCCCGCCCGACGGCTGGACCCCGCAGGACACCGAACGGCTGGTGGCGTACCTGCGGGAGCAGCCCTGACGCAGTGGCCGACGCGATGTCGGACGCGATGTCGGACGGAGGGTCGGACGGGGCGTCAGTGGTGCGCCGGCTCGGAGTGGGTCTCCGGGAGGCCGGGGGCCGTCGGAGTGGCGCTGGTGCTGCTGCCGCTGTTGTCACGGGGACGGAGGAGGTGGCGGGCGAAGGCGGCGGAGGCCAGCAGCAGGGCGGCCGAGACCCAGGCGGCGATGTTGATGCCGTGGACGAAGGCGTTGTTCGCGCTGGTCAGCAGCTGCCCGGCGAGGTCGCCCGGCAGGGTCGCGGCGGCCTGCACCGCGCCGCCGAGTGACTGGCCGGCCTGGTCGGCCAGCGCCGGGTCCGTGTTGGGCGGGACGGTGAGCGACCCCGCGTACAGGGCCGTCACGACCGAGCCGACCAGTGCGATGCCCAGCGCCGCGCCCAGCTCGTACGCCGTCTCCGACACCGCCGAGGCGGCGCCCGCCTTGTCGGCCGGGGCGGTACCCAGCACCAGGTCCGAGGAGAGGGTGTACACCACGCCTTCGGCGGTACCCAGTGCCAGGAAGGACGAGCCGATCAGCAGGTAGGCGCTGTCCACCCGGATCAGGCCCAGCACCGCGATGCCCAGCCCCATCACCAGCAGACTGACCGTCAGCACCCGGCGCGCACCCGCGCGCCGCGCCAGCCGGGCCGTCAGCAGACCGCCGACCACCGAGCCGACGAAGGCCGGGAGTTCGGCGACACCCGCCGAGAGCGGCGAGTAGCCGCGCACCAGCTGGAGGTACTGCGACATGAAGAAGATCACACCGGACAGCCCGATCAGGCTGATCAGCGAGGACACCACCGCCGCCGTGAACCGCGGGTCACGGAACAGCCGGACCTCCAGCAGCGGAGTCGGCAGACGGAGCTGACGCCGTACGAACAGCGCCAGGGCGGCCGCGCCCAGGACGAACGTCGCCGGAGTGGTCCAGGAGGCCAGGCCGTGCGCGGCGAACTCCTTGATCCCGTACACCGCACCGATCACGCCCGCCATCGACAGCAGCACGCTCGACATGTCCCAGCGGCCCGGACGAGGATCGCGGGACTCCGGCAGCAACCAGGCGCCGAACACCAGCAGCAGCACCATCACCGGCAGGTTCAGCAGGAACACCGACCCCCACCAGAAGTGCTCCAGCAGCACCCCGCCCACCAGCGGGCCGAGCGCCGCACCCGCCGTCGCGCCCGCACCCCAGATGCCGATCGCGGTCGCCCGCTCCCGGGCGTCCGGGAACAGTGCGCGGATCAACGACAGCGTGGACGGCATGATCGTCGCACCCGCCACACCCAGCAGCGCCCGGGCCAGGATCAGCCAGCCCGGACTCGGCGCGTACGCCGCCAGCAGCGAGGCCGCGCCGAACGCCGCCGACCCCGCCAGCAGCACCCGCTTGCGCCCCAGCCGGTCGCTGAGCGCACCCATCGACACCAGCAGGCCGGCCAGCACGAAGGAGTAGGCGTCGCCGATCCAGAGCAGCTGGGTGCCGGACGGGCGGAGGGTCTCGGTGATCGACGGGATGGCGAGGGACAGCACCGTCGCATCCACCGCCACCAGGGTGACGGCGAGGACGAGGACGCCGAGACCGGTCCAGCGGTGGCCGGACCGGCGGTGGTCGGACCGGCCGTCCCCGGTGTGGTCGGGGCGGACGGCGAGGGGGGAACTCATGGGGTATCAGGTCTCCGTAGAGCGCCGCCGAGGAACAACTCGGCGAGCGAGAACGCACTTTCGCGAAGGGCGAGCCGGCCTTCCTGGACGGCCCAGCCGATGCCGGCCACCAGATCGAAGAACGCCTCGCTGAGCCAGCCGGCCGAGAGCTCGACCCGGAACGTCCCTTCCTGCTGCCCGCGCAGGAACAGTGCTCGGACCCGGGCGTCCTGGAGCTCCCACAGGTCATTGATCTCGGGATCGTCGTACAGCTGGTTCTCACCGGCCAGGAACGCGCACAGCGCGGCATCCGGCACCACCGCGTCCACCAGTCGACGCAACGCCGCCTCGGCGCTGCCCTCCTCCACCTGCGCGACATCCAGCGCGGCGGAGAACCGGCGCAGGCCGAGGGCGCCCACCTCGCGGATCAGCGCCTCCCGGCCCGGGAAGATCCGGTGCAGGGTGGCGCGGCTGATGCCGGCGGCGCGGGCGATCTCGTCGAGATGCGCCGTCGGGCGTCTGGAGAGGACGCCGACGGCTGCTTCGAGGACGGAGTCGCGGTCGGTAGCCATGAGAGCAGCATAACGCAGATGAGACATTGATGTCTCACTCTGGAGGTGGGAGTCTCAGGGGGGCGGGGGTGGAGCAGGTTCTCGGGGGTGGCGGGAGTCTTCGGGGGTGGCGCGGGCTCTTGGGGTGGCGCGGGTTTCCGGGGGCGGTGCGGGCTCTTGGGGTGGTGCGGGTTTCTGGAGGTGGTGCGGGCTTTCGGGGCGTGTGCAGGGTGCCTGCACGCCGAAGACCCCGCGCGGGGCGCGGGGTCTTCGGGGGTGATGTGCTGTGGGGCTGTGCCGTGGCGGCCGGTCGGGTCGGTGGGCCGCCGGCTGGGCTCAGCTCTGGTTGTAGAAGCCGGTCTCGTCGAGCGGGCGGTCGATGACCATCACCTCGACGTCCGCCGGCGTGAGCAGGAACACCCGGCGGGCGATCCGCTCGATGCCGCCGCGGGTGCCGAAGATCAAGCCGGAGGCGAAGTCGACCATCCGCTTGGCCTCGGCGTCGTTCATCTCGGTGAGGTCCATGACCACCGGCGTGGCGGCACGGATGTGCTCGCCGACGGTGCGGGCGGCCTCGAACCCGGTGGGCCGGAGCGAGACGATCTTGGACGGCCCGATCTGCCCGCCCGGCAGAGTCTCCTCGCCGTCCCACGCTTCCTCGTACATCGCGGCCGGGTAGCTGCCGGAGGGCATAAGCCACCCGTTGTGGTGCTCGTCGCGAAGTGCTCCCATTAGCCGCGCCTCCCTGTCTCGTTCCGTACTCGTCCCCCGGAGGACAACGGGTCGTTTTGACACGTCATCCACTTGTTGGAACTGTCCGAGTATCGCACTGATCACCGCAGAAGTGCCCGCACGCGCTCACCCGACGGGTTGTGGCGTGGGCGAAAATCCGTGCTTACCCGGATATTCGTAACGACGCCGGCGGCCGGTGAACGGTTGCGCGCGACGACACTATCGGTGGCGACCGGAGGACAGTTGACTGTGTGTCAACAATCATGTAACGGCTTCACCTGATGGGGTTGGTTTCGGGCCACGGGCTCCCGGTTCTGTCCTCGGGGCCGCGTGTCGCGCGTGGCGTTCGTCTCGTCTGTGCTGTTGGGCGTGTCGCGTACGTCTGTGCGTCGGGAGCCCGGTGGGGTCACTCGCCGATGGCGCCGTCGATCCGTTCGCGCAGCAGGTCGGCGTGGCCGTTGTGCCGGGTGCACTCCTCGACCAGATGGAAGAGGATCCAATGGAGCGTCATTTCATTGCCGCGCCACGTACTCTTGGCCGCGGTGTCCAACGAGACACCCTCGATCGTGGCACGGGTGCAGGCGACGTCCTCCTGCCAGGCGGCAGTGTCGGCCATCGGATCCGCGTCGTCGACCAGGTCGAAGTCGCCGTCCGGGAACGCGTCGGACCAGTACCGGTCGGCCGGCTTCAGAGTCTCGCCGTTCAGGTACCGGTGCCGCTCCACCTCTGCCATGTGTCGGATCAGCCCGAGCAGTGACATCGGGGACGGGGGACAGGGCCGCGCACGGAGCTGGTCCGGCGTCAGCCCCTCGCACTTGAGGGGGAGGCGTTGGCGTCCGTCATGCCGTCATGGTGGGGGACGGGTGGTGGGGTGTGCGAGCTGTTCTCGGGTGGGCGGCGGTTCGGGCTGAGTTGGTCCGGGTGGGCGCAAGGGGTGGTGCGATGATCGGATCTTCATTGCTGGTTGATGCGGGTGGGATGTGGGTGTGCGCAAGGTGATGACGGGGGTGCAGCTGACACTACGTCTGCTGCTGGAGTTGGCCTCGCTGGTCGCACTGGCGGTCAGCGGCTACGGGCTGTGGGGCGGTGCACCCGTGGCGGTACGCGTGCTGATCGCGTTGGTGCTGCCGGTGGCCGCGGCCGTGCTGTGGGGACGCTACGCCGCACCGCGACGGCCGGTGCGCGACTCGGCGGTGGCCTGGTACGGCGTGCAACTGCTGATCTGGGGCGGATCGGTGGCCCTGCTGGCGGTCACCGGCCACGCGAGCTGGGCGATCGTGCTCGGCGTGCTGATGATCGTCAACACGGTGTGGCTGCGGCTGGTCGGCGAATGGTCGCCGGCGATCGAGCGGTAGGCCGGCGCCGGCGTACGTGAGGTGGCGTGGGCCCTGGCTCCGGTCGCCGGTCCAGCTCCCGCGTCGATGTGCGGCGGGCGGCGGCGGGCAGTGGCCGGGCGGTCAGGTGGTGCGGCGGGAGCGGGCGCGCCAGAGCGAGACGGCGCTGAACACACACATCGCGGCGATCACCGACGCCGAGATCAGGAACGCCGGGGACCCGGGCGAGCTCGCACTCGCCCCCGCGATCACGTACGCCGCAGTGGTCGGGACCACGCCGAGCACGGTCGCCGCCAGGTACGGCCAGAACCGGACCCCCGAGAACGCGCAGGCGAAATTGCCCGCCTGGAACGGCGCCCCCGGGAACAGCCGCACCAGCAGTACGCTGCGGAAACCCTGCTCGGACAGCCGGCGGTCGATCTCGATCAGCACCTTGCCACGGACCAGCGGCCGCAGAGCGTCCCGGCCGAGCGACCGGCCCAGCGTGAACGCCACGATCGCGCCCAGCGCCGAACCGGCGACCGCCAGCGGCACGCCCCACAGCGAACCGAACAGCAGGCCCATTCCCGCGTTCAACGCGGGGCGCGGCAGGAATGCCACGGTGCCGAAGGCGTAGGCCGCCAGCGCGATCGGCATCCGCCACGGACCGGTCGCCGCCGCGAGCGCCGCCGTCGGATCCCAGAGCAGCAACGAGGCCGCGGCAGCCGCGAGGACAGCCGCGAGCAGGCCGAGGCGCAGCAGCGCGTGGCGGTGCGCGCGCGGGTGTGGGGCGGCCTCGGCCGGGGTGGCGTCCGCGGTCGGAGTGACGGTGCTCGTAGCGGGGGTTGTGTCGGTGGTGGTTGTGTTGGCGGTGGTTGCGCTGGTGTCGGCTGTGCGGACGTCGGTGTCGCCGTCGGCATGGACGAGGAGCGGCGCGGTGGGGCCGGATGTCGGCTGCGGGGCGGGCACCCGGCGAGCTTAACCGGGGCCGTCGTGGTGGTCCGGCGAGGGTGTGCGGTAGTCGGTGCGCGGCTCCGGGCGCGCGGCGGCGGACGGGTGGGCCCGGCCGGGCGGGGGCGGAACCCGTGGGCGGCGTCGGCGCGTGCGGGCTCAGGCGGTGGGGCGGCGTAGCTGCTTCAGCAGGGCGATGTCGGCGGCATGCCGGGCACCTTCGACGCGGTCGGGGTCGTGGCGTCCGTCCGGGGTCTCGATGATCAGCGGGACGCCGGCGGTGGCCGGGTGCGCCAGTAGAGCCCGGAACGCAGAGGCGCCGATGTGACCGGCGCCGATGTTCTCGTGGCGGTCCTTGCGGGCGCCCACGACGTCCTGCGAGTCATTGGCGTGGATCAGCCGGAGCCGGCCCGGGCCGACCGCCTGGTGCAGGGCTTCGAAGAGCTCGTCGACCCCGTCGGGGGCGGCCAGGTCGTGGCCGGCGGCGAAGGCATGGCAGGTGTCCAGGCAGACACCGACCAGTGGGTGGTGGTCGAGCGCGTCCAGGTAGGCGGCGAGATCCTCCATCCGGGCGCACAGCGAGCTGCCCTGGCCGGCCGTCGGCTCCAGCAACAGCCACGGGGCGTCGTCCCCGTACCGATCGAGGCCGTCCAGGATCGGCATGACCTGCGCGCGAACCTCGGCCAGCGCCTCCTCCCGGGTACCGCACAGCGCCGAACCGGTGTGAACCACCGCGCCGAGCGCGCCGATCGCCGCCGAACGGTGCAGTGAGTGCGTCAGCGACTCGACCGAACGCTCACGGGTCGCCGGCGAGTCGGAGCCGAAGTTGATCAGGTAGGGCGCGTGGACGTACGCCGGGATGCCCTGCTCCGCGCACGCCGTGCGGAACGCCAGGTCGTGCGCGGGATTCCCGGCCGGAGTGGCCCACCCGCGCGGGTTGGCGACGAACACCTGCACCGCCTCCGCACCGACCTTGGCGGCGTAGGCCAGCCCCGTCCCCGCCAGACCCTTCCCGGCCACGGGAACATGGGCGCCGATCGGGTTTCGTGGGGCGGAATTCATGGCCCCGAGCATCCCACGGCCGGATGGACCAGCAGGTCACCGGGGTCGCCGACGGACTTTCTCTCCCGGCGGTCGACCATTCGACGGAGCTCGCACGCGCCTGTCGGGCGGGCCTGCCGAGCGGGCCGGGCGGGTCTGCCGAGCGGGCCCGGGCGGCTCTGCGCAGTCGGCCCGAGGATGCCCGCCGGCGGTTGGCGGGTGGCCGAGTTCGACCGAGTGGTTCATGGGCAGACGACGGGACGGAGAGGCGAAAGCAGATGGACGAGTCACTGGCGCGGGCACAGCGCGAGCACTGGGAGCGGACGTACTCCGCCCACCCCGGCATGTACGGGGACCAGCCGTCGGAGTCGGCAGAGCATGCCGCCGCAGTGTTCCCGCCCCGGGGCGACGTGCTGGAACTCGGCGCCGGACACGGACGCGACGCGCTGTTCTTCGCCCGCCAGGGCTTCACGGTGACTGCGGCCGACTTCAGCCCCGCCGGCCTCGACCAGCTCGCCGCACAGGCCGCCGCCGACGGCCTGACGGTGACCACCCTGGTGCAGGACGTCCGCCGACCGCTGGGCCTGCCGGACGGATCGGTCGACGCGGTGTACGCGCACATGCTGTTCTGCATGGCGCTGTCCACGGCCGAGTTGGAGGCGCTGGTCGGGGAAGTGCGCCGGGTGCTGCGGCCCGGAGGTGTGCTCGTGTACACCGTGCGGCACACCGGCGATGCGCACTTCGGAACCGGGACCGGCCACGGCGACGACATCTGGGAGCAGGGCGGCTTCGCTGTGCACTTCTTCTCGCGGGAGCTGGTGGACCGCCTGGCGGACGGCTGGACCCCGGCCGAGGTCGAGCCGTTCGAGGAGGGCGACCTGCCGCGCCGACTGTGGCGGGTGACGCAGCGCCGGACGGACTGAGACGTTGAACGTCTGGCGTGAGCTGAGCCTCCGCCAGTGCTGATCCGGGCCTGGGCCCGGGTGCGCGGGACTGCGGGCGCGCTGCAGGCCTGGGCGCGCCCGCGGTGAGGGGAAGGATCGACTCTCCTGCTCCTCACCCTGGCGGCGTCGGTCGGCGACTCGATCGGTGGCGCCGGTGGCCTTGCCGGTGGCGCGGGCGGCAGCCCGGTCGGACCGTCTCAGCGGGTGGGCTCCAAGGAGCCGGACGGGGCCGCGGAGCCCGCGGAGTTGCGGTGGCGCATGGCCGTGGCGGACGGAATCAGTGCGGCCGCCAGCAGGGTGACGACGACGAAGGAGACCGTCAGCGAACTCGCCTGGGCGATGCCACCCACCACGGCCGGGGCGACCAGGCCGGAGGTGTACGTGATGGTGGCGACACCGGCGATGGACTGGCTCGGGTTGGTGCCGGCCCGCCCGGCGGCGGCGAACGCGAGCGGAACCACGACGGCGATGCCTATGCCGATCAGGGCGAACCCCGGAATGGCCAGGTACGGAGTGTGGGAGAGAACCACCAGCACGCCGCCGACGGCGGCGACCATGCCGCTGATCCGCACCGTGAGCACCGGGCCGAGGCGTCGGATCACCGCGTCGCCGGCCAGGCGGGCCGTGGCCATGGTGGCGGCGAAGGCCGTGAAGCAGGCGGCGGCGGTCGATGCGGAGGCACCGGTGATGTCGCGGAGATAGACGCCGCTCCAGTCCATCGAGGCACCCTCGGCGAAGACGGCGCAGAAGCCGACCAGCCCGATGACCAGCGCTTCCTTCGGCGGCAGCGCAAAGCGGGGCGGTGCCTCCTCGGCGTCGGTCGGCCGGACGTCGAGCACGCCGCGCGCCGCGACCTGGGCGATCAGCACGAGGATCAGCGCCGTCACCGCGTACTGGATCCGGGCGTCCATCTGCTGATGCGCCGCCAGGACGCCGAAGCCGGAGCCGATCAGACCGCCCAGGCTCCACATCCCGTGCAGACCCGACATGATCGAGCGGCCGAGCCGCTCCTCGACCTCGACGCCCTGGGCGTTCATCGCGACGTCCGACATGCCGGCCGTCGCGCCGTAGAAGAACAGGGAGAGGCAGAGAACCACCAGGTTCGGGGAGAGCGCCGGCAGCGCCAACGAGAGGCACCACAGGGAGAGCAGGCCCTGCAGCGCGGCCCGGGCCCCGAAGCGGTGCACGATGCGACCGGCCAGCGGCATGGCGATCGAGGCGCCGATCGCCGGGAACACCAGGGCGAGACCGAGCTGGCCGGGACTCAGATCCAGCTGGTCCTTGATCCACGGGATGCGGCTGACGAAGGTGCCGGTGACAGCACCGTGGACGGCGAACACCAGCGCCACGCTCAGTCTTGCGCGCCGGACATCCTTGAGAGTTTCGCCCATGCTGGGCTCCCCCTTGGGTCGATCGGATTCGCAATAAACTATCAGGGACCCTGCCTGATAGAAACCTCTGGAAGGATGCAGGCTCATGACGACCGCTCGCACCGCCACGCCGAGCACCGCCCGGGCCATCAACGACCGGCTGGCCCTCGACCTGCTGCTCGAACGGGGCCCGCTCACCGCATCCGACCTGCGCACGCTGACCGGACTCTCCCGACCCACTGTCGCCGACCTGCTCGAACGGCTCCAGCGCAGTGGACTGGTCGCCCAGGCAGGGGAGAGTGCCGCGCTCCGCCGTGGCCCCAATGCCCGCCTGTACGGACTGGTTGCCGATCGCGCGCACCTCGCCGGAATCGACATCCGCGCCACCGGTGTCAGCCTGGTGGTCGCCGACCTGACCGGGCGGACCCTCGGCACGGCGACCATCGCGGCACCGGCGGGAGGCGAGTCCGGTGGGCCGGGCCGGCTGCCGACCGGCGAGGCTGCTTCGAGTGTCGCGACTGTTGTGACCGACCGACCGGTTCGGGCGCTCGGGGCGGTCGGGATGGTCGGCGCGGGGGCGACCGGCCCTGCAGGAGGTGAGGCGGGGGAGGGCGATCTGCTCGTGGAGCGGACCGTCGACGTCCTGCTCGCGACCGCCGCCGAGGCCGGCGCCCGCGAACTGCACACCGTGGCGGTCGGCGCACCCGGCCTGGTGGACCCGGTGAGTGGCGCCCTCAACAACTCCGGGAAACTGCCCGAGTGGCACAGCAAGCTGCTCGCCGCCCTGCGAGCCCGCCCCGGGACGGAGGTGATCCTCGAGAACGAGGTGAACCTGGCGGGGATCGCCGAGCATCGGATGGGCGCAGCCCGGGGCCGGAAGGATTTCGCCCTGATCTGGCTGAGCCACGGCGTCGGCGCGTCGGTGGTGCTGGACGGCCGACTGCGGCGCGGGGCCTCCGGCGGTACCGGCGAGATCGGGTTCCTGCCCGTCCCCGGAACCGTCGGCCTGCCGGACGCCACCCGGTGCGACGGCGGGTTCCACTCGCTGGTCTCCAGCGCGGCGATCTGTGAACTCGGCGCCCGCCACGGACTGCACGCCGAGCCCGACGGGCCGGCGCCCGGTGCCGAGGCTGTCGTGCGCCTTGCCGTCCAGAGTGGAGCCGACGCCTTCCTGGAGGAGTTGGCCGGACGGATCGCGATCGGAGCCTCCGCCATCTGCGTGGTGCTCGATCCCGGCTGCGTGGTGCTGGGCGGCGAGATCGGCCAGGCCGGCGGCCCAGAGCTGGCTGCCCGGGTCGAACGCCACCTCGCTCGGCTATCTCCGCTCGCCACCGAAGTCCGTGCCGGCACGGCGGGCGGAGGTGCCGTGCTCGCCGGCGCGGTGCTGACTGCCGGTGACGCGGCGCGCCGCGAACTGTTCGGAGGCGAGTGAGGCTCCGGCCGCGGAAGGTGAGCGGGCCGAGGACCGGCGCTACGTCCAGCTGACGGGTTGTCGGGTCGCGCGGTCGAGGACCGCCGGTGGTGGGGTGTGTACGCGGTCGGTTGCCGGTACGGCAGGATGACGGGGTCTGTCCCGCTTTCCGTGAGCCGCCCAGGAGCTGCATCCATGGCCATCCCCGACCGGCCTGTCCATCCGTACCGCATCGGCGAGGCGGCCTCCATGCTGGGGGTGAGCGCCGACACCATGCGGCGGTGGGTGGACGCCGGGCGCCTGCCGGCGACCCGTGACGAGCATGGCCATCGGATCATTGCCGGGGCCGAACTCGCTTCCTTCGCCCGGGAGCTGGCGCGTCCGGAGAACAGCGAGACGGAGGGGCGTTCCTCGGCGAGGAACCGGTTCCCCGGCATTGTGACCGCGGTGGTGCTGGGCGACGTGGCCGCGAAGGTGGAGATCCAGGCCGGACCGTTCCGGGTGGTCTCGCTGATCAGCCGGGACTCGGCGGAGGAGCTCGGACTGGTTCCCGGTGCCCCCGCCACCGCCGTCA
This sequence comes from Kitasatospora griseola, assembly GCF_044999035.1. NCBI lineage: Bacteria > Bacillati > Actinomycetota > Actinomycetes > Kitasatosporales > Streptomycetaceae > Kitasatospora > Kitasatospora griseola. The sequence goes on along the minus strand of NZ_CP173360.1, from coordinate 297,702 downwards.
TCAAATCGACCAACGTCGTCGTCGAGCGCGGCTGACCCACTGCCCGGTAGGTGCGTCGCCGCTGCAGGTTTGCCGGCCTCCCGGGCGAGCCGGACGCGACGGCCGCCACCAGGTATCGGAGGTGCCTGCGCAGTGGCGAAAGGATGCCGCCTAGGATGCGGAGTTCTGCGGCCAACCGCCGGCGAGGCGGACCGTGGTGTGAGTTGCCCGACTGTGCGAGAGGACGACCCCGTTGAAGAGCCGCGTGCGCGCCGTTGCCCACCGTGGTGACCCGTACCAGCACCGCGAGAACACCCTGCCGGCGGTCAGTGCCGCTCTCGCGGCGGGAGCGGACGCCGTTGAGGTCGACGTCCAGCTCACCAAGGACGGCGTGCCGGTGCTGCTCCACGATCAGACGTTGGAACGGCTCTGGAACGACCCGCGACCGATCAACCGCGTGACCTCCGAACAGCTCGCGGAACTGGCCACGCCCGGCCTGCGGATCCCCACTCTCGCCGAGGTGCTGCCGGTCGTCGCGCAGACCGACGGCCGACAGCTGCTGATCGATCTGGACGACGCTCGGCCTGCCGCTGCGACCTGGCGTACCGTCAGCGACCTCGACCTGACCGACCGCGTCGCCTTCTGCGGGTCGGTCGCCGCGATGCTCGCCGTGCGGGAGCTCGCGCCCCGGGCGGAGATCTCGCTGACCTGGAGCCGACTTCAACTGCCCAAGCAGCGGCTGCTGGAGGAGCTGCGCCCCAGCTACCTCAACCCTCCCTTCGGACTGGTCGACGAGCGTTTTGTCGCGGCTGTGCACGACGCCGGCCTCGGCCTCGCCACTTGGACCGTCGACCTGCGCAGGACGATGCGACGCATGCTCGACCTCGGCGTCGACTCGCTCACCTCCAACCGGGTGGCCCTGCTGCGTCGCACGATCGACCAGCACCCCGACGCCCGGCGAACCTCCTGAGACGCCACCGTCTCCGGCGGCGCGCCGCAGAGCAGGTGACTGCCAGCTGCGATGACCGTTTCGTGTTGAAATAAGACGATCATGGCGGCTTTCCGGCGGCGGAGGTGGCGGTGGCAACGGGCGACTCTCCGGAACCACACGAATCGAACGACCATGCCGAGCCGCAGCCACCGTCCGGCGACCGGGGAGGCTCTGAGCAGCCCAACGTGAACGACTCGGATCGTGGCTCGTCGGCTGCAGAACCGGATGACCTCCCCGGTGCGCCGGGGTCGGCCGGTCGAAGCGGATCAGCTGGCGGACATGCCGGTCCAGCCGAAGGTGTCGGAGCCGGTGCGGCCGGCGGAGGACGGGCCGACGGTCCTGTCTCCGGTGAGCGGGCCGAGGGTGACCGAGGTCCCGCCAGTACGGTGTCGGCATCCGGCGAACGATCGACATCAAGTGAGAACACCTCCATAGGTACTGATGGCCCGTCGGGAACGGGTGCAGTGGTGGCAACCCGCATGGCGGGGTCGGACGATCGGAGGCCGGCCCTGATGCTGCCGCCGTCCGTTCGTGCGGCCGCTGCCTGGTCGGCGGCGGTGATTCTCCTCATCACCGTCGCAGGGTTCGCGGTGTTCGTGGTCGTGGAACTCAGGGCGGCGACCATCCCGATGCTGGTCGCGCTACTGGCCACCGCCCTGCTCTACCCGGTCATGCCATGGCTGGTGAACCGCGGCGTAAGCCGCGGTGCGGCAGCCGGACTGACCTGTGCGACTCTGGTGCTGGTCGTGACCAGCGGCATCGCACTGCTCGTCAACTCCCTGGTGGACAGCGCTCCGCAGATCGCCGCCGGACTTCAGCAGGCGGGCGACCGGATCGCCTCATGGCTCGGACCGCTCGGCGACAGAATCCAGTACGCGCTCCGTCAGAGCGCCGGTTCGGGAAGCAATTTGGTGGACTCCCTCGCCAACGGTGTGCTGTCCGGACTCGGCCTGATCACTCAACTGCTGACCGGAGGGGTGCTGGCCCTCGCCCTGATCTTCTTCTTCCTGCGCGACGGCCACCGGTTCGGTGACGCCATTCACGAAGTGATGCCCGGCAAGCACTCCGACACGGTGATCGCCTGCGGTCAGCAGGCTTTCGCGGCCATGGCCGGGTTCATGCGCGGCACCACGTTGATCGCGCTGATCGACGCGACGTTCATCTCCATCGGACTGCTGCTCCTCGGTGTCCCGGGCGCGGCCGGACTGGGCGCTCTGGTTTTCATGGGGTCCTACATCCCGTTCGTCGGAGCCTTTCTCTCCGGAACTGTGGCGGTGCTCGTGGCTCTCGCGAACGGCGGCCTCGGTACTGCCCTCTGGGCGCTTGGTGTGGTGCTGGCGGTGCAGGCGATCGAAGGCAACATCCTCCAGCCCGTCATTCAGAGCAGGACCGTCGAGCTCCACCCCGCGACGATCATGATTGCGGTGGTGGCGGGCTCCGGGATCGCCGGAATCATCGGAGCCCTCCTCGCCGTTCCGGTCAGTGCGGCCGGCCTCGGCGTGGTGTCGGTACTGCGCGGCAGTGCGAAGACGCCTGGGGTGCCGACGAACCGTCGCAGGCGACACCGCTCCGAGAGTCAAAGTCCTGAGAGCTGAAGCTTCGAATCCGATCGTTGATCAGTGGCGGGCTTCCCGTCCGAGGGCCAGGTGGTGGGCACCCAGCGGATGGTCGTTGGTGGCAGCGCCGGGGCAGTCCCGGTCAGCTGCCCCCGGCGGTGGTGAGACGGTCAGGGGGCGGGGAAGTAGGCGGCGAGCCAACGGTCCAGTTCGGCGAACACCTGCGCCCGGACAGCCTCGGACGAGAGAACGAGGTCATGGACACCGCCTTCGATGCGAATGATGGTGACGTGTCGGCCGAGACGCGGTGCGAGCGCGGCGATGTCGTCGGTGCGCAGGACCCCGTCGGTGTGCATCAGTGCGGGATCCCACCGGCTGGTGACGGTGGACGCCGTGGAGGCCATCATCAGGATCGGACAGCCGACGGAGAGCCCGCGTCGGACCGTGCGGTGTCCGCGCTGGATCGCCGCCAGCCAACCGGCATAGAGCGGAAAGCCTTCGGCCGGCTTCAATGTGAGGTCGAAATCCCAGCTACCGCGGTGCTTCCGGTGAAGGCTGTGGACGTAGTGCGGGTTGAGTGATGTCGGTAGCTTCCGGGTGGGAGTGGCCCGACCGAGGGCATCGAGTGCAGGTGCCCCGAGGGTGCGAACCACGGGCGAGGCCGGCATCGACAGGAACGGGCTGTTGAGGAACAGACCGTCGACCAGTCCACGCCCACCACGGCGGGACGCCCACAGCGCCGCCACCAACCCGCCGGTGGAGTGCCCGTTCATCAGCACCCGGGTGTGGCCGTCGACTTCCCGGATCACGCGGATCGCCTCGTCCAGTTCCTCGTCGTACGCGGTGAGGTCAGTGACGAAGTTGGGGGACTGGTGAGGTCGAAGCGATCGGCCGTACTTGCGCAGATCCAGGGCGTAGAAGGAATAGCCCGCGGCGGTGAAATGGTCGGCGAGGTGAGTCTGGAAGAAGTAGTCGGTGTAGCCGTGCAGGTACAGCACCGCCTGACGGGATCCCGGAACCAGCCTGCGGATCAACGTGGCACTTACTTCCCCTTCCTCGTCCGGGATCAGAGGGAGCTCCGCCGCTTCGTACGGGGCACCCAGGATGTCTTCGCGGAACTTCATGTCAGCCACACCCACTTCCTGCTCTGCTGCGCCGCCCCGGGGCCGTCCGGGGTGGTCCACCTCCGCGACCATACCGGTCGGTAGATCGCTCGGTTTGGGAAGACTGCCCTGGTCGGGCCTAAGCTGCCCGCATGGTTGTCCCTTCGTCGATCGTTCTCCGCCCCGTCGCATTCCGGAGGCCTGCCCGATGACCGGGCCGACCGCCGGCCGGCCCGACCCGCGCCCCGTGGAGCGCGAGGTGGCGCTCGGGACAGCCAAGTTGATGCCCGACATCGACGACGAGGGCGGTTGGCTGCTCACCCTCGACGGCACCCCGCAGTCGTATGTCGACCTCCAGGACCCCACACACCTCGAATTCGAGTACGTGCAGCGGATCGCCCACCTGCTGGACGTGGTTGCAGACTCGGGGGAGCCGCTCGACGTCCTGCACCTCGGCGGTGGTGCGCTCACCCTGCCTCGATACGTGGCTCGGACTCGGCCCGGCTCGCGGCAGCAAGTGGTCGAGGTCGATGGGCCGTTGACCGAGTTCATCGCGGAGCACCTCCCGTGGCCGTCCGGTATCGACGTGGTGGTCGGCGATGCGCGGTCGGCGCTCGAATCCGTGGCGCCGGGGACGTTCGACGTCGTGGTGGCGGACGTCTTCCGCGGCTCGCGGACGCCGGCGCACCTCACGAGCGTGGAGTTCGTCCGGCTGGCCGCGGCCACGCTCCGGCCCGGTGGGTACTACGCAGCGAACCTCGCAGATGGTCCCCCACTCGCATTCGCCAAGGCCCAGGCGGCGACCATTGCTGCCGTCTTCGCCCACGTCGGCCTGGTGGCCGAGCCCAGCGTGCTGCGCGGCCGACGGTACGGGAATGTTCTGCTGATCGGCTCCGACGAGCCGCTGCCCACGGGGGAGTTGAGTCGGCTGCTCGCCTCCGATCCCTTCCCCGCCCGACTGACGGAATCGCCGCAGCAGGCGTCCGAGCCGGTCACGGATGCGACCGCGGAGGATTCGCCGCCCCCACCCGCTGGGGCGTTTTCGTTGAGCTGAGCCGGACAGCGGCCCTCGCGGGTTGCTGTGCAAGAAGTCGTACTTGATGGCGCGCTCCATTCCCTGGAAGTCGGGACGGCGGGTCAGGAATTGGCCGGGGCGGGCATCGGCTGAACGGAACGCCGGACGGCGGCGGTGTGGGCGTGCCGTTCAGCCGACGGCAGACATGGCTGGCCAAGCGGACCGGATGCGGGTGAGCTGATCAGTCCGCGGAGAGAACGAGTCGGCGCGCTGTTTCGCGGTAGCCGAGCAGCTCGAAGGCGGCAATCATGGGGTGGTTGGTGAGGTCCGTGTCGGCACGGACGACGGATTCCCTGGCCTCGTCGGCGAGGACTCTGGTGACTTCGGCGAGGATCTCGGCCACGAAGCCCCGTCCGCGAAATTCGGGAAGGACCCCGAGATAGCCCACCACAGGCGCAGTGGAGTTGCGTGAGGGGATCCCGAAGCCGACCACCTGCCCGCTGGACGTTCGAGCTATTCGCCACCAGGAGCGCTCACCGAGCATGTCGTGGTGGTAGAAGGCGACATCGTTCCGGGCCTGTTCGTCCGGCCCGAGAAGCAGCGCCTCGTGTGTGGTGGCTGCGTCCAGGCTGCCGGGCAGGACGCGGCGGAAGAGATCGACGAACACCTCGTCGTCGGGCTCCGGTGTGAACACCAGTCGGTCCGACAGGGTGGGCACCGGTCGTTCCGCAGTCCACTCGAAGCGGAGACGCTCGATGGAACGGCGAAGGCCGGCCGCTTTCGCTGCCTCGCGGCGCCACTCCACTGCTGCGGCAGCCTCGGGCTGACGACGCCAGGTCGGCGGCAGAAACAGATGGTAGTCCGGCGGGACAGCGAGGCCGTCTGCAGCGAAGACCTGGTGGGCGGCCGCAAGGAGGGCGGCAGCAGCTGCGGTGCGAGAGTCACCGGACAGCGGGGACGGCTGCAAACCTTGCGCATCGACAGTGGTGAGATCCGATGGAGCGCCGGTGATGAACAGGGCGTCCAGGCTTCGGGGGTGGGCATCGCCGGGCATGCCCCACCAAACGGCGACCACCAACGGCATTCGCTCGGGCCTCGCCTCGGCAATCCAGATCCACTCCGGACGGTACTCGCCCTCGGCAAGCCGGGCGCGGACGACATCGGCGGAGACCATGGTGGACGGGTCGAGCTGGATGCAGGAGAGGACAGCGTCAAGCTCTTGGGAAACGATCGGACGGAAGATCACAGTGCCTCCGGGGCAGGGAAGGGTAGGAGGCGAGCCCGATCGTTGCGACGCGTGATGACCGTTGAAGTGGAGACGGATCAGGCGGTCGCGCGAGCCGGGTGCGCCGTGGGAGGGAGATGAGCTATCGGCACCACCACGGGGCCTCCTCTCGAAACCTGACAGTGTGCGTGCAGTGCCAGTTCGCCAATGGGTCAATGCCAGACCGTCGGTGGAGCTGATCCACCGTCAGTGCCCCGGATCCTAGAGAGACCGGCCGGTGGTCCGCAAATTATTTTCCGGAACTTCTTTCGGGAGTCCTGAGCGATCCCGGAAAACACCGGTCGGGGCGGCTGGCGGCGGCGCGAAGGCAGGATTTGTGGTCTGGTGCACCCGGCAAACGGGAAGGTTACGGTGAATTACTCGAAAGAGTGGTTCTGGAGATATTGGCGACTGGGGAGGTTGGCGTCGATCTGGCGAAGGTAGAAATGCCCATGGCGGTGTTGAATCCAAGAGGAGGTGTCGGTCGATGAGTGGGCGGTTTGGAAGGCCGGCGCTGGCAGGTAGCGGCTGCTAAGAGTGGTCGAGGTGTCCCGCCGTGGCACCGGGGGGCGGGTGCAGCCGCCGAGGGCGAAGCCGACTCCGGGTGCGGCGGATCGGATCTCCCCGCCGCGCAAGGGCGTCTCGGCTCGGTGGTCATCGGATCCGTCCGCGCGTCGGTGTCGAGGGTTCTGCAGACCGAGCCTGCGGGGCAGGTGGCGGCGGACTGAGTTTCATCCTGATAGGAGAAGAATTTAAATGTTGAATTGTTCGAAAAACCTCGCTACGGTCGGCCGCGCCGGTGGCCTCAGTGGTCGGCAGGGAAATTTCAGAAGAATTAGGAGGTGGCAGTGGTCGTGGAATTTGCCGCGGAGCCCGCATCCCGCAGGTCAGCCGCGCATGGGCTGAGCGCACCGACGGTGCGTCTGGCCGGGTCGATCCTGGTCGGGCTTGCCGCAGGTCTGGTGCTCCAGGCTTGGACGGTGGCGTTTCTGGGGCGCTTGGGTGGCGAGGCTCTCTACGTCCGCTCGGTCTACACGCCGATCGGGTATCTCGCGTTGGCCGTGACGGAGGCCCTGGTGGTCGCTGCACAGGTATCGGCAGGTCGTGCGGCAAGCAGCGGTCGACACCGGGAGGCGCTCAAGTCCGTTCCGACCTTCCTTGCCGCAGGCGGAAGCCTGTTACTGCTTCAGGCGGCAGTCGTGGCAGTGGCACCTGGTGCCGTACTGGCGGTCCTGGGGGTGGCATCGGACGAGCAGCGGCCGGTGATGGTGTTCATCGTGGCGACAGCAGTGAGCAGCGCTGTCGGCCTGATCCCCTACCTGGGCGCGGGAGTGCTGCGGGGTCTCGGGTTCACCGGAGCAGCTGCCTGGCTCGGCGTCACGTTCACCGTCCTTTCCATCGCGGGAATGACCGTGCTCCACTGGGCGACCGGGCTCGGGGTTCTGGCCGTCCCGATCGGGGGCCTGCCGGCCACAGTGCTCGTTGGGGCAGCCACCGCGATTGTGCTGAGGCGGAAGGGACTTGGGTGGCCGGTGCTTCGAGGGGATCGGCAGGCAGCCGGGGAGGTCTGGAAGCTCGGCGCGCCGGTTGCTGCCACGTTCCTGCTGCTCTCGGCGGCCACGCTCGGATATTTGACGGTACTTCAGTCCGCGGGGCCCACCGAAGTCGCCGGGTTCAGCCTCGGGCAGATGGCAAGTTCGTTGGTGATGGTGGTCGCTCTGGCGATCGGTTCGGGCGCGGCAATCGCCGTGACGTTGACGCCGGGTGAGAACCGACAGGGCATCAGCCTTGCCGGCCTGACCGCAACCCTGCGGCTGTCCCTCCCGCCGTACCTGGTGATCGGTGCAGGTGTCTTCCTGTTCCGGGGAGCGATAGCCGGGGCTCTGACGAGCGACCGGGCGACGGCTGCAGTGACAGCCGAGTACTTCGCCTGGACCGGGCCGACCCTGGCATTGTTCGGCGGAACGCTGGCGCTGCTGACCTACCTGGAACAGATCGGCCGGGCCGGCATGGCGTTCACGCTGAACACGGTGTACTTCGCGCTGATGGTAGCCGCAGCGTTCCTGATACCGGGGCAGGTGACAAGCGGTGATCTGGCAAGGTTGACCGCGGCCGGGAACCTGCTTGGGTTCGTCAGTCTGTGGTTCAGTGCGCGGTTCCTGATACGTCGCGGCTGAGGACGTTGACGGGCTCACCGAGCATCGGGTTCCGGGGCGGTACGGAGACGGAGAGCGGCATGGGTGGTCACATGGGTGAGACAGCGGGACGCATCATCTTCCTCAACGGCACGTCCAGTTCGGGGAAGTCGAGCATCGCGGATGAGTTGTTGGACATTCTCGACGACGACGTCTGGTTCCATCTCGGCGTCGACATGTTCAACGCCATGCGTACCAAGCGTGCGATGGAGCAGGCCAAGTTCGACGAAGCGCTGAAGCGAACCAGGATGGGATTTCACCGATCGATCGCTGCGATGGTGGAAGCCGGCAACAGCGTGATCGTCGACCACGTCCTGAGTGAACCATGGCGGCTTGCGGACTGCTTGGACGTGCTCAGTCCCTATCAGGTCCTGTTCGTCGGGGTCCGCTGCGACATACAGGAACTGACGCGACGTGAGACCGCGCGGGGTGACCGGCCATCCGGTCTGGCAGCCCAGCAGCACGACCTGGTGCACCGGCACGGCGACTACGACCTCGAATGCGACAGCGGGGCGTACTCGCCGCGTGAATGCGCGGAGCAGATCAAAGCGTCTCTTCCGAACCAGTCGGGCTCGACCGCCTTTGAGCGTCTCCGGGCAGGCGCAGGACGATAGCACCCGCGATCCGGGACAGGCGGTGAAGGGGCAGTGCGACCTTAGGCTGAGCCAGGGTCGGTAGTGGTGGTTGGTCAAGAAGGGGAGTGCCAGGGTGGCGGACAAAGACAGCAGGTCTGGGCAGGTTCGGGTGGCGGCGGCGCAGTTCGAGTGTGTGCCGGGAGATGTGGAAGCGAACGTCGGACGGATCACGGCGCTGGCGCGGCAGGCGCGGGAGGCCGGTGCGGCCGTGGTGTTCGGGCCGGAGCTGTGCCTCACCGGATATGAGCTGGCGATGATCGCTGCGGATCGGCGGCTGTGGACGGAGTCGGACGATGCGCGACTCGATCCGGTGCGCGGCCTCGGCATAGCCGTGGTGGTCAACGGCGTTGCCGCGGGGCCCGAGGATCAGCCGCAGATCGTCAGCACCGTGTACGGGCCGGACGGAGCTCTGGTGACGACGTACGCGAAGGAGCATCTGTACGAGAACGAGCAAGAGGTGTTCACAGCAGGCAGCGGCGGTGGCAGGTTCTGGCTGGACGGGGTCGGATACTCACTCGCCACGTGCTTCGACAACCACTTTCCCGAAGTGGTTGAGCGAAATGCGGCGCTGGGGTGCCAGGTGCATCTCGCCAGTTCGCTGTACGGCACCGGAGGCGGGCGGGAAGAGCGGCGGACAGTGCATCCATCGATCGCGAAGACGACCGGCATGCACGTGATGTTGGCCAACCACGTCGGCGTCGCCGGACCGTGGACGGGCTGCGGCGGCAGTGCTGCCTGGGCGCCGGACGGGACGTTGGTGGCAGAGGCGGACGAGACCGGGCCGAAGCTGCTGGTGGCCGACCTGGAGGTGGAGATGAGCAAGTGAGGACGGGCGGAGGGCCGGCACAGGACGCTGAGCGTCAGCGGTAGTCGTCGTCGGGCACCCGGTCGGCCAGGTCGTCAAGGACGGTGAAGCGGACTGCTTCGCGCAGCGGCTCGTCGGGGGCTGCGTCGTCGAACTCGGCCTCGGCGTCCTCATCCGGGTAGACCAGGTGCACGGCGGCCTCCTCGGCGCTGGCCGCCCCGCCGTCGGGGCCCACGTCGGAGCCTGCGGTGTCGATTCCGTCCTCGACCAGGCGCCCGGCGCGCGGGGACGGACCGGCGGACCAGCGGTCGTCGACCTCCTCGGGGTCTTCGTCGGGCTCCTCCTCGGACAGCAACTGCTCCAGGGACTCCCCGCGTGCGGCCTCTCCAGGCGTCGTGCCGTACGCGATCGAGCCGTGGTACGAGTCGGCAGGCACGACTCCCGTGTCCAACGGGTCGTCGTCGAGCCGGTCCGTGAGCAGGGAGTCGGCCGGTTCGAGAACGCCGTCGTCCTCGGCGGGTTCCGGGTCCTGGGCGTCCCAGTCGGTCATGGCAGCACCTGTCCTCGTCACTCGGGGTGAGCTTCCACCCAGCCTCTTCATGCTCGCCAGGGAGTTACCGGGCTCGCAACACGGCGCGGTGGCGGTGTCCCGAGAGGGCAGCCGCAGACTGCCTGACAGCTGGGTGTTGCCGACATGTGCGGTCGGTGACGCACGGTGTCGTGCGGTGACCGGCCCGGCTGTGAGGATGCTGGAGGCCGGAAGCGTCGGTGGACGGAGCGGTTGGTCTGCGAGGGATGTGCCGAGGTGGCCGGTGGACCGGGTCGAGGCGGCGGAAGGTGGCGGGCGGAGCCGGCCGGGCCGGTGATGCAGCAAGGGATGATGAGCAGCGCGGACGAAACGCGCGCTGGCCGGTCGGTGAGGTCGCCGAAGTGAACGGGGTCGGACCGGATGGACGGAGGAGGTGTGCAGTGGTGAGGGTCGGCGGAGTGCCAGGGTTTGTCGGGCGGCGGCATGAGCTCGCGCGGCTGGTCGGGGCATTGCGGGCGGCGCCTTCAGTGGTGCTGGTGGAGGGCGAGGCCGGTACCGGGAAGTCCGCGTTGGTGCGGCAGGCGCTGACGGAGGTCGGCCTGGCACCGGAGCGAGTGCTGACCGGGTACTGCCACCCGCTCGCCGAACCGGTGCCGTACGGGCCCGTGCTCGATGCGTTGCGTCGCAGCGGCCCATTGCTGGCAGAGGTGTCGCCGCTGCCGCCGAGCACGGGCGCGCTTCGGCCGTGGCTGCCGGATCTCGGGGCGTGGCTCCCGCAGGAGGTAGCGGGCGGGGACGAACGGTACCGACTGGTGCAGGGCGTGCGGGCGCTGCTCGGTGTGCTGGGCGGAGTGGTGCTGCTGATCGAGGACGCACAGTGGGCGGACCGGGCGAGTCGGGACCTGTTGTTGCTGCTGGCACGGGATCCGCTGCCGGGTCTGTCCTTGGTGGTGACCTACCGGGCGGAGGAGACGGAGGCGGGTGTGCCGGTGCTGGGAGCGGTCTACCGCTGCCCACCGGGGGTGGCCGGTGGGGTGGTCCGGCTCGGGCCCTTGGGAGAGACAGCGGTGCGGGAGCTGGTCGCCAAGGAGTGGGGCACCGACGTGGCCCCCGAGCTGGCGGCAGTGCTGAGTGAACGGTCCGGTGGCCTACCGGTGGCCGTCGTGGAGGATCTGGCGGCTCTGCGCGCCAGCGGCCCGCACCCGGAGCCGGTTTCGGCACTGGCCACCGCCGAACTGCCGCGGGGCCTGCGGGACACGGTCGTCGAACGGCTGGCCGGGCTCGGACCGGACGCGCTCGTAGTGGCGGAGACGGTTGCGGTGCTGGACGAGCCGGCCGGTGAGGAGACGATCGGCGAGGTGGCGCAGCTGTCGGCCGAACGGGTGGCGGCGGGCCTGGTCGAGGCGCTGCGAGCGGGAGTACTGGCCGAGTCGACTGCGGCCCGGTACGGATTCCGCGGCGAACCTGCCCGGCGGGTGGCGTACCGGCGCATTCCGGGGCCGTTGCGGTCGGCGCTGCACCGGCGCGCCATCGCGGTGCTGGACGGTCGCGAGCCGCGGCCGCTCGCCCGGATCGCCGAGCACACCCGGGCCCTCGGCGATCGTGAGGCCTGGCAGCGGGTGGCCGAAGCGGCGGCGGAGCAGGCGGCCGAACAAGGTGACCCGGGGGCTGCGGGTCTGCTGCTGCGTGAACTGCTCGCGGAGGCCGAGCTGGCCCCTGAGCGGCGGGTGCGGGCCGCCCGGGCGCTGTCGGCGATCGCCGCGAACGCCGCCGACGACACCGCCAGCACTGCGGCGCTGGCCGGAATCGTCGCCGACCCGCGCCTGCCGATCGCCGACCGGGGCGAGATCCGGCTGACGCTCGGCCTGCGGATGGCGGTGCAGGGCGGCGACCGAGCGGGGTTCGCGCAGATCGAGCGGGCCGCCGACGAACTCGCCGAGCGTCCCGCCAGGGCGGCGCGGGCATTGGTGGCGCTGGCGATGAACGAACGCGACGGCGCCGGAGCCGCCGCCCGGGACCGCATGGCGCATGCCGCCGCCGCGCTGGAGGTCGAGCCGGACGAGGAGGTCACCGCCGCCTACCGGGCCACCCTGCTGACCTTCCAGGCCCGCGAGGGTGACCCCGAACTGTGGCCCGAACTGGACCGGCTGCCCCGCGACTCCACCAACCCCGAGGTGGTCCGGCAGACCACCCGCGCGCTGTACAACGTCGGCGACATCGCCCTCGACACCGGGCACGACCAGCGGGCAGGTCGGTTGCTCGCCGAGAGCCGAGCATTGGCCCGGCAGGCGGCGATCGCCTACGTGGAGTGCTACAGCCGGATCGCCCTGCTGCGCCTGGACGGGTTGGCCGGGCGCTGGCAGGGGCTCGAAGAGCGGTTCGCCGCCCTGGGGACGGAGTTCCCGGACGTCGCGATGGCAGGCGCCGAACGAGCCATGCTGCTGGGCCGGCTGGCTGCTGCACGCGGGCGGCTGTCGGTGGCCAGGGCCGAGTTCACCAGCGCGGCCAGGTACGGCGAGCGGGAGTCGCAGGTCACCGCCGCCATTCGTGCAGCCGCCGGTCTCGGTGCGCTCGAACTGGCCGAGCGCGGTGGGGCGGAGGCTGCCGTGGTGGTGGCGCCCGCCGTGGCGATCATGCGTCAGGCGGGGGCCTGGGCGCGCAGCGCGGAGCTGTTGCCGCTGGCGGTCGAGACCGCGCGAGCGGTCGGCGACATCGATGCCGCCCGACACCTCACGGAGGAGGCGGCGGAGGCACTGGTGGGCATCGATGCACCGGCCGCGCACGCGGGGCTCGAACTGGCCCGGGGCTACCTGCTGGACGGCCTCGGCGGCGCGGAGGACGGCGGCGCGGCCGAGGCCTTCCGGCGGGCGCGGGACGCCTGGCGGGCGATCGGCCGCCCGTACGAGGCCGCCCGCGCGGAGGAGCGGCTGGCCCGGGTGCTGGCCGAACACGATGCGCAGGCCGCGGCCGAGCGGCTGGCCGCCGCGGAAGCGACGTTCACGACACTCGGGGCCGCGTCCGATGCGGCGCGCTGCCAGCACGTTCGGCGCGACCTCGGCCTCGGGCGGATGGCGTCGCCGGGCCGACGGGGCTACGGCGAGGCGCTGTCGCCACGCGAGCGGCAGGTCGCGGAGCTGGTCGGACAAGGGGCCAGCAACCAGGACATCGCGCAGGCGCTGTTCCTGTCCCCGCGTACGGTCGAGCACCACGTGGCGAGTGTGCTGCGGAAGCTCGGGGTGGGACGGAAGGACGTCGCCGAGGCCTTGGCCGCGAGGTGACGGCTGGTGAGCCGACGATCGTGGGTGGCGAGTCGGCGGCTCCGGGCGGCGGATCGGGGACGCGGCAGGGCTGAGGGACGCTCAGGTTCGAGGCTGATGGGGCAGACGGGCGAGGTAGGAGAGGGTGGCGCGGCGGGTCTGGCGTTCGACGGTGCCGCGCCGGGGGCAGCGCGGGGCGGGGGGCTCGGTGAGGGCGGTGAAGTGCTCGCTGGCGTAGAGGCGGAAGCGTTCGCGGCGGGTCATCCGGATCTCCTGACTGGGGGTGGGGAGAGCGGTTACCAGCTTTGCGGTGCGGCCGTGGGCTGATCAATGCGTAGGGGATACCCATCCCGGACGACGAAGGGTACGTAGTCGTGGGGTGGGCTTGGCAGGGAGGAGGGTTCAGCGGATGACGTGCGGGAGGAAGCGCGCGCCCTGGTGGGTGATGGGGCTGTCGTCGGTCTCGCGAATGCCGAGGCCGGCGGATTCGCCGTCGACCACCCAGGCGCCGAGGACGGGGCGGTTGCCGTCGAAGTCGGGGAGGGGGTGGTACTGCTGGTAGCAGTGGCCTTCCGCGCCGTAGCGGTCGGGATCGCCGGCCCAGTCGGCGAGCCGGGTCTGGGTGCCGTCCGGTTCGACGATGCGGATGCCGGCGCCTTCGCGGCCCAGCAGTGGCTTGGCGGCGTAGCCGGGGCCGTCGGGGTCCGCGAGTTCGCGCGGGCCGTCGAGGTAGGCGGGCAGCAGGTTGGGGTGGCCGGGGTTGAGTTCCCACAGAACGGCCAGCAGCGCCTTGTTGGACAGCAGCATCTTCCACGCGGGTTCGATCCACAGGGTGGAGCCGGTGCCGCCGCCGAGGTCGACGACGTCGAGGAGCTGGTCGGCGAACTCGTCCTCGACGAGCCACTCCCACGGGTAGAGCTTGAACGCGGAGCGGATGAAGCGGTGTTCGAGGTCGACGAAGCGGCCGGTCAGGCCGTCCCAGCCGATGTCCTCCATGGCGATGCCGACGGTCTGCAGGCCGGCTTGTTCGGCACACTCCTGGAGGTAGAGGGTGGTCAGCCAGTCCTCGCCCTCGGTGTCGCCGCGCGAGTGCGCGAAGTGCACGGGCCCGGGCGGGAGCAGGTGCTTCTGGCGCTGCCACGAAGCGATCAGGCGTTCGTGGAGGGAGTTCCACTGGTCGGCATCGGGGAAGCGGTCCTCCAGCCAGAACCACTGCGGCCCGGCGGCCTCGATCAGCGAGGTGGGGGTGTCGGCGTTGTACTCGAACAGCTTGGCGGGGCCGGTGCCGTCGTAGGCGAGGTCGAACCGGCCGTACACGCTGGGCTGTTCGTCGCGGCGGCGCCATGATTCGGCGACGACTGCGGCGAGCCGGGGGTCGGCGATGCCGAAATCGGCGAAGCGGCCGGTGCGCACCACGTGGTCGGCGGCGGCGAGGGAGAGTTCGTGGAGCTCCTCGACGACCTCCTCCAGGGCTTCGATCTCGGGCAGGGAGAACTCGTAGTAGGCGCTCTCGTCCCAGTAGGGGTGCGGGCCGCCCTGGTTGCAGGGGTCGGAGCACATCGCGTACACGAGGCCCTGGGATTCGACGGTGGCCAGCCAGTCGGGGCGCGGGGTGATGGTGTGACGGCGCATCAGAGGTCAGCCGCCGCCCGAGCCGCTGCTGCTGCCCTTGGGACAGCCGAATCCGCCGCGCTTGGTGGCGGCCTTGTCGAAGGTGCCGCCGTTGACGGTGTCGGTGCCGTACCCGCAGTAGTACCAGCGGCCCGCACCGGAGCCGCCGGCCGAGCAGGAGTGACTGTCCAGCACCTTCAGCGTGGTCGGGTCGACGCACCGGCTGGGCGGGGTACTGGAGGAGGAGCAGCCGGAGAGGGTGAGGGCGAGCGTGCCGACCATCCCCAGCGTGACGACGCCCGACCGGCGGCGAGCGCCGGGTATTGGTCGGTCCGAGGCGGCAGCGGCGGGCGGAGGCGGTGTCATGGCGGATCATCGTACGCGGAAGATGTAATGG
Source organism: Kitasatospora griseola (assembly GCF_044999035.1). Taxonomy (NCBI): domain Bacteria; kingdom Bacillati; phylum Actinomycetota; class Actinomycetes; order Kitasatosporales; family Streptomycetaceae; genus Kitasatospora; species Kitasatospora griseola. Next base: position 282,365 of record NZ_CP173360.1, on the reverse strand, counting down.
TCGGTCCATTGCGGTCGGAAACTGATGGCCGCCCAGAACCATGGGTTATCTTTTGCCGATCCTTGACCATGGTGCGGCCCGGTGCGGCTGCCCGATCCCGGGGGAGCCCCGCTGATGAACGAGATAGTCCACGGCCTGGGCGCGGCCACTGTGTACGGCTTGGTCGGCCTGGTCCTCCTGCTGCTCGGCTACCTGCTGATCGACGTGCTGACCCCGGGCAAACTCGGCCGACTGATCTGGGCCGAGGGCAACCGCAACGCCGCCCTGCTGCTCAGTTCGGCGCTGCTCGGCGTCGGCGGCATCGTGTACACCGCGATCCGCACCACCTACGACGACTTCGGCAAGGGCCTGGTCTCCACGGCGGCGTTCGGCGTCCTCGGACTGCTGCTGATGGCACTCGCGTTCTGGCTGCTGGACCTGCTCACCCCGGGGCGACTGGGCGCGATCCTGGTCTCGAACGAGCCGCACCCCGCGGTGTGGGTGTCGGCCAGCTGCAACCTGGCCGCCGCGGCGATCGTCGCGGCCTCGATCGCCTGACGGCCGGTCGTCCGAGCCGCACCCCTCGGCCACCTGCGCAGGACGGTCGGCCGCCTGAGCCGGACGGGCCGCGGCCCACCCCCGAGGCGTTGACGCGCAGTCACCGGCGGCCGCCCGGCAGGAGTTCGGCGAGCAGCGGGGCCACCTGCTCGGTCTCCAGCAGGAAGCCGTCGTGGCCGTACCGCGAGGAGATCACCCGCAGGGCGTCGGCGTGCGGCAGGTGCGCGGCGAGTTCGGCCTGCTGGGCGGGCGGGTAGAGCCGGTCCGAGTCGACGGCCGCGACCAGCGCGGGCGCGGACACCCGGCGCAGGGCGGCAGCCGTCCCGCCCCGGCCGCGGCCGAGGTCGTGAGCGTTCATCGCCTCGTTGAGGACCACGTAGCTGCCCGCGTCGAAGCGGTGCGCGAGCTTCGACGCGTGGTGGTCGAGGTAGGACTCGACGGCGAACCGTCCGCCGCGCCACGGGTGTTCGCCGGCCTGCGGGGTGCGGCCGAAGCGGGTGGCGAGCTCGGATTCGCTGCGGTAGGTGATCTGGGCGAGCCGGCGGGCCAGGCCGAGGCCGTGGTGCGGCCCGCCGCCGGGTGGCAGGTGGTGGTAGTTGCCGCCGTGCCAACCGGGATCGGTACGGATCGCGTGCAACTGGGCGGAGGCGTGCGCGATCTGTTCGGCGGAGGCCGCCGCCGTGGTGGCCAGCACCAGCAGCGCACCCACCCGGTGAGGGTGCGTCACCGCCCATTCCAGCGCCCGCATCCCGCCCATCGATCCGCCGGCCACCAGCGCCCAGCGCGTCATGCCGAGCGCGTCGGCGAGGAGCGCCTCGGCGGCGACCTGGTCGCGCTGGGTCAGGAACGGGAAGCGCCCGCCCCAGCTCCGCCCGTCGGGCGCGGCGGAGGCGGGGCCCGTGGAGCCCTGGCAGCCGCCCAGTACGTTCGGCGCCACCACGAACCAGCGGTCGGTGTCCAAGGCGCGCCCGGGGCCGACCAGTTCGTCCCACCAGCCCGCCGTGGGATGCCCGGCCCCGGCAGGCCCGGCGAGGTGGCTGTCGCCGGTCAACGCGTGCAGCACCAGGACGGCGTTGGAGCCGTCCGGCGCGAGCGACCCCCAGGTCTCGTACGCCAGTCGGCCGCCGGGCAGGGTGCCGCCCGCCTCCAGATCGAGCGGCCCGGGCAGCGTGAACCAGCGTCGTCGGCCGGCCGGGTCGCCGTCCCGCCAGGCCCCGGTGGCGGGCGGGACGGCGATGCCCAAGGTGCTGTTCAGGACGCGCCCTTCGCCGAGCGGAAGCCCGCCTCCAGGTCCGCCTTCAGATCGGCGACGCTCTCCAGTCCGACCGACAGGCGCACCAGGCCGGGCGCGGTGCCGGTGGCCGCCAACTGCTCGGCGTTCAGCTGGCTGTGCGTGGTGGACGCAGGGTGGATCACCAGGCTGCGCACGTCCCCGATGTTGGCGAGGTGGCTGAACAGCTCCAGCCCGTCCACGAACCGTCGCCCGGCCTCGACGCCGTCGCGCAGTTCGAAGGAGAGCACCGCGCCCGCGCCGCGCGGCAGGTAGTGCTGCGCGGCGGTGTGCCAGCGGCTGGACGGCAGTCCCGGGTAGTGGACGGCCGCGACCTCGTCGCGCGCCTGGAGCCAGCGGGCCAGCTCCAGCGCGTTGGCGGTGTGCCGCTCCAGCCGGAGTGACAGCGTCTCGATGCCCTGCAGCAGCAGGAACGCCGAGTGCGGGGCGAGCGCCGGGCCGAGGTCGCGCAGCAGCTGCACCCGGAGCTTGGCCGCGAACGCGCCCGGCCCGAGGGCGTCCCAGAAGCGCAGGCCGTGGTAGCTCGGGTCGGGCTCGTTGAACCCGGGGAAGCGATCGGGGTGGGCACCGAAGTCGAAGGTGCCGCCGTCCACCACCACGCCCCCGATGGTGGTGCCGTGTCCGCCGAGGAACTTCGTCGCCGAGTGCACGACCACGTCGGCGCCGTGCTCGATCGGCCGCAGCAGGAACGGCGTCGGCACGGTGTTGTCGACGATCAGCGGCACCCCGGCGGCGTGCGCGACATCGGCGACGGCGCGCACGTCCAGCACGTTGCCGCGTGGGTTGCCCAGCGACTCCGCGAACAGTGCCTTGGTGTTGGGACGGATCGCCGCCCGCCAGGCCTCCACGTCGTCGGGGTCCTCGACGAAGCTCACCTCGATGCCGAACCGGGGCAGGGTGTGCCGCAGCAGGTTGTAGGTGCCGCCGTACAGCGAGGCCGAGGAGACCAGGTGGTCGCCCGCCCCGGCCACGGTCAACAGCGCCAGCGTCTCGGCGGCCTGCCCGGAGGCCAGAGCGACCGCGGCCACACCGCCTTCCAAGGAGGCCAGCCGCTGTTCCAGCACGTCGGTGGTCGGGTTGTGGATCCGGGTGTAGATGTTGCCCGGCTCGGCGAGGGCGAACAGGTCGGCGGCGTGTGCGGTGTCCCGGAACGCGAACGAGGTGGTCTGGTAGATCGGCACCGCCCGGGCCCCGGTCGCGGGGTCGGGCTGCGCGCCCGCATGGATCTGCCGGGTCTCGAACGACCAGCCGGGGGTGGCGACGGGGCTCTGCTCGGACATGCTGCTCCTGTACGCGTGCGGGGAGGGCGGGCCGGCTGCGCGGGCAGGGCGAAGCCGTCGCGGAAGGCGAATTGACAGACCGTGGGAAATGAGCGGAGGCGGCGGAGGAAGGCCGCCGGGACGGTCACGGCGTCAGGTAAGCACAGCGCGGAAACGGCGCGCCAGCGGATCGCCGGAGCGGACACGCGGGGACATGTGGCGACACATCGCGGAGACCTGCCGGGTCATCATCCGACAGTCGGGCCATATGACTTCCGACCTTTGACTTCAGGCGGCCGGTGCCGTGGCGGGGATGCCCAGCAGGTCGAGGAAGGCGGCAGTGGCCGGTGTCAGGCCCGAGCGGCTCCACACCACCGTCTCGATCCGGGTCGGCGCGTCCGTGACCTCCACGGCGGCGACGCCCGTCAACCGGTCGACGTACGCGGCGGGCAGCATCGCCACGGCCAGACCGGGGCCCACCAGCCGAGGCATGTACGCGGCGTCGGTGACCTCGAACGCCACGTCACGGACCAGGCCGGCCGCGCTGAACGCCAGATCGGTCTGAGCGCGGCCGGCCGTGCCCGCCGGCAGGTCGACGAACGGCTCGGCTGCCAGCTCGTGCAAGGTCACCCGACTGCGGGCGGCCAGCGGATGGTCCGGAGCCACGACGGCGACCAGGCGGCCGCGAGCCAGTTCACGGGCCGTCACCCCCTGCGGGCGCATGGTCGGGGGCAGGCCGAGGAAGGCCACGTCCAGCGTGCCCTGGCGGACCTGGTCGACCAGGTCGTCGCTGGCGCCGACCCGCAGACCGATCCGCACCTGCGGGTGGCGGCCGCGGAACGCGTGCAGTCCGGTCGGGATGTCCACGGCCGTGACGGTGGGGATCAGGCCCACGGCGAGCCGCCCGCGCACCTCGCCGACCGCAGCCGCGACCTCGGCGGCCGCCCGCTCCGCCGCCTCCAGGCACTGTCGGGCGGCCGGCAGGAAGGCCTCGCCGGCGGCGGTCAGTCGCACTCGGCGGCTGGTGCGTTCGAACAGCCGGGCGCCCAGCTCCTGTTCGAGGCGGGAGATCTGATGGCTGAGCGCCGACTGCACCACCAGGCAGCGCTCCGCGGCGCGGGTGAAGTTGAGCGTCTCGGCGACCGCGACGACGTAGCGCACCTGCTGGAGCTCCATGCGCCCATCCTGTATCGATCGTCGAACGAGATCAATGCGTTGACAAACATGTGTTGGACTCATCGATCGGGTGAACGCGAGACTTTCCGGCATGACAGCGACCGGCACCACCCCGTCCGTCGACCCGCTCACCACCCGTGCGCCGTCCGGCAGTTCGGGCCGTGGCCGCGGGACCCTGCCACGCACCGCGCTGACCGCGATCGCCCCCGCGGTGTGGGGCACCACCTACGTGGTCACCACCGAACTGCTGCCCCCGGGGCACCCGATGTTCGCCGCCCTGCTGCGCGCCCTGCCCGCCGGCCTGATCGCCCTGGCCGTCACCCGGACGCTGCCGCGCGGAAGTTGGTGGGGGAAGGCCGCCGTCCTCGGCGTGCTGAACATCGGACTGTTCCTGCCGCTGCTGTTCACCGCCGCCGAACGCCTGCCCGGCGGAGTCGCCGGAACCCTCGCGGCCGCCCAGCCGATGATTGTCGCCGTGCTGGCCGTGGTCGTGCTGCGCCAACGCCTCTCCGGCCGAAGGCTGCTGTGGGGCCTGGTCGGCGTACTCGGCACCGGACTGGTGGTGATCGGCCCGAGCGCGGCCCTGGACGCCGTCGGCGTGGCGGCCGGACTCGGCAGCGCCGCCACCATGGCGTTCGGCATCACCCTCACCAAGCGCTGGGGCCGCCCCGAAGGCGTCTCCCCGCTCGCGCTCACCGGATGGCAACTCACCTCCGGCGGCCTGTTCCTGCTGCCGCTGACCTTCCTGTTCGAAGGCGCCCCGCCGGCCGTCGACGGGCGAGCCGCACTCGGCTACCTGTGGCTCGGCCTGATCGGCGGACTGCTCACCTACGCGCTGTGGTTCCGGGGCATCACCAGCCTTCCGGTCACCAACGTCGCGGTGCTCGGACTGCTCTCTCCGCTGGTGGCCGCCCTCCTCGGTGCGATGGTGCTCGACCAGACCCTCGGCCCGGTCCAACTGGTGGGCTTCGCTCTCGCGCTGGCCTCGATCGTCGCCGGACAGTTGCCCGATCGCCGCCCCGCCCCCGCTCGGAGCTGATCGGCGATCAGGCGCCGGGGCCTCGGCCCCGACGGTCAGACCCGGCGGATCACGTTGATCGAGATGGCGTCGACCTTCATGACCTTCACCACATCACCGGCCTTGGGTGAGTGCACCACCATGCCGTTGCCGATGTACATGGCGACGTGGCTCCGGTCGGCCTTGTAGATCACCAGGTCACCGGGCTGGGCGTTGTGCCAGTCCGTGCCGACGTTGGCGCCGACCGTGGCCTGCTCCTGCGAGGTGCGCGGCAGCGAGACGCCGGCCTTCGCGTAGGCCCACACCATCAGGCCCGAGCAGTCGAAGGTGTTCGGGCCGGTCGCGCCCGAGACGTAGTCCGAGCCCTGCTTGTCGAGTGCGGCGTTCACCGCGACCATGGCCGCGCCGGTGGTCTTCGGCAGGGTGGTCGGGTCGACTCGGGAGGCACCGCGCGAGGCCGACCCGTCGGTGCCCCGCACGATCGCGGTCCGGTCGGCGGCGGACAGCGTGTTCAGCAGCTGCTGCGCCTCCTGGAGCTTGGACTGCGCCGTGCCCTTGGCGTCGTTGAGCGCCCGGGTCTGGCCGTCCAGCTCGGCGAGGACGGTCGCGGCCTCCTGCTTCTGCTGGTTCAGCCGGAGCTGCTGGGCCTCCAACGCTTTCAGGGTCGCGGTCTGGGTGCTGGCCGCCTGGTCGAAGGACGAGGCCTGGTCCAGGTACCTGTCCGGGTCGGACGAGAGCATCAGGCGTACGGACGGGTCGATGCCGCCCTGGCGGTACTGGTCGGCGGCCACCGCGGCCAGCCCGGAGGCCAGCTCGGTCAACTGCTCCTGGCCGCGGGCCAGCTGGTCCTGCAGCTGGTCGGCCTGCTTGCGCAGCTGGTCGGCCTTCTCCTCGGCGCCGTTGTACTTCTCGGTGGCCTGCTCCTGCTCCTCCAGCAGCTTGTCGACCTGCGCCTTGACCTCGTTCTTGTTCGGCTGGGCCGGCGCAGCGTGCGCGCTGACCTGCGCCGTCAGCGCCACCGCGGTGGCAGCGGCACCGGTCAGGACGTAGGCGCGGGCGCGGCTCGCTTGTTTCGGGCGTCGATGGGAAGCCATGGGCTCCTGCTTTCTGCTCCGGTCGGATGCTTCTGCTTGCGTGATCATCCGACAATGAGTTTGAGGCCAGACCGTAATCAGGTCAGGGCCCCCGCGTCCACTTGCGCAGGTCCGTGAACCGGTTCGGCCGGCACCGACATTGAGCCTTTTCAGCGGTGAAGCTCCAGGGTGAGGACTGCCTTGGCTGCTGACGTCAGCCAGTTCGGGCTGCAACGTGCGTGGCGGAAGATTCGCCAGCGCTTGACGGTGGCGACGCCGCGTTCGACGGGGTGACGGAGCCGGGCGTGGGCCCGGTTCAGCGACCGCTGCCCAGTGGTCAGCTCCTTGCGGGCGGGGCGTCTGGTCGGCACGGCGAACGTTCCGCCGGCGCCTGTGTACGCCATGTCGGCCAGGGCCGGGATACGTAGCCGGACGCAGGTCCTGACGATGCGGTGGGTGCGGGCGGCGGTGAGGTCGTGGGTACGGCCGGGCAGGGCGCGGGAGATCCACACGAGTTTGCCTGTCGGGCTGGTGATGACCTGGTGGTTGACGCCGTGGCGGCGGTGCTTTCCGGAGTAGTCGGCCCGGCCGTCGCCGACGCGGTCGCACTCGGCGAGGGTTCCGTCGACCAGGACGTACTCCGGATCGGCCTCGCGCAGGGCCCGGGTCAGGCCGGGCGCCTTCCGGGCGAGCAGGTCGGTGACCTGGTGGACGTAGGCATGGGCGGTGCCGACGCTGATCCGGAAGCCGGCGGCGATCTGGGCGAGGGTGTCGTGCTTGCGCAGGTAGACCAGCGCGACCAGAGCCCGCTGCGAGGGCCGGAGCTTGCAGGGGCGGTCACCCTCGCGGGTGACGATGAGCATCGTGACCCACTCGACGAGCGCGTGCGGCAGATCCAGTGCGGCAGGATAGGTGACCAACGAGGCTCCCTGGCTGGTTGCTTGAGACGTGAGACATCTCGCTCAACCGCCCGGAAGCCTCGTTCGTTCTGCCCCCGTCCCGAGCACCCGGCCGTCACCCGATCGGTGCCCGCCTTGAAAAGGCTCATTGACTACCTTTCAGTAGGAAAAGCCCTGTCGGCGTGGCTCGCTAGCGTGTTCGCATGACCGACGCCCTCCATGATCTGCACCAGCTCCGGCCCCACGCCGACCTGTCTGCGGTCGCCGCACTGCTGCCCGCCGGACACCTGGTGAAGCCGGACGACAACGACCCGGACTCCGCCCCGGTGCTCTGGATGAGCGACGGACCGGCGCCCCTCGGGCTGTGGGAGAGACTGCACCGCGAGCATCCCGACAGCGGACTGTGGCCGCTGCTGCTCGCCCCGCTCTCCGCCGCCGACGCCGACTTCCGCCCCTGGGGCACCGGCGAACTCCAGCCGCGCAGCGCCGGCGAACCCGACCTGTACGATCCCGCCGCACTGCTGCGCACCGGATGGGAGTACTCCACCACGCTCTACGGTGATCCCGACAGCGCGGACGAGATCGACCCGGAGGATAGCGCCGAACTCGCCGAGAGCATCGCCCCGTTCACCGACGGCTGGCCCGGAACGGCACCCGCTGCCGAACAGCCCAGCGACCCCGATCGGGCCGCCCGCGCGCTGGCCCGCGAACTGCTCGCCAGCAACGCCCAGTTGCGGATAGGCCTGGTCCCCGCCGCCACCGGCGCCGAGGCGCTGACCGCCTGCGGCTGGACCGGGCCCGTCAACCACGAGGACGACATCGCCAAGGTCTCCGCCGTCCTGCTCGACTGGGAACGCCGCTACGGCACCCGGCTGGTCCAGGTCGGCTTCGCGGACCTGGAGTTGAGCGTCGGCGCGCCGCCCGAGGACGACGACCTGGCGCTCCGGATCGCCGCCGAGCACCTCGCGTTCTGCCCCGACAACATCTTCCAGGGCGCCGGCACGATCGCCGACTACGCGCCCGGCCTGGTCAACGCCGAGCAGTGGTCCTTCTGGTGGGACTGACCGGGGCGCGGTCGTGCGGTGGGGCCGATCGCCCCAGATGAAGTGACGGAACGTCAACTCCGGTCGAACCAGATCCACCTGTGCGGGCGGAGAATCGCCCACCGACTCACCCCGCCGGGTGGTTTGGGGCCCTGACCAGCAGGTTTGGTCAGGAGCCACCCCTAGGCTTCGGGACATCCGGAACGGCCGAAGCCGAACGGCCATCGGCGGCCGTTGGGCCACCGGAGCGAAAGGGGGTACGGACCTATGACGCACACCGCACGAGCGGAAGCGGACTCCATGCTGCGCCGCACCCTCGGCGAGCGGCGCATCGCCCTGGTCGCCTGGCGGCTGCTCGTCCTGCAGAACGCGCACCCCGCCGTCGGCGCCGGAGTCGACCAACTGTCCACCTACCGAAGCCACCCCTGGCGGCGTATCGAACACACCATGGACAGCGGCAGGCGTCTGTTCTTCTCCGACCAGGAGGCGCTGAGCCGCGAGATCGCGCGCCTGGAACGCAGCCATCGCCGGATCGTCGGGGTCGACAACAGAGGCCGCCCCTACACGGCCCTCGACCCCGCCGTCCGGGTCTGGGTGCTGGTCACCCTGTACGAGGCCATGACGGCGCTGCGGGCCCTCTCCGGCCATCCGTTGAGCCCGGCCGAACTGAACCAGCTCTACCGGGAGTTCAGGGAGGTCTGCACCGCCTTCCGGCTCCCCGACGAGCTGTTCCCGCCCACCGCCGCCGACGTGCCCGGCTACCTCAGCGACACTATCCGGGAGACCCTCGAACTCACCGAAGCCGCCCAGGACATGCTGTACACCGTCCTCACCCGCGCCCCCGCCCCACGCCGCCTCGGCCGGCTCCGACCCGCCTGGCCCCTGCTGCGCCGACTCGTCGCCCGCTTCCTCACCGCGCTCACCCTGGCCGACCTGCCCGCCGAGTTCAGTGCCAAGTGCGGCCTGCCACGCAGTCGCAGCGCCGCCGCACTCTCCTGGACGGTCCACCGCGGCGCCCGCCTGATTGTCGAGCGGCTGCCCGACCGGCTCCGCTACCGCACCGCGCCCAGCGGCGAGCAGTCCCGGCCGATCACCGCCGAACCACCCAGGCCGCCGCGCACACCACGGCGGGACGACCGGTCGGCCCGGATCGCCGCCTTCTACCACCAAGTGATGGACCAGACCGGCGACGGCCGCCTCACCGCAGCTGACTTCCAGGCCATGGCGCACAACGTCTGCTGGCCGCTGGAGCGCGACGAGGAGACCGAGGCCACCGTCTACAGCGCCTTCGACACCTGGTGGCGGCACCTGCTGTCCACCATGGACGCCAATGGCGACGGGGAGATCTCCTGCGAGGAGTTCGTCACGGCGATGCTGGCCGGGATCGACCGCGATCCCGACTACCTGGAGCAGGGCCTGCACATCGCGGTCCGCGCCATGTTCCACGCCGCCGACGTCGACCACAGCGGCCAGCTGTGCGCCGACGAGTACCGCACCCTGTTCGGAGGCTCCCGCGTCCACCCGGCGGAACTCACCCACGGGTTCCGCCAACTGGACACCGACGGGGACGGGCAGATCACCGAGGAGGAGTTCGTCCGGGGCTTCACCGAGTTCTTCACCGCCCGCACCGTCGGCGTGGCCGGCACCCAACTCCTCGGTCGACCATGACCGCCGCCCGGCGCCCGGACGTTCGGCGCGCGGACGTCCGGGGCGGCCCACAGAGAGTGAAGGGCAGGAGGTCGGTCACAGGAGGCTGAGCATGGGCATCAGGAGAAGCGGCACGGGCCGCCCCCGAGGAGGGCCAGCCACGGGGAACGTGTGGGTGTGGTGGTCAGAGTGCAGTGGTGGGACGGGTGCGCAGCAGGGCGCGTCCGGGGAGGGCGGTTGCGGCCAGGCAGAGCAGGGTGGCCGCGCCGCCCAGCAGGAGGGCGGAGGTGAGCGGGACGTGTGGGGTGGCGGAAGTGAGCGCGCGGGTGATCGGAGTGAGCGTCGTCCAGGCGATCGCGGCACCCGTCACCAGGCCGATCGCAGCGATCAGCAGCGCCTCCCAGCGCAGCATCGAACGGACCTGACGGCGAGTGGAGCCGGCCAGCCGCAGCAGGGCGATCTCGCGGCGGCGGTCCAGCACCGTCATCACCAGGGTGTTGGCGGCGGTCAGCGCCGCGAACCCGGCCAGCACGCCCGCCATCACCCTGTTCGCCCAGCCGTTCAGCTCGCGATCCTGATCGGCCTGTGCCGCGTAGTCCTGACGGCCTGTCACCGACAGGCCCGCCGGGGCGAGCCCGGGCAGGGCCTTCGCGACAGCGGTGCCGCTCGTGCCTGGGGCCTGGGCGACCAGCAGGCGGGTCGAGTACGGCGAATCGGCGTGCGCGACGACCGCCGCCTTCGGCAGCAGGGCCTGTCCGAAACCGAGTCCACGGCGGTAGGTCGCGACCACCGTCGGCTCGACGCGGGTGCCGTCGCCGAGCCAGAGCGCGGCCCGCTGACCGACCTTCACGTGCAGGCTCTCGGCCAGCAGGTCGTCCAGCGCGATCGTGTCGACGGCACGGGCCAGGTCGGCCGGCGAACCGGATGTCACGCCCAGATCCAGTACCTTCGCCAGTGCGGCCGGATCGCCGTCCACCGCCTGGGCGCTGGCCGCGCTGAGCGCGCCGGACGACGAGTACACCAGACCGGTGGGCAGCAGACCGATCGCGGCCTCCACCCCCGGCAGCCCGGTGGCGCGCCCCACGATGTCGGCGGGCAGTCCGGTGGCGGCTTCGGCGGTGACCACCCGGTCCGCCTTCAGTCCCTCGCGGACCTGCACGGAGGCGGCGTGATCGAGGCTGGACTGCAGGAACAGCAGCGTCCCGCAGAAGGCCGTCACCATCACGATCGGGACGGCCGCCGAAGCCAGCCGACGCGAGGAGGAACGGGCGTTGTCGGCGGCCAGCGAGGCCGAGGCTCCGGCGGCGCGCAGCAGCACACCCACCAGACCGACCGCACCGCGCACCAGCCACGGGCCGAGCAGTCCGACCGCGACCAGGAAGCACAGCACCACGCCCAGGGCCAGGTTCGCGGCCGTGGCACCCGCCACGTTGGCCGCGGCCACCGCCAGCGCGACCGCGCCAGCGGTGAACAGCGCACCGATCACCGCCCGCACCGCGCCCGGCGTACCGGGCCCGGTCTCGGCCTCGCCGAGTGCCTGGGTCGGCCGCAACCGGGAGCTGTGCCGGGCCGCGATCAGACCGGCCGCCAATGCCGTTGCCGTGCAGGCGGCGACCGAGACGAGCAGCGGCAGCGGGCCGGTGTCGAGCGACACCCCGGCGGGCACCGCACCGCGGGTGACCAGTTCGCCGAACCACCAGCGGGCCAGTGCCAGCCCGGGCAGCACGCCGATCGCGGCGGCGACCGGGGCGATCAGCACCGCCTCCGCGGCGATCGAGCGACGGATCTGACGGGGCGTCGCCCCGATGGTTCGCAGCAGCGCGAACTCGCGGGCCCGCTGGCCGGTGGCCAGTGCGATGGTGCCGGCCAGCACGAACACGGCGACCGTGGCGGCCGTCCCGCCGAAGGACCCGCCGATCCCGGTCAGGACGTCCTTCGCCTCGAGCAGTGCCGGCTGCTCCACCGTGCCGCGCTGCTGACCGGTCGTTACCTGCACCTGTTCGGCCTGCACCTGTTCGGTCTGCATCTGTTCGGGCTGGGCTTTTCCGTCCAGCGCGCGGCGGAGGGCGTCGGCCAACGCGGCCGGAGAGGTGCCCGGCGCGGGGCGGACGGCCAGCGCGTCGATCCGGCCCGGGTGGCCGGAGATGCGGTCGGCGGTGCCGTCCGAGAACCAGGCGGTGGCGCGGCCGGGCTGCGCCTCGGCGAGGCCGGAGACCCGGTAGGAGGCGGTGCCGACGGGAGTGTCGACGGTGAGGTCCGAGCCGGGGGCGAGGTGGGCGGCGCGGGCGCTGGCGGCGTCCAGTACCAGCTCGCCGTCGGCCGGGGCGCGCCCCTCGGTGAGCCGCTCGCCCGGGGCGATGCCCAGTGCGGCCCAGCCACGTCCGGTCAGCCCGGTGAGCCCGGGCAGGCCGGATCGCCCGACGGACACCGGGAACGCCGAGTCCGGCCGGGCCTGCTCGACACCCGGTACGGCGGCCACGGCGGCCGTCAACGAGGCGTCCAGCCGGGCCCGTTCGGGGAGCGTCTGAGTGATGGTGTCGGGCCGCTTGCCGTGAACGACCGTCATCTTCACCTGCTGGTCGGCGGCGACCACGATCGGCGCATCCGCGTACCGGTCGGGCCTGACGGTCGCGGTGAGCCCGGTCTGCAACAGCACGCCGCACGCCGTCACGACGGCCGAGGCGAACAGCAGCGCCAGGAAGGTGCCCGCGAACGACGCGGGCCGGAAGCGCACGGCGGCGCGGGCCAGTCCGTTGGTCATGCGGTCGACTCCGGGAAACAGGAACGGGCGGGAAGGACGGCAGCGGCCGGCCGGAAGGGTGCGGCGGCGCGGGTCGGATCGACGGTCATGCGGTCAACTCCGCGGGTGCGAGGGCGAGGCGGCGTCCTGGGCAGGAGCACCGCCGGGCCGGGCGGCGAGGGTGAGCATGCGATCGGAGACGGTGCGCGGTTCGGGGTGGTGGAGTTCGCCCGCCAGGAGGCCGCCGGCCAGGAAGACCGCGCGGTCGGCGAAGGACGCGGCCACCGGATCGTGGGTGACCATCACCACCGTCGCGCCCAGGCCGTCCACCGCGTTGCGCAGCAGGCCGAGGACTTCGTGCGCGCTGCGGGTGTCGAGCGCACCGGTGGGCTCGTCGGCGAAGACCACGTCGGGCCGGGTGATCAGAGCCCGGGCCAGCGCGACCCGCTGCTGCTGACCGCCGGAGAGCTGGCCGGGGCGACGCGAGGCGTGTTCGCCCAGGCCGACCCGGGCGAGCAGCTCGTGCGCGCGGGCCTTGTCCGGCCGACCGCCGGCCAGGCGCTGCGGAAGCAGCACGTTCTGAAGGACCGTCAGCGAAGGCAGCAGGTTGAACGCCTGGAAGACGAAGCCGATCCGGCTGCGCCGCAGCTTGGTCAGCGACTCCTCCCCGAGCGAGCTGATCGGCTGCCCGGCCAGCAGCACCTGCCCCGCGTCGGGCCGGTCGAGTCCGGCGGCGCACTGCAGGAACGTGCTCTTGCCGGAGCCGGACGGCCCCATCACGGCCGTGAAGCTGCCCGCGGCGAGCGCCAGGTCGATCCCGCCGAGGGCGTGCACCACACCTGCACCGCGACCGTAGCTCCGCCGTACCCCGCGCAGCTCGACCGCGGGCACTCCGGCGGTGGGTACTCCGGTGCTGGGTACTCCGGTGGTGGGCACTCCAGCGGTGGGCCGCCGCCCGTCCATGGGCAGGTGGGCTCCGGACAGCCGGGGCGCGGGCGCAGGCGCGGGCACCCCGGACGGGGGTGGCCCGGAGGTGGGTGGCCCGGAGGTGGGTGCGGTGGAGTTCGGCCAGGGCGACCCGGGTGCGGCGGCAGCGTCGGAGGCGGCGGACTGGGCGGGCCGGCCGGGCTGGGAGCGGCGCAGGCGGGGCGACATGGTGAAGCCTTCCTCGGAGGTGACGCCCCGGTGGTCCTCTCTCCCGGGGCATCGCCAACGCTAGGAAAACCGCAGGTCAACCGCCATGAAGGGGGCCAGAGGGTTCAAGGTGGGGATATCCCCACCTTCATCCGGCAGCCAACCCCCGGACGGCTCCCGGAGCCTGAGGCAGGATCAGGATCCGGGAAGCGTGTCGCAGGATCAGACCGGTTTGCTCGCGTGCACCGGGATCTGGTTGGTGACCGCCAGCACCTCGCCCTGGGGCTGCACGCCGGTGGCGCGCCGGAGTTCGGCCACCTTCGGGTCGGACACCGACACCGTGAGGGTGTACGGCGCCGGGCCGGTGACGGTGTTGCGGCCGTCGGTGCGCAGCATCAGGCCGGACGCGAGGGCCTGCGGGTCCACGCCGGGGCAGAGTGCCGCCACCGGCAGTACGGCGTGCGCGGTCGCGCCGTGGGCGGAGACCAGCCACCCCTGGCCGTCGGGGGTGTGCGGTGCGCCCTCGACGGTCGCGGGCAGTCCGTACGCGGCGGCCACCAGGCCGTCCGGTCCCTCGATCTCCACCGCCACACCGTCCGAGCCGAGCGGTGCGGACAGCGCCAGCGGTGTCGCGGAGCCGGAGTTGAGCCGAAGGTCGAGGACGAACTCGCCGGGCCGGTCGGCGCCGAGACGCTGATAGCCGTAGGCGGACAGCAGCAGGGCCGGTCCTGACGATCCGTCGACGGTGAGCTCGGCGGGCGCGGTCGGGAAACGGTGGTAGCCGCGCGTTCCGCACCGGCTGCCGGTGAACACGCCGCCGCCGGGCAGCGCTCGGTCTGTGGACGGAGCGGGGCTGCCGGGGCCGCGGCCCGCGCGGGCCAGTTGCGGGGTGTGAGCGCGTTGCGGTTCGAACAGCACCCCGCCGACCACCAGCAGGACGATCAGCAGCCCGAGCGCCACCGTCCACTGCTCGCCCCGGCTGAGCGAGCCGAACCGGCGCAGCCGTCCGAAGCGGCCGGTGGGGTAGGGGCGTTGGTCCCGGTCGGGGCGCGGGGATCGGCTGCGGAACGGGAGGTGGAACCGGCGACGGGCCCGTCCGCCGCGGGCCGGGGCGGCCGTGCCAGGCGACCAGCGGCGGCCGCCCGGGTCGACCGGTGGCTCGTGACGCCAGCGCTCGGCCAGCATTCGGGCCCGCGCGGACGGCTCGCTCACGGTGGCGGAGCGGACGAACTCCTCGTCCAGGACCAGACCTTCAAACGGGTCCGGCGGCTCGATGGCATCGGGCGGGCGATGGTCGGACATTGCGCCAGTATGCCTGCCGCCGAGGACATTGCGGGGCTATGTTTTCGATCACGGACGCCGCCGTCCCCGGGAGGGTCCCGGGCTGCCGCACGTCCAGGAGGACGCCCGCCATGCCGCAGATCCTGATCGACCACTCGCCCGGCCTCGACTTCGACGCGACGGCGTTCGCCAAGGAGGTCCACCAGCTGATCCCCGAGGTGATCGACACCGCCACGGCCGACTGCAAGACGCTGGTGCGACCGGCCGCCACTCACCTGGTCGGTGACGGTTCGTCGGGCGAGGCGGTCGTACTCGTCGAGATCAAGATTCTGGCCGGGCGGAGCGTCGAGGCCCGCAGCGAGCTGTCCGTGCGAGTCACCGATCTGCTGCGCTCGCACATTCGGGTGCCGGCCGCGTTCTGCGTCCAGGTGAGCGAGTTGGAGCGGGAGACCTACGTGTTCGTCCACCACGCCGGGCACTGAGCCGGTCAGGGGGAAGAGTGCCTGCCCGGGGCCAGGACGGAGTGATTCGTCTCGGCCCCGGGGGAGGCTGGTCGAGCGGGAGGGGGCGAGCCGCTGTCAGAGGCCAGGGGCGGATTCGTCGAGGTGCAGGGGGTCGGTTCCGGCCGGTCGGGGCGGCTGTTCGGCGGCGCGGGCGAGCCGGAGGAACAGGGGCGGCAAGGCCAGTTCGCTGACGGTCAGGACCACTTGGAACCAGTGCGGCCAGCCGTGAACGGCGAGTGAGAGGATCCGCCCGACGGCGCCCAGTAGCAGGATGCCGGCCAGCAGGCGTACGGAAGTCGCGCGGATCGGAGTCTGTCGGGCCGCGTGGAGCCAGGCGAGGCCGTATCCGGCGAAGACCGCGCCGAAGAACCGGCCGAGGCTGTCCACGGTCGCGTCGGCCGAACTCTCGCCGGGGATCGCGGCGTTGCCGAGCAGGACGTGGAACAGTCCGATCGCCGTGCAGACGTACCCCATGGCCAGCATGAGCCCCCGCAGTGCCTTGACCTTGGTCATGACAGCGCCACCCCCGGTCAGTAGCGCCGATCGGTGCTAGTAGACATGTGTCAACCAGTGGTGTCAGGCTACGCGCCGTTAGTAGACGCGCGTCAAGTAGCATGACCGAATGCCTCCCCGTCAACGACTCAGTCCGGCCGACCGTCGCGCCCAACTTCTTGCCGTCGCCGCGCAGTTCTTTGCCGCGCACGCGTACGACGAGGTGCTCATGGAGCATGTCGCCGAGCGCGCCGGTGTCTCCCGTGCGCTGCTCTACCGGCACTTTCCGAGCAAGCGCGACCTGTTCGCGGCGCTGTACCAGCAGGTCGCCGAGCAGCTCCTCGCCAAGACCCGGTTCGACCCTGCCGACTCGCTGGTCGAGCAGCTCACCGAGGGGCTGGACGCGCACATCGAGTACTTCGCGGAGAACCGCAACACCGTGCTGGCGGCGAACCGGGTGCTGGCCGGCGACCGGCTGGTTCAGACGATCATGGCCGACGAGCTCGACGCCCTGCGCGAGCGGCTGCTCGGCGTGCTCCCGCCCACCGACGGTCGGACCCGGGAGGCCGTGTCGGGAGTCCTGAAGAGTTGGCTGGTGTTCGTCCAAGTCCTTTGCGTCGACTGGCTGATCGAACCGAACTGCACCCGGGTCGAACTGCGCGACGTGTGCATCGGCGCGGTGCTGGGCGCGATCAGGCCGCTGCTCGACCAGGACCCCGCTCCGGACTGGCCGCGCTGAGCATGCGCGGAGAGGTCACGGCGGGCCGGCCGTACCCAGCTCCGCCGAGCGGCGGAAGAGGCCGCGCAGTCGGGACGGCGATGCGGGGACGTTGCGGGCGCCGGCGGCAGGTGCGGGGAGGCCTTCCAGCGGGGTGTCCCACTCGATCAGTCGGGCCGGTACCCAGGTGACGGGCTTGGTGTCGTTGCGGGCGTTGGCCCAGGCGGCGAGGCGTTCGGCGGAGTGGCGGTCGGGGAGCAGACCGCGTTCGTCGGTGTGCACCCCGAGCTCGCGAACGGCGTCGGAGTAGAGGTCGTTGCAGAGCCAGGTGTGCACCCATCCCATGTCATAGCCGATCACCTCCCAGCCGAGTTCGGTCCCGCCTTCGGTCGGCTGCGGGGCGGGTTCGGAGCGGTTCTCGTCGAGGCAGGAGAGCAGGGCCGGTTCGTGCATGCCGGAGGCGCGGATGTCGGCGACGAAGCCGGCGGCGTGGTCGGCGGGGATCAGCAGGGCGTACAGGCGGGCCGCGGCCGGTATCGGGAGCAGCGCGCAGGCCGCGCGGGCCTCCTCGGCGGTGGCGAACCAGCTGTCGTCCTCGGGAAGTTGGTCGATCAGGCAGGCGGAGGCGGTGGTCAGTCGCTCGGTCGGGGGCAGGTTCCCGCCCGTCACCCGCTCGGGGACGGCCACGAACCACCCGGCGAGGAGGGTGTCGGGCGGGGTCGGTCGGGACTGGTGATTCGGCGTCATGGAGGTTCCCGGGTAGGGGAGTCGGTGGCGGTGGTGTGTCGCTCGGCGAGCCGGAGGAGGTGGCCGGGCAGGTGCTCTTCCAGCCCGTGGCCGAGGTGGACGAGGCGGGCGTGAAGTCCGCGGGGGCGTCCCGGTGGTGCGGCGCGTACCCGCCCCGGGCGTCCGACCGGCGGTGGCGACCGGGCCGGCCCGTGCGCTGATCCGGCCGCGGTCCTGCCGCCGCTCGCGTACCGCCGGGACGGTCCCGTGCTCGTCGCCGTCCACGGCGAGACCGCCGCGAATCGGAGACGCGGCCGCTCGGCAGGTCGTGGGTGTGCGCCAGGTGGGGCCGCCCGGAGGTGGAGGAACTCCCGCTTGCCCAGCGGCTCGTGGTCGTCGTCGTGGGCGAGGTGGAGGGGCGTGTCCTCGCGGACCGGTCGTCTGCCCTCGGTGTCGGCGCCGCAGAACGGACCGGTTGCGCCGGTGCAGTCTTCCCGGCACCCGCCGAAGCTGTCCGGTTGAGGGTGCTCGGCGATCAACCGGCGAGGCGGTGGCCGGCGGCTCCCAGTAGTACACCGGTGAGGCTCCGTTCCTCGATCGGTCACGTCGGTCGGTCGCAGTGGAAAACCTTCGACCCTATCGAAGAGCCGCGCCGCACAGCAAGCGAGTTGGTGCTACGCGTACTTCAGGAGGAGTTCGAGCATCCGCGGGTCCTGGTGGGTGAAGCCCAGGCCGGGGCGGCCGCGGTCGAGTTGGGCGATGGCGGTCATCTCGTCGGCGGTGAGCCGGAAGTCGAAGACGGCGAGGTTCTGGCGCAGCCGTGCGGGGTCGGTGCTCTTGGCGACCAGGGGGATGCCGCGCTGGAGCAGCCAGCGCAGCACGATCTGCGGGATCGACCGGCCGTGGGTGGCGGCGATGTGCTGGAGGACGGGGTGGGAGTACAGGTCGGGGTTGCCCTGGGCGAGTGGGCCCCAGGCCTGGAGGACGGTGCCGTGCCGGTCCTGCACGGCCTTGGCCTCGTCCTGCTGGTGGAACGGGTGGACCTCGCGCTGGTTGACCGCGGGCACGACGCGGTGATGAGTGATCAGGTCGAGGTAGCGGTCGGAGTAGAGGTTGGAGACGCCGATGGCCCGGACGCGGCCCTCGTCGAGGAGTTCCTCCATGGCCCGCCAGGCCCCGTAGTAGTCGTTGAACGGCTGGTGCATCAGATACAGGTCGAGGTGGTCGAGGCCCAGGTTGTCGAGGGAGACCTCGAACGCCCGCCTGGTCTTCTCGTAGCCGTAGTCCTTGAACCACAGCTTGGTGGTCACGAACACCTCTTCGCGCGGAATGCCGTGGGACCGCAGGGCCGCGCCGACGGCCTTCTCGTTGTAGTAGCGGGACGCCGTGTCGATCAGCCGGTAGCCGGCGTCGAGCGCGGCGGGGACGGTCCGGGCGACCTCCTCGTCGGTCATCCGGAAGACGCCCAGGCCGATGCCGGGCAGCTGCACGCCGTTGTTCAGGGTGATGAATTCCATCGTCTCTCCTCGGTTCGGTGGTGCGGCTCAGCCAACTCCGGGCAGCCGTGCGGTGGGAGGCCGCGTCGTGAGGGGTACTGGCAGGGACCCCCACCGCGGGCGGGGGCTGCCTAGGCTGGCGGGCATGGACAACCGGGAAGAAGCCGCCGCGTTCCTGCGCTCCCGCCGCGACCGGATCACCCCCGAGCAGGCGGGGCTGCCGGTGTACGGCCTGCGGCGGGTGGCGGGGCTGCGCCGCGGCGAGGTCGCGATGCTCGCCGGCGTCAGCGTCGAGTACTACACCCGGCTGGAGCGCGGCAACCTGAAGGGCGTCTCCGGCAGTGTCCTGGACGCCGTCGCGCTGGCGCTGCGCCTGGACGACACCGAACGCATGCACCTGTACGACCTGGCCCGCGCCGCCGGCGGCTCGGCAACTCGCGGACGGGCAGCGCGAGGTGATGCTGCGTCGGTGGTGCGGCCGAGCGTGCGGCGGATCATCGAGGGCATGTCGGACCTGCCGGCCTTCGTGACCAACGACCGCCTCGACACGCTGGCCGCCAACCCGCTCGGCCGGGCGCTGTTCGCCCCGATGTTCGCCGACCCCACCCGTTCGCCGAACACCGCCCGCTTCGCCTTCCTCGACCCCGCCTCCCGCCGGTTCTACGTCGACCGGGAACGCGTCACGCGCGACGCGGTCGGAGTGCTGCGGGTCGCGGCGGGCAAGAACCCGCACGATCCGGAGCTGATCCGGCTGATCGGTGAACTGTCCACCCGCAGCGAGGAGTTCCGCAGCCTGTGGGGTGCCCGTGACGTGCACGTCTTCCGGCAGGGCGTCAAACGCTTCCGGCACCCGGTGGTCGGTGAGCTGGAGCTCGACCACGAGAGCATGCTGCTCCCGGGCGAGGACGGGCTGAGCGTGGTCGTCTACAGCGCCGCGCCGGGCAGCGCCGCCACCGACGCGCTCACCCTGCTCGCCAGTTGGTCCGCAACGGCCGGTCGGGAGCAGCGGCTCGACGCGCCGTCGGGGTGAGCGGCGTCACATCGGGGTGCTGTCAGCAATCGGTGCGCCGCCCCGTTCAGAGGGCACGCGAACCAGAAGGAGCACCCTCATGAGGCACCGCATCGTCGTCCTCGGCGCCGGCTACGCCGGAGCCTTCGCCGCCGGAAACCTGGCCCGCCGGCTGTCCGCCGACGACATCGAGATCACCGTGGTCAACGCCGCCCCCGAGTTCGTCGAGCGGATGCGGATGCACCAGCTCGCCAGCGGCCACCGGGTCGAACTCCGCCCGCTCACCGAGATGTTCGCGGACACCGGCGTGCGGGTGCGGGTGGCCCGCGTCACCGGCCTGGACCCCGAGCGCCGGACCGTCGCCGTCACCGGCGAGGACGGCGACGACGAACTCGAGTACGACACCCTGCTGTACGCGCTCGGCAGCGCCGTGGACCGGCACGGCGTCCCCGGTGTGGCCGAGCACGGGTACGACGTCGCCGGCCTGCCCTCGGCGGTGCGGCTGCGCGAACGGCTGGCCGAGCTGGGCGCGGGCGGCACCGTGCTGGTGGTGGGGGAGGGCCTGACCGGCATCGAGACCGCCGCCGAGATCGCCGAGGCCCGTCCCGACCTGAAGGTGGCACTCGCCGCCCGCGGCGAACTCGGCACCTGGCTCTCCCCGAAGGCCCGCCGGTACCTGCGCCGGTCCTACGCGCGGCTCGGCATCACCGTCCACGAGCACACCGCCGTCGAGGCCGTCGAACCCGGCCGGGCGATCGCCGCCGGCGGCAGCGCGCTGCCCGCCGAAGTCACCGTCTGGACGGCCGGCTTCGCCGTGAATCCGCTGGCTGCGGCGAGCGGCCTGGAGGTCGCGGCGGACGGCCGGATCACGGTCGACCGCACCATGCGCTCCGTCTCGCACCCCGACATCTACGTGGCCGGGGACAGCGCCCACGCGATCGGCGTGAACGGCCGCCCGCTGCCGATGTCCTGCGCGTCGGCCGGCCTCACCGCCCTCCAGGCCACCTCCGCGATCATCGCGCGGCTGACGGGCCGTGAGGTCCCGGTCTCCGGGCTGAAGTACTACGGCAACCACATCAGCCTCGGGCAGCGGGACGCGCTCGTGCAGATGGTGGACGGCGAGGTCCGCTCCAAGTCCTGGTACCTGGGCGGCCGGACCGCGGTGCAGTTCAAGGCGGGCGTCCTGAAGGGCTCCGTGTGGACCATCGCCCACCCGACCTACGGCCTGCCCAAGCGCAGGCGCCACCTGACGGCCGTCCCCGCGCAGAGCCCCACGCAGGCCCCCGCGCCGAACTCCGTGCGGAGCGCCGCCTAAGTTGTTGTGCATGGACAGCGTCGCCGTCGACCGCTTCGAGGCCAGCCGGGGCCGGCTGGCCTCGCTGGCGTACCGTCTGCTGGGCTCGGCCGCCGATGCCGAGGACGCCGTGCAGGACGCGTTCCTGCGCTGGCAGGCCGCCGACCGCGACCGCATCGAGGTGCCCGAGGCGTGGTTGACCCGGGTGGTCACCAACCTCTGCCTGGACCAGCTCCGTTCGGCCCGCGCCCGGCACGAGCGGGCCGTCGGCGACCCGCTGCCCGAACCGCTTCTGCAGGGCGATCCGATGCTCGGCCCCGCCGACACCTTCGAACAGCGCGAGTCGGTGTCGCTGGCGGTGCTGACGGTGATGCAGCGACTCGCGCCGGTCGAACGGGCCGCGTACGTGCTGCGCGAGGCGTTCTCCTACCGGCACGCCGAGATCGCCGGGATGCTCGACATCAGCGAGGCCGCGAGCCAGCAGCACGTCCACCGGGCCCGCCGCCGGGTCGCCGCCGAACACCGCGGCGGCGGCGCGGAGACCGACCCGGCGGCCGCGCGCCGGGTCGTCGAGGAGTTCCTGAGCGCCGCCACCTCCGGGCGGGTCGACCAGCTGGTCGCGATGCTCACCGACGACGCCACCATGGTCTCGGACGGCGCCGGGCTGGCGAAGCGGCTGCTGCGGTTCACCGGTCGGGAGCAGATCGCCACGGCCGCGCGGGCCGGCTTCCGGCCCACCCCTGCCAAGATCCGGCTGGCCGGCGGTGCGCCCGTGCTGCACATCGCGCAGGTCAACGGGGCGCCGGCGGTGGTCGCGGTGGTCAACGGCCGGGTGCGGGGCGCCGTGGTGCTGGAACTGCGCGACGGCAAGGTCGCCCGCCTGTGCGGAATCGCCTCGGCGGACCGGCTGGCCCGGGTCGACGCGGCCTGGCAGCGGCTCGACGTCGTGCCGCCGGTGGCCGCCGCCTGGTGACCGGAGGCCGGGCTTGACCTTGACCCGAGGTCAAGCCCGACGCTGAAGGCATGACGGAGAACGCGAACCCGACGTCCCACGAGGCTGCCTGGTCCGGACCGGTTCCGGTGGAGGACACGGCGCTGGCCGTCACCGACACCGGCGGCCCCGGGCAGCCCGTGGTCTACCTCAACGGCTCGTACGCCACGCAGCGGAACTGGCGGCACGTCATCGCCGAACTCGGCGACGGCTACCGGCACATCACCTTCGACGAACGCGCCCGCGGCCGCTCGGAGCAGTCCGCCGACTACTCGTTCGCGGCCTGCCTGCGCGACGTCGACGCCGTACTGGACGCCACCGGGGTGCGGCGGCCGCTGCTGGTCGGCTGGTCCTACGGCGCGGCACTGGCCCTGCACTGGAGCACCCGCAACCCGGACCGGACGGTCGGCGCTGTGATGGTCGACGGCGGCTACCCCTGGGACTACCTGGCCACCGTCGAAGGCGGCCGGGAGGCCGATCGCGAGCAGATCCGCACCATGTTCCGGAAGTTCGGGTGGATCATGCCGTTGGTCCGGCCGTTGGGCCTGGCCGCGCGGATGTCCGCCGAACAGCATGCCGAGATCAACATCGAACTGAACGAGATCGTCGCTGACAGCGACCCGGTGTTCGACCTGGTGACCTTCCCCATGCGGTTCCTGGTGGCCTCCGGCGCCGGCCTCGGCGGCACCGAGGAAGGGCTGACGGCGATGCGCGCCACCCTCGCCCCGATCCTCGCCCGCAATCCGCACGTGCAGGTCAGCGCCACCGTGCCGAGCAAGCACACCACCATCGTGCGCAAGGACTTCCGGGCGATCGCCACCGCCGTCCGCGAGGTCTGCGAGGTCCGCGAGGTCCGCGGGGTCCGCGGGGGCGGGGTTTGTCAGGACGCCGCGCAGCGAGGTTCTCTGACGGAATGACAGACGGGATCACCATCGGCCGGGCCGCCGCGTTCGCCGGCATCACGGTGAAGACCATCCGGGTCTACCACCGCAGCGGCCTGGTCGAGGAACCCCGCCGCGACAGCTCCGGCTACCGGCGCTACGGCACCGCCGAACTGCTGCGCCTGGTCCAGGTCCGCACCCTGGCCGGGGCGGGCGTCCCATTGGCCGAGATCGGCCCGATCCTGGACGCCGAGGGAGCGGACTTCACGACCGCGCTCGACCAGGTCGAGGAGAACCTCACCCGGCGGATCGAGGAACTGACCGCCCGCCGCGCCACGTTGCGTCGCCTGACCACCGGCGACCGGGTGCTGCTGCCCGACCGGGCGGGCGCCGTCCTCGACCGGATGCCCGGACTGGGCTTCTCCGCCGAGGACGTGACCACCGCCCGGGAGGGTTTGATCCTGGTCCGTGCCCTGATGCCGGAAGGCTTCGACGACTACCTCGCGCAGATCGAGCACGGCCTCGACGACCCCCGGCACGTCGCCCTGATCAAACTCACCTGGAGCGCCGGCAACTGGCCCGCCGACGACCCCCGGATCGAGGAACTCGCCGAGGAGATGGCCCGGCACTTCCTCGCCGACCCGTCCCTGCTGCCCACCTTGACGGGCCTTCGGGAGACGGACGACGCCGCCACCCGGCGCGACCTGCTCACCCACCACGGGGAGGCCGACCGCCCCGGCTGGGCCGGGCTCACCGCGCTGATCGAGCAGAAGCTGCGCGCGGCCGGCGCCGAACCGCCCTGACGGCCGCCCGCCGACCGAGCCGACCCGCCAGGGGGCCCGTGACCTGCGGGTCGGGGCGGCGGGGCGCTCCGCTGTTCGCGGGTCGTCCCGGATCGGGAACAATCGGCGCCGTGCCCGACTCACCGAACCCCGCCGAACTCTCCGCCGCCCAACTGGCGGAGCACGCCTGGCAACGCCTGCGCGCGGAGGCAGCCGCACTGGAACTGCCCTGGGCCGCGGCCTACCGACAGCTGATCGAAGCCGCGCACGCCGAGCCGGCGCTGCACGCCCTGTATCCCTTCACCAGTCATTGGGCGCTGCGCTTCTCCACCACCACCGGGCCCGCGATGTCCGTCGTCGGACCGGTCCTGTCGGTGGACGGCGACGGCGTGTTCGAGGTGGGCACCGGCATCGTCGTCCCCAACCTCGGCCGGTTCGCCAGCGCGCGCGCGGCCGTGGCGTGCGCCGTCCGTGAACTCCCGCCCGACCTCGGTCCGGTGACACTGGGCAGTCCGTTGCGGCCGTGGGCCGACGGATAGCCTCCCCGGCATGTTCGAGTACCACGGCTGGACCACCGTCCGGGAGCGCGCCGACGCGGAGGACGAGGCCGACTTCGCGCCGGAACAGGCCCGGCTGACGGGCCCTCAGGGGCGGCGGGCCAGGAGGACGAACTCGCGGCCCGGGCGGTCGGGTGCGTCGCGGACCTCGCGGAGGTCGAAGCCGGCGGCTCGAAGGTCGGCGGCCAGCTCGTCGTGCTCGCGGAAGCGCAGCGTGGAGTCGGAGGTGAGGTGCGCTCCGTCCGAGGCGAGGACGTAGTGCGAACGGAAGGTCACCAGCGGGCCGGTGACGTCCAGCAGGCTCAGCCAGGCCTCCACCCGGCCGACCTCCGGCAGGTCGGCGATCTGGTGGGTGGCGTCGCGGGTCCAGCTCTCCCAGGCGCGACGGGACGGGTCGCGGGTCTCGAACACCAGGTGGCCGCCCGGGCGCAGCGCCGCGTGGACGCCCCGCAGGGTGGCGAGCCAGTGCGCGGGGTCGGTGATCGCCTGGGCGACGTTGGCCGTCATGGTGACCAGGTCGACCTGCAGCGGGGGCAGTTCGGTCGCGTCGCCGCAGATCCAGCGGACGCCGTCGCCGCCCGGCTTGGCCCGGGCCACCGCGACGGACGCCGCCGCCGGGTCCACCCCCGTCACCTCGATGCCGCGCTCCGCGAGCAGCAGGGCGAACACGCCGGTGCCGCAGCCCAGATCGAGGACGCTGCGCGCGTCGAGCTCGGCGGCCAGGCGGAGGTAGGGGAGCAGGTCGGAGCGGTCCGGGTCCAACGCGTCGTAGAGCGCGGCCAGTCGGGGATCGGTGAAGCACTCGTCGGCCATGGGGCGAGGGTACGTTCGTCGGCAGGTCGGGCACCTCGGGTTTTCGCCGGGAGTCCGGAAAACCCGTTGCTGCCGGGACGGGCGTTGCATACGGTGTGCGGGTGAACACCGGAACGGCCATGAGCCACGCACGGATCGGTGACCCGGTGGGCGGCTGACGCCGCCCCGGGCGCCCTCGGGGTGCCCGCCGGTTCGGGGGCCGCCCGGTCCTGGGAGCAGTTCTTCTCCCAGGCCGACCAGGCCGTCTTCAACATCCCCGACCCGGAACGAGGTTCACCCGAAGCCATGCCCGCTGCTTTCAACCACACCATCATCCCCGCCACCGACCGCCTCGCCTCCGCGCGCTTCTACCGCGAGCTGCTGGAGGCCGAACAGGCCCCGTCCTGGGGGCCGTTCACCAACCTGACGCTGGCCGACGGCGTGCTGCTCCAGTTCGCCGAGCCGCCGGTGGAGATCCAGAGCCACCACTACGCATTCCTGGTCGACGACGAGCACTTCGACCGTGCCTACACGCTGCTGTGCGAGCGCGGGATCCCGCACTGGGCCGACCCGCAGATGAAGCGCCCCGGCGAGACCAACACCGAGCACGGCGGGCGCGGCGTCTACCTGCTCGACCCGGCCGGCCACGGCCTGGAACTGATCACCCGGCCCTACTTGTAGAAACGGTGCAGGCGGTCGGCGGCGCGGATGCGAGGATGAGCCGATGGACCATCAGGATCTGCGCGCAGCCCTCGCGGAGCTGCAACTCACCGTCGCCCCGCAGCTGGACGCCGACTGGAGCGTTCCGGCCGGCGGGCTGGAGTGGTCGTGCCAGGAGACCCTGGCGCACATCGGCCACGACCTGCTCGCCTACGCCGGCCAGTTGGCGGCCCGCCCCGCCAACCGCTACCTGCCCTTCGACCTGACGGTCCGTCCGGGCACCGACCCCGCCACCACACTGCAGATCGCGCTGGCCTGCGGCGAACTCCTCGCTCTTGCGCTGGCCGCCGCCGACCCCGCCGTGCGGGCCTGGCACTGGGGCCCGGCGGACCCCAGTGGCTTCGCCGCGATGGGCGTCGCCGAGATCCTGCTGCACACCCACGACATCGCCACCGGCCTCGGCCTCGACCGGACCCCGCCGCCCGCCCTGTACGCCGCCGTGCTGGCCCGGCTGTTCCCCGACGCGCCGGCCGGCGACCCGGTCCGGGTGCTGCTGTGGTGCACCGGGCGCGGCGAACTGCCGGGCCTGGCCCGGCGCGAGTCCTGGGGTTGGAAGGCGGCGCTGCCCGCCTGATCCGGCAGGGCGGGACGGCGGGTGAGGGCGGGATCGTCAGGAGGGCGTCGGGACCATGCGGTGGAGACCCCTGCGGTCGTAGTAGGAGGTCATCGCGAAGCCGAACACCAGCGCCACCACGAACCCCACCGCGATCATCACCCAGGCCCGGGTCAGCCCCGCGTCCGCCTGCGCGTCGAAGTACAGGATCGCCCGCACCCCGCCCGCGACCTGCCGCATCGGCTCGAACGCGCCGAGGAAGCGGTAGAAGGACGGGGTGGCCTGGAGCGGGATCGTCGCGCCGGAGGACGGCAGGGCGAGTGCGATGAAGACGAACATCGCCACCAGCTG
This sequence comes from Kitasatospora griseola, assembly GCF_044999035.1. Classification (NCBI taxonomy): domain Bacteria; kingdom Bacillati; phylum Actinomycetota; class Actinomycetes; order Kitasatosporales; family Streptomycetaceae; genus Kitasatospora; species Kitasatospora griseola. The sequence continues at coordinate 255,402 of NZ_CP173360.1, read as the reverse complement.
GCCGAGCGAGCCGAAGGCCGCGTTGATCGCCTGCACGCCCAGGCCCACCGTGACGCAGGCGGCGAACGAGAACACCCAGAGCAGCGGCAGGTGCGGGGCGTCCATGCCGAGGATGCCGATCGTCGCCAGCATGATCATCGTGGTGGTGACGACGGACAGCCCCGCCGTCATCCCCATCTTCACCAGCAGGGTCTGCGTCCGGTTGATCGGCACCGTCGGCCGGCGCGAGTGCCACGGCCCGATCTCGCTGTCCGCGTAGCCGAGCGCCGTGTCCACCCCGTTGTGCACCAGGTTGGCGCTCAGGAACCCGGCCAGCACCAGCAGCAGCGTGTAGTAGAAGGCGCTCAGGCCGAGCCCCGTGTGCCGGGCGATCGGATGCCCCTGCTGCACCTGCACGTCCACCGGGTCGGCCAGCAGCAGCCGCGCCGTCGCCGGGGCGTTCGGCGCCGCGGCCGTCAGCTGCCTGCCGATCTCCGTCGAGGACCGGTGCGCCGCCTGCTGGGTGATCTGGCTCGCCAGCGAGGACGCCAGCGAGCCGGTGCCCGGATTGGTCAGCGCCAACAGCACCGGGCGGGCCGAGGCCTGGTCGGTCGTCAGCGCGGCCACCGTGCGGGAGAAGTCCTCCGGGACCACCAGCGCCCCGTACACCCGGCCCGAGGCCAGCTGCTCCTGGGCCTGCGCGCGGTTCACCCGCTGCCACTGCACCTGGCCCGGCGGCGTCCCCGCCGCGACCGCGTCCGTCACCTGCGCGCCCAGCGGCGCGGACTGCCCCGGCAGCGGCGGGCCGGCATCCGCGTCCACCAGCGCGATCGGCATCCGGTGCAGGTGCTCCGACGGGGTCAGGATGCCGCCCATGTACAGCAGCGAGAGCACCAGCGCCACCAGCGCGCTCAGCACCCCCGGGATCAGCCACAGCTTCCACCGGCGCAGCACCTGCCCCGCGCGGGCCTGCGGGGGAACTCCGGTTGCCATGCCACTCCGCCCAGTCGCCCGACGGCCTCCCGGCGCTCGGACCGGGGCCTCCGACGAGGCTAGGGCGCGGTCGGGTCTCGGCGGCCGCGACACCGGCGGCGCTCACCCCAACGGGCCAGCCCGAACGGTTCGCTAGGGTGGGCACCATGGACGATCAGGTTTCGACGGACGAGCAGGTCACGGCACCGTTCGGGAACTTCCCCGAGGTGCGGCGGGCGGTGGACGCCGTTGCCGAACTGGCCGGGCCGGTGGCCGAGGCGCTGAAGCAGTGGGACGCCGAACTCGCCCGCTCCGTGCGGTACGTGGACACCGACCCGGAACTCGCCGACACCGCCGTGTTCTGCGCCGCGTACGACGTCCCCGTCGAGGCGTCCGCGAACTGCGTGGTGGTCGCCGCCAAGCGCGGCGGCGAGACCACCCTGGCCGCCGGAGTGGTGCTGGCCACCACCCGGCTCGACGTCAACAAGGCGGTGCGCGGCCACCTCGGTGCGCGCAAGGCCTCGTTCGCGCCGATGGACACCGCGGTCGGCGGGAGCGGCATGGAGTACGGCGGCATCACCCCCGTCGGCCTGCCCGCGCACTGGCCACTGCTGATCGACGCCGCCGTCGCCGCCACCCCGTGGGTGCTGATCGGCAGCGGACGGCGGCGCGGCAAGCTGATCCTGCCCGGCGCGGCACTGGCCGCACTGCCCGGCGCGCAGGTGCTGGACGGGCTGGCCGGCTGATCCCGGGCGGCGGGAACACCGGGCGGCGGGAACACCGGGTCGCGGGAACACCGGGCGGCGGGAACACCGGGTCGCGGGAACACCGGGCGGCGGGAACACCGGGCGGGCGACGGCGGTTGGACCGGATGGTCCCCGCCGGGCGGCGCCCGGGCGGGCGGGCCACGCACCGCACCAGGGGTGCGGACACCCCACGCGAGGAGTGAGAACGAGATGACCACGGACCGGGCCGTCCTGGCCGGCGGATGCTTCTGGGGCATGCAGGACCTGATCCGCAAGCTCCCCGGCGTCCAGTCGACCCGCACCGGCTACACCGGCGGCGAGAACGCGCACGCCACCTACCGCAACCACCCCGGCCACGCCGAGGCGCTGGAGATCGTCTACGACCCGGAGCGGATCAGCTACCGCACGCTGCTGGAGTACTTCTTCCAGATCCACGACCCGAGCACCGTGGACCGGCAGGGCAACGACATCGGCAGCAGCTACCGCTCCGCGATCTTCTACGGCGACGAGCAGCAGCGCGCCACCGCGCTCGACACCATCGCCGACGTCGACGCGAGCGGTCTGTGGCCCGGAAAGGTCGTCACCGAGGTGACGCCGGTGGCCGACTTCTGGGAGGCCGAGCCCGAGCACCAGGACTACCTGGAGCACTACCCCAACGGCTACACCTGCCACTTCCCGCGGCCCGGCTGGAAGCTGCCGGTGCGCGACGGGGCCTGACGGCTCGTCGGGATTCGGCGGGGGAGCGTCTGCGGCCGTCGACCGGGTACGCCCGGTCGGCGGCCGCTGCTTGTGGCCGGGCGTCGGCGGGCGGGTGCCTGCGGGCGGGGTGGGTCAGCGGTCGGCGCGGGCGCGCAGCAGGGCGTCCAGCGAGTCGACGATCCAGTCCCAGGACGCCTGCGGGTCGACCGGGGTGTGGGCGAAGCCCCCGGCGGCCTCCAGCTCGATGTAGCCGTGGAAGGCGCCGCCGAGCAGGCGCACCGCGTGCGTCTGGTCCGGCTCCGGCAGGTGGTAGCCGCGCAGGATCGCCCTGGTCAGCTGGGCGTGCCGGGGGGCCGCACTGGCCGCGGCGGTCTCCGGGTCCAGCCGGAGCCGGGTGGCCTGGTAGCGCCCCGGGTGCTCGCGGGCGTAGCCGCGGTACGCCTCGGCGAACGCGGCCAGCGCGTCGCGGCCCGCCCGTCCGGCGATCGCGTCGGCGGCCCGGTCGGCGAGTTCGGTCAGCGCCAGCAGGGCGATCCGCACCTTGAGGTCCTGCGAGCTCTTCACGTGCGAGTACAGGCTGGCCACCTTCACGTCGAAGCGCCGCGCCACCTCCGTCACCGTGACCTGGTCGAAGCCCACCTCGTCGGCCAGCTCCGCGCCCGCCTTGGTGAGGATCTCCGCCGACAGACCTGCACGCGCCACCGGACCGCCTCCTGCTGTTCTCTCGTGCCGTACGTCCACGATTATCCATTTGCCTAAACGATTTAGGCAAATTAACGTGGCGTTTCGTGAGAGAGCTTACCGAGTCCGAGATCCGCGCCGCGTTCCTGAACTGCTCCAAGGGCGAGGCGAAACGACTGAACCTGCCCCGCGAGCTCGCCGACCAGCCCTGGGTCGAGCTGGACTTCCTCGGCTGGCGCGACCCGCAGGCCCCCGACCGCGCCTACCTGGTCACCGTCCTCGACGACCGCCCGCAGGCCGTCGTCCTGCGCAGCTCGTCCGCCGCCACCTGGCAGCCCCGCCGCAGCATCTGCTCCCTCTGCGTCACCACCCACACCGGCGGGGTCTCCCTGCTGGTCGCCCCGCTCGCCGGCCCCGCCGGGCGCCAGGGCAACTCCGTCGGCGCCTACATGTGCAGCGACCTCGCCTGCCCGCTGTACGTCCGCGGCCTGCGCGAGACCGGCACCCGGATCCACGAGTCGCTGACGCGGGAGCAGCGGATCGAGCGGTTGAGGGAGAATCTGGCAGGCTTCCTCGCCAAGGTGCAGGGCGGGGAGACGGGCTGACGGGTCGTCGAAGGGAGCGGGCATGAGCCAGGTCGAGGTGGACGTCGAGGCGTTCGACGCGTTGGAGCGCCGGATCTGGGCCCGGAGCGCCACCGCCTACGCCGCGAGCGTCGCCCGACTCTGCGCCCACCCCGTACCCGCGCTGCTCGACGCCGCCGAGGTCCGGCCCGGCAGCACGGTGCTCGACGTCGGCACCGGAACGGGCACCGTCGCTGCGGCGGCCTGCGCCCGCGGAGCCCGCGTCACGGCCGTGGACGCCGAACCGGGCATGCTCGCCGAAGCCCGGCGCGCCGCGCCCGAGGCGGTGGTGAGCGTCGCGACCCTCCCCGAACTCCCCTTCCCCGACGGCGCGTTCGACGCCGTGGTCGGCAACTTCGTCCTCAACCACGTCGGACGGCCGGACGAGGCACTCGCCGAACTGCGCCGCGTCCTCCGCCCCGGCGGACGGCTCGTCCTCACCACTTGGGCCGCCCCCGCCCCACCCGGACAGACCCTGCTCGCCCGCGCCTTCGAAGCCGCCGGAGCCACCCGCCCCGCCGACCTGCCCGCCCCGCCCGCCGCACTCGCAGCCGTCACCGACCTCGCCGCCTTCCGTGCCCTGCTCGCCACCGCCGGACTGGCGGAGCCGGACGGCCGACTGCTGCGCTGGAACCACCGGACCAGCAGCGAGGTCTGGTGGGGCGGCCCGGCCGGCGGCGTCGCATTCCTGGGCGAACTCCTGCGCCACCAGCCGCCGGAGGTCCGGGCCGGGGCGCGGCGGGAGTTCGACCGGCTTGCCACCGAATTCCGTTCCGAGGACGGCGAGTTGGAGCTGCCGCACGCCGCACTGCTGGTGTCGGCGCGGCGTTGAGGTCAGGCCCGTGCCGTCGGCCGCTTCGCGAGCGGTCAGGAGCTCTTCGAGGTGGGTCTCGGCCCGAGTGCGGGGGCCAGGATGGCGAGGCGGATGGGCAGCAGGTACTCGACGTGGCGGGTCGGGCCTGGTTGGGGGTGCCGAGGGCGAAGCCGTCGCGTTCCAGCGTGCGGAGCGAGGCGGTGAGCGCCTCGGGGGCGATGGTGCGCGGAGTTCGGAGAAGCGGCGGAGGCCGGGTTCCAGGAACTGGATGAGCAGGTCGGCCCGTTTGTCGCCCACCTGGATCGGCATGCCAACCCGCGTGCTGCGGCGTGGAGTTCGTCGTCCGTCGCATTCTGTTCGGCCCGCTCCGGGCTCCGAATCCCCGAGCGGGTGTGGGCTGTCCGGAGCGTAGCGTGGCCGGCATGCGGGGATCGGAGCCGGTGGTGCATCCGTTGTCCGGGTTGCCGGGGGCGGGGAGGACCACGTTCGCGCGGGAGTTGGAGCGGGAGGGGTGGTTCGGCTGTCCGTCGATGAGCGGGTGGTGGCGCGGTACGGGCGGCTCGGGGTGGACTGTCCGGAGCCGGAGCACCTGGCGCTGCTGGAGAGCGTGGTGGGTGAAGTCCGGGCGGAGTTGGTGGAAGTCGTGGGGGCCGGGCGGTCGGTGGTGCTGGACCACGGGCTGGGGACGCGCGCCGAGCGCGACGAGTACAAGCGGTTGGTCGTCGGGCTCGGCGCGGTGGCGGCTGTGGTGCTTCCCGGTGGAGCGGCCGGAGTTGCTGCGTCGGCTGGCTGCGCGGGAGGCGCAGGGCGAGGGCGTGCGGATCTCGCCCGGCGCGTTGCCGTGGATCGCCGAGCACTCCGAGGGGCCGCGCGGCGAACGGGAGGAACAGGCTCCGGATCAGTGGCCGCCGCGCGGGCGTTCGCAGCCGCCCTCGAGGTAGGCGCCGTGGACCTCGATCCGGCCCGTGCCGGAGAGCACGCCGGTGAGGCAGCCACCCGAGCCGGGGACGGCGAGGGTGAAGTGGACGCCGTCGCCGTAGGCGGAGAGGACGGCCCCGGGGTAGGCGAGGCCGGTCATCAGGGTGCGGGCCTGGGTCTCGTCGGCGGGGGTGTTCTTCGCGGCGGCCGCCGTGATCCGGGCCGCGTGGGCCTCGCCGCGGCAGCGCTGACTCTCCGTCAGGGTCGCCATCTGCAAGTAGGCGTGGTTCTCCGCGTACTTGGAGTTCTCCGGGTTCGCCCCGCCCTCGCCGCCCGCGGTGGCCACCGGGGTGGGCGGGACGGTGGACTTCCCCGCGCAGAGCTTCGCCACCTCGGGGAACTCGAGGTCCGCCTCGGCGATCTCGCGCTGCCACCGCTCCTGCGCCTCCTGCTGCATCCTGCTGATGCTCGCCGACACCTGCGGGTCCGGCGCCGGGGCCGACCCGGAGCCGGTCACGTGCGTGCTGCCGCAGCCGGTCAGTGCCCCTGTGGTGGCGAGAGCGGCGGCGAGGACCAGGACGGGACGCTTCACGGCGAGAACTCCAAAAGACAGTGGCGGGCCCCGGACGGCCCGTCCCCCCGGATGGGCATCCTTCCGTGTGCGATGCACCGCCCGCCAGAGTATCCGTACTCGGATCTGCGACCAGGGGCGGGCCCGGTGGTCCGAAATTGCGTGGACGGGTGTCGAGCGGGGCCGACACGATCGACGGATGGGAGCTTTGGACGCTGTGGCGGCCAGGGTCGCCGGCGGGGCCACCGTGGAGTTCCGGCCGAGCGGCTCGTCGATGGTGCCGCTGATCCGCAGTCGGCAGCCGGTGATCGTCGCGCCGGTGGACCCCACGCTGCTGACGGTCGGCGACATCGTGCTCGCCCGGGTCGCCGGCACCGTGTACCTGCACCTGGTCTCCGCCCTCGACCCGGCCCGGCGGCGCGTGCAGATCAGCAACAACCGCGGCCGCGTCAACGGCTGGACGAGCGACGACCGGGTCTTCGGCATCTGCGTCCGCGTCGACGGAACCGCCCGGCCCGGCGCAGCGAGCCGGACGTCGAAGGCCGCGACCGACCAGGTCCGATCCAGTGAGGGGAAAACAGGCGATGACGGAGAGCGACCAACACCTGCGGCACCGGCAGTCGTTCGGCGCGGCCGCCGACGCCTACGCCGCACACCGCCCGGACTACGCCCCGGCGGCCGTCCGCTGGGCGCTCGACCCGGCCCCCGGCCGCCGGGTGCTCGACCTCGGGGCCGGCACCGGCAAACTCACCGGCTGCCTGCTCGCGGCGGGCGTCGAGGTCGTCGCCGTCGAACCCGACCCGGCCATGCTGGCCGAGCTGCGCCGGGAGCTGCCGGACGTCCGGGCGCTGACGGGCAGTGCGGAGTCGATTCCGCTGCCGGACGGGTCGTTCGACGCGGTGCTGTCCGGCAACGCGATGCACTGGTTCGACATGGACGCGGCCGGCCCCGAGATCGCCCGGGTGCTCGCCCCGGGCGGGGTGCTGGCCGGCCTCTGGAACCTGTTCGACGACGGCGTCGGCTGGGTGGCCGGCCTCGCCGAGGTCGGCGGGAGCGCGGCGATCGGCCCGCGCGACGTCCCCGCCAGCTGGCGCACCGGGACGGCCGCCCTCCACCTGCCCCCGTCCGGCGGGCCAGCCCGGTTCGGTGCGGCCGAACAGGCCGAATTCCCGCACGGCCAGCGCCGGACCGCCGAGTCGCTGGTGGCCACGCTCGGCACCAAGGCGGGCATGCTGGTCATGCCGGAAGCCGAACGCCGGTCGAGGCTGGACCGGGCCCGCGCCTACCTGGCGAGCCGACCGGAGACGGCCGACGGCGAGTTCGTGCTGCCGATGCGGACGGGCGTGCTGCGGGCCCGGCGGCTGTGACGGGCCGTCAGGACGGTTGCGGGCGGCCGGGGTCGGTACGGGTGTGCCAGGCCGGTTCCCGGGGTGAAGCCCGTGAAACCGGCCTTGTGCCCATGTTTACCCGGGAGTTGGAGGACTACTGGGGCTGGTCGCCGTTCAGCGGGACGGCGTAGACCGGCTCCGGGCCGAAGCCGGTGAAGCCCGCCTTGCGCAGGATCGGGCCGGACGTGGTCGGGTTCGCCTTGACCAGCGCCATCGTCGCGCCGTTCGCCACTCCGTAGGACAGCCGGGCGTCGAGTATCGACCGGTACACCCCGCGTCCGCGCCAGTGCGGCGCCACCACGCCGCCCGAGAGCCGGGCCACGCCGTCCACGATCGCCACGCCGCCGGTGCCGGCGGGCTCGCCGTCCACGTAGGCGACGATCAGACCGCCGCGGCCGGCCGGGACGGTCTCCGCGTTCCTGGCCGCGACCGCCTCGATCCGTTCGGCGGGCGGGAGTTCACCCCGGAAGCCGGCGGCCTCGATGGCGAGCCCGTCCCGGGCCGTCGCCACGTCCGTGGCCCAGCGCAGCGAGACGTCCACCGTCGGAGGCCGGAGAGCCGGCGCGCCCTCGCTCAGGTCGGCGGCCACGATCTCCAGTTCGATCTTCACCTGCCCGCCACGGGCGGCCAGTTCGGCGGGCAGCCCCGCCGGGTCGCCGAGCAGCACCTGCCAGTCGAGCGTGGGCAGCCCGAAGGCGCGGGCCCGCTCCACCACTGCGTCAACGGCCTGACCCAGCGGGCGAGTCGGCGTGAAGGAGACCACCGAGAGGTCGAAGGCGACATAGTCGGGCAGCCGGAGGATCGTGTACTCCTCGTCGGCGACGACCTCGGCGTCGTCCGGCATCCACACCCAGGCCGCACCTGCGGCGGCGACATCAGCAACTGACAGGCTCATGCGGAGGAGCGTACGGGGACGGTGCGTGTCCGCACGGCGCTGTTGCAAGATCAAGACCTGACGGTGACACAGCCCGGCGTCCCTGTGACGGTGCGCCGGTGGCGCTCGGCGGATGCCCGCGCGTTCGTCGACGGTCGAGGCTCGTCGGCGGCACGCCGCCTTCGCCTCACCGCTCTCCGGATTGCCGAACGCGCTGCTGACCCCGCACGTCGCCGGGATGACCGGAACCGCCATGGCCGCGGCGGCCCTCCACTGCGCGGACCACATCGCGGCCCTGCTCACCGACGGCCCGGACGGCATACCCGTGGTGACCGCGTAACGGTCACCGCCGGCACGGAACCATGCGAACGCCGGATCCAGCGAGGCCTACTCAGGACACCGTGCGCGCGTCACGCGTTGAACCGCCTCTTACTCTCGCCGGTTCGGCCACAGGGGCCTCGGGCGCTCCGGCAGCACCTGGTGTCGGGAAGTGACCGGACCCCGCGCAGGCCTGCGATTCGGTGCCTCATCGGGTCAGGTCCCGGGGGTGGAGCAGGGCGGTTGCGAGGCGTTCGGGGTGTTCGGCGGCGGTGTGGGTGCGGAGGGCGGCGGCGAGGCGGGGGGTGGCGGTCGGGGGGATGGCGGTGTCGCGCATGGCGGGGAGCAGGAGGAGGAGGCGGCTGTCGGGGTCGGTGGTCGAGCCGCCGGGCGGGCCGTTGTCCGCGATGGTGGTCAGCTCGGGCCAGGTGAGGCCGGGGCCGGGGGAGTGGACGTCATCGGTGGCGAGCAGGTGGGCGTGGGTCCGGTCGGGGTGCTGGAGGAGGTAGTCGGTCCCGATGTCTCCCACGAGGTTGCGGTAGACGATGTACAGGCGGCCCAGGGTGGACGGGATGGTGAAGGTCGGCCAGTCCGGGCGTTCGACCAGCCGGCGGTGGAAGTCCTCGGCGGCGTCGTAGTCCGCGTCGAGCAGGAGTTCCTGGACCTCCTCGTCATGTGCGCAGGAGGCGAGGTGCCCCAGCCAGAACAGGGGTTCGTCGAGGAGTTCGGGGAGGTGGGCGAGGGGACCGCCCTCGTAGCCCGGGATTCCGTTCGGGGAGAGGCCTGCGCTGTTCGTCATGGGGGTTGATCCTGTCAGTGGCCGCTGTCAGTGCCCTGGGCTTCAATCCCGGCAACGGAGAGGAGGCGTCGGGATGGCGGGTCGGGGAGTGTTGTTCGCGTTGGCGGAGGGGGAGCGGGCGCGGCTGTTGGGGTGTGGTGGCGACGGGGAGGTGATGGCGTTGGTCGAGGAGGTGGAGGAGGCGTGGGACGAGGCGTGGGTGTGTGAGGTGGACAAGGCGTGGGATGCGTTGCACCGGTGTCTGACGGACGGTCGGCTGGAGTACGGGAACGGGGAGTTCCCGTTGTCGCACGTGATTCTGGGCGGGCGGGCGATGTACGAGGGGGAGGACTACGTGGTCTGTTACGTGGAGCCGGGGGAGGTGCGGGCGGTGGCGGGTGCGTTGGGGCGGGTCGACGAGGGGTGGGTGCGGAGGCGGTACGCGGAGTTGGAGTTCGAGGAGTATCAGGGGGTGCGCGGCGAGGAGGATCTGGCGTACACGGTCTGCTTCCTGCCGGATCTGCGGGAGTTCTACCGGCGGGCGGCCGAGGAGGGGCGGGCGGTGGTGTTCACGGTCGATCAATGAGCGTTCTCGGGGCGGCTCTTCACGACTTTGCCATCAAATGATCATTCGTTTGCCGGGACGATGACCACGGGCAGACCACCAGGACGGTTCGAATTTCCTTCGCACACCGACCCGTTCAGTGAGAGGCGCCCGTTCGATGAGCAGCAGTGCCGACCGTCCCACGCCCGACCAGCAGTTGCGTGCCGCCGCCGCCCGGCTCGACCGCCGGCGGTTCCTGACCGTCACCTCGGCCGCCGCCGCGCTCGCGTTCGGCGTCAATCTGCCCGGCGCGCACGCCGAGGAGAACGAGCTCGCGCCGCGCACCCTCACCGAGAACCCGTTCACGCTGGGGGTGGCGTCCGGTGATCCGCTGCCGGACGCGGTGGTGCTGTGGACCAGGCTCGCGCCGCGTCCGTTGGAGCCGGGGGCGGGGATGCCGCCGGCGGGGAACGTGAAGGTGGGCTGGGAGGTCGCCCGGGACGAGCGGTTCCGGCGGGTCGAGCGGCGCGGCAGCGCGCGGGCGCACGCCGAGTTCAACTGGGCGGTGCACGTGGACGTGGACGGGCTGGAGGCGGGGCGCGAGTACTGGTACCGGTTCACCGTCGGCCAGTGGAGCACCCCGGCCGCCCGCACCCGGACCGCGCCCTCGCACGGCCGCAAGCTGGACCGCACCAGGATCGGGCTGGTGTCCTGCCAGGCGTACGAGGACGGCTACTTCACCGCCTACCGGCACCTCGCGCAGGAGGACCTGGACGCGGTGTTCCACGTCGGCGACTACATCTACGAGTACGGCATCGACTCGGTGGGCGGCGACCGCCAGTACACCGACCGGGTGCTGCCCGCGGACCTCAACCACGAGACCACCACGCTGGCGGACTACCGGCTGCGGTACTCGCTCTACAAGACCGACCCCGACCTGCAGGCCGCGCACGCCGCGCACCCGTGGTACGTCACCTGGGACGACCACGAGGTGGAGAACAACTACGCCAACGGAATCCCCGAGAAGAACCAGGACCCGGCGCCGTTCGTCGCCCGCCGCGCCGCTGCCTACCGCGCCTACTGGGAGAACCAGCCGCTGCGGACGCCCAAGCCCAACGGCACCGAGCTGACCCTCTACCGCCGCTTCCAGTACGGGCAGTTGGCGCAGTTCGACATCCTCGACACCCGCCAGTACCGGGACGACCAGGCCAACGGCGACGGCTGGCAGTACCCGACGCCCGAGTCCGAGGACCCGAAGCGCACCCTGATGGGCGCCGCCCAGGAGCGCTGGTTCGCCGACGGGCTGCGCCGCTCCAAGGCGGTGTGGAACGTGGTGCCGCAGCAGGTGGTGTTCTCCCGCCGCAAGAACACCACCGCCGCCAGCTCCAAGCTGTCCATGGACGCCTGGGACGGCTACCCGGCCGCCCGCGAGCGCTTCCTGACGGCCGTCGAGCAGGCCGGCGTGAAGAACCTGGTGCTGCTCACCGGCGACGTGCACGTGGCCTACGCGCTGGACGTCAAGCGGAACTTCGACGACCCGAACTCCCGCACCGTGGGCGTCGAGTTCGTCGGCACCTCGATCAGCAGCGACGGCGACGGCGCGGCCCACCCGTCCAACTGGGCGACCCTGACCGCCGCCAACCCGCACATGAAGTTCTACGACGGGCGGCGCGGCTACACCGTGGTCACCCTCGACCGCCACCAGGCCCGCGCCGACTACCGGGCCGTCAGCCACATCACCCGCCCCGACGGCACGCTGCTCACCGCCGCCTCCTTCGTCACCGAGGCGGGCAACCCGGGCGTCAAGCCCGCCTGATCCGCGCCCCTGGCGGTCCGTCAGGCGCCGTAGCGGCGCCGGCGGGCCGCGTAGGCGCGCACCGCGCGCAGGAAGTCCAGCTCGCGGAAGGCCGGCCAGTAGGCCTCGCAGAAGTACAGCTCCGCGTAGGCGCTCTGCCACAGCAGGAAGTTGGACATCCGCTGCTCGCCGCTGGTGCGGATCACCAGGTCCGGGTCCGGGCGGCCCGCGGTGTACAGGTGGCGGGCGATGTCCTCGGCGGTCAGGGCGTCGGCGATCTCCCGCGTCGGGCGTCCGGCGTCGGCCTGTTCGTGCAGCAGGTCGCGGACGGCGTCGACCAGTTCCTGGCGGCCGCCGTAGCCGACCGCCAGGGTCAGTTGGGCGCCGGTCGGGCAGTCGGCCGTCGCCTCCACCGCGTGCTTCAGGGCCCGGGCCGTCGAATCCGGCAGGGTGTCCAGATCGCCTGCCAGGTGCACCTGCCAGCGCGGGCGGGGGACCGCCAGGTGCGCGGTCAGCACCTCCTCGATCACCCGCATCAGGAAGGCGATCTCGTCGTCGCCGCGCCGCTGCAGGTTCTCCGCCGAGCACACGAACACCGTCACGTGCCGCACCCCCAGCGCCTCGCACCAGCCCAGCACCGAGCCCACGTGCTGGGCGCCGAAGCGGTGCCCGAGGCGGGTGTCCGCCAGTCCGCGCTCGCGGGCCCAGCGGCGGTTGCCGTCCATGATCAGGCCGATGTGCCGGGGCAGTTCGGCGCCCGCCAGCCGACGGCGCAGGCGGCGGGTGTACAGCGCGTACAGCGGGGCGGTGAGGCGCATGTGACGGCCCTTCAGGGAGGGGACGGGTGACGGGCGGCGGCCCGCCCGGTGCATACTGGGACATGAATAGCACGCGACGCGTGTCATCGAGAAACGGGAGAGGCCGACCGGGAGGCCGGCCACCGGAACAGGAATCAGGTGCGCACCAACGACGCCCAGATGCTCGTGCTGTCCGCGCTCGCCGACGGCCCGCTGCACGGCTACGCCGTCAACACCGCCATCGAGCGGATGACCGGCGCCCGGCTCGGCCGCGGCAGCCTCTCCGGCGCCCTCGCCCGACTGCACGGCAAAGGCCTGATCGCCTACCTGGACGGCGACGGCCGACGCCGCCCGGTCCGGCTCACCGACGACGGACGGGCCGCGCTGGGACGGGAGTTGGGCGCGCTCGCCGACGTCACCGGCCGGCTCTTCGAGACCGTCGTCCCCGACCGGATCGCCTACCAGGAGCGGCTCGCCGCCACCGACCAGGTCCGCGCCTACAAGCAGGTCCTGCTGGACGCCCTGGACGCCCGCCCCGGACACCTCGTGCTCGACTGGGGCTGCGGCCCCGGCACCGACCTGGACGCCCTGGCCCGCGCCGTCACCGCCCGCGGCCGGGTGCTCGGCATCGACCACGACCCGGAGATGGTCCGGCGGGCCGGCGCCCTCCCGCTCGCCCACGTCCTGCACGCCGACGTGCACCGGCTCCCGCTCGCCGCCGACAGCGCGGACCGGGTCCGCACCGACCGGCTGCTGCAGCACCTCGCCGACGTCCCCCGGGCGCTCGCCGAGGCGCACCGGGTGCTGCGCCCCGGCGGGCGGCTGGTCGCCGCCGAACCCGACTGGGACACCCTGGCCGTCGACCACCCCGACCTCGACATCGCCCGCGCCTGGAGCAGGCACCTCGCCGACCGGATCGTCCGCAACCCCGTGATCGGCCGTCAACTGCCCCGGCTCGCCGCGCAGTCCGGCCTCGACGTGCGCGCCGTCGTCCCCGTCACCTCGGTGTACCGCGAGGTGCGTGCCGCCGACCAGGTGCTCGGGCTGCACCGCAACACCGAACGCGCCGTCGCCGGCGGCTACTTGACCCGCAGCCAGGCCGACGACTTCCTCGACCACCTCGCCCGCGGACCGTTCCTGGCCTCCGTCACCCTGCACGTGGTGACCGCCGAGAAACCCCGGCGCTGACGGACGGCGAGGCCGCCCCGCTCGGACGGGGAGCGGGGCGGCCTCGGCGGTGTCTGCGCGGGAAGGGTCAGGAGGTGGACTTCGGGCCGCAGAAGGTGAGATCGATCAGGTCGAGGACCGCCGGGGTCAACTCGGCGCCCTTCTGCGGGTCGTACGGGTTCGCCGAAACGGCGATCTGGCGGGTGCCGGAGCGGTCGCCGAACAGGTAGGTGACGTAGCCGTGGATCCCGCCCGGGTGGCCCCAGACCTCGCCGCAGGAGGTCCGCAGCTGCATCAGGCCCAGACCGTAACGGGTCGGCGGCTGCTCGTCCGCCGCCACCGTGGTGGTCATCTCGGCGAGCTGCGCCGGGGCCAGCAGCCGGCCGCCGAGCAGCGCCGCGTCGAAGCGCGCCAGGTCGTCCGTGGTGGAGATCAACTCGCCGGCCGCGCCCGCCATCGACGGGTTCAGCTCGGTGATGTCGGCCGGGCCGTCGGACAGCGCCAGGTACCCGTGGCTGTGCGGCCCGGGAACGCCGGTCGCGGTACCGGGCAGGAAGGTGTGGCGCAGCCCCAGCGGCTGCAGGACGCGGCGGTTCACCTCGGTGCGCCAGTCATTGCCCGTCACCCGCTGCACCAGCTCGCCCAGCACCAGGTAGTCCGTGTTCGAGTAGTGCCAGCCCTGGCCCGGCGGGAAGTACGGCTGCCGCGAGACGCCGATCGCGATCAAGTCCCGGGCCCGGAGGGTCTTCCACCGGTCCACCGCGAGGAGTCGGCGCAGCGCGTCGTCCGACTCGTACGCGAACCGCGGGTCCTCCAGGAAGTCGGCCAGGCCGGCGGTGTGGTTCATCACCTGACGGACCGTGATGTTCCCGCCGTTCGGGACCACGCCGGGCAGGTGGCGCTCGATCGGCTCGTCCAGGTCGATCCGGTGCTCCGCCGACAGCTGGAGCACCACGGTGGCCACGAAGGTCTTGGTGATGCTGCCGGCCCGGAACTCGCCGTCCACCGGCGCAGGTTGCCGGGTGGCGAGGTCCGCGACGCCGGACGTGCCGCGCCACACCGCCCGCCCGTGGTCACGCACCTCGGCGATCGCGCCACTGGCGCCCGCCCGCCCGGTCAGGGCGTCCAGGCCCTGCTGGAGCGCGGCCCGCTGCGGCACCGGCACGGACGGCGGCGTGGCCGCCCCCGCGCCGGGCGCGAGGGCGAACACGGACGCACCCGCCACCAGGGAGGCGGCCAGCCGCAGTGCGGATCGGTAGTTCTTCACACGAGTCTCCTTCGACAAACGCTCTCTGATCAGGGGGTTCGTCGACCGCAAGCCTCACGGCTCGGTCGTCCCTGCGGCATCGCTCGTCGGGAGGAGCCCCCGACCCGGAAGATCCTTCTCCGGAGGTAACGGGATTCGAGGTCCCCCCGTCGATCGGCGGGGAGCGCCGGCGGGGCGTCAGGCGTCAGGTGTCAGGTGTCAGGTGTCAGGTGTCAGGTGTCAGGCGTCGGGCCGGGCGGGCCGGCGGGCCTCGATCAGGGTGCGGGACATGGTGGAGACGAACACGCCCTCGCGCCCGATCAGTTCGTGCAGCTCGCGCAGGCGCTCACGGTAGCGCTGCACGGAGAAGTCCGGCACCGTCCAGATCACCTTGCGCAGGAACCACACCACCGCGCCGACGTCGAAGAACTCCAGCCGCAGCCGCTCGTTGCGCAGCTGCACCACCTCCAGCCCCGCCGCCCGCGCCCGCGCCGCCTCCACCTCGTGCTCGCGGGTGTCGCCCACCTCGAACGGGCCGAGGAAGAACGCGCTCAGCTCGACATTGGTGCGCCCGCCGACGTGCTGCGCGACGTAGCTGCCGCCCGGGGCGAGCACCCGGGCGATCTCCGCCCAGTGCACAACGGCCGGCTGACGGCTGGTCACCAGGTCGAACGCGCCGTCGGCGAACGGCAGCGGGGCGTCCTCCGGGACGGTCACCAGCACCGCGCCGAGCGGGTGCAGCAGGGCGGTCGCCTTCGCCGCGTTCGGCGGCCACCCCTCGGTGGCGACCATGGTGCGCGGGAAGTTCGCCGCCCCGGCGCCGGCCAGCACCTCGCCGCCGCCGGTCTGCACGTCGAGCGCGGCCGAGGCCGCGGACAGCCGCTCGCCCAGCAGCCGCTGGTACCCCCAGGACGGGCGCTGTTCGGTGGCCCGGCCGGCCAGCCAGGAGAAGTCCCAGCCGTCGACCGGGGCGGCCTCGGCCTCGGCGAGAAGATCGTCGAATGAGCTGTTCATGTCGGGAATCCAAGCACGTGGGACGCGGTGCGGACGAGCGAATTGACGCGTCCGAGATTTTCCCGACAGGGTGTCGGCAAGGGTTTGACTTAGGCAAGCCTCACCTAAATAATCAGGGGAAGTCGATCTCTGGAGGCCCGCCCATGTCCGCGTCCGTCGCCGTCGTCAATCCGTTCTCGGCCCAGCTCCGCACCGCCAGCGCGGAGGAACACCAGGCCGCCGAGCAGTCCTCCTTCATGAGCGACCTGCTCGGCGGACGGCTCGGCATCGAGGCCTACACCGACCTCACCGGCCAGCTCTGGTACGTCTACCGCGCCCTGGAGGCCCACCTCGACACCCTCGCCGAGCACCCCGTCGCCGGACCGCTCGCCGACCGCGCCCTGCTGCGCACCGCCGCCATCGAACGCGACCTCGACCACCTGGCCGGCCCCGACTGGCGCGACACCCTCGCCCCGCTGCCGGCCACCACGGCCTGCGCCGAGCGGATCCGCACCCTCGCCACCGACTGGCCGGCCGGCTACCTCGCCCACCACTACACCCGCTACCTCGGCGACCTGTCGGGCGGTCAGATCATCCGCGGCGTCGCCGAACGCACCTGGGGCTTCGCGCGCAAGGGCGACGGCGTCCGGTTCTACGTCTTCGAGGAGATCGACAACCCCGCCGCGTTCAAGCGCGACTACCGCGCCAAGCTGGACGCCGCGGGCGAGTTGATGGACGGGGCGGAGCGCGACCGGGTCGCCGAGGAGTGCAAGGCGGCCTTCGGCCTCAACGGGGCGATATTCGCCGAGCTCGCCGAACGCCACCCGGCGTCCCGGCAGGCCTGAGCGCTCGCCGGCAGTTCCTCCACCGGTCGTTCTTCCGCAGGCCGGGACGGGGTGACGCGCCCGACGTTCGCTCGGGCATCATCGACGCCATGAGCGACACGCACCCCGACCGGCTGGCCCGGCTGTGGCAGGACTTCCTCGCCCTGCCCTTCCCGCGCAGCTGCTACCGGCAGGCCCCCGCCGGCGAAGACCTGGTCCTGCTCGACAGCCACCTGGCCGGCTGCGTGTCCGCCGCCCTGACCGGCCCCCTCGACCGGCGCCGCCGCGAGGCCCTCCACCACGGCATCGCCGCCGTCCACCGCATCCTCCCCGCCCTCGCCGACGACGCCGAGGCCTGCGACTACTTCACCCGCCTCCGCGAACTCGCCGTCCTCGCCGTCGAGCGCCAGTCCCCGGAAGGGGCGTCCCGGCAGGGGAGTTGAGCGGCCGTCCTCGTGGTCTTCCGTCGTCGGCGGTGCCGGAGTGCCAGGCGACGCGTTCGACGGCCTCGGGGACGCGGGTCGAGCCGGAGATCGGTTCCAGGGCGGGGGGGTTGGTCGATCTGGCCGGGGCCGGTGTGTTCGGCGAGGTCGGGCGTACCGCCGTGCAGTCCAGGTCCGGGCGGGAGGGCAGGTCCCGGAGGAAGGCCTCCGCCGGCGGATCGGGGTGGGATCCGCGCCCGTGACGGAGAGCACGACGAGACGCCGCACCCCGGGCGGTCGGGCCGCGTCCGCGAGCGAGGATCGTGTTGCGGTCGACCGGGTTCGCCCGTCCCGGGGCGTCTCCGGACCTGCGCCGGCGGCGAAGAGCACGGCGTGTGCGCCCGCCAGCACCGGTGCGAGCTGCGCGGGCGAGGTCGGCGACGACCGGCACCGCGTCGGCGTGGTCGGAGCGCCGGACGATCCCTGTGACCCGGTGGCCCCGGTCTGCCGGTAGACGGGACGTCAGAAGCGCGACCCTGCCGTGGCCGCCCGCGATGACAACGGACACGCCCGCACCACACGAGCGGGAACCCCCGCACCGGTCACCGCCGCGCCCGCAGAGGGGGGGGGGTGGCGGGCGCCCCATTGTTCGCGTCCACTCGTGGACGTCAGGGCAATGCCGCAAACCGAGCCACGAGGGACAGCGACGGCGGAGCCGACCTGCCGGTTGGTCGTGTCTCAGTCCGACTGGCTGCTGATGGTGGTGTTCGGGCCCGCCGAGCGACTGATGCCGGCACTCGACCCGCGCGGGAGTTGGTGGAACTCCGGGCACCCGCCGAGTTCCTCACCGCCTACGAGCGCGCGGCCGGTCCCGCACGGCAGATTCCGCACTTGGACGTCTTCGGGCCGCTGACTGCGGCGGTGTGCACGACGAACCAGTTGTCGGGAAGGCCTGGCTCGGCGGCCAGGATCGCTGTGCCGACCGGCGCGCCCGGGAGGAAGGAAGTCTCGTCCGCCCGCCAGATCGCCCCGTCGCCCGGTTCCGGCCAGGCGACCGAACCGGTCCACCGGAGCATGACCACACCGGTCAGCACGGCGGCAGTCTCGGCACCGGCCCAGCCCTGCTCGCGCGCTCTGCTCCACAGGCGGCGCTCGATCCGTACCCAGGTCGAGCGATCAGTGGGCGCTCCGACCGTCCTGCGCTTGCAGACAAGGCGGCCTCGGTCCGGGGCCGTACCGAGGCGCTCCTCGACCAGTTCGAGGACGTGATCGACCGGTTCCTTCCGAAGGCCCACCGGCCGACCGTCCGTGTCAGCGAGCGTCATGTCGGCGACCGTAGCCGGCCGCAGCGAGACCGGGCCGCGTTCGACACAGGGACGAGAGGCGGTCCGCGGGCGGCGGCGCGCTCGTCGGCAGCGCGGAGGGGAAGACGGGCCAGATCGGGCGGGGTTCCGACCGCGGCGAGGTAGCTGACGATCCGATCGATGTGCGTCAGCCTCGCTCGGCCCGACTCAAGCCGGGACAGGTAGCCCTGTGTCACCCCGATGATGTATGCAACCTCGTCCTGGTGAAGCTGGAGGAGGTCGCGCAGGCGTTTGCTCAACCCGCCGAAGTCCAGTTCGGCGAGGGCTGTAGCGCACCAGCGCGTCGCGCCACACCCACGCCGGCACTGCCTCGGACGGCGGCCCGAAGGCCGCTCGCGCGCAGGGCCGCACACGCTGTCGCTGATGTTGCACCTGCTGAGCGCACAGCCGCAATGCCCGCGGCCGCAATGCCCGCACTGCCTCGCCCCCACCCTGATGTCCCCCCAACTCCGTGCCCTGATCGGACCAGCATCCGTACGGCGCGCGCACCGGTCCATCGGGAACGGCCCGGACGACGCGCAGGAGGCGTGCCTTCCGACAAGGACGAGTCGGCCGGGGCCGACCGCAGGAGCCGGCCGTTCGAGCCGACGTCTCCGCCAAGTGATCGGTGCCCGCACCCGGATCAGCGGGAACAGGCGGCCGGGCGGGGGACGGACCGCGTGGCGGCAGGGAGCGACCGGCGGGCGAGCCGGGAGGATGAAGACGTCGCCTCATGGAGGAGGAGGCACTGCGCCCGACCGGATCGCCCCCGCCCCCGCTCGACCTGTGGACACCCACCGACCGCGTGGCGCGGACGGTGACCCGGCAACGGCCGATTCTGCGGGAGCCAGCGGAGGAGGTGCTGATGAACGCGCCCGTCGTCGTCGGGTTTGACGGCACGGCCGAGAGCGCGGCGGCCGCACACTGGGCCGCCCGCGAAGCGGCACCGCGCGGCCTGCCGCTGGAACTTCTTCAGGTCTGGCCGTGGCGCGGCCCCCACACCCTCGCCACCTCCGACGCCGAGCGCCGAGCGCCGAGCGCTGGGCGCGACAGCAACTGGTCCGGCAGGGGGCCGAACTCCGCGGCGGCCTGTCGGGCGTCGAGGTGTCCGCCGTCCATGTCCCCGAGGACTCGGCGAAAGCGCTGGAGACGGCAAGCGCCGCCGCGCCAACGGAGCTGGAGGGCGACGCGCAGCGGCGGCCCATCGAGGCGCTGGAGCCGGCGCAGCGGCGTCACCCGGACGTTCCGGTGACGCCCTATGCCATCCGCGGCCCGCGGACCCTCGTCGTGGTCGAAGCCGCCGACGAGGCCGAACCACTGGCGCTTGGACGGCGGACCCGCCACGTCCCGAGCGGACCGCACCTCGGCCCCGTCACCCAGGCAGCTCCGCATCACGCCCGCTGCCCCGTCGCGGTCGGTCCCTGCAGTTGATGAGCCCGAAAAGAGGCACAACCCATGGGAGGCACCCTTGAACACACTCCCCCTCCGGTTCCCAGGAACCTTTCGGCATGCATCTGTTCGGCCAGGAAATGGACCCACCGCCTACCTGAAGAAATTTACCGGACCACTGTGACGATGCGTCGCTACAACGTCGCAGCCGTCCTCGTCAGCGCCGTCACCAGCGTCAGCGTCTGGCCCCTCATCGCCCACAGCTCCGAACTCTGGGCGCAGGTCGTGACGAGCGTCTTCACGTTCCTGGCGGCTGCACTCGGCGCCGTACCGACCGCTCTAGGCATCCGCGAGCGTCAGAGCCTGCTCATCCAGCTCAGCCGACAGATGGGCCCCGTCTACGGCGACCTGCTCGACGCCCAGTACGAACTGCAGAACGGAACCACCACCTACGACAAGATCCACCCTCTCATCAACACCTTCGACCAGCTCCGCGCCCAAGTGGTGGAACTCGGAATCTCCTCGGAAAGCACTGAGAGTGAGAAACCCGGCCCCGATGCCGCTCAGGCATGCGCGCTTTCGCCACTGCCCCGGCGTCCTGGAGAGCGAGCCCGAAACCCCGGTCGGCACGGTCCCTCGCGCACGCCGGCGGAGCCGGGCCTTCCCCGTCGACGTCGACCACCACGTCCGCCACTGCCACTGGCCCACCGCGCTGCTCGGGCCGGCCCCGACTGACGGGCCAGCCGGAAACGACCCCGGCGATGCTCGCCGAGGCACTCGAAGGACGTTCCCCAGTGGACGCCGAACGGTGGGCGGAGCTGGACACCCCGCATACCGAAGTCGTGTGCGATGAGACCGGGCAGGTGCTCGGGGCCGTCAACTGTGCGACACGACGCACCGACCAGGCCGGACTCATTCTGTGGTTGCATGCCGGCGAGGACCTGGCCGCCACCCGCGCACTCGTCAAACTCGCGCTCAACCGCCTGGGCAGGAGAACAGTGCATGCGTTCGAGCTGCCGATCCCCCTGTCGCTGGGCATGAGGGGCCTCCCGGTGCGCAGCCGCCCGGTGACCCGCAAGGCTCTGGAGGAGGCAGGCTTCTCCACCGGTCGCCAGTGGCGCTACCTCCACCGGAGCCTGCCCCACCGCGGGGACGCCGGTGAGGTCCGTACGTACCCGATCGCCGAGGTCACCGCCACCAGCTGCCCTACAGACCGGCGACTGCGCCTGCGCGAGCCCGACGGCGCGCCGGTCGGCGAGGCCGTGGTCGGCGAGCCGGTGGACGGGATCGGCGTGCTCTGGTGGATCGCCATCGACCCGCAGCACCGCGGCCGCGGGCTCGGGGCCAACCTGGCCGAGCAGTGCTGCAGCGTCCTGGCCGCCAACGGAGCGCACGAGGTGATCGCCTACCTGGACGAGGACGCAACGCCCGGTGGCCAGCAGTGCGACACGACCGCCGCAAGCCACCTGCTCGGCGCACGGGGATTCCGGGAAATCGGTCGACTCGCGTCGTACTCACGCCAACCGTAGATGATCGCGACATGGCGCTGGAGGACCCCAGAAGCCGGGAGTGACTCCGGGGGCCGTCGCCGCCTTTCAGCAGCCGAGACCGCGAACGGCCGGCCCGGGCGAGCGATGGCCCTGGGAACGGAGGCCGAGCATGTCCGGCGGCAGTCCCCCCTGGAGTTCGCCCGGCCGTGGCGACGGGGAGTTGGAGGACGCTTTCCCCGGCTCGGCCTCCGTTCCCGGGGCCGACGTCCGCGCCGCCGAGCAGGACGGTCGGCGCTGCCCTGGTGGGCGTAGGCGTGGTGGGTCGCCGCGTTGTCCTTGGCCTGGCGGCATTGGCCGACTACGGCGACCATGCCGATCGCGTCCGTCGCCAGGAGCGGAAACCCGTGCTGCTCGCCGCGACCTGTGCGATGTTCCGGTCCTCCGCGAGCGCGGTCGCCCGGGGTCGGGCTGTCCGGAGGGGTGGGTCGGTGTTTGGGGGGAAGGTGGTGAACGGTCGTCGGCCGGGGGTGCTCTGACGGCCTGTTGCGGGACGGGCGGTGGCGGGTGGGGGTGCTTTCGGTGGCGTTGGTACAGACCTGTTGCCTGTCCGCAATATACCGGGCGGGGTATGCAACAGGTGTCACGAGTTGGTTCCACATGGAACGGTCAAGGGCCGAACCGGCGTGGTGGGGTTCATCGAACCGGGCAGGATGTCCATCCGATGGATCTTGGAAGTGAAGGTCGGGCCGCGGGGGCGCCGACGAATTCACGGCTCGGTTCGTCATGCCCACCCACCATCCACTGAGGATTTTCACCATGCGTCTCAACCGCTTCACCACGGCCGCAGTCCTGGCCGCGTCCGCCCTCGCCCTCGCGGCCTGCGATCCGGACGGCAGCCCCGTCGGTGCCGCGCCCGGTACGGCCTCCGCCGCCGCCCCCACCGCCGGCGGCGCGGCGGCCCCGTCGCCCGCCACGTCCAAGCCGGCCGGCGGAGCCGAGAGCCCGGGAAAGTCCGGCGCGGGCACCGCAAAGGCCTCCCCGCCGGCCGCTGACTGCGCCGCGGGCGCCGCCGCCCTGGGCACGGTGGTTGTCGCGGTCGATGCTGCCGAGAGCCCGAAGACCGTCCTGAAGGCTCGGGCCGCCAAGTTCGTCTGCGGGCCGGACGTGCCCGGCGAGGGCTACTTCGAGGCTGCCGGGGATGCGAAGACCTACGAGTTCGCGTCCGGCGCGCAGGCATTCGTCCTGATCGACCTCAAGCCCAAGCAGGCCACCCCGCAGGCCCTGGCCGCACTCGTCAAGGCCTGCGCGAAGGACCCGAACTCGGCGCCCGATCTGCAGCACTGCTACGGCAACCAGCTCGCGCTGAAGCTCGACGCGCAGGGCCGGATCACCACCGCGACCCAGCTCTACCACCCGTGACCGCGCGCCCCCTGCCGGGGCGTCGGCACGGTCGTGCCAGACCGCAGACATTCAGCGCGCCCGGCCGAGGAAGGCCGGGGCGCGACCATCGAGAGGAAACCATGTCGATCCGCAAGTTGAAGGCCGTCGTCGTCGCAGCGGCCGTCGCCGCGGGCGTTGCCGTCTCGTCGGCACCCGCCCAGGCGAGCGTCTGCTCCTCCGCCGGACGCGAGTACATCTGCGAGTACAAGGTGGCCACGTACAACCTCCCGAACAACACCAAGCAGAACTTCGTGGTCGGCGCCGACTACGCGGTGTGGACCCGGTGGACCGACACCAATAACGTCTGGGGTCCGTGGATCTCGATGGGCGGCAACGTGCGCAGCAGCGTGTCGTTTCTGACGCCCACCAGTGACCCGTGGAACTTCCTGATCATCGCGATGGGCACGGACAACAACACCTGGGGCCGAGAGCGCGACCACAACGGCAACTGGTCCGCCTGGTTCAAGCCCTCCCTCCCGTTCAACGGCTGACAGTCGCACCGCGGCCGTGTGCCCCAGCGCTTCCGGGCGGTGGGGCACACGGCTGTTGGCGCTACCGGTGAGACACCCGCCGTGCCTGGTGCGGGCGGAGGCGCGCGGACCAGGCCCTCCGGGCGGTCCTCGGCGGCGGCCGGGAGCCGGGGCGGCCCCCCGGAGGCGGGCGTCGACACCGGTGGTAGGGGCGGCCCCCGGGTCGGGCATTCCGCGGACGCGTTCGTGCCCACCCCGGAGCGGGGCGGGCACGGGCCGGGCGGGTTCGTCAGGCGATGCTGAAGTCGTTGGTGACGCCGAACACTTCGGTGGTGTCCCGGTTGCAGCCGCTGCCGACCGGGTCGAACAGGGTGCTTCGGGTGACCGTCTTGCCGAGGCCGCTTCCGGCGGTGACGACGCCGTCGCTCTTCATCCGGGTGCGGATCAGGTTGCCGCGGGCCTCGTGGGTCGCGACCACCTGGCGGTACTCCACGGTGGTGGTGTCACCGGTGTCCCAGGTGTAGGTGACCGTCTCGGTGCTGAACCCCGGGAACGGGTCCTGGCAGGTGGAGTCCCAGATGACGGGGGCGTTCTGGTTGAGGGTGCTGCTCGCGCTGCCCGAGCAGCCGCGGTAGCTGGTGCGGTGGGTCGCCGAGACGGTGCGGCCCGCGGTGGTCGGCCCGGGCTGGAACAGCCAGCTCTCGGTCTGCTGCACACCGCTGATCGTGGTGATGCAGCGGACGGTGAAGTTCGGGTTCGGCGCGGCAGTCGTCCGGACCGTCGGACGGTCGGTGCCGGCGGCGGTGGTGGCGGGCAGGAGGGCGGTGGATATTGCGGCGAGGGCGGTGAGCGCGGTGCTGATCCGGCGCATCGGGTGACTCCGTTCGTGTGATGGGTCTCCTGCGTCTTTCGTCGGATTCGTTCACGAATCACTTGAGCGGTTTCCACCGTTCGAGTGACACCGTTGCGCTCTCCCCGCGCTGATCGACGGGACGCGTCCCCGGCCGGAGCAGGAACCACTGCGAGGTGACCGCCGCTGGTCGAACCGCTCGGCGATGAACGTTCCGTCCCGCGCAGGGCAGGCCGCCCCCGCCAGGAGATCGTCCTGTGGAGCCTGCCGGACGGCGGGCTCGTCGACCGGGCGGTGCGGGGTGCGCTGCCCGGTGTTGCCACTTTCGCAGGGGTGTCCGGATCGTCGTCGGCGTGTCCCTGGAAGGAAATCGACCAATATCGTCCAGTTCTTGGTCAATATGGCGTGGTGTCCGATATGTGTGCTTCCTGTCGCCGGCCGTTCCTCGCCGTGCCGGTCCTGCTGTTCCTGAGTGCCTCGGCGGTCGCCGCCGTTCCTCTCGCCGACCGCGCGGTGCCACCGCCCGGGGTGGAGACCTCCGTGGTGACGGTGCGGACCGGCGGGGACCGGACGGCCGCGCAGGCGGTGGCCCCACTGGCCGGCGTACGACTGGGCCTGTACGCGGACGAGGCGTCCGACGTCCCGGTGGACCCGGGCTGGGGCGTCTGCGTCGCCGACGCGGACGGGGACTGCTCCTTCGTCGTGCCGGACACCGCAGACGGCGGGGCCAACGCGGGCGCGCGCTTCTGGGTGCGGCAGCTCCCGGACGGCGTGCCCGCTGGCTGGTTCGCCAACCCGGTGCTGCGCACCGGGCCGGGCAGCGGCAGCGACTCGATCGCCTCTGTTTACACCTTCCGGACTCCGGCCCTGGCGGCCGGCCGGACGTACTCGTCGACCGACACCGGCCCCGACGGCTTCATGATCAGTGACACCTACGGCACCAACTACACCGCCTCCGGCGGCGTGTGGCAGGACTCCCGGACCAACCCCGTCCCCACCGTCGGCTGCGGCCTGGACGTCGCCGTGGTGCTCGACCTGTCCGCCTCCGTGGGCAGCGCGCTCCCGCAGCTGAAGGCGGCCACCGACACCTTCGCCGACGCCTTGACCGGCACTCCGTCGCGGATGGCCCTCTTCTCCTTCGACCAGGCGTCCCCCGCGACCACCGTGGACCGCAACCACCCGGAGCTGGTCCCGGTCTCCACCAAGGCCGGCGCCGACGCCTTCAAGCAGCTCTACGCCGGGTGGACGCTGGGCAAGGGCACCAACTGGGACCAGGGCCTGGCGGCGGTGGCCGCCGCCACCGAGCGGTACCAGGCGGTCGTGGTGATCACCGACGGGAACCCCACCCGGTTCGCCGACGACGCGCAGGGCGACGGCTCCCGGACGCACTTCCGGGACGTGGAGAACGGCATCTTCTCCGCCAACGCCGTCAAGGCCACCGGCGCACGGATCATCGCGGTCGGCGTCGGCAAGGGCGTCGAGGGCGTGTCCGGACTCAACCTGCGCGCACTGTCCGGTCCGACCCGGTACGACGGGACGAACCTGCTGAGCGCCGACTACTTCCAGACCGCCGACTTCCCCTCCGCCGGCCAGGACCTGCACGATCTCGCACTGTCGCGCTGCCAGGGCAGCATCTCGGTGGTCAAGCAGATCGCGCCGGCCGACACCACGGGCGAGGACGTCACCGGCTCGGTGAACGCGGGGCCGGGCTGGACCTTCGACGCGACCACCGACGACCCCGGCATCGGCGGCCTCCCGGCCACCGCGACCACCACCGACGACGGCACCGGCTCGGTCGCCTTCCGGCCGACCTTCACCGGCACCGACAGCGGCCCCGTCACCATCGCCGAAGTCCAGCAGGACGGCTACGAACTGGTCACCCAGGGCGGCCGGAACGCGGTCTGCACCAACCTGAACACCGGGGCGCCCGCCGCCGTCACCGACCAGGGCGCCGCCTTCACCGTCACCGCGCAGAGCAACGAGGCCATCAGCTGCCTGGTGCACAACCGCCCCGCCCGACCGGCCGACGTCACCGTCACCAAGACCTGGCAGGTCGACGGCCGGCTCCTGCCCGACGGGCAGCAACCGGCCGGTCTCAGCGCGGCACTCCGGCTCACCGGCCCCGGGGGAGCCGATGCCACCCCGCAGCCGTGGAACACGGCCCGCACCGGCTACCGGATCGGCGAACAGATCACGATCACCGAGACCGCCACCGTCGACCGCCCGGGGTGCACCCTCGTCTCGTCCCGACTCACCCGCCTCGACGGCGCCCCCGCCGACCTCCCCCTCCCCGACACCGAGGAACTGACCGGCGAGCACCTGACGGCCGAGGTCACCAACGTGGTCGACTGCGCACCGGAGCCCACACCGCCGCCCACCGCACCGGAGCCCCCGCCCATCCGTCCGCCGGGTGCCACCGCGGGCGCGCTACCGGCCACCGGAACCCCCGCCCTGCCCTCCCTCATCGGATGGGCCGCCGCTGCCACCGCCCTCGGCGGCACGATCCTGCGCCTGGCCACCGTCCGTCGCCGGAGCCGGCGGTAGGCGCTTGTGACACGCCGGACGACGGGGCCCGCCACGCGGGCCCTACGACCCGGCCGTCACCGCATCCACCCGCCCCCTGGGGGGCCACGGGCGCAGCAGCTTTTTCACGCAGAGTGATGGTGTTCACCGCTCGTCCAGGGCCGGTCCCAGCGCAATGCGCACGGTCGGCGGCTGCTGGAGGGAATGGTGGACCGTGCAGTTCGAGGCCACCGCGAGCAGCGCGTCACGGCGCGCCGTGTCGAGCCCGGGCGGTACGTCGACCGTCACGGTGACCTCCGCGACCCGGGCCGGCCGGTCGGTCGCCATGGTGAACTGCGCCTCCACCCGCAGGCCGTCGGCGGCCACGCCGTGGCGCGCCAGGTAGCGGCCGGCGTAGAACGCCACACAGGACGCGAGGGAGGACGCGAACAGCTCCGTCGGCGTGGGACCGGTGTCGTCGCCGCCCGCGTCGGACGGCTGGTCCACCACCAGCCGGTGGCCGCGGACCGCGACCTGGTAGGCGTCCCCCGACAGGTGGTCCACCCGGATGCGCCCCGGTGGCAGGGCGGTGTCGGTCCCGGGGGTTCGGACGGGCGGTTCGACGTCGGACACGGTGTTCTCCACAGGTCGGTCGGGCAGAGGTGCGTTCATCGGGACTTTCGGCTGGGGGCGCACGGCGACGGCGGGCCGGTGGAGCGGCTCGTCCCGAGCGGCGGGCGGTGCGCCGTCATTCGGCGGTGCGTACGACCACGACGGGGCAGGGCGAGTGCTGCACGCAGTACTGTCCGACGGAGCCCAGCAGGGCGCCTTCGAAACCGCCGAGGCCACGGTGCCCGACGACCAGCAGGGACGCCCGCTCCCGGGCGGCGGACAGCAGGACCCAGGCCGGGGTGCCCTCCTCGACCCTGAGCCGGACATCGACCGGCGGTCGAGCGCCCACGGCCTTCTCGACGTTCTCGGCAAGGGCCTTTCGTGCCAGCTGCCCCAAGCGCGCCTCGTCGCCGGCCGGCACCGCACTGCCCCACCCGGAGAACGGCGGCTCCCAGGCCATCACCGCCTCCACCACGCCATGGGTGAACCCGGCCTGCCGCACCGCCCAGCGCAGGGCCCTCCTCGACTGCTCCGATCCGTCCGCCCCGACGACGATCTTGCCGTCGATGGCCGGTTCCTCGGCCATGGCTCCGTCCTTCCGATCCGGCCCGGGTCCCGGGCCCCTTGTCAGCTGCCGCCGGTGATCTGCACGGTGTGTGGCTGCTTGTCGGTCGTGCCGAGGGGGGCACGGACAGTCAGGACGCCTCTGTCGTAGCTCGCGGTGATCTCCTTCTCCTTGGCCTCACCGGGCAGCCGGACGGCGCGCTCGAAGGATCCGTAGCGGAACTCGGAGCGGTGCTTGTCCTTCTTCTCCTCGGTGCGCTCGGCCTTGATCCGCAGTACGCCGTCCTGCACGGTGATCTCCACGTCCTTGTCGGGGTCGATGCCGGGCAGTTCGGCGCGTACCACCCAGGTGCCGTCCTCCACGCACTCCTCGACGCGGATCATGTGATCGCCCGAGGACGGGCGAAGGTCGAACGGGAAGTCCTCGAACAGGTCCGGGAACGGCCACCAGTGTCGCCGCTGCTGGGTAGGATCGCCGGCCATCACAACCTCCTCGCACGTTGTTCCATCTCCTCCCAGCCTCGCGGCCGGGGCGGTGGGTGGACATGGGCCGCCCGGGGGTCGGCGTATGGGCCGTTGGGCCCTTGCCGTGCGGAGCAGACGCCGGAGGACGCCTGCGAGGCGGACCGGCGAGGGACTGCCCGGCGGTGGACACCCTGGAGCGCCCGCCGCACACCGTGGGGGCCGGTCCGGGTCGGATCCGACCGTCATCAGAGGCACGTGGTGGCGATCGCCTCGGTGATCTCCCTGCGTGAAGCGGGCTGTGTTGTTGGCAACGCAGCCGTTCAGGGGAGCTCGGCCCACCTCGGGCGGCGGGAACAGGGCCCGGTCATCCCGGCGTGCCGCCGGCATGTTCGCCACGCCCCGACAGGCTCCGGCCGATCTCCCGCCCCCAGGCGTCGACCGCGGACCAGTCCCGGTGGTCGCCGTACCGCAGTCCCATCGCCCGGAACTTCACGCGTCCGGCGCGCGTCAGGTGCTCAGGTTCGACGACCCCCGAGAACAGGCGGTGCCCGCGAGGCCGGAGCTCGGCGATCAGGTCGCCCACCACGTGCTCCTCCTCGCGGGCGGCCAGCGCCCGCCACGGGCCCCGCAGCGCATCCGGCATCCCCACGGTGAACAGCCAGAGATCCCGGCCCGCGAGCAGGCCGGCGTTCGCGCGGACGAAGCGCGACGCGGGCGGGAGCCACACCATGTCGTGAACGGCGCTGCCGACCACGTAAGCGTCGTATCCGGCTGGATCGGTGACGACGTCGACGGCGAGCGTGTCGACCTCGCACTCCTGCTCCCGCAGGCGTGCCGCGAGGCGTTCGGCGATGCTCCGCGTCGAGCCGTGGACGCCGGCGTACGCGACGAGCACACGGGCGGCGCCGTGCCGATCGGCGGTCCCCGGGGCAGTGGTCACGTTCACCAGTCTCATCGGCCGGGTGTCCGGCCGCGACCACGCGCACCCTGACGCGGCCGGGTCCACCGCGCGGTGTCAGGCCGCCCCGTCCCGCTCCACCGACGTGTGCCCTGCCTGAGAAGACGGGCCTTCGAGCCGGCCTTCGGGGTGGGCGGCCATCTGGGTGGCGGTCTGGCAGTGGAGGGGGGCGCGACCGCGGCGCTGACGGCCGAGGCCGGGGCGGCGACCGGGCAGGTGCTGGTCCCCTACTGGTTCATCCGCCCGCCGCTGAGTGCAGGTCTCCGGCCGATGGCGGCTGATAGTCCCTGGTCGCCCGGAAGAGGTCGAAGGTACGCCCGTCGAAGCGGGGTCCCCACACACCGGGATACCCGGCGACGCCGAAGGAATTCAGGCTGATCGCCCTGTTGTTGTCCGGGGCGTACTGGTTGCTCCAGTAGATGATCCAAGGTCCTCCACTGCAGCCGTGCGAGAACGGGTTCTGCGGCATCCTGTCAATGCCTTCGATGTCGTAATCGGCAGTCCCTCTCACGGCATACATGTCATTGGCGTTCCCGTAGTTCTGGGGATAGCCGACGGAGATGGACGGGATTCCTGAATTCTGCGGCCGGCAGTCCAGGCCGAGCCAGCCGGCTTCGGATCTCTCGTGGGCCTGGAGGAATGCGTAGTCGTAGGCGTAGTTCCCGTTGACCGACCACTCGTCGGGCACCGCACAGTGTGAGAACGAAATTTTCTGTCCGACCCATCCGAAGATCGAGCTCCAGGCGGACCGGATGAAGAGGAATTTTGTGTTGATCCGGCCCGAGGTGCCGGCGCTCGCGCAGTGACCGGCGGTCATCACGACCTTCGGGTCCCCGACGAAGGCGGCGCTTCCCTGGTAGTCCTGCGTGCCCCCGGCCGGGTTCACCTGCGTGAGGAAGAATTTTCCGCAGTTCCAAAAGGGGCGGACGTTCGGATCGACCTTTTCAGGATTTTCGGTCGAAATCGCCTCGGCCTCCTCCGCAGGCGGGGCGGACGCGTCCGTCGAGCCCTGCCCCGATTCCTTTTCCTCGTGGATTCGCCGCGGCGTCTCGGCAGGGGCCGTCGGGGACTCGACCGGCTTCGCCCTCCTCAGGCGCTCGTCGGTCCAGTACTCCAGTGTCTCCTGCCGCTCTTGAGCGGAGAACGACTCGATGTTTTTCCCGTAGCCATGACATGTCCTGTCAGGTTTCTCTGCCAGCGATCTGGCATGTATTTCTTCTGCTGCTCTGCTTGACCCCGGGCGGGCCGGGCGTGAGCCGGCGGCATCTGTGGCCCGGTGCAATTGGCAACGGTGTGCCGTGTCATGGAATTCGCGTGGGGAGCGCGTCAGCGACCCTCCGTGGAGCAGCGTTCCCCGACGACAGCCCGACAACCGTCCGTGGAGCGACCGGCGGAGGCCCCCGGCCCTACCGGAAGGCGCTCAGTGGCGTGGCCGGCGGTTGAGGAGGTGGCCGTGGGTGGCTGCGGGGTGGGTGACCATGTCGACGTCGATGTCCTCGCCGGAGGCTTCGACGACGGCCTCGCCGGTTCCCCGCCGGAAGATGCTCCTGAGCCGGCCGCGGCGGCTGGCGCCGATGACGATCTGGGTGGCGTTGGCCTGTCGGGCGAAGGCGACGATGGCTTTCGCGGGGGCGTCGCCGCTGACGGTGTGCCAGGTCCCGCCGAGTTCCTCCACCAGGGCGCGCTGGCGGGCGAGTTGTTCCGGGGGTGCGCCGGCGAGCCCGTCGTCGCGGGCGACGTGCACGGCGAGGAACTCGCCGCCCGCCCCGCGCGAGGCGATGCGTTTGGCGCGCCGGATCAGCGCCTCGCCCTCGAAGCCGCCGGACAGTGCGACCAGCACCCGTTCCCGGGTGCTCCACGGGTGCTGGATGCCGTGGTCGTGGCGGTAGCGCAGCAGCGCCTCCTCGACCCGGTCGGCCGCCCAGAGCAGGGCGATCTCCCGGAGCGCGGTGAGGTTGCCGGCCCGGAAGAAGTGGCTGAGCGCGGCCTCGATCCGCTCCGGCGGGTAGATGTCGCCGTCCGCCATGCGGCGGCGCAGGGCTTCGGCGGACATGTCGACCACTTCGATCTGGTCGGCGCGGCGGACCACGTCGTCGGGCACGGTCTCCTGCTGGCGGATGCCGGTGATCTGCTCCACCACCGTGTTCAGCGACTCCAGGTGCTGGATGTTGACCGTGGAGATGACGTCGATCCCGGCAGCCAGCAGTTCCTCGATGTCCTGCCAGCGCTTGGTGTGACGGCTGCCGGGGACGTTGCTGTGCGCGAGCTCGTCGACCAGGGCGAGTTGCGGGTGGCGGGCGAGCGTCGCGTCGAGGTCCATCTCGGTGAACTCCGCGCCGCGGTAGGTCAGCGTGCGGCGGGGGACGGTCTCCAGGCCCTGCGCCATCCGGCGGGTGGGCAGGCGCCCGTAGTCCTCCATCAGCGCGATCACCACGTCGGTGCCCTCCGCGGCGCGGCGCTGCCCTTCGGCGAGCATGTCGTAGGTCTTGCCGACTCCCGGGGCCGCCCCGAGGTAGACGCGCAGCAGTCCGTGTGGCACGTCGCAGGCCTCCTTCCCGTCCGGTCCGCCCACCGTTCTGAAGGCGGGCTCGTTTCGCTCCGCGCCCGCCGATCGGCCGGGCCGCTGCCGTCGGCCTGTTCGCCGGGTGGAGCCGGGCGGCTTCGGACGGGGGTGACCCTGGCCAGTGGCGGTGCGTCGTGTTCGAGTCCTGCGGCGTACTCGGCGAGCGCACCGGCCGGTCCCGCGACGACGGCACCACATGGCCGTCCTCGTTGCGCACCCAGCCGGTCAGCCCGAGTGAGCAGGCCAGCCGGCGGGCGAACGGGCGGAAGCCCACGCCCTGGACCGTCCCGTAGACCTCGATCAGTCGCAGTTCGACGGCCATCTCAGCTCCTCCCGTGCCGGATCCGGTGTTCGGCCAGGACTTCGCGCACCAGTTCGGCGGCCCGCGGTACGGCGCGGGCCACCTCCGGGCCGAGGCCCTGGCCGATCGTGAAGTCGCCGCCCTCGACCGCGATCACCACCAGTTCGCCGGGAAGCCGGCCCAGGACGCGGGCCAGTGCGACGGCCTCGCCCAGGCCCAGCCCGTGGGACCCGCAGCCCGGGTGCTCGGGCTCGGTGGCGTCCGGACGGGCGCTGATCCGGTGGATCCGGCCCGGCTCGCCCGGGTGGGCGTGCACGGCGTCGACCACCACGGCCAGCGCGGCGCCGTCCCAGAGGTCGATCAGCCGGGTGGGCTCGCCGTCGCAGAGCGCCACCCGGTCCGCTCCGACACCACGGGCGGTCAGTTCGGCGAGCACGGCCGCCGCCGCCCCGTCGTCGTGGCGGTACTCGTTGCCGACACCGATCAGCACGACCCGGTCAGCTGCCATCGCCGCGTCCTTCCACGCTGAGGGTGAGGAAGTGCGCGGCGCACGAGATGCAGGGGTCGTAGTTGCGGATCGCCTGTTCGCACCGGCGGGTCAGCTCCTCGTCGTCCAAGTGCAGCCGGGGCTGCACGAAGGCCCGCAGGTCCGCTTCGATCGCGCCCTGGTTCTGGGCGGTGGGCGGGACGATGACGGCGCGTCGGACCAGGCCGTCGCGGTCCAGCTCGTACTGGTGGTAGAGCAGTCCGCGCGGGGCCTCGGTCGCCGCGTGGCCGGTTCCGGAGCGGGCCGGAACCGGGACCGCCGGTGCGGGCGGCCGTCGGTACTGTTCGATGATCCGCTGCGCCTCGGCGACCGCCCACAGCACTTCGACGGCCCGGATCAGGATGGTGCGGAACGGGTTGGCGCACTGCGGTTCGAGCCCGGCCCGCGCGGCCAGGGCGCGGATGTCGTCCGGCAGCCGTGCGGCGTTCAGGTGCCAGCGGGCGATCGGTCCGGTGAGGTGGGGGAGGCCGGAGAGGGTGGCGTGCAGGGCGGTGGAGTGCGGCACCTGGTGCTCGCGGACCCGGTCGGTGAACTCCGGGACCGGGAACGGTCCGGTGCGGGTGCCGGTCGGGGTGCCGGAGTCGATGGCGTAGCCGTCCGCACCGCTCAGGGCCAGCAGTTCGTGCCGGACCGTGAGATCGGGGAAGTCGAACCCCGCCACCCAGCCGAGGGTGTCCTCGGCGTCGGTCCTGGCCTGCTCCAACAGCCTTGCCAGCCGGTCGAGTTCGGCCCGATCGGGGAGCCGGTGGAAGCCGCCGACGCGGATGTTGACCGGGTGGATCGCCCGGCCGCCGAGGGTTTCGACGATCTCGTTGCCGGCCTTCTTCAGCCGCAGCCCGCGCGCCAGCAGCCCCGGATCGGTGCGCGCCAGCGCGAGAGCGTCCGGAAGGCGCAGGAAGTCCGGGGCGTGCAGCAGGTAGATGTGCAGGGTGTGGCTCTCGATCCACTCGCCGCAGTACAGCAGCCGCCGCAGCTCGGCGAGCGGGCCGTCCACCCGGACCCCGCAGGCGTCCTCGACCGCCTGGCAGGCGGTCATCTGGTAGGCGACCGGGCAGATCCCGCAGATCCGGGCGGTCAGGTCGGGCGGCTCGGTGTGGCGGCGTCCGCGCAGCAGGGCCTCGAAGTAGCGGGGCGGTTCGTAGATGTCCAGCTGGACGTCGGTCACCTCGCCGTCGTGGACCCGGATGCGCAGCGCCCCCTCGCCCTCGACCCGGGCGAGTGCGCCGACGGTGAGCAGACGCTCCGTGCGGTGGCTCACCGGGTGTCCTCCTCGGCCTGGCGGGCGGCCTCGGCGAACTCCGGCGCCTCGGCGTTGAACGTGCGGTAGAGGCGGGCGATGTCCGCCTTCGACAGGCCGTCGCGCCGCAGCAGCGGCAGCATCGCCCTGGTGTTCGGCCCGCCCCCGCCGGGTGTCGTGGGCACCGGACCGAAGCAGCCGTAGCAGCCGCGCCCGTACGCGGGGCAGAGCGCGCCGCAGCCGGCGTGGGTGACCGGCCCCAGGCACGGTGTGCCGTGGGCGACGGTGACGCAGGTGGCACCGCGCAGCTTGCACTCGAAGCAGACGCTGTGGGTGGGGACGTCGGGCTTGCGGTCGGCGAGGAAGGCGGTGATGACCTCCAGCAGCTGCCGCTTGTCGATCGGGCAGCCGCGCAGCTCGAAGTCCACCGGGACGTGCGCGGAGATCGGCGTGGAGTCGTCCAGGCTGTCGAGGTAGTCGGGGCGGGCGTACACCACGGACTGGTACGCGGACAGGCTCGTCAGGTTGCGCAGCGCCTGCACACCGCCCGCCGTGGCGCAGGCGCCGATGGTCACCAGGCGGCGGGACTGCTCGCGAATCCACCGGATCCGCTCCAGATCGGCGCCCGCCGCGACCGAGCCCTCGACCAGCGACAGGTCGTACGGCGGGGGCAGCGTGTCGCTGGTCGCCTCCAGGAAGAAGCCGATCTCCAACTCGCCCGAGAGGGAGACGAGTTCGTCCTCCAGGTCGAGCAGGGTGAGCTGGCAGCCGTCGCAGGAGGAGAACTTCCAGACGGCCAGCCGGGGTGCGGTCACGGTCCTTCACCACCTCATCGTTCGGAGACCGACAGCGGCTCGCCGGCCCGGGCCCAGCCGACCACCGGGCCGTCCCGGCAGAGCAGCAGCGGTCCGAGCTGGCAGTGGCCGCACCAGCCGGTGCCGCAGCGCATGTTCCGCTCCAGTGAGACCGCGATCCGTCCGGCGGGAACGCCGCGTCGCAGCAGTTCGCCCGCGGTGGCGCGCATCATCGGCTCCGGTCCGCACAGGAACGCGGTGCAGCGGTCGGTGCGGAAGCCGGCGGTGTCCAGCAGCTCGGTGACCAGGCCGACCGGGCCCGGCCAGCCGGGCCCGGGGCGGTCGACGGTGACCAGCACCTGCGCGCGGCGCCGCCAGACCGGCAGGTCGGCCGGGAAGAGCTGGTCGGCGGGCTCGCGGTAGCCGGCCAGCACCGAGAGCCGGCCCGACCCGGCGGGCCGGGCCAGGGCCTCGTCGATCACCGGGCGCAGCGGCGCGAGGCCGATGCCGCCGGCCACGACCAGCACGTCACTCTCTGCGGGCGGGGACGGCCAGGCCGTCCCGTACGGGCCGCGGACCCCGATCCAGCCGCCCGGTTCGGCCCGGCACAGGGCCTCGCTGACCTTGCCGACCGCGCGGACGGTGTGGTGCAGCCGGTCGCCGGAGATGCCGCTGACCGAGACCGGAACCTCGCCCACCCCGAAGGCGTACAGCATCGCGAACTGCCCCGGCCGGAACGGCGCCAAGGTGTGTGCGGTCGGCACCAGGGTGAGTGTGACGGTGTCGGCGGTCTCCTGCCGGCGGTCGGCGATCCGGTAGGCCACCGGGGTCGTGGCGGCCGTCACGGAGTGCCCACCGAGCCGGACTCGGCGCGCAGCGCCGTGACCTCCTCGGTGATGTCGATGCCGACCGGGCACCAGGCGATGCAGCGGCCGCAGCCCACGCAGCCGGAGGACCCGAACTGGTCGTACCAGGTGCCGAGTTTGTGGGTCAGCCACTGGCGGTAGCGGCTGCGGGCGGAGCTGCGGACGGGGCCGGTGCCGTGCAGGTGGGAGAAGTCCAGGTCGAAGCAGGAGTCCCAGCGGCGCCAGCGCTCGGCGTGGTCGCCGGTGAGGTCGGTGGTCTCCTCGGTGGTGGTGCAGAAGCAGGTGGGGCAGACCATCGTGCAGTTGCCGCAGGTCAGGCAGCGGTCGGCGACCTGGTTCCAGCGTTCGGCGGTCATCGTGCCGGCCATCAGCGCGCGCAGGTCGGTGGCGTCGACCTCGCGGCCCATCCGCCCGGCGGCTCCGGCGACGGCCGCGCGGGCGCGTACGCCGTCGGTGGGCCGGGTCGGCAGCTCGGCCAGCAGCTCCGACCCCTCCGGGCTGCCCGCGCGGATCAGGTAGCTCAGCCCCTCGGGTCCGGCGGTCTCGGTGAGGGCGAGGTCGAAGGCCGAACCCTCGGGCAGGCCGGGGCCGGTGCCCATGGAGGTGCAGAAGCACACCCCGCCCGGCTCGGTGCACTCGACCACGATCAGGAAGGCGCCGTCGCGGCGCCGGCCGTACACCGGGTCCCGGTACGCGCCCGCGGTCAGTACGCGGTCCTGGACGGCGATGGCGCGCAGGTCGCACGGCCGGACGCCGAGGAAGGCGTACCGCGGCACCGGGGCCTCGTCCTCGCGGACGGTGACGGTGCCGTCGGAGGCCCGGTCGGCCTGCCAGAGGCGGGCCCGGGGCGGGTGCAGGAAGGTCTTCCAGGACTGGGGCCCGGCCGAGTGGGCGAACGCCGCCCGGTCGGCGCGCGGCCGCAGGCGGTAACCGCCGGGTTCGGTCTCGACGCCCCAGCCGTGCGGCAGCTCGGCCGCCGAGCCGAGTTCGGCCAGCACGATCGCATCATCCTTCACGGTGGGGCCCACCACGGTCCGGCCGCGGCGGACCAGGGCGTCGAAGAGCGCGGCGAGGCCGGACTCGTCGATCTCGGCGAGCGGTGCGGGTGCGTTCATCGGGCTGATCTCCGCGGTGGGCGTCGACGGTGGGTTCCTCGGTTCCACTCTCGGTGCCGGTGGCCACCCCCGCACGGGCCCCGCCCGCCGGCGGCCGGGCGAGAGCGACGCGCCCCGGCCGGTCGGGCCCGGGTGCGGGCGCCCCGGCGCGGGCCGCTGTTCCAAGGCGTCCCGGCGGTGACGCCGCCTCCGCGCACCCGCGCGCCCCTCGCGGGCGGGCCGGCCCGACGACCCGGTCCGGTTTCCGGACCGAAAGGGCCGTTCGGACCACGTCGGGCCACGACCGTCCCCGGGAAGCTTGAGACGGGGCCACGGCCGACCGGTGAGGAGGCGGACGTCATGCGTGCGCACCCGGGGCAACGGAACAACCCGCTCAGGCGGGGCAGCGACCGCGTCCAGTGGTGGCTGGCCCGGATCCTGCTGGTCCTCGCGATCGCCGGGCTCCCGGCGGCGCTCGCCGTCGGACTGGCCGTCCACACTGCGCAGGCCCGGGCCGACCGGGCCCAGGCCGCCGACCGGCACCCGGTGACGGCGCGGCTCGCCGAGGACGTCCCGGCCGCGCCGGACCTCGGCACCGTGCCGGCCGCCGTGACGTGGACCGCCGACGGCGCCGCGCACCGGGCCACCGCCACCGTGGACTCCGGCCAGGACGCCGGCGCACCGGTGCAGATCTGGCTGGACGCCCACGGCAACGTCGTCCACGCACCGGCCGCCGCCAGCCAGGCCACCGCAGCGGCCTGGACCGCCGCCCTGATCACCGCCGCCGCCGTGCCGCTGGCCTGCGCACTGACCTGGAGGGGCACGACGTACGTCCTGGACCGCAGCCGCTACGCCCGCTGGGACGCGGAGTGGCAACAGGTCGAACCCCGCTGGACCCGCAGCCGGCCCAGCTGACCCGCCGCGGCCCGGGCCGCCCGGCCTGGAAACGACCCCCGCGGCGAGAGACCGTGGGAAAGACGCCCACCCAGGAGGTGGCAGAGCCATGGACCGCATTCGGATCCGCAAACGCCCGACCCGCCCGGAGCCGCGTCCCCCACTGGACCTGCGGACCCCGTCCGGCCGCCCGATGCCCTACTGACCGGGGAGCTCGACATGCGACGGATCATCCCCTTCACCGAGCTGGGCCGCGCCGACGTACCCCTGGTCGGCGGCAAGAACGCCTCGCTCGGCGAACTCACCAACCGGCTCACGACCGCCGGGGTCCGGGTTCCCGGCGGATTCGCCACCACCGCGGACGCCTTCCGTGAATTCCTCGACACCGCCGGCCTGCGGCAGCGGGTCGAGGAGCAACTCGGTCGGTTGGGAGAGGACGGTACGCTGCCGGAGGTGGGCGCGGCCGTCCGAGCAGCGCTGCTGGCCACCCCGCTGCTGCCGCAACTCGAAGCGGAACTCGCCGACGCCTACCGGCAGTTGGCGCAATCCACCGGCCGGGCCGACCCGGACGTCGCGGTGCGCTCCAGCGCAACCGCCGAGGACCTGCCCGAGGCCAGCTTCGCCGGGCAGCAGGAGACCTTCCTGAACGTGCGGGGCGTCCCCGCCCTGCTGGACGCCTGCCGGCGCTGCTACGCCTCGCTGTTCACCGACCGGGCGATCGACTACCGGCAGCGGCTGGGCTTCGACCAGCTCGCGGTCGCCCTCTCCGTCGGCGTGCAGCTGATGGTGCGCTCCGACCTCGGCAGCGCCGGCGTCGCGTTCACCCTCGACACCGAGACCGGCTACCCGGACGTGGTGCTGGTCAGCGCCGCCTGGGGGCTGGGCGAGACCGTCGTCGGCGGGCAGGTCGACCCCGACGAGTACCTGCTGTACAAGCCGCTGCTCGACGACGGCGCGGAGCGGACGCCGCTGCTACGGGCCACCGTCGGCGCCAAGCGCCGCAAGGCCGTCTACGACGAGCAGGGTTCCACCCGGACCGTCGACACCACCGCCGAGGAACGCGCCGCCCGGGTCCTCGACGACAGCGACCTCGCCACGCTCGGCCGGTGGGCCGTCGCGGTCGAACGCCACTACGGCTGCCCGATGGACCTGGAGTGGGCCAAGGACGGGCGGACCGGCCAGCTGTTCCTGGTCCAGGCGCGGCCGGAGACCGTGCAGTCCCGGCGGGCCGGCTCGGTGCTGCGCCACTACCGGATGACCGGAACCGGCGAACGGCTGGTGGACGGTCTCGCCGTCGGCCAGGCGATCGGGCACGGCCCGGTCTGCGCGCTGTCGGCGCCCGGCGAGATCGCTCGCTTCCCCGAAGGGGCCGTCCTGGTCACCACGATCACCGACCCCGACTGGGAACCGCTGATGAAACGCGCCTCGGCGATCGTCACCGACCACGGCGGCCGCACGTCGCACGCCGCGATCGTCAGCCGTGAGCTCGGCGTCCCCGCAGTGATCGGCACCGGGCGGGCCACCCGGGTCCTGGAGAACGGCCAGGAGGTCACCGTCTCCTGCGCCGAAGGCGAGCAGGGCCACGTCTACGCAGGCCGGGTCGACTGGGAGGAGACGCAGACCGACCTCGGCACGCTGCCGAAGACCCGCACCCGCGTCATGCTGAACCTCGCCGACCCGGCCGCCGCGTTCCGCTGGTGGCAGCTGCCCGCCGACGGCGTCGGCCTGGCCCGGACGGAGTTCGTGGTCGCCCACCAGGTGCGGGTCCACCCGATGGCGCTGGTCCACCCGGAGCGCCTGTCCCCCGAGGACCGGCGGGCCGTCGACGCCCTGACCGACGGCAGGCCCGACCGCACCGAGTACTTCGTCGACCGGCTCGCCCAGGGAATCGCCCCGCTCGTCGCCTCCCGCCGGCCCGACCCGGTGATCGTCCGCACCAGCGACTTCAAGACCAACGAGTACGCCCGCCTGCTCGGCGGCCGCCCCTTCGAACCCGTCGAGGCCAACCCGATGATCGGCTGGCGCGGCGCGAGCCGCTACTACGACGACCGCTACCGCGAAGGCTTCGCCCTGGAGTGCCGGGCGCTGCGCCGCGTCCGCGACGAGATCGGCCTGACCAACCTCGTGGTGATGATCCCGTTCTGCCGCACCCCGGAGGAGGCCGACCGGGTGCTCGCCGAAATGGCCGCCAACGGGCTGGAGCGCGGCCGCAACGGCCTGAAGGTGTACGTGATGGCCGAGATCCCCTCCAACATCGTGCTCGTCGAGGAGTTCGCCGAACGCTTCGACGGCTTCTCCGTCGGCAGCAACGACCTCACCCAGCTCACCCTCGGCGTGGACCGGGACTCCGACCTGCTCTCCCACCTCTTCGACGAGACCGACCCCGCCGTCACCCGCTCCATCGAGCACCTGGTCACCGCCGCCCACGCGGCGGGCCGACCGGTCGGCCTGTGCGGTCAACGACCGAGCAGCGACCCGCAGTTCACCCGCTTCCTGGTGCACTGCGGCATCGACTCGGTCTCCGTCGCACCGGACAGCTTCGCCGCCGTCAAACAGTGCGTCGCCGACGCGGAGGGCGGCAGGTGACGCACTGCCGCCCCGTGGCGTCCGAATGTTCAGCTGTCGCCCGCCCGGTAGGCGTGGGGATGCTCGAACGCGGTCCGGGTGTCGTCCTCGGTCCAGTCCAGGGACTGGTGGACGGCCACCACGCCGTCGACCGCGCGGCACAGGCGCTCGGCGAGCGGGATCAGGCTGCGGCGGGGGAGACGGCCGGTGAGGGTGACCACGCCGTCCTGCACGGTGACGCCCACGGTGTCCGGGGCCAGCCACAGGGTACGGCCGAGGACGTCGTGGACGATCTCCTCGTGGATCGCGCCGTCGTGCCGCAGGAAGACCTGCAGCAGGTCGGCCCGGCTGACGATGCCGATGAGGCGGCCCGCCTCGTCCACCACCGGCAGGCGCTTGACCCGGTGGCGGTCCATCTGGCGGGCGGCCTCGCCGACGTACCAGGACGCCCGCGCGGTCACCACGGGGCTGGTCATCAGCCCACCGGCGGTCTCCGCCTCGGCACGGGCCTGGTCGGGCGGCCGAAGCCAACGGCCCGGGTGGCGGTCCTCCGGGTCCGGCAGGACGGCCTCCTTGCGGAGCAGGTCCGCCTCGGAGACCATGCCGACCGGCCGGTCCTGGTCGTCGACCACCGGAACAGCGGTGATGTCGTTGCGGTGGAACAGCGCGGCGACCTCCTTGAACGAGGTGTCCGGTCGGGCCGTCACCACCTCACGGGTCATCAGCTCGGCGACACTGCGGTGCTGCATGGTCCTCACTCCTCCGCCGCTAGGTTCCGCTCTACCTCCACCATCGGCCCGACCGCCCGCGCCGGGACAGGGCCGACCGGTCCCCGCAGCTGGTCCCGGCGGCCCACGCGGACGCCCGGCGACCGGTGGATGCTGGAAAGGACTCCGGGAGACCGTCGTGGACAGACGTGTCCCCGAAGGAGAGGAGAGCGCCATGAGAGCCTCGGTCGGAGACCGCCTCATCGTCGAGGGCACCCGCCCCGGTGCGGCCCGCCGCGACGGCGAGGTCGTCGCCCTGCACCACGCCGACGGCAGCCCGCCGTACGACGTGCGCTGGTCCGACACCGGACGGGTGTCGGAGTACTTCCCCGGCCCGGACGCCCGGATCCACCACTACACCCGGCCCGGGACCCAGGAGCGCTCTCCGGGCTGATGCCGGGCAGGCGGGCGGTTCACCCCGATGCTTCGGTGAGCGGTCGACGGCGCAGCCGGCGCAGGTACGGGTCGAACGGCAGCCGCGGCTCGACGCGGATCAGCGCGTCGGTGCAGAGCACGCCGTCGGACCGGACGACGACGGGGCCGAGCCGGGCCTCGGTGAGCTGCGGCAGGTCGGTGGCCATCCGTGACACTCCGACCAGTACTCGGTGCAGTTCGGCCAGGTCGGCCGGGCGACGGCTCGGGAACAACGGTTCGGCGTGCAGTTCGGCGACCATCGCGGCGGGGTCGGCCTCGGTCAGCGGCGCGAGACGGGCGGCCCGGTCGTCCAGCAGTTCGCCGGTCGGTCCGTCGAGGCCGAGCAGCACCAGCGGGCCGAACACCTCGTCCTGGCGGACGTCGATGCGCAGGTCGACACCGGGCGCGGCCGCCGGGCGGACCAGCACGCCGGTCGTCCGTCCGCCCGAGGACGCGGTCGACTCCCGGAAGGCGTCGCGCGTTTCGGCGTCGGAACGGACGGCCCTCGACGATTCCCGGGCCGGCTGTCCGGCCCGGTGGGCGCTCAGCACCGCCCGGCCGCTGTGGCCGAGCAGGCGCAGCGACCGGGCGGCGAGGACGGCCGTGTGCTCGTTGGGGGCCCAGACCGTCGTGGTCAGTGGCAGGCGGTAGCACTCCAGCAGGTCGGCGGTGCGTGCCGGGTCGAGCAGGCCGCCGTTCGGCCGCTCGGCGAGGAATCCGTCCACCAGCCGTTGCGCGGCCGCGGGGTCGCAGTCCGGCAGCTCGGCCTCGGCGGACGCGGGACGGGCCAGCATGCGGGCTCGCGCGTGGGCGGCGGTCAGGGCGGAAGCAACCGAGCGGGAATCGGCGTAGGCGGGGATCAGGGTGCCGTCCCGGGCTGTCAGGAAGCCGACCGGCGCCTGCTGGTCGATCCGCACGGCGGCGACCGGAAGGCGGCGCCGTCCCGGGCCGTCCAGGAGTGCACGCAACGGATCCCGGTCCGGGTCGGCGGTCAGTGCGGTGGGTACCAGGCACACCACCAGAGCGTCCATGGTGCCGCTGTGTTCCAGCAGGTCGAGGCAGTGGAGCAGTTCGTCGGGCCCGGCGGCGGGGGTGATGTCGACCGGGTTGCCGGTGCCCGCGCCGCCCGGCAGCGCGCGGCGCAGCCGGTCGGCGAGCCTGTCCGGCAGGCCGGGCAGGTGCAGCCCGGCCTCGACGCAGGCGTCGGCGGTGAGGATGCCGATCCCCGCGGCGTTGGAGACCACGGCGATTGCGCCGCGCTCCGCGGGCAGCGGTTGGGCGTGCAGCAGTGCCGCAGTCTCCACCAGCTCGGCGACGGAACGGGTGGCGGTGATGCCGGCCTGGTCGAACAGCGCGGCCCGGGTGACGGCCGGGACGGCAGCGGCGGCGGTGTGTGCGGCGGCCCCGCGGCGGCCGGCCGAGGAGCGTCCGGCGTCGACGGTCAGGACCGGGAAGCGGCGGGTGACCCGGCGGGCGGTGCGGGCGAACGCCCGCGGGTTGCCGAAGGATTCGAGGTGCAGCAGGGCCAGGTTCGTGCGGTCGTCGCTCTCCCACCACTGCAACAGGTCGTTGGCGCTGACGTCGTACTTGTCGCCGAGCGAGACGAACGTCGACACGCCGATGCCCAGCCAGGCCAGTTGTTCCAGCAGCGCGATGCCGACGCCGCCGGACTGCACGGCGACCCCCGCCGTGCCGGGCTGCGGGAAGGCACCGCCGAACTCGGCGTCCAGCCGCACCGCGGGGTCGGTCTGGGCGATGCCCAGGCTGTTCGGGCCGACGAGTCGCATCGAGTGCGCCCGGCAGCTGTGCAGCAACTGCCGCGCCTGATCGGCGTCCAGGCCGGAGGTCAGTACCACCAGGCCGTGTACGCCGGCCCGGCCGCACTCCTCGGCCGCGGCGGGGACGGCGGCGGCCGGAACGGCGAGCACCGCCAGCTCCGGTATCCGGGGCAGCGCTTCGAGCGAAGGGTAGGAGGGCATGTCGGCGACCCGCTCGGCGTGCGGGTTGACCGCCCACACCTCGCCGCGGAACCCGCCGTCGCGGATCTTGCGCAGCACGCTCTGCCCGACCGACCCCGACCGCCGGGAAGCACCCAGGACGGCGACCGAGTGCGGCCGCAGCAGGGCGGCGAGGCTGGCGAGATCGGCGGTGCGGCCGCGTTCCTCCACCGCCCGCAGGTAGTGCTCATCCGTGTCCGCGCCGGCCAGCGGGACCTGGACCCGGACCTCGCCCTCCCGGTAGCGGCGGTGCACCGGCAGCCCGAGGTCGGAGAACAGACGGTGTACAGCGCTGTTGCCTGCCAGGGCGTCCGCCTCGAAGGCGGCGACGCCGCGCTCCCGGGCGGCGTGCACCAGGTACTCCAGCAGCAGGCTGCCGACGCCGCGGTGGTGCCAGGCGTCGGCCACCGCGACGGCCAGTTCCGCGGTGTCGGGTTGTTCGGCGGCAGTCTCGAAGTCGGCCTCCCCGACGAGCACGCCCGCCGTCCACGCGCCGAGCGCGTACAGCTCGGGGCGGGGCGGCCCGCACAGCCGGTCGGCCGTCAGCTCCGGCG
This sequence comes from Kitasatospora griseola, assembly GCF_044999035.1. Taxonomy (NCBI): domain Bacteria; kingdom Bacillati; phylum Actinomycetota; class Actinomycetes; order Kitasatosporales; family Streptomycetaceae; genus Kitasatospora; species Kitasatospora griseola. The sequence goes on along the minus strand of NZ_CP173360.1, from coordinate 211,577 downwards.
CGCGGCGGCTGCTGCCGAGGAAGCGCAGCCGCCGGCTGGCATCCGACATGCGGTCCGCGTGCAGCGCGAGCACCTGCGGACGGTCGGCCGGGGTGAGGGGGCGTATCCGCACGGTGCTGCCGTCGGTGAGCAGCGCCTCCTCGCCGGATGCCCGGTCCGCCCGTCCGCGCGGTGCCGGGGAAGGGACGGTGCTCGCTGGCTGTTCGGTCATGGCGGCGCTCCTTCGGCCGGTGGGGCCCGCGGGTGCGGGGCGCGGCTCAGTCCTCGGCCTCGGCGGGCATGCTGGTGATCCGGCGTCCGGACACCGTTGCGGGGCGGATGCGGATCCAGCGGTCGCGCGGGCCGCCGGCCCAGGGTTGGACGGCGAGGTCGCGGAGGAGTCGTTGGAGGGTGGGTGGGTCGTCGATGTGTTCGGCCCGGCCGGTGATCAGGACGCTCCAGCCGGTGCTGCGGCGGTCGTCGATGCGGTCGACCTCGAAGGAGACGTCGGTGCCGGGCGGCGGGTCGGTGGCGCCGTGGTCGTGGGTGCGGTAGACGACGGTGTGGCGGTCGACGGCGTAGTTGACGGGGAAGACGGCAGGTCCGTGGTCGCCGGGCAGGGCGATGCGACCGACGCCCCGCGCGCCGAGGTCGTCCCAGCACTCCTCCCTGCTGAGCCGCACCAGCACCGGCCGGAGCGCGGGCGATCCCTGCCCGGGGGGCCGGTCGGGTCGGCCGGCCAGCAGCTCCTGGTAGGTCAGGCCGAGCGCGGCGGCGATCCGCAGGAAGCCGTTCGGGTCGAAGGACGGGCCGGCCGTGGTCAGGAACTCCAGGTAGCGGCGTGACATGCCCGTGAGCATTGCCAGCGTGTCCGTGTCGATGCCGAGCAGGCTCTGGCGGACGGCGATCCGGCGGGCGACCGCTTCGGCGGCCGACGGGTCGGCCGGGGGCTGGACGTCCATGGGATTCCACCTCCTGGCATTCAGGTCCGGAACAGGGCGAACTCGAAAGTACTTCCACCTTCCAGCCTCCGCGCCCCGACCGCCCAGGCCATGGGCCTGCCAGGGTCGGGCGCAGGGGCCGACCGGCCCTACCGGACCGGCCGCACCACGCGCTCTCCCGGGCCGTCGCACCTACGCTGGAAACGCCGTCACCGAGCCCGGAGGATCACGGTGGGCAGCGCAGAAGAGAGCCCGACGCCGGTGCCGCAGCTCAGGCTGGATGACCTGCTGGACGAGCTGCAGGGCCGGCTGGACGCTGCGCGCGGAACCCGCGACCGGGTGCACAACCTGCTGGAGGCCGTCCTCGCGGTCGGGCGCGACCTCGATCTGACCCAGGTGCTGCGGCACATCGTCGAGGCCGCCGCGAACCTGGTCGACGCCGAGTACGGGGCGCTCGGCGTGATCGGCGAGGACCAACGGTTGTCGCAGTTCGTCCCGGTCGGCATCACCGAGGAACAGGCCCGGCGGATCGGCCCGCTGCCCTCCGGCCACGGCATCCTCGGCGAACTCATCCGCCACCCGGAGCCGCTTCGGCTCGCCCGGATCGCCGACCACCCCGCGTCCTACGGCTTCCCGCCGAACCACCCGTCGATGCACAGCTTCCTGGGTGTGCCGATCCGCATCCGCGGCAAGGTGTTCGGCAACCTCTACCTGACCGAGAAGCGCGGCGCGGACGAGTTCGACGCCGAGGACGAGGCGGTGCTGGAGACCCTCGCCGTCGCGGCCGGTGTGGCCATCGAGAACGCCCGGCTGTACGCCCGGGCCCGGCTCCGCGAGCAGTGGCTGGCCGCAGGCGCCGCGGTCACCAGCAGCCTGCTGTCGGGCAGCGCCGAGCAGGAGGTGCTCGACCTGTTGGTGACACGCGCCGGCGAGATCGCCCGCGCCGACCTCGCGGCGGTCGCCCTGCTGTTGCCCGACGGCGAAGAACTGGAGGTGCGAATTGCCGTCGGCCGGGGAGCGCGTGAACACCGCGGGCTGATGCTCCCGCTGACAGGCACGTTCATGGGTGCGGCCGCTCGCTCCGGCACGCTGGTGACCAGCAGCGACGTCCGCAACGATCCGCGGATCACTGTCGGCCCGCCCCGCTGGGAGGGACTGGGCCCGGCGGTCGCGGTGCCGATCGGCACCGCCGAACTGGGCGTGCGCGGCGTGCTGATGCTGGCCAGGACGACCGGGTCGGCGCTCTTCGAACCGGACGAGTCGACGCCCTTGACGGGGTTCGCCGGGCAGGCCGCAGTCGCCATGGAGCTGGCCGAACGCCGCCGCGACTCCGAGCAGGTCGCGTTGCTCCAGGAACGCGACCGGATCGCCCGCGACCTGCACGACCTGGCGATCCAGCGACTGTTCGCGGTCGGCATGACCCTGCAGGGCGCCACCCGCTTCATCGAGCACCCCGAGGCCGAGGAACGGGTGTTGCGGGCCATCGACGAACTCGACGAGACCGCCAGGACCATTCGGGCCACCATCTTCGGCCTGCGCGTACGTGACGCCGGACCGGCCGCCCACGGCCTGCGCGCCGCCGTGGTGGCGGCCGTCGAACGGGCCACCGGCCCGCTGGGCTTCGCCCCGGCCCTGCGGATGACCGGGCTGCTCGATGTCGGCGTGCCCGGGGCGGTCGCCGCCGAGGCCACCGCCGTCCTTCAAGAGGCGCTGTCCAATGCCGCCAAGCACGCCAGGGCGAGCGCCGTCGACGTGGTGGTGGAGAGCGGCGAGGGGCGCCTCACGGTCAGCGTGTCCGACGACGGCGTGGGCCTGCCCGAGGGCGGGCGGCGCAGCGGGCTGGCGAACCTGGCCGAGCGGGCCGCCGCGCTGGGCGGCGAGTTCCACGCCCGGGCCCGCCCCTCCGGCGGCACCGAACTGGTCTGGCGGGTACCGCTGCCGGACGGCTGACCTCAGCTGTCGATCACGTCGGCGGCCGGCCGCCGCGGGGTCGGCGCGCCCTCCGGGCCGTAGCCGAGCCGGATCAGCATCTGCGCGAACGCCGGCCCGTGCCGGACTTCCCGGGCCTCCCAGCGGAGAAACCGCCACTCCATCGCCTGGTGCAGCAGCGAGGCCCGCACCCGGTGGACGGTGGCAGCGAGCAGCACGTGCTCCAGGGCCAGGCCCGCGTGCAGCCAGTCCACCGGGTGGTCACCGTGGGTCAGCAGGACGGCGATCCGCGGACGTTCCTCGAACGGCACCGGGGCGAGGTGCCGTTCCGGCGCAAGTGCACTGAAGTCCCGCATCGGCAGTCGGCCCGCCGCGTCCTGCGGGCCCAGGGCCGAGGTCGGGATGCCGTAGAGCGAGGCGCCCGGCTGCCGCACCCAGTTGCGGCTCTCGACCCGCTGGGCGGGGTCGGTGGCACCGCGCCGCTCTGCCTCGGCGGTGAGGTGCAGCAGGCGCGCGGTCTCGGCGTCGTCGGGCAGCTCCAGCTCCGCGTCCTCCGCGTGGGCGGCGTCGACGAGCTCGGCGAGGACGTCCGCAGGCACCGGCGGCCCGGTGAACGGGGAACGGATCGAGTGCCGCCGCCAGATCGCGTCGTACAGCGCCTCGACGGCCGGGGCGTGGCAGACGGCGGCGGAGTCCAGCTGCACGCCCGCGAGCAGGTCGGGTTCGGCCGGGTCCGGCAGCAGCCGCACCTCGGGGGACCACCCGAGGTGCCGGGCCGCGGTGCGCAGGTTGAGTACGGCCGCGCCCACCGAGACGTGCAGCGCCCGGCCCTCCGGGTCGATCGCGGACAAGGCCCGCTCGGGGACGGCCCACACCTCCAGCACCGACGTCTCCGGCACCAGGTGGAAACGCCAGGGCTGGGTGTTGTGGACGGACGGCGCGGCGACCGCCGCAGAGATCAGCTTCTCCAACGCGGGGGCGTCGAGGACGGGGACGGTCACGGCGTCCACCCCCGCTCGCTCCGGGTCCGGACCGGGCGCAGCGCCTCCAGTGTGCGCCGATACCCGTCCGGGGCGATCTCGCCGCGGGCGAGGCGCTCGGCGAGCAACTGCTCGGGCTCGGGCCGGGGCTCCGACTGCCGGTGCGGCGGCCGCGGGCCGGCGGAGCCGCCGAGGTGTCGGACCAGCACGACCATCGCCACGGCCGTCAGGCCCAGGAACAGCAGGACCGTCAGCGCCATCAAGCCGACGCCCCAGTTGCCCATTCCGTATCCGTTCCAGTACATCATCACGGCCTCCCCGGGCCGGTGGGCGCCGGGCCGGCACCCTTCACCGTCCACGATGCGACCGGGGAGCGGCATGTTGCTTGGGCCAGGTGGTCCCCTTTGCCCGGCCGACCGGGCTCATCCTCGATGCTGGGACCGGTGCTCCTCCTCGGCGTGCGCGGCCAGTACGGCCGCTTGGAGCCGACGCTCGACGCCGAGCTTGGCGAGCAGCCGGGAGATGTGGTTCTTCACCGTCTTCTCCGACAGGTACAGGTCGTGCCCGATCTCGCGGTTGGTCTTCCCTTCACCGATCAGCGCCAGGACCTCCCGCTCGCGCGGGGTGAGTCGGGCAAGGGCCGCCTCGGCGCCGCTCTCCTCATGGTGGCGCAGGCTCTCCATCAGCTTGCGGGTGGTGGCCGGGTCGAGCATCGACTGGCCGGAGGCCACCGTGCGAACCGCCGCCACCAGGTCCGCACCCTTGACCTGCTTGAGCACATAGCCGGCGGCACCCGCCATGATCGCATCCAGCAGGGCGTCGTCGTCCTCGAAGGAGGTCAGCATCAGGCAGGCCAGCTCCGGCAACTGGTCCCGCAGCTCCCGGCAGACCGTCACGCCGTCGCCGTCCGGCAGCCGCACGTCCAGCAGCGCGACGTGCGGTCGGAGCGCCGGGACGCGAGCCAGCGCCTGCGCGCAGGTGCCCGCCTCGCCGACCACCCGCAGGTCGGGCTCGGCGTCCAGCAGGTCCTTCACTCCGCGCCGGACCACTTCGTGGTCGTCGAGCAGGAACACCGTCACCGGATGTCCCGCCCCGGCAGACGGGGCCCGGTCCATGTCGGCTTCCCGACTCATCCGCGCGCCGCTGAAAGCAGATTCCCGGATGATGGCGGCGCTCCCTTGATGGTCCTGCGTCCCCCTGACGGGGTCGCCTGCGTAAAGGAGAACTTCCCGCAATTCCAGAGCGGGTGAATGTTCGGATCGACCTTTTCTAGGGCTTGGCCGATATTTCCTCGGCTCCCTCCCCCCGAGGAGGCATCCGCACCCGTGGATCCCTGCCCCTCGCCCTGGTTTCGGCGGAGCCGCTGCACAGTTTCGGCGGGGGCAGTCGAGGGTTCGGCCGGCTTTGCTTTTCGCGAGCGCCTGTCGGTCCAGTACTCCAGTGTTTCCTGCCGTTCCCGGTCCGAGACAGCCCTGGTGCGATTTCGCTCGGGCATGGCTTTTCTCCCCAGGACGATCACATAACGAAACTCCCCCGTGCTGTCAGTCTGGCACGAGCCCCGCCCGGTTGCCATGCAGCTCAGTGGCGTGGCCGGCTGTGGAGGAGGCGGCTGTGGGTGGCCGCGGGGCGGGTGACCATGTCGACGTCGATGTCTTCGACGACGGCCTTGCCGGTTCGCCAGCACTGGAAGGACTCCCGGTGGCTCGACCCGCGGCTGCCGTGTCGCGCTCAGCGGCCCCGCCCCGGACCGGCACGTACCCGGCACGGTGCGTTTCCGCGGTGCGGCTGTACCGGTGGTACCAGACGAGAGCCACTCCTTCACGCTCCGACGGAGTCGGGTCCGACGCCCCTTCCGGCCGGGGCCGGTCGGCCCTCGCCCGCCCCGCCAGGTCCGCCTAGCGTGGAAGTCGACCCGGTCGTCACTGGACAACGGCCGCCGCAGCGGTGGAGGAACCATGGCATCGCCCACCGAACCCCGCCCGATCGTGCTCGGCGTCGACGCCCGGCAGGTCAGCCCCATGGTTGTCGGCTGGGCCGCCGCCGAGGCCGCGCGGCGCGGGCTCCCACTCCGGCTGCTGCTGGCCGTCCCCGATGAGCCTCGCGACCTGCACGGCAACGGCCGCAACTACCTCCAGTCGCTTCGCGACGCCGGATCCGTCGTGCTGGAGAAGGCCAACAGCATCGCCCTGGAACGCCACCCCCGGCTCCAGGTGCAGCCCGTCCTCCGTGAGGGGAGCCCGGCCCCGCTGCTCTGCGCCGAGTCCACGCGGGCCGCCCTCGTCGTACTCGGTTCGCGCCGCCTGGGCCGCCTGGAGGAGAAGCTGAGCCGCTACTCCGTGACCGTTCCGGTCAGCGCCCAGGCGCACTGCCCGGTCGCCGTCGTACGGGAACCCGAGCACACCACCCTCCGGCCGCCCTACGTCGTCGTCGGGGTCGACGGGTCCCCCGACTGCGGGGCTGCGGTGCGCTTCGCCACCGACCTGGCCGCCCGCCGGGGAGCGGCCCTGCGTGCTGTTTGGGTGCGACGGACACCCGTGCGGCCGTTCGAGCCGCTTGAGAGCGAACCGGAGATCCGGCGGCGCCTTTTCGAGAGCACCGCGGGCTGCGCCGCTGACGAACCCGACCTCGACCTCACCCACGAGGTCATCGGCGGCCGTCCCGTCGACGAACTCGTCCGGGTGTCCGCCCATGCGCTGGCCGTCGTGGTCGGACGGCACGGCCACGGCGGACTCACCGGACTGCGGCTCGGATCCGTCCCGCACGGCCTGATCCGCCAGGCACTCTGCCCCGTCGTCACCGTTCCCGTCGGGCGTGGCGCCGACGACCCGCTGACCAGAGAGAGGTGAACGAACGATGCTTGCCGTGATCGTCTACGAGAGCATGTACGGCAACACCGGGCAGGTCGCCAAGGCGATCGCCGACGGCATTCGGACGACCAAGCCGGACGCCGACGTGCGGTGCCTACCGGTCGCCGAGGCCGGGACCGGGGTCGTCGGGGACGCGGACCTGCTGGTGGTCGGCGGCCCGACGCACATGCGGGGCATGTCCACCGGCCTCAGTCGCACCCTGGCCGCGAAGGCGGGCGCACCGGAGGAGAGCCCGGGCCTGCGCGCCTGGTTCCGCTCCCTGCCGGACGACGGTGCGGGCGTCCGCGCCGCCGCGTTCGACACCCGGGTCGAGACGAAGCACGCCGGGGCGGCGGCCGACGGCATCGCCGCGCGCCTCACCCGCCACCACTACGACCTCACGTCCGACCCCGTCGGCTTCCTCGTGGAAGAGATCAACGGACCACTGCGCGACGGCGAGCTGAACCGGGCGAAGGCTTGGGGTGCCGAGCTCGCTTGACGGCGCGCCGGCGCTCGGATTCGGGGTTCAGGACGCCGGGCTCGCTGTTGGGGCCGGTGAAGCCAAGTCCTCGAGTCGGTCGCTGGGTGGGTCGTGGCCCGGAGGCCGGCTCGGCGATGGATGGCGGTCGTGACTCGGAGGGTGTGTGTTTGGTCAAGCGGACGGTCGCGCCGTTGCAGACCACGTACTTGAAGCAACTCCAGTCGAGCTCGACCCCCGGGTGCCCGAAGTTCCGGTACGGGGCCCCAGCTGTTGAGCACCTGCTCGACCACGCCGTGCCGCCGCGAGGCGGCATCGGTCACGATGGTCGGAGCTGGCGTCCCAGGCCCAGCCGTCGTCGGGCTCCAGTCCCAGCCCGATGCCGTGGCCGCTCGGCGTGGGCCGTCGTACCTTCCGTCATCGCCATCGTGACGGGCTGCCCGCCATATGCCGTGACCTCGCCGGCTTCTCCGCCCATGTCCGGGGGCGTTCTCCGGGCCCTCGTCCCGGCTGTAGCCGGAAGTGGGCCAAGCCGTCCAAGTCCGCTCCCGGAGGCCCGGTCTCGGTGGACTTGCTTACCCGGCGCTCGCCGTGTCGCTCATCGCACTTCCGTCCCGCTCGCTCCGCGACACTGCACCGAACGCCCTTGCGGCCTTCTGTGCGAATGAGGTCTGGGCGTGTTGGCCTGGCGGGTTGTGGCGGTGCCGCCGATATTGGCCGAGGAACCGGCGGTGATGCGCCGCCAGTTCTTCGCCCCCCGAGCGGCGGTGTGTTGAGCCGAACGGCGGACCTGGTCTGCGGCCCATCGGATGTCCCGTACGGCCATGTGGACCGGCGGGCCGGGCCATCCGCTGTTAAGACGGTTCTGAGCCATTGTGTCCGGCTCTCCCGGCTCCGAGGAGGCATCCTCATGGGTGCTGCAACAACGAGTGCCACCGACACCGACGTGGTGCACATTCTCTGGATCAACGCGGGGCTCAGCTGCGACGGCGACTCGGTCTCCCTGACGGCCGCCATGCAGCCGAGCATCGAGGAGATCGTCACGGGGGCCCTGCCGGGCCTGCCGAAGGTCGCCGTCCACTGGCCGCTCATCGACTTCGAGTGCGGACCGGTGCAGGGCGCCGACAACTTCGTCGAGTGGTTCTTCAAGGCGGACCGCGGCGAACTCGACCCGTTCGTCCTGGTGGTCGAGGGATCCATCCCCAACGAGGAGATCAAGAAGGAGGGCTACTGGTGCGGCTTCGGCGACGACCCGGCGACCGGTCAGCCGATCACCACCAGTGAGTGGCTGGACCGGCTCGCCCCGAAGGCCACCGGCGTCGTCGCGATCGGCACCTGTGCCACGTACGGCGGCATCCACGCCATGGAGGGCAATCCGACCGGTGCGATGGGTGTGCCGGACTACCTCGGGTGGGACTGGAAGTCCAAGGCGGGGCTGCCGATCGTCTGCGTGCCCGGCTGCCCGATCCAGCCCGACAACTTCGCCGAGACCCTGACGTACCTGCTCTACCAGCTGGCCGGCTCGGCGCCGATGATCCCGCTGGACGACAAGCTGCGCCCCGCCTGGCTGTTCGGCGCCACCGTGCACGAGGGCTGCGACCGCGGCGGCTACTACGAACAGGGGCAGTTCGCCACCGACTACGGCACGCCGGAGTGCCTGGTGCGGCTCGGCTGCTGGGGCCCGGTCGTGAAGTGCAACGTCCCCAAGCGCGGTTGGATCAACGGGGTCGGCGGATGCCCGAACGTCGGCGGCATCTGCATCGCCTGCACGATGCCCGGATTTCCGGACAAGTTCATGCCATTCATGGACCCGCCTCCCGGCTCGACCGTCTCCACGGCGGCCAGTTCCGCGTACGGCTCGGTCATCCGGCGGCTGCGTGCGATCACTCTCAAGACCGTCGACAAGGAACCCAAGTGGCGCCGCACCGGTCGCAAGCTCACGACCGGCTACCGCGCCCCGTGGTGATCCGGCGGGCCGCTGCGCACCCCGCGTGGCGGCCCGCCCGTCGCTCCTCCCACCCCTTCAGAAGGGCACGACAGACACGATGGCACCGATGACCAAGGCGGCCGGGGACGGCAGCGGCCTGGTGGAGATGTCCTGGGACCCGATCACCCGGATCGTGGGCAGCCTGGGCATCCACACGAAGATCGACTTCAAGCAGAAGCGGGTGGCGGAGTGCTACAGCACCTCATCGGTCTTCCGCGGCTACAGCGTCTTCATGCGCGGCAAGGACCCGCGCGACGCGCACTTCATCACCAGCCGGATCTGTGGCATCTGCGGCGACAACCACGCCACCTGTTCGGTCTACACCCAGAACATGGCGTACGGCGTGAAGCCCCCGCACCTCGGTGAGTGGATCATCAACCTCGGCGAGGCCGCCGAGTACATGTTCGACCACAACATCTTTCAGGAGAACCTGGTCGGGGTCGACTACTGCGAGAAGATGGTCCGCGAGACCAACCCCGGCGTGCTGGAGTTGGCCGAGCGCACGGAAGCGCCGCACGCCGGCGAGCACGGCTACAAGACCATCGCCGACATCATGCGCTCGCTCAACCCGATCGAGGGCGAGTTCTACCGCGAGGCGCTGCAGGTCAGCCGCTACACCCGGGAGATGTTCTGCCTGATGGAAGGGCGCCACGTGCACCCCTCCACGCTCTACCCGGGCGGTGTCGGCACGGTGGCCACCGTCCAGCTGTTCACCGACTACCTGACCCGGCTGATGCGCTACGTCGAGTTCATGAAGAAGGTCGTGCCGCTCCACGACGACCTCTTCGACTTCTTCTACCAGGCGTTGCCCGGGTACGAGGAGGTCGGTCGGCGGCGCGTCCTGCTCGGCTGCTGGGGCAGCCTCAACGACCCCGACCACTGCGACTTCACCTACCGCAACATGACCGACTGGGGCCGGCGGATGTTCGTCACCCCCGGCGTCGTGGTCGACGGCAAACTGGTCACCAACGACCTCACCGAGATCAACCTCGGCATCCGGATCCTGCTCGGCAGCTCCTACTACGAGGACTGGCAGGGCAAGGAACTGTTCGTCACCCACGACCCGCTCGGCAACCCGGTCGACCCGCGCCACCCGTGGAACCAGCACACCGTCCCGCAGCCGCGGAAGCGCAACTTCGACGACAAGTACAGCTGGGTGATGTCCCCACGCTGGTTCGACGGCAAGGATCACCTGGCGCTCGACACCGGCGGCGGCCCGATCGCCCGGCTGTGGTCCACCGCGCTGTCCGGGCTGGTCGACATCGGCTACGTCAAGGCCACCGGCCACAGCGTGGTGATCAACCTGCCGCGCTCGATGACCAAGCCGGAGACCACCTTCGAGTGGAAGATCCCGCAGTGGAGCAACGCCATCGAGCGCAACCGCGCCCGCACCTACTTCCAGGCCTACGCTGCCGCCGCGGCCCTGCACTTCGCCGAGAAGGCGCTGGAGGAGGTCCGCGCAGGCCGCAGCCAGACCTGGGAGCGCTTCGAAGTACCGGACGAGTCGATCGGCTGCGGCTTCACCGAGGCGGTCCGCGGTGTGCTCTCGCACCACATGGTGATCCGGGACGGCAAGATCGCCAACTACCACCCGTACCCGCCGACCCCGTGGAACGCCAGCGTCCGCGACAGCTACGGCACGCCCGGCCCGTACGAGGACGCGGTGCAGAACACGCCGATCTTCGAGGAGAACTCCCCGGACGACTTCAAGGGCATCGACATCATGCGGGCCGTCCGCAGCTTCGACCCCTGCCTGCCCTGCGGCGTCCACATGTACGTGGGCGGCGGGAAGACCGTGCAGCAGATGCACGTGCCCACCGGCCTGAGCGGGCTCGCATGACGGCGGAGCAGACCGGGCAACGGGTCCAGGAAGCGCTGGACCGGCTCGCCGCGCACGGCGCGCAGGAGACCGGCGAGCACTTGGTGCGCGAGCTGATGGAGATGTACGGCGACGGTCTCACCCGACTGGTCCGGGCGGTGCCGCCGCCCGCGCTGGACCGGCTGCTGGACGACCCGGTGGTGGCCGGACTCCTCGTCCTGCACGACCTGCACCCCGAGGACGCCACCGCCCGTATCCGCCGGGCGCTCGCCACCCTCGCCGAGCCGGTCGAACTGTCCGGCTACGAACCCGCCACGGGCACCGCCCGGCTCCGCCGCACCCGAGGAGGCTGCGGCTGCTCCGAGCAGGACATCGAGACCGTTCTCGCCTGCCACGCACCCGAGGTGACGGCGCTGGAGCTGGAACAGGCCCCGCAGTTGCTGCAGATCTCCGCCCGCCCGCCCAGCCCGGCGGAGGCACGGTGAGCATCCGTCGACTCGACAGGCTCGGCACCGCCTTGCTGCGCCGGCTGCGCGAACCGGCCCCTCCGCAGCCCGAGCGCTGCACCTTCTGCGGCCAGCGCGTTCCGCAGCAGCACCGGCACCTGGTGGACACCGAGGAACAGGCCCTGACCTGCGCCTGCACCGCGTGCGGGCTGCTTTTCCAGCAGCCGGGCGCGGCCGGCGGCCGCTACCGCGGTGTCCCCGACCGCCACCTGATCGACCCGGACCACCGGATCGGCGAGGACGCCTGGGCGGCGCTCGGCATCCCGGTCGGGACCGCCTTCCTCTTTCGCAACGCCAGGCAGGACCGACTGGTGGTGTTCTACCCCGGCCCGGCCGGTGCCACCGAGAGCGAGCCGGACGAGGCCGCCTGGCAGACCGCCCTCGACGGCAGCCGGCTCGCCGCCGTCCTGGAGCCGGACGTCGAGGCGCTGCTGCTGCGGCACACCGACGACGGCGTCCAGTGCCACCTGGTGCCCATCGACACCTGCTACGAACTGGTCGGCCGGCTGCGGCGCTGCTGGCGGGGGTTCGACGGCGGCGCCGAGGCCCGGGCCGAACTCGACGCCTTCTTCGCCCGGCTCGACGAGCGCGCCAGGCCGCTGGCGGCGGAGGTCTCCCGATGACCGAACTCGGCTTCGCCTGTACCGGCGTGACGACCGATCCGCACGCCGCCGGGCCCACGCTCGTCTTTCGGCTGCGGATCACTGCGCCCGCCGCCCGGGTGCACGCCCTCGCGCTCCGCTGCCAGCTTCGCATCGAACCCGCCCGCCGCGGCTACGGCGAGGCGGAGGGCGAGCGGCTCGCCGACCTGTTCGGCGAGCGCTCCCGCTGGGGCACGACGCTCAACCCGGTCCAGCTCGCCCAGGTGCCGCTGATGGTCCCCGGGTTCACCGGCGAGACCGAGGTGGACCTGCCCGTGCCGTGCACCTACGACATGGACGTCGCGTCCGCCCGCTACCTCAGGGCGCTGGACGGCGGGGAGGTCCCGTTGCTGCTCCTGTTCTCGGGCACCGCGTTCGCCGGGCCCCGCGGGTTCCAGGTCACCCCGGTCCCGTGGGACCGGGAGGCTCCGGTGCGGATGCCCGTCGCGGTGTGGCGGGAGGCGATCGACCGGCACTTCCCCGGCTGCGGCTGGCTGCGGCTGCCCGAGGACGTGATGGACGCGCTGCTCGCCTACCGTTCCAGCCGCGCCCTGCCCTCCTGGGAGGCCACCGTGCGGGAACTTCTCACCGCCACCGAGTTCGAGGACGCCGCCCGGTGACCGCCTTGACCGAGGAGTTCGACCGCAGATTCGCGCAGGCCCGGCAGATCGCCGACGCCGTGCTCTTCGAGGGGTACGTGCTGTACCCCTACCGCGCCTCGGCCGCCAAGAACCGGCTCCGCTGGCAGTTCGGCGTGCTCGTCCCGCCCGGCTGGGGCGAGGACAGCGGCGAGCACTCCCACCAGCGCACCGAGTGCCTGATGGAGCCGCGCCCCGGCGACCGACTGGCCGTGGAACTGCGCTTCCTGCGGGCTCAGCGCCGCACCGTCGAACGCGCCCTGCCCGGCGGCGGGTTCGAGCCGGTCGAGGAGTTGGAGCTCGCCGACCGGGTGCTGGTGCCGTGGGACGAAGGCGTCGAGGAGCGCATCGAGCTACTGCTCCCGGTCCCGGAGCCGGCCGAGGGGGCAGTGCACCCGTTCCACCTCCTGGCCGGCGAGGACATCGAAACCCTCTATGCGGAAGACGTGCCGATCGGACGGCTGGTCCGGCGACGGGAGTCGGTCGAGGGCGTGCTGAGGCTGACGGCCCGCGCGGTCCCGGGGCCGTACGCGGTCCAGCGGCTGACCGTCGTGGTGGAGAACACCACCGTCCGGACGGTGGCGCCGGCAGGCGGGCGGGAGGCGGCGCTGCCGCACTCGCTCGTCTCGGCGCACCTGCTGCTCGGGCTCGACCGGGGCTCCTTCCTGTCGGTCACCGACCCGCCCGAGTGGGCCAGGGAGGCGGTCGCGCAGTGCCGCAACGAGCACACCTGGCCGGTCCTCGCCGGGCCGCCCGGACGCTGCCGGGTGCTGCTCTCCTCGCCGATCATCCTGGAGGACCACCCGAGCATCGCCCCCGAGAGCCCCGGCGCGCTCTACGACGCGACCGAGATCGACGAGATTCTCGCACTGCGGACCGCCGCCCTGACCGACCGTGAGAAGCGCGAGGCCCGCGGTACCGACGAGCGGGCCGGCGCAGTGATCGACCTCGCCGACTCGATGCCGCCGGAGGTGCTGGAACGCCTGCACGGCGCCGTCCGAGGCCTGCGCGCGATCACCGGGAACGCGCCCGGCCGGCCGTGGTGGGATCCGGGCGACGACCCCGAGGTCGACCCGGAACACGACCGGGTCGTCGTCAACGGCCGGCAGGTCGGTGCGGGCAGCCGGGTCGTGCTCAGGCCCGGGCGGCGGCGCACCGACGCGCAGGACCTGTTCCTGGACGGGCGGACCGCCCTCGTCGAGGCCGTGCTGCACGACGTGGACGGCTCGGTCCACCTCGCCGTGACGGTGGAGGACGACCCCGGCGCGGACCTGTGGCGGGCCCAGGGCCGCTTCCGCTACTTCCAGCCCGACGAGATCGCCCTGTTGGAGGAGCCATGAGCACGGGCCGCGTGCTGGTCGCCGGGGTCGGCAACATCCTCCTCGGCGACGACGGGTTCGGGGTGGAGACCGTCCGGCGGCTGGGGGAGCACCCGCTGCCGGACGACGTCGAACTGCTCGACGTGGGCGTGCGCGGCGTCCACCTCGCATACCAGGCCCTGAACGGCTACCGGCTGCTGGTGCTGGTCGACGCCACCGCGCGAGGCGGCGGGCCGGGCACTGTCTACCTGATCGAACCGGACGCCGGCCCGGTCGAGGTGCCCGTCCTGGACGGGCACCGGATGGGACCCGACGCAGTGCTCGCGCTGCTCGGCACGCTGGCCGCAGGCACCGGAGGCACTCTGCCCGAGCGGGTGCTCGTGGTGGGCTGCGAGCCGGAATCGCTGGACGAGGGAATCGGCCTGAGCACACCGGTTGCCGCCGCCGTCGAGGAGGCGGTCCGGGTGGTTCTGCGGATCGTCGGCGCGGAGGAGCCGACGGGCGCGCAGGCGGACCCGCAAGTGGAGAGGGAGACAACGGCATGGTGAAGAAGCTGCTCTGCGCGGCCGTCGTGACGGCCGTGGCGGCGGTCATCTGGCAGAACCTGGACGACGTGAAGCGGTACGTCAGGATCAGCCGGATGTGAGCCGCGGATTGCTGCGAACGGCGTAGCCCCCGGCGCGGCGGCGGCGCGGCTCCGAGCCGCAGCCGCCGCCGCGCCCTTCAATCGAGCCTTGTTGCCTCCCAGTAGCGGGAACGGGGCCCATGCACGAGATGTCGATCGCGGCGGCAGTCGTCGAACAGGTGGACGCCGCGGCGCGCGAGCACGGGACGGAGGCCGTCGTCCTGGTGCGGCTGCAGGTCGGCGAACTGGCCGGCGTGGTGCCCTCGGCTCTCGAGTTCTGCTTCGAACTGGCCTGCGCCGGAACGCTGCTGGAAGGCGCGGTCCTGGAGACCGAGACGGTGCCGGCCCGCGCGAGGTGCCTCGGGTGCGAAACCGAATGGTCCGTCGGTATGCCGCCCGACCTCGGCTGCCCGAACTGCGCCGGCGCCGGCGTCGAACTGCTGGCCGGCCGCGAGCTGCAGATCATCGGCGTCGAACGGGCCGAGCGCCCGGCGGGCGCCGGAGCCCGACAGGAAGGCTGAACTCCCATGTGTCGTACGGTGGAACTCCGGCAGGCGGTCCTGGCCCGGAACGACGACGGTGCCCGCGCCCTGCGCGCCCGGCTCGCCGCCCAGGGCACGGTCGCGGTGAACCTGCTCTCCAGCCCCGGCAGCGGGAAGACCGCGCTGCTCGAGGCCGAACTCTGCCTGGCCCGCGACCGCGGGATTGCCGTCGCCGCCCTCACCGCCGACCTCGCAACGGAGAACGACGCACTGCGGCTGGCCCGTTCGGGCGTGCCGGTGAAGCAGGTGCTCACCGACGGGCTGTGCCACCTCGAGTCCGAGATGCTCACCGGGCAGTTGGCCGGCTGGCTGCCCGCCGGCATCCGGCTGCTGTTCGTGGAGAACGTCGGCAACCTGGTCTGCCCGGCCTCGTACGACCTCGGTGAAACGCTGCGGGTGGCGCTCGCCTCGGTGACCGAGGGCGAGGACAAGCCGCTCAAGTACCCCACCGCGTTCGGGCTGGCCAACCTGGTGCTGGTGACGAAAGCCGACCTCGCTGCGGCGGCGGAGTTCGACGAGACGGCGTTCCTGGCCAACGTCGCCCGGGTCAACCCGGGGGTGGAGGTGGTGTTCACCTCGGCCCGGACCGGGCAGGGCGTGGGCGAGCTGCTGGACCGGGCGTGCGCCGTGCTGGACGGTGCGGAGGTGCACCGGCCGGTGATGGCGGGAGCGTCGGCGAACGGGCCCGGGCACCTGCACTCCCGCGGGGATGCACACTCGCACGACGGTGCTGCCGCGGAGCACCTGTGAAGGTCGGTCAGGAAGCTTCGTCGGCAGCCGGGTTGGAACGGCGGCGGGTGGCTGTCCGCGGGGTCGTCCAAGGCGTCGGGTTCCGGCCGTTCGTCTTCTCGCTGGCCGCCGAACTCGGCCTTGCCGGGACCGTCACCAACACCGGCGAAGGGGTGCTCGCCGAGATCGAAGGGCGGACCGAGGCGCTGGAGTCGTTCTGCCGGCGCGTCGCCGGCGACGCGCCGCCGCTGGCACGCGTCGACGCCGTCGAGCATGTGCCGTTGCCGCCGACCGGCGCGACCGGCTTCGCCATCACCCCGTCCCGCGGCGACGGCCTGCGGCGCTCCCTGGTCCCGCCGGACACCGCCACCTGTGCGGACTGCCTCGGCGAACTGGCCGACCCCCACGACCGCCGCTACCGGCACCCGTTCATCAGCTGCACCAACTGCGGGCCGCGCCACACCATCGTCACCGGTCTGCCGTACGACCGCGCCAACACCACCATGGCGGACTTCCCGATGTGTCCGGACTGCGCACGGGAGTACACCGACCCCGCCGACCGGCGCTTCCACGCCCAGCCGATCTGCTGCCACGCCTGCGGGCCCGAACTCTCCCTCGTCGTACCGGGTGACCGGACGATCCGCCGCGAGGACGCCCTCGACGGGGCCCGCCGGATACTCCGGGGCGGCGCGATCCTGGCCGTCAAGGGCATCGGCGGGTACCACCTGGCGTGCGACGCGCGGAACGTGCCGAGCGTCGCCCGGCTGCGCCGGCGCAAGCGGCGCGGCTCCAAGCCGTTCGCGTTGATGGCCAGGGACCTCGCCGAGCTGGCCGGGCTGGTGCAGGTGGGGCCGGTGGAGGAGGAACTGCTCGCCGGTGCGGCCCGGCCGATCGTGCTGCTCCGCCGCGTGGGCCCGAAAGTCTCGGCGCCGGGATCGGTGGCGGCGCTGGAGGCCGTTGCGCCCCGCAGCCCCGACCTCGGCGTGATGCTGCCGTACACCCCGCTGCACCACCTGCTGCTCGCGCCGCCCGTGCCGGGGCTGCTCGTGATGACCAGCGCCAACCTCTCCGGCGAGCCGATCGTCACCGACGACCAGGACGCCTTCGACCGGCTGGCTCCGCTGGTCGACGGCTGGCTGACGCACGACCGGACCATCCACGTCCCGTGCGAGGACTCGGTGGTGCGGGTGGTCGACGGGGAGCACCTGCCGGTCCGGCGCTCCCGCGGCCACGTGCCGCTGCCGCTGCCGCTTCCCGTGCCGGTCCGGCCGGTGCTGGCCGTCGGAGGGGACCTCAAGAACACCTTCGCGCTGGCGCGCGACGGCTACGCCTGGCTGTCCGGCCACATCGGGGACATGGACGACCTCGCCACCCTGGAGGCCTTCGACCGCGCGACGGCACACCTGGAGGCCGTCACCGGGGTCCAGCCCGAGGTGTTGGCGGTGGACCGGCACCCCAACTACCGGTCGGCCCGGCACGCCCGGCGGTCCTTCGGCGACGCACGAGTGCGGCCGGTACAGCACCACCACGCGCACATCGCCTCCGTCATGGCCGAACACGGGCTGGACGGCAGCCGGCCCGTCATCGGGGTTGCGTTCGACGGCACCGGGTACGGCGAGGACGGCGCCGTCTGGGGCGGCGAGGTGCTGCTCGCCGACTACGACGGCTTCCGGCGGCTCGGACACCTGGCGTACGTGCCGCTGCCCGGCGGCGACGCCGCGGTGGCCCGGCCGTACCGGATGGCGCTCGCCCACCTGTGGGCGGCGGGCATTCCGTGGTCGGCCGACCTGGCACCGGTCCGTGCCTGCCCGCGCGACGAACTGGCGTTACTCGAAACCCAGTTGGACCGGTCGTTGAACTGCGTGCCGACCTCCAGCATGGGGCGGCTGTTCGACGCGGTGTCCGCGCTGGCCGGTGTCTGTCAGCTGGCCGAGTACGAGGCGCAGGCGGCCATTGAACTCGAGGCCGCAGCGCTGGCCCACGGGCCCGCCGAGGGGTACGCCTTCGGACTCCGGCGCGACGGCAGCGTGCTGCTCGGCGAGCCCGAGCCGGTACTGGCCGCGGTGGTCGCAGACCTCGCCCTGGGGGCGTCCGGCGGCCTGGTCGCCGCCCGGTTCCACGCCGCGGTGGCCGAGCTGGTGCGCGCCCAGTGCCGGGCCGCCCGCGCTGAGCAGGGCACGGACACGGTCGCCCTGACCGGTGGCGTGTTCGCCAACGCGCTGCTCTCGTCGGCCTGCGCGCACGGGCTGCGCGCCGACGGCTTCACCGTGCTGCGGCACCGCCGGGTGCCCCCCAACGACGGCGGGCTGGCGCTCGGCCAGCTGATGGTGGCCGCCCGGGCCGGCGGCCCGGGCGCGGGTTGAGAGGAGAGAAGGGATGTGCCTGGCGGTGCCCGGCAGGGTGATGGAGATCTCGGAACGGGACGGGACGCGGATGGCGGTCGTCGACTTCGGCGGGGTGGTCAAGGACGTGTGCCTGGAGTACCTGCCCGACCTCGGGGTCGGTGAGTACGCCATCGTGCACGTCGGTTTCGCGTTGCAGCGGCTGGACGAGGAGTCGGCTCGGAAGACCCTCGACCTCTTCGCGGAACTCGGCCTGCTGCAGGAGGAGTTCGGCGATCCGTGGGAGGCGGCGGCAGGAACGGGCGCGACGGAGGAGCGGCAGTGAGGTACCTGGAGGAGTTCCAGAACCCGGAGTTGGCGGGCGGGCTGCTGGCCGACATCCGCGCTGCGGTCACCCGGCCGTGGGCGCTGATGGAGGTCTGCGGCGGGCAGACGCACACCATCATCCGGCACGGCATCGACCAACTGCTGCCGGAGGGGGTGGAGTTGATCCATGGGCCGGGGTGTCCGGTGTGCGTCACGCCGCTGGAGGTGATCGACCGGGCGTTGGCCATCGCAGCCCGGCCCGAGGTGATCTTCTGCTCCTTCGGCGACATGCTGCGGGTGCCCGGCACCGACCGCGACCTGTTCCGGGTCCGCGGCGAGGGCGGCGACGTCCGGGTGGTCTACTCGCCGCTCGACGCGCTGCGGATCGCCCGGGAGAACCCGGACCGCGAGGTGGTCTTCTTCGGCATCGGCTTCGAGACCACGGCCCCGCCCAACGCCATGGCCGTCCACCAGGCCCGGAAGCAGGGCGTGCGCAACTTCAGCATGCTGGTCTCGCACGTCCGGGTGCCTCCGGCCATCGAGGCCATCATGACCTCGCCCGACTGCCGGGTGCAGGGCTTCCTGGCCGCCGGGCACGTGTGCAGCGTGATGGGCATCGACGAGTACCCGGCGCTGGCCGAGCGCCACCGGGTGCCGATCGTGGTCACCGGCTTCGAACCGCTCGACATCCTGGAAGGGATCCGGCGCACCGTACGGCAGTTGGAGCGCGGCGAGCACCGAGTCGACAACGCCTACCCGCGGGCCGTCCGCCCCGAGGGCAACCCGGCGGCCCGGGCCATGCTGGAAGACGTCTTCGAGGTGACCGACCGGGCCTGGCGCGGCATCGGAGTGATCCCGCAGAGCGGCTGGCGGCTCTCCCCGCGCTACCGCGACCACGACGCCGAGCACCGCTTCGACGTCTCCGGGATCACCACCTGCGAGCCGTCGCAGTGCCGGGCCGGCGAGGTGCTGCAAGGGCAGCTCAAGCCGAACGAGTGCGAGGCCTTCGGCACGCTCTGCACCCCGCGCACCCCGCTCGGCGCCACCATGGTGTCCAGCGAAGGGGCGTGCGCGGCCTACTACCTCTACCGGCGACTGGGCGCGCCGGTCGCTCCCCAGGAGGCGACCTTCGTTGGCTGACATCGAGATCCTCACCGCGCGGCCGGCGACCGAGCCCGACGGGCCGCCCTCGGCGCCCGACTTCTCCGGGTGGTCCTGCCCGCTGCCACTGCGCGACCACCCCCGGGTGGTGATGGGGCACGGCGGCGGCGGGGCGATGTCCGCCGAGCTGGTGGCCAACTTGTTCGCCCCCGCGTTCGGCGGCCCTGCCCTCGCCGGCCTCGGCGACTCCGCCGTACTGGAACTCGGCGGCGCGCGGCTCGCCTTCTCCACCGACTCCTACGTGGTGCGGCCGCTGTTCTTCCCCGGCGGCAGCATCGGGGACCTCGCCGTCAACGGCACGGTCAACGACCTCGCGATGAGCGGTGCGCGGCCCGCCTACCTGTCCTGCGGCTTCATCCTCGAGGAGGGAGTGGAGATGGCCACCGTCGACCGGGTGGCGCGGGCCGTCGGCGCTGCCGCGCGGGCGGCCGGCGTGGAGATCGCCACCGGCGACACCAAGGTGGTCGAGGCCGGTCACGGCGACGGCATCTACCTCAACACGGCCGGCATCGGGCTGGTCCCGGCCGGCGTGGACATCAGGCCGCAGCGGGCCGCGCCCGGTGACGTGGTGATCGTCAGCGGGGAGATCGGCCTGCACGGCGTGGCCATCATGAGCGTGCGCGAGGGCCTGGAGTTCGGAGTCGAGATCGAGAGCGACTGCGCCTCGCTCGGCGGCCTGGTCGAGGCGATGCTCGCCGTCACCCCCGACCTGCACGTCCTGCGCGACCCCACCCGCGGCGGTCTCGCCGCCGCTCTCAACGAGATCGCGACGGCCGCCGGGGTCGGTGTCGTGGTCAACGAGCGGTCGGTGCCGATTCCGCCGCAGGTGGCGAACGCCTGTGCGGTACTGGGCCTCGACCCGCTGTACGTCGCCAACGAAGGCAAGCTGGTCGCCTTCGTGCCCCGCCGGACCGCCGACGCCGTGCTCGACGCGATGCGCGCGCACCCGCTCGGCGCCGGCGCGGCAGTGATCGGCGAATGCGTCCCCGACCACCCCGGCATGGTCGTCGCTCGAACCGCGTTCGGCGCCACCCGGGTGATGGACCTGCCCATCGGCGAGCAGCTACCGAGAATCTGCTGATCGCGCAGCATCGCCTGCCCGTCGGAACGAGGACGGTGTGCGGACGGGCACCGGCACGCTGGCACCGGCGCCCGGGGGAGAGCCTGCCGTGGGCCGGCATCTGCGCCGGTGCGGGTACCTACGGTGCGGCCGGGCTTCGCCGGGTGCGAGCCGGCACGGAGCGGCCCTCTGCCCACCCGCTCCATGTGACGGGCCATCAACGAATCGCGCTCGGGAGGAGACCTGGGGCGGCCGAGTGAGGAGACCGCACGGGTGAGCACCCCACCCGGGTCTCCTTGCTCGCCGCGCGCGCGTTCGCCTCCGCCATGACGGGGCGTCAGGCTTTGGGCGCGTTCGCCGTCGGCCGCGAAGGCCTGCTCGCCGTCGGCCGCGACCGACTACGAAAAGCCGTTCGCCTGATCGGGGCATGGTCGGTCGGAGCGCCGGCCCCGGGCGGTCGGGGCCGGCGTTCGGTGGGTTCCGGTCGGACGCGCGGGGCGTTCAGAGGCGGGTGACGAGTTCCGGCATCAGGTCGTTGAAGGTGCGGCCGTGGGACGGCGCGCCGATGGAGTTGGGCGGGCGTGGCGCCGGGTTCGGCGAAGACCACTTCGGTGCCGGGGGTGACGACCCCCGAGACGGGGCGGCCGCCCAGTTCGAGGGCGACCTGGAGGAGTTCGGTGTCGCGGTCGCTGAGCAGTTCCGCGTCGGAGGAGTCCTTGACCATGCGGGCGAGTTCCTCCTCGGTGAAGACGGACGCGACCTCGTCCTTGGGCTCCACGCGCAGCATGCGCAGGACGCGGTTGGCGAAGGCGTTGACGGCGTCACGCCGACGGGGCGAGGGCCCGGCCCCGGTGGTCCCGGGCGCGCAGAGTGTCCACGTGGTCGCCGGGTGCCCGCTTCCACGACGGGCCGGGAGCCGGCGAAACGGGTGCCGGGCCGCAAGCGGGCCCTGGCCGTCGACGTGCTGGGCCCGGTCATCGCCGTCCTCGTCCCGGCTGCGAACGCGCACGACAACGCTGCCGGCGTCGCCCTGTTGGACCAGGTCGCCGAGTACGCCGGCGGCAGCGTCCGAAAGGCCTTCGCCGGGGAAGCCGTCACCGGCCCGGCCTGCGGCACCTCGATCCGCAGTTCCTCCGTGCCTCGGCCGTCTCTCGTGGGTACGGCGGTACAGCGCCCGCCGCGTCGCCGCTTCCACCGGTCGCCTGCAAACGACCTCAGTATCGTCCGGGCAGGTCAAATGCCCTTTCGGGTCAGGAAGTTCACGAGACCGTTGACTCCGTCGCCGATCGCCGGGAAGGATACCGATCATCCAGGCGGACACGGCCGGAAGTGCTCTCTCTCCACCCAGACCTTGCAAGGTCTCCGCAGCAGATACACAAGGACAGGAGGGAGCTTCGTGGGGAACGTCCGCACGGCTCCGACGGAGCCGGACGTCCGGCCGAGCCGGTCGGTGCTTCTCGGATCGCATCGCATCGGCCCCGCCGACGGGACGCTCGTCACCGGGTGGAAGCTCCCGCAGGACGAGGTCTGCCCGGTCACCCGCCGACAGCGTCCGAGCGGGACGCGGGCCCGGGCCAGGGGCGCCCACCGCACCGGCCTCGGAGTGGGCGGCGCCGTTCGGCCGGGCCGGGCACGGTGACGCCGGTCATGACGGAGACCCGCATGCGAGTCGCCCTGATAGGCGCGGGCCCCCGCGGTCTGTCCGTACTGGAACGGCTCTGTGCCAACGAGCGGGCCAATCCCTCCCCGCGTCCCCTGACCGTGCACCTGATCGACCCCGACCCGCCCGGGGCGGGCGGGGTCTGGCGCACCGACCAGTCGCGGCACCTGTTGATGAACACCGTGGCGTCCCAGGTCAGCGTGTTCACCGACGACAGCGTACGGATCGACGGCCCGGTGGAGCCCGGGCCGAGCCTGTACGAGTGGGCCCGTTCGCCGTACGGGGCCGAGGCCGACGTGCTTGCCGAGGCAGCCGCGCTGGGCCCCGACTCCTACCCCACCCGCGCTTTCTACGGTGCGTACCTGCGGGCCGTGTTCCAGCGCCTGGTCGAGCGGGCGCCGCGGCATGTCACGGTCCGGGTGCACCGCTCCCGGGCCGTCGCCCTCACCGGAGAGGTGTCTCAGCAGGTCCGGCTGGCGGACGGCAGCACGGTCGACGCACTGGACGCCGTGGTGCTGGCCACGGGGCACGGACCGGCCGTACTGGGCCGGGAGGAACAGCAACTCGCCGACACGGCAGCGGCATTGGGGCTCCGCTATCTGTCACCGGGCAATCCGGCCGACGCCGACCTGAGTGCCATCCGGCCGGGAGAACACGTTCTGGTGCGCGGTCTCGGGCTGAACTTCTTCGACCACCTGGCGCTACTGACCGAGGGCCGCGGCGGCACCTTCACCCACGAGGGCGGTCGACTGGTCTACCGCGCCTCCGGCAAGGAGCCTGCGCTGTACGCGAGTTCACGGCGCGGTGTGCCGTACCAGGCGCGTGGCGAGAACCAGAAGGGCGCCTACGGGCGGTACGTCCCGAGACTGCTCTCGGCCGAGTTCGTCGGCGCCCTTCGCCGGCCGGGTACCCCGCTCGACTTCCGTCGCGACCTGTGGCCGCTGATCGCCCGTGAGGTCGAGAGCGTGTACTACGGCGCGCTGCTGGACGTCCGCGACCGCCCGGCCGACCGGGAGCCGTTCACCGAGCTCTACCTGGCTGCCGAACGGCCGGAGCAGCGGGCCGAAGTCCTGCACGCGTACGGCATCGACCGGGCGGACCACTGGGACTGGGAGCGCCTGGCCCAACCGTGCGCGGGCCGGGAGTTCGGCGACCGGGCGGAGTTCCGGTCCTGGCTGCTGGAGTACCTGTCACGGGACCTGCGGGAGGCCCGGTCCGGTAACGTCCGGGGCCCGCTGAAGGCCGCGTTGGACGTCCTGCGCGACCTGCGCAACGAGATCCGGCTCGCGGTGGACCACGGCGGCCTGGTCGGCGACTCGCACCGCGAGGACCTGGAGCGCTGGTACACCCCGCTCAACGCCTTCCTGTCGATCGGCCCGCCGGCCGCCCGGATCGAGCAGATGATCGCGCTGATCGAGGCGGGCGTACTCGAACTCACCGGTCCCGGAACCACGGTGAGCGTCGACGCCGACCGCCGGGCCTTCCTCGCCCGTTCCGGCCGGGTGCCGGGGCCGCCGGTCCTGGCCACGGTGCTGATCGAGGCCAGGCTCCCCGAAACCGACCTGCGCCGGACCGCCGACCCGCTGCTACGGCACCTGCTGGACAGCGGCCGGATCGCCCCCTACCGGACGCCGGACGTCGGCGGCCACGAGACCGGGGGACTGCACGTGACCGCCCGCCCGTACCGGGTGGTCGACGCCGAAGGGAGGGCGCACCCGCGCCGGTTCGCCTACGGGGTTCCCACCGAGGGCGTGCACTGGGTCACGGCGGCCGGCATCCGTCCCGGGGTGGACTCCGTGACCCTGGGCGACTCGGACGCGATCGCACGCGCCATACTTTCGCTCTCGCCCGCGGAGCGGCGGGAAGCAGTCAGGACAGGAGCCGACGCATGACACCCGAAACCGTGCCACCCGACGCGGAGGCGGACACCGGTCTGCTCTCGCCGGTCCGGGCCGGCACCCCGATCGAAGGCGCGGTCGGCGACCGGGCCTGGCTCCAGGCGATGCTGGACGCCGAAGCGGCGCTGGCGCGGACACAGGCCGGACTCGGAGTGGTACCGGGATCGGCGGCCGAGGCGATCACCGCCCTCGCCCGGGTCGAGAACTTCGACGTACGGGCGCTCGCACTGGCCTCCCGGGAGACCGCCAACCCCGTGGTCGGCCTGGTCCGGGCCCTGACCGAGTCGGTGGCGGCCCGGTACCCCGAGGCGGCGGAGTACGTCCACTCCGGCTCGACCAGCCAGGACATCCTGGACACCGGGGCGATGCTGGTCGCGGCCCGCGCCCTGCGGATCATCCGGGCGGACCTGGACCGGGTGGCCGAAGCGCTCGCCGCGCTGGCCGAGGCCCACCGGTCCACCCCGATGGCGGGGCGCACCCTCGCCCTCCAGGCCGTGCCGACCACCTTCGGCCTGAAAGCCGCCGGATGGCGGCAGTTGGTGCTGGACGCCGACCACCGGCTGGCGCTGGTCGAGCGGACCGGCCTGCCGGTCTCGTTGGGCGGCGCGGCCGGCACACTGGCCGGATACCTGGAGAACGCCCGCGCCGCCGACCCCGCCACCGACGACGACCCGGCCAGCTACCTCGACCGCCTGGTCGACGCCTTCGCCGCCGAGACCGGGCTGGCCCGGCCGGTCCTGCCCTGGCACGCGCTGCGGACCCCCATCGCCGACCTGGCCGCCGCGCTCGCGTTCACGGCCGGGGCACTCGGGAAGATGGCGGTCGACGTGCAGGTCCTGACGCGGACCGAGATCGGCGAGGTCGGAGAGCGGCCGGTGGCCGGCCGTGGAGCCTCCTCCGCCATGCCGCACAAGCAGAACCCGGTGCACTCCACCCTGATCCGCAGTGCCGCACTCCAGGTCCCGGCCATCGCCACCGGTCTGACGCAGTGCCTGATCACCGAGGACGAACGCTCCGGCGGCGTCTGGCACGCCGAGTGGCAGTTGCTGCGAGAGGCACTCCGGCTGACCGGCGGCGCCGCGCACACCGCGGTGGAACTCGCCGAGGGTCTGCAGGTACGGCCCGAACGGATGGCGGCCAATCTGGCGCTGACCGGCAGTCAGATCGTCTCCGAACGCGTCTCCGCCGTCCTCGCCCCCATGCTCGGCCGGGCGGCCGCCCGATCCCTGTCCTCCCGGGCCGCGGCGACCGCCGCAGCCACGGGCCGGGAACTCGCCGAGGTACTCGCCGAACTTCCCGAACTGAAGGACGTGTTCACTCCGGAGGCACTGGCAGCGCTGTGCCGCCCCGAGGACTACCTCGGAGTCGCGGAGCCACTGGTCGACCGGGCCCTGCGGCTCTGACCCCGGTGGGCTCGCTGTGTGGCCGGTGCGGGCCCCTCGGCATCGCGCCACACCGTGCACCCGGCCGTTCAGGCCCCCGTGGCTCCACCACCGGCGGGCCACTGCCCAGCCTCCAGGACCGTCCCGCCGGTGCCGACGGGACGGCTGTCGCCCCGTCCGCTCGCCGTGCTCCTCACCGCTGCTTTCGGCCCCGTGTTCCGTCAGGGGAGGCCCTCCGAGCAGTGGATGCGCAGGTCGGTGCCCGCGCTCCCGCGAGAGGACGAGGCCATGGACGCGGAGCGCCTTCACCTCGTCGAACGCACCGGCCCGCGCCTGCCGCGTCCAGCGATCACTGATGCGGTGTCGGCCGCCTATTCGAGTGCCGGGGTGATGGCGTGGGCGAGTTGGACGCGTGAGTGGACGTTGAGTTTGCGGTAGACGCGGGTGAGGGTGGCTTCGACGGTTTTGACGCTGACGGTCAGAGTGGCGGCGATGTCGCGGTTGCTGGCGCCGGCGGCGGCGAGGCGGGCGCAGCGTTCTTCGGCGCCGGTGAGGCGGGCGCCGGCGTCCGTGGAGCTGGGTCTCAGGCGGTGGAGGGCGTGGGTGGCGGCGTCGGCCCAGGGGTGGGCTCCGTAGGCGGTGAACAGGTCGGCGGCCTTCTGCGCGGCCGTGCGGGCGCTGGCGCGGCGGCGGGCGCGGCGTTCGGTGTGGCTGAGGGCCAGGAGGGTGCGGCCGCGTTCGAGGGGGAGGTCGCGGAGGCGGTCGGCGGTGGTGGTGAGGCGTTGGGCGGCGGTGTCGTAGTCGCCGCGGGCGGCGTCCAGCAGGGCCCGCGCGCGGTCGAGGGCGGGCAGGACGGAGGTCCGGCCGAGGTCGGTGGCGGTGCGGTGGGTGTCGGTGAGCAGGTCTTCGGCCTCGGCCGGGCGGCCGACGGCGAGGAGGGCCTCGGCCAGGTCGGCGTGCCAGCGCAGGATGGACGGGTCGCGGACCTGCTGCTGCTCCTCCAGGGCGCGGACTTCTTCCAGCGGTTCCAGGGCTTCCTTCGGGCGGTCGGCGGCGAGCAGGAGGTGTCCGAGGGCGTGGAGGTTGCGTGAGAGGAAGACCTTGTAGTCCTCGTGCCGGGAGGCGTCGATGCCGCGGCGGGCGTGGGCGAGGGCGGTGTCGGTGCGGAAGGCGGTTCCCTCGACGAGGGCGGAGGTGTAGCAGGCCGGGCCGGGGGACAGGCCGGCGTTGTCGGACAGGGCCTGGGCCCGGCGGGCGTAGTCGAGGGCCTTGGCGCAGCGTCCGGTGCGCAGTTCGGCCTCGGCGAGGCTGCGCAGGAGGTCCACGGTGGCCTCGGTGTCCCCGGTCCGCTGGGCCTGGACGAGCAGGGGCAGCAGGGCGGCGCGGGCCCGGTCGGGGTGGTCGTCGAAGAGCGCGTGACGAGCGGCGAGGTGTTCGGGGGTGGCGTTGACGGGGACCGGTGCGGTGCGTGGCAAGGACAGGGCGCGCTCCAGTGTGGCTTCGGCTCCGGGGTGGCCGAGGATGCGCTGGATGCGGGCCTGCATGGCCAGGGCCAGGGCGGCGGTGGTGGTGTCGTCGGCTGCGTGGGCGAGATCGGCGGCGTGGGAGGCCAGGATGGCGGCCTGTTCGGGGGATCCTTCGTTGACGTTGGCCCAGAGGGCTTGGCGGAGCAGGATTTGTGCGGTCAGGTCCGGTCGGCCGGCTGTTTCGTGGATCGCGGCGGCGAACAGTTCGTCCGCGCTGTGCAGGTGCTGGCCGCTGGCGTCGAGCAGGGCCAGCAGGGCGCCGACGCGTTGGGCGGGGCTGGTGTCGTGTTCGAGGATGAGGCGGGTGGCGGCCCGGGCGCGGGGGAGGTCGCCGCAGTGCGAGGCGTCTCGCACCGCGGTCAGGGCCCGGTCGGTGAGCAGGCCGGTGTCCTCGTGCGGGGTGCGTTGGGCGGCGAGAAGGGAGAGTTCGGCGGCCAGCGGGTGTTCGCCGCGCAGTCGGGCGTGGCCGGCGGCGCGGGCGGCGGCGCGCGCGGTGTGCCGGGCGGTGCGGGGGTCGGCGGTGTCGGCGGCCAAAGTGGTGTGGCGGTCGCGGCGGGCGGGGTCGTAGCTCGCCTGCGCCAGGTGGGCGTGCAGGAGGCGACGTGCGGTGTCGGTGAGCCGGGCGGTGAGTTCCGCGCCGATCGCGGAGGCGGTGAAGCGCAGCCGCCCGTCGCCGTGTCCCGGGTCGATCAGCGCAGCCGCCTCGGCCTGGGCCAGGAGGTGATCGGCGGCCGGACCGGCGAGGCGCACCAGCAGCTCGCGCTCGGGGCGGTCGTCGAGCGCGGCGAGCGTCAGCAGTTCCCGCACGTCGTCCGACACGGTCGCGAGCCATTCTCCGAGCAGTCGGCGGGCCGCCGGGGGCAGAGGCGGATCGTCCTGGCCCTGGCACTCGCCGGCCTCGGCGAGTGCCAGGGCCAGAGCCGGGTTGCCGCCGCTGCGGGAGTGGAGCCGGGCGACCGTGCGCGGATCGGGCCGGTGGGGGGAGAGGAGGGAGGCGACCTGACCGGGCGTCAGGGGCGGGACACGCACCGGGTACGCATCCTCGCCGCTCCAGTGGCCGCCGGCCTCCGGCCGCCAGGTGCGCTCGGTGACGATCACGGGTAGCTCCGGGGCCTGCCGCAGGGCCCAGCCCAGCACAGGGGCGCTGGCCTCGTCCAGCCACTGGGTGTTGTCCACCACCAGGGTCATGGGCGGCGCCTCCTGCAACACGGTGGCGGTCAGTCGGCGCAGCCGCAGGGAGGACCCGGCGTGATCGACGCCCGCGGCCTCGTCCAGGGCCGCCGCGAACTCCCGAGCGGTCGGCAGCGGCTGCAGGGCCAGGGCGAGTTCGAGCAGCCCGGTGTAGGGGATCGGGGCGTCCTGCGGGCCCGGGGCCAGCCGCAGCACGGGCAGGCCCCGCCGGCGCGCCAGCGCGCCGGCGGCGGTGGTCTTGCCGATGCCGGGCGGCCCGAACAGCACGGCCCGGCGGATGCCGCGCGCCTCGTCCGGCAGCACCGGCAGCACGGCGCCATACGTTTCCTGAAGCCCAGTGAACCATGTTGCGGAGTCTTGCATCGGGCCATCGTGCGGCCGTGATGCCCCCGCGGTCCAGGGCAAGGGGTTCCCCTGATTTCGGCCGCCCTCAGCCTTCCCTAGCCTCGTCGCCACAGCCGAGCTGCTCCCCGGCCGCCGGACGCCCCCGCCCCTCAGACGACGTCCTGCTGCCCTCTTCCCCCTCGATCCCAGCTCGGCGGGAGGAATGTGATGTCCCGTAACACCCTGGCGGCCGCGGTTGCGGCTGCCCTCGCCCTGGGCACCGTGACCGTGGTGGCCACCCAGTCCACCGCGGCCGCCGACAGCTCCTCCGCCCGGCCCGGCGCGGGGTTCCGGGCGGTGAGCGCCGACGCCCGCGCCGAGGCGCTGCGCACCGCCGACCGGGAGGCCGCCGCCGTGGCGAAGTCGCTCGGCTTCGGCGCGGACGAGCGGCTGGTCGCCAAGGACGTGCTCCTGGACACCGACGGCGCCCGGCACGTGCGCTACGACCGCACCTACCGCGGCCTGCCCGTCATCGGCGGCGACCTGGTCGTCCACTACGGCAAGAACGGCAAGGCCACCGGCTCCGACCAGGCCCACCAGGGCGCGATCAAGGTCGCGGGCACCACGCCGAAGCTCAGCGCCTCCGACGCCTCGGCCGCAGCCGTCAAGCACGCCAAGCACGTCAAGAACGCCAGGACCGACACCGCGGACGGCAGCACCCTGGTGGTGTACGCGGTCGGCAAGATCCCCGTCCTGGCCTACCGCTCCACCGTCACCGGCGACGGCGAGACCGGCCCCGCCTCGAAGGAGGCGGTGATCGTCGACGCCGCCAGCGGCACCCCGCTGGACCAGTACGAGCTGCACCAGGGCGTCACCGGCACCGGCAACGGCGTCACCGCCGGCCAGGTCTCCATCGAGACCACCCAGTCCGGCAGCGGCTACACCCTCACCGACGCCTCGCACGGCGGCACCATCGTCTACGACTCCTACAACAGCCCGCAGTCCAACCCGAAGCAGAACGCCCGCGTCTTCTCCAAGACCACCAACACCTGGGGCAACGGCTCCACCTCCAGCCGCGAGAGCGCCGCCGTCGACGCCTCCTACGGCCTCGCGAAGACCTGGGACTTCTACAAGGACACCTTCAACCGCTCCGGGATCCGCAACGACGGCCGCGGCGCCCCCGCCTACGTCCACGTCGACAGCGGCCTGCTGAACGCCTTCTACGACGACTCCTGCTTCTGCATGTCCTTCGGCGACGGCTCCTCGCAGAACGGCAACACCCCCGTCACCGCCCTCGACGTCGCCGGCCACGAGATGAGCCACGGCGTCACCGCCGCCACCGCCAACCTCACCTACTCCGGCGAGTCCGGCGGCCTCAACGAGGCCACCAGCGACATCTTCGGCACCATGGTCGAGTTCTACGCCAACAACGCCGGCGACCCCGGCGACTACTACATCGGCGAGAAGCTCAACATGTCCGCCGGCTCCCTGCGCCGGATGGACAACCCCGCCTCCGACGGCAACAGCCTCGGCTGCTGGACCTCCGGCGCCTCATCGGTGGACGTCCACTACTCCTCCGGCATCGGCAACCACTTCTTCTACCTGGCGGCCGAGGGCACCGGCGCCAAGACCATCGGCGGACGCGCGCACAACGGCACCACCTGCAACAACGACACCTTCAGTGGCATAGGCCGCGACAAGGCCGCCGCCGTCTGGTACCGCGCGCTGACCACCTACATGACCTCCACCACCAACTACGCCTCGGCGCGCACCGCCACCCTGAACGCCGCCGCCGACCTGTACGGCACCAACTCCCAGGAGCGGTACCTGGTCTCCAAGGCGTGGGCCGCCGTCAGCGTCGGCACCGCCCTGCCCGACCCCGGCACCCCGACCCCCACCCCGACCCCCACCTCCTCTCCCACCGGCAACCCCAACCCCGGCAACGCCCTGACCAACGGCGGCTTCGAACAGGGCACCGCCGGCTGGACCCAGAGCGCCGACGACATCACCAGCTCCACCGTGCAGAGCGCGCACGGCGGCGCCTGGTACGCCGCGATGATGGGCTACGGCACCACCGCCACCGAGTCCCTCTCCCAGTCGAACATCGCCGTCCCCGCCACCGGCAGCCCCAAGCTCTCCTTCTGGCTCAAGGTCAGCACCCAGGAGTCCGGCAGTGTCGCCTACGACACTCTCAAGGTCAACGTCAACGGCACCACGCTGGCCACCTACTCCAACGCCAACGCCGGCTCCGGGTACGTTCAGAAGACCGTCGACCTGTCCGCCTACAAGGGCCAGAGCGTGAAGCTCGAGTTCGCCGGCGCCGAGGACCCCTACCTGACGACCATCTTCCTCGTCGACGACGTCGCCATCGGCTGACCGACCCTCACCCTCCTGTGGCCGGCCCCGCTGTGGGCGGCGCCGGCCACGGGACTGCCGCGCTCCCGCGGGGTAGCAACGAACGCGGCAGCCTGCGGCCGACCTGACTGGGGCGGGTCGGCCGCAGGGACCACCACAGCCCGCCCCACGGGTCCGGGTCCGCAGACCCGCACCTCCCTGCCGGACCTCCGGTCCCGGACCCACCCCCCGAACCCGCCGCCGGAACCCGGTTGCGCACCAGCGCCGGGCTCCACCACGCACCAGCAGCCGACACCCGGCCGCTGCGCGTGCTCCGGCAAGTCCCACCGGACCTGCACCGACTGGAGCCCGGCGCTCCCCTGCGGGGCGACTCACACGAAACGAACGGACGGAAAGGCAGGCGTCATGCGTACAACCGATGCTCCGCAGTACGACGAACCCGACAACGCCCTCGTCTCCCGCCTCCTCTCCCGCCGCCGCGTGCTGATCCTCAGCGGCGCCGCCGGCACAGTGGTCCTGGGCGGAGCGGGAACCGCCGCCGGCCGCAACGCCGCCAACAGCAGCACCCTCGACTCGGTGAAGGCAGCCGCCTCCGCGTCCAGTACCTGCATGTCGCTGACCACGGAGCAGATCGAAGGCCCCTACTACATCGACTACGAGCTCTTCCGAGGCAACGTCGTCGAGGACCGCACCGGCATCCCGCTCCTGCTCGTCCTGCGCGCCGTCGACAGCACCACCTGCAAGCCCGTCCGCAACTCGGCCGTCGAGATCTGGCACTGCGACGCCTCCGGCGTCTACTCCGGCTACACCCGGAACGGCAACGGCGGCGGCGGTACGGCCCCCGGCCCCATGCCCTCCGGCCCGCCGCCCACCGACGCGCCGACCCCGCCCCCCGGCGGACCCGGCGGCGCAGGCGGCGGCCACGCGACCCCGACCGACGATCTCACCTGGCTGCGCGGCATCCAGATGACCGACCACGAAGGCTTCGTCGTCTTCCGGACCGTCTTCCCCGGCTGGTACGCGGGCCGGGCCGTCCACATCCACACCAAGGTGCACACCGGCGGCTCCCGGACCTCCGACGGCTACACCGGCGGAGGCACCTGCCACACCGGGCAGTTCTACCTCTCCGAGGACTCGGTGAAGGCCGCCGCCGACAGCGCGCCCTACTCGGCGAACACCATGACGCGCACGACCCTCGACCAGGACTTCCTCTACCCGGGAACCGGCGCCCAGGGCGGCCTGCTCCAACTCCTTTACGACACCCACCACATCGAGCGCGGCGTCATCGGCTGCATCACGATGGCGGTCGACCCCGACGCCACCAACGACGGCGCAGGAGCCCCCGGCGGCCCCGACCCCGTCCCCACCGCGTCCCCCTCGCCCTCCGCCTCCTGACCGCGACCACCACGTCGTCGCGCGACAGGCACGGCGGCCCGGACACCCCACAGTGCCCGGGCCGCCGCCGCTCGCGATCGGCCCCGCGGGCCGTGACGAACCCGTCCCTCGGCAACCCCAGGCCGGCCGGCACCGCCGGCAACAGCCCGGCCGGTCGCCACGGAACTGCCAGAGCCGGCACACCGCAGACCTGCGGTCCGGCCGCGTGCAGCGTCGTGGAGCACGTCGGCACCGGCCCTCGGCCCGCGGACGCGCGTGGGGTAGCCGATCACCGACCGCCGTTCATCGCCGGGCCCGGATGAGGATCGCGGCGAGCACCACGTCCGGCCGGGTCCGCGGCCGCCCGGTCCGGCCGCGCGGTACACGGATGGCGGCGATCACCGCAGTGGACGCGGGCGCATCTCCAGCCTGACCAGCCGTCAGGAGAGCTGCGGGAGGACGGGCGTTGGAGTCGCCGGCCAGGTGGACTTTCGTGCCCAGGCCACCTCGTGAGCGTCCCAGTGCATGGTCGGGGGGCTCGTCCCAGCTCAACCCATCAAGGAGACACGCTCCAGCCCTCGCCGCAGCGACCATCACGCGCCCCTCCCGGGTCAACGACCACGCCTCACGGCTTCGCCCGCCATCGGCGCAGCTGCCAACCGGGCCGTGGTTCCGGGACCGGGTGGTGTCGGTCGACTGTCGGCGGTGACAGTGGCCTGCCGGTGGGATGTGAGCGGCCTGCGGGAGCGTGAGGGTCGGCGGGCTTGATCGACTGGGAAGGCGTGGTCCGGCTCGCCCCGAGATCACTTCGAGCACCGGGAGTCCGTCATGCCGTCCGTATCCAAGGCCCCGAAGTGGGATGTTCATCGGCTGCCCCGTGTCGAGGGCAGGAGCGTCCTGGTCACCGGCGGCAACGCGGGCATCGGGTACTTCGTCGCCGAGCAGCTCGCGGGCACCGGGGCCACGGTCGTTCTCGGCAGCCGCGACGCGGCGAAGGCCGAAGCCGCGATCGCCTCCATCGGCTCGCGCGTGCCCGGCGCCAAGGTGCGGTACGTGCCGATGGACCTGGCCGATCCCGCTTCACTGGAGGCCGCCGTCGACGCGCTCGGGCTGGACCGCCTGGACGCGGTCGTCCACAACGCGGGTGTGGCGCTCGACCACCCACCACGTCGCGAGACCAGGGCCGGCCACGAGCTGATGTTCGCCACCAACCACCTGGGCCACTTCGCCCTGACTCACCACCTGACCCCCCTGCTGGCGGCGGCCCCGGGGAGCCGGATCGTCACGACCGGCAGCTTCGCCGCCAAGTCCGAATCCCTGGACCCCGACGACCTGCAGAGCACCAACGACTACCGGCCCAAGCGCGCCTACGCACGCTCCAAGCTGGCCCAGATGCTCTTCGCCGTCGAACTCGACCGCCGCCTGCGCGCCGCCGGCAGCACGACGACGAGCGTGCTCGTTCACCCCGGCGGGGCACTCGACGCCCTCACCCCCGCGCGCCCGCCGCTCCATGCCCGCTCCACCGGCGAGCGGCTGCGCCACCTGCCGCTCGGCCTTGTCGTCCAGGGCAAGGAAGCCGCCGCGTGGCCCGCCGTACGGGCCGTGCTCGACCCGAGCGTGCGCGGCGGCCAGATGTGGAGCCCGCGCCAGTTCGGGCTGCGCGGAACGCCCAGGAGCGAACCTCTCTGGAACCACCTGACCGACCCCACGACCGCGGCCCGCCTGTGGGCGGCCAGCTGCGACCTGACCGGCATCGACCTGCTGCCCACCCCGCCGACCCGGCTCGACGGGGCAGCGGCCGACGGCTGAGTCCGGCCGTGCGATGCCTCGCCAAGCGAATGTGCGAGCGGCTGCCTCTCGAACGCGATGCCGACCGGGGTCCCGGTCGTCGACGACCGTCACGGCAGTGATGTCGTTGCGGTGGAACAGGCCGGCGATGTCCTTGAACGTGCGCGCGACGGGCGACGACCGCGTCCCGCCCCGGATCCGACAGGCTGTGACGGACATCGGGGCCGCCTGGAGCCGGTACGCCGCCGGGAGACCACCAGCACCGACCGTCCCCCCGGCGAGCCGGTGGGGCACGGGTGCCGGGTCGGACGTCTGCGGTGGCTTCCGGCCCGGTCAGGCCGGCCGGTTGTCCGCCGGTGTGGTCCGGGGGCTGCCCGGGTCGGGGGCAGGCAGCGGCCAGTCGGGGTGGGCGAGCCGGCGGCGCAGGGCGTCGAGCCGGGCGAGGTGGTGGTCGAGGGCGGCGGTGACGGTGCTCGTGGTGGCGGCCACTCGTGCTTCGAGGTCGTGGATCCGGTCCAGTAGGTCCTGCCAGCGCCTTTCGGCGGCGGGGTCAGGGTCAGGCGCGGCGTCGGTCGCTGTCATCGCGGAGCTGGGTGGTGTGGTGGGTCAGAGTGTCGAGGCGGGTGGCGAGGTCGTCCTGGCCGGTGCCGAGGTGGGGGCGGATGGCGGCGAGGGGCGCTATGAGGTCGGCGGGGTCGGTGGCGCCGAGGGCGGCGGTCAGGGCGGCCTGGGCGGGGCGGGCGCCGGGGGCGAGTGCGGTCATGGTGATCCTGGCGGCGAGGACCCGCAGTTCGGCGGCGTTGTCGCGGGCCCAGGCGGTGACCGTCCGGTCGGCGGCCCGCCGGTCGCGGACCGCTTTGACGCGTTCCGCGCCGGTGGCGGCCTGTGGCTTGCCGCCGGCGGGCTTGAGACGCAGGTAGCGGTTCTCGGCGGCCTGGCGGCTGGCGACCCCCATGGGCCGGGCGAGGTCGGCCCAGGTGGCGCCGGCCTCCCGGGCGCTCTCCACCAGGCCGGCCTCCCAGCCGGCGAGCTGGGTGCGCAGCTCGCGCAGCAGCATCAGGGCGGCCAGGGCCTGCTCGGGGCCTTCCTGCCCGTCAGGGGCGGTCGGCGGCCGGGACGCGGGGTTCTGGGCGGTGCGGACGGCGTCGTCGATGGCGGCCAGCGCCGCCGCGGCCGCCAGGAACGAGGCGGGCTCGACCGGCTGGGGAGGACCGGCGGCGGGCCTGCGGGGCTTCTGACTCATGCAGTCACTCTATAGGCGACATCCAAACTTGTCATCGGATGGATGACGCGCTACAAAGGTGTCAGGTGAAGCGCACTGGCACCCATTCGATCAGTGGAGGTGTTTCGCGATGCTGTTGCGCACTGACCCGTTCCGCGAGCTGGACCGTCTGACCCAGCAGTTCCTGGGCAGTACCGGGACCTGGTCGCGTCCGGCGCCGATGCCGCTGGACGCCTACCGGGCCGGCGACGAGTACGTGATCTGCTTCGACCTGCCGAGGGTGGACCCGGAGGCGATCGACATCGACGTCGAGCGGAACATGGTGACCGTCAAGGCCGAGCGTCGCCCGCGTCACGAGGGTGAGGACGTGAAGTGGGAGCTGTCCGAGCGTCCGCTCGGAGTGTTCTCCCGCCAGGTCATGCTCTCCGACACCCTCGACCCCGCCGGGATCACCGCCGACTACGACGCCGGTGTGCTGACTCTGAAGATCCCGGTCGCGGAGAAGGCCAAGCCCCGCAAGGTCGCGATCAGCCACAGCGGCGACCGCAAGCAGATCCAGGCCTGAACTCTTTCCCCGATGCCGTTCCGGCCGCCCCTGATCTCTCCCCCCTCGATCGAAAGGGCGGCCGGAACACCCCCGACTCCCAACGGCCGGCCGTTTCCGCCCGGACCGGCCTGCCCACAGCGACGCGGCAACGCCATGAACGGCCAGCGCAACCAACCCTTCATCGTGCGGGTGAACGGCGAGATCGACCTCGACACCGCCCCCGCGCTGCGCCGCGCCCTGGCCGCCGCGCTCGACGCGCACCGGGAGGTGGTGCTCGATCTGTCGGAGGTGACGTTCATGGACTGCGCGGGCCTGGGCGCCGTCGTCCGGGCCCGCAACCAGGCCGACCGCAGCGGCAGGCGCCTGGTCCTGCGCGGAACCAGCGGCTGCGTCGTCCGGCTGCTCGAACTCACCGGTCTGCAGCGGCGCTTGGCCGTCGAGCCCTGACCGGGGCACGGTCGCGCCGGACCTTGGAACGGAGGGAGAACCGCGGTGACTCTTCGATGGGAGGCGTTCCTGGAAGAGGTCCGGGAGCGCGGTGAGTACGACACCCAGCAGGATGCCGAGCGGGCCGCCCGGGTCGTCCTGGCCCTGCTCGGCGCCCACCTGGTCGGCGACGCGCGCGCGGAACTGGCCGCCCGCCTGCCGGAGACCATGGCCCTGATCCTGCTCAACCCCTTGCAAGCCGCCGAGCCACTCAACGCCGAGCGTTTCGTGCGCGCGACCGCGGCCTGGATCGAGGGCGCCACCGAAGCCACGGCCCCGTGGGACATCGGCGCCGTCCTGTCCACGGTGGCCGACGCCGCCGGCGACGACCTCACCGGGCGCATCCTGCTCCAGCTGCCACCCGGCTACGACCTGCTGTTCGGCCGCCCCGCCGCAGGGACGCGACCCTGACCCTGACCACCCTTCACACGCCGCCGGCCCGCCCAGCGGCCAGCCCCTGGAAGGCCCCACGGTCATGACCCGCTACCGCCACCTCCTCCAGCAGGTCCGCAACCTCGGCCGCTACCCCACCGATGAGGAAGCCGAACGCGTCCTCACCGCCGTCCTGGCCCTCCTGGGCTCCCAGCTCACCGGCGACGAACGCTGCGCTCTCGCCGCAGTCCCCTCCCGCCTGGCGCAGGCCAGTTGCCGAGAATGCGACCGGACGGCCCCGGCGGACGGCAGCCCCGTGCTCACCGCAACCAGCGGCACGGGGCGAAGTGCCTCGGTGTCGGCTCATCCGGGGTGTCCGCCGCCGATGCGCAGGTCATCGCTGTAGGACCGCTGCGACAGCCTGCGGACCGCGCCCGGCGACAGGCTGAGGCCGTAGCCGAGGGCAGCCACGGCAGGAGCGAGGAGTTCGACGGGCAGTGAGCCGTGCCGTTCGACGACCAGCCGCACGCGGCCGTCGTCGTCCCTTCCGTCGGTCTTGTGGAACGCCAGGACCGTGGTGGACATCGGGGCATGGCACGGGTAGCCGCGCCGCGCGGCGTCCTCGTCCGCATGTTCCAGGAAGGTGATGCCCGCTTCGCCGTCGAACTCGGCCTTGAGCGCATCGGCGCGCCAGTGCGCCGGCTCCTCCGGGGCGCCGGTCAGTTTCCGGGAGCGGTTGGCGGAGGTGACGTAGAGGAAGTCCTCCCCGGTGGCGGCGAGCGCCTTGGCGAGGAAGGCGTTGGAGGGGCAGGCGTATCCGGGAGCGATGACCTGGGTCGTGCGGACCCCTGCGTCGGTGTGGGTGAGGTGGTCGGGGACCTGGGCCGCCGCCGGACCACGGAAGCCGAACGGCCCGAGCACGTAGAGGGCGTCGACGAGGTCGAGAACCTGACGGCACGTCAGTCCGGAGGGGAGCCCGGACCAGTCGAAGACCGACGGGATCCGGGAGGGCGTGGTCGTGATGCTGCCCACCTGGTCGGCCGGCCGGCCCTTCATGAGGTTCACCCGGCCGACAGTTGTGCCGTCCGGGCGCGCGGTGAGGGCGTACATGTTCGCGAACCCGTGGGCCGCCACGCCGCCCGCAGCAAGGACCTCGACCGCGGCCCCGACGCCTTCCGGATCGGAGAGGGGGGCCGATCGGCCGATCGTGCTCCGGGGCGAACTGGCCACCAGGTACTCCTCTCTTCGCAGCGGAGATCGAGGCCCGACACCATTGCAGGCCGTAGGAAGCCCGGCCTTGGCCGGACATCCCGGAAAGTGATGAAGGGCGAGACGAACCGCCCTGGTCGTGATCGTGGTGCCGGCCCAGGGGTGCGGCAGGCTCGCAACGGATCTTTCCATGACGATGCGTCAGATCGCCATCACCCTTGACAGATCGGGAGGTTGCCCGTAAGAAGCCCGCGGCGGCGGGACCCACGTGCACCGGGGCTGGGGCTGGGGCTGCCGTGTCGACGTCGGCGGCCTGGATGGGGTCTACGATCCGTTCGAGTCGGTCTCGACACATCGCGGTGCGCGAGTGCCGTGCCAGGACAGGGGTTGGGGCGTTGTCGTCAGTGGACGTGGTGCGGGAGTCGGCCGGGGCCGGGCGGATCGTGTTCTTCGAGGAGTCGGCGCGGGACGGTGCGCAGGCCAAGACCCTGATGAGCGCCGACTTCCGGGTCCGGCTGGCACGGGAGCAGGGGGCGGTGTTCGGGACGGACGGGCCCCGGCACGTGGTGTTCGCGGCCGGCTTCCCCTCCGTGTGCGGGCAGGAGTTCGAAGCGACGCGCCAAGTCGCCCTGGAGGCCCAGGGTTCGGTCAGTCCGTCCGCGATCTGCCGAGGCACGGTGGCCGATGTACGGCTGGCACTCGGTGCGGTGCGGGGCGCGGTGCACGCGCGGGTCATGGTGATCGTGGCCGCTTCCGAGGCGACCGCCCGGGCCCTGGTGCACAGCGACGCCCGTCAGGCCCTGCGCCAGGGTCTGGACGTGGTGAAGGAAGCGGTGGATCTGGCGGACGGTGTGGCGGTGGACGTGTGCCTGGTGGACGCGCCCCGCGCGGACCGCGCCCTGGTGGCCGAGTATGCCGGGGCGATGACGGCCCAGGGCGCGGGGACGATCGTGCTGGCCGACACGGTCGGCGACCTGCTGCCCAGCCGGACCCGGGCCCTGTTCCAGCGGGTCGCAGCCGGCGCGGGGCCGGAGGCGGTCCTGGTCTCGCACCTGCACAACGACCTGGGTCTGGGCCTGGCCAACACCCTGGCCGCCTTGGAGAGCGGGGTACGAGTGGCGGCGTGCTCGTGGCTGGGCATGGCCGAGCGCAGCGGCATGGTTGCCACCGAGCAGCTGCTCTTCCTGCTCGCCCACGACCGGGCCAAGGCCGAACAGGTCCTGGGGCCCGGCTGCGAACCGTGGTGGACGCAGCCGGACCTGACCCGGCTTCCGACGATCGCGCGGATGGTGTCCGCCGAGACCGGAGTCCCGCTCACCGTCACCACCCCCGTCGTGGGCACCGGCGTCGCCACCATCTCCACCGGAACCCCCTTCACCCACCCGCAGACCTTCCAGCCCTACGACCCCCAGCAGCACCTCGGACTGGCTCCGAACGTGGTCCTCACCCATCTCGCCAGCCGGCGCGTGCTGTGCGCGGTCGCCGAGCGACTCGGCCACCGACTCGACCCGGCCCAGACCAGCACCGCCCTGGCCTGGGTCAAGGACCGCGCCTACCGCCAGAACCACGCCGTCATCGCCGACGCCGACTTCGCCGCCTACCTCGACGGCCTCACCGCCACCACACCCCGATCCTGAACGGACCCGCCCCCATGCCGGCCACCGCCCCGCTCGACACCAGCGCCGCCGCCCATGCCCTGACCGCCGGACGGGCCGCCGTCCTGCCCAACCCCAGCCCCCTCACCTACGTCGTCACCGCCACCAACCCCCAAGCCGTCAACAACGCCAAAGGCCGCCCCACCGGCCAGGAAGTCGCCCTGTGGGTCCACCAGGACACCACCTGGACCGACCTCACCACCCACCTGGACCTGACACCGACCACCCTGCACACCGCGTCCGTCCTGCTGCGCGACCAGATGGTCACCCTCCTCGTGCCCGTACGCACCGACTCCCCGCCACCGGCCTGGACCACCCCCGCCCTGCGCGACGGACACCTCCTCCTCTTCGGCGCCCGCTGGCAACCCCTCACCCCGCTGCTCGACCGCTTCCCACGCCTGTACGTCAGCAGCGCCAACCGCACCGGACAACCCCCGGCCGCCACCGCTCCCCAGGCAGCCGCCATGTTCGGCCCCGGCACCCCCGTCACCGACGCCGACACCCTGCGCCACACCGACACCCCCCACGCCGCCACCACCATGCTGCGCATCACCCCCGACGGAGACCTGGCCCACATCCGCTCCGGAGCCCAGGACCAGGCCCACGGCAGTGACCCGAACCGCTACCTGGAACGTCTCCGCAAGACGACAGACAGCTGAGCACGGACGTGTGTTGACAGCCGTCCGCGCCCGGCAGGCGCGTTGGCCCTGGTGGCGGTGGTGGGAGCCGCTGCGTCCGCAGCGGAAGTGGCGGGCGCCGGGGTGGAGATTGTCTCCGCGAGCGTCTTTGGCAACGTGCTGTCCTGGTCCGGCAGCTCGTGCGGGGCAGAGCCGGTCAACAGCATCACGGTCCCCGCGACGAACACGCCTGCGGCTCTGGAGTAGACGCGGACGGGGTGCTCGATGACGTGCGCGAATACGGGGTCGAGTACCTGGCGGATCCGGGCGGCGTGCTGATCGTGGACGACACCGGGTTCCTGAAGAAGGGCGTTCGGTCGGCCGGCGTCCAGCGGCAGTACTCCGGGACCGCCGGCCGGACCGAGAATCCCCCGGAGGGGGTGCCCCCAGCCAGGTCGGAGTCTTCCTCGCCCACTCCGGCGAGCGGGGCCGGACCTTGAGCGACCGGGCCCTCTGCCTGCCGAAGTCCTGGACGGACGACCGTGAGCGTTGCCGGGCCGCGGGGATCGGCGACGAGGTCGAGTTCGCCACGAAGGTTCAGTTCGCGAGGGCGATGGTCCGCCGCGCGATCGACGACGGGATCCCGTTCCGATGGGTGACCGCGGACGCCGGGTACGGCTACAGCAAGGGCCGGCGGAGCGAGCTCGAAGAGGCCGACGTCTTCCGTGTGGTGGCCGTCACCCGGCATGACACCGTCGTCACCCGGCAGGCCCTGGACCACCCGCTGCACGACCTGATCGCCGGCCTGCCGAGGCAGAAGCGGAAGCGTCGTTCGTGCGGCGAGGACGCCCACGGCCCGCGGATCTACGACTGGGCGCGGGTGGAGGTCCGGCCTTGGCACCGCCCGGACCGAAGGCACTGGGTCCTGACCCGCCGCAACATCACCGATCCCACGAAGATCGCCTACTACATCGCCTACGCGCCCGCCGAGGCCACCCTCAACGAGCTGATCGCCGTCGCGGGCGCCCGCCGGGCCATAGAGGAGTGTTTCCAGACCGCCAAGGGCCAGTGCGGCCTGGACGACTACCAAATCCGACGCCACCAGGGTGGTACCGGCACATCACACTGGCCATGGCCGCCCACGCCTACCTCGCCGTCCTGCGGGCCGGGCAGTTTGAAAGGGGGCTGGACCAGGTCGAACATCAGACCTGATATCGCTGACCGTCCCCGAGATCCGCCGCCTGATCACAACATCTCACCAGGCCCGTCCGCCGCAGCACCGCGCATGTCCTGCACTGGGCCCACTGGCGCCGCCGACGCCAACACCAGGCCCGCACCAGCCACCACAGACGACGAGGCCCCAGCCCAGAACTGAAGCCCCGTCACCATAAGCACCGTTGCAGTACTGGACGGCCCCGCTCGATCCGGTGAACTGGCGGACGGCGCCCGAGCGTGCCGGTCCACGCGAAGAAGCCCGGTTCGCTGGAGATCCCGTCGGCGGGTCTGCCCCTCTCGCGAGAGCTGCTGGACCGGGCTTCCGAGAAGGGCGGCAACGAGTTCGACGTGTTCGGTGACTGTGTGGTCGTTCTGCAGCAGGCCCAACGGGACGGGCCCGGGCGGGAGTTGAATTCCGCCTGGGCCCGTCGGCGGGTCGGTCAGTCGGTGCTGCGGCGGCGGACCAGAACGGTGGTGGCGCCGCCCAGCAGGACCAGGCCGGCGGCGGTGGCGAGCAGCGGGACCGAGCCGCTGCCGCCGCCGGTGAAGGCGAGTTCGCCGCCCGGGGTGCCGGTGGTGGTGAGGGTGGCGCCACCGCCGCCACCGGTGGACGTACCGGTGGATCCGCCCGTCGAGGTGCCCGAGGTCGGGGCCGTGGTCGGGGCCGTGGTCGGGTCGGGGAGAGTGGCGCCGCGGTCGAAGGAGAGGGTGACCGTGAGGGCGTCGAGTGCCTCGCCCGCCCGGTAGGTGCCGAACGCCGGGACGCCGTCGGCGGTGAGCTTGGCCGGCACCTGGCGGAGCGTCACCACACCGTCGACGGGCTTGAAGTCGGCCTTGGAGAGATCCAGCTCGGCGAGGCGCACCCCGCTGAGGGAGACCGGTGCGCCGCCCCGGGTGGCGGCGGCCACGTCGGCGACCAGGTAGGCGCCCGAGGCGTCCACCCGGAGGCCCAGGCGGGACAGCCGGGTGTCCAACTCGTAGTGGCCGTCGGCGGACTGGTGGCCGAGGAAGCGGACCGAGCCCGCGAAGTCGGCCGTCAGCGCGTGGTTGTCGGTGCGGTAGCTGCCGGTGGCCGACCCGAAGCGGTAGTCGCTCGCGCCGCCGTCGAACTGCACCCGGCCCGCCGCGATCGGCCCGGTCACGTAGCTGCGGAAGCCCTCCTTGACGCCCCACTCCAGACGGCCGTCCACGACCGCCAGCTCCTTGGTCGCCGGGGTGGACGGCGAGGACGACGGGGAGGTGGACGGGGAGGACGACGGGTTGGTGGTGGGAGTGGCGGACGGTTCAGTGGTCGGAGTGGGGGAGGGTTCGGTGGTGGGTTCGGTGGTGGGTTCGGTCGAAGGCCCGGTGGTGGGGGTCTGGGTGGGAGTCGGGGTCGGGGTCGGCGAGGGGGACGTGGGGGACTGCTTCAGGACGATGGACAGCGGGTCCAGCTCGGCGCCGGCCTGGTAGAAGCCGGCGAAGGCCTTGGCGCCCTCGGCGGTGAGCTTGGCCGGGGTGGCGGTGCCGGTGGTGGTGTCGCGGGCGACGGTGAAGGTGGCCAGCGGGACGTCCTGACGGAGCGTCGGGGCGGGGGCGCCGACGGTCTCCTTGGAGGCGGTGTCGGCGGTGAGGGTGCCGGTGGTGCCGCTGGTGGTGATCCGGAGGTCGCTGAGGGCCACGTCGAGCGCGCCGCCGTGGGCGAGGAAGCGCACCCCGCCGTTGAAGGCCGCGTTCAGCGAATGGGTCGTCAGGTCGTAGCCGGCGGACGCCAGGTTGAAGTGGTACGAGCCGTCCGTGTTGAGGGTCGCGCCGCCGGTCAGTTCGACGCTGCCGCCGCCGGCCGGGCCGGTGACGTAGTTGCGGAAGCTCGCCTTGACGCCCCAGTCGAGCGAGCCCGTGTCGTAGGTGACGGAGGTGGGGGCGCCGGCGCCGAAGGCGTGGCTCGGGAGGCCGAAGGCGGTCAGGCCGAGGCCGGTGGTGAGGGCGGCGAGGGCGGCCAGGCGGGTGCGGTTGCGGTGGGCCGTGGTGGTGCGGGACATGGGTGATGGGCTCCAGGGTGATGGGGTGGGAGGCAGGTGGTCAGGGGCGGCGTCGGCGGTGCCGGACGGCGAGCGTGGCGGCGGTGGCGGCGGCCGTGAGGACGGCGAGGACGAGGACGGTGACCGTGGTGGCGGACGGGCCGCCGCCGGTCGAAGCGGTCGCGGCGGGGGCCGCGGCGACCTGGTGGGGCTCCGGCGTGGGGGCGGGGCTGCCGAGGTCGGGGAGCGGGGGGAGGGCGGCCGCCGGGTCGAGGGCGACGGCGAAGGTCAGCGGGTCGAGCTCGGTGCCGGCGGGGTAGAGCGAGCCGAACGCCTGGGCGCCGGAGCCGGTCAGGGTCAGCGGGAGGTCGGTGGCGGTGAGCAGGCCGTTCTCGGTCCTGAGCGCGCTCGCGGGGAAGGTGGCGAGCTCGGTGGCGGGGGAGGTGCGGGTGGAGCCGTCGGGCGTGCGGCCGTTCACGTCGGCGAGCAGGCGGCCCTGACCGCCCGTCACGGACAGGCGCGGGTTGGCGAAGGTCAGGTCGAGGCCGAGGGTGTCGCCCTGGCGCAGGCCGGTGAAGCGGACGGCGCCGGTGAACGAGGCCTCCAGGGTGCCGGTGGCCGCGTCCCAGGTGCCGCGGCCGGGCGTCCAGCGGAAGAACGCCCCGCCGTCGGCCGCACCGTCGGTCGGCTGCCAACTCCCTTGGGCGATCGAGCCGGTGACGTAGTCGCGGAAGGTCCGGCGGACGCCCCAGTCGAGCGCGCCGTTGGTGAAGGCGGCGGGGGCGGCGACGCCCGGGTCGGTGGATGGAGCAGCCGACGGAGTGGCGGAGGGCGTGGGCGTCGGGGCGGACTTGAGGGTGACGGAGAAGGTCAGCGGGTCGAGCGCCGTCCCGGCGGGGTAGAAGCCGCCGAAAGCGGTCGCTCCGGCGGAGGTCAGTGTGGCGGGCACCTGGCTGAGCGTGACGGTGCCGGACGCGCCCTTCAGCGAGACGCCCTTGAGCGAGAGGTCGGCCAGTCGGGCCTGGGCGGCGGCCGAAGTCTGCCCGGTCTGGCGGGACTTGGAGCTGACGTCGGCGTACAGTGCGGCGCCGCCGTCGGCGTCCGCCCTGACGGTGAGTCGGGAGATGCTCAGGTCCAGCGCGTTGCCGCCGTTCTCCTGGTGGCCGGTGAAGCGGACGCCGCCCTGGAAGGCCGCGGACAGCCG
The DNA here is from genome assembly GCF_044999035.1 of Kitasatospora griseola. NCBI lineage: Bacteria > Bacillati > Actinomycetota > Actinomycetes > Kitasatosporales > Streptomycetaceae > Kitasatospora > Kitasatospora griseola. Next base: position 166,724 of record NZ_CP173360.1, on the reverse strand, counting down.
GCCCGTCGTCGGGTCGTAGCTGCCGGTGGCGGAGTGGAAGCGGAACACCGAGCCGCCGACCGTGGACGCGCCGCCGCTCAGGGCCCATTTGCCGTTCGCCACCGGGCCGGTGACGTAGTTGAGGAAGCTCGCCTTGATCGCCCAGTCCAGCCGTCCGCCGGAGACCGCCGGGTCGGCTGCGGCGGCCCGCCCGGGGAGGAGGAACAGCATCAGCAGCAGGGCCGCCGGCACCGCGCGGGCGGCGCGGAGCGGGCCGGCCGGGCGGCGGGCGGGAGCGGGGGGCCGTCCGGAGACGGGCATGGCGAATCACTCCTCGGGGAGAGGGTCGGGGGCGGTACGAGGGCAGGCCGGAGGGGGTGCGGGAGTATCCCGTGGGGGCAACCCCCCCTGTCGGAGTCAGGTAAGGCTAACCTAATATATGAGTCAAGCGTTCCGCTCACGACCCCCTCCGGGTCGGCCTCGACGGGACGTCAACGCACTCAGAAAGGCCCGAGGTTGAGCCGTCCACGCAGCCCCCGCAGCCCCCGCACTCCCCGCAGTCGCCTGCGCGCCCGTGCCGGAACCGCCCTCGGTGTCCTCGCGCTGCTGCTCGGCGCGAGCGCCTGCGCCACCGGCGAGCCCGCCGCCGCCCCGGCGGCGGCCGGTGCCGCGAGCCCGGACCGGATCGACCCGCTGCCGGGCACGCCGACGCCCCGACTGCCCGTCACCGTGCCGTCCGCCGACGGCCGGCAGGTGACGGTCGACAGCGTCGAGCGGATCATCCCGCTGAACGGCAGCCTCTCCGAACTGGTCTTCAGCCTCGGGCTCGGCCGCCACGCGGTGGCCCGGGACGTGTCCACCACGTTCGAACAGGCCGCGCAGCTGCCGGTGATCACCCAGGCGCACGAAGTCTCCGCCGAGGGCGTGCTCTCGCTGCGCCCGACCGTCGTGCTCGCCGACCGCAGCACCGGCCCGGCCGAGGCGGTCGAGCAGATCCGGGCCGCCGGCGTCCCGCTGATCGTGCTGGACGACGCGAAGAAGCTCGACGACGTCGGCGCCCGGATCGACCGGGTCGCCGCCGCACTCGGCGTCCCCGAAGCCGGTGAGGAGCTCAAGTCCCGTACGGCGCAGCAGATCTCCGAGGTGCAGGCGCAGCTTCCGCCCGCCGCCGGGGCCCGGCCCAAGGTGGCGTTCCTCTACCTGCGCGGCAGCGCCTCGGTGTTCCTGCTGGGCGGCCCGGACTCCGGTGCGCCCTCGCTGATCGAGTCCGCCGGCGGCGAGGACGCCGGCGCCGCCGCGAAGCTGAGCGGCGACTTCACCCCGCTCACCAGCGAAGCCCTGGTCAAGGCCGCGCCCGACGCGATCCTGGTGATGAGCAAGGGCCTGGAGTCGGTCGGCGGCGTCGACGGGCTGCTCGCCCTCCCCGGCGTCGCCCAGACCCCCGCCGGACTCGACCGCCGGATCATCGCCGTGGACGACGGACGGCTGCTGTCCTACGGGCCGCGCACCCCGCAGGTGCTGCACGAGATCGCCACCCAGCTGCACCGGGACGCCAAGTGACCACGACTCTCGAAGAAGCGCCGACCACCGCACCGGCCAAGGCGGTTCGCGACCGACGGCCGCTGCTGCTGGCCGCCCTCTCGGTCGCCCTGCTGGCCTGCGCGCTGCTCGCCGCCGGCACCGGCGCGTACCGGATCCCGCTCGGCGACATCCTCGCCTCGCTCGCCCACCGCGCCCAGCTCGGCGGCCACCCGCTGGACCGGGTCCCCGAGTCGGTGCTGTGGAACGTCCGGCTGCCCCGGGTGGTGCTCGCCCTGCTGGTCGGCGCGGCGCTCGGCTGCGCCGGGGCGCTGATGCAGGGCGTGTTCGGCAACCCGCTGGCCGAACCCGCCGTGATCGGCGTCTCCTCCGGCGGCGCGGTCGGCGCCGTCGCCTGCATCGTGCTCGGCCTGGACGCCCTCGGCAGCTGGACCGTCACCGCCGCCGCGTTCGCCGCCGGACTGCTCACCGTCGGCGTCGTCTACGCCATGTCGCGCAGCGGCGGCCGCACCGAGGTGGTCACCCTGCTGCTCACCGGCGTCGCCGTGAACGCGTTCTGCGGCGCGTTGATCGGCCTGCTGCTGTTCACCGCCGACACCGCCGCGATCAGCCAGGTGACGTTCTGGCAGCTCGGCTCGCTCTCCCAGGCGAGCTGGAGCAAGGTGCTCGCCGTCCTGCCGTTCGCCGCCCTCGGTCTCGCCGTCGCCCCCCGCTACGCCCGCCGCCTCGACCTGCTGGCGCTCGGCGAGCGCCCCGCCCGCCACCTCGGCGTGGACGTCGAACGGATGCGGATCGTGCTGATCACCGTGGTCGCGCTGCTCACCGCGGCCGCCGTGGCCGTCAGCGGCATCATCGGGTTCGTCGGCCTGGTCGTCCCGCACCTGCTGCGGATGCTCGCCGGGCCGGGCCATCGGTTCCTGCTGCCCGCCTCCGCCGTGGGCGGCGCCCTCGTGCTGGTCGCCGGCGACCTCGCCGCCCGCACTCTCGCCGCACCCGCCGAACTCCCGCTCGGCGTCCTCACCGCACTCATCGGCAGCCCGTTCTTCTTCTGGCTGCTGCGCCGCACCCGACGCCGCCAGGGAGGCTGGGCATGACCGAACTGCTCGTCGCCGAGGGGGTCGGCTGCACGCTCGGCGGCCGACCGCTGCTGACGGACGTCCACCTGACGGTGCGCCGGGGCGAGATCCTCGCGCTGCTCGGCCCGAACGGCGCGGGCAAGTCCACGCTGCTGTCGGTGCTGGCCGGCGACCGGCGGCCGACCGGTGGCGAGGTGCGGCTGGACGGCCGTCCGCTCGGCGCCCACCGGCCCGCCGAACTCGCCCGCCTGCGGGCGCTGTTGCCGCAGCACCACGAGGTGTCGTTCCCGTTCGCGGCCGGGGAGGTGGTCCGGATGGGCCGCGCGCCCTGGACGGGCACGCCGGCCGCGGCCGACGACGAACCGGCGGTGGCCGGTGCGATGGCCGCCACCGACTGCGTCCACCTGGCCGCCCGCCCGTTCACCGCGCTCTCCGGCGGCGAGCGGGCCCGGGTCGCGCTGGCCCGGATCCTCGCCCAGGACACCCCGCTGCTGCTGCTCGACGAACCCACCGCCGCCCTCGACCTGCGGCACCAGGAACTCGTGCTGCGGATCGCCCGGGAGCGCGCGGAAGCAGGCCGGGGCGTGATCGTCGTGCTGCACGACCTCACGCTCGCCGCCGCACACGCCGACCGGATCGCCCTGCTGGACGCCGGCCGCACCGTCGCCGTCGGCCCGACCGGCGACATCCTGGACGCCGCACTGCTCAGCAAGGTCTACCGGCACCCCGTGGAGGTGCTGGCGCACCCGCGCGGGGGAGCGCCCATCGTGCTGCCCGAGCGCCCCCGCGAAGCAGATTGACGGATCGTCGGCCCGGGAAGATCCACTACTGGGCGACGGCCGACCGGGGGAGATCCGGATCACGACGCGGTCCGGGCGGGTGATCCCGCGTCGGCGGCCCATATGGCCGGGCCCGTCACGGGAACGGCACCAGCAGGAACCGGACCACCCGGAGGCACCGCATGCACCTGACCATGGTTCTGCTGCTCACCCCGCTCGTCCTGGCCGGCGCCGTCAGCGCCACCCGCTCGCCCGCGCGGCGCGGCCGCCACCGCGCCGGGCCGCGCCGCCCGAACCCCTGAGGCGCGACCAGTACTCGTGTGATCGTCAGATGTCCGAGCTCGGCCGGTCGTCGAGGGCCCGGCGGTCGATCAGGGCGGCCAGACCGTCGAGGATCCGCTCGACGCCGAAGTCGAAGGCGTCGTCACGGCCCTCGCCCGGCTCGGCCATCGCGGAGGCCAGCGCCGGAAAGCGCTCCGCATGGGCCGCGACCAGCCCGCCGAGGGCGCGCAGCAACTCGGCCTCCGGCGAACCCTCCCGGGACGTCCGCTGCTGGGCGGCGATCGCCCGGACATGGCCGACCAGCAGCACGGCCGCGTCCATCCGCTCCGCGCCGCTCAGCCCGTGGCCGTCCAGCGCCGCCACCACCCGCTCCAGCCAGGCCAGTTCGCGCGGGCCGGTGAGCCGCGGGCCGGACAGCGCGTCCAGCACCCACGGGTGCGCGGCGAACAGCTCCGCCATCCGGTGCGCCCAGTCGGTGAGTTGGCTCCGCCACGGGGCGTCGCTCGGCGGCGGGGGCTCGCCGACCGTGTGCTCGACCATCAGGGCGATCAGCTCGGCCTTGCCCGGCACGTACCGGTACAGCGACATCTTGGTGTAGGCCAGCACCCCCGCCACCCGCTGCATGGACACCGCCGCCAGACCCTCGGCGTCCGCGATCCCGATCCCGGCCCGGGCGATCGACTCCAGGCTGAGGGCCGGCTTCGGCCCCCGGGTCGGCCGCGCCGGCGGACCCCACAGCAGCCGCACGGCCGCCTCGTGCTGCTCCGTCTGGTCCGGCTGCTCCTTCACGGGCCCTCCCCGGTGTCGCACCGGGACTGCCTTGCGCCCGGCCCAAAACTGCGTCTACCGTACACAGCAGAAAACAGTGTCCGCGAGACACACTTTCTGCTCCGGGCCCGGGGAGGGCCCGTCGAGTTCCGTTGCTTGCGAATTCCGAGGGGGAAACACCGTGCAGATCCTGATCTCCGGCGCCGGCATCGGCGGACCGGCGCTCGCCCACTGGCTCGGCCGGTACGGCCACCGGCCCACCGTGGTCGAACTCGCGCCCGCGCTGCGGCCTGGCGGCCAGGCCGTCGACTTCCGCGGGCCGACCCACCTGACGGTCCTTCGGCGGATGGGCCTGCTGGACGAGCTCCGCACGCTCGACACCGGCGGCAGCCCGATGACCTTCACCGACCGGCACGGCCGCGTCCGGCTCCGGCTGCCCGCCGACTTCGCCGGCGGCGAGATCGAGATCCCGCGCGGCGAACTCGCCCAACTCCTGTACCGGCACAGCGAATCCACCACCGAGTACCTGTTCGGCAACACCGTCACCGCGCTCCGGCAGGACGACCGCGGCGTCCGGGTCGCCTTCCGGTACGGCCCGGAACGCCGGTTCGACCTGGTGATCGGCGCGGACGGACTGCACTCCCGGATCCGCGCCCTCGCCTTCGGACCCGAACAGGACTACGTCCGCCACCTCGGCTACTACGCCGCCACCTGGCAGCTCCCCAACCGGCTCGGCCTGCCCGCCGGCAGCACCGGCATCAACACCCCCGGCCGGCTCGCCGCCGCCGGCGCGGACCCGCGCGACCCGGAGCGGGCCGGCGCCTTCCTGCTGTTCGCCTCGCCGCACCTCGACCACGACCGGCACGACACCGACGCCCTCAAGTCCCTGCTGCAGCAACGTTTCGCCGACCTCGGCCGCCCTGTCCCGCACCTGCTGGAGACCCTGCGCGACGCCGACGACCTCTACCTCGACTCGATCAGCCGCGCCGACGTGCCGAGCTGGTCGAACGGCCGGATCGCGCTGCTCGGCGACGCCGCCTGCGGCGCCACCATCGGCGGCATGGGCACCGGCACCGCGCTGGTCGCCGCGTACGTCCTCGCCACCGAACTCGCCCGCGCCGACGGTGACCACCGGACCGCGTTCGCCCGCTACGAACGGACCGTCCGCCCCTACGCCGAACGCTGCCAGCGCGGCGGCGACCGCACCGGCCCGTTCCTCGCCCCGCGCACCGCCGCCGGCCTGCGGGCCCGCAACGCCCTTCTCAGTAAGGGCTGGATCCTCGACCGGATGCTCCGACTCGGCCAGGACGTCGCCACGATGGAGCTGCCGGAGCCCGTGTGAGCCCTCCGGCGGTGCGGTAATGCGGTTGCTCGCGGTCTCCGGGCTCGTCGAAGATCTTGCGCATGAACCACGTGATACGAGCCACCACTGCCGAGGACTGGCAGGGCGTCAAGGAACTTCGGCTGCACGCGCTGCGCGATCCGGCCGCGAGCATCGCCTTCCTGGACACATACGAGGTCGAGGCCGTCAGGCCGGACGAGTTCTGGCGGGACCGCGCAGCAGGCGGCGGCGAACTGCTCGCCCGGCAGTTCGTCGCCGAGCGGGCCGACGGCGGCCTGGACGGATCGGTGACGGTGCTGGTCGAGCGGGCCGGCCGGGGCGTCTTCGGCGGGCAGGCCGACACCGACCAGGCCCACCTGGTCGGCGTGTTCGTCCGCGAGGAGCAGCGCGGCAGCGGTCTGGCCCGCGCCCTGTTCGACGCGGCGATCGCCTTCGCCTACGGGCTCGACGAGCCCCGGATCTCCCGCGTCCGCCTGTACGTGCACCAGGACAACCAGCGCGCGGAGGCCTTCTACCGGAAGGTCGGTTTCATCCGCAGCGGCCAGTCCGTCCCCGTCCCCGGTGACGAGTCGTCCGTGGAGTACGAGCTGGTCCTCGACCAGCGCGTCTGAGTCTCAACTCATGCCCGCTGCACCGTCGTTGCCGAACGGTGGGCGAAAGCGCTGCGGTAAGCGGCCGGGGTCATGCCGAGGTGGCGGTTCAGATGCTGGCGGAGGGACTCGCCGGAGCCGAGGCCGCTGCGGTCGGCCACCTGGTCGACGGTCAGCGTGGTGGTCTCCAGCAGCTCGCGCGCCCTGAGCAGCCGCTGCTGGAGCAGCCACTGGAACGGCGTCACCCCGGTCTCGGCGGTGAAGCGGCGGGTCAGCGTCCGCACGCTGACCTTCGCCCGGTCGGCCAGCTCGGGCAGCGAGATCGGCCGGTCCAGGTGCTGCAGCGCCCAGCTGCGGGCCGGATCCAACGGAGAGCCGGTCCGGGCCGGCAGTGGGGTCTGCACGAACTGCGCCTGCCGGCCCCGGCGGACCGGCGTGACGACCGCGGCCCGGGCCGCCGCGTTGGCCGCCGCGGCCCCGAAGTCGGAGTCGATCAGGTGCAGGCACAGGTCCGCCTCGTCACCCGCAGCGGCAGCGGCCCCGACCGCCCGGGCATCGAGCGGGTCGCCCTGGACGCGGGCCGCACCGAGGAACTCGCCGAGGCACTGGCCGGCGCGGACACCGTCTTCAACGCCGCCATGACCGCGTACCACACCTGGCCGGAGACCATGCCGCCGCTGTTCGCGTCGATCCTCGCCGCGACCGAGCGGGCCGGCGCCGACTACGTGATGCTCGGCAACCTCTACGCCTACCGGCAGAGCACCGGCCCGGTCAGCGAGCGCACCCCGCTGCTCCCGCACACCCGCAAGGGCAAGGTCCGGGCCGAACTGTGGCGGCAGGCCGAGCAGGCCCACCGGGACGGGCGGCTGCGGGTCACCGAAGTCCGGGCCGGCCAGTACCTGGGCCGGGGCGCGGTCTCCGCGTTCACCCTGCTCGTCGCCCCCCGGGTCCGGGAGGGCGAGCTGGCCCTCGTCCACGGCAACCCCGACGCGGTGCACGCGTTCTCCTTCGTCGGGGACGTCGCCTCCGCCCTGGTCGCCGTCAGCCGCGACGAACGGACCTGGGGCCGGGCCTGGAACGCGCCCGTCATCGCGGCCACCGTGCGGGAGGCCGCCGAGGCCCTCGCCGAACTGCACGGCGCACCCGAACCGCGGCTGGAGTCGCTCACCGAACGGGACATGACCCTGCTGTCGCTGAGCGAGCCGCTGTGGCGGGAGTTCATCGAGACGACCTACATGTCCGACCGCCCGTTCCAGGTGGACGACAGCGACATCCGCGACACCTTCGGCCTCAAGTCCTCCACGCTGCACGAGGCGTTGGCGGTGTGAGACGGCGGCCCCGGGGGCGGGCGATCCGGCGCGCCCGCCCCGTCGGGGGAGCGAATCCGCACCGCGCCCGTCGTCGCTCGGCCCGGCAGGGAGGGTCGGGACGCGGTACGACGACAGCGGGCGATACTTGGTCGACCAATTCGTCGAGAGGCGCCGTCCACATGGCCAAGAACTCCGCCGCACCCCGAGCCGGCGCACCCCGAGCGCTGCTGCAACTGACCGGGGTGAGCCGCTCGTACGGCGACCGGGAAGTGCTCCACCCCGTCGACCTCGAACTGGCCGCCGGCGAGTGCGTGGCACTGCTCGGGCACAACGGATCCGGAAAGTCGACCCTGCTGCGCGTCGCCGCCGGCCGCGACCTGCCGACCACCGGAACCGTGCGCTTCGACGGCCTGGCGATGAACGAGAACGACCCCCGGATACGCGCCCGGGTCGCGGTCGTCGGCGACACCGTCGCCTGCTACCCCGACCTGACCGTGCGCGAGCACCTGCTGCTGGTCGCCGTCGCGCACGGCGTCGCCGACGCCGCCGACTGGGTCGCGCAGGTCCTGGAGAACCGGTCGCTCACCGAACGGGCCGACGCGCTGCCGTCCGCCCTCTCCTCCGGACAGATGCAGGCCCTGCTGCTGGCCTGCGCGCTCGTCCGGCCCCGTGACCTGCTGCTGCTCGACGAGCCCGAGCAGCGCCTCGACCCGGAGGCGCGCCGCCGGCTCGCCGAACTCCTGACGGCGGAGCTCGCCGACGGGGTCGCGGTGCTGCTGGTCACCCACCACACCGACCTCGCCCGGGAGGTCGCCGACCGGGTCGTCGTCCTGGAAGAGGGACGCGTCGTCCGCCAGGGCGCCCCCGACGCCGTCCTCGACGCACCGGCGGACGCCCGGTGAGCCGGCAGACCGTGGTCGAGGCCGAGGAAGCGACCGCCGCGGAGTGGACCGAGGACGACGACTGGACCGACGAGGCACTCGCGGTGCTGCGCGCCCTGCGCGCACCGCACCGGCGCAACCGGTTCAAGCAGATCGCGTTCGCGCTCTACTGCACCGTGCTGATCCTGGTGATCTGGGGCGGCATCCCCAGCTTCGGCCTGTTCCTCCACGCGTCACTGGGCGCCGACTACACCGGACACGGCCCCGACCTGCTCGCCGCCATGCCCAGTGGCATCGCCGCCGTCGGGCTCGCCACCGTGCTGCTGGCCGTCCGCGACGGACTGTGGCGCGGACCCGTCGTACCGCCCCGGGCCACCACCGACTGGCTGCTCGCCCACCCCGTCCGCCCGCGCCCCGTGCTGCGGCCGTGGTTCTGGCTCTCCTGCGGACTGGCCGCCTTCCCCGGGCTGGTGATCGCCGTCGGCGGGATGGTCGCGCTCGGCCTGACCGTGCGCGTCGGCCTGCCCGCCGCCCTCGGCTGGTGCCTGCTCGGCGGCCTCTGCCTGCCCCTGCTGGGCGTCTGCGCCGGGCTGCTGGTGCAGAGCAGCCCGCTGGCCGCCCGCTGGGCGCGCCGACTGACCCCGTACGCGACCCTGCTGGTCCTGGCGCTCGCGACGCAGTGCGCGCTGGCCGTCGCCGGCCACCCCGTCCGCTGGCTGGAGAAGGTGGAACTGTGGTCGGGCCCGTGGGGCTGGGCCGGACTCGCCGCGCTGGCCCCGACGCCCGCCGCCGTCCCCGGCGGCGCGGCCGCCGCCGCGCTGCTGGTCGTCTCCACCGTCGCCTCCCTGGTGCTCGCCGACCGGGCCGCGGGCACCCTGGCGCTGCCCCTGCTCCGGGAGCGCGCCCGGACGGCGGCCGGCGTGCTGGCCGCGCTGCGGACGGTCGAACTGCGCGCCGCGAAGCTGACCGTGGCCGGCGCGTCCGGCAACGGCCGCCAGGTCCGGGTCCGGCTGCCCGCGCCCCGGCAGCGTTGGCTGATCCTGTACTGGCGGGACGCGCTCTCGCTGCTCCGCACACCCGCCCGACTCGGCCGTGCCGTCCTGCTGACCGTGCCCGCCGTGCTCTGCGCCGTCCTCGCGCACGACACCGGCGGCGTGGTGTCCTGGGCCGTGACGGTCGTCGCGCTGGCGTTCGGCTACCTGGCCGTCGCCCAGCTGCTGGAGCCCGCCCGGATCGAGACCGACGACGTGCGCCGCGCGTCCTGGTCCCCGTACCCGTTCGCGAGCCTGATGCTGCGGCACGCGGTGGTGCCCACGGTCCTCGGCCTCGTCCTCGCGGCGGCCGGAACGGCCGCGGTGCTCGCGCTCGGCGGCGGCCCGGCCGCCTGGCTGGCCCTGATCGCCGTCCCGCCGCTGGTCGCGGCCGGCCTGGTGAACGCCTGCCGCGGCGCGGCCCGCCGGGACCTGCTGTACCGCCCCCAGCCGGCCGGCGGCACCGGCCTGGCGTTCTTCGTCGCCTGGTACGCCGCCGGCCCGGCTGTGGCCGTCCCCGTGCTGGCCCTGCCGTTCTCGGCGGCCCTGCGCAGCGGCTCGGCGGGCTCGCTGCCCCAGTCCTCGGCGATCGCCCTGACGGTGGCCCTCGTCCTGCTCCAGTGGGCACAGGGCAGGGCGGGCAGGCTCCCCGCGCAGGCCAGGCCCGGCGCGGTGGGTCAGCTGTAGCTCCCGCAAGGCCGGACGGCGGCCGCTGCCGTGCAGGTCGACGTGCCCGCACCCCGCGACGGGGTGCGGGCACCACTGTTGGGAGGGGCCGGGCCGGGCCGGCCTGCGGCGGAGGGGCCGGGTCGGCCTGCGGCGGAGTACCCTTATTCCATAGAATTTTCGAGAAAGGGGCCGCAGTCATGGCGGACCGGGCCGCGAAGACCGAGCTCTACGAGGCGTTCGCCGCCACCGGCAAAGCCCTCTCCAGCGGCAAGCGGCTCGAACTGCTCGACCTGCTGGCCCAGGGCGAGCGCACCGTCGACGCGCTCGCCAAGGCCGCCGGACTCAACCTCACCACCGCCTCGGCGCACCTCCAGACGCTGAAGCAGACCGGCCTGGTCGCCACCCGCCGCGACGGAGTCCGCATCCACTACCGGCTGGCCGGTGAGGACGTCGCCCAACTCCTCGACCTGCTGCGCCGGGTCGCCGAACGCCACCAGGCCGCCGTCGCCCCCGCCCGCACCGCCTACCTCGGGCCCGAGGCCCCCGACGAGCAGGACGCCGTCCGCCGCGAGGACCTGCTCACCCGGATCGCCGCCGGCCACGCCGTCGCCCTCGACGTCCGCCCCGCGGAGGAGTACGCCGCCGGGCACATCCCCGGCGCGCTCTCCATCCCGGTCGAGGAACTCGCCGAGCGGATCGGCGAACTCCCCGAGGACGCGGAAGTCGTCGTATACTGCCGCGGCGCGTACTGCGCCCTCGCCTACGACGCCGTCCGCCTGCTCACCGCGCGCGGGCGCCGGGCGATCCGGCTGGACGACGGAATGCTGGAGTGGCGGCTCGCCGAGCTCCCGGTGGACGCGGGCGCGGGCGCGGCGGCGGCCTGAGGCACCGTCAGGTGCGGTCCCGCAGGCTCCTGGTGGCGAATGCGCGAAGATCTCATGGATGGATGGTGGGTCTTCGCGGATCGGGGCGGTGCGGGCGGTGGGGTGCTTCGGGCGGCGGAACTGCGGGACCGATCAAGGCGGACCGGGTTCGATCGTGCGATCGAGGCAGGTGTGGGCCACCGAGCGTGCGGTGGAGGAGTGGTGACAAGCTTTTGCACGGTCGGTAGCAGGCATGGCTTGGCAATGATTCCGGTCCTATGATGCAGGGACGAAAATTGGGCCCGCCGCCGTCGGCACCGACCCGGGGGTCCTGAGCTCACGGGGCCGACAGTGCGAGCGGCCCCAGCAGTGCGAGTCGGGGGCGGGCATGTCGCAGCAGATCGTGGTCGATTCGGAGAGCCTCCGGACCGAAGGCAGGAACATGTCCGCCGTCGGGCAGGACTTCCTCTCCGCCCTCCAGTCCCTCTCCGGCCGACTCGAATCCCTCGAACAGGGCGACACACCCCCCTGGGGCGACGACGACCTCGGCGAGAAGTTCGGCATCGTCTACGAGGGCCTGCGCGACGGCATGAAGGAGTCGATGGACTCCCTCGGCACCCGGATCGGCGAGATCGGCGACAAGCTGCAGAGCATGGCCGACAGCCACGAGGCGAACGAGAGCCGCACCGAGGGCGATATCCACACCCTGGAAGCCCGCGAGGGCGAAGTCGGCGGCCAGATCCGGGCGCTGTACCGGCCGCGGGGCTACTGACCAACCCCCCTTTCGCGGGTACGGCGTGCGGCGCCGAAGTCGCGTCCGACTGCCCGCCTGTCCGTCCGTTTCGTTCCGTTGGCTCGTGTCGTTCGTTCTCGTGAGGCGCAGGGGGTTTTGGCGAAGTGTCGCTGATGTTGCCGGACAGTGTCGAGTGGGTCCTGGAGATGCTGGGCTTCGACTGGCCGACCGCGGACGAGGACAAGTTGCGGGAGTCGGCGCGGGTCTGGCGGGACTTCGCGGACCAGGTGGACGAGTTGCACTACCGGGGTGTGAGTGCGGCGAACGGTGTGCTGTCGAGCAACTCGGGTGACAGCGTGGATGCGTTCCGGGCGACCTGGGGGAAGTTCTCGGGTGGGGGTTCGGACGGGTATCTGGCGGATGCGGCGATGGCGGCGCGGTTGATCGCCGGGGCGTTCGAGGCTGCGGCGGTGATCGTGGTCGCGTGCAAGGTGGCGGTGATCGCGCAGTTGGTGGCGTTGGCGGTGGAGTTGATCGCTGCTCAGGCTGCTGCGCCGTTCACGTTGGGTCTGTCGGAGTTGGGTGCGGCGGGGGCGACGGCGGCGACGAGGATGATCGTGCGGCGTCTGTTGAAGGAGCTTCGGCAGGCGTTGATGGAAGCGATCATGGAGACCTTGAAGGAGCCGGCGGTGTCGGCGATTCAGGGGATGATCAGTGATCTGATCGCGCAGACGGTGAATCAGAACTTCGGTGCGCAGAGTGGTTACGACCTGGGGCGGACGGCGAAGCGCGGCGCCGAGGACTTCACGGAGTCCGTCAAGAACTCGGGTCAGACGTTCACCGAGTCGTTCCGTGACGGCCTGGGTTCGCGTGCCGGTGGGCATGTGCGGAGCGGTATCGACCATGCTGCCGGGCACGGGGACTCGTCGTCGGGTGGGCACGAGGGGGCGGGCTCGGGGAACGAGCGGTCCGGGAGCGAACACTCCGGGAGCGAGCGGTCCGCGACGGGCGGGGGAGGGGACTCGTCGGGGTCCGGCGGCAGTGCCGGCGGTGGCGGGTCGGTGCCGCCGGGCGGGCACACGAACTCGTCCTCAGGGGGCGGGAGTTCGTCGAACGGTGGGCCTTCGCAGCACGGTGCGAGCGGCGGCGGTCCTTCGCTCAGTTCGTCCGGCTCGGGGGACTCGCACGCCGGTGGGTCCCAGGAGCACGGGTCGAACGGGGGGAACCAGCAGAGCGCGCCGCCCCGTCCACCGCGAGCCGACAGCGGACCGACGCTCGACCCGTTCGGCACCCGGGTCGGCGCCGACCACCAGCCCCCGGCCCACGACGCGACCGCGGGCGCGTCCGCCACGTCGCACGACGGTGCGTCCCGGACGGGTGCAGACGGTGTGAACTCGCCGAGCCAGGGCGGGCATTCGGGTGCGGGGGTGGGTGCGGGGACATCGTCGCCGTCGCCGTCGTCGCATGACGGTGCGTCGCGGACGGGTACGGACGGGGCGGGGCCGACCGGGGCCGATGGCGGGCGGCCCGCTGGGCATGATGGTGCGCCGCATCGGTCGGAGCCTGACGGTGGTCGTCCGGCCGGGCACGAGGGTGCGGGGCGTGGGCCCGAGAATCACGGGTCCGCGCGCGATGGTTCGTCGCAGACGGGGACGGATGGTGCGCCGCATCGGTCGGAGCCCGATGGTGGTCGTCCGGCCGGGCACGAGGGTGCGGGGCGTGGGCCCGAGAATCACGGGTCCGCGCGCGATGGTTCGTCGCAGACGGGGACGGATGGTGCGCCGCATCGAGCGGAGCCGGATGCTGGGCGGCCGGTGGGGCATGATGGTTCGTCGCATCGGCCGGATGCTGATTCGGGTCGTCCGGCCGGGCACGAGGGTGCGGGGACACCGTCGTCGCACGACGGTGCGTCGCAGACCGGTGCCGATGGCGGGCGTCAGGGTGGGCAGGACGGTCCGTCGCGTGGGCCCGAGCACAAGTACCAGCTGTCGTACGACGAGCATGCGCTGAACGGCGACGTGGTCAAGGACTCCAACGGTGTCAAGGTCGTCACCGACCGGATGAGCACCCCGTACCTGAGCCCCGCCGCCACCGACTTCAACGACTCCACCAGCAGGCCGGGCTTCACCGTGCACCAGCCGGGCGTCGGCGACAGCTTCGGGCCCGATCCGGTGCGTGGAGGTGACTCGCCGTCGGGTCCGTCGCACGGGGCCGATCCGGGTCGCCCGCACGACGTTCCCGGGCCGCAGCATGCTGGGATCGCGGCGAACGAGCCCGGGCCGTCGGGCGGAGCGCCGGGGTCGCAGCACGAGGGTTCCGGCGGTGCCGACACGCGGCCGCCGGTCGGGGCTCCTGTCACCGCCGGAGGTACGCCCCCGTTCCGGGGCGGCGACCAGCGGAACGGCGACTCGGACTCCACGCACACCAGCCAGGTGCCGCCGCGTCTGGACGTGGCCGGTCTCGGTGCCACTGCCACGGCACCGCCGCCGCACGCCGGTTCCGACCAGCGGCCGGGCACCGGCGCCATTCCGACGACCGGCCCCGACGGGACCGGCCCCGTGGGCGGGGCCGGTGTTGCGGGCGGCGGTGCGCCGATGGGCGGTGGTGCGATGCCGACCGGCGGTACCCCGTCCGGCTCGGGCGCGAGTCGACCGACGTCCGGGCCGAGCGTCACCCCGACGGTACCGGGCCAGGGCCAGGGGCCCACCCGCCAGGGCCAACAGCCCAGCGTCAACTCCACGTTCACGCCGCGCCCGGCTGCCGACCGCCCCGACCCGCGAGCGGCCTTCGGCCAACACTCGGGCCCGGACACAGCCCGCCCCGCCGCGAGCCGCCCCGACGGCGGACGCCCGGATGCGGGCCGTCAGGACGGGGGCCGGCTGGGGCCGGTGCGCCCCGATGCGGCTCGCCCTGATTCGGGTCGGCCGGATGCCGGGCGCTCTGATGCGGGTCGTCCCGACGGCGCCCGTCCCGATTCGGCGCGCCCTGATGGCACGCGGTCGGACGGTGGTCGGCCGGATTCAGCTCGCCCGGATGGTGGCCGTCCTGACGTGGCACGTCCCGATGGTGGACGCCCGGATGCGGGCCGTCAGGACGGGGGTCGGCTGGGGCCGGTGCGTCCCGACCACGCGCGTCCCGACACGGCTCGCCCTGACACGGGTCGGCCCGATGGCACGCGGCCGGATGCCGGGCGCACTGATGCAAGTCCTTCCGATCGCGCTCGTCCCGACACGGCTCGCCCTGACGGCAACCGGCCGGATTCAACTCGCCCGGACGGTGGCCGTTCTGACGCGGGGCGTCCTGACGCGAGCCGTCCCGATGCTGCGCGTCCTGATGCGGCTCGTCCGGACAACACACGTCCCGATACGACGAGGCCGGACACAGGCCGGCCGGACGGCGGTCGTCCCGATTCTGCACGTCCCGACGCGGCGCGGCCGGATGGCAGTCGGCCGGACTCAACTCATCCCGACGGCAGCCGCCCCGACGTGGCGCGTCCTGACGGCGGCCACCCCGACGCGGGCCGTCCCGACGCCGACCGGCCGGACACCGCACGTCCCGACGCGGACCATCGCCCAGACGCCGACCACCGTCCCGAGGCCGACCACCGCCCGGACGCCGACCACCGTCCGGACGCGGACAGTTCGCACCCCGACGCCCCGTCACACCCCGACGGCACGCCCGACGGCCACTCCTCGCGGCCGGACGGTCTCGCCGGCAGCCGGCCGTACGACACCCCCGGTGGGCTGGAGCGGCCGGATCCGCAGCATCAGGTGGATCTGGAGAGCCGGGTGCCGCGGAATCCGGACGGGACGCCGCAGCGGCATCCGGATCCGAACGGGGACTGGCCGGGGGCCGTCAACGGGGACGGGCACCGGGCGCCGGGGCGGGACAACAACTGCCTCGACGTGGCGCTGTCGACGGCGGACACGTACAGCGGGAATCCGACGGCGGCCGCGCCGCGCCGTGACGGCGGGCCGGAGGGCGAGCGGGGCGGTCGGGACCGGGCGGAGAGTCAGCTCGGGGCGCCGTTCCGGGACATGGGCAACGGGGATCCGGCGTTCCGTCGGATCGAGGACCGGTTGCGCCAGGACGGGCACGGCTCGCAGGCGGTGATCATCACGCAGGACGCCGACGGGCGGGCCCACGCGTGGAACGTCGTGAACCACAACGGCAGGATCACCTACCTGGACAACCAGACCGGCCAGCGCAGCGACAAGCCGCTGCACGACGGTGACCACGGCGTGTTCGCGATCACCCTGGACCCGGACCGCCGGCCGACGAACGAGCACGGCGCGAACGAGCACGGCGGATCCGAGATCGGCACCGGCGATCACAGCAGGGCCGACCGGCGGCCCGAGGATCCGGCGGGCAAGAACAAGGCCGAGGACGACCCAGAGGGCGGCGCGGCCAAGAAGAAGGCGAAGCACGACGGGGACGGGAACGCAGCGGCAGGCCCGTCGCACGACGGCTCGCACGACAGCTCGCACGACAACGCGCCCAAGACCGACAAGCAGGTCGTCGACGAGCGCCGCGCGAACGACCCCGACCACCCGATCCACGAGGCGGACCGCACGGAGGAGCACCTCGGTCCGAAGGAGGGGACGAAGGACGAGATCTACGGCGTCAAGCCGGACGACGCCCAGCAGGCGCTGCGGCAGAGCAACGACGTCCGGCAGCTCGACATGGATCACGTCTACGACCGGCTGAACGACTGGGCGACCAGCGGCGACCTCGGCAGCGTGCTGGACAACAGCAAGGCGGGGAACCCGAAGACGTTCAACCGGAAGGACCTGGAGGACGCGCTGCCCGGGTTCAAGGAGATGAGCCCGGGCGAGCAGGGCGCGGCGGTCGCGGCGATGGGCCGGATGAGCGACGAGTTCCACAAGAACCACGGCGTGGGCGCCAGCCCCGAGGCGATGTCGTACCCGTACAACGCCGACCCGCGGGTGCCGGGCACCGCTCCGGGCGAGGCGGACCAGGCGAGTCGCGGCGGCGTCGACCACTCGACGTCCAAGGGCGAGGCGGGGCTGAAGCAGTCGCAGGACTACCAGGACGTCCGGAAGGAGATCAAGGAGGCGTTCGGGAAGCGCAGCATCCAGGGCGCGGTCGCCCAGGCCGGGCACCGGCCGGACCTCACCGGGCGCAACTACGCGGTGATCGAGGTGTACGACCCGAAGACGAAGCAGGTCAGCTTCGTGGTGGACAGCTCGGTGCCGCCCAGCACCCCGCGGGCCGGGATCACGCCGCTGCACTCCGAGACGCACCTCGGCGGCTGGATGGACCACCTGAAGGCGACCCGGGACCAGAAGGACCAGCCGGAGGTGCTCAGCCTCTACACGGAGCGCGAGCCGTGCGGCATCGGCAAAGGTCACGCGGACTGCTCCGGCTACCTGTCACGCGATCAGACCGGGGTGCCGGTCTACTATGCGACCGGGTACCGCACGGATCCGAATGCCGGCGCCACCCTTCCTGCCGGCCAGCTGACGGCCAAGCAGAAGATGGACCGGGACTTCGGCGACCATGTGGCAGAGGTGGGCCGGGCCTGGATGGAGATGGAGAAGAAGCGCCAATCCTCCTGAGTGCCTCGTCACCGCAGCGACGAGCGAACATGAGCCAGTGAGCAAGGGAGTGGCCGGATGACCGGGCGCGACGAGACGGCGGTGGCGGCGGCGATCGCCACTGCCACCGAACGACTGCAGAGCGGCAGCCGGGGCCGGCTCCACGTGACCGGCCCGGCCGGCAGCGGGAAGAGCGCGGTGCTCGCGGGGATCGCCGAGGCGTTCCCGGCGGCGATCGCGATCGACGCCGCCGGGCGCAGCGCCGACTCCGTGGTGCAGGAACTGTCCGACCGCACCGGCGCGTTGCGGCGTCGCGGCTTCGGCACCCTGGACGACCTGGAACGGGCGCTGCGCCGCGATCGGACGGCCCGCACCGTGCTGCTCGCCAACACCCAGCAGGCGGGCTCGCTGGCCTGCGGCGGCGAGGCCGTGCGACTGCGGGCCGTGGTCGGCGCGCTCACCACGGCCGCCCAGGAGGGCAGGCTGCAACTGGTCGTCGAACAGCCCGAGCCCCCCGCGCCGCTCGACGCCGAGCCCACCGCGTACTGGCTGGAGGTGCTCCGGCTGTCCGGCGGCACGGGCCACGACGAGCTGACGGCGCTGACCGCCGCCGTCCCGCCGCAGAGCCTGGCCGCTCTGCGGGCGCTGGCCAACGCCCAGCTGCGCCGGGTGCCGGTGGCCGCGTGGGCCGAACTGTGCCGGGCCGCCGACGTGCCGGTGACCGAGGCCGATCTGCTGGCCCTCGCCGCCGAGCCGCTGGTGCGGGAGGCGGACGGCACGGTCGGGTTCGACCGCCACGCCCTGGTCGAGGAGTTGCAGTACGCGCCGGTCGAGGCCGCCGCGTTCCACGTCCGGATGACCGAGCACCTGTCGGCCGCCGACCTGACTGCCCCGTGGGCCGCCCGTTCGCTGCCCGGCCACGCCGCCGCGTCCGGACGCTTCGACGACCTGCTCGACGATCCGCGGGCCCTGGCACACATCCCGCAGGACGCCCTGACCGAGGCGCTGCGCACCGCGTACGCCGACGGCGCCTTCCGGTACGGCACTCCTGCCGCCGCGCTGCGCCACCTCGTCGGCTACGGCCTGGCCGGCGCGCCGCACGGCGAGTGGGTCGCCTGGCTCGCCCACGACGCCCACACCCGCGGCCGGTTCGACCGCGCCGAGGCGCTCGCCGCGGCCTGCCCCGAGCCGTTGACGTTCCGCACCGTGTGGTCCCGGTGGAGCCCCATCGGCGCGTTCACCCCCCGCACCGGGCCCTGGCACACCGAGGAGATCGACCGGGTGTACGCCGCCGAACTCCGCGGCGCGCCCGTCGTGGTCACCGAGGACGAGGAGGAGAACGGCTGGGTCCGGGACGCGGCGACCGGCGAGCTGATCGGCCCGGCGGACAGCGAACTCGGGCCCGGCAGCGCCACCCTGACGGTCCGTCCGGGCATCGGCTACGCCACCGTCCTGGACGGCCCCGACGGCGCGCCGCTCGGACTGTTCCACCACCCGGACGCGGAGACCGCCGGCGCGGTCGGCGACCTGCTGGTGCTGGCCGGCGTGCGCGGCGCCTACGCCGTCCGACCGGACGTCGAGCTGCTGCGCGACGCGCCCGCACACCGCCTGGTCCCGCTGGTCGGCTCGTTCGGCCGCCAACTGCCCCGCCCGTACGACCCCGCAGCGACCCCCGACCTTCAGCAGCTGCTCGAACAGGCCTTCGGCGCCGAGGGGTTGCACCCGATCGACCCCGTCCCCGACGGCATCACCCACGGCCCGACCCGCGAACTGCTCGCCACCGTCGGCCTGCCCGCCGTCGACAGCCCCACCGGCTACTGGCTCACCCCCGGAGCGCAGCTCCCCGCCCGCACCTGGCCGGACGGCGTCGAACAGCTCGGCACCGGCCCGTACCACCTGCTCGGCGGCTGGCTCGGCGCCGACCTGGTGCTGGACGGCAGCGACGGCCGGGTGCTGCGCATGATGCCCGCACACTGGCCCGACACCGCTCGCCCCCGCGAGCCGCTGATCGGCACCACGCTGGAACGCTTCCTCACCATGATCGCCGTCCAGGCCCAGTACCTGACGGCCTACTGGCCCCGCGAGGCGGACAGCAACGACCTGCTCTCCGAACTCCGCACCCGCCTCGCCGGAATCGACCCCGACGCCGCCGCCACCGACAGCTGGCAGCACGTCCTCGAACCCGACACCTGGGCCTGACCCTCCCCGACGCCCCGCCCCCCGACCGGAGAGATCGACGTGACCGACACGACCGCCGCCCACCAGCCCCATCCGTACCTCGGCGGCCGGGCGGCAGCGCTGCGCACCCTGGCGGCCTGGCGGGCCGGCACGGCCGACGCGCCGCGCACGGTGCTGATCACCGGCGACAGCGGCAGCGGCCGAACCCGGCTGCTCACCGCGTTCCTGATGCTCAGCGACCCCGCCCACCGCGCCCGCATCGACACCACCACCCTCGACCCGGCCACCGTCCCGCCCGCCGACCTGCCCGCACCCCCCGTCCTCGACGCCACCGGCCTGACGGCCGTCCAACTGCGCTGGCTGCTCGCCGACACCTTCGCCCCCGGCACCGACCGGTCCGAACACCTGCCCGCCGTGCTCGCCGGGCTCGGCACCCCCCAGCAGCCGCAGACCGTGGTCGTCGCCGACATCGACCGGGCCGGCCTGCTGACCGGCACCGACGAGGCCGCCAGGATCACCACCGAGGTGCTGCTGCCGCTCGCCCTCAACCCCGGCGTCCGCCTGCTCGCCGACCTGCCCCGCACCGAGGCCGACCGGCTCGCCAAGGACGTCCCCGCCGGCCAGCTGCGGATCCTCGACCTCGACCAGGACCCGTGGCGCGACCCCGACGCCCTGCTGCGGCAGGCCGAACTCGCCGTCCCCGACCTCACCGTGGCCCGCCAGCTCGCCGCCGTCGCCGACAGCCCGCTGGTGGTCCGGCTGGCCGGCTGGTCCGTCCAGGCCCACCCCGCCGGCCCGCTGCCGCTGCCCCGCAGCGCCGGCGACGCCCTCGACCTGCACGCCGAACGCTGCGGCAACGACGAACTGACGCTGCGCCGACTGCTCGCCCCGCTCGCCCTGGCCGGCCCCGGCGAACCCCTGCCGTTCGACCTGTGGGGCCCCGTCGCCTCCGCCGTCGCCGGCAAGGACCTCGGCCCCGCCCTCGCCGCCGGCCGCGACCTGCTGCTGCCGTTCTTCGACCTCGCCAGCACCGCCGCCGGGACGCCCGGCGCGCGCATCGTGCACCCCGCCGTCGCCGACGAGATCCGCGAACGCCTCGGCCGCACCGCCCGCGAAGTCCACCGCCGGATCGCCACCGCGCTGCTCGCGACCGTCCCCGGCGGCCACCCCCGGCGGTGGGCCGCCGCCGCCCCCTACGTCCGCGAACAACTCGCCGGACACGCCCTGCACGGCGGCCTGCTCGACCAACTCCTCACCGACCCCGGCTTCCTGCTGCACGCCGAACAGCACCGGCTGCGCGCCGCCGTCGACCGGCTCGCCGCCGACCCGACCGCCGACCTGCCGCCGCTCGGCCGGACCTGGCTGCGCCTCGCCCCGCTGTTCACCCGCCAGGAACTCGACGTCGAACTGCGCGCCGCCCTGCTCGACCACGCCGCCTGCCAGGACGGCCTGCCGAGCCTCGACACCACCGGCCTGGACGTGCCGTGGCACACCCTGTGGGCCCGACCGCTCACCGGCGTCGACGCCGTCACCGCCGCCGTCCGCCCCGACGGCAGCCACCTGCTGGTCGCCCACCACCCGGGCCGGGAACCGGAGTTGACGGCCTACGACGCCCGCACCGGCGAGGCCGACCACACCGACCCCGGACAACTCGCCCGCCCCGACGGCGAGCAGCGCGCCGCCGGCGCCCTCGCGCTCAGCATCGGCAGCGACTACGTCCGGCTCTGGCAGCGCGACGCCGACGGCGCCGTCACCGGGCCGAGCGCCGCGTTCCTGTCCGCCGCACCGCTGGCCGGCGCCGACCTCACCCCCGACGGGCTGCTGCTGATCGCCGACGCGCACGGCGTCTCCGTGCTGCGACCTGCGGTGCTCTCCGCCGAGGTGGCGGCGCATCCGGTCGGACCGTGACCGTCGACCGTCCATTAATGTGAACACCGACCAACCGGCTCCGAAGGAGAACGACCGCGTGACGACCCGTGAGCAGGCCATCGAGGCGGCCCACCAGTGGATCAACGGCGCCCGGCCCGAGGACCAGTGGCACCGGATCGGCGTGCACGAGTTCGACCTCGGCTGGGTGCTGTGGCCGATCCCCGACGCCGAACCCGACCGGCCCGTCGGCGAACGCCGGGCCCCCGCCGAGATCGGCACCGCCTGCGCCGTCGTCGACCGGGAGACCGGCGAACTCACCCACTGGCCCTCGGTGCCCGTCGACGAGGTCGTCCAGCTCTACCGCGACAAGCTCGGCGCGGGCAGCCACGACCCGTCCCGCCCGCCGGTGGTCGGCCCCGGCGCCTCCGTGGTCCTCACCTACCGGGACGCCGCCGGCGAACAGCAGAGCCTGTTCCAGCTCTCCGCCCCCGGCGCCGGCCACCCCGAGGTCCGTGCCTGGCGCACCCTCCAGCAGCAGGGCGTCCGCCCCGAGGACGTGCTGTCCGTCTACACCGACCTGCGGCCCTGCGAACTGCCCGGCGGCTACTGCGCGTCCGTGCTGCTCGCCGAACTCCCCACCGCCACCTTCGACTACGGCCACGCCTACGGCCCGCGCTACGACCGCCGGGCCGCCGCCGTCCGCGCGCTCACCGACGCCACCGAGGACACCTTCCGCCGGGCCGGCCGCCCCGTCCCGCCCAGGCCCAACCGGATCCCGTTCCCGCGCGCCGTGCCCGCGGCGGCCCCCGAGAGCGACCACGACCTCGGCGCCCGGCTCGACGCGCAGTTCGGCGCCGACCGGATCCACCGCCACCAGGGCCCCGCCCCCGCCGCGCTGCCCGCCGCCACCGCGGCCACCCTCGCCGAGGCCGGACTGCCCGCCGACGTCCCCGCGTTCTTCCACCACCTGCCCGGCCTGCCCACCGTCGTCGACCACCTGACCGCGACCGGCCGCGGCGCCCGCGTCCCCGACCGGACCCGCGCCCTGCTCGCCGACTACCTGCTGCTCGGCGACGACGGCCACGCGCTGATCGCCGTCCAGTGCGGCGACGGCGGCACCGGCAGCGGAGCGGGCACCGGCCGGATCTGGGCCGTCGACCCCGACACCGGCACCGGCCGCTACCTCAACACCGACCTCCCCGCCTACCTGCGCTCCCTCTCCCTACTCGCCACCCGCCACCCCGCCCTGCACGGCCTCGACCCCCGGGCCGCCGGCCTCGCCGTCGACGCCTTCCAGCACGACCTGGCCGCCCTCGACCCCACCGTCTTCAGCGACCCGGAGAACTGGTGGGCCGTCATCGTCGAACAGCTCTGGGACGGCCTGCTCTGACACCCCGTCAGTCCCCGGCGCCGCCCTCCACCGCCGGGGACGGCGCGGCCGGCAGATCTGTCCTGTCGCTCAAGGAGATGCGCCCGTGGAGGATCCGGAGTTCATCGTGCAGGTGGCCGAGTCCGAGGCCAGGGGGCGCGAAGTCCTGTGCGCGGTCGTGTCGGTGACCGGGCTGAGCTTGTGGCACAGCAAGCTCCTGCTGGACAGCGCCCCGGCGACGGTGCTGGAGAAGGGCCCGTTCGCCGAGGCCGTCGCCGCGGCCCGGCGACTCCAGGAGGTCGGCGTGCCCGCAACTGTCCGCTGCACCTGGTGCGACAGGGCGGTGCCACGCGACGGGACACTGCTCGACCCCGGTCCGTGCGCATCCCGCCACTGGCCCACCGCCCACTGTCGGGCGAACTCCCTGACCAGCTGCGATTGTGAGTTCTGCCGCGCCTGTGGGCCCGTCTACTTCACCCGCTGACGTCGCCCGACGACTCGCGGGGGAAGCGGTCGCCCAGGACGAACGCCGTGGGCCAGGTCTCGCTCAGGATCTTGCCGAGCAGGGGGTCGCTGGACTCCAGCACCTCGCTGAGCAGGACCGAGCCGTCGTCGTTGATCCGCTGGCCGCCGAGGACGACGGGGGCGTGCAGGACGTCCTCGCCCCAGGGGCCGACGGCGTTGCACAGCAGGCCCTCGAAGCGGTGGCCGGCCAGGTCGTCGCGGTGGACGCGCTGTACGAAGTCCTCGATCACGGCTGCCGGGAGGGAGACCCAGACGAAGTGGACCACGGTGCGTCCGTCGTCCAGGCGGACCGGGAGGCGGACCTTGAGGAAGTTGCCGAGGCCCTCCGCGACGATGATCGGGCCGGTGTTCGTCGTCACGCGGCGCCGGCGCTCCTCCTCCGAGAGTTCGGCGACCGGGTGCGGCAGGGCGAGCGCGAAGGCGGGGTGCTCCGGGTCGAGGCGGCGCCCGCAGTCGCAGTTGCAGTCGGTGCCGTGGCTGTGCGCGTCGCTCTGCCCGGACGCGGATACGGATGCGGAAGCAGGAGCGAGATCGAGCCGGGCCGTCGGGAAGCTCGGCTCGCGCTCGCCCGCAGGCACCGGAAGCAGCAGCGCGTAGAACCGAACCGTCGTGAACGCCGTCGGCTCGGGCAGTCCGAGCGCCGTCATCGCCGCCGATGCGGCCTCGTGGCGCTCCCCGTTGACGCGGACCTCGGCCTGCATGGCGCCGGGGGTGCCGCCGTAGAAGACCTTGACGCCGTTGAAGAAGGGCGATTCCAGGTCGGCGGTGAACGAGTCCGCGATCCGGTGCAGCACGTTCGCGTCCTGCAGCGCACTCTGAAGCCGCCGGTTTTCCTCGGCGTCGTGCCCGAGACCGACCGCGCCCGAGGTGATCAGGTGCCAGCCGGGTACGCCGTGCTCGCCCTCGGGGCCCGCGTGGTCGGCGAAGTGCCCGCGGCGGTCGAGGAGTTCGAGCAGGCAGGCGCCTGCGGTCTGCACCCAGGTGTTCGCCGCGTCCTGTGGATCGGCGGACATCGACACCACGCAGTCCATGAAGCACGGCACGTCCGGTTGGAGACCGACGTCCGGCAGCGCGACGAGGTCGTAGTGGTGGCCGCCCCCGTGGTGCGGCGGGGTCACGGCCACGGCCCAACCCTGCGGGCTGATCATCGAGTTCCCCTTGAGCTGGGCGCCCTCCGTCACGCCGGGCACCAACTCTTCGAGCCCGGCCTTCACCAGGTCGAGGAACTCCAGGTCGGCCAGCCGGTTCGCCGGGGGCTCCGCCTTGCGCTTCATCCGCGGTATCCAGGACATCCGTGGATGGTACTGAGCCCGGCCGACCGATCAGCGCCCGGGCCCGGAGTGCCGGCGCGGCTGCTGCGAGGGCCGGTTCGGACGAGCTGTCAGAACTCCGCCGGCAGGCCCTCCGCCACCAGTGCGACGGCCTGTTCGGCGGTGGCGACCTCGACGGTCTCGTGGCTCGACCGGCTGCTCCGGACCAGGAAGCCTCCGTCCGACAACGGGTCGATGGCCCCGCCGACCGGTTGGAACGGGAAGCGCGGGACGGCGGAGAACCACAGCCTGTAGTGGCTGGTCACGGGCGTCAGTCGGCGCAGCCGGGGCTCGGCGAAGGCGGCCTCGAACATCGCCCGGTAGCCGAGGGGGTAGCGGTGCAGCGCCCGGGTGTCGAAGCGGCCCAGATCCTGACGCCAGATCAGTTCCACTTCGTCGAGCGGGGCACGCTCGTGCGCGAACGCCCAGTCATGGACGACCAGGAACGGCGCGACGTCCCGGACGCCGGCGAGGTCGGCTCCCGCCAGCCAGGCGGCCGCCGCGCGAACCGCCTCCGCGAGGTCCGGAGCGTGGCCGTTGGCGAGCGTCACCCCGGCGCGCCGCACGGAGACGGCGGGACCCGCGTCGGGTACCCAGGTGCGGATCCAGGCCCGGTCGTCGGTGTCGACGTCCCGGAACTCGGCCCACGAGCGGCCGAGTTGCTCCGGTGCGGGCAGCCGCAGCCCGAGTTCGGCCGCGACCTGGTCGAGGCGCGCACCGAAGGCGGCAGCGGCGGCCTCCCGCTCGGCGGCTCCGGGATCGTCGGATGCGTTGGTCACACCGCAGTGTAGGAGGCAGGCGGGTCGGACGGGGCGTCAACTGCGGTAACCGACCCGGGATCCCTTCCGAAGCGGCCCGACGGCGCTCGCGGCCCGGGCCCGCATGCCTCGCGTCACGTCGCTCGCTGCACTGTCCGCCCGTCGCCCGGCGGGAGTGGGCCCGATCCCGATCCTCATGCCACGCAGCATAGGTGGTCGGCCTCGGACGTCCTTCCAGAGGACTTCGGAGCCGGTTCTCCACCGGCGCGCGGGACGCGGGTACGGCTGCCGCGTCCCGCAGCGGCGTCGCCGTGCGGTCAGCGCACTGTGCGGGCGACGCGGAATCCCACGTCGTCGACACGGAAGGTCGGGTGGCTGCGGCGACGCACGGAGGCTCGGCAGCTCCAGTGCTCGTCGAACCAGCCGCCGCCACGCAGGACCCGGTAGCTGCCGTAGACCTCGGCGTCGTAGAGGTCCCAGCACCACTCCCACACGTTGCCGAGCATGTCGTGGAAGCCCCACGGATTGGGCTGCTTGCGGCGCACCTCGTGGATCCGGTCGTTCGAGTTGCCTCGATACCAGGCGATCTCCTCAAGGGGGCCGTACCGCGGTCCCGTGGTACCGGCGCGGCAGGCGTACTCCCACTCGGCCTCTGTCGGCAACCGGTACCCGTCCGCGGAGGCATCCCACTCGACGGGCTCGCCGTCGGCCTGAACGCGGTAGGCGGGCGAGAAGCCGTCGCGCTCGGACAGCGCGTTGCAGAATCGGACGGCGTCCCACCAGGACGCACTCTCGACGGGTGTCCGGTCCCCGTGGGCGGCGCTCGGACGCTGACCGGTGATCCGGCCGTACAGCGCCCGGGTGACCGGGGCCGCCGCGAGCCGGTAGCACGCAAGCTCGACCGCCCAGCTGCGCTGCGTCCGCCGATCCGACAGGACGACCTGCCCGGCGGGGACATCGATCATCTCGGGCTCTGCGCTCGTATCCATGAATCGAGGACGCTACCGGAGTCTCCCGGACCGGATGCGGCAGACTGCGACCCGACGTTTCGTCATGCCCGCCGGAGACACTGCGCTGCCGGACGTCAACTGCGCCTGGGGGAGCGGCGTTTGCGGGTGCGGCCGATCGCCCAGCCGGTGAGGGGGACGACCATCAGGGCGGCAGCCGAGGTGTCGACGCGGGAGGTCCAGCGTTCCCGGGAGGCGCTCGGGAGGGTGCCGAGCGCCGGGGCCACGTGGCCCGCCGGGTCGGTGGTGACGGTGACGGTGGCGCCGACGCGGTAGGAGGAGCCGAGGTTGCCGTCGACGGTGGCGGTGATCGGGGGGCCGTCCAGGGCTTCCAGGGTGAGACGGGGGTAGGAGTTGTTGTTGGCGTCGAACTCCGTGGTGACCTTGGCTATTCGGGCGTGCTGCTCGATGCCGTGGTGCCGCAGGGCGCGGATGTCGAGCAGGTAGGTGTGGGCGACCAGCAGGACGACGGCGAGGGAGGCGACCACGATCATCCAGCCCGTCGGGTCCTTCCGGGACGCCGGCCAGACGGCCAGGAGAATCAACAGACCGGCGATCACCACGGCCGGCGTCGCGACCTGGGCGCCGAACCGGTAGGAGAAGGCGGCCAGTTCGCGTCCGGCGAGAACCACGGCGGCCCAGACCAGCGCCGCCAGGGCCGCATTGCCGACCGCCCGCCCCACAGTGCGCATCGTCTCGCCCCTCCCCGGGTCGCCGCAGGTGACGGGACCACCGTACGCGCCCGCTCGGACAGCGGCCCGAAAGTTACAGGCGGGCGGACCGGAGCGCGGAGGCCCGGAACGCTCGTGAAGAGCACAGGTCGGAGTGGGGGACGGGGCGTCAGTGCGGCGCGGTGCGCAGGGAGTTGGTGGCGCGCGGAGTCTGCCGCCGGAGGCCTTCGGCGGCTACCATCGGCCGAACCGCTGCGGGAGCGCTCCCACGCCTCGGTCCCCGCAAAGGCCCCGGTCAGCCCGCCGCACCCGGCAGGCGGACACCCCTCTCCCACCCGAGAGCACCCCCGGAGGACACCGTGCACACCCCCGAGCGCCACCGGCGCAGCACCGTCCCACCGACCGCAGCCGAACCGGCCGCCAGGCCCGGCCGCCCCTCCGGCCGAGCCGCCGTGCTCGCGCTGGCCGCCACGGCGACCGCCCTCGGGCTGGTGGCCAGCGTGCAGGGCGGCGCCGATGCCGCCGTGCAGGGCAGCCTGCCCGCGGGCACCCAGTTCTACCGGGACCCGGCGTCCCAGGTCGTCAAGTGGGTGGCTGCCAACCCCGGCGACTCCCGCACCCCGGTGATCTCCAAGCGGATCGCCAGCCAGCCGCAGGCCGTCTGGTTCAGCAACTACCGCCCCACCACCGTCACTTCCGACGTCCGTGCGGTGACGGCCGCCGCCGAACAGGCCGGGCGGACCCCGGTGCTGGTCGCCTACGCCGTCCCCAACCGGGACTGCGGCGGCGCATCCGCCGGCGGGGCGCCGGACCTCGCCTCGTACGACGCCTGGGTCGGCAAGTTCGCGGCCGGGCTCGGCAGTTCACGCTCCATCGTGGTCCTCGAACCGGACTCGATCGCGCTCACCACCTGCCTCGACGCCCAGCAGCAGAGCGACCGCTTCGCCTCGCTGGCGCGCGCCGTCACCACCATCCACGCCGCCAGCCCCGCCGCCAAGGTGTACCTGGACGGCGGTCACTCCACCTGGAACTCCGCGAGCGAGCAGGCCAACCGGCTGCGCAGCGCCGGCGTGCTGAACGCGGACGGCTTCTTCAGCAACGTCTCGAACTTCAACACCACGGCGGGCGAGACCGCCTTCGCCCACAACGTGCTCTCCGCGCTCGGCAACCCCGGCAACCTGCACGCCGTCATCGACACCAGCCGCAACGGCAACGGCCCGGCCGGCAGCACCTGGTGCGACCCGTCCGGGCGCGCCGTCGGCAACTACCCGACGGCGAACACCGGGGACAGCGCGATCGATGCCTTCCTGTGGATCAAGCCCCCGGGCGAGGCGGACGGCTGCGCGGCCGCCGCCGGCACCTTCGTCCCCGACATCGCCTACCAACTGGCGGTGAACGCGGCCGACCCGACCAGCCCGCCGAGCACCCCGCCGGCGTCCAGCCAGCCGCCGACCTCGCAGCCTCCGACGAGTCAGCCGCCGAGCGGTGGGGCGTCGTGCTCGGTCGCGTACCGGGTGAACTCCTGGAGCGCGGGCTTCACCGCGGACATCACGGTGAAGAACACCGGTAACGCCACCATCTCCGGCTGGAAGCTCGGTTGGACGTTCCCGGGCGACCAGAAGGTCACCAGCGCCTGGAACGCCACCGTCGTACAGAGCGGGGCCGCCGTCACCGCCACCGACCTGGGCTACAACGGCACCCTGGCGGCCGGTGCGTCCACCGCGTTCGGGCTGCAGGCGACCTACGGCAGCAGCAACACCGCCCCGAGTGCCTTCACCCTGAACGGAACCGCCTGCACCCTCTCCTGAACCCGCCCGCCCTGCCGTCCCGCCCCGCCGTCCTCGCCGTCCCCGCCGTCCCCGCCGTCCCGGCCGTCCCGGCCCCGGGTCGGCGGGGCCCGGGCCTACGGGCGGAGTTGAACGGCCGTCACCATCACATACCCGACCAGCAACCCGAACAGGCACACCGCCGTCACATAGCGCGGCGTGAACGGCAGCCCGGCGAGCGACGGATACAGCAGCACCGCGCCGCCCGCTGCCAGGTCCGCCAGGTAGAGGCCGTCCGGCGGGACGATGCCCGTGCTGTGCGCGGCCCAGCCGGTGGCGATCAGGAACCCCGTCAACAGGGTGAACCCGGACAGCAGTCCCGAGCCGATCGCGCCCAGCGCGGGATGCGGGTCCGGCGGCGGCTCGCCCTCCGGCGTCCGCGGACGGACCCGGTGCGCCATCGCGAGCGCGCCGACGGCCAGCGTCATCGAGGCCAGTGCGCCGAGCAGCGGAGAGGGATTCATCGGCTCCTCCTGGAGAACGCGAGATGCTGCCCGGCCAGCGCGGCGAGCGCCGCCGGCAGCAGAACGGTGAGGACCAGCACGGTCGCCCACACCGACGGCTCGATCGCCGCCGGGGCGGACGGCCCGGCCGGTGGCGGTGGCGCGGCGACCGCCGTCGAGGGGGTGGGGGTGGGGTGCGACCGGACCGCCGGCGAGGGCGGGACCGCGGCGGGCGCGGTCGTCCTGGGGGCGGCGAGCGGCGACTGACGGGACGTCGTGGGGTGCGGTGCGGGGGCGGCCGTCGTCGGCGTCGGGGTCGGCTTCGTCGGGGCGGGATGCGACGAGGGAGTGGGGGCGGGCGTGGGAGTGGCGGCCGGGCTCGGGGTGGGTGACGAGCTGGGGCTGGGGCTGGGCGTGGGGCTCGGGTGCGGGCAGTGCCAGGGCGGCGGGTACGGGTGCACGTGTGGTGGCGGCGGCAGCGACGGCAAGTGCGGGAACGGCGGTGGGAACACGCCTGGGGCAGGGTCCATTGCCCGATCCTCCGGCTGCCGCCGCCCCGCCGACACCGCTCCCCGATCAAACCCCACGGGGCGGTGAAAGCCGTCAACCGTTCCGCCGCCCCGGCCGGAATGCCCGATCGATGACGATGCGTCAGTTCGAGCCGGTCCCGTCGGAGTTGGCAGGTCGGAGGGCGTCGAGGCGGGCCAGTTCCTCGGCCGAGAGCCGCAGCGCGCCCGCGGCCACGTTCTCCGCGAGGTGCTCCGGATCGCCGGTCCCCGGGATCACCAGCACATGCGGCCCCTGCTGCAAGGTCCAGGCGAGGCGGACCTGGGCGACGGAGGCGCCGTGCGCACGGGCGACGGCGTGCACCGCGTCGTGGTCCTCGGCGGTCGGACCGGACTCGCGTCCGGCCCCGGCGATCGTGAAGAACGGGACGAAGGCGACGCCTAGTTCACCGCAGAGCCGCAGCAGCGCCCGGTCCTCGTCGGACGCGCCGAGACCGAAGGGGTTCTGCACGCAGACGACCGGCGCGACGCTCCGGGCCTCGGACAGCTGCTCGGCGGTGACGTTGGAGACGCCGAGATGGCGGATCAGCCCGGCCTCGCGCAGTTCGGCCAGAGCGCCGAAGTGCTCGCCGATCGAACCGGTCCGGCGGCTCGGCGGCACCCGCAGGTTCACCACGTCCAAGTGGTCGCGGCCGAGTTGACGGAGGTTCTCCTCGACCTGGCCGCGAAGCTGCGCCGGCGTGGCCCACCACCAGGCACCCGAGGGGTCCCGGCCCGGCCCGACCTTGGTGCTGATGACCAGCTCCTCCGGGTAGGGCGCCAACGCCTGGTTGATCAACTCGTTGGCGGAACGGGTCGCCGAGAAGTAGTACGCAGCGGTGTCGACCTGGTTCACCCCGAGCTCGACCGCCCGCCGGAGCACCCCGATCGACCGGTCGCGGTCACGCGGCGCCCCGCCGTGGAACGGCGCGGTGCCCGTCAGCCGCATCGCACCGAACCCGAGGCGGTTGACGGTCCGGTCGCCGAGACGCCAGGTGCCGGCGGCGGCAGCAGGTGCAGGTGCGGTGTTCGTCGGTGAGTTCATGGCAGGGGTCTCCCTTGGCAATCGGGTAGTGGTGGGGTGGGCGCCGGCGCGTTCGGAGTGCTCGGTGCGGGCCGGTCCCGGGCATGAAAAAAGCCTCCTCGGCGGATCGGGATCCGCACCGAGAAGGCTCAGGTGATGGTCAGGATTCTAGCAGGCGGGGGAGACGGAGCGGCGGGATGGCCGCGCGTTGCGTGTGCACGGCCGTCCCGTCGGCCCGGCGACCTTCGCGGGAGGCCAAAGCGGCTGTCCCTCAGAGGAGTTTGGCGGTCTCGTCGTGCTCCGCGAAAGCGGGGGTGCGGCACTGACGGGACGGCCGTGCGGTGTGCGCGCGTGGTCGTCCCGTCGACTCAGTGGCCTTCGTGGGCGGTCAGGGCTGCGGTCTCGTCCCGGAGTTCGAGGGCATCGTCCGGAGCGGCAGAGCCCGAGCGCCTACCGGGAAGGACCGCCGCGGTCAGGGCGACGGCGGCGACGGCGAGGACCGGCCAGCCGGTGCCGAGGACCAGGGCGAGGACGGCGGGGCAGCAGACCAGGGCGGCCAGGCGGGGGAGTCCGTCGAGGATCCGGATCGCGGCGGCCGTGCAGGCCAGGTAGACGGAGAGGAAGAGCGCGGTCGGCACCGCCACCAGCTGATCCGTCGTCAGGACGCCCGACCCGACGAGGGCGATCAGCGGGCCGCCGGTCAGTGCGGTGGTGGCCACCACCGCGTACGAGCCGCGGCGGCCGGGGGTGGGGGTGGGCGGAAGCAGGGCGTCGGTCAGTTCGGCGGCACCGGTCAGGTAGGTGTTGGTGGCGGCGAGGGTGAGGACGAGGGCCGCGCCGACGGCGAGGATGCGGCCGCTGTCGCCGATCGCGGCGCGCATAAGGTCCGCGAGCGGGACGGCGCCGCCCGCATCCGGGCCGAGGACGGCGACGGTGGCGGCAGCGAGGCCGAGGCAGAGCAGCGACGTCACGACGAAGGCGATCAGCACCACCAGGCGCAGCTGCCGGCGAGGGTCGCGCAGGCGGGTGGTGAGCGAGGCGGCGGCCTCCCAGCCGACGAAGGCGAACATCAGCGGCGGTGCGGCGCGCGCCACGCCGGCCCAGCCGTGCGGGAGGAACGGCGTCCAGTTGGCGGCGCGGGAGGACGGCGCGGAGCCGAGCATGGCGAACAGCACCAGGGCCACCAGGACGGCCACCAGCACCATTTGGAGTTTCACGCCGGTGCGCACGCCCACCAGTCGGACCGTCAGGACCAGGCCCAGCAGCACCAGGGCCGCCGGCACCGCGGTCGACTGGCCCGCGCCGATCGCCGCCGCCGCGTAGCTGCCGCCGATCAGGCAGACCACCGGAGCGCCCGCCACCACGCCCGCCAGGAAGCACCAGGCGGCGGCCCGTCCGGCCCGTTCGCCGAGGCCGGCGGCGGTGTAGCCGGCGACGCCGCCGGCCGAGCCGACGCGGGTGCCCAGCGCGCAGAACACGACGGCTATCAGCCCCGACAGCACCAGCAGGGCCAGCCACACCAACAGGGATGCGGGTCCGGCGGCGCGGGCGGCCAGCCCCGGGAGCAGCAGCAGGCTGGGGCCCAGCAGGGCCCCGATGTACAGTGCGGACGCCCCGGCGGTGGACAGCGGGGGACGGCCTGCGGTGATCTTCTCGGGCATGTGCCGATTGTGGCCCCGAACGTGCGGCACGCGATGGCGAATTTCGCCGTGCGGGGCGCGTGAAACGGCAGATTCGATCGCCCGCCGGCCGCTAGGGTGCACGGCATGCCGAGCCAGCAGTACGACCGCATCGACCGTGCCATCCTGGAGCACCTGCAGCGGCACGGCCGCACCGCCAACGTCGATCTCGCCGAGGCCGTCCGGCTCTCGCCGTCCTCCGCGCTGCGCCGCACCAAGGCGTTGGAGGCGGACGGGGTGATCGCCGGGTACCGGGCCGAACTCGACCGGGAGCGCGTCGGGTTGGGCCTGACGGTGTTCGTCTCGCTGCGGGTCGAGCAGCACTCCCGGGAGACCTCGCGGCAGATCGAGCAGCGGCTGACCGAGATCCCCGCAGTGGTGGCCTGTCATGTGGTCTCCGGCGAGGCCGACTTCCTGGTGGAGATCGCGGTGCCGGACCTCGCGACCTACGAACTGGTGCTGCTGGACGAGATCCTGGCGATCGGTCCGGTCCGGGACGCCCGCTCCACCTTCGCGATCCGCACCATCCGCTCCCGGGGCCCGCTCCCGCTCGACCGCTGGCCGGCCGCACGCGGTCGCTGAACGGGGCGCGGGCCGGGCGGTCGCTGAGCAGGGCGCGGGCCGGGCGGTCGCCGCCCGCTTGATGATGAACCTTCACATTGCGGGCCGGGATGGTCACCGGACGGCAATGCAATCTTCACGACGGATTGTCTACCCGCATAGACCCCTGGGCTGCCACGCTGTGCCGGGTCCAAATTCCCTGCCCCGCCGCCCAGTCCAGGAGCTTCCCGTCGTGACGAATCGTTTCCTCCGCCGCTTCGCCACCCTTGCCGCCACCGCGGCCCTCGCCGCCGGAGCCGTCACGGCGAGCACCGGCACCGCCGAAGCCGCGCTGCCCACTCCGGTCTCCGCCGCCACCGCCCGCGGCTACCTGGCCCAACTCACCGTCAAGGCCGAGGACCGCACCGGCTACAGCCGCGACCTCTTCCCCACCTGGATCACCATCTCGGGCACCTGCAACACCCGGGAGACCGTCCTCAAGCGCGACGGCTCCAACGTCGTCACCGACGCGAGCTGCGCCGCCACCTCCGGCAGCTGGGTCTCCGCGTACGACGGCGTCACCCTCACCTCCGCCTCCGGGCTGGACATAGACCACATAGTCCCGCTCGCCGAGGCCTGGGACTCCGGTGCCTCCGCCTGGACCACCGCCCAGCGCCAGGCCTTCGCCAACGACGTCACCCGGCCCCAGCTGCTCGCCGTCAGCGCCAGCACCAACCGCTCCAAGGGCGACAAGGACCCGGCCGAGTGGCTGCCGCCCGTCACCGGCTACCGCTGCACCTATGTCCGCGCCTGGGTGCAGGTGAAGTACTACTACAGCCTCTCCGTCGACGCTGCCGAGAAGGCGGCCCTGACCAACGTCCTGGCGGGCTGCTGACCAACCGTGGGCGGGGCCGGGGAGTCGGCGCTGCCTGCCGAGGCCCCCGGCCGACCGTGGAGTCTCCGTTGTGACGGGTCGTCGAAGGCCCGGCGCGGGGGTCGCCGTCCCGGTCGGGCCGGTGCGTCGGCTGCTCGGCGCGCAGCACCCCGGTTCTGGCGGACCTGCCGATCGAGGTGCCGGCCAACGAGTGGGACAGCCTGGTGCGCCCAATCGGCGAGGAACATTTCGTCCGGCTGCCGCGACGTGCCGTGGCCGCCGGGCTCGTCGCGCACGAGCAGCGCCGGTTGCCGGAGTCGGTCGGCCGGCTGCCCCTGCCGGTGTCGGCGCCGGTGCGGATCGGGCGGCCGACGGGGGGTGTCCGTGGCCGTGGAGCGTCGTGCCGTTCCTCCCGGCCGGGTCGCGGCGCTCTCGGAGCTCGCCGACCCGGGCGCGGACGCGACCGTGCTCGGCGAGTTCCTCGCCGCGCTGCACACCCCGGCCCCGGTCGAGGCGCCCGTCAACCCGTACCGCGGGACCCCATCGGCCGGGCCGGCGCGCATCGACCCGGCCGACCGCCCTGCCGCGCCTAGGATTTGGGCGCGCCGAGCTCTGCGAGGGGCGTGCGCCAGGGCGGCTGCAGCGCCTGGTACGAGACGCCAACTCCCGCCGCAGCCGCGGCCGCCCGCCGGTCCGGGCGAGCTCGCGCAGCACCTGGTCGACCCCGATTCCCGTGGCGGTGTGGTCGTGCAGGCCGGTGGCCGCCTCCAAGGCGTGGAACTCGGCGTCGAACTCGTCCGCCCAACCGGCGTCCGGGGACTCTACCCTGAGCACGGTGGACAGGCAGCCGGTGCGCAGCAGCGGTAGCACGAGCAGGGGCGGGGGCAGATCGAGAGCCCGGGGATCGCCCGCAACCGGTCGATCGCTTCGTCACAGGATGTGATCACCAGGTGATTAGGGGAGCCTCCGGAGGGCTCGCCGTCGTGCCGGTGCGCTGCCCTGCTGGTGCGGTGCGCGCGGACCTCACCCGAACGAAGGAGCGTGCCGAGTTGACGGTGCCGCAGTACGGCCTCGGGCCGGGGCGTCAGCAGAAGGCCGCCGGGTCCTGGAGCCAGATCCGGAGGAGCTTGTGGGCCATCACGACGATCAGCGCCCAGAGCAGGAAGCGCCAGCGGGAGCGGCCGTGGCTCGCCGCCAGCCGGCCGGCGAGGACCGTCAGGGCGAAGGTGGGGACGGTGATCAACAGGCGGAAGAGGAACAGGAATCCGTCGCCCTGGGTGTGCTGGTCGGTCGGGATGCAGGGGGACGGGTAGCGGAGGGCGAGCAGGACGAGCTCCCAACCGGCCCACCATGCGAGCGGAAGGCAGGCGAGCAGCCACCAGCAGCCGGGGCGGGAGTGCCCAGGAGCCGCGGCGGGCTCCGGCCCGGCCCAGATGTCGTCGTCGTTCCAGGCCATCGGCCCTGCCCCCAAGCGCACGGCGCCTGGATGGTTCGCAGGCGACCTGATCGTCTTGGCGATATCGTGGTGAAAGCTTGACGAATAGTCAACCCGGGCTCTGGACAAGCCATTACCGGTGAGTAAATCTCGTCTGATGTGACCGAACCCACCGCCACCGCGCCCACCGCCCGCCCCGCGCGCCGCCAGGTCATCCAGGCGGCCGCCCTCACCGCCGGCGCCCTCGCCCTGCCGCTCGCCGCCACCGCCGGCAGCGCAGCCGCCGCCGGCGGGGCCCAGTTCCTGCACGGCGTCGCCTCGGGCGACCCGCTGCCCGACGGCATCCTGCTGTGGACCCGGGTCACCCCCGGCGCCACCGCCGTGCCCGGCTCCGGACTCGGGCCCGACACCGCCGTCCAGTGGCAGCTCGCCACCGACCGCGCCTTCACCACCGTCGTCGCGAGCGGCACCGTCACCACCACCGCCGCCACCGACCACACCGTCAAGGCCGACGTCCGCGGCCTGCGCCCCGACACCGCCTACTGGTACCGCTTCCTGGCCGGCGACGCCGTCTCGCCCGTCGGCCGCACCCGCACCGCCCCCGCCACCGACGCCGCCGTCGACCGACTGCGCCTGGGCGTCGCGTCCTGCGCCAACTGGGAGGCCGGCCACTTTTCCGCCTACCGCCACCTGGCCGCCCGGGGCGACCTGGACGCCTTCCTGTTCCTCGGCGACTACATCTACGAGTACGCCTCCGGCGCATACGGCACCCGCGGCACCGTGGTGCGCCCGCACGCCCCTGCCAACGAGATCACCACGCTCGCCGACTACCGCACCCGGCACGGCCGTTACAAGACCGACCAGGACCTGCAGGCGCTGCACGCCGCCGTCCCCACCATCGCCATCTGGGACGACCACGAGTTCGCCAACGACGCCTGGTCGGGCGGCGCCGAGAACCACACCCCCGGTGCCGAGGGCGACTGGAGCGCCCGGGTCGCCGCCGCCAAGCAGGCCTACTTCGAGTGGATGCCGGTCCGCCCGTCCATCGCCGGCACCACCTACCGGCGGCTGCGCTACGGCAAGCTCGCCGACCTGCACCTGCTCGACCTGCGCTCGTTCCGCTCGCAGCAGGCCGGCATCGGCGACGGCGATGTCGACTCCGCCGATCGCAGCATCACCGGCCGGGCCCAACTCGACTGGCTGAAGGCCGGGTTGGCCGCCTCCGACACCACCTGGCGGCTGGTCGGCAACGAGGTGATGATCTCGCCGGTCGCCTTCCTGTCACTGCCGGACTACCTGCTGCGCCCGCTCGCCCAACTGCTCGGCCTGCCCGGAGAGGGACTGGCCGTCAACACCGACCAGTGGGACGGCTACACCCACGACCGGCGCGAACTGCTCGGCCACCTGAAGGACCACCGCATCACCAACACGGTGTTCCTCACCGGCGACATCCACTCCGCCTGGGCCTGCGACGTGCCCTTCGAGGCCGCCACCTACCCGGCGTCCGGCAGCGCCGCCACCGAGTTCGTCGTCACCTCCGTCAGCTCCGACAACATCGACGACATCCTCAAGGTCGCCCCGCACACGCTCTCCCTGGTGGCCGTCGCCGCGATCCAGTCAGCCAACCGGCACGTCAAGTGGACCGACCTGGACTCGCACGGCTACGGCGTCCTCGACCTCACCGCCGAACGGGCGCAGATGGACTACTACGTCCTCTCCGACCGCACCAAGCCCGACGCCACCACCAAGTGGGCCCGCTCGTACCGCACCCGCAGCGGCACCCAGCAGATCGAGCGCGTCAACGCCCCGGTGAACTGACCGGCGCGCGGCACGGCCGGGGCCGGCGGATCACTTTCCGGGCCCCGGCCGTGTTGCCGACGGATTGCGTCCGGCCCGGGCCGGGGTTTGCCGACGGACGCTCAGCGGCGGGTGGTGGTGCGGTTGAACAGTCGGCGCGACCAGACGTAGCCGACTGTGCCGATCCCCGCGCACCAGGCCAGCGACACCCAGCCGCCGGAGCCGACCGGCGTCCCGGACAGCAGGCCGCGCAGGGTCTCGATCATCGGGGTGAACGGCTGGTACTCGGCGAACAGGCGCAGCCCCGGCGCCATCGAGCCGGCCGGCACGAACGCGGAACCCAGGAACGGCAGGAACTGAATGAGCAACGGCTTGTTGCTGGCCGACTCCACGGTCTTCGAGATCAGCCCGAGCGCCACCGACAGCCAGGTCACGGCCACCGCGATCGCGAGCAGCAGCCCGAACGCCGCCAACCACGCCGCCGCGCCCGCGTGCGGCCGGAAGCCGACCGCCAGGGCCACCGCGACCACCAGCACCAGCCCGACCAGGGTCTGGACGACACTGCCGATCACATGGCCGGTCATGAACGAGGACCGGACGATGTTCATCGTGCGGAAGCGGTTGATGATGCCGCCGGTCATGTCGGAGCAGATCGCCACCGAGGTGGACATCGAACCGCCCGCCACACCCATCACCAGGATGCCGGGCGTCAGGTAGGCCAGGTACGCGTCGCGCCCGCCGCCGGGGCCGGAGCCGAGGCTCGCACCGATCGAGTCGCCGAAGGCGAAGACGAACAGCAGCAGCATCAGGATCGGCGTCATCGCCTGACTGAGCGTCAGCGCCGGGTAGCGGGCCGCGTGCTTGAGGTTGCGGCGCAGCATGGTCATCGAGTCGTGCGCGGCCAGGGCGAGGGTGCTGCTCATCGCGGGGTCTCCTCGGCGGCAGGTCGGCGGGAGCCGTGCGGGGTGCCGGTGCCGGTGCCGGTGCCGGTGTTAGCGCCGGCGCTGGTGTCAGCGTCGGTGCCGGTGCCGGTACCGGTCAGGGCGAAGAAGACGTCGTCGAGGTCCGGGGTGTGCACGGAGAAGTCGGCGGCGGGGACGCCGGCCGCGTCCAGTCGGTCGATCACGCTGCGCAGGGCGGCCAGACCTGCGTCGCCGGCGATGCGCAGGGTGAGGTTCTCCTCGTCCCGGCTCGCGCCGGGGAAGGCGGCGCAGGCGCGTGCGAACCCGGCCGGGTCGGCGAGGCGCAGGCGGACGTGGCTGCCGGGGATGCGCGCCTTCAGCTCGTCGGCGGTGCCCTCGGCGACGATCCGGCCGCCGTCCAGGACGGCGATCCGGTCGGCGAGTTGGTCGGCCTCCTCCAGGTACTGGGTGGTCAGGAAGACCGTGGTGCCGCCCGCGACCAGGCCGCGCACGGTGTCCCACATGGTGCGGCGGCTGCGCGGGTCGAGACCCGTGGTCGGTTCGTCCAGGAAGATCACCTGCGGGTCGCCGACCAGCGTCATGGCCAGGTCGAGCCGGCGGCGCATCCCGCCGGAGAAGGTCGCGGCACGCCGGCCGGCCGCCTCCGCGATGTCGAACCGCTCCAGTAACTCCCTTACCCGAGCGCGCCCTTGGGGGCGCGGCAGGCGCAGCAGGTCGGCCATCAGGAGGAGGTTCTCCTCGGCCGTGAGCAGGTCGTCCAGGGCGGCGAACTGCCCGGTGACCCCGATCGCCGACCGCACCCCGTCGGGGTCGGTCAGCAGGTCGTGGCCGGCGATCTGCGCCTGGCCGCCGTCGGCGCCCACCAGGGTGGAGAGGATCTCCACGGTGGTGGTCTTGCCCGCGCCGTTCGGTCCGAGCAGCGCGAACACCGTCCCGGCGGGGATGGTGAGGTCGATGCTGTCGAGGACGGTCCGGTCGCCGTACGACTTGCGCAGGCCGATCGCGGTGACGGCGGGGGTGCCCGGCGTCCTCCCGCGTCTGGGTGTGGGCATGACAAATGGAGGCATGTGCCCTCCCGGTTGAGTGGCGTGAAGGGGTGTGCGTGAAACAGAAACCGAATGAGCGTCAGTCGCGGGCGCGACGAATGTCGATGTTGCCGTAGCGGGTGCGGGCCCGGATCTCGACGGTCTCCTCGTGCTGCTCCGGGGCGTCCGCGGCGGAGAGCGAGTTGCGGACCTGGCCGCGCTGTGCGCCGACCTCCAGCCAGGCCGCCGTGCCGGCCCGGACGCCGACCTCGATCGCGCCGAAGCCGGTCTCCAACTGCACGATGCCGCGTGCGACTTCCCCCACCAGCAGGGTGCCGCGGGCCGTACTGGCGTGCAGCGAGGCCGCGGCCCGTTCGACGGTGATGTCGCCGTTGGCGCCACTCACCTGCAGGTCGTCGGCGGCGAGCGCGACGGTGGTGCTGCCGTACGAGTTCTTCACCACCGCCGGGCCGTCCAGCAGCCCCACCCGGACGCTGCCCGAACTGGTGGTGATCTCCGCCAGGCCGTGCACCCGGTCGACGGCGATCGACCCGTGTGCCGCGGTCACTCGCAGCGGCCCGGTGCTGTCCAGCCGGACGTCACCGGACGCGGTCTTCACCTGCACTTCGCCCAGCCGGCCCTCGCCCAGCACCTGCGTCCACGCGCCGCCGGCCTCCAGCCGCGAGCCGGCCGGAAGCTCGACCGCGACGTCCACCGTGCCGGTCCGCCCCAGCAGATGGCGCTGCCTGGGCGTGCGGACGGTCAGCACGCCGCCCGCGAAGCCGATCTCGGTCTGCTCGGCGGCCCGCACGTCCGCCTCGCGATCGGGGTCGCGCGGCCGGGCCACCACCACGGTGTCGGCGCGGTCGGTCGCGATGACGTGCACCGAGCCCGCGGACACCTGGGCGTTCAGCGAGATCGGCTCGGGAGTGTCGAAAGAAGGCATGGCGATACCGTCCTCACGGGTCGTCAGAGGAGTCGGGGACTTCGGGGCTTGATCGTGGGGGGGTGCGGGGCTCAGCGGACCCAGCCCGTGAAGCTCTGGCCGAACGCCTGCGAGCGCTCCACCGGCCCCCGCGCCCGGCCCCCGTCCTCGACGGCGGACACCACCGCCCGCACCAGCCAGGCATTGACCGACAGCCCCTCACGGGCAGCCGCCGCCTCGGCCCGCGCCTTCAACTGGGCCGGCAGCCGCAGATTGATCCGGGCCGTCCCCCCGTCGTCCTCGACGCCGGACGGATCGGCCGGTGGCAGGGGGGCCGGCGGGAGGGAGGTCGACGGGAGACCGGCGGGCCCGGCCGGGGCGCTCTCGGCGAGCGGCGCAGTGACCACGAAGTCCGGGTCCAGGCCCCGCAGTCGTACATCGACCGACCCCGGGGCGAGCTCGCGCGTGACCTCGGCCATCGCATCCGACAGCACATTGAGCATGGCCAGCCGCACCGCCGACTCCAACGGCGCCGTCAACCGATCGGCCAACGCCCGGGCATCGGCCCCTCCGGCCTCGGCGGCCACGGCCAACTCGCGCCGGAGGTTGTCGACATACGGGGTGAGGTCCATGGCCCCATCGTGGCACCAATCTGATGCCACATCAACTCCTTTGGTGGCAGTGGTTGGTGGCTTGACGCGAGGTGCGGGATGACCTGCGGAGATGGCTCTCCGAACGGCGGGCGGGGCTGCGGTTCGAGGCGGTGCCATGCGGTGCCACACGGCGCCATGTGGTGCCATGCGGTGCCAGATGGTGCCGCCGTCGACGGATGCGGACACCTGTGGTGCGGGCTCCGGTTCTGCGGTTACAGCTCCGCCGCCCGCATGATGTGGCGTTCGTGCGCCGACGGCCCCGTCCGGCTGTCGGGCCAGGTCGTCACCTCGGCGGCTCGTCGGCCCACAGGCGGATTGTCGGTACGAGTGGCGGCGGGGGTTCGGTGTGCCGATGGAGCGCCAGAGCCTCCTCGACGCGGCCCAGGACGACGAGTTGCTCGGCCAGGGTGTCGAGGTTTTCGCCCTCGTGCACGCGGAGGGCGGCGATG
Source organism: Kitasatospora griseola (assembly GCF_044999035.1). NCBI lineage: Bacteria > Bacillati > Actinomycetota > Actinomycetes > Kitasatosporales > Streptomycetaceae > Kitasatospora > Kitasatospora griseola. The sequence continues at coordinate 125,499 of NZ_CP173360.1, read as the reverse complement.
GCCTCCTCGGTGCGGCCGGCCGTGGCGAGGAGTTGTGCGAGATCGGAGGCCGCGTACGAGGTGGCGCCTTCGGGGTGGGAGCGGGCCTGCGCGATGGCCGCGTCGACTCCGAGGTGGGCGGCGAGCAGTGGCAGCCGGAGCCGGTACAGGTCCCACGCCTCCTCGCCGTTGCGCAGCGTGGCGAGGTCGTCGAGGTGGGCCAGGCCGTCGGCGGGGCGGCCCTGGGCGAGGTACTGGTCGGCGAGGGTGTGGAGAGCCCAGTCGTCCCCGGGGTGGGCGTCGGCCCGGGCGCGGAGTGTGTCGATCGCCTCCTCGCCCCGGCCGTGGCGGGCCAGGAGTCGGGCGAGTCCGAATGCCGAGTGCGCCCGCCCGCTGTGCTGTCGGTACACCGCGATCGCGCCGTGGACGTCCCCGCGCTCCTCCAGTAGCTGCACCAGCCGTTCCGCGGCGGCGTCCCGTCCGTCACCCGCCGCGTAGGCGCGCAGCTCGTCGACGCGGTCGTGCCGGGCCAACAGCTCGGCCGACTGGTCGTGGCCGTTGGACGAGGCGAAACGCCGACGCGCGAGCAGGGCGATCGCTTCGTCCACGCGGCCCTGCCGCTCGCGGATCGTGGCGAGCAGGCCGAGCGCGGTGTCGGTGTCGAAACCGTTGCAGCACCACGGGAAGTCCGAGCACCGGTGGGCGTCGACCCGGGCGGTGAGCAGTTCGGCGGCTTCCTCGTCGCGGTCGGCGACGTGGGCGACGTCGACCAGGGCGTCGGCGATGGACGACTTGCCGACGTGCGGCAGCAGCAGGTCGAACGCCTCTGCGGCTCGGCCGTGGCGGGCCAGCAGACGGGCGTAGTACTCCAGTGCGTTCGGGTGTCCGAGGGCCGTGCGGGCCCGGACGGTCTCGATCGCCGCGTCGATCCGTCCCCGGTCCTCCAACAGTTCGGCCAGCGCCACGACCGCCGTCCACCGGCCCGTCGCGGCGTACGGGGCGAGGACCTCGATCGCCTCGGCCAGGCAGCCCCGTTCGGCGAGCAGCCGGGCCCAGGCCTGCGCGCAGAGCCACTCGCCGCGCCCCGCCCGGTCCGCCACCACGGTGGCATGACCGTGTGCCAGCAGGCGGGAGACCAGTTCCGGCGGGATGCAGCGGGAGACCGTCCGGGCCCGGTGCTCAAGATCATTGGCGTCCACGGCCCGCACCGTAGTGCCGGTCACCGACACCGCACCGGTCCGGCGACCCCGGCGTGGTGCTGATGGTGCGTCATGGCATCGATCGGACCGGCAGGTAGCATCGCGGCAAGCAACCGCCGACGGGGGAGGATCGCAGTCATGACCGAGGAACGCCGCACCCGTTGGTGGCAGCGTCGGGCCGCCGCCGAGCCCGTCGGGGAGTCCGGGTTCGATGTGGTGCGGCGCGGATACGACCGGCAGCAGGTGGACGCGCATCTCGCGTTGCCGCCCGGGCAGCGGCCGCGGCCGGCCGCGTTCGACATCGTTCGGTTCGGCTATGAGCGCAGGCAGGTCGACGAGGCGTTGCGCCGCGAGCTGGACTGAACGTTCTTGCAGGGCTCCCGGGTCGAGGTGCCGCCGAAAATCCTTTGCGGTCGAACCGGTTGGCGTGCGATCTTGTGCGCGTCGTCGAAGGAGGGTGCCCATTGGAGCTCTTCGCGTGCGCGCACTGTGCGAGCGCACTCACCCGGCCGGTCAGCCGGGTCCGGTTTCCGCCGTACGCCCATCACCAGATCGGCAACGGTGTGCAGTTGCCGGCCCTGTTGGACCTCGGGAACTACGCGGTCGACCCGGATCCGTTCGGCCCGCCCTGGCGGCCGTGGGACGAGTTGACCGACGACGAGGCGGAGGCGCGCGGCTATTACGCCCCCGTTCACCACTGGGTGTCCGACGGCACGGCCGGGCGGATCCTGCTGGCGCCCGGCGACGACATCGGCACCGCGCTGATACTCGATCGCGCCGACGGCGCCTGCTGCGGCCTCACCGCCCATGGCGGTCCCAACGTGGCCTGCGCCCGTTGCGGGCGCCCCGTCGGCGCACGCGAGGACGACTGCTCGTTCTGGCAGGCCGTCTGGCTGGATCCCGATGCGGTCCGCGCGGTCCCCGCCGGCCCCGAGCCGCCCGTCGTGGAGTGGACGGACGTGGTCCACGAGCGTTTCGCCGTTCCCCCGGTCGATGCGGACGGCCGCTGGAACCACCGGTGCAGGCAGGAGATCTGCGTGACCGTCGTCGACCTGATAGTCGCCGCCGACGGCGCGCCCGTCGTGTTCGACGACGAGGAGGCCGCCGCCCTGTTCGGCCGAGCCCTGAGCCACTACGTGATCGGTGCCGAGGGGCTCCCGAAGCACTGCGCGCTGTACGGCCCCGGCCGCCCGCCGGCGGCCCGGTACCCCGCGTTGGCCCTCGTCCCGCGGCATCCGCAGACCGGCCGCCCCTGGCCCACCCCGCCCGGTGTCACCGGCGTCCCGCTCGACGTCGAGGTCTGGCGGTGCCTCGCCTTCCCCCGCACCCGCTCCGCCGTCCGCGTCCCGGGCCGGCTGCGCGCCGAGATCGACCGCGACGATCCGCCCTCACCACGCCGGCGCGGCGCAGTGTGGTTCGACTCATGGCTGATCAGCGACCTGCTGGCCCGTCACCCCGCCGTCCGCCGTCCGGCCGTGCAGGCCGCCCACCGGGTCGGCGATGAGTTCTGGTGGTGCTGACGGGGCGAGTGACGGTCGGATGTTCTTTCGGACAACGACCGCGAGGCCGGCCGAAGGTTCGTCAACCCAGGCGCGTGAAGGATCCGGTTCGAGTCCCCCGGGCTGCCGGGCCACTGGACGGACCGGCCGCGGAGATCTCCTTCGAGACGACCTGTCCGGTCCCGGCGTAGGGCTGCGAGAGGCAACGCACCGCGTCCTCGCAGGAGTTGGCCGCGTGCGCCGGGGAGGCGCCCGTGAAGGCACCGGCGGCGAGGACGAGCGCGGCGGCGAACGACTCGATCCGGCGGGTCAGGCGGGTCAGGCGGGTCAGGCGGGTCAGGCGGGTCAGGCGGGTCAGGCGGTGGAGCTTCATGGGGCGTGGGACCTTTCGAACGGCACTGCGGGAGGGGCAGCCCGTACCGCGCGAGCGCTCGCCTGGGTCGGCCAATGGCGGCGGCAGTCACGGTGGTTCGGGTACCGGCACGATGATGGCGGCCCGACGCGGCCCCGATCGATGCGAGAGTGCTGCGGCTCGGCCGATCGGGTGGTACGTACTACCGCGTCCCGGCGCGCACCCGCCCGAACTGCGCCACCGTGCGCGCCGCGAGCGGGTGCGGAGCCCGGGGCTGCGCGTCCCCGTTGCGGCCGGAGGTCAGACCCGGACCGCGCGGACCCGGTCGGCCGCCAGGTGCAGTTCGTACGGCAGGCAGCAGTCCGAGCAGAGCGTGGCCACCAGGGTGCCGCAGGCGCACAGTTGGTTCATTCCGCCGTTCGGCGTCGCCCCGCAGCAGGCCGCCGAGGCGTGGCGCACTTCCAGACCGAAGGCGTCGTCGGGATTGAGGACGATGCTGCCCTGCGGGCCTCGCGGGATCAGCGGCTGCCCGTTGGCGTCGGGCACGCGTTCGCGAGGCATGCCCCCCGTACCGGTCGCCGAGAGCGGGCCGCACGGCCCGGTCTCGACCGCGAAGCAGCCCGCCGGCACCGTCGCCGGCGACGGTCCCGATGTCTCGGCCTCCCACCAGGCATGGAACGGCGGCGGGGGGACGGCGGGCAACTGCCGCAGCGCCCCGGTCAGGGCGGCGTCGCAGGCGGCGCACCGGAAGACGGTCAGTCCGGTGTCGGCGGCCGGGTCGAGCTGTTCGTGCATGTGTCGACCGTATCGAGCCGGACGGGCCGTCACCCGGGCGAGTGGGAAAGGGGCCGCCGCGAGGCGTAGGTTCGGGGGCGGTGATCCACAACTGACGGGTGGTGGTTGAAGGATGGGCGAGGCGCATCCGCTGCTGGGGTACTTCCTGGACGCGGCCGAGGGCAGGTTTCCGCCGGTGGACGGCGGGGTGACGGTGGTTCCGCCACTCGGGGGCGGACTGGAGGGGTCGGTGGCGTTCACCGGGCACGCGGTGGTGGCCACGGCGCGGTCGGCGGCCGAGGTGAAGGCGCAGGGGCCGGACGGGTTCGGGGAGTCGATGGGGCCCGACTTCCTGCGGTACCTGGCGGGGCCCGGCGGCTGGATCGGCTGCATCGACGCGACGCTGGTCGCCCGCGGCCGGGGCGGCCCCGCCCAACTGGGGCCGCTGGACGGCGCGGACGGCCACCCGCGGGTGCAGCACGCCCGGGAGGTGCGCACGGACGTGGGCGTGTACGGGGACGGGCGCGGGCTGGTGACGCTCGCTCAAGGTCTGGCCGGACGGCGGGAGTTGAGCATCGAGCTGCACCGGCCGGACGACCCCGGGCCGGGCCGCGGGCGCTCGCTGATCGCCGACGCGCTCACCCTCGTCCCGGACGGCGAACCGGTGTTCGCCGCCGTCTCGCCCGGCAACGCCCGCTCCCTGCGTGCCTTCCTCGCCTGCGGCTTCACCCCGATCGGCAGCGAAGTCCTGCTGCGCCCGCACCGACCCGACCCGGCTCGACCTGCGTAGCGGGCGTGCCGGGTCTTCACGGACAGTGACGACGCCGGTGGCGGGGGAGGGGCGGGAGCCCGCGGTCGGGGCTAGCGTGGACGGTGGGCCGGTCGGCGGCGAGTGCCTCCGGCCCGACACCGGTCGGCATGCGTAGCCGGCCGCCGCCCCCCGGGAGCCGCCGTGAGCAACCAACCCCAAGGCCTGGAAGAACTGGGCCCGATCGACTACCTGGTGATCTCGTTCCCGGGCAGCCGACTGACCGGTGAGGGAATGCCCCTGCTGGTCGACCTGGTCGACCGGGGCATCATCCGGATCCTCGACCTGACGTTCGTCCGGAAGGGCGCCGACGGCACGATCGCGGGCGTCGAGATCGGCGACCTCGACGGGGACGGGCAGCTGGACCTCGCCGTGTTCGAGGGCGTCTCCTCCGGCCTGCTCGGCGACGCCGACCTCGCCGAGGCCGGCGCGCTGCTCGACCCCGGCGACTCCGCGGTCGTCCTGCTCTACGAGAACCGGTGGGCCGCCCCGCTGGCCGCCGCGCTGCGCCGGGCCGACGCCCGGATGCTCGCCGGCGGCCGCGTCCCGCTGCAGGACCTCGTCGAGGTGCTCGACGCGATCGACGAGCTCGGGACCACGAGCTGACCGGGCCGCTCGCCCGGCCCGCCGGGGAGCGGTCGAAGCGCACGTGATCGAACAGGAAAGGTGGGACAACCATGCCCGGACTGCTCCGCGGCGTCGCCCGTACCGCGGTCGTCGCCGGAACCGCCACCGCCGTCTCCAACCGGGTCTCCCGTCGGCAGGCCGGCCGGTGGGCCCAGCAGGACGCCCAGCAGGTCGTCTACGCGGAACCCGCCCCGCCGCCGCAGGCGCCGGCGCAGACGGGCGCCCCGAGCATGGAGGAGAAGCTCGAACAACTCCAGCAGCTCGCCGCGCTCAAGGACAAGGGCGTGCTCACCGAGCAGGAGTTCGCCGCGCAGAAGGCGCGGATCCTCGGCGGCTGACGCCGGACGGCCGCCGGTCCGCCACCGGGGAACGGATGAGCCGGGCAGCCCGGGAGGCGCAGTGAACAGGTGGAAGCCGCTGGTCGTCCTCGGGACGGCGCAGTTCCTGATGGTGCTGGACGCCTCGGTGATGAACGTGTCGATCAGCCAGCTGGTCGCGGACTTCCACACCGACGTGACCACCATCCAGGCCGTCATCACCCTCTACACCCTGGTGATGGCGGCCTTCATGCTGACCGGCGGCAGGATCGGCGACATGATCGGCCGCCGACGGGTCTTCGTGATCGGCCTGTTCGTGTACGGGATCGGCTCCGGCCTGACCGCGCTCGCCCCGACCGTCGGCGTGCTCGCGCTCGGCTGGTCGGTGATCGAAGGACTGGGCGCGGCGCTGGTGCTGCCGGCGCTGGCCGCCCTGGTGGCCGGCTCCTACCAGGGGCGCGAGCGGGCGATCGCCTACGGCGTGGTCGGCGGCCTGGCCGGCGCGGGCATCGCCGTCGGGCCGCTGCTCGGCGGCTGGGTCACCACGTACCTGACCTGGCGGCTGGTGTTCGCAGGCGAGGTGGTCCTGGTCGTCGCGATCCTCGCGGTGATGCGCTGGATCCCGCCGCAGCCCGCACCCACCGAGCGGTCCGGGCTGGACGTGCTCGGAGCCGCGCTGTCCGCCGCCGGCCTGGCCCTGGTGGTGCTGGCCGTCCTGCAGAGCGGCACCTGGGGCTGGGTCCAGCCGCGCAACCCGCCGTTCACCGTCCTCGGCTTCGCGCCGACGCTGTTCGCCATCGGGCTCGGCGCCGCGCTGCTGTACGCGTTCTGCGTCCATGAACGGCACCGGGAGCGCAGCGGCGGGACACCGCTGGTCTCGCTGGACCTGTTCGGCAACCGGCCGCTGCGCGCGGGGCTGGTGACGCTGTTCAACCAGAACACCGTGCTGCTCGGACTGTTCTTCGTCATCCCGCTCTACCTCCAGGTGGTGCAGGGACTGGACGCCTTCCAGACCGGGCTGCGGCTGCTGCCGGTCTCCGTGGCGATGCTCGCCACCTCGATGTGCGGCTCGCTGCTGCTGCGGTTCGCCTCGACCCGGACGATCGTCCGGCTGGGCCTGCTGGTGCTGCTCGCCGCCACACTGTGGCTGATCACCGCCATCGGGCCGGAGCTGAAGGGCGGCTCGTTCGCGGGCGCGATGGCCCTGCTCGGCATCGGCCTGGGCATGCTCGCCTCCCAGCTGGGCAACACGGTGCAGTCCAGCGTCCGGACGGCGGAGCGCAGCGAGGCCGGCGGCCTCCAGTACACCGCGCAGAACCTCGGCTCCTCGCTGGGCACGGCGCTGATCGGCGCGCTCCTGGTCGGAGCCCTCGCGGCGTCCGTCACCACCCGGATCGAGAGCGACCCGCGGGTGAGCGCGGCCGTCGCGCAGGAGACCGTGACGCACGTCGCGGCGGGAGTGTCGTTCGTACCCGCCGACCAGGTCGCCACCGCCCTGGCCGCCCGGCCCGACGTGCCGCCGCAGGAGGCCGAGGCGATCGTCGGCCACTACCGGGACGCGCAGATCCAGGGCCTGAAGTCCGCCGTCCTCGCCTGCACGGTGATCACCGCCGGCGCGCTGCTGTTCACCCGGCACCTCCCCGCCACCCGCGAGGCGCTCCGGCCACCGGACTGACGGCCCCGCCTCAGCGCGGCCTGCGGGCCGCGAGTCGCCAGGCGCCCTGCTGGACGAGCAGGGTCAGCACCCCGGCCAGGACGATCCCCGACAGGTTGAGGGCGAGTTGCACGGCGGAGCCCCAGCCCTGCGCGTACTCGCCGTAGGCGACCGCCACGGCGGCGTTGGCCGCGGCCGGCACGGTGGTGACCGAGATCGCCACCCCGACCAGCGCCGACGCCTTGGCCGAGGTCAGCGACAACAGGCCCGCGACACCGGCGAGGAAGGCCACCACGAAGGACATGGCGTCCGGCTGCCAGATGAACGAGGTGTTGGGGCGGGCCGCGGCGAACTCGGCGTCGCTGAACAGCCCGAGGGCGTCCATCAGCAACGCGAACCCCACGGTGAGGACCATCGCCACGGTGAACCCGACCACCAGGGCCAGCAGCGAGCGGAGCGCGGGGCGGGCCCGGCGCTGCACGACGGCGACGCACAGCCCGGCCAGCGGACCGAACTCCGGGCCCACGGCCATCGCGCCGACCACCAGGATCGCGCTGTCCAGGACGGCGCCGCAGGCGGCCAGCATGGTGGCGACCGTCAGCAGGGCGAGGAAGACCCAGCTCAGCGTGGACTCCTCGTGGACGATCCCCGACACCTCCTCCCACACCAGCGCGTCCGCGCCCTCGCCCGGGGCCTGCTGCTCCGCCTCCTCGGCCGCCCGCGAGATGGTCAGCCCGGCCTCGTCCATGGTGATCGCCCCGCGCTCGGCCAGGCCCAACGCCCTCAGCTCACCGAGCAGTTCGTCGACAGACTCGCGCGCCACGTCGCACAGCACCAGATCGCCGGCCGGCCGGACCGCGCCGCCGGGCAGCACCGCGACGTGGGCGACGCCGACGCAGGCGTCCAGCCGGTCGAGCACCTGCGCACGCAGGTCGGCGGGAACGATGAGTCGAAGCTGAAGCAAGGAGTCCTCCGGGCGGTCGTACTGTCCGCCAAACCCTAGGCCCTGTCGGCCCCGGGCCCCGGCCGGGAGCAGGGCCGGGGCGGCTCACTGCGCGTAGCGGGCCGCCAGGGTGCGGGCGGTGGCGGCGAGACGGGCGCGAAGGGCGAGCGGTTCGAGGACCTCGATGTCGGCGCCCAGCCGGAGGAACTCGCCGTGCGCGTGGTCGACGGACTCGATCGGGACCCGGGCCTGCGTCCAGCCGTCGTCGGCCGGTGCGACGCCGAGGCGGCGGGCGCCCTCCGGGGTGAGGCGGACCAGGGCGTGGCCGGTGTGCAGGCGGGCCCGGAAGTCGGCCAATCGGGCGGCCCAGCAGGCGGCCAGGGAGAAGTCCGCCGGGACGGTGAACTCCTTTTCGAGGCAGGTGAGTTCGAGGATCTGGTCGACCCGGTAGGTGCGCGGCCCGTCCGCCACCAGGTACCAGCGGCCGGCCTTCAGGACCAGCCCGTACGGCTCGACCCGCCGGGTGATCTCCTCCGGGGCGCGCCAACGGCGGTAGCGCATCAGCACCGCGCGCCGCGCCCACACCGCACCGGCCACCGCCGTCAGGTGCGGGGTGGGGTCGGCGTCTCCGTACCAGCCGGGCGCGTCGAGCAGGAAGCACTCCTGGATCCGGTCGGCGTGCGCACGCGCCTGAGCGGGGAGGGCCGCGCGCAGCTTGAGCCGGGCGGTGGCGAGGGCCTCGCCGAGGCCGAGTTCGGCGGCGGCGCCCGGCAGCGCGGCGAGGAACGCGGCCTGCGCCTCGTCGGCCGTCAGCCCGGTGAGGCGGGTCCGGTAGCCGTCCACCAGGCGGTAGCCGCCCGCGTGCCCGGCCTCGCCGTACAGCGGGATGCCGGCGGCGGCCAGCGCCTCGACGTCCCGGTAGACCGTCCGGACGGAGACCTCCAGCTCCTGCGCCAGCTGACGGGCCGTCAACCTCCCCCGGCCCTGGAGCAGCAACAGGAGGGTGACCAGTCGGCTCGCACGCATGCGCGGAAGTGTCCCGCTCTCCACTGACAGCAGATGTCAGGGGAGCGGCCCTAACCTGCCACGCATGAGCACCACGACCCCCATCCGGACCGGAGCGGCAGCCGCGTGAACATCGTCGAACTCCGCCAGTACACCCTGCACCCCGGCGCCCGGGACACCCTGATCGACCTGTTCGAGCGGGAGTTCGTCACCGGCCAGCAGGCCGTCGGCATCGCACTCGGCGGCCGCTTCCGCGACCTGGACGATCCCGACCGCTTCGTCTGGATCCGCGCCTTCCCCGACATGACGCAGCGTCGGCGCGCCCTGGAGGCGTTCTACACCGGCCCGGTGTGGCGGGCGCACCGCGACGCGGCCAACGCCACGATGATCGACAGCGACGACGTCCTGCTGCTGCGCGGCCCCGGCTACACCCCCGCGCCCGGCCTCCGCGAGGTGGGCGTGACGATCTGCCGGCCGCCGTCCGCCGCCGAGTTCGACGCCTACGCCGGCCGGCACCTGACACCCGAACACGCCCTGCACCGCACCGAACACGCCGTCAACGACTACCCGCAGCTGCCCGTCCGCACCGGCCTCGACGTCCGCGTCTGGTTCGGCCCGGCCGAACCGCCGCCGTGGACGCCCCTCCACCGCCTGCGGCTGGCACCGGTGTCGTAGCAGAGGGTCCAGGGTCGAGGGATGACGGACACCGAACCGCCGGGCGGCGCCCGGCCCGATGACGGGGAGATCGCCGAAGGCTGGGCGGAGCCGTGGCGGCCCGGGCAGGTCGCGTCGCGGTTGGCGGGGCTGGAAGTGCCGTGGTGCGTGGCGGCGGGGTGGGCGCTGGACCTGTTCCTCGGGCGGGAGGGCCGACCGCACGGGGATCTGGAGATCGCGGTGCCTGCGGCCGCGTTCGAGGAAGTGCGAGGCCGCTTCCCGGAGTTGGAGTTCGACGCGGTCGGCTCCGGCACGGTGTGGCCCGCCGCCGGGCCCGCGGCGCTCGCCGCCACCCACCAGACCTGGGCGCGCGAACCGGCGAGCGGCCGGTGGCGGTTCGACGTCTTCCGCGAGCCGCACGACGGCACGACGTGGATCTGCCGACGTGACCGGTCGCTGCGCCTGCCCTACGCGGAGGTCGTCGAGCGGACCGCCGCCGGCATCCCGTACCTGCGGCCCGAACTGGTGCTGCTGTTCAAGGCGAAGGCGACCCGCCCCAAGGACCGGGCCGACTTCGACCGCGTCCTGCCGCACCTGCCGCCCGACCGCCGCCGGGCCCTCGTCGGATGGCTCGCCCGCGTGCACCCGGGCCACCCCTGGCTGGAGCGGGCGGCCGGCTGAACGGCCGTCAGCCGACGTGCCGGAAGGTCTCGGGGACGGGCAGCGAGGCCCAGCGGGGGAGCGGCCAGACCAGGACGCGGGCGCGGCCGACGACGTGGTCGGTGGGGACGAAGCCGCCGCCCGGGTTGTGGAGTTGCTGGAAGCGGGAGTCGGCGGAGTCGTTGCGGTGGTCGCCCATCACCCACAGGTGGCCGGGCGGGACGGTGACGGTGCCGACGGGGTAGTCGTCGCAGGGCGTCGCGCCGGGGTAGACGTACGGCTCGTCCAGGGCCGTGCCGTTGACGGTCAGGGGCCGGCCGGCGCGGCAGTCCACGGTGTCGCCGCCGACCGCGACGACCCGCTTGATCAGGTCCCTCTCGTCGGCGGACGGCGCCAGCCCGACCCAGCTCAGCGCGCTGCGGACGCCGCCGAGGACGCCCCCGGCGCCCGGCTCCGGAGGGAGCCAGCCGCCCGGGTCGCGGAAGACCACCACCTCGCCCCGCTGCGGAGTGTCCCCGAGCCAGGGGCTGAACTTGTCGACGGCGACCCGGTCGCCCTTCTGCAGGGTGCCCATCATCGAGCCGGACGGGATGACGAAGACCTGGAACACGAAGGTCTTCAGCACGAACGCCAGCACCAGCGCCACCGCGGCCGGCACCACCAGCCCGCGCAGCGCCGAACGTCGGCCCGCGGGCCGGTCGGTCGTGGTCAGCGCCCGCAGCCGGGCGGAGGTGGCGGTGAGCAGCACGGAGCGGTGCGACAACGGACGACCCTTCCCCCGGAGGCCGGCCGGCCCCTGGCGGGTCCGGCCGGGCGCCATCGTACGAACCCGGCCCGTCGGGGGAACGTAAACGGCTGTCACCCGCAGCCGGTACCGTGCCTCAACTCCCCTGGTACGACAGGCAAGAAAGGTTCACCCGTGACGACCGAAACGGACCTCGGCGGCTGGGACGCCGCGCTGGCCGAGGCCTTCGCGACACTGCTCGGCGACGGCGCGGCGGCAGACCCGGCCGCCCGCTACGGGGCGTACTACGCCTCGGAGAGCCTCGACGAGTTCCTGTTCCCCAACTCCTGGGCCGGCGCCGACGCCCTGGCGGCTGCGGAGCCCCGGTACCTGCCGGACCCGGACGGCCCGCACCCGTTCTCGCCGTGGAACTGGCAGTTCGACCTGAGCGCGTCGCTGTTCCGCTTCGACCCCGACCTGCTGGCCGCGACGGGCGCGTGGGGCGAGGACGGGCACAAGGGCCCCCGGCCGTTCGACGAGGCCTTCGTCGCCGACCTGCGCGCCGTCGCCGCCGTGGACGCCTCGGACGCGGCGGTGGTGCGGGGCGCGGAGCTGGGGCCGCTGCTGCGCCGGCACGGCGTCGACCTGACCGACGAGAGCTGCCGGAAGCTGAACTACTGGCTGACCGTCGTGCTGCGGGTCGCCACCGACGGCACCCTGGACGGGGCGATGCGGGCCGCCACCTTCACCGGGCGTGGCCCCGGACACCTGGTGACCGGGCACGACCTGCGCACCGACCGTGCCGCCGCCGAGCCCTGGGAGAAGCGGCTGGGCGCGCTCTCCCACCCGGGGCTCCGCGACCACCTGCGGCCGCTGTGCCGCTCCGAGGCCGACGCGCGCAGTGAGGGCGGGTTCTGCAGCGGCTCCGAGCACTGGCCGTGGAGCGACGTCGTGGACGCGGTCGGCTGCTCGCTCGTCATGGGCTGGGGGTTCGGCGAGTCCCAGGCCGGTGTCGCCGTGGTGCGACTGCCCGCCTGACGGAACGCCGGAGGCGGGTGGTGCCGCGGCCCGTCCCCCAACCGGCTGCGACGCCACCCGCCAGATGCCGCTGTGCCCCGAGGTCAGACGCGCTGCCAGAGGGCGGGGACCACGTCCGGCGTCCAGGTGCTCTGCGACAGGTGGGCCTGCACGCAGCGGTAGCTGACGCCGTTGTAGGTGACCACGTCACCCACGTTGTAGTTGACCCCGGCGGCCCAGGTGCCGCCGCCGTTGCCGCCGCCGTTCACCACGAGGGTGAAGGTGGTGGCGTGGGTGGCGGAGGCGCCGGTGCCGGTCAGGGTGATGGTGTAGGTGCCGGCCGGGGTGGAGGCCGAGGTGGCGACCGTCAGGGCCGAGCTGCCGCCGCTGGAGACGGTGGACGGGCTGAACGAGACGGTGGCGCCCGACGGCGCGCCGCTCGCGGTCAGCGCCACGCTCTGCGCCGCACCCGAGGTGGTGGCGGTGGAGAGCGTCGCCGTCGCGGACGAGCCGGCCTGGACGGTGCCGGTGGCCGGGTTGACCGAGACGCTGAAGTCGTTCATCGGCGTGGTCCCGCCGACCGAGGTCTTCCAGATCGCGTACGCCACGCCGTCGGCGTTGCGGTTCAGCACCGTCGCGTCGACGTTCGAGGTGGTGTCGCAGGACTGGTGGTAGCAGGAGTCGTACGAACGGCCCGCCATGCCGCCCCACTTGGCGGCCTGACCGGACGTCTTGACGGCGTCCGCGCCCGCCGCGTAGCCCGAGGTCGGGATGCCGCCCTGCTGGAACGAGTAGTCGTCGGAACGGCCCTGGCCCTCGACGTTCTCCTCCGGCTGGAGGTTGAGGGAGTCCCAGTACGCCTTCAGCGGGGCTGCGGTGGCCGAGTTGACGTTGTTGATGAAGTAGCCGGCGTTGGTCGAGCCGACCATGTCGAAGTTGTAGTAGCCCTTGATCGCCGAGCGCTGGGTCGAGGACAGCTGGCCCACGTAGTACTGCGAACCCTGCAGGCCCTGCTCCTCACCGGCCCACCAGGCGAACCGGACGTGCTTGGTCATGGTCGGGTTCTGCTGCGCCAGGACGAGCGCGTTCTCCAGCAGCACCGCGGAACCGGAGCCGTTGTCGTTGATGCCCGGGCCGGCCGAGACCGAGTCCAGGTGCGCGCCGAACATGGTGACCTGGTCCGACGGGCCGCCCGGCCAGTCCGCGATCAGGTTGTTGGAGGTGTAGCTGCACGAGGTGCAGGTCTGCTCGGTGACGGTGTAGCCCGCCGCCTGCAGCTTGCCCTTGACGTACGCCAGCGACTGCGTGTAGCCCGCGCTGCCCGCCCGGCGGTTGCCGCCGTTCTGCTGCGCGACGGTGTACAGCTGGCTCAGGTGCGCCTGGACCTTGGCCACGTCGATGTCCGGGGCCGAGCCGCCGGGGTTGCCGCCGCCGTTCACCGTCAGCTGGTACTGCGCGGTGTGGGTGGCCGGACCGGAGCCGGTGACGGTCAGCGGGTAGGTGCCCGCCGGGGTGTTCGCGCCGACGCTGATGCTCAGCGTCGCCGAGCCGCCGGACTGCACGGAGGACGGGGAGACGGTGGCGGTGGTGCCGCTCGGCGCGCCGCTGACGGACAGCGAGACGGTCGCCGCCGGGGCGGTGACGATCGCGGTGGAGACCGTCGCGGTGGTCGAGCTGCCCGCCTGCACGGTGCCCGCGGCCGGGCTCAGCGCCAGCGAGTAGTCACTGGTCGGGTTGCCCACGCAGGTCGGGTCGCCGGGCTGGGCCGGCACGCTGACGGCGTCCCAGGCGGCCTTGGTGCGGTTGAAGAAGTTGCAGGTGGAGTCGAGGTTCTTGGCCGCCGTCAGGGTCGCGGTGCGGTACTTCTTGTACGTCATGCCGCTGGTCTTCAGCAGCATGCCGCCGTAGAAGACCCGGCCCGCGTCCCGGATGCCGATGCCGGTCACGCCGGAGGAGTTGCAGGTCGGGCTGGACGGCTTGCCGCCGCCCGGGTTCGAACCCTCCGCCAGCAGGTAGAACCAGTGGTTCAGCGGGCCGGCCGCCGCGTGCTCCTCGGTGTTCGGGATGGACGCCGAGTAGCAGTTCGGGTTGCCGGATATCTGCGAGGGGTTGTACATCACCCGGATCGGGCCCTGCCCGACCAGGTTGATCATCTCGCCGACGGTGTAGTCCGGGGAGTCGTACGGGGCCGGCTCGTTGGCGTACGCCTCGGTCAGCGCACCCATGATGTCGCCGGTCGCCTCGCCCAGGCCCGCCTCGTTGCTGGACGCGCCGCCCGGCGTGTACTGGTCGAGGCCGTGGCCGAACTCGTGGCCCACCACGTCGATCGCGGCGATCCACTCGTTGGCCTGGCTGTGGCCGATCGAGATGGTCGAGCCGTCCCAGTACGCGTTGACGTCGTTCAGACCGACCTTCACCGGCCAGCTGCCGCCGTTGCCGTTGTGGCCGTTGCGACCCAGCCAGTCGCGGAGCATGTCCCATTCCTTCTGCGCCGCGAACATCGCGTCGGCGCAGCCGGTCTCCTTCGAGGTCGCGGCGCCCGTGCCCCAGGAGTCGGAGGACTTGGTGAACACCGAACCGGTCGAGTAGTCCGAACACTGCAGGCCCGGACGGTTCGGGTCGCGCAGCGAGAACGAGCTGCCCGATCCGGTGGTGGAGATGGTCAGGCCCGCGGGGCCGTTCCACTTGCTGTTGATGGTGCCGGCCTTCACGTCGTCGTAGCTGTCGGCGACCTCGCCGGTGATCGCGTCGACGAACACGTGCAGGTGGCTGGGCCGGTTCTCGTTCGAACCCGACAGCACCGACTCCCAGGCCAGGCGCGAGGTGCCGTCCTTGACCCGGACCACCAGGCGCGGGGCCTCCGCGGAGTCGACCTTCGCCAGCCTCGCCCGCGCCGCCTGCTCGGCGGCCGCCGCGCTCACCTTGGCCTTCGTCGGCACACCGACCGGGCCGGACGCCGCGTTCTGCACCGCCCGGACCTTGCCCTGGCCGTCGGCGAGCACCACCGCGTCGCCGCCGACCACCGGCAGGCCCTTGTAGGTGCGCTCGTACGACACCGAGTACAGGCCGCCGAGGAAGGGGGTGACGGACTGCCGTTCGTACGCCTCGTCAGGACCCTTGGCCAGCGCGTCCAGACCGGCCGACGCGGCCAGATCCGCGGCCGAGACCGCCGCGGCCAGTGGCGTCGGCGCAAGCGGGGCGGGGGTCGGGGCGGCGGACGCCTGCCCGGCGAAACCACCCAGCATGCCGCCCAGCACGGCCAGGGTGGTGCCGGCGGTCAGCAATCTGCGTTTCATTCAGAGCTCCAATGGTGTGGGGTACCACGGGGTGTGGGGGTGCCCGGAACCCTCACACCGTCGCCATGCCCCGGTCAACGGGGCGGACAGGGCCCGTCAAGAGCTGGCAAGTTCCGTCAAATACCCCGACCTCGAACCAAGTTGGCAAACAATTGGTACAGACCACGCCATGTACGCAGCCAGGGTCGGTTGGTACGGTCTCGATACCGCCCCCCGCACGGGCGGGCGCAGCGGAGCCTTCGGGGAGGTAGCGGCGAATGCTGGGCGCAATCGACCCGGTCGCGACGCCGGACAGCAGCAGTGGCCTCGACATCGCCACGGGCAGCGGCGGCTGGCAGGAGTTCGGCGCACTCCTGCGCCACTGGCGACGCCACGCCGGCTGGACCCAGGCCCAACTCGGCGCCGCCGTCGGCTACGACCACACCGCCGTCAGCCGCCTCGAACACGGCGCCCGCCGTGCCACCCCCCGACTCGTCCGCCGGCTCGACGAACTCCTCTCCACCAGCGGCGAACTGACCCGCTGCTACGGACGCGCCGAGACCGCCGAGGCGGACCGCCCCGTCGTGCCCGCCCACCTGCTGCGCCCCCCGCTGCCGCCCGGCGACAGTGCGACGGGGCCCGTCGCCGCCGACCACTGCCCGACCAGGCTGCCCCACCACGACCTGCAGTGCCCGCTGCACGGTGCCGCCGGTTGCCAACTCCCGCCCCCCGAAACGGCGCTGGCGCTGCACGCGGCGTTCTGCGACAACCCCGCCGCGCCGCTCGACACCGACACCGTGCACGCCCTCGCCGCCGTCCTCGGCGCCCAACTCCACAGCGCGGAACGGGCGATGGGCGAACGGGGCCCCGGCGCGGTGATCGAGGCCACGCTGCGCGCCGTGATCGCCCGGCTCGCCGACGCCCCCACCCGGCACCGCCGCGTGCTCGCCCGTCTCGCCGCCGAACACGCCCACGCCGCAGGCAGCCTGCGCCTGCACGGCGGACGCCCCGCCACCGCGATGGCCTGCTTCGACCGCGCCGTCGGCTGGGCCGTGCTGGCCGGCGACCCCGCCACCCAGGTCGCCGCGCTCAGCGACATGGCCGTGCTCGGCCTGCTCGACGATGACCCGTACTCGTCCCGCGCCTACGCCCGGGAGATCCGTCATGCCGCACCGGGACACCACTGGTCCGGCGCGCTCTCCCAGATCGGCGAGGCCCGGGCCACCGCCCTGGCCGGCGACGTCCGGGCCACCGTCCGCCACCTCGGCCGGGCCCGGCTCCACCTCGACCAGCCCGAGGACGCCTCCTACCTGGTCCCCTGGCTCACCCCGGCCGCCCTGCGGATGCGGATCGAATCCGGGTCCGCCGCCGCCCTGCGCGACCTCGCGGTCGCGAGCAACGACCCCCGCCTCGCCCGCCGCGCCCTCGTCGCCGCGCACACCGCGCTCGACCTGCTCGGCACCGGCGAACTCCCCGCCGCCCGCGCCATGCTGACTGCCCGCATCGCCGACTGCCACCTCTGCCAGGACGACCCGCACACCGCCGTCGCCACCCTCACCCCCCTCCTCGACACCCCGCCCGCCGCCCTCCCTGCCCTGGTCCGCCACGAACTGCGCGGCCTGCGCGCCCGCCTGACCGCCGGCGCCCCCCGCTGGGGCCACGCCGTCGCGGAGACCGCGGCCCGGCTCGACGCCGCGATCTGACGGAGGAGAGGGGCGGGCGGCCGGTCAGCGGTCAGCGGGCTCAGAGCAGGCCGTGCCACAGTTGCTCGACCAGCACCGACCACCAGGCGGACTCGGCGCGGAACACCGCCGGGTCGACCGCCACCAGCGCCTCCTGGAGCCCGGCCACCGCCGTCCCCGCCGCGATCGGGTCCAGGCCGACCATCGCCGCGCGGGCCTCGGCGACCAGCAGCAGGGACCGCAGATACCCGGAGAGCGAGGAGTTGACGAAGCGTCCGCTGCCCGTGCGCGGGTGCACCGCCCAGACCGAACCCGCCTCCTGGCCCTCGCGCTGCACCGCGATCACGCACAGCCCGTCCGAACCGATCCGGTTCCAGCCCGCGAGCACCTCCAGCACCTGCGGGTCCAGTGTCGAGCCGGCGGCCGTGAGCGCGGTCCGCAGATCCGCGAACAGCCCACCGGCCGGTGGCGGATCCGTCCGGTCCGCCGTGAACAGCAGCGGCACCTCCACCGGCAGCCCCGCCCAGGTCAGCGTGGCGCAGGTGTCCGACGGCAGACCGGCCCGCAGCGGATCGTCGGCGTCGAACCGGAGCACCTCGCCCAGCACGCCCGGCAGTCGACGCCCGAGCGCGACATCGCGGACCGGCTCCGCAGGGACGACCGCGTCCGGCCCCGGCGCCGGCCGCCGGTTGGGCCGCGGCTGCGGCCGCAGCGATGCCGTCAACGCCGCGACGCCCTCGGCGCGTTCGGCAGCCGAGATGCCGTACGGGTGGTCGCAGGAGTGCACCGCGTCCGGGAACTCGCGCTCCAACACCACCGCCGGGTAGCCGCCCGGCAGGGTCGCCGGACGCAGCGCGGTGTGCACACTGCGCACCGCCCCGGCCGGCACGCCCAGGCGGGACAACTCGGCCGGCAGCCGCAACTCCACCGGTGCCAGCCCCGGCGCCGACACCAGCTCCACCCGCCCCTCCTGGCCCGCCCCGTCCAGGTACGTGGCGACCAACCGGTTCCCCGGCCCGACCACCGGCCGCAGACGCTCGCGGTACGCCTCGATCACCTCGTCCACCGGCACGGACGACCACGCCGACAACTTCCCGGTGGCCCGGTCCACCACCCCGCACCCCTCGCCGAGATCCGCCGGCGGCCGCCGCTCCCCGGTCACCGGATCACGCTCCGGCGCGGCCGGGGCCGCCCACACCACCCAACCGAGGTCGAACTCACGGTGCCTGACCTCCCGTCGGCTCGCGCCGGCGGTGTTCAACCAGGCGTCGGCGGTACGGAGGGCGTGCTCCTCGGTGATCACGAATAGCTCCTCGACAGGCGGCGGTACGGGCAGACGGGCCAGGGAGTCCGGGGGACGATATTACGAGCCCTTTGGGAGAAGACTATGATCCCATGGTCAACTCGGATTGGGTGCGAATGAGTTGACCAACCACTCGGGGCAGGGCTGAAGCACCACAGGGGGGACGACGTCATGTCGCTGATGTTGCCGGACAGTGTCGAGTGGGTCCTGGAGATGCTGGGCTTCGACTGGCCGACCGCGGACGAGGACAAGTTGCGGGAGTCGGCGCGGGTCTGGCGGGACTTCGCGGACCAGGTGGACGAGTTGCACTACCGGGGTGTGAGTGCGGCGAACGGTGTGCTGTCGAGCAACTCGGGTGACAGCGTGGATGCGTTCCGGGCGACCTGGGGGAAGTTCTCGGGTGGGGGTTCGGACGGGTATCTGGCGGATGCGGCGATGGCGGCGCGGTTGATCGCCGGGGCGTTCGAGGCTGCGGCGGTGATCGTGGTCGCGTGCAAGGTGGCGGTGATCGCGCAGTTGGTGGCGTTGGCGGTGGAGTTGATCGCTGCTCAGGCTGCTGCGCCGTTCACGTTGGGTCTGTCGGAGTTGGGTGCGGCGGGGGCGACGGCGGCGACGAGGATGATCGTGCGGCGTCTGTTGAAGGAGCTTCGGCAGGCGTTGATGGAAGCGATCATGGAGACCTTGAAGGAGCCGGCGGTGTCGGCGATTCAGGGGATGATCAGTGATCTGATCGCGCAGACGGTGAATCAGAACTTCGGTGCGCAGAGTGGTTATGACCTGGGGCGGACGGCGAAGCGCGGCGCCGAGGACTTCACCGACGCGGTGAAGAACTCCGGCGAGACCTTCAAGGAGGCCTTGCGGGACGGAGCGGGCTCGCGTGCCGGTGGGCATGCGCGCAGTGGCATCGACCATGCCGCCGGACGCGGGGATTCGTCGTCGTCGGGCGGGCACGGCTCGGACGGGTCGTCGTCCTCGGACGGTGGTGGAAGCGACCGCTCCGGGGGCGGGGGAGAGGGGTCCTCCGGGACGGGCTCGGGCTCGGGCTCGGGATCGGGTTCCGGCGGCAGCGGTTCGGCGTCGTCGGGCGGGAGTTCGTCGAGCGGCGGGCCCTCGCAGCACGGTGCGGGTGGCAGCGGTCCGACGATCAGTTCGTCCGGCGGTGGGTCGGACCACGGGGTGGACGGTGGGGGCCGGTCGACGGCGGCGCCGCGTCCGCCGCGAGCGGAGAGCGGTCCGGCGCTCGACCCGTTCGGCACCCGCGTCGGCACCGACCACCAGCCGTCGGCACACGACGCCGGTCCGTCGCGGACGAGTGCGGAGGGCTCGGGTCACGCCGGAGCCGACGGCGGTCAGCAGGCCGCGCCGAACACGAACGGAGTCCCGGCCGGCGATGGTGCGGGCGTTGACCGGCCGTCGGGTGTTCGGGCTGCGGACGGGCCGAGCACTCCCGTGGCCGGGACCCCGGCACCCGGTTCGCACTCCGGCGGGGATGCCCCGGCGCGGGCCGATGCGAGCACCGCGACCACCGCGACCACACCGAGCGCACAGCCGAACCCGACGGACGCCCGCCCGACTGCGCCCGCGCACGACACCATCACTGACGGATCGTCAACGGCGGACCGGTCCGGCACTCGGGCGGCACGGGCCGAGGAGATACCCGGTCAGGCGCCTTTGCGTGGTGGTGCGGAGGGTGTCCCTGCTCAAGGGCAGTCGGCTCCGGGCCGTACTGAGACTGCCGCGCATCCGGTGGGCGAGCCTGTGGCGTCGTCGCGCGATGTGGCCGCGGGCCCGGGTGGTTCGGAGGTCGGGCAGGGTCGTGGCGCGGTTTCTGACGTGTCGTCGGCTTCGGTTGTCGGCACCGACCGGGCAGGCAGTGCTCCGGCCCCTTCGCGTCCGGATGTCGTGCCGTCGGAGGACGGTCGAGCCGGGGTGCCTGCGGCGGCGACCGAGCCGGCCCGGGTCGATCCGCGCAGCGCGTTCGCCGATCCGGCGGCGCCCGCTCCCCACCTCAACACCGCAGGGCTCGGCGCGACCGCGACCGTGACTCCGCCCTCCGCCAGCGAACATCGCACCGCGACTGCCCCGCCGACCGCCGAACACCCGGCCCCCACCGGCGGCGTCACCGGGCCCGTCGGAGTGACCCACACCGGCACACCGGCCGCGGGCAGGCCACCCGGTGAAAGTCCGGCGCCCGGCGTTCCGGCACAGCGCCGCACCGCCCCAGAGACTCCCTCCGGCGCGCCCGTCCCCCCGCGCCCGGCCGCCGACCGCGGCACCGGCACACGTCCCGACCCGCGCGCGGCCTTCTCGGTGCACCGATCCCCGTCCCGGCCGGACGTGGCTTCCGGTCCGGGTTCGTCGCGGCCGGATTCGCACCGACCGACGGATACGGCACG
Organism: Kitasatospora griseola; assembly: GCF_044999035.1. NCBI lineage: Bacteria > Bacillati > Actinomycetota > Actinomycetes > Kitasatosporales > Streptomycetaceae > Kitasatospora > Kitasatospora griseola. The sequence continues at coordinate 104,631 of NZ_CP173360.1, read as the reverse complement.
CCCCGAGGACCGGTCTCCGGTTCGCCCGGATGCCGCCTCGGGTGAAAGTTCGTCGCGGGCGGATGTTCGGCGGCCAGCGGATCTGTCCCGGCCGGACGTCGGCTCCGGTCCGGGTTCGTCGCGGGCGGACTCGCACCGACCGACCGATTCGGCACGCCCCGAGCACGGGTCCCCGTCCCGTCCCGGTCCCGCCGCCGGTTCGGATCCGTCGCGGGCGGACTCGCACCGGCCGGCGGATCTCGCACGTTCCGAGGGGAACGCCCCGAAGGATCCGGTGGCCGATCGGTCGAAGGGGGACTCGTCCGGCGTCAACTCCCGCCCGGAGCACGAGAATGCACCGGAGCGAGGACCGGTCGGCGATCAGCCGCCGTACCGGCCCGTTGCTGCGGATCGGCCGCTCGGGGGTCCCGGTGGTCTGCTCGAGCCCGATGCGCGGGACCACGAGCGGGTGCGGGATGCCGTCCCGCAGCATCCCGACGGGACTCCGCAGCGGCATCCCGACCCGCACGACGGCGACTGGCCCGGTGCGATCAACGGTCATGACCCGAACGGGCCGGGGCGTACCAACAACTGCGTGGACGTCGCCCTCGCCACCGTCGACACGTACTCCGGGCACCCGACCCCCGCGGCCGCCCGCACACCCGACCACGACGGCGACGGCAACCCCTCGCCGCTGGGCGAGCGCGGTGGCCGGGACCGGATCGAGAACGCTCTCGGCGCCCGTTTCTCCGACTTCGGCGACGGCCCGGACGCGTACCGCCGGCTCGAGGACGTCCTGCGCAAGAACGGTCACGGCGCGCAGGCGGTGATCATCACCACCGACCGGGACGGGCGCTCCCACGCCTGGAACGCCGTCAACCACCAGGGCCGGATCACCTACATCGACGCGCAGACCGGCCGCCGCAGCGACCAGCCCCTGCACGACGGTTCCAACGGCGTCTTCGCCGTCCCGCTCGACCCGAACCGCCGTCCGGCCGCGCCCGCCGCGAGCCCCGAGACCGATCCGTCACGGATCCACGAGGACGAACGCCGCGCCCCGGAACGGCCGGCCGGCGCCGACGACACGTCCACCGACCCGCCGCCGGACGGCCGCTACAACGACGACGCGGAACGGCAGCGCGTCCGCGCCCAGGTGGCGAACGCCAACAACGACCCCGAGTGGTTCAAGAAGCACTACAACGTGGTCGGTTCGCGCAAGTTCATCGGCATGAAGGACGAGAACGGGAACGAGATCCCGCAGCTCCGCCAGAACCCCGACTGGGCCGCCGACCCCGACAACCACGACCGCTGGGTGGCCGCCCAGGACGCCCCGCCGCCGGCCGCCGAGGACTACCACCACGATCGGGAGGTGCTGCGCGAAGCCGCCGTCCCCGCCGACCGTGAGCGTGCCCAGAAGATCGAGGACGCGATCACCAAGCGCGAGGCCGCCCTCGCCGCGGACCGCGTGGCGGAGGAGAAACTCAAGGAGGCGAAGGACGCACACGAGGCGGACAAGAACGACGACGACGCCAAGAAGGAATACGAGCGCCTGAAAGAGGCGCACAAGGACCCGCACCACAAAATGGGCAAGGCCGGCGAGGAACTGGGCGACCAGGTGGCCGAGTTCCACGCCGTCCCGGAGAACTTCCCCGACGCGACCCGGGTGGACGACCGGAAGGACGGCAACAACCGCTTCGACCAGATCTGGGAACGCCCGGACGGGAGCTTCGTGGTGGTCGAGGCGAAGGCCCCGACGGCGAGCCTCGGCGACCGGCGTGCGCTGGACGGACGACAGGTGATGCAGGGTCATCCGGACTATTTCAAGGCAATTCTCGGGGAGATGGCGAAAAGAGGGAAGAAGGACATCGTCGAATTGGAGCTGATGACACGGCTCAGGGCCGCGATGGAGGACGGAAAGGTCGACTACGTCATGGTGCAGGCCCGCGTCGACGGCGGTCAGTATGATGGCTATCGCATGAAGCATTTCAACATTGACGTTTCCGCTCAGGAGGGGAGCCTGCAATGAGGGTCGCAGTGGTCCGGCACGAGGCCGATCAGCAGAACCTGGACGCCTGGTTGGAGACGGCCACCAGGATTCTCGGCGAGGGGATGGAGGCGGAGCCGCTGACCATGTTCCGCCTCGAAGGCGTGCTGACCATGGCCGACGCGCTGCTGAAGAACCGCTCGCTGGCCGACCCGACCGCGCAGCAGCTCGAAAGCTGGCACGCGTGGGTGGCGGCGATGCAGGCGAGCTCGGCGATGTTCGCGGCGTTGCAGGCAGACGGCTCGACGCAGTGCCGGATCGGATTCGAGGGGAAGGTCAGGTCGATTCCGGCCTCGGGCCCGTGCGGTGACACCCACGCAGGCAACTGGCTCACGGCGTTCTGGTTGGCCGCGGCCTGCCGGGACAAGCGTCGGATGGACGAGCTGTGCACCGTGACGGTGGATCAACTGCGCGCCTACGGTGCGGTGTTCGACGAGTTCGTCTACGCGTGGATCGCTGCGGTGCAGGCGTACTGGCGGGCCGATGCGGATCTGATGGAGCACCTGCTCGCGGCGATCGACGGGACGGACCCGGAGGTGGCGACGGTTGCGGATCGGGAGATCCTGCTGAAGGTGCTGTATCCGCCGATCGCGGCGTTCTACCGGCTGGTGCAGCGCGACGAGGAGAAGTTCGCGGAGGCGATGCAGCGGGCGCTGGAGCTGCACCGGGAGTACTTCACGGCGGACGAGGAGCGCGCCGACGGCGCCGACTCGCTGGTCTCGTTGCCGCTGATGGGCATCGCCTGCCTGGCCCGGGACGCCGGCCTGAACGTGGAGATCGAGTCGGACTACCTGCCGAAGCACGTCCTGCTGGGCAGCTGGGTCGGCGAGTTCGAGGCCTGACCGGTCCGGGGGCGCGGCACATGACGCGTCCTCGGGGCGGGGACTATGATCTCTTGATCACCGATTCCGAGGGGAAAAAGCCATGGGCGCAGCAGACGATCGCGAGCTGGACGGTCCGGAGATCTCGGACGAGGAACTGCTCGACGTCGCCGACAACCCGGCGCAGGCCGCGGAGTTGCACCGGGCGCTGCGGACGATCGCGAAGACGGACGGCGTCGGGCCGGAGCTCCAGCAGATGGCCCGGGAGGTGCTGAGCGGGCGGATCGGGATGCGGGACGTGGTGGAGTCCGACCGGTACCTCTCGGCGATCGGGGCGCGGCTCGGGGAGATGCGGACCGCGGCGGAGAACATGTCGCCGGAGGAGCGCGCCGCGTCCGAGAAGCGGGCGGTGAAGCTGCGCGAGCAGTCCGAGGCCGAGTACGGGCCGGACGAGCCCGAGGAGTGGGAGCGCCCGCGCGACCGGAACTGACGTTCCGTCAGTCCGCTCGTACGGCCGAGGCGACGGTCGCTTCGAGGGCGGCCAGCGCCTCGGCCGAGGTGAAACGGCCGGACTCGACCTGGTCGCCCGCGGCGAGGATCAGCGTGTAGACGCTGGTGACCAGCCAGTGGGCGGGCAGGTCGGTACGGAAGACGCCCTCGTCCTGCCCGCGGGTGATCAACTGCTCGACGGTGGCAAGGATGTCGGCGTGCCGGTCCTCGACGGTCTCCGCGGGCAGGGCGCGGCGTGCGGCGTGCAGCATCCGCAGGTTGCGGTCGAGCAGGTGCCAGGACGAGCGCAGCAGGGTGCGCAGGGCCTCATCGGCCGGTGAGGCCGCCAGTTTCCGGGCCGCGACCGTGGCCGTGACCTCGCGCAGCGCACGGTCCATCAACTCGCCGAGCAGCGCCTCCCGCGACGGGAAGTGCGCGTACAGGGTGACCCGGCCGACGCCCGCCGCGGCGGCGATCTCGGCCATGCTGGCCTGCGGGTCACGGGCGAAGCAGCCGGCGGCGGCGGCCAGGATCGCGGCGATGTTGCGCTCGGCATCGGCCCGCCGCGGCTGCCCGGAGCCGCCCCGCCGGGTGGGCGTGGCGGAGCGGCGCTGATCGGAGTCCATGAGGGGAGTCTAGGCCCGTCTCTTCCGGATCCTGCGGGGGCGTGGGGGAGGCCGGCGCGCTGCGCGGAGTACGGGGGCGGCCGACCGGCCGGATGGCGCGGGAGTCGGGGGAGTTGTGCGTCGGTGCGATCGGGCCCGGGTGGAAGCGGGCGGAGCCCGGCTCGGTGATCCGGCGCGAGCCCGTCCCGCCGCGCGCGGTGCGCGAGCGGTTCGTCGGTCCGACCGGCTTCGGGCGGGAGAGTCGAAGGGTGCCACGGGGCTTGGGGGCGTGCGACGTCGACCGACCCTTCCGCCCCCTCGAAGAGCAGGCCGCCCCACTGCACCCGGCCCGCTGCCCGTCCGCCGCACCCGCGCGGGAGCGGGTGTCTCAGTGCGCGTGCATCCCCGCCGGTCGCTCCGCTCGGCCCGGGGGGACGAGGGCCGGGGTGAGGGCGGCCGCGAGGAGGGCGGCGGCGGCGAGGGTCAGGTGGGCGGCGGGGAAACCGGCGGAGGTGTGGGCGACGATGCCCGGGGCGGCGGCGGTGGAGGCGGCCGCGATGCCGATCGCGCCGCCGACCTCGTGGAAGGTGTTGACCACGCCGGAGGCGACGCCCGCCTCCTCGTGCGGGACGAATCCGAGCGCGGTGGTGGTCGCGCAGACCAGCACCGGGACGACGCCGAACGCGGCGAGCGTCAGCCCGGCGACGGTCCAGAGCGGCCCGTCCGTGACCGCGAGCAGCCCGCTCCCGGCCGCGGCCAGCAGCAGGCCGCCCGCGGCGACGGTCCGGACGCCCGCGTGGGCCAGCAGATGGCCCGTCAGGTGTGCGGCGACGGCGGTGCCCGCCGCCATCGGCAGGACCAGCGCGCCGGTGGCGAGCGCGGACAGGTGGCGGACCTCCTGCAGGTAGAGCGAGCCGAGGAAGACCAGGCCGAGCAGCAGCGCGGTGGCGACCAGCATCAGCAGGGACCCGGCGGCGACCGGGCGGCGGGCCAGGAGGCGGACGTCCAGCAGCGGGGCGGCCGTCCGGCGCTCCAGCAGGACGAACAGGCCGTAGAGCACCGCCGAACCGAGGGACGGCAGCAGCACGGAGGCCGAACTCCAGTCGTGGTCACCGGCGTTGACCAGGCCGAGGATCAGCGCGCCGGTGGCGGCGGTGACCAGCAGCGCCCCGGGCAGGTCGATCCGCCGGTCGCCGGCGGCCGGGGCGGGCGGGAGGAGTGCGGGCAGGGCGGCGAGGACGGCGAGGCCGACCGGCAGGTTGACGAAGAACACCCAGTGCCAGCCCGGTCCGGCGGTGAGCAGTCCGCCGAGCATCGCGCCCGCCGCGAAGCCGATCCCGCCGAGCATCGCCCACACGCCGAGCGCCCTGGTGCGCTCGGGGCCGTCGAACGCCCGGGTCAGTGCGGCCAGCGCGGCCGGCGAGACCAGCGCCGCCCCCACCCCTTGCGCGGCCCGCCCGGCCAGCAGCGGGGCGGGACCGTCGGCGAGTCCGGCCGTCAACGAGGCGGCGGTGAACAGGAGCAGGCCGACCGTCAGCATCCGGCGCGCCCCGAACGCGTCGGCGAGCCGCCCGCCCAGCAGCATCAGCCCGCCGAAGCAGAGCGTGTACGCGGTGACCGCCCAGGTGAGCGCGGAGCGGCCGAGGTGCAGGTGGGCGCCGATGGCGGGCAGCGCGACGTTGATCACCGTGATGTCCACGATCAGCATGAACTGGGCCAGGCATAGCACCCCGAGCAGCAGTCGGCGGCGCGGGTGTGCGGCGGTCGGCGGGTGGGTGGACGGTGGGTGGTGCGAGACGCCGTGCATGGAGGACCCCCAGTAACTCGAACAGTGGTGTACGGGTTAAGGGATATCAGAGAACCGGGTAAGTTGAACAGTGGTGTTCAGGTTGGTCGGACCGGTGGGGAAATCCCGGACGGGTCAGGCGAGTTGGGTCAGTGCCCGGGCGGCGTCCGCGAAGAACTGCTCGTCGGCGGTGTCGGCGAGGCCGAGCACCACGCCCTGGGTGAGGCCGACGAACAGCGCCCGCAGTGCGCTGACCAGGCGCTGCGCCTGATTCGCCGTCACGGTGCGGTCGCCGTGCCGACGTCCGGTGAACAGCTCGACCAGCTGCGCCTCCTGGGCGCGGATCGAATCGGCCAGCCGGGTGCGCAGGTCGGCGTCGTGCACCGCCATGTCCAGCAGGGTCACCTGGAGCGAGAGCGCGGCCATCGCGTCGGGGGCGTCGCAGCCGCGACGGTAGTGGCGGGCGAAGGCGTCGACCGCTGCCGGCAGGTCGAGTTCGGGCGGCAGGGCCTGTTCGAGCTCCGCGTAGTGCGGGCCCAGATGGTCGGCGACCACGGCCACCACCAGGCCGTTCTTGCTGCCGAACAGCGAGTACACCGCTCCGGTGGTCACTCCGGCGAGCCGGGCGATCTCGTCCAGCTTCGCCCGGTAGCCGTCCCGGGAGACCAGCTGGAGGGCGGCGTCCAGCAGTGCCCGGCGGTTGCGTTCCTTGGCCTCGGCCCTCGTCATTCGCATAAGCTGATTATGCTCGTAATCTGGTTACGAGAAACCACTCGGGGAGGGGTGCTCGCATGGCGAGGAACATGACGGCGGGAATCGTGGCGGACGGTGCCTTCAAGGTGCTGCTGGCAGCGGTGTTCGGACTCGGGGCGGTGCAGGTCGGCCGCCAACTCGGCGTCGCGCCATGGCTGATGATCTGCTGCGGGGTGGCCCTGTTGATCTGCGGCGAGGCCGAGATCCGGTTCGTGCGGCGGCGGCCGGCGCGCACGTTCACCCGGCTGATGATCGGTTACGACACCGGATGGGTGCTGACCGCCGCCGTCGGCCTGCTGCTGGCGCGCGGCGGCAGCAGCGCGGGCGGGGAGGTGTGGATCGGCTACCAGGTGCTCGCACCGCTGGTGTTCGCGGCGGTGCTGAGCCGGGGCCCCGAGAGCCGGGCCCCGGAGGGTCCGGCCCCGGAGAACCCGGCCCGGAAGAGCTGACGGACCGTCAGGGCTGCTGGTCCAGGACGCCGTTGACGACCGTGTGCAGGTGACGGCGGAAGCGGTCGAGGACCGGCAGGTCGAGCGGGCCCAGGCGGCGGCCGGCCGGGTCGATGACGCCGGCCTGGCCGAAGGAGTGGGACGTCCAGACGATGGTGAAGACCAGCATCTCGACGTCCACGCCCGAACCCAGGCCGGCCCGGTCGAGCACCTCGCGGACGGCGGCGGCGACCTCGGCGACCAGCGGGCCCGCGAACTCGGTCTCGATGTCGGCCAGATCGGCGCCCTCGGCCAGCCAGCGGCGCATCCACAGGGCCGGCACCTCGGGGTGGCCCAGGCAGAACGACAGGTAGGCGTCCACGAAGGCGAGCAGCGCCGCCCGGGTCTCCTCCGGCGACGGCCCGCAGGCGTGCAGCCGGCGGACGGCCGCGGTCACCACCTCGCGCTGGGCCAGGTGCGCGCGGCGCATCACCTCGCGGTACAACTCCGGCTTGGCGCCCACGTGGTAGGACACGGTGGCGATGTTCAGCCCGACCGCGTCGCCGATCGCGCGGGTGCTGGTGGCGTCGTACCCGCGCTCGGCGAACAGGCGGGTGGCGGTCGCCAGGATGCGCTCGCGCCACTCCGCCCTCGCCGACCTGCGGATCGCCGGCCGGGACCGCGACTTCCGCGCCCTGGTGCTGTCGTACCTGTTCACCGGCACCACCACCCACCTGTTCCTGGCCGCGCTGCCCTACGTCACCCAGTACCTGTTCCACAACGCCAAGCTGACGGCGCTGTTCATGGGGCTGTTCCTGGCCCCCGCGATGTTCGCCGGCCCCGGCTGGAGCGCCTGGTCGCGGCGGATCGGCAAACAGCGCGGACTGCTGCTCTCGCAGGCCGTGTTCGCCGCCGGCTCGCTCGCCCTGCTGCCCGGCGCCCGGCTCGGCGGTGGCGCCGGCACCGCGCTCACCGCCGTCGTCGTGATGGCCATGGGCATAGCCTTCTCCGGCCTGCAGCTGTTCGCGTTCTCGATGCTGTCCGACGCCGTCAACGGCGCGGGCTCCGTCAAAGCCGGCGCCTACACCGGCGTGTGGACCGCCACCGAAGCCACCGGCACCGCCGTCGGCCCCTACCTGTACTCCGCCGTCCTCGCCCTCGGCGGCTTCGTCTCCAGCACCGGCGGCCACACCGCCGCGCAGAGCGGCACCGCCCTGGACGCGCTGCTGCTCGGCTTCACCGCCCTGCCCGCCGCGCTGATGGCCGTCGCCCTGTGGTTCCAACGCCGCTGCACCCTGGACCGCACCCCGTGACCGGCGCGATCGCGCTGATCGGCACGCCGTTGATCAGGTCTGCGGCAGGTGCTCCGCGACCAGGGCGGCGAACTCGTCCGGGGAGACGATCCGGATGCCCAGCTCCTCGGCCTTCGCACGCTTCGAGCCGGCCTTCTCGCCCGCCACCAGCAGCGTGGTGCGCTTGGACACCGAGGACGAGGACTTGCCGCCGGCCCGCTCGATCAGCTCGTTCATCTCGTTGCGGGACAGCTCCGCCAGCGGACCCGTCATGCTGCCCGTCACCACCACCGCCTGACCTGCCAGCGGGCCGCCCGCCCCGGCGGGCTCGTCGGCGGCCGGCGGGGCCTGCGGCTCGGTGACGGCGGTGCCCACGCCCTGCGCGGCCAGCCGGTCCAACAGGTCGGCCAGCTCGGCGAGTTCGGTCACCAGCAGGCGGGCCTTCTCCGGGCCGATGCCGTCCACCGCCGCCAGCGTCTCGGCGTCCGCCGCGCGGATCGCCGCCATCGAGCCGAAGTGCGCGGCGATCCGGCGCGACATGCTGCGGCCGGTGCCGCGGATGCCGAGCGCGCAGAACGCCCGGTGCAGCGGCTGGCTGCGGGCCGCGTCGATCGCCGCCAGCAGATTGTCCGTGGAGGTGTCGCCCATCCGCTCCAGCGCCAGCAACTGCTCCCGCGTCAGCGTGAACACGTCCGCCAGATCCGCCACCAGGCCCGCCTCCACCAGCTGCACCGCGCGGGTCGAGCCGAGACCCTCGATGTCCAACTGGTCGCGGCCCGCCGCGTAGATGATCGACGCCACCGCCTGGCAGTTGCGGCCCCGGCTGCACCGCCAGCGCTGCTCGCTCGTGTCGATCGCCTCCCCGCAGCGCGGGCACGCCGCCGGGAAGACGATCGGCCGCTCCGCGCCGGTGCGCTGCTCCACCAACGGCGCCTCCACCCGCGGAATGACGTCCCCCGCGCGGTGCACGAACACCCGGTCGCCCAGCATCAGACCGCGCCGCTCGATGTCGGCCGGGTTGTGCAACGTCGCGTACGTCACCGTCACGCCGTCGATCACCACCGGCTCCAGCACCGCCCGGGGCGCGATGATTCCGGTGCGGCCCACGTTCCACTCGACGCCCAGCAGGGTGGTCACCTTGTGCTCGGCGGCCAGCTTGCGGGCCACCGCCCAGCGCGGCGCCCGCGAACCGTTGCCCGCCTCGCGCTGGTCCGCCGCCTCGTCCGCCTTGATCACCACACCGTCGATGCCGAACGGCAGCGCCGCCCGCATCGCCTCGATCTGCGCCACCCGCTCCTGCACCTGATCGACCGTCACACAGCGCACCGGCGCCGCGTCCGTGGTCGCTGCGGTGTTCGCCCCCAGCTCGGCCAGGCGGGCCAGCAGCGCGCTGTGCGCCAGCTCCTCCTCGCCGAAGCCGACGGCGCCGTACGCGAAGAACGTCAGCTCCACCCGGTACGGGCGGTCCTTGGCGCGCAGCGTGCCCGCCGCGCCGTTGCGCGGGTTGGCGAACGGGAGCGCGCCGTGCGCGGTGCGGACCTCGTTGGCGCGGTCGAACTGCTCACGGGTGAACAGCACTTCGCCGCGCAGCTCGACGTCCACCGGCTCGGCCAGGACGGCCGGCAGGCCCAGCACGTCGCCCGCCGCGTGGCTGATCTCCTCGCCCGTCAGGCCGTCGCCGCGGGTGATCAGCCGGTGCATCCGACCCGCCCGGTAGCGGGCCGCGACGGCCAGCCCGTCCAGCTTCGGCTCCACGCACCAGGCCGCCACCGGACGGCCCAGCCGGCGCTCCAAGGATGCCGCCCAGTCGGCGAGTTCCTCCACCGAGAAGACGTTGTCCAACGACAGCATCGGCACGCTGTGCGGCACATCGCCCTGCACCGCGCCACCCGCCACCTTGCCGCTCGGCGACTGCGGCAGCACCTCGTCCGGGTGCTCCTCCTCGTAGCCGGCGATCGCCCGCAGCAGGGCGTCGTACTCGTCGTCGCCCAACGGGGTGGACCCGTCGCCGTAGTAGGCGGCCGCGGCCGCGACGGCGGTGGCGACGGCATCGGCGTAGGCGCCGGGGGAGAGCAGAGCGGTGTCGTTCATGCACGTATGGTCTCGTGTCGCACTGACATTCGGGCCTGGTGCCCGTCGTGCACCACTTCCAAGATCACCCGACATTCCCTAGGGTGACGGCCATGACAAACCCGGGGAACGACACAACTGACGTGCACATCAGCCTGATCGGCGGCACCCGCCTCGAAGGCGCGGAGATCCACACCCGCACCCTGACCGCCTCCTTGGTCGGCGGCGCCGACATCGACCTCACCGACGTCGACATCCCCGACGGCGCCGAACTGCGCATCACCAAGCTCAGCCTGGTCGGCGGCGTCCACCTCCGGGTCCGCCCCGACGTCCGGGTCAAGGTCACCGGCATCCGCCTCGGCGGCGTCAGCGACGACGGCCCGACCGTCGCCGGCGGCCCGACCGTGCATGTCGCGGCCTGGGGGCTGGTCGGCGGGGTCCGGGTGAGCCGTGACTGACGTTCCGTCAACAGATGGCATCGGTCGGGAAGTTGACCGGAGGAGTCGATCGGAGCACCGGGTGGGCGTCCTGCTGTCGGTGCAACCGACCGCGGGCCTGCCCGCCCTGCGGCTGCGCCCCTGGCAGGTCGACGACGTCGACGCCCTGGTGGCGGCGCACCGGGACCCGACGATGCGCCGCTGGCTGCTGACCGTGATCGACGACGAGGCCGATGCCCGGCGCTGGATCGACGGCCGGCGCCGGAGCTGGGCCGCCGGGACGGCGTTCGGCTTCGCCGTTCAGGAGGAGGGAGGCGCGGGCTTCGGCCCGCCGGTCGGCCACGTGAACGTGAAGGTCAGGGCCGAGGGCGTCGCGGAAGTGGGCTACTGGACGGCGGCCCGGGGTCGCGGGCGGGGGTTGGCCTCGCGCGCGCTGGAGGCCGTCGTCGGGTGGGCCCTGGCCGAGGGTTCCGCCGTGCCGTTGGCGCGGCTGGAGCTCTTCCACGCCGTGGGCAACCACGCGTCGTGCCGGGTGGCCGATCGCTGCGGCTTCGCCCTCGAAGCGGTCCTTCCCGCCCGGCCGCCGGCCTTCCCCAACGAGGGCCACCTGCACGCTCGACGCGCCCGCTGAGGGTACTGCCCGCTCCCCAGGGGGTGGCGGTCCGTCAGGGGCGGTCGGCCGGGCCGTGGGCACGGAGTTGGGCCGGGCGGCCCGCGGGGCGGTGCCAGGCGAGGTCGAGGCCCGCGGCACGGAGGGCGATGCCGAGGGCGTGGCGCATGGCGTTCTGGACGGCGGTGCGGGTGTCGGGCTGTTCGCCGTCCCGACGGGGGAGACGGGGGGACGGGTTCCAGTCGAGGGCGGCCAGGCCGGCCGGGTCGCCGGCGTGCAGGACGATGCCCGCGCCGCCCGGGCGGGCCGCCACGGGCAGGCCCGCCAGGGTCGCGCTGCGGCGGACGGCCGTGACGATGTCCGCCCGGACGCCCGGGGCCACCGGCGGCGGGGCATCCGCGTCCGGCGGTGCGACGGCCGGGCGGTCGGCGGCGCCGCGCACGGTGGTGCGGTCCGCGTCGAGGCCGAGGGCGGGCAGCAGTTCGGCGAGCGCGTTCTCGACCGCGTCGGCGACCAGTTGACGGGCCGTCGCCGCCGGGCGCTGTCCGTCGCCCGCCGTCGCCGCGTCCTCCAGCCGGGGCGAGGCCAGCCAGCGCAGCACGATCGCCGCGCCGTCCGGCCGCAGGTGGACGCCGGGCCCGTGGCCGCCGTGCGCGACCGGCAGGCCGGCCAGCAGCAGGGCCTCCGTCACCCGGTCCGCCAGCGCAGGATCCAGTTCCGATGTGACCTCAGTGGTGAGCGTGTCCACCCCGACCCCTCCTCCGCGGCGCGGGCGGTCCGCGCCGCCCCGCGGAGAGGGTATCCATGGACATGCAGAGTTCAACAGAGTCCCGGGACAGTTCGCGGACGGGTCGGCGCGGTCACCCGGGGAGCGGGCCGCAGAGCAGGTTGCCCGGGTCGGCCGGATTGTCGCTGATCCAGAACTGGGCCCACAGCAGGGCGAATTCGGAACGGCCGAGGTAGCCGTCGCCGTCCCGGTCGAGCAGCTCGAAGACGTCGGCGGTGTCGACCTCCTGCCCGTGCCAGGTGTCGACCAGCCGACGGTGCTCGGCGCGGGAGATCCGGCCGTCGCCGTTCTCGTCGACCGCGTCGAAGACCGCGTCGGAGGTGGCGTTGACGTAGTCGAGCATCGCGGGCAGCCGGTCCACCGTGGCGAGGACCTCGTCCAGGCCGACTTTGCCGTCGCCGTCGCCGTCGCCGTCGCCGTCGCGGTCGGCGGCTGCGGACAGGTGGTCCCACCAGCCGAGCATCACCTCCGAGACCCGGCCCGCCAGTTCCGGATCGCCGGCCACCCGGGGCAACCGGTGCCAGCGGGCGGTGAGGTCCTGGAAGTCGGCCTGGTCCAGGTGGCCGTTCCGGTCGGTGTCGAACGCCAGGAACATGCCGGTGAGCTTGCTGCGCCGGAACTCGCCGGCCAAGGGAATCCGCCTCTCTCGGGGGTGCACTGCCGTGATCCTTTTCCCGTCGGCCGGTTCCTGCGCCGGCGCACCGCGGTGCGGCCCCGGGCCTACCGCGCTCCGGGGGCGTGCGGGCGGGGCCGCGCGCGGGCACCCTTTCGAGGCGGGCCCGGGCGGTGGGGCGGATCGATGAATGCCGCTGTCATTGCTCGTTCATTGCAGGTTTACTGCCAGGCCGCACAGTGGTGACACGGCCGACGGAGAGACCGGCGGCCGTCTCCAGGGGGGAGAGAACAATCATGGGGACCTACGTCCGCATCGCCGGCGCCGTCACGGCCGCCGCCGCGCTCGCGCTCGCGCTGACCGGCACGGCCTCGGCCGCCACCACCACCACCGAGACCGCGAAGGCGTCCGCCGCGCCGGCCGTCACGACTGCCGCCCGCAGCACTGCCGTCAAGCTGAACAACTGGACCGGCTGCACCCTCACCCGCGAGAACTGGTGGCTCTCGCACGGCATCTGGACCTTCGACCCGCCGGTGCACATCTACAACGGGCAGCAGGGCAGCTGGGCCTCCGAGTCGAACGGCTTCGCCACCGGCACCGAGGGCTACGCCCGGTTCTTCGCCGAGAACTGCGCCAACCCGGTCCTGAACAGCCGGAGCATCCAGGTCCACTGGAACAACCCGTACGTGGGCTCCAACAGCTACGACTCCAACGGCACCGACGTGAAGTTCTACGTCCCGCAGCCGGCCGGCGGCGGCGGCAACAACGCCACCGCCGAGTTCTCCGCCTGGGGGCTCTGACCGCTCCCGCAAGGGAACGGCAGGCAACGGCAAGGGTGCGACAGGCGCGGTCCCGGGTGTGGGTGGGGCCGGAGTGGGCAGATATGGCAGGTCCCTGATCAATTCCGATGGATGATCAACTCCGTTGGGGAGGCCGCCAGATGAAGCGCAAGTCCTGGGCGCTGCTCACCGCCCTGTCCACCCTGCCGCTCGCGCTGTCCACCACCGCGGTGGCCGCCGAACCGGCGGCCGCCGCAGCCACCGCCGGCGCCGGGTGCGTGTACTCGCCCGCGGTGCCGGCGGACAACTTCAAGGGCATCCCGGTGTTCGACGCGAAGAAGGCGGCCAAGCCGTACAGCGCCACCCTGCGCACCACCCAGGGGGCGATCACCTTCAAGGCGCTGACCGACAAGGCCCCGTGCACCACCTTCTCGTTCCGGTTCCTCGCCGAGCGCGGCTACTACGACCGCAGCCACTGCCACCGCCTCACCACCCAGCGCCTGTACGTCCTGCAGTGCGGCGACCCGACCGGCACCGGCAGCGGCGGCCCGGGCTACTCCTTCCCCGACGAGAACCTCGAAGGGGCGACCTACCCGGCCGGCACCGTCGCGATGGCCAACGCGGGCCCGGACACCAACGGCAGCCAGTTCTTCATCGTCTGGAAGGACACCAAGCTGCGGCCCAACTACACCCCGTTCGGCCAGATCACCGGCGGACTCGACGTGCTGCAGAAGATCGCCGCCGGTGGCGAGGACGACCAGAACGCGCCCGGCGACGGCTTCCCGAACCTGCCGGTGAACTTCCGCAAGGTCAGCATCTCCGGCCGCTGAGCCGGCCGGCGCGGCCCGTCGCCGTGCGCGGCGGGCCGCCTCGCCACGTCACCGTTTCCCCGCACAGGGGTTGACGCGTCGTCAGCAGCTCCGGGAAGCTCCCGACGGTTCTCGCGGCCGCCCGGCCGCGACCGGCGGCGAGGGGGCCATGATGCGCTGTTCGGGAATCGCCTGGACCGGCTCCGGCTTCGAGGTCGCCGTGCTCGACGAGAACGGCCGCGCCGCCGCCCCGCCCGCCCGGTTCGCGACCGGGCGGATCCGCGCACTCACCGACCATCTGCTCGGCCTGCAACGGGAGTTCGCCGCCACCGGCGAGTGCCTGCCGACCGTGATCGACTCCACCAACGGCATACTGGACGGCGGCCTGATCAACGCCGGCCTGACCCTGTACCGGGCCGACCCGTGGGTGCTGCCGCCGCGTCCCGCGTTCGGCTCCGTCCCGGCCGAGGACCTCGCCGCCGCCGCACTCCGCGACCCGGACGCGGTGGTCCGGCTGACCGTCGAGACCGGCACGTTCGGCGACCGCGCCGCGCAGACGGCCGCCGAGATCGACGCCAGCGTCCCCGCCCTGGAGCGGATGCGCCGCGCCGGTCGCTGCCTGGTCTCCGGCCACCGCGAACGCCCGGTGGTCGCCCTCACCTTCGACGACGGCCCCAACCCGCCCTGCACCGGCCGGATCCTGGACGTCCTCGACCGGTACGCCGTCCCCGCCACCTTCTTCTGCGTCGGCCTGCACGTCCTCGCGCACCGCGCCGAACTCGAACGGATGGCCGCCGCCGGCCACCAGATCGCCAACCACTCCTGGTCCCACCCCTACCTGCCCGACCTCGGCAGGGGCGAGGTGCTCGCCCAGCTGGAGCGCACCGACGAGGCGATCGCCCGAGCCGTCGGCGAGGACGGCCCGCGGATGTTCCGGCCCCCGTACGGCTCCCGCACGCCCGACGTGCTGCGCCGGCTCACCGAGGGCGACACCACCGTGGTGCTGTGGGACGTCGAACCGACCGACTGGGCGCGGCCCGGCGCCGAAGCCATCACCCGGGCCGTCCTGGAACAGACCCGCCCCGGCTCGGTGATCCTGCTGCACGACGGCGGCGGCGACCGCTCGCAGACCGTGGACGCCCTGCCGGGCGTGATCGAGGGCCTGCTCGACCGCGGCTGCACCTTCGCCCGGATGGACGGGCTGCCGGCGGCCTGACGGCGGGTCGGGCGCACGCCGGCGTCCGTGCTGCCGGGCACGCCCCCGGGCGATCGGGAGTGCTTCCGGCGCACAGAGCTCCGCCCCACGTCGAGGTCGCGGGGCGGAGCAGCCGGGTCAGCTCCCGGTCAGAACACGCCCGGCCCCCTGCTGGTCGGGCTGGCCGCCGAGCCCGGTCGCCATCGAACAGGCCATGTGCGCGAGCGGCGCAGGCATTAAGCCGCCCAGCAGGTCGACGCACTCGTCGATGTCACCTGCCGCGGCGAGCGAGCACGCCTGCTTCGCGAGCTCCGCCGGAACGCCCGACTGGACGGCCGCCGTGACGCACTGCTGGCTGGTGGCACGGGCCTCGGGCGTGGCAGCCGACTCGCCCCGACGGGCGGGCGCCCGTACCTCCGACGGGCGGACGCCCGTGCCTCCGACGGCGGGGGTGCGGTTTTCCGAACCCCGAAGACGGGTGCTGGCACGGGCGAAACGGCAGGTGGGCGCCGCGCACGATGAAGACATGACCAGTTTCACCACGAGTACCGAGACGGAGATCGCCGCCCGGGGCGAGGAACTGCACCGCGGCTACCGGCGCGCTGGCAGCGACATCCCCGTGCTGCGCGGAGTGACGGTGGAGTTCCGGCGCGGGACGTTCACCGCCGTGATGGGCCCGTCCGGCTCCGGCAAAACCACTCTGCTGCAGTGCCTGGCCGGCCTGGACCGGCCCGACCGCGGCCGGATCTGGTGGGGCCCCACCCCGATCGACGCCCTGCCCGAACGCCGACTCGCCCGCCTGCGCCGCGAACAGGTCGGCTTCGTCTTCCAGGCGTTCAACCTGATGCCCGGCCTGACCGCCGCCCAGAACGTCGAACTCCCCGGCCGAATGGCCGGCCACCGTCCGCCCCGCGCCACCGTCCACCAGGCCCTCGCCCGGGTCGGCCTGGCCGGCCGCGAACGCCACCGCCCCGCCCAACTCTCCGGCGGCCAGCAACAGCGCGTCGCCATCGCCCGCGCCCTGGTCTCCCGCCCCCGCATCCTCTTCGCCGACGAACCCACCGGCGCCCTCGACCGCACCACCGGCGCCCGGATCCTCCACCTCCTCCGCGAGACCGTCGACCGCGACGGCGCCACCTGCGTCATGGTCACCCACGACCCCACCGCCGCCGCCCACGCCGACCGCGTCCTGCTCCTCACCGACGGCCGACTCGTCACGGAACTCCACCACCCGACGGCTCGTCAGGTCGCCGACGCGCTCGCGGGGGCGGAGGGAGGGAAGCGGTGATCGGGGTGCTCGCGTGGGGGCAACTGCGGCGGCGGCCCGGTGGGTTCGCCGGGCTTGCGGTGGCGTTGCTGCTTGCGGTGGCCACGGTCACCGCGCTCGGGGCGCTGTTGGGGGCCGGTGGTGGGCGGGGCGAGGTGCGGGGGCCCGGAGTGGGGGTGATTGTCGGGGCGTTCGGGGAGATCACTGTGCTGGTGGCGTTCTTCGTCGCGCTGAACACGCTCGGGTTCGCCCTGCGGCACCAGTACCGGGACCTCGCGCTGCTGCGCACCGTCGCCGCCACGCCCCGGCAGATCCGCCGACTGGTGCGGCGACAGGCCGCGTTGACGGTGGTGCTCGTCGCCGTCCCCGGCGCACTGCTCGGCGCCGCCGCCGCGCGGGTCCTCCTCGCCGCGCTGCAGCACCGGGCGATGGCCGCCCCCGACGCCCGGATCGGCGGAGTCCTGCCTGCCGCGGCGGTCGCCGTCGCGGTGACGCTGCTGGTGGCCACCGCCGCCGCCACCCTGGCTGCCCGCCAGGTCACCGCGCCCACCCCGGCCGCCGCTCTCACCGACGGCTCCGGCCCCGACCGGAGGCCCGGCGTCGTTCGCCTGCTCGCCGCGGGCACCGCGTTCACCGGCGGGGCGTTGCTGGTGCGTCTCGCCGCGACGCGTCCGCCCGCCGAGGTCGACAAGGCCGCGCAGGCCACCCTGCTCAGTGCCCTCGTCCTGCTCGTCGGCGTCGCGCTGGCCGGACCGCTGCTCGTCCCGCTGGTGACCGTCCCGCTCGGTCGGGTCGTGCGTGCCCTGCTGCCCGTCGCCGGATGGCAGGCCGAGGTGAATCTGCGCGGACACGCCCGCCGGGCGGCCTCCGCCGTCGTGCCGATCGCCCTGCTCGGCGGCCTGTCCGCCACCATGGCCGTCATGACCGGCACCGCTCTGCACGCCGTCGCCGGACCGCCCGGCGGGGCCACCTCCGCCACCGACAGCTGGCTGCGCCAGGCCGAGCTCGGCCTGCTCGGCTCGTTCGGCGCGATCGCCACCGTCACCACCCTCGCCGCACTGACCGGCGAACGTCGCCGCGAGTTCGCCCTGCTGCGGCTGCTCGGTGCAACTCGCCCGGACGTACTGCGGGTTGTCGCCCTGGAGGCCGTTCTGACAGCTGCGCTCGGCCTGCTCCTCGGTGGCGCCGTCACCGCCGCCACCACCGTCGCGTTCAGCCTGGCCGCCACCGGGAGCCCGGTGCCGACCGTCCCCGTTGCGACCTGTCTGTGGATCGCGGCCGCGGCTGCGCTGCTCACCGTTCCCACGGTGCTGGCGGCCGCGACCGTGGCGATGCGGCAGGCCCCGGCGGCCGTGATGGGCGGTGCGCAGGAGTGAGCCGGGGGAGCATGATCGTCGTCGGGACGGGAGACGGAGGTCGGCGATGAGCGAGCGGGTACGGCGGTGGTGGGCGGTGCGGCCCGGGGAGGTGGGGTTCCTGGTGGTCGGGCTGCCGGCGGCGGTGCTCGGCGGGGCGTACGCGCTGGCCGCGCTGTACGCCGGAGTGCTGCTCTCACTGACGGTCGTCGGGCTGCCGGTCACCGCGCTCGCGCTGGCCGGGGCCCGCCAACTGGGCGCACCACAGCGGTGGTTGACGGGGCGCATGCTCGGCGAGAACGTCCCCGCGCCGGGCCCGGCCGCCCGGCCGGACGGCGCTGTCGCCCGGATCGGGGCCGCGCTCGCCGACACCGTCGCCTGGCGCACCCTCGGCTACCTGCTGCTGCGCCTGCCGCTCGGCGTGCTCGGCCTCGCCGTCGTCCTGCTGCCGCTGGGCTGCGGCTGGCTGCTCGGATTCCCGCTGTGGCTGCGCCTGTTGGAGGACGGCCCGCACCCCGCGACCCTGCTGGACGTCGCCGCACCGCTGCTCGGGCTCGTCCTGCTCGCCCTCACCCCGCCGCTGCTCCGCCTGGCGGCCGACGCCAACCGGTACCTGGCCCGCCACCTGCTCGGACCGGCCCGCACCCAGCAGCGCGTCGAAGACCTGGAGGCTGCTCGGCACACGCTGCTCACCACCGGCGCCGAGCGGCTGCGCCGCCTCGAACGCGACCTCCACGACGGCACCCAGGCCCGACTGGTCGCCCTCGCCATCACCCTCTCGCTCGCCGACGACACCCTTACCGACCACACCGACCCCCGACTGCGCACCCTCCTCGGCCGCGCCCGCACCCAGACCGACGACACCATCGCCGAACTGCGCACCCTCACCCAGGGCCTGCGCCCCACCGGCCTGGACGGCGGTCTCGCCGAAGCCCTGCCCGCCCTCGCCGCGGGCTGCGCCGTACCGGTCACCCTCGGCGTCGACCTGCCCGAGCGGCCGGACGAGGCGGTCGAACAGGCCCTCTGGTACTGCGCCGCCGAGCTGCTCACCAACATCAGCAAGCACAGCGCCGCGAGCGCCGCCCGACTCACCGTCACCACCGGCGCCGCCCGGATCCGCCTCACCGTCCACGACGACGGCCGCGGCGGCGCGAGCGCGGCCCCCGGCCACGGCCTGCACGGCCTCGCCGAACGCCTCGCCGCCGTCGACGGAACGCTGCGGATCAGCAGCCCGCCGGGCGGCCCGACCGTCGTCACGGCGGAACTGCCCTGTCGACTGTGAGGGTCGGTAAGGAAGTTCGGTGTTACGTTGGTCTGCTTTGCTCCGGTCGGAAGGAAAGCGGATGGACATTCCCACCTTGCACGGCAACTTCCTCGACGAGGCCCTCCCGCGCATGCGGCAGGACGGGCGGTTCGCCGGCGTGGCGCTCACCGGATCGATCGCGGCAGGAGACTGCGACGAGTACTCGGACGTGGACCTGGTGCTGGCCGTCGACGACACGGCGTACGACGCGGTCATGCGGGAACGGCTGGCGCTGATCGGCTCCTGGACCTCGCTGGTGGCCGGCTTCACCGGGGAACACGTCGGCGAACCTCGGCTGATCGTCACGCTCGTCGGGCCGCCGCTGCTGCACGTGGACTTCAAGTTCGTCCGGGCCTCCGACTTCGCCGAGCGGACTGCGGACCCGGAGATCCTCTGGGACCGGGACGGCCAGCTGGTCGAAGCCCTCGCCGAACGGCCGTTGGCTGCCTCGGAGTTCGACCTCCAGTGGATCGAGGACCGGTTCTGGGTCTGGGTGCACTACGGGGCGACGAAGCTCGGCCGCGGAGAACTGTTCGAGACCATCGGCTTCCTCTCCCACCTGCGCGACACCGTCCTCAGCCCGCTGGCCGCCCACCGCGCGGGTGCGGACCCGCGCGGTGTACGCCGCCTGGAGACCGTCGCCCCCGAAGCGGCGCACGCCCTCCGGGCCACCCTGTGCGGCTACGACCGCCGGGAGGCCGGACAGGCGATCCTCGCCGCCGCCGAGCTCTACCGCCGGTGGTCCGCGGAGGTCGGCGGAACGACCGTCGAACGCCGTCACCACGCGGAGAAGCTCGCCTTGCAGTACCTTCACGGCGTCATCGAGGAAGTCTCCGAGGAACGGTGGGAGTGCACGAGCAGCAGACCGGAGTGACGGAGTCCGATCCGGACTGGGATCCGGACGAGCACGTGCGGTACGCGCGCTACCGGCGGGCGTACCGCCGACGTGGCGCCGGAGGACGGGGCCGGGCTGGTCGCGCGGGTGTTGACCGATCCCGATGGGGCGGTGGCCGGCAGTGCGGTCCGCGGGTATCTCGACCGGCGGGCCGTCGAGCTGTTCACGGACCCCGGGTATCCCGCCTGACGTGCGGAGATGGCCGAGGTCGTGGCGGCGAACGACTTCATCGCCCGGCGGCTGCGCGAGTGGACCCTGCTGCGAGCGGCGGCGGTGGGCGAGCCGTGGGAGGTCGACGAGCTGCTCGCGGCGACCAACTGGTGCCAGCTCCACGCCGCCGAGACCTCGGCGGCCGGCGCCGCCCTCGCGGCACTGGTCGAGGGCGGACGCGCCAAGCGCATTCGCAATGCCGCCAAGTCGCGGACAGAGAAGGTGAAATGACGGCCTGTCAGGACATCTCGGCGAGGTAGGCCAGTACGGCCAGGACCCGGCGGTTGTCGGCCGGGGAGGCGTGCAGGTCGAACTTGGTGAAGACCGCGGCGACGTGCTTCTCCACCGCCCGCTCGGTCACCGAGAGCCGTTCGGCGATTGCGCGGTTGGAGCGGCCCTCGGCCATCAGGGCCAGCACCTCGCGCTCACGGGGCGTCAGTTCGTCGACCGCGCTGCGGCGGCGGGCGCGCATCAGGTGGGTGACGACCTCGGGGTCGAGCGCCGTGCCGCCCGCCGCGACCCGGTGCAGGGCGTCGACGAACTCCGAGGTGCGGGCCACCCGTTCCTTCAGCAGGTAGCCGAGGCCGGCCGCGCCGTCCGCGAGCAGGCGGGTCACCCAGCCGGTCTCCAGGTGCTGGGAGAACACCAGCACGCCGACCTCCGGCCAGGACCGCCGGATCCGCAGCGCCGCCCGCACCCCCTCGTCGGTGTGGGTGGGCGGCATCCGGACGTCCACCACCGCCACCTGCGGGCGGTGCTCCGCGACCGCCGCGAGCAGTTCCTCGCCGGTGGCGACGGCCGCCGCCACCTCCAGACCGCGTACCGTCAGCAGCTCCGTCAGGCCGTCCCGCAGCACCGCCGAGTCCTCGGCCAGTACCACCCGCAGTCGATCATCCGTCATTCGATCATTGTGGGGTACGGCCGACCGCTTCCTGCTCGGAGCTGCTCGTCCGTCAGCCGGTCGGCGCCCGGTCGAGGTCAGCGCGGGCGACGGGTGAGCGACCAGGCGGTGGTGTCGAGGTGGAGGACCCGGTCGGCACGGGCAGCCTGGGAGGGGCGGTGGGTGATGGTGAGGAGGGCGCCCGGGCGGGTGCGGAAGGCCTGGTCGATGCGGAGTTCGGCGGTGGCGTCGAGGTGGCTGGTCGCCTCGTCGAGGATGGTGAGCGGGGCCGGGCTGAGGTAGGCGCGGACCAGGGCGACGAGTTGGCGTTCGCCGGGGGAGAGGGCGGCAGGACCGACCGCGCCGTCGAGGCCGCCGTGACGGTCCGTCAGGGCGGCGGCGCCGAGGTCGTGCAGGGCCTGGCGGAGGCGGGCGGTCGACAGGGACGGGTCCGGCCAGCGGAGGTTCTCGGCGAGGGTGCCGGTGAACAGGTACGGCTCCTGCGGGAGCAGCATCCGAAGGGCGGCGAGCGCGGTGGGGGAGAGCTGCGCGGCGGGCAGCCCGGACAGCAGGACGTGGCCGCGGTCCGGGTGGAGCAGCCCCGCGGCGAGCGCGCCGAGCGTCGACTTGCCGGTACCCGACGGCCCGACGACGGCGAGGTGCTCGCCGTCCCGGAGCGTCAACCGGAGGTCGCGCAGCACCGGTTGGGCGTCGCGCCCCCACGCGAAGTCGACGCCGCGCAGTTCGAGGGCCGGCGGGCGGGGCCTCCGTCGGACGGGGGACGGGGGTGCGACGGCGGGCTTCTCCTCCTCGGACGCGGCGGTGGTGGCGAGCCGTTCGGCGGCGACGGTCAGTCGCAGCCAGGACGGCCCGAGGCCCTGGACCAGCAGCCGCAGGGCCGGCTCCAGGGTGCCCAGCAGGTAGGCGAGGGCGCCGAGCAGCGCACCCGGGCTCAGGCCGTGGTGGAGCAGCGTCGGGGCGGTCAGGGCCAGGACCGCGAGCGGGCCACGGGCACCCAGCGCGACCAACAGGTGCCGGGTGGCTGCCAGTCGGGCCAGCGCCCGGCCGGCAGCCTCGTTCGCTGCGACGTCGGACAGCACCCGGTCGACCGCCTGCTGCTCCGCCCCGCAGGCGGTCAGGTCGCGCAGCGCCGTCATGGTGCGCAGGGCGGAGGCGGTGAGTTCCTCCTCGGTGGTGAAGAGCTCGCGCTGGCGGCGGGCCATCCGGGGCGTGAGGGCGGCGAAGGCGGCGATCGAGAGCAACAGGGGCGCGCAGATCGGGACGAGTGCGCCGGGCGCGAGCGTGGCGGTGCCGGCCACGACGGCGACCAGGGTCAGGGCGAGATGGGACACCAGCAGCAACTGCCCGGCCAGGCTGTCGCGCACCGCCTCGACCTGACGGGTGATCCGGGCGACCGCGACGGCCGCCGTGTCCGGATCGGGACGGGTGGCGGCCGTCTGCCGGAGCGCACCGTCGGCCGTCGCCCGCAGCAGGCGGTCCCGGGCCGGCTCGACGATCCGGGCGAGCGGACGGTAGGCGTTGCGGGTCCCCCACGCGGAGACGGCCGCGGCGGCGGCGAACAACGCCAACCAGCCCCAGCCGGTGCCCGGTTGGCGGGCGAGGAACCCCCGGTCGACGGCCAGCGCGAGGGCCTTCCCCGAGAGCGCCGCGGGCGCGGCGGACAGCACCGTCCAGCCGGCGAGCTTCCAGAGCTCCGGCAGACTGCCGGCCAGCGCGACACGCAGCAGCGCGAGACCCGGACGGGACGGGGGCGCGCCGGACGGCCGCGACGGAGGCGGGGCGTCGGACTGACGCGGTGTCGGAGGATGCGGCGGGCGGGGTGCGGCGAGTGGGTGGGTTCGGTCGGGTGAGGTCATGGTGTGGGCCCCGTGGGGTCGGTGGGGTCGGTGGTGAGGAGGGCGCGGTGGGCAGGGGAGGGCCGCGGGGTCCGGTGCGGGGCGAGGATGCGGAGGCGGCTGCGGAGTGCGGCGAGGGCGGTGTGTTCGGCGGTCGCGTCGAGGCTGCTGGTGGTGTGGTCGAGGAGCAGCTGGCGGGTGTTTCGGCCCTGGGTGCGGGCGAGGCCGACGTGTTGGCGTTCGCCGTCGGGTCGCGAGGTGTCGGGTGGGTGGGTTCGGTCGGGTGAGGTCATGGTGTGGGCCCGGTGGGGTCGGTGGTGAAGAGGGTGCGGTAGGCGGGGGAGGTCCACAGGGTCTGGTGCGGGGCGAGGGCGCGGAGGCGGCCGTGGTCGAGCCAGGCGACCAGGTCGGCGTGTGCGGCGAGGGCGGCGCTGCGGGTGGCGCACAGGCGGGTGCGGTGGGCGGCGTGGGTGCGGAGTGCCGTGAGGACGGTGGATTCGGCGGTCGCGTCGAGGCTGCTGGCGGTGTGGTCGAGGACCGGCAGGTGGGTGTTTCGGCCCTGGGTGCGGGCGAGGCCGACGTGTTGGCGTTCGCCGTCGGGTCGCGAGGTGTCGGGTGGGTGGGTTCGGTCGGGTGAGGTCATGGTGTGGGCCCGGTGGGGTCGGTGGTGAAGAGGGTGCGGTAGGCGGGGGAGGTCCACAGGGTCTGGTGCGGGGCGAGGGCGCGGAGGCGGCCGTGGTCGAGCCAGGCGACCAGGTCGGCGTGTGCGGCGAGGGCGGCGCTGCGGGTGGCGCACAGGCGGGTGCGGTGGGCGGCGTGGGTGCGGAGTGCCGTGAGGACGGTGGATTCGGCGGCCGTGTCGAGGCTGCCGGTGGCGTGGTCGAGGACCAGCAGGCGGGCGTCCCGGCCCAGGGCGCGGGCCAGGCCGACGCGCTGGCGTTCGCCGCCGGACAGCGGGGCGTCGGACGGCGGGGTGCGGTAGCCGGCGGGGAGCCGGCGCAGGAACGCGTCCGCCCCGACGGCACGCGTCGCGGCAACCAACTGCAGCTCGGGGGCGTCGAGTTGGCCGAGCGCCAGGGCCTCCGCGATCGTCCCGCCGTACAGCACCGGATCGGCGAACGCCACAGCGACGGCCGCCCGCAGCTGCTCCGGGCGGACGGCGGCGAGGTCGGCGTCGTCGAGTCGCACCGCGCCCCGTCCGGGGCGGAGCAGACCGGCGGCCAGGGCGGCGACGGCGGAGGTCGCGGCGTCGTCCGCGCCGACCACCGCGACCCAGGCGCCGGCCGGGACGGTCAGGTCCAGGTGGTCGAGCAGGAGGCCGGAGCCGGTCCGGACCACCACCCGCCGGAACTCCAACCTGCCCTCGCCGGGCGGAAGTTCGGTGGTGCCCGGGGCTGGAAGCGGGACCGCTTCGAGCTCGGCCAGCCGGACGGCGGCGGACCGCGCCCGGGCCAGGTCCAGCAGGCTCTGGGCTGCGCCGAAACCGCCCAGGCCGACCGTGGCGTAGGCCATCGCCGCGGCCAGACCTCCGGGGGTCAGGCGCCCGGCGGCGAGGTCCGCGCCGGCCACGGCCAGCACGGCGACCTGGGTGGCGGGGGCCAACAGGCCGACCTTCCAGGCGGTTTCACGCTGGCTGCGCCACAGCGCGTGGCCGTGCCGGGCGAGCTCGGGCAGTGGGCGCAGCACCCGGGTGAGCTCGGTGGAACGGGCGCCGGCGGCGGCGATCGACGCACTGCCGCGCAGCGCCTCCACCAGCCGGGAGGCGATCTCGGACTGCGCGGCCTGGTAGGACTCGCCATGCCCGGCGGTGCGGCGCACCTGACGGCGGATCAGCAGCCAGCCGGCCGGCGCGGCGAGCAGGAACGCGACGGCAGGGCCGGGCGAGAGCAGGAACAGGCCCGTCACCGCGCCCGCCGCGGTGACCAGTTGGGCGACGGTGTGCACCACGGCCGCGCCGGCCAGCGCGGCCTGCGGGGCACTGCCGGTCAGCCGGGCCGCGATGTCGCCGGCCGTCGGGCCACCGGCCGCGCCCGACGGCACCGTGTCCGCGCCGACCCGCCGGATCACCGCCGAACGCAGCGCGCCGCCCACCGCGGCCGCGCCGCCGGGCGCGGCGTACTGCGAAGTGGCCTCGGCGACCGCGGCCACAACGACCAGGACCAGCAGCGGAGTTGCGGACGCCGGGCCCGCGCCGGCCAGGATCCGGTCGATCGCCCCGGCGAGCGCGCGGGGCAGCAGCAGGGTGCAGACGGTGCCGGCGGCGACGGACAGCGCCAGTGCGACGGTCCACCGCCGCTTCAGCGCCAGCACGGACCGCAGCACGGGGACGGGGGCGGGCGAGGCGGTGGGCACGGGGGCTCCCGGTGTGCGTGGCCGAAAGGGCGCCGGACATGCGGAGCCGGCCGTGCGCGAGGCGCACGGCCGGCCGGGGTTGCTCAGAGACAGAGCAGGGTGCTGACGGTGCTGTTGGTGCAGTTGACGACACTCAGGGAGCTGAGCACCGAGCGGTACTCGGTGGTCTCCTCGGGGGTCTCCAGCGCCTGCAGGTCGAGGATCGCCATGACAGTCTCCTAACGGGACACAGGTGGTGCTGCGGTTTCTCCGGCGGTCGCCGGAAAATCGTGGGGCGGCATGACCCGGCCGCGACGGGGCGGGGGAGCGGGCGTCAGGACCCGCGTCCGGGGTGGTTCAGCTCTCGGCCGGCCAGAACGGCATCGGCGGGCTGCCGTCGTACACCGAGGCCAGGGCCGTCAGCACGCCGGCGGTGCCGGTCGCCAGGTCCATCGACAGGCGCAGCAACTGCTCGCCCGGGAAGGCCGGTCGGCCGTTCCGGGGCAGCACGTGCCAGGCCAGGCGGCGGACATGGCGGTCGATCAGGTCGTCGTCCGGCCCGGTGTCCAGGCCGAGCAGGGCGATCAGCCCGGCGCGGCCGTTGAACAGGCCCGGCTGCACGATGAACTCCGGTTCGGCGGCGGCCCGGATCAGCGCCACCTGCTCGGCGAGCGCGGGATCGGGGCGGTGCCGCAGCAGGGCGTGCGCGACGGCGGCGATGCCCGCGCTGCCGGACTCCAGGTAGGGCAGCACCCGGCTGCCGTCGTCCACCTGCAGGGTGCCGTCCTCGGCCGTGACACAGCGGGCGAGGTCCTGGTCGAGGGCGGCCCGGGCGAGGTCCAGCAGGACGGGGTTGTCGCACTCCTCGAACAGGCGGACCAGCAGCAGGGCGGTGCCGCTCGCGCCGTGCAGCAGGCCGGGCCGGGCCGTGGCCGGCGCGGGCTCGCCCAGGCGGAGCGCGGCGACGGCCCGGTCGGCGCTGGCGGCGGCCGCGGCCAGCAGGCCGCGGTCGCAGCTGGTGCGGGCGAAGTGCAGCTGGGCCAGACCGATGCCCGCCAGACCCGCGGACAGGTCGGCGCCCGCGCCGGGCGCCTCGTCCTTGTCGAGGCGACGCAGCAGGTCGAGCGCACTGTCGCGATGACCCAGGCGGTCCAGCACCCAGGCGGTGCCGTGCGCGCCGACGAACAGGCCCGGCCGGCACGGCTGCCGCTCCACCGCGTCGAGCAGCCACCGCACGTGCCGCGGATCGACGTCCGCGCCCACCGTGTGCAGCGCCCACAGGACGCCGGCCGCGCCGTACGACAGGCCGAGGCCGTCGTGGGTGAACTGGGCGGGGTCGCCCGGGAACAGCCGGTCGGCGCGCTCGGGCGTGGCGCTCGCGGCGATCGCCGCCACCAGCCCGTCCCGCAGCCGGGGCCAGCCGCCTTGTCCCTCGCCGAACAGGCCCTCCACAGCGGCGAGTTGCTCCCCCCCGGGCGCATCGGCCTCGGGCAGGTACCCGTCCGGCAGCTCGAAGCGCTTGCGGGCCGAGCGGGCCAGCGCCGCGCCCTTCGCCGGGTGCAGCACGGTCAGCGGCAGCAGCGGCAGGAACGCCCACAGCCGCAGCGCCCGCAGCGCGTGCTCGTCCACCTCGAAGCCGGTCAGCCCGGCCGGTGCGGCGAACCCGGCCGCGCCCAGCGCGGGGCGGACGAACTCGTCGACAGGAGAGGCGAGTTCGAAGTCGATGAAGACCACCGAGCCGTCGTCGCGGACGATCAGATTGCGCGGATGGAGGTCACCGAAGACGATGCCGCGGCCGTGGATGGCGTGCAGCGCCCGCTCCACCGCGTCCAGCACCGCCGTCGCCTCCTCGCGGTACGCGGCGACCGCCGCCTCGTCCGCCTCCGGGTGCACCAGCGGAAAGCGGCGGCCGAACCAGTGGTGCAGCCCCTCGCCCGCCACGTACTCCTGCACCAGGAAGCGGTGCTCCCACGCCGTCAGATCGCCCAGCACCGCGGGCACCGCGTCCAGACCCGCCAGTCGCTCCAGGATCCGCTGCTCGCGGACCAGCCGCTGCACGGCGTCCTCGCCGCGCTGGTCGAGACCCGCGAACGGGCGGCCCTCCTTGAGCACGACCTGCTCGTCGCTGCCGGCCCGCCGCGCCAGGTAGATGCCGCCGCCGTTGGAGAAGTGCAGCGCCCGCTCCACCGCAAACGGGAAGTCGTCGACACTGCTGCGGCCCGCACCCGCCACCGCCTCCGCCAGCACCGCCGGCACCGGCGCCCAGGACGGCAGGTCGAACGCCGCCCGCCGCACATCGGGACGCAGCACGCCCGACGGCTCGCGCAGCGCCAGCACCAACTCGCCCTCCTCGTTGCGGCACCACTGCTCCGTGAACGCCCCGTAGCGCAGGTACAGCGGACCGCGCCGCCAGCGCAGATCGCTCAGGACGTACGGGCCGGGCGCCCCCGCCAGGGCGTCGTCCAGCTCGGTGAGACATCGCTCCAACTGCGCCTCGTCGGCCGGGTACAGCGTCATGAACTTCCCGCTGGAGCCGCGCGAGGCGTACTTGGCGTTCTGCGTCTGCACCAGCGCCGGGCTGCGCAGGAACTTGAACGCCACCCCGTGCTCGAAGCAGTGCGCCCGCACCACGTCCAGGATCCACGGCGCGTTGTCCAGGCAGGCCGAGACGTGGATCTTCCACCCCTGCTCCGGCAGCGGCGGCGTGGCCGGCTGGTAGCCCACCCACACCTCACGCAGGCTGCGCACCCAGCCGCTCGGCGCGGCTTCGGTGGCCGCCGGGAACTCGTCGCGGGCCGCCCATTGGACCGGGGAGTCGTAGAAGACCGGATCGGCGTAGGAGTACGCCTCGTAGCGCATGTCCATCGGAAGAGCTCTCCATGGCGCGTCGCAGGGGGAGGGGGAGACCCCCGGATGCCGGACGGCGTGAAGCCGGCACAGCACGGCAGCAGGGGGATCGTCGGTCGAGCCGATTGTGCGATCGGCTGACCGCCACCGAGAGTCTGCAAGGGACGGCGCGACCGTCGAAAGAGCTTCGGAAAGGGTTGGCCGGATTCCGCAGGCGCATGCCGGAGGCCCTCCCTCCGGTCCCCGACCCTCCCTTTACCTGCGCTTTCCCGTGCCGGGCGCAGCCGAGTCCGCAGGCCCGCGCCCGCCCCTCCCGGGCGTCCCGCCAGCGCAGACACCCGGAAGCGGACCGCGTCACCGCCCCGCCGTCGCACGCGCCGGTACGGCCGCGCCCGGGTCGCACCTCGGCACAACGTCGGAGCGCACGAGCCCGCCGGCCGGGCCCCGATCCGGCACCCACTGGCCGGTACCCGACCGGCGCGCCAAGGGCGTGCGAGGCGTATCTCTGCCGCCGCACGCGCCCACCGTCCCGGCAGTCGCCCCCTCCAACACGCCCCCGGCGTGCGGCCGTTACCGCGCGCCCCACCTGGGACGACACGCCCCGGCCGGGCCGCGGATGGCCGGTTGTCGGTCTTCCGGGCCACCCCACCCGGGTAGCACCCCGGCATGGCAACGCACTTCCTCACCGGCGCCGGCTCCGGCATCGGCGCCGCCACCGCCGAGCTGCTCGCCGCCCGCGGCGACCGGCTCTGGCTGCTCGCCCGCGACAGACCCACCGCCGCCCGGCTGCGCGAGCGATTCCCCACCAGCCGCACCGTCGTCGCCGACCTCGCCCACCCCGCCGGCCTCGCCCACGTACTCGGCGGACCCGCCGCCCCGCCCCGGCTCGACTCCCTGCTGCACATCGCCGGCACGGCCGACTGGGGGCCGGTCGGCGACAGCGATCACGAGCTGTGGCGCCGCACCCTCACCGTCAACCTGCTCGCCCCCGCCGAGCTCACCCGGCTCCTGCTCCCCGCCCTCCGCACCGCCCAGGGCCACGTCGTCTTCATGAACTCCGGCGCCGGCCTGCACGCCCCACCCGGCCTCGGCGCCTTCGCGGCGTCCAAATTCGCCCTCAAAGCGCTCGCCGAGTCCCTGCGTGCCGAAGAACACCCCCACCGCGTCCGAGTAACCACCGTCTACCCCGGCGAAGTCGACACCCCCATGCAACGCCGCCTCCACGCCCGCTTCCGCATGGCCTACGACCCCGCCGCCTGCCTCACCCCCCAATCCGTTGCCGCCGCCCTCGCCACCGTCCTCGACCACCCCCACGACGGAACGGTCAGCGACCTGACGCTGCGCCCGGGCAGCTGAGGGAGCCGGGACGGAGGAGGCGGGGGTGGCTCGGCGTTGGCGGTGCACCCCGGCCGGCGTTCGGCGGTCGGCCGGGGTGCGGGTGGCGCCGTTACGCGGTGGTGAGGTCGACGCCCAGGACGCCGGTGGCAGTGGCGACGCAGAGGCGGCCCTCGTCGGTGAGGGCCAGGCCGACGGCCGGGGCGCCGAGGTGCAGGTCGTGGGTGACCCGCTCGGCGCCGGCCAGGACGACGCGGACCAGGCCGTCCGTCCACGCGGCCGCGCAGACCAGGCCGCCCGGCGTGGTGGCGACGGCGACCGCGGTGACCGGGACGTCCCGGGCCGGCACGGGCGGCGAGAGCGGGCCCCGGCCGGGCATCCAGGCCTGGACGGCGCCGTCCGTGCCGCCGCTGATCAGCAGGTGGTGGCCGCCGTGGTGGGCGAGGTCGACCGCCGTCACCGGTGAGGCGTGGAGCGGGCCGTCGCTGTGCACCGGGTCCGTGCCGTCCCGGTCGTCCAGCAGGTGGACGCGGCCCGCCGCGTCGCCCGTCGCCACCGCCCGCTGCTCGCCACCGCGCGCCGCGATCGCCGTCGCCGCGTCGTCCATGGCGGCCAGCAGCCGCCGCACGGCGTCGGAGGACGGACGGAGCTCCTCGACGGCGCCGCTGCGCCGCAGCGCCCAGGCGCCGCCCTCGTGGCCGACGGCCAGCGCCACCGTGGAACGGTCCGTCAACTGCGCAGACGATTCGCCGGCGGACCGGCCGGTGGCCGGGTCGAGCACCACGACGTCCCAGCCGACGGCGACCGCGAGACGGTCCTCGTGCCGGGCGAGCAGGCTCACCGGGTCGCTCTCGCCGACGAACGCCCAGCGGGCCCGCCAGTCGTGCCCGGCGAGCTCGGCGAATCGTTCCGCGAGGTCGCCGTCCGGCCCGACCGTCCAGCGGTGCAGAGCGGACGCCCGCTCGGCGGGGTCGTCGGTGGCGGTGACCCGCGGCCCGGCCAGCCGCCACGCCCGGTGCACGGGCGTGCGCTCGGCCGCCGTGCGGTCGGCGTCCGAGAACTGGCGTGCCCGCTCCTCGTCGAACTCCTTGCCGTCCGCGAGCGCCTCCCGGCGGGCCTCCGCCTGCGCGAGTTCCGCCCGCTGCCCGGCGTCCGCGACCCGGACGGCGGCCACGTGCTCCAGGGCGAGGCCGACCGCCGACGGATCGGCGTGCACCAGGACGGCCGGGTCGGCCAGCAGGTCGTCCACCGGGGCCGAAGTCCGGACGGCGTGCCGCAGCACCAGGTCGAGCCGGGCGGCGTCCTGCGGGCCGGGCTGCTCAGGGAGGAGGTTCTGCCGGATCGACAGGTGGTCGAGGCCCGACCGGGCGAGCCGCTCGGCGAAGGCGTCCGGCCAGACCCGGTACCGCCCGTCCGGATCGGCCGGCAGCAGCAGGTCGACCGCCTCGTGCACCGCGAACGGGCCGAGGCTGCCGGGCAGTTCGCCCCACAGGTCGGTGTCGAGACCGCCCCGGACCGAGGCCAGCACCGCCACGGGGGCCCGGACGAGTTCGGGCAGCGACTCCCACCAGGTCTCGGCGAGCGTCTCCGCCTTCCGCGCGGGCGTGGCCGCCGGGTCCAGCAGCACCCCGTCCCCGGTGCGGGCGGCCAACAGCGCCAGCGCGGGCGACGGATAGACCTCCGCCGGGAGTTGACGCTCCGCCAGGGCGGTCGCCCACCGGGTGAAGGCGTCCAGGTCGGTCCACTGCGGCTGGTCCAGGTCGAGCACGGCGGCGGGCACGTCGAGTGCCGCCACGGCCGGAGTGTCGGAGGCGCACTCCACCACCAGTCGCAGCCACGGCACCCGCAGCAGCGGCCGCAGCACCTCCGCGGCGATGCGCTGCGCGGCGTCCGACAGCCGGCGGGCGCCCGCCCGGTCGAGATCGGTCACCACCAGGACGCGCGGCACCCCGTCGACCAGCGCCGCGACCAACTCCTCCGGGTCGGCCGCCGACACGCCCAGCAGCGCGGCGAGCCGCCACACGAAGGCGTCCACCGTCAACTCGGCGGCGGACAGCAGCACATCGGTTCGCCGACGCGGGTGCGGACTGTCCGCCGGGCACGCGGCGGCCAGCCAGTGCAGCAGGTGGCTGCGGCCACTGCCGCTCGACCCGGCGATCCGGCACAGCCGGGGCGCGTGCGGATCCTCCAACCACCCCAGCAGCGCCCGCCCGGCCGGGCGCCGCCCGGCGTGCAGCGGCGGCAGCGGCGCCGCGCCGTCCCCGACCGGCTGCTCCGGCAGCGGGGCGCCGTAGCGCGGGTTGGGCCGGAACCGCAGCGGACGACCGTGGGCGTCGACCTGCCAGGCCCCCTCCACCGCCTCCACCGGCACCGACCCGTCCGGGTCGTGGCCCTCGTCGGCCTTGAACAACCAGCCCCCGCGCCGCACCGCCTCCGCGCACTGCTCCCGCGTCATCCGCGGAAACGGCCGGTACCCGGGCGGTGCGACCGTCGGCGGGTGCTCCTCCGCCGTCGGCGCTGCGCCCTGCTCGGCTGGGACGATCAGCTCGCTGGTCCAGTCCGCACCCATACAGTCCTCCCCCGTCGCGACTTCTGTTCGGTGTCGAGGTACACCTTGCCATCGCCCCGGGCATCGCGGCAGCGGCCCGTCACTTGTCACCGTCGACCCCGCCTCCCGCCCGGGGTCCGGCCCCGCCGCAGACGCCCGCCGTCGACGCCC
Organism: Kitasatospora griseola; assembly: GCF_044999035.1. Lineage (NCBI taxonomy): Bacteria > Bacillati > Actinomycetota > Actinomycetes > Kitasatosporales > Streptomycetaceae > Kitasatospora > Kitasatospora griseola. Next base: position 72,136 of record NZ_CP173360.1, on the reverse strand, counting down.
GACGCAGACGCCCGACGCCCCGTCAGGCGCGGGCCCGGGGCTTCCGGAAGGCCAAGCCGGTCAGCAGGAGGCCGACCAGCGTGATCGCAGTGCCGATCGCCCACAGCGGAGCGCCCCCGGCCTGGCTGAACAGGCCCACCGTGCAGCCGATCGGCGTCAGCAGCGCGCCGACGGTCCACCGCCCGAGGGAGGTCGGGCGCTCGGGGCGGAGCGGCGGCCTGCGGCCCAGCATCAGGACCCGGACCAGGTGCGGCACGGACATCGCCCAGATCAGCGCCGTGCACACCCAGCGGAACATCGCCATGCCCGCACACTCCCTGCCCCGAAAACGCCACGGCACTTCACCGAGCAGCCGGATCCTTCCACCACCGGTCGACCCCGCGGCACGGACCCCCTCCCTTCCGATGCGGTCCTCCAGTCCCGGCCCGTTCGGGAGAAGCTCCGCAAGAACATGCCTTTCCCGGGCAGAGCCGTGGCCCATGGGAAAGCTGATGTTCCGTCAGGACCGCGGAACCGGCCGGACCGGTGGGATCGTCCGTCCACGCATGAACGACAACACGTTAGGACGACGAGGTCTGCTCCGTACGGCGGTCGCGGGCGCGGCCCTGCTGCCGATGGCCGGTGCGGGTGTCGCCGCCGGGGCCGGGACGGCGGCCGCGACCGAGCCCGGGCCGGCGCCGGGCGGAGGCGGCGAGACGGTCTACACCTGGCTCGGCACCACCGGTTGGCGGATCGAGGGCAACGGGAAGACCGTGCTGTTCGACCCGTACATCACGCGGTTCCCGACCGACGGCTTCAACCCGAAGACGCGGCTGACCGTGGCCCCCCAGCTGATCGACCGCCACATCGGCACCCCGGACCTGGTGCTGGTCAGCCACTGCCACTGGGACCACTTCAACGACGTCCCGTACATCGCAAAGAGCCGGGGCGTGCAGGTGGTCGGAACGGCCACCACCTGCTTCCTGCTCCGGGCGATGGGGGTCGACCCGGACCAGCTGATCGTGGTGAAGGGCGGCGAGTACCTCGCCTTCGACGGGTTCACCGTCCAGGTGGCGGCCAGCCTGCACAGTCGCAACGCCAAGCACCAGTACTGGGTGCCCGGCACGCTCACCGGTCCGACCGCCACCGCGCCGCGCACCATCGGCGACCTCCCGGAGGGCGACACCCTCGCCTTCCAGGTCCGCCTCGGCGACGGCCCGTCCGCGCTGCTGACCGGCGCCGGCGACTTCGTCGAGCAGCACTACGCCGGGCTGAAGCCCGACATCGCCATGATCTCGACGGAGAGCACCGCCCACAGCGTCCACCGCTACGTGCCGCGGATCCTCAAGGCCCTCGACAACCCTCGCACGGTGATCCCCGTGCACTGGGACACCTTCGAGAGCCCGCTCACCGACCCCGCCGTCCAGGACACCGCCATGGACCTGGACGGCCTGATCGCCCGGACCCGTGAACTGTCCCCCGAGACCCGCCTGATCCGCCCCGAGCACCTGACCCCGCTCCACCTGCGGGCCTGACCGGCCCTCCCCGCCGCACCCACCCGGCGCGGCGGGGAGCCACCGCTCCGGGTGGGGCCGTGACCTCCTTCGCCCCGGCCCTGCTGAACCGTCGCGACTCGACGGGACGGGGCCGGCGCCGAGGTCCGTCGACAGGCCCGACGCCCCTGTCCCGACGTCAACTATGGTGTGCAGAAGCCACGGTGGAACCACCCACCGCCCGACGACACCACCAGGGGGACCCATGACCGATGCCGCACTCCACGCCCCGGCGACCATCCCGGCCGACATCGCCACCGAGCGGCTGATCCTGCGCCCGTTCACCGTGGACGACACCGACGACCGGTACGCCTACCAGGCGCTGCCCGAGGTCGTCCGCTACCTCTACCGCCCGGCGCTCACCCGCGAGGGCTGCGAGGAGTCCATCCGCGCCCGCGCCCACGCCGGCTGGAGCGCCGACGGGGACAGCCTCCTGTGGGCCGTCTGCCGTGCCGATCAGCCCGGCGTCCTCGGCGAGGTCGTCGTCATCCTCACCAACGCCCGCGCCCGTCAGGCCGAGATCGGCTGGGTCTTCAACCCGGAGTACGCCGGTCAGGGCTACGCCACCGAAGCCGCCCGCGCCCTCGCCGCAACCGCCTTCGAATCCCTGGGAGTTCACCGCGTCTTCGCTCGGCTCGACGCCCTCAACACCGCCTCCGCCCGGGTCTGCGAGCGCCTCGGCATGCGCCTGGAGGCCCACCTGATCGAGAGCGACCTCGACGGCGACCGCTGGGGCAGCGAGTGCGTCTACGCGATGCTCGCCCGGGAGTGGAAGGCCTGACCCCACCGCCACGAACCGGCCCCCGGCGGCCGACGCGATCGACGTCGCGTCGGCCCGGCCGTCGGGCGGGCAGAGGTGCGGAACCGGGCGGAACCGGGCGGGACGTCTGCGATCCGGCGCTGCATGCGGTCGTGCACCTGGGGTGCTCCACCCAAGCGGCCTACCTATTCGTGACCGATTCCCTCCGTTCGGCAGCTGCGTAGCGTCGTGGACGTCAGCCCGACCCCGATCCTCTGGGAGCGCCACGATGCCCGCCTACGCCCTGGCCCAGGTCCACGCCGTCGAGCCCTGCGCCGACACCGTCGAATACCTCCGGCGGATCGACGCCACCCTCGATGCGTTCGGCGGCCGCTTCCTGGTCCATCGTGGCAAGTTCGAGACGGTGGAGGGGAGTTGGGGAAAGATGGGGCTGATCCTGATCGAGTTCCCCGACTACCGGCAGGCCCGCGCCTGGTACGACTCGCCCGCCTATCAGGACATCCTGCACCTGCGCACCCGTCACATGACGGCCGACGCGATCCTCGTCGAGGGCGTCCCCGCCGGCTACCGGGCCGAGCGCTCCCTCGCCGAGCACTGACCGCCTCCCGGCGGCGTCGAGCGCGGTGCTCGTCGGGTCCGCCGGAACGCGAAGGCGCCCGGCGGGTGGAATACCCGCCGGGCGCCCGGTTCGGAGTCAGCCCTTGGACCTGGGCCCCTCAGCCGAGGTCAGAGCGCTCAGAAGCTTGCGCCGGAGTCGGTGAACGAGCCGGAGACACCCTCGTCGCCCGCGAACACCCAGCCGGCGATGTGGTCGACGCCGTGCGGGGAGACGACGGAGGCGACGGCCGCCTCGCCGGCGCCCTCCTCGTTCGCGATGAACTGGGCCTGGGCGAAGTGGGCCTCGGGGCCCTCGTGGAAGCCTTCGTGAGCGGAGGCGAGTCCGGCGCAGCCGATCACGAGGGGGGCGGCGAGGGCAGTGACGGCCAGGACACGCTTGACAGCACGCATGGAAATTCTCCTCCGAGTAGTTCGGTTTTGCGGCGGGGCCTGTGGTGACCCCGACGACTCCAGGACGACATGGGAGCCGGAAGCCTGCAACGGGGCTGTGCGTCCGTCTGGAGCTGACGAAGCGTCATGAACCCTTGTCCCGCCGGAGAAGGATCAGATCGTATGTTCACCCTTGGGTGGCTGCTCCAGCGGTGCAGCGGAGGTGGACCCCGGCTGCCGGCGTCGCCTGCCGGGTCGATCGGGCGGTGGGTCCGGTTCGGCTGCACGCGCGTTGGCGGCGAGCGAGTCTGACGGAGCGTCAGAAGTGCCTTGATGTACGGTGGGTGAGAGTTCGGATCTGTCGGTCGCCGCGCCTCGTCCTGGCAGGTCCGGCCGGGCGGCTCCGGTCGCGCGGCGTCGCTCGCGGGCACCGCGACTCGGTGCGGTGGTGGGTGGAGCGACGGCCGGTCCGCTGGGCCGGTCGGCGCCGCGCAGGTGGCCGCCCCGTCGAACACATGGTCGGCCGATGCTGCGGCCGCCGTCGGCCCGCCACGTCCCCGAGGTCGCGATGCGGCGAGCGAGGGTCGGTGGCGACACTCCTGATTTCCCCATCAGGACCTCATGATCCCGGCGGGACTGATGCCCGGTCGGCATCCCGGGCTGGCGCATCCGAGGGATTCCCTAGGACCACAGATAGTACAAACTGATAACTCTTGGTAGTGGCTGCACATAGTCAAGGGCATGACGAGACATTTCCGCGGACCGGGGCGGCTCAGATCCCGCACGGCCCGCTTCATCAGCGCCGCAGCCACCCTCGGTCTGGTCGGTACGGGTCTGGCCGCCACCCTCGGCGCCCAGGCCGTCGGCCCCGCCCCGCGCCGTGCTGCCGCCGCGCCGGAGCGTGTCCTGGCCACCGGTTCCCCGCTGCTCCAGGAGGACTTCACCGGTGCGACCGCGGACCCGAGATTCGTCGCCGTGGGCTCGGCCTGTCTCACCGGCGGACCCGTCACGACGCCCCTCCCGCCGGACGGGCACCCGCTGACGGGCTGTCCGATCCCGGAGATCGGTCCGGTGCCGCCGCTGGACAGCGCGCCGTTCGGCTACCTCCGGATCACCGACGCCGCCAACGACCAGAACGGCGCGGTGCTGTTCGACCAGGCGCTGCCGGCCGGCAACGGCCTGGACGTGACCTTCGACCAGTGGCAGTACGGCAGCACCACGCCCGCCACCCCGGCCGACGGCATTTCGTTCTTCCTGGTCAACGGTGATGTCTCGCTCGCACACCCGGGGGCGTTCGGCGGCAGCCTCGGCTACGCGCAGAAGCTGCCCGACGACGACCCCAACCTGGCCATCCTGCCCGGCGTCGACCGGGGCTACCTCGGCGTCGGCCTCGACGTCCTCGGCAACTACTTCGGCGACTGGGAGCACCGCGGCAACGGCTGCACCACCCGTTCCCCCGCCGGAACGGCCTTCCACGTCCCGGCTCCCGGCCCCAACATGGTCACCGTCCGCGGCCCCGGCCACGACGAGGACGGCTACTGCTTCCTCACCGCGACGACCAGCAACTTCTCGACCACCGGCCCCTGGCCGTCGACGCTTCCGGGCCAACTGCAGGGCCCGCTGACCTTCCTCCCGCCCGACGTGACGCCGGCCCAGGCCCAGGCGCTGCTGGAGCCGTCCCGCCGCCGGGTCAACGTCCACCTGACCCCGGCCCCGACCCCGGTGCTGACCGTCACCGTCGACTTCAACGACGGCACCGGCCCGCACCAGGTCCTCCAGACCCCGGCGCCCCAACCCGTCCCCTCGACCTACAAGTTCGGCTTCGCCGGTTCGACGGGCCTGTTCACCGACGTGCACCTGATCCGCAACGTGGTGATCAACACCGACGAGCCGCTGCCCGAACTCAACCTGGTCAAGCAGGCCCACCAGCCCCTGCCCGCGAACCTGACGGTCGGCAGCAAGATCCCGTACGACTTCGTCGTCACCAACTCCGGCAACGTCCCGATCGACAACCTCGCGGTCAACGACCCGAAGGTGGGCCCGGTCAGCTGCCCGGTGAGCGTGCTGCAACCCGGTGGGACGGTCACCTGCACCTCGACCTACACCGTCACCGCGGCGGACGTGGCCGCGGGCCACGTCGCCAACACGGCCCAGGCCACCGGTACGGCCGACGACGACCCGGTGACCTCACCGCCCGCGTCCGAGGACGTCCCGCTGGTGGCCCCGCCGAGCATCGACGTCCTCAAGCACGTGGACGAGCCCGGCCCGTTCCACGTGGGCGACACCGTCCACTACACGTACACCGTGAGCAACACCGGCGGCACGCAGCTGAACAACGTCTCCGTCACGGACGACAAGGTCACCGGCATCACCTGCGACTCCTCGACCCTCGCCCCCCGAGGATCCCCCGGGGACCGCACACAGTGCCACGGCACCTACGTGATCACCGCCGCCGACGCGGACGCGGGCCAGGTCACCAACCACGCGGTCGCGCACGGCATCGCCGACGACCAGCCGGTCACCTCCCCGGAGACGCAGGCCACCGTCGAGGTCGTCGGCCCGTCGTCCCTGTCCCTCGCCAAGGCGGCGGACACGGCAGGCCCCGTCCACGTCGGCCAGACCGTCAACTACACGTACACGGTGACCAACACCGGGCAGACGGTGCTCGACCAGCTCCTGGTCACGGACGACCACGCGACGCCGGTCACCTGCAACGCGACGACCCTGAACCTCGGCGCGAGCACCACCTGCCACGCCACGTACGTGGTGACCGCCGCCGACCTGGCGCTCGGGCACCTCACCAACAGGGCCGAGGCAGCCGCCACGAACCCGGACGGGGACACGGTTCTGAGTCCGCCGGCCGAGGTGAGGCTGCCCGTGGCGGGCGAGGCGCGGCTCGGCATCGAGAAGACGGCGGACTCCGCGGGTCCGTTCCGGCTGGGCGAGACCGTCCACTACACGTACACCGTCACCAACACGGGCACGCCGGCCATCCACAACGTCACGGTCGCGGACGACCACGTGGCCGGTGTGACGTGTGACGCGACGACGCTGAACCCGGGTGCGAGCACGCTCTGCCACGGCTCCTACGTCATTACGGCGGCGGACGTGCAGGCCGGTCACGTGACGAACACCGCGCACGCGAACGGCACCGGCCCGGACGGCGAGCCGGTGGCGAGCCCGCCCGACGACGCCACGGTCACCGTCGTGGGCGAGGCGGTGCTGTCGATCGAGAAGACCGCGGACAGCGCCGGCCCGTTCCACGTGGGCGACACCGTGCACTACACGTACACCGTCACCAACACCGGTACCAGGGTGATCCACGGCATCACGGTCACGGACGACCACGTGGCCGGTGTGACGTGTGACGCGACGACGCTGAACCCGGGTGCGAGCACCCTCTGCCACGGCTCCTACGTCATCACGGCGGCGGACGCGGCAGTGGGTCACGTGACCAACACGGCGCACGCGAACGGCACCGACCCCGAGGGGCGGCCGGTGCAGAGCCCGCCCGACGACGCCACGGTCACCGTCGTGGGCGAGGCGGTGCTGTCGATCGAGAAGACCGCGGACAGCGCCGGCCCGTTCCACGTCGGTGACACGGTCCACTACACGTACACCGTCAAGAACACCGGCACCGTCGCCGTCCACGACATCGCCGTCACGGACGACCACGTGGCCGGTGTGACCTGCGACGCGACGACGCTGAACCCGGGTCAGAGCACGCTGTGCCACGGCTCCTACGTGATCACTGCCGCGGACGTGGCGGCGGGCCACGTGCTGAACAAGGCTCATGCGTCGGGCAAGGACCCCGAGGGTCGTGCGGTGGAGAGCCCGCCGGGCGAGGCGGACATCCCGGTGGTGGGCGAGGCCAAGCTGTCCATCGTGAAGAAGGCCGACGCCGCGGGCCCGTTCCGGGTGGGTGACACGGTGCAGTACACGTACACCGTCACCAACACCGGCACCGTCGCCGTCCACGGCATCGCGGTCTCGGACGACCACGTGACGTCGGTGACCTGCGACGCGACGACCCTGAACCCGGGCGCCCGCACGGTGTGCCACGGCTCGTACGTGATCACCGAGGACGACGTCGAGGCCGGGCACGTGACCAACAAGGCCCGCGCGAGCGGTGTGGACCCGGAAGGCGATCCGGTGGAGAGCCCGCCGGGCGAGGCGACGGTGGAGACCACGTCGGGTGCGTCGTCGCTGTCGATCGTCAAGCAGGCCGATGTGTCGGGCTCCGCGCGTGTGGGCGACACCGTGACGTACACGTACACGGTGACGAACACCGGGACGACGGTGCTGACGGACGTCGCTGTCGCCGATGACCGGGTCGCGCAGGTCACCTGCGACGCGAGGACGTTGAACCCGGGCGGGAGCACGACCTGCCGCGGCACGTACGTCGTCACGGCGGAGGACGCGAAGGCCGGTCACGTGATCAACACGGCGAAGGCTTCGGCCCGTGACCCGCAGGGCCAGCTGGTGGAGAGCCGGCCGGTGTCGCTGTGCGTGACCGTCTCGGAGTGCCCGGAGAAGGAGAAGGGCGAGGGCTGCGTGAAGGTTCCTCGTCCGACGGAGCCGCCGAAGCACGGCGGTGGGGGCGGTCACCTGCCGGACACGGGTTCGCCCGCGGGTCTCGCCGCGGTGGGCCTGGCCGGTGGCGGGCTGCTGACGCTGGGCGGAGTGCTGCTGTACCGGGCACGGCGCCGCGCGAACGCGGACCGGTTCGTGGGGTAACGCCCGCGGATTCGCTGCTCGTTCAGTGCGGACCGCCCCCGGGGCCTTCGGGCTTCGGGGGCGGTCCCCTGCCGTTCTCGTGCGGGTGGTCCGGCCTGGGGAATGTGTGTGCGGGCGCTGGTTGTTGCCTCGGCTTGTCGGTGTCGGTCTGCGGCCCGTCGTGTGCTGTTTCTCGGTGTCAAGTGGGGGGTGTGGTGGGTGGTTTCGCCGGCACCCGGTCCTGTCGTCGGGCTTCGTCGCCCGCTGCTCGGGGCGGGGCCGGTGGGCGGGGGAGTGCCTCCGCTGTCGTGGGGCGGGTTTCTGGTGCAGATGTTTCCGTGGAAAGGCAGTGGTCCTTGTGGTTGTCGACCTTGAGAAGTACTTCGCGCGCATTGGATGGGACGGTGGTCGGGCGCCGACGCTCGAAACCTTCCGCTCCCTGCACCGCGCGCACGTCATAGGCATCCCGTTCGAGAATCTGGACGTCGTCGCGGGCGGAGTGCCGTCGTTGGACCTCGACGATCTCCAGGCCAAGCTGGTCGAGTCGTCGCGGGGCGGTTACTGCTTCGAGCACAACAGCCTGTTCGGCGCTGTCCTGGAGCAGTTGGGCTTCCAGGTGACCCGCCTTTCGGGCCGGGTGCGGTACGGCGCGCGGCCGGGGGAGGAGCGTCCCCGGACGCACATGGTGCTGGCCGTCGAGATACCGGGCGTCCCGGGCCGGTACCTCGCGGACGTCGGCTTCGGCGGCCTCGGCGCACTGCTGGAACCGCTGCCGATGGTCCCGGGCCAGGTGAACGAGGCCGGCGGGCGCCGCCACCGCCTGGTGGTGGAGGAGCCGGAGGGCTGGGCGCCGGTGTGGGTGATGCAGGCCTTCCGGGGCGGCGGGTGGGAGGACCAGACCGCCTTCACCCTCGACCGGGTGCCGGTCCCGGACCTCAAGCTGGGCAACTGGTTCACGGCCACCCACCCGCGCTCGCCCTTCCACCGACTCTTCGTCCAGCGGACCTTCGCCACGGGGCACCACCTGCTGCTCGACACGAAGACTGTCACCCGGACCGGACCCGACGGAGCCGTCCACCACGAGGAGATCGAAGACTCCGACGAGCTGCTCCGCCTGCTGGAGTCCGACTTCGGCATCACCCCACCGGCCGCCCTCCGTCTGCCGGCCGACGTGGCCTGAACCAGCCCGCGCGGACGGGGCGGCACGCTGACGGTCGGGGCGCGCGCCGCATCGCCCGGAGCGTGAGCGCCTCCTGCGCGGTGTGGACTCATACCTGAGAGCCAGACGGGAGGACAGCTCTGCAGGGTGAGGCCGACCGGCAGGTCTGCGTCGTAGGTTCGCAGCTGCAGTGACGGCCGGGGGAGCAGACGGCAGCTGCCGGGTCCTGGTCCGCCAGCACTCGGCTGCGCCCGGCGACGTCCGACAACCGGTGTTCGGCACCTGTTCTTCTGCGAGTGGGGGGTCGAGGACCGTGCGCGTCCCGACACGTTCCGCGGGCGGCATCGCGCCGCCCCCGCACCTCGCAGGAGTGCAGACATGACCACACCCACGAGTTCCGCAGCCACGGACTCCGCATCCGCAGGCCCTGCCGTACGGGTCTGCCGGTGCGGGTCCTGCGGGGCGTCTGCGCGGCCCTGGCCTCGTTCCTCACCTTCCTCGCCGCCGCGATCGTCCTCGGCGCATACTTCCCGGCCATTCCCAAGACGGGTGTGATCGGGCCGGTCCTGGGCGCGTAGTACCCCTTCCACATCGCGCTGCTGGCGCTGGTCGCGGCCGCCCTCGCCGCGTCGGCGTGGCGTTTCGGGCTGGTGCGGTGGGGGCGGGCGGTCACGGTCGTGACGGCGCTGTGCGCGGTGGGCGCGCCGGCGATCGGCGCCGTCCAGTTCCGGGCCGCGCAGGCAGCGGGCGTCCAGGTGTCCGTGGGGGAGGTGCTCACCGGGCTCGCCTACCCGGCGGTGAAGCCCGACGCGACCGAGACGTACGCGAGTCCCGAGGGCGAGGCGCTGCAGGTGGACGCCTACCTGCCGGCGCGGGCGTCGGGCGGCAAGGCCCCGGCGGTCGTGCTCGCCCATGCCGGGGGCTTCCACACCTTCGACAAGAGCGATCTGCGCGGCACCGGCCGCTGGCTCGCCGACCACGGGGTGGCCGTCTTCGCCGTCGACTACCGGCTGGCCCGCCCGGACCGTCCCACCTGGGACAAGGCCCCGCAGGACCTCGTCGCCGCCATGGAGTGGGTGCAGAAGAACGCCGACAAGTACGGCGTCGACCCCGCGCGGATCTCGCTCGGCGGCATGTCGGCGGGCGGCACCCTGGCGATGAACACCGCCTACCGCCTCCAGGCCGGCACCCTCACCGCCCCCGGCGGCGGCACCCCCCGGCCCCCCGCTTCCGTGATCGGCTTCTACTCCGGCACGGACGTCACCCGCATGTGGGAGGAGGACATCGCCGGCACCCGCGAGGCCGCAGAGATGTTCACCGGCGGCACCCCGCAGCAGTACCCCGACCGCTACCGCGAGGTCTCCCCGACCTCCGACGTCCGACCCGGCCTGCCCCGCACCCTCCTCGTCGTCGGAGACCGCAACCGCAGCGCCCGCCCCGAGACCGTCACCGCCTTCGGCGACGCGCTCAAGAAGCAGGGCGTCCCCACCGAGGTCAGGCAACTGCCCTTCGCCGAGCACGCTTTCGACGACGCGTACGGCAGCCTGACCTCCCGGACCAGCCGGTAGATCCTCCTCGACTTCCTCACCGGCGACGCCCGCTGACGGGGGTCGTCCTGGGCCCGGCCAGCCCGAGAAGCCGTGAGGACAGGGCCTCCGGTGCAGCTCGGGGTCCGCTCGAACGGAGCCCGGACCGTCCCGGACCGGCCCGGGCCTCGGTCCGCCCGCTCAGACGCCGAGCTCCCGGGACTGTCCGGCCCACCGGACCACGACCGGCATGGCCAGACCGGCCGCGACGAAGACGCCGCCCATCACCAGCCAGCCGGGGACGCCCCAGCTCAGGCAGAGCAGGCCGAGCAGGCCCGGAGCGACGGTGTAGCAGAGGCCCATGCCGATGCCGAACACGCCGGAGTACTGGCCCTGCGCATGGGCGGGGGCCAGCCGGAACCGCAACTCCATCGACCCGGCCGCGTGCCACAGCGAACCCACGGTGTGGACGGCGACTCCGGCCGTCATGATCGCTGCGGCGGCCCAGCCCGGCAGGTCCGAGGCCATCGCGATGACCGCCATGCCGACCAGGAACGCCAGCCCGGCACGCCGGGTGGCCCGGCCGGCGACCTGGCCGCCCTTGATCCCGCGGCTGGTCCGGATCTGAAGGACGACCACCATCACGGTGTTGACGGCGAGCGCGATGCCGGCGAACCAGCGAGGTGCATGGGTGTGCAGGACCACCCACAGCGGCAGGGCGTAGGTCACCACCTCGCCCTGGATCCACAGGATGCCGTCCAGCACGACGAACGCCAGGTACGGCTTGTCCTTCAGCGCGAGCCACCGGTCCGACCCGGTCGAGGCCGGCAACGGCTCCAGCCCGGGCAGCCGGAGCATGACGGCCGCGCAGCCGACGAAGGTCAGGGCGTTGGCCAGGACGAGCGCGCGGTAGGCGGAGCCGGAGTCGAGCTGGATCACCACACCGGCGGCCAGCGCGCCGAAGGTACTGGCCAGGAAGGCGGCCGAGCGCAGGTAGGAGCGGAACCTCGGCACCTCGTCACCGCCGAACCGGCGGATCATCGGCCCGCGCGCCGCGCCCCCCGAGGCACCGGCCAGGTCGGTCACCGCCACCGCCACCATGAACGCCACGAACGAGTGGGCGAACAGCAGCGACACCATGGCCACGGCCTGGATCAGCAGGGTGACCAGGAAGACGCCGTGCGGGCCGCGGCGGTCGGCGAGGTGCCCGACGGGCGGGCCGGCGAGCAGACCGACCACTCCGGCGACCCCGAGACCCAGGCCGACCTGCTCGATCGGCAGGCCGATCACCCGCAGGGCGTACAGCGGCGCCGTGGCCAGGAAGGCCGCGGTGCCGAGCTGGTTGATGAAGCCTCCGAGGGCCAGTCTGCGCTGGGGTCCGGACTCTAGGAGTAACCCTCGGCGCACCAGCCAGGGCCGACGGTCCGGGGCGGTGTCCTCCTGGCACTCATCGGGGGACAGCGTGCTGGTCCGACTCACGTGCTACTCCTGAACGTCGATCACGGCTGGGCGGGGACGGACGGCGCGGCGCGGTGCCCGGGAGCGAGCCGCGCGTCGAACGCCTCGGCGAACCCCGGCGAGGGACTCAGCCGGAGTCGCCTCCATTGATCCGCTCACGGCGACACCGGTCTGCGAATCAAGGCTTCAAGATCATCTCAGGAGAGCATGCTCGCTGCTCCCGCATCCGGCGATCCGTCAACAACGGGCCTGATCCGCTGTCGAGCTGCTTCCACCGTCCGGGCCGGCCCGGGCCGGGCGATAGCGGTGGCGATGGCGGTGGCGGTGGCGGAGGCATGGTCGGACCCGCCTCTCAGCCGGGTTCCCGGGGCCTCTACCGTGGCGGTATGCGCACCGACCTTCGCTCCTGGGACGTTCTGTTGATCGGCGGCGCCTCGGGCGTCGGCAAGAGCCGCGCCGCTGCCGGCCTGGCTGCCGCCCATGGTGCGTTCACCGTCGAATTCGACGACGTGGTGGCCGCGCTCCAGGCGGCCACGACGCCGGCGACCCATCCCGCGCTGCACCATTTCGCGGCCTACCGGGACCCGGAGGCGGAGCTGGGCCCCGACCGTGTTCTGGATCTGCAGATCGCCACCGCACACACCCTGGACGAGGCCCTGCTCGGTGTGGTGCGCAACCGTTTGAGCGTGGACGTGCCCGCCATCGTGGAGGGCGACTACCTCACCCCTCGCGCCGCCGCACGGGCCGCGGCCGAGGCCGCCGCCCACCGCCGCCGCCTGCACACGGTCTTCCTCCACGAGGGCGACCCCGCGCGCATCGGCGCCAACTACGCCCACCGCGAGCCCGATCTGGGCCCCCAGCCCGCTCGGGCCCAGGTCAGCGCCCGCTACTCCCACTGGCTCGCCGACCAGGCCCGCGTCCACCGCCTGCCCGTGGTCGACTGCCACCCCTACGACACCCTCCCGCAGCGCCTGGCCGCCGCTCTGACCTGACCGTGACGGCCCCCGCTTCGTGGCCGGGCCGTCAGGCGTCCTTCCCGGCCTGCAGCAGGCGGCGGATCGAGTCCGCCATCGCGACCACGAACGCGTCCCGCTGCTCCTGGGGGACGACGTCCAGCGACAGGTACGGGTTGAGGTCCTCCAGCTCCACGAGCAGCAGTTCCCCGTCGGTGGTGCGGCAGGCGTCCACCCGCTGGATGCCGTGGTCGAGGGTGTTCCAGTCGATGAACCGGCGGGCGAAGGCCAGGTCGGCCTGCGTTGCCGGGTAGGGCGTCAACTCCCAGCGGCGGGCCGGATCCGGTGCATGGAGGGCGTACTGGAAGGCGTCGTCGACGAAATAGAACGACACCTCGTAGCGGAAGTCGACCAGCGGCTGGACGAGCAGCTCCTGCGTGCCCGCTCGCTCCAGGTCGGCCAGCTCCGCGCGGTCCACGACGGAGAGTCCGATCGAGTCGGCGCCGGCGGCCGGCTTCACCACGTACCGCTCGGCGCGCGGCAGCAGGTGGGCGTCGGCCGGCCGGTCGACGGTCGGTATGACCGGGAATCCGGCCCGGGTCAGCTCCACCAGGTAGCCCTTGCCGGCCATGTCGCCGCGGCCCGTCAACGGGTTGTAGACGCGGGTGGCGCGCGCACCGGCCTGCCGGCGGAACTCCTCGAACGCCTCCCGGTAGTACAGCACCGGCCCGCTGTTGCGCACGACGACCGCATCGAAGCGGTCCATCAACGCGACCGCGTCCCGCGGATGGCACAGGGCCAGATCGAAGTCCTCGCGCAGGCGCGAGGACAGGAAGATGTCCTCGTCGCAGTACCGGCGTCCCTGCGCCGGATATGCGAGATCGGTGACGAACAGAATGCCGGAACGCTCGCGCACGACGCAGTCCTCTCCCGGTGGGCGAGCGGCCACTCTACGGGGCGAGGCCATCACGGCCCCGACGCCGGTGCCTGGTCACGCCGGTCGGCTGCCCTCTTCAGCGAGCTGCCGGACCTGGAGGACTGTGCTGCGGACGGATCGCACGTCCGGGCACTCAGGCATCAGCGACCTACGCGTAGCGCTCGAACAGAGCGTGGAGGTACTCCTCGAGTCTGCTGCCCAGAAGGGCGGGGCTCAGGTCCGTGCGGCCGAGCTCGCGCCAGGGGACGGCGACCTTCTCCGCGTCCGGCGCGAAGGCCAGGGCGTCGACGACCCGCCAGTACAGGTGCGCCGCGCGCTGCGCGGCGAGGTTCCCGCCTGCGGCGAGGTAGCGGTCCGCGAAGGCCATCCCGAGGGAGACGCCGTGGAGCAGGGCCAGGGCCGTCGAGCAGTGGGCCACATCGAGGTCGGCCGGTCCCCACGAGGTCTCCACCCAGTCGACCACACCGCTGATGCGGAGGTCGTCGCCCTGACCGTCGAAGAGGACGTTGCCCGGATGGAAGTCCCGGTGCAGGAAGCAGGAGTCGTGAGCGGGCGGGTCCTGCCGGATGACGTCGACGGCGCGCTGCCAGAGCTCGGGCCGCAGCGTGTCCTGAGGGAGCGTCACCCGCTCCGGCGACGTCCAGGCCTGCCAGGCCCGCGGCCTCGCGTCGCGCGGGACCTCGACCCGATGGATGCGCACCAACTGCCCGGCCAGCAGATCGGCCCGGCGTTCGGCGTCCCGGTCGTCCAGGCGGACGGCCCCGGACAGCAGTGACATCAGCAGGGACGGGTGGTCGCAGTACGTCGCGGTCGCGTCCACGTCCAGGAGCGTGGCCGCAGGCACGTCCGTGGCCCCGAGCAGACGCAGGATCGCGGCTTCGCGGGACAGCAGACCGTCCGCGTGCTGGACGAAGAAGGGCTTCACGAAGGACCGCAGCACCAGGTCCCGTCGGCCACCAGGCCCTTCGACGCGGAGCCTGCGCATATCCGAGGTCCAACCACCGCGCAGCCGCTCGTCGCCCGCTATCCGTTCCCCATCGGGGAGTTGACGCTCCACCCACGCCCGCGTGGCGCCCCGGCCCAGCACCTCGGGATCGCCGTCGAGCTGCTCTCCGCCCCCGCCTTCGGTCACGACGGAAGGCTATCGGAGCCACGGACGACGCGTCCTCCGGGCCCGGTGATCCACCCGCACGGGCACAGGCACTCGTCCCCGTGGGTTCCCGGTGTTCCGGCGGCAGAATCGACCCTGGGTTCCAGGCCGGAATTGACTTGTCAGAGGGGCCATTTGGGGCTCTAGGCTCATGGTCATGACGAACGAGAACCTGCCCGTGACCATGCCCGCGATGCTGACCCGCCGTGCCGACGCCGAGACCTGCGCCGATCCGAGCAGCGTGATGACGCTGCTCGGCGAGTCGGATGCCGCGCTCGGCGGGTTCACCAGCTACCGCTCCAGTTTCGCCGCCGGTGCGCCGGGGGCGCCGGCGCACTTCCACACGAAAGCGACGGAGCTGTTCTTCGTGCTCGGCGGTTCGCTGCGGGTGCTGGTGGACGATCAGGTCACCGTTCTGAACGCGGGCGACTTCCTGGCGGTGCCGCCGCACACCCCGCACGCCTTCGCGGCCGCGCCGGGCGTGGAGGCCGACGTCCTGTTCGTCTTCACCCCGGGCCTGGGACGGTTCGACTACCTGCGGCTGCTCGGCCGGGTCATGCGCGGCGAGGCCGATCCGAAGGAGATCGCCGAGTCCGCGGAACGCTTCGACAACCACTACGTGGACAGCCCCGTCTGGCGCGCTGCCCTGGAGGCCTCTGCCTGAGCGGTCGCGGACCGCGTCGCCGGTCGGGGTGCGGGCGGGTTCGGTGGCGGCCTGTGGGCGCGGGCCGATTGGCAGGATGTCGATGCAATTGGGCATTTCCGCCGGCTCCGCCGGCCGGTCTCCCCGCGCAGAATGCACAGCAGAGCCGGCCGTGCGGCTCCCGAACGGAGAGATTCCCTGTGCGCTTCCTCGACTCCGCCTCCTTCACCGCCGAACGCCCGTGGGGCGCGCTCGACCTGGCCGAGCTGGACGACGCGACCGTCCGGCTGCACTGGACGGACCAGCCCTACCGGTGGCACGTCAACGACGGGCCGGAGGTGTTCGTCGTCCTCGACGGCGCCGTCGACATGCACTACCGCGTAGGCGACGTCGAACGGGTCGAACGCCTCACCCCGGGCCGGGTGTGCTGCGTCGAGCGGGGCGACGAACACGTGGCCCACCCCGCCCCGGAGGCCCGCATCCTGGTCATCGAGAAGCGCGACAGCGACTGACCGGCGACCGGACTGCTTGCCCCGTCGCGTCGGTCTTCCGAAATCCGTTGGCCAACGACCGTCCTCGGCAGGTGATTTGACGACGAGTCGGGCAGGCGGACACCGGCACCGAGTTGCTCGCCCGGGCGGCCGCGGATCGGCTTCCGGCCGGTACGGAGCAGCGCTGGTTGAACCTCGCCGCTCTCCGGCTGCCCGACTTCCGTGACGAGCGCCATGGCACGGGCGATGCCGGGGCGGTGGGGGAGAGCGACGAGGAGCTGCTGCGCGAGGCGACGGTCGCGGCGACCGACATCGTGATCGCCTCCCCGCTGTACTGGTACTCCGCCTCCGCCCACACCAAGCGCTACCTCGACCACTGGAGCAAGTGGCTGCGCACCCCGGACCCCGGCTTCCGGGCGAAGATGGCCGGCCGCACCCTCTGGGGCGTCACCGCCATGGCGCACGCCGAGGAGGGGGCGGCCGAGCCGCTGGTCCTGACCCTCCACCACACCGCGGCCTACATGGGCATGGGTTTCGGCGGCGTCCTGCTGGGCCACGGCACCCGCCCCGGCCAGGTCCTCGCCGACGAGGACGCCGTCCTGCGCGCCAAGACCTTCTTCACCCGGTCCCCGCCCCCGGCGCGCTTTCCCTGGGCCTCCTGACCCGTCGCCACCCACCCGTCCTTCCCGACCGCCGACGGTGCGTCAGTGCCGTCCGGGCCCGGCCTCACAGCCCGAAGGCCAACCCGGCGGTCACGCCCGCGGCCACGAGGAGCACGGCGTTGAGCGCGATCCGGCGGTCCCCGCCTGTCAGGTGGACGGCGATCGCACCGCCCTGCAGGAGCGCGAACCCGACGGCCGCGGCCGGCGCCAGCGCGGGGGCGATGCCGGTCGACGGGGGAAGGACCAGGCCGGCCGCGCCGAGCACCTCGACCACGCCCAGCGCCCGCAGGGCCGGCAGTGGCACCCGGTCGACCCAGGCCATCATCGGCCGGAGCCGATCACGGCTGCGGACCGCCTTCAACGTGCCGGCACAGACGTAGAAGGCCGCGAGCAACCCCGCAACGACCCCGTAGGCAATGTTCATGACTTCCCTTCACAACCCGCCAGCACAACTCCCTTTCATGACGTCCGCTCACGGCCCCTCCGCACGGCTGCCGTTCGCGGCCGGCCACTCTCCTTCGGCGGCCGGCTCGGTCGCGTACCGGCTCATCGCGTCGGCGTTGACCTGCGGTGTCAGCGGCCGTCCGTCGGCGAGCGTCTGCTGCAGGTCGCGGAAGTACTGCACGTACAGGTCGGGTGTGAACGTGCTGAGGAGGACGGCCGGTTGGTCGGTCGTGTTGGCGAAGGTGTGCGGGGTGCCGGGCGGGACCATCACCAGGGTGCCCGCGGTGGCGTCGTGGCTCTCGGCCCCGACGGTGAACCGCGCAGTGCCGGACAGGACGTAGAAGCCCTCGTCGTGTCGGGCGTGGCGGTGTTGCGGCGGTCCTTGGGTGTGGGGGGCCAGGACGGATTCGGCGATGGCGAGGCGGTGTTCGGTGTGGCTGCCGTCCTCCAGGATGCGCATGCGCGTGGTCCCCAGGGCGATGGTCTCGCCGTCGCCGGGGCGCACCACCGATACGGCGGGACGGTCGGGCTGCGGTTCGCGGTTCTTCGTTTCGTCGGTCATGTCCACGAGTCCACCGCCGGGAGCCCGCGGCTGTCCAAGACCTGTTCCGTCGGGCCGATACCCCGCGGATATCGTGGCAGCGTGGAGCTACGGACCTTGCGGTACTTTGTGGCGGTCGCCGAGGAACTCCACTTCGGCCGGGCCGCCACCCGACTGCACATCAGCCAGCCGCCGCTGAGCTGGGCGATCAGGCAGTTGGAGGGGGAGGTCGGCGCGCCGCTGCTGATCCGCTCACCGGCCGGCGTCGCCCTCACCCCGGCCGGTGCGGTACTCCTCGACGAAGCCCGGGCACTGCTCGGGCGCGCCGACCGCGTCCGGGCGCGGGTGGACGCGGCGGCGGGGGCCGCGAGGCTCACCGTGGGGATTCTGGACGACGGCGCGGACCCGGCCGCGGCCGCGCTGGCGGTCGCCTTCCGCCGGAGCCATCCCGGTCTCGACATCCGCGTCCGTGACACCGACCTCGCCGATCCGACGTGCGGCCTGCGCGCCGGCCTGGTCGACGTCGCGCTGACCCGCGCGCCCTTCGACGAGACCGCCCTGACGGTGCGTACGCTGCGCACCGACCCGGTCGGCGTGCTCCTGCGCACCGACGATCCCCTCGCCCGCCGGGGCGGGTTGCGGCTCGCCGAGCTGGGCGGCCGCCGCTGGTTCCGGTTCCCCGAAGGCACCGATCCCGCCTGGCAGTCCTACTGGGGCGGCGGCGAGCCGCGCGAAGGCCCGGTCGTGCGCGCCGTCCACGAGTGCCTGCAGAGCGTCCTGTGGAACGCCACGGTGGGCCTGGTCCCGCTCGGGCACCGGCTGCCGCCCGAGCTGACCGCGGTCCCGCTGGTCGACCTGCCGCCCAGCCGGGTGGTGGCGGCGTGGAACGAGGGCGACAGCAACCCGCTGATCCGGTCCCTCGTCGACACCGCGATCGCCGCCTACCGCCGCCGCTGACCACCCCAACACCTGCGGCCCGCCCCCGCCGTGCCACGTACGACGGGAAGCGGGCCGCAGACCGCAGTGCGCACCGCGCAGGGTCAGAGCCGGAACGGGTTCGCGTTGCGGGCCGCCAGCAGGAACCAGGCCGTGGCCCCCGTGTGCAGCGACGCGTAGTACAGGTCGCCCATCCCGGTGTCCAGGCCGTCGCGGGACGCGGCGACCAGGCCGTAGCCGTCATGGTTGGGCGCCTCGCGCTGCGCCCGCTCCAGGCTGTCGACGAAGGTGGCGACGGTCGGCGCGTCCGAGGCACGGCCGCGCAGGTTGAGGGCGGTCAGCACCTGGGCGGTGCCTTCGAACCACACCTTGGTGCGGTCCGCGCTGCTGAACGCCATGCCCTGGTAGGGGCCGTCCTGGGCGGTGTGGTTGGCCAGGGCCCAGTCCAGCGCCCGGGAGTGGTCGGGGCTCAGGGTGGCGAGGTAGCTCCACGCCTGGATGTCGGCGGGCACCACCTCGTCGGCGCGGTGCACCCCGTCCTCCGTGGTGCCCGTCCACAGCCGACCGTCGTCGGCCTGCATGCTGGCCACGAAGTCGAAGGCGCGCCCCGACCGCTCCGACCAGTCGGCGTTCCCGGTGAGCTGCGCGAGCATCGCGAAGAACGCGCCGACGTCGATGTTGTGCTCGGTGGCCTTCCACGTCAGCTGCCGGATCAACGCGCCGGAGTCGTTCCACAGGTAGCCGCCCGTGTAGCCGCCGGCCCCGCGGTCGTCCGCAGTGTTCGCCTGGATCCAGTTCGCGGCCCGCAGCGCACCGTCCAGGTACCGCTGGTCGCCGGTCGCCCGGTACAGCTGCGACCAGGCCATGCCCACCCACGCCATGTTGCCGGTGTAGGTGGAGAACCCGCCGATGTACGGGGTGCCGCTCGCGGTGATGAACGGGTTGGGCAGGTACGAGGAGCGCAGGCGGCCGTCGGCCAACGGGTCCCGGTCCTGCGCCTCCAGCAGCGCGTCGCCCAGCGTGCGGGCGCGGCCGATGTCCGGCGCGTACCCGCTCTTGACCAGGGCGATCGCCATCAGGGCGTCGTCGTAGACGAAGCTCGACTCGAAGCCGTTCTCGCCGAACTGCGTGCCGGGGGAGAAGTAGCCGCCCCGGTAGCTGCGCGGCAGGCCGTGCGAGACGGGGGCGGGGTACTCGTTCATCCGGCTGCGCAGGAACGAGTACGCCTTGTTCGTCGCGGTCGTGCCGATCACCTGCCACCCGACCGGCACCGCGGGCGCGGGCTCACGGGGCGCCGGCGGGCCCGGGACGTACCGGTAGCTGTTGATCTCCTCCACGGCGCGGTGGGTGGAGCCGCCCAGCGGCAGCTCGTAGAAGTCGACGGCGACATAGTTGGGCGTCTTGCGCGCCGCGGGCCCGCAGTAGTCCCTGGCCCGCTCCAACAGCTTGCCGCCGTTGTCGATCGCGGCGGTCAGGATCGTCGGCACGTTGCGGAACTGGTTCATCACGAACAGCGGCACGAAGTTGGCGCCGGGCGACGCCGTCGTCGTCAACGGCCGCTCGCCCCAACGGGAGTAGCACTCCCACTTGTTGCCCAGGTCGCCGATGCTCCAGTAGTTCTCCACCGTCCACGTCCGCCCGTACGCGACCCCGCCGGCCGGAGTCACGTCCTTGTCGGAGAACAGCAGCAGCCGCTTGTTCGCGGCGCGCATCGCACTGAGCGTGGGCCAGCCGTTCGCCCGCACGCCCTGCTGCTCCGGGTCGAAGATCAGCTCGCGCAGGCCGGCGACCTGGTCGATGGCGTGGTCGAGCAGCGCACGGTCGGAGACGTAGTCCTCCAGGAAGACCGTGACGACCGGCTCCGTCCCCACGGCGACGGGCTCGTTCAGGAAGCCGACGACCCGGGTCATCAAGTCCCGGAACTTCCACGGCAGCGGACCGGTGGGGTCGTCGGGCCCGGTGCTGCCGGTCAGGCAGTTGCCCCCGTGACAGAGCACCACCTCGTTGTCGACCGTGGTGACGTCGAGCATCAACCCGCGGACGCCCTCGGAGAGTTGACGGTTGATCGAGCGGCTCTGATTGGTGGCGAACAGGAACATGTCCTCGTAGTTGTTCCACGCGTTGTGCGTGGTGAGGAACGTCGCCTGATCGAGCCGCGGATCGGCGGGCGGCGCGGCCTTCACCAGGCTCGTCGAGGTGAAGTACCAGGCCGTGCTGTCGTCCGCGCTCCCGCCGACCACCAGGCGCGCCTTGTGATCGGTGCCGGGGGAGGCGAGATAGGCGTTCTGGCCGGGGACCTTCACCCGGTACATCTCCGCGCCGACCTCGTCGAACACCCAGTCCGTGCGCTCTCCTTCACACCCCAGCAGCTCCGTCGAAACGCCGTCGGCGCTGCGCCCCAGGCAGTACGCGCCGTTGACGTTGCTCTTGATGCGGTAGCCCTCCCCGCCGGGCTCCAACCACCACTCCTGCTCGCTGTCGCGTTCGTAGGGCTCCTGCCGGATCGCCTTGCCCACCGCCATGTCACCGTTCTCGACGGCGACGGACAGCCCGCTGCGCACGTTCTGCAGCTGCAACGGCCCGTACTTGCCCGGCGGCCCCTCCACCGCCCCTGCAACCCCACCCGGCCCGGCCACGCCCCCCAGCACCCCCGCGAGCGCCAGCAGACACCCCGCCACCCGCACTCGACCACGCCCGCGGCTGCGTCCGCGCCGCAGTGACCCCGACTGCCCCACCTGAACCCCCAAGATCGACGATCTCCACTTTCCCTCCATTTGTATCCACCTCCACCCCCTCCCAGTCATCACCCTGCGGGCACATTTCCCGGACCTTTCGGGCACACCTGCCGGACCTTTCGGGCACACCTGCCGGACCTTCCGGGCACACTCGCACCCGCCCTCCGCCGCCGCGTACGACCAGCACCTTCGCGTCACCGGCGGACCGGACGGGGCGAGTCGCCCTGCTACGGCGACGACATGGCTTTCCTTTACCTCGCCGAGTCCGGGCGCGGACGCCGCCTTCGCCTTCGCTGCCCGTGGATCGTCGTGCACCCGAGGACAAGCCACCCGTGCGCGAACGCGCCAGCACCGCCGGCGACAACGGCGCCGGCAGGACCACCACCCTGCTGCGCCTGCTCGCAGGCGACCTGCTACCCGACGTGGCCGGCTCCGCGGCTGCAAGTACCGACTCGCGGGGCCGTGTCCCGCCGCTGCGGGGGCGCGCCGTCGTCCCGCTCGGCCGGGTCGACGTCTGCTGGATCAGCTCCGGCCCGGGATCCCGGTGCGGCTCGACCCGACGTGGCGATCGCCGCCGTCCAGGCCGACGCGGCCGTGACGGCCGCCTGGCGGACAGCCTCCGTCCACCTGGCGGGCCGTCATTTGTATATGGTGCCCGGCTCCGGGGTGCCCGGGGCGAGGAGCTGCCCGACAGTGACGAAGGTGTAGCCCCGGCCGGCGAGCGCGTCGAGGATGGCGGGCAGCGCGGGAACGGTGCCCTTGTGCAGCGGGTGCAGCAGGACGATGCCGTCGCGCGCGGCGCCGTCCAGGACCCGCTTGGTGATCAGCGCGGTGTCCTCGGTCGCGTAGTCCTGCGCGGTCACCGTCCACAGCACCTGGGCCATGCCGAGTTCCCGTGAAATCCTCGAGACCCGGTCATCGGTGCGGCCCTCCGGCGGACGCATCAGGGTGGGCCGCTGCCCGGTGACCTCCGCGATGGCGTCCGCGGTCCGGACGAGTTCCTCCCGCACCTCCGCGTCGGGCACCTCGGTCAGCCGGGGGTGGTTCCAGGTGTGGTCGCCGATCTCGTGCCCCTCCCGAGCGATGCGCCGCACCACGTCGGGGTACGCGTGGATGTTCCGCCCCTCCAGGAAGAACGTCGCCGGGGCCCGGTGCTGCGCCAGCAGGTCCATCACCCGCTCGGTCGGCTCGCCCGGACTGCCGTCGAACGTCAACGCGATGCACTTGCGCTGGGAGCAGTCCACCCGCCCCGCCGCCGGCCCCGCCTTCGCCCGCTTCCGGGCCTGCCCCGGATCGACCGTGACCATGGCGAAACTGCGGATGACCACCACCGTGACCAGCGCCGCGACGGCCAACACCGCCACGCACAGCAGGACGTAGAACCTCGGTCCCCTCTTCGCCAGCCTCATGGGGCGAACCCTACATTCACGTTTACAGGGCCGACATCGACGACTACGGGCCGGTGCTCGGGGTGCTGCCGCCGCTCTGTTCAGCGCTGCTGCAGCCCAGGGCCCTGCAGGTGCGCGCGAAGGTCGCCGGCCCCTCCAATATCGGGAACCTGCTTGCCGGCCACGGGATTCCGGCGACGGCCGGCTTCGGGGTGCCCTACGAGGGGCTGCGCGGCACCGACGAGACGTCGTCGGCGAGACCGTCCTGACGCTTCTGCTCGTCGAGGAGCAGCGCGCGTCCACGTGCCTGGGGTCGGGGGTTCGGGAACTGCGGGCGGGTGGGGTGCGTCGCGTGACGCGGGACGATCATCATTTTGAGGAGGCGGCGTGGGGTCGGTGGAGGGCCGTCGGGCTCGTGGCTGTGGTTGGGTTTCGGTGTGGGTTCTGGCGGCGTTGGTCCTCGCGACGGCGGGTGTCGTCTGCGGCAATGCCTGGGTGGACGAGGCGTGGCACTGGTGCCTGACCCAGGATCACGAACCGGATCCGACACTGGCGGCGGCGACCCGTTCCGCCTGGGTCGTCATGTTCGCCGTACTGCTGGTGTGCGGCGCGGTGCTGTCCCGTCTGCCACGCAGCCGGTGGTACCTGCTGCCGGTGATGTTCGTCGTGGCTGTGGTGTTGGTGTGGTTGTACGTGACCGGGATGGGGTCCCCGGCGCCGTTGCGGCCCGGGGATCCCGAGGAGGCCGCGTGCTGGACCATGCCGACGTTTCCCTTCCTCGGTTGAGCCGCCGCGGGAGAGCCCTGGTGGGGGCGGTTCTCGTGGGGTGGGTTGGTGTCAGTGGGCGGGTTGATCGATGTGGTGGAGGTGGGTTCGGAGGGTGGCGAGGGCGCGCATGCTTTGGGTTTTGACGACGGAGTTGGTGACGCCGAGTATGTCGGCGGTGGCTTCGATGGTGTGGTCCTCCCAGTAGCGGAGGAGGACGATGGCGCGGTCTCTGGGGGTGAGTTGGGCGAGGGCGTCGATGAGGGTGAGTCGGGTGTCGGTGGTGGTGGTGTGGTGGGGGGTGTCGGGGGTGTGGTCGGGGATGTGGTCGGTCGTCACCTCGGTGGTGCTGCGTAGGCGTTTGTGGTCGAGGAGGGTGTTGAGGAGGGTCTTGCGTGCGTAGGCGAACGGGTCGTGGTCGCGGCGGGTGATGCGGGGCCAGGCGAGGTACAGCTTGGTGAGGGTGGTCTGGGTGAGGTCTTGCGCGAGGTGCCAGTCGCGGCACATCAGGTAGGCGATCTGGCGGAGCCTGGGGGCTGCGGCCTGCGCGAACGCGGTGAATTCTGCTTCTTTGCGCACGGGTGGTGCCCCCTGGTGGTGTGTGGGGTGGGTGCCGGGTGGGGTGTGCGGCCCCGGGGGTCCCGGGGCCGCGATGGGGTGGGATCAGTCGAACAGGGTCAGTCGATCGGGGGGAGTGCGGGGAAGCGCGCGGCGGCCGCGGCGCCCTGGGCAGGGGTCATCATGGTGTGGAAGGCGGGGTTGGCGGCGAGTTCGGCGGCGGCCTCCTCGGTGAGGGGGAGGACTCCGGGCAGGTTGGCCGTGCCGTTCCAGGCCAGGCAGGTGGCCATCTGCACGGTGACGGCGGTGCTGTCGGCGTGGCGGACGGTGATCACGGTGTTCTGGATGCAGTTGTCGTTCACGTGAGTGGTGCGGACCTGCTGTCCGTACTTGTCGCGGTGGCAGCCGTCGTCGGTGGAGCACTTGGCGTCGGGGGACGCGGTGCCGACGAAGACCCGCATCATGCCGAGGCCCTGAGGGGTTTGGACGTTGACCTGGGCGACGGGGACGTCGGCGGCGTACTTGCCGTGTGCGTCGGTCGCGCCGTTGGCGGCGTATCCGCTGGTCTGCAGACCGGCGGGGAGTGCGTCGAGGACCGTCGCGAGGACGGCCGCGCCGCTCACCCGGACCAGGGCGCCGGACGCCGTGGGCGACGGGGTCGCGCCGGCGGGGGCGGCGAGGGCGGGTGTGCCGCCGGCCGCCGGGCCGACGGCGGTGGTGCCGCCGGCGGTGCCGGGCAGGTGGCCGGCGGCCAGGACGACGGCGGCCGCCAGGGCCAGTGCCGACCCGCTGACCTGTCCGATGGTCCGTGCCCGGCGCGCGCGGCGGCCCTTCCTGGTGGCTTCCGCCACGATGTCGCCCATGGGCGGCGGTGTCAGTGCGGACAGTTCGTCGCTCAGGTCCAAGCGGAAGTCCTTCATCCCTGACTCTCCTTCTGTCGTTCTCTGCGCACGCCGGCCATGCGGACCCGCTCGAACGCGGCTCTGACCTCTACACGGGTGCAGGGGCGTGCCGGGTCACAGGAAGAAGCCGCTGTTATCCGACCGTGACCTCATCGCTGTCGGTGACGACGCCCCGGCCCGGCCGTCGGCGCACCCTGGGCGCCCGGCGTCCCGGCTTCGACCGCCTCTCACCGATGCGCCCCGGGCGGGCTCTCGCACGGTCGGCGGGGCGGCGCCCGTCACCGACGTGTCCGACAGCGCCCGGCCGTCGGTGATCCGGGTCGGGGCGCGAGGTCCGCTGCCGTGGTGCTTCCGGGGTCGGGCGGGCGTCGTGTGTCGGTGGTCGTGGGGCGTGGGTTCGGACGGTGGTGGGCATCGACCCACGCACTGACTGCCCGGCGTGTGGGGGTGTTGCGCGGGACGAAGTGGCCGGCGGCTGTAGACCGCGTGCGGGCGCGGAGTGAAGCTGCCGCGGGTTCTGGTGCGGTTGTTCGACGAGGATCTGACAGTGCCTGAGGTCCGGGAGGCTCTCGGCGCTCTCTGGCAGGTGCGGCACCGGACCTCCGCCCACGGGGCGGCGCCCCCTTGTCGACGCGCCCGACATCGTCCGGCCGTCGGTGATCCGGGTCGGGGCGTGCGGTCCTCTTGCGTGGTGCGCTCGCGGGGCCGGGCAGGTGTCGGCTGTGGGTTCGGGGGGTGGCGATCACGTCCGCGCACCGCCTGCCCGGTGTCCGACGTCCTGCCCGGTGCGTGGGGGGGTGTGAGGCGGGGTGGTCGGCGTTGGAGGCTGCGCGGGATGGCCTGCCGGTGGGTGTGCTGGCGGGTGGGTTGTCCCGGTGGTGTGCGGCGGTGTCGGTGGTTCGTGGTGTGGGGAAGGCGGCGCGCGGAGTGGTGCGTGCGGTGTGGAGAACCGGGATGCGGCTTGGTTCTGTCCGGAGCCGAAGCCGGAGGCCGAGCAGGTGCGTGACCGGGTCGCGTTCTGGCGCGGGGTGGACGTCGTCGCATCCGAATAGCGGCGCTGCGGACCGGGCGGCCGATGGCTCGGCGCCTCCGGGCGCCCGGGTGCGATGGGCCGGGGGGACGTGCTGCTGCTCCGGCATGCCCGCCCGGCGGGGCCACAGCGCTGCGGGGGCTGTGGCGGGCCGGGGGGAGGGGCCGGGGGCGTGGTGCCGTGGTGGTCGAGTCCTCATTCGGCCGTGGGCGAGGGCCCGTGTGGTCCTGCCGGTGGGGGCGTGGCGGGGTCAGCGCAGGACTTTGCACCAGAGGCCGTTGACTTCTGTGGCGTCCTCGTAGCCGTAGGAGCCGTAGAGGTTGCCTCCGGCGGGTTCGAGGGCTCGGATCGGGCGGCCTCGTCCGTCTGTCTTGCGGTAGGTCACGACGAAGGAGGTGATCATCGGATAGTTCTGGAGGAACTGCCTGAGGAGGGCCCGGCAGGAGTGGCAGGGGCCTTTGTCGGAGTGGAGTGTGATGGTGCCTCCGGTGACCTGGGCCAGGATTTCGGTCAGGTACTGGTCTTCGTCGCAGCCGAGCCGTTCGAAGATGGCGTTGGCGAGGAGGTTGACGGTCTGCTTCTCCGGGTCGTTGGCGTGCCGGTACTGGCCGGCGAAGGTGCTGCCTTTGGGTTCGGGCTGTCCGTGGTAGTAGGAACTGTCGTCCATGGTGGTGCCGGACAGACGCTTGAGTTGTCCCTTGAGGTCGGGTCCGGTGGTGAAGGAGATCTGGTAGTCCAGGGTTGCCTGGTTGTCGGAAGGCACTGCCGTGGTCACGTGTACTCCGTCCGCGGGTGGGGTCGAGGCCGGGGACACCGTGGCATGCGCGGATACATGCGTGATAAACGGGAGTTGGGGCGCCGTGCCGTGCGCGGGTGCGGCATCGAGAATGCCCGGATGCCGGCCCCCGGGGGGGCGTAGGGCGAGCGATCTGACTCGGTCGCCGTCGCCTGTACCGCCGGATCGGCCGGTGTCGCGTCGTGGCGGTCGACGGCGAGGATGCCTTCCACGTGGACGAGGACGAGGACGGGGCCGTGGTCGAGGGCGTGTCGCGTGAGTGGGCTCGTCGGTGCGATGTTCCTCCGGTCCGTGACGTCCCCCGCGGTGCCTTGCGCCTGTGTCGGCGTACGGCTTCAACTCCCCACCCACGCGAACGTGAACGTCCCTGGTTGTCGGACCAGTTCGGGCGTCTCTCGTGCACCCCGCCGAAGTGTGCGAACGCCCTGCGGGGTCGACGCATCGGTCGCGTCGCCCGCCCGGTCGGGAGCGGCCGGATCGTCGAGTGCTCGTAGTGGAAAGCCCTCGCCCAGCCCCCTGGACGGGTCCACGCGCTGCCGCCTCGACCCGTTCCCGACGGCACCTGACAGACACCGGCGGGCCGGCCACGACCTGCGCGGCGTGCTCGGGCGGCGTCGCCATGGTGACCACCGCCCCGCTGCTCACATGCTCGCCTCACGACCAGGGCCGACGGCAGGGCCGCGGATGTGCTGCTCGATTCGGGCAATCAACTGCTGGCGTCTATCACGAACACTCAGGACACGGTTCAAAACTGCTGAAAGCCCGACAATCGGGATATTCGGTGCCCGCACTGGACCGTATGGATGCAGAAGACACCCCCGTGCCCCGCCGTGAGATCTACAACGCCGGGAACAAGGACAGCCTCCCGGGAAGTCTGGGGCGCTCCGAGGGAGACGACCCGAGTACGGACGAGCTGGTCAACTGCGCCTACGACGCGCTCGGCACCACCTTCGACTTCTTCCGCACCGCGTACGGTCGCAACTCCCTGGACGGCCAGGGCGGCTCGCTGCGGGCGACCGTCCACTACCGCGAGAACTTCATGAACGTGTTCCGGGAGAAGGGGCGGCTGGTTCTCGGCGACGGTGACGGCAAGATCTTCCAACCGCGCCCGCGCGACCTCCTCGACGTCGTCGCGGCGGGCGTGAGCAGGCAGGTCCAGAACCCGCAGCTCGGGTTACTTCAACCAGTCCGGGGCGCTCTCCGAGTCCATCTGCGACGTCTTCGCCTCCCTCGTCAAGCAGTACTCGCTCGGCCAGAGCGCCGAACAGGCCGACTGGCTCCTCGGCGCCGGGATGCTCGCCCCGAACCTCAAGGCCAAGGCGCTGCGCTCGCCGGCCGCACCCGGCACCGCCTACGACGACCCCCAGCTCAGCGGCAAGGACCGCCAGAAGGCACACATGGACGACTACATCGAGCTGCCGCTCCACCTGGACAACGGCGGAGTGCACATCAACTCGGGTATCCCCAACCGCGCCTTCCACCTCGCGGCCACCGCCACCGGCGGCAACGCCCGGGAGAAGGCCGGCCGGATCTGGTACGACGCCGCCACCGGCGGCAAGCTCGCCGCCGATGCCTCCTTCGCCGACTTCGCCGAACTGACCGCGACCGTCGCCGAAGACCTCTACGGCACCGGGAAGGAACTGGACGCCGTCAACAACGCCTGGAAGGCCGTCGGCGTGCGCTGATCCCTTCCCCCCACCAACAGATCGTCTGGCAGGACCTACCGATGGCCTCGCCGCCCATCGCAGACACTGCGGGCCGGAGCCCGAGTGCGTGGTCGTCGGGCTGCTGACCGACGGTCGGACTGGGGGCATGACCGCCCGCCGCCGGCTCGGACCCGGCTACGACCGGGCCGTGCGTTGCTCGGCCGCCCGGTCGGGATCCGTCGGGTCAGGGCGCTGCTGCGGCGGCCGGCTCCCGTGCTCGGGCTGCGCGACATCGGCCGGTTCGCCCTGGCGGGATGCGGGTACCGGTGGACCTGCTGCCGCTGGAAGACCCCCGCGGAGGGGCGGTGGCGGGGTGTGCCCCGGAGGCCGGGGCACACCTGCGGGAGTCCGGCGTCAGCAGGCCACCACGGTGGAGACGGTGGCGGTCGAGGTGGGCCAGCCGGGCTGGGCCACCGAGAAGGTGGTGCTGACGGTGGCGCCGCACGGGGCGCTGGAGAAGACGCTGCCGACCTGGTTCGAGCCGGCCTGGACGATGATGGCCGGGTGGACGGGGGCGAGGGGGGCGCTGCCGACGACCGTGCCGGAGACGGTGAAGCCGAGGGGCCGGGGCTGCCAGGACGGGTCGCCGGGCGTGGCCACCCCGTAGAAGCGGACCTGGTTGCCGGTCACCTCGACGCAGGCCCGGGTCAGCAGCGGGCCAGGTGCGCCAGGGGTGCCGCAGGTCACGACTGCGCCGACCGGACCGGCAGGTCCGGTCGGCGCGGCGGCGGCTCCCTGGACGGTGGCCAGGGTGGTCAGGGCCGCGGCGGTGGCGACGGCGATGACGGTGGTCTTCATGGGTGTGTCTCTCCTCGGGGGCAGGGATAGGACGGCGGCGGAATGTGAAATGTCACACTCCGCTGACGTCAGCATGGCAGTCCCTCGCACCCCGGGGTGCGGCATCCGGGAAGAAGGCGGTCTTCCGCGGGTATCGGCCACCGAATGACCGAAATGGCCTGTCGGTGATCGCACAAGCCCTTGGCCCGGCCCGCCGGGGCGCCGAACCCCCTACCGGGAAAGCAGGGTTCGGTGCTGATGGGTGCGGGGTACGTGACCGTCCCGGACCCGTTCCGCAGCCGGAGCGGGCGCTGGCGGCGGCGACAGCCGACGCCGGGGCGGCCGCCGCCGGTGCCGGGAGGTCGATGCGGGCACCGGCCTGGCCTTCCCCGACACCGGCGGCGTCGAGACGCGGCGAAACGAGCACAACGTCCGTATCCCTGCCGGCGTCCGCGAAGGACGGCGCTTGCGGCTGCCCGGCGCGGGCGGCCGGGGCTGCAGCGGAGACCCGCCCGGCGGCCTCTACGTCACGGTGCGCATCGAGCTCTGACCATCCGGCCAACTGGCCCTCAGCCCCTCGATCTCGCCACGTCGTCGGTGACCTGGATGCCCTGTTCCCCTCGCCGGGACGGGACGGCAACCACAACGACGTCGCGGTTGACAGCCGACCGGACGGGTGAGCGCGGCGTGCTCCGCCCCCCGCACCCGTGGCCGGCGCCCGGCGATGCTGGACCCGCCGTTCTGCGGGGGCTCCTCCCCGCACTCCACCAGCCCTGCGCGGGCTGGACATGCGCTGCCGCCTAATTCGTTTTCAACAGGCGAGCGGGGTGCGAGGGCTCCTGGAGCTTGATCGAGTGCTCGGGCTGTGACATTTGAGATCGGCTCGGCCGTCGAGGCCCAGGTCTGGAGCGATGCGCACCCGGTACTCGTTGGTGGTGGGCGTGTGGGCGTGTGGGCGTGTGGGCGCGGGGCGAATGCCTGCTGCGACCCTGGTGTGGACGGCTGGCCGGGCTTGTGGTTGACGCTGCGGCAGCTTCTACGGTCGTGAGCAGGGCCGGAACGACCGGCCCGGCGAGACGAGGGCACGGAACGAGGACGATGGACCTGTCGATCGCGGAGGTGGCCCGGCTGTCGGGCGTGACCGCCCGGACGCTGCGGCACTACGACGAGATCGGCCTGCTGCCGCCGGCCCGGATCGCCGCCAACGGGCACCGGCACTACGGGGAGACGCAGCTCCTGACGCTGCAACAGATCCTGGTGCTGCGTGCTCTCGGCGTCGGCCTCCCGGAGATCGGCCGGATCCTCTCCGAGCAGGTGGACGAGGTGGAGGCCCTGCGCGGCCACCACCGCCGTCTCCTTGCCGAACGGGACCGGCTGGACACCCTGGCCGCCACCGTCGCCCGCACCCTCGCCGACCTGGAACGATCCCGAAAGGACGGCCAGCCCATGACCATCAACCGCCCGGAGAACCTCTTCGAGGGCGTCCAGCCCGACCAGTACGAGGACGGCCTCCGGAACTTCCCCGAGCTCGCCGAGGCGACCGACCGCCGCAGCGCAACGATGGACGCCGCCGAGCTCGGGGCGGGCCAGCGCGAGCGGACGGCCGGGATGATCCGCCTCGCGGAGCTGCTGGCGGCCGGTATCCCGGCCTCCGCCGACTCCGTCCAGGGCGAGATCGACGCCCAGTACCGCTCGCTCGCCGAACTGCACCCCGTCACGCCCGACGAGTTCCGCGCCATGGGCCTCGGCTGCGTCCAGAACCCGTCCTGGCGCGCCGCCTACGAGGCCGTCACTCCCGGCCTGGCCGAGTACCAGCACACCGCGATCGAGTACTACGCCACCACCCGCCTGGCCTGACCCGGCCCGGGCCGGGCCTCCACTTCCCATCGGCACCGTGACCGCGGCCGCACTCGTCGTCCGGCTCCGCCCGTGATCGCCGGGGCACTGCCTAGTAGTGCTTTGTTGGGTCGGGGATGGTCTTGGCCTGGGTATCGGGTGGTGGCGGGTCGGGCATGTGCCGTTCCAGGTCGTCAGGAGCTGTTGGAGGGCTCTGGCGGCCGGGTGGAGGGTCATGCCCGAACAGGCACTTGCCCACTGCCTACCGCCCACTGGGCACCGCTCACCGCGCACCGCCCAGCACCCACTGCGCACCGCGCACTGCGCAGTGCGCACCCGCGCCCGCCCGCGGCCTCGGCTCTTCGTGTGGTCAATGTTCGGGTTCCCAGTGCCAGATGGTGATGCCTGCGCCGTGGGCGACGGGGTGGTAGCCGGCGGTGGGGAGGGATTGCTGGGCGGTGAGGTCGTCGGCGGGGGCGGGGAAGTCGTCGGGGGTGTCGAGGGTGGCGGCCCATTCGGCGGTGGGGCGGAAGAGGGGGTCGCGGTCGTCGGGGGACAGGCCGGTGGAGCCGGCGCCGTCGGGGAAGGTGAGGTAGGGGAAGAGGGAGACGGTGCAGCGGGACGTGAGGTGCGGGGCGAGCCGGTTCGCGGCGGCGACCCTCGCGCCGTCGGGGACGGCGGCGAGGACCCGACGGGCCGTCAGCGCGTCGGGGCCTGGACCGGACAGGTCCGGTCGCGGGGCGGCCAGCACCGCGACGACGAGCATCGCGGCGGGCGCGAGGCGCAGCGCCCCGCGCCCGGGCAGGCGGCGCAGGCCGTCGAGCGCGGCGACGAAGACGACGGGCATCAGCACCGCGCTGTAGTGCCAGCCGGTGCTCCAGTACGCGGGGTTGGTCGACCAGAAGCGCGCCGCCAGCGGCAGGACGGTCAGCAGGGCGAGCGGCGAGCGCAGCGCCAGCAGCAGGACCGGGGCGAAGAGCGCGGCGAGCGTCCACCACTTGGCGGCGGAGAGCAGCAGCCGGGTCACCGGGTCGCCGCCCCCGAGGGCGGCCGTCGCGCCGTACGCGTAGCCGCCCGTCGGGTTCGCCGCGGGGATCAGCACCAGGACGGTGAGCAGGGTGCCGAGCGCGGCTGCGGCGAGGGCCGCGGCGCCGAGTCCCCGCCGGTGCCCGGCCAGCAGGACGTGGCCGCCGACGCCGGCCAGCAGCAGGCCCATGTCCTCCTTCACCAGCAGCAGCGGCAGTGCCCACCACACCGCGGCCCGCCACCGCCCGCGGGCCAGCGCGGCCGTCGCGCACGCCACCAGCGGGACGGCCAGCGCGATCTCGTGGAAGTCGAACAGCGAGGCCTGCCACAGGCCCCAGGACAGCCCGTACGCCAGCCCGGCCGCCATGCCCCGGGTCCGCCCCAGCCACCGTACGGCCAGCGCGGTGACGGGCACCGTCGACAGCGCGAACAGCAGCGACTGCGCCGCCAGCAGCGTCTCGGGGCCCGGCCAGAGCCGGTAGAACGGGGCCAGCACGGCCAGCGCAGGGCTGAAATGGTCGCCCAGCTGCACGAACCCGGCGCCCTTCAGCGTCACCACGGGCGGTTCGAGGTACGCGTAGCCGCGCACCGCCTCCTCGAAGATCCCGAGGTCGAAGCCGCTGGTCTGCATCCGCCAGTGCCTCGGCAGCGACAGCGCCGACTGGAACAGCGCCACCACGAACGCCGGCAGCCACACCACCGCAAAGGCCGGCAGCCGAGCCGTCACGAACGCTGGCGGTCGAACCATCGCAAAGGCCGGCAGTCGAGCCGCCTTGAACGTCGGCAGCCGAGCTGCCGCGAACGCCCGCAGCCGAACCACCGCAAAGGTAGACAGTCGAGCCGCCGCGAACGCCGGCGGCACACAGGGACGGATCCGGAAAGGTATTCGCACCCGACCGACGCTAGGAAAGCCCCGCTGAGCCGATTCTGAAAGAACCTGAGGATTTCTTCAGCCCGGAGAAAACCGGCACATCGGTCAGCGGTCCTTTTCGCGCCGCGGAATTGACCTACGCTGGCCCGGTGCGCCTACTCATGGTCGAGGACGAGGAAAGGCTGGCCCGGTCGCTCAGCCAGGGCCTGCGGGCCGAGGGCTACGCGGTGGACGTGGCCGCCGACGGCCCGACAGGCCTGGAGCTGGCCCGTTCCGCCAGGTACGACCTGGTGGTGCTCGACGTGATGCTGCCCGGCCTGAACGGCTTCCGGATCTGCCGCCGGCTGCGGGCCGAGGAGAACCCTGTGCCGATCCTGATGCTGACCGCGAAGAACGGCGAGTACGACGAGGCCGAGGCCCTCGACTGCGGGGCAGACGACTTCCTCGCCAAACCGTTCTCCTTCGTGGTGCTCACCGCCCGGCTGCGCGCCCTGCTGCGCCGCGGCGCGGCGGGCCGGCCCGCCGCGCTGGCCGTCGCCGACCTGCGGATCGACCCGGCGGCCCGCCGCTGCACCGTCGCCGACGGTGAACTGCGGCTCACCGCAAAGGAGTTCGGCGTCCTGGAGAGCCTGCTGCGCCGCCCCGACCAGGCCGTGCCGAAGACCGACATCCTGGACGCCGTCTGGGACTCGGCGTTCCGCGGCGACCTGAACATCGTCGAGGTGTACATCGCCGCGCTGCGCCGCAAACTCCACCGGGCCGGCGCGCACGCCCGGATCGACACCGTCCGCGGCATCGGCTACCGGCTCACCCCCCACACGCCGCCGCCCGCCGATGCCAGCTGACCGCCCGCGCCGGCAGCCCGCCCCCGGCGCGGGCCGGCAGCCTGCCCCCGTCCCGCGCCGGTGGCCCGCGCTCGGCGTCCGGGCCCGGGCCGCGGGGGCCGCACTGATCGCCTCCGCGCTGGCATTCGCCGTCGCCACGCCGCTGGTCGGCCACATCGTGCGGGTCCGCCTCGAGCACGCCGCCCTCGAACAGGGCTGGGCGGCGATCGCGGACCTCGAGGCGAGGGTCCGGGCCGGCGCCGGCGGCGGCGAGTTCCAGAATTACTCGTACGCGGTGCTCGCCCAGGACGGGCGGTGGCTGCGCTCCGCCAACCTGGAGGACCCCCGCGACACCGACCCCGCGCTCGGCCTGCCGACCCTGTCCCCGGACCAGTACGGCACCGACTCGCCGCACATGCTCGGCACCGACCTCGTCACCGTCCGCTACCCGAACGGCCGCGCGCCCCACTACCGGCTGCCCACCGCGGGGCCCCGCACCTACCGCTTCCTGCGCAAGCTCACCGAACCGGTGTCCGCCGCCCGCCTCGCCCAGCTCCCCCCGAACGGCCCCCGCGCCGACCCCGCGAACCTGCCCGACCAGCAGCTCCTCCTCTACGTGCTGATCGACCCGCTCACCGGCGACGAGACCGCCGCCACCCTCACCCGCGTGCTCGCGTACGACGTGGCCCCCGCCACGTCGCTGTTCGTCGCGCTGATCGCCTGGCTCGCCACCGGCCTCGCACTGCGCCCGGTCGAGTCGATCCGCCGCCAGATGGACGCGGTGCGCGGCGGCGCGTTCCACGAGCGCGTCCCCGTCCCCCGCGCCCGGGACGGCATCCACCGGCTGGCCCGCACCACCAACGACACCCTGGACCGGCTCCAGCACGCCCTCGACGAGCAGCGCCGCCTGGTCGCCGACGCCTCGCACGAGCTGCGCAGCCCGCTCGCCGCGCTGCGCAGTTCGCTGGAGGTGCCGCTCGCGCACCCGGCGGCCGCCGACTGGCCGACGGTGGTCCGCGGCGCGCTCACCGACGCCGAGCGGCTCCAGGACCTCGCCGACGACCTGCTGCTGCTGGCCCGCGCCGAACGCGACACCGACCGCCCCGGCGACACCGCCGGCGCCGGCGCCGGTGCCGGTGCCGGTGCCGTCGACACTGTCGACCTGCACGACCTGATCGCCGAACAGCTCGCCGAACGGCAGTACGGCGGACGGCAGTTGACGTACGAGAGCGAGCTCGACGAGGCGATGCTGACGGGCCGTGAGATGCTGCCGGCCCGCCTGGTGCGCAACCTGCTGGACAACGCCGCCCGGCACGCGGACGGCCGGGTCGCCGTCACGCTCGCCGTCGCGGACGGCTGGGCGCGGCTGACCGTCGAGGACGACGGCCCGGGCATCCCCGCCGCCGACCGGGAACGGGTCTTCGAACGGTTCGTCCGCCTGGACGACGCCCGCGACCGGCACACCGGCGGCGCGGGCCTCGGCCTGGCCCTGGTGCGCACCATCGCCCACAGCCTCGGCGGCACGGCCGCCGCCGAGCCGCCCGGTCGCCTGCCCGGCGCGCGGCTGGTGGTCCGACTGCCGACCGCGAACAGCTCCTGACCGCGAACGGCCCCCGACTGCACGGAAGCCGGCCGGGCCGCCGCCCCGGCCCCGGCCCGCACACCCCATCCGGAACCCCGGCCGCGTCCACCCCGACCCCGCCCGCGTCCACCCCGGCCCCGCCCGCGTCCACCCCGACCCCGCCCGCCTTCACCGCGGTCCCGGCCGCCTTCACCCCGGCTGCGCCCGCTCCGGTCCGGCGGCCCGGTCCCGCCGCCTCTGCCGTCGGTGGAGGTGCCGCCGGCGGCGAGTGCCCCGCAACTCCGGCGTCGGCGGTTTTGAGTGCTGCGGACGCCTACGGGACATGACGCCGCCGCGGTACGCCGCCACCGGCGTGCGGCAGAAGCGGTCCGCCTGTTGACCGCCGGTCGTCGGCCTTCCCGGGCCCGGTGCTGCCGGTGGACCGGAAGGCCGAGCCATGGACGACGACGGTTGGGCCGGCTGGCTGGCCGGAGCGGTGGGCCGGTGCGGGCTGCGACGTGCGGGCGGCCGCGGGCGCGATCCCGCGGGAGGTCACGGACGGGTTCAGGCACGACGACGTCCCCTGGCAGGGGTTCGGGCACTCCTGGGGCCCGGGCGAGGACGTCCCCGGCCTCCTCGCGACACCCGGCCCCGGAAGCGCCGAACCCGCGGACGGGGCCTTGCGGCAGCTCCGGACGAATCCTCACCACCGGGGCGGCACGATCGCGGTGGGGGCACTGGCAGTGCCGTTCCTGCTCCGGATCGCGACGGCCGGGCGCCCCGAACTCCGTGCCCGGACCCTTCGCCCGGTCGCCGAGGTCGGCCGGTGCCGGCACACGGGGGACGGATCGCGGGAGGGCCTGCTCCGGGTCGCCGAGGAGCTGCCGGTGGTCGAGGGCGGCACGATGTGCCCGGTGGACCGGACGATCCAGGCCGCCCGCCGGGCCGTCACGGACGACCCGCACCTCCTGCTCCCGCTCCTCGCCGACCCCGACTCCGAGGTCCGCTCCGCGACCGCCCGCGTCCTGGCGGCGGCGACCGGCGAGCTCTCACGCGTCTTCTCGGCCCTGCAGCCCAGGCCGACAACGGAAGACGATGCGGCAGTCCGGACGAGTCCGGCCCTGGCGGTCGCCCGACTCGCCCGCGAACACCGGGACGACCGCGCCCCCGAGTGGGCCCGGGACCTCCGGTCGGATCCCGGACGGCCGCCCGAGGCCCGCATCGGCGCCGGCCCGGCTGTGCCCGGTCGCCGGCCCCGCCCCCCCGGCGAGCTCCGCGTCCTCCTTGCCGAACCCG
This sequence comes from Kitasatospora griseola, assembly GCF_044999035.1. NCBI lineage: Bacteria > Bacillati > Actinomycetota > Actinomycetes > Kitasatosporales > Streptomycetaceae > Kitasatospora > Kitasatospora griseola. Next base: position 35,170 of record NZ_CP173360.1, on the reverse strand, counting down.
GCACCCGCCGGTGCGACGACCTGTTCCGGCCGGTGCCCCGGCTGACCCGGACCGACTCCACCGGTTTCGGGCTGCGCGGCTGCATCGACGACATGTTCGCGGCGAACACCCCCGCGAGGATGCTCGACGGCCCCGGGGATGCAGGACCGTCACGGCAAGAGCCTGCGACAGCCGGCTGGTCCTCGACCTGGCCCGCGCCCGGGTCGAGCGGCTGCGCCTCGGCCGAGGGCGCCGACCGAGGGCCGTCGGCCGCGAGCGCCGCCGCGGCCGCGCGGTCCACGGCCGGAGGCCTCCCGCGCGGGGCACGTGTCCCGTCAGCGGGCCCCGCCGGGTCCGCAAGCTGTCCGGAACCGGTCCGTGCACTTTCCTCTCCTTCGTAGCCACACCGGTCCGGGCGCTCGTAGCGTTTGCGTCGGACAGCGGGGCGGCTCGCCCCGCGCAACGGGAGGGGAACTCGATGCCTCTGCTCACACGGGGGACCACCACGGGCATCACGGGCCTTCGCGCCCTCGCCATCGGGGCGACCGCGATCGCCGCGAGCCTCGCACTGTCCGCAGGACCGGCTTCCGCCCACGTCGGCAACTACCCGACGTACAGCTGGGACAGCTACAAGTGGAGCGCGAACGTGCTGGTTGACTACGGCCAGTCCCGGGCGGTGACGCAGTGCTCCAACAACAGGATCTACTACGGCGGCTGGGTCGGACAGGGGTACTGGGCCTTCGGCTGGAACTGCGCCGACTACGGCGCGACCCTTGTCGACTTCTGGATCGAGAACCGCTGACGCGCGGGCCCTTCGACGGCCGCAGCCCCTGGCGCGCGGACCGAACACCGGAGCCCGGCCTGAAACGCGGCGGCGTCCGCGAGCGACAGGGCGCGGACGCCGCCGCGTTCCACGACGTCCCGCCGCCCGGCCGCGCCAGCAGTCCGGATCCGTCACTGCGCACCCGGAGGAGCGGGTCTCACTCTCGACTGCCAACGGGCGACATCAATCGGTGGCCGGTGCGCAGACCCGCCTTCACCTGGTGCCGGGGGCGGCCGGGTGACCGACAGATCCGGGTTCGGTCGCAGGCCGCGGCCGGGAACCCGTACGGGTGGGCGTGCGCCCGACCGCCGAAGGGGCCTCTGGTCAGGTGCCTGCGGTGAGCGCCTTTCGCATCATTCGCAATACCGTCTGCACATCACTGCCTCGGGCAGGTCGCAGCCATGAGCCGGACGATCGATTCCGAGGGATGCCCGCGGAGGGTGTGGGGCAGGCGACGGCCGGAGCCACCGCGAGACAGGCTTCCGGCCGTGGCCGTCGAGGCGGCAGCGGCCGGTCAGGCGTCGGGGTCGACTTCGGGGCACGTGAACCGTACGGGTCTGCCCAGTGACCGGGCGTAGGCGATCTCGGCCCGGGTGCTGTCTCCGATGTAGTCGCCGACCACGAGCACTTCGTCGGCGAGCCGGATCTTCGCCCGGTGCAGGTCGTCGAGTCGAGCCTTGAGCGCCTCGGCCCCGGCAGGGTCGGACCGGAGTCCTCCGTGCGGCGATTTCAGGTCGCAGCCCGGTTTGACGACAATCCTCCCGGCCACGGTCTCCCGCAGATCGGCCTCGGCCATCTCGGTCATGAAGCGGGTGGAGCCGCAGATCACGACGACACGCGGGAGGCCCAACAGCTTCTTCGCGTCGGCGAGCCTCTCCTCGGGGGTGAGCGGTCGCGGAGAGGACATCGGTTCCTCCTGGTGGTGCGGTCCAAGGGATGCGTGCGCTGCGCCCGGCCGAGCGGCAGGAACCGGGCGCCGGCGCGTCGGTGGTGGCCCGTGGTGGCGTTGATGCCGAACGCAGCGATCAGGATGCGGTGGAGCATGTGCTGCCCGTAGGCGGCCAGCAGCGCCGGCAGCGGGCGCTCGCCGGCACCGCCGCCAGGATTTCCGGGGCATCGTCATTGTTCTTGACAACGGCCTCCAACGCGGCCAGTGCCCGCAGATGCTCATCGTCGGTCAGCTCGATGTCCATGGCCGCAGAGTAGAACAACGCCCGGAACACGCGCCGGAGTTCGCCACGAAACCACCTGCCGGACAGAAGAGGCAGTCAGACTCCGCCGAGACGAGTCGGCCGACGATCCGTCTCGGCGAAGTTCGACCGGCCCGTACTGGTTCGACACGGGTCACGGCCGGTCCTGTCGGTGGTGGTGGCTAGCCTGCGGCGAAGCCGAAAGACAGCGGTCGAGGGGGCCTGTGGTGGGTAGCGACGAGTGGACGATGACCGGGCCGTACCGGGAGGATTTCGAAGCGGCGTTCCGGCAGGCCCAGAGCCAGGAACTGGCGAGGGACGACCGCGGTTTTCCGGGCCGCGGCATCGTCGAGTTGTGGCGGGACGAGGCGTGGCAGGAGTACATCGCGACCGGGGGCACCGGTACGGTGCTCGACTTCTACGAGCTGGCCGCCACCGAGGACGACTGCCCTTTCGTGATGCGCCCCCTGGCCGAGGAGGAGGTCCGCGCCTGGGCCCCCGACGGCCGTCCGACCCGCGAGCAGTGGAACACGGCGCTGCGCCGGCTGCTCGACCCGCTCGGACCGGGGGAGGGCCGGTGCACAGTGCTGTACCGCGATGGGGATGCAGTCGAGATCGGCTACTGGGGATGCACTGCGGACTGACCGCCCTCGGAGCAGATGACCGGTCGGCGCCGGTCAGGCCCGGTGGAAGCGGATCAGTGGTGGGTGTTCCACCGCGTCCGGGTCGGTCCTGGGGTCGTAGGCGGCCAGGCGGGCTGCGCGGACCCGTTCGGCGATCCGCTGCTATTCCCGGTGGTCCGCCTCGGCGGTGAGGACCGACCGGTCGAAGGTCGGGTCCTCCAGGGCCAGGCCCCGGACATGGTGGAGCTGTTCCAGCGCCTTGGCCGCTGCTTGGTCGATCTCGGTCGGCGTCATGCCGTCGGCGTTCCGGCACACCAGCGCGCGGTGGAAGTGGCCGGTGTCGGGGTGGAGTTCCAGGCGCTCGTCCTGGGGGCGCAGCCAGCGGGCCGGGATGGTGTGGGCGACTGTGCCGGGGAACGCGATGGCGTTCCCGTCCGCGTCGGTGCCGACCTGGTAGCCGCGGGCCTGTGAGGCGCTGCAACGATTGCGTCCCGTCGCGCTTCTCACGGCGGGGCACACCCGTGATCGGAAGAGCAAACCCTCGTCCGACACCGACGCCACCCGATACCGGACCTACCCCACCGTCGACCTCGGCACCACCGTCACTTCGGTCCCCGAAGCACCCGCAGCCGGCTCGGGCGCGATGTGCACCATTGCGTCCGCGACGGTGACACGCACGTTGTTCGGATCCTTCAGCGACGAGGACGCGTTGTTCGAGTCCGGCGCGACGGCTGCGGTGAGACACAGGTCGGTGACGACGTGCCAGGTGAGGTCACTCACCGACAGGGCCTTCGGATTCGATGGGAGGCCTACGGGCAGGCCTCGCCGAACTTGACGACCTTCAACATCACCGGCTGCCCGTTCAACGCCGCACCCGCCGCCGGGTCCTGTACGCACACCTGCCAGTTCGACTCCACCACCACCATCCGGGACTGCAGCGCGTCCTTCGACGACAGCGAGACGTTCCTCGGCAGCATGTCCCGCACCGCAGCCACCGACTTTCCCTTCACGTCAGGCATCGACGACCCTGCTTGCGGCGTCGCTGCGCCCTGGTCCGCAGCGGGGCACTGCTCGTCGAGCTTCACCGCCGCCATGTCGACGGTCGTGCTCGTCGGCAGTCGCCCGGCCGCCGGGTTCTGCCCGCACACCTTCCAGTCGCGGTCGAGGATCTGGGAGCGCGAACGGCCGAGGGCGTCGTGGGACTTGAGGGCGTAGAACCCGGCGGATTGGGCCTTGTCCTGGGCGGCTTGCAGGCCCATGCCGACGAAGTTCGGCAACTCGGCGGTCTTCGCGCCGGCCGCGGATGTCGGCGCGCCGGTCTGCGCCGCGGGCGGGGGCGCTGCGGTGGGCGGGACCGAGGAGCTTCCTGCAGTGGTGGTGGGCGTGGGGTTGCAGGCGGCCAGGGCGGCGGCCGCGAGGAGCACTGCTGCGGTGGTGGTTCGGCGCACGTTCAACATCCCTCGGAGGGTGGCTGGTTGTCTGCTGGACCGTAGCGGTGGTGGGGGAGTGGTGTGGGCCGTGTGTCCGGACCGTGACCGATCGGTTGGTTCGGCACACGGTGGGGACGTCGATCGGGGCGGCGGAGATCGTCGCGCCGAGGGTAAGGACGGTCTCGCCCAGTTGCAGGGTGACGAACAGCCGGGTCCGCTCCGTCCTGTGCTCGGCGTCGAAGGCGGGTATCCGGGGGGCGAGGAGGCTTCCCGGCAGCGGGTGGGCGAGCTACGCGCCGAGCATGTCGAGGGTCGCGGCGGCGGCCCACCAGGCCGGCCGCGGCCCGGAGACGGCGGTTCGCGCGGTCACCCGGCGGTAGTGGCGGCGCAGGACGGCCGTCAGTGCGGTCGCGGCGGCCGTGACGTCGGTCAGGAGCGGGACGGTGGCCGGCGGGACGGCGAAGGCCCAGGGCCGGTCGGCGAACGCGTGGGGGATCCGGGCGTCGGTGTACAGCCCCGGGCCCGTCACCGTCAGTACCAGCCATCGTGTCCGGGGGAGTCCCACGTTCAGGAACGTGGCGTCGAAGCTGGTGAGGGCCCAGCGGCTGAGCACGGCCACGAGCGTCACGGCCGTCTCGGCCGCCCCGCGCCGGGAGAGCTTCGCGAGCAGGTGCTCGGCGAGCCGGCCGACGGCGAAGACGAAGACGAGGTCGAAGAAGAGCTCCGGCGGGGAGACACTGCGGCGCAGGACGGCTTGAACGGCTCGCGGGGCGTGTCGTCCCGCGCTCCCGGGACGCGGGGGCGGCTCGGCATGGCTTCACGGTCCGACGGCATCGGGTGGGGTGCAATCACGGTCCTTGCTGTGCGCGGTCCCCGCCGGGAGCCGCTGCGGCGGGGCCGCCGCCGACGTGAACCCGCTCGCACCGCACTGCACCCCACCGCCGCACCGCATCGCACCGCAGCGTCCGCACTGCACCGCATCCCACCGCTGCACTGCAGTGTCCGCGCTCCGGTGCGGAGTCGTTCGGGCGGGCCAGTTCCCCGCGCGCGCCCGCCCCGGGTGGCACACCCTGGTTCCGGCCGCCCGGAACGCTCGCAGGGAGCTCCGGGCGCGTGCGGCGGGACCGCGGAAGCGTCGGGTCCGGGCGTCGCAATCCCGAGAGAGGAAGCAGCCGTCATGGAGGCATCCGCACAGATCGGCGTGACGGGGCTGGCGGTGATGGGCCGCAACCTGGCCCGGAACCTCGCCCGCAACGGCTACACGGTCGCGGTGCACAACCGCACCCCGGCGCGGACGAAGGCGTTGGTCGAGGAGTTCGGCCACGAGGGCGCGTTCGTCCCGGCGGGGACGCCGCAGGAGTTCGTGGCGGCGCTGGAGCGGCCCCGCAGGCTGCTGGTGATGGTGAAGGCCGGCGCGGCCACGGATGAGGTGATCGAGGAGTTCGCCGCGCTGCTGGAGCCCGGCGACATGATCGTCGACGGCGGCAACGCCCACTTCGCCGACACCCGCCGCCGCGAGCGGGCCCTGCGCGAGCGCGGCATCCACTTCGTCGGCAGCGGCGTCTCGGGCGGGGAGGAGGGCGCGCTGAACGGGCCGTCGATCATGCCGGGCGGCTCCGCCGAGTCCTACCGGGTCCTCGGGCCGATGCTGGAGAGGATCAGCGCCCACGTGGACGGTGAGCCGTGCTGCACCCACATCGGCACCGACGGGGCCGGCCATTTCGTGAAGATGGTGCACAACGGCATCGAGTACGCCGACATGCAGCTCATCTCCGAGGCCTACCACCTGCTGCGGGAGGTCGGCGGCCACAGTCCGGCCGAGATCGCCGGGATCTTCCGGCGCTGGAACGGGGGCCGCCTGGAGTCCTACCTGATCGGGATCACCGCCGAGGTGCTCGCCCACACCGACGCCGCCACCGGCAGGCCCTTCGTCGACATCGTCCGGGACGCCGCCGAGCAGAAGGGCACCGGACGCTGGACCGTGCAGAGCGCCCTCGACCTCGGCTCCCCGGTCACCGCCATCGCCCAGGCCACCTTCGCCCGGGTCGCCTCCGCCCGGACCGGACTGCGCGACGCCTACCGGCCGCTCGCCGCGCGGAGCGCGGACGTGGTGCCGCACGAGCTCGGACACGGCGTCCTCGACATCGAGAAGGCCCTCTACGCGTCCAAGGTCATCGCCTACGACCAGGGCTGGACCATGATCCGCGACGCGGCTGCCGAGTACGGCTGGGACATCGACCTGGGGGCGGTGGCGAAGATCTGGCGCGGCGGCTGCATCATCCGCGCCGCGTTCCTCGACCGCATCCGCGCCGCCCACGCCGCCGAGCCCGGCCTGGTCAGCCTCCTCGCCGAGGAGCGGTTCGCTGCCGAGATCGCCGACGCCCTGCCGTCCTGGCGCTCGGTCGTCGCCACCGCCACCCTCCGCGGCGTCCCGGTGCCCGCGTTCTCCGCCGCGCTCGCCCACTACGACACCCTGCGCAGCGAGCGCCTGCCCGCCGCGCTGATCCAGGGCCAGCGCGACTTCTTCGGCGCCCACACCTACCACCGCACCGACCGCGACGGCAGCTATCACACGCGCTGGGCGGAGCCGGGCCGGCCCGAGGTCCGCACCGACACCGGGGCCGCGTAGCCGGACACGACGGCCGGCCGGAAACGGCCCGCCCCGCCGCCGGCGGGCCGTCACCACCCGCCGAGGACAGGCGCCCTGGGATGCGGATCGACCTCACCGGACGGACCTCACCGGACGGAGCGCGCCGGACGGACCCGCGCCGGTCACCGGATCGACGGTGGGAATCGGCGCGGCGGCGGCCCGGGCCCTTGGCGGCCGCCGGGGCCGACGTCGTGGTCAACGGCCGCAGCGCGGACCGCGCCACTCCCGCCTTCTGTGCGGGCTTCGGTGCGAACCCCGTGGGCCGTCGAGGACAATGCCTGCGTGAAGACCTGGATGGACGGCCTCCCGCAGATACCCTTCGCCTACCGTGCTCTCCCGGAGGGCGGCGAGTGGATGACCCGGGAGGACGCGGCCTCCTGCCTGGGGGTCGGGGAGTTCCGTCTCAACGCGCTGACGCACAACACCCACCGGATTGACATGGTCCGTACCGCCGACAAGAAACTGGCCGTCAATCGCGTCAGCGTGGAAGCGGAGAAGCGCTGGCGCGCCACCGCTCCCCGCCGGCGCAGAGTCCTGCGCCTGCTCAAGGACACCGCTCTTTCGTTCTGACGCCCCCTCTCGACCGGCACACGTCTCCGGGGGCGGCCGGGCGGCCGAACCCGTCTGCCGCACGCCCAGGACCTCCCGTCGGAGGTCACCGGCCGCCCGTCCCCGACAGACGGCCCTGACCATGTGCCAGACAGCCCTGGCCGTGCACCAGACAGTTCTGACCGTGCGTCAGGCGGCCCTGCCCGGCGGCGGAGGAACCGCTCGACCGGCGGCGGAGGAACCGTCCCCGGCTGCCGCACCGGCCGGTCGCGACGCCGGTCCGCCGACCCGCGAGCCGGACCTCGCCGGCCCCGTCGGCGAGTGCCCCCCGCGTGACGCAGTGGCGCAGTGGCGGCCTGCGGGATCCGGGCCCTCGGGTCGAGCCCCGCACCCACCCCCACCGGTTTCGACCGGTGATCTGAGTCACGGGAACCGGTGTTCCTGCTCGGACGAGGCAAGGCGTGAACCATCCGCACTCCCGGCTGCGCGCCGGGAACCCCGGAGCGTTCCGCGACCTGTTCCGGGACCACTCCTCCCTGGTGTACCGCCACGCCGTGCGCGTGACCGGGAACTGGGCCCTGGCCGAGGACGTCGTCTCGCTGACCCTCCTGGAAGCCTGGCGCCTGCGCGGGAAGCTCCGCGACGAGGGCGACAGCCCGCGCCCCTGGCTGATGGGCATCGCCGTGAACGTGCTGCGCAACACGACCCGCGCGAGCTCGCCGCCACGGCGCGGCCATGTCCCGCCCGCCGCCACGGCGCGGCCATGTCCCGCCCGCCGCCACGGCGCGGCCATGTCCCGCCTGCCTGCCGCCGACGCGGTCCCCGACTTCGCGGACGAACTCGTCGGCCGCATGGCCGGCTCCGAGGAGCTCGCGGCCGCCCGCAAGGCCCTGGCGCGCCTGCGGCGCCCGGAACGCGAAGTCTTCGCGCTGTGCGTCTGGTCCGGGCTCGGCTACGCCGAAGCGGCAGCCACCCTCGGCGTGCCCGTCGGCACCGTGCGCTCGCGCCTGTCCCGCGTACGCACCCGACTGCGCAGACTCGCGGACGAGGAACTGCGCGCCGCGAAGAAGAACACGGAACCCCACCCGCCCCCCGGACAAACACAGGGCAGCCGCGACACCGCGGCCCGGCCGCACAAGGAGACGCACCGATGATCCGCAACCCGCGGCGGCGCAACGAACCGCTCGACCACGCGGAACTGGCCCGCCTCCCGCCCGCGCCGGCCGACCCCCGCCTGGCGGCCGACCGCCGGCGCCTGCTCGAGGAGCACCTGATGAACGAGATCCACCGGTCCGACCCCACCCCCGCCCCCGCCCCGGTGCGGCGCCCGCTGCGCCGTGCCGCCCTGATCGCGGCGCCGGTCGCCGCGGCCGCGGCCCTCGCCGTGGTCGTCTCGCCGGGCGCCTCGCCCGACACCGCGACGGTGGCGGCCCCGCGGCTGGTCAAGGCGCCCGTGGTGCAGATCGAGGAGGGGAGCGCCGTCAAGGTCACCTCGACGGTGCGCGAGCTCGCCGCCGCCGCGACGGCGAGCACCACGCCCCGGCCGGGACCGGGCCAGTACATCTACATCAAGAGCCGGGTCTCCTTCATGGCCTCCAGCTTCAACGGGGACACGGGGGAGTCCGCCACCTGGGTCCAGCCGCTGCACGACCGCGAGGTGTGGAGGTCCCCCGACGGCACCAGGGGCTGGCTGGACGAGCCGGGCTACCAGGCCAAGGGCGGCATCGCGCTGGGCAGCGGCGATCCCCTGAAGCAGCAGACCTACACGTGGCTCGCGGCCCAGCCCGCCGACCCCGACGCGCTGCTGAAGTTCGCCTACTCGACGGCGGGCGGCACCCGGGACCGCGACCAGCAGGCGTTCAACGAGATCGGCTCCATCATCCGCGAGCAGCTCGTGCCCTCCGGCCTCGCCGGCGCGCTCTACGAGGCGGCCGGAAGGATCCCGGGCGTCGTGGTGGTCGAGCACGCGCAGGACGCCTCCGACCGCGACGGGATCGCGCTGGCGCGCCTGGACCCGCAGACCGGCGAGCGGTCGGAGTGGATCTTCGACCGGGAGAGCCGCCAGTACCTCGGCAGCCGCGGGGTGCAGGTCCGGGAGGTCAACGGCGTCAAGCCCGGTACCGTCGTGGAACGCACGGCCATCGTCACCCGCGCGGTCGTCGACGCCGACAAGCAGCACCCCGGGGCCGGCCGGGCCAATGCCTGACTCCCCTCGCGCCGGCCGGGGCCGCAGCCCCGGCCGGTGCCGGTCGGCGATCCGGTGCGGCCAAGGCCGGCAGACACGGCGGGCCTTCCCCGCCGGTCGGGGCGGACCGGGCCCGGCCGGCCGCACGCACGTCGTGGGACGGCCCCCGGACACCCGCCCTCGGGCGGGCCGCCGCGCCGGCCCATGACGGCGCACGGCGCCGCACGCACCGCCGGCACCGGGCCCGGCGGACGAGCCGCCGGCCTCGGGCCTTCGTGCCCGCGGTCGTCGGGCTCAGGGACGGTCGATCGGATTCCGGCGGTATCGCCCGGCGAGTCGGGAACGCCGCGATGACGTCGGAACACGGCGATGACGTCGGAACACGGCGGGGACCCCGGACGGCGAAGGACGCCACTGGCCGTCGCCCACCACCGGTCGGTGGAGGTCCACGGCCGACGCACCTCCACCGACCGGGAGACGTCGGCACGGCCTCCGCGGCACGCGGACCCGCCGCCCCGGGGCTGCCGTCCGGGCGGCCGCCGGTCCTGCCGCGGGAATCCCGGCCGGGGGAGGCGGCGGCTCCTGCCGTCACCACCCGGGTCGGACCCGCCGTGTCGCAGGTGCCGTGTCGCAGGTGTCGACGGGCCTCGGTCCCGGTGGTACGACATCGATGGTCGCCGGCGGCGCGGGTTCAACCCGAGGAACGTGCCGGCGCCGCTTTCGTCCTGGGCATGCGGCCCAGCGCCGGCCGCAGTACCGGTGCGTGGCGGGCCAGGAAGTCCCACAGCTGATCGGCGACCGGGCCGTGCGGCCGGTCGCGCAGGCGCGCTGCCGAGAGTTCTTCGACCACGCCGGGGAAGTGCCGTCCGGTGATGGGGAGCAGGCTTCCGTCGCGCAACTCCGGCTCGATCATGAATCGCGGCAGGTGCCCCCATGCCATGCCGTGCAGGATCAGCTCCTTCTTCATGAGGTGGTCCGGCACGGAACACCGGGGCGCGCCCTCGACCAGGAAGTGGCCCTGCTCGGACGGGTGCCGCGCCGAATCCCGGACGATGCACTGGGTGAGGGCCTGCATCCGCTGCGGCGTGATGTCGGTGTCCGGGGGGAAGGGCAGGAAACCGGGCGCGACCACGGGCACCAGCGCGACGCGGCCGAGGTCGACCCACTCCATCCGCACGTCGCTCCTGGGAACGCGGTGCACGATGAGATCGGCCTCGTTCTCCAGCAGCCGCTCCCAGGGGCCGGTCACCGTTTCGAACTGCAGGTGCAGTCGCGTCTGCGGGTGCTGCGCGAAGAAGCGGCCGAGCAGTGCCAGTACCGGCGGCAGCGGGCAGAGGTCCCCGAGCACCACGCGTAGCTCGGCCTCTTCGCCCATCGCCAACTGCGCGGCGTAGAGGCGGAGTTCCTCGCCCTCGTGCAACAGGAGGCGCACCTTGCGGTGAAAGGCCTGCCCCGTCCCGGTGAGCCGCACCCGGTAGCCCGAGCGATCCAGCAGGGTCAGGCCCAACTGGCGCTCCAGCTTGCCCACTGCTGCGAAGACCGACGGATGCGAGCGGTGCAGCCGTTCGGCGGCGGCCTGGAAGCCGCCCTCGCTCACGACGGCGTCGAAGCACTGCAACTCATGGAGCGTGAAGTTCGACATTGTCCAGGCAACCTACAGTCCTCTGTCGATCTTTGTCATGGAAATCTGCGGGTGGCGTTCCTAGGCTGGGCACACAGCCGCTGGACCACTGGAGCCGACATGACCTCCCAGACCCGTACCGCCGTCACCACCGGTGACGGAGTCCGCCTCGCCCACCGCTTCGACGGCGACGAGAGCAAGCCGGTGCTGCTGCTCTCGAACTCCATCGGAACCGACCTCCACATGTGGGACGGCCAGGTGCCGGCCCTCACCGAGCACTTCCGGGTGCTGCGCTACGACGCACGCGGCCACGGCGCCTCGGACGTCCCGAGCGGCCCGTACTCACTGGACCGGCTGGGGCGCGACGCGGTGGAACTGCTGGACGCACTGGGCCTGCAGCGGGTGCACGTGCTGGGCCTGTCCCTCGGCGGAATCGTGGCGCAGTGGCTGGCGATCCACGTTCCGGAGCGCGTCGACCGCCTCGTGCTCTCCAACACCGCCGCGCACCTCGGCCCGGCGAGCCGGTGGGACCGTCCCATCGCCGAACTGCTGGAGGCCCCCGACATGCGGGCCACCGCGGAGATGTTCCTCCGCAACTGGTTCCCGGCCGCCATGCTGGAAGAGGGCGACGAGACCGTCGAGGGCTTCCGCCGCACACTGCTCGCCACGCGGCGCGAGGGCGTGGCCGGGAGCTGGGCCGCGGTACGCGACTCCGATCTCCGCCGCACAGCTGCGCTCATCGCCAGCCCGACACTGGTCATCGCGGGCGAGCACGACACCGTCACCTCCGCCGCCCACGGAGAAGAGCTCGCCGCCACCGTCCCGGGCGCGCGGTTCACCGTCCTGCCCACGGTGCACCTGGCGAACGTCGAACGGCCGGCGGAATTCCTGGACGCCGTGGTGACCTTCCTCCGCGAACGGCCCTGACGACCCCTGCAACGCCGCCTCCGGCCGGCGCCGCCGGCGACGGCCCCCGTGCAGATGCAGGTCCGCCCGCACGGGGACGCCGCCGCACCGGTCGGGCCGCCGTCGGCGGCCGGGACGGAGCCGCCGCGGAGTGGGCCCCGCCCCGGCCGGCAGATCCGCCCGGACCGGCCCGGCCCGGCGCGTGCCACGGACCGGCCCTGCCCTCACTCGCGGCCCGCCGATGCGATCGCCGCGACGAAGCCCGGCGCACCCCTCGCCACCCCTCCTGGCCGAAGGAGCCGGCGCAGCTGACGCACCGTCCGGCCGGCCCGGCCGTCCTGCCCGGCCCGGCCGGGGCCCCGCGGCGGCGTTGCCGGACCCGGCGGTCGCGCCCACCGGGAGCCCCGGAGCCCCGGATCCCCGGAGCCCCGGATCCCCGGATCCCCGGGGCTCCCGCGTGAGGGCTGCGCGCGGCGTCAGCGCGCGAACTTCTCGACGGCTTCCGGGGTGACAGGGGTGAAGAAGTTGACGAGATTGCCGTCCGGGTCGCGCAGCAGCAGCGACCGGTTGCCCCAGGGCATCGTGGTGGGCCCGTTGACGAAATCGGTGACGAAACCGGTCAGGTCCCGGTGGACACGGTCCACGTCGTCGACGAGGAACTCGGTGATCACGCTGTGGTTGTCCGCCGGGCGGGCGGAGCCCGGGGCGAACAGCGCGACGGTGCGGGCGCCGGCGATCGCGAGAGTCGCGCCCGCGGTCGTGAGCTCGGCGAAGTCCTCGGTGGCCCACACGGCCCGCACCCCCGTGGCCCGCTCGTAGAAGTCGACGAGTCGCGCGACGTCGCCGGTGATGACGCGGATCGAGACGAAGTTCATGGAAATCTCCTTGGCCGTGCTGAGGCGTGCACGTCGCAGGCTAGGAGAAATAGTGGACAGAACCGGTCCGGTATTCGCGTTAGGCTGCGGACATGCCCCGACCCGCCGGCCGCGTGCTGACGCTCCTGGAACTGCTGCAGTCGGGCGGCACCCGCACGACGGCCGAGCTCGCCGACCGCCTCGGCGTCGAAGGCCGCACCGTACGGCGGTACGTGGACCAGCTGATCGACCTGGACGTGCCCGTGGAATCGGTGCGCGGCCGCTACGGCGGGTACCGGCTGGCGCCCGGCTACCGCCTTCCTCCGCTCATGCTCAGCGACGACGAGGCGCTGGCCGTGCTGCTCGGCCTGGCCGCCGGCCGTCGGGCGGGACTCGCCGCGGCGGAGCGCACGGCGAGCGAGACGGCGTCGGCGAAGATCCGGCGGGTGCTTCCCCGGCGCACCGCCCACCGCCTCGACATGCTGCTGGAAGCCCTCGCCTTCACGGACCGGCCCGGCGAGCCGGACCACCCGGACGCCGGGATCCTCCTCACCGTCGCCGACGCGGTGCGCCACCGCCGACCCGTCTCCGTCCGCTACACCGACCGCGACGGACGGCACAGCGAACGCACGCTGCACCCGTACGGGATCGTCGCCCACGCCGGCCGGTGGTACGTGACCGGCCAGGACGCCCGGATCGGCGAGGACCGGACCCTGCGCCTGGACCGCATCGCGGCCGCGAGGACCCTGCCCGGCTCGTTCGAAGCACCGGCCGGTCCGGATCCGGCACAGCGCGTGCTGTCGGGATTCGCCACGGCCGCGTACCGGCACGAGGTGACCCTGCGGATCCACGGCACAGCCGAGCAGATCCGCGCGCACCTCCCCGCCGGCGTCGCGAGCCTGGAGGACCACGAGCCCGCGGCCGGCCAGGACCCGGCTGCCGAGCGCTGGCTGCGCGTCGGGATCCGGGCCCAGCGACTCGACTGGGTGGCGCGGACACTGGCCCTGCTCGACCGGCCCTTCGTCATCGAGCGCCCCGACGAACTGCGCGACCTCGTCACCGCGCTCGCCGACCGCCTCGCGTCCCGCGCCCGCCAACCCGACCACGCGCCCGCCGCGCAGCACCACGCAGCCCACTGAAGCGGCCGGCCGACAGACGGCCCCGGCTCCGGTGCCGGCCGCGCGGACACACGGCGGACCCCGCGCGCCATCAGTGAGACATGCACCCCGCTACCAGATCGAGTGACCACATTCAGAGATCTGGGACGACGTCATCAGCGAACTCGACTCCGACTACGGCGCCTACCAGTACGTCTCCCACGTCGGCCTCGGCGCCTGACACCGTACCCGCCAGATCGCTGCTCGGCCGGCCGGCCCCGGCACGAGCCCGCCGCCGAGGAAGGTCGGGCGCTCGGCCCGAGCAGATCGCCTACCGTCACCGGCCCCTCCTCCACGCCCGCCCGACGGCTGCCGCAGTGTTCGGTACGGGACGGCCGGCGGCCAGGCCGACGAACTGCTCACTGCCCGCGTTCCGACCCGGCCGGATCACGCGCACCGAAGACCAGTCGCTCACCCCCCGCCAAGCCGCCGATCCCGCCGGTCGTCCCTCGGATCGGCTGATCCCGGGTTCGCCCATTGCCCGCCTCATGAGCTCGTAACAGGATCTTGCGGTTGTGGGCTGGTGGGCCGTGTCCGGCGTGACGATTCGCCCATTGGTGACGGTGTGAGTGCGCCGTGGACGGTCGACGACGAGCTGTGGTCCCTGATCGAGCCAGTGCTGCCACCCTGGCCGGAGCGGTCGCCGGGGCCTCGGCCGGTGGATGACCGGCTGTGTCCGCAGGGCATCCTGTTCGTGCTCTTCACGGGCATCACCTGGCAGCAGCTGCCGCCGGAGCCGGGCTTCGGATCCGGGCAGACCTGCTGGCGCCGGCCGTGCCGGTGGACGGAGGCCGGTGTCTTCGGCCAGGTCCACCGCATACTGCTCGCCGAGCTGAATGCGGCCGGGCGGATCGACTGGACGCGCGCCCGTGCGGACGCGTCCCACGTCCGCACGAAAAGGGGGGGTGTCGGGGTTGGCCCGTCGTCGGTCGACCGCGGTAAGCCGGGCAGCAAGCACCACCCGATCTGCGACGGCAGCGGCACTCCGCAGGGGTTAACGGCGTGTCGGAGCCGATGCTGTCCGGTGCTCCCATGCGTTCGGTGTGCGGGGGCGAGCTGCCGCCGCGCAAGGGCACGGGCCGGCGGCCGAAGTACTGGTCGACCGGGTCGAGCACGGCCTGCCCGGCGGCGACGGCTGGGTCGCCGTCCACGACGGGTTCTTCCTCGGCGACCCGGTCACCGAGCACGCCGCCCTGCACACCACCCCGGAACTGGCCGCCCGCATCATCCACCACGCCCACGTCCATGACCTCCGAGCGGTCCGGGACGCGTAGCGCGCCGGGCGCGCCGGACAGCGACGACCCCCCGGCCCCGCGTACGGCACCGGCCCGCGGGCGCCGCCCGCCTGCGACTTCTGCTCACGCCCCGGGGCGATCGTCTACTTCTCCACCGCCGAGGTCGTGCTGCGGTTCGACGACTTCGACCGGGAGTCCGGCGACCGCTTCTACGCCTGCCCGACCTGCCGCCAACTCGTCGACGCCGGCGACTGGCCCGGCCCGACCGCCTATGCCCACCTCGGCCCCCGCGGCGTAACACCAACGCCCGCCGCCTCGATGCCCTGGCGGCCCAGCGCAAGGAGCGGGCCCGCATCCGCAGCGAGAAGGGCATCCGGTGGGGCGGACGCCCTCTCGCAGTCGCAGCCTGAACTTGAGTGGGCCCTTGCGTCACCTTCGCCAGAACAGGTGGTGCGTCACGCCGCTCGGGCTGGGCACGACCTCCTGGTGGAACCGGTCGAGCAGCTCATCGGGGGACTCCCAGAGCCGTAGTCCGGACCCGAGCTCTACCGGTGAGACCGCCACATGCATGGTGTCGACCAGGTCGGCATCAAGGAACTGCCGGATGGTGGTGACCCCGCCGCCGAGTCGAACGTCCTTGCCCTGCGCGGCTTCCCGTGCCCGTTCGAGGACCGTGGCCGGGTCGCCGCCGACGAAGTGGAACGTGGTGTCGGAGAGCGTGAGCGGCGGACGCTCGTGGTGAGTCATGACGAACACCGGAGTGCGGAATGGCGGCTCGTCACCCCACCAGCCGCGCCACTCATGGTCCTGCCAGGGCCCTCGCTGGGGCCCGAACTTGTTGCGGCCCATGATCTCGGCACCGATGTTGCGCGCGAAGTCCCGCGTGAAGTAGTCGTCGAGGCCTCGGCTCCCCCCGGGATCCGTGCGCATGGGCCAGCTCGCCGTGGCTCCGGCCCAGGCGAACAGCCTCTCGGGACGGTCATGGCCGAACGGCCGCTCGAGACTCTGGTGCTCACCGGCACCGATTCCGTCACTCGCGACGTTGAAGTTCATGACTCTCAGCAGTTGGTCCACGTGTTTCCTCGTCAGGTCCTGTCGCGTCATCGTGGGGCGAGGCGCCGCACATCATGGCGTCGAACCTGATGTGGCCGGATCGACATCGGCCGGCAACTTTTTTCCAAGGCGCGTCAGGAAGCGGCCCGCCGGCGGTGTCGCCATGGCGGACGCGGACAGCATCGAAGCGGCCGCGGTGGCCACCGCGACCACTCGCATGCGTCGCAACGGACGTCACCGCCCAACCAACCGTCACAATCGCCACCCGGCGAACCGACGCCTGAGCCCACCCCGGCCGCCTGCCCCCTGCCCATGCCGCTGTACGGCCTGCTGACGACCGATCAGAACCCTGGCCGACTCCCCGGCTTCCCGGCCCGCCACGGGGCCTGGATGCCCTTGGTCCCTCTCGCGTGCGCCTGCTTACGAGGTGGACCCCTGCGGTTTGTGCGTCCGTCAGGAGCTGGGGCCGGTCGGTGCGGGGGACCTGCTCTGGAGGTCTTGCGGTACGAGGGAGAACAGGACGAGGTCGACTCGGCCGGCATGTACGAAGCCGGCGTTGCGCAGGACGCCTTCGCGGTGCAGGCCGGCCCGGAGCGCGACTTTCCGGGAAGCGGTGTTCTCGGTGGCGGCCAGCAGTTCCATGCGCTGGAACGCCTGGTCCGTCAGCAGCCACTCTCCCAGCACCCGGGTGGCCTCGGCGGCGATCCCGCGCCCCCTCGCCCAGGGCGCCACCCAGTAGCCGACCTCGCTCACGCGCGCCCGCCAGTCGGTCTTCTTCAGCCCGACGGTGCCCATCAACCGGTCTGTGGAGGCGTCGGCGATCGCGAAGTGGAGGCCGTCACCGGACTCGCGCAGGGCATGTGCGACCTCGGTGCACCAGGCCGTCGCGTCCTCACGCGTGTAGGGCCGGGGCAGAGGGAGCCACCGCTGGGTGAGCTCGTCCGAGCAAGCAGCCCGGGTGTCGTCGATGTCGCCGCTGGTGAATGGACGAAGCGTCAGCCGGCTCGTTTGCATCACCGTCTCGGGGAAGATGCCCGACATGCCCGTCTCCATTCGCAACCCGTCGTCGCGGCCGGGCCGACGGTAACAGGAGACCGCCGGCCGTCAGGTGATGCCCCCTGCGCTTGATCGGCAGCGGACGGCCGCCAGAGACACCCGGGCTCCTCCTCACCACACGGTCCCCGGTCTCCTCCAACTCTCGACCATGACTGTTCGATGCCGTGACCTGTGTAAATGGCATCAGGACGTTAAGACATCAGGTACTGATTCGGGCGAGGCGTGGGGTGACGGCGGCGGGGCCGCCACCGGCGTTCTGGTGGCGGCCCCGGGTGCATGGGTGGGTCAGCGGATGCTGTCGGGCTGGGCGGAGAGCAGGACCTGGGTCCAGCCGGTGGTGTCGACGGGGTCGTCGGCGTAGCCGTCGAGGTCGGTGCCGCTGCCGTCGGTCGGGTCGGCGTCGAGGTAGCGGTGCAGGGCGCCGCCGTTGTGGCCGTACAGGATTCCGCCGCCGGGGGAGAGCAGGTGGGTCATCGCGCCCCAGGTGGTGGCGCGCAGCTGGTATGGGTCCAGTCGTCGGCGCCGCGGATGCGGTAGCTGAGGAGTTCGCCGTCGCTGGTGGTGCTGGCGATCCAGCCGGGCGCGGTCGACGTCAGGGTGTTGAGGGTGAAGCCGGACCCGATGACCGTGTTGGCGGTGATCGCGGCGGCGGTGGGCTTGGTGGCGGTGAGGGTGTAGCGGTGCAGGACGCCGCCGGCGATGCCGTACAGGTAGGTGGATCCGTCGTAGGCGAGCAGGTCGTGGGTCCAGCCGGAGCCCAGGGCGACGGGGGTCTCGAAGCCGAGGGAGGTGTTGTTGGTGACGATGTCGACGCGGTAGAGCTGCCCGCTGGTGGAGGTGACCAGCAGGGTGTTGAAGTCGAGGGTCGCCATCGCCTTCGGGGTGAAGCCGAGCGGCGTGGTGGACACCACGGTCTTGATGCGGTCGCCGGTGGCGGCGTCGATCGCGGAGTAGGTCAGGCGGCCGTCCGCGAGGATCCCGTAGACGGACGCGGTGCCGCTGACGGTGCCGCTGCCGGCGTTGGGGGGCGTGACGTAGCCGGAGATGTTCAGGCCGCTGGAGGTGTTGGTGGCGGTGGCGGGGTCGATGTGGGAGCGGCGGGTCACCTTGTTGCTGTAGTTGCCCTCGATGGTGGTGATCGTGCTGTCGGAGTTCACCGACTCGACGATGCCCATGTGGCCGCCCGAGACGTTGGCGGGCGTGCCGTAGACGACGATGTCACCGGGCTGTGGGCTGCCGCCGCCGTTGGAGCGGTACTTGAACAGGCCGTGGTCCACGCCCCACTGGCCCACCCCGCGGGCGACCAGGGTGGTGGGAACGGGGGAGACGCCGGCCTTGTTCCACACCCACTCGGCGAACGCGGCGCACCAGGCAGTGCTGCTGCAGTCGATGTTGTACTTGTCGCAGCCGGACGGCTCGGAGACGCCGACTTCCGCCTGCGCGACGGCCACGATGCCGGGCCTGGTGGCGGCGGACGCGGCGGGGGCGGGGCCGAAGGCGGCGAAGCCGGTGAGCATCAGCGCTGCGGCGAGCAGGGGGAGGATCCTGCGGGCGTGGCGGGCAGGGCCCGCATCGTGGCTGGTCAAGCTCATGGTCATGGATTCCTTGTCTCGGTCAGGGTGTTCGGGTGGGAGAAGGAGAAGGAGAAGGTCGGAAGGCCAGCAGCGGGTGCGGGCCCAGGTGCACCGCCCGGTCGAGCAGCAGCAGATCCTGGCCGTCGGCCCCAAGAGCGCTACCCGCGACCGCGGCCGCCGTGCCGACGGCCTGGACGTCGAGTTCACCGAGCCGGGGACTTCGATGTCTGACGGCCATCGGCCTTCGGCGGTCCGCGGCGGCTCAGTACGGCTTGGGCGCTTCCCAGCCTCGGCCGAACTTCGTCAGTCCGGTCGTGAAGTAGAACGTCGGCGCCTGGTTACTGCTCGGAGGCAGGTTGCTGTACGTGAAGGAGCGGCTGTACGTCCGGAGGATGTCGACGGCACCGGTGAGGCAGTTGTTGTCGAGCACGTCGTAAGGGGTGGGGGCCAGAGCCTTGTACATGCGCTGGGCGGCAGCGATGTCACCGGTGGCCGTGTTCTGGCACCTGGAGTACTCGTATTTGGTCGCGGAGAGGACCTTGCTGGCTCGCATCTGCTTCCAGGTGCCGCCACCGATGCCGGCCCCCATCGAGAACGGTGCCGTCAGCCTGGGTCCGTCGAAGGAACCCCAGATCCAGTGGTCGGCCCGCATGGGGTCCTTGACGGTCCATGCGACGTGCCCCGCCTTGGCGAATCCAAGGTCGACGCCGTCCTTGTCGAGGAAGAGACACGCCCGACCGGTGGTCGCAGCGTGGGCCTCCGCCGGCAGAACGGCGGGGGCCGCAGCGCCCAGCACTGCGGCCAGCGCAGCGAGCGCGGTGCGGTACTTGTAGGCGATAGATCGGATCATAGTGTCCTTCTCCTCCGTGGGGTGAAACCCCGCCTTGCGGTGCGTCTGTCGCACCGTCAAGGCCGAGCTTCGTCAGAGGCGGGGAGGGCGGTGAAGGGCCTTCGGAGGGTGGAGAATTCCACTGGAATTTCCACCGCCGCGACCAGTGCTTTCACCGTTCCAGTGGAAAATCAGGAGGGGTCACGAACACCGTGGGAACCGATGACAGCAGGGCTTTCGCCGACGCCGTGCTGGCCCTCGCTCAGGACATGGACGACTGGGTGGAGTGCGTCAGGGCCGGCTTCACGGCGAAGAATCGCAACGCCGCGTGGCTCGTCCGCGAGCTGGGGGGAAGCCCCGCGAGGGTCAACGCCTGGATGAAGGGCCGCGGGGCCCTCCGGACGACCCGGGCGCTGCCCACGGCCGAGCAGACCCGGACGATCGCCGCCCTGCTGCAGCTGACCGGGCGGGACGCGGAGCAGTTCCTCCGGCTCGGCAACCGCATCGGCCACGCCTACAGCGAGCTGATCAAGATCACCGACTGGAAGCAGAAGGCGGCGGAGGTCCTGTCCGGCGGCGCGGCCCCCCGGCCCGCCCCGGCCCGGCCGGCGGCCGCGGACCTCGCTCCCGCTCCTCGCCAAGGGCCCGCGGAGACTGCCCGGGCCGAACCGACCGATGCACAGCCCCCGTCGCCGTCCCCGTCCCCCGAGTCCGTGGCGGAGCCCGCTCCCGCAGCGGACGCCGCGAGCCCCGTTCCTGACGTACCGGCAGGCCATTCGCCAGTGCCCAGCCCGGTGGAGCCGGTTCACGCACGGTTCCCGGCTGCTCCCGCGCCGGCCCCGCCGCTCGATCCCGTCCCGGCCGCGACGGCCTCCCGGCCGCGGCAGGAGCAGCGGCCGGCGGGCAGGCGGTCCGGGAAACGGTTCGGCGTCGCTGCGGCGGTCGCCGTGGCCGTGGCCGTGGCGGTGGCCTCGGTCTGGTACGTCGTCGCCCCGGACGCCGAGTCCGCCGAGACCCCTCCGGCCTCCGCGGGCGGCCCGGCCGCGTCGTCGGCGCCCGGCGGCGCCGGGCAGGCCGCACCGCCGACCGGGCCGTCCGAGGCCGGGTTCGACGAGACGTGCCGGGGACCGGCGCTGGGCTTCACGCCCCACACCGTGCTGGACGTCTGCTACCGCAGGTCCGGCGACG
Organism: Kitasatospora griseola; assembly: GCF_044999035.1. Taxonomy (NCBI): domain Bacteria; kingdom Bacillati; phylum Actinomycetota; class Actinomycetes; order Kitasatosporales; family Streptomycetaceae; genus Kitasatospora; species Kitasatospora griseola. Next base: position 14,268 of record NZ_CP173360.1, on the reverse strand, counting down.
ACATCTACATGGTCGGCTATGTCCAGGCGGACCGGTCCACGCCCGTCGACCTCTACCTGTGGCTCAAGGACGGCACCGGCACCACCGCCCTCTACCCGGCTGACAAGGCCGTCGCCTGGACCGCCCTCACCGCCGGTCCGGCCCAGATCCGCAAGGAGGCCCGGATCGCCATGCGCCTGACCCCCGGCACGAAGTACAGCATCTGCATCCAGGCCTACCCGGCCGGGAGCCCCGCCCCGAACATCAAAAACCCCAAGGTCGACGGCCTCCAGGTCGCGCTCAACTATTGACCGCCCGCCGGGCCGGGCCGGCGGGCCCCCGCTCGCCGCCCAGCCCGCCGGGGTCCGCCGCACCCGCCTCCCACCGGCCCTCCGGGGCCGGGACGGTCCCGACCAGGACGGCCCCGGCGGCCCGGACCAATTCCCTCCCGAAACCCCTGCGCGGAAGTGAAGTGCATTCCCATGCGGGATTTCCTCGCGTTCCAATTTGAATCACCGCACGGAAATATGCCCACACCACCCGCCCGCCCGTGAACCACCCATCCGCTCGGACTCGTTTCCACAGGAATTCTCCGTCGCTACTGAACTTGATTGGGTGATGTCGGTCAGCCGTCCATGATCAGGCCGGTGCCGACGAGGCAGCCGTCGACGAGGTCGGGGTGGTGCTGGATCTGTTTGAGCCGGTGCTTCACGGCTCGGGTGATCTGGCCGAGGTCGGCGGCGGCGAGGTTGCCGATGTCGCGTTTGACCAGCGACCAGATGCCCTCCTGTGGGTTGAGGTCCGGCGCGTAGGTGGGCAGCTGGAACACGGTGAGCCAGTCGGAGTTCGCGGCGATGAACTCCCGCAGCGGCTTGGTCAGGTGGAGGCGGACGTTGTCCCAGACCAGTACGATCGGGCCGCCGAGCTGGATCCGGGCGCGGACGATCAGGTCCCGGAAGTCGCGCCAGCCGAAGCCCTTCGGCTCGTCCTTGCGGCCCCGGTACTCGCGAATGCGGTAGATCAGCCGGGACCGTTCGCCGGGTTTGTAGCAGGTCATGCCCGCCATCGACACCCGGCCGGAACCCCGCCCCCGGACTCGAACGACGGGGGTCCGGCCGATCCGGCCCCATGTCCTGGCGCGCGGCGGCGTCATCGACTGCCCTGCTTCGTCCTCGAAGACGATCCAGGCTCCGAGGGCCGCCGCACAGCTTTTACCCGCGGCCAGGTCTCCTTCTTCCACACCTCGACCGCCGCGTCGTCGCGCTCGATCGCCCGGCGGGCGGGCTGCTGCCACGACCAGCCGTGCCGCTTGAGTAACTGCCACGTGCCCTCGACCGTGTAGGAAACGTGGAACAGTCGGCCGATCAGCGTCTTGATCCGCGCGAGCGTCCACCGCTGATCCGCCCAGCCGTGGGCGAGCGGGCCACGCTCCAACTCCCTCTCCAGCCTGGCAATCTGGTCCGGGCCGAGTCTCGGGCGGCCTGGTGAGCCCTTCGACTGGAGGCCGGCCTCGCCCCGCTCGCGCCAGGACCGGCGCCACCGCTCGACCGACCGCTCGCTCACCCGCAGCGCGACAGCGATCTCCCGGTTCTTCTGCCCGCCCTCGAAGCGTTCCACGGCCTGCAGCCGGATCCGCTCCCGCGCGGCCCTCTCGGCGTCGGTCAGCCCGCCGCCCTGCGCGTACCTCACGAACCCAGAGCTACCGGAGCCCACCCACCACTGTCAGGCGAACGGCTCCGACATCACCCAATCAAGTTCAGTACTGAAGTTGAATGTGTGATGTCGCTCGGACGGGTGAAGCAGTAGCGTTCGTCTGCCGGTGGAGGGCCGAGCCCGGTAGTCGTGTGCTGTGAGGTATGCACAGGGCGGCGGTTTGACCGACGCGGAGAGGGCCGCACGGGAGCGGATCCGGCAGCAGGCCGTGTCGCGCTTCGAGAGTGGTGAGAAGAGTCGGGAGATCGCGGCCGCGCTGCGGGTGAGTGTGCGGTCGGTGGAGCGCTGGCGCCGGCAGTGGCGCGAGGGCGGTTCGGCGGGTGTCGCTTCGAAGGGCTCGCCCGGTCGTCCGAAGCTGTCCGATGCCCAGATCGCGCGGTTGGAGCGGGAGTTGGAGCGTGGGCCGCTGGCTCACGGCTGGGCTGACCAGCGGTGGACGCTGGCACGGGTGAAGACGTTGATCGGCTGGCTGTTCCACGTCTCCTACACCGTGGAGGGCACCTGGGTCCTGCTGAAGCAGCACGGCTGGTCCTGGCAGCAGCCGGCCCGCCGGGCGATCGAACGCGACGACGCGGCGGTGGAGTTGTGGAAGAAGGACACGTGGCCGCGGGTAAAAGCACCGCGGCGGCCCGCGACGCCTGGCTCGTCTTCGAGGACGAAGCCGGGCAGTCGATGAGGCCGCCGCGCGCCAGGACCTGGGGCAGACTCGGCTGCACCCCCGTCGTGCGGGTGCGTAGCCGGGGAGCCGGCCGGGTCTCCATGGCGGGGCTGAGCTGCTACAAGCCCGGTCAGCGGTCCCGGATGTTCTACAGTTTCCACGTCTACCGGGGTCGCAAGGGCGAGAAGAAGGGCCTGACCTGGCAGGACTACCGGGACCTGCTGATCCGCGCGCACATCCAGCTCGGCGGCCCGATCGTGCTCGTGTGGGACAACCTCCGTGCCCACCTGATGCCGCCGATGCAGGAGTTCGTCCGGGCGAGCAAGGACTGGCTGACCGTCTTCCAACTCCCGTCGTACGCACCGGACCTCAACCCGCAGGAGGGAATCTGGTCGCTGGTCAAGCGCACCATCGCCAACCTCGCCGCCGCCGACCTCGACCAACTCGCCCGCACCGTCAAGCGCAGCATGAAGAAGATCCAGTACCGCCCGCACCTTATCGACGGATGCCTCGCCGCCACCGGCCTGATCATGGACGGCTGACCACCCTCCAGGCCGACATCACAAATTCAAGTTCAGTACTCACGGCACGGTCGCGACGATGAATCCACGGTGGGTCCGGTGCGCGCCGCCCTCGCCGACGCCGCCGACCCGTGGGCCGCCGCCACCGCGACGGAGCGGGCCGTAGTGGAGGAGCTGCTCGCCGCCGCCGCAGCGGACGGCGGCCGGGCGGAGGCCGACGGAGCCCTGGCCGTCCTCGCGCAGCGCCATCCCTGGGCGGTGCAGCGGCCGGTGCCCGTCGCCCGCCCGGCCGAGGCCGCGTCGGCGGCCCCGCCTACGATGCCGATCATGGAGACGGATACCTCCGCGCGGAGGAGTGAGGACAGCCCGGGGCGTACCTGCCGGGGCTGCGGCAAGCCGCTGCCCCCGCACACCGGCCGGGGCCGGCCGAAGAAGTCGTGCAACCGGGCCTGCGAGTCGAAGGCGTACCGGCGCACCGCCGCCGAGCGCCGGCATGACGCCCTGGCCGCCGCCCTTGTTCCTCCTCGCGGAGGTAATGACGGTGCGCCCCAGGACGGCCCGGAGCGGGGCAGCGCCCAGCGCCGGGAGCTGCTGGAGCTGGCCGCCCGGGTGCAGCGCCTCGCCGCCGGCTACCTGGAGCGGATCGACGCCGCCGCCGCCCGGACCGGCGACGATGCGAACGGGGTGGAGGCGCTGCGCCTGCTGGAGACCGGCCTCACCGCCCTGAGCGGCCGCATGCTGCGCCTGGGCCGCACCATCTGCTACGAGACCCTGTACGGGGACGGCGACTGGTCTCCGGCGGCGGGGATGCCCGCCCGGCAGCAGGCGCCCGCCGCCCCGGCCGAAGCGGCCCTTGTTCCTTCTCGCGGAGGTAGTGACGGCGGCGGGGGCGGTTCCGATGGTCGAACAGGCCCGCGCGGAGATAGTGCGCCCACCCCTCCGCGGCCTCCCGCCGACCGGCCGCAGCCCCTTCCCGGCCCGGTGCCCGCCCCGTCCGGCGGAGCCGACCTCACTCCTCCGCGCGGAGGTATTCAGGACGGCCGCGGCCCGGCCCCGATACCCCCGCGCGGAGATTCAGAGGCCGCTGCACCGGCCGCACCCGCCCCCGCACAGAGCGCTGCACCGCAACCGCAGCGCGACGCCCCCGCCGACGGCCAGCCGCGCCTCGCCCTCGCTGCGCAGCGCACCGTCCCCTTCCCCGCCGACCTCGGCGAGCCGGACCTGAGCCAGTCCTTCGGCGCCCTGACCGCCCACGCCTGGCGCGGCCGGACCGGCCTGGTCGCCCTCCACCGCGGCGGGCAGCGGATCGGCTGGGTCCAGCAGGGACTGCCCGACCTGCCCGGCTGGGCCGCCCTGGTCGACGGCCGCCTCGTCCTCGATGCCATCGACCGCGAACCCCTGCTCGCCACCGACGCGCAACCCGCGGCCGACCTGCTCGTCCTGGCCCTGCGGCAGGGCCTGATCTGACCCGCCCGGCCCCGGCCGCACCGCGGCACGGCCGGGGCCGGCTACCTGTCTCCATCTGTCTCCACCTGTGTCATCTGTGTCATGACACAGGTGTTTCCCCAGGTAGGAGCATCGCGCGACACGACCTGTCTCCATCTTGCTGGTCGCACGCGCGGCATCGACGCCGAGGCTGAACGCCTGCGCGACGTCCTCCGTGCCGAGCGGGCCCGCCACCCCGGACTCGTCGAAGCCGCCCTCGGCCAACAGCTCCTCGCCCTGCTGGGGCAGCTCGGCGCCGCCTGCCGGGCCGCCGACGACCTCGCCGACGCCGTCGAAGAAGCCTTCCGCGAGCACCCGGACGCCGGGATCTACCTCAGCTTCCCCGGCCTCGGCGTCCAGCTCGCCGCTCGACTCCTTGCGGAGATCGGCGACGACCCGACGCGCTTCGCCGACGCACGCGGCCTCAAGGCATACGCCGGATCGGCCCCGATCACCCGGGCCTCCGGCAAGAAGAGCTACGTTGGTCGGCGCATGGTCAAGAACAACCGGCTTCTACACGCCGGCTTCCTCTGGGCCTTCTCCGCGCTCCGCACCTCGCCCGGCGCCGACGCCCACTACCGCCGCCGACGCGAGAAAGGGGACTGGCACGCCGCTGCCCAGCGCAACCTCCTGAACCGCCTCCTCGGACAGCTCTACCACTGCCTCCAGGGCCGCCTGGCCTTCGAACACGACGCCTTCGCCTCCGCTGTCATGCCCGCGATCCCGGCCGCCGCCTGACGGCCCCGGCCCGGAGCCCTGCCTGCCGTGGAGGGACGGGGTGGCCTGGGGTCGGCGGAACCGGGGGCTACCCGGCCGGGCCGCGGACCGCCTTGGGGCGCGGTCCGCCGTGATCGCGGGGGTGCCTCTATGGGGTTCGTCAAGGAAATCGGGCTGCGTGCGGGTGGGCTGGCCGGGCAGCATGGCGGGATGCCGGATCTGATGTGGGACGACGTCAGGAATTTCTTCGATCCTGACCTGATGGGTGCTCTGCCCGACGTGTGCGTGGAAGGGGCCACGGTCGAGGACTGGCAGGCGGTGTTCGACCTGGTCCGGTCGAGCGGATGGGCGTGGGAGTATCTGGAGGGTGGCGTCGCAGGTCCGCTGCCTTCTGCGGTGGAGGTGCTGGCGCGGCCCGCTGATGCGGTGACGGTCGATCTGCGGGTCTGGCCGGCCCCGGACGTGCTGGCGGTCTTCCGCCCGTGGTCTGCCGACGAGATTGACTTCGACGTTGACCTCCGCGAACTTCAGGACCAGGCAGGGGTGGACATCCTGTGCGGGTTCCTGGCCGCGGTCGGTCGTCGGCTGGGCAAGCAGGTGGTCATGACGGCCGAAGGCGACTACGGGCACCCGGTTCTCGGGTTCGATCCCGCGGCCGACCGCGTGGTAGCGATCCGGCACGTCGCCGGCGGCCTGTAGACCTGCTCCCCGGTTCCGCTTGCCCCCTTGGCACCCTGAGATGTCTGTGTCCAGGTGACCCGTCTCATCGAAGTTTGACTAGTCTCAGTGAAGTTTGACTGGGCGCCGTTCTCCCGGTTTGTCAGGCTCCCCAGCGGGTGACGACGGCTTCCGCAATGTCGAAGGGAGTGCGGCAGTCCGCGCATTGGGCCGTGCCGAAGACGTAGGTCAGTTTGTGCGCGAGGTCGGGGTGGCCGTCGGCGAGAATGCGCTTGTGCAGTCGACCGGCCAAGCCCTGGAGCGCTGATGGGTCCCGCGGTCGGAGGGGGAGCTGCTTGGCAGTGGTTTGAACCATGTACAGGTAGTCGGTGGTCGAGAAGTAGCCGTGCTCGCCGAAGACGATCGAGTTCTCGGTCTCGCACGCGGGGCAGGGCAGTTCGTACTCCTCACCGTTGAGGCCGTCGATCTGTTCGCCCCAGACCTCGACGCCCTCGAAGCTGAGCAGCGTCCCCAGGAGCGAGACGTAGTCGCGTGGGTCTTCGGCCAGCCCGGGATCCCGCAGGGCTTCCTCGGTGAGTTCCCGCATCGCGGCGATCTCCGCGGAGCAGGACACGTAGGGGTCCTCCCCGCCGTCGGGCCGGTCGGTACTGGCGACGATGGCACCGGCCAGGTAGAGCGGCTGCCGCCGCTCTGCCGGCGACCAGCGCCGGGCCGCGTCGGCCAGGGCCGGGAGCGCCGCGTAGCTGGCCGAGAAGACCGCGCCTTGGTGGCACAGCGCCGACCAAAGCCTGTTCCAGCAGGAGTTGTCCGGGTCCGGGCTCATGGCGTCGAGGAGCGCGGGGATGTCCTGGGCGGTGCCGTACGCGTGCCTGAGCTGGGACCAGTCCGTCATGCAGCGAATTCAAGCACCCAAGTGAGACGAGTTCCGAACAGTCAGACTTCGGCGAGACAGGAAGCTCAGCTTCTTGACAAGCGCCATTGGGAAGTCTGTCTCCCGGCAAGCGGGCTGACCCGTCTCAACGAACTTTGACGGCGTCTCATCGAAGTTTGACCGGTGCTGCCAGTGGCAGGAAGCAGGCTGCGCATTCTCAGCTCCGTGCCCCGCCATCCGAAGAAGCCCCGCCAACTGGTTGCCGACGGGCGCGTGTACCTGTGGACCCGTCGACACAACCACCGCCCCCTGCCGGATGGCCGGTCCTCGGACTGCCGCGAGACCCTCACCCTGCACCCGCAGCCGCTCGGCAGCGGCGGTCCGCTGCGCATCGTCTTCGCCGAAGGCCCCGGCCGGTATGTCCCAGGCGGCTTCCCCACGGGATCGGGGGACGTCGGCCACGTCCGGGGCAGCTCCCTCAACCTGCACGAACCCGGCACAGTCCGGGCTCTGCTCGACGCGGCGATCGCCCGCGGGTGGCAGCCCCAGGAGCCACTGGCGGTGGAGATCGACGGCTGGTCCCTGCTGGAGGCAGCAGCCTCCGCGCGGAGTCAAAGTTCGCTGAGACTCGTCAATCTTCGCTGAGACGGGTCACGGGCTGACCCGTCTCAGCGACCTTTGGCGGATCTCAGCGAAGTTTGGCCGTTGGGTGCCTGGGCCAGGTGTCCATCAGCGGTCAACGGCCGGAGGGGGAGCCATGGACGGTGCGATCTGGGGAACGATTGGTGCTTTGGGGGGTGCTGCCCTCACGGCTGCCGCGGGTTACTTGGGGCCAGCACGGGCAGGCCACGCTGAGCGGAGGCGACAAGCCGACGAACGACAGCGTGAGCAAAAGACCGGGGAACTTGAGCGGCTCATCGCGATTCGTTCCGCATACCGGGCTTGGGAGGACTACCTGGAGCAGACAGCCTCCTCGTATCGGGCCCTGCATGAGACCGAGGAAACGGTCCGCGAACGCATCTCCGAGCTTCGTGCAGCCGCCCAGAGCGCCACCGACGCGGCAATGCGAGACGGATGGTGGATCGGATCGCACCATATGCCCTTTGAGCTCGCATCATTGGCGGTTCAGCGTCTGGTTGCTGGCCGCACCTCAACGAGTCCCCGCTCGAAGCTCGACGAGATGCGGCGTACGAGGGAGGCGCTGAACAAGAACATCCTTGAGCGCCTTGCCAGCCTCATTGATGGCGTTGCCGTGACTCGGGTGTTCCCGCCCAGCGAATAGCGTCAGTCAGTCAGAGTCAGGGTCATCTGGCAAAGGACAGCTGACCCGTCTCATCGAGCTTTGACAAGTCTCAGGGAAGTTTGACCGGTTGGTACAGCTGCTCGTCATGGCTGATGCACAGGAGATGGTCGGCGTACTGCCAGGCGATGCTGTGCCTGCTCAGCGCCCATGCTTCGGACCCGTTCCGGGCCTTCTCCACCCAGCTCCGGAGCTCGGGCAGTGCCTGCTCGCGCAGGATCTGACGGGCGGCGGCCCGCTCACCGCCCGGGACGGGGCCGACGGTGATCCAGACACTCGACCACCAGTCGGGAGGGAGGCCGGCGCCGTAGTTCGAGCCGATCGGCGGCGTCCAGTCGGCCTTGAGGAGAGTCCCGTCCGTCCAGCGGTGGTCGAAGAAGCTGAGCTGGAGGGCCTGGGAGGGCGTCTCACCGAGGGCGGAGGAGATGTCCGTCGAGGTGAGCGGCCACGACAGGTGCCGCGGCAGGCGGCGGTTACGAGCTGGCACGCGCACGAGGATCGCAGACGGCCCGGTCAGGGCTCCAGGGTATTTCGGCCCAGCCCCGCAGACCCCGGTCAAACTCCGGTGAGACTCGTCAAAGTTCGATGAGACGGGACACCCGCCCCAGAGCTCCCGGCGGCGGCACGCAGCCGCTCCACCACCGCGTCGACCGCCTCGCGGGCCTGCGGGTCCGGATGGCCGGCCAGCAGACCGAGCAGCTCCACGGCCGCGTTCACCACCGCCACCGGCACCTCGACCGCCTCCAGCTGCAGCAGCCGCGCGACCACGCGCCGGCCGGTCGCGGCGGCGACCGGGTCGACGTCCGCGGCGCCGTCGGTGGGGATCAGGGAGGCCAGCCCGGTGCCGAGCACCCGGGCGGGGGAGGAGGAGCTCACCCTCGTTCAACCGACCCCGGGCCGCCGAGGTCACTGCCCGCCCGGGTGACCCGGCCGGCGGTGCGGTCGTTGACCGGGGGTGAGCACCGGACAGCGTGCCCGGATCGAGCGGGCGACCACCGCGGCCGCCACGGCGGCGGGCGAGCTGCTGAACGCCGTCCTCGACGCCGACGAGCTCCCGGCCGCCGACGCCGTCGCCGTCCTGGAGGTGCTCGCCACCCTCACCGCCACGCTCCAGCAGTGCGGCCCCCGCGCCCTGGCCCTGCTCGCCCCGACCCACGGCGCCCTCGCCGAAGTGCGCCGGCTGCTGCTCGCCGAAGCCGACCTCGACCGCCCCGCCGCGACTGGATCCGGCGCCGACCGCGGCGGCCGGGCCCGCTCCCGCCGCCCGGCGACCGGACCGGATACGGCCGAGGGCTGGGCCGAACGAGGGGAGATGGCCATCGCCGAGCGGGTCTGGTTCTACGACCGCGACACCACCGAGGCCGGGCAGGCGGAGCGCGCGGTGTTCATGGCGCTGCCCATCGCGGCCAAGCGCGAGGCCCTGCACCGCCGGGGTACCGCGCCCTGGCCGCAGATCCTTGCCGAGCTCACCGCCCGCCACGCCTGACCCCCTCCGCCTTCGGGAGACAGATCACCGAGGGGCGGAGACAGGTGGAGATAGATCATCAGCAACCTGTCTTCCGGACGTCCTATTTGCCCCGGAACATCTGTTTTGTCTGTGTCATCGACCCCCCGTTCTGCCTGATGGGGGCGTCTACAGGCCCGACCTGTCTCCACCTGTGTCTAGCTGCGGCTGACCTTTGACAGGCGGCCCTGACCGTTTGCCACCCGACCTTGACCACCGCCAGGTTCCTGCCACTCGATCCTGACCGGCGGGTGGGTACATGTACCGGTGTGAGCACCTCGAACAGCGCCTCAGCGAAGCGTTCGGCGAGCAGGTCTGGCGCGAGGTGGGCATCGGCGGCCCGGACGACACCGAGCAGCTCAAGGCTCGGATCACCAGGCTCGAACAGCAGGCGGTCGACCTGGAGCTGAAGCTTCAGGAACGCGGCGACGACCTCGCCGCCAACCGCGAGCTCATGGCCCAGCTCAACCGCCGGGCCGACTGCGCGCCCGCACCGCCCGGGTGGGCACCGGCGGACCGGGCAACCGTGATCAGGGGCCTGTCAGCGGGTCTCGGAGCTGGACCGGCTGCAGCGTCGTGGACCGGTGCGGGTGTCGGGGCCGCAGACGCACCGGTCCGACGCTCGTACGAGCGGCTGCCTGAGCACTCCGGGGCTCACCCGAGCTGGTCGGCTCCAGCAATGAATCCCTGCTGTACCTGATCCATGCCCCCGACCGGCTGGAACAGGGTGGGCTGCCACAGGAAGTCGACCGGCTGGTAGAACCGGGTCCGCGTCACCAGCGCGTAGCTGCGGGCGAGTTCCCCGAGCACCTTGGCCGCCTGCTCCGGGTCCAGGCCGGCGACGGACTGCGCCTGCTGGCCGATGGCGTTCAGCAGCCGATCGCGGGCCTCGGCCGCAGCGGGTGCCTCCGGCGGCAGGTCGGCGGTGGCGAACGCCCCCGGCGGCACGGTGATCGGCGCCGGGCCCTTGCTGTTTTCGGTGGTCTGCTGTGCTGTCGTGTTGTCAGGCATGGTCTCTCCCAAGGGCTTTGAGACGTTGATTACTGCTGCCTGGGCAACCTATCCAGCGAGCCGCACCGTCACGCGGCGTTCAAGCCGGTTACTCCGAACGGGTTTTCAGCGTCGGCTGTCGCCCGGGAGCGAACAGGCCGACGATCCCCGCCGGCCCGCGTTCGGCCACCAGCACCACCTCGACCCCGCCCGGCCCGTTCAGTGGGAGGTCGAGGCGATCGACCCCGCCGAGCTCCGGCGCCTGGTGCTTGCCGCCGTCGAACCGCACATCGACAGCGCTGTACTTGTCGCCCGGATCGCCGAAGAGGAACGCCAGCGCGCCCAATTGTGAGAGCTCACCGACCAGGCGATCCGTCCCCTCGACATCGGAGCCTGAACGGGCGGTCAAACTCACCTGTCAATCCGTCAGGGTCGCCTGTCAAAGATCACGGGCGGCCCGGCCGGAGGCCACTGCGGCGGCCAGCGCGGGCACCTCACGCTCCGGGGTGCCGTCACCGCCCACCGCCGTCGGCATCGCCGCCGCCAGCGCGACCCGCTCGCCGGCCGACAGCACCGGGAGGCCCTCGGCGCAGCAGCTGCCGGTGACGACGTCGGCCGCCAGGTCGTACGCCAGCTCCCCCGTCAGCACCCCTCTGCCGCCCGGTACCGCCTCTGGGCCGCACGCCCGCTCCACCGCGTCGGCGGCCCGCTCCAGCACCACCCGGTGCCCGTGCTCCGCCTGCCGTCCGGCGAGCTTGCGTACTCACCCGGCACCCCGCCGGCCCGCCTCCGCCGCCTCGGCGAGCAACACGTTCAGCGCGTGCTGCTTCTACTGTTCCTGGTCCTCGCCGTCGGCGGCCTGCTCGGTCGGCAGGAAGGTCGTGTTCGTCATGCCCGGCCAACTCGACGGAGGCAGGGAAGGGCACGGGCGGCCGGTGAGTTCCGCCCCGAGCGCCGGCGAGTTTCGCACCGCCCGAACTCCCCGTCGCAGGTCAGCGTGTACGGGCGCGCAACGTACTCCTGCGCATCGCCCCACCTCCGCACCCGGTGAGTTTCACTGCGAATCGCCGAGACGCCTCACCAAGGTTGGAGATTCGCCCCGCACCAACCTTGCCATCGCAGGTCAGGGCACTGCGATGGCATGCGCAGTCGTCAGCCGGCCTTGCGCAGCACCCGGTCCGCCGCCCGCACTCCGCACCCGTACCGGCCGCCGTTCCGCTCCGCAGTCGCACCTCGGCCCACCCTGCCCCGCGCATGCGCAATCCCCGCCCCGCGCATGCGCAGAGCCGGATTGCGCAGCCCTGCGCAGAGCGTTGCGCAGCGGACCTGGTGCTGCGCAACGCTCTGCGCAGGGCTGCGCCGCCGGTCGCCGCTGCACTGTGCAGCATGCCCGCCCGGACCGCCGTCTTCACATGCTGCACACACCCCGGTCGGCGCTGCACTCTGCCCGCCGCGCCCCAGCCACCAAGGTCCGGGATTCGCCCCACCAAGGCTCGGGATTCGCCCCCGCGCCCCGGCACCAAGGTTCGGGTTACGCCCCATCAAGGTATGTGGGGCGAAACTCCGGACGGCCGCTGACCTGGGCAGCTACCATCCCCGGCATGGACAGCGCCCCGCAGCCCACCTCGACCGACCAGCCGACCGACGGCGCGCCCGCGGCCCGGAAGTGCGCCCGGACCGGCTGCGAGACGCCCCTCCCGCCGTCCCGCACCCGGCCGCGGACCTACTGCTCCCGTGCCTGCCGCAGCAAGGTCGACCACGCCAAGGCCAAGGCCAAGAAGGCAGCGGCGGAAGCCGCGGTGCCGCCGCCCGCCCCCGCCCCGGTGCCCGCCGCCGGGCAGCCCGCCGCGCCCGCCGCGCCGGTGGTCAGCACCGGGGCCGCCGACGGCGAGCGCTGGGGCGAGGACGGCCAGCGCCTCCTGGGCACCGCCGACGCGCTGCGCCGCAAGCTCACCAACTACCTGCTGGACATCGAGGCCGGCGCCGACCCGGCCGCCGCGTTCAAGGCGCTGGCCGACCTGCTGCCCTCCTACAGCACCCGCCTCTATCGGACCGCCGAGGAGATCCGGGACAAGGCCCGCTGGCCCGACGCCGACCAGGACGAGCGCGTCCGCCGCCGCATGATGGAGCGCATCGACCGGTGGGGCGACGCCGATCCGGACGACCAGGACGAGCAGTTCGACCAGTACGACGACGTCCTCGACCCCGACGACCAGGCCGACGAGCAGCAGCCCGTCCAAGCCTCGCTGGCCAGCACCGCCCAGGCCCGGCCGGGCACACCCGCCACGCTCCGCCAGCGGCCCGCGGGCCCGCTGGCGGTGCCCCAGGAGCCGTACCTGCGGAACCTGGGCAAGTTCGACCGGATCCGCGACGCCAGCCGCCTGATGGACCAGCACGGCTGGGACCTCGCCGGCTGGACCCGCGCGCCCAGCGTCTACTACGTCCGCCGGCTCGGCCGCGCACTCGCCTGGATCGAGTACGGCGTCGGCGGCCGGGACGGCTGGGTGGTCGTGGTCGACGACGGCTTCGTCGCGAACCCCGCCGACCGCACCCAGCCGCTGCTCCTCGACTCCGACAGCGCCGCCGCCTTGGTCGTGCGCCAAGCCCTGGAGCAAGGGCTGATCGACGCCGACGCCGCCCCGGCCCGCACCTGACCGGCTGCCGCCCTCCAACGGGTCCGGCAGCGCCCTGGAGCACTGCCGGGAGGCGTGCGCGGCACTCGAATCGGGTAGCTTGCCGGAGAAGGCCGGGAACGCCCCGCAGACGGCCTCACAGGCCCCGGTGAGTTTCCCCGGAGCGCCTACGGTTCCCCCTCCAACTCCCCGACATGTTCCCCGACCAACTCCCCGACCACCACCTAACGGCCCAGAGGGGCTGTTTCCGCAGGTCAGTGCCCGAATTCGAGGCCGAGAGAAACCTCGACAACCCCTCTGTGTCCTTGTCTTTGGTAGTTGGCGGTCTGGGAGCGTGCGGGGTTTGCGCGCTCCCGGGCCGCTGGGGCCCTTCTCTCTTGGCCGAGTGGCCTGCCCGCTCTGGCGATCGGGCGGGGTGGGGGGAGGGCGGGAGGGCGGCGGCCGGGGCGGGTTGTCGGTGCCGTGAGGTATCGAGAAGGCCAGATAGATCACCACCAGCGGGGGAGCGGCCACGATGACCGACGACCAGCCGGACGGCACCAGCCCAACCACCACGACCACGACCAAGCCGCCGAAGGAGCGCACCGCGTTCGTCCGAGCGAAGGCCTACCCCAACGGCTCCACCGGCCCGCTGCGCCACAGCATCCTGCGGGTGCTCGGCGTGCTGAAGGTCGCCACCGTCAAGCAGGTCTGGCTCCTGGCCCAGCCCGACCACGAGCAGCCGAACACGGTCGCCTCGGGCCTGCGGGACCTGGAGAAGAACAAGCTCACCGAGAAGCGCGGCAGCACCTCCGGCCTCACCACCGACCCGGACCCGGACGACGCCGCCACCGCGCCTTCCGCGCCGAAGCCGAAGCCGAAGCCGAAGCGCAAGCCTGTCCGCCCGCCCGGCTCGGGAGCCAAGATCTGGGGACTGACCGACCTCGGCCTGGACGCCGCGAAGTCCACCCTGCCTTCCTCCCGCAAGGCCGGCGGCCGCGCCCGCTCGGTCGGCCGCGCCACCGGCGCCCCCCACGCCATGACCGTCAACGACACCATCGTCGCCTTCACCAGCCCCGCCACCCCCGGCGACCCGATCGGCACCATCGCCGACTGGACCACCGAAGCCCCCTTCCCCCTGCCCGGCGACCGCACCCAGTTCGCCGACGCCGTTCTCACCGCCCCCGCCCACGGCGTCCCGCTGCTCCTGGTCGAGGTCGACCTCCACAACGAGACCCCG